>NZ_CP071839.1:6300000-8773899 GCF_017526105.1 Streptomyces cyanogenus
GGTAGGTAAATCCGCCTGGCAATAGTCTGAGACCTGATGCCGAGCCGATTGTGGTGAAGTGGATGATCCTATGCTGTCGAGAAAAGCCTCTAGCGAGTTTCATGGCGGCCCGTACCCTAAACCGACTCAGGTGGTCAGGTAGAGAATACCGAGGCGTTCGGGTGAACTATGGTTAAGGAACTCGGCAAAATGCCCCCGTAACTTCGGGAGAAGGGGGGCCACGCCTGGTGATCGGATTTACTCCGTGAGCTGGGGGTGGCCGCAGAGACCAGCGAGAAGCGACTGTTTACTAAAAACACAGGTCCGTGCGAAGCCGTAAGGCGATGTATACGGACTGACGCCTGCCCGGTGCTGGAACGTTAAGGGGACCGGTTAGCTCACTTTCGGGTGGGCGAAGCTGAGAACTTAAGCGCCAGTAAACGGCGGTGGTAACTATAACCATCCTAAGGTAGCGAAATTCCTTGTCGGGTAAGTTCCGACCTGCACGAATGGCGTAACGACTTCTCGACTGTCTCAACCATAGGCCCGGTGAAATTGCACTACGAGTAAAGATGCTCGTTTCGCGCAGCAGGACGGAAAGACCCCGGGACCTTTACTACAGTTTGATATTGGTGTTCGGTTCGGCTTGTGTAGGATAGCTGGGAGACTGTGAAGCAGGCACGCCAGTGTTTGTGGAGTCGTCGTTGAAATACCAGTCTGGTCGTGCTGGATGTCTAACCTGGGTCCGTGATCCGGATCAGGGACAGTGTCTGATGGGTAGTTTAACTGGGGCGGTTGCCTCCTAAAGGGTAACGGAGGCGCCCAAAGGTTCCCTCAGCCTGGTTGGCAATCAGGTGTTGAGTGTAAGTGCACAAGGGAGCTTGACTGTGAGACCGACGGGTCGAGCAGGGACGAAAGTCGGGACTAGTGATCCGGCGGTGGCTTGTGGAAGCGCCGTCGCTCAACGGATAAAAGGTACCCCGGGGATAACAGGCTGATCTTCCCCAAGAGTCCATATCGACGGGATGGTTTGGCACCTCGATGTCGGCTCGTCGCATCCTGGGGCTGGAGTCGGTCCCAAGGGTTGGGCTGTTCGCCCATTAAAGCGGTACGCGAGCTGGGTTTAGAACGTCGTGAGACAGTTCGGTCCCTATCCGCTGTGCGCGTAGGAGTCTTGAGAAGGGCTGTCCCTAGTACGAGAGGACCGGGACGGACGAACCTCTGGTGTGCCAGTTGTTCTGCCAAGGGCATGGCTGGTTGGCTACGTTCGGGAGGGATAACCGCTGAAAGCATCTAAGCGGGAAGCCTGCTTCGAGATGAGGACTCCCACCCACTTGATGGGGTAAGGCTCCCAGTAGACGACTGGGTTGATAGGCCGGATCTGGAAGCACGGTAACGTGTGGAGGTGACCGGTACTAATAGGCCGAGGGCTTGTCCTCAGTTGCTCGCGTCCACTGTGTTGGTTCTGAAACCACGAACAGCCAACGGTTGTTGATTGTTTCATAGTGTTTCGGTGGTCATAGCGTGAGGGAAACGCCCGGTTACATACCGAACCCGGAAGCTAAGCCTCACAGCGCCGATGGTACTGCAGGGGGGACCCTGTGGGAGAGTAGGACGCCGCCGAACAATTTTTGAAAGGTCGGATCCTGAACTTCGGTTCGGGGTCCGGCCTTTTTCTGTTGTGCGTAACGTGAAGTTCACGTTGCGCGCCCAGCATCCCAGACATGGGAACTGCAGCAATGCTCAGGGCCGCCGGCGTCGGAGCCGGTGACGAGGTCGTCGTACCGGCCTTCGGGAACGTCGAGGTCGCCGAGGCCGTGACCCTGACCGGTGCGCTCCCGGTGTTCGCCGACATAGACCCGGTGACCTACTGCCTGGACGCGGACGCGGTCGAGGCGGCCGTAACGTCCCGTACGGCGGCGGTCGTTGCCGTACACCGCTTCGGCCGGCGTGCCGACATCGGGCGGTTGCACGCGCTCGGGCAGCGGCACGGGCTGCTGGTCCTGGAGCAGGGCGAGTCCGAGGCGCCGTACGACGAGATAGCGCAGCGCAGGCAGCGGGCCGCCTATCTCGACGCCAAGTTGAAGGGCGTACGGACGCCCGACGGCGGGGCCGGGCACACCTATCAGCAGTACGTCGTGCGGGTGCCGGGCAACGGCCGGCCGGACCGGGACGCCTTCGCACGGGCCCTGCGGGCCAGGGGAGTCGAGTGCCGGGTGCCGGTGAAGACGCCCGTGCACCGGCTGCCGGAGTTCCGTCGGTACGTGTCGCTGCCGGAGACCGAGGCGGCCGCCGACGAGACGCTGGCGCTGCCCGTGGACGCCGCGCTCACCAAGCGGGAGATGCACCGTGTCGTGTCCGCCTGCAACGCCCTGGGCGGTCTGCTTCAGCCCGCCTTCTGACCGGGCACCGAACGAATTTGGGAACTGAGGCCCGCTCGGGGTACAGTTTCTTCGTCGCCGCGAGGGAAACCTCGAAAACGACAGGCCCCTATAGCTCAGTCGGCAGAGCGTCTCCATGGTAAGGAGAAGGTCAACGGTTCGATTCCGTTTGGGGGCTCCGACAAAAGGCCCCACCCTTTCGGGTGGGGCCTTTTCGTGCTTCCTCACGCCTCCTTGTGGATGCCCGGAACCCGCATCGCCAGAATGGCCATGTCATCTGAGGGGGCGTCCGAGGCGAAGCGCTCGACCGCGCGCATGATGCGGGCCGCGACCGCGCCCGCCGTCAGACCCGTGCACGTCGTGAGGACGTCGGCGAGGCCGTCGTCGCCCAGCATGCGCGTGCCCTCCCGCCGTTCGGTGACGCCGTCCGTGACGCAGAGCAGGACGTCACCCGGGTCGAGGCTGACCGTCTCCTCGTACAGCTCCAGGTCTTCGATGACGCCCAGCAGCGGCTGCGGTTCGGCCGCCGCCGTCACCGTGCCGTCCTGGCGCAGGCGCAGCGGGAGCGGATGGCCGGCGCAGACCACCTTCAGCTCGGCGCTGCCGTCCTCCTGCGGGCGCAGCTCGCCGTAGAGCAGGGTCAGGAAGCGGCTGCGGTCGCCCTCGTCGAGGATCGCGGAGTTCAGGCGCTCCAGCACGGCCGGGCCGGACAGGCCCTCGCGGGCCAGCAGGCGCAGGGCGTGCCGGGCCAGGCCGGTGACGGCCGCCGCGTTGGGGCCCGTACCGCAGACGTCGCCGATGGCGAAGCCGTACGCGCCGTTGCCGATGGGGAAGAGGTCGTAGAAGTCACCGCCGACCTCGTTGCCCTCGCCGGCCGCACGGTAGATGACCTCGACCTCCACGCCGTCGATCTGCGGCAGGCCCGGCGGGAGCAGGCTGCGCTGGAGGGACTGGCTGATGGCCGTGCGCTCGGAGTAGAGGCGGGCGTTGTCCAGGGCGAGGGCGGCCCGGCGGCTCAGGTCCTCGGCCAGTTCCAGGATCTCCTGCCGGAAGTGCTCGTCGGTGGGCTTGCCGAGGGTCAGCATCCCGATGACGCGGTTGCGGGCGACGAGCGGCAGGACGACCGTCTCGCCGCCGACCGCGGAGGCAGTGGCGAGCGTCGGGCCGATGCCGGAGGAGACCCGGTGCGTGGGGCCGCCGGCCAGGCCGAGGCTGCGCATGGAACTGCGCAGGGCCGCCTGGTGGGCGACCTCGGCGGGAGCGGTCCACACGCGGGCGCCGGGCGTCGGTACCGGGTCCGGCGGGGGGATCTTCGACAGCAACGACTTGATGCCGTCGATGAGTTCCTCGTCCTCGTGCAGGACGTAGGACAGGTAGGGCTCGGATGCCTGGTCGGCGATGGTGTACACCGCGCACCAGGTGGCCAGCGTCGGGACCGTCATCTGGGCCATCAGGGCCAGCGTCTGGTCCCGGTCCAGGGTGCCGGCCAGCAGGTCGGAGGCCTCGACGAGGAAGCTGAGGGAGCCGCGGCGCAGCCGTTCCAGCTCGCCGAGGCGGGCGGACTCGACGGCCAGGGCGATGCGGTCGGCGGCGAACTGCAGGCGCAGCGCCTCCTCGTTGGTGTACCGGCCGGGCGCCTCGGCGGCGACGCCGAGGGAGCCGGTGAGGCGGCCCTCGACCTTCAGCGGGACCGTGACGACCGAGCGCATGCCGGTGCCGGCGAGCAGGGGTACGGCGCCGGGGACGGCGGCGAGGTCGTCGTGGACGGCGGGCATGCGGGCGGAGCCGTAGCGGCCGGGGCCCGCCTCGACGGGCACACGCGCGAAGCGCTGGCGGGCGGAGGGCAGGCCGGTGGAGGCGCGGACCTCTAGCTCCGTCTCGTCGTCGGTGGCGAGCAGCAGGAACGCGGAGTCGCCGTCGAGCATGTCGCGGGCGCGTTCCACCGTGCGCTGGAGGAGGCCGTCGAGGTCGTCCGGGGCGGGGGAGCCGATGAACACCTCGAAGGGGTCGGCGTTCTGCCCGTCGGAGGCCGGGGACTGGTCGGTGGCCGGGACGCGGGACGGCGTCTGCAGGACGGCGCGTTCGTGGTCCCGGACCAGGAGGCAGACGGTGGAGGGTTCGCCGCCGGTGTCACGGACCCGGAGGTGGGAGGCGTACACCTGGGCCACCCGGCCGTCGGCGCCACGGATGCCGTAGGTGCCCTCCCAGCGGGAGAGCTGGAGGGCCTCGGCGATGCCGGTGCCGGTGCCCGGCGTGTGCGGCCAGGCGGCCAGCTCGGTGAGGGGTTTGCCGATGACGGCGGCCGCCGGGTAGCCGAACAGTTCCTCCGCGTCCTCGTTCCAGGCGCTGATGCCGCCCTTCCGGTCGACCTGGAGGACGGCGACGCGGACCCGGCCGTCGGCCAGGGGGAGGAGGTCGGCGGGCAGGGCCGGTCCGGCGGTGCGGGTGCCGACCGGGCGTTCGGGCAGGTCGAGGTGGAACCAGACGTTCTTGTGGGTGGGGGTGTAGTCCACGCCCCAGCGGGTGGCCAGGGCCGCGCAGAGCTGGAGGCCGCGGCCGCCCTCCCGGTCGGGGCTGCCCATGGTGGCGGGGGAGCCCTGGAGCGGGACCTCGCGCTCGGGGTAGCGGTCGGAGACCTCGATGCGCACGCCGTCCTCGGTGCGCAGGCACAGCAGGTCCGCGTGCGTGCCCGCGTGGACGACGGCGTTGGTCACCAGTTCGCTGGTGAGGACGACCGCGTCGTCGACGATGTCGGCGAAGCCCCAGCCCTGGAGGGTGTCGCGGACGAAGGACCGGGCGGTCGCGACCGATCGTCCGACGGGCTCGAAACTGGCAGCCGCGCGCGCGGTGATCACAGAACTCCTCGGCCGGTTGTCGACATGCAGGGCTGCGGGGCCGGCCGGCTCGCGCCGCTGCTGCGGCATCGGCTCGCCCGTCGGCTGTGGCTCCGGGGGCTGTCCCCCGGGGATCAGTCCGGTGGTCATGGTGTCCGGCCGCCCCTCCGATGCCCGCTCGTACTCGTGCCACCGCCCAGGCCGGTCGGACCGGTGCGGCTGGACAGCCGCATGCAAGGTTACTTACCTTCGCCGTCCGAGCGGATGCCGGTCGGAGGTGTTTACGCCCCCAGGGTGTGCGGACGATGTGCGAAGGTGCCGAACTGTTATGGCCTGGTTCGGCCGGGGTGAAACACTGGGCAGGCTTCTGATGGAGGTCGGGTCGGGCTGCGTGTGTTCCGTGTACGGCGGGCAGCAGAGCCTGGTGTGGCCGGATCCCGTCTGGCAGATATACGCAGCAGTAACCGGTACGCGGAAGTAACCGGTATGCCGATGACCGGCACGCCGGGGCCGAAGCGGCCGAGCACAGCAGTAACGGTCTACCCCTCCGGGAGGGACACAGTGGAGTCTGGCGCGGCGACGCGAGGCACGAAGACGCGCGCGAAAGGCGGACCGTCCCTGGGCAGGAGCGGCGGCACCACCGCCGTGGACACGGCTGCCCTGAACCGGCTGCTGGCGGCTCTGGTGTCGATGCGGGACGGGAACTTCCGCAAGCGGCTCACGGTGTCCGGCGACGGTGTGATGTCGGAGATCGCGGCCGTCTTCAACGAGGTGGCCGACCGGAATCTGCATCTGACCGGTGAGCTGGCGCGGGTGCGGCGCATGGTGGGACGTGAGGGAAAGCTCACGGAGCGGCTGGAGACGGGGGCCTGCGAGGGCTCGTGGGCGGCGGCCATCGACCACTCCAACGCGCTGGTGGACGATCTGGTCTGGCCGGTGTCCGAGGTCAGCCGGGTGCTCACGGCGGTCGCCGAGGGCGATCTGTCGCCCCGGATGGAGCTGCGGACGCAGGCGCCGGACGACGGCGCGGGCCATCCGCTGCGGGGTGAGTTCCTGAAGGTCGGCCGCACCGTCAACAACCTGGTCGACCAGTTGTCGACGTTCACGGACGAGGTCACGCGCGTGGCCAGCGAGGTCGGCACCGAGGGCAAGCTCGGCGGTCAGGCCCGGGTGCGCGGTATGTCCGGTTCGTGGAAGGACCTGACCGAGTCCGTCAACACGATGGCGGACCGGCTGACCGCCCAGGTGCGCGACATCGCGCTGGTGACCACGGCGGTCGCCAAGGGTGATCTGTCCCGGAAGGTGACCGTCCATGTCGCCGGCGAGATGCTGGAGCTGAAGAACACCGTCAACACGATGGTGGACCAGCTGTCGGCCTTCTCCTCCGAGGTCACGCGAGTGGCCCGGGAGGTGGGTACCGAGGGCATCCTGGGCGGCCGGGCGCAGGTGCCCGAGGTCGCCGGCGTGTGGAAGGAGCTGACCGACTCCGTCAACACGATGGCGGGGAACCTCACCGCGCAGGTGCGCGGGATCTCTCAGGTCACGACGGCGGTCGCGAACGGTGACCTGTCGCAGAAGGTGACCGTCCCCGCGCGCGGGGAGGTCGCGCAGCTCGCCGAGACCATCAACCAGATGACCGAGACGCTGCGGATCTTCGCGGACGAGGTCACCCGGGTGGCGAACGAGGTCGGCGCGGAGGGCCGGCTCGGCGGGCAGGCGAACGTGCCGGGGGCGGCCGGGACCTGGAAGGACCTGACGGACTCCGTCAACACGGTCTTCCGGAACCTGACCACGCAGGTGCGGGACATCGCCGCCGTGACGACCGCGGTCGCCAGTGGTGACCTGTCGCAGAAGGTCACCGTCGACGTGGCGGGCGAGATGCTGGAGCTGAAGAACACCGTCAACGGGATGGTGGACCAGCTGTCGGCGTTCGGTGCCGAGGTGACGCGGGTCGCGCGGGAGATCGGTGTCGAGGGTGAGCTGGGCGGCCAGGCGCAGGTGCCGGGGGCGGCCGGTACCTGGAAGGACTTGACGGACTCCGTCAACACCGCGTTCCGCAACCTCACCGGGCAGGTGCGCAACATCGCCCAGGTGACGACGGCGGTGGCCAACGGCGACCTGTCGCAGAAGGTCACCGTGGACGTGTCCGGTGAGATGCTCCAGCTGAAGAACACCGTGAACACGATGGTGGACCAGCTGTCGAGCTTCGCGGACCAGGTGACGCGGATGGCCCGGGACGTGGGTACGGAGGGCCGCCTCGGCGGTCAGGCGCGGGTGGACGGCGTCTCCGGTACGTGGAAGGAGTTGACGGACTCCGTCAACTTCATGGCCGGCAACCTGACGTCCCAGGTGCGGCAGATCGCCCAGGTGACGACGGCGGTGGCGCGCGGTGACCTGTCGCAGAAGATCGATGTCGACGCGCGCGGCGAGATCCTCGAGCTGAAGAACACGATCAACACGATGGTCGATCAGCTGTCCGCCTTCGCCGACCAGGTGACCCGGGTCGCCCGGGACGTGGGTACGGAGGGCCGCCTCGGCGGTCAGGCGCAGGTGCCGGGTGTCGCGGGTGTGTGGCGGGACCTGACGGATTCCGTGAACGGCATGGCCGGCAACCTGACGGCCCAGGTGCGCAACATCGCGCAGGTCGCCACGGCCGTGGCGCGTGGTGACCTCTCGCAGAAGATCACCGTGGACGCGCGCGGGGAGATCCTGGAGCTGAAGAACACCCTGAACACGATGGTCGACCAGCTGTCGTCGTTCGCCCAGGAGGTCACGCGGGTGGCCCGTGAGGTGGGTACGGAGGGCATCCTCGGCGGTCAGGCCGAGGTGCAGGGTGTCTCCGGCACCTGGAAGGACCTCACGCAGTCCGTGAACTTCATGGCGAACAACCTGACCATCCAGGTGCGCAACATCGCCGAGGTGACGACGGCGGTCGCCAAGGGTGACCTGTCGAAGAAGATCACTGTTGACGCCAAGGGTGAGATCCTTGAGCTCGTCACGACGGTCAACACCATGGTTGATCAGCTGTCGAGCTTCGCCGAGCAGGTGACCCGGGTGGCCCGTGAGGTGGGTACCGAGGGCATCCTGGGCGGTCAGGCGCACGTGCCGGGCGTGACCGGTATCTGGAAGGACCTCAGCAACAACGTCAACCTGATGGCCAACAACCTGACCATGCAGGTGCGGAACATCTCCCAGGTGGCCGCGGCGGTCGCCAACGGTGACCTCACGCGGCAGGTGACGATCGAGGCGCGCGGCGAGGTCGCGCAGCTCGCCGACACCATCAACACCATGGTGAAGACGCTGAGTTCGTTCGCCGACCAGGTCACCAAGGTGGCCCGCGAGGTGGGTACGGACGGCATCCTGGGCGGTCAGGCGCATGTGCCCGGTGTGGCCGGTACCTGGAAGGACCTCACCGAGTCGGTGAACCAGATGGCGTCCAACCTGACCGGTCAGGTGCGGAACATTGCCATGGTCACCACGGCGATCGCCAAGGGTGACCTGACCAAGAAGATCGACATTGACGCCCGCGGTGAGATCCTTGAGCTGAAGACGACGATCAACACGATGGTTGACCAGCTGTCGAGCTTCGCCGAAGAGGTCACGCGAGTGGCCCGTGAGGTGGGCACGGAAGGCCAGCTGGGCGGTCAGGCCCGCGTGCGGGACGTCGACGGCACCTGGCGCGACCTGACCGAGTCCGTGAACGAGATGGCCGGGAACCTGACCCGGCAGGTGCGTGCCATCGCGCGCGTGGCGACCGCGGTGACCCGTGGTGACCTGAACCTGAAGATCGACGTGGACGCGTCCGGCGAGATCCAGGAGCTGCAGGACTACATCAACAAGATGATCGCCAACCTGCGGGACACCACGATCGCCAACAAGGAGCAGGACTGGCTCAAGGGCAACCTGGCCCGCATCTCCGCCCTCATGCAGGGCCGCCGGGACCTGGAGGACGTGGCCTCGCTGATCATGAGCGAGCTGACGCCGGTGGTGTCCGCGCAGCACGGCGCGTTCTTCCTGGCGATGCCCCTGATGGACGGCAAGGACGTCGGCAACGGCGAGGACGACTACGAGCTGCGGATGCTGGGCTCGTACGGCTACTCGATGGGCTCCATGCCGACGTCGTTCCGGCCCGGTGAGGCGCTGATCGGCACGGCCGCCCAGGAGAAGCGCACGATCCTCGTGGACCGGGCGCCCAGCGGCTACCTGAAGATCTCCTCCGGGCTCGGCGAGGCGCCGCCGGCGCAGGTGATCGTGCTGCCGGTGCTGTTCGAGGGCAAGGTGCTCGGCGTGATCGAGCTGGCGTCCTTCACGCCGTTCACGCAGATCCAGAAGGACTTCCTCAACCAGATCGCCGAGATGATCGCGACCAGCGTCAACACCATCTCGGTCAACACCAAGACCGAACAGCTGCTCAAGCAGTCGCAGGAGCTGACCGAGCAGCTCCGGGAGCGGTCGGCCGAGCTGGAGAACCGGCAGAAGGCGCTGCAGGCCTCCAACGCGGAGCTGGAGGAGAAGGCCGAGCTGCTGGCCCGGCAGAACCGGGACATCGAGGTGAAGAACACCGAGATCGAGGAGGCCCGGCAGGTCCTGGAGGAGCGCGCCGAGCAGCTCGCGGTCTCCATGCGCTACAAGAGCGAGTTCCTCGCCAACATGTCGCACGAGCTGCGCACCCCGCTCAACTCGCTGCTCATCCTGGCGAAGCTGCTCGCGGACAACGCCGAGGGCAACCTCTCGCCGAAGCAGGTGGAGTTCGCCGAGACGATCCACGGCGCCGGTTCCGACCTGCTCCAGCTGATCAACGACATCCTGGACCTGTCGAAGGTCGAGGCGGGCAAGATGGACGTCTCGCCGACGCGCATCGCGCTCGTCCAGCTCGTGGACTACGTCGAGGCCACCTTCCGTCCGCTGACCGCGGAGAAGGGCCTGGACCTGTCCGTACGGGTCTCCCCGGAGCTGCCGGCCACCCTGCACACCGACGAGCAGCGGCTGTTGCAGGTGCTGCGCAACCTGCTGTCGAACGCGGTGAAGTTCACCGACTCCGGGTCGGTGGAGCTGGTGATCCGGCCGGCCGGCGCGGCCGTGCCGGCGGGCATCCGCGAGCAGCTGCTGGAGGCCGGTTCGCTGACCGATCCGGACGGGCCGCTGATCGCGTTCTCGGTGACGGACACCGGTATCGGCATCGCGGCCAGCAAGATGCGGGTGATCTTCGAGGCGTTCAAGCAGGCGGACGGCACCACGAGCCGCAAGTACGGCGGCACCGGCCTCGGCCTGTCGATCTCCAGGGAGATCGCGCAGCTGCTCGGCGGCGAGATCCACGCGCAGAGCGAACCGGGCCGCGGTTCGACGTTCACGCTGTACCTGCCGCTGCACCCGAGCGAACTGCCGCCGCAGGGCTACCAGCAGTCCGTGCCCGCGCTGGAGGCCGGCGACCTGGTCGCCGCCACCGAGGCGCGCCTGTCCTCCGAGCTGTCCGCGGCGGAGATCGAGACGCCGGCGGAGGTGAAGTCGTACCAGGAGACGCAGAACGGTCCCGCCGCGCTCTTCAGGCGCCGGCGGCGGACTCTGCCGCAGGAGACGCAGCGGTCCGAGCAGTGGACGGCCGTCCCGGAGCAGGAGCGTGCGCCGCAGCAGGGCCGCGCGGTGCGGTTCGGCGGCGAGAAGGTGCTGATCGTCGACGACGACATCCGCAACGTGTTCGCGCTCACCAGTGTCCTGGAACAGCACGGCCTGTCGGTGCTGTACGCCGAGAACGGCCGCGAGGGCATCGAGGTGCTGGAGCAGCACGACGACGTGGCGGTCGTCCTGATGGACATCATGATGCCCGAGATGGACGGGTACGCGACGACCACCGCGATCCGCAGGATGCCGCAGTTCGCGGGGCTGCCGATCATCGCGCTCACGGCGAAGGCGATGAAGGGCGACCGGGAGAAGGCGATCGAGTCGGGGGCGTCCGACTACGTCACCAAGCCGGTCGACCCGGACCACCTGCTGGCGGTGATGCGCCAGTGGATGAGTGCGGAGTGAGCATGGCCGGCGGCGCGGCCGGGCATGCGGCACATGCCGGGGGAACCTCCGGCGGGTGCCGGGAGTTGCTGCATGATGAAGGCCGGAAGCGCGCGGAAGGCCGGATTCCGGGAACTGTCCGGGGCTCGGCCGCGTTTCCGGTACGTGCACAGTGACATCGCGGTGACAGGGTGTGGCGACAGGCGGGGTGCGGCTACGATGACCGGCACAAGGACGGGCGGCGAAAGGGAGTCGTCCCCTGGGGCGGCGCCCGGTGTACCGCCGGGGCGAGGAGGGCGGGCCATGGTGCAGAAGGCCAAGATCCTCCTGGTCGATGACCGGCCGGAGAATCTGCTGGCGCTGGAGGCCATCCTCTCTGCGCTCGATCAGACGCTGGTTCGGGCATCGAGCGGGGAGGAAGCGCTCAAAGCACTGCTCACGGACGATTTCGCGGTCATTCTGCTGGATGTCCAGATGCCGGGCATGGACGGGTTCGAGACCGCCGCGCACATCAAGCGGCGCGAGCGGACCCGGGACATCCCGATCATCTTCCTGACGGCGATCAACCACGGCCCGCACCACACCTTCCGGGGCTATGCGGCGGGCGCGGTGGACTACATCTCCAAGCCGTTCGACCCGTGGGTGCTGCGCGCGAAGGTCTCGGTCTTCGTCGAGCTGTACATGAAGAACTGCCAGCTCCGAGAGCAGGCGGCGCTCCTGCGCCTGCAGTTGGAGGGCGGCGGCAAGGGCGGGGCCGCCGGCAAGGAGTCGGCCGGGCTGCTCGCCGAGCTGTCCGCGCGGCTCGCGGCCGTCGAGGAGCAGGCGGAGGCGCTGTCCAAGCAGCTGGACGACGACTCCGCGGACGCGGCGGCGGTGGCCACGGCGGCTCATCTGGAGCGCAAGCTCACCGGGCTGCGCCGCGCTCTCGACGCGCTGGAGCCGGGCTCGGACGGCGCGGGTGCCTCGGTGCCCTCGCAGAACTGACCCACGCCCCGACCGCAGTTGCGGATGAGTGTGCGTCAGTTCCGGGCCCCGGCAAGCACGACACGAACGGGTGAAGCTGTGGGCACACGTGTCCGCCGCCGTCTCCCCCGGTAATCTCACATCCATGGCCTCACGTCCCTCCGCAGCCAAGAAGCAGCCCGCCAAGAAGGCGGCTGCTCCCGTGAAGGCTCCGGCGAAGAAGGCCGCCGCGAAGAGGGTCCCGGCAAAGAAGGCGCCCGCCAGGAAGGCCGCGGTGAAGAAGGCCGCGCCCGCGAAGCCGGCACCCAGCCCCACCGGGGGCGTGTACCGGCTGGTGCGCGCCCTCTGGCTCGGCCTCGCGCACGCCGTCGGCGCCGTCTTCCGCGGCATAGGGCAGGGCGCGAAGAACCTGGACCCGGCCCACCGCAAGGACGGCGTCGCGCTGCTGCTGTTCGCTGTCGCGCTGATCGTCGCCGCCGGTACCTGGGCGGACCTGCGCGGCCCCGTCGGCGACCTGGTCGAGATCCTGGTCACCGGCGCCTTCGGCCGGCTCGACCTGCTGGTGCCGATACTGCTCGCGGTGATCGCCGTACGGTTCGTGCGGCACCCGGAGAAGCCGGAGGCCAACGGGCGGATCGTGATCGGCCTGTCCGCGCTCGTCATCGGCGTGCTCGGCCAGGTCCACATCGCCTGCGGCTCGCCCGCGCGCAGCGCCGGCATGCAGGGCATAAGGGACGCCGGCGGCCTCATCGGCTGGGCGGCGGCCACCCCGCTGACCTACACCATGAGCGAGGTACTCGCCGTACCCCTGCTGGTGCTGCTGACGGTCTTCGGACTGCTCGTGGTGACCGCCACCCCGGTCAACGCCGTCCCGCAGCGGCTGCGCACGCTCGGTGTGCACCTGGGAGTGCTGCACGATCCCGAGGCGGACCGGCTCGTCCTGGACGACGAGGGCTACGACGAGCAGTGGCGCGAGACGACGCCCGCGCGCCCGCGCAGGCGCGCAGGCGCACCTCGGGCGTACGACCCGGAGCGCGCCGAGGAGGAGGCCCTCACGCAGCGCCGCGGGCGGCCCAGGCGCTCCGCGGTGCCACAGCCGGACCCGCAGCGGCAGCTGGACGCCGTGGACGTCGCCGCCGCCGCGGCAGCCGCGCTCGACGGTGCCGTGCAGCACGGCATGCCACCGTCCCCGCTCGTCGCCGACCTCACCCAGGGGGTGAGCGTGGGCGAACGCGAGGACACCACCCCGGTGCCCACACCGGCGCCCGCGCCCACGCCCGCACCGGCGGCGGTCCCGGCCGCCCGCCCCAGGCAGGAGAAACTCAGCACCGGCAGCGTCCCCGACCTCACCAAGAAGGCCCCCGACGAGCCCCGCGACCTGCCCGCGCGCGCGGAGCAGCTCCAGCTGTCCGGCGACATCACCTACGCGCTGCCCTCGCTGGACCTGCTGACCCGCGGCGGCCCGGGCAAGGCGCGCAGCGCCGCCAACGACGCCGTCGTCGCCTCGCTCACCCAGGTCTTCACCGAGTTCAAGGTCGACGCGGCCGTCACCGGCTTCACCCGCGGCCCGACGGTCACCCGTTACGAGGTCGAGCTGGGCCCCGCCGTGAAGGTCGAGCGGATCACCGCGCTGACCAAGAACATCGCCTACGCCGTCGCCAGCCCGGACGTGCGGATCATCAGCCCCATCCCCGGCAAGTCCGCGGTGGGCATCGAGATCCCGAACACCGACCGGGAGATGGTCAACCTCGGCGACGTGCTGCGTCTGGCGGAGTCCGCCGAGGACGACGACCCGATGCTGGTGGCCTTCGGCAAGGACGTCGAGGGCGGGTACGTCATGCACTCGCTGGCGAAGATGCCGCACATGCTGGTCGCCGGCGCCACCGGCTCCGGCAAGTCGTCCTGCATCAACTGCCTGATCACCTCGGTCATGATGCGGGCGACGCCGGAGGACGTCCGGATGATCCTGGTCGACCCCAAGCGGGTCGAGCTGACCGCCTACGAGGGCATCCCGCACCTGATCACGCCGATCATCACCAACCCCAAGCGGGCCGCCGAGGCGCTGCAGTGGGTGGTCCGGGAGATGGACCTCAGGTACGACGACCTGGCCGCCTACGGGTACCGGCACATCGACGACTTCAACCGCGCGGTGCGCGAGGGCAAGGTCAAGCCGCCCGAGGGCAGCGAGCGGGAGCTGCAGCCGTACCCGTACCTGCTGGTGATCGTGGACGAGCTGGCGGACCTGATGATGGTGGCCCCGCGTGACGTCGAGGACGCGATCGTGCGCATCACGCAGCTCGCGCGCGCGGCCGGCATCCACCTGGTCCTCGCCACCCAGCGTCCGTCGGTCGACGTGGTCACGGGTCTGATCAAGGCCAACGTGCCCTCCCGGCTCGCCTTCGCCACCTCCTCGCTCGCCGACTCCCGGGTGATCCTCGACCAGCCCGGCGCCGAGAAGCTGATCGGCAAGGGCGACGGCCTGTTCCTGCCGATGGGCGCGAACAAGCCGACCCGTATGCAGGGCGCCTTCGTGACCGAGGAGGAGGTCGCGGCCGTCGTCCGGCACTGCAAGGAGCAGATGGCGCCCGTCTTCCGGGACGACGTCACCGTGGGCACCAAGCAGAAGAAGGAGATCGACGAGGACATCGGCGACGACCTGGACCTGCTGTGCCAGGCGGCCGAGCTGGTCGTCTCCACCCAGTTCGGGTCGACCTCGATGCTCCAGCGCAAGCTGCGCGTCGGCTTCGCCAAGGCCGGACGGCTCATGGACCTCATGGAGTCCCGCAACATCGTGGGACCGAGCGAGGGCTCCAAGGCGCGTGACGTCCTGGTGAAACCCGACGAGCTGGACGGTGTGCTCGCCGTGATTCGCGGGGAGTCCGAAGGGTGAGTGACGAAGGGCCGTTCGGCGGAAGTGGGTTACGTCGGCCGGCCGGATCGCCGTGATCCACCTGTTAGATGTCGGTGAGCAACCGTTTCCCTTTGTCGTACGTCAAGTTGAGCGAGAGGACAGGTAGGGCCCGGATCCTGGGGTATCTGCCTGTCACGTCCTCGGAATGTCGGGCCATTCCGATGGCGTACAAAGTCCCACCGCCCGGTTGCCCCACCCTTTCGTACCCCCCCTAGACTGAGCTTCCAGCACAGGTGGCTACACGCTCGAAAGGCGCCCCCGTGTCCATCGGCAACTCCCCTGAAGACGAGCGTCCGTTCCGAGACGAGTCCCAGGAAGCCCGACCCTCCGTGGGCCGCGCACTGCAGCAGGCGCGGATCGCGGCCGGGCTCACCGTGGACGACGTCAGCAGTGCCACTCGTGTCCGTATCGCCATCGTGCACGCCATCGAGGCGGACGACTTCGCCCCCTGCGGCGGCGCCGTGTACGCCCGTGGGCACATCCGCACGCTGGCCAGGGCCGTCCACCTCGACCCCGAGCCGCTGATCGCCCAGTACGACGCCGAGCACGGCGGCCGGCCCGCGCCCACCCCCGCCGCACCCCTGTTCGAGGCGGAGCGGATCCGGCCGGAGCGGCGCGGCCCGAACTGGACCGCGGCGATGGTCGCCGCGATCGTCGTCGTGATCGGGTTCGTCGGGTTCACCGCGTTCAAGGGCGGCGACAGCTCCGGCGACTCCAAGGCGCAGGTCGCCGAGGGCGCCACGGCCGCCACGGTGAAGTCCGCCCCGCCGAAGACGAAGAAGCCCAAGCCCGCCGAGCCGACCGGCGAGCCCTCCGACAGCGCCATCGCCGCCGCCCCCCAGGACAAGGTGACCGTCCAGGTCAGCGCCCCCAACGGACGCAGCTGGATCTCGGTCAAGGACCACAACGGCCGGATGCTCTTCGACGGGCTGCTGAAGAAGGGCCAGCACAAGACCTTCCAGGACAGCTCCAAGATCAACCTGATCCTCGGGGACGCCGGCGCGATCGAGCTGTACGTCAACGGCAAGAAGATCGAGGACACCTTCCGGCCCGGCGCGGTGGAGCGGCTCACCTACACCAAGGGCGACCCGGTGGCGGGCTGACGGCCGGGCGCGGCGGATGTGACGGAGTCGGCCACAATCGGCCAACCCCGTCGACGTGGGCTGTCAGTGAGACAAAGTAGTCTTGAGCCCATGCCTGAACGCCGTACCGTCGCACTCGTCACTCTCGGCTGCGCTCGTAACGAGGTGGACTCCGAAGAGCTCGCAGGCCGTTTGGAGGCGGACGGCTGGCAGCTCGTCGAGGACGCAGCGGACGCCGACGTCGCCGTGGTCAACACCTGTGGCTTCGTGGAGGCCGCGAAGAAGGACTCCGTCGACGCCCTCCTGGAGGCCAACGACCTCAAGAGCCATGGAAGAACCCAGGCCGTCGTGGCGGTGGGGTGCATGGCCGAGCGGTACGGCAAGGAACTGGCCGAGGCGCTGCCCGAGGCCGACGGCGTGCTCGGCTTCGACGACTACACGGACATCTCCGACCGCCTGCAGACCATCCTGTCCGGCGGCATCCACGCCTCCCACACCCCGCGCGACCGGCGCAAGCTGCTGCCGATCAGCCCGGCCGAGCGCCAGGAGTCGGCCGCCGCGGTCGCCCTGCCCGGGCACGGCCCCACCGACCTCCCGGAGGGCGTCGCGCCCGCCTCCGGCCCCCGCGCGCCCCTGCGCCGCCGCCTGGACGGCTCCCCGGTCGCCTCGGTCAAGCTGGCCTCCGGCTGCGACCGGCGCTGCTCCTTCTGCGCCATCCCGTCCTTCCGCGGCTCCTTCATCTCCCGCCGCCCCAGCGACGTCCTGAACGAGACCCGCTGGCTGGCCGAGCAGGGCGTGAAGGAGATCATGCTGGTCTCCGAGAACAACACCTCCTACGGCAAGGACCTCGGCGACATCCGCCTGCTGGAGTCCCTGCTGCCCGAGCTGGCCGAGGTCGACGGCATCGAGCGGGTGCGGGTCAGCTACCTCCAGCCGGCCGAGATGCGTCCGGGCCTCATCGACGTCCTGACCTCCACCCCCAAGGTCGCCCCCTACTTCGACCTGTCCTTCCAGCACTCCGCGCCCGGCGTGCTGCGCGCCATGCGCCGCTTCGGCGACACCGACCGCTTCCTGGAGCTGCTCGACACCATCCGCAGCAAGGCGCCCGAGGCCGGCGTGCGCTCCAACTTCATCGTCGGCTTCCCCGGCGAGACCGAGTCGGACCTGGCCGAACTGCAGCGCTTCCTGAACGGCGCCAGGCTGGACGCCATCGGCGTCTTCGGCTACTCCGACGAGGAGGGCACGGAAGCGGCGACCTACGACAACAAGCTGGACCAGGACGTCGTCGCCGAGCGCCTGGCCCACATCTCCCGGCTCGCCGAGGAACTCGTCTCGCAGCGCGCCGAGGAGCGCGTCGGCGAGACCCTGCGGGTCCTGGTGGAGTCCGTGGACGAGGAGGAGGGCGTCTACGGCCGGGCCGCGCACCAGGCGCCGGAGACCGACGGCCAGGTCCTGCTCACGAGCGGCGCCGGTCTGAGTGTCGGACGTATGGTCGAGGTAAAGGTGGTCGGTACGGAAGGTGTCGACCTGGTGGCCGAGCCGCTGACCGGTTCGCTCGCGTGTAGTGAGGAGGCCGGCAGATGACCGGAGTCCCGGCATCCGCCGCGGGCGGCTCCTCCGGCGCGCAGGGCGCCCGGGGGTCCGCCGCCGCTGCCGACGCCGCCCGGTCCGAGATCTCCGGTTCCGCTGCCGGCCCGGCCACGGCTCCCGAGGGCGGCAGGCCCGCGCGCGGCGGGAAGATCGCGGCCGCGGCCGTCAACCAGGCGAGCGTCTGGAACGTCGCCAATCTGCTGACCATGCTCCGCCTGCTCCTGGTGCCCGCCTTCGTGGCGCTGATGCTGACCGGCGGCGGCTACGACCCGGCCTGGCGCTCCGTGGCCTGGGCCGCCTTCGCCATCGCCATGATCACCGACCTGTTCGACGGTCATCTGGCGCGCACCTACAACCTCGTCACCGACTTCGGGAAGATCGCCGACCCCATCGCCGACAAGGCGATCATGGGTGCGGCGCTGATCTGCCTGTCCGCCCTGGGCGATCTGCCGTGGTGGGTGACGGCCGTGATCCTCGGCCGGGAACTCGGCATCACGCTGCTGCGTTTTCTGGTCATTCGCTACGGCGTGATCCCCGCCAGCCGGGGCGGCAAGCTGAAGACGCTCACCCAGGGCGTGGCCGTCGGGATGTACGTCCTGGCACTGACGGGGTGGCTGGCCACCCTGAGGTTCTGGGTGATGGCCGTGGCGGTCGTCCTGACGGTCGTTACCGGCCTCGACTACGTGAGACAAGCCATTGTGCTGCGCCGACGGGGAATCGCCGAGCGCGCCGCGGCGTTGGAGGAGAAGGAAGCGTGAGTTCCGCGGCCACCGAACTGGTGCGACTACTGACCGTGAGGGGCGAGACCCTTGCCGTCGCCGAGTCGCTGACCGGTGGCCTGGTAGCGGCGGAGATCACCGGGGTGCCCGGGGCCTCCCGGGTGTTCCGGGGATCGATCACTGCCTACGCCACCGAGCTGAAGCACCGGCTGCTGGGCGTCGACGCCACTCTGCTGGCCCAGCGCGGAGCGGTGGATCCGCAGGTGGCGGGCCAGATGGCGGCCGGTGTGCGCAAGGCCCTGGGGACCGACTGGGGCATCGCCACGACCGGGGTCGCCGGCCCCGATCCACAGGACGGACAGCCCGTCGGAACGGTCTTCGTGGCCGTCGACGGACCCCTCACCGACCGGGTGGGTTCTGCCGGTGGCGGAAAAGTCGAGGCTCTGCGGTTGAACGGCGGCCGTGCGGAAATTCGTATGGAGAGTGTACGGAGCGTACTCGCAGTGCTCCTGGAGCAGCTTGCGGGCGAACAGACTGGGAATGAGCGGGCACAGGATACGGAACGGAACGGGGGGTTTTGATGTTTGCAGCCCTGAGTGAACACGACATCGCTCCCCGCACGGCCGCGGCGCAAGGCGGTACGGTGGGGCGAGAAGGATGCGGCTACGCGGTCCGAGGAGGGAGCCACCGATGATTCTGCTCCGTCGCCTGCTGGGTGACGTGCTGCGTCGGCAGCGCCAACGCCAGGGCCGTACTCTGCGCGAAGTCTCCTCGTCCGCCCGAGTCTCACTCGGCTATCTCTCCGAGGTGGAGCGGGGGCAGAAGGAGGCTTCCTCCGAGCTGCTCGCCGCCATCTGCGACGCGCTGGACGTACGGATGTCGGAACTCATGCGGGAAGTGAGCGACGAGCTGGCGCTCGCCGAACTGGCCCAGTCCGCCCGGGCCACCGAGCCCGTGCCCACGCCGGTCCGTCCGATGCTGGGTTCGGTGTCGGTGACCGGTGTGCCACCGGAACGGGTGACCATCAAGGCACCCGCGGAGGCCGTGGACGTGGTCGCCGCGTGAGGTTCGTGTGCACGGCCTAGCGACCCGAGACGTGTGAAGCCCCGGCCGGCTGCTCCAGGGAGACCTGGGGAGCCGGCCGGGGCTTTTCGTCGCCCTTCACCCGTTGAGCGTCGGTTTGCCGGGGTTGTGCGGTGCGGTCATCGTGGAGGGACGTGACGGCGCCCGAGCACCGGAGGAAGCGGATGTACGTCGTGAAGAGCCCGTTGGCCGACGCGGATCTGAAGACCGTGTCCGAGGCGCTGCAGGGTGCCCTGGTCGACCTGGTGGACCTCGCCCTGGTCGCCAAGCAGATCCACTGGAACGTCGTCGGCCCCCGCTTCCGCTCCGTCCACCTCCAGCTGGACGAGGTGGTCGACTCCGCCCGCACCCACATGGACACGGTGGCCGAGCGGGCCTCGGCGCTGGGCATCCCGCCCGACGGGCGCGCCGCCACGGTGGCCTCCGGCAGCGGCATCGAGACCACTCCCGCCGGATGGATCAAGGACGCGGCCGCGGTCGGGGCGATGGTGGACGCGCTGGGCGCGGTGATCACCCGGATGCGGGAGCGGGTCCAGGCGACCGGGGCGCCCGACGCGGTGACCCAGGACATCTTCATCGGGATCACGGCCGACCTGGAGAAGCACCACTGGATGTTCCAGGCGGAGAACGCGTAAGCGGCCGGCCTCGTCCTCCCACGCCGGACGGGCTGTTCTCCTCCCGGCGCTGCATCAGTGAGCCCTCGATGCGCCTCCCGGGCGGTCGGGGTGGCGGTCTAGCGTCCGGCTGGAGGTGGTGGCGGGCATGGCGGGGCGGATAGTGCGCTGGGTGGTGGCGCTCGGACTCGGGGCGGTGTGGTGGTGGGCCGTGCTGCGGCTCGCCGCGGGCGGCGGCTCGGGCCTGCTGGAAGGCGCCGTCGTCGCCGGCGGGTGGGGGCTGAGCCTGCTGCCCGTGCACTGTGTGCCCGAGGAGCGCGCGACCGGGGCCGTGCCGGCGGGGCGCTGGGTGGCCGCCTGGCGGGCCGGTGACGTCACCAGGGCATCGCCGCACCCCCGTTCGGACGAAGTATCTGACCCGTCGTGAAGGCCGACGCGTCCGACGCCAGGTACAGCACCGCGTGTGCGACGTCGTCCGGTTCGCCGACCCGGCCGAGCGGTGTCAGGCGGGTCATCGCGGCCTCCGTGTGCGCCTGCGCCTCCCGGTCGTGGCGGTCGGTCATGGGGGTGCGGATCCAGCCCGGCGCGACGGCGTTGACCCGGATGCCGTGCGGGCCGACCTCGGTGGCCAGTGTCCTGGTCAGCTGCACCACGGCCGCCTTGGCCGCGCCGTAGCAGAGCAGCCCGGCGCCGCCGGTGTCGACCGCGCCCGAGGCCATGGTGACGATGCTGCCGCGGGTCCCGTGGGCGAGCATCACACGGGCCGCCTCCTGGCAGGCGTACAGCACGCCCTTGAAGTTGACGTCCAGCACCCGGTCGAGGTCCTCGTCCCTGGTTTCCAGTACCGGGCTGCTGTGCATGATCCCCGCGATCGCCGCCAGCACGTCCAGCCGCTCGCAGGACCGGACCGCCTCGCCGAGCCGGGCCCGGTCGGTGACGTCGAGGACGTGGACGTGGGCCGTGCCGCCGTGCCCGTCGATCAGCGCGGCCGTGCCGTCCAGGCCGTCCGGGTCCCGGTCGGCGCAGTGCACCGTCGCGCCCGCCTCGGCGAGCAGCACCGCGCAGGCCCGCCCGATCCCGCCGGCGGCTCCGGTGACGAAGGCGGTGCGTCCGCTGAGGTCGTACGCGCTGAGGGCCATGCAGGCGACGGTACGAGCATTTCTGACGGGTCGTCAATTAGGCGGAGGAGCCAGGAGCCTGGAGCGTGGGGAAGCCGGCGGGCGGCGGGTGTCGGGCGGTCAGCCGGTGCGGCGGGGGTACTTGTCCCGCCAGCGCTGTGGTGAGCCCGGTGCCGGAGCGGGGCCCGTCTGGCAGGCGGGGCACCAGTAGGTCGGGCGCTCCTGGGAGCCGTCGCCCTGGTCGGCGACCCGGACGGGGGTGTGGCAGCGCAGGCACGGGCGGGGCGCCCGGCCGTAGACGAACAGGTCGTGCCGGTGCAGGCCGGTGGTCTGCCGGACCGGGCGGTCACGGTTCGCCTCCAGGAGCCGCTTGGCCAGACCGGGCAGCTTCTCGGCGCGGTCCGCGGGCAGCGCGCCGGCCGGCAACCACGGGGTCACGCCGAGCAGGAAGCACAGTTCGCTCTTGTAGATGTTGCCGATGCCCGCCAGATTGCGCTGGTCCAGCAGGGCCTCGCCGAGCTGGCGGCCGGGGTCGGCGAGGATGTTGGCCAGGGCACGCTCGGGGTCCCAGTCGGGGCCGAGGAGGTCGGGGCCCAGGTGGCCGACGACCCGTTCCTCCTCGGTGGAGCGCAGCAACTCCAGGACCTGCAGGCGGTAGCCGACGGCCGTCCGGTCGACGGTGCCGAGGACCGCCCGGATCTGGTGCGTCGGCCCGCCCCGCCAGCGTTCGCCGACGCCGTACACCTTCCACGTGCCCTCCATGCGCAGATGGGTGTGGAGGGTCAGGCCGCCCTCGAACCGGGTGAGCAGGTGCTTGCCACGCGGGATCGTGTTCAGCACCCTGCGGCCGGTGAGGTCGACCGTCGCGTACTTCGGCACGCGGAAGTCGCTACGGGTCAGCGGCTTGCCCGCGAGCGCCTCGTGCAGCCGCCGCGCGGCCTGCCAGACCGTGTCACCTTCGGGCATGCGTCAAGGGTGCCACGACGGGGTCGGGCGGGGTGGGGCGGTTGGGATGGCCGGTGGGGTAGGGCAGGGGGCAGCGGATCCGGGGGCTGCCCGGGCGGTGGATGCGGTGTCGGGTGGGATGGGGGTGGTGGCGCGGGCGGGGGTCGGTGTGCCGGGGCGGGTGAGGCAGGGTTGGTCGTGGCGGGCGGTGGACGCCCTGTCTGGCGCGGCAGGGTTGGGTGTGCCGGGCGGTGGGCGCGGCGTCCGGTGGGGCAGCCGGCGGTCGGTGTGCCGGACCCGGGGGCCGAGGTGGGTGACCGGGTGGTGGTGGCGGTGCCGGTCATGCTCTCAGTCGGAGGCCGCGTGGTGTTGCCACGAAGCCCGCTGCCTCCAGGAGGGTGCCTATGGGGGAGGTCAGGGCCTGGGTGCCGTTGATCCGCTCGACCGTGACCGTGCCGAGCGAGCCCGCGCGGGCCGCCGCGGCCAGCGCCTCGGCTGCCGTACGCAGGCGGGGGTCGTCCGGTGCGGCGGGCCAGGCCAGCAGGGTCTTGCCGCCGCGCTCCATGTACAGCGTCAGCTCACCCTCCACCAGGACGACGAGCGAACCGGCCTTGCGGCCCGGCTTGTGCCCGGCTCCGGTCGGCGGCTCGGGCCAGGGCAGCGCGGAGCCGTAGGCGTTCGCGGGGTCGGCCGCGGCGAGGACCACGGCGCGGGGGTCGGAGGCGAGGGCGCCCGTGCGGCCGTTGCCGTAGCCGCGGTGCGGGGCCGTTCCGTAGGAGGCCGCCGGGCCGTAGGGGGCGGACGAGCCGTAGGAGGCCGACGAGCCTTGGCGGGTGGAGCCGCCGCCGCGGGGGCCGCCGTAGCCGGGGGAGGCGAACGGGTCGGCTAGCTCGCGGGGGGAGGCGTGGCCGTCCTGGGTGGGGGAGTGGTCCTCCGGCGGCCAGGTGAAGTCGCCGTCCAGGCCGGGGTGGGCGAAACCGGCGTCGGCCGCGTCGAAGGCGCCGGGGGAGGCGTGGCCGTGCGGAGTACCGTCCGTGTCGTCGAACGGGTTCGGGAAGGCCGGCTCGGTGAAACCGTTCGCGGCGCCCGGTGCGCCGAAGCCGTTCCGGCCGGCCGGTGCGGGCAGGCCCTCGGCCCGCTCGCGGGCGTTAGCCACCGCGCGGAGGCGGTCCACGGCGCCGTCCATGGCGAACTGCGCCGCGCCCAGCCCCTCGACCACGTAACCGCGCCGGGCCTGACCGCTCTCCTCGAAGACCGACAGCACCCGGTACACCGCGGAGAAGCCGCCCTCGACACCCTCGGCTGCGACCGCGCCGCGGGTGACCACGCCGTGCCGGTCCAGGAGAGTGCGGGCCAGGGCGTGCGCGCGCACGGTGGCGTCGGGCTCGGCCGCGGGCAGCAGGGACCAGCGGCCGGCCACGGTCGGCGGGCCGGTGCGGGAGGCGGTGCGTGCGGCCGCGGTGAGGGAGCCGTAGCGACCGCGCGGGACGGCACGCTTGGCGCGGTGCGCGGTCGAGCCCGCCGTACGACCCGAGCCCAGAAGGGCGCGCATCGGCGCCAGCGTGTCGTTGGTGAGCCGGCCGGACCAGGCCAGGTCCCACAGAGCGTCCGCCAGTTGGGGATCCGTGACCTCGGGGTGCGTGGTCGCCCGGACCTGGTCGGCGATCTGCCGGAAGAACAGGCCGTAGCCCCCGGAGAGGGTGTCGAGGACGGACTGGTGGAGCGCGGTCAGCTCCAGTGGGTGTGGTGCCGGCAGCAGCAGCGGTGCCGCGTCCGCCAGGTAGAGGGAGACCCAGCCGTCCTTGCCGGGCAGGGCGCCCGCGCCGGCCCACACCACCTCGCCGGCGGCGGTCAGCTCGTCGAGCAGGGAGGGCGTGTAGCCGGCGACGCGGGAGGGCAGCACCAGCTTCTCCAACGCGGAGGCCGGCACGGACGCGCCCTGCAACTGCTCGATCGCGCGCACCAGCCCGTCGATCCCCCGCAGCCCATGACCCTTGCCGATGTGCTGCCACTGCGGCAGGAACTGGGCGAGCGCGGCGGGCGGCACCGGCTCCAGCTCGTGCCGCAGGGCCGCCAGGGAACGGCGGCGCAGCCGGCGCAGTACGGCCGCGTCGCACCACTCCTGGCCGATGCCCGCCGGGTGGAACTCGCCCTGTACGACCCGGCCGGCCGCGGCCAGCCGCTGCAGGGCGCCCTCGGTGACCGCCACGCCCAGGCCGAAGCGGGCCGCCGCGGTGGCCGAGGTGAACGGGCCGTGAGTACGGGCGTACCGCGCCAGGAGGTCGCCCAGCGGGTCCTTGACCGGCTCGGTGAACGCCTCGGGCACCCCGACCGGCAGCGCCGTGCCGAGCGCGTCGCGCAGCCGGCCCGCGTCCTCGACGGCCGCCCAGTGGTCGGTCCCCGCGATCCGCACCTTGATCGCCCGCCGGGCCCCGGCCAGCTCCCTCGCCCAGTGGGGGTCCGCGCCCCGCGCGACCAGCTCGGCGTCGGTCAGCGGGCCGAGCAGCCGCAGCACATCGGCGACGCCCTCCACGTCCTTGACCCGCCGGTCCTCGGTGAGCCACTGCAGCTCGCGCTCCAGCTCGGTCAGCACCTCGGCGTCGAGCAGTTCGCGCAGCTCCGCCTGGCCCAGCAGCTCGGCCAGCAGCCGCGAGTCCAGGGACAGCGCGGCGGCGCGCCGCTCGGCCAGCGGGGAGTCGCCCTCGTACAGGAACTGGGCGACGTAGCCGAAGAGCAGGGAGCGGGCGAACGGGGACGGCTGCGGAGTGGTGACCTCGACCAGACGGACCTTGCGGGACTCGATGTCGCCCATCAGCTCGACCAGCCCGGGGACGTCGAAGACGTCCTGGAGGCATTCGCGGACCGCCTCCAGGACGATCGGGAACGAGCCGAACTCGCTCGCCACCTGGAGCAGCTGGGCCGCCCGCTGGCGCTGCTGCCACAGCGGGGTGCGCTTGCCGGGGTTGCGGCGCGGCAGCAGCAGCGCGCGGGCGGCGCACTCGCGGAACCGGGAGGCGAACAACGCCGAGCCGCCGACCTGGTCGGTGACGATCTGGTCGACCTCGCCCTTGTCGAAGACGACGTCGGCCGCGCCGACCGGAGCCTGCTCGCTGTCGTACTCGGTGCCGGCCTTCACCGGCTCCTGGTCGAGCAGGTCCAGGCCCATCAGGTCGGCGTCGGGCAGGCGCAGCACGATGCCGTCGTCGGCGTGCATGACCTGCGCGTCCATCCCGTACCGCTCGGACAGGCGGGCGCCGAGGGCGAGGGCCCAGGGGGCGTGGACCTGGGCGCCGAAGGGAGAGTGGACGACCACCCGCCAGTCGCCCAGCTCGTCCCGGAACCGCTCCACGACGATCGTGCGGTCGTCCGGGACGTGGCCGCAGGCCTCGCGCTGCTCGTCCAGGTACGACAGCACGTTGTCCGCCGCCCACGCGTCCAGGCCCGCCGCCAGCAGCCGCAGCCGCGCGTCGTCCCGGGACAACGAGCCGACCTCGCGCAGGAACGCGCCCACCGCGCGGCCCAGCTCCAGCGGGCGGCCCAGCTGGTCGCCCTTCCAGAAGGGCAGCCGGCCGGGCACGCCCGGCGCCGGCGAGACCAGGACGCGGTCGCGCGTGATGTCCTCGATCCGCCAGGAACTCGTGCCCAATGTGAAGACATCGCCGACGCGGGACTCGTAGACCATCTCCTCGTCCAGCTCGCCGACCCGGCCGCCGCCCTTCTTCGGGTCGGAACCGGCGAGGAAGACGCCGAACAGACCGCGGTCCGGGATCGTGCCGCCGGAGGTGACGGCGAGGCGCTGGGCGCCCGGGCGGCCGGTGATCTCGCCGGTCACGCGGTCCCACACCACGCGCGGGCGCAGCTCCGCGAACGCGTCCGACGGGTAGCGGCCCGCGAGCATGTCGAGGACCGCCGTGAACGCCGACTCGGGCAGCGACGCGAACGGGGCCGCGCGGCGGACCACGGCGAGCAGGTCGTCGAACTGCCAGGTGTCCAGCGCCGTCATGGCGACCAGCTGCTGCGCGAGCACGTCCAGCGGGTTCGCGGGCACCTTCAGGGACTCGATGGAGCCGGTACGCATCCGCTCGGTGACCACGGCCGCCTGGACGAGGTCACCGCGGTACTTGGGGAAGACGACGCCGGTGGAGACGGCGCCGACCTGGTGCCCCGCGCGGCCCACCCGCTGCAGGCCCGAGGCCACCGAGGGCGGGGACTCGACCTGGACGACGAGGTCCACGGCACCCATGTCGATGCCGAGTTCGAGGCTGGAGGTGGCGACCACCGCGGGCAGCCGGCCCGCCTTCAGGTCCTCCTCCACCAGGGCGCGCTGCTCCTTGGAGACCGAGCCGTGGTGCGCGCGGGCGATCACCGGGGGCGCGCCCTGGGCGGCGCCCGAGCCGCCCATCAGCTGGGCCGGGGAGTGGTGCTCCTCCAGGGTCTCGCCGGTCGCCCGCTCGTACGCGATCTCGTTGAGCCGGTTGCACAGCCGCTCCGCGAGGCGGCGGGAGTTGGCGAAGACGATCGTGGACCGGTGGGCCTGGACCAGGTCGGCGATCCGCTCCTCAACGTGCGGCCAGATCGACGGCCGCTCCCCGCCCTCGGCGGCGTCGGCGGCCGGGGAGCCGCCCAGCTCGCCCATGTCCTCGACCGGGACGACGACGGAGAGGTCGAACTCCTTGCCGGACTCCGGCTGGACGATCTCCACCTTGCGGCGCGGGGACAGGTACCGGGCCACCTCGTCCACCGGGCGCACGGTCGCCGACAGGCCGATCCGGCGGGCGGGCTTCGGCAGCAGCTCGTCCAGCCGCTCCAGGGAGAGCGCGAGATGCGCGCCGCGCTTGGTGCCCGCGACCGCGTGGACCTCGTCCAGGATCACCGTCTCCACGCCCGTGAGCGCGTCGCGCGTGGCCGACGTCAGCATCAGGAACAGCGATTCGGGGGTGGTGATCAGGATGTCCGGCGGCCGGGTGGACAGGGCACGGCGCTCGGCCGCCGGGGTGTCGCCGGAGCGGATGCCGACCCTGACCTCCGGCTCGGGCAGGCCCAGGCGGACCGACTCCTGGCGGATACCGGTCAGCGGGCTGCGCAGATTGCGCTCGACGTCGACCGCCAGGGCTTTCAGCGGCGACACGTACAGCACCCGGCAGCGCTTCCTCGGGTCGGCCGGGGGTGGGGTCGACGCCAGCTGGTCCAGGGCGGCGAGGAACGCGGCCAGCGTCTTGCCCGAGCCGGTCGGTGCGACGACCAGCACGTCCGAGCCCGCCCCGATGGCATTCCACGCGCCCGCCTGGGCCGCGGTGGGCGCGGAGAACGCCCCCGTGAACCAGCCGCGGGTCGCGGGGGAGAAGCCGTCGAGGGCTCGGTGTGCGGAGCTGACCATGCGTCCATCCTGCACCCGCCCACTGACAATCGCCGTGACCTGCACAAACACGGAGGCCGACCTGCGCGGACGGGGAGGCTCCGCGGCGACACCGGCCGACGCGGGCCCGGGCCTGGTGGCAGTGCGGGGTGCGAGTCGCCGGGGGCCGATGAGCCTGGGGCCGGGTGTCCGTCCGGTGCGGTCCGGGGCGGATGCGGCGGCGGGAGCGTCCGTCCGGTGCGGTGCCGGGCGCGGAAACACGGTGGTGGCGGGGGTGTCCGCCGGTAGGGGTGCCGGAATCGGAGATGCGGTGCCGGCCTGGTTCGGTCACAGCGGACAATGGGCGTATGGCGGGTTCAGGGGAACGGGCGCGGCACTGGCAGTACGCGGAGCTACCCGGTGTCGACCTGCTGCGGGCCCGGTACATACGCAAGACCTTCACCCGGCACACCCACGAGAACTTCGTGATCGCGGCCATCGCCGACGGCGTCGAGGTCTTCCACCACCGCGGCTCCGACGTCTCCGCCGGCGCGGGAGCGCTCGCCCTGGTCAATCCGGACACCCCGCACACGGGCCGGGCCGGAGTACCCGAGGGCTGGCGGTACGGCGCGCTCTACCCGTCGCCCGACGTGGTCGCCGCGATCGCCGCCGAGACCACCACCCTGCGCGGCACACCGGGTTTCGTCAGCCCGGTCCTGGACGACCCCTACACCGTCCGTCTGGTCCACCAGGTGCTGCGCGCCGCCGACGAGGGCAACGCGCTGGCCGCCGACACGCTCCTGCGGGTCGCCGTGACCAGGCTGCTGCGGCTGAACGGCGGCCCGCTGCCCCAGCGGCGGAGCCGGACGGCCGGCGCGAGCATCGCGGTACGCGCGCGTGCGGTGCTGGAGGAACGGATGGCCGAGCCGCCGACCCTGCAACGGCTGGCCTCGGACCTCGGCACCAGCCCGTTCGCCCTGCTGCGGGCGTTCCGCGACGCCTACGGCATGCCGCCGCACACCTGGCTGACGGACGCCCGCGTGCGCCGCGCCCGGTTGCTGCTGGACGCGGGAACGGCCCCGGCCGAGGCGGCCGTCGCCGTCGGCTTCACCGACCAGCCCCACCTCAACCGGCACTTCGCCCGGATCGTCGGGGTGCCCCCAGGGGCGTACCAGCGCGAGCGCACCGGCGCGGGCGAGCGCAAGAACGTACAAGACGAGGGCTGAGAGCCGCCCGTACCGTCCGGAACGTGGCACAGCACATAGCTCTCATGGACCAGACCGCCGAAGGAGCGGACAAGCCGGACTCGGCCGTCGTACGGGACGCTCTGGGAGTCGGTGTCGCCGTGGGCCTGTCCGGATTCGCCTTCGGGGTGACCTCGGCCGGCAGCGGACTCGGACTCCTCCAGACCTGCGCGCTCAGCCTTCTGGTGTTCACCGGCGCCTCCCAGTTCGCGCTGGTCGGGGCGCTCGCCGCCGGCGGCAACCCGTTCACGGCCGCCGCCGGCGCCTTCTTCCTGGGCGTACGCAACGCCTTCTACGGGCTGCGGCTGTCGCAGCTGCTCGCCCTCCCGCGCGCGCTACGGCCGTTCGCCGCCCAGTGGGTGATCGACGAGACCACGGCGGTGACCCTGGCGCAGCCGACCCGGCGGCCCGCGCGCCTCGGCTTCACCGTCACCGGCCTCAGCCTCTACCTGTTGTGGAACCTCACCACGCTGCTCGGCGCGCTGGGCGCCCGGGCGATCGGCGACACGCGCGCGTGGGGCCTCGACGCGGCGGGACCCGCGGTGTTCCTGGCGCTCCTCGCGCCCATGCTGAAGACGGTCACCGAGCGTGCGGTGGCGGCCCTCGCCGTCCTGCTGGGCCTCGGCCTGCTGCCCGTGCTGCCGGTCGGCGTGCCGGTCCTGGTGGCGGCCCTGGCGGCCCCGCTCGCTCTCTTCGTGGAGGGGCGGCGCAGGGACGGTACCCGGCAGGAGGAACAGGCGGGCTCGGAGGAGGACCGGTGAACACCTGGATCGCGATCGGCGTGACCGCACTCGGCTGTTACGCCGTCAAGCTCGCCGGCCTGCTCGTGCCGGCGCACACCGTCGAGCGGCCGTACGTGCGCCGGCTGGCCGCCCTGCTGCCGGTCGCCCTCCTGGCCGCGCTCACCGCCCAGCAGACGTTCGCCGACGGGCACGCGCTGGTGCTGGACGCGCGGGCCGCAGGGCTCGGTGCGGCGGCCGTGGCGCTGGTGCTGCGCGCGCCGTTCCTGCTGGTCGTGGCGGCGGCCGTGGTGGTGACGGCGGGCGTGCGGGCCGTCGGCGGGTGAGACCCGCCGACGGGATGGGCCGACCTCGCGCGCGGGGGCGGCTCAGCCCACGAAGCGGCCGTAGGCCCTCAGGGTGCGCAGCGCCTCGATCGTCACCAGCGGGCGGGCCTCCAGCGCCGGGGCGGGGGCCCACCGGCGCCACCGGACCGGCCATCCACCGTCCTCCTGCTGCCCTGCGGCCAGGTGGTCGAGCGAGCGCGTGATCTCGTCGTCCGTGAACCACGCGCGCGCGAGCGAGTCCGGGCTCCGGGCGAAGTCGTGCGGGAAGTGGTGCTCGCCCGGGGCGTAGCCGGGAGCGACCGGGAACGCGTCGAGACGGTCCGGGTCCAGCGCGGCGAGCCGCTGCTCGCGCACCAGGCGGCCCAGCCGGTCGGCGGCGGCCTCCGCGCGCGGGCGGTCGGGAGCGGAGTCCAGGAAGGTGACGGCGGCCTGCACCTCGTAGGGGTGGGACCTCTCCAGGGACTCCACCGCCTGCCAGCAGAAGTCGGTGGCCCGGAACAGCCAGGCGTGCCACACCTCGTTGCGGTGCAGCAGCCCGACCACCGGCCCGGTGGCCAGCAGCTCGCTGGGAGGGTCGTCCACGACCGGGACGAACGGTGCCGTCGGATACCCGCGCTGGCTGGGGTGGATCACCGGCAGGGCGCCGTCCGGGGCCGAGACGGACGTCAGATAGCGGCACACCCGCTCCACGCGCTGCCCGCCGCAGCGCCCGACGGCGTCCAGCACGCGCAGGGCGTGCGCGGCGTGCAGGGGCTGGCTGACAGGTCCGCGCAGATCGGGCTCCAGGGCGTGCCCGTACCCGCCGTCGTCGTTGCGGTAGGCGTCCAGTGCCGCTTCCACCGCCTCCGGGCTGCCGTGCAGGAAGTGGTACGCGAAGAGATGCTGCTCCAGCACGCGCGCGGTGAGCCACACGAACTGTTCGGCGCGGAAGAGCGGGGAACGCGCCGGGGGCGTGGAGGGGAGTGGGGGAGCTCCTGTTTCGGCCATGCGTCAGACCGTAGGGCGGAAAGCGGTCTCGGCAGGTGCTCCCGGGCAGGGCCCACCCCCAGGGGCGGGATACTGGAGTCATGCGGTTGACGGTCTTCTGGCAGCGGATGGCGGAACACTTCGGTCCGGGGTACGCCGACACCTTCGCGCGCGATCACGTCATGTCGGAGCTGGGCGGACGCACGGTGAACGAGGCGCTGGACGCCGGATGGGCGGCCAAGGACGTGTGGCGCGTGGTCTGCACGGTCATGAACGTGCCGGGCGAGAAGCGCTGACCGGGCGACCGAAATGCCGGGCTTGCCGCAGAAGGAGTCGACGATACGGCACTGATCTGTCACGAAGATCGCCGGCGGGGTCCGGATGTCGGTGGCGTGGGCGAGACTGGGCGAGTGGCACCGACTGACGAGCACCCCCTGGCACCCACCGCCGAGGACGGCGAGCCGTCCCCCCGGCAGGCAGCACCGGCCGCGGCGACCCCGCCCGGCCGGTCCCCGGCCTCCGGCGCCGCCACTCCGGACGGCCGGATGCCGCGCTGGCTGCCACGCGCCATGGTGCTCGCGCTCGCCCTGATCGCCGCGTTCCAGCTGGGCAGCTGGGCCTTCCACCAGCTGACCGGGCTCCTGATCAACATCTTGATCGCGTTCTTCCTGGCCCTGGCGGTCGAGCCCGCGGTGAGCCGGATGTCGGCCCGTGGCATGCGCAGGGGCCTCGCCACCTTCCTGGTCTTCCTCGGCCTGACCGTCGCGGCCGCCGGGTTCGTCACGCTGCTCGGGTCGATGCTGGCCGGCCAGATCATCAAGATGGTCGAGGGTTTCCCGGGCTACCTCGACTCGCTGATCAACTGGATCAACCACACCTTCCACACGGAGCTCAGACGGGTCGACATCCAGAAGGGCCTGCTCCACTCCGACTGGCTGCGCAAGTACGTGCAGAACAGCGCGACCGGCGTCCTCGACGTGTCCGCCCAGGTACTCGGCGGGCTCTTCCAGCTGCTGACGATCGCGCTGTTCTCGTTCTACTTCGCCGCCGACGGCCCCCGGCTGCGCCGCGCCCTGTGCTCCGTGCTGCCGCCCGCGCGCCAGGCCGAGGTGCTGCGCGCCTGGGAGATAGCCGTCGACAAGACGGGCGGCTATCTGTACTCACGCGGCCTCATGGCGCTCATCTCCGGGATCGCGCACTACATCCTGCTTGAGGCCCTCGGTGTGCCGTACGCGCCGGTTCTCGGTGTCTGGGTGGGCCTGGTCTCGCAGTTCATCCCGACCATCGGCACGTACCTCGCGGGCGCGCTGCCGATGCTGATCGCGTTCACCGTGAACCCCTGGTACGCGGTGTGGGTGCTGGTCTTCGTCGTGATCTACCAGCAGTTCGAGAACTACATGCTCCAGCCCAAGCTGACCTCCAAGACGGTCGACATCCACCCGGCGGTCGCCTTCGGCTCGGTGGTCGCGGGCACCGCGCTGCTGGGCGCGGTCGGCGCGCTGATCGCCATCCCGGCGGTGGCCACCCTGCAGGCGTTCCTGGGGGCGTACGTGAAGCGGTACGCCGTGACGGACGACCCCCGGGTGCACGGGCACCGCGGCCGGGGCGCGGGTGGTCCCGGGATGTTCATGCGCGCACGACGCCTCTGGGCCGGCCGCCGCCCCGGCGGACAGCAGCGGCCGTAGGTCCCCTGCGGGGCGGCCGTGTGCCGCGTGGTGCGCTTGACACAAAAATCGAACATCCATTCTCATGGAGGCTCAGGCGAGGCTTTCGGTTGGGGATTTCGTCCCGATTCGCGGGTGATGTCCCTCGGTTATCCACAGGCTGGGCCTGCGTCGGGGCGCATTGTCAGTGGCAGGCGTTAGCGTCTTTGACGTGAAGCGATCGACTCAAGCAAACCGGGTGGAACCCATGGCAGGAACCGACCGCGAGAAGGCGCTCGACGCCGCGCTCGCGCAGATTGAACGGCAATTCGGCAAGGGCGCGGTCATGCGCATGGGCGAGCGGTCGAAGGAGCCCATCGAGGTCATCCCGACCGGGTCGACCGCGCTCGACGTCGCCCTCGGCGTCGGTGGCCTGCCGCGCGGCCGTGTCGTGGAGATCTACGGACCGGAGTCCTCCGGTAAGACCACGCTGACCTTGCACGCCGTGGCCAACGCCCAGAAGGCCGGCGGCCAGGTCGCCTTCGTGGACGCCGAGCACGCCCTCGACCCCGAGTACGCGCGCAAGCTCGGCGTCGACATCGACAACCTGATCCTCTCCCAGCCCGACAACGGCGAGCAGGCCCTGGAGATCGTGGACATGCTGGTCCGCTCCGGTGCCCTCGACCTGATCGTCATCGACTCCGTCGCCGCGCTCGTCCCGCGCGCGGAGATCGAGGGCGAGATGGGCGACAGCCACGTCGGTCTGCAGGCCCGTCTGATGAGCCAGGCACTGCGGAAGATCACCAGCGCGCTCAACCAGTCCAAGACCACCGCGATCTTCATCAACCAGCTCCGCGAGAAGATCGGCGTGATGTTCGGCTCCCCGGAGACCACGACCGGTGGCCGCGCGCTGAAGTTCTACGCTTCTGTGCGCATCGACATCCGCCGCATCGAGACCCTGAAGGACGGCACCGAGGCGGTCGGCAACCGGACCCGCTGCAAGGTCGTCAAGAACAAGGTCGCGCCGCCCTTCAAGCAGGCCGAGTTCGACATCCTCTACGGTCAGGGCATCAGCCGCGAGGGCGGCCTGATCGACATGGGCGTGGAGCACGGCTTCGTCCGCAAGGCCGGCGCCTGGTACACGTACGAGGGCGACCAGCTCGGCCAGGGCAAGGAGAACGCGCGCAACTTCCTCAAGGACAACCCCGACCTGGCCAACGAGATCGAGAAGAAGATCAAGGAGAAGCTGGGCGTGGGAGTCCGGCCGGAGGAGCCCGCCGCCGAGCCGGGCACCGACGCTGCGGTCACCCCCGCGGCGGCCGACGACGCCAAGACGGCACCCGCCCCGGCAGCCGCCAAGGCCACCAAGCCCAAGGCCGCCGCTGCCAAGAGCTGACCCGTGACACGACGAACCGACTGGGCCGAGTACGAGTACGCCACCCCCGGTGCCCCACGGGGGAGGGGCACCGGGGGCTACCCGGACTCCGCCCCGGACGGGGACGACGGACACCGGGACGACGGGTACGGGCGTGACGGCAACGCGAGCGGTGAGCCGTACGGGGGCGGTTCGCTCGGTGGCCGTGGCTCCGGGGGGCCCGGTGGCGCCCGGAGCGGTGGCCGGGGCGGCCGGCGGCGGCGCGGGTTCGGGGACGCGCCCGGTGAGGACGGAGGCGCCCCTTCCTCGGCGAGGGACGAGCAGGGGGAGTCTTCAGGGGACCCGGCTGAGCGGGCCCGGGCGATCTGCCTGCGCCTGCTCACCGGGACCCCGCGCACCCGCAAACAGCTCGCGGACGCCCTGCGCAAGCGGGAGATCCCCGAGGACGTCGCCGACGAGGTTCTGGAGCGGTTCCAAGAGGTCGGGCTCATCGACGACGGCGCCTTCGCGGACGCCTGGGTGGAGTCGCGGCACCACGGCCGGGGACTCGCCCGCCGCGCCCTCGCCCGGGAACTGCGCACCAAGGGGGTCGACTCGGCGCTGATCGACGACGCCGTCGCCCAGCTCGACCCCGAGCAGGAAGAGGCGACCGCCCGCGAACTCGTCGCCCGCAAGCTGCGCGCCACCCGCGGGCTCGACCGCGACAAGCGCATCCGCCGGCTCGCCGGCATGCTCGCCCGCAAGGGTTACTCCGAGGGCATGGCGCTCCGCGTCGTCCGCCAGGCCTTGGAAGAGGAGGGCGAGGACACGGAGTTCCTGGGGGACGGGGACTTCTGACGGGGTTCTCCTACGCGTCCTTCCGGCACGGTCCGCTCGGGGCGGCCGGTGCGGACCGGTGCGCGGGTGGGGTTAACCCCCGTGGCGGACGGGCGGGTTGACCCCCCTCGCAGGACACCGGGGCACCGCAGTGCTCTCCCGCCCCGCACCGGCGAGTCTGTAGGGGCGCCCAGCGCGCGACCCAGCCGACGCGTACAACAGAAGAGAGCCCCGTCCCCATGATGCTGCGTTACGCCCTGCAGACAGTCCGCGCCCGCAAAGCGGGGTTTCTCGGCGCCTTCCTCGCCCTGATGTGCGCGGCGGCTCTGATCACCGCGTGCGGCACCCTCCTCGACACCGGCCTGCGCGGCACCATCCGCACCGAGCGCTACGCCGCCGCTCCCATCGTGGTCTCCGCCGACCAGTACGTGCACCGGACCACCGTCAAGCACAAGAAGGGCAAGACCAAGGTCAAGCACAAGGCGAAACCCATCGCCGAACGCGCCTGGCTAGCCGGGGACCTGCGCGGCACGCTCGCCCACACCCCCGGCGTGGCCCGGGTGATCCCCGAACTCACCTTCCCTGCCCAGCCGTTCACCCCGTCCGGCACCGGCGGCCGTACCGCCTACGGCCATGCCTGGGACTCCGCCGCGCTCACCCCCTACCGGCTGACCGCCGGCCGCGCCCCCACCGCCGCGGACGACCTCGTGATCGACGGTGACCTCGCCGCGCGGGCCCGGCTGCGTCCCGGCGACCGGCTCACCGTGCAGTCCACGCAAGCCCCGCGCGGCTACCGGATCACCGGTATCGCCACCCCGGCCACCGCTGTACGCCACCAGACGCCCCTGTTCTTCTCCACCGCCGAAGCCCGCCGACTGGCCGGACACACGGGCAAGGTCACCGCGTTCGGTGTGCTGCCGGCCAAGGGGGCGGACCCCGAGCGGGTGCGCCGGGCGGTGGAGCGAGCGCTGCACGGCACGACGGCGCAGATCAGCAGCGGCGACGCACGCGGACCCGTCGAATTCCTGGAGGCGGCCGCCGCCCGCACCCGGCTGGTCAGCATGGGCGGCGCCATGGGCGGCACCTCACTGCTGGTGGCGGTGCTGGTGGTCGTCGGCACCTTCGCGCTCACCGTCCAACAGCGCCACCGCGAACTCGCCCTGCTCCGGGCCATCGCCGCCACCTCCGGACAGATCCGCAGTCTGCTCGGCCGGGAGGCGCTGATCGTCGGTGCCGCAGCGGGCACCGCCGGCGCACTGCTCGGGTTGCCGCTGGGCGGCTGGCTGCACTCCCGGTTCGTCGCCCTCGGCGCCGTACCCGACACGCTCGAACACACCGTCAGTGTCTTCCCGCCGCTGGTCGCTCTCGCCGCCACCCTGCTGGGCGCCTGGGCGGCGGCCCGCATCGCCTCACGCAGGGTCGCCCGGATCCGCCCGGCCGAGGCCCTGGCCGAAGCGAGGACCGAGCGCACCCGGCCCGCCTGGGGCCGCATCGCCGCCGGGCTCCTGCTGCTCGCCGGCGGAGTCGTCCTCGTCGTCGTGCTCACCTTCCTGCGCACCGAGCCCGCCTCGACCCCCGTGACCTTCCTCGCTGTCGTCGTCCTGTCCACCTCCGTCGCCCTGCTCGGTCCCCTCCTGGTCCGGGCCGCCGTGCTGCTGCTCGCCGGCCCGCTCCGGCTCACCGGTCACGGCGGCCGGCTCGCCACCGCCAACCTGCGCGGCAACGCCGCCCGCATGGCCTCCGTCGTCACCCCCCTCACTCTGCTCGTCGGCATGACCTGCACCGTCCTGTTCGTCCAGGACACCCTCGGGAACGCCGCCCGCACCCAGGTACACGAAGGTGTCAGGGCCGACTGGGTGGTCGCCGCCCAGGGACCGGGCGTCCCCGGCGAGGCCGCCGAACGGCTGCGCGCACAGCACGACACCGTCACCGAGGTGGTCCGCACGACCGTCCGCGTCGGCCTCGACAAGTACCCCGCACAGGGCGTCACCCCCGCCGGCCTCACTCGCACCTGGGACCCGGAGGTCACCGCAGGCTCCCTCGACCGGCTCGGCCCCGGCACGGTCGCCGTCAGCGAAGTGGCCGCCGACCAGCAGCATCTGAGGCCGGGAAGCACCCTCGAACTCACGCTCGGCGACGGCACGCCCGCCACGCTCACCGTCGCCGCCGTCTACGCCCGGGGTCTCGGCTTCGGCGACCTCACCTTCGCCCACGACCTCGTGGCCCACCACGTCGACAACCCGCTCGCCTCCTCCGTCCTCGTCGGCACGACCCGTACACAGACACAACTCGCGACTACGCTCCGTGAGTTCCCGGGACTGCGGATTCTTTCGCCGTCCGACGCCGACGCCCTTCAGTCCGACCGGCAGCAGAAGAACGCCGAGGTCAACTACCTCGCCATGGGACTCGTCCTGGCCTTCACCGCCATTGCCGTCGTCAACACGCTGGCCATGTCGGTCGCCGAGCGTGTCCGGGAGTTCGCGCTGCTCCGCCTGGCCGGTGCGACCCGCCGTCAGGTGCTGCGCATGCTGCGCACCGAGGCGCTGGCCGTCCTGTTCCTCGCCACCTCGGTCGGCACCGGTATCGCGCTGGCCGTGCTCACCGCGTTCAGCGTCGGCATGACGGGCCGGGTCGCACCGGCGGTCACCCCGCTGCTCTACGTGGGCGTGGTCGCGGTCGCCGGCCTCCTGGCCCTCGTGGCCAGTGCCGTGCCCGGGCGCGCGGCGCTCCGGGTGCGGGCGGTGACGGTCGCCACGGCGAAGGAGTAGCACCGGTACCGTCGGTGGGCGCGTCCGCGCCGCGGTGAACCCCGGGGCGGGTCCCGGGGTTCACCGCTTTTCGCAGCCGACGGGCTCAGGCCGTCGCCGGCTCCACCGGCAGCCCCTGGGCGCGCCATGCCTGGAAGCCGCCCACCAGGTCCGTCGCCCGGTGCAGGCCCAGTTGGTGGAGGGAGGCGGCGGCGAGGCTGGAGGCGTAACCCTCGTTGCAGATCACCACGACGCGCAGGTCGTGCCCGGTGGCCTCGGGGAGGCGGTGACTGCCCTGGGGGTCGAGGCGCCACTCGAGTTCGTTGCGCTCGACCACGACGGCGCCGGGGATGAGCCCGTCCCGCTCGCGCAGGGCGGCGTACCGGATGTCGACCAGCAACGCCTCACCGGACCGCGCCGCCTCGTGCGCCTGGCGTGCCTCGATGCGCTGGTAGCCCGCCCGCACCCGCTCCAGCAACTCGTCGATGCCGAGCGGCCGCGCCCCGGGCGCGCTCGTCGGCACAGCGGTCCCACGGGGCACCACATGCCGCTCGCTGGTGCCGCTCACTGCCAGTCCTCCGGGCGTTCGACCTGCTCCAGGCGCAGTACCTGGCCCGTGCGACTGTAACGGCGGATCTGCGGCAACGGCGGGTAGTAGGCGTGCACCGAGATCGCGTGTCGCTCACGGGACTCGTTGAGCACCTCGTGCACATGGTGGCGGCCGAAGGCGCGGCTCTGTCCGGCGGGCAGCCGGCGTACCCGGTCCACGCCCTCGGTGAGTTCCAGGGTCTTCCAGCCGTCGGTGGGCAGCCGGGCGGCGAGGGAGTACTCCGTGAGTTCCCCCGAGGCGGTCAGGAAGGCGCCGACCGAGTCGGCGTGGTCGTGCCAGCCGGTACCGGCACCGGGCGGCCAGCCGATCAGCCAGGCCTCGCTGCCACCGGGACCCTTCAGCCGCACCCAGGTGCGGCCCTCCGGGTCGAGTGGCAGGGAGGCGATCAGCTCGGCGTCGGCCGCCGTACGCCGGACGAAGTCGAGGAGGTCCGCCTGGGTGGGCGCCGATCCGGCGGCCGGGGACGCGGACGAGGACAGGGAAGGAGAGGGGACAGACACGTGCACCGTCCTGAAAAGCGTTCGCGGAAACGGGCGCACGACGGCGCCCGGAAAGGAAGGGATGCGAATTCAGCAGGACGGGCGACACACGCAGCCCGCGTAGCGGACGAGGTCCATGTGGACCCTCCGCCACAGGCGCACACAGGTGTCGGTCACGATCCGGAGTACAGCATGCTGCCGCAGCCCGGTCAACCGAGTGTCACCCTGTGGACGGAGGGGCGGAGGGATACGTTCCGGCGTGCGCCGGCCGTCTCCGCGCGCACGGTCGGCGCACGACCGACGTGCGTCGAATCGAGTGGCGACACGGCCTGATCGCACGCCCCGGCGCACGGTCAGCGTGCGCCCGAACCGGCCCGCGCCGCCGCCTGCTCCTCCCGCGGTTGCTCCTGCTCCACCCCTACCGCGCCGCCCAGCGTGGCCTCGGCCGCCGCGTACAGGTCTGCCGGGCGAACCCCGCTGAGCGCGGTGACCAGGTGGCCGTCGGGGCGCACGAGCAGCACGCTGTGGGCCGGCGCGCCCGGGTAGCTCTCGGCGACCAACAGCTCGGCAGGGTGCGGCAACGCGGTCACGGCCGCCGCGAGCCGGGGCATCACCCCGGCGGACACCCAGTGCTTGCGGTCCCAGACACCCGTACCGGGCGCGATCAGCACGACGAGCAGCGCGTCGCGGCCGAGCCGGTCGCGCAACTGGACGAAGGAACCGTCCTCCGCCGTGACCCGGACGTCGGTCACCGGTGCGCCGGCCGGGGTGTCGACCGCGATCTCCGCCTCCAGCTGCCGGGGCGCGAGCGGTGAGTCGGCGTACGTGCCGGGCGCGCCCAGCGGGCCGCGTCCCAGGTGACCGTCGCTGAGCAGCGTGTCGTGGTTGCGGGCCGCGCCCGGCAGGATCTGGCGCAGCCCGCCCCCGCCGCGCAGCACCGGCAGCACCTGGTCGGCGGCGCGCAGCCGGGCGGCGACCACCGCGCGCCGCTCGGTCTGGTAGCTGTCCAGCAGGGTCTCGTGCGGGCCGTGGTGCCAGGCCGCGGCCAGCTTCCAGGCCAGGTTCTCGGCGTCCCTGAGCCCCTCGTCGAGCCCCTGGGTGCCGAGCGCGCCGAGCAGGTGGGCCGCGTCCCCGGCGAGGAAGACCCGGCCGGCGCGCCACCGGCGGGCGAGGCGGTGGTGCACCGTGTGGACACCGGTGTCGAGCAGGTCGTACGTCGGTGTGGGCCCGTCCGACCAGCCCGTGAGGGTCTCGCGGATCAGGGTCAGCAGGTCCTCGGGCGTGACCAGGTCCTTGCCCGGCGGCAGCAGCCAGTCCAGGCGCCAGGCGCCGTCCGGGAGGGGGCGGGCGGTCACCTCCCCGGCCGAGGGCCCGGACGACCGCCACGGCGGCATCCGATGGAGCAACGCCTGGCCCTCCCACGGAAGTTCCACGCGCAGCGCCGCGACCGCGTGCCGTTCCACCGCCGTCCGGCCCGGGAAGCGGATGTCCTGGAGTTTGCGCACGGTCGAGCGGGGGCCGTCGCAGCCGACCAGGTAACTGCCGCGCCACCAGGTGCCCCTCGGGCCACGGGTGTGCGCGGTGATGCCGGAACGGTCCTGCTCGATCGTGTCCAGGCGGCTGTCCACCGCCGTCTTCACGAGGGGCTCCCCGGCGATGGCCCCGCGCAGGAGACCCGTGAGGAAGTGCTGCGCGATGTGCAGCGGGGCGGGTCCGGACGCGTCGAAGACGATCTCGCTCACCACCTGCCGGCGCCGCAGGGACCGCCATCCGGCCCAGCGCACGCCGTGCTCAGCGAGCGCGACGCCGGTCAGCCGCTCCAGCAGGGCGGCCGTCTCCTCGCGCAGGACGACGGTGCGCGCCGGGCGGGGTTCGTCCTTGCCGGGTCCCTCGTCCAGGACGACGGTCGGCACCTCCTGACGCGCCAGCGCCAGGGCGAGCGTGAGCCCGACGGGCCCCGCTCCGACGATGATCACCGGGTCCACGAGGTGGCGCTCCCTGCTCGCGGCGATGCCTTGACGGACTGGTGTGAACACACTAGGGGAGCAGGGCGAACGATCACAGAACGTATGCAACCTATTGCCGGGGCCTCCGTCAAGCGAGGCGTGCGGGGCGGTGTGTGACCGTTCGGCGACGACGCGGGCCAGGGCCGTTGTCCGGCGCGGTCCGCGAATTCCCAGGGTACGTCATATTCCGTTTCTCTTACCGATTGTAAGGAGAGGGCCTGTCCGCCCTTCCGTTCCACATTTCGACATAACGTTTGCAAACGTTGTGAGCCTGTCCGCTGAGTGTGCGCACATTAGAAAGTCATTGCCATGTCTCTAGCTGCTACATAGGATCACTCGCAGTAGGTCGAAGTCGCGCGACGTTCCTACTACGGGGTGGCTCTTCCCTGCCTATTCGACCACGCGGGGCCGAGCCTTCCGGACAGACCATCCGGACACCAAAAGGAGAAGCACATGCTCCTCAAGGAAATGACGAACAAGCTGGGCGACCGACTTCTCGGCCGCCTCGTTCCCAGCACCACCGCGGATGCCGACCAGTTCGAGTGCACCTGGGAGTACAAGTGCACCTTCCCGTACTGTGGCGGCGCATCGCGTCTCACCCGGTTCCGTCGGCAGGTGTGCGCGGAGAGCACCGGCGGTCCGAGCAAGGGCCCGTGGGAGAGGCTCGGCTGCTGCTGGTAAGCACGGCTGATCACATCTGATTGACCCGGTCCGGTCGGCCCGGCGAGGGGAACACGGGCCGGCCGGACCAGCCTGTCATGCCTTTTCTGTGAAACAGGGCCCGTTACGATGACCTATCTGCACCTTTCATTGAGGCTGTCACTCGCGGGCGTTTTCCTTGTGTCCGGGCTGGCGAAAGCGCGTGCCATCGACGGTGCGGTTCTGATGTGCAAGAGCCTCTTCGGCACCTTCTGGCCGGCCCGGAAGAACTGGGCCGGGCCCGCCGCCCGCGCGCTCGTCGTCACCGAGGTGGCGACCGGCCTCGCACTCGTCGTCCCCGGCTCCGACGCCACCACCGCGCTCGGCCTGCTTGCGGCGATCGGCCTGCTCATGGGGTTCACCGCGCTGGCGGTCGTCACCTCGCGCAGACAGCTCGCGCTCGTCTGCGCCTGCTTCGGCCGTGCCGGCGCGCCACTGGGCCGGCGCCACGTCTGGCGCAACCTCGCCCTGCTCGCCATCGGCGCCTCGGCACTGTTCCTCCTGCCCGAGGCCGGGAGCGGGACCTGGGACACCGGCGGGACCGGCGTGGCGGTGACTGCGGCGGCCGTCGTCACGCTTCTCACCTTCTATTACGACGAGATAGCAGACCTGCTCAGCGGCAACTGGTGATCTGCCGCCCGCGCACGACGGAATCTGGAGTAATGCTGTAATGGTATTCCTCGTCCCGGTCGTCGCCCTCATCGGCGCGTTGGCCGTGTTCAACCTGTTCCTCACTATGGCGGTGATCCGTCGGCTCAAACAGAATGCTCCCGACCTGGCCGAGCCGGATCTCCCGGAACTTCCACCCGGTAGCCGGCTCCCCGATTTCCACGGGGAATCCATTTCCGGAACACCCGTCACCGCCCACACGGTGGCGGGAACGGACTCGATCTTCGCGTTCTACGACACCGGCTGCTCGGCGTGCAAGACGACCATTCCTCAGCTCATCGGCTACGCCCAGGGCAAGGGCCTGAAGCCTGACCAGGTCATCGCGGTGGTGGGAGGCGACCGAGCGGCGGCCGACGTGTACGCCGCCGAACTGGACGGCGTGGCCACGGTGATCGTGGAGGACACGCTCGGTCCGGTCGCGTCGGCGTTCTCGATCTCCGGCATCCCGGCGTTCGTCCAGGTCGACAGCGGCGGCACCGTGGTGCGCTCGGGCACCGCGCGCGGTGTTCTGACCTCAGGGATCTGACGGGCGGAGGACGGTGTCCGCACGCATGCACAACGGTCCCGGCGAAATGGTCCGCCGTGGCCTGGAGGCACTCAGACTCACCTGGCAGGCGGGGCCGGTCACCGCTTCCCTCTACCTGTTGATCACGGTGGCGGAAGGCACCCTGCCCGCGGCTGTGGCCTTGCTGACCAAATGGCTCATCGACGGCATACAGCTGGGCGCCGCGGGCTCGGCCGACGCTCCGGACAAGCCCGCGGCGCCTGGCCTCACCCCCTTGCAGGCGGTCGTCTGGATCGGCGTGCTGAGCGCCGTCCTGGCGGCGCTTCCGCCCCTCAGGGAGTTCTGGAAGTCCCGGCTTCAGCGCGGTGTGAGCCTCTTGGTGCAGTACCGGCTGTACTCGGCGGTGAGCCGCTTGCAGGGGCTTGCCCGCTTCGAGCGCCCGGAGTTCCTCGACCGGTTGCGGATGGCGCAGCAGGCAGCCACGACCGCGCCCGAACAGGTGGTCGCCTCGTGTTTCGGGCTGCTCCAGGCCGGGTTGACGGTGTCCAGCTTCCTGGGCGTCCTCGTCTCGATCAGTCCGCTCATGGCGGTCGTCACCGTGGCGGCCGTCGTGCCCGCCCTGTTCGTCCAGCTGTCCATGAGCCGTCAGCTGTCCGACATGATGTGGGAGATGAGCCCGCGCAGCAGGCGGCAGCTCTTCTACCAGAGGATGCTGTTCGACCTCGACGCGGTGAAGGAGACGCGCCTGTTCGGGACGGGCCGGTTCCTGCTCGAGCGCATGCGCGTGGAGACCGAGGAGATCAACCGCGCGGAGGAGGCACTCGACCGCCGGACCGTCGTACGCCATGGACCGCTCTCCGTGCTGGGTGCCCTGGTCGCGGCGGGTGGCCTCGTCTGGATCGTCGTCGAGGCGACCGAGGGCCGACTCAGCATCGGCGACGTCGCCGCGTTCATCGCTGCGGTGGCCGGTGTGCAGGGCTCGCTCGGTGGCGCAGTGGCCGATGCGACGAGCGCGTACCAGGCCCTGCTGCTGTTCGGTCACTACCGCGACGTCATCCGCGCGGAACCCGACCTGCCGGAGCCCGCCCGGCCGCGCGGCCTGGCCCGGCTGCGGCACGGCATCCACCTGGAGGACGTCTGGTTCCGCTACACGGACGAAGGCCCGTGGGTGCTGCGGGGGGTCACACTGACCATCCCGTTCGGTGGTTCCCTCGCTCTGGTGGGACTGAACGGAGCCGGCAAGAGCACCCTGGTGAAACTGCTCTGCCGCATGTACGACCCGACGAAGGGCCGCATCCTCTGGGATGGCGTCGACATCCGGGAGGTGGCCGTCGCGGACCTTCGGGAGCGCATCACCGCGGTGTTCCAGGACTTCACCGCCTACGACCTGACCGTGCAGGAGAACATCGGCATCGGTGACGTCCGTGTCCTGGACGACCTGGGGAAGGTGCGTGCCGCCGCCGAGCAGGCCGGCATCCACCCCGTGGTGGAGAAACTCCCCCGGGGCTACCGGTCCATGCTGTCCAGGATCTTCTACCAGGAGGGCGAGTCCGGGGAGTCGGAGCACGGCGTGACCCTGTCCGGCGGACAGTGGCAGCGCATCGCGCTCGCTCGTGCCTTCGTCCGCACCGGAAGGGATCTGCTCATCCTCGACGAGCCCAGCTCCGGCCTGGACCCGGCGGCGGAGCGGGAGGTGCACGACTCGTTGCGGGACTACCGCTCCGACGCCACCAGCGTGCTCATCTCCCACCGGCTGGGGGCGGTCCGGCAGGCCGACCGCATAGTCGTCCTGCGGCACGGACGGGTGGTCGAGGAGGGAACCCACGGCCAGCTGCTGCGGAAGGACGGGGAATACGCGCGGCTGTATTCACTCCAGGCGTCGAGTTATGTGGACGCCGTCGGCAGTTCCGAATGACAGGAGACGTCGGCTCTCCGGCCTCTTCCGTTCATCCTCTTTTTCGACGAGTTTCTGGCGGTGGTGCGGGTGCTGTGGCTGATGACGCTTGCTGTCCTGGGTGTATTCGCAGTCGCGATGGCCATCTTCTGGGCCCGGCGAAACCTCGTGGCGGTGACGGTGAACGGCCTCAGCATGAGCCCGACGTTCACCACGGGTGACCGGGTGCTCGTCCGACGGGGCACGGGAGGGCTGCGCAGAGACCGCATCGTGGTGGTGGCCCGGCCGGACCGCAGGAACGGCTGGGGCACGACACCGCTGATCAGCCGCGACGTGGATTCGAGCCGTTGGTACATCAAGCGAGCGGTCGCCCTGGGGGGCGACCGCTATCCATCTCAGGCACCTGCCGACGGTGTGGTACCGGCCGGCCACCTCATGGTGATCGGCGACAACCCGGTGAGCGTGGACTCGAAGCAGCACGGTCCGTGCCCCGCTCACCAGGTGCTGGGCGTCGTCGTCCGCAGGCTTCCGCGGCGCCTTCAGGGATGATGACGTCCTGGTCGGCGGCCCCGTCAGGCCTGGGTCTCACGGTCGGTCGTGGGACCCAGCGGCCCCTTTGAAGCGTCGAGCACTCCCGGTGCTTCGGCGGGCTCGGCCGCTGCCGCGACAGCGACACCGGTCTTCGCACGGCGCCCTCGTCGTTCGATCCAGGTCGCGAGCGAGGACAGGGCGAGGCACATCGCGATGTAGATCGCGCCGACGACGATGGTGACCGCCGTGAACGGGTTGTCCCCGTTGACGATGATGTTGTTGGCCATCGTCCGGGTGGCGAACAGAAGCTCCGTGTAGGTGATGACGTAACCGAGCGAGGTGTCCTTCAGCGTGACCACCAGCTGGCTGATCATCGTCGGCAGCATGGAGCGGATCGCCTGCGGCAGCAGGAGCATCGTCATCACTTGGTACTTGCGCATGCCGAGCGCGTAGGCGGCCTCCACCTGTCCCTTCGGCACGGCGTTGATGCCCGCGCGGAACACCTCGGCCTGGACCGAGCCGTTGTAGACGGTGAGCCCGATGACGAGACCCCAGAACGCGGTGTAGTCACCGATCACGCCGAGGTCGGTCTTGTAGGTGAGGAACAGCACCCACAGGGCGTAGATCGTGATGAGCAGCGGGACGGCACGGAACAGCTCGATGAAGCCGGTCGCCAGCCAGCGGACCGGCCGGTGCTCCGACAGCCGCGCGACGGCGAGCAGCAGCCCGAGGACCAGGGACAGCGCCCCCGCCACGGCGAACACCTTCAGGGTGGTCAGCACGCCGTCGCGGATGTTCGTGCGCACGCCGGCGTTGTTGAAGATGTCCCAGACCTTCGGATCCAACTGACCCTTGGCGTCGAGACGGTACACGGCGAAGGCGAGCAGGGCGATCAGTGCCAGTGAGCCGAGCACCGAGTAGATGCGGTTGCGCACGCGGGCCTTCGGGCCCGGAGCGTCGTACAGAACGCTTGCAGTCATCGGGCAACCCCCAGGCGCCGCTCCAGCAGCCGGAACAGACCGCTGATCGAGAACGTGACGACGAGATAGCCAAGAGCCACCCACAGGAAGATCCACGCGATGGGGAAGCCCTTGTCACTCAGCAGCTTCTGCACCCCGAACAGCTCGGTGACGCTGAACGCGCCCGCGATCGCCGAGTTCTTGGTCAACGCGATGAAGATGGAGCTGAGCGGCGCGATCACGGCGCGCGTCGCCTGCGGCAGGACGATCAGCCGCAGGGTCTGCGAGAAGGTCATGCCCAGGGAGCGGGCGGCCTCCGCCTGGCCCATGGGAACCGTGTTGATACCCGAGCGCACCGCCTCGCAGACGAAGGCCGAGGTGTAGAAGCCCAGGGCGAGCAGCGCCTTCGTCCAGGGGCTCAGACCGGGCACGAAGATGACCGGGACGACGAACCACGCGATGAGGAAGAGCAGGGTCAGAGGGGTGTTCCGGAACAGGGTGACCCACGCGGTGCCGAACATCCTGAGCGGAGGTACCGGGGAGACGCGGAACCCGGCGATGACGACACCCAGGATCATCGCGAGGAGCCCGCTGGCGAGGGTCAGCAGGACGGTGCCTATGAACCCCTCGCGGAAGTCCGCGAGATGGTCGAGCAATACGTTCACGGGGAGGTCCTCGTGGCGGTGTACGGGCAGGGAAGTCCGTTCCCGGGGCGGTGCGCGGGACGGCGGCGCCGGGACGGACCGTCCGGCGGCCGCCGACCCGCAGGGCACCGGGGTCGGCGGCGGTCGGCTCACGCGGCGTCGCGCGGGCGACGCCTCAGCGGCACGTCAGTAACGGTTGACGGCCGGCGGCTCCGAGTACGGGGAGCCGGAAAGGCCGAGGGTCGCCTCGTACGCCTTCTTGTAGTCGCCGTTCTTCTCGTGCTTCTCCAAGGCGTCGTTGACGGCGTCACGCAGGGCCTTGTCGTCCTTGTTCATGCCCACGCCGTACGGCTCCTCGGTGAACGGCTTGCCGACCACCTTCAGCTTGGTGGGGCGCTGGGCCGCGTAGCCCTTGAGGATCGCGTCGTCCGTGGTGACGGCGTCGACCTCGTTGTTGAGCAGCTGCTGGACGCACTCGGAGTACTTCGACAGCTCGACGGTCTTCGCACCGTACTTGGACTTCTTGATCTCCTGGAGAGGAGTCGAACCCTTGATGGAGCAGACCGTCTTGCCCTTGAGCGAGTCGGGACCGGTGATGCCCTTCTCGTCCTTGCGGACGAGCAGGTCCGCGCCGGCCTTGAAGTACGGCCCCGCGAAACCGACCTGCTTCTTGCGCTCGTCGTTGATCGTGTACGTGCCGACGTAGAGGTCCACCTCTCCCTTGGAGATCGTGGTCTCACGGACGTTGGAGTCGACGGTCTTGAACTCGATCTGCTCGGGCTTGAAGCCGAGGTCGGCGGCGACCATCTTGGCGATCTCGATGTCGAAGCCGGACCGCTTGCCGGTGGTGTCCTCGAAGCCGAGGTACGGCTGGTCGTTCTTGGCGCCGATGACGAGCTTGCCGGCCTGCTGCGCCTTCTTCAGCGTGGACGAGTCGATCTTCACGCCCGTGGCGACGGAGTACGTCGGCAGCTTCGGCGCGTTCTTCTGGGTGCCGTCGCCCGCGGTCTGGTCCCCGGCGTTGCCGGATTCGCCGCCACAGGCGGTCAGGGCCAGGGCCAGGGTGGTGAGAACTGCCGCGGAGGCAGCCATGCGGAGCTTCATCGTGGACATCCTTGGAGTCGGCGGGTTCGGTGGTGCACGGACCGGACACTCGCGGGGCGGGCGCCGGCGGCGGGGTCAGTGATGAAGGATCTTCGAGAGGAACTCTCTGGCGCGGTCGCTGCGCGGGTTGCTGAAGAACTGTTCGGGCGTCGCCTGTTCGACTATGCGGCCGTCCGCCATGAAGACGACCCGGTTCGCCGCCGATCGCGCGAAGCCCATCTCGTGGGTGACCACGATCATCGTCATACCCTCGCGTGCGAGCTGCTGCATGACCTCCAGGACCTCGTTGATCATCTCGGGGTCGAGGGCGGAGGTCGGCTCGTCGAACAGCATGACCTTGGGGCCCATGGCGAGCGCCCGCGCGATCGCGACGCGCTGCTGCTGGCCGCCGGACAGCTGGGCGGGGTACTTGTCGGCCTGGGTGCCCACGCCGACCCGGTCCAGCAGGGCCCGCGCCTTTTCCTCGGCCTGCTTCTTGTCCGCCCTGCGGACCTTGACCTGGCCCAGCATCACGTTCTCGAGCACGGTCTTGTGCGCGAAGAGGTTGAACGACTGGAAGACCATCCCGACGTCGGCGCGCAGCCGGGCCAGTTCGCGGCCCTCGTGCGGCAGCGGCTTGCCGTCGATCGTGATCGTGCCCGAGTCGATCGTCTCCAGGCGGTTGATGGTGCGGCACAGCGTCGACTTTCCGGACCCGGAGGGCCCGATGACCACGACGACCTCGCCGCGGGCGATCGTCAGGTCGATGTCCTGGAGCACGTGCAACGCGCCGAAGTGCTTGTTGACGCTCTTCAGGACGACCAGTTCGTCGGACGTGGCCGCGTCCTCCTTGGCCACCGTTACTTTGGTCATCGCTCTCAGGCTCCGTCCTCCTCGGGTTTCCGAGGACAGTAATGAGGGGCTGTGACCTGCGTCATCACATCTGAGGGAGATCTGAGCATCACGATCCGATAGCAATCGGACACGTGTCGTAGTACATGCGCCCGCCGTGCGTATCGGCCGGGTAACGGAAGTGGCAGGCAACCCGAACGCTCTTGACGCCGTCCTTAACCATCAGCGTCACTGCCATGGTGCACGCGCGCGTGGGCGCGATCTACAAGTCCGCCGAAAACCGAGACCGTACGACCGCTGAACCGGAGGGGGCCGGGATGAGACTGCTGCTCGTCGAGGACGACAACCATGTCGCCGCGGCCCTGTCGGCCGTGCTCGCGCGGCACGGCTTCCACGTCACCCACGCGCGCAGCGGCGAGGAGGCCCTCCAGGCGCTCGTCCCCGAGGGCAACGGCTTCGGTGTCGTCCTGCTCGACCTCGGTCTGCCCGACCAGGACGGCTACGAGGTCTGCGGCAAGATCCGCAAGCGCACCAGCACCCCGGTGATCATGGTGACCGCGCGCTCCGACGTCCGCTCCCGCATCCACGGGCTCAACATGGGCGCCGACGACTACGTCGTCAAGCCGTACGACACCGGGGAACTGCTCGCCCGGATCCACGCCGTCAGCCGGCGCACCGCCCACGAGGACCCCACGACCGGCGGCGAGGACACGCTGCTCCTCGGCCCGGTCCGCATCGAACTGCCCACCCGCCAGGTCACCGTGGACGGCGCGGTCATCCAGCTGACCCGCAAGGAGTTCGACCTGCTCGCGCTGCTCGCGCAGCGGCCCGGGGTGGTCTTCCGGCGCGAACAGATCATCAGCGAGGTCTGGCGCACCAGCTGGGAGGGGACCGGCCGCACCCTGGAGGTGCACGTGGCCTCCCTGCGCGCCAAACTGCGCATGCCCGCGCTGATCGAGACCGTACGCGGCGTCGGCTACCGGCTCGTCGCCCCGGCTGCCTAGCGGGGACGGGTGCGCACACGCCTCCTCCCGCTGCTCATCGTCCTGCTGGCGGCCGTCCTGCTCGCGCTCGGCATCCCGCTGGCCGTCAGCGTGGCCGCCGCCCAGCAGCAGCGGGTCGTCGTCGACCGGATCGACGACACGGCACGCTTCGCGGCGCTCGCCCAGTTCGTCACCGACGCGCCCGGCGGCTCCCGCCAGACCGCCACGGACGAGCGCCGGGCGAGCCTGCGCAGCGAGCTGGAGAGCTACCACGGCGTCTACGGCATCAGCGCGGGCGTCTTCTACCGCAACGGCTCGGCGATGGCCAACGCGCCCGACGACTGGTTCGTACCGCAGACGGGCGAGGTCCGCAGGGCGTTCGACGAGGCGCTGCTCAGCCGGCGCAGCCATGACCCGCGTCAGGTGTGGCCCTGGCAGCGCGGCCGGCTCGTCGTCGCCTCGCCGGTGATCCGGGACGGGGACGTCGTCGCGGTCGTGGTCACCGACTCGCCCACCGGACAGCTGCGGTCCCGGATCCTGCGCGGCTGGCTGTTCATCGGGGCCGGCGAGATCGCGGCCATGCTGCTCGCCGTCGGCGCCGCGCTCAGGCTGACCGGCTGGGTGCTCAGACCCGTCCGGGTCCTGGACGCCACCACCCACGACATCGCCACCGGCCGGCTGAAGTCACGGGTCGCGGCCGCGGGCGGGCCGCCGGAACTCAGACGGCTGGCCCGCTCGTTCAACGAGATGGCGGACAACGTCGAGGCCGTACTGGAGCAGCAGCGCGCCTTCGTCGCCGACGCCTCGCACCAGCTGCGCAACCCGCTCGCGGCGCTGCTGCTGCGCATCGAACTGCTCGCCCTCGAACTGCCGGTGGACAACGAGGAGATCGCCTCGGTCCGCACCGAGGGCAAGCGCCTCGCACAGGTCCTGGACGACCTGCTCGACCTGGCGCTGGCCGAGCACGCCGAGGCCGACCTCCGGCTGACCGACATCGGAGCCCTGGCCGAGGAGCGGGTGGCCGCGTGGGCACCGGCCGCCCGGGCCAAGGGTGTGCGGCTGACCGGCGCGTGTCCGCCCACCACCGCCTGGGCCGACCCGATCGCCCTGTCCAGTGCCCTGGACGCGGTGATCGACAACGCCGTGAAGTTCACCCCCGAGGACGGCACGGTCGAGGTCTCCGTCTGCGTCGACGGCGACACCACCACGGTCGTCGTCACGGACACCGGCCCCGGCCTCACCGACGAGGAACTCGCGCGCGTGGGCGACCGTTTCTGGCGCAGCGGCCGGCACCAGAACGTGAACGGGTCGGGTCTGGGCCTGTCCATCAGCCGTGCCCTGCTCGCAGCGGGCGGCGGCGCGATCGAGTACGCCCACCACGAGCCGCGGGGGCTCCGGGTGACGGTGCGGGTGCCGCGGCATGCGGAGGCCGCCGGGGACACCGGGGACGCCGTCTCCTAGCCAGGGGCTTTCTTCCGGACCGGGCCGGAGCGGCGAGTGGGGCTCGGGGCCTGCAGCGCCACGCGAAGGAGGGCGCCCTGGCGGAGTCGTGGCAAGCCGGCGACAACGCGGTGAGGCGCGGTGCCGGGGCCCCGTGAGCCCGGCACGGTGCAGACGGCCGGCCCCGCCCCCTGGTCGGGCTCTGGCCGCGTGCTCTAGGGCTTCACCGACCGGTAGTAGCGCCGGGCGCCCTCCTGGAGGGGGAGGGGGTCGGTGAAGATGGCGGTGCGCAGGTCGACCAGCTGGGCGGAGTGGACGTGGGCGCCGATGTCGTCGCGGCTCTTGATCACCGTGCGGGTCACCCACTCGGTCAGCCGGGGATCGACGTCCGTACGGGTCATCAGCACGTTGGACACGGCGATCGTCGGCACCTGGAGACCCTGCTGGACGTTCGGGTACGCCGACTCGGGGATGTTGGTGGCCCGGTAGTAGCGCGCGCCCTCGCCCTGGTCGTGCAGCCGGGTGATGAGGTCCTCGTCGATCGGCACGAACCGGAAGTCACGCTTCTGCGCCAGCGCGACCAGCCCCTTCGTGGGCAGTCCGCCGGACCAGAAGAAGGCGTCGATCTTCCCCTTCTGCAGCTGCGCCGGTCCGGTGTCGATGCCGTCGGCCACCGGCGTGATGTCCTTGCGCGGGTCGATGCCGGCGGCCCGCAGCACCCGGTCGGCGATCAGCCGCACCCCGGAGTCGGGCAGCCCGGTCGCCACCCGCTTGTGCTTGAGGTCGGCGACGGTCCTGATGTCCGAGTCGCTGGGTACGACGAGATGCACGTAGTCGTCGTAGAGGCGGGCCACACCGCGCAGCCGCCCGGCGCCGCTGCCGTGCCGCAGCTCGTAGGTCGCCACCGCGTCGGCCGCCGCGATGGTGAAGTCGGCCTGCCCGGTCGCCACCCGCTGGACGTTCTCCTGGGAACCGGCGCTGTTGAGCAGCTTCACCTTCAGGCCCGGCATGTCCCTGCCCAGCTCGGTCCGGAGCCGCTCGCCGTACTCCTGGTAGACGCCGCGAGAGGTACCGGTGCTGAACACGATCGTCCCGCTCGGCGGCTTCTCGCCCAGGGGCAGCAGCCACCACAGCAGCAGCCCGAGGACGACGGCACCGACGGCCGCGCCCTGCAGCGCTCGGCGCCTGCCGAGCCGGGGGAACACCTTGGACATGCGGGCGATCCTGCCAGGCGACGCGCGCCCCTGACCAGGGCCGGGGTCACTCCCGGGGAGCGGCGAAGCGGACGCTGGGGGTCCGCCCGGGGCGACGGGCGCTGTCGGTGGCGGCCGTTAGAGTCGCCGTATGAGCTCTTCGCCCGCCCGCCTCGTCCGTGAGTTCCACCGCGCCTTCGGCCTCGACGCCCGCACCACGCCGACCGAGGTGGACCCGCGGTTGGCCGCCCACCGGGGCGAACTGCTCGCCGAGGAGGCCGCGGAGGTCGCCGAGGTCGCGGTGGAGGGGCCGCTGGACCGGCTCGCGCACGAGCTGGCCGACGTGGTGTACGTCGCCTACGGCACGGCCCTGGTGCACGGCATCGACCTCGACGAGGTGATCGCCGAGATCCACCGCGCCAACATGAGCAAGCTCGGCCCGGACGGGACGGTGGCCCGCCGGGCCGACGGCAAGGTGCTCAAGGGGGAGCACTACCGGGCGCCGGACGTCTCGGCCGTACTGCGCCGCCAGGGCTGGATACCGGGCGGGGCGGCCTGACGCCTCGGCGCGGGCCTACGAGGACAGGGAGCCGCCCGCCAGCTTCCACTCGCGGTGCAGCGCACCCAGCGGGATGCTCCGCTGGATGACGGGGGTGCCGAAGACGGACAGCTGGAGCCGCAGGGTGCCGGACAGGTCCACGCCGCCGTAGACACCCCAGGTACCCGTCGCCTTCGGTGTACTGCCGTCGGAGGCGGCGGTGAGCGTGCCGGTGGCCTCGCCGCGCAGGTACGGGGCCAGGTCGGCGGTGACGCCCACGGTGCCGTAGAGGCCGACCGTGGCCTCGGCACCGAGCGCCGTCTTCACGCTGCCGGCGGTGGCGACGGAGGCGCGCACGGGGGTGCTGGTCATGTGCGAGGCGCTCACCGGCGTCCACCCGTGGCTCAGGCCGAAGGTGCCGCCCGCCTTGAAGTCGCCCTTCAGGCTCTGCTCGACGTCGACCGTGGCCCGGCCCTCGGCGCTGATCTGGAGGTAGCAGGTCAGATCGAGGTTGACGACGACGGGCACCGGGCCGACCTGCAGGACGGGGTCGGCGTGCAGCTTGGCGAACGGGATGCGCAGCGGGGTGCCGGTGGCCGCCGCGGCCCGGCCCTTGACCGCCCAGCCGGAGGTCCAGTCGCCGGACACGCCGAGGTACGCCGAGCCGGGCGGGGCGTCGCTGCCGGTGCCGCCGTAGGCGAAGTCGACCTGCGGGGCGACCTGGACGAAGCCGTGCACGGAGGCGGTGGCCGACGCGCCGGAGCCCCCGGTGGTGGGCACCTCGGCGCCGACGTCCAGCCGGAGGCTGCCGAGCGGCACCGTCGCGCCCTTGGGGCCGGCGTGCACGTCACCGGTTTTCGACCAGGACACCTTCACGTCGGGCAGCAGCTTGTCGACGGTGAAGGACGACGGGTCGACCGGCACGTCACCCTTCGCCGTCGCGTCGCCGAGCAGCGCGTTGAGCGTGGCCGGTTCGGTCTGCACCTCGGTGCCGCCGTCCGTCTCGCCGATCACCTTGGTGACCTTGGCGAGCAGTCCGCGCGGGGCACCGGGCGCGGGCGCACTGGCGATCACGTCGCCCACGGCGGTCCGGTGCGGTGCGGCGGAGGAACCGGTGGACGGTGCGGACGGCGCGGTCGGTGTGGACGGCGCGGTCGGTGTGGGCGAGTGCGGTGAACTCCCGTTGGAGTGCTCGGAGATGACGGCCCGCCGGGTGCGGCCGTCGTACGAGCTGACGGTGAGCGTCGTCCTGTGTGCGCGCTGCCCGGAGCCGCCGCGCGGGCTCGCCACGGCGGTCGCGGTGGCGGTGGGAGCGGCGGCGACGGTGAGCGAGTGGTCCGTGCCCTCGGCGGCGGGCTGGGTGGCCCGGATCTGCTGTTCCTGTCCGGCGGCCGCCCGCTGGGCGGCCTGCGGTGCGGGCGAGGAACAGGCCGCGGCCAGGAACAGCGAGGTCACGGCGAAGGCGGGCAGCAGGGCACGCCTGTGCCTCATGCGTCTGCGCAAGGTGGGTCCTGTGGGATGGGGGGTGGCTGGGAGGTACCGGCCTCGGTGCTACTGGTGAGTAGAACCGGTCGGTAGCTCGGAGACGAGCATGAGCATGCCACGGCATGCGCACAGGCCGCACACAATCCGGCCACCCCCCAACGTGAGCTGTGCCACGGGGAGTTGCCGTGGTGGCCGACGCGCCAGGGGTCAGCGTCCGGACAGCCCCGTACCGCCGAGGCGCGTCAGCAGCGCCGCGAGACCGGCGACGTCCGTCGCCGGCCAGGCCGGGCCGGCGAAGATCTCGGCGGCGGTCTCCTCCGCCGTGGCCAGCATCTCCGTCAGCCGCCGCCGGCCCGTCGCGGTCAGCGCCGCGTACGCCACGCGCGCGTCCCGGGCGTCCGGCTCCCGGGTCACCAGTCCGATCCGCTCCAGCGGCGCCAGCCCGCGGGTGACCCCGGAGGCGGTCAGCCCCAGCGCCTCGGCGAGGTCGACCCGGCGCATCCGGCCGCCGGGCGCCTGCCCGAGCCGGAGCAGCAGGGTGAAGTCGGCGAGGCTGACGCCGTGCAGCCCGCTCAGCCGGGCGTCGAAGCGCCGTACGAGCGCCGTCTGGGCCCGTACCAGCCGCAGCGCCGTGTCCAGGGCGTCACTCACTCGCCTCGCCTCCTCCCCATCCCTTGAGTTGTCCTTGACTACTCAAGTTTATGCGCGGGTTTCATGCGCCGGCGCCGCGGGCGGCGCGGCGCTGTCGCTTGCCCAGGGGTGCCTGGGAAAGGTCCTCGGCGGTGGTCCGAAGGTGCTTGAAGCTGTAGCCGCGCTCGGTCAGCCAGGCCTTCGCCGCCCCCTCGGCCCGCTCCGTCGCCTCCAGGATGTCCTCCTCCTTCTCTCCCGTCGCGGAGAAGCGGAAGACGAAGGCGGGCCGGGCGGCGATGTCGTAGGTCAGGGTCCCCTCGGGAGTGAAGGCCGCGCGCAGCACGTCGTGTTCGGCGGCGTCGGCCAGCAGGGCGGCGCGCTGGGCGTCGGTGAGGGCGTCGAAGGCGCCGCGGACGGTGATACGGAAGGTTCGTGTACTCATTCCGTGACCCTAGGCACAGCGGGGTTTCGTCCTCCACCGGGTTTCCGGGGCTGCAGGGAGCGGGGGCGCGGATCGCCGAGGCGGAGTGGCCGTGCACGGCGGCTGTGAGAGGTTGAAGCCATGACGACGTACATCGCGCTGCTGCGCGGGATCAATGTCGGCGGCAGCGCCAGGATCGCCATGAAGGACCTGCGTACGCTGTTCGCCGGCATGGGGTTCGAGGACGTCCGGACGTATCTGCAGAGCGGGAACGTCGTGTTCCGCGCCCCCGCCCCGGACACCGCCGGCCCCGCCGCCCCGGGCACGCGGCGCCCCGCCGGCCTCGCCGCGGGCATCGAGAAGCGGATCGCCGACGACCTCGGCGTCTCCTGCACGGTCCTGCTGCGCACCGGCGACTCGCTGGCCCGCACCCTCGCCGCGAACCCGTACACCGGCCGGGACGACGACCCGGCCAAGCTGCACGTCACCTTCCTCGCCCGGGAGCCGACCGCCGAGGAGGCCGCCCGCCTGGAGCTGCCGGCCGGGGAGACGGCCGTGTTCACGCTGGTCGGCGACGAGATCCATCTGCACGTCCCCGACGGGTACGGCAGGACCAGACTGAACAACGCCTTCATCGAGCGCCGCCTCGGCATGCGGGCCACCACCCGCAACTGGAAGACGGTCACCGCGCTGCACGAACTGGCCGCCGGGGACTGAGCCGGAACCCGGCGGGGGTCAGCGTTTGGCGGCGGGCGGCCGGGCGTCGCGGGCCGGCCGGACGAGGTGGTGGTCGGCGAGGGGACGCGGCTGGAGCACCGACAGGAGCGGTCCGGCCATCGCCGTGGTCACGACGGCCATGGCGACCATCAGGGAGTACAACCGCTCGTTGAGGACGCCGAGTTGCAGACCGGCGGTCAGGATGATCAGCTCGGTCAGGCCCCTGGTGTTCATGAGGGTGGCCAGAACCGCCGACTGGCGTGCCGTGACACCGTGCGCCCGGGCGCTCAGGAACGCGCCGAGGAACTTGCCACTGACGGCGACCAGCAGAATGAGGGCGAAGTCCAGCCATCCGGACCGCCCCAGATCCGACAGGTCGACTTTCAGGCCCACGCTGATGAAGAAAACCGGCAGCAGCAGGTGACTGCTGACATGCCCGACCCGGTCGGTGATGTCGGCACGCAGCTGCTCGGTGGATTCCTTGGGCATCACCACACCGAAGAAGAACGCGCCGAAAATGAAGTGCAGGCCCATCTTCTCGGTGACCGCGCCCGACACGAGCAGACCGGCGAGCACGGCCGTCAGCGCCGCGGGACTCAGCCGGGAGGTGCCGTCACCCGCGGCGAGCAGCCTGCGCAGCAGCGGGCGCACGACCCAGAGCATCACGCCGGTGTACGGCAGGAGCAGCACCAGATACCACTGGTGGCTGCCGCCCCCGCCGGCCAGCGCGACCACGGCGGCGAGCATGCACCAGGCGAGCACGTCCCCGATCGCGGCGCAGGCCAGTGCCAGGCCGCCGACCGGGGTGTGCTGCATCTTCCGGTCCGTGAGAATGCGGGCCAGCACCGGAAAGGCGGTCACCGACATCGCCGTGCCCATGAAGAGCACGAAACCGAGTCGGTGATCCGGGGCATTGTCCTCGGCCAGCAGCAGGGCGAGCAGAGCGCCGAGTGCGAACGGCAGGAGAATGGAGGACAGCGACACGGTGGCCGCCAGTCGTCCGGTGCCGCGCAGGATTTTCCGGTCCAGCTCCAGGCCCACGATGAACATGAATACGGCCATTCCGACGTCGGCGAGTGCGGTGAGCATCGGCCGGATATCGGTCGGGAAGAGGAATTCGGACACCCTGTGCCCCAGTAAGGTCGGGCCGAGCATGATGCCCGCCAGTACTTCGCCGATGACCGCGGGTTGGGAGAATCTGCGTGCCACGGCACCCAGGAGCTGCGCGAGGACGAGTATGAGGGCCAGGTCGGAAAAGAGCGCGAACAATTGGTTCGTGGCCACCGGTCCCTGCCTTTTTGTCGTTTTGCGGGCGTTGCCCGGAATTCCATGAGGTGCCGCCGACGTGCCTTCGCCATGCTTCGTTGTACAGATGGTCCTTGTCAACGGCGACCTTGCGGACGCAGGAATCTCATAAGGGGCCGGAAATGCTCTTGACATGGAATGTGTCGGCGGAGTCGGATACCGGGCGCATATGGTGATCGCGGAAGAACGCCGGTGACCGTCCGGCGCGCGTCACCGCCCTGACCGCCACCGCCCGTACCTTTCCGGCCGCCGTCGGCGGGGGCCGCCGGGTCCGCGGCGCTCCCGGGTCCGCGGGGGAACCGGCACCGGAGGCGGACGGCGGGAGTGGCCCGGAAGCCGCCGTTCCAGGACGGCCGCGCCGACCGGCCCGGTTGGCCGGTGCGGACGCTGGCCGGAAGTCGTCTGCAGTGGATCAACGGGCTCTAAGCTCGGAGGCGTCTGGCGACCCAGGCGAAGTCGGTGATCTCGGTGAAGGGGCCTGAACTGCGGTGGAGGACAAGCGCGTTGTCGTCGTGACCGGTGGCGGCTCGGGTATCGGGCAGGCCACGGCCCGGCTGCTGGGCGAGGAGGGTCACCACGTGGTCGTCTCCGGCCGGCGTGCCGAGCCCCTGGAACGCCTCGCGCAGGAGACGGGAGCGCTGGCGCACCCCTCCGACGTCGGGGACCCCGACGCGGCCGAGGGGCTCGTCCAGGCCGCCCTGGCCGCCTACGGACGGCTCGACGGACTGGTGCTGAACGCGGGCATCGGACGCGGCGGAGCCGTCGGCGACATGTCCCTGCGGGACTGGGACGAGGTGATGCGCACCAACCTGACCGGTCCGCTGCTCCTGCTCCGCGCCGCCATCCCGCACCTGTTGGAGTCCCAGGGCGCCGTGGTCGCCGTCGCCTCGGTGTCCGCGCTGCGCAACGGCACGAGCAACGCCCCCTACGCCACCTCCAAGGCGGCCCTGCTCCAGCTGTGCCGCTCCGTCGCCGTCGACTACGGGCGGCAGGGCGTGCGCGCGAACATCGTGTGTCCCGGCTGGGTGCGCACCGAGATGGCCGACCGGCGCATGGCCCGCTTCGCCGAGGAGGCGCAGCTGCCCGGCGGCGGGATGGAAGCCGCCTACGAGGAGGCCACCCGCCTGCTGCCCCAGGGACGCCCCGGTGAGCCGCGCGAGATCGCCGAGGCCATCAGCTGGCTGCTGTCCCCGGCGGCGTCGTACGTCAACGGGGCCGTGCTCACCGTCGACGGCGGGGCCACCGCCCTCGATCCCGGGACCCTGGCCTTCGACTACCACATCGCGCCCCGCGGCGACGAGAACGGCTCCGTCGCTCCCCGCTGACCGGGCCTCGGCAGCGGCCGGGCCGGCGCTGACCGGGCGTCAGCGCGGCCGCGCCGGCGACGTCCGGTCGGGGCAGGGGAGTACGCCGGTCATGGCGGGCCACATCCGGGCGATGCCCAGCAGTGTCTCGGGACTGCCGTGCGTCACCCCGGGCAGCGGGTGCGGGTCGGACGGTTCCGCTCCGCTCAGGACGGCCCGCCGGGCCTCGTCGACGGCGCCGGCAAGCGCCGCGGACGCCAGCCGGTCCTCGCGCACCCCCGCCTGCCGGGCGTACCGGTGCGCCCTGTCGTAGGCGTCCGGCCGCACGTACTGCTGGAGTGTCAGAAGGGCGTCGTACGTCTCGATGGTCTGCCGGTGCGCCTGCAGCGCCAGCGGATGGCGCGGCCGGAGCAGCTCCAGGAGCCGGGTCCGCCGGGGCCTGGCGAGGGCCACATGGGGCACCGCCGTCACCAGGTCGCGCCACAGCGGCCACAACCGCCAGATGGTGCGCAGCGCGCCGGCCGACCGGGCCAGGGCGCTCGCGGTGGGGACCAGCAGGGACGCCGCCCGCAGGAAGCCGTGCACGCCGATGATCACGGACAGGTAGGGCAGCAGTTGCGGGTCGGGGTCGTAGAGATGGAACAGGTAACCGGACCAGAAGACGAGCGCGAGCACGCTGCCCGCCGCGAACAGCCGCAGTGACCAGACGAGGTCGCGCTCCGTCGTGCGCCGGCTGTAGGCCCAGCAGACCACCACGGCGACGGCGTCACCGGCGAGGTGGGAGCCGATGAGGATCAGCCAGTAGGCGGACGACGCGGACGCGGGCCGCTGCGCGGACGCCGTCCCTCCGCTCGCCTGGTCCACCTGGAGCAGGTCCAGGACGAGCAGCGAGACCAGGGCCGCGGTCAGCCCGGCCGCCACGGACAGGCGCAGCCGCGGAGTGCGGCTGGAGTCGATCACGAAGAGGAGGACCAGTCCCGCGCTCAGGACGCCGATCAGGTTGCGGGCCAGGGACACCGAGTGGACGTCGATCCCGGCGGACGCGAGCCGGCCGACGATCCGGGGCTGGAACAGGGTGATGGCGGTGGTCGCGGCCAGCACGGTGAGCCACAGCCCTCGCAGGTGGGGCTGGCGCAGCGCGGACCGGGCCCGCCAGACCAGGGCGAACCACAGGGCCAGGACGCTGGCGAGTCCGACCTGCGCCGCCAGCTCACTCACCGGCGTCCGCCGTCACCCCGAGAAACGCGCCGAGCCGTCCCAGGGGGCCGGCCACCCGGCCGGTCGTCCCGGCGCTCTGGATCAGGGTGGCGATCATCTCGGCTTCCTGTTCCTCGGTGTTCGTGTAACTGGTCCTGGCCATCATCCGCGCCACGAGATGGGGCTGGAGGCCGACCAGGAGGTCGCCGTCCGGCTGTTCGCCGTCCTCCATGAGGCTGCGGTGGTGGTCGCACAGCACATGGCCGATCTCGTGGAGGATGATGTGCTCGCGGTGCAGCGGGGCGGTCCGGGCCTCGTAGAAGACGTAGTCGGCTTTGGCGGTGCCCAGCCACAGCCCGCAGGCTCCGGTGGCCGCGGCCTCCTCGGGCAGCTCCCTCAGTACGAGCGGACGGCCTCTGAGTTCCTCCACCCGCGCCCGGACGGCGTCCAGGGACAGCGACCGCTGCACCCCGAGGTCGCGCAGAATCGCGGCGCATCGGCGCCGTAGCGCGGCGTACTCGCCCGTTCTCCTCACCTGCCGTGTCACCCCGTTCGGGCGAGAAAGCACTTCCCGCTCCAGCGGACAAGCCGTGGGTCACACCTAAGCAGGTCGCCCGCCCCCTTGCCCACGCCTGCCCGGGCTTTCGGTCGCCCTTTGGCGAAAAAACCTCCTCCTGCGGACGGGCCGGTGAACCGGTGACGGACGTCCGGGGATCACTCGTCGAAGCCGACCTCCCGGCTGACCGGCTCCCAGGTCAGCAGTTCGTCGCGGACGCTGTCCAGGTGACCCTTGAGCGCGTCCACGGAATCGCTGCCCAGCGGCAGGCGCAGCGGCGTCCTGTCGCTGTCCAGGGCGCGCAGAATGGCCGCGGCGGCCTTGGCGGGATCGCCGGGCTGCGTGCCGTGGGCATCGCCGATCCCGGCGCGGGTGGGGCCGACGGTCGCCTCGTACGCCGGAAGGGACACCGACTCGTGCAGGGCGTCGCCGAAGAACCGGGTGCGGAAGGCACCGGGTTCGACGATGAGCACCTTGATGCCGAGCGGGGCCACTTCCTGGGCGAGCGCTTCGGACAGCCCCTCAAGAGCGAACTTGGTCGCCGAGTAGGCGCCGAATCCCGCGACGGACAGCTGCCCGCCGTAGCTGCTCATCTGCACGATGGCGCCCGACTTCTGCCGCCGCATGTGCGGCAGTACGGCGCGGACCAGCGCGGTGGGGCCGAAGAAGTGCACGTCCATCAGGTCGCGCAGCTCGCGGTCGGTGGTTTCCTCGACCGCGCCCACCTGGCCGCGGCCCGCGTTGTTGACCAGTACGTCGATCCGTCCGTACCGGCGGACGGCGTCGGCGACCACAGCGGCGATACGGCTGTCGTCCGTGACGTCCAGTCGGACCGCCACCGCGCGGTCCGGGTGGGCGGCGATCAGGTCGTCGAGCGTCTCCGTCCGGCGGGCGGTGGCGACGACGGTGTCCCCCGCCGCCAGCGCGGCCTCCGCAATGGCCTGTCCGAAGCCGGACGACGCACCGGTGATCAGCCAGACGCGGCCCTCGGCGCGATGGGTGGGCGAAGGGGTATCGGTGGTCACTACATCCTCCAAGTCGGTGGGTACGCCTCCCAGTTGTGTCAGCCGCCGGGGTGTCCTGTCCAAGACAGAAGATCACTTACTCGATAGAGACGATTTATGATCGCTGGGTGGAGTTACGTCAGCTGCGCTATCTCGTGGCGATCGCGGACGAGGGGAACCTGAGGCGTGCGGCCGCAACGCTGTATGTGACCCAGCCCTCCCTCTCCTACGCCCTCAAGGCCTTGGAGTCCGAGCTCGGCGTACGGCTCTTCGACCGGCATGCCGGCGGGGTGACGGCCACCGCGGCGGGCCACGACATCGTGGCGGAGGCCCGCCGCACGCTGCGCCAGGCCGACCGCATCCGGGTGGCCGCCGAGCGCCACCGGCCGTCGCACAGCCAGGTGCTGCGTGTGGGTTTCGAGGCCAGTGGCGCCGGTGAGCTCACCACGCGCGCCCGCAGCGAGTTCGCGCGTCGCCGGCCCGGCGTCCGGGTCGACCCCAGACGGTTCGACTGGGGCGAGGAGGTGACGGCACTGCGCGACGGCCGGGCCGATGTCGCCTTCATCTGGCTGCCGGCCGATCTCACCGACCTGCACACCGAGGTGATCCACTGCGAGCCCAGGGTCGTCGGCCTGCCCCGGGGGCACCGGCTGGCCGCGCGCGCCGGGGTGACCCTCGCCGACGTCAAGGACGAACCCCTCACCTGGACGGAGCGGGCTCCCCGCGCCTGGGTGGACTGGTGGGCGGTGAACCCGAGGCCCGACGGTTCGTCGCCGCGCTGGGGCCCGGTCAACAACAACGTCGAGGAGATGCTGGAGCACGTCGCGTCCGGGGAGGCCATCTGCTTCGCCCCGGCCGGCACGGCCCGGTACTACGCCCGTCCCGACCTCGTCTGGGTCCCCCTGCTGGACGTCGAGCCCATGCGGGTCGCGATGGCCTGGGTCCGGGGCGAGGAGACCGATCTGGTCCGGGGGTTCGCGGACACCGTACGAGACCTCGTCGCGGACGTCGCGGACGTCGCGGACGTCGCGGACACGGGCACGGGCACAGCGCGGTGACCACGCAGGCCGACGCTCACCGGTTGCGTGTGCTCTCGGGGCAGCCGGGCGGCCGGGCGGATGGACACCGGGGCGCCCGGGCGGCCGGGCAGACGGGCGCCGCGGCCGGCGGTTCGCACACGCACGGAGCGCGACGGCATCGGGTGGCCGTGGCCCCGCCGCGGAGACCGCCGTCTGCGGACGGAGGACGGCTCGCCGAGTCGCCGCGGCCGGTGAGGCGCCGGGAGGCGTCCGCCGCACGGAAACCGGGGACAGGGTCTTCCGCGGAGCGCCTACCCTTGAGGAATGACCAGCAGCAGCGACCGGAGCACGGCAGTGGACGTTCCCGCCCCCAAGAGTTACGAGATCCGCACCTACGGGTGCCAGATGAACGTCCACGACTCCGAGCGGTTGGCCGGGCTGCTCGAGGAGGCCGGATACGTGCGGGCCCCCGAGGGCTCGGACGGCGACGCGGACGTCGTCGTCTTCAACACCTGCGCGGTCCGGGAGAACGCCGACAACCGCCTCTACGGCAACCTCGGCCGGCTCGCCCCGAAGAAGGCCGGCCGTCCCGGCATGCAGATCGCGGTCGGCGGCTGTCTCGCGCAGAAGGACCGCGACACGATCGTGAAGAAGGCGCCCTGGGTGGACGTCGTCTTCGGCACGCACAACATCGGCAAGCTGCCCGTCCTGCTGGAGCGCGCCCGCGTCCAGGAGGAGGCGCAGGTCGAGATCGCCGAGTCCCTGGAGGCCTTCCCCTCCACGCTGCCGACCCGGCGCGAGAGCGCGTACGCGGCCTGGGTGTCGATCTCCGTCGGCTGCAACAACACCTGCACCTTCTGCATCGTCCCGGCCCTGCGCGGCAAGGAGAAGGACCGCCGCCCCGGCGACATCCTCGCCGAGGTCGAGGCCCTGGTCGCCGAGGGCGTCTCCGAGATCACCCTGCTCGGCCAGAACGTCAACGCGTACGGCAGTGACATCGGCGACCGCGAGGCCTTCAGCAAGCTGCTGCGCGCCTGCGGCACCATCGAGGGCCTGGAGCGGGTCCGCTTCACCTCCCCGCACCCCCGCGACTTCACCGACGACGTGATCGCCGCCATGGCCGAGACGCCCAACGTGATGCCCCAGCTGCACATGCCGCTGCAGTCCGGCTCGGACACCGTCCTGAAGGCGATGCGCCGCTCCTACCGGCAGGACCGCTATCTCGGGATCATCGAGAAGGTGCGGGCCGCCATCCCGCACGCCGCGATCACCACGGACATCATCGTGGGCTTCCCCGGCGAGACCGAGGAGGACTTCGAGCAGACCCTGCACGTCGTCCGCGAGGCCCGCTTCGCGCAGGCCTTCACCTTCCAGTACTCCAAGCGCCCCGGCACCCCGGCCGCGACCATGGACGACCAGATCCCCAAGGAGGTCGTGCAGGCGCGCTACGAGCGGCTGGTCGCCCTCCAGGAGGAGATCTCCTGGGAGGAGAACAAGAAGCAGGTCGGCCGCACGCTGGAGCTGATGGTCGCCGAGGGCGAGGGCCGCAAGGACGGCGCCACCCACCGCCTCTCCGGCCGCGCTCCCGACAACCGCCTGGTCCACTTCACCAAGCCGGAGCAGGAGGTGCGCCCGGGCGACGTCGTGACCGTCGAGGTGACGTACGCGGCACCGCACCACCTCCTCGCCGAGGGCTCCGTCCTCGGTGTGCGCCGCACGCGCGCGGGCGACGCCTGGGAGAAGCGCAACGCCGCGGCGGCCGCCAAGCCGGCCGGTGTCATGCTCGGCCTGCCGAAGATCGGCGTCCCGGCCCCGCTGCCGGCGGCGGCGAGCGCCTGCGGCTGCGACTGAGGTCCCGGCACACTGCGGAGCGGGAGGAGCACGTGCCGGTCGACGAGTGAGCCGGGGCCCGCCCGCGGCGGGTTACCCTGCCGATCATGCTTGTCGCCTCCGCCGTGTGCCCCTGCCCGCCCCTGCTCGTACCCGAGGTCGCCGCCGGTGCCGCACCGGAACTGGACGCCGCGCGCGCGGCGTGCACGGACGCGCTCGGCGTGCTCGCCGCCGCCCGCCCCGACCTGCTGGTGGTCGTCGGCACCGCCGAGCAGGGCCGGCGCGGCGTGTTCCCGCAGGGCAGCCCGGGCACCTTCCGCGGCTTCGGGGTCGACCTCGACGTACGCCTCGGGCCCGCCGCCCACCCCGCCCCGGAGCGGGAGCTGCCGGCCTCGCTGGCCGTCGGGGCCTGGCTGCTGGAGCGGACCGGCTGGGCCTCCGCCCCGATCGAGGGGCTCGGCGTCGCGGAGACGCTGGACCCGGAGCAGTGCGCGGAGACCGGGCGGGAGCTGGCCGGCCGGGCCGGGCGGGTGGCGCTGCTGGTGATGGCGGACGGCAGCGCCTGCCGCTCGCTGAAGGCACCGGGTTACCTGGACGAGCGGGCGGCGCCCTTCGACGCGGAGGTCGCGCGGGCCCTCGGCGCGGCGGACGCGGCGGCCCTGCGGGCACTGGACCCCGGGCCGGCCCGCGAGCTGAAGGCGGCCGGCCGCGCGCCCTGGCAGATCCTGGCCGGCGCGGCCGAGGACGCGCACCTCACCGGCGGCCTGCTGTACGAGGACGCACCGTACGGCGTGGGCTATATGGTCGCGACCTGGTCCTGAGCCCTGTACCCCCGGCTCTCCGTACGATCGCCGGGCGCCCCGCGGACCCCCGGGACGCTCCACGCACGCAGCCACCGGAACGGCCGCCGGCTCCTCACGAAGCCGGCGGACTCTGCCGAAGCCGGCGCATCCTCCCGAAGCCGGTGCGCCCTCACGAAGTCGGTGGGGGGCCCTCCGGAGGAGCCGGGCGGGTCGGGGTCGGCGCGTCGTGGGGCGCCGCTCCCGGGTCGCTCTTGTGCGCGAGGCGGTCCATCGCCTGCTTGGCCTTGCCCGTGCCCGCCTGGATCTTGTCGCTGTACTTGTGCTTGGTACGGTCGTCGACGGCCTTCGCGGCCTTGTCGATCCCGTGCTGGACCTTTCCCCCGTGCTGCCGCGCGAGGTCCGACACCTTGTCCTTGGCCGGGCCGAGCTTGGCCTTCATGTTGTCCATCAGACCCATGGTCCACCTTCCCTCACGGGACAGTTCATCTGCGGGCGCCCTCGCCGGCCTCGCTGTCGGCGGCCTCGCCGGCGGACTGCTGCCGGGGGATCCCGGCACCCTCGGACGCGTCGTCCGTACCGGAGTCCGACCGTACGGCCTCGCCCTCGGACCCGGCCCCGGACGCGTCCTGCGCCCCCGCCGTTCCGGCCCGCGCCGTCGCCGCCTCCGCCGCCTCGTCCTGCTCCGCCCCGGCTCCTTCCGGCCGCGCGCCGGAGTCCGCCGCTGCGACCGAACTCTCCGGAGCCGCCTTCGACCTGCCGAAAAGCCGTGCAATTACGCCCATATCCACTCCATACGGTACTCGTGCGGGCGAAATCCCGCGTCGCCCGGTGCGTACGGTTGCGCCGCCCGGGGCGCCGCCTCGGGCACCCCGGCGGGCGGCACCTCGCCACGGGCAACGACCTGGCGAGCGCACCGTCACGTAACTCGTTCGAGACCTCGCCGGGAGGTTTGCGAGACTGGTGCGGTGAGCAGTGCACCCCCCGCCCCCCGCGTCATCGCCGTCGTCGGACCCACCGCGGCCGGAAAGTCCGATCTCGGCGTCTTCCTGGCCCAGCAACTCGGCGGCGAGGTCGTCAACGCCGACTCCATGCAGCTGTACCGAGGGATGGACATCGGTACCGCCAAGCTGACGCCCGAGGAGCGCGGCGGCGTCCCGCACCACCTGCTGGACATCTGGGACGTGACGGTCACCGCCTCGGTCGCCGAGTACCAGAAGCTGGCCCGCGCACGGATCGACGCCCTGCTCGCCGACGGCCGCTGGCCGATCCTGGTCGGCGGCTCCGGGCTGTACGTCCGCGGTGCCGTCGACAATCTGGAGTTCCCCGGCACCGACCCGGAGGTCCGGGCCCGGCTGGAGGAGGAGCTGGCGCTGCGCGGCTCGGGCGCGCTGCACGCCCGGCTGGCCGCCGCCGACCCCGAGGCCGCCCGCGCCATCCTGCCGAGCAACGGCCGCCGTATCGTCCGGGCCCTGGAAGTGATCGAGATCACCGGCCAGCCCTTCACGGCCAACCTGCCCGGCCACGACTCCGTCTACGACACCGTCCAGATCGGTGTCGACGTGGCTCGGCCGGAACTGGACGAGCGCATCGCGCGGCGCGTCGACCGCATGTGGGACGCGGGCCTCGTGGAGGAGGTGCGCGCCCTGGAGGCGCAGGGGCTGCGCAAGGGGCGCACGGCGTCGCGCGCGCTCGGCTACCAGCAGGTGCTCGCGGCGCTCGCCGGGGAGTGCAGCGAAGCGGAAGCGCGGGCCGAGACCGTGCGGGCCACCAAGCGCTTCGCGCGCCGCCAGGATTCGTGGTTCAGGCGCGATCCCCGGGTGCACTGGTTGAGCGGGGCCGCCGCGGACCGCGGGGAACTTCCGCAGCAGGCCCTGACGTTGGTCGAACGACCGGTTACAGCCTGATCACGTCATGGCATCGGGATGCGCCGCCTGTCATCGCGGCCTGCGGTGCCGTGCCATCATCGAGCTTCGATCGACCAAGTGGAGCCTAGTTGGGAGGGCGCGTGGCGATGGAGGCCGGCCCTCGCGACACCGCACAAAGTGCCGAGCACCCCATTACCGAGGGTGACGAACCTGGCCGCGACGAGCTCTGCTCCGGCGAGGACCGTCCGCGGGTGAACGGTCTGCCCGACGGCGGTCCGCACGGCCACGGCCCGACCGGCGGCGCCCTGGCCGACGCGCGTCCGTCCGACGGCCTTCTGGCCGGACGCCCGCTGTCCGACGACCGTTTGTCCGATGATCCTCTGGTCGGCCACTCCCTGTCCGACGGCTCGCTGTCCGACTCGCTGTCCGACGACTCCCTGCCCGGGGACCGGCTCACCGACGACGGTCCCGACGACACCGCGGGCGGGGTGACCGCCGACGGGCCGGAGCCGGAGGAGATGTACCCGGGCGGCCCCGAGGTCGAGGTCGAACTGCGCCCGCAGCGCCGGCTGCGCATCTGGCAGCTCGCCCCCATCGTGGGCCTCGCCGCCGTCGGCTCCCTGATGTTCGCCTTCCCGCTCGCCTTCGACTTCGGCGACAGCGGCGCGGTCATCGCCATGCTCGGCCTGCTGATCTGCTTCTGCGCGGCGGGCTGGGGCATGATGGCCGCCCGCCGGGTGGGCTACACCTGGCCCGGCCTGCCCCCGCGCGGCTCCGGCCGTCGCCCCGACTGGCGCGTCGTCCTCGGTTACGTCCTGCTGGTCGCCGTGGCGGTCGTGCTAGCGGTGTGGCGCGTGGCCCGGCTCCGCTAGAGCCCGCCGGGACGGGCACTGTCGTACCCACGCCGTACGATCGAGGAATGAGCACACGGATCGCCTTCCTCAAGGGGCACGGCACCGAGAACGACTTCGTGATCGTCCCGGACCCCGAGAACGCCCTCGACCTGTCCCCGGCCGCCGTCGCCGCCCTGTGCGACCGCCGGGCGGGCATCGGAGGCGACGGCGTGCTGCACGTCGTGCGGTCCGCGGCACACCCGGAGGCCCGGGAGATGGCCGCCGAGGCAGAGTGGTTCATGGACTACCGCAACGGCGACGGCTCGATCGCCGAGATGTGCGGCAACGGCGTCCGTGTGTTCGCGCGCTACCTCCAGTACGCCGGACATGTGGCCGGAGGCGACCTCGCGATCGCCACGCGCGCGGGCGTGAGGACCGTCCACCTCGCCAAGAACGGCGACGTCACCGTCGGCATGGGCCGCGCCCGCCTCCCCGAGGGAGAGGTCACGGTGACCGTCGGCGAGCGCAGCTGGCCCGCGCGCAACGTGAACATGGGCAACCCGCACGCGGTGGCCTTCGTCGCCGACCTCGCGCACGCCGGCGACCTGTTCACCGCCCCGCCGGTCGGCCCGGCGGCCGCCTACCCGGACGGGGTGAACGTCGAGTTCGTCGTCGACCGCGGCCCCCGCCACGTCGCCATGCGCGTGCACGAGCGCGGCTCCGGCGAAACCCGCTCCTGCGGCACGGGCGCGTGCGCCGTCGCCGTGGCCACCGCCCGGCGCGACGGCACCGACCCGGCCGTCACCGGCACCCCGGCTACGTACACCGTCGACCTGCCCGGCGGGCGCCTCGTCATCACCGAGCGGCCCGACGGCGAGATCGAGATGACCGGGCCCGCCGTCATCGTCGCCGAGGGCGAGATCGACGCCGACTGGCTGGCCCGCGCGCGCGGCTGAATCGAAAACCTAAACCTCGAATCCGTCGCTCGAATGGGTGATCCGTTTCACGCTCGGCGAGAGGCGGTCTGTCGCGCGGGTCGGGCTCGATAGCATCAAGCACCGGCACGGACGGGGGAACGTCGCCATTCCCTGAGCCGCGTATGCCCTGGGGCTCCGTCCGCCGGTCCACGAGCCGGAGGTGCCCATGAGTGCGGAGGCCACGAACCCTGCGACCGCTGGCCCGGTAGCGCCCCCAGTGCCACAAGCGCTCACAGCGTCCGTGGCGCCCGCGGCGGTGCGCAGGAAGTCCCGGCCGCGGATCGACCTGCGCCGGCTGGGCCGGGCAGCGCTGCTCGGCCCAGCCGGCCGCGACAGACTGCCCGACGCGATCAGCCACGTCGTGGAGGCGCACCGGGCCCACCACCCCGACGCCGACCTCGAACCCCTGCGCCGCGCCTACGTCCTGGCGGAGTCCTCGCACCGCGGGCAGATGCGCAAGAGCGGCGAGCCGTACATCACGCACCCGCTCGCCGTCACCCTGATCCTCGCCGAACTCGGCGCCGAGACCACGACCTTGACGGCCTCTCTGCTGCACGACACCGTCGAGGACACCGAGGTGACACTGGATCAGGTACGGGAACAGTTCGGCGAGGAGGTTCGTTATCTGGTCGACGGCGTCACGAAACTGGAGAAGGTCGACTACGGAGCCGCCGCCGAACCGGAGACCTTCCGCAAGATGCTCGTCGCCACCGGCAACGACGTGCGCGTGATGTCGATCAAGCTCGCCGACCGCTTGCACAACATGCGCACCCTCGGCGTGATGCGCCCCGAGAAACAGGCGCGGATCGCCAAGGTCACCCGCGACGTCCTCATCCCGCTCGCCGAACGCCTCGGCGTGCAGGCCCTGAAGACCGAGCTGGAGGACCTGGTCTTCGCCATCCTCCACCCCGAGGAGTACGAGCACACCAGAGAACTCATCGCGGAGAACGCCGCCCGCCCCGGTGACCCCCTCGCCGAGGTCGCCGAAGAGACGCGCGGGGTGCTGCGCGAGGCCGGCATCCCCGCCGAAGTCCTCATCCGCCCGCGGCACTTCGTCTCCGTCCACCGCGTGTCCCGCAAACGCGGGCAGCTGCGCGGCACCGACTTCGGCCGCCTGCTGGTGCTGGTGAACGAGGACGCGGACTGCTACGGCGTCCTCGGCGAACTGCACACCTGCATGACGCCGGTGGTCTCGGAGTTCAAGGACTTCATCGCCGTACCGAAGTTCAACCTCTACCAGTCCCTGCACACCGCCGTCGCCCGCCCCGACGGCCAGGTCGTCGAGGTCCTCATCCGCACCCACCAGATGCACAAGGTCGCCGAGGCGGGTGTCGTGGCCCTCGGCAACCCGTACGCCCCCGCCCCCGACGCCCCCGCCCCCGACTCCGCCGCCTCCGACGCCCCGGCCGACGGCGAGCGCGCCGACCCCACGCGTCCCGGCTGGCTCTCCCGCCTCCTCGACTGGCAGCAGGCCGCCCCCGACCCCGACACCTTCTGGTCCACCCTGCGCGAGGACCTCGCCCAGGACCGCGAGATCACCGTCTTCCGCCCCGACGGCGGCACCCTCGGCCTGCCCGAGGGCGCGACCTGCGTGGACGCGGCCTACGCGCAGTACGGCGAGGACGCCCACGCCTGCATCGGCGCCCGCGTCAACGGCCGGCTGGCCACCCTCAGCACGGTCCTGCGCGACGGTGACACCGTCCAGCTCCTGATGGGTCAGGACCCTGCTTCCGAGCCCTCCCGGGAGTGGCTGGAGCACGCCCATACGGCGGCCGCCCGCATCGCCATCCAGCGCTGGCTGGCGGCCCACCCCGGCGGCGGCACCGGCACCACCGAGCCGGGCACCCCCACCGGCTCCGCCCACCCGGCTCCGGCCCGGGACGGGGACGCCGCCTCCCCCGAGCCCGGAACCGCCCCCGCCGCCGCGCGCCCCTCGGACGGCGCCCCCGCCCCGTACCCGCGGCGCGCCGACGTCCTCGCGGACCGGCCCGGCGCCGCCGCACGCCTCGCCGGGTGCTGTACGCCCGTACCGCCCGACGAGATCACCGGGTTCGCGGTACGCGGGGGAGTGGTGACCGTCCACCGCGCGGAGTGCTCCGCGGTGGCACACATGAAGAGCAGGGGGCGCGCGGAGATCGGAGTGCGCTGGGGGGACTCCACCGAATGCCGGGTCACCCTCGTCGCCGAATCGTTCGGGCGCCCCCATCTCCTGGCCGACCTCACCGAGGCGATCGCCCTCCAGGGCGCCGAGATCGTCTCCGCCACCGTCGAACCGCCCAGCCAGCAGCGGGTCCGGCACACCTACACCCTCCAGCTCCCCGACGCGGCCCACCTGCCGGCCCTGATGCGCGCCATGCGGGACGTCCCCGGGGTGTACGACGTGAGCCGCGCGCAGCACCAGGCACCGGCCTCCTGACGGTGGCGCCCGGCTTACCCGTTCGGGTGGTCCGGGTGCGCGTCGCCGCCGCAGAGCGGGCCCGCACTGGTAGCGGTGGTCCATGCTGCTCACCCCCTGCCCCCGGCCCGAACCTGCGCCGTCCCGGCGCCGGACGCGGCGCACGCTCTCCCGGCACCGGACGGCGGCCCTGCTCGCCTCCGCCGTCTCCGTCTGCCTCGTCGCCGCCGCGGCTCCGGCCGAGCCGCTCGGCGTCGGCGACCGGCTCTACCCGTACCTGGGCAACCCCGGCTACGACGTCACCTCGTACGACATCTCCCTCACCTACCCGGGCGCCAACGACAGGCCGCTGCAGGCGGTCACCACCATCGATGCCCGGACCACCGACGACCTGGAACGGCTGAACCTCGACTTCGCGCACGGCACCGTCCGGTCGGTCGAGGTCGACGGACGTCCCGCGGGCTTCACCAGCGCCGGCGAGGACCTGGTCGTCACCCCCGAGCGCCCCCTCGGCGAGGGCAGCCGGACGACGATCACCGTGCGGCACACCAGCGACCCCGTCTACGGCAGGAACCAGCAGGGCGGCTGGGTGCGCACCTCCGACGGCCTCGCCATGGCGAACCAGGCCGACGTCGCCCACCTGGTGTTCCCGTGCAACGACCACCCGTCCGACAAGGCGATGTTCACCTTCCGGATCACCGCGCCGAACAGCTACACGGCCGTGGCCAACGGCTTGCCCGACGGCGCCGACCGGGTCGGCCGCACCACCACCTGGACCTACCGCACCCAGCACCCCATGGCCACCGAACTCGCCCAGGTGTCCATCGGCCGCTCCGCCGTGGTGCGCCGCCAGGGCCCGCACGGGCTGCCCGTGCGCGACGTCGTGCCCGCCCGTGACCGCCGTGCCCTCGAACCGTGGCTCGCGAAGACACCCGACCAGATCGCCTGGATGGAGAGCAAGGTCGGCCGCTATCCGTTCGAGACCTACGGCGTGCTCATGGCACAGGCCGACACCGGCTTCGAGCTGGAGACCCAGACCCTCTCGCTCTTCGAGAAGAGCCTGTTCACCGGGCGCGTCTACCCGAAGTGGTACGTCGAGTCGGTCATGGTGCACGAGCTGGCCCACCAGTGGTTCGGGGACAGCGTCAGCCCGCGCAGCTGGTCCGACGTCTGGCTGAACGAGGGCCACGCCACCTGGTACGAGGATCTGTACGCCGAGGAGACGGCGCACCGGTCCATGGAGGAGCGGATGAAGGCCGCCTACGGCTCCTCCGACCGCTGGCGCGAGGCCGGCGGCCCGCCCGCCCGGCCCAAGCCGCCCGCACCCGGCCAGAAGATCGGCATCTTCCGGCCCAACATCTACGAGGGCGCCGCCCTCGTGCTCTACGCCCTGCGGCAGGAGATCGGCCGGCCGGCCTTCGAGCGGCTGGAGCGGATGTGGGTCCAGGAACACCGTGACTCCACCGCCACCACCGGCGATTTCGTCCGCCTGGCCACTGCCGTGGCCGGCCGCGACCTCACCGGCTTCCTCGCGGCCTGGCTGTACGGCGAGAAGACCCCGCCGATGCCCGGCCACCCCGGCTGGAAGCAGCTGCCCGAGGACAAGGCCGCCCCGCCCCTGACCCGGCGATAACCCGGTGACGAGACGTGTCGTACCGTGCGACCATCTAGGGGTCGGCACACGCACGGGACACGGGAATCTCCCGGGGTACTCGTACGTTGAACACGACGAGCGGCCCGGGCGACGGACCGCCGTACCGACGCCGCAACGGCAGTCCCATCGACGTAAGGATCCAATGACCTCCTCTTCTTCCCCTTCCCAGGACACCAAGCGCCTCGCGCACACCTATCCCGAGGGTCTTCGGGCCGATGCCCTGATGGAAGAGGACGTCGCCTGGAGCTACGAGATCGACGGCGAGCGGGACGGCGACCAGTTCGACCGCTCCGAGCGCGCGGCCCTGCGCCGCGTCGTGGGCCTCTCCACCGAGCTGGAGGACGTCACCGAGGTCGAGTACCGCCAGCTCCGCCTGGAGCGGGTCGTGCTCGTCGGCGTGTGGACCACCGGCACCGCCCAGGACGCCGAGAACTCCCTCGCGGAGCTGGCCGCCCTCGCGGAGACCGCGGGCGCGCTCGTGCTCGACGGCGTCATCCAGCGCCGCGACAAGCCCGACGCGGCCACCTACATCGGCTCCGGCAAGGCCAACGAGCTGCGCGACATCGTCCTCGAAACGGGCGCGGACACCGTCATCTGCGACGGTGAGCTGAGCCCCGGCCAGCTGATCCAGCTGGAGGACATCGTCAAGGTCAAGGTCATCGACCGTACGGCCCTGATCCTCGACATCTTCGCCCAGCACGCCAAGTCCCGCGAGGGCAAGGCGCAGGTCGCGCTCGCGCAGATGCAGTACATGCTGCCGCGGCTGCGGGGCTGGGGTCAGTCGCTGTCCCGGCAGATGGGTGGCGGTCGCGGCGGCCTCGCCACGCGTGGCCCCGGTGAGACCAAGATCGAGACGGACCGGCGACGGATCCGCGAGAAGATGGCGAAGATGCGCCGGGAGATCGCGGACATGAAGACCGGCCGCGAGATCAAGCGCCAGGAGCGCCGGCGCAACAAGGTGCCGTCCGTCGCCATCGCGGGCTACACCAACGCCGGCAAGTCCTCCCTGCTCAACCGCCTCACGGGCGCGGGCGTCCTGGTCGAGAACGCCCTGTTCGCGACCCTGGACCCGACCGTCCGCCGGGCCGAGACCCCGACCGGCCGCCTGTACACGCTGGCGGACACCGTCGGCTTCGTCCGGCACCTGCCGCACCACCTGGTCGAGGCGTTCCGCTCCACCATGGAGGAGGTCGGCGACTCCGACCTGATCCTCCACGTGGTGGACGGCTCGCACCCCACCCCGGAGGAGCAGCTCGCCGCCGTACGCGAGGTGATCCGGGACGTCGGCGCCACCGACGTGCCCGAGATCGTCGTGATCAACAAGGCGGACGCGGCCGACCCGCTGGTCCTGCAGCGGCTGCTGCGCGTCGAGAAGCGTTCGATCGCCGTCTCGGCCCGCACCGGCCAGGGCCTCGACGAGCTGCTCGCCCTGATCGACAACGAGCTGCCCCGCCCCTCGGTCGAGATCGAGGCGCTCGTGCCGTACACCCACGGCAAGCTCGTCGCCCGCGCCCACACCGAGGGCGAGGTGATCTCCGAGGAGCACACCGCGGAGGGCACCCTGCTCAAGGTCCGGGTGCACGAGGAGCTGGCGGCGGACCTGGCGCCGTACACCCCGGCCTCCGCGGCCTGAACCGCCCCACGACGAAGGCCCGCCACCCCTCTGGGGTGACGGGCCTCCGTCATGCTCACCGCGTCAGGCGGACCTCCGGCTCATCGCCGGCTCACCGCCCGGCGAACTGCTTGCTCACCGACTCGTACACGCCCTTGGCCACCTCACCCAGCCGGGGACCGGCCAGCCAGCCCGCGCTCACCGGGCCGATGGACGTGTTGGACACCAGCGCGGGCTTGCCGTCGGTGCCCGTCTCCACCCAGCCGCCACCGGAGGAACCACCGGTCATCGTGCAGCCGATCCGGTACATCGTCGGGTCGGAGTGCTCGATGGAGAGCCGGCCCGGCTTGTCCTGGCACTGGTAGAGCAGCTGGCCGTCGTACGGCGCCGCCGCCGGGTAGCCGGACGCCGTGATGCTCTTGACCTGCGGCACGGCCGGCGCATCGAACTTCACCGGCAGCGCCCCGCCGACGGTCTCCTCCAGCGACTTGCCGCCGCTGCCCTGCTCCGGCGTCACATGGATGACGGCGAAGTCGTACGAGGCACCGTTGCCGCCCGTCTGGCCGCCCTCACTGATCCACTGCTGCGAGGTCTTCGCCGCGTCGGCCCACCACACGCCGTACGGGGCCACCTCGGCCCGGCTGGCGTTCTGCAGCTCGGCCGCCGACTTGCCCTGGTTGTTGTACGACGGCACGAAGGCGAGGTTCCGGTACCAGCCGCCCTTCTTGCCGGCGTGCACACAGTGCCCCGCAGTCCACACGAGGTTGGACTTGCCCGGGTGCGCCGGGTCCGTCACGACCGTCGCCGAGCAGACCATGGTGCCCTCGGGGGCGTCGAAGAGCAGCTTGCCCGAGGTGGCCGCACTGGTGTGATACGGCGGCGTGACCGCCTGCGCCTTCACCGGCTGCGGCGTGGGGTCCGTCACGCCCTGGTCACCGGAGATGTCGTTGTCGTCGACGCCCTGGTCCGGGTCGTCGGCGTGACGCATCCGGTCCGGGTCCCACAGGCCCTTGATGATCGGGTTGATGAAGTCGTTGGCCTCGCGCAGCCAGTCCTGCCTGTTCCAGTTCTTCCAGGCGCCGTTCTTCCACTTGTCGACGTCGAACCCGTGGTCCTTGAGCCTCTTCTTGAGGTCGTCCGGGATCGTGATCTTTCCGTCGCCGGTGCCCGCCGCGGTGGCGGTCGGCTTGCCGTCGGCGTTGTCGTCACCGTCCCCGTTGCAGGCGGTGGCGGTCAGCGCCAGCGCCGACACGAGGGCGACCGCCGTCAGCGAGGTCGAGGTGCGACGACCGCCCCTCCCTCGCCGAGCGGTGAACGACGGCCGTATGGATCGCATGTTCTTGACTCCCCTTGCTGTGAAAGGCACTCGGCGCTTCGGCCCCGACACCGGCGGCGAACTCATGGAAGGTTCATGCCGGTCTCACGACCTTCTGGGAACGGCATCACACACTATGCCGTCGCCGTGGGGGAGTTCTGACGGGAGGGCAACGGTTCCGTCACAGGGCACATGAACGGGGCGTGCGGCGCGAGCCGCCGTGCGGCACATGAACCGGGCGTGCCGCGGGGGCGGCCGTGCGGGGCCTGCCGGCACTCGGGGTGCGGGTGTCGGAGTCCGCCGCGCAAATCCGTTGCCGACATGAGCGGTTGGTGGAACCCGCGCGCCCGGCGCGGTGACGGCGGCTCCCTGTGAGCCCCGCGTGCTCCGCCGGCCGCGCGCGTCCGGGCGAACCGTGGCGTCCGCTGCCCGAACCCCGGCCGGAGAGGCCGCGCTGACGGGTGCGCCGCTCGGGCGGACCCCTGCCGGCCGGGCGTGCGGTGGTGCCGTCCGGCCGGACCGCGGGACGCGTCCCCCACACCGTCCCGCCAAGGAACTCGAGGCGACCCCGTAACCGCCCGAACGGTCCGCGGTTGTAGCCGGTGGGGCCAGCTGTCGGTGTCCGGTCCCCGAGGATCAACTCGATCAACTCGCCCTTGAGCAGCCGGGAGGACAACGCGCAGTGGCCGTCAAGGAGTCGATCGCAGGAGGCACGCCCGGGGACGCGCGGGCCGTGCACGAGGGCATCCTGAGACGCCAGTCGGCGCGGGAGTCCTCGGCGCGCACCTATGCCCGGGCCCTGCCCATCGTGCCCGTCCGGGCGCGCGGGCTCACCATCGAGGGCGCCGACGGCCGCCGCTACCTGGACTGCCTCTCCGGCGCCGGCACCCTCGCTCTCGGCCACAACCACCCGGTCGTGCTGGAAGCCATCCGCGGCGTCCTCGACTCCGGCGCCCCCCTCTCCGTCCTCGACCTCGCGACCCCCGTCAAGGACGCCTTCATCACCGAGCTGTTCCACACCCTCCCGCCCGGCCTCGCCGACCATGCCCGCGTCCAGTTCTGCGGACCGGCCGGCACCGACGCGGTCGAGGCCGCCCTCAAACTGGTCCGCGCGGCGACCGGCCGCTCCGGCATCCTCGCCTTCACCGGCGCCTACCACGGCATGACCGCCGGCGCCCTGGCCGCCTCCGGCAGCGCCCGCGACATCCAGGTCGCCCGCCTGCCCTACCCGCAGGACTACCGCTGCCCCTTCGGCATCGGCGGCCCGACCGGCGCAGAACTCGCCGCCCGCTGGACCGAGTCCCTGCTCGACGACCCCAAGTCCGGGGTACCCCAGCCGGCCGGCATGATCCTCGAACCCGTCCAGGGCGAAGGCGGCGTGATCCCTGCACCGGACGACTGGCTGCGCCGTATGCGCCGGCTCACGGCGGACCGGTCCATCCCGCTGATCGCCGACGAGGTCCAGACCGGAGTCGGCCGCACAGGCGCCTTCTGGGCCGTCGACCACAGCGGTATCACCCCCGACGTCATGGTCCTGTCCAAGGCCATCGGCGGCAGCCTTCCGCTGGCCGTGATCGTCTACCGCGACGACCTCGACGTCTGGCAACCCGGCGCCCACGCCGGCACCTTCCGCGGCAACCAGCTCGCCATGGCCGCGGGCACCGCCACCCTCGCCCACGTCCGCGAGAACGCCCTCGCCGAACGCGCCGCCACCCTCGGCACCCGCATGCTCTCCCAACTCACGGAACTCACCCACCACTTCCCCTGCGTGGGAGACGTACGGGGGCGCGGACTGATGATCGGGATCGAACTGGTGGACCCGGACGCCGACCCCGCCACCTTCGGCACGCCACCCCCGGCCGGCCACGCCGATGCCGTACCGGCCGCCGCGCCGGAACCCACCCGCACGCCGCGCCCGGCCGCACCCGACCTGGCCGCCGCCGTGCAGCGGGAGTGCCTCCAGCGCGGCCTGATCGTCGAACTCGGCGGCCGTCACACGTCCGTGGTGCGGCTGCTTCCGCCCCTGACGATCAGCGACGAACAGACGACCGCCGTACTCGACCGCCTGGCCGACGCGGTGACAGCGGTGGCCCGCCACCACCAGGCCCACGGCGCACACCAGCAACGACACCCCGACCCTGCCCAGCGCACGGGCTGAACCCCGCACACGCCCCACCCGACTCCTCGCACCGGCACCCGCCTGCAGGCCGACACCCCAGTCCATCCCCACTCCGCCCCCTTCCGGGCACCCGAGCCGACACCCACCGCCGGCGACAACCGCACATCTCTTCCGTCTCCACCGTCCCCGCCCCGCTCTCGCTCGGTCACGAACCGACGGCGACCGGGCGAGAGCGGACGACGGACCGAGCCCGCACCAGCCCCCAGAGGAGCCGTCATGAACGCCGCCCCCAGCCCCGACGGCCGCTCCGGCGCCCCCGACGACCGGGGAGCCTCCGGCGCCCCGTCCGCTGCCGTACCCCTCACCGAGCCGGTCCCGCAGCAGAAGAAGCGGGAGACGGACCCCGCCCGGCGGACAGCACCCGGCGCCGACCCGCTGGAGGACCCCGATCCCCGCGTCGTGGCCCAGGCCGCCGCCGTCGAGAACCTCCTGCGCTGCTGGGTCCGCGAGACCGGCCTCGCCGCTCCCACGACCGGCAGCCTCCCCATCCCACTGCCCGCCAGCGGCACCGCCCTCATCGCACCGGTTCGCTACTGGTCCCCGACCGGCTGGCACCGCTTCGGCCCACCACGTCTCGCCTGCGCCCCCGACACGGCACCCCCTGTCGACGCCGTCACCCTCGCGGCGCTCCTCGCCAGAGAGTCCGCCGGCAATCCGGACAGCACCGACCACTCCTCGGAGCACACCACCGCCGAGCGCCGCCACGACACCGGCGACGGCACCGCTGCCGGCCCCGGCACCGGCCCCGGCACCGCCCCCGACCCCAGCGGCAGCGCCGACCTCGTGGCCAGGGTGGCCGACTCGCTCCGCCGTTCCGCGGCCTTCGTCCGGCACCGGCGCGAACACCCCGCCGACCCGCCGGACCTCTTCCTCAGCGCCGAACAGGCCCTCCTCCTCGGACACCCCCTGCACCCGATCCCGAAGAGCCGGGAGGGACTGACCGAGGCCGAAGCCGACCGGTATTCACCGGAATTGCGCGGCGCCTTTCCACTGCACTGGCTGGCAGTCGCCCCCTCTCTCCTCGCGACCGACTCGGCCTGGACCGAGCGCGGTCGTCCCGTTCCCGCAGGCCACCTCATCCGACGGCTCGCCGGAGCCGAACTTCCCCTGCCCGACGGTTACACCGCCCTGCCGCTGCACCCCTGGCAGGCACGCGAGGTACGCCACCGCGCATCCGTCAGCGCACTGGCCGACTCCGGACTCCTCCGCGACCTCGGCCCCCTCGGCACTCCCTGGCACCCCACCTCCTCCGTACGAACCGTCCACCGATCCGGCGCCCCCGCGATGCTCAAGCTCTCGCTGGCCCTGTGCATCACCAACTCCCGCCGCGAGAACCTCCGCAAGGAACTCCACCGCGGAGTCGAGGTGCACCGACTGCTCCGCACCGGCCTGGCCCGTCAGTGGCAGGCGGCACACCCCGGCTTCGACATCGTCCGGGATCCGGCCTGGCTCGCCGTCGACGACCCGGAAGGCCTGCCCGTGCCTGGACTCGACGTGGTGATCCGGCACAACCCGTTCGCCCCGACCGACGACGTCGGCTGCGTGGCCGGACTCGTCTCACCCCGCCCGCTCGCCGAGCCGACCGTCAGCACCCCACCACACCACGTCGCTCGGCCGATGCGGTCCCGCCTGGCCCGGCTCGTCGGACGCCTCGCCACACGCACCGGCCGGCCGGTCGGAGCCGTCGCCGCCGAGTGGTTCCTGCGCTACCTGGAGCAGGTCGTCCGGCCCGTCCTCTGGCTGGACAGCGAGGCCGGCATCGCTCTCGAAGCCCACCAGCAGAACACGCTGCTCCTGCTGGACGGCGACGGGTGGCCCGCCGGGGGCCGTTACCGGGACAACCAGGGCTACTACTTCCGCGAGTCCCGGCGAGCCGAACTGGACGCCCGGCTGCCCGGCATCGGCGAGCACAGCGACACCTTCGTCACGGACGAGGTCACCGACGAACGCTTCGCCTACTACCTCGCCGTCAACAACGTGCTCGGCCTGATCGGCGCCTTCGGCTCCCAGCGCCTCGCCGACGAGCGGCTGCTCCTCGCGGCCTTCCGCCGTTTCCTCACCGACCTCGCCTCGGGGCCCGCCCCGCTGCGCACCTCCCTGCCCGGCCGGCTGCTCGACTCACCCGTCCTGCGCTGCAAGGCCAACCTGCTGACCCGGCTGCACGGCCTCGACGAACTAGTCGGCCCGGTCGACACCCAGTCCGTCTACGTCACCATCGCCAACCCCCTTCTTTCCTGAGCGACGCACCTTCGCGTACCGCCTGAGCGGACCGCACCGTCAGCGAGCCGCACCGTCTCCCGCATATCCGAGGAACATGACCCACCTCGTCTCCTGAGAGGAGCGCACCGTGCCTCCCACCGACGCGAGCGCCGGAACCGGCCCCGTCACCGCCCACCCGGACAGCGCCGGCCGCCGAACGGACACGGCGAGCCCGCAGCTTTCTCGGTTCGGCCGGCTCACCGTCGAGGACGACGACCCGGGCAGCGAGGACACACTGGATCTGTGCCTGCCGGCCCACTTCATCGCCCTCTACGCCGAGGCGCCGGGCGGCCTCCTCAGCCGACTCGCCACATGGGGTCCGGTCACAACCCCCGCCGGCTCCTTCCAACTCGTCCCCGTACGCATCGATCAGGACCTGCCGCTCGTCCACCGGTGGATGAACGACCCCGTCGTCGCGGAGTTCTGGGAACTGGCCGGGCCCCGGAACCGGACGGAGGACCACCTGCGGGCGCAACTCCACGGCGACGGGCGCAGCGTGCCGTGTCTCGGCGTGCTCGACGGCACCCCGATGAGCTACTGGGAGATCTACCGGGCCGACCTGGATCCGCTGGCCCGCCACTACCCGGCCCGTCCGCACGACACCGGCATCCACCTCCTCATCGGTGACGCCGCGGACCGGGGGCGAGGGCTGGGGTCCGCCCTGCTCCGAGCCGTGGCCGACCTGATCCTCGACCGGTGTCCCACGTGCGCACGTGTCGTGTCAGAACCCGATCTTCGCAACACCCCCTCCGTCGCCGCGTTCCTGAGCGCCGGCTTCCGGTACGCGGCGGAGGTCGACCTGCCCGGCAAGCGGGCCGCCCTCGTCATCCGGGACCGAGTCCTGCGCGATGTTCTGTAGCGCCAAGTGATCGGGCGCTCACAATGAGATACGAACGGCGTGCCTGCGGTGTTCCCGGCTCAAGAAAAAAGTTCGACGGACATCCGGCGCGCTCGTCGCGCGCGCCGAAGACCCGGGGCCGGCACTGCCGCGGTGCCGGTACCGCAACGAGGCCGGCACTGCCATGGCGCCGGCACTGCCACGGCACCCGCCGCCCGTCACCGGTGTCACCCGCCGCCCAGGCGCTCCCTACCCTCGCCGATTCACTGCTGTCACCCGCCGCCCGCCCTCGCCCGTCACCACTGTCGCCCGCCGCCCAGGCGCTGCCCTGATCCAGGCCCGGTCCAGCCCCGCCCCCCGGTCCCCTGCCCCAGCCCATCCCGCCCAGGAGCCCCGCCCCGTGATCCCGCCCCCTGCCTCCGCCGTGACCACCCGTTTGTCAGTGCAGGGCCGTAGGGTGGTCTGGCTATGACGAAGCCCTCACTCTCCGAACTCCTGCATGCCGCCGTCTCGGCCGTCGGCGGCACGGAGCGCCCCGGCCAGGTGACCATGGCCGAAGCGGTCGCCGAGGCGATCGACGACGGATCCCACCTGCTGGTCCAGGCCGGCACCGGCACCGGAAAGTCGCTCGGCTATCTCGTGCCCGCGCTCGCGCACGGAGAACGGGTGGTCGTCGCGACGGCCACGCTCGCCCTGCAACGCCAGCTCGTGGAGCGGGACCTGCCGCGCACGGTCGACGCCCTGCACCCGCTGCTGCGCCGCCGCCCGGAGTTCGCGATGCTCAAGGGCCGGTCGAACTACTTGTGCCTGCACCGCCTGCACGAGGGCATGCCGCAGGACGAGGAGGAGGGCCTGTTCGACCAGTTCGAGGCCGCCGCGCCCACCAGCAAGCTGGGCCAGGACCTGCTGAGGCTGCGGGACTGGGCGGACGAGACGGAGAGCGGCGACCGCGACGATCTCACCCCGGGCGTCTCGGACCGTGCCTGGGCGCAGGTGTCGGTGTCGTCCCGGGAGTGCCTGGGCGCGTCGAAGTGCGCGTACGGCGCCGAGTGCTTCGCCGAGATGGCACGGGAGCGGGCCAAGCTCGCCGAAGTCGTGGTCACCAACCACGCCCTGTTGGCCATCGACGCCATCGAGGGCGCCCCGGTGCTGCCTCAGCACGAGGTGCTGATCGTGGACGAGGCGCACGAACTGGTCTCACGGGTCACCGGCGTCGCCACCGGCGAACTCACGTCCGGGCAGGTCAACCGTGCCGTGCGCCGGGCCGCCAAGCTGGTCAACGAGAAGGCCGCCGATCAGCTCCAGACCGCCGCCGAGGGCTTCGAGCGGCTCATGGAGCTCGCGCTGCCGGGCCGCCTGGAGGAGATCCCGGAAGACCTCGCCTACGCCCTGATGGCGCTGCGGGACGCCGCCCGCACGGTGATCACTGCGATCGGCTCGACCCGCGACAAGTCCGTCCAGGACGAGGACGCGGTCCGCAAGCAGGCGCTGGCCTCGGTGGAGACGGTGCACGACGTGGCCGAGCGGGTCCTGAACGGCTCGGAGTGGGACGTCGTCTGGTACGAACGGCACGACCGCTTCGGCGCGTCCCTCCGGGTCGCCCCCATGTCGGTCTCCGGCCTGCTCAGGGAGAAGCTGTTCGCCGACCGGGCCGTCGTCCTCACCTCGGCGACGCTCAAGCTGGGCGGCGACTTCAACGGAGTCGGCGCCTCCCTCGGGCTGGGCCCCGAGGGCACGGAGGGCGAGGACCTGCCGCAGTGGAAGGGCGTCGACGTCGGCTCGCCCTTCGACTACCGCAAGCAGGGCATCCTCTACGTCGCGAAGCACCTGGCGCGTCCCGCGCGTGACGGTGAGCGCGCCGACATGCTGGACGAGCTGACCGAGCTGATCCAGGCGGCGGGCGGGCGCACGCTCGGTCTGTTCTCGTCCATGCGGGCCGCCCAGCTCGCCGCCGAGGAGCTGCGCACCCGGATCCCCGAGTTCCCGATCCTGCTCCAGGGTGAGGAGACGCTCGGCGAACTGATCAAGAACTTCGCGGCAGATCCGAAGACCTGCCTGTTCGGCACGCTGTCGCTGTGGCAGGGCGTAGACGTCCCGGGCCCCAGCTGCCAGCTGGTCGTCATGGACAAGATCCCGTTCCCGCGGCCGGACGATCCGCTGATGAGCGCACGCCAGAAGGCGGTGGAGGACGCCGGCGGCAACGGCTTCATGGCGGTGGCCGCCACCCATGCGGCCCTCCTCATGGCCCAGGGCGCAGGCCGTCTCGTCCGGGCGTCCGGCGACCGCGGCGTGGTCGCCGTACTGGACCAGCGGCTGGCCACCGCGCGGTACGGCGGCTATCTGAAGGCGTCACTGCCGGACTTCTGGTACACGACGGACCGTAACCAGGTCCGCAAGTCGCTCGCGGCGATCGACGCGGCGGCCAAGCAGGCGGAGTCGCAGGCGGCGGGGGCGAAGTGATCCCGGGATAGCTCGACCGGCGTCGCCCGGGCACCCGCGTGGAATCGGCCCCGGCGCCACCCCTGGTGCCCCGGACACACCCAGGACGCTGGACACCCGCAGTCCGCCAGGCACGTGCAGGGCCCCGGAACCGGCGCAGGGGTTCCGGGGCCCGGTCAGGGAGCGAGCGGCCGCCCGCCCGCCGCGGGCGTCACACGCGGCGCAGCACCGCGACGACCTTGCCGAGGATGGTCGCGTCGTCGCCGGGAATCGGCTCGTAGGCCGCGTTGTGGGGGAGGAGCCACACGTGGCCGTCCTCGCGCTTGAAGCGCTTGACGGTGGCTTCGCCGTCGAGCATGGCGGCGACGATGTCGCCGTTCTCGGCGACCGGCTGGCGGCGCACGGTGACCCAGTCGCCGTCACAGATGGCGGCCTCGATCATGGAATCGCCGACGACCTTGAGGACGAACAGTTCGCCGTCGCCGACGAGCTGGCGGGGGAGGGGGAAGACGTCCTCGACGGACTCCTCCGCGAGGATCGGGCCACCGGCCGCGATACGGCCGACCAGCGGGACGTACGACGCGGCGGGCTTGCCGGCGGTGTCCGTCGGCTGCACGGTGACGGCCTGGTCGGATCCGCGGACCTCGTACGCGCGCGGGCGGTGGGGGTCGCGGCGCAGGAATCCCTTGCGCTCCAGCGCCATCAACTGGTGGGCGACCGAGGAGGTGCTGGACAGGCCCACGGCCTGGCCGATCTCCCGCATCGACGGCGGGTAGCCGCGCCGCTGTACGGAGTCCCTGATGACCTCGATCACCCGGCGCTGCCGGTCGGTGAGCCCGGAGCTGTCCGCCCGGATGCCTGGAGGTCGCCCCGGCAGGGAGCGCTTGTGTGCCTCGGGATTCGTGGCTTCGTTCATCGCGTGTACCGGCTCGACTCGGCCCTGGGAGCGGTCCTGGGCAGTGATGGTGGCACTGTCTGCGGTGGTGGTCACGTCGGCCCCTCTCGATGGTCTCCCTGCTGCACAACGGTAGTTGCTTTCGAAAGGTTGCGCCAAACACACGTTCGAGTGAAAAAGTGCGTTTCGCCTGACGCGATCCCATGTCGGGGTGTATGGCTGACGCGACACTCGGCGGGCAAAAGCACCCATTGCTGTACTCTTCACCGCCGGGACTCTTCGCCTCGTGGGCTGCGCCCCAGTCTGCCATCCGGAATCCCCGAGTCCGGGATCCGGGTCCCTTCTGCGCGGGAGTGCCACGCCTCCTCCCTGTGGCGCCCACGGTATCCCCGCAAGCACCGCGGCGACACCGCTCGGCACCCGCGTGTCCTCGCTGGTCGGTGTCGGTGCTCGGGCCCGCTGTCTCCGCGCGACACGCGCGTCTGCCCAGGTGTATGGGCCAAGCCCCAGATGTAGTGGTTGGATGGCCGCAGCAGCCCAGAAGTTGTGGTCCCCCGGGTCCGAGACGGCTCCACGATCGCCTATGCTTAGGGCTGCTTCGCGGGGCCCTTGGGTTCCGTGGGGCCGATGAGTCTGCTGTGAGGAGGGTTGGAGAACATGCACTGCCCCTTCTGCAGGCACCCCGACAGCCGTGTGGTCGACAGTCGTACGACCGACGATGGCACGTCCATCCGCAGGCGCCGCCAGTGCCCTGACTGCTCCCGTCGTTTCACGACCGTGGAGACGTGCTCGCTCATGGTGGTGAAGCGGTCCGGAGTCACCGAGCCTTTCAGCCGTACCAAGGTCATCAACGGTGTGCGCAAGGCATGCCAGGGGCGGCCTGTCACCGAGGACGCGCTCGCGCAGCTCGGCCAGCGGGTCGAGGAGGCGGTGCGCGCGACCGGAAGCGCCGAGCTGACCACCCACGACGTGGGTCTGGCGATACTCGGCCCGTTGCAGGAGCTCGACCTCGTCGCGTATCTGCGGTTCGCCTCCGTCTACCGGGCGTTCGACTCGCTCGAGGACTTCGAGGCCGCCATCGCGGAGCTGCGGGAAACGACGCGGGGCCCCGCCGTGGACGAGGACGACGCGGGGGCGGGGAGCCAGGAAGACGACCGCGGGCCCGGCGGGACCACTCAGGTCCCCGTGTCCGCTCGCGCCGCCGACTGACCGGCGGGCCGGAATCCGGGAGGAGACCCGGGTTCCGGTCGGGAGGCGGCGAACGAAGACCTGTTGCGGGCGGCAGCTGAGGGTGCCCGCGACGCAAGACAGAAACACGTGTCCACCGGAACAAATGGGCACTTCAGGGCGTTTTTGCCCGTACAGGGAGGCGGCATGACAGAGACGGCGAGCGGTCCGGCACGAGGTTCCCGAGCCAAGGGCGCCAAGACCACCAAGGGGCTGCGTGTCGAGCGCATCCACACCACCCCCGGCGCACACCCGTATGACGAGGTGTCGTGGGAGCGCCGTGACGTCGTCATGACCAACTGGCGCGACGGCTCGGTCAACTTCGAGCAGCGTGGCGTCGAGTTCCCCGACTTCTGGTCGGTGAACGCGGTCAACATCGTCACCAGCAAGTACTTCCGCGGTGCCGTCGGCACCCCGCAGCGCGAGACCAGCCTCAAGCAGCTGATCGACCGCATCGTGAAGACGTACCGGAAGGCCGGTGAGGACTACAAGTACTTCGCCTCGCCCGCCGACGCCGAGATCTTCGAGCACGAGCTGGCGTACGCCCTCCTGCACCAGATCTTCAGCTTCAACAGCCCGGTCTGGTTCAACGTCGGCACCCCGCAGCCCCAGCAGGTCTCCGCCTGCTTCATCCTGTCCGTCGACGACTCCATGGAGTCGATCCTCGACTGGTACAAGGAAGAGGGCATGATCTTCAAGGGCGGCTCCGGCGCCGGCCTGAACCTCTCCCGCATCCGCTCCTCCAAGGAGCTGCTCTCCTCCGGCGGCAACGCCTCCGGCCCGGTCTCCTTCATGCGTGGCGCCGACGCCTCCGCCGGCACCATCAAGTCCGGTGGTGCCACCCGCCGCGCCGCCAAGATGGTCGTGCTCGACGTCGACCACCCCGACATCGAGGACTTCATCGAGACCAAGGTCAAGGAGGAGGAGAAGATCCGCGTCCTGCGTGACGCGGGCTTCGACATGGACCTGGGCGGCGACGACATCACGTCCGTCCAGTACCAGAACGCCAACAACTCGGTCCGTGTGAACGACGAGTTCATGAAGGCGGTCGAGAACGGCGGCAAGTTCGGCCTGCGCGCCCGGATGACCGGCGAGGTGATCGAGGAGGTCGAGGCGAAGGCCCTCTTCCGCAAGATCGCCGAGGCCGCCTGGGCCTGCGCCGACCCGGGCATCCAGTACGACGACACCATCAACAACTGGCACACCTGCCCCGAGTCCGGCCGGATCACCGCGTCGAACCCGTGCAGCGAGTACATGCACCTGGACAACACGTCCTGCAACCTGGCCTCGCTGAACCTGATGAAGTTCCTGAAGGACGACGGCAAGGGCAACCAGTCCTTCGAGACCGAGCGCTTCCAGAAGGTCGTCGAGCTGGTCATCACCGCGATGGACATCTCGATCTGCTTCGCGGACTTCCCGACCCAGAAGATCGGCGAGAACACGCGCGCGTTCCGCCAGCTCGGCATCGGCTACGCCAACCTCGGCGCCCTGCTGATGGCCACCGGCCACGCCTACGACTCCGACGGCGGCCGCGCCCTGGCCGGCGCCATCACGTCCCTGATGACGGGCACGGCCTACCGCCGCTCCGCCGAGCTGGCCGCGGTCGTCGGCACCTACGACGGCTACGCCCGCAACGCCGACGCCCACAACCGCGTCATGAAGCAGCACGCCGACGCCAACGGGAAGGCCGTCCGCATGGACGACCTGGACACCCCGGTGTGGGCCGCGGCCACGGAGGCCTGGCAGGACGTCGTCCGCCTCGGCGAGAAGAACGGTTTCCGTAACTCGCAGGCGTCCGTCCTCGCGCCGACCGGCACCATCGGCCTCGCGATGTCCTGCGACACCACCGGTGTCGAGCCCGACCTGGCGCTGGTGAAGTTCAAGAAGCTGGTCGGCGGCGGCTCGATGCAGATCGTCAACGGCACCGTCCCGCAGGCCCTGCGCCGCCTGGGCTACCAGGAGGAGCAGATCGAGGCGATCGTCGCCCACATCGCCGAGCACGGCAACGTGATCGACGCCCCCGGCCTCAAGCACGAGCACTACGAGGTGTTCGACTGCGCCATGGGCGAGCGCGCCATCTCCCCGATGGGCCACGTCCGCATGATGGCCGCGATCCAGCCGTGGATCTCCGGCGCCATCTCCAAGACGGTCAACATGCCGGAGACGGCGACCGTCGAGGAGGTCGAGGAGATCTACTTCGAGGCCTGGAAGCTGGGCGTCAAGGCGCTCGCGATCTACCGCGACAACTGCAAGGTCGGCCAGCCGCTCTCCGCCAAGACCAAGGAGAAGGAGAAGGCCGAGGTCACCGAGAAGGCCGAGGCGACCATCCGCGAGACGGTCGAGAAGGTCATCGAGTACCGCCCGGTCCGCAAGCGGCTCCCGAAGGGCCGCCCCGGCATCACGACGTCCTTCACGGTCGGCGGCGCCGAGGGCTACATGACCGCCAACTCCTACCCGGACGACGGTCTCGGCGAGGTCTTCCTGAAGATGTCGAAGCAGGGCTCCACCCTCGCGGGCATGATGGACGCCTTCTCCATCGCCGTCTCCGTCGGTCTGCAGTACGGCGTTCCGCTGGAGACCTACGTCTCGAAGTTCACCAACATGCGCTTCGAGCCGGCCGGTATGACGGACGACCCGGACGTGCGGATGGCGCAGTCGATCGTCGACTACATCTTCCGCCGCCTGGCGCTGGACTTCCTGCCCTTCGAGACCCGCTCCGCGCTCGGCATCCACTCCGCCGAAGAGCGCCAGCGTCACCTGGAGACCGGCTCCTACGAGCCGGCTGAGGACGAGGTCGACGTCGAGGGGCTGGCCCAGTCGGCCCCGCGGGCCCAGGAGCTGAAGGCCGTCGCCACGCCGAAGGCCGAGTCCGAGACGGCCAAGCCCGCCCCGCGGCAGGCGCACACCAGCGCCGAGCTGGTGGAGATGCAGCTGGGCATCCAGGCGGACGCCCCGCTGTGCTTCTCGTGCGGTACGAAGATGCAGCGGGCCGGTTCCTGCTACATCTGCGAGGGCTGCGGCTCGACCAGCGGCTGCAGCTGATGACACGCCGTTCGTGAAGTAAGGGGCGCCGGCCCATTGCCGGCGCCCCTTACTCGTAACCCGTACCGGAGAAAGACGTCAGGACCGGTGCGCCCGGCCCATCACCTGTGTGAAGGTCGCCGGGTCCTCGTCGAAGCCGCGCACGCCGGGACGGAAGGTCCAGTCGGCGGAGTCGTCCCGGACGAACTCGGCGATCGTGGCGGCCGTCGACCCGAGGACCGAGCCGAAGTCGTCCTCGGCGAGCACGGTGTAGCCCTCACGGACGCGTACGGCGGGATTGAGCACGTGGGCGAACGTCCGGGGTCCGGACCGCTGCTGGATGACGACACCCACCACCACGCGCGCGTAGCGGTCGTTCAGGCGGTCCAGTTCGAGCGTCATCACCTCGTCCCAGCCGAAACCCCTGCCGTCGGTGCTGTCACGGTTGAGGAGGATCGTGCCGTCCGGCGAACGGCTGTCGAAGTGCACCAGATAGGCCGGTGCCCCGTACGGCGCACCGGACAAGAAGGTGGCGGCGACGATGTCGAGATCGGTCGGTGGCCGACCTGCCGGACTGGGGTCCCACTTGAGCGCGACCTCGACCTTGCGGATTCCCTTGCTGAAGCCGGTCACCAGGCTCTTCCCTTCCCCCTGCGGCTCGCACGACCCCAACTCCCCATCCGTCGGGGTTCCTTGCCCATCGTGCCACGCGCGCGGGGGCGCATGCGCGGGTGATCTCCGCCGGAGCGTGACCGACGCCACGCCCCGTGGCCTTACGATGGCGCGGTGCTGGTCAAGTGGATTCGCTGCACCGTGGTGGACCGCCGCGGGTTCGAGCGGGGGCAGCGGAAATGGGCGGGGCTTCTGGGGGAGCCGGGTTTTCGGGGACAGGGCGGGGGCTGGAGCCGGCAGCGACCGGGGGTGGCGCACGTCTTCGCCTTCTGGGAGAGCCGTGCCTTCTACGACTCCTTCATGGCCCGTTCCCACGACCGTCTGGCCACCGCCCAGTCCGGCACTTTCAAGGACGCCCAGGCCCGACTGTTCGAGTACCGCTTCGACGTGAAGACGGGCTTCGAGCCGCGGTTCACCGACGCCGATCTGATCCGCGTGGCCCTGTGCCGCATCCACCCGGAGCGCGTCGAGCACTTCACGCTCATGCAGGAGAAGGTCTGGAACCCCGCGATGGCCGGCTCGCCCGGCATGATCCGCGGCATGTTCGCCGAGGCACCCGAGCAGGAGTTCCTGATCCTGTCCATGTGGCGGTCGGCGGCCGAGCACGGCAAGTACCGCACGGAGCGTGTGGAACGCCTCGCGCTGCGTGCCCAGACCGAGGCGGACGTCGCGGCGCTCTCCGGTGACATCGTGGATCTGGAGCCGTCCTGGACGGTCTGAGCGGTCCCTTGGCGTGAAGAAAGGACGCACTGGGATGAGCCGTCGCACGGCAGGCCCGGACGGTTCCGGATCCGTGAAACATGTGACCTACGCGGTATAGGGGCCGTACGAGTGCTCGACTTCCCGCCGTTCGATCTAGGGTTTTGGCATGGCACGACCACGGCGCATCGTCCTTGTCCGACACGGCGAGTCAACGGGCAACGTCGACGACTCCGTGTACGAACGCGAGCCCGACCACGCCCTCGCGCTGACCGAGCGCGGCCGGCGGCAGGCCGAGGAGACCGGCGAGCGGCTCCGCGAGCTCTTCGGCCGGGAACGCGTGAGCGTGTACGTCTCCCCGTACCGCCGCACCCACGAGACGCTCCGCGCCTTCCACCTCGACCCCGACCTCATACGCGTCCGGGAGGAACCCCGACTGCGCGAGCAGGACTGGGGCAACTGGCAGGACCGCGACGACGTACGCCTGCAGAAGGCCTACCGCGACGCGTACGGCCACTTCTTCTTCAGGTTCCCCCAGGGCGAGTCCGGCGCCGACGTGTACGACCGGGTCGGGGGCTTCCTGGAGAGCCTGTTCCGCAGCTTCGAGGCGCCGGACCACCCGCCGAACGTCCTGCTGGTGACGCACGGGCTCGCGATGCGGCTGTTCTGCATGCGCTGGTTCCACTGGACGGTCGCGGAATTCGAGTCCCTGTCCAACCCCGGGAACGCCGAGATGCGGGTGCTCGTTCTGGGAGACGACGGCAAGTACACGCTCGACCGGCCCTTCGAGCGCTGGCGGGAGCCTGACCCGTACTGGGTGACCGGATAGAGTGGCAGGGCGATGACCGCTGACTCCTCTTCCCTCGGGCGCCTGGAGCGCGCGCTGACGAGCCTGCGTGGCCTGGCCGTGGGGGACGCGCTGGGCTCCCAGTTCTTCGTTCCGGTGCACTACCCCCTGCTCAAGCGCCGTGAGCTGCCCGCGGGCCCCTGGCAGTGGACGGACGACACCGAGATGGCCTGCTCCGTGGTCGCCGTCCTCGCCGCCCACCACCGCATCGACCAGGACGCGCTCGCCCGCTCCTTCGCCGAGCACCACGACTTCGACCGAGGCTACGGCCCCGCGGTCAACCGGCTGCTGCGCCTGGTCCGGGAGGGCGGGGACTGGCGGGAGCTGGCCGCCGGCCTCTTCAAGGGACAGGGGTCCTGGGGCAACGGCGCCGCCATGCGGATCGCGCCCCTGGGCGCCTGGTACGCGGACGATCCCGAGCAGGCGACCCACCAGGCGGAGATCTCGGCCTACCCCACCCACCAGCACCGGGAAGCCGTGGTCGGGGCCATGGCCGTGGCCGCCGCGGCGGCACTGGCCGGCTCGCCGGACGGCCCGCCCACCCCCGAGGCTCTCCTCGACGGCGTCGTCGCACTCGTACCGAAGAGCGCGGTCGGTCAGGGCCTGCGCCGCGCCCGGGACATGCTCGACTACGACGACCCGGCCACCGTCGCGGCCGTCCTCGGCTGCGGACGTCGTACGACGGCCCACGACACCGTGCCCTTCGCCCTCTGGTCCGCCGCGCGGGCCCTCGACGACTACGAGAGGGCGTTCTGGACGACCGCACAGGTGGGCGGGGACGTCGACACCACCTGCGCCATCGTGGGCGGCGTGCTCGCCGCCGGCAAGGCCGGGACACCGCCCGCCGAGTGGGTGCGGCGCACCGAGGCGCTGCCGGACTGGGTGCCCACGGGCGCCTGACGGCTTCCGCCGGCCCGGCGACGGACCTGCGCCCGGACGAGTCCAAAACTCTGCGTGCGCACCGGGAACTGTGCGTGACCGCCGCCCGTTCTTCCCGTATCCGCCGTGCTTCGCGCCCATGGGGCGAGGGCCGAAGGCGGAGCCGGCAGCGACGAGGGACGGAGGGTGCGAGATGGCGATGTTCTCGCCCGTGCGTCTTCCTGTGCCTGCGTCGGCACCGGTGCCACGCCTGGCCCCGGCCCTGTTCCTGGCCTTGTTCCTCGCTCTGTCGTGCGCGCTGGTGGCCGTGGTACGGCCGACCGGACCGCCGCGTGCGCCGTCCGTCCCCCGGCAGCGGTCCGGCCGGCCGTGGCTCCGCGCGGCCCGGTCTGGATCAGCCGAGGTGCGGACCCGCCGTGCCCGAGAGGGAGTCGAGGTCGCTCTTGCGGACCCTCAGCACGAGCCAGGCGGTGAGGAAGGCGAGAGCGGCCATGGCGGCGGCCGGTATGAAGGCGGTGGAGATGCCATGGGCGAGCACCTCGTGCCCCCAGGGCGCGGGCAGCTGGTGCGTCTCGGCGAACCGCGCCTTCTGTTCCGGCGAGGCGCCGGCGAGGAACTTCGGCAGCTGCTTCTTCGCCTCGTCCGTGCTGGCCGAACCGAAGACGGTCGTCAGGATGGACAGCCCGAGCGAACCCCCGACCTGCTGCATGGCGTTGAGCAACCCGGAAGCCGCGCCCGCCTCGTGCTGGGCGACACCGGACACGGCGGTGACGGTGGCCGTGACGAAGTTCAGGCCCATGCCGAAGCCGAACACCAGCATGGGGCCCAGTACTCCGCCCACGTAGGTGCTGTCCGGCCGGATGAACGTCTGCCACACCAGCCCGATCACCACGAGCGCCGAGCCGCCCATCATGAACGGCTTGGGGCCGAGCACGGGCAGGAAGCGCTGCGACAGACCCGCACCCACCGCGATCGCGACGGTCACGGGAAGGAAGGCGACACCGGCCTCGATGGCGCTGTAGCCGAGCACGTTCTGCACGAACAGCACGATGTAGAAGAACATGCCGAACATCGCCGCGGCCAGGCACAGCATGATGGCGTACGTGCCCCAGCGGTTGCGGTCGGTGAACATGCTGAGCGGGGTGATCGGCTCCTTCGCCCGCATCTCGGTGACGACGAACGCGAACAGCAGCACCACGGCAGCCCCGAAGGAGCCGAGGGTGAGCCCGTCCCGCCAGCCCTCCTCGGCGGCGCGGATGAAGCCGTACACCAGCGAGGCCATGCCGACGGTGGAGGTCAGGGCGCCGGTGATGTCGAAGCGACCCGGGTGCCGCTCGGACTCGTTGATGTACAGCGGCGCGAGCGAAGCGATCAGCACACCGATGGGTACGTTGACGAACAGCACCCAGCGCCAGTCGAGCCAGTCGGTGAGCATGCCCCCCGCAAGGAGGCCGATGGCACCGCCGCCCGCGGACACGGCGGCGAACACCCCGAAGGCGCGGTTGCGTTCCGGGCCTTCGGGGAAGGTGGTGGTGATCAGTGCCAGCGACGTGGGCGACGCGATCGCGCCACCCACGCCCTGCAGGGCCCGTGCGGCCAGCAGCTGCCAGGGTTCCTGGGCCAGACCGCCCAGCAGGGAGGCGAAGGTGAACAGCAGGATGCCGGCCATGAACACCCGGCGGCGGCCGAGGATGTCACCGGCCCGCGCACCGAGCAGCAGCAGGCCGCCGAAGGTGAGCGTGTAGGCGCTGACCACCCAAGTCAGGTCGGTGGTGCTGAACTTGAGAGCGTCTTGAATGTGCGGGAGTGCGATATTCACAATCGTCGCGTCGAGTACCACCATGAGTTGGCAGGCCGCGATGACGGTGAGTGCGATGCCGGGATGCCCCTCCCGGCGGGCAACGCCCGGTTTTCGATCGTCCTTGAGCAGCTGAGAGGTCGTCACTATGGGTCCCCCATAAAGGCATTAGTGAACGCTTGCGTTCACTGTCGCGTCCACGGTAGTGAGTCCCCAACAGTGAACGCAAGCGTTCACTTAATAGTGCGTCGCGCCCTGCGTCCCCCCTTTGCTGCAGCGCGGCGCCACTGGCCCCGGAATCCCCGCTTCCCCTGCATGCTGGAGAAACATAGATGGCTACCTCGCGCTGGACGGCCGCGCCCGCTCGCACGGCTTCCCCTCGTCGGCGCGGTGCGGTGCTGGAGCGCGCGATCCTGAACGCCGCGCTGGAGCAACTCAGTACGGTCGGCTGGAAGGGGCTGACCATGGAGGGCGTCGCGGCCGGCGCCCAGACCGGAAAGGCCGCGGTCTATCGCCGCTGGCCCTCCAAAGAGGATCTCGTTGCGGATGCCCTGGTGTCCGGACTGCCCCGGGTGGAGAAGGCCCCGGACCTCGGCAGCGTGCGCGAAGACCTGCTCGTCCTGTGCCGGCAAGTGCGGGAGATCATGTACTCGCGCCCCGGCGTCGCACTCCGTTCAGTCATTCACGAATGCGATCACGTGCAGGTTGCGCGTTTTGAAAAGGTCATCTTCGGGAGCGTCGTGGAGCCGACCGTCGAGCTGCTTCGCGAGGTCATCAGCCGTGGAATAGAGCGCGGAGAGGTCCGCTCGGACGCGGCCAACGGATACGTCTTCGACGTCATCCCGGCCATGATGATGTACCGATCGAAAATGTGCGCCAGCGAATGGAGCGACCAGGATCTCGCGGAGATGATCGACCAGCTGATGCTCCCGCTGCTGCGGCCCCAGGGCGCCTGATCGCCCGCGCCGGCGCTCCTCGCGTGAGGCGGGTGACCGGGGTGTCGCGCGGCGATACCGTCGGCGTACGCTAAGGGCGCCATGCCGTACGAACCACCTACTCACACCGTCGAGCGCTCCCTGCGCGCCACGACCGGAGCGAAGGTCATTGCCGGTGTCGACGAGGTGGGGCGCGGCGCCTGGGCCGGGCCCGTCACCGTCTGCGCGGCGATCACCGGACTGCGCCGCCCGCCCGAGGGGCTGACCGACTCCAAGCTGCTGACCCTCAAGCGGCGTACGGAACTCGCCCGGACCCTGCAGTCGTGGGTGACGGCCTACGCGCTGGGGCATGCTTCCCCCGAGGAGATCGACGACCTGGGGATGACGGCCGCGCTGCGGCTGGCCGCGGTCCGTGCGCTGGACGCTCTGCCGGTCCGTCCCGAAGCCGTGATCCTCGACGGGAAGCACAACTACCTCGGTGCCCCCTGGCAGGTGCGCACGGTGATCAAGGGTGACCGGTCGTGCGTGGCCGTGGCGGCGGCGTCGGTGATCGCCAAGGTTCAGCGCGACAAAATGATGGCCGAACTGGGTATCGACCATGCACACTTCGGGTTTGCGGACAACGCCGGGTATCCGTCGCCCGTGCACAAGGCCGCACTGGCGGAGTGGGGGCCCACCCCTCACCACCGCTTGTCGTGGGCGTATCTTGATGCGTTGCCTCAGTGGCGGCACCTCAAGAAGGTCCGCAGCTGGGCGGACGGAAGCGTTCCGGAAATTGAGGGTCAGCTCGGCTTCGATTTCTGACGGTTCCGCTCGCACTGATGTGCCACCCGGTCATCCGCGCCGCACCAACGTTTGATAAATATCAGCTCATGCCTCTCATTCCCGAGGAGCCTCAGATTCACGAGAGTGCCCAGGGTCCCCGCGCCACTCCGGCCAGCGGCCGTACCGCGCCGACCCCCCGCCCCGTACCCGGCCCCCGCCCCGCGGCTCCGTCCCGCCCCGGTCGTCCCGGCCCTCTGCGGCCCACGCCGCCGGTGCAGCGCACGCCGCGTGACGTGGCTCCGGCCAAGCCCGGCCCCTCCGGCCAGGCCGCTCCCACCGCCACCGCGGCGAGCCCGCAGATCCAGCTGATCCCGGCCTCGGCCGAGGGTGCGCTCGATGCCGCCGAAGAGGCGGTGGACCTGCTCCTGGACTCGGGCCGTGCCCCCGGCGACGTGCTGGTGATCACCACTGGTGCGCAGCACCCGTGGGCCGAGCACGAGCTGTCCTTCGGTGACACCTCCTACTGGGCGCAGCACGACGCCGGTGACGACGTGTTCTATGCGGACGCCGCCGTCGCCTCCCGCGCCGCTTCGCGCCCGGTGGTCGTCGTGGCCGTCAACGGAGGTCCCGCTTCCGCCGCTGCCACCGCCCTTCCGCTGGCGCACTCCCGAGCCGGTGCACTGCTGATCGTCTGCGGCGACCCGCAGCAGATCAACTCGGTGCTGGGCGCCGGCGTCTGAGCCGGGCCCGGCCCTCGGGACATCGGGGTGCCGAAGGAGCCGCTCCGGCGGAATCCGCACGGTGCGGCTTTTGGCATGCCCGGATGACGGGCGGCTGTCGTGTCGGTGGTGAAGCTGCCCCCTGGATGCCTGGGGGAGCGGTGCGGGTGCGGTCCGACGGCCCTGATCCAGCTCGCCGGGGTGGCGCATCCCAGGACCGAGTCTGCGGCCGGCCTGGCAGTCGTGCTCCGGACGACCGCGCCGGGGCGCGTGCGGAGCCGACCTGGGGCCGGAACTTCAGCCGTGAGTCTGTGCTCGTCGGCGCGGTGACACGGGCCCGTCCGGCTCGTTCCAGGCACCGCCCGTCGGCCAGTACGCCGCTCGTTGCCGCTGACGGGCGGCACGAGTCCGTCGTGGCGCCGCTCCCACTCCCGTCAGCGTGCCGCCGCCCGGCGCAGCACGTCGGAGACCGGGCCGCCGGTGCGCGGCACGAGCGGCGGAGCCTCGGCGGTGGCGACGGGCTCCGGTGCCGAGTGCGCGTTGGGCCGGCGTCCGCCGCGGCCCTCGCCGAGCACCTGCCAGCCTTCGTGCGTCAGCGTGATGTACGCCCCGCACCGCAGGCCGTGCAGTGTGCAGGCATCGCGCAGCCCCCACATCCAGGCGCCGTCCTCCTCGGTCCAATGCGCGTCGCCCTCCCGGCAGTAGAGCAGGACGGCCGTGCGCACAGGGGTGCGGCGACGCAGGTCGTGGGGGATCACCCGGCGCAGCTGGGCCAGCAGCGCGTTGCGGAACATCCAGCCGTCGGCCGGGGCCGGACGGCGCCTGAACGAGGCACTGGCCCGCAGCCGCTCGTCCGGGTCGAGGACCGCCACGATCGCCGTGAGCGGCTTCGGGTGGTGGCGGGCGTGCAGCCCGCTGACGACCTCACGGGGGTTGCGCAGCAGAGGGATTCCGGCGGCGGCCCACTCGGCCGGCTCGAGCAGGCGGCTGGCGGAAGCGGCGGATGCGGACGTCGACAACGAGGCCGCCGAGGACGCGGCGAATCCGAAGGTCACGTTCCTCCCTTCGGCTACGCGCCCATACTGCGGGCGAGGTCGGATTCGGGGGAGCGCGCACCGCAGCGGAGCCCAACCGGATCACGGACGAGCCGTGCGGGGAGCGGATCTCAATTCTTCCTGGCGAACTTGGTTGCGGCAACGAGCAATTGGGGCCACCGACTGTTATCAGGTGGTGCGTGGCTTATATCCCTACCCAAAGGGTCGGTTGACGACGCCTGGGTGTCCCGTCAGCCTCCGGCGGCCCGCCGCGAGCGGCCGCGCGGTCAACGCCGAACCTGCGAGGACCAGCCGCAACACACGGCTCGGTCCCGGGCGGCGCAGTTTCGACGTGCCGGTCACCCCTGAACGGCGAGGACGAGAGGCAACACGCCGCTCGCGCCGGACTTCCGGAGCAGGCGTGCGGCGATGGCAAGGGTCCAGCCCGTCTCCGTGAAGTCGTCGACCAGCAGCACCGGGCCCTGCGCCTCGGCGAGCGCCGACGCCAGGGCGGGCGGCACCGCCAACGCGCCGTCGAGGGCCTTCAGCCGCTGCGCGCTGTTGCTGCGCGGCGAACGGGGCGCGTCTCCGGCGTACTCCACCGAGCCCAGCAGCGGGAGCCGGCCGATCTCGGCGATCCGCGCACCGAGGGAGTGGATCAGCCGGGGCCGGCTGTGCGAGGCCACGGTGACCACGCCCACCGGCCGGGGCGGGGCGTCGGAGGCACCGGAGGCCCAGCCGCCGGGACCCCGGGCCCAGTCGGCGAGGACACCGACCACGGCTTGCGCCACGTCGTCCGGCACCGCGGTGTCCGGTGCCTGGGGCGCGAGCAGCGGTCGCAGCCGGTTGCCCCAGCCGATGTCCGACAGGCGCCCCAGAGCCCGCCCCGGTGAGGCCTGTTCCCCGGCCGGGATTCGTCCCTTGAGGTCGATGCCGATGGCCGGGAGGCCGGTCGGCCACATGCGGCGGGGCTCGACCTCCACCCCCGCGCGCCCCAGGTCGCTCCGCGCCGCGTCCAGCGCCGCCGTGGACAGACCGGAGGTGAAGCGGGGGGTCGCGCAGTTGTCGCAGCGGCCACAGGGCTTGGCACCCTCGTCGTCCAGGTGGCGCTGCAGGAACTCCATCCGGCAGTCGGTGGTGGTCGCGTACTCGCGCATCGCCTGCTGCTCGACCGCGCGCTGCCGAGCCACCCACGCGTAGCGCTCGGCGTCGTACGTCCATGGCTGTCCGGTCGCGATCCAGCCGCCCTTGACGCGGCGCACCGCTCCGTCCACGTCGAGGACCTTCAGCATGGTCTCCAGACGGGAGCGGCGCAGCTCGACCAGCGGTTCCAGGGCGGGCAGCGACAGGGGTCTGTCCGCCCGGGCGAGGACGTCCAGCGTGCGCCGCACGAGGTCCTCGGAGGGGAAGGCCAGCGAGGCGAAGTACTCCCAGATCGCCTCGTCCTCCTTGCCCGGCAGCAGCAGTACCTCGGCGTGGTCGACGCCGCGGCCGGCCCTGCCGACCTGCTGGTAGTAGGCGATGGGGGAGGAGGGCGAACCGAGATGGACCACGAAGCCGAGATCCGGCTTGTCGAAGCCCATGCCGAGCGCGGAGGTGGCGACGAGGGCTTTGACACGGTTGGCGATCAGGTCGTCCTCCGCCTGCTGCCGGTCGGCGTTCTCCGTCTTGCCCGTGTACGAGGCGACGGAGTGCCCGCGCTGCCGCAGGAACGCGGTGACCTCCTCGGCGGCGGCGACGGTGAGCGTGTAGACGATGCCGGAGCCCGGCAGGTCGTCGAGATGGTCCGCGAGCCAGGCCATCCGGTGCGCGGCGTCCGGCAGGCGCAGCACGCCGAGGCTCAGACTCTCCCGGTCGAGGGGCCCGCGCAGGACGAGCGCGTCGGAGGTGCCGCCCGTACCGAGCTGCTCGGCGACGTCCGCCGTCACCCGCGCGTTGGCCGTGGCGGTGGTGGCCAGCACGGGGACGCCGGGCGGGAGGTCGCCGAGCATCGTGCGCAGGCGGCGGTAGTCGGGGCGGAAGTCGTGGCCCCAGTCGGAGATGCAGTGCGCCTCGTCCACGACCAGCAGGCCGGTGGCGGCGGACAGCTCGGGCAGTACCTGGTCACGGAAGTCGGGGTTGTTCAGCCGCTCCGGCGAGACGAGCAGCACGTCGACGTCGCCCGCCGTGATCTCGGCCTGGACGGCCTCCCACTCCTCGGTGTTGGCGGAGTTGATCGTCCGGGCGTGGATGCCGGCCCGGCCCGCGGCCTCCACCTGGTTCCGCATGAGCGCGAGCAGCGGTGAGACGATCACCGTGGGCCCGCTTCCTCTGGCCCGCAGCAGCGACGTCGCCACGAAGTACACCGCGGACTTGCCCCATCCGGTGCGCTGCACGACCAGGGCCCGGCGCCGCTCGGCGACCAGGGCCTCGATCGCCCGCCACTGGTCCTCGCGCAGCCGGGCGGCGCCGGTGGCATCCCCGACGAGACGGGCGAGGACGGCGTCGGCCTGCGTGCGGAGTTCCGCGTTGCTCGTGTGCTCCATGCGTCCCATACAACAGGACGGGACCGACAACCGGGTGGGCCCGGGCAGGGACTGTGGACAACGACAACGGTCTTGTCGTGTCCCTGATTCGACTTATCCACAGGCTCAACCGGAACCGCAAGATCCGCGAGATCGTCGGCGCATGACGAATCACAGCGAAACCACCGGACCCTTCGAAAGCAACGACATCTCGGGGCAGGAGCCGCCGACCGGACCGACCGAGCACGCCACGCAGGTCACTCTGCGCACCCCGGCCGAGCTGGCCGACGCCCTCCCCTACCTGCTCGGCTACCGACCCGAGGACAGCATGGTCCTCGTCGCCCTGCACGACCACGCAGGCCGCGGCAGGTTCGGCGGCCGGGCCCGGCTCGGCATCCCCGCGAACGCCGAGGACTGGGAGGCCGCCGCCCGGCAGCTGGCCCGTGGGCTGGTGACCGGCAGCGAGCGGCGCGACGGCCGGCCCGAGCGCATGGTGGCCTACGTCTGCCAGGAGCCGGGCCCCGGGGAGTCCGGCCGGGACGTCAAACGGCGGCTGGAGAGGCTGGCTCAGCTGATGCGCACCGAGTGCGGCAACCTCGACGTGCCGGTCATCGAGGCCCTGTGCATCTCGGACGGCCGTTTCTGGTCGTACTGCTGCCCGGTCGAGGGCTGCTGCCCCGAGGACGGCTCGCCGATGGGCCTTCCCGGTACCTCCGTGCTCGCGGCGGCGGCCACCTACGCCGGCATCCAGGTGCGCGGCACCCTGCGGGAACTGCGCGCCAGGCTGCAGCCCTGGGAGACCAGCGCGGCACTGGAACAGGAGATCGCCCTGGACACGGTCGGCATGAACCTGGTGCCCCGGATGCTGGACGCCACGGGCCGTCTGGAGGTGGCGGAGGAGACCATCGCCCTCGCCGAGCGGATCATCCGCCGCTACGCCACGGCGGCACCGGTCACCGGCACCCACCCCGCGGACGTACGCGACGACGACCTCCTCGCGGACGACGAGGCGGCGACCCTGATCCTCGGGCTCCAGGACCGCACGACCCGTGACAAGGCCGCCGCCTGGATGGAAGGGGACGAGGCCGGTCCGGCGCTCCGCCTCTGGCGTGCCCTGGCCCGCCGCTGTGTCGGACCCTACGGCGAGCACGCCGCCGCACCGCTGACTCTCGCGGGCTGGGTCGCCTGGTCCACGGGGGACGAACTGGAGGCGCGGGAGGCCCTGGCCATGGCGCTGGCCGCAGACCCCGACTACCTCTTCGCCCGCCTGCTGCACCAGGCCTGCAACGAAGGACTCGACCCCGAGGCGGTCCGCCGCTGCCTGCGCGCGGAAAGGGTGGGGCGTACGCCGGCACAGCCGGCGGAACGGGCAACACCGGCACCTCGGACCGCTCTCGCCCCGCCCCAGCAGACCCCGTCTCTGCGTCCTGGGTCCCACCCCCAGAAGAGCGACCAGCGTGCGGAACCCGGTCCCCGGAAGGGCGGGCAGCGACGGCGCCGTGCACGCAGCGACGAGGAAGACGGGCGTCACACGGCCCGGGCGAAGCGAGACCGACGCAGGCCGGCCGATTCCCGCCCCCGAACGCCCATGACAGACCCCACCGGGCCCGGCACCCGCGGCCCAGCCGGCACGCGCACGCGTGCGGCGGCCCCAGGCGACGCCACGCGCGGCGGCGTCCCGTCGGACAGCCGGCAGTCCGAGGCGGACGGATGAGCGATGGCCTGTACCTCCGGCAGACGCGGGCCCTCACCGGAACGGCCGTCACCGGTCGATGCCGCCGGGCCGGGGGTTCGCGGCCCGAGCCTCACGAGCACGCAGACGGGCCGGTGGTGCCTTGTCGGTCGGCCGGCTCCCGTGGCCCGAGGGGGACGGATGAGCGTCGGCGGTGCGTGCCCGGACAGGCGTCGTCCCTCACCGGAACGGCCATCACACCAGCGGCGGACATCGGAGGCGGCACCGCACGTCAGCGCAGTGCGCTCCCGGTGCGGAGCCGGGGCCGACAGGAGGGGCGCCCCTCGACAGCAGTCCCAGCCGACCGGTCACACCGCCATTCGGTCGGCATCCGCCAGGCGAGCCGTGACCCGGAGAAGTCCGCTTCCGTTCACCTGAGTGGCGGAACGCCTGGACGGGCCCTGCCGCCGCACACCCCCTGCCCTCTGGGGCGACCCACCAGCCGCCCAGCACGTCCGAGGCGCACCGAGCGCAGAAGAAGCGACCCCATGCACCAACAGCCGACTCCGCCCTCCACCGCCGGCGAACGTCCGCCCTGGAGCGGGCACGAGCCGTTCCCGACAGCAGGCGCCCGCCCCGGCACACCGGCGGCGGCCACGGATCCACCATCGCCGTCGTCCGCGGACCCACGTCCCTCCCCGGTCACCCGGGGGAGCCGTCCGTCCCTCACCAACACCCGGCCTCGCCGTCCCGCCACGGCCCCGACGCCACGCACACCCCCTGCCGGCCGCCCGGCGCCCGAGCTGCCGCCCACACACACCGCGCTGATCTGTGTGGCTCTGCCCGGCCTCGTCGTCTCCGGCGAGCTGGGCCAGCTGACCGGCCAGGGCCTGGACGGGTTCTACCGAGGCGGCAGGCGGCTGCTCTCCCGGTGCCAGATCCGCGTGGCGGGCCGCGAACCGCTGCCCGTGCAGGCCAGGATGAGCGGAGCCGACAGTGCCCGCTTCGTGGGGACGCTGCGCTCTTCCCCGGCCGTCGGCCCCGACCCCGATGTCGTCGTCGAACGAACCCGCCACGCCCACGGCACCGAACGCATCACGCTTCGCAACGCCGCCCTGCGCCCACTGCGCCTGCCCGTCGAGGTCGCCCTCGGCACCGACCTGGCGGAGCTCGCCACCATCGCCGCCGGCACCGCAACACCCGAACTCCTGGCCACCGTGCACGACTCGGGCCTGCGCTGGGCCACGGCCGAAGCAGCCGCCTGCGTCACCGCGGACCCACCGCCCGCCGACGCCCTGGCATCCGCAGGACTGCTGCGCTGGGAACTGGATCTACCACCGGCCGGGACCGTAACGGTGGAACTGCGGGTGCGGCCCGAAGGAACAGGACCCCTGCGACCAGCGGGACACGCGGCCACCAGCCCCCTGGCCCCCGCGCGGGCGGCGGGCGACGACCCCCGGGTGGCCCCGCTGCTGCACTCGGCCGTCGCCGACCTCCGGGCACTGCTCCTGCGCGACCCGGCACACCCCTCCGACACCTATCTGGCCGCAGGCGCCCCTTGGCGCTGCGGACTGGCCCCCGCCGAGGCGCTCGCCGCCGCCCGCATGACGCTCCCACTTGGCACCCGCCTAGCCGCGGGCACCCTGCGCGCCCTGGCCCGTACCCAGCTCCGGGGCCCGGGCCCCCAGGCCGGAATGATCCCGGGACCCCGGCGCGATGCCGGCCCGCACCTCCCGCCGAGCTGCAGCGGAACGGAGGCCACCCTGCTCTTCCCCGTCCTGCTCGCCGAAGCCCGCCGGTGGGGGCTGCCCGACCAGCAGACAGAGGAACTGCTGCCCGCGGCGGAGCGCTGCCTGACCTGGCTGCGCACCACCGTCGGCGACAGCACCTACCTCACCGACCCGCACCCCGCGGGCCCGGCCCGCTGCGAAACACAGGCCCACGCCCATCGTGCCGCCCTGATAGGCGCCGACCTCCTCGACGCCTATGGCAGACCGGGCGCCACGGAATTGCACCAGTGGGCACAGTCCCTGCGGACGGCCTTCCAAGCCGATTTCTGGGTGGAGGACCCCGGTGGTGGGCGCCCGGCCGCGGCCCTGGCCCCCGACGGCCGACCCGTGCCCCATCTGGCCGCCACCGCCGTCCACCTCCTCGACACCGGCCTGCTCGGCGGGGGCCGACCGGCCACCGGCCTGCTCGACAAGGTGCACACCGAACACCTCGCCCGGCTGCTCGGCACCCCCGCCATGGACGCGGGCTGGGGACTGCGCGGCCTGGGTGCCAAGGAGGCGGGACACAACCCGTTCGGACACCGGACCGGAGCCGTGCGGGTCCATGAGACCGCACTCGCCGTCGCGGGACTGGCGGCGGCCGGCTACGAGAAGGAGGCGGCAGGCCTGCTGAAAGGGCTGCTGGAAGCGGCGGAACACTTCGGTCACCGGCTGCCGGAGATGTTCGCCGGCGCACAGCGGTCCGCCGGCACCGCGCCCCTCCCGCACCCCGCCGCCTGCCGCCCGGCGGCCACCGCCGCGGCCTCCGTGATCCTGCTGCTCACCGCCCTGGCCGGTATTCGCCCCGACGTCCCGGCCCGTACGGTCACCCTGCGGCCCATGCGGAGCGCCCCGCTAGGCGAACTCGGCCTCAGCGGACTGCGCGTCGCGGGCGCCCCCTTCGCCGTGCGGATCAACCGACTGGGACTGGCCATGGTGGAGGAGGCGGCGGACGGCCTGCAGCTGGGCACGTGACCTCCCCGCCGGGCTGGTGACCTCGAACGACACCACCGGACCGGCCCACCGGGAGCCGGTCCTGCGCGCCATACCGGAACGAAGCGGAACCACCACCGGTGCGGCCGGTGAAGGGCGTGTTTATCGTCAGGAAGACGACTATGATCGCGGCATGCCCTACGACCCGTCAGCCTTTCCGCCCTTCGCCGTCACCGTGGACCTGGTCGTGCTGACCGTGCGCCGCCATGCCCTGTGCGCGCTGGCGGTCCGCCGGGGCGAGCCTCCCTTCCAGGGGCGCTGGGCGCTGCCCGGCGGCTTCGTACGGGCCGACGAGGACCTGTCCCAGGCGGCGGCGCGCGAGCTGGCCGAGGAGACCGGGCTGTGCGCCCACGACCCCTCGGTCCCGGCCCAGGACAACGGGGCCCACCTGGAGCAGCTGGCCACCTACGGCGACCCCAAGCGCGACCCGCGCATGCGCGTGGTCAGCGTCGCGCACCTCGCGCTCGCCCCCGACCTGCCCGCACCGCGAGCCGGAGGCGACGCCAGCAACGCCCGCTGGGCCCCGGTCGAGGAGTTGCTCCAACAGGGTGGTTACGGCCGGGACGGCGAGCCGGTCGCACCGCTCGCCTTCGACCACGCCCAGATCCTGGCCGACGGAGTGGAACGCGCCCGCTCCAAGATCGAGTACTCCTCGCTGGCCACCGCCTTCTGCCCGCCGGAGTTCACCGTCGGAGAGCTGCGCCGGGTGTACGAGGCGGTGTGGGGCGTGGCACTCGACCCGCGCAACTTCCACCGCAAGGTCACGGGGACGCCCGGGTTCCTCGTCCCCACGGGCGGTACGACCACCCGCCAGGGCGGCAGGCCGGCCCAGCTCTTCCGTGCCGGCGGCGCCACCCTGCTGAACCCGCCGATGCTGCGCCCCGAGGTCTGAGAGACCAGCGGCGAGCCTGCCGCACGACCGGCGGGCGGTCACCCCTGCCGGGCGCGAGCTCCATCGAACGGCGGACAGATGAGGTGACAGACCGCGCGGCATATGTTCGTAAAGCGCCTTATACCGGAAAAACCGGATATGTCGCGCTATCTTGCTGCAGGTGATCCAGGCCTTCGGACTGACCAGCAACCCCCGCAAGGCGCATCCGCCCGCCGTCGACGACGTCTCCTTCGAAGCGCGCGCCGGTCATGTCACCGCGCTCCTCGGGAGCGCCGGCGCGGGCAAGACGACGGCGCTCAAACTGATGCTTGAGCTCCAGCCAGGGCGCGGCATCACCTACTTCAAAGGCCGGCCCCTGCACCTGATCGCGCATCCTTCGCGGGAAGTCGGCGTACTCCTCGGTGACGTGCCGGGACACCGGGCCCGCACGGTCCGCGGGCACCTGCGCATGCTGTGCGCCGCGGCGGGAGTTTCCGCCCGACGCGCAGACGAGGTCCTCGAAGTCGTCGGTCTCGTCAGCCTCCGTGAAGAGCGCCTCGGCACGCTGTCCCGTGGCATGGATCGCAGACTCGGCCTGGCCTGCGCACTGCTGCCCGACCCGCACACGCTCGTCCTGGACGAACCCACGGACGGTCTCTCCGTCCGTGAGGCCCAATGGCTGCACAGCATGCTGCGGGCGCACGCCGCCCAGGGCGGCACGGTGCTCTTCACCACGGCCGACCCCAAGGAGGCTGCACGCATCGCCGACCGGGTCGTCACGCTCGACGGCGGCAGGGTCGTCGCCGACCAGGAGGCCAGGGCCTTCGCCCGCACCCGGCTGCGCCCGCGCGTGGCCGTCCGCAGCCCCCACGCCGCCCGCCTCGCGGCCCTGCTCACCAAGGACGCCCGCACCACCCGCCGGTCTGTCGAAGTCGTGCGCGAGGGCGGCAACCGCCTGTCGGTGTACGGCACGACGACCGCCGACGTCGGCGAGATCGCGTTCCGCCACGGCATCCTCGTCCACCAACTGGCCGACGAGGTGGGTGACATGGGGCCGGGCGCCGGTGCCGAGGGTGACGACGGGAAGTGCTCCGCCGAGCCCCGGCAGTCCGCCCATGACGCGCCGGCGGACCGTGCCGCCTCTCCGGAAGGCGACCCGGCGGAACGCGATCCGGCAGCTCTCGACAACCCGCGCGCCGAGCCGGAGCACGCCCCGGCCGGCCGCACGCGGGCGGGTGGCGAACGCATGGCACCCCGTGTCTCCGCGGCGGAATCCGGCCCGGCAGCGTTCGGCGGCTCACCGGTGGACCCGGGCCGGGCCGTGGACGACTTCCCGCCGTCACCCGCTCATGCAAGGCCGGAGGTGGCGCAGGAGCCCACGACGGCTGGCTCTGCGGTGGCGGAAGCGCACACCGCGAGGCGGACAGCGGAATCCGGCGCCATGACGCACGGCCCGGCAGCGGCCGAAGCCCGTACCGCTGCCCTCGACCGGTCCGCGCCGGATCCGGACACCCCGGCGCCGGGACTCCCGGCATGGAACGCCACAGCCTCCGAGCGTGTGCGGGGACGGCGGGACCGCACTCCGGCCGACCGGTCGGCGCCGGAATCCGACCGGTCCGCGGCCAGCCTCGCCCCGGCCGGCGAGGCGGGACCGGGAACCGGCCTTTCCGCGCCGGTGCGCGTGCGGACCGCCGACAGGGAGTGGTCCGCACCAGGCCAAGCCGTTGATCGGGGGACCGCGCCGGACCGTCCGCTGGCCCACTCCGGCGCGCCGGCCCGCGACGCCTCACCGGCCGCGACAGCCTCGCCGGAGGACGGCACGTCGCACAGCGCGACCGCGCCCGGTGAGAAGGGCAGGACCGCTGGCGGCCCTGGACTGAGGCCCGCCAGGGCCGTCACCCACCGGTCCGGTGACCCGTCGACCAGTCCGGACACCGGCCCCGGTGCAGTGGTGACAGCCTCCCAGTCGCAGGCCGGCAGTGCCCGCACCCCGGCCGACACCGTCACCGGCACCCGCACTCTCCTCCCCGGAGCCAGAAACCCCGACGCCCGGCAGGCGCAGGCCGGAGCCGCCCGCCCCGACGGTGTCCGCCTGCTCGCCGCTCCCTCCCCCCTCCCACCCCCTATCTCCGTCCGCCCCGCCCGCAGCCCCCTGCGCCCCTTTCGCTACGAGATCCGGCGCGCCACCGGAATCGGCACCGGCTTCCTCACCTGCGGTGCCGTGCTGGTGATGTCCGCGCTCACCGCCGTACTCCTGGCGCGGTTCGGGCACACCCCGCAGGAGCGGCTGTTCGCGGCATGGCCGCGGGAGCTGCCCCTGCCGCCCGCGGCGCTCGCGGCAGGGCTGCTCGGCGCACTGGCCTTCGGGGACGAGTTCCGCCACCCCGCCCTGGCGGCGGACCGCGGCACCGTCCCCCGCCGGCTGGGGCTGCTCACCGCGAAACTGCTCGTCTCCGGAGCCACCGCGGTACTGCTGGCCTTCCTCACCGTGGGCTGCGACGCCGAAGTGCTCTATGTCGTATACGGACGGGAACTGGCGAAAGTTCCCGCGGACTGGCTTTCGCTCACCGCGAGTTGGTTCGGGCTGGTTGTCGGCTGCGCCTGGGCCGGTGTACTGGCGGCCGGGGTGTTCCGGTCCACGACGGCCGGACTGGCCGCCGTCCTCGCCGTGCCCGTCCTCGCCGTTCCCCTCGTGCACGAGGCCCTGCGCGGCCCCGCCGTGCGGATGGCGGCCGACTTCCCCGTGCGGTTGCGGGCGGTCCATCTGCTGCAGTGGCCGTTCGGAGGGGAGCGGTACCTGCTCGCGGCCGCACGGGTCCTCGCCCAACCCGTGGGCGGCGCACTGGCGTTGTCGCTCGCGGCGCTGCTCTGCGCCTATCTGCTCACGGCACTGCGCGCCCGCCTTCGATGACTACCCTCCGTACACTCTCGGTTTCGATGTGCACGCAACTCCCCGCAGAAAGCCCATTTCTTTCCGATAAGGCGTCAATTGCGACGGCGTGAGCGATCACCCTTTCGTGTGCTTTTCACCAAAGACCTCAAGGGAGTTGGAGGCGACGCCGACAAAGGATCCGTGAGTACCCTTGCGCACACCATGATGACCGCCGCCCGCTCCGCAGACTCCGGTCTGGCCGGCCCGGGTGAACTCGACCGCTACCCCTACGCCGAGGCCCCGGTGGCCGACCGCGTCGGCGCACCCGCCTGGGACACCGGGGAGCCTGAGCTGGGCCGTGTCGGCCGGCGGGCCGCGGGCAGCCGCGGACGCGGGCTGCACGGCCAACTCGTACAGCAGCTGGGGCAGATGATCGTCTCCGGCGACCTGGGGGCGGACCGCCCGCTGGTGCCGGAGGAGATCGGCCAGCGTTTCGAGGTGTCCCGCACCGTCGTCCGCGAGTCCCTCCGCGTCCTCGAGGCCAAGGGCCTGGTCAGCGCCCGTCCGAACGTCGGCACCCGCGTACGGCCCGTCAGCGACTGGAACCTGCTCGATCCGGACATCATCGAGTGGCGGGCCTTCGGGCCGCAGCGCGACGACCAGCGCCGGGAGCTGAGCGAGCTGCGCTGGACGATCGAGCCCCTCGCCGCCCGTCTCGCCGCCGGACACGGGCGCGAGGAGGTGCAGCAGCGCCTGTGCGACATGGTCGAGATCATGAGCCACGCCATGGCGCAGGGCGACGCGCTCACCTACTCGCGCGCCGACACCGAGTTCCACGCGCTGCTCATCCAGATCGCGGGCAACCGCATGCTGGAGCACCTCTCCGGCATCGTCTCGGCGGCCCTCCAGGTCTCCGGTGGCCCGGTCACGGCCTGTGACCGGCCGAGCGAGGCGTCCCTGGCCCAGCACGCGCGCATCGTGGACGCGCTCGGCACCGGCGACGGTACGGCGGCGGAGGCGGCCATGCGCCAGCTGCTCACGGTCCACCCCGAGGTGGAGCGTGTGGTGCCCGCCCCCCGCGAGCACTGACCCCGCGAGGGCGCGGTGCGGTCGCCGGTGAGCGGTGTGCTCGTGGTGCTCACGGCGGCGCCGGGCCACGGGTGCCGGCCGTCGCCGGACCCCGCCGGACCTTCTGGAGTCCGGCGGGCCCGGCGGGTCCGACGATGCGACGACAGGACCTGGTGGTGGTTGGCGTCGGGATAGGGGCGATGATGTTGCTATCTGTACACGTCTGACCGCTTTTGACCGCTTACGGGGTGTGACTCGGGCCACGTAGATTGGGCGTAACGCTCGTGGTGACAGCGCGATGACCTAAGAGGTGATAGCCGCGGAAGGAATACGGACGCCGTACCAGGCGCTGTGCATCTTCCCGGCCCCCGCCCGCGCCGTCGGCCCATCCCCAGGCCGGTGGTCGGCTCCTGTCCGCAGTGGACGGTGCCGGAAGCCGTTTTCCAACGTTCCGAGAGGTTGTTCGTGTCGGCCAGCACATCCCGTACGCTCCCGCCGGAGATCGCCGAGTCCGTCTCTGTCATGGCTCTCATTGAGCGGGGAAAGGCTGAGGGGCAGATCGCCGGCGACGATGTGCGTCGGGCCTTCGAAGCTGACCAGATTCCGGCCACTCAGTGGAAGAACGTACTGCGCAGCCTCAACCAGATTCTTGAGGAAGAGGGTGTGACGCTGATGGTCAGTGCCGCAGAGCCCAAGCGCACCCGCAAGAGCGTCGCAGCGAAGAGCCCGGCCAAGCGCACCGCCACCAAGACGGTCGCGGCGAAGACGGTGACCACCAGGAAGGCCACGGCCAGCACGGCCGCCCCCGCGGCGCCCGCCACGCCGGCCGTCGCCGAGTCCGCCGAGGAAGCCGCACCCGCCAAGAAGGCCGCCGCCAAGAAGACGACCGCGAAGAAGACGGTCGCCAAGAAGGCCGTAGCGAAGAAGACGGCCGCCAAGAAGACCACAGCCAAGAAGGACGACGTCGAGCTCCTCGAGGAAGAGGTCCTCGAGGACACCAAGGTCGCCGACGAGCCCGAGGGTGCCGAGAGCGCCGGCTTCGTCCTGTCCGACGAGGACGAGGACGACGCGCCCGCGCAGCAGGTCGCCGCGGCCGGCGCCACCGCCGACCCGGTCAAGGACTACCTGAAGCAGATCGGCAAGGTCCCCCTGCTCAACGCCGAGCAGGAGGTCGAGCTCGCCAAGCGCATCGAGGCGGGTCTGTTCGCCGAGGACAAGCTGGCGAACTCCGACAAGCTCGCCCCCAAGCTCAAGCGTGAGCTGGAGATCATCGCCGAGGACGGCCGCCGCGCCAAGAACCACCTGCTGGAGGCCAACCTCCGTCTGGTGGTCTCCCTGGCCAAGCGCTACACCGGCCGCGGCATGCTCTTCCTGGACCTCATCCAGGAAGGCAACCTCGGCCTGATCCGTGCCGTCGAGAAGTTCGACTACACCAAGGGCTACAAGTTCTCCACGTACGCCACCTGGTGGATCCGTCAGGCGATCACCCGCGCCATGGCCGACCAGGCCCGCACCATCCGTATCCCGGTGCACATGGTCGAGGTCATCAACAAGCTCGCCCGTGTGCAGCGCCAGATGCTCCAGGACCTGGGCCGCGAGCCCACCCCGGAAGAGCTGGCCAAGGAGCTCGACATGACCCCGGAGAAGGTCATCGAGGTCCAGAAGTACGGCCGTGAGCCCATCTCGCTGCACACCCCGCTCGGCGAGGACGGCGACAGCGAGTTCGGTGACCTCATCGAGGACTCCGAGGCCGTCGTCCCGGCCGACGCGGTCAGCTTCACGCTCCTGCAGGAGCAGCTGCACTCCGTTCTGGACACCCTGTCCGAGCGTGAGGCGGGCGTCGTCTCCATGCGCTTCGGTCTCACCGACGGTCAGCCGAAGACCCTCGACGAGATCGGCAAGGTGTACGGCGTCACGCGCGAGCGGATCCGCCAGATCGAGTCCAAGACCATGTCGAAGCTGCGCCACCCGTCGCGTTCGCAGGTGCTCCGCGACTACCTCGACTAGGTCGCGCGTCCACGACGGCGAAGGCCCGGTCCCCCTGGCGGGGGCCGGGCCTTCGTGCTGCGCGCGTGCGCCGGGTGGATCACTCTGGGTGTCCCGCGAGCACCGCGAGTGAGGAGCATGCATGCGCCGTTCCATTGCCCGGGCACTGATCCGGCCGCTGGCCCTGGCAGCCACCGTGACCGCGATACCCCTGGGGAGCACCCCTCCCGCTGTCGCCGACAGCGTGGTGGTCGGAGGCTTTCCGATAGATGTTTCCGAGGCTCCGTGGACGGTGGCGCTGGCCAGTCGTGACCTGTTCGGAGGAACGCGGGCGGGCCAGTTCTGCGGCGCTGTCGCCATCGGCCGCAGCACAGTGGTCACAGCGGCCCACTGCCTGGCCGAAGAGGTCCTCGGGGCACCCCCGGACGGTCTCCGCGACCTCAAGGTCATCGCGGGGCGCACGGACCTGCTGTCGGGACAGGGCCAGGAGATCGCCGTACGGGAGATCAGGGTCAATCCCGCCTACGACGTCACGACCAACTCGGGCGACTTCGCGGTCCTCGGACTCGCCGGTTCCCTGCCGCAGAGCGCGGTGGTCGCGATGGCGGGCCCGGGCGACCCGGCTTACGCGCCGGGCACCGAGGCCGTGGTGTCGGGATGGGGTGACACGACCGGCGCCGGACGGTACGCGCGCCGGCTCCGCGCCGCACGCGTGCGCGTCCTGCCCGACGATCTGTGTGCCCGCGCCTATCCGGGTGGTCCAGACGGCACCTACCGGGCCCGCACCATGCTGTGCGCCGGTGAGCCCGCCGGAGGCCCCGACGGCTGCCAGGGCGACAGCGGAGGACCACTGGTGGCCGAGGGACGGCTGATCGGCCTCGTGTCATGGGGGAGCGGCTGCGGACGGCCGGGGCTCCCGGGCGTCTACACGCGCGTCTCCGAGGTCGTACGGGCGCTGCACCCGGCCACGTCGGCCCGGGCGCGGCCTTCCACGCACGCGTGAGGGCCGTGCGAGGGCATGAGCACGGGCGGCCGCTCCCTGGTGAGGAGCGGCCGCCCGTTCACCGGCCTGTGCCGGGGCTGGCTCGTCGTGGGTGCGAGATTCAGCGCTCTTCTTCCGAAACGGTGTTCGGAACGGAGGTCAGCCGCTCCGTCTCGTCCTGTATCTCAGCGGCGATCTTCTTGAGTTCCGGCTCGAACTTGCGACCGTGGTGGGCGCAGAAGAGCAGTTCTCCGCCGCTCAGCAGGACGACGCGCAGGTATGCCTGGGCGCCGCAGCGGTCGCAGCGATCGGCGGCCGTCAGCGGGCTCGCGGGGGTCAGAACAGTAGTCACGTCGCCTCTTCTCTAGCTCGACGAGCTGTCGTACCAGGGTCAACATCCAACCAGCCCGAAAACGTTCCCGCTCGTGGCTTTTCCTCGAAAAAATCTTTCCGGGGCGCGGCTGTCTGCTGCCGGTTGGCGGCGAATGTGCCGTATTGCGTCTCTTGTGTGCGTACGGGTTCGCGCTGTCTTGCTGTCTCGGTCCTCCCGGCCGGGTTGCCGGTTGTTCATGAGGACGTGCCCGGAGCCTAAATGGTTCATGCCTCGAAGGGAACGTGATGTGTACTTCACCCCATCGAGGGATCGAACGTGTATGCGAGTGTGGACTAGGGTGAGTCGTCGACGAGGGTGGCGTTACACCGGCTCTACCAGGGCTCGGTACCCTCTGAGCGGCGACCGAAGCCGCCCCCTTACCCAAAAGGGGGCCACCTGAAATTCAGCGAGGAGCGAACCGCGTGACCGCCGATACGTCCGTGCCGTCCACAGCGCTGCTGGCAGGAGCAGACCGCGACGGTTCCAACTACACCGCGCGGCACCTGCTCGTCCTCGAGGGTCTGGAGGCCGTGCGCAAGCGCCCTGGCATGTACATCGGCTCGACCGACAGCCGCGGTCTGATGCACTGCCTGTGGGAGATCATCGACAACTCGGTGGACGAGGCCCTCGGCGGCTACTGCGACCACATCGAGGTCGTCCTTCACGACGACGGCTCCGTCGAGGTGCGCGACAACGGCCGTGGCATCCCCGTGGACGTGGAGCCGAAGACCGGCCTGTCCGGCGTCGAGGTCGTCATGACCAAGCTCCACGCGGGCGGCAAGTTCGGCGGCGGCTCCTACGCCGCCTCCGGCGGTCTGCACGGCGTCGGCGCCTCCGTGGTCAACGCCCTGTCCGCCCGTCTCGACGTCGAGGTCGACCGCGGCGGCCACACTCACGCCATCAGCTTCCGGCGCGGCGTGCCCGGCGCCTTCGTCGCCGACGGCGCGGACGCGAAGTTCGAGGCGAAGAGCGGTCTGCGCAAGACCAGGAAGATCCCCAAGACGCGCACCGGCACGCGCGTGCGGTACTGGGCAGACCGGCAGATCTTCCTCAAGGACGCCAAGCTGTCCCTGGAGAACCTGCACCAGCGCGCCCGGCAGACCGCCTTCCTGGTGCCGGGCCTGACGATCGTCGTGCGCGACGAGTACGGCCTGGGCGAGGGCGGCAGCAAGGGCGAGGAGTCCTTCCGCTTCGACGGCGGCATCAGCGAGTTCTGCGAGTACCTGGCGAACGACAAGGCGGTCTGCGACGTCCTCCGCTTCTCCGGCAAGGGCACCTTCAAGGAGACCGTTCCCGTCCTGGACGAGCACGGCCAGATGACCCCCACCGAGGTCACCCGTGAGCTGGGCGTCGACGTCGCGCTGCGCTGGGGCACCGGCTACGACACGACCGTCCGGTCGTTCGTCAACATCATCGCCACGCCCAAGGGCGGCACCCACGTCGCCGGCTTCGAGCAGGCGCTCACCCAGACGATGAACGATGTGCTCCGTGCCAAGAAGATGCTCCGCGTGGCCGAGGACAACATCGTCAAGGACGACGCCCTGGAGGGCCTCACCGCCGTCGTCACGGTCCGTCTGGCCGAGCCGCAGTTCGAGGGACAGACCAAGGAGGTCCTCGGCACCTCGGCGGCCCGCCGCATCGTGAACAACGTGGTCAGCAAGGAACTGAAGGCGTTCCTGACGGCGACCAAGCGTGACGCCGCCGCCCAGGCCCGGGTCGTCATGGAGAAGGTGGTCGCGGCCGCCCGCACCCGGGTCGCGGCCCGCCAGCACAAGGACGCCCAGCGCCGCAAGACCGCCCTGGAGTCCTCGTCCCTGCCGGCCAAGCTGGCCGACTGTCGCAGCGATGACGTCGACCGCAGCGAGCTGTTCATCGTCGAGGGCGACTCCGCGCTGGGAACGGCCAAGCTGGCGCGGAACTCCGAGTTCCAGGCCCTGCTGCCGATCCGCGGCAAGATCCTCAACGTGCAGCGGTCGTCGGTGACCGACATGCTCAAGAACGCCGAGTGCGGCGCGATCATCCAGGTCATAGGAGCGGGCTCCGGCCGCACCTTCGACATCGACCAGGCCCGCTACGGCAAGATCATCATGATGACCGACGCCGACGTGGACGGCTCCCACATCCGCTGCCTGCTGCTCACGCTGTTCCAGCGCTACATGCGGCCGATGGTCGAGGCCGGCCGGGTCTTCGCCGCGGTGCCGCCGCTGCACCGGATCGAGATCGTCCAGCCGAAGAAGGGCCAGGACAAGTACGTCTACACGTACTCGGACCGCGAGCTGCGCGACAAGCTCATGGAGTTCCAGAGCAAGGGCATCCGGTACAAGGACTCCATCCAGCGCTACAAGGGTCTGGGCGAGATGGACGCCGACCAGCTGGCCGAGACCACGATGGACCCGCGCCACCGCACGCTGCGCCGGATCAACCTGTCCGACCTGGAAGCCGCCGAACAGGTCTTCGACCTGCTGATGGGCAACGACGTGGCACCGCGCAAGGAGTTCATCTCCAGCTCGGCGGCGACGCTGGACCGGTCGCGTATCGACGCCTAGCCGCTGCGCTGGGCCTCGGCCGACGGGAGTGGGGGCCCGGGGCTCGCCGGGAGGCGTGCCTCGGGTGCGCGGGCGTTGCGGAGGGCCGGTGGGGGAGGCGGGGCCTGGAAGAACGGCCGACCGCGTCTCTGCCGGGATGAGCGGGTTCCGCCCCGGTGGCCGCGAGCCGGGCTGCTTGCCGACGGTTTCCTGCCGGGGCCTGCCGCCCTGCTCGTGCCAGCCGGCCGCCGGCCGCTCGCTGCCGACTGCCGGCCGTCGTGCCACGGGAGCGGGCCGGCCGTCGTGCCCGTCGGCCGAGGGCGGACCGGGCCCTGAGGATGGGCGTGGCACTGGGGCCTCCGTCTGAGCGGGTCTCGCCCACGGCCGGACGATCTCTCCACCCGTGGATGGAGGGCAGCCACTTCGAGGTTCCACCCTTGATCCACCCCGGCTCCGATCTCCCGGCCGGCCGATGTCCGTAGCGTCGAAGGCGTCGGCAGCACTCGCTTCCGGCACCGCCTTCACGCTCACGGGGGTTCCGATGTCCGGGCTCGTCAACGCGCTGGTGATCGTGGCCGTCGCCGCGGTGGTGATCGCACGGCAGTTCCGCGCCCAGGCGGTCGACACGGACCGGCGCTGGTGGCTGTTGCCCGTGGTGCTCGCCGCCATCGCGCTGCACGAGCCCGGCATCCTCGATGCCCACCACCGCGTCGGTTCCGCCGCCCTGCTCGCGGTGGAACTGCTCATCGGGCTGGCAACCGGCGTCGGCTGGGGCTGGACCACCCGCATCTGGACGGCGCCGGACGGCGTCGTATGGACCAAGAGCACGAAGGCGAGCGTCGGCGTATGGGCCGTGGGCATAGCCCTGCGGGCCGGCGTCTTCGCCCTCGGCGCCGCACTCGGCCTGCGCCAGGACAGCTCCGCACTGATGCTGGGCCTCGCCGGCACCCTGCTGGTGCGTGACGGCATCCTGGCCTGGCGGGTCCGGTCCGCCGGCGTCGTGGACCGCCCCACCCCGGCGTACGGTGACGCCGCGCGGTCGGCCTGGAAGGAGCGCGTGTGACGGAGAACGCCTGGACACGCTGGCCGTCGCGGGAAGCGCTCGGCCGCGCGGGAATCACCCGGACCCGGCGCGTGCTCGTCTGGGCGGTCCGACTGCTCGTGCTGGCCCTGCTCCTCTGGAGTGCCTTCAGCCAGAGACATGTCGGCATCTGGGGAGCGGCCGCGGCCGCGACCGGAGTCATTCTCGCCGCTCTCGTCTCCTGGGCCTTCTTCCGGACCACCTACGAGCACCGGTTGACGTCTTCCGTGGCACTGACGGGAGTCCTCCTGGGGATCGCGGTCGCCGCCGAGGCCACGGGATTCAGAGGACCGGCCCTCGTGATCTGGTGCGGCTGCGGAGTCGGCGCGCTGGAGAGGCTGCCGCTCGGCGCCGCGGTCCCCGTCGCGTCGGTGGCACTGGCCTCGTACGCCGCGCTCACCGACGACGCCTGGCTGACCACGGCCGCCACCGTGGTCGGCCTGGCCCTCGCCGGGTACGTCTTGCGACTGGACGCGGAAGCCCGGGGCAGTGCCCAGCGGCTGCTCGCCCAGGAACGCGCCGCCCGCATGGCCGAGGCCCAGTCCGCGGCACTGGCCGAGCGGGCCCGCATCGCCCGAGAGATCCACGACGTGCTGGCTCACAGCCTCTCGGCCCAGCTCGTGCACCTGGAGGCGGCCCGGCTGCTGATCGAGAACGACGCGGACCGTGACCGGATCCTGGAGCGGGTCGTGGCCGCACGAGGCATGGCTCGCGACGGGCTCGCCGAGACCCGGCAGGCGCTGTCCGCCCTGCGGGGAGAACTGACCCCGCTGGAGGACTTCCTGACCGGACTCGTCAGCTCGGCCGACGGGGCCGAGGTCACCGTCACGGGCGAACGCAGACCCCTGCCGGCCGAGGCGTCCCAGGCCGTGCGGAGGGTCGCGCAGGAGGCGCTGACGAACGTCCGCAAGCACGCCCAGGGCGCCAAAGTGACCGTACGGCTCGACTACGGCGAGCACGAAGTGACGCTGCACGTCCGTGACTCGGGCGGACGGCCGGGCGAACTCGACGGGGCCGGAGGCGGATACGGTCTGCTGGGCATGCGCGAGCGCGCCGAACTGCTGGGCGGTTCACTGGACGCGGGGCCGGACGAGGAGGGGTTCGTGGTGACGCTGAAGGTTCCCGTATGACCGAGGCGGAGGGAGAGAAGAAGCCCGCACGGGTGGTGGTGGCCGACGACCAGACCGTGGTCCGCGAGGGCATCGTGATGCTGCTCGGACTGCTGCCCGGCGTGGAGGTCGTGGGGGCCGCGGGAGATGGTGAGGAGGCGGTGCGGCTGGTCGGCGAACTGGCCCCGGACGTCGTGCTCATGGACCTCAGGATGCCCCGGTGCGACGGCGTGGAGGCCACCCGGCGGATCCGGGCCCGGTACCCCGGAACCCAGGTCGTGGTGCTCACCACCTTCGCGGACGACGAATCAATCTTCCCGGCACTGCGGGCCGGTGCCCGGGGATACCTGACCAAGGACGCGGGCGGCGACGAGATCGTACGGGCCGTGCACAGCGTCCTCTCGGGGGACGCGGGGCTGTCGCCGAGTGTCCAGCGCCGGCTGCTGGAGCGGCTGTCGCAGCCGGAACCCGAGCCCGTGCCGGCGGCAGGCGAGGCGCCCGACGGGCTGACCGCGCGCGAGACCGAGGTCCTGGTGCTGATCGCCGAAGGTTTCAGCAACCAGGAGATCGCCCGCAGACTGCACGTGTCGACCGCGACGGTGAAGACCCACATCAACAACCTCTTCGCCAAGTCGGGCCTCAAGGACCGGGCGCAGGCCGTGCGGTACGCCTACGCCAGGGGGCTCGTGCGGCCCCCCACCGGGTGATCACCTGATGGGGTGAAGAGTGCGAGGAAGAAGAGTCAGAGTTCAGCCCGTTCTGTCCATCCTTGGGCATGCAGTCAAGCAACGGTCGCCCTGGGGGCGCTGGGGACGGCTCCGAGAGATCGGCCGAGAACCGGGAAGAACACGCCACGCCCTCCAGGGACGTGACGTACGAGGACCCTTGGTTCCACGCGCTGGCCGTGGGCTGGGGTGAAGTGGACGGCACCGGCAGGCAGGCTCCGGCCGTGCCGCCCGCGCGCAGCGAGCCCGACGCGACGGCGGTGGACGCCAGCGGCGTGTACGTCCAGGTGCAGCACAGTCAGGCATTCCAGGAGGTGCGTGGCAGGTATCGACGGTTCGTGGTGCCGGGGGTCGTCGGCTTCCTGGTCTGGTACGTGGGATACGTGGTCGCCGCGACGACCGCGCCCGGACTCATGGCCCGGCCCGTGGCGGGGGCGGTGAACATGGGGTTGCTCGCGGGGCTCGGGCAGTTCCTGAGCACCTTCCTGCTCACCTGGGCCTACGCCCGGCACGCTCGGTTGCGTCGGGACCGGGCCGCGCTGGAGTTGCGCTGGGACACCCAGGAACTCGCCCGCGGCGCGCGAGGAGGTGCCTCGTGACCGGTGACCATCAGGCGCTGGCTCTGCTGTTGTTCGTCGGGTTCGTGGCGGTCACCCTCGGGATCACGACCTGGGTGAGCCGCAGGCGGCAGGGTTCGGCCGAGGAGTTCTACGCCGGCGGGCGGCTGTTCTCCCCGCTGGAAAATGGGTTTGCCATCGCGGGCGACTACATGTCGGCTGCGTCTTTCCTCGGGATCGCCGGGCTCATCGCGCTGTACGGGTACGACGGGCTGCTGTACTGCGTCGGTTTCCTCGTGGCGTGGCTCCTCGTGCTGTTCCTGGTGGCGGAACTAGTTCGCAACTGCGGGCGGTTCACGCTGGCCGACGTGGTGGCCGCGCGGATGCGTGAGCGGCGGGTGCGGATCGCGGCGGGAACTTCCTCGGTGACGGTGTCCGTTCTGTATCTGGTGGCGCAGATGGTCGGCGCGGGCAGCCTGGTGGCGCTGCTGCTCGGGCGGACGGGCGGCGCGGCCCAGGCCTGGACGGTCATCGGTGTCGGCGCGCTCATGGTGATCTATGTGTCGTTGGGAGGGATGCGGGCCACCACCTGGATCCAGATCGTGAAGGCGGTCCTGCTGCTCGGCGGGACGGTCGTGCTGACCGTGCTCGTCCTGCTGCGCTTCCACGGCGACGTGGACCGGCTGCTGCTGACGGCCGCGGAGCGCAGCGGCCACGGAAAGGCGTTCCTGGCCCCCGGCCTGAAGTACGGCGGGGACTGGACCGACAGGTTCGACTTCATCAGCCTGGGGCTCGCGCTGGTGCTGGGCACGGCCGGACTGCCGCACATCCTGTCCCGCTTCTACACCGTGCCGACCGCCCGGGCCGCCCGCCGCTCCGTGGTGTGGTCCATCGGTCTGATCGGCAGCTTCTACCTGATGACGATCGTCCTCGGATTCGGTGCGGCGGCGGTGGTGGGGCCGGACGCCGTACGCGGATCAAACGCGGCCGGGAACACGGCGGTGCCCCTCCTCGCCCTCGATCTGGGCGGCGGAGCGGGCTCCACGGGTGGCACGGTGCTGTTCGCGGTGGTCGCCGCCGTGGCCTTCGCGACGATCCTCGCGGTGGTCGCCGGCATCACGCTCGCCTCGTCGGCCTCGGTGGCCCACGATCTGTACGCGTCGCTGCGCCGACCGCACGGCAAGCCCCGCAGCGAGGTCGCGGTGGCACGGTGGGCGGCGGTCGGTATCGGTGTCGTGGCGATCGCGCTCGGCCTGCTGGCCCGCGATCTCAACGTCGCCTTTCTCGTCGGCCTCGCCTTCGCGGTCGCCGCGTCGGCGAACCTGCCCGTCCTGCTCTACTCGCTGTTCTGGCGCGGCTTCACGACGCGGGGCGCGGTGTGGGCGGTGTACGGCGGGCTGCTTCCGGCGATCGGGCTGGTGCTGCTGTCCCCGGTGGTGTCCGGCAGCCCGGACTCCCTGTTCCCGGCCGTCGACTTCCAGTACTTCCCGCTGGAGAACCCGGGCATCGTCTCCATCCCGCTCGGCTTCCTGGCCGGCTGGCTGGGCACGGTCACCTCGGACGAGGTCGCGGACGAGGCCAAGTACGCCGAGACGGAGGTGCGTTCGCTGACGGGGGCCGGAGCCGCGTAGCCCGGGCACCGAGTGTCGCTACGGCGCCACCCAGGCGTACCGGTGTTCCGGGCGTCCGGTGTCGCCGTACTTCAGGGAGAGGCGGAGCCGGCCCGCCTGTTCCAGGTGGCGCAGGTAGCGCTGGGCGGTGGAGCGGCTCAGGCCGGTCCGGGCGGCCACCTCGTGGGCCGAGAGCGGGTGGTCGGCGCGGTGCAGGACGCCGCAGATCAGGTCGGTCGTGGGTTCGGAGTGGCCGGTCGGCAGGCCGGGTGCCGAGGGGGCGGGGGCGGTGCGCAGGGCGCCGAAGATCCGGTCGACCTGTTCCTGGCCCGTCAGGCCCCGGCCGCCCACCCGGTCGACCGTGCGGCGAAGGGCGGCGTAGGAGTCCAGGCGGGCGCGCAGCGCGGCGAAGGTGAACGGCTTGACCAGGTAGTGCAGGGCGCCCAGGCGCATCGCCTGCTGGACGGTCGTCACATCACTGGCCGCGGTGATCATGATGACGTCCGTGCCGTGGCCCTGCTCCCGCATGCGGTGCACGAGTTCCAGACCGGTCCCGTCGGGCAGGTAGTGGTCGAGCAGCACCAGATCGATGCCGCCGCGTTCGACGGCGGCCAGGGCCTGGGCGGCGCTATGCGCGCGGGCGGCCACCCGGAAACCGGGAACCTTTCCCACGTACTTGGCGTTGATCTCGGCGACGCGGAAGTCGTCGTCCACCACCAGGACGTCAATCATCGGGCCTCTCCTTCAAGGCCGGCGAGCATCGAGCCCGTGTTCGGCTCCGCAGTTGTAGCGCGAGCAAAAAGAGCACAACAGGTTCTTGCGAGCAAAAGAACAGTCTGTGCTCACAAGACTGCTGCTGTGGCGGGGGCCACACCTACCGTCCCGGCCCATGAGTGCACACACCAGCCCCGCCATCGAGCTGCGGGGCGCGAGCAAGACTTTCAGAACCCCGTCCGGGGGACTGCACACGGCCGTGCGCGGCCTGGACCTCGCCGTCGGGCGCGGCGAGTTCGTGGCCGTCGTAGGACCGACGGGCTGCGGCAAGTCCACCACGCTGACCCTGGTCAGCGGCCTGGAGGAGCCCAGCGAGGGCGAGGTGCTGGTGGCCGGGGAACCGGTCGACGGCGTCGGCGACAAGGTCGGGTTCGTCTTCCAGCAGGACGCCACCTTCCCGTGGCGGACGGTCCTGTCGAACGTCATGGCGGGGCCCCGCTTCCGGGGCGTGCCCAAGGCGGAGGCCAGGCAGAAGGCCCGCGAGTGGCTGGCCCGGGTGGGACTCGCCGCCTTCGAGGACCGCTATCCGCACCAGCTCTCCGGCGGCCAGCGCAAGCGGGTCGCCCTGGCGGCCACGTTCGTCAACGACCCCGAGATCCTGCTCATGGACGAGCCGTTCTCCGCCCTCGACGTGCAGACCCGGGCGCTGATGTCGGACGAGCTGCTGGAGCTGTGGGAGGGCACCGGCGCCTCCGTCGTCTTCGTCACCCACGACCTGGAGGAGTCCATCGCGCTGGCCGACAAGGTCGTCGTGATGACCGCCGGTCCCGCGACCGTGAAGCAGGTCTTCGACATCGACCTGCCCCGCCCGCGGAAGGTCGAGTCGGTGCGGCTGGAACCGCGGTTCATCGAGATCTACCGCGAGATCTGGGAGTCCCTCGGCGAAGAGGTCCGCATCACCCGCGAGAGGGGTGCCGCCCATGTCGCCTGAGGTCCTCAGCACTCCGGTCGTCGACACCGCCAAGACCCCCGGTCGCGCGCAGACCCGCGCCCAGGCCGCCCGCCGGCGCAAGCTCCTCGTCGGAGTCGCGCGTGTGGTGCTGCTGGTGGTCGTTCTCGGACTGTGGGAGACGCTGTCCCGCGCCAAGGTCATCGATCCGTTCAACTTCTCGATGCCCTCCAAGGTCTGGGACCAGATCTACACCTGGGTGGCCCACGGGACAGCGCTCGGCTCCCTGGGCGAGCAGATCTGGTACACGCTCCACGAGGCGCTGCTCGGCTGGGTCATCGGTGTGATCGCTGGTGTGCTCCTCGGTATTGCGCTCGGGCGGATCAGCTTGCTCGCCGAGATTCTTGGTCCATACATCAAGGTGCTCAACTCGATCCCCCGGATCGTGCTGGCGCCCATCTTCCTGATCTGGTTCGGACTCGGGCCGTCCTCCAAGGTGGCCTCCGCGGTCGTGCTCGTCTTCTTCCCGGTGTTCTTCAACGCCTTCCAGGGCGCCCGCGAAGTGGACCGCAATCTCGTGGCCAATGCCCGCATCCTGGGCGCGAGCGACCGCAGGGTGACCCTCCAGGTGGTCGTCCCGTCGGCCACCTCGTGGATCTTCACCAGCCTCCACGTGAGCTTCGGCTTCGCGCTCATCGGCGCGATCGTCGGTGAGTACATCGGCGCGACCAAGGGCATCGGCCTGCTCGTCGCACAGTCGCAGAACACCTTCAACGCGGCCGGCGTGTACGCCGCGATGGTCATCCTCGCCGTCGTCGCCCTCGTCGCCGAAGGGCTGCTCACCTTCGCCGAGCGCCGCATCTTCCGCTGGAAGCCCAGCGGCTCCGACAGCTGACCGGCCCCTCGCCACTCCCGTTCCTTCTTCCCGCACCGCCCTCTCACAAGGACGTGAACCGCATGCGCACGACCGCCCGATACGCCTCCGTCGCCGCCGCCGGACTCCTCGCTCTCTCCTCCCTCACCGCCTGCGCCAACGACGCGGCAAGCTCCACGGCCGACACCGGCAGCGGTGGCGGCGGCAAGGGCGAGAGCGTGAAGATCATGGTCGGTGGCCTGGACAAGGTGATCTACCTGCCCGCGATGCTCACCCAGCGTCTCGGCTACTTCCAGGCCGAGGGCCTGAACGTCCAGCTCCTGAGCGAGCCCGCCGGGGTCCAGGCCGAGACCGCGCTCGTCTCCGGCCAGGTGCAGGGCGCGGTCGGCTTCTACGACCACACCCTCGACCTGCAGGTCAAGGGCAAGTCGGTGGAGTCGGTCGTGCAGTTCTCGCACGCGCCCGGCGAGGTCGAGGTCGTCTCCGCCAAGGCCGCCGGCGACCTCACCTCGCCCAAGGACTTCAAGGGCCGCAAGCTGGGCGTGACCGGCCTCGGCTCCTCGACCGACTTCCTCACCAAGTACCTGGCGGTCAAGAACGGAGTGAAGATCAGCGACTTCACGCCGGTCGCGGTGGGTGCGGGACCGACGTTCATCGCGGCGCTCCAGAACGGCGCGATCGACGGCGGAATGACCACCGACCCGACCGTCGCGACGATCCTGGACAAGAAGGCCGGGAAGATCCTCATCGACATGCGCACCCCCGAGGGGTCGCAGAAGGCGCTCGGGGGACCGTACCCCTCGTCAAGTCTGTACATGCAGACGGACTGGGTGAACGGACACAAGGACACCGTCCAGAAGTTGGCCAACGCATTCGTCAAGACGCTCAAGTGGATGTCCACACACAGCGCAGCCGAGATCGCGGCCAAGATGCCCGCCGACTACTCCCAGGGCGACAAGGCGCTGTACGCCCAGGCCATCAAGAGCACGCTGCCGATGTTCACCGACGACGGCGTGATGCCCCAGGGCGGGCCCGAGACCGTCGAGAAGGTGCTCAAGGCGTTCAACCCCAACATCAAGAACGCGAAGGTCGACTTGAGCAAGACGTACACGACGGAGTTCGTCAAGGCGGTCAAGTGACCGCTGTGTTAATCGCGCTCAGGCGCGGGTCGCCCACACGTAACGGTGTTCCGGGCGGCCCGCGTCGCCGTACTTGAGGGTCAGCCGGGCCCTTCCCGTGCGCTCCAGAAGCTTCAGATACCGCTGGGCGGTCTGCCGGCTCACCCCGGTCCGCTCGGCGATCTCCTGGGCGGAGAGCGGACGTTCGGCACTCAGCAGTGCCTGGCGCACCAGCTCGGCCGTCGTGGGGGAGTGCCCCTTGGGCAGCCCGGGCTCCGACGGGGCGGACAGGGCGCCGAAGATCCGGTCCACCTCCGCCTGCTCGGCTTCGCCGCCGCCGTCCAGGGTGCGCCGCAGCTCGGCGTACGCCTCCAGCTTCGCCCGGAGGCCGGCGAACGCGAACGGCTTCACCAGGTACTGCAGCGCCCCCTGCCGCATGGCCGCCTGCACGGTCGACACGTCCCGCGCCGCCGTCACCATGATGACGTCGGTCTGGTGGCCACGCCGGCGCATCTCCTGGACGACCGCGAGCCCCGTGTCGTCGGGCAGGTAGTGGTCCATCAGCACGAGATCCAGCCGCGGCAGGCTCTCCACCTGACGCAGCGCCTCGGCCGCGTTGTGCGCCTCGCCGGCCACATGGAAACCGGGCACCTTCTCCACGTAGGCGGCGTTGACCCGGGCGACGCGGGTGTCGTCGTCCACGACCAGGACCTCGATCATCGCGCCTCCTCCTCGGCGACGGCAGCGGACCCGGCGGACTCCTCGGGCGCCGCGGGTTCCAGTTCCGGCTCGGTCAGCGCCTCGGGCAGGATCACGGTGAACTCCGCGCCACCGCCGGCCGCCGCGCCCACGGTCGCGATCCCGCCCTGCCGTTCGGCGAGCCGGCGCACCAGGGACAGCCCGATGCCCCGCTTGCCGTGCGCGGGCGGCTTCTTGGTGGACCAGCCCTCCGTGAAGATCAGCTCCCGTTGGTCCTCGGGGATACCGGGGCCCGTGTCGTGGACCGTCAGGACGACCGTACGGCCCTCCGTGCGCAACTCGACCTCCACGCGCGCGTGGAGGGTACCCGCGACCGCGTCGAGAGCGTTGTCGACGAGGTTGCCCACGACCGTGACCAGCCCCCGGGGATCGATCAGCCGGTCCGGGAGGCGGGTGCGCTCCGACACCCACAGGGCGACTCCGCGCTCGGCCGCCACGGTCGCCTTGCCGACCAGCAGCGCGGCCAGCAACGGGTCCTGGATCTTCTCCGTGACCTGCTCGGCGGTGGCCCGGTGGTCCCCGACCACCTCGCCGACGAACTCCACGGCGTCGTCGTACATCTCCAGCTCCAGCAGCCCCAGCAGGGTGTGCATGCGGTTGGCGTGCTCGTGGTCCTGCGCGCGCAGGGCGTCGATCAGCCCGCGCGTGGAGTCGAGTTCGCGCCCCAGCTGCTCCAGCTCGGTGCGGTCGCGCAGGGTGGCCACGGCGCCGCCGTCGCCGGTGGGCATGCGGTTGGCGACCAGGACGCGCTGGCCGCGCACGGTGAGCAGATCCGTACCGGTCACCCGGCCGGCCAGCACGTCCGTCGTACGGCCCGCGCCGAGCGCCTCGTCGGGGGTCCGCCCGACGGCCTCGTCGCCGATGCCCAGCAGCCGCCGCGCCTCGTCGTTGAGCAGACGGACACGGCCGCCCCGGTCGAGCGCGACCACGCCCTCGCGGATGCCGTGCAGCATCGCCTCGCGCTCCGCGAGCAGCGCCGAGATGTCGGAGAAGGCCAGGTCCCGGGTCTGCCGCTGGACCCGGCGGGAGATCAGCCAGGCGGCCAGGGCGCCCACCGCGAGGGCACCGCCGGCGTACGCGAAGAGCCCCGGGATCGCGCTGATCAACCGCGCCCGCACACTGTCGTAGGCGATGCCGACCGAGACCGCGCCGACGATGCGGTGGTGGGCGTCGTACAACGGCACCTTGCCGCGCGCCGAGCGTCCCAGGGTGCCCTTGTCGATCTCCATGACCTCCTTGCCCGCCAGGGCGTCGGAGGGGTCGGTGGAGACGGGCCGGCCGATCTCCGAGGGCGTGGGGTGCGACCAGCGCACCCAGTCCGGGTTCAGCACCACGATGTACTCGGCGTGCGTGGCCCGCCGGATCCGCTCGGCCTCCCGCTGCACCGGGCCGTTCCTGGTCGGCGGGGTGGTGAGGACCCCCTCCGCGATCTGCGGGTCCTGGGCGGTGGTCTCGGCGATGGCCAGCGCGCGGCGCATCGCCTCCTGGTCCAGCTGCTTGCTGAGCGGAGCCAGGAAGAGCCCGGTCGCGAGCACCGCGACTCCCGCGGCGATCGCCACCTGCATCAGCAGCACCTGGGAGAACATCCGCCGGGGCAGTCCGAGGCGCAGACGGCGGGCGGGGGGCGTGGGGCTCATGGCCACGACGGTACGTGGGGTGGCCCGAAGCACCCCAGGGGGTGTGGTGTGGATCTCTTGATCCACCTGTTGATCAATGGGTGACGGCGGGCGTGACGGCATCTGTTTCCGGTCAGCTCGCCAGCGCCGTCGGCCTCAGCTCGCGCAGGTCGACCACGTCCATCCGCGCGGGCGTGCCGAGCGCCGCCGCGCCACAGCTCTCCGGGCGGGGCGGCAGCGACGCCCCCTGCGCCACGGTGACCCGCCACCGGCGGCCGTCGGCGTGCACGACGGTGACCTCCCAGCGCGGAGCCGTGCCGGCCGTCCGTACGACGCTCAGCACACCCGTCCGGTACTCGCCCGCGGCCGACCGGACCGCCAGCTCGGCCGCCTGGCCGGGCCGCTCCCACGCGGAGCACCCCCGGCACCCTTCCACGACCACGCGCCCCTCCTGGACGCCGTGCAGGGCCTCCTTCACGGTGTGCGCCTCGGCGCGGCCGTAGGCGTAGCCGTACGGCAGGACCAGCACCGTGGGCGCGAACCGATGTCCACCCAGATGGGTGACCTCCCAGACGCCGCGCACCCCAGAGGCGACCAGCTCCGTGGCGAGGGGACGGCCGAGGAGGGCGCAGCAGCGGTCGCGTTTGCCGTTGGTGCACACGAGCGCGAGCGGGTCACCGCGGTGCGGCTGCCCGCCGAGCACCGTGCCGAAGGAGCGGTGGTCGCCGGTCCCGAGGCCGGCGAAGTCCAGTTCGAGCAGCCGCTCCGGATCGCGGGTGGTGGCGCTGTGCAGCCAGACGTTTCCCGGAACGGTGTGCGCGGCGTACACCTGCCGGACCGGGGGCGTGCCCGGGTCGGCATGGCGCCCGGGGTGCCGGATCAGCGCGATGCGCACGCCGGTTCCGTCGGCGGCGGCCTCCAGCGCCCGGCCCAGCGCGGGGTCCAGGTGGCTGGAGGTGAGCGCCTTGACGCCCCACGGTCCGGGCTGTTCCAGCAGCAGCCACGTCGTCGCCGTGGCAGCCGTACCGGAGACCGGTTCGTCGAGGCTCCGGGAGACGGTCGCACACCTACTCACAGAGGTGAGCCTAACCTGACTCTTCCCGGGGGGACTTCCGACCGGTGCCGTGTTCTACTCCGGGAGGGGCTGCGGCGGGCGCGGACCGACGTAGTGGCCGCTGGGACGCATGCGCAGCGGACGCTCGCCGTACTCCTCCAGGGCATGGGCGATCCAGCCCGCGGTGCGGGCGACGGCGAAGATCGTCTCGCCGGCCGTGGCCGGCATGCCGCAGGACGCCGTGAACACCGCCAGGGCCAGGTCCACGTTGGCGTGCAGCGGGGTGTGCCGGGCGGTCGTCGCGACGATGTCGCGGGCCGCGAGCAGCGCGGATTCCGCGTGCGGGACCTGCTCCAGGAGGTCGAAGAGCACCCGCGCGCGCGGGTCCTCGCCCGCGTACAGCCGGTGTCCGAGACCGGGGACGCGCCGGCCCGCGCGTAGTTCGGCGGCGATCACGGGGACGGCCGTGCCCTGGTCGAGCACGTCCAGCAGCATCCGGTGGGCCAGTCCGCTGGCGGCACCGTGCAGCGGACCCTCCAGTACGCCCAGTCCGGCGGAGACCGCCGCGTACGCGTGTGCGCGGGCCGAGGCGGCGACCCGTACCGCGAGCGTCGACGCGGCCAGGTCGTGGTCGGCGAGCAGCGACAGCGCGGTGTCCAGGACGCGCAGGGAGGCCTCGTCGGCCGGGTGGCCGGTCAGCCGGGTCCACAGGCGGTGGGCCAGCGGACCGTCGTCCTTGCGCTCGTACGCGGCCGGCGGCAGCGCGGCGACCAGGGTCGGGATGAGGATGCGCGCCGTGCTCAGCACGGCCTCCTCGGACAGGTCGAAGCGCAGCGGGTCCTCGGCCGCCGCGGCGATCGCCGCCACCCGCAGCCGGTCGACGGGGGAGGCGTGCTCGGACAGGGCGCCCACCGCGCGACGGGCGACGTCCACGGTGGTCTCGGGTGCCGAGAAGGCCACCCCGGGGCTCATCCGGCCCGTCCACAGCCACTCCGCGACCTCCTCGTAGGGGTGCCGGGCGGCCAGCTCGACGGCGTTCACGCCCCGGTAGAAGTACCGGTCCTGCTCGATCAGCGTGATCCGGGTGCGGACGGACAGGTCCCCGCCGGAGCCCGGACTCCCGGCCGCCTCCCGCCGGTTGCGGCGGGCGAGGGCCTCCACCTCCTTGGCCTCGAAGGTGCTGGCACGGCCGCCGGGCTCGCGTCTGCTGCTGAGCAGACCACGGCTCACGTACGCGTAGACCGTCTCCGGCTTCACGCCGAGGAGTTCGGCGGTCTCCTTGGTGGTCAGCCGGTGCCCGGGGTGGTGGGGAGCGGTGTCGTGATCGCGCATGGACGCCACCGTAGCCGTCCCTGCACATGTTGATGGGTCTGCATTGACTCAATCAATATTGACAAGAATTGAGTCAAGAGTGGACAGTCGGATCAAGTTCAAGGAGGCAAACCATGGCCATCAACAGGTCCGCCACTCCGCTCATCCACGCCCCGCGCGGTCTCGCGGGCGTCGTCGTCGCCGAGACCGAGATCGGTGACGTCCGGGGCCGGGAGGGCTTCTACTACTACCGGCAGTACTCGGCCGTCGACCTCGCCCGCACCCGCAGCTTCGAGGACGTCTGGCATCTCCTGGTGCACAGCACGCTCCCGGACGCGCGACGCGGTGCCGCCTTCGCCGCCGAGACGGCCGCCCTGCGGCGCCTGCCCGACGACGTCCGCGCGGCCCTGCCCGCGATCGCCGGGGCCGGCCGGCTCTCCGGACCGCTGGCCGGACTGCGCACGGCCCTGTCCCTGCTGGGCGCGGCCCAGGGCTTCCGGCCGGTGTACGACATCGACCCGGAGCAGCGGCGCGCCGAGACCGTGGCCGCCTGTGCGGCCGTACCCACCCTGCTGACCGCGCTGTACCGGCTCGGCCGTGGCCTCGACCTCGTAGAGCCCCGGGAGGACCTCTCGTACGCGGCCAACTACCTGTACATGCTGACCGGTTCGGTACCGGATCCGCGTCGGGTCCGTGCGGTCGAGCAATACCTGATCTCAACCATTGATCACGGCTTCAATGCGTCAACCTTCACCGCGCGCGTCATCGCATCCACCGGCGCCGACGTCACGGCCTGCCTGACCGGTGCGGTCGGCGCCCTGTCCGGTCCGCTGCACGGAGGCGCGCCCAGCCGGGCCCTGGACACGCTGGACGCCATCGGCACGCCCGACCGGATCGACGCCTGGATCCGCGACCGGGTGCTCGCCGGCGACCGGATCATGGGCTTCGGCCACGCCGTCTACCGCACGGAGGACCCCCGCTCACGCATGCTGCGCGAGATCGCCCTCGGCTTCGGCGGCCCCCGGGTCGACTTCGCGGTGGAGGTCGAGCGCCGGGTGGAGGCGATCCTCGCGGAGCTGAAGCCGGGCCGCGAACTCCACACGAACGTCGAGTTCTACGCCGGTGTGGTGATGGAACTCTGCGGCCTGCCCCGGGAGATGTTCACGCCCACCTTCGCGGCGGCACGGGTGGTCGGCTGGAGCGCCAACATCCTGGAACAGGCCGCCGACTCGAAGATCATCCGCCCGGTGGCGCGGTACGTGGGCCCGGAGCCCCGGGCGGCGGTGGCCTCGGAGCGGTGACGTGAGGCGGCGACGCGCCCGGTCACCTGACGTGGCCGGCCGTCGGAGGCGCTGGTCCCGGAGGCCGGCGAGCACAGGACCGCGCAAGGACCGCACAAGCACCGCGCAAGCACCGCGCAAGGACCGTTCCCTCCCGCTCGTATCCTGGACGACCAGTCCACGCCCGTCCGTGCGCCGGGCCGCGAGCCGGTGCGCGTCGTACGTCAGGGAGGTCGCCCGTTGGGGAACAGCTCGGTAGACAGCGGCAGTCCGCAGCAGATCCCGGTCGTCGTGCTGGCCGGTTTTCTGGGCTCCGGGAAGACCACGCTCCTCAACCATCTGCTGCACCGCAGCGGAGGCAGCCGGATCGGGGCCATCGTCAACGACTTCGGGGCCATCGAGATCGACGCCATGGCCGTCGCCGGTGCCCTCGGCGACTCGACCGTCTCCCTCGGCAACGGCTGCCTGTGCTGTGCCGTCGACGCCGGCGAACTCGACCTCTACCTGGACCGGCTCGCCGCGCCCGCCGCAGGCATCGACGTGATCGTCATCGAGGCCAGCGGGCTGGCCGAGCCGCAGGAACTCGTGCGGATGGTGCTCGCCAGCGAGCACCCCGGCATCGTCTACGGCGGTCTGGTCGAGGTCGTCGACGCCGCCGAGTTCGACGACACACGGGCGAAGCACCCCGAGATCGACCGGCACCTCGCCCTCGCGGACCTGGTCGTCGTCAACAAGCTCGACCGCGCCGACGACGCCGACCGGGTGCTGGGGCTCGTCCGCTCGCTCACCGACCGCGCCGCCGTCGTCCCCGCCACCTACGGCCGCATCGACCCCGAGTTCCTCTTCGACTGCCGGCCCGGCGAGGAACGCGTCGGGCAGCTGTCCTTCGACGACCTGCACGACCACGGCGCCGACGACCGGACCGGACACCTGCACACCGGCTACGACAGCCTGTCCTTCACCGCCGACGTGCCGCTGGAGCCCCGCCGGCTCATGCGGTTCCTGGACAGCCGGCCCGAGGGGCTGTACCGGATCAAGGGGTATGTCGACTTCGGACCGTACGACCCCCGCAACCGGTACGCCGTGCACGCCGTCGGCCGGTTCCTGCGCTTCTACCCGGAGCCCTGGGCACCCGACGAGGCCCGTCGCACCCAGCTCGTGCTGATCGGCTCCGGCATCGACGCGGACACCCTCGCCAAGGAACTCCAGGGGTGCGAGAACGACGCCCCGCACGCCGACGAGCACGGCATGTGGGGCGTCCTGCGCTACGTACAGGGCCCGGACGAGGCGGAAGCGGACCCGCAGGACCCGCCCGCCTAGACACGGGCCGCCCGTCAGATAACCGGCCCCGCCACCACGGCCACCGTCTTCGGCAGCGAGGTGCCCGAGCCGTCCCGGCGCGGGTCCACCTCCGGCAGCTGCACCGGGGTGCCGTTCTTCTGCGCCGCGCGCGCGGGCACCGGGCCCGCCCAGGCCAGCGACAGGCAGTCCTCGCCCTTCAGGAACCGCTGGCAGCGCACACCGCCCGTGGCCCGGCCCTTGCGCGGATACTGGTCGAACGGGGTCAGCTTGGCCGTCGTCTGCACCGAGTCGTCCAGCGTGCCGCGGGAGCCCGCCACCGTGAACACCACCGCGTCGGCGGCCGGGTCGACCGCCGTGAAGGAGATCACCTTCGCGCCCTCGGCGAGCTTGATACCCGCCATACCGCCCGCCGGGCGGCCCTGGGGGCGGACGATCGAGGCCTGGAAGCGCAGCAGCTGCGCGTCGTCCGTGATGAACACCAGGTCCTCCTCGCCGGTGCGCAGCTCCACCGCGCCGACGATCCGGTCGCCCTCCTTCAGGGTGATGACCTCCAACTCGTCCTTGTTGGACGGATAGTCGGGCACCACCCGCTTGACGACACCCTGCTCGGTGCCGAGCGCCAGACCCGGGGACGACTCGTCCAGCGTGGTCAGGCAGACCACCGTCTCGTCGTCCTCCAGGGAGACGAACTCGGCCAGCGGGGCCCCTCCGGCGAGGTTCGGCGCGGGCACCGGCTCGGGCAGCTGCGGCAGGTCGACCACGTTGATCCGCAGCAGCCGGCCCGCCGAGGTCACCGCGCCGATCACCCCGCGCGCGGTCGTCGGCACCGCCGAGACGATCACATCGTGCTTGACGCGCTTGGCGCCCGACGCCGACGGGAACGGCTCCGCGGTCGCCGTACGGGCCAGCAGCCCCGTCGAGGACAGCAGCACCCGGCACGGGTCGTCGGCCACCTGCAGCGGCACCGTGGCCGCCGGGGCGCCCGCGGACTCCAGCAGGACCGTGCGCCGGTCGGTGCCGAACTTCTTGGCCACCGCGGCCAGCTCGGCCGAGACGAGCCTGCGCAGCTCCGCGTCCGACTCCAGGATCCGGGTCAGCTCCTCGATCTCCGCGGTGAGCCTGTCCTTCTCCGCCTCCAGCTCGATCCGGTCGTACTTGGTGAGCCGGCGCAGCGGCGTGTCGAGGATGTACTGCGTCTGCACCTCGCTCAGCGAGAAGCGCTCCATCAGGCGCTCCTTGGCCTGCGCGGAGTTCTCGCTGGACCGGATGATCCGGATGACCTCGTCGATGTCGACCAGCGCGGTCAGCAGGCCCTCGACCAGGTGCAGCCGGTCGCGCTTCTTGCCGCGGCGGAACTCGCTGCGGCGCCGGACCACGTCGAAGCGGTGGTCCAGGTAGACCTCCAGCAGCTCCTTCAGGCCCAGGGTGAGCGGCTGGCCGTCGACCAGGGCGACGTTGTTGATGCCGAAGGACTCCTCCATCGGGGTCAGCTTGTACAGCTGCTCCAGGACGGCCTCCGGCACGAAGCCGTTCTTGATCTCGATGACCAGGCGCAGGCCGTGCTCGCGGTCGGTGAGGTCCTTGACGTCGGCGATGCCCTGGATCTTCTTCGCGTTGACCAGGTCCTTGATCTTCGCGATCACCTTCTCGGGGCCGACCGTGAACGGCAGTTCGGTGACCACCAGGCCCTTGCGGCGGGCGGTGACGGTCTCCACCGAGACGGTCGCACGCATCTTGAAGGTGCCGCGGCCGGTCGCGTACGCGTCCCGGATGCCGTCCAGGCCGACGATCCGGCCGCCGGTGGGCAGGTCCGGTCCCGGGACGTGCTTCATCAGCGCGTCCAGGTCGGCGTTCGGGTGCCGGATCAGGTGGCGGGCGGCGGCGACGACCTCGCGCAGGTTGTGCGGCGGCATGTTCGTCGCCATGCCGACCGCGATGCCCGAGGAGCCGTTGACCAGCAGGTTCGGGAAGGCGGCGGGCAGCGCCACCGGCTCCTGCTCCTGGCCGTCGTAGTTCGGCGCGAAGTCGACCGTGTCCTCGTCGATCGACTCGGTCATCAGGCTCGTCGCCTCGGCCATCCGGCACTCGGTGTACCGCATGGCGGCCGGCGGGTCGTCGTTGCCCAGCGAGCCGAAGTTGCCGTGGCCGTCGACCAGCGGCACGCGCATGGAGAAGGGCTGCGCCATGCGCACCAGGGCGTCGTAGATCGACGCGTCGCCGTGCGGGTGCAGCTTGCCCATGACCTCGCCGACGACGCGCGCGCACTTCACGTAGCCGCGTTCGGGGCGCAGGCCCATCTCGTTCATCTGGTACACGATCCGGCGGTGCACCGGCTTGAGACCGTCACGGGCGTCCGGCAGGGCGCGCGAGTAGATGACCGAGTACGCGTACTCGAGGTAGGAGCCACGCATCTCGTCCACGACGTCGATGTCGAGGATCCTCTCCTCGAACGAATCGTCGGGCGGCGGGGTCTTCGTGCTGCGGCGGGCCATCGCTGCCTGGCTCCTTCTGATCTGGTCGCTCGCCTACGGGGCGCTCGTGCTGCTGAAGCGTTTGACGGATCTGACGCGGACCATTGTGGACCTAGGCACCGACAACCCGTGCCACCACCCGGTCCTGGCGGGCTCGCCGGTCCGGCGCAGCGGAGTCCGACGCAGGCTACGCGATCCGCTGTGGGCGTACGTCCCTCGGGAACTTCGCCGGGGCCCCGCACGCTTTGCATACAGTGGCAGGAACGGCAGGAAGACCGCGGTTTCCATCAACCGCCTCCGCTCGCGAAGGGACGTACATGCCCATGGGTCACACGACCACAGCCGAGGCAGGCTCCGGGGGCCTGACAGCGACCGAGCACCGCCTGGCCAACGGTCTGCGCGTGGTGCTCTCCGAGGACCACCTGACCCCGGTGGCGGCGGTCTGCCTCTGGTACGACGTCGGCTCCCGCCACGAAGTCAAGGGCCGTACCGGCCTGGCTCACCTCTTCGAGCACCTGATGTTCCAGGGCTCCGCGCAGGTGAAGGGCAACGGGCACTTCGAGCTGGTGCAGGGCGCCGGCGGCTCGCTCAACGGCACCACGAGCTTCGAGCGCACCAACTACTTCGAGACCATGCCCGCCCACCAGCTGGAGCTGGCCCTCTGGCTGGAGGCCGACCGCATGGGCTCGCTGCTGGCCGCCCTGGACGACGAGTCCATGGAGAACCAGCGGGACGTCGTCAAGAACGAGCGGCGCCAGCGCTACGACAACGTCCCCTACGGCACCGCCTTCGAGAAGCTGACCGCGCTGTCGTACCCGGAGGGCCACCCCTACCACCACACGCCGATCGGCTCGATGGCGGACCTGGACGCGGCCACCCTGGAGGACGCCCGCCAGTTCTTCCGCACCTACTACGCACCGAACAACGCGGTGCTCTCCGTGGTCGGCGACATCGACCCCCAGCAGACCCTCGCCTGGGTGGAGAAGTACTTCGGCTCCATCGCGTCCCACGACGGCAAGCCCCAGCCGCGTGACGGCTCGCTGCCGGACATCATCGGCGAGCAGAAGCGCGAGGTCGTCGTGGAGGAGGTCCCGGCGCGCGCCCTGATGGCCGCCTACCGGCTCCCGCACGACGGCACGCGCGCGTGCGACGCGGCCGACCTGGCCCTGACCATCCTCGGCGGCGGCGAGTCCTCCCGCCTGTACAACCGGCTGGTGCGCCGGGACCGTACGGCCGTCGCGGCCGGCTTCGGCCTGCTGCGCCTGGCCGGCGCGCCCTCCATGGGCTGGCTGGACGTGAAGACCTCCGGTGACGTCGAGGTGCCGGTCATCGAGGCCGCCATCGACGAGGAGCTGGCCCGGTTCGCCGCGGAGGGCCCCACCCCCGAGGAGATGGAGCGCGCCCAGGCGCAGCTGGAGCGCGAGTGGCTGGACCGGCTCGGCACGGTCGCCGGCCGCGCCGACGAACTGTGCCGGTACGCCGTCCTCTTCGGCGACCCGCAGCTCGCCCTGACGGCCGTCAAGCGCGTCCTGGAGGTCACCCCGGAGGAGGTCCAGGAGGTGGCGGCGGCCCGCCTGCGGCCCGACAACCGCGCGGTCCTCGTCTACGAGCCGAAGTCACCGGAGGCCGCCCCGGACGCCGGGATCCCCGACGACCCCGAGCAGGAAGCGACCGTAGAGGCGGGCCGCGACGAGACCGAGAACGAGGAGACGGCCAAGTGACCGAGCTCGCCACCATGGAGTTCCACCCCCAGCCGCAGCCCGGCGAGGCCAGGCCCTGGGCGTTCCCGGCCCCTGAGCGCACCGCGCTCGACAACGGCCTGACCGTGCTGCGCTGCCACCGCCCCGGCCAGCAGGTCGTCGCCGTGGAGGTGCTGCTGGACGCGCCGCTGGACGCGGAGCCGGCCGGCCTGGACGGCGTCGCCACGATCATGGCGCGGGCCTTCTCGGAGGGCACCGACAAGCACTCCGCCGAGGAGTTCGCCGCCGAGCTGGAGCGCGCGGGCGCCACCCTGGACGCGCACGCCGACCACCCCGGCGTCCGGCTCAGCCTGGAGGTCCCGGCCTCCCGCCTGGCCAAGGGCCTCGGGCTGCTCTCCGACGCCCTGCGCGCGCCGGCCTTCGCCGAGAGCGAGGTCGAGCGGCTGGTCCGCAACCGCCTGGACGAGATCCCGCACGAGCTGGCCAACCCCTCCCGCCGGGCCGCCAAGGAGCTCTCCAAGGAGCTGTTCCCGGCGACCTCGCGCATGTCCCGGCCGCGCCAGGGCACCGAGGAGACGGTCGAGAAGATCGACGCGGCGGCCGTACGCGCCTTCTACGACCGCCATGTGCGGCCCACCACGGCCACCGTGGTCGTCGTCGGCGACCTGACCGGCACCGACCTGGACGGGCTGCTCGGCGACACCCTGGGCGTCTGGACCGGTACCCCGGGTGAGCCCCGGCCGGTGCCGCCGGTGACCGCCGACGACACCGGGCGCGTGGTCATCGTGGACCGGCCCGGCGCCGTCCAGACGCAGTTGCTCATCGGCCGGATCGGCCCCGACCGGCACGACCGGGTGTGGCCGGCCCAGGTGCTCGGCACGTACTGCCTCGGCGGCACCCTCACCTCCCGCCTGGACCGCGTCCTGCGCGAGGAGAAGGGCTACACCTACGGCGTGCGCTCCTTCGGGCAGGTCCTGCGGTCCGCGCCGGACGGCACGGGCGCGGCGATGCTCGCCATCAGCGGCTCCGTGGACACGCCGAACACCGGCCCCGCCCTGGACGACCTGTGGAAGGTGCTGCGGACCGTCGCGGCGGAGGGCCTGACCGACGCCGAGCGGGACGTCGCCGTGCAGAACCTGGTCGGCGTGGCGCCGCTGAAGTACGAGACGGCGGCGGCCGTCGCGAGCACGCTGGCCGACCAGGTCGAGCAGCACCTGCCCGACGACTTCCAGGCGACGCTGTACCGGCAGCTGGCCGCCACGGGAACGGTGGAGGCCACCGCGGCCGTCGTGAACGCCTTCCCGGTGGACCGTCTGGTGACCGTCCTCGTCGGTGACGCGGCCAGCATCAAGGCGCCGGTGGAGGCGCTCGGCATCGGTGAAGTGACCGTGGTGGCGGCCGAGTAACGGCACGCGCGCGTGGGGCCCTGACGACCCGTAGGCCGCCAGGGCCCCTGCTGTTCCACTCGCTCCCTCAGATGCCCGTTTTGGGGCGGAGGTTGCCTGTCTGCCCTGTGGGATGCGCTACAAAAACCCGGCTGCGTTTGAGGATTGAAAGCACGCCGCCGTAGCGTCGTCCGGGCTGTTCGTCAGGCAGTGCGCCGCACCCGCGGCACCGGACAGTCATCGCCGAGTCCCCGTACGGCGCGAGCCAGGGGAGCCGGGGACCCATCGTCCCTGGGGTGAATCGGGCGCCCGCGCGGCTGCGGGGGGGGGGCCCGTAGGAGACCTTCCTGCTCCGAACCCGTCAGCTAACCCGGTAGGCGAGAAGGAAGGAAAGGACCAGCCACTTCATGGCGTTCATCTGCGCCACCGGGAAGCACCGCAAGCCCGGTCGGGTCAAGCGGACCACGGCTCAGGCGGCCGGCGTCGCGGCCCTCACCACCACCGGCGTGATCGGCACCCTCGCCGCCTCCCCGGCGCTCGCTGCCGAGCACTCCCCGGAGCAGACCGGCCTCGTCCCCGTCCTCACCGTCACCGAGGACGTCCCCGAGCAGATCGACGCCCAGGCCACCGCCCAGCAGCAGGCCGCCGAGCGGAAGGCGGCCGAGGAGGCCGCCGCGAAGGCCGCCGCCAAGCGGGCCGCGGAGGTGCGCGCGGCCAAGGCCCGTGCCGCCCGCGAGGCGGAGCGCAAGCTGCTGAACACCTTCGTCGCCCCCATCGCGCACTCCTACGTCTCCACGGGCTACCAGGCCAGCAGCTCCCTGTGGTCCTCCGGCTCGCACACCGGCATCGACTTCCACGCGGCCGCCGGCACGGCCGTCCACGCGGTGGGCTCCGGCACGGTCGTCTCCACCGGCTGGGGCGGCGCGTACGGCAACCAGATCGTGATCCGGATGGCAGACGGCATGTACACGCAGTACGGGCACCTGTCGTCCATCGGCGTCACGGTGGGTCAGAAGGTCGTCCCGGGCCAGCAGATCGGCCTGTCCGGCGCCACCGGCAACGTCACCGGCCCGCACCTGCACTTCGAGGCGCGGACCAGCCCCGAGTACGGCTCGGACGTCGACCCGGTCGCCTACCTCCGCAAGCACGGCGTGAACCTCTGACGCACCGCGCACGACCCTTCGAGGCCCCGGCTCACCGAGCCGGGGCTTTCGCCGTTTTTCGCAGTGTCCGCCGGATCCGCTGACCAAAAAATATCCATGGATTAGAGCCCGCCGTCGGAAATTCCGGCTCATTGCAATAGAGTCACGGAACACACGTCCATCGTCGACGTTTCACGGGGATTAAGGCGGAGGTCGGTCATGCGTATTCCGGCGCACTCGGTGTGTACCGCTGTCCGGGACGACATCGTCGCGGGCGTCTACGAGCGCGGCAGCCGCCTCACCGAGGAAGTCCTGGCCCGCCGGTACGGCGTCTCGCGCGTCCCCGTGCGCGAAGCCCTGCGCACCCTGGAGGCCGAGGGCTTCGTGGTGACGCGCCGGCACGCGGGCGCGTGTGTGGCCGAGCCGACCGAGCAGGAGGCCGCCGACCTGCTGGAGATGCGGATGCTGCTGGAGCCGCTGGGTGCCGCCCGGGCCGCCCAGCGGCGCACCGAGGCCCATCTGAAGGTGCTGCGCGGCCTGGTCCGGCTGGGCCAGGAACGGGCCAGGAGGGGCGGCAGCGAGGATCTGCGCTCGCTGGGCGGCTGGTTCCACGAGACGCTCGCCCAGGCCTCCGGCAGCCCCTCGCTCACCTCGATGCTCACCCAGCTGCGACACAAGATCGCCTGGATGTACACGGTCGAGGCACCGGCCAGCCCCACGGAGTCCTGGACCGAGCACGGCGCCATCGTGGACGCGGTGGCGCGGGGCGACGCCGAGCGCGCGCGGGCGCTCACCACTTTGCACGCCGAGCGTGCGACGGGCGCGCACCGGCTGCGTTTTTCCGGTGCCGCGGAGCGTGTGAGGACTTCGCAACAAGCCGTAAACATGTCGGGTCAGCGACATTAACACGGGCGCCGTATACAAAGAGGAGCTATTTCCGGGTGGGGTGTTTTCTGCTGCCCGAATTCATGGTGCCGTAATTCATGCGGGCCTTTTCCGGCGCCTGACGAATCGACGGCACGGAGGCGAGTGCGCGCATATGGCGAAGCCGCGCCGCCCCGAAAGGCGAACGCGGCTCCGGCGCTCTGTGCGGTACTCGCTCAGACGGTCTCGGGCAGCTCCTCCAGGCCCTCGGAGACCAGCTTGGCCAGCCGGTCGAGTGCGGCGTCCGCACCCTCGGCGTCGGAGGCGAGGACGATCTCCTCGCCACCCTGGGCGCCCAGACCCAGGACGGCGAGCATGGAGGCCGCGTTGACGGGGTTGCCCCCGGCCTTGGCGATCGTCACCGGGACGCCTGCGGCCGTGGCGGCTCGGACGAAGATGGAGGCGGGGCGGGCGTGGAGGCCCTCGGCCCAGCCGACGTTGACGCGGCGCTCAGCCATGTGTTGCTGCCCTTCGGTGTTCAGGGTTGTCTAGACCAGTTTCCCATATCGCGAAGCGGGTCCGGAGCGGACCTGCGTCCCTCTCCGGTGTGGCACCGGACCGCGGCCGCGGTCCGGCTTCCCGTCCTCCACAGACTGCCTCGCGCCGTTGTCGTACGCGAGCCGTACTCTGGGGCCCATGCAGACCTCGGCGGACCGGCAGGACCGGCACCAGTACCCCGCCCACTGGGAGGCGGACGTGGTGCTGCGCGACGGTGGCACCGCGCGCATCCGGCCCATCACCGTTGATGACGCCGACCGCCTGGTCAGTTTCTACGAGCAGGTCTCGGACGAGTCGAAGTACTACCGCTTCTTCGCGCCGTACCCACGGCTCTCCGCCAAGGACGTCCACCGCTTCACGCACCACGACTTTGTGGACCGGGTGGGACTCGCGGCCACCGTCGGCGGCGAGTTCATCGCCACCGTACGCTATGACCGCATCGGCACCGACGGCATGCCCGCCTCCGCGCCCGCCGACGAGGCCGAGGTCGCCTTCCTGGTGCAGGACGCCCACCAGGGCCGCGGGGTCGCCTCCGCCCTGCTGGAGCACATCGCGGCCGTCGCGCGCGAGCGGGGCATCCGCCGCTTCGCCGCCGAGGTGCTGCCCGCCAACACCAAGATGATCAAGGTGTTCACGGACGCCGGCTACACCCAGAAACGCAGCTTCGAGGACGGCGTCGTCCGCCTGGAGTTCGACCTCGAACCCACCGACCGCTCCCTCGCCGTCCAACGCGCGCGCGAGCAGCGCGCCGAGGCCCGCTCGGTACGGCGGCTCCTGGCGCCCGGCTCCGTCGCGGTCGTCGGCGTCGGCCGCGTCCCCGGCGGAGTGGGCCGCAGCATCCTCGGCAACATCCGCGACGCGGGGTACACCGGCGGTCTGTACGCCGTGAACAAGGTGTTCCCGGAGGACCTCAAGGAGATCGACGGGGTGCCCGCGCACCGCTCGGTGCGGGACATCGACGGGCCCGTGGACCTCGCCGTCGTGGCCGTCCCGGCCGAGCAGGTGCCCGCCGTGGTCGCCGAGTGCGGGGAGCACGGCGTCCAGGGGCTGGTCGTGCTCTCCGCCGGATACGCCGAGAGCGGCCCCGAGGGGCACGAACGGCAGCGGGCCCTCGTCCGCGCCGCGCGCGCGTACGGCATGCGGATCATCGGCCCGAACGCCTTCGGCGTCATCAACACCGCCCCGGACGTCCGGCTGAACGCCTCCCTCGCCCCCGAGATGCCCCGCCCCGGCCGCATCGGCATGTTCGCCCAGTCCGGCGCCATCGGCATCGCCCTGCTGTCCCGGCTGCACCGGCGCGGCGGAGGCGTCACCGGGGTCACCGGCGTCTCCACCTTCGTGTCCGCCGGCAACCGCGCCGACGTCTCCGGCAACGACGTCCTGCAGTACTGGTACGACGACCCCGAGACCGACGTCGTCCTCATGTACCTGGAGTCCATCGGCAACCCCCGCAAGTTCACTCGCCTCGCCCGGCGGACGGCGGCGGCCAAGCCCCTGGTGGTGGTCCAGGGGACCGGCACGGCACCGCAGGGCCACGCGGTACGGGCCACGCGGCTGCCGTACGCGACCGTCTCCGCACTGCTCAGGCAGGCCGGGGTGATCCGGGTCGACACGATCACCGAGCTGGTCGACGCGGGGCTGCTGCTCGCGCGCCAGCCACTGCCCGCAGGCCCGCGCGTGGCCATCCTCGGCAACTCCGAGTCGCTGGGCGTGCTCACGTACGACCGGTGCCTGGCCGAGGGGCTGCGGCCGGCCCGGCCCGTGGACCTGACGACCGGGGCGACCGCGCAGGACTTCCACCGGGCGCTCGCCGCCGCGCTGGCCGACGGCACGAACGACGCCGTCGTCGTCACGGCGATCCCCGCGATCGGGGAGGGCTCGCCCGGGGACGCCGAGCTGGCCGAGGCGCTGCGGTCGGCCGCGGCCGCCGTGCCGGGCAAACCGGTGCTGGTGGTGCACGTAGAACTCGGCGGGCTGGCCGAGGCCCTGTCGGCCGCGGCGAGCACCGCACCGGGGGCCGGCGACAGGGCGCCCGGACCCGCGGGGACGGCGGCAACCGCCCCCCTCGCCACCCCGCCCGAAGGCACCCACCTCATCCCCGCCTACCCCGCCGCCGAACGCGCCGTCCGGGCCCTCGCCGAGGCCGTGCGGTACGCCGGGTGGCGGCGGGAGGCGGCCGACCCCGGGAAGGTGCCGGAGTACGAGGACATCGACGAGAAGGGGGCCGCGCGGCTGATCGGCGAGCTGCTCACGCGCGGGCAGGGGCTCACCATCTCCGACGCGGACACCTGCGAGCTGCTCGGCAGGTACGGCATACCCGTGCGCCGGGCCCTGCCCGCGCCCACCCCGCGGGCCGCCGCCGAGGCCGCCCGCTCCCTGGGCTACCCGGTCGCCCTCAAGGCCACCGCACCGCACCTGCGGCACCGCGCCGACCTGGGCGGGGTCCGCCTGGACCTCGCGGACGAGGAACAACTGCTGCGGGCGTACACCGAGTTGACCGAGCTGTTCGGGCAGCCGGAGGAGCTGCGGCCGGTGGTGCAGGGCATGGCCCCGCGCGGCGTCGACACGGTCGTCCGTGCGGTGATCGATCCGGCGGCCGGCGCCGTGCTGTCCTTCGGGCTGGCCGGGGCCGCCTCCCAGCTGCTCGGGGACATGGCCCACCGGCTGATACCGGTCACCGACCGGGAGGCGACCTCGCTGATCCGGTCGATCCGGACGGCCCCGCTGCTGTTCGGCTGGCGTGGCTCCACCCCGGTGGACACCCCGGCCCTGGAGGAGCTGCTGCTGCGGGTGTCCCGGCTGGTCGACGACCACCCCGAGGTGGTCGCGGTCACCCTGGAGCCGGTCGTCGTCGCCCCGCACGGAGTGAGCGTCCTCGGCGCCACCGTCCGGCTCGCGCCCCCGCCGGCCCGCGACGACCTGGGCCCGCGCACGCTGCCGGCCTACTGAGCGGGACGGGGGGCCACATGGAGATCGCCGGACAAAAGCGCGCAGCCGCCCCGCGTCGCAGGCGACGATCTCCCGGTCCCACCAGCTGCCCTCGCGCACGCCTCGTGCCGGCACCCCCGCGCACGGGTGCACAGGCGCCCCCGGTCCGCGCGACTGGCCCGGACCGCCCTTGCCCACGGATTAGGATGGACGCCATGGCCAAGACCAGTACGACGACCCAGGGGCTGCGCGCGGCGATCGAGCGCAGCGGCTACTACCCGGCCCTCGTGGCCGAGGCGGTGGAGGCCGCTGTGGGCGGCGAGCCCGTCCGGTCGTACCTGGTCCACCAGGAGACGACGTTCGACCAGAACGAGGTGCGCCGGCACGTCACCGTGCTGGTCCTCACCGGCAACCGCTTCATCGTCAGCCACACCGACGAGCAGGCCGCCGACAGCACGTCCCCGACGCCGTACGCCACCACCTCCACCGAGTCCGTGAAGCTCGACCGGATCTCCTCGGTCGTGGTCAGCCGGGTGGTGGCGAACCCGGAGCAGTACACGCCGGGCACACCGCCGCGCGAGGTCGTGCTGACCATCGGCTGGGGCGCGGTCAGCCGTGTCGACCTGGAGCCCGCCGCCTGCGGCGACCCCAACTGCGACGCCGACCACGGCTACACGGGCAGCTCCACGGCGGACGACCTCAGCCTGCGCGTCAGCGAGGCCGGGGACGGCCCGGAGACGGTGCGCCAGGCGCTCGCCTTCGCGCAGGCCATCTCGGAGGCGACCGCGGACCTCACGCGCTGATGTCCCAGCTCTCCGCCTGGGACCACCCGGAGCCCCTCGCCCTGGACACCGCGCCGCTGCCCGCGTACGGCACCGGCTCGCTGGCCGACCTGCTGCCCACCCTGGCCGCCGGCATGGGCGTGCCCGGCATGACCGCCACGATCCAGGAACTGACCGCCACCGACCGGGTCTGCGTCTTCCTGATCGACGGTCTCGGCTGGGAGCAGCTCAGAGCCCACCCGGACGAGGCTCCCTTCCTGACCTCCCTGCTCGGCAGCTCCCGCGGCGGCACCGGCCGACCGCTCACCGCCGGCTACCCGGCGACCACCGCCACCTCCCTCGCCTCCGTCGGCACCGGCCTGCCGCCCGGCCTCCACGGCCTGCCCGGTTACACCGTGCGCAACCCGGGCACCGGCGAGCTGATGAACCAGCTCCGCTGGCAGCCGTACACGGAACCGCGCCCCTGGCAGCCGTACCCCACCGTCTTCCAGCTGGCCCACCAGGCCGGAGTGCACGCCGCCCAGGTGTCCTCGCCCGCCTTCGAGCACACCCCGCTCACCAAGGTGGCGCTCAGCGGCGGCAGCTTCCACGGCCGGCTCACCGGCGAGGACCGCATGGACCTGGCGGCCGAGCAACTGGCCGCCGGGGACCGCTCGCTGGTGTACACGTACTACTCCGAGCTGGACGGCGCCGGACACCGCTACGGCATCGCCTCCGACACCTGGCGCGGCCAGCTCATGTACGTCGACCGGCTCGTCCAGCGCCTCGCGGAGCAGCTGCCGCCGCGCAGCGCCCTCTACGTCACCGCCGACCACGGCATGGTCGACGTGCCGTTCGACGAGCAGCACCGCATCGACTTCGACGAGGACTGGGAACTGCGCGCCGGTGTCGCCCTGCTGGGCGGGGAGGGCCGGGCCCGGCACGTGTACGCGGTGCCGGGTGCCGAGAACGACGTCCTGACGGTCTGGCGCGAGGTGCTCGGCGAGCAGTTCTGGGTGGCGTCGCGGGACGAGGCGATCGCGGCCGGCTGGTTCGGGCCGCACGTGGACGAGCGCGTGTACCCGCGGATCGGGGACGTGCTCGCCGCCGCGCACGACGACGTCCTGATCATCGCCTCCGAGCGGGAGCCCAAGGAGTCGGCGCTGGTGGGCAACCACGGTTCGATGACCCCTGCCGAGCAGCTGGTCCCGCTGCTCGAAGTACGCTCCTGAAGCGTTCCCCCCTGCCGACGACTCACCGAAAGGTGCTCAACTCCTCATGCCCGAGCTGGTGTTCTTCTCCGGAACGATGGACTGCGGGAAGTCGACGCTGGCTCTCCAGATCGAGCACAACCGTTCCGCGCGCGGACTGGCCGGCATGATCTTCACCCGGGACGACCGCGCGGGTGAGGGCAAGCTGTCCTCCCGGCTGGGTCTGGTCACCGACGCGGTGGAGGTCGAGGACGGCCAGGACCTGTACGCCTATCTGGTGGACCATCTCTCGCAGGGCGGCCGGGCCGACTATGTGATCGCGGACGAGGCGCAGTTCCTCGCGCCCGAGCAGATAGACCAGCTTGCGCGCGTGGTGGACGATCTCGGCCTGGACGTGTTCGCCTTCGGCATCACCACCGACTTCCGCTCCAAGCTGTTCCCGGGCTCGCAGCGCCTGGTGGAGCTGGCCGACCGGATCGAGGTGCTCCAGGTGGAGGCGCTGTGCTGGTGCGGCGCCCGGGCCACGCACAACGCCCGGACGATAGGCGGCGAGATGGTGGTCGAGGGTGCCCAGGTGGTCGTCGGCGACGTCAACCAGTCCGCGGGCGAGGTCGGCTACGAGGTGCTGTGCCGCCGCCACCACCGGCGCCGGATGACCGCCGCGTCGGCCCGCGCGGCGGCCCTGTCCCCGGACGTGCTGCCCGTCTCGACCTCCTGAGGGGACTCCTGTCCGCAGGACTCAGTGCGGGTCCTGGACCACCGAGAACTCGGCGCCCTCCGGGTCCGCCACCGTGGCCACCCGCCCGTGCGGGCTGTCGTGGGCCGGCCGGAGGATCCGCCCGCCCAGCCCGCTGACCTGCCGCAGCGTCGCGTCGACGTCGGCGACCTCGAAGTACGTCTGCCAGTACGGCCCCCGGTCCCGGGGCAGGGCCTGGCCCACGCCGTGCAGCCCGGCCACCGGCCGGCCCTCCAGGTACAGGGTCAGGTAGTCGAAGTCGGCGGAGACCACCGGCTCCTCCCCGTAACCGAACACGCTCTTGTAGAACTTCCCGACGCTCTCCGTCTCGAAGGTGACCAGTTCGTTCCAGACGGGCGTGCCGGGCACACCGCTGATCGCCGTGCCGAAGTGCGCGGAGCCCTGCCAGATCCCGAACACTCCCCCGGAGGGGTCGGCGGCGATCGCCATCCGCCCGGCCTCGGCGGCGTCCAGCGGGCCGACGGCCACCGTGCCGCCGCACAGCCGTACCGTGTCGGCGGTCTGGTCCACGTCGTCCGAGGCGAAGTAGGGAGTCCAGGCCACCGGCAGCCGGCGGTCCGGCGGCAGCTGGCCCATGCCCGCCACCTCCCGCCCGTCCAGCAGCGCCCGCACATACGGTCCGAGCTGCTGCGGACCCGGCCGGAACTCCCAGCCGAACAGCTCACCGTAGAACTCCTCGGTGGCGTCCAGCCCGTGCACCATCAGGCTCACCCAGCTGGGTGAGCCGGGCACGCGCCGCGCGTGCGGACCGGCCGACTCCCGTGCCTCGGTCATCGATCACTCTCTCCCCGGCCCCTCGCGGTGGCCGTGTCGCTTCCGCTCCCCGGAAGGGGTGTCCACGCCGCCGGCGCGTACGCCCGTGCCGGTGCCCGCATCCTCCGCGGTGCCGCGGGGCCGTACCGCGCCGCTCCGCCGTCACTCCGGGAGGATGCCCGATCTGCCGTCTTTCGCCACTTCCTGACGAGGCCCGACGGGTGTCCGCCGGCTGTACAGCTCGTGCTCGATCCGGTACGCCCGGTGACCGAGCCTGTCCGGCCGAGCAGAGTAGCCGGACCTGGACGCCGCGGCCACCCCTGGCGTATGGATGGACGCCATGACAGCCATCATCACCGCATCCGATCTCGCACACGAGCTGACCGGCGGCAGGCCGCCCACGCTGCTGGACGTGCGCTGGCAGCTGAGCGTGGCGAAGGCGGCGGGCGCGCCGGCCTTCGACGGCCGGGCCGAGTACGCGGCCGGGCACATCCCCGGCGCGGTCTTCGTCGACCTGGACCGGGAACTGGCGGCCGCGCCCGGCGACCAGGGCCGGCATCCGCTGCCCGACCTGGCGGAGTTCGGTGCCGCCATGCGCCGCGCGGGCGTGTCCGCGGGGCGGCCGGTCGTCGTGTACGACGGCGGGCAGGGCTGGGCGGCCGCGCGCGCGTGGTGGCTGCTGCGCTGGACGGGTCACCCGGACGTGCGGGTGCTCGACGGCGGGTTGCCGTCCTGGCGGGGCGAGCTGTCCACCGAGGTGCCGGATCCCGCCGAGGGCGACTTCGTCCCGGTGCCGGGCGCGGCCGGGCTGCTGGACGCGGACGGGGCCGCGGCCATGGCCCGTACGGGTGTGCTGCTGGACGCGCGTGCGGGGGAGCGGTACCGCGGCGAGGTGGAGCCGATCGACCGGGTCGGCGGGCACATCCCGGGCGCGGTGTCGGCGCCGACGACGGAGAACGTGGGCCCCGACGGCCGCTTCCTGCCCGCGGCGGAGCTGAAGGACCGCTTCAAGGCCCTGGGGGTGTCCGAGGACACCGAGGTGGGCGTGTACTGCGGTTCGGGCGTCTCCGGCGCCCACGAGGTCCTCGCGCTGGCGGTGGCGGGCATCCCGGCGGCGCTGTACGTCGGTTCCTGGTCCGAGTGGTCCTCGGACCCGGCGCGGCCGGTGGCGGTGGGGGCGGATCCGCAGTAGCGGGCAGCCCGAAGAGGGGGCACGCGCGCGTGCCCCCTCCCGAGTCCGTACGCGGACCTACTCCTGCTTCTTGCGGCGGGTGCCGAACACGATCTCGTCCCAGCTCGGCACGGCGGCACGGCGGCCGGGGCGGACGCCGTCGGCCTCGGCCTGCCGGTCGGTCGCGCCGATGAGCCGGTCGCGGTGGCTGCCGACGGAGCGCGGCATGAGGACGTCCGCGTAGGCGGAACCGGCGGACGCGGCGGGCGCCGGCGGTTCCTCGGCGGCGGGCTCGTCGTCGGGCTCCTCCGAGGGCTCCGCCGGGCGTTCCGGGACCACCAGGTCGCCCCGGAAGCTCGGTACGGCCTCCAGCAGGCTGGTCAGCGAGTCGCGCTCGCCCGCGCTCTCCTCGTCCGGTTCCGGCGCGGGCAGGCTGGGCCGCTCGCGGTCGGCACGGTCGAGCGCGCGGTCCATCGAGCGCTCGCGCGGCAGCCGGGCGATGCGCGGGACGAACGGGAAGCTCGGCTCGGGCACGGCGAGGTCGTCGGACTCGCCGATCAGCGAGCGCGCCTCCTCGTCCACGGCCTGTACGAGCCGCCGGGGCGGGTCGTACGTCCAGCTCGCCGAGTGCGGTTCGCCCGCGACCCGGTAGACGAGGAGCACCTCCCAGGTGCCGTCGTCGCGGCGCCAGGAGTCCCACTGCACGGTGTCCTTCTCGGCGCCGCGCAGCAGCAACCGCTCCTGCACCGCCTCGCCGAGCAGCGGGCCGGAGTTCTCGCCGGGGCGGCGGACCGGGGTCTTGCGCGCACGCTCGGCCATGAAGGCGCGTTCGGCGAGCACCGGACCCTCGAAGCGCCGTACCCGGTCGACGGGGATGCCGGCGAGCTGGGCGACCTCTTCCGCGGTGGCACCGGCACGTATCCGCGCCTGGATGTCACGCGGGCGGAGATGGCTCTCGACCTCGATCTCGATCTGGCCGAGGCGGGGACGGTCGCCGCGCACGGCGGCGCGCAGGCGTTCGTCGATCGGAAGCGTGTACTCCGTAGAGTCGGCAGCCTTCAGCACCAGCCGTGTGCCGTCATTCGAGACGGCCACGACACGCAGTTCGGGCATGGGGACCTCCCGGGTGGTGCCTGCCGACGTCACGTGCGTCGCTGCTTCCGCTAGTCGAGTGTGGCCTGCCCGGGTGCAGCCTGCCACAACCTTGCCGAGTTGCCCGGCGTGTCGGGCGCGGGCCCGGTACCGCCGTTATGGCACGGTTACCTGTTCGCAACGCTAAGTGACCAACTCCGTCACCCTGTGCAACTAGCCCCCTCCCGGCGGTCCAGCAAGGCCGCGGGCACCCTGGTGGGAGACCGGACCCAGGGCTCGCAACAGTACTCCATTCGGACCACGTGCGTGGATTGGCGCGCCGCCCAACTTCTGGCAAGGGTGGCGACTTGGCCCCGCGCAAGCGGTTTTGCCGATCACGGACGTGGCGAACTTCACGCAATCACCAGAAACGGAACGAATGGTTTCGCTCGTATGTCCCCTTCCCGTGCAGCCGGTCGGCCGTCCGGCCGGGGGAACGAGCGGCCCCGCCGGGCGAGTTCGCCGCGGACGCCGTCCACCGGTGGCGGTACGACCCGCGGCGCCTCCCGACGTCCGGCGGCTACGCCCCGAGGACCCTCCGCAGGTAGTCGTTCTGGAACAGCCGGTCCGGGTCCAGGCGGTCGCGCAGTGCGGTGAACTCGCCGAAGCGCGGATACACCCGGGCGAGGTACTCCGCGTCCCGCGTGTGCACCTTGCCCCAGTGCGGACGCCCCTCGTGCGCGGTGAAGATGCGCTCGGCGGCGGTGAAGTACGCCTGGTACGGCGTGCCCCGGAACATGTGTACGGCGACGTAGGCGCTGTCCCGGCCGGAGGCGGTGGACAGGGTGATGTCGTCGGCCGGGGCGGTGCGCACCTCGACCGGGAAACCGACCCGCAGACCGGAGCCGTCGACCATGGCCTTCAGTTCGCGCAGCGTCGCCACCAGGGCAGCGCGCGGGACGGCGTACTCCATCTCCACGAAGCGCACCCGGCGCGGCGAGGTGAAGACCTTGTAGGGGATGTCCGTGTACGTGCGCGCGGACAGGGCCCGGCTGGAGATCCGCGCGATCGCCGGAACGGTCGCGGGGGCCGCGCGGCCGACCCACTGGGCCACCTGGAAGACGCCGTTGGAGAGGAACTCGTCCTCGAACCAGCCGGCGAGCCGCCCCACCGGCCGTGCGGGGCCGGCGCTGCGGTTGTTCCGCTTGGTGTTGGTGCTGCCCGTGTGGGGGAACCAGTAGAACTCGAAGTGTTCGTTCTCGGCCCACAGTTGATCGAACTCGGCGAGGACCCGCTCGAAGGGCATGGGTTCCTCGCGCGCGCTGAGCAGGAAGAGCGGCTCCACGGCGAAGGTGATCGCGGTGATGACGCCGAGGGCGCCGAGGCCGATGCGGGCCGCGGCGAACACCTCCGGGTTCTCCTTCTCGGAGCAGGTGAGCACCGAGCCGTCGGCCGTGACGAGTTCCAGCCCCTTGATCTGCGCGGCGATGGAGGCGGACGTGCGGCCCGTGCCGTGGGTGCCCGTGCTGGTGGCCCCCGAGACCGTCTGCTCCATGATGTCGCCCATGTTGGTGAGCGAGAGGCCCTCGCGCGCGAGAGCGGCGTTGAGTCTCTTGAGCGGGGTGCCCGCCTCCACCGTGACCGTCATGGATTCCCGGTCGATGCTGCGTATCCCGGTCAACAGTTGAGGACGTATCAACACACCGTCGGTGGCGGCGATCGAGGTGAAGGAGTGCCCGGTCCCGACCGCCTTCACCTTCAGGCCGTCCTCCCGGGCCCGGCGCACCACCGCGGCCAGCTCCTCCACCGAGGCCGGCGCGACCTGCCGGGCGGGCCGGGCCGAGACATTGCCGCCCCAGTTACGCCAGGTGCCGTTCTTCCCGCTCGCTGTGCTGCTCAACGGTGCCTCCCCGACCCGCGGCCGGCCTGCGCAGCCGGCGGTACCCGAGGAAACCGACCGCGACCGCGACGGCCCCGGACGCGGCCGGAACCCCGTACCCGGCCCGTGCCCCGGCCGCGTCGATCACCCAGCCGGCCACGGAGGAGCCGACCGCGATGCCGACGGCGAGGCCGGTGCCCACCCAGGTCATGCCCTCGGTGAGCTGGGCGCGCGGTACGTGCTCTTCGATGAGGGACATCGTGGTGATCATCGTCGGCGCGATGGACAGCCCCGCAACGAACAGCGCCACGGCCAGAAGCGGCAGGTTTCCGACCAGTAGGAGGGGGATCATACTCACGGCCATCCCCGCCACGCCCAGCAGCCAGCGGCGTTCCGGCGCACCGCTGAAGCGCAGCAGTCCGAAGACCACGCCCGCCACGCAGGAACCGGCCGCGTACAGCGCCAGGACCACGCTCGCGGCGCCCTTGTGGCCGCGCTCGTCGGCGAAGGCGACGGTGACCACGTCCACGGCGCCGAAGATCGCGCCGGTCGCCACGAAGGTCGCCACCAGCACCTGGAGTCCCCGCGCGCGCAGGGCGCTGCCGCCGCCGTGCCGCTCGCGCGGGTGCGGCTCCGGCTCGGTGGCGCGCTGGGCGGTCAGCCAGAAGACGCCGGCCGCCAGGAAGCAGGCGGCCAGCAGGGGGCCCGCCTCCGGGAACCAGGCCGTGGACAGGCCGATGGAGACGATCGGCCCGACGATGAAGCAGACCTCGTCCACGACCGACTCGAACGAGTAGGCGGTGTGCAGCTTCGGAGTGCCCCGGTACAGCGCCGCCCAGCGGGCCCGGACCATCGCGCCCAGGCTCGGCACCGTGCCGATCCCGGCCGCGCAGACGAACAGCGCCCAGTCCGGCCACCGGAGGTGGGCGGCGAGCAGCAGACCGGCCGCCGCGACCAGGGCCACCAGGGCCGCGGGGCGCAGCACCCGGCGCTGCCCGTGCCGGTCCACCAGCCGGGAGATCTGCGGCCCGACCGCCGCGGCGAACAGCGCGATCGTGGCCGACAGGGCGCCCGCGAGGCCGTACCGCCCGGTGAGCTGGGAGATCATCGTGACGATGCCGATGCCCATCATCGACAGAGGCATCCGGCCGATGAACCCCGCGGCGGAGAAAGCCTTGGTGCCGGGCTCGGCGAACAGGGCTCTGTAGGGGCTGGGCACGTGGTCTCCGGAGCGGCTCGGTAAGGCGCGAATGCGGCTCATACAGCTTACGAGTCAGGGCCCCTGATCGCACCGGTCAAGGCGCCCGGAGAAACCGTCTCGAACCCACTGGAATCCGACTCTTCACCCCGCTGTTTCCCCGCTGTCAGTGCCGGGTGGCAGGATCGACTCATGCCAGACGCGCTCGATGCCACCCCCTACGACGCCCTCCTCCTGCTCTCCTTCGGCGGCCCCGAAGGCCCGGACGACGTGGTTCCGTTCCTGGAGAACGTCACGCGCGGGCGCGGCATCCCGAGGGAACGCCTCAAGGAAGTCGGGCAGCACTACTTCCTGTTCGGCGGGGTCAGCCCCATCAACGACCAGAACCGCGCCCTGCTGGACGCCCTGCGCAAGGACTTCGCCGAACACGGCCTGAACCTGCCGGTGTACTGGGGCAACCGCAACTGGGCGCCGTATCTGACCGACACCCTGCGCGAGATGGTCGCCGACGGCCGCCGCCGCATCCTCGTCCTCGCCACCAGCGCCTACGCGTCCTACTCGGGCTGCCGCCAGTACCGGGAGAACCTCGCCGACGCGCTGGCCGCCCTGGAGGCCGAGGGCCTGGAGCTGCCGAAGGTCGACAAGCTGCGGCACTACTTCAACCACCCCGGCTTCGTCGAACCCATGATCGACGGCGTGCTGCACGCCCTGGAGGACCTCCCGGAGGACGTCCGCGCGGGCGCCCACATCGCCTTCACCACCCACTCCATCCCGACCTCGGCCGCCGACACCTCCGGCCCCGTCGAGGCGCACGGAGAGGGCGGTGCCTACGTCGAGCAGCACCTGGACGTGGCCCAGCTGATCGCCGACGCCGTCCGGGAGCGCACCGGAGTCGACCACCCGTGGCGGCTCGTCTACCAGTCCCGCTCCGGTGCCCCGCACGTCCCGTGGCTGGAGCCGGACATCTGCGACCACCTGGAGGAGCGGCACGCGGCCGGCGTCCCCGCCGTGGTCATGGCCCCGATCGGCTTCGTCTCCGACCACATGGAGGTCCTCTACGACCTCGACACCGAGGCCAAGGCCAAGGCCGAGGAGCTGGGCCTGCCGGTCCGCCGCTCGGCCACCGTGGGCGCCGATCCGCGGTTCGCCGCCGCCGTCCGCGAGCTGATCATGGAGCGTGCCGCCGTGGAGCGCGGCCAGGAGGTCGCCCCGTGCGCCCTGGGCGCGCTGGGCGCGAGCCACGACCTGTGCCCGGTCGGCTGCTGCCCCGCCCGTGCGCCCCGCCCGGCCGCCGCCGGCGCCGACAGCCCCTACGCGTGAGGAGACCCGTGACCGACGCCCTGCACCGGGAACTGCTGGAGCTGGCCCGGGAGGCCGCCCGGCGCGCCGGCGACCTGCTGCGCGACGGCCGCCCCGCCGACCTGGCCGTTGCCAGGACGAAGTCCAGCCCCATCGACGTCGTCACCGAGATGGACATCGCGGCGGAGAAGCTGATCACCGACCTGATCTCCGGGCGGCGCCCGGACGACGGCTTCCTCGGTGAGGAGGGGGCCTCCGTCGAGGGCACGAGCGGCATCCGCTGGGTGATCGATCCGCTCGACGGCACCGTCAACTACCTGTACGGGCTGCCGACCTGGGCGGTGTCCGTCGCGGCCGAACAGGACGGCGAGACCGTCGTCGGAGTGGTTGCCGCCCCGATGCGCGGCGAGACGTACCACGCCGTGCGCGGCGGTGGCGCGTGGGCGACCGGCGCGTGGGAGGGCGAGCGGGCGCTCGCCTGCCGTCCCGCGCCCCCGCTGGACCAGGCCCTGGTGTCCACCGGCTTCAACTACGTCACCGAGGTCCGCACCCACCAGGCCGAGGTGGCCGCCCGGCTCGTCCCGCTGCTGCGCGACATCCGGCGCAGCGGCTCGGCGGCCGTCGACCTGTGCGACGTGGCCTGCGGCCGGCTCGACGGGTACTACGAGCGGGGTCTGCACGCGTGGGACGTCGCCGCCGGGGACCTGATCGCCCGGGAGGCGGGCGCCCTGACCGGTGGGCGGCCCGGAGAGCGCCCGTCGGGGGACCTGACCGTGGCGGGGACGCCCGGGGTGTTCGAGCCCCTTCAGCGGCTGCTGGAGGACTTCGGCGCCTGGCACGACTGACCGCGGACCGCAGCCTCCCCGCGAAGGGCGGCCCTTCGGCAGCCCCTCGCAGGGCCCCCGGCAGCCCCCGCCGAGGGTGTCCGGGAGCCTCAGCGCGCAAGGACCTCGGCAGCCGCACGCGAAGGAGAGCCCGGCAGCCGCGTGCGAGGGGGCCCGGCAGCCGCACGCAAAAGGACCCCGGCGCTGGATTCGCCGGGGTCCCTTCTTGCGCTTTCGGCCGATCAGACGCGTGACGCGCCGACCTCCACACCGTGTTCGGCGGCGAGGCGTCGCAGGTCGTCGAGCTCTGCCTGCTCCACCTCGACGAGGAAGTCGTCGCCCTCGTCACGAGCCCGCGACAGGTCGGACTCGGTCGCCCTTATGCGCTGCAGAAGTCCTGCGGTGAAAGCGTCCATGCTGCGCCCCCTCGTCCAGGGTCGTGGGTCGGTGGCACGGGGGTGTGCCGTAGGAAGGGGCGATCACGTCTCTCGCAGGTGCCCAGCGCTGCCCGGCCGGGCGGCGACGGTGCCGGACACCCACGCCCGCGCTGCGGAGCGGATGGCGGGGTACCGCATGGTGCTGCGGCACATGCAGAGCGTGATCGCGGGGTGTAAAGCCGTCCTCCCCCAGCTCCCCTCCCCGGAAACCTCAACCGGCGGGGAATTCGCGTATTCCCGCCCGGTGACTCCCGTCCCACGGCCCTGATCCCGCCTTACAGCCGACTTATGGCCGAAAAGGGCAGGATGGGGGTCACACCCACGGACAGCCCTGCCCGCACGCGCCCACGGCGCGCTACGCGGGTGGACATGAGGAAGGACAAGCGACGTGCGCGTACTCGTCGTCGAGGACGAGCAACTGCTCGCCGATGCGGTGGCCACCGGACTGCGCCGGGAGGCCATGGCCGTCGACGTCGTGTACGACGGTGCGGCCGCCCTGGAGCGCATCGGCGTCAACGACTACGACGTGGTCGTCCTCGACCGCGACCTCCCGCTCGTGCACGGCGACGACGTCTGCCGCCGGATCGTCGAGCTGGGCATGCCCACGCGCGTGCTGATGCTCACCGCGTCCGGCGACGTCAGCGACCGCGTCGAGGGCCTGGAGATCGGCGCCGACGACTATCTGCCCAAGCCGTTCGCCTTCAGCGAGCTGATCGCGCGCGTGCGCGCCCTCGGCCGCCGCACGAGCGTGCCCCTGCCACCGGTCCTGGAGCGCGCCGGCATCAAGCTCGACCCGAACCGCCGCGAGGTCTTCCGGGACGGCAAGGAGGTCCAGCTCGCGCCCAAGGAGTTCGCCGTGCTGGAGGTGCTGATGCGCAGCGAGGGCGCCGTGGTCTCGGCGGAGCAGCTGCTGGAGAAGGCCTGGGACGAGAACACCGACCCGTTCACCAACGTGGTGCGGGTGACGGTGATGACCCTGCGGCGCAAGCTGGGCGAGCCGCCCGTCATCGTCACCGTGCCCGGCTCCGGCTACCGGATCTGATCCCCCGTGGCCACGACACCCGCGCCGCCCCAGGCCCCTCCGAAGCCCACCTGGGACCCCAGAAGGCCGCAGCCGCCCTTCCCCTGGCTGCGCCCGACCATCCGGATACGGCTGACGCTGCTGTACGGCGGCATGTTCCTGATCGCCGGCATCCTGCTGCTGTCGATCATCTACCTGCTCGCCGCCCAGGCGATCAGCACCGGCAACCAGCCGCTGTTCAAGATCGTCAGCGGATCGGCGATCAAGGTCACCAGCGACAACTGCCCCGCGGTCACCGCGATCAACTCCGGTCCGGTGCCGCTGTCGGACTTCAACGACGCGATCGCCCACTGTGTGGACCAGCAGCGCCAGGGGGCCCTGGACAACCTGCTCAGCCGGTCCCTGCTGGCCCTGCTGGGCCTCGCCGTGATCGCGTTCGCGTTCGGCTACGCGATGGCCGGCCGCGTGCTGTCCCCGCTCGGCCGGATCACCCGCACCGCCCGCCAGGTGGCCGGCTCGGACCTGTCCCGCCGGATCGAGCTGGACGGCCCGGACGACGAGCTGAAGGAGCTGGCGGACACCTTCGACGACATGCTGGAGCGGCTGCAGCGGGCCTTCACCGCCCAGCAGCGCTTCGTCGGCAACGCCTCGCACGAGCTGCGCACCCCGCTCGCGATCAACAGGACGCTCCTCGAAGTGCACCTGTCGGATCCGAACGCGCCGGTGGAGCTCCAGCAGCTCGGCAAGACGCTGCTCGCCACCAACGAGCGCAGCGAGCAGCTGGTCGAGGGGCTGCTGCTGCTCGCCCGCAGCGACAACCAGATCGTCGAGCGCAAGCCGGTCGACCTGGCCGAGGTCGCCACGCAGGCCATCGACCAGGTGCACGCCGAGGCGGAGGCCAAGGGCGTCTCCATCCGCGGTGAGCGCAAACCGGCCGTGGTGCAGGGCAACGGCGTGCTGCTGGAGCGGATCGCGCTGAACCTGGTCCAGAACGCGGTGCGGTACAACGTTGCGGAGAAGGGCTGGGTCGAGGTGACCACCGAGATCCGGCACGGGCAGGCGGTGCTCACGGTCACGAACACCGGACCGGTGGTGCCGGCGTACGAGATCGACAACCTTTTCGAGCCGTTCCGGCGGCTGCGTACCGAGCGCACCGGCAGCGACAAGGGGGTGGGTCTCGGCCTGTCGATCGTCCGGTCCGTGGCACGGGCGCACGGCGGCCACATCCTGGCCCGGCCCCGCGAGGGCGGTGGTCTGGTGATGCGCGTCACCTTCCCGGTGTGACCCAGACCGACACACGCGGAGGATGTTCGCTTTGCGCGGAATTTCTGGGCGGGTGAACGGGGTTCTTCCTGTGTGATCGATCACATGGGCGGAATTCCGGCCATGTACGCACGGTGATCATGACGGAAGGTGGAAAGCCGGGAAAGTCCTGGTTTTCAGGGCTCTTGATCACGGGAAGTACACGGTGAGGCGCCTTTGAGGTGCGGCATTCGAACCGTGTACGGTCCTCACCGCCATCCAAGCCGATCACTCTTGAGGGGTCGGGTTGGGTGTCGATTGAGTAACAGACCTTGATGTGAGGCAAAATCTCCGCCTCAGGTCGGGCACAAGTCCGGCCTCTCACGCGTTACGTGCGCTGGAGACACCGCAGACACCCAGAGGGGGAGAGCGATATGGCAACCGATTACGACACTCCACGCAAGACCGACGACGACGTCGACTCGGACAGCCTTGAGGAGCTGAAGGCCAGGCGGAACGACAAGTCCACCTCGTCGGTGGACGTCGACGAGTTCGAGGCCGCCGAGGGCCTCGAACTGCCCGGAGCCGACCTCTCCAACGAGGAACTGGCCGTCCGGGTGCTGCCCAAGCAGCAGGACGAGTTCACCTGCATGAGCTGCTTCCTGGTGCACCACCGCAGCCAGCTGGCCAGGGAGAAGAACGGTCAGCCGATCTGCCGCGACTGCGACTGAGGACGGGTCGGCCATGTCTGGCTCGACCCCTCCCCGGAAGCGCCGCTTCCCCCTGCGGAAAGCAGATAAAGCGGACCAAGGGCCGATCGACGGCCCGCACGGCGCGCGTGACGACGAGCGGGGCTCACCCGGAGCGGGAGCCTCGCTCGGGCCGGCGCCCGAGCCGGGCGGCCTGCCGGCGCCGGCACGGCAGCCCGCACCCGTCGCCCGGCGCCGGGCGACGGCGATGCGTGAGAAGGCCCGGGAACTGACCCGGGAAGGCGCCCGAAGGGGCGGCAGCCGGGCCCGCGCGGGGCTGGCGTACCTCACGGACCGCATCATCGAGCTCGCCCCGCGCATCCCCGTACGCGACCTCGCGACCCTGCGCAGACAGTTCCCCGGCCTCGGACCCGAGGAACTCGCCGACAAACTGGTGGCCGGCGCGGCGGCCGGCACCTCCACCGTCGGAGCCGGGATCGGAGCGGCGGCGATGCTGCCGGTGCCGCCGGCCATGCCGACCGAACTGGCCGCCGAGATCACCGGGGTCGCCGCGATCGAGCTGAAACTGATCGCCGAACTGCACGAGGTCTACGGGGTCCGGCCGCCGGGCGGCCTGAGAACCCGCACCGCCGCGTATCTGTCCTCCTGGTCGGAGGAGCGCGGGATCGACGTGACGAAGCCGTCGACGTACGACACGGCCCTGGGCGGCCGGATGAAGCGCCAGCTGCGCCAGCAGATCATGAAGCGGATGGTCCGCAACCTGCCCAACCTGATGCCGTTCATGGTGGGAGCCGCGGTCGGGGCGGTCATGAACCGCCGGGACACCAGAAGCCTCGCGGCCCGGGTCCGGGCCGACCTGCGCAGGATCCAGGTGCCGTGGGACGCGCTGCCGGAGCTGCCGCCCCTGGAGAAACCGGCCGACCCCGTCGAACTGCGCAAGCTGCCAGGCGAGCTGTAGGCGCGCTCAGGCGGCTCTAGGCGTGCGCCGTGCGTGCCGCCTCGATGGCCGCGGCCAGCCGCTCCGGCTCCCGCGTCGACAGGTACAGGTACGGCGTCGGGTCCTGCGGGTCCGTGACCTCCACCCGCAGCGCCGTCGGGATGTAGGCGCGCAGCAGCAGGAAGGCGCGGGTGTCGGCCTTGTGGGTCCGCCAGGCGCGGGCCTCCTCCGCGTCCAGCACCTCCGTCGCGCCCAGCACCGCCACCGGGATCTTCGCCTCGCCCGCGATCAGGGAGTCGCCCACGACCCGGATGCGCGGGGAGCCGTAGGCGCTGGCCACCACGGCCGCCGCCGCGGTACCGCCGACCAGCCCGCCGAGCAGCGGCAGGGTGCCGAAGGGCAGCAGGATCAGGGCGAACGAGACGCCCACCAGGAAGCTGATCAGCCACCACGAGCGGGGGGCGGTGAGGCGTTCTTCGTAGGGGGTGGCGGAGAGCTGCATGGAGCCAAGCTTGGCACGGGATCCGCGGCCGCCCGGAGTCGGGGCGGGCGGCGCCGGGCGCCGTCGAGCAGCGCGGTGCGGGTGACGGGAGGGCGGGTAAGGTCTGCGGCTGTGAGTGGTAGTTCCGCAGCTCTTCAGCCTCCCGCCGACGCGGGGAAACCGGTACGGCACCCCGACGCGCCCCCGCCCGGGCAGCTTCTCGGCGCCCACTACGAACACTGTTTCGGGTGCGGCCCCAGGCAGCCGCACGGACTGCACCTGGAGGCCCGCGCCGGCGAGGGCGTCTCGCTGACCGCCGAGTTCACCGTGCAGCCCGCCCACCAGGGTGCCCCGGGCCTCGCGCACGGGGGAGTGCTCGCCACGGCCCTGGACGAGACCCTCGGCTCGCTGAACTGGCTGCTGCGGACCATCGCCGTCACCGGGCGGCTGGAGACGGACTTCGTCCGGCCCGTGCCCGTGGGCACGACGCTGCATCTGGAGGCCGAGGTCACGGCCGTCGCCGGGCGGAAGATCTACTCCACCGCCACCGGGCGCCTCGGCGGCCCCGACGGGCCGGTCGCCGTGCGCGCCGACGCCCTCTTCATCGAGGTCAAGGTGGATCACTTCATCGACCACGGCCGCAAGGAGGAGATCCAGGCCGCCATGAGCGATCCCGACCGGATGCGGCGCGCCCGCGCCTTCGAGGTGAACCCGTGAGCCGTGACCCGCTGAACGTGCTGATCCGGCGCGTCGACCCGGACGTACCGCTTCCGGCGTACGAGCATCCCGGGGACGCCGGAGCCGATCTGCGCACCACCGAGGCCTGCGAGCTGAAGCCCGGCGAGCGGGCCGTCCTGCCCACGGGGGTGTCGATCGCCCTGCCGGAGGGGTACGCGGCCTTCGTGCATCCGCGTTCCGGCCTCGCCGCCCGCTGCGGTGTCGCCCTCGTGAATGCCCCGGGGACGGTTGATGCCGGGTACCGTGGGGAGATCAAGGTGATCGTGGTGAATCTCGACCCGCGCGAGAGCGTGCGGTTCGAGCGCTTCGACCGGATTGCCCAACTGGTCGTCCAGCAGGTCGAGAAGGTCCGCTTCCGGGAGGTCGCGGAGCTTCCCGGCTCGGCGCGGGCCGAAGGGGGCTTCGGGTCCACCGGTGGCCATGCCGCGGTGGGCGACGAGAGCGGCACAAGCGGTCAGGCCGCCGAGGGCGGTCCGACGGGTGGGAATCGATACGCTTCGGTCGTATCCGACCGGGAAGGACAGTGACGTGTTCGGACGTCGCAAGAAGAAGGGTGCCGCCGAGGACGCGGCCGGCGAGGCCGAGCAGGTCGTCGACAGCGTCGACACCGAGGCGGACGAGGAGGAGGCCGAGCGCGAGCGCGTCCGGCTGGAGCCCGGGCCCCGGCCCGACGGTCCGTGGGACAGCACCGAGGTGCGCGACCCGGCCGAGGGCCGCGTGGACCTCGGCGGCCTGTTCGTGCCGGGCGTCGACGGCATGGAACTGCGGGTCGAGGTCGCCGGTGACGCCATCGTCGCCGCGACCGTCGTGCTGCGCGACAGCGCCATCCAGCTCCAGGCGTTCGCCGCGCCCAAGCGCGAGGGCATCTGGGGCGAGGTCCGCGAGGAGATCGCCTCCGGCATCACCCAGCAGGGTGGCATCGTCGACGAGGTCGAGGGCCCGCTCGGGTGGGAGCTGCGCGCCCAGGTGCCGGTCCAGCTGCCCGACGGCACCGGCGGCTTCCAGGTCGTACGGTTCGTCGGCGTGGACGGCCCGCGCTGGTTCCTGCGCGGTGTGATCTCCGGCCAGGGCGCGGTGCAGCCGCAGGCGGCCGGGCTGCTGGAGCAGATCTTCCGGGACACCGTCGTGGTCCGCGGTGAGGGTCCGATGGCCCCGCGCGACCCGATCGTCCTCAAGCTGCCCAACGACGCGCAGATGGTCCCCGAGGGGGTCCAGCAGGAGGAGGGTTCGCGCTTCTCCGGTGGTATGGGGCAGCTGCAGCGGGGGCCCGAGATCACGGAAGTCCGCTAGGCGCTCCGCCGCGTTCAGCCGTTCATCTCGGCGGGCCGTGCCTCCAGGGTGCGGCCCGCCTTCTTGCGGGATCTCGCCATCGCGGATCCGCCGTTGCCGGGTGCGGGTTCCCCGTGGCGGGTCGCGTGGTTCCCCGCGCCCTTACGGGGCGCTGCCCGGCCGGTGATACTGATGCTCGGTCGACGGGGGAGGGGACATGGGCCATGTGGTCACCGAGACCATGGTGCGGGTCGAGGGCGTGCACAAGTCGTACGGTGCCGGGGCCGCCGCCGTGCACGCGTTGCGCGGGGTGTCCTTCGAGGTGCCGCGGGGTGAACTCGTCGCCCTCGAAGGACGGTCGGGCTCCGGCAAGACCACCCTGCTGAACATCGTCGGCGGGCTGGACACGCCCGACCGGGGCCGGGTCGAGGTGGAGGGCCGGGACCTCGCCCGGCTCGGTGAGAGCGAGCTGCTGCGGCTGCGGCGGGACCGGATCGGTTTCGTCTTCCAGTCCTTCGGGCTGATCCCGATCCTGAGCGCCGCCGAGAACGTCGGCGTACCGCTGCGGCTGCGCCGTGCCGAGCCACGCGAGCGGGAGGAGCGGGTCGAACTGCTGCTGTCCCTCGTAGGGCTCGCCGGGCACGCGGCGCAGCGGCCCGGTGAGCTGTCGGGCGGCCAGCAGCAGCGGGTCGCCATCGCGCGGGCCCTCGCCAACCGGCCCGCGCTGCTCATCGCCGACGAGCCGACCGGCCAGCTCGACGCCGAGACCGGGCACGCCGTCATGGAACTGCTGCGGGCGGTCGTCCACAGCGAGCGGGTCACCGCCCTGGTCGCCACGCACGACGCGACCCTGCTGGACCTGGCCGACCGGGTGCTGGAACTGCGTGACGGGGAGATCACCGAGCACTGAGCCCCGGGCCGGCCGTGCTGCACATCAGGGCCGCGTCAAAGTTGCCCGCCGCTCGCACTCCTGAGCCGATCGGCCGTGATCGCCGGCCGTAGGGTCGACGCTGCGCAGACAACAGGCACGGGAAGACAATGAGGCCATGGCACGCGGCAAGCTTCGGATCTACCTCGGCGCGGCGCCGGGCGTGGGCAAGACCTACGCCATGCTCGCCGAGGCGCACCGCCGGGTGGAGCGGGGCACCGACTGCGTGGTCGCGGTCGTGGAGCACTACGGCCGGCCGCGCACCGAGGTGCTGCTGCACGGCCTGGAGCAGGTGCCGCGCCGGCAGCTGGAGCACCGGGGGGCCACCTTCGGCGAGATGGACGTCGACGCCGTGCTGCGCCGGGCGCCCGCCGTCGCGCTCGTGGACGAACTGGCCCACACCAACGTCCCCGGGTCCCGCAACACCAAGCGCTGGCAGGACGTCGAGGAGCTGCTCGCCGCCGGCATCGACGTGATCTCGACCGTCAACATCCAGCACCTGGAGTCACTCGGCGACGTCGTGGAGTCGATCACCGGGGTGCGCCAGCGCGAGACCGTCCCCGACGAGGTCGTCCGCCGGGCCGACCAGATCGAGCTGGTCGACATGTCCCCGCAGGCCCTGCGCCGCCGCATGGCGCACGGCAACATCTACCAGCCGGACAAGGTCGACGCGGCGCTGTCCAACTACTTCCGCCCCGGCAACCTCACCGCCCTGCGCGAGCTGGCGCTGCTGTGGGTGGCCGACCGGGTCGACGAGTACCTGAACGCGTACCGCAGCGAGCACCGGGTCTCGAAGATATGGGGCTCGCGGGAGCGGATCGTGGTCGGCCTGACCGGAGGCCCCGAGGGACGCACCCTGATCCGGCGGGCCGCGCGGCTCGCCGAGAAGGGCGCCGGCGGGGAGGTCCTCGCCGTCTACATCGCCCGCAGCGACGGGCTGACCTCGGCCTCCCCGAAGGAACTGGCCGTCCAGCGCACCCTGGTCGAGGACCTCGGCGGCACCTTCCACCACGTGGTCGGCGACGATGTCCCGGCCGCCCTGCTGGACTTCGCGCGCGGGGTGAACGCCACCCAGATCGTCCTCGGCTCCTCGCGCCGCAAGGCCTGGCAGTACGTCTTCGGGCCCGGCGTCGGCGCCACGGTGGCCCGGGACTCCGGCCCCGACCTGGACGTGCACATCGTCACCCACGAGGAGGTCGCCAAGGGCCGGGGGCTGCCCGTGGCCCGCGGCGGCCGGCTCGGGCGGGCCCGGATCGTCTGGGGCTGGGCGGTCGGCCTGGCCGGCCCCGTGGTCCTCGCGGTGCTGCTGAACAGCGTCGACCTGGGCCTCGCCAACGACATGATGCTGTTCCTGGCGGTCACGGTCGCCGCGGCCCTGCTCGGCGGCCTGCCGCCCGCGCTGGCCTCGGCGGCCCTCGGCTCGCTGCTGCTGAACTACTTCCACACCCCGCCGCTGCACCGGCTGACCGTCGCCGACCCCAGGAACGTCGTCGCCATCGCGATCTTCTTCGGGGTCGCCATGGCGGTCGCCTCGGTGGTCGACCTCGCCGCCCGGCGCACCCACCAGGCCGCCCGGCTGCGCGCCGAGTCCGAGATCCTGTCCTTCCTCGCCGGGAACGTGCTGCGCGGCGAGACCAGCCTGGAGGAACTGCTGGAACGGGTCCGCGAGACCTTCGCCATGGAGTCGGCCGCCCTGCTGGAACGCGAGAGCGACGTGGCGCCCTGGACCTGCGCGGGCCGCGCCGGCCTCGGGCCGCCGCTGGAGCGCCCCGAGGACGCCGACGTCGACATGCCGGTCGGCGACCACATGGCGCTCGCGCTCACCGGCCGCGTGCTGCCCGCCGAGGACCGCCGGGTGCTGGCCGCCTTCGCCGCCCAGGCCGCCGTCGTGCTGGACCGCAGGAGGCTCCGGGAGGAGGCCGACCGGGCCCGCGCGCTCGCCGAGGGCAACCGCATCCGCACCGCCCTGCTGGCCGCCGTCAGCCACGACCTGCGCACCCCGCTGGCCGGCATCAAGGCCGCCGTGTCGTCCCTGCGCTCCGACGACGTCTCCTGGTCGGAGGAGGACCAGGCGGAGCTGCTGGAGGGCATCGAGGAGGGCGCCGACCGGCTCGACCACCTCGTCGGCAACCTGCTCGACATGTCCCGCCTCCAGACCGGTACGGTCACGCCGCTGATCCGCGAGATCGACGTGGACGAGGTCGTACCGATGGCGCTGGGCGGCGTGCCCGAGGACAGTGTCGAGCTGGACGTGCCCGAGACGCTGCCGATGGTCGCCGTCGACCCCGGGCTGCTGGAGCGGTCGGTGGCCAACCTGGTGGAGAACGCCGTCAAGTACAGCCCGCGCGGGCGGCGCGTGCTGGTGTCCGCTAGCGCCATCGCCGACCGGGTGGAGGTGCGCGTGGTGGACCGCGGGCCGGGCGTGCCGGACGAGGCGAAGGATCGTATCTTCGAGCCCTTCCAGCGGTACGGTGACGCTCCGCGCGGTGCCGGCGTAGGGCTCGGCCTCGCCGTCGCCCGCGGCTTCGCCGAGGCCATGGGCGGCACCCTCAACGCCGAGGACACGCCGGGGGGCGGACTCACCATGGTGCTCACCCTCCGCGCGGCCGGACCACGCTCCCAGCCCCTCCCCTCCGGGGCGGGCAGCGCAGAACCAGAAAGGCAGACCCTATGACCCGGGTGCTCGTGGTCGACGACGAGCCGCAGATCGTGCGCGCCCTCGTGATCAACCTCAAGGCGCGCAGGTACGAGGTGGACGCGGCACCCGACGGCACGACGGCGCTCGAACTCGCCGCCGCCCGCCACCCCGACGTGGTCGTCCTCGACCTGGGTCTGCCCGACATGGACGGCGTCGAGGTGATCAAGGGACTGCGCGGCTGGACCCGGGTGCCGATCCTGGTGCTGTCCGCCCGCCACTCCTCCGACGAGAAGGTCGAGGCGCTGGACGCGGGCGCCGACGACTACGTGACCAAGCCGTTCGGCATGGACGAGCTGCTGGCCCGGCTGCGGGCCGCCGTCCGCCGGGCCGAGCCGGCCGGGCCGGGCGAGGACGACCTGACGACCGTCGAGACCGCGGGTTTCACCGTCGACCTCGCCGCCAAGAAGGTCAACCGCGGCGGCAAGGACGTCCGGCTCACCCCGACCGAGTGGCACCTGCTGGAGGTGCTGGTCCGCAACACCGGCCGGCTGGTCGGCCAGAAGCAGCTGCTGCAGGAGGTGTGGGGGCCGTCGTACGGGACCGAGACCAACTACCTGCGGGTGTACATGGCCCAGCTGCGGCGCAAGCTGGAGTCGGACCCCTCGCACCCCCGGCACTTCATCACCGAGCCGGGGATGGGCTACCGGTTCGAGAAGTAGCGCGTCCGCAGGGAACCAGCGGGCTTACGGTCCTGTCGGCGGTCCCCGGTACGCTTCAGATATGACTGCTGTTCCTCGTTCCGAAAAGCCGGCCGGCAGGTTCCGGCGCATGCTCGACCGGCTCTCCTCGTCGCAGGAGGACCTTGAGTCCGAGGAGCTGCGCGAAGACGCCGAGACGGCGGGCTGCACGAAGATCGGCGACTGTCAGGACCGGCAGATCGTCACCGTTACTGGTACCTTGCGCACGGTCACCCTGCGCCCCCGCGCCGGAGTCCCGGCCCTGGAAGCCGAGCTGTTCGACGGCTCCGCGGCGCTGGACGTGGTGTGGCTCGGCAGGCGCTCCATCGTGGGCATAGAACCGGGGCGCAAGCTGATCGCATCAGGCCGGATCTCGATGAGCCGGGGCCGCCGGGTGCTGTTCAACCCGAAATACGAACTGCGACCCCTCGGACGGGAGTAGCCGGTGACGTCCCTCGACAAGCCGACCGAAGACACCGACCAGACTCGGCCCGACGACGCCCGCGCGGTGACCGAGGCGGCGCTGTTCGAGGCCTTCGGCGGGGTCCGCGGCATGGTCGAGACGGTCCTGCCCGGCCTGCTCTTCGTCACGATCTTCACGATCGACAAGGACCTGCACCTCTCCGCGATCGCCGCGCTGGCGGTCTCCCTGGTGCTGGTCGTGGTCCGGCTGGCCATGAAGGACACCGTCAAGCACGCGTTCAGCGGTGTCTTCGGCGTGGTCTTCGGCGTGGTGTTCGCGATGTTCACCGGCAACGCCAAGGACTTCTACCTCCCCGGCATGCTCTACACGCTGGGCATGGCGCTGGCCTACATCGTCACGACCCTGGCGGGCGTACCCCTGATCGGCCTCATCCTCGGCCCGATCTTCAAGGAGAACCTCTCCTGGCGCACCCGCAACCCCGGCCGCAAGAAGGCGTACGCCAAGGCCAGCTGGGCCTGGGGTCTGATCCTGCTCGCCAAGTGCGCGATCCTCTTCCCGCTGTACTGGTGGGCCGACACCGCGCAGCTCGGCTGGGTCCTGGTCATCCTGAAGATCCCGCCGTTCCTGCTGGCGGTCTGGCTGACCTGGGTCTTCCTCGCGAAGGCGCCCGCGCCGATCGACGTGTTCGCGGAGCTGGAGGCCGAGGAGAAGGCCGAGCAGGAGCGCAAGGCCGCCCAGGCCGCCGAGAGCGGCGAGGCGTCCGGGGGACGGCACCGCCGGGAGGCGTGAGCGGTCCGCCGTACGACGAAGAAGGGCGCCCCTGCCGGCAGGGGCGCCCTTTCCTCGTGCGGTCAGTCCTCGCGCCGCACCGACAGCAGATCCTCCAGCTGCTCCTCCCGGGCCTGCGCGGCCACGAACAGCAGCTCGTCGCCCGGCTCCAGGGAGTCCTCCTTGGAGGGGGTCAGCACGCGGGTGCCGCGGATGATCGTGACCAGGGAGGTGTCCTCGGGCCACTCCACGTCGCCGACCTGCGTGCCGGCCAGGGCCGACTCCTCCGGCAGGGTCAGCTCGACGAGGTTGGCGTCGCCGTGGCTGAAGCGCAGCAGCCGGACCAGGTCGCCGACGCTCACCGCCTCCTCGACCAGAGCGGACATCAGGCGCGGGGTGGAGACGGCGACGTCCACGCCCCAGGCCTCGTTGAACAGCCACTCGTTCTTGGGGTTGTTGACGCGGGCGACGACGCGCGGGACGCCGTACTCCGTCTTGGCGAGCAGCGAGACGACCAGGTTCACCTTGTCGTCGCCGGTCGCGGCGATCACGACGTTGCAGCGCTGCAGCGCCGCCTCGTCCAGGGAGGTGATCTCGCAGGCGTCGGCCAGCAGCCACTCCGCCTGCGGAACGCGCTCGACCGAGATGGCGGTCGGCGCCTTGTCGATCAGCAGGACCTCGTGGCCGTTCTCCAGCAGCTCGCCCGCGATCGAGCGGCCGACCGCGCCGGCCCCGGCAATGGCGACCCTCATCAGTGACCGCCCTCCTCTTCCGGGCCACCGGCGAACGCCGCCTCGACCTTGTCCACGTCGTCCGCCCGCATCATCACGTGCACGAGGTCGCCCTCCTGCAGCACCGTCTGCGAGGTGGGCAGGATCGCCTCGCCCAGCCGGGTCAGGAACGCCACCCGGACGCCCGTCTCCTCCTGCAACTTGCTGATCTTGTGGCCCACCCACTTCGGCGAGGCGTGCACCTCGGCGAGCTGCACCCCGCCGGTGGGGTCGCGCCACAGCGGCTCGGCCCCGGAGGGCAGCAGCCGGCGCAGCATCTGGTCTGCGGTCCAGCGGACCGTGGCCACCGTCGGGATGCCCAGGCGCTGGTAGACCTCGGCGCGGCGGGGGTCGTAGATGCGGGCGGCCACGTTCTCCACGCCGAACATCTCCCGGGCCACGCGCGCGGAGATGATGTTGGAGTTGTCCCCGCTGGAGACCGCGGCGAAGGCGCCGGCCTCCTCGATGCCCGCCTCGCGCAGAGTGTCCTGGTCGAAGCCGACGCCGGTCACGCGGCGGCCCCCGAATCCCGGGCCCAGCCGGCGGAAGGCGGTGGGGTCCTGGTCGATCACGGCGACCGTGTGTCCCTGTTGCTCCAGGGTCTGGGCGAGAGCGGAACCCACTCTCCCACAGCCCATGATGACGATGTGCACGACCGTCCTTCCGGTGTCCAAAAGTGACTGCTCAGCATCAGGGTCTCAGACCGACGCCCAAAGCTACACACGGGCGCCGCGCGGCGGGCACCCCTGTGCCGGGGCCGGCCGCGGACGGCGGCGAGTGATGCTGCGCACGCTGCACAGGGTCAGGATTCCGAGGCCGCCGAGGGCGAGCAGCGCCCCGATCAGCTCCGCGGTCGCGGGCATGGAACCTCCGAAGTGCGATGACAGGCCGGGTTTGCCATCTAGGCACGGGGGGCATACGGACCACGGATTCCGCAGTTCCGTGCGCCCCTGATTTCACTCGTGAGGCAGATCCAGCACGCCGGGTGGGCGGGTGCCAGTTCGAAGGCTTACGATCCTCTCTCGTGTCCAAACTGACCGACGTGCCCAAACGGATCCTGATCGGGCGCGCACTGCGCAGTGACCGGCTGGGGGAAACGCTCCTGCCGAAGCGCATCGCACTCCCCGTCTTCGCCTCCGACCCGCTGTCCTCCGTCGCCTACGCGCCGGGGGAGGTCCTGCTCGTTCTGTCCATCGCGGGCGTGTCGGCGTACCACTTCAGCCCCTGGATCGCGGTCGCGGTCGTGGTGCTGATGTTCACCGTGGTCGCCTCGTACCGGCAGAACGTGCACGCCTACCCGAGCGGTGGCGGCGACTACGAGGTCGCGACCACCAACCTCGGCCCCAGGGCCGGCCTCACCGTGGCCAGCGCGCTGCTCGTCGACTACGTCCTGACCGTCGCCGTCTCCATCTCCTCCGGCATCGAGAACCTCGGCTCCGCGATCCCCTTCGTGGTCGAGCACAAGGTGTTCTGCGCGGCCGCCGTGATCGTGCTGCTGACGCTGATGAACCTGCGGGGCGTGAAGGAGTCGGGCAAGCTCTTCGCGATCCCGACGTACGTCTTCGTCGGCGGCGTCTTCATCATGATCGCGTGGGGTGCCTTCCGCGGGCTGGTCCTCGGCGACACCATGCGCGCCCCGACGGCCGACTACCACATCAAGGCCGAGCACGAGGGCCTCGCCGGCTTCGCGCTGGTCTTCCTGCTGCTGCGTGCCTTCTCCTCCGGCTGTGCGGCCCTCACCGGCGTCGAGGCCATCTCCAACGGCGTCCCGGCCTTCCGCAAGCCCAAGTCGAAGAACGCGGCCACCACGCTCGCCATGATGGGCCTGCTGGCCGTCACCATGTTCTGCGGCATCATCGCGCTCGCCATGACCACCCAGGTCCGCATGGCCGAGAAGCCGGCCACCGACCTGCTGCACAACGGCGTCCCGCTCGGCTCCGGCTATGTCCAGAACCCGGTGATCTCCCAGGTCGCCGAGGCGGTCTTCGGCAAGGGCAGCTTCCTGTTCGTCCTGCTCGCCGCAGCCACCGCGCTGGTCCTGTTCCTGGCCGCCAACACGGCCTACAACGGCTTCCCGCTGCTCGGCTCGATCCTCGCCCAGGACCGCTACCTGCCGCGCCAGCTGCACACCCGCGGCGACCGGCTCGCCTTCTCCAACGGCATCGTGCTGCTCGCGGGCGCCGCGATGCTGCTGGTGTTCATCTACGGCGCGGACTCCACCCGCCTGATCCAGCTGTACATCGTCGGCGTGTTCGTGTCCTTCACGCTCAGCCAGACCGGCATGGTCCGGCACTGGAACCGCCACCTCGCCGTCGAGAAGGACCCGGCCAAGCGCAGCCACATGATCCGCTCCCGCGCGATCAACGCGTTCGGCGCCTTCTTCACCGGCCTGGTGCTCGTCGTCGTCCTGGTCACCAAGTTCACGCACGGCGCCTGGGTGGCCCTGCTCGGCATGGTCATCTTCTACGCGACGATGACCGCGATCCGGAAGCACTACGACCGGGTCGCCGAGGAGATCGCCGCGCCCGAGGGCCCGAGCGACGACATGGTCCGCCCCTCCCGCGTCCACTCCGTGGTGCTGATCTCCAAGATCCACCGTCCCACGCTGCGCGCCCTGGCCTACGCCAAGCTGATGCGTTCGGACACCCTGGAGGCGCTGACCGTCAACGTCGACCCGGCCGAGACCAAGGCGCTGCGCGACGAGTGGGAGCGGCGCGGGATCGACGTACCGCTGAAGGTCCTGGACTCGCCGTACCGCGAGATCACCCGGCCGATCATCGAGTACGTCAAGAGCCTGCGCAAGGAGTCCCCGCGCGACGCGGTCTCCGTGATCATCCCCGAGTACGTGGTCGGCCACTGGTACGAGCACCTGCTGCACAACCAGAGCGCCCTGCGCCTGAAGGGCCGCCTGCTGTTCACGCCCGGCGTGATGGTCACCTCCGTCCCCTACCAGCTGGCCTCCTCCGAGGCCGCCCGGGCCCGCGCCCGCAAGCGGCAGGAGTGGAACGCGCCGGGCGCGGTCCGGCGGGGCCCGGCCGTGGAGCGGCCGAAGGAGCCCTCGGCCAAGGACTGAGGCGCGGTGGGGAGGCCGTAGACTGGTGGGCTGTTGTCGGGCCCGCCGTCGCGGGCCGCCCCGCTGCCGATCTGGAGTCACCCCCACCATGCCCGCAGAACCGAAGAAGTCGCTGGTGGGGGAGGAGTACGAGGTCGAGATCGGCCCCGTCGCCCACGGCGGCCACTGCATCGCCCGTACGTCCGAGGGTCAGGTGCTGTTCGTCCGGCACGCGCTGCCGGGCGAGCGGGTCGTGGCCCGGGTGACCGAGGGCGAGGAGGGCGCCCGCTTCCTGCGCGCGGACGCCGTACGGGTCCTGGAGGCGTCCAAGGACCGCATCGAGGCGCCCTGCCCCTTCGCCGGCCCCGGCCGTTGCGGCGGCTGTGACTGGCAGCACGCCAAGCCGGGCGCCCAGCGCCGGCTGAAGGCCGACGTCATCGCCGAGCAGCTCCAGCGGCTCGCCGGCCTCACGCCCGAGGAGGCCGGCTGGGACGGCACCGTGGTGCCGGCCGAGGGCGACAAGCTGCCCGCCGGCCAGGTTCCGCAGTGGCGCACCCGCGTCCAGTACGCGGTGGACGCCGAGGGCCACGCCGGTCTGCGCCGGCACCGCTCGCACGAGGTCGAGCGCATCGACCACTGCATGATCGCGGCGGCCGGCGTGAGCGAGCTGGGCATCGAGAAGCGGGACTGGACCGGCATGGAGTCGGTCGAGGCGATCGCGGCGAGCGGCTCCCAGGACCGCCAGGTGATCCTCACCCCGCGCCCCGGCGGCCGCCTCCCGCTGGTCGAGCTGGACAAGCCGGTGTCGGTCCAGCGGGTCGACGAGAAGAGCGGCGGCGTGCACCGCGTCCACGGCCGCCCCTTCGTGCGCGAGCGCGCGGACGGCCGTACGTACCGGGTGGGCAACGGCGGCTTCTGGCAGGTCCACCCGAAGGCGGCGGACACGCTCGTGACGGCCGTCATGCAGGGGCTGATGCCGCGCAAGGGCGAGACGGCCCTGGACCTCTACTGCGGGGTCGGCCTCTTCGCCGGCGCGCTCGCCGACCGCCTCGGCGAGAAGGGCGCGGTCCTCGGCATCGAGTCCGGCAAGCGGGCGGTGGAGGACGCCCGGCACAACCTGGCCGACTTCCCGCGGATCCGCATCGAGCAGGGCAAGGTCGAGTCCGTCCTGCCGCGCACCGGCATCACCGAGGTCGACCTCATCGTCCTCGACCCCCCGAGGGCAGGCGCAGGCCGCAACACGGTCGCCCACCTCGCCTCCCTGAACGCCCGCCGCATCGCCTACGTCGCCTGCGACCCCGCCGCGCTGGCCAGGGACCTGGGGTACTTCCGCGAGGGCGGGTACCGGGTGCGGACGCTTCGGGCGTTCGACCTGTTTCCGATGACGTCGCACGTGGAGTGCGTGGCGATTCTTGAGCCTGCCCAAAAGGGTCTCTGACCTGCGGTTTTCTTGGGTTCTTCAGGTGTGATCGGCGGTGCTCGACCTGTTTTCCGAAGTGCATGACGTGAAGCGCGTCGTATGCCTCACGAACGACGCTGACCTGGCGTTTCATGACTTCGCGCTGGGACGATGTGTGAACGTCAGCCGTATCGGCGCGGACGGCGGCAGGTCGTCTCGACGCTGAGATGACGCTCTTTCTGATGGTCTGTCACCTTGCGGCCGGGGGGCATGGAGTGATCTTCTGCCGCCTTGGTCCGCCAGCGCCTGGCGCTGCTCGGCCTCGGTGCCCTCATGGATGGCCGTGCCGCCATCGACCGGGCGGGGCCGGGGGCTCTGAAGCGGTCATCGTGCCCGATCCCAGGTCGCACCTGTGAGTGTGGCCGAACCGCCATTGCACCATCAGGGCGCTTCGTAGCTGTCACGTTCGTCCCGCCCCTCGTCGAAGACGAACAGTGGCTTGGTGCCGTGTGCGGGTGCTTCGGCGAGCGTGACGGCTTCTGCGAAAGCTTCGAGTGGGAACGGCCGGGCCTGCGGAATGCTCAGCACCCCATCGACGACGAGACCGCGCACCTGGGCCAGCGCGTGCAGTGAGGTTGATCCCCGGGAGTGGTCACCGGGTTTCATGCGACGAGTGACAGCGTATGTGATGTGATCAGTTGCTGTTCGAACTCGGCTGGTGTGAGGTAGCCGAGCGCGGAGTGCCGACGGCGCCGGTTGTAGTACGACAGCCAGCGGAACAGCTCCGGCCGGGTCTGTGTCTTTGGAGGTCCAGCGGCGGCCATGGAGCAATTCGCGCTTGAGGCCCTGGAAAAACGACTCGGCGAGGGCATTGTCGTAGCTTGAGCCGACACGGCCCATGCTGCGGCGGATGCCGTGCCGGCGGCAGACCTCGGCGAAGGCGGCCGCGCTGTATTGGGCGCCCCTGTCGGTGTGGAAGACGACGCCGTGGACCCGGCTGCCGCGGGCAGCCACGGCCATTTCGATCGCGTCGGTGACCAGGGAGGTGCGCATGTGGTCGGCGATCGACCAGCCCACCACCTTTCTCGAGTAGATGTCGATCACTGTGGCGAGGTAGAGCCACGTCGTGCCGACGGCTCTGTATGTGATGTCGCCGCACCACCTGGTGTTCAGTGTGTCCGCGGTGAAGTAGCGCATCACCAGGTCCGGCGCGGGCGGCGCCGCGTGGTCCGCGATCGTCGTCCGCTTCTTCCTCCGCAGGTGCCGGCCGACGATGTGGTTGATCTGCATCAGCCGGGTGACGCGCTTGCGGTTGATGCTCCGTCCCCTGGCACGCAGCTCGGAATGGACGCGCGGAGCGCCGTAGGTGCCATGGTGCTCGGCATGGATGGCACGGATCTCGCTCACGGTCCGCTCCTCCTCGGCCTGGCGCTCGGCGCGGGCCTGCGCGGTGGCCAGGTGCCGGTAGTAGCCCGAGCGGGAGACTCCGAGCACATGGCAGATCCGCTTGACGCCGAAACTGGCGCGGTTGTCGGAGATGAAGTCCCACCGGCGAGGGCTCACTTCACCTCCCGGGCGAAATAAGCGGCTGCCCGGCGCAGGATCTCGCGCTCCAGATGCCATTCTTTCTCCGCCTTCAGCAGCCGGGCATTCTCTGCCCGCAGCCGGGCCAGCTCCTCCGCCTCGCTCCCGCCCGCGTCACGGCGTCCGGGCACGGCCTGTGAGTCGTCCTTGCGGACCCACGTCCGCAGCGACTCCGCGGTGATCCCGAGATCCGCGGCCACCGCCGCGTACGTCCGCTTTCCGCCCGCGGCGCGATAGAGCGCGACAGCGTCCCTCCTGAACTCCTTTACGTCCCAACTGGACATCCCTCCCTGTACCATCAAGATCCATTGTCAGGGTGTCCACTCCAAAGGATCAGCCTCAGCCTCGGTCCAGTCCCGCAGTCGGCGTGGGGCCGTCACACCGGGGCAGCCCACCGCTTCCGCGGGTACATCACGCCATGCCACACCGGTCCCCAGCACGTACATGACGCCCGCGAGGGCCACTCGGTCGGAGACACGCAGCCGCCCGGGATAGCGGCGGCGCCGCTCGGGAGCGGGCGGCAGCAGCGGGGCCACCCGCTCCCACAGGTCGTCAGGAACAAGATCAGCACGCACTCCGGACACCAGCTCAAGTCATTCTGTAACGATTAGTTAGGGGAGTTTTTGGGTTCGCGACGATGACGTCGGCCATGGGCACACAGCCCTGCCTGACGGGGCTGCTCAGTGCGTGGCATGGCCCGGCCCGGTCGGAGAGTGCAGCCAGCCTTCCGGATCCGGGGCCAGCCCGTGGTGCAGATCGGTAAGTGCCGTGCGCAGCGCCATCGTGACCGGGCCCGGCTTGCCCTCCCCTATGGTCCAGGTACTGCTGCGGTCCACGACGGTGCTAATCGGGGTGACCACGGCGGCCGTTCCGCAGGCGAACGCCTCGGACATCAGCCCCGCAGCGCACTCGGCGCGCCACTGGTCAAGGGCGATGCGCTCCTCCACAGCGTCGTAACCGAGGCGCTCGGCCAGGGTGAGAACTGTGCTGCGCGTGACGCCAGGCAGCAGGGTGCCGGTCAACTTCGGGGTGATCACCTGAGCCTGTGCCCCCTGGCCACGGACCAGGAAGAGGTTCATCCCTCCCATCTCCTCCAGATAGCGCCGCTCGGCGGCGTCCAGCCAGAGGACCTGCTGGCAGCCCGCGGCTTCTGCCTGACGCTGAGCCAGGAATGAGGGGGCGTAGTTGGCAGCCACCTTCACGTCACCGGTGCCACCGGGAAAAGCGCGGCTGTACTCATGGCTCGCGAAAACGGAGACCGACTCGACGCCGTCACCGAAGAAACCGCCGGCGACGAAGGCCATGACCAGGAACCGGTACGTCCGCGACGGACGCAGCATGAGCGACGTGTCTGTCCCGAACATGATCGGCCGTACGTAGATGCTGTGGGCGGGATCGTCGGACAGGCTGCTCTCGTCCGCGTTAATCAGCTGATCAATGGCCGCCACGAACGTCTCGACCGGCAACTCCGGCATAGCGAGCCGACGGCAGGAACGCTGGAAGCGCGCGGCGTGGTCGTACGGGCGCCAGACACCCATCGAACCGTCGACGCGCCGGTGGGCCTTCAGCCCCTCGTATGCGACCTGACCATAGTGCAGGCCGATCATCCCAGGGTGAACGGACAGATTCTCCAGCGGGGTCATCCGGCCTTCGGACCAGCCATCGCCCTCGGTCCATTCCAGGCTGATCATGTGCTCAGTGAACGACTCACCATGGCCAGGGTGCCGCACCGCACGGTTGTGCGGGGCAGTGTTCGGTTCAGATATAGCGGACATATCTGTTGCTCCTTCGGAAAGGTGGTCTCAGACGAGAGGGGCGAAGAAATAGGTGTCGCGGCTGGAGAAGAGGCCGTCAGGACGCACGGTGAAGCCGTCCGCGAAGCGCAGGTGCACCGGGGTGCCGTCGTGCAGATCACCCTGGAACTCGCCGAACACACTGACCGTGTGACCATCCGTGAGTAACGTGGTGAGAGCGTGCTGGCCTGCGCGGATCGTGCGGTCACGGCCGTAGAAGCCGCGCAGGCCCTCGGGACCGACCATGAGGTCGTACCCGGGCCGCCGGTAGGCGGCGTCGGGGGCGAACAGAGCGGCCAAGCCGTGCACGTCTCCGCTGTCGACCAGGTCGTAGAAGCGGCGAACTGTGCGGATCGCGAGCGGTTCGTCGGGAGCGGTGGTCACTGTCGTGCCTCCTCGATGGGGACGGTTGGTCATGAGTTGCCTCGGCGGCGGGCGCTCAGCACGGGTACGGCAGTGCGTGGCGGTGCGAGCCGGCCGACGAGAACGGCGACCGTCGGCGCTTCGAAGACCGCCTTGATGGACAGTTCCGCCCCGAGGGCCGAGCGGACCCGGTTGATCAGCTTGGTGACGTGCAGGGAATGGCCACCCAGATCGAAAAAGCTGGCGTCGATGCCGACTCGGTCGATTCCGAGAACCTCGGCGAATAGGTCGCACAGAACTGCTTCCTGCGCGCTGCGCGGTGCACGGCCGACTTCGCGCCGAGCGAGGACGGGGACCGGCAGGGCGCGGCGATCGAGCTTGCCGGTCGCCGTCATGGGGAGCGCCGCCACCGGGACCACCGCGGACGGCACCAGGTAATGGGGCAGCCGTTCGGCCAGGAAAGCACGGACCGTCGCGGGATCCACGCCGCTGCCGTCCCTGGCCACGACGTACGCCACCAGACGTTTGTCACCGGGCACGTCCTCCCGCACGATGACTGCGGTTCGCAGCAGCCCCGGGTAGTCGGCCAGCGCCGACTGCACCTCACCGGGTTCGACCCGGAAGCCGCGGATCTTCACCTGCTCGTCGGCACGTCCCAGGTACTCCATGACCCCGTCGGCCCGCCAGCGCACCAGATCACCGGTGCGGTACATGCGTTCGCCGGGCGCGCCGAAGGGGCAGGCCACGAACCGCTCCGCGGTCAAATCCGGTCGGCCGAGGTAGCCGTGGGCGAGTCCCACCCCGGACATGTAGAGCTCACCCACGGTCCCCGGAGCCGCCAGAGCGAGGTTGTTGTCCAGCACGTACAGGCCCTTGCCGCGCAGGGGCCGCCCCACTGGGATGGAGGCTCGGGCATCGTCTCCGGCGGTGATCCGGTGGGCCAGAGTGAAGATCGTCGATTCGACCGGCGAGTAGCCGTTGATCAGCCTGATCTGCGGGAACTCCCGCACCAGCCGCATCACATGATGCACCGAAGCGGGCTCCCCGCCTGTCATCACCTGCCGCAGGCCGGTGAAGGTCGCCGGGTGCTCGTCCAGCAGGAAGTTCAACAGGCTCGCCGACACGTGGAGCGTGGTGATGTCGTGTTCCCGCACGAGGGAGGCGATGACCGCCGGTTCGGGACGCAGCCCCGGCTGGAGCACACAGGTGCCGCCGGAGAACAGGGCGCCGAACAGTTCGAGCGCGAAGGCGTCCCAGGACACGGGTGAGCACTGCATCCACACCTGGGAAGGGTCCATGGCCGCGAAGTCCTGGCCCAGCATGGTGCCGACGATCGCGCGGTGCGGAGTCACCACGCCCTTTGGCGCGCCCGTCGAGCCCGACGTGAACATCACACAGGCCGCGTCTAGCGGGCTGGCACGGTGCCCAAGCCCCGAAGTCGGCTGCCGGGCGATCGACTCCGCGTCGGCGTCGACACGTATCAGCAGATCAGGACGTACGGGCAGCCGCCCAGCGAGCTGCGTTCCGGTCACTACGGCGCGGGCGGAGGCGTGTGTGAGCAGCGCTTCCACACGAGTGACCGGCAGATCGGGGTCGAGCATGGTGTACGTTCCACCGGCCTTGAGCACGGCTAGCACGGCGACCACCAGCTCGATACCGCGCTCCAGATACACCCCCACCACATCGCCGCGTCGCAGTCCGGCGGCGACGAGGTGGTGGGCCAGCCGATCGGCCCGCACATTCAGCTCGCGATACGACAGTCGCGTCCGCTCGTAGATCAAGGCAACGGCGTCCGGCCGCTCCGCCGCCTGCTGCTCGAACACCTCGTGCACTAGACGGTCCGCCGGCTGCCGTGCCGATGAGCCGTTCCAGTCGACCAGCAGCATCCGGTGCTCGGCGTCCGACAGCACCGCCAGCTTGCTCACCGGCTGCTCAGTGGTGGCGAGTGCCGTCTTCAGGAAGCGAACCAGACGATCTGCCAGGGCGACGATCGACGATCGGTCGAATAGCTCGATGGAGTACCTGGCTGAGACATCGACGCCAGCCGCGGACCCGTCGGCGTGCTGACCCTCGGAGAACTCCATGACGAGATCGACTGCGGCGAGGTTCAGGTCGAGCACCCGCGCCTCGGCAGTCAGGCGACCGAACTCGGCGCGAACTGCGGTGAGGTCACCGGGCACCAGCATCACCTGGAAGAACGGGTGGCGGGACGGGGGACGAGCAGGTGCCAGTTCCTCCACGAGGCGGTCGAAGGGCACGTCCTGGTGAGCGTCGGCCTCGATGGCGGTCTTGCGGACCCGCGCGACGAGTTCATGGAACGAAGGGTCGCCGGACACATCGGTGCGCAGCACAAGGGAGTTGGCCGTACCGGACGCTTCTTGTCCGGGAGCGGGGGTGCCCAGGGGAATGTCCGTGCCGGCGCCCAGCCGGGACAGCAGGCCCGCCATGGCTGCCTGGAGCACCAAGAACACTGGCACTTGGTGCTCCAGCGCGAACGCGATGAGCCGTTCGTGCAGTCCGGCCCCGATCCTTGTTGCATGAAGGGCGCGACGGAAGGAGAGCGAGGGAGGACGGGGCCTGTCGGTGGGCAGGGCCGACTCCTCGGGTAGATCGGCCAGGGCGCGGCGCCAGTGGGCGAGTTGCCGCGACAGCTCGCTCTGCGGAACGGGTGCCGGATCGTCACGGCGGGGAGAGCCCGGCCGCACGTCAGCCGTGCCGCCCTGACACCGCGCGGTGTAGGCCGCGGCCAGATCACCGAGCACTTGGTCGAGTGACCCGGACACGGCGGCCGGGTGTTGCATCACCAGCAGCACCACATGGTCCTCGGCGCCCACCGAGAACAACTGGGCGTGTACGGACGCGTCGCCCGCTCGCATACAGTCACGCACGGCTGCTTCCAGTGCGTCGTAAAGGTCCTCCTCGGAGCAGTGGGACACCGCCCGGGGGAGCCGCGTCTGAGGCACGAGGTCGGTCACTGCGGCCCGCAGGGCGTGCACGTCCAACGGCCCTCGCAGCCTGATGCTCAACGGGACGGTGCCCTGCGGGCGCGGACCATCTGGAAGGTCGTGAAGCCAGAGCCGGGGCTGATCGAAAGCTGATGAAGTCATCACAGGTTTCCCAAGAGTTAGCCGGTCAACTGGTCGTGGGAGCCGCCGCCGAACGTGGTAGAGGCCACAGATCCTCGGGCCTCAGGGAACTGGGGGCGTACTTGCCCAACGCGCTGATCAGCAGCCGCAGTTCGAGCGCCAGACAGGACACCAGACGGGTCAGCCCCGCCGCCGGATCCTCATCGACGGCGAGGAGCGCCGCGCGCCCGAGTCCGACCGCAGTGGCACCCAGCGCCAGACACTTGACGGCTCGGCTGCCCTCCCACATCCGGCCGGAGGCGAGCAGGCACGCTTCACGGTTGCCGATCCGGAGCAGGCCCTCGCCCAACGGCAGTCCGACCTGGCCGATCGTAGCGAGGGGGGCCCAGCCAGTGCCGCCCTCCGCCCCGTCGAGAACGACGGCGTCGGCGCCCGCTTCCCATGCGGTGGCTGCGGCGTGCGCGATGTCCCGCCCCGGATGCAGCTTCACCCAGACCTTCACCCGGGGGAAGTTGTTGCGCATCAGCCGGACCTGCTGGCGCAAGATCTCCTCCGTGAAGGTCCCCGCGCTGCCGGACCGCAGGACCTCATCGGCGTCCTGGCCGAAGATCTCGTCTATCGCGAACTGCTTGTCCACCTGAGCGGCGGCCGAGCGGTTCAGCAGGGTCATTCCGCCAAGGCCAGGCTTGGCCCCCTGACCGACCTTGAGCTCGAAGGCGAGCCGGCCGCTGTCCAGCAGCGACCGGGCGGACGGGTCGCTGTAGACGAGGTTCCATACCTCGGCATCGGCGTCCTCGGTGCTTTGCTGGATCACCAGCCCGCCGCACCCATCCGGCAGTTCCTCCTGGTAGGCGGCGAGCCTGTCGAGGACACTGCGTCGGGTCTGCTCACCGGCTCTGCCGTATCCCGTCATGGGCACGATGTTTTCGCCGATGGTCATGGGAATGCCCAGACGCCCGGCCTGTCGGCCGGCGTTCAGCACCTGTTCTGTGCCGGCCGCTCTGGTCGATCCGAAGGCGGACATGTAGAGCGGCAGCGGGGAGCGCAGCCCGCCGATCACTGTGTCCAGGACGACGTCGCTGTGCAGGGGTTCGCGGCCGAGTTCGAGTAGCTTCTCCAGGCGCTGCGGCATGAAGACGGGCGGAGTCAGCCGCATGCCGTCCAGGGGATCGCCGGTGCGGGCCGGTGCCGGGACCGAACCAAACAGGAGCTGCCCGTAGTCCCGCCGGTCGGGGAAGGCTGCGGCCATGCCCTCGCGAGCGCGCCTTCGGACCGCTTCCTCGCCGAAGTCGTGGGTGTGCAGATCCGTCACGGCGACACCACTCCCGGCAGCTTCGGGAACGCGGACGCCTGCCAGACACTGTCGAGGCCGGCGATGTAGCGGGTGAACCGCTCCAGGCCGATGCCGAAACCGGCGCTGGCGGGAATGCCGTCGCGCAGCAGGTCCAGATACCAGCCGTACTTGGCCGGGTTCTCGCCGGTCTCCCGGATGCGGCTGACGATGCGCGCGTAGTCGTACTCCCGCTCACTGCCGCTGCACAGCTCGCCATACCCTTCCGGGGCCAGCAGGTCGAAGTTGCGCAGCATACCCGGTTCGGTCTGGCTCTCACGGTCATAGAAGCCGCGTGACCCCTTTGGGTAGTCGGTGACGAAAACCGGTCGACCCAAGTGGCCGGACAGCAGCGCCTCACCCGACCATTCGATCTCTGCGTCCGTATTCTGCACATGGCCCAGTTCCCGAAGTTGCTGCAGGGCCTGAGCGTGCGTCATGGACGGAAAGACTTGCGTTACCAGCGATTCGAAGGCCAAGGGATCACGGCCCAGTGTCTCCAGCTCCGCTGGCAGATCGGCGATCACCCGGCGCACGATCTGCCGGACCAGCTGCTCCAGAACACCGGTGATCTCCTCGCGCGAGGCACCGGCCATCTCGACGTCGATCTGATGGAACTCGGCGAGGTGGCGGCTGGTGTTGGTCGTCTCCAACGGCTCCAGGCGGACGTTCGGCGCGATGTAGAAGATCTTGTCGTAGGTCAGCAGCGAGGCCTGCTTGTAGAGGATCGCACTGGTCATCAGCTTGTATCGATGGCCGTAGTAATCCAGGTCCACCTGCTTCGAGCCACGCGTCCCCGGATCCGTTACCGGGCCGATGATCGGCGGCAACATCTCCATGAACCCGGCCTCGGTAAGGTGCTCACGGGCCACGACCAGTATGTGCCGCTGGACTGCCAGCACGGCCCTGGTGATGTCCGAGGTGAGGTGCTGCCGAAGCTTACCGGGCGCAGGCAACGGCTGCTCGAGCAGCGCGGACCCCGTAACATGCGTCATGAGACCGATTCCTTCTCGTGTTGGGTTCGAGTGACTTGGGAGGAGAACGTCGCGTCGGCCAGAGCGAGCTGGTCGTATCTGCGCTCGGTGAAGGAGAGGGAGCGAAGCAGGTCGGCGGAGGAGAGCCGGACTCGGCCATGGACCGTTCGGCGCACCGGCATCGAGCCGACGTCGCACCAGTGCAGCCGTCCCTCGGTGTCCAAGTAGCTCCGCGTGCGCCCGGCATTGTCCGGATGCAGGCAGTACGGAACATCCAACAACCCCGTCCTGAACGCCTGGACCAGCGCCCTGCCGACAGAGGGGGCGAGAGCGAGAACGGCATCGATGATCGTCCGCGCCTCGTCGAGGATGCCGGTGTTCTCGCCGCTGCTCGCCGTGCGCCTGGCTGGTTCCTGGGCGGCGGCTTGCGCAGCGAGCTCCAGGGCCGCGACATTCTCGGCGATGCTCGGTATCCGATGCGCTTCAGCGGACGTCTTGACGATGAGCCGCGCAGCGCCCGTCCGCACCGCCAGCCGAGCCGCGTCCTTCAGGAGCAGCGCGGCCCCAGTCGGCGTACGCGGAAACACTCCCATGTACGCGTAGAGAACGATGTGCCAGTCCATGGCGCCCAGCAACTCGGCGGCGATCGTGGCCAGCGCATCGATTGCCTCTTCGTCCTGCGCGGCATTCGTCTGCTGCGCATAGCTGAGCGAGACGCTGCGCAGCCCGTGCTGCTTGAAAAAGAGAGCCTCCAGCACCGCCAGAGCAACCAGCAGGCCGGGTGGGCACAACTGGCCCATCATGCAGCCACCGAAGGTCTCCAAGTGCGGCTCGGCGCCCGTCTCCTGGAGCTGCGCGAACATCTCACAGCAGCGAGCCCAGTCCGCTACGGACTGCTCCAACGGGTTCCGGCTGTAGGGCAGACAGTAGGAGACCGGGCCGCCCTCAGTGGCGGCCAGCCCCGCAGCCGTCAAGGCTTCGAAGATTGCGTAGGGGGAAGGCGAACCGTGCCGGACCTGGACCGGGAAGTCCGGGCCGGCGATCCCTTCGATGACGCCGAGCGTGGTCGCGGCTCCGTGGGCCACCATCGGGTAGCCGTTCAGCGCCACGCCTTCGACCAGCGCGCGGCGAGCTAACTCGTGGGAGTTCAGGCGGGTATAGCTGTCCAGTGTGATCGTCCCCACCGTGACCGCCTCGGCCTGCCGGGTCGCCCGCAGCCCGGACCGCATCAGCCGTGGGTCGCTCATTCCCATCCGCGGCTGGACCACTAGATGACCAGCACGCTGAGCGGCGTCGACAAACGCCCCGAAAGACCTGACCGACGGCCCCGCACCGGGCCAACCGCCGGGGTTATGCATGGGCCTTGCCTGATCACCCCCGCTCATCGCGTCATCACCCTGGCTGGCAGGGACTGGACGAAGTCACGGAAGCTGACGATCCCGGCGCTCTCTTCGAATACGGCGTCAAATCCGGCCTCTAGCAACTGACGGACACCGTGCCCTTGTTCTCCACCGGCGATGCCGAGCTTGCCCCCGATGACAATGGGTGTGGCGTACAGTTCGTGGTAGTTGCGAAGCAGCCTCACCACGCGCTTGCCGTCGACGAAACCGTGCCCGTTGACCGTGGAGATCACGATCAGATCGGGACGCCGGGCGCGACATGCGTCGACCACCAGCTGGTCGGGCACACAGCCGCCGAGGTTGATTACCCGATGCCCCAGCTCCTCAAGGAGGAGCTGTATGTAGACCAGATTCCATGTGTGAGCGTCCGAAGCCACGCTGGTGACCACGACGTCCAGGCCCTCGGTGTCGGGGGGATGCGCGTAGAACTGGAATTTCACAGTCGTATCCTGTCGAACGGCTTGACCTTGTAGTTGTTTTCGGACGTCATGACCGCGCCCAGAACGAATGCTGGCGGAACCTCGGAGGTGTCGACGGCTTCCGTCCGGAAAGCTGTCTCCGGATCGCCGTAACGCTCGGGGCGAGTCACCGTCGTGCGCAACCGCGCGGGACGGTCCCGAACGAGGGCGGATTTCTCACCTCGTACAGAGTGCTGGTGCTCGAGGAGCCCAACCCAATCTCCCACTTTTTGAATGGTGAAGGCTTATGTCAGGTCGCTACTCCCCAAGCACGGAATCCTCGGCGATGAGGGCCGGACTGCGGAGCCCTCCAAGACAAAGCGCCGAGATTAGCGACAATCCCGTAGCGGCGACGCAGACAGTCATAGCAGCAGCACTGCCCAGTCGTTCGATAAATAGTCCGGCAGCAAGCGGCGCCGTGGATGCGACTACTGTGGCAGATAGGACGACGACGCTTATAACTCGACCCTGGAGGTGATCCGGTGTTGTGGTAGCCAGCCGACCAAAAAGAGCCGCATTGATAGCGGGAGCAAGGAACAGGCCGAGAGTCAGTGGAAACACCATATAGAAATTGCCGGTCAATAGTGCGCTGACTATTAGGAGCGCAAACAGAGCCGAGACTGCGATTACCAGCAGAGTACGGAAGGAAGCACGCCTCTGTATCCATGCCGCGGAAATCGCACCCAGGAGTCCACCGACAGCAATTATGCCCTGCGCCATCCCGAGAAGGAAGGGGGGATAGCTGTTCTCGCGAAGCGTCAATACGACTGAGAATTGCGCCGAAGTGAGAGCAAAATTGACCGGCGTAGCAACAAAGATTACGGCGCGAAGGAAAGGGCTGCCCGCCACATATTTGAGGCCTTCTCGGATGTCGCTCACCAGTGAGCTGTCGGATCTGTCCGTGCGCGAGTGCTGCAAGGGCTTACGGATAGCGGTGATTGAGATGAACGATACGAGATAGCTTAAGGCATCGAATAGAAAGGGGGCCGCGCGGCCGACACTGTAGAGGAAACCTCCGAGCGAGGGTCCCGCCAGAGACGCGGCGTAAGAGCGGGCCTCATTTCTGGCGAAAGCTTCAGAGACCCTTTCCGTCGGAACAAGTTGACTGATAGCCGCGGTCTCAGCGGGTCCAAACAAAACGTCCAGAATCGCCGCAGCGCCGGAGATCGCAAAAACTAGAGGAAGTGAGACGTGGCCTGTCAGAATTGCCACCCCTAGAGTTATGAATAGAGCCGTCCGGCCGGCATCGCATCCCAGCATCAAATGCCTGCGATTCCAGCGGTCCGTCAGCGCACCTGCAGGAAGTTGGAGCACTGCTCTGATTACGGCCTGCACGGTGCCTACCGCGCCAGCCTGGACTGCTGAGCCATGTATCGAGAGAACCAGCAAGGGGAAGGCCAGGATCGAGGCAGCTGATCCCAACTGCGACGCGGCCTGGCTAGTCCATAACAGGGAGAAATCTCTATACTTTAGCAGCGGCACCCAATTTGTACTGGTGTATCCGACCTCTGCTTCTGCGGCCTTCACGCTCCCCCCTTTATTTCTTCTCTTCGTCTAAGAGTCAATCTTTATCCTGCTCGTGCGACTGGGCGACGATATCCGGTGGAGTGAATAGGTGGGTCAGCACCATGACCTCTACCGGCAAAACGCCAGCCGGCCGTAGCTCCGGATTCTCGAGTCGCTCACGGAACCGGTAAATCAGGTTGTTAATTTCTTGCTGCAGTGAGGCCATCTCGCTCGGCGTTACCCACCACACCGTATGAGATTCATCGCCAGCATCTCTCCATTCAACTGGATATTCATGCTTTCGGTGATTGAACTCTTGGTGCCGTTGGAGCTGCCGCTCGAGAGCTATTTCACCCAAGATCTTTGCCGCAGCATTCTGTTCCGTATCGTTTGCGATTTCCTCAACGATCCACCCCACCTGCTTAACACGCCACGGGCGTGAGCGACCGGGCCCCTTGCCTGCCTCCTCAACAAAGCCGTATTTGGCTAGCTGGCGCAGATGGAAAGAACACGTAGTAGCACTCTCGCCGATCAACTCCCCAGCCTGTGTAGCGGTGAGTGCGCCGTGCACACCGAGGACCTCGATCAAGGCCAACCGCACCGCGTGCGAGAGGGCCCTTATGGTCGAGGGATCGGTCAGATGCTGCGGCGAAGACGAATGATCATTGGCTGGCACCTGATGAGAGTGTTCTATCGAGAGACTTATGTCAAGACCCTCCTGCCCTCTGCCGGCGCGGAGTTGGGCGTCGCGGGGAGCCGGTGCGGCGGGCCCTAGGCTCGTGTTCTCGGTGGAACCGGGTGGGCTGGTCAGGCTAGGTGGGGTGGGGCACGGATGTGGCTGAAGGCCCGCACGATCGCTGCCGCTCACGGTCAGGCGGCGGGGAGCTTGAGGCGACATCCATGTGGACCGCATTCAGTCGTGCGGGGAGGTGGCGGTTGCAGTAGCGCAGGGTTTTGGGTTGGGCTTGACGCCTCCCGCACCCGACGGCAGATCCTTCATCTGGAGCACGTTCTCACGCTGCCAGGCCGGTGATCGCGTGCGTTCCTGCGAGAGCACTTGGCCAGGGTTCGCAGCTGCGTCGTCGCCGTCGCTGAGCGTGCCACCCGGCGCATCCAGATCTTGGGCGCCGCTTCAATGTCCAGCGCTCATCACGCGGCTGCTGGTTCGCCCATGAGACCGGTGCGGCGGAACTTCACAACTAGCAACATGCAGCCTGATCGGCCGGATGTTGTTTCGCCCCCGCCCAGTGCCGCTCCCGGTGCGTACAGCGTGACTACGTGAGTGTTGAGCTGGAGCGAGCAGACCTGGCCGAGGCAGGCACCGAGCACCAGTTGGAGGCTCGGACGAGGTCCCACGACACCCGGGCGGCTGTCACCGCGCCCCGCATCCGCCTTCGGGTGCTGGTCCCCGACTTGGTCGGCCCCGCCCAGCAGGACGCGGATACCACGTACGCGTTGCGCGAGGCCGTCGACCGTGCCGAGCTGGATGCCCGGCGGCATGCGGCCAAGGAAGCATCCGTCGCCTTCATCCCCGCGGCCGCCGCGCTGCTGAGCCCCGACGACCGGTGACTGAGGGCGACCACTGCCAGCGTCATGGCCGTCGGGTCGTGTCGGTACAGCGGTGGAAGGGTCTGTCAAACCAACGGGTCTGTTCCGTAGTCGGTGGTGACGGAGGGTGTGGTCAGCCCAGGAGGATGCGGTGGCGGAGGAGGGGGAAGCTCGCGCGGCCGTACATCTGGCGCTTGATCAGCTTGGTTTTGTTGTTGACGCCTTCGGTGCCGCCGTTGTGGCGCGGCAGGGTGAGGGCGGCGTCGACTGCGGCGCGGTCCTTCTCGACGCCCCGGGTGAAGGCATGCAGGTGGGGCAGGTCCTCGCCTTGGGCCGAGGTGATCCAGGTGCTCAGCAGGGCGGCGTTGCCGTCGGCGGGATCCAGCAGTACGGCGAAGCGGTGGATGAGGTCGGCCAGAGCGGTCATCTCGTGGCAGGCGGTGCGGGCGGCCTCGATGCGTTCCCGCTGGTGGTCCTTGAGGCGGTCGGGGCGGGTGAGCAGGTAGCGGGCGAGGCGCCGCGGCGAGAGTGCGGGCCGGTCGGCCTCGACGCGGCCCTGGTTGATGTAGCGGACGAGGAGGTTCGAGCTGCCGGTGTAGCCCAGTTCCCTGATCTCCTGGAGGAGATGGGTGATGCGGACGGCCGGGTTCTCCAGCCGGCGTCGGCGCAGGTGATCGCGGTAGGGGTCCACGAGGGTGGGCCGGTACTTGGGGGCGCGGATGAGGCGCTCGGGCTCGGCCACGCGGTCGTAGCGCTTGACGGTGTTGAGAGCCAGGTTCAGGCGGCGCGCGCACTCCAGAAGTCCGACTCCGCGCTCGCGCAGGGCGTGGACTTGCTGCCAGCGCTCGCGGGTGGTGGCGGCCTGTCTCCCCTTGGCCGGGGGCGGGCCCGCTTTCGCCCAGCAGGTGCTGTGCGCGGCCACTTCTTTGCGGACGGCCTCGGCGAGGTTGTGCCACAGGTGCCAGCGGTCGCTGATCTGGACCGCGTCGGGCAGGGCTCGGCGGACCGCCTCGGCGTAGGTGGCCGATCCGTCCCGGCAGACGGCCTCGATGCCCGGATGTCCGCGCAGCCAGGCTTCCAAAGTGGCGGCTTCGCGGCCGGACAGTACCTCGATTCGCTCACCAGTCTCGGCGTTGATGATGATCGTGGCGTAGCTGTGCCGGCGCCGCAGGGCGAAGTCGTCGACCCCGATCACCTGCGGGATCTGCACCTCCGGCACGGGCACCCGCCGCAGCAGCCGCAGGGCGGAGGCGTACGACACGGGCACGGCCAGGGATCGGGCGACTCGTGCGGAGGCCCGGCCGCATAACTCCTTGACCAGCTCGGAGAGCTGGCCGGTCAGACGTGTGGTGCGGCGCTGATGGCGCTCCAGGAGCCCGGGGACCTGCTCTCGGAAGGTCTGCCGCCTGCAGCCCAGGACCGGACAGACCAGCCGTCGTATCCTCACCCGGACCACGACCTGTCGGCCGTCGACCGGCACATCCCGCACCGTCCGGCCGTGATACCCGTGGACCCTCCCCGTCACCACCCCGCACACCGGACAGGGAACGGGAACATCCCGGGTCCGAGCCGAAACCCGGACCATCTCGCCACCGTCCGCCACATCCTCGATGACCAACGCCGGCAACCCCGAAAACACCGTTCCCACAAGCGTGTTCGCATCATGCACGCTCAATGATCACAGGCGAGCACCCTCCGTCACCACCGACTACGGAACAGACCCAAACCAAGGGTGTAACCAGGGCGGTGAGGTTGATCCCCGGGAGTGGTCACCGGTTTTCATGCGACGAGTGACAGCGTATGTGATGTGATCAGTTGCTGTTCGAACTCGGCTGGTGTGAGGTAGCCGAGCGCGGAGTGCCGACGGCGCCGGTTGTAGTACGACAGCCAGCGGAACAGCTCCAGCCGGGTCTGTCCCTTTGAGGTCCAGCGGCGGCCATGGAGCAATTCGCGCTTGAGGCCCTGGAAAAACGACTCGGCGAGGGCATTGTCGTAGCTTGAGCCGACACGGCCCATGCTGCGGCGGATGCCGTGCCGGCGGCAGACCTCGGCGAAGGCGGCCGCGCTGTATTGGGCGCCCCTGTCTGTGGAAGACGACGCCGTGGACCCGGCTGCCGCGGGCAGCCACGGCCATTTCGATCGCGTCGGTGACCAGGGAGGTGCGCATGTGGTCGGCGATCGACCAGCCCACCACCTTTCTCGAGTAGATGTCGATCACTGTGGCGAGGTAGAGCCACGTCGTGCCGACAGCTATGTATGTGATGTCGCCGCACCACCTGGTGTTCAGTGATTCCTAATGCGGTCTGTCAAGCCGCGAGAACCGTGGGTGGGGTCGGCTCATAGCACCGTCCGTCACGCAAGAGGGCCCAGAGCACGTTGACGCGGCGGCGGGCGAGCGCGAGGACGGCCTGGGCGTGACGCTTGCCCTCGGCCCGCTTGCGATCGTAAAACCGGCGGGACTCGGGGCAGTGCCGGATGCTGAACAACGCCGCGATGTAGAAGACTCGTTGGAGACGGCGGTTGTATCGCTGCGGACGCCGCAGGTTGCCGCTGACCTTCCCGGAATCGCGAGGCACCGGAGCGACACCGCCGAAGCCGGCGAGACGGTCGGCGGTGCCGAAGAGGCTCATGTCGCCGCCGGTGGCTGCCAGGAACTCGGCTCCGAGGATGATGCCCAGACCGGGCATGCTCGTGATCACCTCAAAGGTGGCGTGGTCGCGAAACCGCTCCTCGATAGCCTTGTCGAGCTCGGCTATCCGCTGGTTGAGGGCCATCACCTCCGCCGCGAGTGTGTGCACCAACTGGGCGGTCAGCTTCTCTCCGGGCAGGCTGGTGTGCTGTCGCTCGGCGGCCTCGACCGCGATCTCGGCGAGCCGGTCAGCGCGAAGTACGTGCCGGTTGCGCAGCCAGGTCACCAGCCGTTTGCTGCCGATCCGGCAGATGGCACCAGGGGTTTGGTAGCCGGCCAACAGGGTGAGCGGGCCGGTGTTGGTCACATCCAACGCCCGTTCCAGTCCGGGGAAGATGCCCGTCAGCTGGGCACGGAGGCGGTTGACAGTCCGAGTGCGGTCGGCGACCAGGTCCGTGCGTCGCCCCGTGAGGATCTTGAGGTCGGTGACGGCTCCGTCGTCGGCGTGTAAAGGCTGCAGATCACGGCGGACGCGGACCTGGTCTGCGATGACGGCAGCATCCTTGGCGTCGGTTTTGCCCTCGCCGCGGTAGCTCTCGGAGGCGCGGTGGATGGCCCGGCCGGAGATGTAGTGCACAGGCTGGTCGTGGTTGAGGAGAATCGTGATGGCCAGGGCGGCTCCGCCATCGGCCAGGTCAATGCCCCAAGCCACCTCGTCGCCCAGGGCTTGGACGTCGGCGAGGAGGTGGAGCAGTTGGGGTTCGTCGTTGGCGACGCGTCGTGACAGCAGCCGACGGCTGCTGTCGTCGATCGCGACGCAGTGGTGGTGGGTCTTACCTGCGTCGATTCCAGCCCAGATCGCGGCCATGTGGTACCTCCGTGCGGTGTTGCTGGTCCCTCCCACGGACGACCTCGCTGTCGATTCCCTACAGAGCGATCATTCGCAATTCCTAATTGGCAGCCGAGTCGTCGTGGGGCACCGGGCGGCCAATCACTGAGAGCCACAAGCGGCAGAGCCTTTTCAACCACACCCGGTGCCCCTGGGTGGGTGAACCATACGAAGGGCTCACCGCCTCCCGCAGAACAACGTAGGGAGCTGTTTCAGCGTGGCGACTGATCGGGTGACGGGATCGATGCCCGCAACGCACGAGGCTCACGTGCCGCCGGGGGAGGTGTTCGAAGTCTCAACCCACAGGCACATGAGTCGCGTTGGTTCCGTATTCTGCCGCACTCGACCTGCCTCACGCCTTGGTCGAGTGGGTCACGATGCTCATCGTCACCCGCGAGGGTGACCGCCGCTGCAAGCTCCCACCGCACCAGCGTGCCCTGGTCGGCCTGGTGTACCTGCGCCGGCACGACACCCTCGCCCAGCTCGCGGCCGGCGTCGGCATCTCCGTCGGCACCGCCCACGTCTACACGGCCGCGGTGATCGACCTGCTCGCCGCCCGTGCACCCGGCCTGCTACGCGCCCTGCGCGAGGCCAACCCGGACTACGTCCTCCTCGACGGCACCCTCGCGGAGTGCGACCGGGTCGGCGACAGCCGGGCCGACTTCTCCCACAAGCACCGCCGACACGGGGTAAACGTGCAGGTGGTGACCGACCCTGTCGGACACCTGCTGTGGATCTCGCCGACGCTGCCCGGCCGCACGCACGATCTCACTGCGGCCCGCGCCCACCGGATCATCCGGATCTGCGAACGCCAGGGCGTCCCCATCCTCGCCGACTGCGCCTACATGGGAGCCGGCCCCTGGGTGACGACACCCCTCAGACGCCCACCGGGTCGCGACCTCACGCCGACCCAGCAAAGCGTCAACCGAGCGCTGTCCACAGCACGGGCGCCGGCCGAACGCGGCGTCACACGACTGAAGTCGTGGCGGATCTTCCGCAGGTCCCGGTGCAGCCCGAATCGAATGACGTCCATCGCCGCGGCCGTCCTCACCCTGGAGCGGCAGCGCTGAAAGAGCTCAGTGTGTCCGCGGTGAAGTAGCGCATCACCAGGTCCGGCGCGGGCGGCGCCGCGTGGTCCGCGATCGTCGTCCGCTTCTTTCTCCGCAGGTGCCGGCCGACGATGTGGTTGATCTGCATCAGCCGGGTGACGCGCTTGCGGTTGATGCTCCGTCCCCTGGCACGCAGCTCGGCATGGACGCGCGGAGCGCCGTAGGTGCCATGGTGCTCGGCATGGATGGCACGGATCTCGCTCACGGTCCGCTCCTCCTCGGCCTGGCGATCGGCGCGGGCCTGCGCGGTGGCCAGGTGCCGGTAGTAGCCCGAGCGGGAGACTCCGAGCACATGGCAGATCCGCTTGACGCCGAAACTGGCGCGGTTGTCGGAGATGAAGTCCCAGCGGCGAGGGCTCACTTCACCTCCCGGGCGAAATAAGCGGCTGCCCGGCGCAGGATCTCGCGCTCCAGATGCCATTCTTTCTCCGCCTTCAGCAGCCGGGCATTCTCTGCCCGCAGCCGGGCCAGCTCCTCCGCCTCGCTCCCGCCCGCGTCAGGGCGTCCGGGCACGGCCTGTGAGTCGTCCTTGCGGACCCACGTCCGCAGCGACTCCGCGGTGATCCCGAGATCCGCGGCCACCGCCGCGTACGTCCGCTTCCCGCCCGCGGCGCGATAGAGCGCGACAGCGTCCCTCCTGAACTCCTCCGGATACGGAGACTTACGTCCCAACTGGACATCCCTCCCTGGACCATCAAGATCCATTGTCAGGGTGTCCACTCCAAAGGATCAGCCTCAGCGGCGGGAGTGGGCCTTGGAAGCGGGCGTGACGGATAGTATTCCGCCGGGCGAGGGCCCGACATCAGCCGTGGACGTTAGAACTACGGCGGCGCGCTCAGTTCTTCGGTTCGAAGACCAAGAGACAGAGGCGGGTGCCCGGGCTGCCGAGAGGCTGTGCGGCGCACATGGTGACACTGCCGAGTTGGGAGCGGGTATGCCGCTCGCAGCAACGGTCGCGGTGGTCGGTGCCACCCTGAGGGCTGGCGTAGCCGGCGTGCCGCATGGGGCGGGTGTCACCGTCGGGGTGAGTGTGGGCGATGCTGTGGTCCCGGTAGATCGGCCCCACGACCGGATCTTCGCTAACTTCCTTGTCGAGCAGTTGCAGGTCTTCGTTGTCGGGGTGAGCGGCCACTGCAGTTCGCAACTGCGCCGCCGCCGGCTTGGCCCACTGCTTCTCCCAGTCGACAAGGTGGTGCTCACGCGCATCCTCGTGCAGCAGCATCCAGCGCATCAGGTTCTTCTCAGGGAACGCGGGCAGCTGCCCTCGCAGCTGGGGAAACATGCGGATGGCCTCGTCGTTGGCGGCAAGCACGTTCCAGGCAACGTCGTTCACGTAGCAGGGTTGCCCCACGACGTTGCTGACGGCCTGATGCCATTCCGGTGCAACACTTGTCCCGGAGTACGAGTCCGTGGGAAGGGGAGGCTCGTACCCCAGTGCGTACACGTACAGCGCGGTGCGTTCATGCTCGTCCATACGTAGGACCCTCGCCACTTTGTCGAGGAACGAGGAAGTCGGCGAGGCTGAGCCGCGCTCCAGGTTGGCGTATGTGCGCTCTGTCATATATAGGGCATGGGCGACTTGGGCCTGCGACAGGCCCGTCGAGCGGCGTCCTCTTCCGGACCGGCTGGGCCAACCGAGCTCGGCCGGATCTATCTGTCCGCGCTTCCATCGAAGCAGTTGCTGCAACAACCTCTTGTCGCTCATCGTCTTCCCCCTATGCGATTCAGCCTGGAACGGGAGTGCGCGGCCTCCTCGTGCTGATCTTCCGCATGACGAAGCGAGCGTCCCCAGTGGCCCGACCGGGGAGTCGGCCGGAGCTCCGGCCTGTGGCTCGCTCTCATGCGCGCATCTGATTCAGCCGACCTGTTCCAGGATCGGCCAGCGCTTCGTGTGCGCTGGGTGGTTTGTCAGCAGCGGCCGTTCCTACTGCAGTGAGCGACCGCATCGGTCTGGGATGTCAACCAGGACGCCGGGCTTGCGCCGAGCCCCATCGCACGTCCCCATCGGCCCCTACGCAGGCTGGCAAAGCCGGTCATGCATCCTCAAAGTCCCTGAGACTCCCTTCTTGCCTGTGCAGATCCGGCTAGGAACCGACTGTGGGTACGGGAATGCCGGTATGTACAGCCAGCAGTGACTGTAAAACCGACCGCAAGACTGGTTGGATGGGCAGGACCCTTCCACGCTCGGGAGGCGAAATCAACGGAGCGATAGTGGGCGCAGTGATTATGCGGTTGCCGTCGCATCGCTTGTGGCCGACAGGGGCATGGGGCTACTGCGACGAGCACAGGCTGGTGGGCGGCTGCGCCCTCGACCGCCGAGGTGCCTATCCAGGACGAAGGACGTGACAGTGAGGGAATCCAAGCGTGCCGAGATCCTCGACGTGGCGGCGACCTTGTTCGCCGACATGGGGTACTCGCAGACGTCGATGCAGGACATCATGGACCGGACCGGACTCACGAAGGGTGGTCTCTACCACCACTTCAAGACGAAGGAGGCAATCGCCGTCGCTGTCGTCGTCGAAGGCTTCGCGATGGATGACACACCGCCACAAGTGGGGCCCTTGCAGGCGGTCGTTGACGCGTCAATTCTGCTGGCTTGGCTCACCCCGCGGGTACCAGTGGTCAAGGCGGCTGCGAGGCTGGGAACGGATCAGGATCTGGAGGAGACGTACGGATACCTCTGGACGCAGTACATCCCCGCGGTAGAAAAGCTGCTGGTGCAGGCCAAGCTCCTGGAAGAGATCAAGCCAGGGGCAAGGCCAGAAGAGTGGTGTTTTGCCTGGGTTGCCGCCTACACCGGAGTCGACCTGATGACCCGGCAGGACTACGAATCCCTGCCTCGGAAGATTGCCACGATCAACCGCGTCTTCGTTTCGGGCCTCGCCACCGAAAGGGCGCTGGCGGAGCTGGACATGAGGGCGGAGCGGGGCCGTGAGCTGATGGAGCAGTCGCCGTGGGCGAGGCAGTACCTGCGCGAGGTGGCACCGCAAGCGTCCGAAGCGAGTCATTGAGGCAACGGGCTCCCTGCCAGGACAGATGATTCTGAGCGGCCAAGCAGAGTCGGGGAGAGTCCAGCTTCCCCTGTCCTTCGTCACCTTGGGCAGTCCAGTCACACCTGGAGCTTGCTATTTCCGTTCGAGATGAACGAGGGAACCAGCTGCAGTTGACCCGCTTTCACTGCCGAGCGGCAGCCGGGAAGGGCGGACACGGTGATCACCGCTTCCCTCCAGGCGGCCGGCGCGCCAGGGTGCAAGCGGATGTCATGGCCGAAGGCCAGCCTCCTGGCGTGATGCCGGCGGGAGGACGTCGAGCGCTCAGCTGGCAGGCGCCTTTCAGAACCGAAGCCCCCTGGGGGCGAGCGAGGGGTTCGTCGGTGTTCGTGGCCGGGTAAGGAGATACCGACCATGTCCCTGGTTCGACGTCCGCCCCGGGCACTCTGACATCACTCAGTGCGACAACCCTCTTCGTATTCTTACGGTGTGTGAGATTACAGGGGCTCCTGGTCGTCGGTGTCGCCCATTGCGACGATTGAACGAGCGTCCAATTCACCCGCCTTTTAACTGATTAGTCGAGAAGTTGACGGCCAGGGCGGCTGTTGAGACCGACCGGACGCATGGTTGGATAGCGAGCATCGTTCACAGCCATGGCCGGTATGGCAACGAACTGGAGTCGCGCGCATGGATAGTGCGGCTGGCACGAGGCTCGTGTGGAAGCAGGGGAGGAGCTGTGGGACGCGAACCATCCCGTGAGTACCAGCGGCTCATGAGGGGCTACCGGGATAGACGGACTCGGCTGGACGTAGGGCTTCCCCCACGTCTGGGCGGGCAGCGCTCGATGAAGTTACGTCAGCCGGATGTCGACGAGGCCGTGGGCTGCGGCGTCGGTGTCACCGAGAAGATAGAGAACGACCGGATGCGCCCATCCTCGGACCTGTACTTGCGTATCGCGGCGTTACTCGGCTTCAGTATGCACGACCTGCGCGTTGGCCACCTTGACCTCTGTGGCTCAGAGCCGCCGCCTGCAGTGAACACGTCCTCACCACATCTGCAGAGGGTCGTGGACGGCCAGCGGGAAATGATGTGTGTCGTGGCGCCGGACGGTCGCGTCCTGGCTCGAAATGCCGCCTTCAGCGCGATGTTCGCCGACAAGGTCGCGCCGGAGAACTTCTGGCGCTGGGCGCTGTTGTCCGACTGTGCGCGAGAGGCCGTACTCGTCGATTGGGAGAAGGACTGGGCACCCTACCTCCTGGAGGAGTGCCGCCTGCTGTTCTTCCGGTATCGCGACCATGCTGCTGTCCATCGGCTCTATGCAGACTTGACCGATGACCTTCGGCTCCAAACTCTCCCCAGGGTGGGCACGGACATCAACGGCCGTGCCGGCTCACTGCGACATGCGCAGTTCGGCACCATGTGCGTGCGCACCCTGGCGGCCGAATCTGAGGGATGCCGCCTGCTGACGTTCCTTACCGAGAGTGCCTAGCCGGGCCACGGCTTTGCCCTGCTAGCTGATGCCGACGGAGGTGTCCGTGCACATACTCATACCTGATGATCCGGTACTCGCTTCGAACTTCATCTCACTTGAACGGCCACTCCTGTACTCCCTCTACTACTACTACCCCACCGAGTTGACGTCCTCCCAGGCAAGAACGGTCGAAGAGGCCTACAAGCATTGGGGAGAGCTGCAGCAGATGCTGCCCGGGCGGTTCCAGACGATGGAACCAGACGCTGTTACCGGTGACGACGACGGATACGTGCTTGAGAGCGTAGCGGGGCAACGGTTGACACGGCTCTACGCGGTAGACGTCAGGAACCGCGTCGATCACCTCGAAGCTTGCTACGTGATGCTGCGCCAGGCCCAACTGGACGGATGGCGCGACCCCCTGGCGGACGTGCTGCGGGAGATCAACGACGGCATAGACTACATCAGTATGTACCGTCGAGTGCTACGGGTCCTCAGCCTTTCCTCTCCTCCGGAGCTGCTCCGCGCCGTGCGCCGCGTGACATCACACGGGCCGGCGACGACCCTCGCCCTCAACGCCGAGCAGGAAAGCGAGTACTCGGCTCATTGCGACAACATCATCCGCATTCTCAGCGCGGATGACAGCTTTGCCTACGCTGCGCACCGGGGGCTCTACGCAATCTGAGACGCGGGGGCGCTGCTGTCGGCGGACAGCAGCGCCATGAACGGCTGCCGAGCTATGTGCGTACCATCTCGGTCACAGGCTTCGTGGCGCGCAGCATCGGATGCGCGCCCAGAACCTCTTCGAGGGCGGCGAACCCATCAGTCAGGGGCAGAGCATAGGGCACCAACGCCTCGATGAGTGTCTCCTCTACATCGGGCAACTGGCATACGTGATCGGAGGTCATGTAGCCAGCCGCGAGCAAGTCCCCACTGTTCGCCTTGACCTGCCGCAGGGCGAACAGGCGGTGCAGGTCCGCGAGAACTTCCTGGACCTCCGGGGCGGACACTCCTGTTGAGGCGCTCAGCAAGGCCTGCGCGGCAAGGCGGATTGCATGGGCCTCGACGAGCCGCAAGGCTGGGGTCACAGTTCCGTTCCACCGTGCCAACGGATCGCCGGCGGGTCCGCTTCGAAGCCGCCCGCGAGCCCTGCTGTGCCAGATTCGTTCTATGTCCGCAAGGAGTTCCTGCAAGTAGTCCGAATCGTCCAATGAACGCTCGACCGCGGGCACCCTAGACGCCGGCGTCGGAGTGAACCCGCCCATCAGCATCTCGCCAGCTGCCTTTACCAGGATGACTACATTGTCACCCTCGGCGGTGACTGTGCCTTCGTTCGCGGCCAGCTGGAAGGCGATCCCGTTCGACAGCAGCAGGCCTTGCGCTCCGCAGCGCTCACGGCATTCCGTCATGACCGCCCGCGCCTGCCAGGTGATCCAGGCCTTGGCCACGGCGGCCAGCCGTTCCACATCATCGCGTTCGGTTGCTGCGCTGCCCGTCCACCGCTTTACCACCTCACGGTGTAACAGGGTCGCCGCGTATGTGGTGGCGACTGCAGAAAGGAGCGGGGCGTGGTGGCTACGGTGCTCGATGAGGGAGACCTTGCGGCCTGTCGTCATACCGGAAGTGAGCCGTTGGTGGGCGTGCTGCATAGCGACGGCGAGGGCGTGGCGCGTCACACCAAGGCTGTAGGCGGTCATGCAGAGTTTGCCCGCATGGACGCGCCGGACTGACTGCAGGAATCGCTTGCGTGGATTGCCCAGCACGCTGGTGAACCTGCCGTCACGCGACAGACGCCCGTGGTCGCCCTGCACCATGGCCTCGAAGGGCAGGCGCACGCCGTGGAAGTAGGTGGCGCAGTGGTCGACGGGCGCGCTGGCGGTCTGGGGGAGGACCTGGACTTCCACACCTGGGTAGTGGCGACCTTCAGGGTCGGTGAGCGGCGTGTGGAAGAGGAAGACCCCGTGGTCGACTTCGCCGACGATCAGGCGGGCAGCGACGAGGGCGGTCTTGGCACCACCGCTACTGGAGGTGTTCGGCATCCATTTGCAAGCACCGGCGGTGGGCGTATCCAGTATGAACCCGCTCGTCTCGGGATCGAACGTAGCCCGAGTCTCCAGCGCAGCAGCATCGTTGCCGTGGTCCAGTTCGGTGCACAAGAATGTCCCGATGCTCTCCATGCGGGCATAAGGTCGCAGGTCCCGCCCATCGTCGTGGTCGGCCAGGCTGCCGATGTGCAAGTTCCAGTGGATACTCGCAAGCGTCGCCATGCCGGCATCCACCACTCCCGCCCACTCGTGCATCGCAGCAAGCCTCTCGAGGTCCGAGGCCAGGGCGATAGGGTCTGGCACGGCCTCGTTGATGAACCTCAGCCGCTTGTACGAAAGCGCTATGCGCTCCTGTGGGCTGAGCCCCTCCTCGAAGGCGAATCGGGTGCCGTTGAACAGGCGCCTCCAGGGCTCGTGGATTCGCTGCGCGTGAGGACCGAACAGTACGCGCGTGAAGTCCGCGGAAATGCTTGTTATGCATGGGAGTTGAGAGCCAGTCACGTCTGCAACCTAGCGGAAGTGATCACTCCGTAGGGGGTGATGATCGACACGATTGGCTGCAGGCAGACCATGGAAAGGGGTCTCCGCAGCCAGTCGCCATGTACCGGCCGACATGGACTAGGAACCGCTCTGGCCCCCCTGCCTGCCTTGCTGAGGGAGCTGGCAGTCGTCCACCTCGCGAATGCATACATGAGATCGATCTAATGCAACTCGACGCATCCGCCCGCCTCACCTCCGCCGTCGCAACGGGTCTCGCCTGGCCGCTCCAACGGCCCTGACCTCAGTCGAGGACGAACGGCGCCCAGCTATACGTCCGCGGGAAGAAGCCCGGTGGACCACCCTGGTGAGGCCGGGAGAAGACGTCTAAACGGCTGATGAATTATGGGAAATCCACGTTCCTATATTTCCACGATAGGAATATACGGAACCTGGCACGTCAAGGCGTTGCCGGGAAGGATTCCCCTCAGGATCGCATGGGCGTTGTGGGAGACGCGATGGGTCCTCGACAGCGAGGGGAGTTCGCGTTGCTGCGTCCCAATGCCGCCGCTTCAGACCGCACGGGTGTCGCCGTGTCACGCACCATGGCTGTGCTGAGAGCACTGCGCCGGCCAGGTGTCGGAGAGCAGCCGCTTGCCGTGATCGCGGAATCTGCAGGACTTCCCGCGCCTACGGCGCACCGGTACCTGCAGGCGCTCGTTCGAGAAGGAGCCGTCGAACAGCGGGGGCCACGCGCCCGGTACTCCCTGATCGGCCTACGGCACGATAACCCGCCTTCTCTCATCACACGTCGACCGTCACCAGATGATCAGGTCTCGCCAGCGGTAAGGGCCGAGCTCGTCAGGATGCAGTCGAGAACCGGGCAGATCGCACTTGCTTACCGGCCACACCTCATCGGCAGCCCGATGCGTATCTGCGAAGCGCGAGCATGCGGAGCTCACGGCGAAGAGCTGCTCACCGCCCCGCGTGCAGCGCTGCAGACGCTAGAAGCCGCGCCTCTGGAGGCAGATGCCGCAGGCCTCGTGATTCTCGCCTGTCTCGGACCCGCCGCCAGCCGCAATATCGGCACTTCTCGAATCAGGGCGGAAGGACACGCGGTGGGCCCTTCTTCATTGCCGGGTCGAACCGTGATCGCGGCCCCCCTCTGGTTCGGCCCGGTGGTCGCCGGCTCCGTTGCGCTGCTCGCTGGCGATGCCCAAATGGAGCGACTCGCGAACCGATCCCGCTACATAGCGGCAGTGATGGACACGGCCGCGGCCATGAGCGCGAGGCTGACCCGTTCACTCCCACGTAAGACCGGCTGATCGACCATGCTCGCCGACGCTCATAGCACGGTCACGCCAGTCGATAGTCGATTTCAATGAGAAATAAAAGGATGTGTAGTGGGGACTTCAGTAGACTTCGGCAGTGCTCCTTGCCTGGCCTGGACATTCGAGGCGGGTAAGCCTGCCAGTGTCACCGCTCCTCAGTTCGACGGAATCGGTGACACCTGCAAGTGGCTCACGTCGACCCATCCGGAGATAATGGCAGGATTGCGCGAGTACGGTGCCGTTTACCTACGCGGGCTACCGGTGAACACTGTTGATTCTGTTGCCATGATCAGGGATGTATTCATTCCTCAGCGCACTCCCTATCGCGAAAAGGCCACCCCTCGCAGCAGTTTCGGTAAGGACATATATTCGTCCACCGACCTTCCGCCGTCCCAGCCGATCCGCATGCACAACGAGAACAGCTACACCCTGACCTTCCCGGGCCTGCTCATGTTCGCCTGCTTGACCGCTCCAGAGGAGGGCGGAGCCACGCCGGTGGCGGACTGCCGGAGGATTTTGCGGAGCCTTCCCTCGGAACTGGTCGAGCGGATGCGGGCGACCGGGTGGATCCTGACCAGGAACTACTCCGAGCACATCTCCCTGGACTGGCGGACAGTTTTCGCTTCGGACAGCAAGGAGCAGGTGGAGGAGTATTGCGGTGAAAACCTAATCTCGTGTAATTGGGACGACGCCGACCACCTTCGGACCGCCCAGCTCCGGCCTGGAATCGTCAGGCACCCCGAGACGGGGGAAGAGGTGTGGTTCAACCACCTTGCATTCTGGAATTCGTGGGCGCTGGACCCGGACATCCGTGAGGCGCTGATCGATGAGTTTGGCCCTGGCGGGCTGCCGTTCGAGACCAGCTTCGGCGATGGCGCCAGGCTCACCCAGGAGGAACTCGAGGTCATTAGCGCCGCCTACGCGGAGGCCACTGTGCGGGAGACCTGGCAGCCGGGCGACATCATGCTCGTCGACAACATCCTGACCGCTCACGGACGGGATTCCTTCCAGGGCGATCGCAAGATCGTCGTGGCGATGGGGGCTCCCGTTGACATCCAGGCTTGCCGACCAACCGTAGCCCCCGCTGCGACCCGGCTGTAACGGCGGAGTTCGCAACCGGCGCGCTTCCTGTCTGCCTGCAGAGCACGACACGGAGCGGGGAGCCTCCGGGAAGGATAAGTCGCTTCGTAGGTTTAGAAAGGGTAACGCGTGTTTGACCAAGGCGGCCACGACACTCAAAGCTCAGAGAATGTGGAGGGCAATCATGCGGTCGGCCTTATGTCGCGTTTTCAGCAGGCAGTGCTGGCGCACCCGGGTCGCCTCGCGGTGAAGAGCGAGAGGGGCAGTGTCACCTTCGCGGAGGTCGACCGGCGTTCAGCTCTCCTGGCAGGCGCTCTGGCGTCCAGCGGCGTGCAGCAGGGGGAACGGGTCGGTGTGTGCCTGCCCCGCGGTGTGGATCTGGTAGTGGCGCTGTTGGCGGTGTGGCGGGTCGGCGCGGCGTACGTGCCTCTCGACCCCACATATCCGCAGGAGCGGCTCGAGTACATGGCTCGTGACTCGGGCATCAAGGTCGTCCTGGATGAGGGGACCGGACATGCCTGGCCGACGGGAATCGAGAGGGTCCTGGCGGAGGACGTGAGCAATGGGGTTGACGACGACCCGCAGGTGGAGCCGCTGTTCTGCTCTGACTCAGCGGCTTACGTGATCTACACGTCCGGATCGACGGGTGTTCCAAAGGGGGTCGAAGCCACCCATGGGGGCGTTGCTTCGCTACTGACCGCCCTGGAAACTGCCGGCATGTACGCTCCGCAGCCCCGGATCGTGGGCTGGAATGCCAGTGTGTCCTTCGACGCGTCAGTCCAGCAGTGGGCTCGCGTATGCCGAGGGGACACTCTGGTCATCATCGACGAGCAGCAGCGCACGGATCCCGCACAACTGCGTGCGGTCATCGACGAACACGAGGTCGACGACCTTGACCTGACGCCGTCCCACTGGGAGATCCTTCGCGACTGTCTGTTGGCACCGGTAGCGAATGGGCGGAAGCTGCGGCTCTTCGTTGGTGGCGAGGCTGTGTCAGAGCGCATGTGGCAGGAACTCGCGTCAGCGGGTGCTGGCGGAAGGATCGAAGCTCTAAACCTGTATGGACCCACCGAATGCACGGTGGATGCCGCTGCCGCATGGATCGAGGGAGAGGGACCGCACATCGGCCCTCCGCTGCAGGGAGTTCGAGCGTATGTGCTCGATGACGCGCTCCAGGTGGTGCCTACCGGCACTCCAGGCGAGTTGTATCTTGCTGGTCCCAGGGTGACGCGAGGGTACGTGAACCGTCCGGGGCTCACCGCTCAACGATTCGTCGCCGATCCGTTCGCGAGGAACGGAGACCGCATGTATCGGACCGGAGACAGGGTCCGCCGGCGTCTGGATGGAGCGTTGGAGTTCCTCGGTCGTCTCGATCGGCAGGTCAAGATTCGCGGATTCCGTGTGGAACTGGGCGAGATAGAGGCGATGGTGCGTTCCGCCCCGGGGGTCGCACAGGCGGTCGTGGTCCTGCACAGCAGTCCTACTGCCGGTGAGCAACTGCTGGCCTACTACGTGCCTGCGGAGACCGGTCCGGCCGATGAAGGACTGCGGCAGTACGTCGGTGACAGGTTGCCGGCGTACATGGTTCCCGCTGCGTTCGTCTCTCTCGAAGCGCTTCCGCTGACCATCAACGGCAAGGTCGATATCGCTGCTCTGTCTGCGCCGGATGCGGCGGGGCCTGGCGAGGAGGAAGCCGCTGAGACCTCGCCGGAGGGCCAGTTTGAGACGCTGATCGCCCAAGTGTGGGCCGAGGTGCTCGGGAAAGACCGCGTCAGTGCAGATGCCGACTTCTTCGCGCTGGGGGGTCACTCGCTGATCGCGCTGCGCGTGGTGGCCCGCCTGAAGAAGCAGCTGGGTCTGATCATGCCTACCAAGGATGTGTACCAGTACCCCCGGTTGCGCGACTTGGCCGCGCACGTCGAGTCTCTGCATGCCAGCGTAGCGGCGGGCAGCTGACCAGCCCCGCTAAATATCGGAACCTGACCCATTCCAAGAGGTTCTTCATGTCTCTGTTTCAGGACACGACAGTCATACGCCTGCGACGGTCGGAGGATGCCGCACGCACGCTCATCTGCTTGGGCTTCTGCGGGGGCGGAGCGGGTGCTTACCACCTGTGGGCAGACACACTCCCTGAGGGCACCGATCTCACGGCGATCTGCTACCCCGGCAGGGAGGGAAGGTTTTTGGAGGACTTCGCCACCGACTGGGCGGCTCTGGCCGAGGACGCTGCCAGCGCGGTGATCTCGGCTGTCGATCGTCCGTACATCCTCTTCGGCCACAGCATGGGTGGCTGGATGGCCTTCGACGTCACTGCCCGCATCGAGGCCGCTGGCCAGCGGGCTCCGGACGCGCTGGTGGTCTCATCGTGTAATGCTCCGAGCCGAGGCCTGACACCGAGGGACATGTTCCCGTCCAGGGATGACACCGACACAGAGCTTCTGGAGTGGATGAAAACGCACGGGCTGATGGCGCCGCACGTCCTCGGCGATCCTGATCTCCAGGAAATGGCCTTGGAGATCATGCGTGCCGACATTCGTGTGCGGGACACGTTCCGCTACACCGCCGACTCCAAGGTGACCACGCCTGTACAGATGCTGTCCGGTATCGATGATGGAGTCATTGAGAGCGATGCTGGGGTGCGATGGAGGGAGCTGACAGTGGGTGACTACCGTCACGATCCGCTGCCAGGTGGGCACTTCTACACGCCCGAGATCTGGAAGCACCTGCCGCAGTACATCGCTGCGATCGGCACTCTCGCGCGGGTGTGATCCTCAGCGGAACACCGAGGTCTCGACCGCCAGGCGTGCAACTCCCCGAACCGGCCGACCCCTTCCCAAGCGACGCCGGCCGAGTGCGCCCATGCGCCACCCAACACCCCGTCTACGCCGTGGCGCGACGCCAGCTCCCCGTTCTGCGCGAAGCCAGTACAGCATGTCATGTCAGCTACAACATGCAGTCCCCGCATTCGCTCAACCTTGACGGGCGCCGCAAATAGCCAACTTCCCAGCATTGCGCCGGCGCAGCATGCAGTGTTCTTTCCTGTGGCTCGGGCACGAAGTCCCGGAAGATAATACCTAATTACGGCCTGACCTGACCTGTACATCTATTCTTCGCGCGCTTGCTGGATAAATCCATTCCACCATTACCTACGGCTGGCGCCCTGCCGATCCACCAACGTATCGAGGTGCGCATGACTGACACGGCATTGGGCCGCCTGGCTCGCCGTATTTTTCTTCTTATCCCCACCTGACCCCACATTCACTGGAAGGAACCGGCGAAGGATCATGACACCTGAGATAGAGAAGATCTTCGAAGAAATCAAAGCTACTCATGGGGAGAACTCGATTGAGCGGGTCGAGGAAATGCTCTACGCCGACAGAAAGAAACGGCACCCACTTCAGGCGGGAGCAAAGTGGATCATGCCAGGCATCTCGCAGAACCCCTGGCACGACCCCTATGCCCACCCCGAGATCGCTCCCATAGTCCGCGCCTTTGAATCGAACCACGTCACAATCAAGCGGGAGTTCGATGCAGCCTGGACCGGCAACGGCACCGCGTTCTCGGCGTACGAGCACTACCTGACCCGCCAAGAGAACTGGCAGGCGCTCTACCTGTTTCGGGATGGGGCACCCGTTCCCGCCTCGCGCGCGTCCGTTCCCACTGCTTTCAGCATTCTCAACGAATATGCCGTGGAGACAGGTAAGATCTGCCCACTTTTGGAGAGTCACTTCTCCACCCTGCTGCCCGGGGCTACCATCAGCCCACACTGCGACCTGTGGAACTTCAGCATCAATTTGCATCTCGCCGTCGATATACCCGAAGAGTGCGGGATTACAGTCGCCGGCGAGACCAGGGAGTGGCAGGAGGGGAACTGCCTTCTCTTCGACTACTCGTTCGAGCATGAAGCCTGGAACAAGGGGGCTCGCCCACGGACCTGCCTCCTGGTGGATCTCTGGCACCCGGAGACGACTATCCCGGAGCGGGCAGCTCTCGTCGAAGTCATATCCGAAATTCGCAGGCTGATGGCGTAACGACCGCAATCCAGTGCACCTGCAGGATGCTTTCCCGGAATTAACCAGCAAGGAGTCGAATAATGTCGAACCCATTTGAGGGCACCAATTCTACCTACTTCGTCTTGGTAAACGCTGAGGGGCAATACTCCCTCTGGCCATCGACGGTGAAAATCCCAGCCGGATGGACCACTGAGTACGGTGCCACCGCGAAGAAGGAGTGCGTCGAATACATTGACGCACACTGGAATGACATGCGCCCTCAAAGCCTGCGCGATGCTATGGCGAGCTTGTTCAATCCTCAGACGTGACCTCCCATTAGCGACGCGGTTGGCGACCCGTGTTCGCGTGGCGATGGGGAGCGAACTGGGTGTTCAGGAACCCTCCCACGCACCGACGGTCCGATCTGGTGCAACGTCTCCAGCCCGCCCCCTCAATCTCCCCGACGCTGCGGCGTATGCGGCTTGAACTTGAAGTGGAGAACTCATGATTCCGTTGTCGTTTGCTCAGCGTCGTTTGTGGTTCCTTGGTCAGTTGGAGGGGCCGAGTGCGACGTATAACGTGCCGTGGCTGTTGCGGTTGTCGGGGAAGTTGGATGTTTCGGCGTTGCGGGCGGCGCTGAACGATCTGGTGGAGCGGCATGAGAGTTTGCGGACGGTGTTTCCGTCCGTGGACGGTGAGCCGTATCAGTGTGTGCTGCCGGCGGCGGAGGCGCTGGTGACGCTTCATCAGCTCGATGTTGAGGCTGGGGAGGTGGAGGAGCGGGCGGTTGAGGCCGCGGCCGGCGTGTTCGATCTGGCCCGCGAGATCCCGATCCGCGCGCATCTGTTCCGCACCACGCCGGATGAGCATGTTCTGCTCCTGCTGTTGCACCACATTGCGAGTGATGGCTGGTCGCTGGGTCCGCTGGGCCGTGATCTGAGCACGGCCTACAACGCGCGGGTGGATGGTGAGGGTCCGGCGTGGGATGCGCTGCCCGTCCAGTACGCCGATTACACGCTGTGGCAGCGTGAGCTCCTCGGCGCGGAGGGCGATCCCGAGAGCGTTGTGTCACGGCAGCTGGAGTACTGGCGTGCTCAGCTCGCGGATCTGCCGGAGGAGCTTCGGCTTCCCACCGACCGGCCGCGTCCGGCGGTGGCCGGGCACGATGGCGGTATCCACCAGTTCCGGCTGTCGGCGGATCTTCATGCGCGGCTGGCGGACCTGGCACGTGAGAACCAGTGCACGATGTTCATGGTGATGCAGGCTGCCCTGGCCACTTTGCTGACCCGTCTTGGCGCGGGCACTGACATCCCCATCGGTTCCGTCATCGCCGGGCGCACCGAAGAAGAACTCGAGGGCCTCATCGGGTTCTTCGTCAATACCCTCGTCCTGCGGACCGACACGACTGGTGACCCGACCTTCCGCGAGCTCCTCGCACGTGTCCGCGTCACCGACCTGGACGCCTACGCACACCAGGACATTCCCTTCGAGCGCCTGGTCGAGGAACTCAACCCCACCCGCACCGCCGCGCATCACCCCCTCTTCCAGGTCATGCTCGCCTTCCAGAACGACGGAAGCGATGACACCAGCCTCACCAACATCAACACCACCTGGCACGACATCAGTACCGGCACGGCCAAGTTCGACCTGGACTTCGGCATGACCGAGACGCATACCGCGGACCGACAGCCGGCCGGCATCACCGCGCACGTCCAGTATCTCTCGGATCTGTTCGACCACTCGACGGTCGTCTCCATCGCGGACCGTCTGATCCGTCTGCTGGAGGCCGTCACCACCGACCCTGACCAGTCCCTCAGTCAGGTGGAGGTTCTCGATCCAGGTGAGCGGGAGCTTTTGCTCCACACCTGGAACGACACCTTCGTCGCCCATAACGACGAGCTGACCGTGCACGAGCTGGTCGAACGGCAGGCCGCGCGTACTCCCGACGCGGTCGCTGTCGTCAGCGGTGGAATCGAGGTCACCTACCAGCAGCTCAACACCCGCGCCAACCAACTCGCCCGCCTGCTCGTCGGACAGGGCATCGGCCCAGAACAGCTTGTAGCTGTGGCAGTTCCTCGCTCGGCCGAGCTGATCATCGCGCTGCTGGCTATTGCCAAGGCCGGCGCGGCCTACCTGCCGCTCGAGGTGGAACAGCCGCCTGATCGCGTGGCGTTCATGCTGGCCGATGCACGTCCCTCGCTCCTGCTCGCCGCGCCCGAGGTGCTCGAATCGTTCGAGGGTGCGCTGCCCGCCACTCTTGCCCGCCTGTCCGTCTCGAAGGAATCGATCGAGGTCTGGGCAGCCTTCGCCTCTGACGACCTGACCGATACCGAACGCGTCGCACCCCTACTTATGGGGAATCCTGCGTACGTCATCTACACATCTGGATCGACGGGAAACCCCAAGGGCGTCGTGGTAAGTCACAGTGCCATGGCTCACTACGTGAGTTGGGCTCGCGATGCCTATCCCGGACTTTCTGGGCGCACCATCCTGCATTCTTCTGTTTCCTTCGACCTGACCGTTACGCCCCTGCACGGTGTGCTCGTCTCAGGTGGCTGCATGGAGATCGGTAGCTTGCAGGAGGGGCTTGCCAGCTACCATTCGCTGACTTTCCTGAAAGCGACGCCGAGCCACCTCAGTCTCCTGTCGGAACTTGAGCCGGATGCCTTCAAGACCGGGGACCTGGTGGTCGGCGGTGAGGCGCTGGTCGGCGAACAGCTCATGGAGTGGCGATCGGCCCATCCCGGCGTCACTGTGATCAACGAGTACGGTCCGACCGAGGCTGCGGTCGGGTGCATCGAATTCAGGGTGCAACCAGACGCGGAGATACCGATGGGGGCGATCTCCATCGGCCACCCGATCGAGAACATGCGCGCTTACATCCTGGATACAAAACTCCTCCCGGTTCCGCCCGGCGTCGTCGGTGAGCTGTATCTCGCCGGGGCGGGCCTCGCTCGTGGCTACCTCAACCGTCCAAGTCTGACTGCTGAGCGTTTCGTCGCTAGTCCTTATGGGCCCAGTGGTTCGCGGATGTACCGCACGGGTGATCTGGTCCGTTGGACAGCGCAGGGGACGCTGCATTTCCTAGGGCGGGTCGATGACCAGGTGAAGATCCGTGGTTTCCGGGTCGAGCTCGGTGAGGTCGAGTCGGTGCTGGCGCGGTGCCCGGGTGTGGGCCGGTGCGTTGTGATCGTGCGTGAGGACGTGCCGGGGGACAAGCGGCTGGCGGCCTATGTGGTGCCGAGTCGTGGAGCCGATCTGGATCTTGCCGCGGTTCGTGAGTTCCTGGCCCGCGAGCTGCCGGAATACATGGTCCCGGCTGGGTTCGTCGTGCTGTCCACTTTGCCGTTGACGTCTAACGGGAAACTCGACCGGCGTGCGTTGCCGGCGCCCGATTTCCAGTCGCAGGGCGTGGGTCGCAGGGCGAGGACGGTGCAGGAGGAGATTCTGTGCGGTCTGTTCGCCGAGGTGTTGGGTGCGGACCTGGTCGGGGTGGACGACAGTTTCTTCGATCTGGGTGGGCATTCGCTGTTGGCGACGCGGTTGGTGAGCCGGGTGCGTGCGGTGCTGGGCAGTGAGTTGGGGATTCGGGACTTGTTCCAGGCGCCCACGGTTGCGCGGTTGTCCCGGTGTCTGCGTGCGGTTGGCGGGTCGCGGCCGGTGCTGCGGCGGGTGGAGCGGGGTGAGCAGGTGGCGTTGTCGTTTGCTCAGCGTCGTTTGTGGTTCCTTGGTCAGTTGGAGGGGCCGAGTGCGACGTATAACGTGCCGTGGCTGTTGCGGTTGTCGGGGAAGTTGGATGTTTCGGCGTTGCGGGCGGCGCTGAACGATCTGGTGGAGCGGCATGAGAGTTTGCGGACGGTGTTTCCGTCCGTGGACGGTGAGCCGTATCAGTGTGTGCTGCCGGCGGCGGAGGCGCTGGTGACGCTTCATCAGCTCGATGTTGAGGCTGGGGAGGTGGAGGAGCGGGCGGTTGAGGCCGCGGCCGGCGTGTTCGATCTGGCCCGCGAGATCCCGATCCGCGCGCATCTGTTCCGCACCACGCCGGATGAGCATGTTCTGCTCCTGCTGTTGCACCACATTGCGAGTGATGGCTGGTCGCTGGGTCCGCTGGGCCGTGATCTGAGCACGGCCTACAACGCGCGGGTGGATGGTGAGGGTCCGGCGTGGGATGCGCTGCCCGTCCAGTACGCCGATTACACGCTGTGGCAGCGTGAGCTCCTCGGCGCGGAGGGCGATCCCGAGAGCGTTGTGTCACGGCAGCTGGAGTACTGGCGTGCTCAGCTCGCGGATCTGCCGGAGGAGCTTCGGCTTCCCACCGACCGGCCGCGTCCGGCGGTGGCCGGGCACGATGGCGGTATCCACCAGTTCCGGCTGTCGGCGGATCTTCATGCGCGGCTGGCGGACCTGGCACGTGAGAACCAGTGCACGATGTTCATGGTGATGCAGGCTGCCCTGGCCACTTTGCTGACCCGTCTTGGCGCGGGCACTGACATCCCCATCGGTTCCGTCATCGCCGGGCGCACCGAAGAAGAACTCGAGGGCCTCATCGGGTTCTTCGTCAATACCCTCGTCCTGCGGACCGACACGACTGGTGACCCGACCTTCCGCGAGCTCCTCGCACGTGTCCGCGTCACCGACCTGGACGCCTACGCACACCAGGACATTCCCTTCGAGCGCCTGGTCGAGGAACTCAACCCCACCCGCACCGCCGCGCATCACCCCCTCTTCCAGGTCATGCTCGCCTTCCAGAACGACGGAAGCGATGACACCAGCCTCACCAACATCAACACCACCTGGCACGACATCAGTACCGGCACGGCCAAGTTCGACCTGGACTTCGGCATGACCGAGACGCATACCGCGGACCGACAGCCGGCCGGCATCACCGCGCACGTCCAGTATCTCTCGGATCTGTTCGACCACTCGACGGTCGTCTCCATCGCGGACCGTCTGATCCGTCTGCTGGAGGCCGTCACCACCGACCCTGACCAGTCCCTCAGTCAGGTGGAGGTTCTCGATCCAGGTGAGCGGGAGCTTTTGCTCCACACCTGGAACGACACCTTCGTCGCCCATAACGACGAGCTGACCGTGCACGAGCTGGTCGAACGGCAGGCCGCGCGTACTCCCGACGCGGTCGCTGTCGTCAGCGGTGGAATCGAGGTCACCTACCAGCAGCTCAACACCCGCGCCAACCAACTCGCGCACTGCCTGATCACGCAAGGGGTGGGGTCGGGCAGTCTCGTCGCGGTCTGCCTGGAGCGCGGACCGGACATGATCGTCGCGCTGCTCGGGATCTTGAAGGCCGGCGCCGCCTACGTGCCGATGGACCCCGATTATCCGCAGCAGCGTCTGGAGTTCATGCTCCAGGACACTCAGGCACCCCTGCTGATCACACAGGCGTCGCTGACCGGGCGTCTGCCGGCTGGTGTACGGCAGCTGCTGATCGATCAGGAGCGGCCCGCTCTGGCGACTCTCGACCAGGCGAACCCCCGGCCGCAGGCGGCACCCGACGCCCTCGCCTACATCATCTACACCTCCGGCTCCACCGGAACGCCCAAGGGCGTCATGATCGAACACCGCTCGATCCGCCGGCTGGTGGAGGACAACTGGTTCGCTCCACTGACGTCACAAGATGTGGTGGCCCAGGCCGCGAACTTCTCCTTCGACGCCTTCACCTTCGAGTGCTGGGCCCCTCTGGTCTGCGGGGCCTCGATCGCGCTGTTGTCGAAGGACACCGTTTTGAGTGCCACGGCGTTGAGGTCGGCGCTGCGGCGTCATCGGGTGTCCGCTCTGTTCCTGACCTCGGCGCTGTTCAACCAGCACGTACGTGAATGCCCGGACGTGTTCGCCAGTGTTGGTCGGGTCTTGTACGGCGGTGAGCTGATCGACCAGGTGGTGGCTTCGGAACTCGTCTGCGGCGAGCACGGGCCGGCTGAGCTGGTGCATGTTTACGGGCCGACGGAAACGACCACTTTCGCCACCGCCTACCCGGTGGACAAGACTCGTGCCGCAATCTCGGGAATGCCGATCGGTCGGCCGATTGCGAACACCGAGGCGTATGTCATGGACCGCTACGGTCGCCTCGCACCGCTCGGTGTCCCTGGCGAGTTGTGGATCGGCGGATCCGGGGTGGCCCGCGGGTACTGGAACCGGCCGGAACTGACCCAGGAGAAGTTCGTCCCCCACCCCTTCAGGGACGACGATCCCGACGCCCGTCTCTACCGGACCGGTGACCTCGCCCGCTGGCTGCCCGACGGCAACCTGGAATTCCTGGGACGCATCGACCAGCAAGTCAAACTCCGCGGACTGCGGATCGAACTCGGACAGGTCGAGTCGGTGCTGGCGCGGTGCCCGGGTGTGGGCCGGTGCGTTGTGATCGTGCGTGAGGACGTGCCGGGGGACAAGCGGCTGGCGGCCTATGTGGTGCCGAGTCGTGGAGCCGATCTGGATCTTGCCGCGGTTCGTGAGTTCCTGGCCCGCGAGCTGCCGGAATACATGGTCCCGGCTGGGTTCGTCGTGCTGTCCACTTTGCCGTTGACGTCTAACGGGAAACTCGACCGGCGCACACTGTCGGCACCCGACGAGCAGCCACCTGAGGTGAAACACAGGGCGAGGACTGCACAGGAGGAGATTCTGTGCGGTCTGTTCGCCGAGGTGTTGGGTGCGGACCGGGTCGGGGTGGACGACAACTTCTTTGCCTTGGGTGGGCATTCGCTGTTGGCGACGCGGTTGGTGAGCCGGGTGCGTGCGGTGCTGGGCAGTGAGTTGGGGATTCGGGACTTGTTCCAGGCGCCCACGGTTGCGCGGTTGTCCCGGTGTCTGCGTGCGGTTGGCGGGTCGCGGCCGGTGCTGCGGCGGGTGGAGCGGGGTGAGCAGGTGGCGTTGTCGTTTGCTCAGCGTCGTTTGTGGTTCCTTGGTCAGTTGGAGGGGCCGAGTGCGACGTATAACGTGCCGTGGCTGTTGCGGTTGTCGGGGAAGTTGGATGTTTCGGCGTTGCGGGCGGCGCTGAACGATCTGGTGGAGCGGCATGAGAGTTTGCGGACGGTGTTTCCGTCCGTGGACGGTGAGCCGTATCAGTGTGTGCTGCCGGCGGCGGAGGCGCTGGTGACGCTTCATCAGCTCGATGTTGAGGCTGGGGAGGTGGAGGAGCGGGCGGTTGAGGCCGCGGCCGGCGTGTTCGATCTGGCCCGCGAGATCCCGATCCGCGCGCATCTGTTCCGCACCACGCCGGATGAGCATGTTCTGCTCCTGCTGTTGCACCACATTGCGAGTGATGGCTGGTCGCTGGGTCCGCTGGGCCGTGATCTGAGCACGGCCTACAACGCGCGGGTGGATGGTGAGGGTCCGGCGTGGGATGCGCTGCCCGTCCAGTACGCCGATTACACGCTGTGGCAGCGTGAGCTCCTCGGCGCGGAGGGCGATCCCGAGAGCGTTGTGTCACGGCAGCTGGAGTACTGGCGTGCTCAGCTCGCGGATCTGCCGGAGGAGCTTCGGCTTCCCACCGACCGGCCGCGTCCGGCGGTGGCCGGGCACGATGGCGGTATCCACCAGTTCCGGCTGTCGGCGGATCTTCATGCGCGGCTGGCGGACCTGGCACGTGAGAACCAGTGCACGATGTTCATGGTGATGCAGGCTGCCCTGGCCACTTTGCTGACCCGTCTTGGCGCGGGCACTGACATCCCCATCGGTTCCGTCATCGCCGGGCGCACCGAAGAAGAACTCGAGGGCCTCATCGGGTTCTTCGTCAATACCCTCGTCCTGCGGACCGACACGACTGGTGACCCGACCTTCCGCGAGCTCCTCGCACGTGTCCGCGTCACCGACCTGGACGCCTACGCACACCAGGACATTCCCTTCGAGCGCCTGGTCGAGGAACTCAACCCCACCCGCACCGCCGCGCATCACCCCCTCTTCCAGGTCATGCTCGCCTTCCAGAACGACGGAAGCGATGACACCAGCCTCACCAACATCAACACCACCTGGCACGACATCAGTACCGGCACGGCCAAGTTCGACCTGGACTTCGGCATGACCGAGACGCATACCGCGGACCGACAGCCGGCCGGCATCACCGCGCACGTCCAGTATCTCTCGGATCTGTTCGACCACTCGACGGTCGTCTCCATCGCGGACCGTCTGATCCGTCTGCTGGAGGCCGTCACCACCGACCCTGACCAGTCCCTCAGTCAGGTGGAGGTTCTCGATCCAGGTGAGCGGGAGCTTTTGCTCCACACCTGGAACGACACCTTCGTCGCCCATAACGACGAGCTGACCGTGCACGAGCTGGTCGAACGGCAGGCCGCGCGTACTCCCGACGCGGTCGCTGTCGTCAGCGGTGGAATCGAGGTCACCTACCAGCAGCTCAACACCCGCGCCAACCAACTCGCGCACTGCCTGATCACGCAAGGGGTGGGGTCGGGCAGTCTCGTCGCGGTCTGCCTGGAGCGCGGACCGGACATGATCGTCGCGCTGCTCGGGATCTTGAAGGCCGGCGCCGCCTACGTGCCGATGGACCCCGATTATCCGCAGCAGCGTCTGGAGTTCATGCTCCAGGACACTCAGGCACCCCTGCTGATCACACAGGCGTCGCTGACCGGGCGTCTGCCGGCTGGTGTACGGCAGCTGCTGATCGATCAGGAGCGGCCCGCTCTGGCGACTCTCGACCAGGCGAACCCCCGGCCGCAGGCGGCACCCGACGCCCTCGCCTACATCATCTACACCTCCGGCTCCACCGGAACGCCCAAGGGCGTCATGATCGAACACCGCTCCCTGAGCAACCGCCTCCAGGAGATGCGACAGCAGTACGCGCTCACGGAAACCGACCGCACCCTCCAGTTCGCCTCGGTCAGCTTTGATGCCGCTGCCGAACAGATTTTCCCCACTCTCATGTCGGGCGGGCGCATCATCCTTCGCGACAACCACAAGTGGACCCCGACCCGCATCATCAGTGAGATCCGGAATAACAGCATCACTGTCGCGGAACTGACCCCCTCTCTCTGGCAGCATCTCCTCCCTCACCTCGACGCCGACCAGCCGCTCGGTACCGATTTCCGCCTCATGATCCTCGGCGGCGAGCAGATACCGCCAAAGCTGCTCGGCCAGTGGTTCAAGCACACCACCACACCGATCCACAACACATACGGGCCGACCGAAACGACCATCACTGCCACCTCGCACCTCATCACCTACGAGATCCCTGCCGCCCCGATCGGTCGGCCGATTGCGAACACCGAGGCGTATGTCATGGACCGCTACGGTCGCCTCGCACCGCTCGGTGTCCCTGGCGAGTTGTGGATCGGCGGATCCGGGGTGGCCCGCGGGTACTGGAACCGGCCGGAACTGACCCAGGAGAAGTTCGTCCCCCACCCCTTCAGGGACGACGATCCCGACGCCCGTCTCTACCGGACCGGTGACCTCGCCCGCTGGCTGCCCGACGGCAACCTGGAATTCCTGGGACGCATCGACCAGCAAGTCAAACTCCGCGGACTGCGGATCGAACTCGGCGAGATCGAAACAGTCCTCACCTCCCACGACCAGATCACCTCCGCGGTGGTCCTCGTCCGCGAGGACACCCCCGGCGACAAGCGTCTGGTGGCCTACCTGGTCCCCGCAGCCGGCAGCACCCTCGACACACCCGCGCTACGCGAGTGGTGCAAGCGTGCCCTGCCCGACTACATGATCCCCGGCTGGTTCCTCACCCTGCCCGCCCTGCCCCTGACACCCAACGGAAAGGTCGATCGCAAAGCCCTCCCCGAACCCACCGGTGACCGCCCCGACCTCGCCGACACCTACACCGCCCCACGCAACGACATCGAAACCACCATCGCCAACATCTGGTCCGAGGTCCTCGGCATCGACCAGATCGGCATCCACGACAACTTCTTCGACCTCGGCGGACACTCACTCCTCGCCACCCGAGTCGTCAACCGAGTTGAGTCCCTCACCGGCCTGGAGATCTCCCTGCGCGAATTCTTCCTGGCTCCCACCGTGGCCTCGTTCACCGAGAAGCTCGTGGAACTTGTGGCCGGTGTTGGTGCGGATGACCCCACCGACGATGGCGCGGCCGAAGAACGTTGATCAGCACAAGAGTGGAGTAAGTATGGACAAGCCAACCGCCGAGTCGCTTCTGCTCGCTCGGATGCACCGAGGCAGCAAGGTCAGCACAATCTCACCCCGGGACGATTTCGGCCCCGCGACATTGTCCTTCGCCCAGCAGCGGCTGTGGTTCCTGGATCAGTTGAACCCGGGGCGCGCAGACTATGCGATGCCGTTCGCATTCCGCGTGCACGGACCGTTGGACGTGCCGGTGCTCAGGGACTCCTTCCGGGATGTCGTCGAACGGCATGAAGTGCTGCGGACTAGGTTCGAGACGGGCGACCAGGGCGTCCCGGTACAAATCGCTTACGACTCTCCAGAGTTCGAGTTCTCCGTGTTCGACCTGGTCATCTCGGAGGACTCTGAACCCCAGGCGGAGAGCGCGCTGAAACTGATCCAGGAAGAGGCCTGTCGGCCTTTCGACCTGTCCTCCGGGAAGCTGCTGCGCGTCAAACTGGTCCGGTTCGCGGCCGACGTCCACCTTCTGCTCGTCTCGCTGCACCACATCGTTGCCGACGGCTGGTCGATCGACATCCTGACCAGGGACCTTCGCGCGTTCTACGCGGCGCGGATCCGTGCTGCCGAGACCGACCTCCCCAAGCTCGGTATCCAGTACGCTGACTTCGCGGCGTGGCAGCGCCAGTGGTTGTCCGGCCCGGTACTCGAGCGCCAGCTGTCCTACTGGCGTGAGCAGTTGGCCGGTTTCGAACCGGCCGAGCCGCCGACGGACCGTCCCCGCCCCGCGGTGCCATCGGGCGCCGGCGACAGTGTTTACTTCACGGTGCCTGACGCCGTGGTGTCGGGCTTGCGTGAACTCACCACCGAAGAAGGCGCCTCGCTCTTCATGACGATGCTGGCTGCCTTCCAGACCGTGCTGCTGCGCTGGACCGGGCAGGACGACATCTCCGTGGGCACTCCGATCGCAGGCCGGAACAGGGCAGAGGTGGAAGACCTCATCGGCTTCTTCGTGAACACCTTGGTCATCCGTTCCGATCTGAGCGGTGATCCGACCTTTAGGGATCTTCTGAGGCAGGTCAAGGGAACGACCCTCGATGCGTACTCCCATCAGGATCTGGCCTTCGACCTCCTCGTCGAGGACCTGGCCCCTCAGCGAGACCTGAGCCGCATGCCACTGGTGAACTGCACGTTTGCCATCTCCGGCTCTGGCGAGGACTGGGCCCTTCCGGGGCTGACCGTGGAGCCATTCCAGCTTCCCACCGAGACTTCGAAATTCGACTTTTCGCTATTCCTGAGCGAGGACAGCAGCGGCGGGTTCCATGGCGACCTCGTCTTCTCCACGGAACTGTTCGACCGGGCGACCATCGAGCGCCTCGCGGATCGCTACGTCAGGATTCTCCAGGCGGTGGCGGCTGACCCTGACCAGTCCCTCAGTCAGGTGGAGGTTCTCGATCCAGGTGAGCGGGAGCTTTTGCTCCACACCTGGAACGACACCTTCGTCGCCCATAACGACGAGCTGACCGTGCACGAGCTGGTCGAACGGCAGGCCGCGCGTACTCCCGACGCGGTCGCTGTCGTCAGCGGTGGAATCGAGGTCACCTACCAGCAGCTCAACACCCGCGCCAACCAACTCGCGCACTGCCTGATCACGCAAGGGGTGGGGTCGGGCAGTCTCGTCGCGGTCTGCCTGGAGCGCGGACCGGACATGATCGTCGCGCTGCTCGGGATCTTGAAGGCCGGCGCCGCCTACGTGCCGATGGACCCCGATTATCCGCAGCAGCGTCTGGAGTTCATGCTCCAGGACACTCAGGCACCCCTGCTGATCACACAGGCGTCGCTGACCGGGCGTCTGCCGGCTGGTGTACGGCAGCTGCTGATCGATCAGGAGCGGCCCGCTCTGGCGACTCTCGACCAGGCGAACCCCCGGCCGCAGGCGGCACCCGACGCCCTCGCCTACATCATCTACACCTCCGGCTCCACCGGAACGCCCAAGGGCGTCATGATCGAACACCGCTCGATCCGCCGGCTGGTGGAGGACAACTGGTTCGCTCCACTGACGTCACAAGATGTGGTGGCCCAGGCCGCGAACTTCTCCTTCGACGCCTTCACCTTCGAGTGCTGGGCCCCTCTGGTCTGCGGGGCCTCGATCGCGCTGTTGTCGAAGGACACCGTTTTGAGTGCCACGGCGTTGAGGTCGGCGCTGCGGCGTCATCGGGTGTCCGCTCTGTTCCTGACCTCGGCGCTGTTCAACCAGCACGTACGTGAATGCCCGGACGTGTTCGCCAGTGTTGGTCGGGTCTTGTACGGCGGTGAGCTGATCGACCAGGTGGTGGCTTCGGAACTCGTCTGCGGCGAGCACGGGCCGGCTGAGCTGGTGCATGTTTACGGGCCGACGGAAACGACCACTTTCGCCACCGCCTACCCGGTGGACAAGACTCGTGCCGCAATCTCGGGAATGCCGATCGGTCGGCCGATTGCGAACACCGAGGCGTATGTCATGGACCGCTACGGTCGCCTCGCACCGCTCGGTGTCCCTGGCGAGTTGTGGATCGGCGGATCCGGGGTGGCCCGCGGGTACTGGAACCGGCCGGAACTGACCCAGGAGAAGTTCGTCCCCCACCCCTTCAGGGACGACGATCCCGACGCCCGTCTCTACCGGACCGGTGACCTCGCCCGCTGGCTGCCCGACGGCAACCTGGAATTCCTGGGACGCATCGACCAGCAAGTCAAACTCCGCGGACTGCGGATCGAACTCGGCGAGATCGAAACAGTCCTCACCTCCCACGACCAGATCACCTCCGCGGTGGTCCTCGTCCGCGAGGACACCCCCGGCGACAAGCGTCTGGTGGCCTACCTGGTCCCCGCAGCCGGCAGCACCCTCGACACACCCGCGCTACGCGAGTGGTGCAAGCGTGCCCTGCCCGACTACATGATCCCCGGCTGGTTCCTCACCCTGCCCGCCCTGCCCCTGACACCCAACGGAAAGGTCGATCGCAAAGCCCTCCCCGAACCCACCGGTGACCGCCCCGACCTCGCCGACACCTACACCGCCCCACGCAACGACATCGAAACCACCATCGCCAACATCTGGTCCGAGGTCCTCGGCATCGACCAGATCGGCATCCACGACAACTTCTTCGACCTCGGCGGACACTCACTCCTCGCCACCCGAGTCGTCAACCGAGTTGCGAAGGTCCTGGACTCGAACGTCTCGGTTCGAGACCTGTTCCAGTCACCCACAGTCGCGTTGATGGCTGCTGGGCTGCCAGCGGTCGAAGGAGCTATCGCGCAACAGCTGGTTCGGCGCTCAGCGGCCACCGAAGCACCCTTGTCGTTCGCGCAGCGCAGACTCTGGTTCCTGGACCAGCTGGAACCAGGGAGCGCGGAGTACGTGATACCGCTGGGCTTGCGGATTGCCGGCAGTCTCGACCTCGCCGCCCTCTCGACGGCGTTCTCCGCTCTCGTGGCGAGGCACGAGGTGCTGCGCACCCGGTTCGTGGTGCGCGGTGACGGCGAACCGGTCCAGGTGGTCGATGCTCCCTGGCCAGTTGAAATCAACCTGCTGGACCTCTCAGGAGTCGCGGACCAGGGCCGGCGCGAGGCTGACGCTCGCATGGCCGTAGACGCCGAGGCGGCCAGGAGTTTCAACCTGGCTTCCGGACCGCTCCTGCGCGCGATGGCTGTCTGCCTGGCCGACGAGGAGTGGCTGCTGCTCGTCACGATGCACCACATCGTGGCCGACGGGTGGTCGATGGGCGTGCTTTCCAGGGAGCTCCAGGCGCTGTACGCGGAGGCATTGTGCGGTGACCTGACATCGCTCGCCGAACTGCCTTTGCAATACGCCGACTTCGCCGCTTGGCAACGTGACTGGCTGTCCGGAACAACGTTGGAACGACAGCTGGCCTACTGGCAGGAAAAATTGACCGGGCTGGAGCCGCTGCAACTCCCGACCGATCGGACCCGCCCCCCGACGCCGTCCAGCGTCGGCGGCGAGGTGTCGTTCGTCGTGCCCGCGGACATCGCTGCGGAGCTCCGTGAGGTCGCTAGGCAGCGCAGTTCCTCGCTGTTCATGGTCGGTCTCGCGGCCTACCAGGTCGTGCTGTCCCGCTGGAGTGGTCAGGACGATATCTCCGTCGGCAGCCCGATCGCCGGAAGGAACCACGCGGAGATCGAGGATCTCATCGGTTTCTTCGTCAACACGCTGGTGCTGCGGTCCGACCTGAGCGGAAACCCGACCTTCGGGGACTTTCTGGAGCAGGTCAGGGAGACGACCCTGGGGGCCTACGCGCATCAGGACCTCCCGTACGAGCAGATCGTCGAGGCACTGGTGCCACAGCGGGATCTCACCCGCGCTCCGCTGGTCCAGACCACTTTCGATCTCCAGAATGCGGATGAGGGGACATGGAGCCTGGGAGACCTCGTGATCTCTCCGCTCGAAGTGACGACACGTACCGCCAAGTTCGATCTCTCCGTCTCCCTCAGCGAACGGGAGAACGGGGAACTCGACGGCAGGGTGGAGTACTCCACAGAACTATTCGACCGCACCACGGTCGAGAGGCTCACCTGCCATCTGGTGACCACGCTTCAGCGGGTGGCTGCCGATCCGACCGTACCGGTTGGCCACATCGACATGCTCTCCGCATCGGAGCGGCACCAGCTGGTTTCCGAGTGGAATGCCACGGCCAAGGAGTTCTCCGACCGGATAGCGATCCAGCAGCTCGTGGAGGCTCAGGCAGCTCACACACCCGAGGCCCTGGCACTCGTGCACGGCGCCACGACAATGAGCTACACCGAGCTGAACTCCCGGGCCAACCAGTTTGCGCGGTACCTGATGGACCGGGGCGTTGGCACCGGCACACTCGTCGGGGTCTGTGTCGAGCGCGGCATCGACCTGATCGTCGCACTGCTCGGTGTCCTCAAGGCCGGCGGCGTCTACGTGCCCCTGGATCCCGGATATCCGGAGCAGCGCCTCAACTTCATGATGCGGGATGCCCAGGCGCCTTTCCTCATCACCCATGCGGCGCTGCGAAACCGTTTCTCCGTGCTCGACATCGAGCAGGTGGTCATCGACGAAGCATGGCCCGACATATCACGCCACAGGTCCGGCAACCTCGAACCACAAGCTGGCCCGGATGACCTCGCTTACATCATCTACACCTCCGGATCCACCGGAACGCCCAAGGGTGTGATGCTTCGACACCGGGGCCTGGTGAATCTGAGCCAGCACACCCCTGCAGAGTTGGGGATGACCGCCGAAAGCCGCGTCCTACAGTTCTCCTCCCCAAGCTTCGACGCTTCCGTCTGGGAGGTCTTCACCACATTCAGTGCTGGAGCCACCCTGGTTCTCGCCTCCACCGACGACCTCCAGCTGGGCGAACCCCTGGAGCTGACCCTGCAATCGCAGGAGGTGAGCATGCTCATAGTGGCGCCGACGTTGCTCTCCACGCTCTCTGCGGACAAGCTCCCCGGCCTCAGGAACCTGGTCGTCGGGGGAGACTCGTGCTCCCTCGAGACCGTCAACGAATGGGCACCAGGCCGGACCTTCATCAACGCCTATGGCCCGAGCGAGGGCACGGTCTGCAGCACCCTCCACCACCAAGGCGAGAACGGTGACCGTACGCCGATCGGTCGGCCGATTGCGAACACCGAGGCGTATGTCATGGACCGCTACGGTCGCCTCGCACCGCTCGGTGTCCCTGGCGAGTTGTGGATCGGCGGATCCGGGGTGGCCCGCGGGTACTGGAACCGGCCGGAACTGACCCAGGAGAAGTTCGTCCCCCACCCCTTCAGGGACGACGATCCCGACGCCCGTCTCTACCGGACCGGTGACCTCGCCCGCTGGCTGCCCGACGGCAACCTGGAATTCCTGGGACGCATCGACCAGCAAGTCAAACTCCGCGGACTGCGGATCGAACTCGGCGAGATCGAAACAGTCCTCACCTCCCACGACCAGATCACCTCCGCGGTGGTCCTCGTCCGCGAGGACACCCCCGGCGACAAGCGTCTGGTGGCCTACCTGGTCCCCGCAGCCGGCAGCACCCTCGACACACCCGCGCTACGCGAGTGGTGCAAGCGTGCCCTGCCCGACTACATGATCCCCGGCTGGTTCCTCACCCTGCCCGCCCTGCCCCTGACACCCAACGGAAAGGTCGATCGCAAAGCCCTCCCCGAACCCACCGGTGACCGCCCCGACCTCGCCGACACCTACACCGCCCCACGCAACGACATCGAAACCACCATCGCCAACATCTGGTCCGAGGTCCTCGGCATCGACCAGATCGGCATCCACGACAACTTCTTCGACCTCGGCGGACACTCACTGCGGGCAGTGACGGTCGCGATGCGTCTGAAGGCCGCCAACATAGACGTCTCCGTCCGCCAGGTTATGCAGCACAGGTCTATCGCGGAGCTCGCCTGCGCGGTCGCCGAGGACGCCCGCCCGTCGGTAAGCCCTCTGACCCTCGAACTGGCACCGCTGGCATCTGCGCAGGGCGCCGAGCACGTCCTGTTCTGCATCCATCCGAGCGGCGGCAGCGCGCATTGGTATGAAGCGCTCGCACAGGAGATGGCGGATTCCTGCCGAACCTACGGCATACAGGCCGCAGGGCTGGATCCGAGCGAGGTGCCGTACCGCGTCATGGAGGAGATGGCGAACCGCTATTGGGAGGAGATGAAGGGAATCCAGCCGCACGGACCCTACTACGTTCTGGGATGGTCCCTGGGGGGCCTGATCGCCCATGAAATCGGTCGACAGCATTCGGAGGAGGTGGCCGCGGTCTACCTGCTGGAACCACCGACCGTTCAGCCGGACGTGCAGCGTCAGATGCTCTCGTACTCCGAGAAGTATCGCGAGGCTGCCGAGATGTGGCTGGAGGGGCGGGCCGCCGAAGGGAGCCAGCGGGACGAAATTGAATCCAGATTCCAGAGCTTTGTGGCGTCGCTGGAGTTCATCACGGAATCTCCTGGGCTGCGGGACTGGCTCCCGTTCCAGGCGCTGGGCGGAATTATGGAGGCGGCCGCGCAGTACGATCCCAGCCTTTCCCGGGCCAAGGCGATCCTCGTTGTGGGAGATGACGCCAAAGCGATATCCGACGGATCGCTGCAGGGAGGCGGTAGCTTCGACCAGTACCTCTCCTACTGGCAGTCCCTTTACAGCGACGGGGTCCGGGTGGTCGAAATATCCGGAAGCCACATGGAGATGATAACCAGCGGTCCTTCGCGCGCGGAGGTCATACGGGAGATCCGCTCGTCGATGCCTTCTCGTTGATGAGGCAACCGCCAGGGCTTCGGTGTAGCGCGTGTCTCTTTGACCGGCTGGTCAGTTGTGGGACCGGATCGAGCAGCCAATGCCAGCGGATCCGGTCCGGCGGCCACGGGCCGACTGTCGGCGGCGGCTGAACGCTGACCCACTTTGGGCGGTTGAATGCTGACCCAGGTGGTGTCTGATGGGGTTGTTCAGTCGTTGTCGGTGGTGTCGTGAGGGATGCGTCCGAGTTCGCGTCCTTTCATGCGGTAGGAGTCGCCCTTGAAGGAGTGGACCTCGGCGTGAGGCTGATCCTTTGGAGTGGACACCCTGACAATGGATCTTGATGGTCCAGGGAGGGATGTCCAGTTGGGACGTAAGTCTCCGTATCCGGAGGAGTTCAGGAGGGACGCTGTCGCGCTCTATCGCGCCGCGGGCGGAAAGCGGACGTACGCGGTGGTGGCCGCGGATCTCGGGATCACCGCGGAGTCGCTGCGGACGTGGGTCCGCAAGGACGACTCACAGGCCGTGCCCGGACGCCCTGACGCGGGCGGGAGCGAGGCGGAGGAGCTGGCCCGGCTGCGGGCAGAGAATGCCCGGCTGCTGAAGGCGGAGAAAGAATGGCATCTGGAGCGCGAGATCCTGCGCCGGGCAGCCGCTTATTTCGCCCGGGAGGTGAAGTGAGCCCTCGCCGGTGAGACTTCATCTCCGACAACCGCGCCAGTTTCGGCGTCAAGCGGATCTGCCATGTGCTCGGAGTCTCCCGCTCGGGCTACTACCGGCACCTGGCCACCGCGCAGGCCCGCGCCGAGCGCCAGGCCGAGGAGGAGCGGACCGTGAGCGAGATCCGTGCCATCCATGCCGAGCACCATGGCACCTACGGCGCTCCGCGCGTCCATGCCGAGCTGCGTGCCAGGGGACGGAGCATCAACCGCAAGCGCGTCACCCGGCTGATGCGGATCAACCACATCGTCGGCCGGCACCTGCGGAGAAAGAAGCGGACGACGATCGCGGACCACGCGGCGCCGCCCGCGCCGGACCTGGTGATGCGCTACTTCACCGCGGACACACTGAACACCAGGTGGTGCGGCGACATCACATACAGAGCCGTCGGCACGACGTGGCTCTACCTCGCCACAGTGATCGACATCTACTCGAGAAAGGTGGTGGGCTGGTCGATCGCCGACCACATGCGCACCTCCCTGGTCACCGACGCGATCGAAATGGCCGTGGCTGCCCGCGGCAGCCGGGTCCACGGCGTCGTCTTCCACACCGACAGGGGCGCCCAATACAGCGCGGCCGCCTTCGCCGAGGTCTGCCGCCGGCACGGCATCCGCCGCAGCATGGGCCGTGTCGGCTCAAGCTACGACAATGCCCTCGCCGAGTCGTTTTTCCAGGGCCTCAAGCGCGAATTGCTCCATGGCCGCCGCTGGACCTCAAAGGCACAGACCCGGCTGGAGCTGTTCCGCTGGCTGTCGTACTACAACCGGCGCCGTCGGCACTCCGCGCTCGGCTACCTCACACCAGCCGAGTTCGAACAGCAACTGATCACATCACATACGCTGTCACTCGTCGCATGAAACCCGGTGACCACTCCCGGGGATCAACCTCATCATCGAGGTGATCCCGTCGGGCGGCCGCACCCTGCATGCCGGAATCGATCACGACATGCAGGGGACAGAGCCCCCCGCCGACTGACGCGTGGCGGGTCCACAGTGGGCGCACCGACACGACTCCACCGCGTGAAGCTCCGTACCGGGGGAGGCGCTGCCGTACTGAGGGTAGCCATGCCACGCCAGATTGTTGGTGCCGAACCGACGTACGGCCGTGACGCTCATTTGACGCTCCGGGCGCCCGCTGGCCCTCATTCGGGACCCGCAAGCCTCTCTAACCTGCTGTTTTACCGCCTGCGTCCAGGGCGACATGTTTCCGATGACGCATCATGTGGAGTGCGTCGCGATTCTTGAGCCTGTAGCAAAGGGTGTCTGACCTGCTGTTCTTCTGGTTTCCCAGGTGGCGGGCGGGTCGTGCCTACATGTTTCCGCGGGTCCACCGCGTGGAGCATGATGCAGGTTGCTTCCACATGCCTCACCTTGCGGTTTCGCAGCAGGGCGCGGATCGAGAACGCTCTTCCTCAACTCCATGAGGGACGGGTTCGGGAAATGTCTTGACGCTCGTTCGACGCTGATCCTGATGGGCGTGACGCGGTTGTCCCGGATCAGATAGCGCGGGTCAATCGCCAGCTGGCACGTCCTGTCGGGGGAAGGCGACGCGCACCCGCAGTCCGGGATGGCGGCAGCCGAGTGCGAGCCGGTGTCCGAAGCGAGCGAGGCGGATCCCCGGGTGAGCTGGTTGCCGCAGTCTGCTCAGCGCCACGGGGCGATCTTGCCCTTGTCGTGGCCCATGACGCCGTTGATGTGGTCGATCATCGCCTGGGGCAGTGAGCTGCCGCTGATGCTCTGCATCCAGCCGGGCTGCCGGGCGAACCAGGCCAGTGTGTGGCCACGCACCCGCTTGCCGTTCTGCACCGCCCAGTTGTAGACGCGGTCGCCGGAGCTGAAGTTGAACTGGCCCCGCTGTGGTTCGGTGGCGTTGATCTTCATCTCGTTCTCGGCCGTCACCATGTTGGACTCACGGCTCCCGATCGTCGTGTACGCCGAGTCGCCCAGCCTGCCCGAGGGGATGGCGGTGCGGCCAGTACGGTGACCACACCGAGGACGCCGACGACCAGCGCCAGCAGCAGGCCGCGGATCTTCCGGCGGATAACGGATCTGGGAAGGGGGGCCGCAGGTGGACGCGCCTGCGGCTGGGAGGGTTCTGGCGCGCTACGGGCCCACGTGGACGTAGCAGGCCCGATTCAGGCGTGCCGAAACGGTCACGGTGAACGGGGTCGGCTGGCCTCGGCAGTGTCCGGATTTCAGTCCCCGGTAGCGCGAGAACTCCTCCGTCTACCCGCAATACGCCTATGCATGGCGTGTGTTAGAGGGACTTCTGATGCATCAGGCCGCGTGCAGACGCAGAGTTTGCATCCTGTGGGCTCTGATGCCCCCGTCGGGCACTGTTGTGATGATCTGTTCGAGGCTCATAGGGTGGCTCACCGAATCGGCCGACGGCGGGTCCGGAACCGCGGTGAAACGGGGCTGATTCGAACAGGCGCCTGTGCTGTGTCCCTCTTCAGACAACGAAAACGGCGACCACTCAGGTCGGCGTGGACGAAAGGAAGTGTGGCTATGACATACGAGCGTCCGACCCTCACCAAGGCCGGCGGTTTCCGCAAGACGACGGGCCTGGCCGGCGGTACCGCCAAGGACCTCGCCGGCGGTCACCAGCTCGTCTGACTCCAGCTGACCGGGCCCTGTGCCCTCGCGCTGCTGTAACGCGCGGCACCGGGCCCCGTCCACGGCGGCGGAAGGCGGTCACCGGCCGCCCTCCGCCGCCCCCTGTCCCTCCCGCACCGGCGGGCGCGCCAACGACCGGAGGTACGTGAGTCCATGAACAGCCCTATGTCGCTCGCCGTGGTAGCCGCCTGGCTCGTGGTGTTGCCCGATACCGACGCGGCGGCGGCTGTGGCAGCCAGGGCTCTTCCTCACGCCACCGAAAGCCACACGCATGTCTCCGGCCGCCCGTGGCTGATGGGCCGCTGGCGCCCGGGGGAGCTGACGGTCGGCGAGTGCGGCGGGGTGCGCCTGGCGGTGTGGGGGGAGCACGCCGTCACCCGTGAGGAAGCGGCCCGGGCGGCGGCCACCGTCACCGATGTCGCTTCCCTCGACCGCTTCGCCCGTTCCTGGCGAGGCAGTTACCACCTCCTGGCCAGTGTGCACGGGCAGGTGCGCGCACAGGGCACGGTGACCGGTGTCCGGACCCTGTTCCACGGCGCGGCTCACACGGCGCATCTGGCGGCCGACCGCGCCGACATCCTGGCCGACCTCATCGGAGCCCCGCTCGACGAGGGGCGGCTCGCGCTGCAGATGCTCAGTCTGGGTGTGCTTCACCCGCTGTCGGCGCGACCTGTGTGGCGGGGAGTGGAGGCCCTGCCCGGCCATGACTACCTCGTGCTGGAACGCGACGGCCGGGCCCGCTCCAAGCGCTGGTGGCGGTTGCCGCGCCGAGAGATGCCGTTGGCCGAGGGGGCGCCGATGCTGCGCGACGAGCTGCGACGGGCCGTCGCGATCCGCGTAAGGGGCCGGGATCCGATCACCGCCGATCTGGGCGGCTTGGACTCGACCGCCGTGGTGTGCACCGCGGTACGGGACGGCGCAGACGTCGTCGCCTACACCGCGGCGACCCACGACTCCCGCGGTGACGACGTGTACTGGGCTCGCCGCACGGTCGAGGAGCTGTCTCCGGCCGGCCGCGGCGCGGGGCGCATCGAGCACCATGTCGTTCCCGCCGAAGAGTTCCCGCTCACCTACGACGGTGTCGACGCGCTCACCGACGTCCTGGACGCTCCCTCGCTGTACGCCGTGGACCGCAACCGGCGGATGCATCTGCTCGCCCTCGCCGCGGAGCGCGGTTCCACCGTCCACCTGAGCGGGTTCGGCGGTGACGAGCTGCTCGCGGGTGCTTCCGCTCGCGTTCATGATCTGCTGCCACGCCACCCGCGCACGGCTTTGCGCCATGCTCGCGGATACCTGGCCAAGTACCGATGGTCACGGCGGGAAGCCCTACGTCAGTTACTGGACAGGCGTCCCTACGGGGTGTGGCTGGGCCAGATCGCCACGGACCTCACCAGCCCGTTACCCTCCCTGGAGGAGCCGCTGTTCCAGTGGTGCGCGCCCGCCAGGATGCCACCCTGGGCCACCGCGGACGCCGTCGACGCCGTACGCACCCTCATCCGGCAGGAGGCCGCGGTGGCGCAGCCACTGGGCCCCGGCCACGGAGAGCACCGTGAACTCGCCACCATGCAGACGGTGTCGCGGTTCGCGCGACACCTGAACCAGATGACGCACCCGAGCGGCCTGCTCTTCGCCTCCCCCTTCTACGACGACCGTGTCATCGAGACCGGACTGGCGGTGCGGCCGACGGAACGCGTGACTCCGTGGCAGTACAAGCCGCTGATCGTGGAAGCCATGCGCGGCGTCGTCCCCGAGGCCAGCCGCACCCGCGCCACCAAGGCCAATGCCACGATGGAGGAGGAGGTTGGGCTGCGGCGCCACCGCGAGGCCCTGCTGGCCCTGTGTGAGGACTCCCGGCTGGCCAAGTACGGCCTGATCGACGCCGACGTGTGGCGCACCTGGTGCTCCGGACCGGTGTCGGCCGAGTTGGAGAACGTACTGCTTCACCCGACCGTCGGCTGTGAGGTGTGGCTGCGCACACGCGAGACGCTGCCCCACCACCTGGACGGCTGACACGCCGGCTGCGACGCGGTACCGGCCAGGGACCCTTCGACGCACCCGACACCACCACCGGCCGGCATCCCCGTGCACACCCCACGATCCCAGAAGTCCCCTGTCTGGAAGGTCTTCGCGATGAACGCGACCAACGTGACGCTGCGCGGCGGCGTCCTGATGGCCGAGACCGAATACGGCCTCGCCCTGCTGGACGAGAAGAGCGGCGAGTACTGGACCCTCAACCCCACCGCTGCCTTGGTCCTGGAAACCCTGCTGGCAGGCCGCGGCCCGGACGAGGCGGTGCACGCCCTCACCGAGCGGTACCACGTCGGCGGCGACCTTGCCCAGCAGGACGTCGACCGCATCCTCACGGAGCTGCGGTCGGCTGGGCTCATCAACGGCGACTGACGAGCGGAACGGCCGGTCGCCGTCGACGGCGACCGACGAGCGAACGGCCCGCGACTTGAGAAGCCGCAGCCCCCGGCACCTGGGGTTCGAACGCGCAGAAAGGAATGGCCATGTCGACGCCCGAAGCGATCCCTTACCGGCCTCGTTCCGTACCGTTGCCCACCCGGTGGGCGGCCCGTCTCGCCGCGTGGTGTGCCCGCCTGCTGGCCATGTTGCCGCCCGCCCGGATACGCGCCGTGCTGCGCCAGGTGCGCCGTGGCGCCCGTCCGGCCTCCGCGGCACAGACCGCGGCAGCTCTCGACACCGTCCTGGCCGTGAGCCTGACCGCCGGCGGCCGCAAGGGGTGCCTGACCAGATCGCTGGCGACCGTCCTGCTGTGCCGGATGCGCGGTCAGTGGCCGACCTGGTGCGTCGGCGTGCGCAAGCAGCCGCCGTTCGCGGCGCACGCCTGGGTGGAGGCGGAGTCCGAACCGGTCGGCGAGGACTGCCCCGCGGAATATTTCCAGCGCTTCTTCGCGGTCGACTGACCATGGCCGCACACCCGCCCGTCACCGCCCGGCCCACACCCCAGACCGACTTGGCCACCGCGGCGGACGGCGGCGACGGCGTGCCAATGGCCGTCGCCCCGCCCGGAGCCGCTGCCCGCTCCACCGATGACCGCACACCCACCTCCGGCTACCGGGCCCTGGCCGCCTCGCTGCGGCCCCACCGCCGGGCGGGTCTGGCCGGGGCGCTGCTCGGACTGGCCGGCAGCACCCTCGGGTTGGCGCAGCCCCTGGCTGCCAAGCGGCTGATCGAGACCCTGGAGACCGGACGCACGACCGTCACACCGGTCCTGGTCCTGGCCGCCCTCCTCGTCGGCACTTCCGTGCTCTGCGCGCTGGGCCAGTATGTCCTGCACCGCACCGCCGAGGACGTCGTGTGTTCCGCCCGGCGTCGGATCACCAGGCGCCTGCTCCGGCTGACCGTGCCCGAACTGGACCGGCACGAACCGGGCGACCTGATCACCCGCGCCACCTCCGACACCATGCTGCTGCGCCAAGCCGCCATCCAGTCCACCGCGCCCGCCGTCACCGGTGCCGTCGTCCTGGTCATGACGGTGGTGCTGATGGGTCTGCTGGACGTGGTCCTGCTGTCCGTCACGCTCCTGGTCATCGCGCTCCTGGGGGCGGTGGTAGCGGCCGCGGCGCCCGCCATCGGACGTGCCACCCGGCAGGCACAGGAGTCGGTCGGTGAGATCGGCGCAGTCCTGGAGCGGTCCCTCGGGGCGGTGCGCGCGGTGAAGGCCGCCGGGGCGGAGCAGCACGAGACGCAGGTGCTGGAGCGGATGGCCCAGGACGCCCGCCGCACCGGCGTACGCGCTGCAGGCTGGCAGGCCTTGTCGGCGGCCGCCTCCGCTGTAGCGGGGCAGACGGCCTTCCTGGCGGTGCTCGGTGTGGGCGGTGCCCGGGTCGCCTCTGGGGCGATCGACGTGTCCACCCTGGTCGCGTTCCTGCTGTACCTGTTCGCGTTGGCACCGCAGATCAGCCGGCTCGTCGACGCCGTGGGGCAGTTCCAGATCGGCGGCGCGGCAGCCCTGCGGATCGAGGCGGTCCAGCACATGGACACGGAGACCGCCGCCGACGCGTCGCTGGCGAGCACCACCAGGACCGCACAGCGACCGCAGCAGCCGCCGGCGACGGTGCGCTTCGAGGACGTGGGCTTCCGCTACCATCCCCGACTTCCCGCCGTGCACCACCAGGTGTCCTTCACCGTGCCGGCCGGAGGAGTGACCGCCCTCGTGGGCCCCTCCGGCGCGGGCAAGACCACCCTCTTCTCTCTGATCGAACGTTTCTACGTCCCTGACACCGGGCGCATTCTCCTCGACGGTCGGGACCTGCAACGCTGGCCACTGGCCGATCTGCGCGCGGCCATCAGTTACGTGGAGCAGGACGCACCCGTACTGTCCGGTACCCTGCGCCACAACCTCACCCTGGGCGTCGAGGACACCCCGGACGAGGAACTGCACGAGGCCTTGCGCCGCACCCGGCTGGAATCGCTCGTCGCCCGCCTTCCTCAGGGACTGGACACCCTGGTCGGCCACCGGGGCAGCCGACTCTCCGGAGGGGAACGCCAGCGCGTGGCTATCGCCCGCGCCCTGTTGCGCCGCCCCCGGCTGCTCCTCCTGGACGAGGCGACGTCACAGCTGGACGCCGACAATGAGGCGGCACTGCGCGAGACCGTGATGGAAGCGGCCCGCACCACCACCGTGTTGGTCGTGGCGCACCGGCTGTCCACCGTCACCACTGCCGACCGCATTGTCATCATGAAGGCGGGTCGGGTCCAGGCCGTCGGCACCCACGCCGAACTCATGAAGACCGATGCCCTCTACCGCCATCTGGCCACCACACAGATGCTCACCGCGAAGCCGGGGCAGGCCGAGAAGGACCGGTAATCCGGTCGGTCGACGCGGCGTCCGGGTCGACAGCGGCGACGAGGTCCGGCCGACAGCCACCGTACGTGAAGCCGCCCGGGATGCTCCGCGTTGCGACGGCCGCTGCTGCGCACACCCTGGGTCAGGGGCCCGCTCTGGGGCCGCAATGCCAGCGAGCGGGAGAGGGCTCGTGTCGGGGAGCTGGTCGTGGCAGCCTGTTCCGTCCGAAGAGGAGGGGCGGACTGGTGGTCATGACGCTCGTTTGACGCTCTGGGTGCCCGCACGTGGGACAGCGAGCCGAGAAATTGGCTCTGACTTGCAGTTTTCCGCGACTCGCTCAAGGCCGACATTTTTCCGATGACGCATCATGTGGAGTGCGTGACGATCCTGGAGCCTGCCGACAAGGGCCGCTGACACCGTCCAGCCAAGGTCGCGCTCCGCCGGACGCTACTCGGTGCGCAGCGCCATGGCCGTACGCGCCCTGGCCGCCCAGCCGGCCGGGATCAGCGCGCCCAGCACCGCGATCACGACCCCGCCCAGCCCCAGCAGGAGCAGCTCAACAGGCTCGTACACATCGAGGACCGGCGACGGCAGACTGGTGCCCACGGCACGCCCCATCACCGGCATGACAAGGCTGTGCAGTGCGTACCCGGCCGGCACGCCGATCAGCCCGCCGATCACGCCGATCGCGGTCACCGAGGCGAGCACGAGGCTCATGGTCTGCCGCGGCGACATGCCGATCGCCTTGCAGACGCCCAGGTCGTGGATGCGTTCCCGGGTGTCCAGGACCACGGAGTTGAGTACGCCGAGGCCGGCCACAAAGACCAGCATCAGGGTGAGCAGCACCGCCATCGAGGACATGATGAGGAGGACGCCCTCCTGCCCCGAGGGGGCGTTGGCCATGGCGTCGCCGCCCAGCGGCTGTACGACCGCGGCGACCTTCTGGGCGTACTCGTCGGCCAAGACGCCGGACTTCACCTCGACGAGGAAGGAACTGGGCACGGCAGACGCGAAGTTGGCCATGTCCGCGTGAATCTCCAGCTCGCTGCCCGAGGTGTCGAAGGACTCGCCGACAATCCGCAGGTTCGCGGTCTCCTTCTCGTAGGTCACCCGCACCGTGTCACCGATCTTGGTGCTGCTCCTTTCCAGGAAACGCGTGGGCACCACGACCTGCCCCGTACCGGTGATCCAATGCCCGGAAATCATCTCGTAGCTGCCGGAGCGCGAACGGCCCTCGTAGAGGCTGGCCTGAACCGAACCGGAGATCCCGGCCACGGCGACCTCGGCCTGGGTCTTGCCGTAGTACGACTCCGTGCCCGCCTGCGACGTGATGGCAGACCGCACCTTCGCCGGGTCGGCAACCCTGAGTCCGGACCTGCTTGCCACGCTGCCGCCTACGGGGGGCGTGCCTGCCACGCTGCCCCCCGCAGGAGGAGGCGGAGGGGGAGCGGCGTTGTTCGGCCTGGTGGTCGTGACCGTGACCGCGGCACGGCTCTCGGGGTCCTGCGAGGTGCCGACCGCAGTAAGGGAAGAGGTCAGCCCTACTGCGAAGGTTGCCGCGGCCGTACCGAACGCCACCGCGAGCAGCATTGCGAGCGTGCGGACCGGATGCGTGAAGGGGGTGGCGAGGCCGTAGGTCACCGGTCGCGGCAGCGGCAGCAGTGCCATCGCCCGGTGCGCCCACTGGCCGCGCCCCGTACGTGGCGACCGGCCGACCGCGATGGCTTCGACCGTACGCAGTCTTCCGGCCCGCAGGGCGGGAATCAGCGCCGCAAGCCCCACGATGACCAGGGCGGCGGCCGGCACCACGACATCCACCCACCAGGCCACCGAAAGCGAGACACCGCCGTGTACCGCCTCGGTGTCCGAGAGCAGCGGCACCGCCAGGAGGTTTCCCAGAACGACCCCCAGGGCGATGCCGGCACCGGCCGGAACCAGCGCCTGGGCCACGTAGGCGCGTACGACCTCGCGTGGGGTGAAGCCGATGGCCTTGAGAATGCCGATTCTGCGCAGGCTGGTGCCGACCGCACCACTGATCACACTGCAGACGATGATCACCGACATTACGATGCCGAGCATGCCGAGAGCCGTCACGAACGGGACGGTCGCCGCCGCACCCTGATCAGCGGCGCGTTTGGTGTCCAGCCAGGACTGGGTACCCAGCAGCGCCTTGGACCCCACGGCGGCGGCAAGCTTCTTCCGGTCGGCGAGGATCTGTTCCTTCGTGCTCGCGGAGTCGAAACGGTAGAGCATCTGACTCGTGAGCGGGCTGCCCTCCGACGCCAGCGTGTCGACCTGCGCGGGAGTCGCCCAGGAGTCGGCGGTCCTGCTGGCCGACACGGCGAAGCCGACGATCGAAAGGGTGGGGGCGTTCATGGTGTCCGAAGCCTTCAAGGTGGCGCCGATCCCGATGGTGGGACCCTCGAACGACGCGGCGAGCACGATCTCGCCCGGCTTCTGTGCCCACCGACCGGACTTCAGCTCCACGCGGTCCACGTCGCCGTCCGGACCGGACCGCCCGACCAGGGTCAGCGTCGGCAGTCGGAAGCCCGCCTGATCCACCGGGCGGAACACCGTGGACGGGTACGGCCCCGAACTTGCCGTGACGCCGGCCGGCTTTCCGGTCGCTGCCAGCTGCGCCGCACTCACCTCGGCCGGATCGAGCTGGGCGGTGATGTGCGCACCCTGCTGCTTTTCGAAGGCGTGGTCGAAGGGCGCGGCTGCGGCGACCATCAGCGACCCGGCGACCACCGCCGAGGCCACGGCCATCATCGTGGCCAGGGCGATCACCACTGTCTGCACCCGCCGCCGGCCGACCCCGGAGCGTACGACCCGGCTCATCGCGCCCGTACCGAACAGGCTCATCGCACAGCTCGTGCAGAGGAGTCGACGGCGACGTGACCGTCGATCAGGTGAACAGTGCGGCTCGCGCATGCCTCCGCCAGCGTCAGGTCGTGCGTCACCAGCACGATGGTCTGCCCAGCGCGATGCAGATCCATCAGCAGATTGCGGACGTCGTGGCCCGATGCGGTGTCGAGCGCACCGGTGGGCTCGTCGGCGAGCAGCAGCGCGGGCCGGTTGACCAAGGCCCGGGCGACCGCGACCCGTTGGCGTTCACCTCCGGACAGGCGGCCCGGGTAGGCGCGGGCATGCTTCTGGATGCCCAGCATCTCCATGAGCTCACCCGCGCGGGCCGCGGCCTTGCGCCGACTGGTCCCGGTCAGCTGGGCCGGGAGCTGGATGTTGTCGGTGACGGTGAGGTCGTCGAGAAGGTTGAAGAACTGGAAGGCCATGCCGATGTGCTCGCGACGGAACTTGGCGAGAGCGTGCTCGCTCAACCGGTCGATCCGTCGCCCGGCCACGACTACAGCGCCATCGGTCGGCTTGTCCAGGCCGGCGACGAGGTTCAGCAGCGTGGACTTGCCGCTGCCGGAAGGGCCTGTGACGGCAAGGGCCTCACCCTTGGCGACGCTGAGCGTGAGCGGTCCGAGTGCCGACGGGCCAGCGCTTTCGTAGCGCTTCGCCGCACCCTCCAGTTCGATCACTTGATGCATACCAGTTGTCCGTCCTTGCGGTCGCGAGAGGCACATGCCGTTGCCGGTCCTGCGAACCTAGGGGGGCCGCGTACGGGGCGCGTCGGCCGCGGAACCAACATCAGGTCCTTCCCGCGGAGGGTTCGGTCGCGGAGTCATACCTGAGAAGTAGGCCTCTGGGGCAATGCCCCGGCCGGACAGGCGGACGCGGGCCGGGTGGAGAGCGCAGCACAATGCACGGATGGAGACGGAAGACCGGCGTAGCCGGCATCAGCAACTCGTCGACGCGCTGCGCCCGGAGGCGCAGTCCGCTCCGCCGTCCCGGCGAGCGGTGCGCGCCGACGTGGTGCTGGCGTTCGTACTGACCATCACCGGCCTGTTCGTGGCGGTGCGCCATCCCGGCGACGGGCCGGTGAACATCAACCCCCCTACGGTGGGCGTCGGCACCGACGTCCCGGCCCCGCCCTCACCGCCCGGCTCTGGTCGGGTACACGTGGAGGGCGAACCCTCCTCCGTGCCCTGGGCCCTGGTAGTCCTGTCGACGCTGCCGCTGGCGGCCCGGCGCCGGTATCCGCTGACCTTGTTCGTAGTGGTGCTGGGCGCAGCACTGGCCATCGGCAGCTCCGCCTCCTGGATCACCGTCCTGGCCTGTGTCGTCGGCGCCTACAGCGCCGTCGTGTACAGCCGTTACCGCATAGCGGCGATCGCCGTCCTGGTGATCGCCGCCGCGCTGTCCGGTTTCGCTTTCCGCAACGCTGACCCCGTGCTCCCCGGATGGTCCAGCCCGGGATTCGTGCTCCTGGTGGCAGGGATGCTGGCCAGTCTCGTCCGCTTTCTGCAACTGCGGCTGGCGTCCAGCCGGGACCGGGTGGCAGATCTGCATGCTGCTCAGGAGGAGGCCACGCGCCGCGCCGTCGCGGAGGAGCGTGCCCGCATTGCCGCCGAACTGCACGACGTCGTGACCCACAATGTGAGCGTGATGGTGATCCAGGCCGGCGCGGCCCGCAAGGTGATGGACATGGCACCCGAGCAGTCGAAGGAGGCACTGCTGGCCGTCGAGTCGGGCGGTCGGGCCGCCATGGCCGAACTCCGCCACGTGATGGGCCTGCTGGCCGCCCCGGACCAGGACAGGCCCGACGGCCTGGAGCCCCAGCCGGGGCTCGCACAGCTCGACGCGCTCGTCGCACGAGTACGCGCCGCCGGTACGCCCGTCAGCGTCAGGGTGTCGCTGCCCCCGGAGCCGCTGCCACCGGGGGTGGACCTCGCGGCGTATCGCGTCGTACAGGAGGCGCTGACCAACACGATCAAACATGCGCGTGGCGCGCAGGCGTCCGTCGCCATTGGGTACACCGACGCCTGTCTGGAGATCGAGATCACGGACACCGGTGGCGCCAAGGATTCCCCGCCGGTGCGCAGCAACGGCCGTGGCCACATGGGGCTGCGCGAGCGGTTGGCCGTCTACGGGGGCGAGCTGACGGCCGGGCCGACGCCGACCGACGGCTACCGGGTGACGGCCCGCATCCCACGGAGCGCGGTATGACCGCGGACAGGCCACCTCTGCGCGCCGTCATCGCCGACGATCAAGCCCTCGTACGCACCGGTTTCAAGATGATCCTGGCCGCGGACGGCATCGAAGTGACGGCCGAGGCCGCCGACGGGGCCGAGGCTGTCGCAGCGGTTCGCCGTACGCGGCCCGACGTCGTCCTCATGGACATCCGGATGCCGGAGATGGACGGCATCGAGGCCACCAGGCGCATCATCGGCGACGCCGGCCCGGCCGGAACGCGGGTCATCATCCTCACCACATACGACCTCGACCACTACGTCTACGCCGCGCTCACGGCCGGTGCCAGCGGCTTCCTGCTCAAGGACGTCACCCCCGAACATCTGGTCTCCGCCTTACGCCTTGTGCAGACCGGCGACGCCCTCCTCGCGCCCACGATCACTCGTCGGCTGATCGAGCGCTTCGCCCGTCACGACGAACCGCACACCATCGCCCCGCACCGCGATCCGTCCGGCCTGACCCCGCGCGAGCTCGAGGTGCTCCGCCTGCTCGCGACGGGCCTCAGTAATGCCGAACTCGCCTCACGGCTGTTCCTCAGCCCGACCACGGTCAAGAGCCACGTCGGCCGCATCCTGTCGAAGCTGGACCTGCGCGACCGAGTCCAGGCCGTCGTCTTCGCCTACGAGACGGGGCTGATCGCCCCGGGCGGAGCGCCCAGATGACTGATTCCGAGGTCAGTGGTCGTAGGCCGTCAGTGACCGGACGACTCGCGGTCCGCCGGACAATCCGACAGTTCTCCAGGGGTGTACAGATCAGATGAGGCGGGACCGACCATGAAACTGACCTTCGACGGTGACTGGTCCGCGACGGTGACGGACGAGCCGCTGCCCGTCACCCCCCGCTTCGCGGGTGGCTCTGTGGACATCGGGCCCTACGCGGACGTGAAGGAACGTGAGCGGTTCCTCGTGGCCACCTTCGGCAGCCAGGAATGGCTGTGGGACGCCCCCGACGTCCTCCGGTTCGACGCCGGCAGCCGGAAGCTGGTCGGGGTGGAGTTCCGCATGCCGTACGTGTCGGCGTGCACCGAGACCTCCGCCCGCCTTCGCGTCATGCCCGCGCTCCGCCCGGGCGGGCTGCGGGCGGACCAGGTCCGGGACTTCCGGCACGAGATGTGCGCGGTACTGTGCCGCGCACCCGGGGATGCCGTGCTGACCTGTCTGCGCGATCTCGGCGTACTGGACGAGCCGCTGGAGGCCCGCATCGGCATCGCCCCCGACGTGGCGCTCCTGGTCCAGCACGGCGCCGCCGTCGGATGGAGCCTCACGGATCCCGCGCGCTACCTGACCACCGCGTTCGGCCCACCCGACACCGCCCCGCCGTCCGACGCCACTCGACGGCTGCTCACCGAGTGCCTGGATCTGGTCACCGAGCCGGTGATCCACGACGTGGAAGACGGAGACCCGGCCGCCCTGTTCCGCCTGCGGGCCGCCGACGAAGCCCTGCGCGCCCAGCGCGAGGACCGGCACCGCGCCGATGCCCTGCTCTCGCTCATCGGCAACCTGGTGGAGGACTACGGGAACCGGTGACAATCAGTAGGCGTGCCGGTCCGGCTTCGCCTCCCAGGCTTCGTAGGCGTGTGCGCCCAGTTCCGGGTAGATCTGCTCGATGTGGATCCGGCGCTGGTCCAAAGGTTTCTGGAAGTCCTCGTACTGGAAGGCGTCGTCGAAGCCGATCTTCCGTGTCGCGTCCAGGTCGCAGCTGAAGTAGACGTTGTCGATGCGCGACCAGTAGATGGCGCTCATGCACATGGGGCACGGTGCGCCACTGATGTAGATCGAACAGCCCTGGAACATCCGGGCCCGCTCCGGGACCGGGTCGGGGGAGCCGTCGGGGCGCGGGACGTATTCCAGCGTGCCCTCGTTCTGGTGCTCTTCCGAGATGGTGGGCGCCTCGGGGTTGAGGAGCTGGGACGCCTTGCGGATGGTCTCCACCTCGGCATGCGCGGTCGGGTCGCCGGTCAGGAGGACACGGTTCTGGCCGCGGGCGATGATCTCGCCGTCCCGGGTGAGCACGGCGCCGAACGGGCCGCCCCAGCCCCGCTCCACCGACTCCGTGGCCAGCCGTACCGCTTCCGCCATGAACTCTTTGTGACCCACGGCGACCTCCACTCCGCACCGGATCAGGCATTCCCCGTCGATGACAATCGATGACAAGGGAATCCGTAGCTTGATGGTTCTTTAGGCATTTGTCCTGTAAGTCCTTTTGTGCCTACGCTACTCCGTATGAGTGTCAGCGCCAACCGCGGTCGCGGTGAGGCCGGAGCAACCGTGGTGACCTCGCAGAAGGTCGTCCCCGGTCGCGAGGAGGACTACAAGCGCTGGCAGGAGCGGGTGAACCGGGCCGTACAGGCCTTCGACGGCTTCGAGGGAACGGAGCTGTACCCGCCCGACTCCCCCGAGGACAACCAGTGGGTGGTGGTGTTCCGCTTCTCGGACCTCGACCGGTTGAGTGCCTGGCTCGGATCGGCTCCGCGCCGGAAACTCCTCGATGACGGCGGCGACTTGTTCGAGGGGGAGCCCTCCCAGGAAATTCTGCACGGAGGGCACTCTGCTCAGGAGGCCGTGACGGCCGTCGTCTCCCACACGGTGCGGCGGGGCCGCGAGCAGGACTTCGAGCGCTGGCAGGGCAAGGTCCTGCGGGCCCAGCAGAAGCACCCGGGTTTCATGGGGTCCGAACTCTTCACACCCGTCGAGGGCATCCAGGACCGCTGGGTCGTTGTGTTCCGGTTCGACACCCGCGAACACCTCGACCAGTGGCTGCAGTCGGACGTGCGCGGAAAACTGCTGGACGAGGGGCGCGAATACTTCGCCGACTACGACGTGCGCAAAATCGCGTCAGCCTTCAGCGGATGGTTCCGCTTCGGCGAAGGGGAGGAGGCGGGTGTCCCGCCCAGATGGAAGCAGGCCATGTCCGTTCTCCTCGCGCTCTACCCCACCGTCATGGTGCTCAACCTCACCGTGGGGCGCGTCCTCACGCAGCTCGGCGTCGCCGGGTACCTCGGCCTCTTCATTTCGAACGTGCTGAGTGTTTCGATTCTGACCTGGGTTCTGATGCCAGTCGTCAATCGCGCTCTGGCCTTCTGGCTGGCACCCGACCGACCGCGTTCACGCCGCACCGATGTGAGGGGCGCGGCGGTCGTGACGGTGTGTTACGCCGCGCTCCTCCTGGTTTTCGGTCTCACCGTCTGACATTCCGTCTGACGTTCCGTCTGAGATCACCGCCCTGGACGAACGTACCGTCAACCGCCGAAATGAATCAGCGGCTTGATGATGCCGTCGGCGCCGGCTTCCATCATCCGAAAGGCCCTTTCGACCTCGTCGAAGCCGAACGCGTGGGTCGTCATGGGGGTGGGATCCACCCTGCCCTGCTCCATCAGCCGGAAGATCCGCCTCAAGCGTTCCCTGCCCCCTCGGTTCAGCCCGCCGTGGACATGCTTGTCCGACATCCCGTATCCGAAGGGCTCCAGCGGGATCTTCAGCGGTTCAGGCACTTCGCCGTGGTAGCCGACATTGGAGATGCGGCCGCCCGGCTTGGTGACGCGGAACGTCGCCTCCCAGGTGCCTGGTGTGCCCAGTGCCTCGATGGCCGCGTCCACACCCTGCCCGTCCGTCAGTTCAAGGATGTGCTCGACGGGATCGCAGCGCGTGTGGTCGACGATCACGTCGGCGCCGAAGTGACGGGCCAGCTCCTGTCGTTCGGGCCGGGATTCGACGGCGATGACGAACCCGGCGCCGCGCAGTCGGCAGCCGATGGTGGCCGACAGGCCCACTGCTCCCTGCGCGAAGACGGCGACGGTCTGACCGAAGTCGAGTTCCGCGTGTTCGGCGGCGACGAATCCGGTCGACAACATGTCGGTCGCGTACAAGGCCTGGTGGTCGGAGAGCGCCTCGGGAATCGGGGCGAGATTCGCCTGTGCGTCGTTCACCAGGAAGTATTCCGCCAGGTTGCCGTCCCGCTGCACGGTGAACCTGGCGCCGCCCATCATTCTGCCTCCGCACTGCGAGGACAGACCGCGCTGACAGAATTCGCACCGGAAACAGGGCGTGACTCCGCCCACCGCCACGCGCTCACCTTCGGCGAGGCCTTCCACTGCGGAGCCGAGCGCGTGGATGGTGCCCACGGCCTCGTGTCCCAGCGTGACATCGGAGGCGACCGGGATCGCTCCCCGCACCGTATGGACGTCGGAACTGCAGAGCATCGCGGAGGTCGTACGCACCACGGCCTCATTCGGTCCGGGTTCCGGAACGCGTTTGTCGAGGACGGCGACCTCGCCGACCTTTCTCATGACGAAGCATTTCATGGTGTCTGCGGCAATCCCTGCCGGCCGGCCACGAGTCGTTTCCCTGCGGGCTGCGCGGTAAGCTGATACGGCTCGAACCGCCATGACTCGTCACTGAAACAGCGACCTCCTTTCAGCGTCGTGTACCACGACGGTCTCCGCAACTCCTCCGTCGAGAGCGCGCAGACCGCGGGTGCCGGGGCAAGGAGGACAGGATGAGCCGCTACACGGACGAGCGCGGTCTCGGGGACGTGTCGGTACGGCGGGACGACGCCGGTTACGAAGACATCCGCAGGGGCGTCGTGTGGAACGAGCTCACACCGGCGCGGTTCCCGGACGTCATCGTGCGCGCGGCGTCGGCCGGTGATGTCGTGGAAGCGGTGCGCCTGGCCCGGTCCCGGCGCCTCCAGGTCGCCGTACGGTCCGGGGGACACAGCTGGTGCGGGTCGCCCCTGCGCGACGGGGGCATGCTCATCGACCTGTCCGGGCTGCGCAACTGCTCCGTCGACCCCGACTCGGCGACGGCGACGGTGCAGCCCGGCGTCACGGGCGTGCAGCTCACCTCCGAACTCGGCCGCCACGGACTCGCGTTCCCCACGGGCCACTGCGGTTCCGTCGCCGTCGGCGGATACCTCCTGAGCGGAGGGCTCGGCTGGAACTCGCCGGCCTGCGGGCCGGCCTGCGCCGGTGTCGAGCGGATAGAGGCCGTGACCGCGGACGGGGAACCGGTCACCTGCAGCGAGAGCGAGCACAGGGACCTGTTCTGGGCGGCCCGGGGAGCGGGTCCCGGCTTCTTCGCCGCGGTCACCGCCTTCCGCCTCAGGCTGTATCCCCGCCCCGGCGCGATCACGAGCACCGTCTGGACCTTCCCCCTCGCGCACGTCACCGAGGTGGCGCACTGGGCCACCGAAGTGGCCGCAGGGCTCCCGCCGGCCGTGGAGGCGAGTCTCTCCCTCGGCACGGTGCGCCCCGGAACGGAGCCCGGCACCAGAGCGGTGACCGTCACCGGTACCGCCTTCGGCGCGTCGCGACAGGAGGCGGGCGAGTTCCTCCTGCCACTGCGCGACTGTCCCCTGCGCCGCCTCGCCCTCTCCCGCCGGCTGGACGAGCCGATGACGTTCGAGGCCCTGTACGACTCCTCCGCCGCACTGTGGCCTGCGCGATTCCGCTATGCGGCGGACACCCTGTGGTCGGACGCCGGCTTCCCCGCTCTGCTCGGCGAGCTCGCGGAGGCCCTGGACACGGCTCCTTCGGACAGAGCGCTGGTCCTCGCACCGTTCTCGCCGGCGGGCCGGCCGCCGCCGGACATGGCCTTCTCGGTGCTCGGGCAGAGCTACGTCGTTCCCTACGCCGTCTGGGACGACCCTCGTCAGGACGCCGCCAACACCGGCTGGCTGCGGGAGGCGATGCACAGGGTGGAACCCCTCGGCACGGGCCACTACATCGCCGAGGCGGACCTCACCGCGGCGTCGTCCCGTGCCCGCCGCTCCTTCACCGCGGACGACTGGCAGCGCCTGCGGAACGTGAGGACGCGGTACGACCCGGACGGCCTCTTCTGGTCCTACCTGTCACCGGACGAGGCCGCACCGTAGCCTCCGGCCAGCGGCGGCTTCCACCCCGCGGAGTTCGCCGACGAGGCCGCGCACGAGCACGTCTGACGCGTCCCCGAAGCTCTCGCAGGGCGCCGAGCGGGGGATCGGCGGGGTGCTGCCGGGCGCGAAGGCCGATGCCGGATCGCGCGGGTTCCGGCCAAGCGGTCCGTCGAACAGTGCTGGGGCTTCGTCGTGGCCCAGGTGAAGGAAATCGTACGGAGTCACGGAGAGCCGGGTGGAAACTGAAAAAGTTCGAGGCGTGACGGCGGGCGGCCGGGGTAGACGCGGGCTTGCCGGACAAAGGGCCGGCGCAGACAGCACTGATCGACTGGGAGGGGCGCATGATGGCGACGACGACCGTGCAGACCACTGACCGTACGGTGGACGTGCCGGAGATCGCGGATCCTTCCCAGGTCGCTCCGAAGGACGCGCGGGAGCTGTCGCGGCTGTTCTTCGACCGGCTGGCGGTGCTGGAGGAGGGCACGCCCGAGTACCAGTGCGCGCGGAACACGCTGATCGAGATGAACATGTCGCTGGTCCGCTACGCGGCCGGCCGGTTCCGCAGCCGTGGGCCGGAGGAGATGGAGGACATCGTCCAGGTCGGCATGATCGGGCTGATCAAGGCGATCGACCGGTTCGAGCTGTCCCGCGAGGTGGAGTTCACCTCCTTCGCGGTCCCCTACATCGTCGGGGAGATCAAGCGGTTCTTCCGGGACACCTCCTGGGCGGTGCACGTGCCGCGGCGGCTGCAGGAGGCCCGGGTCCAGCTGGCCCGTGCCAACGAGGAGCTGCGCAGCCGTCTGGGCCGGACGCCGACGACCCGGGAGCTGTCCGAGCTGATGAGCCTTCCGGAGGACGAGGTCGTCGAGGCCCAGCTGGCCTCCAACGGCTACAGGTCGGCCTCCCTGGACGCGGCGATCAGCGGCAGCGAGGAGGGCGAGGCGGCGCTGGCGGACTTCATCGGCGACGAGGACGCGGCGCTGGGCCTGGTGGAGGACTTCCACGCTCTCGCCCCGATGATCGCCGAGCTGGACGAGCGCGACCGGAAGATCATCCACTGGCGGTTCGTGGAGGAACTCACCCAGGCCCAGATCGGCGAGCGCCTGGGCGTCTCCCAGATGCACGTCTCCCGCCTGATCACGCGTCTGCTGGCCCGCCTGCGCGAAGGCATGCTCAGCACCACCTGATCCACACGCCGCCCACCAGTCGGGCCCCCGGCTCCTCTCGGCGGCGGGCACGAGCCGCCCGATCGGGTATTCCCGGTCCGCAGACCCGTGCCTCCCAGGGTCGTCCACCTCCCGCCGCCCGTCACCGTCCCTCTTCGGGGTCACCTCCGAGACGCCGCTCACAGCAGGTCCCGGGGGCGACGGGGTACCCGGAGCGGGAGACCCGCAGCCCCAACAGTTGCCGTTTGACAACAATGGCCGTGAGGCAACAAAGTGTCGGAGTCGTGACGACCGGGGAAGGATCCGCAATGTTCCGGTGGACGGAGGTCGCTCCGTGCGTCGGCCGTCCCCGCTCTCAGGTGCGGGGGCGACCGGTGGCCCGGCCCGGTGGTCAGGCCGTCTGGTCTCCGGCGTGCGGCGCGTTGTCGTGTATCTGCAGCGCCGCCGTGTCGCAGAACGCTTCCAGCCCCTCCAGGAGCGCCGTCCGCTTGGCGGGGGGCATCAGCTCCAGCACCGCCTGCAACTCCTGCTCCCGGCGGGCGCGCAGGTCGTCGAGGAAGGCGCGGCCGCGGCCGCTGAGGTGCAGCCGCACCTCGCGGCGGTCGGTCGGGCTGACCGCTCGCTCGACGAAGCCGGCGGCCACCAGGCGGTCGCAGAGCCGGCTGGTGGACGGAGGCGTGGAGGCGAGGGAGTCGGCGAGGGTGCGCAGGTTGATGCCGTCCTGGTGCTCCAGCATGAGCAGGACGCGCATCTGTGACGGCGAGGCCGGCGCGGTCGAGGCCCGGCCCCAGAGGACTTCCAGCAACTCCACGGCCGTCAGGGTCACGCGTGCGACCTCGGCGGGCTCCGGGCGGGGGCGGAAGACAGTCACCGTCACACTCTCGCAGGCACTGGGACGGCCGCCAGCGTACTAGGTGCGGGACGGCAGGAGATGGTTCGGACGATCGGCGCGACTCGGCTCCGGGCGGTCTCGTCCTGGGCGAGGCCCGAGTGTCCGTCGAAAGATTGGTGTATATACCGTCGTGAACAGATTTGTGACCGCCGAGCGCGCCCTGCGCACGGCGGCCCCGCACGAGTTGTTCGACGCCGTGCGCCGGGTGCTGGCCGAGGAGTACGCCGCGCGCTGCGTGGAGTTGTACCTGGCCGACTACGGCCTCACCGTCCTGCAGCCGCTGTCGCCGTCCCGCGCAGTCGAGCCCCTGCCGGTGCACGGCAGCGCCGCCGGCCGTGCCTTCGGCGCCCAGGAGCCGTTCGTGGAAGTGGTCCACGAGGAGTCCGTACGCCTCCATCTGCCGGTCACCGTGCGCGGGGACCGGCTGGGTGTGCTGACGGTCACCCTGCCGGACGGGGACGGCGCGTCCGGTCTTCTGGGCGAGCTCGCGGACATCGCCGAGGTGCTCGGGCACGAGATCGTGGTCGCCGAGCGGGACACGGACGTGTATCTGCGGGCGCGGCGCAAGGACCGGCTGACCCTGGCCGCCGAGATGCAGTGGCAGCTCCTGCCCGGCCGCGCCTGCTCCCGCCCCGAGTACGAACTCGGTGCACAGCTGGAGCCGGCGTACGCCATCTACGGTGACAACTTCGACTGGTCCGCCACGCGTGACCACCTCATGCTCTACGTCACCAACGGCATGGGGGAGGGCATAGAGGCCTCCCTGCTGACCAACCTGGCCATCAACGCGCTGCGCAACGCCCGGCGAGCCGGTATCGCCATCGACGACCAGGCCGCCCTGGCCGATCAGGCGGTGTACGCGCACTACCAGGGGCGCTGCTACCTCTCCGTGCTGATGTTCGACTTCGAGCTGGCGACGGGCCGGGCGAAGGTCGTGGACGCCGGTTCCCCGCAGTTGCTGCGGCTGCGTGCGGGAGTGGTCGAGCGAGTCGAGTTCGAGGCGCAGCTTCCGCTGGGGATGTTCGAGGAGACCGACTACGTGGCCCAGGACTTCCAGGTCGAGCCGGGCGACCGGCTCGTCTTCGTCAGTGACGGCGTGCACGCGGTCGCCTCGCCCAAGGGGGAGGCGTACGGGGACGCCGCCCTGGCTCGGGCGATCACGTCCACCCGGCTCCTGCCGGCCGCCGAGGTCCCGCGCGCCATCCTGCGCGAGCTGACCGGCCATCGGGGCCGGTCCGTCCCGGACGACGACGCCCTGGTGGTGTGCCTGGACTGGCACGGGCGCTGACGTGTCGTTCCGGCCGTCGCGTCCGCGACGGCGGATGTGTCGATGCTGTGTCGTTCGGCCCTTCCCGCAGCGCGCATACTTGTCATGAGGCAATAATTGTCGTGGTTGCGTCCGTCTCGGCGCAGCGGCCTGTCGCGGAAGGAAACGATGCAGGTGTCGGAGCAGGCCGCGGAAGGGGCGGGAGCGCGGGAGCTGGCAGCCTTCCTGGAGCGCCGACGCGAACAGATCGCCCAGCGGTGGGCGGACGCGCCCTTTTTCCGGACGGTCTTCACCGTCTCGCGTGACGAGGCCGTGGAGGCGTGCAAGGTCGTCGTGGACGCGCTGGGCGAGGTGGCGTCGAGCGGCCGGCTGGAGAACGTCGCGGCTCCCGGGTTCGACCCGGCGCGCGAGCAGCTCGGACGCATGGCCGCCTCGCGTGCCCGCAGGGGCGTCAGCCCGGCCGAGATCGCGAACGAGGCCGCCCGTCTGCGGACGGTGACCGCCGGGCTGCTGCGCGCCGAGGACCTGCCCCATCCCGAGGCGCGGGAAGCCCTGCTGGCGCTGACCGTCCTGATGGGCACGCTGCGCCTGGTGATCATGGAGACGACGGTCCTGGCCGGCGAGGAGCTGATCGCCCGGCAGCGGCAGCAGCTGCTCGAAGTGGCCACCCCGGTGATCAACGTGTGGGAAGGCGTCGTAGCGGTGCCCCTGATCGGCACGTTGGACAGCGCCCGCAGCCAGGTGGTCATGGAGTCGCTGCTCCAGGCCGTCGTGGAACAGCGGGCCCGTTACGCGATCCTCGACATCACCGGCGTACCCACCGTCGACTCGCTGGTCGCGCAGCACCTGATGAAGACGGTCGCCGCGGCTCGGCTGATGGGCGCCGAGTGCATCGTCTCCGGCATCCGCCCGGCCATCGCGCAGACGATCGTGCACCTGGGCATCGACCTGAGCGGGGTGCTCACCCGCAGCTCGCTGGCCGACGCCCTGGCGTACGCGCTCGCCCGGCAGGGCATCGAGGTCTCCCGACGCGCGGACGGCGCGGCACCGCTATGACCCCCTTCCTCCCGGGTGGCTCGGCCCCTCCGCCGCTCCCGGCGCCGGGGGACGCCCCCCTGGCCTCCCGGGATCGTCGGCCCGCTCCCCCTGGGGGTACGGGATGACGGCCTCCGGCCCCGCCGAGACGACCAGCCTGCCCATAGGCTCCGACGCGGATCTCTCGTGGGTCCGCCGGCGGGTGCGGCAGCTCGCGGCCGGGCTCGGGTTCGGGCTCGTCCAGCAGACGAAACTCGTCACCGCGGCCAGCGAGCTTGCCCGGAACACCCTGGTCCACGGCGGAGGAGGGCGGGTCGAGATCACCGCACTCGCCGACGGCCCGAGGCGGGGACTGCGGCTGAGCTTCATCGACACCGGACCCGGCATCGGAGACGTCGAACTGGCGATGACCGACGGGTACAGCAGCGCGTACGGTCTCGGACTGGGCCTCGGCGGGGCAAGGCGGCTGGTGGACGAGTTCCTTCTGGACACCCGGCCCGGGCAGGGCGCCGTCGTCACCGTCGTCGCCTGGGTGGCCGGCGTGCCCACCCCTCGGACGGGGACCGGATGACGCCGGTGCGGAAACCTCCCGGGGCGCGACTCCTGCCCGGGCACACCGGTGGCGGCCGCCCGCCGGCCGGCCGCACGTCCGGCAGCGACGGCAGGTCCGCCGCCCGCTCGCCCGCGGCCGAACGCGGTGAGCGCCCACCGTTGCGCCGATCCTGCCGGAGGCCACCCCCGACCGCGATAGCGTGGAGGTCACAAGGGAAGAGGATGGAGACGCCGTGAATGCCTCTGAACCGGTCCCGTCCGTGGAAGCCCAGCTGCGCGCGGCTCCGCCCCACGCCCTGGTCGCCACCGCCGGCCGCCTGCTGGCGCAGCGTTTCGGCGCGCGGGAGGTGACGCTCCTCCTCGCCGACTACGGCCTGACCGTGCTGCAACCCGTCACCCACCTGCCGCACACCGGCGACCCGGTCTCCGCGCACGACGGTCCCGCCGGTACCGCCTTCACCACGCAGAAACCGGTGGTCGAAGTCATCGCCGACCCGCCCACCGAGCTGGTCCACCTGCCCATCACCGTCCGCGGCGACCGTCTCGGGGTGCTCTGCGTGCGCGTACCCGGCACCTCCATCGACCCGGGCACGGTCCTGCGGCTCGGCGACTTCGCCACCGCACTGGCCCACGAAGTCGCCACGGCCGGCCGGGACACCGACCTGTACCTCCAGGCCCGCCGCACCCGTCGGCTCACCCTCGCCGCCGAAATGCAGTGGGAGCTCCTCCCGGGCCGGGGGTGCGCACGCGACGAGTACGTCATCGGCGCCCACCTGGAGCCGGCCTACGCCATCGGCGGCGACAACTTCGACTGGTCCACCGGCGCCGACCACCTCACCCTCACCATGACCGACGGCATGGGCCAGGGCATCGACGCCTCCCTGCTCACCGCCCTCGCCGTCGGCGCGCTGCGCAACGCCCGCCGCGCCGGCATCGGCCTCGCGGACCAGGCGTGCCTCGCCGACCAGGCCGTCTACTCACAGTACGGAGGCAAGTCGTACGCCTCGACCCTCCTGCTGCACTTCGACCTCGCCACCGGCAGGGTGCACGCCGTGGACGCCGGTTCCCCACAGCTCTACCGCCTCCGCGGCACCATGATCGAACGCGTCGAACTCGAAGCCCAGCTGCCTCTCGGCATGTTCGAGGAGACCCTCTACGAGGAGCAGACGTTCCATGTCGAAGCGGGCGACCGCCTGGTCGCCATCAGCACCGGCGTGCACGGCACCCGCTCGGCGACCGGAGAGGTGTTCGGCGAGAGCGTCCTGCGCCAGATCCTGGGCGCGACCCGGCAGACACCTCCGCACGAGACGGCACGAGCGGTCGTCGCCGGGCTGCTCGAACACGTCGGCTCCGAGGGCCTGCTCGCCGATGCCGCCGTCGTCTGCGTCGACTGGAACGGCCGCCCCGCCGCAACCACCTGAGAGGCGGTCCCGTCCGCCGGCCTACGGCGCCTCCGGTGGCCGGAACGGCGTCTCGCCGTGTGCCGAGAGGAAGGCCTTCATGCCACGGACCAGCGCCGCGCGCTCCGCGGGCGCCATCCGGGCCAGCACACCGGCCAGGGCCTGGGCGCGCCGACGGGCCACGTCTCCCAGCACCCGGCGCCCCTGACCCGTGAGCCTCAGCTGCACCTCACGCCGGTTGCGGGGGTGCAGCGCGCGCTCCAGCATCCCGGCCGCCTCCAGCCGGTCGCACAGCCGGCTGGCCGTGGGAAGCCCTATGTCGAGTCGTTCCGCCAGGCCGGTGAGGTTCAGCTCCGGTGTCGTCTCCAGGGCCCTGAGCGCCCGCAACTGATGGAGGGACAGCCGTACGGCCGCCTCCTGAGCGGCGAGGGACCACAGGTTCGCAAGGCACTCCACGGCATCGGCGATCTCACGCGCACCGGCGCCGGGCTCGTCACCCGAGCCCTCAGCGCGATCGTCGGCGCCGCCGGGAAGAGTCACGAACACATCACTTTCCGTAAGATCCGGGTGCTGCGGGGACAGCCCATAATCTCTCGCTGTACCCGAGCGGTCGGAAGGCAAGCAGCGTTTGCGGCACGGGACCACCCGGCCGCACCGGCAGGCACGCCTGAGCGGCCTGCTCGTGGCGGGCGGCGGCTACGGGCGCCGAGCGGCGGACGCGGGACGATCGGCTCCTTTCCCCCGGGCGGGCTTCACCAGCTCCGCGTTGAACTGGGCGCCGACCAGGAGGGCCAGGTTGGCCAGCCACAGCCAGACCAGGAAGACCACGACACCCGCCAGCGAACCGTACAGCCGGTGATAGGTCGTGACGTGCGAGGTGTAGACGGCGAATCCGAGGGAGGCGACCAGCAGGAGCACCACCGCCAGGGCGCCACCCGGCGCCATCCTCCGCACCGGGCGGGAGGGCGCCGGACCCGAGCGGTAGAGGACCAGCACCAGGGCCACGGCGACCACGGCCACGAGCGGCCAGCGCAGAGCGTCCCAGGCGACCTGCGGCCCGGTGCCCAGGTCCAGCGCCCGGCCCAGCCGCCGGGCCAGGCCGCCGGTGAGGAACAGCGCCAGGGTGGTCGTCAGGAGCAGCGAGATCAGGACGAGGGCCGTGGCGACGATCCGCGGAGCGGTACGCCACAACGGCCGGTCCGCACTGATGCGGTGCATGGAGTGCAACGCCCGGCGGAAGACACTCAGGTAGCTGGAGCCCGACCACAGCGCTCCCGACCCCGCCAGGAAGATCAGCGTCCATGCCGTCGACGGCTGTCCGGCCATCTGCAGCAGCGTGCTGCGCAGCAGCTCGCGGGAGGCGACCGGGGCGGCCTGCGACATGCGGTCGATGACCTCCGGTTTGGCCGTCGGGACGGTCAGACCCACGATCGAGAGGATCACCAGCAGGACCGGGAACAGGGCCAGGACCGCGTAGTACGTCAGCGCGGCGGCCCAGTCGGTCACGTCGTCGTTCCAGACGGCCACCGGCGTCCGGCGCAACGCCGCCCACCACCGTGCCGTACGACCGTCTGCGTCCTCCACGAGGCGGATGCTCTCACCCCCGGTGCTCGGCCGTACCCCGGCCACGACTGCCGGTCGCCTTCCCGGAAACGCCGCCGTCATGCCCGGATGTCGTCGTCATGGCCGCCATCGGAACGAATGTGATGGTCCGGTGCGGTTTTCCAGGGCGGGTTGCGACGGTGGGCGCCGGTGCGGGACTGTTGCCGTAAGACATCTATTTCCCCATGGCAGGAAGGTGGTGGGGTGCGCACGTGCGTGCCTCCGCTTGTGTCTTCTTCCCCCGGTACCTCCGCCCGTCCGCCCGATGCCGGCCACACGGTCGGCGCGACGTGGACTGAGGCCCCCTGTCCCGTTCTCATCGTCGACCGCCACGGCGGTCTGGTCGACGTCAACGGGGCCGCCCGGACACTCCTCCCCGGTGCCGCCAGCGGCGACTGGCTGCACGAGCACGTCCCCTCCTGGCTCTGCGACGCTCACCAGCGCATCAGCGACGGGCTGCGCGGCGCGCGCGCCGAGCCGCTGAGCGGACCCATCAGGGAACGCCACTTCGAGGCGCACCCCACGGCGGCCGGCGACGGCGACGTGGTGTGGTGGCTGCTCGACGACACCGACCGCCGCCTGGCCGAGGCCGCGCTGACCGACGCGCAGACGCGCACCGAGATCCTCTCGCAGGTCTCCAGCAGGCTGCTGTCCACCCTGAACGTGCCGCGCTGCATGGAGGTGACCGCCTCCATGGCCGCGGAGCACATCGCCGACGCCGCGGTCCTCGTCGCCCCGCCGAAGGGGCGGCGCCACCCCCTGACCTACGCGGTCAGGGGCGGGCCCGTCACCCAGGTCACACGGCTGGTCGACGTCTCCGGCGTACCGGGCCTGACCGAGGCCCTGCAGGGCTTCCCGCCGGTACCGGCCCGGTGGATAAACCCCGCCGACATCCCCGACTGGGTCGCCCCGGACGGCTTCGCCGGCCCGGTCGGCTCCGTGATCGTCGCTCCGCTCCCCGGTCACGGCGTACCCGCCGGCGCCCTGATCCTCGTGCGCTCCAGCACGGAGCAGTCCTTCACCGAAGGCGAGGAGGTCTTCGCCCGGCTCTTCGCCGCCCGCGCCGGCGCCGCCCTCTCCGCCGCCCGCCTCTACGGCGAACAGGCCACCGTCACCGCCACGCTGATGCGCGAGTTGCTGCCTCCGCCGCTGAGCAGCGTGCACGGGGTGGAGTACGCCGGCGGCTACCGCGCGGCCAAGGACCACGAGCGGGTCGGCGGGGACTTCTACGACGTCCACCCCGGCTCCGACCCCTCCCAGGACACCCTCGTCGTCCTCGGCGACGTCGCGGGCAAGGGCCTGGACGCGGCCGTGCTCACCGGCAAGATCCGCAACACGCTGCACGCGCTGCTGCCGTTGACCGACGACCACCAGCGGGTGCTCGACCTGCTCAACGGCGCGCTTCTCACCTCCCGGCACGCCCGCTTCGCCACGCTGGTCCTCGCCTCCGTCCGCCGTCGCGGCAGCCGGGCCCAGCTCCGGCTGACCAGCGCCGGCCACCTGCCGCCGCTGATCGTCCGCGCCGACGGCACGGTGGAGGAGGTACCCGCCCACGGAACCCTGGTCGGTGCGCTGCCCGCCGTCACGGCGCACACGGTCCGGATGGTGCTGGCGCCCGGAGACACCTGCCTGCTCTACACCGACGGCATCACCGAGGCGCGCGGCGGCCCGCTCGGCGACGAGTTCTTCGGCGAGCACCGCCTGCGCCGGGCCCTGGCGGAATGCGCGGGCCTCCCGGCGGAAGCGGTCGTGGAACGGGTGCAGATGCTCGCCGCCGAGTGGCTGGGCGGGGGCCGCCACGACGACATGGCCGCCGTCGCCATCAGCGTCCCCCGAACCGGCCCGCTGACCGTGCTGCACGGACGGGCGGGCGCCAAGAACAGGAGGAGAACGTGAGGCACCCCACCGGGGCGGCCGATCTGCCGGACCGGCTGTGGCAGGCAGTGGCCGACGGCGACGAGTACACGGCCGTCGACATCCTGCACAAGGCAGCGGCCGACGGTGTGGACGAGGAGACGCTGCTCCTGGAGGTGATCGCGCCCGTTCAGGAGAAGGCCGGGGCCGAATGGGCCGCCGGCCGCATCACCGTGGCACAGGAACACGCCGCGACCGCCATCAGCGAGCGGGTCGTCGCCACCCTCGCCCACCGCCGCGCGGGACCCGGACGCCACGCCCCCGACCGTGGCCGGGTGACGGTCGGCTGCGTCGACGGCGAATGGCACGCCTTCCCCGCCCGGCTCGTCGCCGAGGTGCTCCGGCTGCGCGGCTGGCGGGTCGACTACCTCGGCGCCCGGATCCCCACCCCGCATCTGGTGGCCCACCTGCACGGGACCGACCCCGACGCCGTCCTGCTGTCCGCCTCGGTCCCCACCCGCCTGCCGACGGCCCACGTCGCCGTCACCGCCTGCCAGGCCGTCGGCGTACCCGTCCTGGCGGGCGGCCGGGCCTTCGGCGCGGACGGCCGCCACGCCCGCCTCCTCGGGGCCGACGGGTGGGCGGCCGACGCCCGCGGCGCGGCCGCCGTGCTGGAGACGGGTCTCGCCCGGCCCGGCCCGGCGGCGATCCGGCAGGTGGCGGACGACCTGCCGCACCTGGCCGACCAGGAGTACACGATGGTGGTCCAGTCCCGGCCCCTCCTCGTCAAACAGACTCTGGCCGACCTCGAAACCCGCTTCCCGGCCATGCGCGGCTACGACGACGCCCAGCGCGAGCACACCGCGCAGGACCTCGCCCACATCGTCGACTTCCTGGCCACCGCCCTCTACGTCGACGACCCCGGGATCTTCACCGCGTTCCTGACCTGGACGGCCGAGATCCTCGAAGCCAGGCACGTGCCCGCCCGTTCCGTGGCGACCGGCCTGGACCTCCTGGCCGGGCAGCTCCGCGAGTTCCCCCGCACCCTCGGCCTCCTCCACGCAGGCAGTGCCGTCGTGGCCGCCCGCCCCACCCGTCCTGTCCCCGGCCCCCACCCCAAGGCATGACCAACCTGCACCCCACCGAATTCACCGTCACCGTCTACCGCACGGCCGGCACGCTCACCGTGCGGGTGGCCGGCGAACTCGACTACGACACGAGCGACGGCCTGACCGACATGGTCGCCCGGCACCTGACGGCCGACCAGGCCGAGCCGAGCGACGTACGCCTGGACTTCCGCGACCTGACCTGGATCGACTCCTCGGGCCTGACCGCCCTGCTGGTGGTCCGTCGCCGTACCGCCGCCGTCGGCGCCACACTGCACCTGGACCACCGGCCCGACGTCCTGGAGCGGATGCTGCGTCTGACGAACGTGCTGGACCACCTCACCGCCCCGGCGAGCGGCGAGGGCACGACGGACCGCCAGGAGGAGGACGGCATCACCGGGACGAGCGTCAACTGACGGCTGGTGCCCGGTCTTTCCCTTCATAAACAAGCCATTGTCGGGGCGTATGGGTGGGATTGAAGGGCAGACGGGCGCCAGGAGGTTGATACACATGGTTCCCCTGCTTCTCGTCCTGCTTCTGGCACTGATCCTCTTCGGAGCCGGCTTCGCGCTCAAGGTCCTCTGGTGGGTCGCCGTGGCCGTGCTCGTGCTGTGGCTCCTCGGCTTCGTCATGCGCTCCACCACGGTCGGCGGTGGCCGCAGCCGGTGGTACAGATGGTGATCTGACACCCGCACACCCCCTCGCAGGGCCCGGCCGACGGACGGCCGGGCCCTGCGTGTGTGCCCGGCACCACCGGACGTCACCCGGTTGCCGGGCGCACCCGGTGCATCCGGACGGCCGGGAGGCACCGTTGTGGGTACCGGGAGACGAGGGGGCGCGACGGCGCCCGGACGACTACGGAGGCGGCGGTACACGTGGAGGACGCGAGGCTCTGTCTGGTGACCGGCGCCGCCGGCTACATCGGCGGGCGACTGGTGCCTGAGCTGCTGGACGCCGGGTACCGGGTGCGCTGCCTGGTGCGCACGCCCCGGAAGCTGCGCGACCAGCCGTGGGCCGGGCGGGTGGAGGTCGTGCGGGGCGACGTCACCGACGCCGGCTCGGTGGCGGCGGCGATGGAGGGTGTCGACGTCGCCTACTACCTGGTGCACGCGCTCGGCACCGGCCGCGACTTCGAGCAGACCGACCGGGAGGCGGCCCGTGTGTTCGGCGAGCAGGCCCGCGGGGCCGGCATCGGACGCCTGGTCTACCTGGGCGGGCTGACCCCGGCCGGCGTGCCCGAACGGGAGCTGTCCCCGCACCTGCGCTCCCGCGCCGAGGTGGGGCGCATCCTCCTCGGCTCCGGCGTGCCGACGGCCGTGCTGCGGGCCGCCGTCATCATCGGCTCCGGGTCCGCGAGCTTCGAGATGCTGCGCTACCTCACCGAACGGCTGCCGGTGATGGTCACCCCGCGCTGGGTGCGCACCCGCATCCAGCCGGTCGCCGTACGGGACGTGCTGCGCGTTCTGGTCGGCTGCGCCGGGCTGCCCGCCGACGTCAGCCGGGCGTTCGACATCGGCGGCCCCGAGGTGCTGACGTACGTGGAGATGATGCGGCGGTACGCCGCCGTCGCCGGGCTGCCCCGGCGCCTCATCGTCCCCGTGCCCGTGCTCACCCCCGGCCTGTCCAGTCAGTGGGTCGGCCTCGTGACCCCCGTACCGGCCGCCCTCGCCCGCCCGCTCACGGAGTCGCTGCGGCACGAAGTGGTGTGCCGGGAGCGGGACATCGAGCGCTATGTACCCAGCCCGCCCGGCCACCCGATCGGTTTCGACCGCGCCGTCGCCCTCGCGCTGGAGCGCGTGCGCGACGCGCAGGTCGCCACCCGCTGGTCCTCCGCCTCCGTACCGGGAGCGCCCAGCGACCCGCTGCCCACCGACCCGGACTGGGCGGGCGGCAGCCTCTACACCGACGTACGCGAACGCCACGCCGAGGCGGCTCCGGCCGCGCTCTGGGACGTCGTCGAGGGCATCGGGGGCGAGAACGGCTGGTACTCGTTCCCGCTGGCCTGGGCGGTGCGCGGCCGGCTCGACCGCCTCGCCGGCGGAGTGGGCCTGCGCCGGGGACGCCGGGACGCCCGCCGGCTGCGGGTGGGCGACTCGCTGGACTTCTGGCGGGTGGAGGAGATCGAGCGCGGGCGGCTGCTGCGGCTGCGCGCCGAGATGCGGCTGCCCGGCCTGGCCTGGCTGGAGATGCACGTCGACGCGGACGGGGCCGGCGGCGCCCGCTACCGGCAGCGGGCCGTGTTCCACCCGCACGGGCTGCTCGGCCAGCTGTACTGGTGGAGCGTGTCGCCCTTCCACGCGGTCGTCTTCGGCGGCATGGCCCGCAACATCGTCCGTGCCGCCGAACGCGTGCAGCAGCGCGGCACCGCCGCCCGGCCGGGCGACGCGGACCGACCCGGCACCGCGTCCCACGAGAGAGGCTGACACCGATGCGTGTCTCGGTCGTCCTGTTCACCTCCGACCTCCGTGTGCACGACCACCCGCCGCTGCGCGCGGCCCTGGCGGCCGCCGACGCGGTCGTGCCGCTCTTCGTGCGGGACCGCGCCGTGGCCGCGGCCGGGTTCGCCACCCCCAACCGCAGCGCGTTCCTCGCCGACTGCCTCACCGACCTCGACGCCGCGCTGCGCGAGCGCGGCGGGCGGCTCGTGGTGCGCTCCGGCGACCTGGTGGAGGAGGTGTGCCGCGCGGCGCGCGAGGCGGACGCCGACGAGGTGCACCTGGCGGCGGCGCACAGCCGCTTCGCCACGCGGCGCGAGGAGCGGCTGCGGCGGGCGCTGGAGTCCGACGGGCGCCGCCTGTCCGTGCACGACGCGGTCACCGTGGCCGTACCGCCCGGCGAGGTGACCCCCGCCTCGTCCGACCACTTCGCCGTCTTCACGCCGTACCTCCGGCGCTGGACGCAGGTCCCGCTGCGCGCGGCCCTCGACGCCCCGCGCCGCGTCCCCGTCCCCGACCACGTCCGGGGCGAGCCGCTGCCCGCCCGTGGTTCCGTCCCCGGCGTCTCGCCCGCCCTGGCGCCCGGCGGGGAGAGCGAGGGCCGCAGGCGGATGACCGCCTACTGGCGCACCGGACTCGACGCCTACGACGACACCCGCGACGACCTGGCCGCCGACGCCACCTCGAAGCTCTCCGCGCACCTGCACTTCGGCACCCTGTCCGCGGTGGAACTCGTCCACCGGGCCCGCCGCCACGGCGGTCCCGGCGCCGAGGCGCTGGTCCGGCAGCTCGTCTGGCGCGACTTCCACCGCCAGGTCCTGGCCGCCCGCCCCGACGCTGCGCACACCGACTACCGCACCCGGCACGACCGCTGGCGCACCGAGAGCACCGCGCGGGACGACATCGAGGCGTGGCAGGAGGGCCGCACCGGCTATCCGGTGATCGACGCGGCGATGCGGCAGCTGCGCCACGAGGGCTGGATGCACAACCGGGCCCGGCTGCTGACCGCGAGCTTCCTGACCAAGACGCTCTACGTCGACTGGCGGATCGGCGCCGCGCACTTCCTGTACTGGCTGGTCGACGGGGACGTGGCCAACAACCAGCTGAACTGGCAGTGGGTGGCCGGCACCGGCACCGACACCCGCCCCAACCGGGTCCTCAACCCGGTCACGCAGGCGAAGAAGTACGACCCCGGTGGCGCCTACGTGCGTCGCTGGGTGCCCGAACTGCGGGGCGTGGAGTGCCCCGCGGTCCACGAGCCCTGGAAGCTGCCCGGCCCCGACCGGGCCGCGCTGGACTACCCCGACCCGGTGGTGGGGCTGGCCGAGGGCCTGGAGCGCTTCCGCCGGGCCCGCGCCCGTCCGCAGTGACCTCGTGTCCGCCGGCCGTCGTCAACCGCGGCGGGTCGCGCGCGCCGCCCGCCGCAGGGCGGCCCAGCGGCCACCGCCGGGCACCGTCCACAGCGGGTGCCCGCGCAGACCCCAGCGCTCCAGCAACGTGTTGGCGGCGAGGAAGCCGCTGGTGGCGGCGCGCTCCATCAGGGCCACCGGCAGATCCGTGCGCACCGTGTCGCCCGCGACGACCAGACCCGGCACGGGCGTGCGCACGGTGGGCCGGTCACCGTGTCCGCCGACCGGGAACAGCGGGCAGTCGGCCCGCCACTCGTGGCGGGCGTCCACCACGCGGGCCCGGCCGGTCTCCGGGTAGAGGCGGTGCAGCGCGGCGAGCAGCTCCTTCTGCCACCGCTCCCGGTCGGTGTCGCCGGGCAGGGCGTAGGCGTGCAGTTCCACCACCGAGCCGCCGGTGCGGGCGGCCCAGCGGGCGGCCTCGCCCTCCCAGCGGTCCAGGACGCTGACGTTGTCCAGCGGGCCGTAGCCGCTGGTGCCCAGGAAGCCGGGCCGGTCGCCGCGCACCGGCCGGTCCAGCCACAGCCGGGAGACCAGGAACGGCGGCGCGGTGCGCAGCCGCGCGATCCGCTCGCGCCACGGCTCGTCCCCGAGGTCCGCGGACCGGGCGACCAGGGCGCGCAGGGCGCCCGGGTCCGCGGCCAGCACCACGGCGTCGCAGTGCTCCTCCCCGCCGCCGGCGGCCACGGCGAAGCCGCCCCCGGGCAGGGCCGTCACCGACTCGACGGCGGTCGCCGTGCGCAGGAGCGCCCCGCGGCGGGCCAGATACCCGGCGAGCGGATCCCACAGTGCCTGCGGGAACGGCTCGGTGGGCACGTCGAACAGCAGGCCCTCGGCCGATCCGAGGAAGTAGATGTGGAACATCAGCGCCATCTCCGCCGCCGACAGCACGCGCGGGTCGGCGAAGAAGCTGCGGGAGAAGACCTCGAAGGCGAGATGCCGTGCCGCGGCCGGGAAACGGATCTCCTCCAGGAGGTCGTGGGCGCTGGTCGCGTCCAGCCGGTCGTACACCTCCGGTACCCGCACGTCGAGCAGCCCGAGCGCGGCCCGGACGTTGATCCGGGCCAGGTCGCGCACCCGGAAGGAGGGGCTGAGCGCGACGAACCCGAGCGCGCCGAGCGGCGGGGTGCGCGGGACGTGCCGGAAGCCGTCGCGGGCGCCGTCCGCGTGCCGCAGGGGGTAGTCGGGCAGGCCGGTGAGGCGGGACAGGGCCGGATCGGTGCGGCGCAGCAGGGCACGCAGGTTGTAGTACTGGCGGAAGAAGGCGTGGAAGCCGCGGCTCATCGTGACCGTGCTCCCGTCGGCCAGCCGCGTGGGCCGCCCGGCCAGCCGGCCCCCGAGTGTCTCCTCGCGCTCGTACAGGGTGACCCGCACCCCGCGCTCGGCCAGCGCGGTCGCCGCGGACAGCCCGGCGATGCCGCCGCCGACGACCGCTGCGCGCGGGGCCGAGGCGGGGTCCGCCCGCAGCGCCCCGGGCGGTGCGGGCAGCAGCCGGGCCAGCCGGTCGCGGCCCGGGCGGGGCAGGGGCCGCCCGGCGCGGCGGGTCACCGGGGGCCTTCCGCATCGACGCCGCCGCACCCTGCCTCGTCCGGCCGGCGGGCCACCACGGTGTACGTGATGCCGGTCTGCCAGCCGGGCAGCGGCAGCACCCGCACCCGCTCGAAACCGGCCCGTTCGACCCGTCGGCCCAGGGCGCCGGCGGTGTCGAAGGCGACGACACTGTGCCACAGGTGGCGGTAGAGCGGCCCGTCGCCGAGCAGGGTGGCGACCGGCAGGAGCAGTCCGCCGCACACCGCGGTCCACACCGCCCGGTGCACGGCCCGGCCGCTCAGCGCGTACTCGTGCACCGCGAGGCGGCCGTGCGGTGCGAGCAGCCGGCGGGCGGTGGCGAGTACGGCGTCCGGGTCGGCGGTGTTGCGCAGCAGGTACGCGGCGAAGACCGCGTCGAACGGGCCCTGCACCCCGGCCTCGGCCAGCCGCTCCACCGGCGCGTGGACGAAGCGCACCGGCCGGGGCCGGCGCCGCGCGGCGGCCCGCCGGAGCATGCCCGCGGAGGCGTCGACGGCGGTGATGTCCGCGCCGGGCAGTACGGCGGCCAGCGCGGCCGTGGACGCTCCGGTGCCGCAGCCCAGGTCGAGCACCCGCAGCCCGCTCCCGTCCGGCGGCAGACCGAGCCGCCGGACCGAGCGGCGCAGCTGGGCGTGGTATCCGGGGTTGGCGGCCACCAGGGTGTCGTAGCTGCGGGCGGCGTGGTCGAAGGCGCCGGCCAGTTCGGCGTCGCGCAGGAGCGGGGGCCGGGTCCGGGGTGTGCGGGGTGACGGGGGCATACGGGTCGTGGCTCCGGGGGTCAGGCGGCGGGAGAGGTCCGGCGCGGGACGAAGGGCAGGGTCAGGGCCGAGGCGAGCATGGGGGCGACCGGCACGTGCGCGCCGATGCCCAGGTCCTCCGCCAGGCCGGTGCGGCCGTCCAGGAAGCGCAGCAGCCGCGGTGCGGGCACGCGCGTGAACAGGCGGGTGAAGAAGGCCGGTCCGTCCACCCGGCCGCGGTCGAGTGCGTGCAGCAGGACGGCGTCCATGAGACGGGCGCGGGCGGAGTGGGGGCGGGGCGGGAGCGGCCGCCGCCCGCTGTGCAGGGCGGCGGCGACCGCGGCCGTCTGCCGCTGCACGGCGCTGAAGGTGTAGCCCGTCGAGGGGCGGGTCGCGCCGGCGCACGCCCCGATCCGGTACACGTCCGGCGCGGCCCGCCGGGGGAAGCCCGCGTCGGTCATCGGGATCACGCCCTGCTCGCACCCGGTCACCTCGTACCCCTCCAGGCCCAGCACGCGCCCCGCGTAGTCGCGCAGCGCCCGGTCGTACCCGGCACGGTCGAGCAGCCGGCCGGAGAACTCCGTGTACTCCACGAGCGCCTCGCACGGGCCGACGGGCAGCACGTAGCCGAAGGACAGCCCGTGCGCCGGCTGCGGCGTGCGGAAGTCCATCAGCTCCACGACGGACGGATCGAAGACCGGTCGCGCGGTACGGACGAACCAGCCGCGGAAGTGCTGGAACAGCGTCGTACGGGCGGGTGGCAGGCGGGGCAGCGGGCGGGAGTCGAACACCCGGCGGGCGCGTACGGCGACCCTGGTGCCGTCCGCGCGCCGCGCGTGCACCAGGGCGCCGCCGCCGGGCGCCGGGGTGATCCGGCCGACGGCCGCGTCGACCCGGGCCACCCGTCCGCCGCTCGCCGCCATCGCCCGGCCGGCCAGTTCCTCGAAGGCGTCGGAGCGCAGCATCTTGTAGTGCAGCGGGGCGATGCCGGCGGTCACGGCCGCGCCGTCGGCGCCGTGGACGCGCAGCCGCTGCCAGGAGGCGGTCAGGGCCTCGTCGTAGGGGCCGCCGTCCGGTTCCCAGAAGCACCAGGTGCGCGGTGCGGCCCGCCCCGGGCCGGGCGGGGCGGCCAGCAGCACCGTGTCCAGCCGCCGGGCGTGCGCCGGCGGACGGGCCAGGCGCAGCGCGAGCGACAGCCCCGCCGCGCCGGCCCCCACGACGGCCACATCGGCTTCCAGCTCCACGTCCCTCGCTCCTCTCCCGCCCGCCGCGTCCGGCGGCCGTCGCGTCCCCCGCGCGGCCCGCGTCCCGTGGTGTGACGTGCGTCCGGCCGACCGGACCGTACGGATGCGGCACCCGGCGTGTCGCGTGTCACCCGCCTCGGAGCGCACCGCATCACCCGAACGGCGCAGCCGCTTCGGCGCCCCGCGCGGAAGGGACACAGGCAGGCGATGTCACGACCGGCGAGAGGAACCGCGATGCGCTGCACCCAGGACACCCACCGGGACCCGGAGCCACCCGGCGCCCGCCCACGGCACGCTCGCGGCCACCACCGGGCAGCAGGCCGCGGCCCGTCCGGCGCGTGTGCGTTGTCCGCTGGGGTCACCGGGGTGTTCGGCGCGTGTGTGTCGCCCGCCGGGGTCACCGGCCTGTCCGGCGCCTGTGTGCCGCCCACCGGGGTCACCGGCGCGTTCGGGCAGCTCCCCGGACCGGCCGGGGGGATGCCGGGCGCCGCCGCGCACGGCTACGGAGGCGTCCGGTGAGCAGAGCGGTGAAGGGGCCCACCGATCATGTCGTGGTCGTCGGTGCCGGCCTGGCCGGCCTGTCCGCCGCACTGCACCTGCTCGGCGCGGGCCGCCGGGTGACCGTCGTGGAACGCGACGCCGGGCCCGGCGGACGCGCCGGCCGGATCGAGCGGGGCGGCTACCTGATCGACACCGGCCCCACCGTGCTGACCATGCCGGAGATCGCCGACGAGGCGTTCGCGGCGGTCGGCGCCTCGCTGTACGACCACGTCGAGCTGATCCCGCTGCATCCGGCCTACCGCGCCCGCTTCGCCGACGGCAGCAGTCTCGACGTGCACACCGACGCCGACGCGATGGAGGCGGAGGTGGAGCGCTTCGCCGGCCCCGGTGAGGCCGCCGGCTACCAGCACCTGCGGCACTGGCTGAGCGAGCTGTACCGCGCAGAACGGCACCGGTTCCTCGACGCCGACTTCGACTCGGCGCGGCAACTGCTCGGGCCCGGCCTGCTCCGGCTGGCCCTGCTCGGCGGCTTCGGCCGCTGGGAGGCCGCCGTCGCCCGGCACCTGCGCGACGAACGGCTGCGCCGCGTCTTCACCTTCCAGGCCCTGTACGCGGGGGTGCCCCCGGCGCGCGCCCTGGCCGCCTACGCGGTCATCGCCTACATGGACACCGTCGCCGGCGTCTGCTTCCCGCGGGGCGGCATGCACGCCCTGCCGCGCGCGATGGCCGAGGCGGCCGCGGAGGCCGGAGCCGTCTTCCACTACGGACACGCGGTCACCCGGCTGGAACGCTCCGGCGACCGCGTCACCGCCGTGATCGCCGGTCACCAGCGCATCCCGTGCGACGCGGTCGTCCTCACCCCCGACCTGCCCGTCACCTACCGCCTGCTGGGCCGCACCCCGCGCCGTCCGCTGCGGCTGCGGCACGCCCCGTCGGCGGTGGTCCTGCACGCCGGCTGCGACCGTACGTGGCCCGAACTGGCCCACCACACGCTGTCCTTCGGCCGCGCCTGGCGGCGAACCTTCGACGAACTCACCCGTACCGGCGACCTGATGAGCGACCCCTCGCTGCTGATCAGCCGGCCCACCGCGACCGACCCCGCGCTGGCCCCGCCCGGCCGCCATCTGCACTACGTCCTCGCGCCCTGCCCCAACTCCGCCATCGGGCCCCGCGCCGCCGACTGGACGGACCTCGGCCCGCGCTACCGCGACAGCGTCCTGCGCACCCTGGACCGCCGGGGCCTGGCCGGTATCGCCGCCGCGATCGAGGAGGAGTGCCTGGTGACGCCGGCGGACTGGGCCGCGCAGGGGCACGCGGCCGGTACGCCGTTCTCCGCGGCGCACACCTTCGCCCAGACCGGCCCGTTCCGCCCCCGCAACCTGGTGCGCGGCACGGCCAACGCCGTCCTCGCCGGCTGCGGCACCACGCCCGGCGTGGGCGTGCCGCCCGTGCTGCTGTCGGGCAGACTCGCCGCCGCCCGCCTCACCGGCACCGCCCGCACCACCACCCCGCGACCCGCCGGGACACCGGCCCGCCCGGCAGGAGCCCGCGCATGACCCGGAGCGCCGGGGTGCCGGCCCGCGCGGCAGGAGCCGGGCGTACGGCATGGAGCGCCGGCCCGCCCGGCAGGAGCCCGCGCATGACCTGGAGCACCGGGGTGCCGGCCCGCGCGGCAGGAGCCGGGCGTACGGCATGGAGCGCCGGGACGCCCGGCAGGAGCCCGCGCACGACCCGCAGCGCCGGGGTGCCGGCCCGTCCGAGGGGAGCGGGCGTATGACCCGCAGGGCCGGGGCGCAGGCCCGTGTGCAGGAGGTGTGGTCGTGACGGCGCGGGAGCTGGACGCCGCCGGTGTCGCCGGTGCGGAACTGCGGGCCGCCTACACCCGCTGCCGCGAGCTGAACGCCCGGCACGGCCGCACGTACTTCCTCGCCACCCGGCTGCTCACCCCCGGCCGGCGCCCCGCCGTGCACGCCCTGTACGGCTTCGCACGCTGGGCCGACGACATCGTCGACTCCCTCGACAGCACCGCCGGCCCGCACGCCCGCGCCCGCGCGCTCGACCGGCTGGACGCCGATCTCGCCCGCGGCCTGGCCGGTGGCACGGGAGCCGAGCCGGTGGTGCGGGCGCTCGCCGACACCGCCCGCCGCTACGCCATCGACCACCACCACTTCGCCGACTTCCTCGCCGCCATGCGCAGCGACCTGACGACCGTCTCCTACGCCACCTACACCGACCTGCGCCGCTACATGCACGGCTCCGCCGCGGTGATCGGCCTGCAGATACTGCCCGTACTCGGCACGGTGGCGCCCCGCCGGCAGGCGGAGCCCTACGCCGCCGAACTGGGCGTCGCCTTCCAGCTCACCAACTTCCTGCGGGACGTGGGAGAGGACCTCGACCGCGGACGCGTTTACCTCCCCGAGGACCTCCTCGCCGCCCACGGCGTCGACCGCGCCCTGCTCCGCCACTGCCGGGCCACCGGCCGTTCCGAACCCCACGTCGTGCGCGCGCTGCGGGAGTTCGCGTCGCTCACCCGCGCCGCCTACCGGCGCGCCGCCCCCGGCATCGACCTGCTCGACCCGGTCTCCCGGCCCTGCATCCGCACCGCGTTCGTCCTGTACGGCGGCATCCTGGACGCCGTCGCGGGCACCGGTTACGCGGTACTGCACCGCCGTGCCGCGGTGCCCCGGCGGCGCCGGGCACTGGTCGCCGCGGACGGCCTGGTGCGGGTGACCGCGGCCCGCACCGCCGCACGCCTGGCCGGGCGCCGGGCCGTGCCGCCCGCCGTACCTCCGGCCCCCCGCACCGCCGCCCGCTCCCCACGCGGCCACGAGGAGGTCACGTGAGCCCCGCCCCGCCGTCCCGTCCCCGGCGGCTGCCGCTAGGCCTGCGCCGCGCCCCCGTCGCCTGGGAACGCCAGCGCCCCACCTGGCGCGAGGCCCGGCCCGCGCTGATCGCCGAGGCGCTCGAACGGGCCCTGGCCCGTCCCGCCGGCAACTGGTACGTCGTCGGCGCCTCCCGCGGCCTGCGCCCCGGCCGGCCGCTCGCCCGCACGGTCGCCGGGCGGGAGATCGTGCTGTGGCGGAACGGAGAGGGACGCCCGGTGGCCGGGCCGGGAAGCTGCCCGCACCTGGGCGCCCCGCTCGGGGACGGCGCGGTGCGCTGCGGCACCCTGGTGTGCCGCTGGCACGGACTCGCTCTGGACGGCGGGCCGTTCGCGGGCTGGGAGCCGTACCCGGCCCACGACGACGGGGTGTTGCTCTGGGTACGGCTGGACAAGGCCGGTGCGGACCCACCCACCGGCCGCCCGCCGGTGCCGGAGCGCCCCGCGGTGGCCGGGGCACTGACGGCCGTGTACACCGGGGTGGGCCGGTGCGAGCCCGACGACGTGGTCGCCAACCGCCTCGACCCCTGGCACGGGGCGTGGTTCCACCCGCACTCCTTCGCCGACCTCACCGTGGTCGGGGTGCCCGGACCGGACGGGGACGGCGACGCGTTCACGGTGGACGTGTCGTTCCGGGTCACCGGGCGGCTGGTCGTCCCGGTGCGCGCGGTGTTCACCGCACCGGGGCCGCGCACGGTGGTGATGCGGATCGTGCGGGGCGAGGGGGAGGGGTCCGTCGTGGAGACCCATGCCACCCCGCTCGGCCCGGACGTGCTGGGCCGGCCGCGCACGGCGGTCGTGGAGGCCGTCGTCGCCACCTCCGGCCGGCCGGGGTTCACCGCCGTCCGCCACGCCGCCCCCCTGCTGCGCCCCTTGGTCCGGGCCGCCGCCGCCCGCCTGTGGCGCGACGATCTGGCCTACGCCGAGCGCCGCTGGACGCTCCGCTCGTCCGGGCGTCTCCCCGGCTGAGCGCGGGGCGGGCGTCCGGCGGGCAGCGGCTGTCGTAGGCGTTTCATCTGGCTGTCATAGACGCGTCACGGAGAGCGAGTTAGAGTTGCCCAAAGATCACGCACTGTGGCCACACCGGCAGTCCGTGACGCACCGGCAACACCATTGCCACGGGGGAAGGGGAAAGGCGTGCACGTCACGCATGCGCTCGTCGCACCGAGGGAAAGCCGCTCCGGACCGTCGGCGGCGTCGGTCCGCGAGGAGTCGGACGACCACTTAGCGCTCATCGAGGCCCTGTCGCCAGGGCGAGCGAACTCCCGTCCGGCCGACCGGAGTCGGCGGCAACCACACCGCGTAGAGCGGTGTCCTGACCAGTACGGCGGATTCCCTCCGACGCGCCGGCGACTCGCCGCATCCGGGGACGAGCCCTGCGCCGCCGCCCGGCCCGCCCCGTGTCCGCGAGCCCGGGCACGCCTTCCACTCTGCCGCACCGGACAACTCATCGACAGACCAGGCACGTTGCACGGCTGAGACCGCGCTCTCCCGACGTCCGGACGGACGGGGTGGGCAGCACCCCGTCGGCGCGCCGCGGCTCCCGTCCGTGCGATCTCCCACGCCGGTCCCGCCCCGCGTCGGCCTGCCCGTGCTCCTGCCGCGCCCGGGGCGTCGTCGTCATGCCGTCGGCACCGCACCGCAGCACTCGTACCACCTCCGTCACGTTCAACCTGTTTCCGAAGGTGCTCGATGATCTTTCGCAATGCGTACGACCTGGTCCTCGACGACCTTTTCCTCGACCTGAGCGGTTTCGTCCCCGGCGTCGATCTCACGCTCAAGATCGAGGGACTCAACCTCGCCGGGTCCATCAAACTGAAGGCGGCCGTGGGCCTCCTGGAGGACCTGGAGCGCCGTGGCCTGCTCAAGCCCGGCGGCCGGGTCATCGAGTCGTCATCCGGCAACCTCGGCATCGCGCTCAGCTCGGTCTGCGCGGCCCGCGGCTACCGGTTCACCTGTGTCGCGGACCCCAACACCGCGACCACGAGCGTCCGTCTGATGCGGGCGTACGGCGCCGATGTCGTCATCGTCGACCGGCGGGACGCCAACGGCGGCTTCCTCCAGTCCCGTATCGACCACATCCACGCCCGGCTGCGCGAGGACCCCGGCCTGGTGTGGCCCAACCAGTACGCCAACAAGGCCAATCCGCAGGCGCATTACCGGCGCACCGCCCCGGCCCTGCTCAAGGAGCGCGAGGTCGACGTCCTCTTCGTCGGCGCGGGCACCACCGGCACCCTCAGGGGATGCGCCGAGTACTTCCGCGAGCACTCGCCCGGCACCCGCATCGTCGCCGTCGACACGGCCGGCTCGGTCACCTTCGGCTCCTCCCCGGCCCGCCGGCACATCCCCGGCCTGGGCACGAGCCGGCGCCCGGAGATCTTCCGCGACGGACTCGTGGACGAGGTCGTCATGGTGCCGGAGGCCGAGGCGGTGCGCATGTGCCGGCGGCTCGCGACCGGGCGGGGCGTCCTCGCCGGCGGCTCCACCGGGTCGGTGCTCGCCGCGGTCGAGACCCGGCACCGCGACATCCCCGAGGGCGCCTCGGTGGTCGCCATCAGCCCGGACCTCGGCGAGCGCTACCTCGACACGATCTACGACGACGACTGGGTCGGCGAGCGCTTCGGCGCCGTCGACGACTGACCCGGACCCCGTCGCCGTCCCCGCACGACCGCGCACCTCGCACAGAAATCGAAGGAGTCACCATGTTCGAATTCGATGTCGTCACCGGCCGAACCGTCCGTGACATCGTCCGGGACAGCCGCCGGGACATCGTCCGGGTCGTACGCGACACCTACCTGGCCCACCACGCCGGGCGTTCCGTGAACCCGGACAGCTACTTCCTGCGCTTCCCCGAGAAGCCGGCGGACCGGATCATCGCCCTGCCCGCCTACCTCGACGGCGAGCGCGAGGTCGCCGGCATCAAGTGGATCGCGAGCTTCCCGGCCAACATCGAGCGCGGCATACCCCGCGCCTCGGCCACGCTCGTCCTGAACGACGCCGAGACCGGCTACCCGTTCGCGCTCCTGGAGGCCTCGCAGATCAGCGCCGCACGCACCGCCGCGTCGGCCGTCCTGGCGGCGGACGTCCTCACCGGGGGGCGCAAGGGCGGCCGGCTCGCGGTGGTGGGCGCCGGCATCATCGCCCGCAACATCCTGGAGTTCTTCCACGCCGAGCAGTGGACGTTCGAGCAGGTCGCGGTGCACGACCTGAGCCAGGAGTACGGCACGGCCCTGGCGGCCCACGCCACCGAGCGGCTGGCGTACCCGGCGTCCTACGCCGAGACCCTCCAGGGGGCCGTGTCCGGCGCCGACGTGGTCGTCTTCGCGACCACGGCCGGGGAGCCGTACGTCCTCGAACCCGGCGCCTTCGCCCCCGGGCAGATCGTCCTCAACATCTCCCTGCGGGACATCGGCGCCGAGATCATCGCCGGCTCCTACAACGTGCTGGACGACGTCGACCACTGCCTGAAGGCCAACACCTCCCCGCACCTGGCGGAACAGAAGTACGGCAACCGGGACTTCGTCACCGGCACCATCGCCGAGGTGATCAACGGCGAGGTCACGGTCGGCACGGACAAGCCGGTCGTCTTCTCCCCCTTCGGCCTGGGCGTCCTGGACCTCGCCGTGGGCCTCGAAGTGCACCGCGTCGCCGCCGAGTCGGGCCGCGTCACCGCGATCGCCGACTTCTTCGGGGAGACCGAGCGGTGGTGACGACTTCCCTCCGGCGGACGCCGGTCGCGGGCACCGTCGGGATCATCGGCCTGGGCTCGCGGGGCATCGGCGTCCTCGAACGCCTCGTCACCCGCGCCGCGCGGCCGGACTGGGCGGGCCGCCGGCTCGTGGTCGAGGTGGTGGACCCGGACGGCACCGGCGTCGGCATCCACACCGTGGACCAGCCCGACCACCTGCTGCTCAACACGATCTGCACGCAGGTGAGCCTCTTCCCCGAGGAGGCGACGGTGGGCGCGGCCGTCGGCGACCGGGGTCCCGACCTGTACACCTGGGTGACGGACCGGGGCCTGAAGGTGGCCGACGACGGTCACACCCTCGGCGACGAGGGCCGGCCGGTACGGCCGGACGACTACCTGCCCCGGCGGGTGCTCGGCGAGTACCTGGCCTGGTTCCTGCGGCGCCTCCTCGACCGCGTCCCCGAGAACGTGGAGATACGGTTCCACCGCGCCACGGCGACCGGCCTGTCCGCCGGCCCGGACGACTCCCGGCGGATCACCCTCGACACCGGCGAGACCCTGCCGGTGGACTCGGTCTTCCTCACCACCGGCCACACCCCGCCGGCCGCCCCCGACCCCGAGGCACCGGGAGCGTCCCGCCGTATCCACGAGATCTACCCGCCCGCCGCGGCCTTCGCGGCCGTCACCGCCGGCCGGACCCTCGCCCTCGGCGGCACCGGCCTGTCGGCCATGGACGTCCTCGCCTCGCTCACCCTGGGCCGGGGCGGCCGGTACGAGGCGGCCGACGGCGGCCTGCGCTACCTGCCCAGCGGACGGGAACCGCGTGTCCTGCTGTTCTCCCGGACCGGCATCCCCTTCCGGGCCCGGCCCGCCGCCAACCGCACTGGCGGACCGTACCGGCCGGTGGTGTTCACCCCCGAGGCCCTCGACCGGCTCCGCTCCACCGGGGACGACCGCCCCCTGAGCCTGCGCGGCGACCTGCTTCCGCTGCTGCGCACCGAGATGCGCATCGCCTTCCACCGCCACGGCGCCGCCCTCGCCCGGGGCACCGAAGCCGAGGGCGCCCTGACGGCGAAGCTCCGGGCGGCGGCGGACGCGGGCACCCTGGACGACGAACTGCGCGCCCTCGACCTGGCACACGCCGAGCGGTTCGGCCACTTCGACCCGCAGGATCTGCTCTTCCCCGACGGCGCCGAGTCCGACTCCAGCGACGCCTACCAGAAGTGGTACGAGGAGCGGTTGCGGTCGGACCTCGTGGAGGCCCGGCTCGGCCTCGGCGGCAGCCCCACCAAGGCCGGCCTGGAAGTCCTGCGCGACCTGCGCGACGTCGTACGCCACGCCGTCGACTTCGGCGGCCTGGACGAGGACTCCCACGACGAGTTCTACGGCTCCTTCACCGCCACCCTCAACCGCTCGGTGACCGGCCCGCAGCTCGACCGCCACGAGGAGCTGCTCGCCCTGCTGGAGGCCGGGATCGTCAGCGTCCCCTTCGGGCCGGCACCGCGCGTCGAGTGGGACGGCACGGCGTGGCGGATCTCCTCCACCCGGCTCGGCACCGGCCACAGCGCACGGGCCGACTGGCTGGCGTACGCCACCTCGGGCCAGCCCGACGTCGAGGCGACCGGCAGCCCGCTGCTGGCGGACCTCGTGGCCGGCGGGCGTCTGTGCCGGCACCGCCCCGGCGCCCGCAGCAGCCTCGGTGTCGACATCACGGCGGACCAGCATCCCGTCGCCGCCGACGGTCGGCCCGACCGGAAGGTCCGCGTCCTCGGCCCGCTCTGCGAGGGGGCCACCTTCTACAACCACTACGTGCCCTCGCCCGGCGGGCGCAACCGCGCGCTGGCGGACGCCGACCGGTGCGTCACCGCCGTACTGGCCGAACTCGCCGCCGCCACCGAGCCCGAGACCACCAGGAGCCCTGAGCAGTGACCCTCATCGTCCCCACCCGGATCGACGCCGTCGACCAGCTCACCGAGGAAGGCATCGCGGTCACCGTCGAGCCCCGCGGGGCGGGCGCCGCGATCCCGGCCGTCGAACTCGCCATCCTCAACCTGATGCCGGACAAACCGGTCACCGAGACCCAGCTGCTGCGCCTGCTGTCCGGCGCCGGGCTCCCCGTCCGCGTCACCCTCCTGCGCCCCCGTGACCACGTCTCCAGGAGCACCCCCGAGACGTACCTGAAGGAGCACTACCAGACGCACGAGGACGTCGCCGACCGCCGTTTCGACGCCCTGATCGTGACCGGCGCCGCCGTCGAGCTGCTGCCCTTCGAGCAGGTGACGTACTGGGACGAGCTGCGCGGCATCATGGACTGGGCGCAGGAGCACGTCACCTCGACCCAGTACGTCTGCTGGGGCGCCCAGGCCGCGCTGTACCACCGGTACGGCATACCGAAGCACGAGCTGCCCGCCAAGCTGTTCGGCAACTTCCCGAACAGGCTCACCGACCCCTCCTCCCCGCTCCTGGCCGACTTCGAACCGGTCGTGGCGGTGCCGCAGTCGCGCCACACCGAGAACCTCCGCGCCGACTTCGAGAAGACCGGGGAGCTGCGGATCCTGGTGGAGTCGCCCGAGTCCGGGGTGCACATCGCCGCCGGCCGGGACGGCCGGGAGCTGTACGTCTCCGGGCACCCCGAGTACGACCCCGACACCCTGCTGCGGCAGTTCCGCCGCGACCAGGCCAAGGGCGCGGACATCGCCCTTCCGGTCAACTACTTCCCGGACGACGATCCTTCGGCGGACCCGGTGGAGAACTGGCAGGATCACGGACGGCTCTTCTACCGCAACTGGCTGCGTGGTCTCACGCGCGGCGGAATCCCCCTGGCCGACATCACGGCCGAGAAGTCAGGAGTGTAAGCGTGTCGGTTCTTCAGTCACTGGTCTCGTTCGCCCTGGTGTCGGCCCTGTTGGTGATCATGCCGGGCGTGGACACCGCCCTGGTCATCCGCAACACCGTCGCGCGCGGCCGGCTCCACGGGTTCATCACCGGCGTGGGTGTGGGCGTCGGCGCCGTCATCTGGGGCGCAGCGATCGCGGTGGGCATCGGCGCGCTGCTGGAGGCCTCCGAGACGGCGTACACCGTGTTCCGGATCGTCGGCGCCGCCTACATGGTCTGGCTGGGCATCGGGCTGTGGCGCTCGGCCCGGGCCATCGGCGCGGGGCAGGAGAAGGACACCGAGCTGGAACCGGAGTCCGCCTCGCTGTGGCGCTCCTTCGGCCGCGGCATGCTCAACAACCTGGCCAACCCCAAGGTCGGTGTCTTCTACGGCGCCACGATCCCGCAGTTCATCCCGTCCGGCGCGTCCCCCGCGTTCATGGGCACCGCGCTGGCCGCCGTCAACGCGGTGGAGGCGATCATCTGGTACGGCCTGATCAGCCTCGGCGCCCACGGCCTGCGCACCTGGATGAAGCGCCGCACGGTCCGCCGCAACGTCGACGCCACCGCGGGCACGGTCATGATCGCCTTCGGCATCGTGATGGCGGTCGAGAGCTGAGCCGCGGCACCGGGGTGGCCCGCCCGTATCCGGCCACCCCGGGTGCACGTCACCCCCGCACAGCCCAGCAGCTTCCCACACCCGCTGGGCAGAAATTCGATGACCTGCCGTGTCGTCCCGGTCGCCGACCGCCTGCCGCCGGCCGCCCTCGCCCTCCTCGTCCGCACCGCCGCCACCGTGGACGCCGAGGTCCTCGCCAGCACCCGGAAGGCCCAGGAACGCGCGGCGACGGACGTCGTACGCGCGCTCCTGCAGGCCTCTCCGGCGAAACCGCCCCGGAGCCCTCAACGCCCCCCGCTCAGCCCGCGGGTGACGGCGGCGTGCGGCCCTCGAACGCCGCCAGGATGCGTTCCGCCGCCAGCGTCGCCGTCAAACGGCCCTCCCTGACCTGCCGTTCGAGGTCAGGGGCGGTCGCGCGGACCGCGGGGTCGGAGTGCAGGCGGCCGAGGAGTTCGTCGCGCACCATCGCCCACGTCCAGCCGACCTGCTGGTCCCGGCGCTTGGCGGCCAGCCGGCCGGTGGAGTCGAGCAGGGTGCGGTGCTGCTCCAGGCGCTCCCAGACGGTGTCGAGGCCGGTCGACTCGCGGGCGCTGCAGTGCAGCACCGGCGGGGTCCAGAAGGCGTCCTTGCCGTGCATCAGGCGCAGTGCGCCCGCCAGTTCCCGGGCGGCGGCCCGGGCGTCGCGCTCGTGCGGGCCGTCCGCCTTGTTGACGGCGATCACGTCGGCCAGCTCCAGGACGCCCTTCTTGATGCCCTGCAACTGGTCGCCGGTGCGGGCCAGGGTGAGCAGGAGGAAGGAGTCGACCATCTCCGCGACCGTCGTCTCGGACTGGCCGACGCCGACGGTCTCCACGAGGATCACGTCGTAGCCCGCCGCCTCCATCACCACCATCGACTCCCGGGTGGCCTTGGCGACGCCGCCCAGCGTGCCCGCGCTGGGGGAGGGGCGGACGAAGGCGTCCGGGTCGACCGCCAGGCGCTCCATCCGGGTCTTGTCGCCCAGGATGGAGCCGCCCGTGCGGGTGGACGAGGGGTCGACGGCGAGGACCGCCACCCGGTGGCCCAGCGAGGTCAGCATCGTGCCGAACGCGTCGATGAACGTCGACTTGCCGACACCGGGCACCCCGCTCACACCGATCCGCCGCGCCCGGCCGCTGTGCGGCAGCAGCTCGGTGAGCAACTGCTGGGCCAGCGCCCGGTGCTGTGGCCGGGTGGACTCCACGAGCGTGATGGCGCGGGCCACCAGGGCCCGCTTCCCGTCGAGCACACCCTTCACATAGGTGTCGAGATCGATCGCAGCCATGCGGGGGCTACAGGTCGTGGCCGAGGTCGGCCGACAGTCGCTGCACCAGGTCGTACGCGGCGTCCGGGATCACCGTCCCGGGCAGGAACACCTCCGCCGCGCCCATCTCCCGCAGCGTCGGCACGTCCTGCGGCGGGATGACCCCCCCGACCACGATCATGATGTCCTCGCGGCCCTCCTCGGCGAGCTTCTCGCGCAGCGCCGGGACGAGCGTGAGGTGACCCGCGGCCAGCGAGGACACGCCGACCACGTGCACGTCCGCCTCGACCGCCTGCCGGGCGACCTCCTCCGGCGTCTGGAACAGCGGGCCGACGTCGACGTCGAAACCGAGGTCCGCGAAACCGGTGGCGATCACCTTCTGGCCGCGGTCGTGGCCGTCCTGGCCCATCTTGGCGACCAGGATCCGCGGCCGGCGCCCCTCGGCCTCCTCGAACGCGTCCACCAGGGCCCGGGTGCGGTCCACCGACGGGGACTGGCCTGCTTCGTTGCGGTACACGCCGGAAATCGTACGGATCTGGCTCGCGTGCCGCCCGTACACCTTCTCCAGGGCGTCGGAGATCTCACCGACCGTCGCCTTGGCGCGGGCCGCGTGCACGGCCAGCTCCAGCAGGTTGCCGTCGCCGTCGGCGGCCCGGGTGAGCGCGTCCAGGGCGTCCCGGCACGCGGTCTCGTCCCGCTCCTCCCGCAGCCGGCGCAGCTTCTCGATCTGCTGGGACCGCACGGAGGAGTTGTCGACCTTGAGGACCTCGATCGCCTCGTCGTTCTCCACCCGGTACTTGTTCACGCCGATCACCGGCTGGCGCCCCGAGTCGATGCGGGCCTGGGTGCGGGCCGCCGCCTCCTCCACGCGCAGCTTGGGGATGCCGGCGTCGATGGCCTGGGCCATGCCGCCCGCCTGCTCGACCTCCTGGATGTGCGCCCAGGCCTTGCGGGCGAGGTCGTACGTCAGCCGCTCCACGTACGCGCTGCCGCCCCACGGGTCGATGACCCGGGTGGTGCCCGACTCCTGCTGGATGAGCAGCTGGGTGTTGCGGGCGATGCGCGCCGAGAAGTCCGTCGGCAGCGCGAGCGCCTCGTCGAGGGCGTTGGTGTGCAGCGACTGGGTGTGGCCCTGGGTCGCCGCCATCGCCTCCACGCAGGTGCGGGTGACGTTGTTGAAGACGTCCTGCGCGGTCAGCGACCAGCCCGAGGTCTGCGAATGGGTGCGCAGCGACAGCGACTTGGTGTTCTTCGGGTCGAACTGCTTCACCAGCTTCGCCCACAGCAGCCGCGCCGCGCGCAGCTTGGCGACCTCCATGAAGAAGTTCATGCCGATCGCCCAGAAGAAGGAGAGACGGGGCGCGAACGCGTCCACGTCCAGGCCCGCCTCCCGTCCGGCCCGGATGTACTCCACGCCGTCCGCGAGCGTGTACGCCAGCTCCAGGTCGGCCGTCGCGCCCGCCTCCTGGATGTGGTAGCCGGAGATGGAGATGGAGTTGTACCGGGGCATCCGCTGCGAGGTGTACGCGAAGATGTCGGAGATGATCCGCATCGACGGCTTCGGCGGATAGATGTAGGTGTTGCGGACCATGAACTCCTTCAGAATGTCGTTCTGAATGGTCCCGGCCAGCTTCTCGGGCGGTACGCCCTGCTCCTCCGCCGCCACGATGTACAGCGCCAGCACCGGCAGCACGGCGCCGTTCATCGTCATCGACACCGTCATCTTGTCCAGCGGTATGCCGTCGAACAGCTGGCGCATGTCGTAGATCGAGTCGATGGCCACGCCCGCCATGCCGACGTCACCCGTCACGCGCGGGTGGTCGCTGTCGTACCCCCGGTGCGTGGGCAGGTCGAAGGCGACCGACAGGCCCTTCTGGCCGGCCGCCAGGTTGCGCCGGTAGAACGCGTTGGACTCCTCGGCGGTGGAGAAGCCCGCGTACTGGCGGATCGTCCAGGGCTGGTTGACGTACATCGTCGGGTAGGGGCCGCGCAGGTACGGCGCCATGCCCGGGTAGGTGCCCAGGAAGTCCAGGCCCTCCAGGTCACGGCCGGTGTACAGCGGCTTGACCCCGATGCCCTCCGGGGTCTCCCACACCGGCTCCGCGCCCCCGGTGGCCCGCTCCAGGGCCGCACGCCACTCGCCGTCGGTGCCGTCGGTGACCGGGGTCCCCAGCTCGATGCCGGAGAAGTCGGGGATTCCCATCAGGACACTCCCATGCGGTCGAGGGTCGCGGAGAGGACGTCGACGGCGTCGCAGCCCGCGAAGACGTAACTGTCGATGCCGGGGTGGTCGCCCCGGCCCGCCAGGAACACGTGCCGGGCGCCGGCCGCGCGCAGCGACTCGGCGGCCTGCCCGGCCTGTTCGGCGTAGAGCGCGTCGCTGGAGCACAGCACGGCCTCGGTCGCGCCGCTGTCCTCGAAGCGGCCCCCGGTGACCGGTTCGATGCCGCCGGCCTGGAAGAGGTTCGCGGCGAAGGTCGCGCGGGCGGTGTACTCGGCGGCGGAGCCGAGCGTGGCGAGGAAGATCCGGGGCCGGGCGCCGGTCGCCGCCAGATGGGCGTCGGAGCGGGCGCGCAGCTCCTCGTAGGCCTCGTCCCGGCGTACCCGCGGCAGACCGCCGGACGGCGGCTCGGGCGCGGGCTCGCGCTCCACCGGCTTCTCGGCCAGCAGCGGGAACTCGCTGACGCCGGTGATGGGTTCACGCCGCTTGGCGAGCCGCTTGGAGCGCTCCGCCCAGGTCGTCGCCAGGTCGGTGCGCAGCCGGCCGGAGCGCAGGACGGCCGCCTGGCCGCCGTCGCGCTCGATCGACCGGAAGAACTGCCAGGCTGCCTCGGCGAGTTCGTCCGTCAGCCGCTCCACGTACCAGGAGCCGCCCGCCGGGTCGATGACCCGGGCCAGGTGGGACTCCTCGATCAGGATGGTCGAGGTGTTGCGGGCGATCCGCCGGGCGAAGGTGTCGGGCAGCCCGAGCGCGTGGTCGAACGGCAGCACGGTCACGGAGTCGGCGCCGCCCACCCCCGCGGCGAGCGTCGCGACCGTCGTGCGGAGCATGTTCACCCACGGGTCGCGGCGGGTCATCATCACCGGCGAGGTCACGACGTGCTGCACCTGCGCGCCCGCCTGCGGCGCACCGCACACCTCGGCGACCCGCGCCCACAGCCGGCGCGCGGCGCGCAGCTTGGCGATGGTCAGGAACTGGTCGGCGGTGGCGGCGTAGCGGAACTCCAGCTGCGCGGCGGCCTGTTCGATCCCGAGCCCGGCCTCGGTCAGCTCCCGCAGGTAGGCCACACCGGTGGCCAGCGAGGCGCCCAGCTCCTGCGCGGCCGAGCCGCCCGCCTCGTGGTAGGGCAGCGCGTCCACGGTCAGCGCGCGCAGCCCCGGGTACTGCCCGGCGCAGCGCGCGGCCAAGGCGGCGTACGGCGCGCAGTCCAGCGGGGTCCCGGTGCGGGCCTCGTACCCGAGCGGGTCGCCGCCCAGGTTGCCGCGTACGGCCTCGGCGTCCACGCCCTTCTGCGCGTACAGCGCGAGCAGGGCCTCGGCGGCCTGCTCCGTGTCGCGGCCCGCGTCCAGGACGACCGGCGCCAGGTCGAGGTAGACGCCGTCGAGGGCGCGGCCCAGCTCGGAGACCGGGATGCCGCCCTCGCCGAGCACCAGCCAGAGGGAGGTGCCGCCGTTCTCCAGGTCGGTGAGGACGGCGTCCGCCGTGCCGCCGGCGAGTGCCGTGTGCCGCTGCCGTACGTCCCAGCCGCTCGTGAGGTTGCCCTCCGGGCGGCTGCCCCGCACGAAGGGGGCGAAGCCCGGCAGTCCGGGATCGGGCGCGCTGTCGCGCGCGGTGTACAGGGGCCGGGTGCGCAGCCCGTCCTCCAGCGTCGTGGACAGGGCGTCCTCAGCTGCCGCGCCGGTAAGTTCCTTGCCCGACTTGCGCAGTACGCCCTCGACCAGGCGTTGCCACTGCTCGTGTGTCGCGTCAGGGAACTCGGCGGCCAGTGAGAGCCCGTCGTCAGGCAGGACCGTCATGGCTCGGATGCTAGGGCAGGCGGCTCGGGCCTAGGCGGAGCAGGGGCTGTGAGGTTTCCCTCCTTACGGCTGTGGTCTGGCTCTCGTGCCTGATGGGGGCCGCTTCAGGAGGCCGGCTGCGGGTGCAGGGAACAGGGGGCGGTGCGCGGCGAGGGGACGGCCGTCACGATCTGGCCGGAGGGGTGCGGGACCCGCCAGGCAGTTCGGATCGCCATGATCAACGAGCGTGCGCTGTACGGCGACACCTCCAGCTCGTGCCGGGCCTGCGCCAGTATGTCCGGGTCGCCGTCCGCGCGGAGTGCCGCCGCCGCCCTGCGCCGAGCGAAGTCGGGGGCACCGAAGACATCCAGCAGCGTGAGCGAGAAGAGCACATAGGTGGAGGCCTCCTGGAGCAGCGAGCGTGCCCTGTCCGAAAGCCCGCCGGCGGCGTTGCCCAAGTGCTGGTCCGGGTCGTAGAAGGCGATGTGGTGCAGTGCTCGGTGCAGGTTGCCGTCCGGGCACGGGCACACATGGCGCAGATGCCCCATGAGGTTGCGGAAACTCAGCAGCACCGCGCTCGTCTCGCTGGTCCACTCCTGTTTGGCGAGCAGGACGCGGAAGCCGGCCAGTGTCTCCGCCAGCTCCTCGAGGATCATCTGCCGGGAGATGTCCGTCAACTCGAAGAAGCGCGTCTTGTCCTCGATCTCCATGATGCGCAGTCCGTAACGGATGAGGTCCCGCGGTATTCCCCCGGAGAGCGCATGGGCCAGCAGGCTGTACGGCTCCGACAGCCCGGGTGCCCGGCGTTCGAGGATGCCTTTCGATTCCTTGAGCGTGCAGGGCTGCACATGGACGATGTCGTCCAGCGAGCTGTCGGTCACCCCGCGGTGCGGGAGCCCACGGCGGATGAACGACGCGCCGACGTCCTCGGCCACCGAGATGAGGTAGTGCACATGGGGCACGCCCAGGATCGCCTTGATCTCGCCGAGGAACGCCAAGGCCTGCGTGTCGGAACCGAGCCGGTCGACCTCGTCGATGGCGATGACCACCCGGCCCTTCCTGGCGAACCGCTCCCGGGCGATGCTCGTCAGCAACTCCCGGAAGTCGGAGACAAGCGTGGGGAAGTTCGGCGGCACGGTGGACAGAGACGTCGTGTGAGCGGACACCAGGGCGGGCGAGCCCGTGGTGACGGCGGAGGACGAGGTCTGCACCGTCTGGAGCCGGTAGAGCTGGTTGCGGCACTGGGTGACGAGGGGAGGCTCCGGCTGCGGGAAGGTCCAGGTACGCGCCTTCAGAAGCAGCAGACCGAGCAGCACACAGGCGACACGGAGGGTGTTGCCGGTGTCGGTCACCATCGCGTACATGGGCGGAGTCCGGTAGAGCAGGACCAGGGCGCCGACCAGCAGGAAACCGTAGACGGGCCGGCGGGCGAGACTGACCCCGCCCACGGTCCATCGGGACCGGCCCTCCAAGCCCACGAGGAGAAAGACCACGAGCGCCAGGTACAGGGTCGCCAGCGGTGCTCCGTCGAGCATTTCCCGGGCGCCATGCCGAACCCCTGTGTCGAAGAAGAGAGAGGCAGGGGCCGCGAGGATGAGGAGAATGCCGCCCACGGTGGTGGCCAGCAGCCGCAGCGTCCCGAACAGTGCACCCCAGCCCTGCCATCGGCGCAGTTGCCAGAGCAGCACCCCGGCGACGGTGACGGCCAGTGCCGTGCCCACCCTCTCACCGCCCCACACCCCCTGCGCGGTGTCGGTCAGGTCCGCCCAGAGATCCTGCGCACGGTGCCGCGCCCCGTCCTCGTAACGCAGTCCCACGGAGCGTGTCGCGGCGGCCAGTCCGAGGACGACCAACGCGCCCGCCGGTAGGGCGAACACCAGCCACCGCGCGAGGCGCCGGGCCGTCGGAGCGAACTGCCGGGCGATTCTGCGCAGAATGGTCAGCCGGGCGAACTCAGGGAGGTCGTGGCCCTGCTCGGTGAGATACCGCTCGCAGACCTCTATGTACAGCGACAGGAGGAACTCGTGCGGCGAGTAGGTCGCGGGCGCTTGGACAACGACTGCGAAGTCCGCCTCCTCCGCGCAGCTCTCCAGCAGTGTCGACTTCCCCGCCCCGCGCGGCCCGCTGACGGCTATGGTGCCGCCCTCGAGCTGCGCCATCTTCCGGGAGAGCCGCTGGGACGCCTCGTTGCCGATCACGTACTGCCGGTTCCGTGGGGAACGGAGCCCCTCGTAGCTGTCCGGCAGGAGGAGCGAGTCACGGTCCTCGCCGAGGAGCGCCTCGACCACCCTTCCCATCAGGGGGCCGGCGCCGTTCGCCTGTAGTTCACGGCGCCAGGCCCGCTCCCTCGAGTCCGCGAGGGCCTCGTACACGGGCCTGATCGATGTCAGGGCCAGTTCACCCGCATTGTGGCGTACGTGCATCCGCCATACGGGATTCAGCCGGACCGCGAACCCTGCCACGACCGGCGGGATCGCCACGACGGCCACCACCGTCCACGGAGCCACGGCGAGGACGAGCAGGAAGCCGAGTGAGAGCAGGGAGAGAAACACCGTCTCGGGAGCGACCGGGTCATGCAGGTAGTCGATCCGTGTCCGTATGGACTCGTACCGGCGGAGCGCGGCACGGAACCGCTCCTGGTGTGCCCGGCACGGCTCGAGCGCCCGCCCGACGTTGGCTTCCGTCAGCATGGTCGCGCGGACGTTCTCCGCTGTGGCCTGGGGCCTCATTCCCAGCCGTCGTGCGATGCCCCGCTCGGCCAGACAGGCGTCGAGCACGGCGTCGTAGGCGGTGGCCTCCCGCCCGTACGCGAAGTGATCGGCGACCTGCCATGGTGCGGCCCGGCGGCGTCCTGGCATGGTGTGGCGAACCTTTCGGAGTGCGGAGACGGTGTCAGGAGGAGGTCCGCAGAGCTTCGAGGCGCTGCCGCGGTATCCGCGTGCCTCGCTCGTGCTTGATCTGGAAGAAGGCTTCGAGTCCTGGTTCGTCCTGACGGTCGCCGTAGGTGACCGCGTGGGCCGACCCGTCGTCCAGCAGTCGGCCCACGCACTGAGCGAGGGTGCCGGGCCCCGAGCCGCTGTATCCCCAGGAGAGCCCCGGGGCGTCCAGGGACGGCGCCGGATAGAGGATGTCGTCCGTGGTCCTGACCCAGACCGGTTCGTCGAGGATGACCTCCTTGAGGACGGACCCGGCCGGCAGCCGTTTGGGTGCGCTGCCCAGGTAACTGATCTCGCGGCTGTCGCGGAACATGAAGCGGCCCTTGAACGCGACCACGGGACTGCCGGTGACGGGGTCGACGAACGTGCCCACCGGATCGTCTCCGTTCACCGTCCACAGACGGTGGATCGCCGTCGGGCTGACGCGGCGCAGCCGATTGATCCACTCCGCGCCCTCGCGGGAGACGTCGGTGCGCGTGATGCTGAAGACACCACCGAACGGCAGGTGTTCCCTGCTCCACATGCTGATCTGTTCCAGGCACTCCACCGAGTGGTCGTCAGTGCGTCGGCACAGTTCGGCGAGGCCGAGTGCGACCACGTCGGCGGAGACGGTCTCGGACCGACCGGGGTCCTCGGTCGAGGGGACTGCCGGGAGGACCATGGCCGCCCTCTCGGCCGCCGCCTTGGGGCTCTTGCCCCTGCCGAAGTCTCCCCGGGTGTCGAGGATCTCCGTCACCTCGTGCTCGATCCACTCGGCGGCCTTCGTCCTCATCTCGTGCCCGATCGTGAAGCACGCGCCGCGCACCGGCGAGCCCTCGGGTTCCGCCCCGGCCAGCTCGTACAGCGGCTCCCAGGACGGCCAGGTGACCACGTCCACGGGGACCGGATCGTCGCCAGGGCGCCACGAGGTCAGATGCTCGGGGCGCCGCAGCTGACTGGGCCACCAGGGGACCTGGGTGCCGACATGCGCGGCGACCTCCGACCACCGGGGCTCGTACTGAAGATCGGGAAGGGCGCGGTCGACCGCCTCGAGGGAGGGGCCGTAGAGGTCGTAGTCGGGCTGGACGGTCACGACGGTCGCGGCGTTCTCGTGGAACTCCAGGAGGTCGCGGGGAGCGCCGATACGGGAGCGCGGATAGATGACGGCCACGACCCCGGTGCAGGTCTCCCACAGCCCGGCGAAGTGCTCCCGGTCCCATCCCGCCTCGTCGGACGTGGCGTAGCGACCGTCCAGGTAGCAGGGTTTCGTGGCGGGCGCCGGATGGAGCAGGGACGGAACCCTGCCGGCCAGCAGCGGGTGCTGACGGGCCAGCCAGCGGGCGAAGTACTGTCCGGCCCATTTCGTGACGCCGTCCGTGTACTTCGGGTCCATCGGCCGGGGCATGTCAGGACTGGAGGTGATCTGCTCCCAGCTGTTCGCCGACAACCCGAAGGTGCTCTGCAGTTCGGCCGCAGTCATGGCTTCCAACGCATCCCCCCGCGCATCTCGCCGCGTCTCTGCCCCATCATGCAGGGCCCCACTGACATTCCCGGCCCCGCCCGGCGGGTCAGCGGGCCTCGTCGTCCAGGTCCGGTACGAGGGCGCACATCGCCGCCCGCTGCTCGGGGCCCATGGAGTCGGCGAGGGCCTGGCGGACGGTGCCGGCGAGCCGGGCGGAGGCGGCGCGCAGCAGCTCGCGGGCCTTGTCGGTGAGGGCGACCTGCACGCCCCGCTTGTCGCCGCACACGGACGTGCGGGTGACGAGACCGGCCCGCTGGAGGCAGGCGATCTGGTAGGTGAGGCGGGTCTTGGGGCGGCCGAGGAGGTCGGCGACCCGGGTCATGCGCAACCCGGTGTGCGGCTGTCCGGCCAGCAGGCACAGGATCAGGAACTCGTCGTGGGAGACGTCGAGGGTCTCCTTCACGACCGACCGCAGCCGCTGCTCCACGGTGCCCGTCGCGGCCAGCAGGACCATCCAGGCGCGCAGCTCGTCCGGGAGCAGCCCGTCACCGCTCGCGAGGGGACAGGCGGGCTGGTCGGCGGCGTGCGTGTCGGCGGCGGACATGGAGGCGAGTCTAGCCGTCGTCCACATTTGTACGGCTTGGCCGCGAGCCCCCTCCGCCAGGGTTGTCCAAATTTGGATGAAGGGCTAGCGTGAGGCGGCAAAGTCATCCAAATTTGAACCACTCTGGAGTACGACCATGACCGTCGCCGTGGAAACAGGCCTCTGGCAGCTCGACCCGACCGCGTCCACCGTCGGCCTGCGGCACAGGACCTTCTGGGGCCTGGTCACCGTGAAGGGCACCTTCGCCGGCGTCGGCGGCTCCGGCGAGGTCCGTCCCGACGGCTCGGTCACCGGCGCCGTCACCCTGGACGCGGCCTCCCTGGACACCAGGAGCGCCAAGCGGGACACCCACCTGCGGTCGGCCGACTTCTTCGACACCGGCCACCACCCGGAGATCACCTTCGCCGTGCGCGGGGCCGACCGGCTCGACGGCGACCAGGTGCGGATCACCGGGCAGCTGACCGTGCGGGGCGTCAGCCGGCCTCTGTCCGTCACGGCCCGCCTCACCGGCGTCAGCGCCGAGGCGCTGACCCTGGAGGCCGAGTTCGCCGTGGACCGCGACCAGTTCGGCATGGGTTGGAACCAGCTGGGCATGATGCGCGGCCTGACCGCGGTGACGGCCGCGCTCCGCTTCACCCGCGCGGCGGCCTGAGACCCAGCTCCGCCCGGCTCAGGTCCCGGGTGGACAGCGTCTGCGGGCTCCCCGTGAAGGCCCGCAGCCGGAGCCGGGCGCTCTTCTTCGCCGGCAGCGTGAAACCGCCGGACGGCGCCCGCAGTTCCACGGTCGCCGTGGTGTGCGCGGCGAGCGTGGCCGGGCCGCGCGCCAGCGACCAGTACCGGCTCATGCCCTGGCTGGTGGTGAGCATGTAGTGCGGGGTGAGCGCGGTACCGCCCGTGTTGGTGACCCGCAGGGTCAGCCGGGACAGCGTCTGCCCCGAGGTGTGCCGGGCCGCCGTGACGTCCATCCGCAGCGGCGGCCTCCCGGTCGCCGCCAGGGCCGCGCTCACCAGCGCGGGCGCCAGCAGCACCACGACGGCCGCGGCCAGCGCGGGCCGGCGGCGCGGGCCGGTCAGCGGGCGCGGCCGCGGCTGCCAGGCGCGGGCGAACTCCGGCAGCGGCGCGGTGACCGCCGCCGCCAGCCACAGCGGGGTCATCATCAGGTAGTAGCCGTCCTGGGACCGGGTCGCCACGTAGAACGCGCACCAGGGCAGCACGGTCGCGGCCGGACCGAGCCGCCGGACGAACAGCACGAACACCGCCAGCAGGGCGGCGGCGAGCAGCACGCTCGCGTGGCCGTACCAGTCGAGCCGGTCGCTGCCGTGGGTGAAGTACAGCGACACGTCCACCAGGCCCTGGCCGTGCAGCACCGCGCCCTGGGTCAGCGGCAGGGCGATGCCCTCCAGCCAGTGGCCGGGCTCGCTCACCGCGAAGTACGCGTTCACCAGCAGCCAGGTGAGCACCGCGATCCCCGCGATGCGCAGCACCACCCGCGCGGCCGCCCGCCCGCCCAGCTCGCCGCGCCGCACCGCGTAGACCCCGGCCAGCAGGAACGGCGTGACGAACCACGGCAGTTGCTGGGCCGCGCACGCGGCGCCGAGACACGCGGCCCGCGCGATCCCGGCCGCGCCCAGCCGGCCGCGCGCACCCAGTCGCGGCCAGCGCACCACCACCGGCACCAGCAGGGCCAGGGCGACGATCGCCGGATAGCCCTGCCGGGCGTACCCCGGCAGGAAGCCGAAGCCCAGGCAGACCATGGTCGCCGCCGAACGCCACGGCACCGGCAGCAGCCGCCACAGCACCACCGCGCCCACGACCAGGGCCACCGTCGCCGCCCCCGTGGCCGGGGCGCCGCCGTGGCCCAGCCACAGCAGCGGGGCGGTGAGCAGCGGGGTCAGCGGGGGATAGCCGTACGTGAAGTCGTACCCGCCGTCAAAGGTCGGCGTCAGCGCGACGCCCTTGGCCTGGAACAGCCAGGGCCAGGGCTGCCCGTACACCGGGTGGCCGGCGACGAGTTCCCGCGCGGCCTGGCTGGTCAGGGCCGCCTCGTCGCCGCCGCGGTGGTTCAGCGTCCAGGCGCACAGCGTGAGGGTCACCGCGGTCGCCAGGACCACCAGGTCCAGGCGGGCCAGCGAGCGGGTGCGGCGGACGGTGAGGGCGAGCACGCCGGTCACCAGGATCGAGGCGTAGCAGACCGAGATGACCCCCGCGAGGACCAGCTGGTGCGTGGCCGCCTGGGTCCACACCGAACGGGTGCCGATGAACAGGCTGACGTCGGCGAGGAGCGTCAGCACGCGGTGCCACTGCGCGGGGCCGTCCGGGGCCGGTGGGGCGGTAACCGGTACGGCGGACACCGCCGCCGGCAGCCGCCGACCGGGTGTCACCTGCTGCGTTTCTGCCAAGTGCACGGCACGGGACGCTACCGGTGCCGAGTGAGCGGGGCGCGGAGGGTGGTGAAGAGTCGGGTATGAGCCCGGTAAGAAGCGGGCGATTGCGGATATATGTCGCCGGTTGGGGCGGAGGAGGGGGTGCCGAATCGGTCGCGCACCGTGTCGCTGTTGGGCCGAACGGGTGACTTGGCGTAAGAATTGGCTGGTGCAGGCATCGAGTGCGAGTCAGGTCGGGGGGAGCCGGTGAGCCGTTACGACGTCACCGATGAACAGTGGGAAGGGCTCGCCCAGGTCGTGCCGCTGCGGGGCCGGGACGCCTGGCCGTCGGCGGTGAACCACCGCTCTTTGCCCGACGCGGAGACAGAGACCCGGCGCCGGTTCGTGGTCCTGCGCGTCAACGTCTTCGCGGACGCGCGGGAGGTCGCCGAGACCCTGATGGCCGGCGTGCCGGTGCTGCTGGACCTGTCCGGCGCGGAGGGCGAGGTCGCCAAGCGCGTCCTCGACTTCAGCACCGGCGTCGTCTTCGGCCTGGGCAGCGGAATGCACCGCGTCGACCGCAACGTCTTCCTCCTCACCCCGCCCGGCACCGAGGTCAGCGGCCTGATGGAGGGCGCGGGCATCTCGGGCGGCTGACAGCCGGCACGCACCGGGCGGCGGGCCGCCTCCGGACGCTGCTTCAGCCCGGGGTCCGGTCGCCGTCGGCCTGCGGAGTGGGGAGCGGGCGCTGTCCCCTGCGGTCGGGCCCGGTCGACTCCGGCTCGCTTTCCGCCGTGCGGGGCGGGCACTGCTCCTTCCGGTCGGGCTTCCGCTTGCTTTCCAGCGTGCGGGGCGGGACCCGGCCCGGCTTCGGTCGCCTCCGGCTCGCTTTCCGGTGTGCGGGGCGGCCGCTGCTTCTGCTCCTTCCGGTCGGGGTCCGTCGCTGTCGGTCTGCGGTGTGCGGGCGGGGCGGGTGCTGTCCCTTGCGGTCGGGGTCGGCCGCCTCCGCTTGCTTTCCGGTGTGCGGGGCGGCCGCTGCTCCTTCCGGTCGGGGTCCGTCGCTGTCGGTCTGCGGTGTGCGGGCGGGGCGGGTGCTGTCCCTTGTGGTCGGGGCCGGCCGCCTCCGCTTGCTTTCCGGTGTGCGGGGCGGGCGCTGCTCCTTCCGGTCGGGCTTCCGCTTGCTTTCCAGCGTGCGAGGCGGGACCCGGCCCGGCTTCGGTCGCCTCCGGCTTGCTTTCCAGCGTGCGGGGCGGGCGCCAGGCCGGCTTGCTTTCCGGTGTGGCGGACACCCGGCCGGGGTTCGGTCGCCTTCGGCCCGCCCCGGCGTGCGGTGCCGGCCGGTCCGGTACGCGCGGCGGCTCCGGGGGGAGCGGGGTGTCCCCCGATCGTAGGAACGTCCCCGCGCCGAAACGGTTCCCCGTGGGGGCGGAGCCCTACGGTCCGCCTATGGCCGTGCCCTCCGCGCCCTCCGCGTCCGCTCAGCCGCCGGCGGCCGACGCGTCCGCCGCCACCCTTGCCGCGCAAGGCCGCGCGCACGGTCGGGAGTCCGTCGACGTCCGGTGCCGGATCACCGAGTTGCGGCTGTCGGCCTTCGCCGGCCACCGGCGGGCCGGGTTTCCGCTGGGGCCGGTGACCGTCTTCGCGGGGCCCAGCGGCTCCGGCAAGACCACCGCGCTCGCCGCGTACGAGGCGCTGGCCCGGCTCGGCGGCGGCGCCCCGCTCGCCGAGGCGTTCCCGGACCCGGTCTCCTGCGTGCCGGAGCGGGCGCGGCCCGACGCCGAGGGGCGGCGGGGCTTCCGGATCGGCTGTACGGCCGACGGCGCGGAGGGTCCGGTCCGGCTCGACGTCGCCGTCCAGGCCGAACCGTACCCGCGGATCGTGGGGGAGCGGCTGACCGCGCGCGGGGTCGTCCTGCTGGAGACCGCGCTGCGCGACCCCGGGCGCCGCACCGTCCAGGCCGCCTGGCACACCGCGGGTTCCGCCCCGGTGACCCGCGCCCCGCTCCCCGACGACCGCCTGGGCACGGCCCTGCTGCCGCTGCGGGTGGCCGGCAAGACGGACGGCCAGCGGCATGTGCTCGCCGCTGCCGAGCAGATGGTCGTCGCCCTGCGCTCCGTCTTCCCCTGCGATCCCCGCCCGGAGCGCATGCGCCGGCCGGTGCCGTCCGGTTCCGGCCGGCTGCTGCCCGGCTGCGACAACCTCGCCGACGTACTGTGGCGCACGCGCGCGGAGTGCGGCCGGCGGCACGGTCAGCTGGTCGGGGCGCTGCACGCGGGCTGCGCCGGCCCGGTGACCGACCTGGTCGCCGAGCCGATGGCCGACGGCACGGTACGGGCGCTGCTCGACCGCGGCGACGGCTTCCGTACCGCTCTCGCCCGGCTCGGCGACGGCGAGCTGCGCTACCTCGCGCTGACGCTGGTGCTGCTGACCGGTCCGGGCGTGCTCGACGTGGACACCCCGGGCGAGGTGCCCGACGCGCTGCGCACCCTCACCGTCCTCGCCGACGGTTTCGACCGCGGCCTCGACCCCCGCCAGCGCCGCGAGTTGCTGCGGCTGGCCGTCCGGATGGGCGAGCGCGGGCACATCCGCTGCGTGGCCGCTGTGCAGGACGCCTCCTGGGCCACCGGGATCCCCGGGACCACGGTGGTACACCTGAACCCGTGACGGAACACCCCGACCTGGCCCGACTCCAGCGCCGGCTGGCCGAGTTCGCCGCCGCGCGCAACTGGCAGCCGTACCACACGCCCAAGAACCTCGCTTCCGCCCTTTCGGTGGAGGCCTCCGAACTGGTCGAGATCTTCCAGTGGCTGACGCCGGAGGAGTCGGCCCGGGTGATGGACGACCCCGGCACGGCGCACCGCGTCACCGACGAGGTCGCCGACGTCCTGGCCTATCTGCTTCAGCTCTGCGACGTCCTCGGCGTCGATCCGCTGGCCGCCCTGGCCGCGAAGATCGAGCGCAACGAACTCCGCTTCCCGCTCCCCGGTGCCGGTGACCGCCGGCCGGACGCCTGAACTCCGTTATAACGCTGCGTAGCCGAATTGCCTGTCGAATCCGAATTGTTGTCCACAGATTTCCGCCTACCTCTGGCTTTTCGTCTCACTGGCCCTCACTCTGGGTAGTGAACAAGGGAGTTCACGTAGCCGTGCGGGATGGCGCGGCCGACGGACGGGGGTTCATCGTATGGATGCGGTTCGGCTCATCCTCACGAGCAGGCGCGCCCTGGCAAGGGGCGCCGACACGGCGGAGATGATGACGGAGGTCTGGCAGGCCCAGGCCCTGGCGCAGGCGATCGGCAGCCGGCTCGCGGTCTCCGGCCCGCCGGAGCTGCGGGGCGAGGCACTGGGGCTGACCGAGCTGGCGGGCCGGGGCTGCGGGGTCCTGGACCCGCCCGACCTCGACCCGGGCGACCTGCGCGCCGCCCAGCTCACCCGGCTGGACGACGCCCGCGAGACCCTGCTCTGCCTCGGCGGCCTGCTCGGTGAGGTCGGCATGGCCCTGGTCGGCATGGCCAGCGCCGCGGCCGACGAGACGACGTACTGGCAGTGCATGGAGGCGATCGACGCGGCCGACGAGTCGCGCGACCGCGTCCTGGAGATGCTGCGCAAGCTGGCGGCACGGGCGGAGGTGGTGCCGGAGGACGCCCAGGACAGCCCGTCCGGGGTGTGAAGCGCCGCGGGCACCTCGGCGACGGCGGTGGCGTCGATCGACGTCCGAGAAGTCGATCGTGCCGGCGACGGGGCCGGCGCGCGGGGCGGCCGGTTCTCACCCGGCAGGGCACGGCCGTGCCGCAGGGCGCCGGCGCGGTTGACACGGCAGGTGCCGTGCAGGATAGGTGTATGGACCTTCGAATCTTCACCGAGCCCCAGCAGGGGGCTGCCTACGACACCCTGCTCACCGTGGCGAAGGCCACCGAGGACCTCGGATTCGACGCCTTCTTCCGTTCCGACCACTATCTCCGCATGGGCGCCGTGGACGGGCTGCCCGGCCCGACGGACGCCTGGATGACGCTGGCCGGCCTGGCCCGTGAGACCAAGCGCATCCGCCTCGGCACCCTGATGACCGCCGGCACCTTCCGGCTGCCCGGTGTGCTCGCCATCCAGGTCGCCCAGGTCGACCAGATGTCGGGCGGCCGGGTCGAACTCGGTCTCGGCGCGGGCTGGTTCGAGGAGGAGCACAAGGCGTACGGCATCCCGTTCCCGAAGGAGAGGTTCGCGCGGCTGGAGGAGCAGCTCGCGATCGTCACCGGACTGTGGGCGACCGAGGTCGGCAAGACCTTCGACTTCCACGGCACGTACTACGACCTCACCGACTCGCCGGCGCTGCCCAAGCCCGCCCAGCGGAAGGTCCCGGTGCTCATCGGCGGCCACGGCGCGACCCGTACCCCGCGGCTCGCCGCCCGGTACGCCGACGAGTTCAACGTCCCGTTCGGCTCGGTCGAGGACAGCGCGCGGCAGTTCGCCCGGGTGCGGACCGCCGCGGTGGAGGCGGGCCGGGCCGCGGACGACCTGACGTACTCCAACGCGCTCGTGGTCTGCGTGGGCAAGGACGACCAGGAGGTGGCCCGGCGGGCCGCCGCGATCGGCCGTGAGGTGGACGAGCTGAAGGCCAACGGGCTGGCGGGTTCCCCCGCCGAGGTCGTCGACAAGATCGGCCGGTACGCCGAGATCGGCTCCAGCCGGATCTACCTCCAGGTGCTGGACCTCGACGACCTGGACCACCTGGAACTGATCGCCGGCCAGGTCCAGTCGCAGCTGTCGTAGCCCCCCGGGCAGACCCGCCGGGCTCCGCGTCCCGCGACGCTCCGCCGCCGGAAGAGCTGCCGGGGGGACCGGATGATCCCCCCGGCGAGGCTCAGCCGCGCTGAGTGAAGCCGTAGTCGAGGATCTTCGTCGCGTCCTTGAAGCGCTGGTCCGGCGACGTGTCCGCGAGGATCGTGCCCACGACCGTCTTCGAGCCGCGGGTGGCCGCGAAGACCAGGCAGAACTTCGCCTCCGGCCCGGAGCCGGTCTTCACGCCGAACGCGCCCCGGTACGAGCCGAGGAGCTTGTTGGAGTTGTTCCACGGCTGCATGGCGTGCGTGCCGCCGCCGGGCCGGTACGACTTCATGTCGTCGTAGACCTTCGTCCCGACGACCTTCTTGAACGTCTTGTTCTTCAGCGCGACCCCGGCCAGCTTGGCCAGGTCCCGCGGCGAGGAGTAGTTCTTCCCGTTGGACACCCCGTCGAAGGAGTCGAAGTGGGTGTTCGTCAGGCCGAGTTCACGCGCCTTGGCGTTCATCTTGCCGATGAACGACTTCGTGCGCTGGGCCGTCGTCGAGCCGGTGCCGTAGGCGTCCGCCAGTGCGTAGGCCGCGTCGCAGCCCGAGGGGAGCAGCAGGCCGTACAGCAGGTCGCCGACCGACATCGAGTCGCCGAGGAGCAGGCCGGCGCTGGAGTAGCGCTGCTGGTGCGTGACCGGGTCGATGACGTAGTCGGTGTACTCCTTCTTGATCTTCACCTTCTTCCCGAGGTTCACGTCGCGCTGCGACAGCACCACCAGCGCGGTCATGATCTTGGTCGTGGAGCCGGTGCGCAGCCGCCCGTCCGGCGCCTTGCCGAAGAGCTGCTTGCCCGTGGCCGTGTTCATGGCGTACGCGCCCTGGGCCGACACCTGCGGCGCCGCGGCGGCGGAGTGCGGGGCGGAGGCCGTGGCCGGCGCCGCCGCCTGGGCGGGAGCGGTCGCGAGGACGCCGGCGCCGAGGACGGCTCCGGCCGTCAGCGCTACGGCGGCTCTCCGGCGGCCGCGGATTCCCTGGCCGTGGGTCATGGTTTCCCCCTTCTGTCACTGGTCAGTTGACGAAGGCTCACTCCATCAGGTCCGGGACCTCGGAGCCATAACGGAGATCACATGGAGGACACGCGGAGTTCACAACAGACCAACAGTGGACACCCTGTGGCGGAACTGTGGGCTCCACCACAGCGCACCCGTTCTCCGGCTGATCGGATGACCCGGTGCGTAAACTCCTCCCCCTCGCCCTCACCGGCCTGCTCGCCGTCTCGGCCTGCCAGTTCGTCGGCGACGACGACACCGACGGCGAGGCCCGCCGCCTCAACACCATGAAGTCGTTCCCGCTGAACGCCTACATACCGGACGCGACGAGCCGTGACGGCAAGGCGGTCGGCACCGCGCAGTGGATCCTCGCCAAGCAGTGCATGGTCCGGCTCGGCTTCAGCGGCTTCAAGACGCTCGACATCAGGACGGTCGAGTCGACCTACCCGGTCCGGCAGGGCGCCCTCACGGTCAGCAGCACGGTCGGTGACACCAGCCCGTACGGCGTGGACGACCCCGACCTGGCGGCCGAGCACGGCTACCACCACGCGCGGCGGGACGAGTCCGACACCGAGTCCGACAACCAGTCCATGGAATGGCCCGCCGACCAGTACGCGGCCCTCACCGGCACCTTCGAGTCCGGCGACAGCCACCGGGCGCACGGCAACCCCATCCCCAGGAAGGGGTGCATGGGCGAGGCGCTCAAGAAGATCTACGGCCCCGAGCCCAAGCCGACGGAGATCGGCGGCGTGAAGCTGAGCGGCTACTACTCGCTCCCCCTGCAGTACTGGTACATGGCGCACAAGGACGCGCGGAAGGACCCTGCCTGGAAGAAGGCCGACCGCGCCTGGTCGAAGTGCATGAAGGACGAGGGCTTCCACTACAGCGATCCGGACCAGGCCTCCACCGACTCCGCCTGGTACCGCGGTGACAAGCCGTCGGCCAAGGAGAAGAAGACCGCCGCCGCGGACGCCCGGTGCAAGCTCGACACCCGGTACATCCAGGCGGTGCACGCCGTCGAGAGCCGTGCGCAGAAGAAGGTCATCACCCGGAACAAGAAGGCGCTGGACGACCGGCGCGCGGACGACCGGCGGGCCATGGCGAACGCCCGGAAGATCGTCGACGCCGCGTCCTGAGCGAGGAGCCGGCGCGGCCGGTCCGGCGCGGGCCGGCCGTCGCCGTAAGGAAAACCGGTGGTCGGCGGGGGCACCGGCCGGGGAGACTCGACCGCATGTTCGTGACGATCTCCACCACCGGTACGGCCGGGCACCCGGCCACCGACCTGGGGTACCTGCTGCACAAGCACCCCGGCAGGGCCCAGGCTTTCTCCACCTCGTACGGCACGGCGCACGTGTTCTACCCCGAGGCGGACGCCGAGCGCTGCACGGCCGCGCTGCTGCTGGAGATCGACACGGTCGCGCTGGTCCGGCGGGGCAAGGGCAAGGGCCGTGGCGGCGCACCCGACGCCGCCCTCGCGCAGTACGTCAACGACCGCCCCTACGCGGCCTCCTCGCTGCTCGCCGTCGCGCTGGGCAACGTGTTCTCCAGCGCCCTGCGCGGCGTGTGCACCGCCCGCCCGGAGCGGGCCGCCGCACCCCTGCCCCTGCGCATCGAGGTGCCGGCGCTGCCCGCGCGTGGCGGGGCCGGTCTCGTCCGCGGCCTCTTCGAACCGCTCGGCTGGACCGTCACCGCCGACCCCGTGCCGCTCGACACCGCGTTCCCGGAGTGGGGCGAATCGCGGTACGTGCGGCTGGTGCTGGAGTCGGACCGGCTGACCCTCGCCGAGGCGCTGCGCCACCTGTACGTGCTGCTGCCGGTGCTGGACGACGCCAAGCACTACTGGGTCTCCGCCGACGAGGTCGACAAGCTGCTGCGGGCCGGCGAGGGCTGGCTGGCCGAGCACCCGGAGCACAAGCTGATCACCAGCCGGTACCTCTCGCGCCGCTGGTCGCTGACCCGGCAGGCGATGGAGCGGCTGGAACTGGTGCGGCTCGCGGAGGCCGACGACAGCGAGGTGGAGGACCTCGACAACGCCGTCGCACAGGACACCGGCGCGGAGGAGAGGCCGACCCCGCTCGCCGTGCAGCGGCGGGAGGCGATCACGGAGGCGCTGCGCGCGTCCGGCGCGGCCCGGGTCCTCGACCTCGGCTGCGGACAGGGCCAGCTGGTGCAGGAGCTGCTCAAGGACGTGCGCTTCACCGAGATCGTCGGTGTCGACGTGTCGGTACGCGCCCTGACCATCGCCGCCCGGCGGCTGAAGCTGGACCGGATGGGCGAACGGCAGGCCGCGCGCGTCCGGCTTGTCCAGGGCTCCCTCGCCTACACCGACAACCGGCTCAAGGGCTACGACGCCGCCGTGCTCAGCGAGGTGGTCGAGCACCTCGACCCGCCCCGGCTGCCCGCCCTGGAGTACGCCGTGTTCGGGCACGCCCGCCCGCGCACGGTCGTCGTGACCACCCCGAACGCCGAGTACAACGTCCGCTGGGAGAGCCTGCCCGCCGGCCACGTCCGGCACGCCGACCACCGCTTCGAGTGGACCCGTGAGGAGTTCCGCGACTGGGCGGCGACCGTGGCCGAACGGCACGGCTACGCGGTCGGGTTCACCCCCGTCGGCACCGACGACCCCGAGGTCGGGCCGCCCACCCAGATGGCCGTGTTCACGATCAAGAAGGACAAGGACAAGGACAAGGACAAGGAGAAGGAGGCGAAGGCGGCATGACCGAGACACAGCACAAGGGACGGGTCCTGCCCGTCACCGACCTCTCCCTCGTCGTCCTCGTCGGCGCCTCCGGCTCCGGCAAGTCCACCTTCGCGCGACGGCACTTCAAGCCCACCGAGGTGATCTCCTCCGACTTCTGCCGCGGCCTGGTCGCCGACGACGAGAACGACCAGAGCGCCAGCCGGGACGCCTTCGACGTCCTGCACTACATCGCCGGCAAGCGGCTGGCCGCCGGCCGCCGCACCGTCGTGGACGCCACCAGCGTGCAGCAGGACGGCCGCCGTCAGCTGATCGAGCTGGCCAGGAAGTACGACGTGCTGCCCATCGCCATCGTGCTGGACATGCCGGAGGAGGTGTGCGCCGAGCGCAACGCGGCCCGCACCGACCGGGCCGACATGCCCCGCCGGGTCATCCAGCGGCACATCCGCGAACTGCGCCGCTCGCTGCGCCACCTGGAGCGCGAGGGCTTCCGCAAGGTGCACGTGCTGCGCGGGGTGGAGGAGGCCGAGAACGCCACCGTCGTCACCGAGAAGCGCTTCAACGACCTGACCCACCTCACCGGCCCCTTCGACATCATCGGCGACGTCCACGGCTGCTCCGCCGAACTGGAGTCGCTGCTGGGCAGGCTGGGTTACGTGGACGGGGTGCACCCCGAGGGCCGTACCGCCGTGTTCGTCGGCGACCTGGTCGACCGCGGCCCGGACAGCCCCGGCGTGCTGCGCCGCGTGATGACGATGGTGAAGTCGGGCAACGCGCTGTGCGTGCCCGGCAACCACGAGAACAAGTACGGCCGTCACCTCAGGGGCCGCAAGGTCCAGCACACCCACGGGCTGGCCGAGACCATCGCCCAGATGGAGGGCGAGAGCAAGGAGTTCGAGGCGGAGGTCCGGGAGTTCCTGGACGGCCTGGTCAGCCACTACGTGCTGGACGGCGGCAAGCTCGTGGTGTGCCACGCCGGCCTGCCCGAGAAGTACCACGGCCGCACCTCCGGCCGGGTCCGCTCGCACGCCCTGTACGGCGACACCACCGGCGAGACCGACGAGTTCGGGCTGCCGGTGCGCTACCCGTGGGCGGAGGACTACCGGGGCCGCGCGGCCGTGGTGTACGGCCACACCCCGGTGCCCGAGGCCACCTGGCTCAACAACACCATCTGCCTGGACACCGGTGCCGTCTTCGGCGGCAAGCTCACCGCGCTGCGCTGGCCCGAGCGCGAGCTGGTCGACGTACCGGCCGAGCGGGTCTGGTACGAGCCGGCGCGGCCGCTGCGCACCGAGGCGCCCGGCGGGCACGACGGCCGGCCGCTGGACCTGGCGGACGTGCACGGCCGCCGGGCCGTGGAGACCCGGCACGCGGGCCGGGTGGCGGTCCGGGAGGAGAACGCGGCGGCGGCGCTGGAGGTCATGAGCCGCTTCGCCACCGACCCACGCCTGCTGCCGTACCTGCCGCCGACCATGGCGCCGACGGCCACCTCGCAGGTGGACGGCTACCTGGAACATCCGCAGGAGGCCTTCGCGCAGTACGCGCGGGACGGGGTCGCGCGGGTGGTGTGCGAGGAGAAGCACATGGGCTCCCGGGCCGTGGCGCTGGTCTGCCGGGACGCGGAGGCGGCGCGGAGGCGGTTCGGTGTGGACGGGCCCACGGGTTCGCTGTACACCCGTACCGGACGGCCGTTCCTCGACGACGCGGAGGTGACCGAGGAGATCCTCGGCCGGCTGCGCTCGGCGATCGACGGCGCCGGTCTGTGGGAGGAACTGGCCACCGACTGGCTGCTGCTGGACGCCGAGCTGATGCCGTGGTCGCTGAAGGCCTCGGGACTGCTGCGCGGCCAGTACGCGGCCGTGGGCGCCGCGTCCGGCGCGGTGTTCCCGGGCGCGCTCGCGGCCCTGGAGGCGGCGGCCGCGCGCGGTGCCGACGTGGGCGGCCTGCTCGCCCGGCAGCGGGAACGGGCCGAGGCCGCCGCGGCGTTCACCGCGGCCTACCGCCGCTACTGCTGGACCACCGAGGGCCTGGACGGCGTCCGGCTGGCCCCCTTCCAGCTGCTGGCCGTCCAGGGCCGCAGCCTCGCCGCGCTGCCGCACGACGAGCAACTGGCGCTGATCGACCGGCTGGTGGCGCACGACGGCACCGGGCTGCTGCAGACCACCCGGCGGCTGTACGTCGACACCGGCGAGCCGGAGTCGGTCCGCGCGGGCGTCGACTGGTGGCTGGAGATGACCGGCCGGGGCGGCGAGGGCATGGTCGTCAAGCCGCTCGGCGCGCTGGTCCGCAACGCCGAGGGACGGCTGGTGCAGCCCGGCGTCAAGTGCCGCGGGCGGGAGTACCTGCGGATCATCTACGGTCCCGAGTACACCCGGCCGGACAACCTGGCCCGGCTGCGGCAGCGGTTCCTGAACCACAAGCGCTCCCTGGCCCTGCGCGAGTACGCCCTGGGTCTGGAGGCCCTGGACCGGCTCGCGGACGGAGAGCCGCTGTGGCGGGTGCACGAGGCGGTGTTCGGGGTGCTGGCGCTGGAGTCGGAGCCGGTCGACCCGCGGCTGTGACCACGCCGTCACGGAACGCCCTTGTGCCGCACACACATCTGTCCATATGGTGGACAGCCGTGCGGCGCAGGGGCGTTCGCATGCCGCGAGGGGAGTGGTGGCCGTGGAGATCAAGAAGGTCGTGGTCCGCGAGGACCAGGCCGGCACCACCCGCCGGCCGGCGATCCTGGAGAAGCGGCCGACCCGCTGAGCATGCGCGTCCACCTGGTCACGATGCCGTGGCATCCCCTCGACCTGCCCTCGCTGCAACTGGGCCTGCTCAACCGGATCGTGCGGCAGGCCCGCCCCGGTGACGAGGTCACCGAGTTCCACGGCTCCCTGCGCTGGGCGGAGTTCCTGCTGGAGCACTCCGGCGGCCGGCTGCGGCCGGGGGACTACGTGGCGGTCGGCAGCGACGCGATCTTCCACGGCCTCGGCGACTGGGTCTTCTCCGGCGCCCTGTACGACGACCCCGGCTGGGGAACGGCCCGGCTGCGGCAGTACGCGGCCGACCGGGGCGTCCTCATCGACACGGCCCTGGAGATGCGCCCGTACGCGGCCCCGTTCGTCGACGCCTGCGCCACCGGGATCCTGGCCGCCGACCCGGACGTGGTCGGTTTCACCACCACCTTCATGCAGAACGTGCCGTCCCTGGCCCTGGCCCGCGCACTCAAGCGCAGAAGGCCACAGGTGACGGTCGTCTTCGGCGGCAGCAACTGCGACGGGCCGATGGGGCACGCCCTGCACCGCAACCACCCGTTCGTCGACCACGTGGTGCGCGGCGAGGCCGAGTACGCCTTCCCGGCGCTCTTACGCCACCTGGACGCGGGCACCGCGCCCGTGGACGTCCCCGGCCTGTGCTGGTGGGACGGCGCGGTGTCCCGGGCCAACACCGAAACCCGGCGGACCGTGGCCCCGGCCGACATACCCTCGCCCGACTACGACCAGTGGCAGTCCGCGCTGGAGGCCTCCCCGGTCCAGGAGTACATCCATCCCAAGCTCGTCGTGGAAGGGGCCCGGGGCTGCTGGTGGGGCGAGAAGCACCACTGCACCTTCTGCGGGCTGAACGGTTCCGCCATGGCCTTCCGCGCCAAGCCGGGGGAGCGGCTGTGGACGGAGATCGACCGGCTGGTGCGCCGCCACCGCCTGCTCGACGTGGTCACCGTCGACAACATCATCGACATGGCCTACTTCCGCGACTTCCTGCCCCGCGTCGCGGCCGCCGGCTGGGACCTGCGGCTGCACTACGAGGTCAAGTCCAACCTCACCCCCGCCCAGCTCCGGCTCCTCGGCGAGTCCGGCACCGTGCACATCCAGCCCGGCATCGAGAGCCTGGGCAGCCGCGTCCTGGACCTCATGGCCAAGGGCGTCACCGGCGCCCGGAACGTGCGCACCCTGCGCGAGTGCGAGAACCACGCCCTGACCTGCTCCTGGAACCTGTTGTACGGCTTCCCCGGCGAGCGCGCCGACGACTACACGCCCGTCATCGACCAGCTCCCCGCCCTCGTCCACCTCCAGCCGCCCAGCGGCGCCCACCGCATCCAGCTGGAGCGGTTCAGCCCGCACTTCACCGACCCGGACCTCGGCTTCGGCAAGCGCCGCCCGGCCGCGATGTACCAGCACGTCTACGACCTGCCCGAGGACGAACTCGCCGACTTGGTCTACCTGTTCGACACCGAGCCCGCGGGCATCGGCGACCCGGTCGAGCGGCGGCTGAAGGAGGCGGTGGCCGCCTGGCGGGCCGGGCACGCGCACTCCCGGCTGCTGTTCGAGGAGGACGGCGCCCGGCTCCTGGTGCACGACCGCCGGCACGGCCGGCCCCCCGTCACCCACCGCTTCACCGGCTGGCGCGCCGCCGCCCTGCGCCGCCTGGAGGACGGCCGGACCGTGCCCGCGCTGCACCGCCTGCTCACCGCCGACGGCCACGGAGTGGCGGCGGAGGCGCTGGAGACATGGGTCCACGAGGCCTTCGAGCTGGGCCTGTTGTTCCGCGACGGCGCCACGTTCGTCTCCCTGCCGACCTGGGGCGAGCCGGTCCGGCTGCCCGAGGGGGCCGGATGACCGGGCTGCCCGGCACCGTGCCGCACCGGCGCACCGGGCGCCGCGTCGAGACCGCCGTACCGCTGGACCTGAGCGGCGGGGGGCGGGCGACGGCGGAGGCGGTGCGGTTCCTGCGCGAGTGCCAGGGCCTGGGACTCGGCGTGAGCTGGCGGGCGACGGGCACACCGTCGTACGACCCCCGCGTGCTGCGCCACCTCCCCCCGCCGGCCGAACTCCCGGGCGATCCGGACCTGTTGGCGTCCTGGCGGGCCGGTCACGCCCACGGCGCCCTCTACCACCGGCGCGGCCCGGACTTCGTCACGGTCGTGGACCGCCGGGAGCGGGGCACGGCCGTCCGGCTGACCCTGGACCACCCCGCACTGCACGCCACGTTCCTCCGGCTCCTGGAGCCCACAGCCGTCGCCGCCCTGGACGCCGTCGAGCGGGAGGCACTGGGGCTGCTCACGGCCGAGCGGCTGGTGCTGGCCGGCGGCGGCTGGGCGGTGACCCTGCCCCCGCGCATCCGGCAGTGGCCGGTGCCCTGCACCGCCATCTGAACCCCCGGTCCGACGCACGCCCCGGCGCGTGGTGGATCGGAAGTGCATCGGAAGCGTGAAACCGGCTCCAGCCCGACGGATGTCGGGCAGAGTGACTGTCGTCATACCGACGGAACGAGCGAGATCCCGGACGTCTGCCGGGAGTTGCGAGGACCCATGAACCACACCTACGAGCCGCCGAGCCTCTTACCCGCCGGCGGTAGGGAGCGGACGTACGCACTGCTCATCGGTGGTGTCCCCTTCCTGCTGATCCTGCTCATGGGCATCGCGTCCCACCTGGACACGGAGAGCGGCAGCGGACCCGGGACGCCGCCCCTCGACGGCGGCGGCTACTCCGGCAGCAGTTACTCGGGCGGCTACTCCGGTGGCTACTCCGGCGACTACGACCCGTCGTCCTCGAACACGCCGGCACCGGACATCTCCACGGCGTACGAGACACCGACCTGGGCGCCCACCGACAGCGCCGAGCCCACGGACACCGCTTCCGACCCGGCCGTCACCGCGAGCACCGAGGCGGCCGACGGCCCCGCCGGCACGGTCACCCGTTTCTTCGACGCCATCAACCAGCGGGACTTCGCGACCGCCTGGGACCTGGGCGGCAAGAACCTCGACGCGTCCTACACCTCCTTCGTGTCGGGCTTCGCCACCACAGAGCGGGACGACGTCACCATCGCGTCCGTTCAGGGCGACACGGTCTGGGTGCAGCTCCTCGCCCGGCAGACCGACGGCACGCAGAAGTCGTACAGCGGCCGGTACACCGTGGCCGACGGTGTCATCACCGACGCCTCCATGACCCCCACCGGCTGACCGGAACGGAGCGAGAAGACAATGGCGAGCGACTTCCTCACCGTGCCCGCTCCGGCACCGGAACCGGGCGGACCGGTCGCGGCCCGCCCGGGCCCGGACGCGACGAGCAACGCCACCCGGCTGCTGTGCGCGGGCACCTACCTCGACCCGGTCTACCGCGCCGGTGTCATCCGCGAGCTGCTGACCCACCGGTACCGGGTCGTGGCCCCGTCGTACGGCTACGACGCGGTACCCGTGCTCGCGCACGCGCTGGCGGCACGCCGCCTGCAACGCATCCGGCTGGCCGTGTTCGCCGCGGGCGCCGCCGTCACGTTCTTCCTGATGGCCGTCGGCGCGCTGAACGGGTTCACCGCGCTGCTGGCCGTGCTCTGGCTGCTGTGGATCACCGCGTACCTGCGGCGGGTCGTCACCCTGCAGACGCTGACGCGCCGGCTGGCCGCCCGCACCGGGGAGGGACGCCGGGGCCGGGGGTTCGACGGTTCGTACCCCGAACACCCCGAGCTGACGCCCGAGCTGGTGGCCAAGATCCAGCGGGAGCAGACCTCGGACGGCACGGTGATCCGCTACGGCGGCTACAAGCCGTTCGTCGGCGCGGGCGCGCAGGTGCGCCGCTGGTCCAACGCGGAACTGCTGATCGGCGCGCCGCTCGGGGTGTTCGACGGCCGGCCCGGCGCGGTCGCGCCCGCGGCACCCGGCGCCACCGGGCAGGAGCCCAAGCGCAAGGAGGTCATCCCCTTCACCGTCGAGGAACTGACCGCCTACGTCGCCGACCGCATGACCGCCCGGCTGCGCGCCCAGGCCCGCCCGACGCAGCGGATCGAGGGCCTCGCCGTGGAGCGGAGCACCTTCACCACGGCCGTCACCACGCTGCGGGGCGTGTCCGAGCCGACCCCCGAGGAGCTCGACCGGCTCGACGGCCGGTGGGAGGACGCCCACGACACGGGACGCAGCTATCTGTGCATCCGGGTGGGGTCCTGGGACCAGGAGCTGGTCACCACGGCGTTCGTCGGCTTCGACCTCAAGGGCAACACCCTGCACACCGAGTTCTACTCGTACGTGCTGGCGCCGGTCCGGGCGAGCTTCCAGCTGGTGGACCGGCTCCCCGCCGCCCTGGACGAGCGGCTGCTGCTCAAGCTGGCCTGGCACACCGTCCGCGGCACGCCCCACTCCGCGGTACGGTCGGCCGCCGCCAAGGCGGCCGGTGCCCGGCTGCTGCCGCGGCTGCCGTGGGCCAAGGAGCGCATCCGGGTGCCGCAGCCGGCCGACACCAGCGAGTTCGGCCTCGGCCGCTACGCGGACGCCGTGCTCAACCGCGGTGCGGTCACCAGCGTCCGGGAGATGGCGACCAGCCCCCACTTCCACGTCTTCTTCCAGGAGACCGACACCATCAAGTACACGCAGATCGTGGAGCGCCAGTTCCTCCACGTCGTCCGTGACTTCCTGTACGAGCACAACGTGGACCTGGCCGAGCACGAGGCCCGCCAGACCAACATCCTCAACAACTACGGGCAGAACAACAACTTCGTCACGGGGAACAACAACACCACCAACTCGGGCACCCAGAACTTCGGCGGCCCGACCGGCGGTCAGGGGGCGGGAGCCGCATGACGCACACCTCGACGGGCGGCAACAGCAGCGACTACGGAAGCAGCAACGACTTCGGGCGGAACAACAGCTTCGTCACGGGGAACAACAACACCACCAACTCGGGGACGCAGAACTTCCACGTCCCCGTCCCGGCCCGTCCCCTCCGCCCCGTCCCCCCGGACCGGGACGACTCCGCACCGGCCCCGGACCGCCGCCGCAACGTCTTCGTCGTCCACGGGCGTGACGAGGAGGTGCGGCTGCGGATGTTCGACCTGCTGCGCCTGCTCGACCTGCGTCCGCTGGAGTGGGAGGACCTGGTCAAGGCCACCGGCAGGACGGCGCCCTTCCTCGGCGAGGTCGTCGCCGGGGCCCCCGCGCTGGCCCAGGCGGCCCTCGTGCTGCTCACCCCGGACGACATCGTCCAGCTCCACCCGGACCTGCGCGGCAGGGCCGAGCCGCCGTACGAGACCGAGCCCACCGGTCAGCCCCGGCCCAACGTGCTCATCGAGCTGGGCATGGTGCTGATGGCCTACCCGGAGCGCACCCTGATGGTGGAGGTCGGCGAGCTGCGCACGATCGCCGACATCGCCGGCCGGAACGTCATCCGCTTCGACGGCACGGAGAACGCCCTGCGCAAGATCGCCGAGCGGCTGAAGCTGGCGGGCTGCGCGGTCGACGACACCCGCTCCGACTGGCTCCAGACCTGGCCCTACCGCCATCTGTCGGCGTACGGCCGCACCGGGCGGGCGACCCCGCCGGCCCGCTGAGCCGCGGTACGGGCCCGGTGGTCGTCCACGGTCGGGGGACGGGCCCGTACCGCTCAGCGCACCGCTGCCGCCCGGCGTCAGACATGGCGCCGGGCGCCCGCCGCCAGACCGGCCAGGAACGCGCCGGTCTCCGGCAGGTCGATCCGCCCCAGCTCACCGGGGCGGATCACCACGTGCAGCTCGCGGCAGATCCTCCGCTCCCACGAGTGCACGACGAAGGACAGCAGGATCAGCCGCAGCAGGCTGTCCTCGTCCATGTCGTGCAGCCGGGCCAGACCCGCCCCGGTCAACGGCATGGTGAGGCGTTCCAGCTGGCCGTGCCGGTGGACGGCGTCCCACAGCCGGTCCAGGCCGAGCCACAGGTCCTGGACCTTGGAGGAGGCGACGCAGTCGTTGCCCATCCGGCTGTAGGCGACGGCGAAGACCAGGTCGGGCCGGGTGCCGAGGACGGCGACCGTGCCGACCGGATACCGGGCCCGCTTGCCCCGCGGCTTGTCCCGCGCGCTCTCCCACGCCACCGGCGTCACCCCCGCCAGCGCCGTGGCCAGTTCCGCGTCCAGCCGGCGTGCGTCCCCGGCGTAGCGGCGGGCGAGCAACTGCCCTTGCACGCTGCCGTCGTTGATGACGACGCCGTCGTCCACGACCGTGTCGAAGGTGTCGGTGAACCCCACCACCAGCTGGCCGGGCTGGTCGAAGAGATCGCCCTCCTCCACCACCACCGTCATCCCGGGGCGGGTGAACTCCTGCCGCACGGCGGCCTGCGGGCGCGCCCGGGCCAGCCCCCAGGCCAGGCACAGGGTGACGGAGCCGGCCAGCACCAGCCCGGGCCGGGAGACGACGCCCGGGAACAGCTGGCCGGCGAACTGCACCACGGCCGACACCCCGCCGAAGGCCGCCAGCACGCTGCCCGCGAACACCCGCCGCCCGCGCCACGACCGCAGGGGACGCAGCCGCCCGGGCCGCGGCGAGGAGTGCCGACCGGTCAATCGCATGCTTCGCTCCAGGTCACCTTGGTACGCTGACGGCACTGTCGACGGGACGTCACGCGGCGGAGGGGGCGAGGCGCGTGCAGACCCGTGCACCGTGCATACGGGTGAGCGTTCTGGGCCCCGTCCGGCTGGACGTGAACGGCACCGCCGTACGCCTCACCCCGCTCACCGCCCGGCTGCTGGCCCGGCTGGTCGCCGCCGACGGCGAGGCCGTCACGGCGCGCCGGCTGTACCTGGACGTCTGGCAGCCGACCGTGGAACTGCCGCACCAGGACCTGCGCAACCGCAACGAGGTGCAGAAACGGATCCTTGAGCTGCGCCGCGCCTTCGACCGGGCGGGGCCGGGACACGGTGCCCGGATCGTGCGCACCGACCGGCTGCCGACCGCGCGCGGCGCCGAGAGCACCTACCGGCTCGACCTGTCCGACGACGAGCTGGACAGCGCCGAGTTCACGCGCCTGGTGGGCGACGCGCTGCGCGCGGCACCGGCCTCGGCCGTCCGGCTGCTGACCGACGCCCTGCGGCTGTGGCGCGGCCGGCCGCTGACCGAGGTGCAGGGCGAGGAGTTCGCGCGCGCACCGGCCCGGCGGCTGACCCAGCTGCGGGAGACCGCGCTGCGGGAACTGATCGCCGGCCACACCGCGCTGGGCCGCTACGACCTCGCCCTCCCGGTGGCCGAACAGACCGTCCGGGAACGGCCGGAGGACCCCGAGGCCGCCGCCGTCCTCGCCCGGCTGAACGCCCGGCTGCGCGAGCGGCACGGAGACGAACTGCTGCGCCACACCCTGCGCGGGCTGCGGGTGGACGTCGTCGTGGTGCGCGGTGACCTGTTCGACCAGGAGGACGCCAACCTGGTCGTGGGGTTCTCCGACACCTTCGACACCTCCACCGACGACATCGTCATCAGCCGGGAGAGCGTGCAGGGGCAGCTGGTCGACCGCCTCTTCGCGGGCCGGCACCGGCTGCTGGACGACCAACTGCGGCGCGGGCTGAAGGAGGTCGTCCCGCTGGCCACCGAGAGCGTCCGGGCCAAGCCGCGCGGCCGGCGCACCCGCTACCCGATCGGCACGACCGTGCCGGTCCCGGTCGGCAGACGCCGCGTCTTCGCCCTCGCCTACTCGCGGTTGGGCAACGACCTGCGCGCCCGGTCCGCCCCGGCCGACCTGCGGCTGAGCCTGGAACGCCTGTGGCCGTCGGTCGCGCTGCACGGCCTGTTCAGACCCGTGGCGATACCGCTGATCGGCGCCGGCCTGTCGCGCCTCGTCGAACTCGACCACACCCAGCTGCTGTCGCTGATCGTCGAGACCTTCACCGAGAGCCTGCGCCAGGACCCGGCCGTCTGCCCCGAGCTGCGGATCGTCGTCCGGGACGCGGAGCTGGAGCGGACCGACCTCTCGGCGGTCGAGGCGTTCCTGCGCGGCGCGGACGAGCGGGGCCCGGTACTGCCGCCGACCGGCACGGTCTGACCTGTTCACACCCCCAGCAAAGCTCCCCGTCCGCTTCCGCCGACAGTCACCGCCCGCTTCCGGAACGCTTCCGGGCCCCGCCGCGCCGCTCCCGGGGCGGAAATCGGCGATGCGGAAACCGCCGAGCGGCGGGTGAAGCGGGGCCCCGGTGGTCAGGATGGAGGCATGGGATTCCATGTCGACTCCGAGGCCGGGCGGCTGCGCCGCGTCATCCTGCACCGGCCGGATCTGGAGCTCAAGAGGCTCACCCCCAGCAACAAGGACGCCCTGCTCTTCGACGACGTGCTCTGGGTGCGCCGAGCGCGCGCCGAACACGACGGGTTCGCCGACGTACTGCGCGACCGCGGGGTCGAGGTCCACCTCTTCGGTGACCTGCTCGCCGAGACCCTGGCGCTGCCCGAGGCCCGCGCGCTCGTCCTGGACCGGGTCTTCGACGAGAAGGAGTACGGCCCGCTCGCCACCGGCCACCTGCGCGCCGCCTTCGACGGGATGACCCCCGGCGAGCTGGTCGACGCCCTGGTCGGCGGGATGACCAAGCGGGAGTTCCTGGCGAGGCACGCGGAGCCGACCTCGGTCCGCTTCCACGTCATGGAGCTGGACGACTTCCTGCTCCGCCCGCTGCCGAACCACCTGTTCACCCGGGACACCTCGGCGTGGATCTACGACGGCGTCTCCATCAACGCCATGCGCTGGCCCGCCCGGCAGCGGGAGACGATCCACTTCGAGGCGATCTACCGCCACCACCCGCTGTTCCGTGACGAGACGTTCCGCGTGTGGTCCCGGGGGCAGGTGGACTACCCCTCCACCATCGAGGGCGGTGACGTCCTGGTGATCGGCAACGGCGCCGTCCTGATCGGCATGAGCGAGCGCACCACCCCGCAGGCCGTGGAGATGCTGGCGCACAAGCTGTTCGCGGCCGGCTCGGCGCGTACGATCGTCGCGCTCGACATGCCCAAGCGGCGCGCCTTCATGCACCTCGACACGGTGATGACCATGGTCGACGGCGACACGTTCACCCAGTACGCCGGCCTCGGCATGCTCCGCTCGTACACCATCGAACCGGGCGTCGGAGAACGTGAGCTGAAGGTCACCGACCATCCGCCGGAGCACATGCACCGGGCGATCGCCGCCGCGCTCGGCCTCGGCGAGATCCGGGTGCTGACCGCCACGCAGGACGTGCACGCGGCCGAACGCGAGCAGTGGGACGACGGCTGCAACGTGCTCGCCGTCGAGCCCGGGGTCGTCGTCGCCTACGAGCGGAACTCCACCACCAACACGCATCTGCGCAAGCAGGGCATCGAGGTGATCGAGATCCCGGGCAGCGAGCTGGGCCGGGGCCGGGGCGGCCCGCGGTGCATGAGCTGTCCCGTGGAGCGGGATCCCGTATGACGTCGCATATAAATGTGAAGGATCGTATAGACTTCCAGCGTCCCGTAGCCCTCACCCCTGGAGCGCCCCGCCATGGCGACAGTCCCGACCGCCCTCGCCGGCCGCCACTTCCTCAAGGAGGCGGACTTCACCGAGGAGGAGTTCCGCGGCCTGGTCGAGCTGGCCGCCGAGCTGAAGGCCGCCAAGAAGGCCGGGGCCGAGACACGGTACCTGCGGGGCAGGAACATCGCGCTGATCTTCGAGAAGACCTCGACGCGCACCCGCTGCGCGTTCGAGGTCGCCGCGGCCGACCAGGGCGCCCACACCACCTACCTCGACCCGGTCGGCTCGCAGATCGGGCACAAGGAGTCGGTGAAGGACACCGCCCGCGTGCTGGGCCGGATGTACGACGCGATCGAGTACCGGGGCGACAGCCAGGCCAAGGTCGAGGAGCTGGCCGCGTACGCCGGCGTGCCCGTCTACAACGGCCTCACCGACGACTGGCACCCCACCCAGATGCTCGCCGACGTGCTCACCATGACCGAGCACAGCGCCAAGCCGCTGCGGAAGATCGCCTTCGCCTACCTCGGGGACGCCCGCTTCAACATGGGCAACTCCTACCTGGTCACCGGCGCCCTGCTCGGCATGGACGTGCGGATCGTCGCCCCGAAGAGCTACTGGCCCGCCCAGGAGATCGTCGACCGCGCCCGCGAGCTGGCCGCCGCCAGCGGCGCCCGCGTCACCCTCACCGAGGACGTCGCCGAGGGCGTCCTGGGCGCCGACTTCGTCGCCACCGACGTCTGGGTCTCGATGGGCGAACCCAAGGAGGTCTGGAGCGAGCGGATCGCGGCCCTCGCCCCGTACGCCGTGACCATGGACGTCCTGCGCGCCACCGGCAACCCGGACGTGAAGTTCCTGCACTGCCTGCCGGCCTTCCACGACCTCGGCACCGCCGTGGGCCGGCAGATCCACGAGGCCCACGGCCTGGCGTCGCTGGAGGTGACGGACGAGGTCTTCGAGTCCGCCCACTCGGTCGTCTTCGACGAGGCCGAGAACCGCCTGCACACCATCAAGGCGGTGCTGGTGGCCACACTCGCCCGGGAAAGCCTTGCCTGACCCGCCTCACCAGGCCTTATCCTGACCGGCGGCCCGGAACCACCCCTTCCGCTGCCGTCGCCGCGCCCCTACGCAGGGCGCCCGCACCACCAGAAACGAGCACCACCCGCATGCCCGCTCCCCGCATCAAGTCCCCGCACCTGCTCGTCGCCGAATCCGGAGCCGACCGCGAGGGACACGGCCTGAAGCGCACCATGGGCCTCTTCCAGCTCATCTGCTTCGGCGTCGGCGCCATCGTCGGCACCGGCATCTTCGTCGGCCTCTCCGACTCCGTCGCCCAGGCCGGCCCGGCCGTCGTCGTCTCCTTCGTCCTCGCCGCGATCACCTGCGTCTTCACCGCCCTGTCCTTCGCGGAGCTGGGCGGCGCGATCCCGGTCTCCGGTTCCTCGTACTCCTTCGCCTACGCCGGCCTCGGCGAGTCCACCGCCTTCCTCGTCGGCTGGTGCCTGCTGCTGGAGTACGGCATCTCCATCTCGGCCGTCGCGGTCGGCTGGAGCCAGTACGTCAACGAGCTGCTGCACAGCCTCACCGGCCTCCAGTTCCCGGCCGCGCTCTCCGCCGGCCCCGGTGACGGCGGCATCGTCAACCTCCCGGCCGTGATCGTCATCGCCCTGGCCTCCGTGCTGCTGGTGCGCGGGGTGCGCGAGAGCGCCCGGGCCACGGCCGCCATGGCCGCCGTGAAGCTCGCGATCCTGCTCGCCTTCTGCGCCATCGGCTACAGCGCCTTCAAGGACGGCAACCTCACCCCGTTCTCCCCGGCCGGCCTCGGCGGCATCGGCGCCGGCACCACCGCGGCGTTCTTCTCCTACATCGGCTTCGACGCCATCACCACCGCCGGCGAGGAGGCGAAGAACCCGCGCCGGGACATCCCCGTCGCGATCCTCGTCTGCATGGGCCTGGTCACCCTGCTGTACTGCGCGGTCGCGCTCGCCGCGATCGGCGCCATCGGCGGCGACCAGGTCGCCGGCCGCCCCGCCGCGCTCTCCTACGTCGTCAACGAGGTCACCGGCTCCACCGTCGGCGGCGGTGTCGTCGCCTTCGGCGCGGTCGTCGCCATCGCCTCCGTGGTCCTCGCCGTGATGTACGGGCAGACCCGCATCCTGATGTCGATGTCCCGGGACGGACTGATCCCGCGCGTCTTCGAGAAGGTCTCCCCGCGGACCTCCACGCCGGTTGCCGGCACGCTGATCGTCGCCGTCGTCTTCGCCGTCCCCGCGGCCTTCGCCTCCCTCGACGCCGTGATGAACCTGTGCACCATCGGCACGCTCGCGGTCATGGCCGTCGTCAACATCACGGTGATCGCCCTGCGTCGCCGCGAACCGGGCCTCACCCGCAGCTTCCGGGTGCCGCTGTACCCGGTGGCCCCGCTGCTCGGCGTCGGCTTCTGCCTGTACCTGATGTACGAGACCGGCTGGCGGACCTGGCTCCAGTTCGCCGTGTTCCTCGCGGTGGGCCTGCTGGTCTACGGCGTCTACGGCCGCCGGCACTCCACGCTGGCCCGGCCGCCGGCCGCCGAGGTCACACCGGCCGCCGCTGAGCGGGAACCACAGGCAGTCTGAACCACACCGCCTTGCCCGACGGGGTGGGGCGGTGCCCGCACGACGAGCTGAGGGCGCGGATCAGCAGCAGCCCGCGCCCGCCCTCCTGCCAGACGTCGGGCTCCTCCAGCACGGGCCGGGTCAGCTGGCCGGGCGGCGCCGGGTCCGGGTCGTGCACCTCGACCTGGCAGCCGGTCGGCTGCAGCTCCACCACCAGCTCGATCGGGCCGCGCCCGGCGGTGTGCTCCACCGCGTTGGCCACCAGCTCGGCCGTGAGCAGCTCCGCCGTGTCGCAGTCGGCCACGTGCTCCACCTCGGTGAGAGCCGAGCGCACCAGAGCGCGCGCCACCGGCACCGCCGCTGTCGTGTGCGGCAGCGCGATGCGCCAGGAGGCCGATTCGGCAGGGCGTTCGTGCAAGGCGAGTCCGTTCATGGAGCAGGCTGTCCTGCTTTCGACTGTAGGAATGGTACGGGCCCGGCCACCGCGGACGGTCGGGGGGCTTCGCCCGGAACCTCCCGGCCCCGGTACCGGGCGGCTTACCCAGGCGTGCGGCCGGCCTCTCCCGCCCGAGCCCACTGTTACGCCGCTGTCGACAACCGGTGACCGACGTGACCGGAAACCGCCGGTCGGAGCCCGGTATGTCGCGCCCCCGTGACGACAGTCACAAACAAGTGATAACTTCGTGGGGCAGAGCAACGTACGGCACCGCCGCGCTAGGAGGCCGCACGTCATGAGTCCCTTCACCGGTTCCGCCGCCCGCACCGCCGACTGGACGCACCTGCGGGTCCGGATCGCCGACGGGGTGGCCACCGTCACCCTCGCCCGGCCCGAGAAGCTCAACGCCCTCACCTTCGGCGCCTACGCCGACCTGCGCGACCTGCTCGCCGAACTGTCCCGGGAGCGCTCGGTGCGCGCCCTGGTCCTGGCCGGCGAGGGCCGCGGCTTCTGCTCCGGCGGTGACGTGGACGAGATCATCGGCGCCACGCTGGACATGGACACCGCCCGGCTGCTCGACTTCAACCGGATGACCGGCCAGGTCGTCCGGGCGATCCGCGAGTGCCCGTTCCCGGTGATCGCCGCGGTGCACGGCGTGGCCGCGGGCGCCGGGGCCGTCCTCGCCCTGGCGGCCGACTTCCGCGTCGCGGACCCCTCGGCCCGGTTCGCCTTCCTCTTCACCCGGGTCGGCCTGTCCGGCGGTGACATGGGCGCGGCCTATCTGCTGCCCCGGGTCGTCGGCCTCGGCCACGCCACCCGGCTCCTCATGCTCGGCGACCCGGTCCGGGCCCCCGAGGCCGAGCGCATCGGCCTGATCAGCGAGCTGACGCAGGAGGGCCGGACCGACGAGGCGGCCGCCGCGCTGGCCCGCCGCCTGGCCGACGGCCCCGCCCTGGCGTACGCCCAGACGAAGGCGCTGCTGACGGCCGAGCTGGACATGCCGCTGGCCGCCTCGGTCGAACTCGACGCCTCGACCCAGGCCCTGCTGATGAACGGGGAGGACTACGCGGAGTTCCACGCGGCCTTCACGGAGAAGCGCCCGCCGAAGTGGCGGGGGAGGTGAGGTCCGGTGCGCGTGGCGATCATCGGCGGAGGCCCCGGCGGGCTCTACGCCGCAGCCCTGCTGAAACGCCTCGACCCGGCCCGCGACGTCACCGTCTGGGAACGCAACGCCCCCGGTGAGACCTTCGGCTTCGGCGTGGTCCTCTCCGACGAGACCCTCGGCGGCATAGAACACGCCGACCCGGTCGTCTACGAGGCGCTGCGGCAGGACTTCGTCCGCTGGGACGACATCGACATAGTGCACCGGGGCACCCGCCACCGCTCCGGCGGCCACGGCTTCGCCGCGCTGGGCCGGCACCGGCTCCTGGCGATCCTGCACGAACGCTGCCGCTCGCTCGGCGTGCGGCTCGTCTTCCGCACCGAGGCCCCCCACCCGGCCACCCTCTGCGCCGAGTACGACCTCGTCGTCGCCGCCGACGGAGTCCGCAGCACGACCCGCGAGACGTACGCCTCCGTGTTCCGCCCCCAGGTGACCGGACACCGCTGCCGCTACATCTGGCTCGCCGCCGACTTCGCCTTCGACGCCTTCCGCTTCGAGATCGCCGAGACCGAGCACGGCGTGCTGCAACTGCACGGCTACCCCTATGCGGCGGACGCCTCGACCGTCATCGTCGAGATGCGCGAGGAGGTGTGGCGGAAGGCCGGCTTCGGCGAACTCGGCGAGCAGGAATCGGTGGCGCGCTGCGCCAAGATCTTCAAAGAGGCGCTCCGCGGACGCCCCCTGCGTTCCGGTACGTCGGCCTGGACCACCTTCCGTACGGTGACCAACGAACGCTGGTCGCACGGCAACCTCGTCCTGCTGGGCGACGCCGCGCACACCGCCCACTTCTCCATCGGCTCCGGCACCAAGCTCGCCGTGGAGGACGCCCTCGCGCTGGCCGCCTGCCTGGCGGAACAGGACTCCTTGGACAAGGCACTCGCGGCCTACGAGGAGGAGCGCAAACCCGTCGTCGCCTCCACCCAGCGGGCCGCCCGCGCCAGCCTGGAGTGGTTCGAGAACCTGCCGCTGTACCTCGGCCAGCCGCCCCGCCAGTTCGCCTTCAACCTGCTCACCCGCAGCCGCCGGGTCACCCACGGCAACCTGCGGCTGCGCGACTCCCGCTTCACCGCGTCCGTGGAGCGCGAGTTCGGCTGCCCGGCCGGCACACCGCCGATGTTCACGCCGTTCCGGCTGCGCGGCCTGACCCTGCGCAACCGGGTCGTCGTGTCGCCGATGGACATGTACTCCGCCGCCGACGGCGTCCCCGGCGACTTCCATCTCGTCCACCTGGGCGCCCGCGCCCTCGGCGGGGCCGGCCTGGTGATGACCGAGATGGTGTGCGTCAGCGCGGAGGGCCGGATCACGCCCGGGTGCGCCGGCCTCTACACCGGCCGGCAGGCCGAGGCCTGGCGCCGGATCACCGACTTCGTGCACCGCCGGTCCCCGGGCACCGCGATCGGTGTCCAGCTCGGCCACTCCGGCCGCAAGGGCTCCACGAAGCCGATGTGGGAGGGCATGGACGAGCCGCTGCCCACCGGCAACTGGTCCCTGGTCGCCGCCTCCCCGCTGCCGTACAAGCCGGGCGGCCAGACGCCGCGCGAGCTGTCCCGTGCCCAGCTCACCGACCTGCGCGAGCAGTTCGCCGCCGCGGCCTGGCGGGCCGCGCGGGCCGGCTTCGACCTGCTCGAACTGCACTGCGCCCACGGCTATCTGCTCTCCGGCTTCCTCTCCCCGCTCACCAACCGGCGCACCGACGCCTACGGCGGCTCGCCGGAGAAGCGGCTGCGGTTCCCGCTGGAGGTCTTCGACGCCGTACGCGAGGTGTGGCCGGCCGAGCGGCCGATGACGGTCCGGATCTCGGCCACCGACTGGGCGGAGGGCGGGACGACCGTCGAGGACGCCGTCGGGATCGCCCGCGCCTTCGCCGCGCACGGCGCCGACGCCATCGACGTGTCCACCGGGCAGGTGGTGGCCGAGGAGCGGCCGGAGTTCGGGCGCTCGTACCAGACGCCGTTCGCCGACCGGATCCGGCACGAGGTCCGCGTCCCGGTGATAGCGGTCGGCGCCATCTCCTCCTGGGACGACGTCAACTCGCTCGTCCTGGCGGGCCGTACGGACCTGTGCGCGCTGGCCCGGCCGCACCTGTTCGACCCGCACTGGACCCTGCACGCGGCGGCCGAGCAGGGCTACGAGGGACCGGGCGTCGTCTGGCCCGCCCCCTACCGGGCCGGCAGCAGGCGACCGCAGACCGGCCGGACGGACGCCCCCAAACCGCGACTGTCGCTCGGCGGCTGAGACGGCGCGTCGGCCGGGCCCGCCTCACAGCCCCGCGAACCCGGCCCCCGCGTCCCTAAGCCGCTCGTGCAGGCCGCGGAAGACCTCCGCCGAGCGGAGCCCGGGCCAGTCGGCCGGGAGGAGGTGGATGGGCAGGCCCGGGTCGGTGTAGGGGAGGTGGCGCCAGGAGTCGAGGGCGAGGAGGTAGTCGTGGTACGCCTCCTCGGGCGGGGTGTCGGCGCGTTCCTCCCAGGCGTGCAGGACCGGCGCGTGCGCGTCCAGGAAGCGCTCGTGCTCCTTGGCGATCGCCGCCAGGTCCCACCAGCGGGCCACGGCGTCGGCCGTGGCCGCGAACCCCAGGTGCGTGCCCCGGAAGAAGTCCACGTACGGATCCAGGCGCAGCCGGCGCAGGGTGTGCTCGGCCTCCTCGTACAGGCGGGCCGGGGCGATCCACACCCCCGGGGCCGCCGTGCCGAAGCCCAGGCCGGCCAGCCGGGAGCGCAGCACATGCCGCTTCTGCCGCTCCGACTCCGGGACCGAGAACACCGCGAGCACCCAGCCCTCGTCCGCGACGGGCGCGCCCGCGTAGATGCGCCGGTCGCCGTCGTCCAGCAACTGGCGCGCCTCGGCGGAGAGTTCGTACCCGGCGGCACCGGACCGCGTGCGGGCCGGCACCAGCAGCCCGCGCCGTTTGAGCCGGGACACCGAGGAACGCACGGACGGTGCGTCCACGCCGACCGCGGCCAGGAGCCGGATCAGCTCGGCGACGGGCACCGGGCCGGGCATGAAGCGGCCGTACGCGCCGTAGAGCGTGACGATGAGGGACCTGGGGGCGTGCTGCTCGGACACGTTGATCATTTTAGGTCGTCTGCATCACTGCTGGTCACCTTCGGTGCGCAACCGGAAGCGCTGGAGCTTGCCGGTGGCCGTGCGGGGCAGCGCGTCGAGGAAGACGAACTCGCGCGGGCACTTGTACGGCGCCAGCTCGGCGGTGAGGAACGCGCGCAGCGCCTCGGGGTCGCGCCGGGCGCCCGTGCGCAGCACCGTGTAGGCCACCGTGACCTGGCCACGGGCCTCGTCGGGACGGCCGACGACCGCCGTCTCGGCCACGTCGGGATGGCGCAGCAGCACCTCCTCCACCTCCGGGCCGGCGATGTTGTACCCGGCCGAGATGATCATGTCGTCGGCGCGGGCCACATAGCGGAAGTAGCCGTCGGCCTCGCGTATGTAGGTGTCGCCGGTGATGTTCCAGCCGTCCCGGACGTACTCCCGCTGCCGCGGGTCGGCGAGGTAGCGGCAGCCGACCGGGCCGCGTACGGCCAGCAGCCCGGGCTCGCCGTCGGGCACCGGCTTGCCGTCGGCGTCCTGGACGCGCGCCTGCCAGCCGGGCACCGGCACCCCCGTGCTGCCGGGCCGGATCCGCTCGTCGGCGGCCGAGATGAAGATGTGCAGCAGCTCGGTGGCGCCGATGCCGTTGATGATGCGCAGGCCCGTCCGGTCGTGCCAGGCCCGCCAGGTCGCCGCGGGCAGGTTCTCGCCGGCCGAGACGCAGCGCCTGAGGGACGTCACGTCGTGTCTGTCCAGCTCCTCCAGCATGGCGCGGTAGGCGGTCGGCGCGGTGAAGAGGACCGAGACGCGGTGTTCGGCGATGGCGGGGAGCAGCTGGCGGGGGCCCGCCTGTTCCAGCAGCAGGGCGCTGGCGCCGGCCCGCAGCGGGAAGATCACGAGCCCGCCGAGACCGAAGGTGAAACCCAGCGGGGGACTGCCGGCGAAGACATCGTCGGCATGGGGGCGCAACACATGCCGTGAGAAGGTGTCGGCTGTTGCCAGCACATCGCGGTGGAAGTGCATGCACCCTTTCGGGCGCCCCGTCGTACCGGAGGTGAACGCGATCAGGGCGACGTCGTCGGCCGCGGTGTCCACCGCCGGGTAGGGGCCGGCGGGCGCCGGGCGGTGCAGCAGGTCGCCGGGTGTGTCACCGCCGTACGTCGTGACGCGCAGCCCCGGTATCGAGGCCCTCGCCAGGTCGTCCGCCACGCGGATGTCGCACAGCGCGTGCCTCACCCGGGCGATCCGGCACAGGGTCGCCAGCTCGTGCGGGCGCTGCTGGGCCAGTACGGTGACCGCGACCGCGCCCGCCTTCAGCACCGCCAGCCAGCAGGCGGCGAGCCAGGGCGTGGTGGGGCCGCGCAGCAGCACCCGGTTGCCCGGGACCACGCCCAGGGAACCGGTGAGCACGTGCGCGATCCGGTCGACCCGCGCGCGCAGCTCGCCGTAGGTCCAGACGGCGCCGTCCGGGGTGCGGAACACCGGGCGGTCCGGTTCGGTGTGGTCCAGGAGTTCCGCGGCGCAGTTCAGCCGATCGGGGTACCGCAGCTCCGGCAGGTCGAACCGCAGCTCGGGCCACTCGTGCGGCGGGGGCAGATGGTCGCGCGCGAAGGTGTCCACGTGGGCCGAGAGATGCATGGCGGTCCGCCCCCTTGCCGTGACAGATGTCCGGGACAGATGTCCGAACGGGCTACCTGGTGGGCTCGCGCCTTGAGCGTATCGTGTTGGTGACGGCAGTCAACTGCACGCGATAACGTCGCGAGGTGGGGTACGGAACGGGGCGGGGACCCGCCTCGGGACGCGATCCCGGAGGGAGGACCGGCCGTGTCCGCATTCTCGCTCGGACCCGAGCAGACCGCCTGGTGCGCCGAGCTGCGCGAGCTGGCCGGCCGGCGGCTGCGCCCGCTCGCCGACCGGGGCGCGCCCGGCCGCGTCAACCGGCCGCTCCTCGCCGAACTCGGCCGACTGGGTCTGCTCGCCCGGCTGTTCTCCGCCGGCGCGCTGGACCTGTGCCTGATGCGGGAGTCCCTCGCCCAGGCCTGCACCGAGGCCGAGACCGCACTCGCCCTGCAGGGCCTGGGCGCCCACCCGGTGCACGCCCACGGCACCCCGGCCCAGCGCGGGCGCTGGCTGCACCGCGTCGCCGACGGCAGCGCGGTCGCCGCCTTCGCGCTGAGCGAGCCCGGCGCCGGTTCGGACGCGGCGGCGCTGGCCCTCGCGGCCGAGGCCGACGGCGACGGCTGGCGGCTCACCGGCGCCAAGTGCTGGATCTCCAACGCCCCGGAGGCCGACTTCTACACCGTCTTCGCCCGCACCACACCCGGCGCCGGGGCCCGCGGGGTGACCGCCTTCCTGGTCCCGGCCGACCGGCCCGGACTCACCGGCAGCGCGCTGGAGATGATCTCGCCGCACCCCATCGGCGCCCTCGACTTCGACGCCGTGCCCGTCACCGCCGCCGACGTGCTCGGCGCACCCGACCGCGGCTTCGCCGTCGCCATGGGCACCCTCAACCTCTTCCGCCCCAGCGTGGGCGCGTTCGCGGTCGGCATGGCGCAGGCCGCGCTGGACGCCACCATCGGCCACACCCGCCGGCGCGAGGCGTTCCGCGGGAGGCTGATGGACCTTCAGGCCGTGTCCCACCAGGTGGCCGAGATGGCCCTGCGTACCGAGGCGGCCCGGCTGATGGTGTACGCGGCCGCGGCGGCCCACGACGCGGGAGCCGCCGACGTCCCCCGGCGCGCCGCGATGGCCAAGCTGCTCGCCACCGAGACCGCGCAGTACGTCGTCGACACCGCCGTCCAGCTGCACGGCGCCCGCGCCCTGCGCCGCGGCCACCTCCTCGAACACCTCTACCGCGAGGTGCGCGCGCCGCGCATCTACGAGGGCGCCAGCGAGGTCCAGCGGGGCATCATCGCCAAGGAGTTGTACGCCACGGCACACGAGGAGGACCGGTGACGACCGAGCGCGTCAACCCGCCCGGACTGGCCCCGCCCACGGGCTTCTCGCACGCCGTCGTCGCGACCGGCTCCCGCGTGGTGTTCCTCGCGGGCCAGACCGCCCTCGACGGTGACGGCAAGATCACCGGCGAGACGCTGCCCGAGCAGTTCGGGAAGGCCCTCGGCAACCTCCTCACCGCCCTGCGCGCGGCCGGCGGCACCCCCGCCGACCTCGCCCGGGTCACCGTCTACGCCACCGACGTCGCCGCGTACCGCGCCCACGCCGCGCAACTCGGCCGGATCTGGCGGGAGTCGGCGGGCCGTGACTACCCCGCGATGGCCGTCGTGGAGGTCGTACGGCTGTGGGACGAGCGGGCACTGGTGGAGCTGGACGGGTTCGCCGTACTGCCCTAGGGCCCCGTCCGGATCACGCCGGGCTCGGTCCGGACCGGAGCCCCGGCACCCTCGCCCCCCTGGGCCGTACCCCCGCCGTTACCGGCCCGGACGTGGCCGTGACGCGCCACCGATGGGGCTACGGTCACGTCCTGCGGCCCGGACGCCCGGTACCAGTGGAGACCCTCGGCCCCTGGAACCGGGAGGTATCCCATGCCCGTACGCCCCGTTCTCGCCACGGCCCTCGGCGCCGTCGCGCTGCTGTGCCCCGCCGCCGGCCCGGCCGCCGCCGGCCCCTCCGAGCTGATCACCGTCGACCCGGTCGGCCGGCTCGCGTCCGACGGCACCGTGACGCTGTCCGGAACCTACCGCTGCACCGGCGCCACCGGGCCGGTGTTCGTCGGCTCCTCGCTCAGTCAGGGTGACGCCCGCCTCGAACCCGGGGGCGGCGGCGCCGCCCGGTGCGACGGCGCCGAGCACCACTGGGAGAACTCCGGCAAGGTCTCGGCGGCGACGCTGAGAGCGGGGGCGGCCCAGGCGGAGGCCACGCTCAGGGAGTTGCGCCCCTCGGGCGGCACCCCGCTGCCGGCCCTCCGCGCGGTGACGAGCCGGACCATCACGCTGAGCCAGGAGTGACGCCGGGGGGCCTACCCGTCCGCCGTCCGGCCCGTCACCGAAGGGGCCGCACGGCCGCGGGTCCGGCGGACCGTCGGACGCCCGGCGGCCGGTACCGCACCGCCTCGACCGCCGACGACGCCGGTCACCCCGGTTTCCTGGTCCGCGGCCGGTTCAGGCGCCGCCGAGCCCGTCCCGGTCCGGAGCCGGCCTCCGCCGGATCACCGGGGCGTCCGGCCGGCGCAGGGCGGCCACGAACTTGTAGCGGGACCCCCGGTACACCGAGCGCACCCACTCCACGGGTGAGCCCTGCGCGTCCCGCGAGTGCCGGGACAGCAGCAGCATCGGCATCCCCACGTCGGTGGCGAGCAACTGTGCCTCGCGCGGGGTCGACAGCGAGGTCTCGATGGTCTCGTCGGCCTCGGCGAGATCGACGCCGTACACCTCGGTGAGCACCGTGTAGAGCGACGGGCAGGTGGCCAGGGACCGGCGCAGACCGGGGAAGCGCCGTACGGACAGGTGGGTCGTCTCGATCGCCATCGGGTCGCCGCCGGCCAGCCGCAGCCGCTCGATGCGCAGCACCTTCTCGCCGATCCCGATGCCGAGCAGGTCCGCCAGCTTCTCGTCCGCGGGCACCTCCGCGAGGTCCAGCACCTGCGAGGCCGGGGTGAGCCCCTGGGCGCGCATGTCCTCGGTGTGCGAGGTGAGTTGGAGCGTGCGGTACAGCTTGGGCTGGGCGACGAAGGTGCCCTTGCCCTGGATCCGGTCGAGCCGGCCCTCGCCGACGAGTTCCTGGAGCGCCTGCCGGACGGTGGTCCGCGAGGTGTCGAACCGGACGGCGAGCAGACGTTCCGCGGGCATGGCCGAGCCGGGCTGCAGAGCCTCGGCCATGCTGAGCAACTGCTGCTTGATCCGGTAGTACTTCGGCACGCGCGCGGTGCGGCCGGACGCCCCTCTGTGCGGCTGGGCGCTGCTGACGTCGGTGGTCATGCCTGCCTTCCCGGCTGTGTCGATGGGCTCCCGTTATAGCGACCAACTCCCTTATGGTCTAGTCCAACTGAACGGTCCGGGCGAAAGGGGCGGAATGCGGACGGCCGCACTCCGGTGACTTTCTCGTAACGGCCGGGACCGGCTTCCTGAACCACCCTTGACACCCCGAAAGGTCTAGGCCAAGCTCCAGCGTACTGGTCTACACCATTAGTGGCCAGATCCCGAGCCCTACGTGTCAGCAGCGTCGTGCGCAGGTCACCGCAGAGGGCGTGGGGGGTTAGTGGCATCCCTGAGGAGGGTGGCGTGAAGCGCAAGCTTGCGGCCGCGATCGTGATCGCGGGCATGATGGTCTCCGTGTCGGCGTGCGGCGGGGACGACGGCGACGACAGCGGCAAGAACGCGGGACCGGACAGCTTCAAGGGCCAGACCCTGACGGTCTGGGCGATGGACGGCTCCACGCCGGACCAGTGGGTCAAGGACGTCACGGCCGCGTTCGAGAAGAAGACCGGCGCCAAGCTGAAGTTCGAGACGCAGAAGTGGGACGGGATCCAGCAGAAGATCACCACCGCCCTGTCCGAGTCCACCCCGCCGGACGTGCTGGAGGTCGGCAACACCCAGACCCCGGCCTACGCGGCGACCGGCGGCCTCGCCGACCTGAGCGACCTGAAGAAGGAGATCGGCGCCGACTGGACGCCGTCGGTCTCGCAGTCCTCCGTCTACGACGGCAAGCAGTACGCCGCTCCCTGGTACTTCGCCAACCGCGTCGTCGTCTACAACAAGAAGATCTGGGCCAAGGCCGGCATCAAGGACACCCCGAAGACCCGGGACGAGTTCTTCAAGGACCTGGAGGCGATCGGCAAGAAGACCGACGCCGAGCCGATCTACCTGCCCGGCCAGAACTGGTACTTCTTCGACGGCCTGACCATCGGCCAGGGCGCCGACCTGGTGAAGAAGGAAGGCGACACGTACGTCTCCAACCTCGGTGACCCCAAGGTCGCCAAGGCCATGGAGATCTACAAGAAGTACGCCTCCTACTCCAAGGCGCCCAAGGACAAGGACGAGGCCACCCCGCAGCAGGCCGAGGTCTTCGCCAAGGGCAGGACCGGCGCGTTCATCGGCATGGGCTGGGAGGCCGGTACGGCCGTCCAGGCCAACAAGGCCATCGAGAAGGACCTCGGCTACTTCACCATCCCCGGTGAGACCGCGGGCAAGCCCGAGGGCGTCTTCCTCGGCGGCTCCAACCTCGCCGTCGCCCAGGGCAGCAAGAAGCAGGCCCTGGCCAAGGAGTTCCTGAAGGTGGCCCTCTCCGACGAGTACGAGGGCGAACTGGCCAAGCTCAACGGCGTCATCCCGAACAAGAAGTCCCTGGAGACCAGCCTCAAGGGCAACGCCGTCGCCGAGGCCGCCGCTCCGGCTGCCGCCGTCGGTGGCACCACCCCGCTGATCCCCGAGTGGGGCGCGGTGGAGAACAACCCGAACCCGATCAAGTCGTACATGACGGCCGTGCTGAACGGCAAGTCCCCCGCGGACGCCGCCAAGCAGGTCGAGAGCGAGATCAACAAGCGCCTGGCCCAGCAGAACTGATGACCGCGCCGGGGGCGCCACGCCCGCGCCCCCGGCTCACCTGTGTCGTCCGTACGGCCACGGAAGAGATGGCAACTCATGTCAGTGCAGACCGAAGGCACGGACACGGCCGGGGAGCCCGCTGTCCGCAAGGCCCGGGTGCCGGTCCCGCCGGGCGGTGACAGCCGCACCGCCGGCGCCCCGTCCCGGCGCCGATCCGCCGCCCCCTACCTGCTCCTGCTGCCCGCCCTGCTGGCCACCGTGGTGCTGCTCGGCTGGCCCCTGGTCAAGAACGGCATGCTGTCGTTCCAGAACCTCAATCCGCGCCAGCTCATCCAGCACCTCACCGAGTGGAACGGCGTCGAGAACTACCGGGAGGTGCTGAGCGGCGGGGACTTCTGGCGGGTCGTCGAGCGCTCCGTCTTCTTCACCGCCGTCAACGTCGCACTGATCATGGTGCTCGGCACCCTGGTCGGCCTGCTGCTGGCCCGGCTCGGCGGCAGGATGCGGCTGCTGCTGATGATCGGTCTCGTCCTCGCCTGGGCCATGCCGGTCATCGCGGCCACCACCGTCTACCAGTGGCTGTTCGCCCAGCGCTTCGGTGTCGTCAACTGGGTGCTGGACAAGCTCGGCTGGCACTCCATGGCCGACCACAACTGGCTGCAGACCCAGTTCTCCACCTTCGCCGTGATCACCCTGCTCCTGGTCTGGCAGTCCATACCCTTCGTGGCGATCAACCTCTACGCCGCGACCACCACGATCCCCCGGGAGCTGTACGAGGCGGCCTCCCTGGACGGCGCCGGGGCCTGGAAGAGCTTCACCTCGGTGACCCTGCCGTTCCTGCGGCCCTTCCTGTACGCCACGACCTTCCTCGAGGTCATCTGGATCTTCAAGGCGTTCCCGCAGATCTTCGCGATGAACGAGGGCGGCCCCGACCACCTCACCGAGACCCTGCCGATCTACGCCTACGTCGAGGGTGTCGGCAACCAGCACTTCGGAGTCGGCGCCGCCATCTCCTTCCTGACCATCCTGGTCCTGCTCGTCATCACCTCGTACTACCTGCGCATGGTGCTCAAGCAAGAGGAGGACGAGCTGTGAAGCGCTCGCTCTTCGGCCGCTTCTGGCCCAACGCGACCGCCGTCGTCCTCTTCGTCGGCTTCGTGTTCCCCGTGTACTGGATGTTCGCCACGGCCTTCAAGCCGACCGGCGACATCATCGCCGAGGACCCGGTGTGGTTCCCGACCGACGCCACCCTCGAACACTTCAAGAAGGCCGTCGACGCGGACCACTTCTGGACCCTGGTCCTCAACTCCGTCACCGTCACGGTCCTGTCGGTCGTCTTCTCGCTCGTCATCGCCCTGTTCGCCGCCTTCGCCCTGGCGCGGATGCGGTTCAAGGGCCGGCGCGGTCTCATCGTGACGTTCATGCTGGCGCAGATGGCCCCCTGGGAGGTCATGATCATCGCCATCTACATGATCGTCCGGGACAACGACATGCTCAACAGCCTGGTCCCGCTCACCGTCTTCTACACGGTGATGGTGCTGCCCCTCACCCTCCTCACGCTGCGCGGCTATGTCGCCGCCGTGCCCAAGGAGCTGGAGGAGTCGGCGATGATCGACGGCTGTACCCGCACCCAGGCCTTCGTCAAGGTGATCTTCCCGCTGCTCGCGCCCGGCCTGATGGCCACCTCGCTGTTCGGCTTCGTCACCGCCTGGAACGAGTTCCCGCTCGTCCTGATCCTCAACAAGGACATCGAGAAGCAGACCCTGCCGCTGTGGCTGTCCCAGTTCCAGACCGCCTTCGGCGACGACTGGGGCGCCACCATGGCCGCCTCGTCCCTGTTCGCGCTGCCCATCCTGATCCTCTTCATCTTCCTGCAACGCAAGGCTGTCAGCGGTCTCACCGACGGCGCCGTGAAGGGATGACGTCCCCGATGACCACCATCGCCACCACCGCGTCCGGCGGCGGCTCCGCAGCGGGTGACACCCTCGCCCGGGACGCCCTCGCGGTGCTGCAGCCGGGGTTCGACGGCACCACCGCCCCCGACTGGGTGCGCCGCCGCCTCGGCGAGGGCCTCGCCTCCGTCGCCCTGTTCGGCCGCAACGTCGTCGGCGAGGAGCAGGTCACCGCGCTCACCCGGCAGTTGCGCGCCGAGCGCGACGACCTGCTGGTCGCCATCGACGAGGAGAGCGGCGACGTCACCCGCCTCGACGTGCGCACCGGCTCCTCCTTCCCCGGCAGCCACGCCCTCGGCGCCGTCGACGACCCCGGTCTCACCCGGGCCGTCTCCCGCGAGCTGGGCCGCCGCCTGGCCGCCTGCGGCGTCACCTTCGACTGGGCACCCTCCGCCGACGTCAACGCCAACCCCGACAACCCCGTCATCGGCGTCCGCTCCTTCGGCGCGAGCCCCGACCTGGTGGCCCGGCACACCGCCGCCTGGGTCGAGGGCCTGCAGTCCACCGGCGTCGCCGCCTGCACCAAGCACTTTCCCGGCCACGGCGACACCAACGTCGACTCCCACCACGCCGTGCCCCGCATCGACGTGGACGCCGACACCCTGTACGAACGCGAACTGCCCCCGTTCCGCGCGGCGATCGCCGCCGGCACCCGGGCGATCATGAGCGCGCACATCCTCGTGCCGGCGCTCGACCGGGACCGCCCCGGCACCCTGTCCCGGCGCGTGCTCACCGAGCTGCTGCGCGGCGAACTCGGCTACCAGGGCCTGATCGTCACCGACGGCATGGAGATGCGTGCGATCTCCGGCACCTACGGCCTGGAACACGGCGTGGTCCTCGCCATCGCGGCCGGCGCCGACGCCATCTGCGTGGGCGGCGGACTGTGCGACGAGGGCACCGTACTGAAGCTGCGGGACGCGCTCGTGGCCGCCGTACGCTCCGGGGAACTGCCCGAGGAACGGCTCGCCGACGCCGCGGCCCGGGTCCGCGACCTGGCCGCCTGGACCGTCGCGGCCCGCGGTGACGCGGAGAAGACGCCGGCCGCCCCGGAGATCGGCCTGGTCGCGGCCCGCCGCGCGCTGACCGTGACCCGCGCGGGCGCCGCCGCACCGGTCACCGCACCGGTGTACGTCGCCCAGTTCAACCCCACGCCCAACATCGCCGTCGGCGACGAGACCCCCTGGGGCGTCGCCGCCGAGCTGGAGCGGCGGCTGCCCGGCACCGCCTCCGGCTCCTTCACCGGCGAGGGCGCCGGTGCCGCCGTCCTCGCCGCGGCCGAGGACCGCCGGATCGTCGCCGTGGTCCGCGACGAGCACCGGCACGACTGGATGCGCTCCGCGCTCGACACGCTGCTCGCCGCCCGGCCCGACACCGTCGTGGTCGAGATGGGCCTGCCGCAGGCCCCGCCGCGCGGCGCCCTGCACATCGCCACCTACGGCGCCGCCCGGGTGTGCGGTGTGGCGGCGGCGGAAGCCGTCGTCGCGGGCTGACCCACGGGCTCACCGGCCGCCCGCCGCAGCGGGCGGCCCACTCGATCGTGCTCCATTCCCGGATCTCCACCGCACTCTGTGTTCCAGTTCCAGAGGAATCGCATGCAGACGCCCCACCCCTTCCTCCACCGCGCGGCGACCGGCCGCCCCTACTTCAGCGCCGACGGCGAGACCTACCTCGCCCCGACCCCCCTGCGTGACCTGGAGAAGACCCAGCCGCTGCGCGTGCTGTCCGAGGAGGACTTCGCCTTCTGGCAGACGTACGGCTACGTCGTCGTGCGCGAGGCCATCACGCCCGGCGAGGCCAAGGAACTCCTCGACTTCGCCTGGGAGTTCCAGGGGCTCGCCCCCGACCGCCCCGACACCTGGTACGAGGAACCGGAGTTCCGGTCCGAACTCGACCGGCACCTGTACATCTACGGCTTCGTCGAGGCGTACCACCACCAGCTCATGTGGGACAGCCGGCAGAGCCGGCGCGTCTACGACGCCTTCGTGGACGTCTGGGACAGCCCGGAGCTGTGGGTCACCCTGGACCGTCTCAACCTCAACCCGCCCAACGTACGCACCCGTTCCCGCTCCCTGATCGAACCCACCGACGAGGGCTTCGACATCGAGCTGCACTGGGACGTCGACACCACCCTCGCCGTCCTGCCGCAACGCGTGCAGGGCATCATCGCGCTCACCGACACCCGCCCCGAACTCGGCGGCTTCCAGTGCGCGCCGGAACTCTTCCGCCGCTTCGAGGAGTGGCGCGTCGCCCAGCCGCCCGGCCGCGACCCGGTCCGCCCGAACACCGACCGCGCCGAGTTCCCGGTGGTCCGCCCCGACCTCCAGGCAGGCGACCTGCTGATCTTCAACGGGCTGCTCGCCCACGGCGTGGCGCCCAACCTCTCCGACAACGCTGTCCGAGCCGTCCAGTACCTGTCGATGATGCCCGCGCTGGAGGAGCACACGGCCCTGCGCGACTCCCGCGTGGAGTCCTGGCGCACCCTCGCCACCCCCGACTGGAACGCCACCCTGCTCGGCGACGCCCGCGAGCCCGAAGCCCTCCGCTACGGCCCCGCCGAACTGGACGACCTGGGGCGCAGGCTGCTCGGCCTCGACTCCTGGACCGCCGCGGACGGTGCCCGGTGAACCGCGTCTGCCTCACGCTGCCCACCAACCGGGCCTGCTCCGCCACCGTCACCGCCCTGCACGCCGAAGCCACGTACGCGGCCCGGCACTTCGGCGCCGACGTCGAGCTGCTGGTCCTGGACTCCGCCGACGCCGCGACCCGCGCCGAGCACGCCCGCACGGTCGCCGCCCTGCCCCCGGAGCCGGGCGTGACCGTCCACCACCTCGACGAGGAGGCCCAGCGGGACTTCCTGTGCCGCGTCGTCCGGAAGGCCGGCCTGCCCGAGCCGGACCGCCTGCTGCGCCTGATGCTCCCGTCCGCGGTCTCCTACGGCGCCTGCACGAACCGCGCCTTCCTGCTGGCCGCCGCCCTCGGCTGCGACTCGGTGCACCGCCGCGACTCCGACAGCGCCTACCAACTCCACGCCGGACAGCCGGTGTTCCCCGTCCACCACGAGCTGCCGTGGCTGGGCCGGCCGGCCGCCGAGGCCTCGGCCGCCGTCACCCGCACCGACCTGGACCCGGCACTGGCCCACCGCCCGGTCTCGCTGGCCGGAGCCTCCTTCATCGGCGCACTCTCCGTGGACATCGGGGAGATACGACGCCTGGACGAGGCCGTCTACCACGACGTGGTCAGCCTGTGGGCCCCCGGCGACTGGCCGGAGGACCGCACCCGCGCGCTGGTCGAGGAGTCCTTCACCGGTGCGGGCACCGCACCCTTCGCCGGGGACCACTCCACCCTCACGCTGGTCGACCCGATGCGCGTCGACATGTGCAACATCGCCTTCGACCGCGCGGTGTACGAGCGCGTCCCCCTCACGCCCGCCACCGACACCATCGGCAGCGACTACTTCCTGCTGCACCTCGTCCACGACGCGGGCCTGCCCGGCATCCTCCACAACCGTCACATCGAGAACTTCCACACCCCCGAGCGCCGCACCGACACCGGCTTCCCGGCCTACCAGCGCCGGTTCGTGAAGTTCCTCCTGTCGATGCTCTACTTCCACGACGTGTACGACCGGATGGCGGCCGAGGGCGCGGGGCTGCTGGACGAGCGGCAGCAGGTCCGGCCCGACCGGATCGTGGAGTTCCTCCGCGAGAGCACGGGCCTGGACCGGGCCGAGAACATCTGGCGCCTGGACCGGGTGGACACGGCCTACCGCAAACTGGGCGGCCGGTACGCGGACTTCGCGGACCAACTGGGCTTGGAACGTCACCGGTTACTCGACCAAGCCCAGCAGGACATCGAGGACTTCGTTCACTTGACCGTTTCCTGGTCCGCGCTGGTGAGGGCGGCCCGGTCATGAGCGCCCCGAAGGGGCGCGCGGCCCCGTCCGACATGCGGCTGCCGCCGCGTGGGCGCGACCAGCCGCGACGGACCGGTACCGTCGCCACGGACCGCCTCGTCTACGACCTCACCGGCATAGAGCACCAGTACGACGCCCTGCTCGACGAACTGCCCGGAACCCGCATCCGCTTCGCCCTCAAGGCCTGCCCGGTCGACGAGGTCCTGCGCTGCCTGACGGCCAGAGGCGCCGGATTCGACGCAGCGAGCCCCGCCGAGATCGAGCAGGCCCTGCGCGCCGGTGCGCACCCCGACCACATCCACTACGGCAACACCATCAAGTCCGACCACGACATCGCCCAGGCCCACCGCCTGGGGGTCCGCACGTTCGCCACCGACAGCATCCAGGACGTCACCGCCATCGCGGCGCACGCGCCCCGCGCCCGCGTGTTCTGCCGCCTCGCCACCAGCGGGGACGGCGCCCTGTGGGGGCTGAACCGCAAGTTCGGCTGTGCCCCGGACGACGCCGTCCGCATCCTGGGCACGGCCCGGGACGCCGGCCTCGTCCCGGCCGGCCTGTCCGTGCACGTCGGCTCCCAGCAGATGACCGGCGAGGCCTGGCAGCAGGCACTGGACGCCCTCGCCGGGACCCTGACGGCACTGGCCGGGCGGGGGATCGCACCCGACCATGTGAACCTCGGCGGCGGGCTGCCCGCGCTCGGCTATCGCGACCGGCGCGGCAACCCCCTCCACCCGCCGCTGGACAAGATCTTCACCGTGCTCCGCGAGGGCATGGAACGCCTGAACGCGCTGGTCCCCGCCCCGCTCGGCTTCGTGCTGGAGCCGGGGCGTCACCTGGTCGCCGACCACGGCGTGATCCGCGCCCACGTGGTCCGGCTGACCGAACGCACGCAGCCGGACGGCGGGCGCGCCCGCTGGCTGTACCTGAGCGTCGGCAAGTTCAACGGCCTGTACGAGATGGACCAGGTGACCCACCCGCTGGTCTTCCCGGGGCGGGAGACCGAGGAACACGTCCCCGCGATCGTCGCCGGCCCCACCTGCGACAGCGACGACGCCTACGGCGCCGGCCGGTACCCGGTGCCGGTCCCGGCGTCCCTCGCCTCCGGCGACCCGGTCCGGATCCTCTCCGCCGGCGCCTACGCCGGCAGTTACACCACCCGCGGCTTCAACGGCATCCGCCCGCTGCCGACCGTGTGCACCCGCGGCCAGGAAGGACACCACTGACATGACAGGCCTCGTACGGGGCATCACCGAGGCCGACTGGCCCCAGGTCGCCGCCCTGGAGGCCGGGGCGTACGCGGACACCTCGCTCACCGAGGGAGAGGCCGGACTGCGGTCCCGGGCCCCGGCGGGCACCAGCTTCGTCCTGGACCTCGACGGCAGGATCGCGGGCTACGTCCTCGCCCTGCCCTACCGCCGGTTCCACTGTCCCGACCTGACCCGCCCGGAACAGGTCGCCCACCACACCACCAACCTCCACCTGCACGACCTGGTCGTCAGCGCGCCGCTGCGCCGCCGGGGCCTGGGCACCCGTCTGGTCCGGCACCTCACGGACGCGGCCCGCGCCCGGGGCTTCACGACCATGTCCCTGGTCGCCGTCGCCGGCAAGGAGCCGTTCTGGCGGGCCAACGGCTACCGCCCCCACCCCGGGGCGCGGGTGCCGGCCGGCTACGGCGGCGGCGCGCTGTACATGTCGGCGCAGCTCGCCGTCCCGCGGGAGGCGAGCTGATGACCGCACCCTCCTTCCGGCGCGCCAAGTGGTCGATCGCCGCGCTGTTCTGCTTCCTCGGTTTCCAGTACGGCACCTGGGTCTCCCGGCTGCCCGCGCTGAAGGCCCGGCTGGATCTGGGCGCCGGCGAGGTGGGCCTGCTGCTGATGGTCTGCGGGGCCGGCGCGGCGGCCTCCTTCCCACTGGTCGCCGCCCTGATGCGGCGGCTGGGCTCCCGGCTGCTGTCCCTCGCCTCCGCCGCGGCCCTGGTCGCCGTGCTGGCCGCGCTGTCCGCCGTGCCGAACTTCCCGCTCGCGCTGCTCGCCGTGTGCGCCGACGGGGTCGCGGTCGGCTGTCTCAACGTCGCCATGAACGCGCAGGGCGCCGCGCTGGAACGCGCCCACGGGCGGACGGCCATGTCCCAGCTGCACGCCACGTTCAGCGCCGGGCTGCTCGGCGCCGCCCTGCTGACCTCCGGCGTCACCACCGTGACCGCGTCCGTTCCGGCCCACTTCGCCGTCGCCGGCGCCCTGTTGCTGCTCCTGCTCGGCGGCGCCCGCCCGGGCCTGCTGCCGCACGAGGAGGAGGCTCCCGCCGTCGCCGGGGAGCCGAAGCGGCGCGCCCGTCGCGGCCTGTTCTCCGGTACGACCCTCCTCCTGGGCTGCGCCATGGCCTTCGGCACGATCACCGAGGGCGCCATGAACGACTGGTCGACGCTCTACCTGAAGGACGTCGTCGACGCGTCGGCGACCGTCGCTCCGCTCGGCATCGCGGTCGTCTCCGTGATGATGCTGCTGGCCCGGCTGTGCGCGGACCGCTGGCGCACCCGCTGGGGAGACGGGCGCGTGGTGCGCACCGGCAGTGCGATGGCCGCCGTGGGTCTGGCCCTCGCCCTGCTCGCCGGGGGAGTGGTTCCCACGCTGCTCGGCTTCGCCTGCGTCGGCCTCGGCGCGGCCGCCGTCACCCCGTGCGTGTACGTGGCGGCGGCCGGCCGCGGCCCGGACGCGCTGGCGCTGGTCGCCGCGATGGGTACGACGGGTCTGCTGGCCGGTCCCGCCCTGATCGGCTTCGTGGCCGGCGCGGCGAACCTGACCCTGGGTATGGCCACGGTGGCGGCCTGCGCGCTGATCGTCACGGTGACCGCCTTCCGGATCCCGTGGCGTGCCCGCACCCCGGCGCCGGTGGCCTGACACCACCGGTCGCCGGCCCGTGGCGCGCCCGGTCAGCCCGCGGCCGGCGGAGCCAGCCGCGCCAGGTAGGCGCGGAACTCCTCCGGACGCCGCCCTCGCTGGAGGTGGCGTACAGCGCCCCGTCGGGGGTGGTGGACAACTGGTCGACCTCCTCGCCCTGGGGGAGCGTGCCGGCCGCCCGAGGTCCGAGTGAACAGGATGCTCCTGTGGCGTTCTCTGCAGGTGGATGCGGCCGCGCCGGCATCGTGCAGGGGGCGTCCATGGAGCGTCTGTGCGGAAGTCACGGACCGTGAGGCCGGGCCGCGGCCGGATCGGGTCACGGTCTTGGGCGGCGGTCCGGCCCCCGGGACGCGGACCTCTCCTCCCACGGGGTGTCCGTCCGGGCGGAGTCCAGCAGGTGTTCGCCGTACAGGTCCTGCAGCCAGTTGGTCTGGTAGATGGTGTCGAGGTAGCGCTCGCCGAGGTCGGGCGCTATGGCCACCGCGGTGAGGTCCCGGGTGCCGTGCCGGGCCAGCCAGTCCGTCGCTGCGCTGACCACCGACCCCGTGGAGCCGCCGAACAGGAAGCCCCGCCTGGCCATGCGGTGACAGGTGCGGATGGTGTCCGCCTCCTCCACCCGGATCACCTCGTCCACGTACGACTCGTCGAGCAGCGGCGGACGCATGCTCATGCCCAGACCGGGGATCATCCGGCGGCCGGGCTCGCCGCCGAAGGCCACCGAGCCCACGCTGTCCACGGCGACGATCCGCACCGGCCGGTGCCACTCGCGGAAGTAGCGCCCGCAGCCCATCAGCGTTCCGGCGGTGCCCGTCCCGACGAACAGCACGTCCAGGTGCGGGAAGTAGCTGGCGATCTCCGGTGCCGTGGTACGGAAGTGGGCCCGCCAGTTCCCCGGGTTGGTGTACTGGCTGAGCCACACGTACCGCTCGTCGGACGCGCACAGCGCGCGCACGTACTCGAGCCGCGTGCCCAGGAAGCCGCCGTTCCCGTCCAGGTCGGTCACCACGTGCACCTGGCTGCCGAGGGCCTCCATCAGCAGCTTGGTCGACAGGTTGCACCGGGGGTCCGTCACACACAGGAACCGGTATCCCTTGCTCGCGGCGATCACGCTCAGCGCGACGCCCAGGTTTCCGGACGAGGACTCGACGAGGATGGAGTCCGGCCTCAGCCGTCCGTCCCGCTCGGCGCTGTCCACCATCTCGTTCGCGGCCTTCAACTTGATGGAGCCGGCGAAGTTGAAGCCCTCGCACTTCAGGTAGAGGCGGTATCCGAAGATCGACTCCAGATCGACGAACAGACTGCCTTCGTTGAAGGCGTGGGGAGCGGAGATGACGGGCACGGCAGCCTCCTGGTGCCAGGGCTGAAGGGCAACGGCCTCAGCCGTAGCGGCGCAGGTCGTGGAAGAAGTCGTCGATGAGGTGGAGTTCTCCCGCCCCGGCCACCCGGTCGTAGACGTACTTGCCGACGGCCAGGTCGAGGACGCCGAGGCCGAAGGGCGAGAAGATCACCGGCTGGTCCTGCGGCGGGGCGGCGCGGCCGAGCATCACGTCGCAGAGCGTGCCGTTGAGGAAGTCCCGGTTCCCGGTCCGCTGCTCGACCAGGTGCGGGGAGGTGTCCGCCTGCAGACAGTGCTCCACGTCGTCCACGAAGTTGGCCGCGGTGAGCAGGATCTCGGGGGCGAGGTCGCGCAGCGACACGTGCAGGACCACGGGGTTGTGCTCGAACCAGCCCGGGGCCGTGACGTGCGGCCGGCCGGCGATGGTGGCGAAGACCACCAGGTCGCTGGAGCGGACCAGGTCCTCGGCGCTGTCGTGGACGGTGATCTGCCCGGTGGCGCCGGCCTGGCGCAGGTAGCCGCGGAAGCCGGCGGTGCTGTCGGCGGACAGGTCGTGCACGCCGATCGCGTCGAAGGTCCAGCCCGTGCCGGCCAGGAAGGTGTGGATGTACCGGGCGATCAGGCCCGTCCCGAAGAACCCGACGCGGCGCGGCCGGGTCCGGGTGCGGCTGAGCCAGTCGGCGGCCAGCGCGGCGGAGGCCGCGGTCCGGGTCGCGCTGATGACGGAGCTCTCCAGGCAGGCGAAGGGGTAGCCCGTGTCGTGGTCGTTGAGGATCAGCACCGCGGAGGCCCGGGGCAGCCCGGAGCGCACGTTGTCGGGGAAGCTGGAGATCCACTTCACGCCGTCCACGCGCGTCGGGCCGCCGATGGAGGCGGGCAGCGCGATGATCCGGGCCGTGGGCCGGTCGGGGAAGCGCAGGAAGTACGACGGCGGGTTGACCGAGTCCCCGGCGCCGTGCAGCCGGTAGGTGGCGGCCACCAGTTCCACCAGTTCCCGCTCCCGCCCGGTCAGCGCCTGCTGCACCTGCCGGCCGGAGATCACCGCGAAGGTGGGCGCCGGTGCGGGGCCGGGCATGGCCGGCTGGGGTGAGGTCGACAGCAGATGGGTCATCGCCGGCTCGCCTCCCCCGTCGGGCAGGAGTCGGCCAGGCGCCGCGGCTCGGCCATGCCGACCAGGACCCGCCGCTCCCCGGTGAACGCCTCTCGGCTGTGCGCGGTGCCGATGTTGTCCACGAGCATCAGGTCACCGGCCTGCCAGGGCTCGCGCCGGGTGTGCTCCTCGTAGGTGGTGTTGAGGAGCTGGACGACGTCCTCGCCGATCGGACTGCCGTCCCCGTAACGGGTGTTGAACGGCAGCGAGTCCGCGCCGTACTCGTCCACCAGGTACTCGCGCACCTCCGGGGCCAGCGTCCACTCGTTGAGGAAGGCGATCTGGTTGAACCAGCACCGCCTGCCGGTGCGCGGGTGTTCCACGACGGCGCAGCGGCGCTGCTCGGTGCGCAGGGAGCCGTCGGGCAGCCAGCGGAAGTCGATGGCGTTCGCGCGGCAGTACCGCTCGATCGTGTCGCGGTCCTCCGTGCCGAACGACTCCGCGAGGGACGCGCCGATCTCCTCGTTGTAGGTACGGGTCAGCAGCCAGCCCTCCTGTTCGAAGCGCTCCACCAGCTCGGCGGGCAGGGCCTTGAGGATCTCCGCCGCGTCGGCCACCGCCGTCGCCCCGCCCTGCTCGGGCGGCGTCAGGCACGCGAACAGCAGCAGGCCGGGCACCTCCAGCTGGTAGCTCAGCTCGTGGTGCATGCACATCGGCTGGTTGGCCGGCCAGGGCGTGGAGGAGTACAGCCCAGGCCCGTGCGCCTCCCGGGGCGCGAACGCCTCCCGCTCCGGCATGAGGTCGCCGGCCAGCCGCGTGAAGACGGCACCGGCCTGGTCGGTGTCCCGCAGGCCGAGGCCGCGCACGAGCAGCGCCCCGTGCTCGGTGACCTGCGCCCGGAGCGCCTCGCGGTAGCGGGCCGCCCAGGCCGCGACGTCGTCCGGGGGATCGACGCGCAGCATCGCGGGTCTGTCCGGCCGCAGCTCCACGTCGAGCGGTGCTGCCAGGGATGAGGACGGCATCTCGGATTCCTTTCGGTCGCCCGTCGGGTGGGGGTACGGGCCTCAGGTGGAGGCCAGGGGGACGGCCGCGCTCAGCACGGCCCGCGCCGCCTCGGCCGGCCGGGTGCGCAGGAAGTAGTGGCCCCCGTCGGCCAGTTCGTGCAGGTCGACCTGCTTGGCCAGGAGCAGCCAGTCGCGGTGGCGGTCGGCGTGGCCCGCCGTGTGCGGGTCGTCGGCGGCGACGACCACCGAGACCGGCGCGGACAGCCGCACCGGCGGCGGGTTCTCCAGGACCGCCTGGAACCAGCGGTGGGCGCGGACGCAGTCGTGCCGGTAGGCGGCACCGATGTGCTCGGCGTGCCGCTCGTTGAGTTCGGCGAGTTCCGTGTAACCGGTGTCCGCGGTCAGCCGCGCCGCGATCTCCGCGTCGCTCAGGCCCGTCAGGTCGGCGACGGCGGCGCTCCGCTCGGCGGCGGTGCCCAGCAGCTGCGCGCCGAGGAACACCCGCGTCACCCGCACGCCCCGCTCCTCAAGCCGGAGGGCCGTCTCCAGGGCCGGTGCGGCGCCCGACGAGTGGCCCCACAGCATGACCCGGGCCGGGCCGCGCGCCGTGATCTCGTCCACGACCTGGCCGGCCACCTCCTCGATCGACGCGAACGGCTCGCGGTGGGCCGCCAGGTCGTGGCCGGGCAGGTCCACCGCGAGGACCGCGAGGCCGCTGCCCGCCAACGCGGCCGCCATCGGCCGGTAGTTGACCGCGTTGCCGCCCGCGTACGGGAAGCACACCAGTACGCACTCCGCCGTGCCGTCCCCGTCCGACAGGGGCTGGAGCAGCTCCGCGCGCCGCCGGCCGGCTCCGTCGAGGAGGGCGGCCAGGTCGGCCAGGACCGGGTGCCGGGTGATGTCCTTCAGGGAGACCGCCCGGTCGAGCGCGATGCTGAGCTTGACGGCCGTCAGGGAGGTGCCCCCGGAGTCGAAGAAGTGGTCCTTGGGGCCGATCCGGTGCTCGGGCACGCCCAGCAGCTCGGCCCAGGCCGCCGCCAGCCGCCGCTCGGCCGGGCTGAGCGCCTGTTGCTCCCCGCCGTCCCGCTCCGCGCCGTCCCTGCCCGCGGCCGGCCCGGTCTCGGCGGCCTGCGCGGTCAGCGCCTTGCGGTCGATCTTGCCGTTGGCGGTCAGCGGCAGGCTCTCCCGCCAGTGGAAGGCGGCGGGGACCATGTAGGCGGGCAGCGCCGCCGCGAGCGCCTCGCGCAGCACGTCCGGTTCCAGGCGCCGGCCGGTGTGGAAGGCGATCAGCTGCGTGTTCCCGCCGCCCCGCTCGACGACCACCACCGCGCCGTCCCGCACCCCGTCCACCCGCAGCAGGGTGTTCTCGATCTCGCCGATCTCGATGCGGAAGCCGCGGATCTTGACCTGGCTGTCCCGGCGGCCGAGGAACTCCAGCTTGCCGCCGGGGTGCCAGCGGCCCCAGTCACCGCCCAGGTAGAGCCGCTCCCCGGGCCGGTACGGGTCGGTCCGGTAGGCCTCCCGGGTCCGCTCGGGGTCGTTGACGTACCCCCGGCCCACACAGACACCGGAGAACGCGATCAGCCCCGGCGCGCCCAGCGGCACCAGCGACAGCTGCTCGTCCACGACGTAGACGCGCACGTTGTTGACCGCGCGTCCCAGCAGCACGCGGTCGGGCACACCGTCCAGGACCTCGTGGTTGGTGTCGTCGGAGGTCTCCGTCAGCCCGTAGGCGTTGAGCAGCCTGATGCCCGGCTGGAGCGCGAACCAGCGCTGGACCAGCTCCCGTTTCAGCGCCTCCCCGGTCACCGACACCCACCGCAGGTCCGGCAGGTCCCGGGGGTGCTGTTCCAGGTACGAGACCACGACCTCCAGGTAGGAGGGCACCAGCTGGGTCACGGTGACCCGGCCCCGCACCAGCGTGTCGACGAACCGCTCCACGTCCACGACCACGTCCTGGCCGACCAGCAGGGTCCGCCCGCCGACCAGCAGCGCGGACACCAGCTGCCACAGCGAGATGTCGAAGCACTGCGGGGCCGTCTGCGCCACCACCGCCCCCTCGCCGATGCCCAGGTCGTCGATCTTGGCGTGGAGGTGGTTGAGCAGGCCGGCGTGTTCGCACATCGCGCCCTTCGGCTCGCCGGTGGAGCCGGAGGTGAAGTAGATGTAGGCCAGCTGACCGGGGTCGACCCGCACACCGGGGTCGTCGTCGGCGTGCGGTTCCGCGTACGCCGTCTCGACCGGCAGCTTCTCGGTTCCCGGGACCTCGGCCAGGGCCTGGTCGAGGGTCTCGGTGCTGCCCGACTCGGTGAGGACCAGCCGGCAGCCCGCCCGCGACAACGTTGCCGCGATGCGGCCGGCCGGGAAGTGCGGCTCGATCGGCAGGTACACCCCGCCCGCCTTGAACACCGCCAGCGTCGCCGCCAGCCAGTCGAGGTTCCGCTCGGTGACGACGGCGACCACGTCCTCCCGGCCCAGCCCGCGGGCCAGCAGCGCCCGCGCCAGCCGGTTGGCGCGCGCGTTCAGCTCCGCGTACGTCCACGCACGCTCGCCGTGCACCGCGGCCACCGCCTGCGGATGCGCCCGTACCCGCCGCTCGAACAACTCGTGCGCGCGGGCGTCCGGCAGCGGCCGGTGCGGCCCCGCCAGCCCTTCCAGCTGCTCGCGCACCTCCTCGGCCGACAGCAGGCTCTGCTGCGCGTGCTCGGCGTCCGGGTCGGCCGCCAGCAGCCGCAGCGCCTTGAGGTGGTAGCCGCCGATCCGCGCCGCGCTCCCGGCGTCCAGCACGTCCGTGCGGTACCGCAGGCGCAGCAGCAGCCGGCCACCCCGGTCGCACCAGCGCACATGCAGCACACCGTCCCCGGCGTGCGCGTCCTCGGCGCCCATGGGGCCGAACACCACCTCGTACGGCGGCTCGCTCAGCCCGAGTTCCCGGGCCAGGCCGGCCACCGGGAACTCCCGGTGGGCCAGCACCGCCGCCTCGGCACGCTCGGCGGCCGACACCAGCGCCCGCCAGGACCCCGGAGGCACGGTCAGGCGGCACGGCAGCGGCTCGCCGCGCACTCCGGCGGTGTAGCCCGTCACCAGCTCCCGCTCGCCGGACAGCGCGGACAGCACCTTGGCGTGCGCCGCCAGCAGCACCGCGCTGACCGGCAGCCCCGACCGGCGGACCAGCCTGCGCACCGAGGCCGCCACGTCGTCCGGGACCGCCGTCTCCTGCTCGGCCGCTCCCGGTTCGGGCACCGGGGCCCACCGGGGCACGGCGGTGGCACCGCCGGCGGTCAGCACCCGGCTCCAGAACTCCCGGTCCGTCTCCACGCGCGTGTCCATGGGAAGGCCTTCCTCAACTCGTGGCAGTCGCGGGGGCGTCGGTCGTGCGCAGGGCCCGGCCGCGGCCGGACTCGGGCATGTCCACGGCCGGATTGCCGCCCCAGTGCGCGTTCGGGGGGACTTCCTCGCCTTTCATGAGGAAGGAATCGGCTGCCAGCACCGCGCCGTCGCCCATCGTCACGCCGTAGTGCACATGGGCGCCGACGCCCAGCGTGCAGCGCGCGCCGAGCGTGGTGTGATCCGACTTGAACGTGCCGTCCTCCTGCGAGTGGCACTGGAGCTTGCTGCCGGCGTTCAGGGTGCACTCGTCCCCGATGGCGGTCAGCGTCCGCTCGGTCACGTAACAGCCGTCGTCGAACACCCTCTTGCCGATGCGGACGCCCAGCAGACGCCAGACCAGGCTCTTGTAGGGGGTTCCGTTGAAGATGTTGAGGTAGTGCGACGGCACCTTCCACAGCCGCTCGTGCAGCCAGAAGGTGCGGTCGTAGATGGAGCACAACTGCGGGCTCATCCGGCGGAACGACATCAGGCAGCGCTCCACCAGGACGTAGTACGCGGTGGAGAACACCAGCAGCAGCGCCAGATACGTGCCGATCACCACGTGCCCGAGCACGCCGTACAGGTCCACGGAGGCGAGGGCGAACAGCGTGAGCGCGAAGGTGTGCACCCAGCGCACGCACAGCATCAGCGCCATCGTGCGCAGGTTGTAGCGGTTCTTGGCGGTGAGATGCCGGTGCAGCTCCTCGCCCGTGCGGAGATGGTCGAACCGGGCGTCCCGGTCCACCGACCGGGGGATCTCGAAACACGGTGAGCCGAGGAGTCCCACGTCTTTGCGGACCTCGCCGTCCAGGGGGACCATCACCTTCGTCGCCAGGAGGCAGTTCTCCCCCGTCCTGCCGCCCACGGGATAGGCGATGTTGTTGCCCAGGAAGTTGCGGCGCCCGATCGTCACCCGGGACAGCTTGAACGACGTGCTGGAATAGTCGGCGTTCACCACCGAGAGCCCGTCGGCCACCATCGTCCCGGTGCCGACGGTGACCAGGAACGGCGTCTCGTGCTGCATTTCGGTGCCGAAGTTGGAACCCGTCTGCTCGACCCGGGTCAGGTCGTAACCGAGACAGCGGAGATAGGGCACGATGTAGGAACTGTCGCCGAACAGCCAGGCGAAGAACTTGACGTTCGTGATGCGGGCCGCCAGCCGGTGCACCGTGTAGTGGAATCCGTACAGCGGATACACCCGGTCGGGCTTGACCAGCAGACCCAGCAGACGCGGGACCGCGTACAGCGTGACCTGGCCCAGGACGAGGAAGCCGCAGAACAGGGCGAGCGAGACGCCCAGCGCGTCGGGGATGAGTTCCGGCCGGGTCAGTACGGCCGTCTGCGGGTCGAGCCGCTTGCCGATCGCCGGGATCCCGGTGAACACCATGTACACCCCGCCGATGGTGACCGGAATGTACACGAAGACCAGCTGCACCAGCGTGACCAGGCCGAACCAGGTCCGGCGCGCGGTGCCGCACCGGGCCGGCTCCACCCGCACGTAGTCGGTCCGCGTGGGCTCCGCCGGTGATCCGTGCCAGCGCTCGCCGTCCGGGACCGCCTGGCCGCTGTGCAGCGCGGAGGAGTGGCCCAGCTGCGCGCCGTCGCCCACCGAGGTGTCGATGTCCAGGACGGTCCGCTCGCCGACGAACGCGTCCCGGCCGAGGGTGACCCGGCCGGTCTGGATGCGGCCCGCGTGGGCCCGGTAGCCGAGGAAGAAGGAGTCCTTGCGGATCACCGTCCCGGCGCCGACCGTCAGCAGGTCGGTGCAGACCGGGACGGAACGGGAAAGGATCGTGACGCCCTTTCCGATCCGCGCGCCCAGCGCCCGCAGGTACAGCACGTACAGCGGGGTTCCGACGAGGAACACCATCGGATTCGCGTGCAGCAGGACCTTCACGAGCCAGAAGCGCAGATAGGTCAGGCCCCACACGGGGAACTCGCGTGGTGTCCAACGGCCGACGAGCACCCACTTCGCCGCGACCGGGAACAGGCACAGGGCGAGGAATCCGATGCCGCCGAACAGCAGCGACCGGAGGTAGACGCCGAGTGGCCCCGAAGCGGTGGCGATCCACTCGTATCCGCCGGCGGTGACGTATCCCCAGACGAGGGAGTACACGAGGAAGACCAGCAGCTGCGCCGTTCCGCACAGCAGGTGGCTGCGCCGGCTCACGCGGGTCACCGGGGCCGGCGACGTCGTGGGTGCCGGCTGCGACGAGGAGCCGGGCGCGGCGGCGGAAGCGGGAGCGGCCGCCACGAGCGCCGCCGTCAGGCTGCGGATCGTGGGATGCCGGTAGATGTCCCGCATGGAAGGGGACGGCAGGTCCGGGTTCTTCCTGAGCCGGGCGCAGAACTGCGCCATCACCAGGGAGTTGGCGCCGAGATCGGTGAAGAAGTGGCTGTCGGCCGGAACATGGTCGGCGCCGGTCAGCTCGGCCAGGGTCTTCGCGAGTCTGCGCTCGGTGTCCGTCCTGTCCGGCCCGGTGGAGCTCAGGGTGACGGCAGGTTCGTCCGGTCCCGGTATGGGGACCTCGGAGGACTGCTCCACCATTCGATCTCCTGAGGACGTGTGGATCGCCAATGGCCGGCCGGGCCGTTCCTGATCGGGAACGGCCGGTTTTCAGTGTGGCCAGGCACACCGCAGGCTGCCACTTCGCATCGGTCCGCCCGCGCCCTCGAAAACCCCGACGCCTCCGTGTTTCCCGGTGTCCGCGCCGGGTGGGGCCCGCCACGGCTCACCCGAACGGCGGCCCCCCTCAGGAGGGGGAGCCGCCCGGGGGCAGGGCGACCGACATCAGCCCGACGGTGCCCGCGAGCCGTACGATCGCACGGCTGCGCAGCGCGACCACGCGGGCCGCGTCGTCGAGGCCGAGGGCTCCCGCGACGCAGGCCGCCGCGATCTCGCCCTGCGAGTGCCCGACCACGGCATCGGGCTCCACGCCGTGGGAACGCCACAGCCCTCCAGCGGGACGAGGGCGGGCTCGACCGCTTCCCGCTGTCGGTGGGGGAGGCCCACGCGGGCGCGCGCACCGATGTCGCCGCGGCACCCGGCGTGGCCACCGGACGCCCGGTCGTCCTCCCCGCTCTACCCCTTCGTCCAGGCGCTGCGGGCGCCGGCCGAGGGCCGCTCCCGCCCCTCGCTGCACACCGGCACCGCCACGCCGGGCCGGCCGGCGTTCCTTTTCACCGGGCAGGGCAGCCGGCGGGCGGGCATGGGCCGTGAACTCCACGAGTTCTTCCCCGCCTTCACGCGGGCTCCGGACGCGGGGTGCGAGCACCTTGACCCGCTGATGGACGGGTCCGTGCGCGCGGTGCTGTTCGCGGTACCGGAGTCGGCCGAGGCCGGACTCCTCGACCGCACGGAGTGGACGCGGCCGGCGCTGCCGGCCTTCGAGGTCGCCCTGTTCCGGTTGCTGGAGTCCTGACGTGTACGCCCGGACTTCCTGATGGGGCACTCGGTGGCCGAAATCGCTGCCGTGCATGTCGCCGGGGTGTTCTCCCTGGCCGATGCCTGCACGCTGGTGGCGGCCCGGGCCAGGCTGATGGGCCGCCTCCCCGCGGGCGGGGCCATGGCCTCCGTCGAGGAGACGGAGGCCGAGGTGGCGGAGCTGCCGGCGGCCCGGTCGGACCGCGTGTCGATCGCGGCGGTTGACGGGCCGACGTCCGTTTCCGCGCCCGGCGTGCCCCTGCGGCCCGGCAGTTTGTCCCCGTACCACTCGGCGTTGGGGTCGTCCGGCGGCTTGAAGAGCCGGAGGCGGACGACGTGGTGGCCGCGGTCGCGGCGATTTTGCCTGCCCCTTCGGCATGTTGTCGATCGGCCCTTGGAAAACGGGGAGGGTTCTTTGTGCGGCAATGGGGGCCGGATTGACGCATTGCTCACCGGTCCAGCAAGATCGGGGCTGGTAGACAGTGTCAACCCGGCCCGCGCGGCCGGGAGTCATGTCCGCAAGAAGCGCATTCCTCCCCGAGCCGACGAAATGAGGAAGCAGATGACCGGATCCCGGGTGCTCGCGTTCGGCCATTACCAGCCTGACAAGGTGCTGACCAACGACGACCTCGCACGCGTGGTCGACACCAGCGACGAGTGGATCCAGAGCCGCGTCGGCATCAAGTCCCGCCGCATCGCAGCGGACTTCGAGTCCGTGGCGGACATGGCCGGCAAGGCGGCCGAGCGGGCACTGGCGAACGCGGACGTGCGTGCCGCCGACATCGACATGGTGATCGTGGCCACGTGCACGGCCGTCGACCGGTCCCCGAACATCGCCGCGCGGGTCGCCCACACGATCGGTGTGCCCGCCCCGGCCGCCATCGACGTCAACACCGCCTGCTCCGGCTTCCCGCACGCGCTGGCCCTCGCCGACCAGTCGATCCGCGTGGGCAGCGCCCGGCGCGCGCTGGTCGTCGGTGTCGAGAAGCTGTCGGACTTCACCGACTGGACCGACCGCACCACCTGTGTGCTCATCGGCGACGGTGCGGGAGCAGCCGTCCTGGAGGCCTGCGACGAACCGGAGGTCTCCCCCGTGCTGTGGGGCTCCGTGCCCGAGATGGGGGAGGCCGTGCGCATCGAGGCGCCGTCCAACACCTTCTCCCAGGCGGGCCAGACCGTCTACCGGTGGACCACCACGGCCCTGCCGGAGATCGCCCTGAAGGTCTGCGAGCGGGCCGGGGTCCGCCCCGAGGAGCTGGGCGGTGTCGTGCTGCACCAGGCCAACCTGCGCATCATCGAGCCGCTCGCCCGCAAGATCGGCGCCGTCAACGCCGTGGTCGCGCGGGACGTGGTGGAGTCCGGGAACACGTCCGCCGCCAGCATCCCGCTGGCGCTGTCCAAACTCATCGAACGCGGCGAGATCGAGAAGGGTTCACCGGTGCTGCTGTTCGCCTTCGGCGGCGGCCTCACGTACGCCGGCCAGATCATCCGCTGCCCCTGAGCCGACCGCCGCCGGGGCGCGCCCCTGCTGGCCCGCGTGCCCGAGCGGGTGGAGGTGCTCGGACTGTCGCCGCCCGGGCGGGAGCGTCGCTTCGAAGAACCGTGGTCTACACGGTCGACGGCACGCTGCCCGGCCATGCCCTTTCCACCCCCCGGCCGCTGCCCGACTCCGAGGGGCCCCACGCCGATGGTGGGTACCTCCCGGGTGGGCCTGATGAGGTGCACAGGCTGTGCCGAAGGCCGTACGTTGCCGAGCACATCCCTCCTGGCGGGACCGCCGTCTCGCGGCGACAGCAGGGTCTGGGACCCAACGGTGCGCCGGGCGCCCCGACACGAGGTGACCGCTCACGGCTCACGCGTCCGCAGCACTGTGCGGGGGCTCTTCGCCGAGCCGTGTTCGGCCACCGGACCGGTAGCGGAACGGAGTTGGGGTACTCGCGGCACACAGGCGCTCACCCTCCTCCGTGGTGCGCGCCCACCCGTACGTCTCCCGCTTCACGAGGATGTGACCGCGCATGACTCCCGCTGGGAAATCGCTGACGGTGGCCGCCGCTGGGCTGGCCGCCGGGGCCTTCGTCGTCATGCGGCGAGCGAAGGCACGCCCGTCCGGCACAGCCGCCGGGGACCGCTGGCTGACAGTGACGGTCAACTGCCCGCCGCACGACGTGCAGGCCGACAAGCTGCCGTCGCCGCTGCAGGAGTACGGCGGCCGCATCGAGACCCGCATCCGTCCGGCACCCGGTGACCGGGGCACGGAGCTGGCGGTGCGCCTGAGGGAAACCGAGCCGGACGCCGCGTACTCGGTGCCCGCGCGGCTCGCCGGTGCCGATCCGCGTCAGGATCTGCGCCGTGCCCTGCGCGAGGCGAAGGCGCTGCTGGAGGCGGGGGAGGTGCTTCAGCCCGACGCACCGCCCACCACACACGACACCCCGGGCAACCTCGTGCGTCTGCTCAGCCGCCGCGCCGGTGGGGAGGGAGTGCTGTGAAGGCCCTGTGCTGGGAAGGCGTCAACAAGCTCTCCGTCGAGCAGGTGCCCGATCCCGCCCTGCGCAACGACCAGGACGTGATCGTACGGCTCGTCGCCGGCACCACCTGCGGCTCGGACCTGCACCTCATCGGCGGGTACATCCCCTTCATGCGGTCCGGGGACGTCATCGGTCACGAGTTCCTCGGCGAGGTCGTGGAGGCGGGCTCGGCGGTACGCCGGCACAAGGTGGGCGACCGGGTGGTGGTCTGCTCGTTCGTCGGGTGCGGCCGTTGCTGGTACTGCGCCCACGACCTGTGGTCCCTGTGCGACAACACCAACACCAACCCCGGCATCGGTCAGGCCCTCTTCGGCGCCGACACCGGCGGCATCTTCGGCTACTCCCACGCCATGGGCGGGCTGCGCGGCAGCCACGCCGAGTACGTGCGCGTCCCCTTCGCCGACTACGGGGCCTTCCCGGTCCCGGAGGGCGTCGACGACACCAGCGCCCTGTTCGTGTCCGACTCGGTGCCCACCGGATGGATGGGCGCCGACCTGGCAGGGGTGAAGCCCGGCGACGTGGTCGCCGTATGGGGCTGCGGGGCCGTCGGCCAGATGGCGGCGCGCGCCGCCATCCTGCTGGGCGCGGAACGTGTGATCTCCATCGACCGGATCCCCGAACGCCTTCAGATGACCGAGCGGCACATCGGCAGCGAGGTCATCGACTACACGAGTACCGACGTCGGGGCGGAACTGCGCGAGCGCACCGGCGGCCGTGGCCCGGACGTGTGCATCGAGGCCGTGGGCATGGAAGCCCACAGCGACAGCCCCGTCCACCTCTACGACCAGGTCAAGCAGCAGCTCCGGCTCCAGACCGACCGTCCCACCGCCGTACGGCAGGCCATTCACGCCTGCCGCAAGGGCGGCACGGTCTTCGTCCTCGGCGTCTTCGCCGGCGCCGTCGACAAGTTCCCCCTCGGCGCGGTGATCAACAAGGGCCTGACCGTGCGGGGCGCCCAGCAGCACGGTCAGCGCTACATCCCGATGCTGCTGGAGCGGCTGGCCGCCGGCGAGCTGAGCACGGCCCACCTGGCGACCCACACCGTGCCCCTCGACGAGGCGCCGCGGGCCTACGAGATGTTCAAGGAGAAGACGGACGGCTGCGTGCGCGCGGTGATCCGGCCGGGCGACTGACCGCTCCGTTTGCCGTCCACACAGGTGGGGACCCGGCCGACCATGAGCACTACGCCACGCCGCCGCCCCCGGATGCGGCAGAGCCGCCTCCTGCGGCTGCTGGACCGCCTGGAGCGGGAGCCCAGGGCCGACGCGGTGATCGACGCGATCCGCAAGGGGGTGCGGGCCCTGCCGCTCGGCGACGGGCGGGACCTTCTGCACGGCAGGTGGCTGGGACACCCGGTCCATCCGCTGATGGTGCAGGTACCGATCGGCAGCTGGCTGTCGGCGGCGGTACTGGACCTGTACCCCGGCCGCTCCCGCGAGGCGGGCCTGTTGGTCGGCGCCGGCCTGGCCTCCGCCGCGCCCGCGGCCCTGGCGGGCTGGGTCGACTGGGCGGAGCTGCACCGACGGCAGCAGCGTGTCGGACTGGTGCACGCCCTCGCCAACTCGGCGGCCGTCGGCCTGTACGCCGCCTCGCTCACCAGCCGCGCCAAGGGACGGCACGCGACAGGCCGGGCCTACGGCTTCCTGGGGCTGACGGCGGTCGCAGTCGGCGGCATGCTGGGCGGCCACCTGGCCTATCGCCAGGCATCCGGCGCCAACCACGCCGAAGAGGTCCCGCACGTCGTCACCCAGGGCTGGCACCGGATCGGAGCCGTGGCGGACTTCCCGGTCGACCGGCCGGTACGGCGCAGCGTGGACGACGTCCCGATCCTGGTCGTCCGGGAAACCGGAGGGGCGATCCACGCCCTGGCCGAGCGGTGCAGCCACCTCGCCGGGCCGCTCTCCGAGGGCACGGTCCGCGACGGATGCGTCCGGTGTCCCTGGCACGGCAGCGTCTTCCGGCTCGCGGACGGCTGGAACGTCCGCGGCCCGGCCACCGCACCCCAGCCGGCCTTCGACACCCGGATCACCGGCGGCCACGTCGAGATACGCCTGCGCCGGCAGGACCGGGACGGGCAGGCGCCGGACGAGGTGGAAACGGGGCAGCGACGCACGGAGACGGGAGCCCATGGACACGGCAGCTGACGGCCGCCTCGCCCGACGTCTGCACGGGCTGTTGCAGCGCACCCAAAGGCAGTACGCGGCAGGACACGACCGGCCGCTGGGCGGCTACCTCGCAGCCATGGCGGGTTTCGCCGCGTACACGACGGCCTGGGCCACCGCCGTACGGCTCCGCGGGCGGCCGCTGCCCGACCGGCCCGAGCCGTGGGACGTGGTCCTGACCTCGGTCGCCACGTTCCGGCTCAGCCGGCTGCTGACCAAGGCGTCGGTCACCAGCCCGCTGCGCGCCCCGTTCACCAGGTACGTCGCCCCGCAGGGGCCGGCCGAACTGCACGAGGAGGCACAGCCCGAGGATGCCAGGCACACCGTCGGTGAACTGGCCACCTGCCCCTTCTGCATGAGCGTCTGGGTGGCCTCGACCCTGACCGCCGGCCAGCTTCTGTGGCCGCGTGCGACACGCACCGCCATGGGAGCGCTGGCCGCTCTCGCCGGGGCGGACACGCTGCAACTGGCATACAGCGCGCTCATCGAGAAGACAACCGGCGAATGATCCGCCATATGGCGTGCGCGCTCTGCTGTTGTGCGGGGCGCCGGCCGTGTGGGTGAAGGCGGTGGCAGAGGGTACCCGCCGGGGCATGCTCAAGCGCGCACTGTGGCAGGGACTGCTCGCCGGCACCGCCGGAGGAGTCGTGATGACCCTCGGTGAGAAGATCGAGCAGGCTGTCACCGGCCGGCCCGACTCGCATGTGCCCGCGCGGGTTCTCCAGCGGCTCACCGGCCTGCCCGAACGTCCGGGCAGACAGCCGCTGCCGGTCAACTGGGCCATGCACTACGGCCAGGCCGCCCTTCTCGGAGTGCTGCGGTCGATCATGGCCCAGACCGGACTGCGCGGACCGGTCGCCTCCGCCAAGTTCACCGTCGTCCGCCTCACCAACGACCAGATCCTCGAAAACGCGACAGGCGTCGGCGCCCCACCCACCACCTGGCCCCGCCAGGAGCTCGCCGTGGACCTTCTCCACAAGGCCGTCTACGCCTTCACCACCGGCGCCGTCGCCGACGCCCTCGCCGCCCGCGGTGGGCCCGGCCCCGGACAGCGCCATGCCGCCGCCCGCCCCGGCCGCCACGCCGGCTTCGGCCCCCTGCCCCGCAGGCACGCCTACGGAGCAGACGGCGGAAAGTGAGCCACTCGCGGTGCCCGAGTGCCGCATCCAAGGCGAGGACGGCCACGTCACCCGGGTATGTCAGCTGCGGCGGCCTTGACGGCCTTGGCCGTCGCGGCAAGGTTCGTGACGTCGGTGCTGCGGCGGATGTGGGAGAACTCGTAGCGTTTGGGTCTCCTTCGCCGACTCCTCCGTCAGGCGATCCCTGACGACCTCCCCCTCCTCCTCGGTGGTCTCGTGCACGGCCAAGAGCCGTACGAGACGACGGAAGGTGTCCCGGCGTTCCTCTCGCGCTGGGCGGGGTCGGGGTGCTCGCCCTCGGTCTGGACGCGGTACTCGCGCCGAACATCTCGTCGTGCTCGGCCATGACCCGGTCGCTCGGCGGGGCCTCGCCGCCGTGGATCCGCTCCTGCATCTTCTCGAACCGTTCGTGCGCCTCGCGGACGTGTCCGGCGCCGAGGGTGGTGAGGTCCATCGCACCTGGTGGGCCGGCTCGGCGGCCTGCGCCTGCCCAGCTCGCCCACCGGTTGCGAGTTCTGCGCTTACACGTCGTCGACGCGGCGCCGGTCGTCCTCGTCCCAGGTGCTGGTGTCGCGTGGCTGGGTGTAGGGCTCGGCCTCGGGAGGATGCCCGCCGACGATGGCCCGTTGGCGGACGGTCTCGGCGTCGAACTCCAGGCCCAGGAGGATCGCGAGGTTGCTGATCCACAGCCAGACGAGGAAGACGATGACACCGGCCATGGTGCCGTAGGTCTTGTTGTAGGAGCCGAAGTTGGCGACGTAGAACGCGAAGCCCGCCGAGGCGATCATCCAGATGACCAGGGCCAGGAAGCTGCCGGGCGTGATCCAGCGGAAGCCCTTGACCTTGGCGTTCGGGCTCGCCCAGTACAGGATCGCGATCATCAGGACGACCAGCAGGACGAGAACCGGCCACTTGGCGATCGACCACGCCGTCAGCGCGGTGTCACCCATTCCGAGCGCGGTGCCGGCCCGACGGGCGAGGCCACCGGTGAACACCACGATCAGCGCGCTCGCCACCGCCAGCACCATCAGGACGACGGTCACGCCGAGCCGCACCGGCAGAATCTTCCACACCGGCCGGCCCTCGGGCATGTCGTAGACGGCGTTGGCCGCGCGGATGAACGCGGCCACGTAGCCGGAGGCGGACCACACGGCCACCACCAGGCCGACGACGGCCACGACGGACCCGGTTCCGGCGTTGCCCTGCAACTGCTCCACGGCCCGGCTGATGATGTCCCGGGCCGAGCCGGGGGTGAGCTGCTTGAGGTTGCTGAGCAGTTTGTCGGTCGTCGACCTGCCCGTCACGCCCAGCAGGGACACCAGAACGAGCAGGGCCGGGAAGAGCGACAGCACCCCGTAGTAGGTCAGGGCGGCCGCCCGGTCGGTGAGCTCGTCGTCCTTGAACTCCTTCAGGCTGCCCCTGAGCACCGCACCCCAGGCTCGCTTGGGCAGCTTCGCCGGCGTGTCCGGTGCGGCTCGCTCCACCGTCCGGTGCGGTCCTGGCTCGGGCTGCTCCGGCTGCGTGGAGGACAGTGTCCGTTCGTCGGGCGCGTGATGTTTCCGGCCAAAGGGAAGCAGTTTCGTCATACGGGGCGGGTTTCCCGCAGCCGGAGCTCCAAGCGCTGCCGGACGGGCGTGTGGGGGCTACGCGCCCCGGACGGTGCTCGGCCCGGCGCACCGCGTACCCAAGGAGGTCACTTGGTTTCGGTGGCCCGCTCGGGTTCGCCGGCGCTGTCGTCCCCCCGCATGGGAAGCCGCAGCGGTCGTCCCTCGCGGTGTGCCCAGATGTCGCGGAGGACGACCTGGATCATGCCGGCGACGGGGATCGCCAGCAGAGCGCCGAGGATCCCGGCGACTTCCACGGCGACGAGGATGGCCAGCAGCACGGTGAGGGGGTTGAGCTTCACCGCCCGGGACAGGATCACAGGCTGCAGGAGATGGTTCTCGACCTGCTGGTAGACGATGAAGAACACGACGGCGGCGATGCCGGCCGGTATGGAGTGGATGAACGCTGCCAAGGAGGCCACGACGGCGCCGAGCGTGGCCCCCACCAGCGGGATGAGGTCGGCGATGGCGACGAACAGGGCCAGCAGGCCCGCGAACGGCACCCCGGCGATCAGCAGCACGACGTAGGTCAGCGCCCCGCAGATGACGCTGATCAGCAGGTTGCCGGTGAGGTAGCCGGTCACGGTCCGCGCACACTCCGCGCCCACGCGGCGGATGCGGGCGGCACGAGCCTCGTCCACCAGCTTCAGGGCGCCATCGACGGCCTTGGGGCCCTCCAGCACCATCAGATACGCCAAAACGACGATGGTGACGACGCCGGCCAGGGTGGTCGCGGCGCTGCGGACGAACGCCAGCGCGGGGGTGCCCAGCCCGGTGGCGAAGGAGCGGATCTGCTCCTGATGCTGCTGGACGTACCGCAGGGCGTGGGTGCGCTCCAGCAGATCCCCCACGGGCCCGCGGCCGGCCCGCACGTCCTCGATCATGTGAGGCAGCCGGCCGGCGAGCCGGGTCCCCTCCTGCGCCAGCGGGGTGACGAACAAGGCGACCAGCGCGCCGACGGCCACCACCGCCACCAGGAAGACCATCAGTGTCGCCACCGACCGGTGACACCGTGTCACCCGTCGCTCCACCGCGTCGACCGCGGGGTACAGGGCGACGGCGAAGAACAGCGCGATCACCGCCCAGACCAGAACGCGGCGTGCCTCGATCACCAGTTGCAGCCCGACGTACGCGGCGAGTACCAAGCCGATCGTGGCGAGGATGGTCCGTACCGGAACCCGACGAGTCTGCATGATGCCGGAGTGCCCGGCACACGGTGGGGGAAACGAACAGGCCAGATGGGCCGGCACCGCTGGGTGCCGGCCTTCCGGTCTCGGGGTTGCGCCGCGCCAGACGCCGGTCTGGCGTGCCGCCGCGCGACTCGGTGAACCCCTCGAACCGCTTGAAACGGAGACGAGGTGTCCGGGCAGCCATCCGATCCATCCGCCTCGGTGAGGCGATGGTCAGGCAAGCACGCGGCGCAGCAGCAGCGACGGTGCACGCCGCGTCAGCCAGGCGCACGCCAGACCGATCACGGCACCGGTGGCGACGTCACTGGGGTAGTGGGCGCCGGACTGAACCCGTTCGAGGGCGATCATCGCTGCCGGTAGCGCGCACGCGACACCGGCCGAGGGACAGGTGGGTGCGACCGCCGCCGTGAAGGCGACCGCCGCCGCAGTGTGTCCGGAGGGGAACGAAGAGGAGTCGGGCCGGTCGTGCACCTCCTCGTGCGGAATCCATTCCTTGGGCGGCCGCGGCCGGTCGGCGAGCTGCTTGCACAACCCGTTCGAAACCAGTTGCGCGAGCGTCAGAGCGGACAGCCCCGCGGTCGCCGCCACCCGGCCCCGCCATCCACCGGCCACGGCCATCGCCGCGGCGGCGCCCCACCACAGCTTGCTGCTCTCCGCCGCCTCTTCCACCGCCGACAACACCCGGCCGACCCCGTCGGGGATGCGGGAAGCCGCCTGCCGGGTCAGCAGCTGATCCACCTTTTCCACACAACCGCGAACCGTCATGAACTGCAGGTATCCCGCCATCTGCCGGCCACACCGAAGATCGTCGGCTGCGCTCCGTGCGGGTGCGGCCGGGCACGGGTGCCCCCGGCATCTCCGCGTGCCAGAACGCCCTCCGATGTCCCGGAAGAGACCAGCCAACGCCGTGACCTGCATGGACGGCCTTCAAGCGCTCGTGGAGGTCACCGAGGACGGCCTCTACTGCCTGTAGTCCGGCCTCGATGGATGCGGCCAGGCCACAGGCAGTGGTGCTTCCGTCAGGCGCGCTGAGCGGGCTGGTCGAGCGTCCCCCGCACGTCGCCGTCGTGGTAGAACGTGCGGCCCGACCGGCTTCGCCGGCGCCAGCTCCGCTCGCTGGCGTGGCGGTAGACGCTGCCGGGCGCGATGCCCCACAGGCGGGCGATGTCGGCAGCGCTCAGCCAGCGCGTCTCCTCCTGAGCGAGGCGACGGCTCAACCGCAGCCACTCGTGGCCGGGCCATTGGTGGGCCGGGTCGGCGGAGCAGACGATCTCCGCGGGGCGGTGCGCCTGCTGGGGGCGGACCATGGCGGTCAACTCGCCGGAGCATGCGGTCTCGACGCAGGCGCCGATCGCCACACGGCTCAGTGGTTCGGGGTCGATCACCCGGCGGGTCCTGCGCACCAGGCCGGCGATCTCCTCGCACACGTCGGCCGCCGCCGCGTGCGCCGCCAGCCACTCCACATGCCGGAAGAGGAAAGCGGCGAGCACCGGCACCGTGTCCCGGGCGGCGCCAGAGCGCCGGGCGTCGACGACCACACCCGCCCAGGAGCGCAGCACGCCGAGGATCTCCGAACGCGCCTCGGAGGCAGCCGTGTTGAAAGGCATGCCGGGGAGCGGACCCCCGGACGTGCGCTCGCGCGGCTGGTTGGTGCCGCTCAGCCGGCGGCCGCACTCCTCGTACAGCGCCGGCAACTGCCTCAGTTCCCCCATCAGGCGGTCCCGGCACACCGGGCACAGCCGCGATCCGCGTGCCGCGGTCCGCCGAGGCCGGTTGTCGGCCGCCCTGGCGCGGCACGTGCTCCCCACGCAGCCGGCGGCCATCGGTGCCGTGCGTGTGTCGTCCTGTCCCACGTGCATCCCCCTCGCCTCTTCGCTTCTTTGAGCACGGAGAAGCTATTTCCGGGCCTCGGAGCCGGGCAAGGCGGGAGGCGTCATTTGTAACTCTCCTGACGGTGCGATGTCGTCGTTCTGTCGCTGCGCACGACGGCTGACGTAAGTTGACGGAAGTCTGGACAGCAGAGGGTTGACTCTGCTCCGCCCGGCGAAGAAGCTATTCGTTAGCTTCCGCCGAACTGTGTTGAATTCCAGTCGGCTTGAAGGAAACGTCGCCGCTGGGCGCTACGGTGCTTCACCGTCGGATTCGCAGGACACATGGAATTCCCGATATTCCCCCAGCCTATTCAAGGAGCGGAAAATGGACGCTGCGGTGATCATCGCGGGTGCCGGTCCCGCCGGACTCATGCTCGCCGGTGAGCTCCGGCTCGCGGGGGTCGACGTCATCGTGCTGGAGCGCCTCGCGGAGCGGACCGGCGAATCCCGCGGTCTCGGATTCACCGCCCGCACCATGGAGGTGTTCGACCAGCGGGGCCTGCTGGCGCGCTTCGGTGACGTCGAGACCAGCGCGCTGGGGCACTTCGGGGGAATCCCCCTGGACTTCGGGCTGCTCGAAGGCGCCTGGAAGGCCGCCAAGACCGTGCCGCAGAGTGTGACGGAGACCAGGCTGGAGGAGTGGGCGGCCGAGCTGGGTGCGGACATCCGGCGCGGCCACGAACTGCTCTCCCTGAGGGAGCATGGCGACGCGGTCGAGGTCGAGGTCCGCGGTCCCGAAGGCCTCCGGACCCTGCGCGCCGCCTACCTCGTGGGCTGCGACGGCGGCCGCAGCACGGTCCGCAAGGCCGCGGGATTCGACTTCCCCGGCACCGCGGCCACACTGGAGATGTTCCTCGCCGACGTGAAGGGGCTCGACCTGGAGCCGCGCATGATCGGCGAGAAGCTGCCCGGCGGCATGGTGATGGTCGCCAAGCTGCCCGGGGGCATCACCCGCATCATCGCGGGGGAGTACGGGACCTCGCCACGGCGGCGTGCGACACCGCCGGCTTACGAGGAGATCGCGGCCGTCTGGAAGCGACTGACCGGCGGCGACATCACGCACGGCGAACCGGTGTGGCTCAGCGCCTTCGGCGACGCCGCGCGTCAGGCGTCCGAATACCGCCGGGGTCGCGTGTTGCTGGCCGGGGACTCCGCGCACATCCATCTGCCGGCCGGCGGCCAGGGGATGAACACCAGCATCCAGGACTCGGTGAACCTCGGCTGGAAGCTGGCCGCCGTCGTCAACGGCTTGGCGGGACCCGGCCTGCTGGACAGCTACCACAGTGAACGGCACCCGGTCGGCGAGCGGCTCCTGATGAACACCCGTGCGCAGGGGCTGCTCCTGCTCGGGGGCCCGGAGGTGCAGCCGCTGCGCGAGGTGCTCGCCGAGCTGGTCGCCTTCGAGGAGGTCGACCGCCACCTCGCCGGCATGGTCAGCGGCCTGGAGATCACGTACGACGTGGGTGCCGGAACCAACCCGCTGCTCGGCAAGCGCATGCCGCACCTCGAACTGGTCGGCGAGCACGCCAAGTCCAGCAGTACGGAGCTGCTGCACCACGGCCGTGGCGTGCTCCTCGACCTGGCGGACAACGCAAGGCTGCGGGAGCGCGCCGCGCCCTGGTCGGCGCGCGTGGACGTCGTCACGGCAGAGCCGCACGGGGTGTCCGAGGACAGCGTGCTGCACGGCACGTCCGCCGTGCTGATCCGGCCCGACGGCCACGTCGCCTGGGCGGCCCCGGGCAGCTGTCACGACCTGCCCATGGCCCTGACGCGCTGGTTCGGTACACCGCGGGTCGGGCGCGCCTTCTGAAGCCGTGCCGCGGCCTCCCCCTGCCCGGGTGGTGGCGCGACCTCGGTTCCCGATTTCTGTCGTTCTGAGGAGAGAACTGAAATGCACAGCACTCTGATCGTGGCGAAGATGGACCCCGCGTCGAGTATCGACGTGGCCAAGCTCTTCGGTGATTTCGACCGCACCGAAATGCCCCATCGTATGGGCACGAGGCGCCGACAGCTCTTCTCGTACCGAGGCCTGTATTTCCATCTGCAGGACTTCGACGAGAACAACGGCGGTGAACTCATAGAAGAAGCGAAGACCGATCCGCGATTCGTCGCCATCAGCCAGGACCTGAAGCCTTTCATCCAGGCGTACGACCCGGAGACCTGGCGCTCCCCGGCCGACGCCATGGCCACCCGCTTCTACGACTGGACGGCTTCCTCGTGACCACGTCGACCGACAAGAAGGGAGGTGACCTCGGATGGGACGTCGTGTAGTCGTCACCGGAATCGGAGTCCTCGCACCGGGCGGCATCGGGGCCGAGAACTTCTGGAGTCTGCTCAGCGAGGGCCGCACGGCGACGCGGGGGATCACCTTCTTCGATCCCTCCTCGTTCCGTTCGCAGATCGCCGCCGAGGCGGACTTCGACGCCGAGCGGAGCGGGCTGAGCCCTCAGGAGATACGGCGGATGGACCGTGCCGCCCAGTTCGGAGTGGTCACCGCGCGCGAGGCGCTGGCGGACAGCGGACTGGACCAGGCAGGCCTGGACCCCTACCGCACCGGAGTCACCATCGGAAGCGCGGTCGGCGCCACCATGGGCCTCGACGAGGAGTACCGGGTGGTCAGCGACGGCGGCCGACTCGACCTCGTCGACCACCGGTACACCCCGCAGCACCTGTACAACCACTTCGTGCCGAGTTCCTTCTCGGCCGAGGTGGCGTGGGCCGTGGGGGCCGAGGGACCCAACACCGTGGTGTCCACCGGCTGCACCTCAGGCATCGACTCGGTCGGCCAGGCCGTCGAGCTGATCCGCGAGGGCAGCGTCGACGTGATGATCGCCGGTGCGACGGACGCCCCCATCTCGCCGATCACCATGGCGTGCTTCGACGCGATCAAGGCGACCACGCCCCGCAACGACGAGCCCGAGCATGCCTCGCGGCCCTTCGACGGGACCCGCAACGGCTTCGTGCTCGGCGAGGGTTCGGCGGTGTTCGTCCTGGAGGAGCTGACCGCCGCCCGCGCCCGTGGCGCGCACATCTACGCGGAGATCGCCGGCTACGCCTCGCGGTGCAACGCCTTCCACATGACCGGGCTGCGCCCCGACGGACGTGAGATGGGGGAGGCGATCCGGGTCGCGCTGGACGAGGCCCGGATCAACCCCGAGGCCATCGACTACATCAACGCGCACGGCTCGGGCACCAAGCAGAACGACCGGCACGAGACGGCCGCGTTCAAACTCAGCCTCGGCGAGCACGCCTACCGGACCCCGATCAGCTCCATCAAGTCGATGGTGGGTCACTCACTGGGCGCCATCGGCTCGATCGAGATCGCGGCGTCCCTGCTCGCCATGGAGAACCACGTGGTGCCGCCCACCGCGAACCTGCACACGCCCGACCCGGAGTGCGACCTCGACTACGTCCCGCTCGTCGCCCGTGAGCACACCACGGACACGGTCCTGACGGTCGGCAGCGGATTCGGTGGATTCCAGAGCGCGATGGTGCTGGCCCGCCCGGAGAGGAGCGCGGCATGACCGCAAGAGTCGTCATCACCGGTATCGGCATTGCCGCACCCAACGGGTTCGGCGTGGAGGACTACTGGGCCGCGACCCGCGTCGGCAAGAGCGCCATCGGCCGCATCACCCGCTTCGACCCCACGCAGTACCCGGCCAGGCTGGCCGGTGAGATCCGGGGCTTCGACGCCCGGGACCACCTGCCGGGCCGACTCATTCCGCAGACCGACCGGATGACCCAACTTGCCCTGGTCGCCACCGACTCGGCGTTCGAGGACGCCGGCGTCAAGCCCGGTGACATTCCCGAGTACGACATGGGTGTCGTGACCGCCAGCACGGCCGGTGGCTTCGAGTTCGGCCAGAACGAGCTGCAGGCGCTGTGGAGCAAGGGCAGCCAGCACGTGAGCGCGTACCAGTCGTTCGCCTGGTTCTACGCGGTCAACAGCGGCCAGATCTCCATCCGCAACGGCATGCGCGGGCACAGCGCCGTGGTCGTCAGCGACCAGGCGGGCGGCCTCGACGCGATCGCCCAGGCGCGCCGGCAGATCCGCAAAGGCAGCAAGCTGATCTGCTCCGGCGGCGTCGACGCCTCGATCTGCCCGTGGGGATGGGTGGCACAGCTCGCCAACGGGCGCGTCAGCACCAGCGAGAACACCGAGCGGGCCTATCTGCCCTTCGACGCCGATGCTTCCGGCTACGTGCCGGGCGAGGGCGGCGCGCTGCTCATCCTGGAGGACGCCGAAGCCGCACGGCAGCGCGGCGCGGAGAACGTCTACGGGGAGATCGCCGGGTACGGCTCGACCTTCGACCCCAGGCCCGGCAGCGGACGGGAACCCGGCCTGCGGCGCGCGATCGAGCTCGCCCTCGCCGACGCCGACGCCGAACCCTCCGACATCGGCGTGGTGTTCGCGGACGCCGCGGGTACGCCCGAGCTCGACCGCGTCGAGGCCGAGGCGCTCATCGAGGTCTTCGGGGCAGCCGGGGTGCCCGTCACCGCGCCCAAGACGATGACCGGGCGGCTGTACTCCGGAGCCGCTCCGGTGGACGTCGTCACGGCGGTCCTCGCCATGCGGGAGGGCCTGATCCCGCCCACCGTGAACGTCTCGCTCTCTCCGGAGTACGACATCGACCTGGTCACCGCCCAGCCGCGCACGGCGCGCGTCCGCAACGCTCTCGTCGTCGCCCGCGGTTACGGCGGTTTCAACTCGGCGATGGTCGTGCGCGGCACGGACCGATGACGCCACCCACTTCCGCCGAGAACCACCCATCTCTGTCGACAACCACGAAAGGCACGTTCATGTCTCAGCCCGAGTTCACCGTCGAGGACCTCAAGCGCATCCTGGTGGAGGGCGCGGGCGCCGACGAGGGCGTCGACCTCGACAGCGACATCCTCGACACCGACTTCGAGAGCCTCGGTTACGAGTCGCTGGCCCTCCTGGAGACTGCCGGGCGCATCGAGCGCGAGTTCGGCATCACCCTCGACGACGAGGTCTTCATCGACAACCCCACGCCGCGTGAGCTGGTGGCGGCCGTCAACGCGAAGCTGCCCGGCTCCCTCGCCGCCTGACCCCCCTTCGTCCGGAGAAGACTGGAGAAGAGATACAGATGTCGCAGCAGGACCAGCGTGTCGCCCTCGTCACCGGAGCCACCAGCGGGATCGGCCTCGCAGCCGCCCGGCTGCTCGCCACCCAGGGGCACCGGGTGTTCATCGGCGCGCGCAATGCGGAGAACGTGGCGGAGACCGTCAAGCAGCTGCAGGACGAGGGCCTCGACGTCGACGGCACCGCTCTCGACGTGCGCTCCGCGGACGGGGTGCGGGCCTTCGTGCAGTCGGCGGTGGACCGGTTCGGCACGGTCGACGTGCTGGTGAACAACGCGGGCCGGTCCGGTGGAGGGGTGACCGCAGACATCGCGGACGAGCTGTGGGACGACGTGATCGCCACCAACCTCACCAGCGTCTTCCGGATGACGCGAGAGGTGCTCAACACCGGCGGGATGCGCGGGAAGTCCCGTGGCCGCATCATCAACATCGCCTCCACGGCGGGTAAGCAGGGCGTGGTCCTCGGCGCCCCGTACTCGGCGTCCAAGCACGGCGTCGTCGGCTTCACCAAGGCGCTGGGCAACGAGCTCGCGCCCACCGGCATCACCGTCAACGCGGTCTGCCCCGGCTACGTCGAGACGCCGATGGCCCAGCGCGTCCGCCAGGGATACGCGGCCGCCTACAACGCGACCGAGGACGCGATCCTGGAGAAGTTCCAGGCGAAGATCCCGCTCGGCCGTTACTCCACGCCCGAGGAGGTCGCCGGCCTGGTCGGCTACCTGGCCTCGGACACCGCCGCCTCCATCACCTCCCAGGCGCTCAACGTCTGCGGCGGACTCGGCAACTTCTGAATCCCGCCCCCCAACCCGTACATCCGCAGCTGTGAATGGAGTTCACCATGACGGTCCGTGAGGTCGAGCACGCGATCACCGTGCAGGCCCCCGCCGCCGAGGTCTACCGCTTGATCGCCGAGGTGGAGAACTGGCCGCGCGTCTTCCCGCCGACCATCTACGTCGACCAGGTCGAGCGGGGCACTCCCGGCGAGACCGGCGTGAGCGAGGAGCGCATCCGCATCTGGGCCACCGCCAACGGCACGGCCAAGAACTGGACCTCGCGCCGCACTCTCGACCCGCAGGCCCTGCGCATCACCTTCCGCCAGGAAGTGTCCGCGCCGCCGGTCGCGGCGATGGGCGGCACCTGGATCATCGAGCCGCTCGCCGCGGACGAGTCCAGGATCCGGCTGCTCCACGACTATCGGGCCATCGACGACGATCCCGACTCCCTGAAGTGGATCGACGAGGCCGTCGACCGCAACTCCCGCTCGGAGCTCGCCGCACTGAAGACCAATGTCGAACTCGCCCACGCCACCGAGGAGGTGACGTTCTCCTTCGAGGACACCGTGCGGATCAACGGCTCCGCGAAGGACGTGTACGACTTCATCGACGAGGCCGACAAGTGGGAGGAGCGGTTGCCGCACGTGGCGTCCGTGCGGCTTGAGGAGCTCTCCCCGGGCCTGCAGATCCTTGAGATGGACACCCGTACCAAGGACGGGCACACGCACACCACCAAGTCCTACCGCGTGTGCTTCTCGCACCAGAAGATCGCGTACAAACAGGTCACCCTGCCCGCCCTGATGACCCTGCACACCGGCTACTGGACGTTCACGGAGAACGAGGACGGCGTCACCGCCTCCTCGCAGCACACCGTCGTGCTGAACACCGAGAACATCACCAGGTACCTCGGCCCGGACGCCGGGATCGCCGAGGCCAGGGAACACGTGCAGACGGCCCTGAGCGCCAACAGCCGGGCCACCCTGGGTCTCGCCAAGGACTACGCCGAGCAGCAGCAGCGCTGACCATGGCCGCGAAGCACACCGACACCCAGGTGATCGTGGTCGGGGCGGGTCCGGTCGGGCTGATGCTCGCCGGCGAGCTGCGGCTCGGCGGGGCCGACGTGGTGGTCGTCGAAAAACTGTCCACCCCCACCACGGAATCCCGGGCGTCCACCCTGCACGCCCGCACCATGGAGATCCTCGACAGCAGGGGCCTGCTCGACGAGCTGGTCCCCGTTCCGAACGACGTCATGGGCCACTTCGGCGGGATACCACTCGACCTCACCCTTCCATCGGCCTACCCCGGCCAGTGGAAGGTCCCGCAGACCCGTGTCGAGGAGCTGCTCCAGGGCTGGGCGACCGGCCTCGGCGCCGTCGTCCTGCGCGGCCACGAGCTGCGTGGTCTCACGGTCGGCCAGGGCCACGTGGCCGTGGACGTCCTCGGCCCGGACGGCCCGGTGCGGATGCGGGGACGGTACGTCGTCGGCTGCGACGGCGAGCAGAGCGCGGTGCGCCGCCTCAGCGGCATCGCCTTCCCCGGCGAAGACGCCTCTCGCGAGCTCATCCGCGCGGACGTGGCCGGCATCGACATCCCACCGCGCCGCTTCCAGCGCCTCGAAAGCGGACTCGCCATCGCCGCGCGCCGTCCCGACGGGGTGACACGCGTGATGGTGCACGAGTTCGGCCGCACGGCCGAACCCCGCTCGGCGGAACCTGAGTTCAGCGAGGTCGCCGAGATCTGGAAGCGTGTCACCGGCGAGGACATCAGTGGCGGCGAGCCGCTCTGGGTCAACGCCTTCGGCAACGCGTCACGACTGGCGGAGCGGTACCGGGACGGCAGGGTTCTGCTGGCGGGCGATGCCGCCCACCAGCAGATGCCGGTCGGCGGCCAGGCACTCAACCTGGGCCTGCAGGACGCGGTGAACCTCGGCTGGAAACTGGCCGCGCAGGTCACCGGACGGCAGCCGGACGGGCTCCTGGACAGCTACCACACCGAACGGCACGCGGTCGGACGGCGCACGCTGAGCAACATCAGGGCACAGTCCCTGCTGCTGCTCGGGGGTGGCGAAGTGGAGGGCGTCCGGGGGGTGTTCGCCGAGATCACGGCCATGGAGGACGTGCGCACCCGCCTGGCCGGAATGATCTCCGGCCTGGAATCCCGCTACGAGGTGGGACCGGGTCACCATCCGCTGCTCGGTGCCCGCCTCCCCCACGTGGAACTGGCGGGTGAGCAAGGTACGGTCACCACCACCGCCCTGCTCAGGCCGGGCCGCGCGGTGCTGATCGGCCTGTCCGGTGATCCGCTCCGGGGGGCGCGGCTGCGCGCCGCGGCCACCCCGTGGTTCCCGAGGGTCACCGTGACCCTGGCCGAACCTGTCGACCACTCGGCCCCGTTGGCGGACGTCGACGCCGTTCTCGCACGGCCGGACGGTCATGTCGTATGGACCGGCAGTGCGGGAGAAGCGGAACTGCACGCCGTGCTGCGCCGCTGGTTCGGCGAACCGGAGCCCGCCGGAACGGCCGGGACCCGGTTCCGGGCCCACGGTTCGTCCACCCGTGGGGGCGGACTCGCCGGCAGGACCGCCCTGGTGACCCACGCGGGCGGGGGAGCGGGCCGTGCGGCCGCCATGCGCCTCGCGGCCGCGGGAGCCCTCGTCGCCATCCACCACACAGGCGATGAGCAGGCGGCCGACGATGTCGTCCGGGCGATCGGGGAGGGCGGCGGATGCGCCTTCGCGCTCGGCGCGGAACTCGGCGGGTACGGGAACGTCCAGCGCCTTTTCGCCGATCTGGAAGCGGAGCTGACGGACCGTACGGGTAGGGCCGATCTGGACATCCTGGTCAACAGTGCCGATGACGTCGACGGCGTCGCTCCCGAGCACGCGACGCCGGAGGAGTTCGACCGGCTGGTCGCGGCCGGTGCCAAGGCGCCGTACTTCGTCATCCAGCGGGCGCTGAGGAGCCTCGCCGACGGGGGCCGCGTCATCAACATCTCGCGCGGTGCGGTCGAGCCGGTGGAGCCGAAGGCGGTCGCGTACGCGATGGCCAAGGGCGCCGTCGAGACGCTCGCCCGGCACTACGCCGTGGCCTTGGCACCACGCGGCATCACCGTCAACAGCGTGGCGCCCGGCACCACGGACGACGGTGAACGCGTCGGCACGGTGGTGGCCTTCCTCGCAGGTGACGACGCGGGCGGGATCACCGGCGCCGTGTTCGACGCCGACGGCAGCCCGGTGCACGGACGGCCGGCCGGCTGACGGGAACCGGCGCACGATGAGGCCGGCGCCCCCGCCGCCCCCCTAAGACGTCGGCGTACACCCCCGGTGCGTCGGCCCCGTCGGCCGCGGAGCCCAGGAGCTCCGCGGCCGACGCTTCTCATGACCCTCGCAACACCTCGTCGAAAGGACACTCATGTCGCAGGAGCCCCTCCGCCTTGCCTTGATCATCGGCAGCAACCGCGAAGCCCGCTTCGGAGAGGTCGTCGGCGACTGGTTCGCCGGCGTGGCGAAGCGCCGCGGGGATCTCACCGTCGACGTGATCGACCTCGCGGACCACGAGCTGCCCACGGTGCTGTCGCAGAACCCTTCGCCCCGGGTCGCGGCCGAGCTGGAAAAGGTCTCGCCGCGCCTCGCCGAAGCGGATGCCTACGTGGTGGTGACGCCGGAGTACAACCACAGCTACCCGGCCGCGCTGAAGAACCTCATCGACTGGCACCACACCCAGTGGCAGGCCAAGCCGGTCGGCTTCGTCTCCTACGGCGGCCTGTCGGGCGGCCTTCGCTCCGTCGAGCACCTGCGGCCGGTCTTCGCCGAGCTGCACGCGGTGACCGTCCGTGACGTGGTCAGCCTCCACATGGCGTGGGAGCGGTTCGGTCCGGACGGCGCCCCCAAGGACGAGGGCCCCGCCCAGGCCGCGAAGGTGCTGCTCGACCAGCTCGTCTGGTGGGGCAACGCCCTGCGCGAGGCTCGTGCCAAGACCCCGTACGGAATCTGAACGTGACCTCCGTCGAAGAGGGCGTCCCAGACATTCAGGACAGGCTCGACGAGTTACGGGAGCTCAAGAGACAGGCCCGCGAAGGCCTGGACCCGTCCGCCACCGAGCGCCAGCACGCCAAGGGCAAGCTCACCGCGTACGAGCGCATCGAACTGCTCCTGGACGAAGACTCGTTCAACGAGGTGGAGCCCCTGCGCCGGCACCGCGCGCAGGGCTTCGGCCTGGAGGCCAAGAAGCCGTACACCGACGGTGTGATCACCGGCTGGGGCACGGTGGAGGGCCGTACGGTCTTCGTCTACGCGCACGACTTCCGGATCTTCGGTGGCGCGCTCGGCGAGGCCCACGCCACCAAGATCCACAAGATCATGGACATGGCCCTGTCGGCCGGTGCCCCTCTGGTCTCGCTGAACGACGGCGCGGGCGCCCGTATCCAGGAAGGGGTCACCGCGCTCGCCGGCTACGGCGGCATCTTCCAGCGCAACACCAAGGCCTCGGGTGTCATCCCGCAGATCTCCGTGATGCTCGGCCCGTGCGCCGGCGGCGCCGCCTACAGCCCGGCCCTCACGGACTTCGTCTTCATGGTCCGCGAGACCTCCCAGATGTTCATCACCGGCCCGGACGTCGTCAAGGCGGTCACCGGCGAGGAGATCACCCAGAACGGCCTCGGCGGCGCCGACGTCCACGCGGGCACATCCGGCGTCGCGCACTTCGCGTACGACGACGAGGAGAGCTGCCTGCAGGAGGTCCGCTTCCTGCTGTCGCTGCTGCCCGCGAACAACCGCGAACTCGCACCCGTGGAGGACTCCGGTGACCCGGCCGAGCGGCTCACCGAGGCACTGCTCACCCTGGTCCCCGCGGACTCGGGACGGTCGTACGACATCCGCGCGGTGATCGAGGAAATCGTCGACGGCGGAGAGCACTTCGAGGTGCACCCCGCCTGGGGTGCCAACCTCGTGTGTGCGTTGGCCCGGCTGGACGGGCACGTCGTCGGCATCGTCGCCAACCAGCCCACCGTGATGGCCGGTGTCCTGGACATCGAGTCGTCCGAGAAGGGCGCGCGGTTCGTGCAGTTCTGCGACGCGTTCAACATCCCCCTCGTGACCCTGGTGGACGTACCCGGTTTCCTGCCGGGCGTCGACCAGGAGCACAGCGGCATCATCCGGCGCGGCGCCAAGCTGCTGTACGCCTACTGCAACGCGACCGTGCCCCGCGTCTCGCTCGTGCTGCGCAAGGCGTACGGCGGCGCCTACATCGTCATGGACTCCCGTTCCATCGGCGCCGACCTGGCCCTGGCCTGGCCCACCAACGAGATCGCGGTGATGGGCGCGGAGGGCGCGGCCAACGTCATCTTCCGCCGCGAGATCAATGCCTCCGACGACCCCGAGTCCGTACGCCGCCAGCGGATCAAGGAGTACAGGACCGAGCTCATGCACCCCTACTACGGGGCGGAGCGCGGACTCATCGACGACGTCATCGACCCCCGGGACACCCGCAGAGTGCTCATCCGGTCGCTCGCCATGCTGCGCGCCAAGCACGCGGATCTCCCCTCGCGCAAGCACGGGAACCCCCCGCAGTGAGCGGCCGGGAGACCACCTCCGCGGCCCTCATCCGGGTGGAGAAGGGCGCTCCGGACGCCCTGGAGCTCGCCGCCCTCACCGCGGTGCTCCTCGGCCGGTGCGCCGCGGACCGGAAGCCCGCGGACCGGAAGCCCGCGGACCGGAAGTCCGCGGACCGGGAGCGGACCCTCGTCCCCTGGCGCCGAACCGGGAATCCGGCGGCGCCCCCGACTCCCCGCAGCTGGCGCTCATGAACGCGGAACGTCGGCCGCGCACCCTCGACCGTTCTCCTCGTCAGCACACATCAGCAAAGGAAACGACATGAAGGCTCTGGTCCTGTCGGGCGGGTCGGGAACCCGGTTGCGCCCCTTCAGCCACTCGATGCCGAAACAGCTCATACCGATCGCCAACAAGCCGGTCCTGGAGCACGTCCTCCGGAACGTCAGGGACCTCGGCGTGACGGAGATCGGCGTCATCGTCGGCGACCGCGCCGAGCAGATCCAGGCGGTCATCGGCGACGGCTCCGCGCTCGGCGTGGAGATCACCTACATCCCGCAGGAGGCGCCGCTCGGCCTCGCCCACTGCGTGGAACTCGCCCGGCCCTTCCTCGGCGACGACGACTTCGTGATGTACCTCGGCGACAACATGCTGCCCGAAGGCGTCGAGCGGATCGCCGACGAGTTCACGGCCGGCCGCCCGGCCGCCCAGGTCGTGGTCCACAAGGTGCCGGACCCGCGTGCCTTCGGGGTCGCCGAGCTGGCCGCGGACGGCAGGGTCGAGCGCCTGGTGGAGAAGCCGCAGGAGCCCAAGAGCGATCTCGCGCTCATCGGCGTCTACTTCTTCACCCCGGCGATCCACAAGGCCGTTGCCGCCATCGAGCCGAGCGCTCGCGGCGAACTGGAGATCACCGACGCCATCCAGTGGCTCGTCGCCAACGGCGACGAGGTCAAGGCCAGCGAGTACAAGGGCTACTGGAAGGACACCGGACGCATCGAGGACGTCCTGGAGTGCAACCGGAAGCTCCTGGACGACCTGAAGCCGGCCACCGAGGGCGAGGTCGACGCGGCCAGCACGCTCATCGGCACGGTCGTGGTGGAGGCGGGTGCCAAGGTCATCGGCTCCCGCATCGAGGGCCCCGTCGTGATCGGCGCCGGATCGGTGGTGAAGGACAGCCACATCGGCCCGCACACCTCCATCGGCAGGGACGTCCGGCTGACCGGCACGAGCATCGAGTACTCGATCGCACTGGACGACGCCACCATCTCCCACGTCCGCGACCTGCACAGCTCCGTCATCGGGCGCTCCGCGTCGGTCGGTCCCTCCGACCGGAGCACCCGCCATCACCGGCTCGTCGTCGGTGACCACACCCGAGTCGAGGTAGCGGCATGAAGAAGATCCTGATCACCGGTGGCGCGGGCTTCATCGGTTCGCACTACGTGCGCACCCTCCTGAACGACGGCTACGAGGACTGGAAGGGCGCCCACGTCACCGTCCTCGACAAGCTCACCTACGCCGGCAACCGCGACAACCTGCCCGAGGCGCACCCGCGCCTGACCTTCGTCCAGGGCGACATCTGCGACTTCGAGCTGCTGCTCGAACTGCTGCCGGGACACGACGCGGTCGTCCACTTCGCCGCCGAGTCGCACGTGGACCGCTCTCTGGAGTCCGCGGAGGAGTTCGTCCACACCAACGTCACCGGCACCCAGCGACTGCTCGACGCGGTGCTCGCCACCCGAGTCAAGCGCGTCGTCCACGTCTCCACCGACGAGGTCTACGGCTCCATCGACGAGGGATCCTGGACCGAGGAGTGGCCGCTGGCGCCCAACTCCCCGTACTCCGCCTCCAAGGCCGCGTCCGACCTGCTCGCACGCTCGTACTGGCGCACCCACGGCCTCGACCTCTCCATCACCCGGTGCTCCAACAACTACGGCCCGTACCAGCACCCGGAGAAGCTCATCCCGCTGTTCGTCACCAACCTGCTGGAGGGTGAGCAGGTGCCGCTCTACGGCGACGGCGGCAACATCCGCGAGTGGCTGCACGTCGACGACCACTGCCGTGCGATCGACCTCGTCCTCAACAAGGGCCGGGCCGGGGAGATCTACAACATCGGCGGCGGCAACGAGCAGACGAACCGGGCCATCACCGAGCGGCTCATCGCTCTGACGGGACAGGACTGGTCCAAGGTCCGTCACGTCCCCGACCGCAAGGCGCACGACCTGCGCTACTCCCTCGACGAGTCGAAGATCCGCGAAGAGCTCGGCTACGCCCCGCGCATCACCTTCGAGCAGGGCCTCGCCGACACCGTCGCCTGGTACCACGACAACCCCGGCTGGTGGAAGGGGACCAAGCACAACAAGCAGGGATGAAAGCCACTCGCTCCGTGTCGCCGGTCGCCGACCGTGCGGCACGGAGCGGGACGGCCCCCCACCATCGGCTACCACGGAGGAATCCATGAGCGTGCACAGGAAACTTGTGCTCGACGAGGTCCGCAAGTACCACCAGGACACCCAGGGCGACGGCGTGTTCGTTCCCGGCACCACGGAGATCTGGCCGTCCGGAGCGGTGCTCGACGAGGACGACCGGATCGCTCTCGTCGAGGCAGCCCTGGAGATGCGCATCGCGGCCGGCCGCAGCTCTCGCAAGTTCGAGTCGTCCTTCGCCCGCAAGATGAAACGGCGCAAGGCCCACCTCACCAACTCCGGCTCCTCGGCGAACCTGCTCGCGACGACGGCTCTGACCTCACACCTCCTGGAGGACCGCAGGCTGCGGCCCGGCGACGAGGTCATCACCGTGGCGGCGGGCTTCCCCACCACGGTCAACCCGATCCTGCAGAACGGCCTCATTCCGGTTTTCGTCGACGTCGAACTCGGCACCTACAACACGACAGCGGACCGCGTCGCCCAGGCCATCGGTCCGAAGACCCGGGCGATCATCATCGCGCACGCGCTCGGCAACCCCTTCGAAGTCGCCGAGATCGCCCAACTCGCCGTCGACCACGACCTGTTCCTCATCGAGGACAACTGCGACGCGGTCGGTTCGACGTACGACGGCAAACTCACCGGTACCTTCGGTGAGCTGACCACCGTCAGCTTCTACCCGGCCCACCACCTCACGATGGGCGAGGGCGGCTGCGTCCTGACGGCGGACCTGGCACTCGCCCGGATCGTCGAGTCCCTGCGTGACTGGGGTCGCGACTGCTGGTGCGAGCCCGGTGAGAGCGACAAGTGCCTCAAGCGGTTCAAGTACCAGATGGGCACCCTGCCGGCCGGCTACGACCACAAGTACATCTTCTCGCACGTCGGTTACAACCTGAAGGCCACCGATCTGCAGGCGGCGCTCGGCCTCACCCAGCTCGCCAAGCTCGACGACTTCGTCGAGGCACGCAAGCGCAACTGGCGGCGGCTGCGCGACGGCCTGGACGGCGTCCCGCACCTCCTGCTGCCCGAGGCCACACCGCGCAGCGACCCGAGTTGGTTCGGCTTCGTGCTCACCGTCAGTCCGGACGCCCCCTTCAAGCGCGCGGAGCTGGTGGACTTCCTGGAGGGCCGCAAGATCGGCACCCGGCGTCTCTTCGCCGGCAACCTCACCCGGCACCCCGCCTACATCGACCAGCCCCACCGGGTCGTCGGCAACCTCGACAACAGCGACATCATCACCGAGCAGACCTTCTGGGTCGGCGTCTACCCGGGCCTGACCGACGAGATGCTCGACTACGTGATCTCCTCGGTGAAGGAATTCGTGGAGGCCCGCGGATGACCATGGAGATCGTGGGCAACGGCTTCCTCGCCAGGAACCTGCACCCGTACGCGGACCGTCACCCGGACACCGTCGCGGTGGCGGCCGGCGTCTCCTGGGCGAGCGGCACCTCCGACGCCGACTTCGCCCGCGAGGCCGCGTTGCTCGCCGACGTCGCCGTCCGGTGCCGTGCCACCGGACGGCGTCTGCTCTTCTTCTCCACCGCGGCCACCGGCATGTACGGCGCCATGGACGGGCCGGGGCGGGAGGACAGCCACATCGTGCCCTGCACCCCTTATGGAGCCCACAAGTTCGCCCTGGAGCAGCAGCTGCGGGCCAGCGGCGCCGACTACCTGATTCTGCGTCTCGGTCATCTCGTCGGCCCCGGTCAGCCCGCGCACCAGCTGATTCCTGCCCTGATCCGGCAGATGCGCGAAGGCGATGTGCGCGTGCAGCGCGACGCGGCCCGCGACCTGATCGACGTACGCGACGTCGTCACGGTCATCGACCGGCTGCTCGCCCAGGGCCTGCGCGGCGAGATCGTCAACGTGGCATCCGGCGTGGCGGTCCCCGTGGGACACATCGTCGACCACCTGGAGGAACGGCTCGGCCTGCGGGTGAACAGGGCGTACCAGGACGCCGGCGCCCAGCACGACATCTCCATCGACAAACTGCGCTCCCTCGTCCCGGAGACCGCCGCGATGGGCTTCGGCCCCTTCTACTACCGTCAGGTCCTCGACGCGTTCCTCGCGTCGGAGGGCGCATCGTCCGGGGTCTGATTCCCCCAAACCCCTCCGCCGACCAGAGGAGTTACCCACGTGCTTTCCTCCCTTGTCAGGACTGGATCCGGGACCGGTCGGCTGCGGCCGCGCCACGACCCCTCGGTCGCCGAGCGCATCGCCGCGTCGGCCGCCGCCGTCACGGGCGCGAGCCTGCGCACCGAGGACTTCCCGCAGTGGCTCGAAGGGCGCCGAAGGGCCCATCGGTTCACCGTGGACCGGATCCCCTTCGATGCGCTCGACGGCTGGTCCTTCGACGACGCCACCGGCAACCTGGTGCACCGCAGCGGCCGGTTCTTCTCCGTCGAGGGACTGCACGTCACCCGGGACGAAGGGCCGCACCGCGAGTGGTACCAGCCCATCATCAAGCAGCCCGAGGTCGGGATCCTCGGCATTCTCGTCAAGGAGTTCGACGGGGTGCTGCACTTCCTCATGCAGGCCAAGATGGAGCCGGGCAACCGCAACCTGCTGCAGCTCTCGCCGACCGTGCAGGCCACCCGGAGCAACTACACCAAGGTCCACAAGGGCGCCGATGTGAAGTACATCGAGTACTTCACCCAGCCCGGCCGCGGCCGGGTCATCGCCGATGTGCTGCAGTCCGAGCACGGATCGTGGTTCTTCCACAAGAGCAACCGCAACATGATCGTCGAGGCCGTCGGCGACGTGCCGCTCGACGACGACTTCTGCTGGCTCACCCTCGGCCAGATCGGCCAGCTCCTGCACCGCGACAATGTCGTGAACATGGACTCGCGCACGGTCCTCGCCTGCGCTCCGTTCCCCGACGACGGGGCGGACGCCCTGCTCTCGGACACCGAACTCGTCTCGTGGTTCACCGCCGAGCGCTCCCGGCACGACGTGCGCGCCGAGCGCGTCCCGCTCCACGACCTCCCCGGCTGGGTCCGCGGCACGTCGACCATCGATCACGAGCTGGGCCGGTACTTCCGCGTCGTCGCCGTCTCCGTGGAGGCGGGCAGCCGCGAGGTCACCGGCTGGACCCAGCCCCTGTTCGAGCCCCTTGGCCTCGGCGTCACCGCCTTCCTGACCCGGCGGATCGGCGGCGTGCCGCACGTCCTGGTGCACGCGCGCGTGGAGGGCGGCTTCCTCGACACCGTCGAGCTCGGCCCCACCGTCCAGTACACGCCGGACAACTACGGGCACCTGACCGGCGAGGACCGGCCGCCCTTCCTCGACCTGGTCCTCGACGCCGACCCGGCCCGCATCCAGTACGAGGCCGTCCACTCGGAGGAAGGCGGCCGCTTCCTCAACGCGGAGAGCCGATACCTTCTGATCGAGGCCGACGAGGAGCAGGCCCCGTTGGACCCGCCCGCCGGTTTCCAGTGGGTCACGCCCGCCCAGCTCACTTCCCTCGTACGGCACGGCCACTACGTGAACGTCCAGGCCCGAACCCTGCTCGCCTGCCTCAACGCGACGGCGGTGCTCTCCGGATGAAGACCGTGCGGATCGGAGTCCTCGGCTGCGCGGACATCGCACGCCGCCGCATGCTGCCCGCCATGGCGGCGGAGCCCGGCATCACCATCGCCGCCGTCGCCAGCCGCGACAGCGCGAGGGCGGGCGAGCTGGCAGGGCGGTTCGGCGCCCGGCCCGTGACCGGGTACGCCGAGCTCCTGGAGCGGGACGACATCGACGCGGTGTACGTCCCGCTGCCCGCCGCCCTGCACGCGCGGTGGACCGAGGCGGCCCTGCGGGCGGGCAAGCACGTCCTCGCCGAGAAGCCGCTCACCACGTCCCTGGCCGAGAGTCGCCGGCTGATTGCCCTGGCACAGGAGTCGGGTCTCGCCCTGATGGAGAACGTCATGTTCATCCATCACTCCCAGCACGACGCCGTACGGAAACTCGTGTGGGACGGCGTGATCGGCGAGCTGCGCGCCTTCCACGCCGCGTTCGCGATCCCCAGGCTGCCCGACGACGACATCCGGTACGTCCCGGAGCTCGGCGGCGGGGCACTGTGGGACACCGGCGTCTATCCGGTGCGTGCCGCCCTGCACTTTCTGGGCGACAACCTCCAGGTGCTCGGCGCCATGCTCACCCAGGAACCCGGCCGGCGGGTGGACACCGCGGGCTCGGCGCTGCTGCGCACGCCCGAAGGCGTCGGCGTCCAGCTGACGTTCGGGCTCGACCACGGCTACCGATCGGCCTACGAGATCTGGGGCAGCCAGGGGCGGATCACGGTGGAGCGGGCCTTCACACCACCCGCCGACCACCGTCCCCTGATCCGGGTCGAGCGCCGCGGTGTCGAGGAGATCTCGCTGAGCCCCGACGACCAGGTGGCCGCCACCCTCCGGGCGTTCACCGCGGCGGTACGCGACGGTGCGGCGCGGGATTCGGTGTGCGTGCGCCAGGCGGAGCTGCTGCACGAGCTGCGCGAGCGCGCGCTGCCGAGCCGACCCTGACGGTCCCCCCGCTACCGAGGAGGGGCGGCCGCGCGGCCGGCGCGCCGGGAGTGGACTCCCCGTCGGTCCCGGCTACGGGCGGTCCGCCGCGAGTCTGCCCCTGGGAGCAGGCCACGATCTCGGACCGGGGCGGGCCGCCTTCGCCGCGAACCCCCGGACCGGCGCCGGCCACGTCGTGGTCGCCCACTCCGACGGCGGCGAGCCGGCCCTGGTGGCGGCTGCCGAGCCGGGCGGCGACGCCTTCGTCGGCTTCGACGTCTCGCGGCACGGCCATCGCTTCGCCGTAGGGCTGCCCCGGCTGCCGGGCGTGCACGGCCACGGCGAACGGCGGCGCCACTGGAGGCGCTGCGGTTCCACCAGCCCGGCGCGTGCCAGCAGGGCAGGGAGCTGGTGGCGCCGGTTTCCGGGCAGGAGGCGTCGGAGGGGCCGTTGTGGCCTGACATGTATCCCGGCATCGCGCACGTGTGCGTACTCCCGTCCACTTCACCTTCGCCGGGCAGGAGCAGTGGTGGCGGCACGCCGACGAGGCCACGGCGGACCTGACGAGCCGGCTGTGGGCGGCGCCCCGAACCTGCCACCGCAGCGCGCCGGCGTTCCTCGAAGAGTGCCTGCTGACGCGCGACGCCGCCGTCCAGGCTTCCGGTGCGCGCCCCGGGGCCCCCGTCACGGAACTCGCATGTCAGAGTGCGGTTCGCTGAAAGTCAATTCCCGGTGAACGGCATTGCCTTGTCGTTCGCTGCCGAAGAAGCTGGTCACCAGTCTCCACCGAACTCACTTTCTTGCCGGGGCCATCCGGACACCTTCCCTCACCGACAGGACAGACAAGCATGGGCAATCTCACCGGAAAAACGGCACTGGTCACGGGGGCGAGCCGGGGAATCGGCCGGGCCATCGCCGAAAAGCTCGGATACGCGGGCGCCCTCGTCGCCGTGCACTATGCGACCGGGGCCGACGCCGCTGCGGAGGTCGCCGAATCCATCGAGAAGGACGGCGGCCGCGCCTTTACCGTGAAGGCGGAACTCGGCGTCCCCGGCGATGTCGACGTGCTTTTCGAAGGCCTTGAGCGCGGCCTGAAGGAGCGCACCGGCGCGACCGATCTGGACATCCTGGTGAACAACGCCGGCGTCATGGCCATGGGAGCACCCGAAGAGGTCACGCCCGAGATGTTCGACCGCATGATGGCGGTCAACGCCAAGGCGCCCTTCTTCATCGTGCAGCGCGCCCTGTCCGTCATGCCCGACGGCGGCCGCATCATCAACGTCTCGTCCGGCCTCACCCGGGTCGCGAGCCCGGACCAGGTGACGTACGGAATGAGTAAGGGCGCCCTTGAACAGATAGCGCTGCATTTCTCCCGCCATCTGGGGAGCCGGCGGATCACCGTCAACAGCGTGGCGCCCGGCAGCACGGACAACGGCAGCGCACTGTTCCAGATCCCCGAGGTCCGCGAGACGCTGTCGCAGCTCAGCACCTTCGGTGAGGTCGCGGAACCGGCGGCCATCGCCGATGTGGTGGCCTTCCTGGCGTCCGAGGACGCCCGCTGGATCACCGGGGCCTTCATCGACGCCAGCGGCGGCACACTGCTCGGCTGAGCGCCGGATGCAGCCGAATTCCGAAGAGAGAGAAAACTACCGTCATGTTCGGATCGCTGTCCGCTGTTCTGATCAAGTGTGACAACTTCGAAGAAATGAAAGCCTTCTACCGGGACCGTCTGAACATGGCGACGGTGAAGGAAGGCGATGGGTGGATCGTCCTGGACACCGGCTCCGGCGGCGAACTCGTCCTGGGCGGTGACACCGGGGGCGACACCATGGCCATCGCCTTCACCGGGGCCGAACTCGGCCCCGCCAGGGAAGGCCTGAGGGACTCCGGTCCCACGGAGATCGAGAAGCACTCCGACATGCATCGGTTCTTCGTGAAAGACCCGGACGGCAACACCGTCCTGATCATCGACTGAATCCGGGCGCCACCTCATCATCCAGACGCAGCAGGGAGTATCCGTGAAAATCCTCTTCGTCGCGAGCGGGAGTCCCGCGACGGTGTTCGCCCTCGCACCGCTCGCCACCGCAGCGCGCAATGCGGGACACGACGTGTTCATGGGCGCCGTGGAGGACATGGTTCCTTACATCGCGTCGGCGGGAATTCCGGCGCTCTCCATCGCGCCGTCCTCGATCCGGCGATACGCCACCATGGACCGGGAGGGCAATCCGGTCAGGATGCCCGAGACCCCGGAGGAGGAGCTGGACTTCGCCGGGCACTGGTTCGGGCGGATGGCGGCAGGCAGCATGGACGCGCTGCGGGAGGTCACCGCGAACTGGCGCCCCGACCTGGTGGTCGGCGGCTCGATGTCCTTCGCAGCCGCGCTGATCGCCGCCGAACTCGGCGTTCCCTACGTACGACAGGCCTGGGACACCGGCGACGCCTGGCGCACGGACCCCGCCGCGAGCGATGAACTTCGCCCGGAGCTACGGGCACTGGGGCTCGACCGGCTGCCTGATCCGGCCCTCTTCGTCGACATCTGCCCGCCGAGCCTGCGGCCGGCGGACGCGCCGCCCGCCCAGATGATGCGCTGGGTCCCGGCCAACGGGCAGCGGCGGCTCGAACCGTGGATGTACACCAAGGGCAACCGGCCGCGCATCCTCGTCACCTCGGGCAGCCGTTTGGTGTTCGCGAAGAAGACCGGGTTCCTGCGAGGACTGGTCGCCGACATGGCCGCGCTCGACGCGGAAGTGGTCATCGCGACGCTGGACGAGGTCGCGGAGGAGCTGAGGACCGAACTGCCCGGCGTACGGGCCGGCTGGGTGCCGCTCGACGTGGTGGTGCCGACCTGCGACGTGGTCGTACACCACGCGGGCGGCGTCACCGCCCTGACGGCGATGAATGCCGGTGTGCCGCAGCTGATCGTGCCGCAGGGCGGCAACTTCGTGGAGGCGGGGCTGCGCATCTCCGACTTCGGAGCAGCCATCACCGTCGACGAGAACACCCCGGAGGCCGTCGAGAAGGCCTGCGGGGAGCTGATCGGCAACCCCTCCTATGCCGAGCGGGCGCGGGAGCTCTCCGCGGAGATCGCGGCGCTGCCGCTGCCCGCCGAAGTGGTGGGAGCGCTGGAGGGTCTGGTCTGACGCTTCGCATCGAGAACAGGCCGATCAATCCGGCGGGCCGACGGCAGACGGCCGGTCGAAGCACAGAACGATGAGAACGAGAAATGGAGAGCACGGCATGAGTGAGTCACGTCCGATCCGCGTGGTGATGGCCAAGCCCGAGGCGGGAGGCAAGGGGTCGGCCGCACCGCCGGTCCTCGTCGACGCCTTCACCAAGGCAGGCATCGAGGTCGTCCACGCCGGCGACGACCAGAGCCCGGCGGGCCTGGTCGCCACTGTCGTCCGTGAGGGCGCCCAGATCATCTGCATCTCAAGCCTGCTGGGCGAGCACGAGGCGCTCTTCGGTGGAGTCCTCGACCTCCTCTCCGAGCAGGGCGTCGGGCAGGTGACCGTGATCGGCGGCGGCATCATCCCGACGGCCGACATAGCGGTGCTCAAGGAACGCGGCGTCACGGAGATCTTCTCCTCCGGCACGCCGCCGTGGGCCGCGGCGGAGTGGGTGCGCGACCACGTCCGTGATTCGTCCGGCGTCTGACACCGCCGTTTCCCGCGACGGGCACCGGTGCCCGTCGCGGGAGACAGAGCACCTCCCTCACCTTCATCTCGGCAGGATCGGCAGGAGACGACGATGCGCGTCCTCATGATCAACACACCCGTTTCGACTCATCTCACCCCGCTGGTCCCGCTCGCGTGGGCGCTGCGCGCCGCAGGGCACGAGGTGCTGGTGCTCGGCCGCGAGGACGTCCTCGGCGCGGCCGCGTCAGCGGGCCTGAACGCCGTGAGCATCGGCGACTGGCTCAAGCTGGACGACATACTGGTCGAGCGGCTCGGCGGCAAGCGGCCTTTGCAGTCCTGGGGCAGGCCGGCCCTGGACCAGCTCTCCAACGTCGGCTCCCTGTGGATGCCCCAGACGCTGGAGGTACTGCCCGCGTACCTGGACCTGGCCCGCGACTTCGGACCCGACCTGGTTCTCTCCGACCCGATCGAGTTCATCTCGCTGATCGTGGGGGAGGATCTCGGCGTCCCCGTGGTGCAGCAGCGCTGGGGTGTCGACCCCATCTCGGACCAGGTCCGCGGCGCGGGCGAGACCTGGTTCAAGGACATCCTCGCGGAGCGGGGCCTGACCGGCCTGCCGCGCCCGGCCGTCCTGCTCGACCCGTGCCCGCCCAGCCTCCAGCTGGCCGGCGTGACTCCCGGCACCCCGATGCGCTATGTGCCCTTCAACGGCAACGGCCGACTGCCCGAGTGGCTCCGGCGTGATGCCCGGGAGCGCGGAACGGCCCGGCGCGTCGCCGTCTCTCTGGGAGGGCGCACTCTCGCGTACAACGGTGTCCCCCTCATGCGGAACATCCTGGACGCGCTCGGCTCGCTGCCGGACGTCGAAGTGCTGGCGACCGTGGAGGAGGAGTACCGCGAGGCGCTCGGTGAGGTCCCCGGCAACGTACGCGTCATCGATCCCGTCCCGCTACACCTGCTGCTCGGCTCCTGCCACGCCGTCGTCCACCACGGCGGCTCGGGCACGGCCATGACCGCGAGCGCCTTCGGCCTGCCGCAGCTCGTCCTGCCCCAGCTGGCGGACCAGTTCTGGCACGGCGACGCTCTGGCTCGGGTGGGCGCGGCCATCACCATCGAGAGTGTCGAGCGGCAGGACGAGCCGGAGCCGGTGCGCGAGGCAGCGGCCGCGCTGCTCGGCGACCCGGCCTACGAGAAGGCGGCGGGGGAACTGCGCGCGGAAATCGCCGCGATGCCGGCCCCGTCTCGGGTCGTGACCGACCTGGAGAAGCTGGTCGCGGCCCGCTGAGACCGTGGTGACCGACCGCGTGACTTCACGAGTCGCCACCCGACCCCGGCCATGGACTCACAGGTCCTCCTCGGCCGACGAGTCCAGGGTCTCCAGCGCGGATTCAAGCAGCGCCTTCCGCTTCTCCTCCGGGTCGCCCTCGATCGCCGACAGGAAGAAGGCGCCGAAGTGCACGCTGGCCAGGGCGTCGGAGATGCGGACCTGGCTGCGGACGGACGCGCCGTCCTGGTACATCAGCTCACCGATGGCGGCGATCCGGTCGTTGAGGGTCTGGCCGATCCCGAGGGTACGGAGTGCCGCCCCGCTCTCCTGCATGATGCGGAAGAGCGGAGCGGCGCCCATGAGCGCCTCGCTGTAGCGGCGCAGCACTTCCCGCTTGGTCTCCAGGGTCCGTGGCTGCGTCCGTGCCCAGGCGACCAGCTCGTCGACGGGTCCGCCGAGGCCCTGGGAGATCGCCACGAGGATCTCTTCCTTGGCCTTGAAGTGGTAGTAGAGCGCCGCCTTGGTGATGCCGAGCCCTTCGGCGATCTCGCGCATCGATGTCTTCTCGTAGCCGCGCTCGATGAAGAGCTCGAGGGCGACGGACTGGATCTTGTCGCGGGTGTTGGCCCCGCGCACGTGCGGTGTGCCGCCCATGGGTTTCTCCTGTGTGCCGCATCGACCGCCTGGGGCCGATTCTACTTGACGGTCGGTAAGTGGGTGCCTTAGCTTCTCCATTGTATTCACTTACCGTGCGGTTGGTAAGTAGGGTCGCCAGGCCGCCCCGCCGCACTTCCGGCCCGTGTCACCGGGTCGGCTCGCCAGACCTGATCAAGGGAGCAGACCATGTCGCACGACCCGACCGCGGGAAGGGCGGCCGTCGTGGCACCGCCGAATCGCCGTTTGTTCGCCGTGATGACGGCGGCCGTGGTGGCGATGCTGCTCGCGGCGCTGGACAGCCTCATCCTGGGCACCGCCATGCCGACCATCGTCGGCGAGCTGGGCGGCCTCGAACACCTCTCATGGGTGGCCTCGGCGTACATGCTCGCAACCGCCGCCACGACGCCGATCTGGGGCAAGCTCGGCGACATGTACGGCCGCAAGGGGGTCTTTCTGACGTCGATCGCCCTCTTCCTCGCGGGCTCCGTCGTGGCGGGCCTTGCCCAGTCCATGGGCCAGCTCATCGGCTGCCGGGTGCTGCAGGGCCTCGGCTCCGGAGGCCTGATGGTCGGCGCGCTCTCCCTCATCGGCGAGCTGGTCACTCCGCGGGAGCGCGGCAAGTTCCAGGCCATGTCGTCGGCCGTCATGGGCGTGGCGATGGTCGGCGGCCCGCTGGCCGGCGGTTTCCTCACCGATCACCTGGGCTGGCGCTACTGCTTCTACGTCAACGTGCCGTTCGGCCTCGCCGCCTTCGTGACGATCGCGGTCGCGCTGAAGCTGCCGAAGCGGCGCTCCCAGGCTCCCATCGACTATCTGGGTGCCGCCCTGCTTGCCGCGGTGATCACCTCGCTGGTGCTGGTCACCACCTGGGGCGGCAGGCAGTATGACTGGTCGTCGCCGGTGATCATCGGCCTGATCGCGATCGCGGTGGCCGGGGCCTTCACCCTGCCGGCCGTGGAACGCCGTGCCGTCGCGCCGGTGCTGCCGCTGACCGTCTTCCGCAGCGCCAACTTCAGCTGGGCCAACGTCGTCTCCTTCCTCTTCGGCTTCGTGATGGTCGCCGCGATGACCTTCCTGCCGATCTACCAGCAGACCGTGCAGGGCGCCTCGGCCTCCAGCGCGGGACTGCTGATGCTCCCGCTTCTGCTCGGCATGGTCGGCACGAACGCGTTCGGTGGCCAACTCATGTCCAAGCAGGGCAACTTCAAGCTGTACGCGATCGCCGGCGGCGTCCTCCTCCTCGCCGGCATCCTTCTGCTCTCTCTGATGGACACCAAGACCGGACGCCTTGAGACCGGCACCTACATGGTGGTCTTCGGGGTCGGCCTCGGCCTGCTGATGCAGGTGACCCTGTCCGTGGCGATGGAGAGCGTCGAGATGAAGGACCTGGGCGTGGCCTCCTCCATGGTCACGCTCACCCGAACGATCGGCGGCGCCTTCGGTGTCTCGCTCGCCGGCATCATCTTCAACGAGCGGGTCACCGCGGGCATGGGCGCCGAGCGCGGCGCCATGGGTGGTGACATCAACAGGCTGAGCGCGGAGAGCCTGCTGAAGCTGCCGGAGCCGGTGCGCGAGGTCTACGAGAAGGCAGTCGCCGACGGCACGCACTGGGCCTTCCTGACCGTCTCGGTGGTCGCTGCGGCCGCACTCGCCGCCTCGTGGTTCATCAAGGCCAGGCCCAAGCCCGCGGCTCCGCCGCTCGCGACCGCCCCGACCGACCAGGTCGGCGCCGCCGGCTGAGCGACCACACGCCACGAGGTCGGACCAACCCACACGACAACGACGCGAGAACGGGGGCTGCACCGTGCAGGCAGTCGAGGCGAAAGTGCCGGGTGTCCACGTCCTGGCACCGAGGCAGATCAAGGACGAGCGCGGTGCCTTCTTCGAGTCGCTGCGCACCGACCTGCTCCAGGACGTCGTGGGGCACCCCTTCGAAGTGAAGCAGATCAACTACTCGGTGTCTCGCCGCAACACCCTGCGGGGGATCCACAGCGTCACCAGCCCGCCGGGGCAGGCCAAGTACGTCTCCTGCGTCCGCGGCGCGTTCCGTGACTTCGTCGTCGACCTGCGGGTGGGCTCGCCGACCTTCGGGCAGTACGACGTCAACCTCCTCGATGCCGCATCGGGCCGCGCCCTCTACATCCCGGAGGGCGTGGGGCACGGCTTCCTCACGCTCACCGAGGACGCCTGCATCTGCTACGTCCTGTCGAGCACGTACGTCCCCGGCACCCAGATCGACATCGACCCCCTCGACCCGGATCTCGCCCTGCCGTGGGGCTTCACCGAGCCGCCGCTGATCTCCGAGAAGGACAGGACGGCGCGTTCGCTCGCCGCCACCCTGGAGGCCGGACTCCTCTCGGAGTGGCCCGGCGGCAGCTGACCGCGGGCCCCTTCCCCGGTCTCCTCCGACCCACGCACCCTGCTCGCATCGCGGACCACCCCCCGTTGGGCGGTGCGGGCGGGGTGCGTGCCTTCTCTCCCAAGGAACATGATGCGTGTCCTCTTCGTCGTCACGCCCGTCGCAGGCCATCTCTCCCCCCTGGCGCCGCTGGCCTGGGCGCTCCGAGACGCGGGGCACGAGGTGCTGGTGGCGGGACAGCCCGACATCCTCGCCACGGCCCGTGCGGCGGGCCTGCACACCGCGACCGTCGGTGAGCCCTTCCGCATGGACGAGATGCTGCTCGGACGGCTCCCCGCAGGGCAGCGGCTGCTCCAGTCCTGGGGGCGCTTCCCCGACCTGGCGCAGGCTGCCGACTTCGCTCGTTCCTGGGCGGACCACAACAGGACCGTGCTGCCCGGCTACCTGGACCTCGCCCGCGCCTACGGCCCGGACCTGCTGGTCAGCGATGTACTGGAGTACAGCGCGCTGATCGTGGGCGGCGTTCTCGGGGTCCCCGTGGTGCAGCACCGGTGGGGCGTCGACCCCCTGTCGGAGCCCACCCGGGTCCAGGCCCGCGAGACCCACGCGGACCTCTGCGCGGCGCTGGGCCTGCCCGGTCTACCCGACCCGGAGACCGTGCTCGACCCGTGCCCGCCCACCCTCCAACTGCCCGACGTGACACCGGGAACGCCGATCCGGCACGTCCACTCGCACGGCAACGGCAACCTGCCGGACTGGCTGCGGGCCGAGTGGGCGGCCGCGGCGGCGGACCCCGCGGCCGACCGGCCCCGGCGCGTGATCGTCTCCCTGGGCCGCAGCACCCTCGCACTCAACGGCGTGCCCCTCTTCCGGAGCATCCTGCGGGCGTTCGTGGATCTGCCCGGAGTCGAGGCCGTGGTGACGGTGGACCGGGAACACCGGGCGGAACTGGGCGAGCCGCCCGCCGGGGTACGGTTGGCCGACCCCGTCCCGCTGCACATGCTGTTCCGCACCGCCGACGCGGTCGTCCACCACGGGGGAGCCGGGACCACGATGAGCGCCGGCTACGCGGGGCTGCCCCAGCTCGTCCTGCCGCAGTTCGCCGACACGTTCGCGAGCGCCGGACAGCTCGTCCGCGCCGGAGCCGGCATCGCCCTGGAGACCGCGGCCGAGCAGGACGATCCCGCGCGGATCAGCGCCGCCCTGGACGAACTCCTCGCCGAGCCCCGGTACACGAAGGCCGCGGCGTCGCTCGGCCGGGAGATGGCCGACATGCCCGCGCCGTCCCGCGTCGTCGAGGGCCTCGAGAGGCTGGTCGGACATGCGGGTTGACCCCCCTCGTCCGCACCGGCCGGTCCCGGTCCGTTCCCACGCGCTGTTCCTCGCCACCCCTGGTTCACGAGAAGAGGCAATTCGATGAAGGCACTGGTGCTGTCGGGTGGCACAGGCACCCGGTTACGGCCCCTCACCCACTCCCTGCCCAAGCAACTGATCCCGCTGGCGGGCAGGCCGGTCGTGGCCCACGTCCTCGACAGCGTCCGGGACCTGGGCGTGCGCGAGACCGGCATCGTCGTCACAGACGGTGGTGAGCAGATCGAGCAGGCGCTCGGCGACGGCTCCCGGTCGGGCCTCTCCCTCACGTACTTCCGGCAGGACACGCCCCGCGGCTTCGGCCACGCCCTCTCGCTCGCGCGCGACTTCCTCGGGGACGACGACTTCGTCGTGTACCGCGGCGACACCCTCGTCACCGAAAGCATCGCCGACCGGGCCGCCGCCTTCGCCGCGGAGCGACCCGCCGCGGGCGTCGTCGTGCCGGAGGCCGCCCCGGACGTCGAGCTCGTCCACTTCTTCACCCCCGCTGTCCATGAGGCGGTGGCCGCCCTCGCGGCGGACCGCCCCGGCGACGCGGTGACGCCGGCCGGTGCCGCCCAGTGGCTCCGCGCGCACGGCGGCGACGTACGGACGGGAACGTACACGGGGTACTGGCGGCGGATCGCGTCCGCCGAGGACGTGCTGGCGGCCCACCGCACCCTGCTCGACGGGCTGGCCCCGGCGATGGACGGCGACGTCGACGCGCAGAGCCGGATCACCGGCCACGTGGTCATCGAGCCCGGCGCCAAGGTCGTACGGTCCTGGATCGAGGGCCCCGCGGTCGTCTCCGCGGGCGCGCTGGTGGAGGAGTCCCACATCGGCCCGCACGCCACGATCGGCAGGGACTGCTCGGTACACGGCACGCACGTCGACGACTCACTCGTCCTCGAAGGCGCCACGGTGTCGCCCGTCGGCCGTCTCCACGGCTCCCTGATCGGCCGGTTCGCGCACGTCAGCGCGGCCGGCCGGGACGGAGCGCCGCGCCGGAGCCTCGTCGTGGGCGACCACGCCCGGGTCGAGGTGGCGGAGTGACCGGGACGGGCGGGCAGCGCCGCGTGATGGTGCTCGGCGGCACCGGATTCCTCGGCGGGCACCTACGGACCGCGTTCCGGTCCGAAGGCGCCCAAGTGGTCTGTGTCTCCAGGACGTCACCCGGACCGTCGGCCCGCACCGGTGCGCCGGACGAATGCTTCATCGCGCTCGACCTGCTCACCGCGACTCCCCGGGAGCTGCGCGCCCTGTTCGCCGACACCGCCCCGGACGTCGTGGTCAACGCCGCGGGCGCGGTGTGGAAGGTGACGCCGCAGCAAATGCACCGGGCCAACACCGAGTTGACGACCACCGTGACAGCCGCGCTGTGCGAGACGTCCCCTGGCCCGCGGCTGATCCAGCTGGGCAGCGTGCACGAGTACGGCGCGGGCACCCGCGACAGCGGGCTGACCGAGGGCAGCACGGAGGCCCCCGTCACCCCCTACGGACGCTCGAAACTGGCCGCGTCGCGGAGCGTCCTCGACGCGGCAGCTGCCGGCGCGCTCGACGGTGTCGTCCTGCGCATGGCCAACATCGTCGGCCCCGGCGTCCCGGCCGGCAGCCTCCTCGGCGACATCGCGGCCCGCCTGGAGCGGTACGCCGAGGACCCCGGGGCCACCGATGCCGAGTTGCTCTTCCCCCCGCTGCGCGCGGAGCGGGACTTCGTCGACGTACGCGATGTCGTCGACGCCGTGCTCGCCGCCGCCCGTGCGCCCCGTGCCGAGGTCTCGGGCCGCGTCATCAACATCGGCAGCGGACGCGCGGTCCGGACCGGCGAGGTGGTCGAGCGGCTGCTCGCGCTGAGCGGGCTGCCGGTCCGACTCGTGGAACGGGCGGCCGACGGGGCCGCCCCGGGCGCCGCCGCGGACTGCCAGAAGCTGGACGTCTCCCGCGCCCGGCGGCTCCTCGGCTGGGAGCCGCGCCGGGACCTGGACGCCTCGCTGTCGGGGCTGCTGTCCAGCCTCTCCCTCGCGTGACGCCGCCCGCGCGAGTGACGTCCCCCGAACGAACGAAGCCGAGCCCGCCGTCGGCGCCACCGCCGGAATCCACAACGGAGAACCTGATGCGTGTCCTCTTCGCAGTCTTTCCCGCCGCCGCCCATGTGCATCCGATCGTTCCGCTCGCCTGGGCCCTGCAGAACGCGGGTCACGACGTCCGGGTCGCCATCCACCCCGACGCCGTCGGCCTCGTCACGGAGGCGGGCCTCGCGGCCGTGCCGCTCGGGGCCCGCCACAAGCTCGCCGGAGTCGTCGAGTTCAACTCCAACCTCGACCTGCTCGACTCGCTCGATGACACCCTCTCGCTGGACACCGAGGACGACAGCGCCCGCTGGGAGACCCAGTGGGAGGTGATGCGCAACGTCCTCCTGGTCTACCAACCGGTCCTGCCCGACCTGGTGGACTTCGTCCAGGACTGGAAGCCCGACCTGGTCGTCTGGGACCCGTTCTGCGTCCCCGCCGCCGTCGCCGCCCGGGTCGGCGGCGCCGCGCAGGCCCGCTTCCTGTGGGGGCGGGACAACATCGGCTGGCTGCGGGCCAAGTCCCTGGAGCAGCTCGCGGCCCGCGGCGCGGGGCCGGCCGACGACCCGCTGGTGCCCCTCATGAGCGACATGCTGGCGCCCTACGGCCTGGAGTACGAGGAGGAGTTCCTCACCGGCCAGTGGACCATCGATCCGATGCCGCAGGGCATGCGGCTTCCCCTCGACCTGCCGTACACCGGCGTGCGGCGCGTGCCCTACAACGGAACCGCCGCACTGCCCGCCTGGGTCCACCAGCGGCCCGAACGCCCCCGGGTGGTCCTGACGCTCGGCATCGGCGGCCGCGGGCGGCAGCTCTTCCGGCAGAGCGGCGTCTCCTTCCCCGAGGTGGTCGAGGCGGTGGCCGGGCTCGACGTGGAGCTGGTCGCCACGGTCGGCGCCGCGGAGCGGGAAGCCGTCGGCACGACACCGGACAACATCCGGCTGATCGAGTACATGCCCCTCAACCACCTGCTGCCGACCTGCTCGGCGATCATCCACCACGGCGGCGGCGGCACCTTCGCGGCAGCCGTGGCGCACCAGGTGCCGCAGCTCGTCACGCCGATGCCCTTCTGGGGCGAGGCCGCCACCGCCCAGTACGTCGCGGACAACGGCGCGGGACTGGTCATCGACAGCTCCCAGTTCACCCCGGACGCACTGCGCAAGTCCCTCACCCGGCTCCTGGACGACCGCTCCTTCCGGGACGGCGCGGCCGCGCTGTACCAGGAGATGCAGGCAGCACCCAGCCCCGGCGACCTGGTGCCGGTGCTGGAGGAACTGACCGCCCGTCACCGCCGCTGAGCCGCCGAGGCTCTCCGCCCGTCAGGAAAGGAAGGACCGCCGTGTCAGCAAGGGCCGTCGTGCCGGCATCGTCACCTCACCTCGCGCTCCTCGTGGGCAGCACCCGCTCGGGCGGTGCCGGCCGCACCGTGGCGCGGTGGTTCCTCGCCCGTGCCGAGGAACACGGCTTCAGGGACGTCGACGTGATCGACCTGGCCGCGATCGAGCTGCCGGTGGTGACGGGCGCCGTCACCGGGGAAGGACCACCGCCGGTCGTGGCGGACCTGGCCCGGCGTATCGACGCCGCGGAGGCCTTCGTGGTGGTGACGCCGGAGTACAACCACAGCTTCCCCGCCCCGCTGAAGAACGCCATCGACTGGTTCAGGCACGAGTGGTATGCCAAGCCGGTCTCCTTCGTCTCCTACGGCGGTATCTCCGGCGGACTGCGTGCGGTGGAGCAACTCCGCCTCGTCTTCGGCGAGTTGCACGCCGTGCCGATCCGGGACTCGGTCAGCTTCCACCGCACCCGGGAGCAGTTCGACGAGGGCGGCGCGCCGAAGGACCCGGTGGGCTGCGGCACGGCCGCGAAGATCATGCTCGACCAGCTCTCCTGGTGGGCGCGGTCGCTGACCGAGGCCCGGGCGAAACGGCCCTACACAGCATGAGAACGAACAACGACGTCGGGACAGTGGAGGAAACAGTGACGTCACCACAGAAGGCAGGGACCCTGCTCAGCGCGGCCGAGGACGTCGCTGCCCTGGCAGGTGACCAGGCGGCCCGCGCGGACGAGACGCGCCGCCTCGACCCGGATGTCATGAAGGTCGTGCTCGGCGCCGGCTTCGCCCGGCACTTCGTCCCCGTGGAACACGGTGGTGCGGCGGGCACGTTCACTGAGCTCACCGAGGCCCTGGTCACGGTGGGGACGGCCTGTGCCGCCTCGTCCTGGAGCGCCTCGATCGTCGCGGGCGTCGGCCGGATGGCGGGCTTCCTGCCCGCCGAGGGGCGTGCGGAGGTGTGGAAGGACGGCCCGGATGCCGTGGTGGTCGGCTCGCTCGCGCCGCTGGGCAGGGCCAAGGCGGTGCCGGGCGGCTGGCGGCTGTCCGGCACATGGCCCTCCATCAGCGTTGTCGACTTCTCCGACTGGGCGCTGGTGCGTGCGGTGGTTGCGGACAGCGAGGGCCAGGCGCTACGCGTCTTCGTGGTCCCGCGGGCCGGCTACGAGATTCAGGACACCTGGTCCAACGTCGGCATGCGTGCGACCGGCAGCAACACACTCGTCGTCGACGACGTCTTCGTCCCCGACGCGCGGACCTTCGAAGGAGACGACCTCTTCCAAGGGCGTCCCCGCAGCTCGTCCGCTGCCTGCCACAGTGTCCCGCTGCAGGCCGTCAACGGTCTCTCCTTTGCGGCGCCGGCCCTGGGTGCCGCACGCGGGGCACTCGCCGTCTGGTCGGATTACGCCACGGCGAAGTTCCGCAGTGCACCGAGGGAGCCTGGCGGCCCGGGAATCAGTCGCGGCTTCTACGCGACCACGCTGGCACGTGCGGCCGGGGAAATCGATATGGCGTACCTGCTGCTCGACAGGGCCGGCAGGGTTGCCGACCGGGGTGCAGGCGTGACACCGCTGGAAGCGGCCCGCAACACGCGTGACTGCGCCCTGGCCGTCGAGACCTCGGTGACCGCGGTGAACCGGATATTCGCTGCCGCTGGTACCAGCGGTCACTCCACCGCAAGCTCGCTTCAGCGCTTCTGGCGGGATGCCAACGCCGCGGCCACCCATATCGGCCTGCAGTTCGAGCCCGCCGCGATGGCCTACGCGTCGGCGGTCTCGGCACACCTGCCCGACACGAAGTAGCGCATTCGGGGCATGGGCCGGCGAGTGCGCGAACCGAGGCGCGTGCCTCCTGGCATGACAGAGAGTGGGATGGAGTGCTCGGCAGCGTTCTGCCATCAGCGGTGGTCTGGGAGGAGGAGTTCGGTGACTCCGCGTCCGTCGAACTGTTCCCGGAGGAGGCGGTGTTGGTGCGCGATGCCGTACCGCGACGCGTCAACGAGTTCGGGACGGTCCGTGAGTGTGCGAGGCGGTCCCTGGTAAGGCTTGGAGTGGCGCCCGTACCCATCCTGCCCGGAACGAGGGGGGAGCCCCGATGGCCTCCAGGCATCGTCGGCAGCATGACGCACTGCGAGGGATTTCGTGGGGCTGCTGTGGCCTGGAGTCAGGAAATCGCATCCTTCGGAATCGACGCCGAGCCGCATGAACCTCTTCCTCCAGGCCTTCTCACGAAGGTCGCGCGCCCGGAGGAGCGTTTGAGGATCGCGCAATTGGGGAGGCGTGATCCCACCGTGCACTGGGACCGTCTGACCTTCAGCGCCAAAGAAGCCGTTTACAAAGCGTGGTTTCCGCTGGCACGGCGTCGCCTGGGGTTCCATGACATCGCCATCACATTCGACCCACTGGTACGACACTTCCGGGCCCGGCTGTACGCGGCCGGCCTTGTTCTCCATGGGCAGTCCGTAACGACTGTTACCGGCAACTGGACAGATGAACGCGGCTTGATCTGTACGGCAGTTGTGGTCGAGGCCTAACCACTCGTGCGATATGCTCGCAAAGCCGGTCCCGATGGCAGGAATTGAAAGGCCGGCCTTGTCGGCCGGGAGACTCAGCGGCGATCGCGTCCGCGGGCACGGCTGAAATGCCGACTCTTTCGCGCGATCCCGGTTCGACGGGCGGCGCACACCACTTGACCGGACCATCCCGTATGCAATTGGAGTTCCTTCATGTCCGCAGACGCTCGCTCCGCAGGCCGAGTCCCCGCAGGCACCCGGGTTCGGAACCGGCTCATCGCCTTGGCCATGGCTGAAGTGGTAGCCGCAGCAACATGGTTGATCGGCAATGCGGCCGGTGCCGCACTCACCGTGAACCAGAACGGGGTAACGGAGATCACTCTCGCAGGAGCTCTCGTCACCACTCTCTTTGCCGGCCTCGTCGGCTGGGGCCTGCTTGCCCTTCTCGAACGATTCACGCCACGGGCGCGAACGGCATGGACGTATGTCGCCGGTGCAGTCCTTTTGTTGTCCTTGTTCCCCACGATCCTGGCTGATGCCACCGCCGGCACACGTCTGACGCTGACTGTGATGCACCTGATGGTGGGCGCGGTCCTCATCCCGTCCTTCCGTCGATCCGCGCGCGAGGCCTGAGAACGCTTGGCAGGATCGGGGCATGGCAACGGGACCTGTTTCCGGTGTGAGAACTGTCCACGTCCGCAACACCGAAAAACCAGGTCCCGTGGGGATGTGTCTCCGGCCTGATCACCTGGCACTGGTGAGCGCGCCGAGAGGCTCTACGATCTCAGCGACAGCATGAACACGAGATCCCGCGACACGGCTACGCCGTGCCTCACTGGTTACCGAGCCGGAATCCGACGCCGCGTACGGTGACGATCCAGCTACTGGAGCCGAGCTTGCTGCGCAGGCTGCTGACATGCGTGTCTATGGTCCGCCCGCGCAGCGGCACGGAGTCACCCCACACCTGAGCCGTCAGCTGCTGGCGGGGAATGACCGTGTCAGGCCAGGAAGCGAGGAGGTGGAGGAGGTCGAATTCCTTACGGGTCACCTCGATCAACCTTCCGTCGAGGCGTACCTCCCGTGAGTTCACGTCGATCCGAAGGGGCCAGTGTTCGATCACCTGCTCCAGGGGCCACTGCGGCTGGATCCTGCGCATGATGGCGTCCATACGGGCCATCAGCTCACGGATGCCGTACGGTTTGGTCATGCAGTCGTCAGCGCCGGCCTGCAGGACCAGCACGCGGTCGAGTTCGGACTCCCGCGCCGTGACGGCGATGACCGGAGTCTGACTGGAGGCCCGGATGTTGCGGCAGACCTCGAGTCCGTCCAGGTCGGGCAGGTCCAGGTCGAGCAGGACGAGGTCAGCGTTTCGGTGGACTTGGAGCGCTTTGGTCCCGGTGGCGGCGCCCTCCACCCGGTAGCCGTGTCGTCGCAGCCCCTGCGCGAGCTCACTCATTCCGCTCTCCTCGCTTCCGACCGCGAGGATCGCCAGAACTCCCTGGCCCTGTTGCTCTGTCCGCTGTGGAACAACAGGGTGGAGGGACCGCCGCGTTGGTAAGTTCGCGTGAAGACGTTTTGGCTTCCCGTGCCGTATCGTGCCCGTCGAAAACTGACCCACTTGCTCCCCCTTGGTGTGAAAATTCCCTCTTCGCGCGATTGGTCATCGTAGAAGAATTGATCCGTGACATGCCTGGTACGGCGCATCGGCTCGTGGCGATTCCGGCACAGGGTCGAAAAATTCCTCCATGGATATGGTGTGGAGGATGTCTTCGTTCTGATCACGTTTCTGGTTTGAGCGTAACAATCGGATTCCGTGCGGGCAAGTGAGATTTTTTGTGTGTGACGTGTGACAAACGGCACCAGTTGTATCGAGGCGCACGGGAATAGCCCGCAGCGCCTTGGTGGAGTGAATTCTCGCGATATGGGTTCGCTGCCCTGTTTCAGGGTGTGCGCCAAAGCCGAGGGCAAGTGGTGGGGGGTGGGGGTCGGCTGACGGGGAGTGTGGGAGTGCCCCGCTCGGTCAGCGTGGGACGCGGGGAATGGGGGCCAAGACGTTCCTCAAGCCTCACAGGTTTCGTTGAAAAGTGACCTTCCGGCGTCCGGGTGAGCCGGCGGCCTGGCGAGAACTGGAGGCGGTCCGTGTCTCGCGCGCGGAAACCTGACAGGCTTCCTGGGCGAGGCTGAAGGTGGGGAAAGCGGAATTCCACCTCGGGGGAGCGAACGGGGACCGACCGGGCCAGGTCGCTGGTCGTATCTGGGGCACCGATGGTGCGACTCTCATCGTGCATCGGGCGGAGAACTGGTTCTCCGTGTACACGATGTCCGCGATCGACATCCGCGCCCGAATATGTCTCATTCTCTTCACGGAGACGTCAGGTGAGCCGGTCGACGCCGACCTCAAGCCGGTCTGTTCCAGTTCGCCGGGCACGAAACCACACCGAAAACGCCACCGAGGCCTACTTGCGCTGCCGCAGGATACTTCAAGGCCCCGCATGTCCGTTGCGTCCTCGACAAGTGAACCAAACGGGCGTTTGCTCAGTGGGCTTGGACGTCTTTCCGTTCCCCCGTCTACGGGAAACGAAGCCTCTGTGGTGCACCATTTCAGCCCCCGTCCCGGTCGTACATGACAGCTCGATGATCAGGATCGATTCAACACGAAACCAGGGTGCTTGCCAACCCTGCTTCCCGCCAGCGTTCGCACCCTCGCGCCCAGGCCTTTGCCCCGGTCGAGATCCTTACCGGCGCGGAAGACCAGCGCCGGGTTGCGCAGAGCAGCGGAGGCGTGGCCGACCGGCTCTGGCCAGCTGTCTTGGTCGCAGCGAGCACATGGCTACCTCGCCGCCGCCACACCCCTGTCTGGCGCTCTCCGTGAACGACAAGGCACCCCAAGGCCTTCAACGGGACCGCTCACTGTTGCGCCAGTCACGGAACGCGATTCGCTGGAAGTCGTTGTGGCTGAAGACATCCGGCAGTCGCTGGTCGCTGGGGCAGGTCCGGCGCAGGCGGCGAGGTGCGGAGGGGGGAGCCGGATCCGTCGCCGACGACGATGAGGATCGCCGACGTCGATCACGCTCGTCCTCCGGTCGTACTCCCTGCCCGGCCTTCCCTCGGCACCGCCGGAACATCGGCTGGGCGGAGCGCGCACCACCTGCGAGCGCTCTGTGACCCGGTGAGTGCCTGATGCCGCGCGACACACTGTCACGGGCGGTCTCGCGCGGCCGCGTGCCCGCTCCGTCCCATCCCACCCGGCGGCGGCACGGGGCGTGGCGAAGTCAGGTCTCCTGCCGGAACGCACCAGAGATACAGAGGACGGTGCGCTCAGGGTCAACTCTCGGTGAATTGCTTGCCCCACGTCGTGCGGCCGAAGAAGCTGTGAAGCAGTCTCCGCCGAAGTGGCCTTTCCCGGGCACCGATTCGCCACCGGGGCCCGGGTGGGGAGGATCGACCGGGCCATTGTCGAGCGCTTCGGGTGGGACGGCGCACTCGTCGCCGTGCACTCCTCGACCGAGCCCGGGGCCGTGGCGGAAGTCGTAAACCGGTGTATGAGGTCGACGCCGCCCAGCTGCTGATCCAGCGGCGCCGACCAGGCGTCGGGGTGACGCCCTGGTCGGCCCGCAACGCGCGACTGTCACCGTCGACCGTCGAACCACCCTGTCACCAGTCCGCGCCGGCGGCGCTGACGCAACGTGAACGATGCGTCGACGCACACGGGCTCCCGTTCGAACCTGCGAGATGCGCGTGACCTAGGGGGCGACCGCGTAGGCCCGGGCGGGAACGGCCCGGCCATCCCCCTGCTTCGCGGGCGACGCCCAGGTCCCGGACCTCGCGGTCGTCGCCCACGCCGTTCCACGCATCACTTCACCGACCAGGAACCACCGGGCCGTCCGGTCCCGACCGGTTTTCACGTGTTCCATTATCCAGTAGGGAGCAGTTCACATGCGTCCATCCAGGACACTGATCAACCACCGCCGGCGTGCCGGTACCTCCGCCGCCGTAGTGGCGATGCTGCTGGGTACCGCCCTCGGCGCCGGAGGCGGCACCGCCACCGCGGCGGCGGAGAGCGGGGAGGCCACGCGGGGCGAGGACAACGTCGTCCTCCAGTGGAACCAGGTGGCGTACGACGCCATGGTGAAGAAGGCCGCGGAGACCAACGGCCTGAAGCGCCCGCCGCTCGGCAGCCGCGTGCTCGCCATCGTCCACACCTGCATATACGACGCGTGGGCCGCGTACGACGCGCGGGCGGTCGGGACCCAGCTGGGCGACGACCTGCGGCAGCCGTACTACAAGCGCACGCTCGCCAACCGGAAGACCGCGGTCGACTACGCGGCGTACGACGCTCTGAACTACCTCTTCCCTGCCTACAAGAGCGACTTCGACGCCAAGCTGCGAGCCCTCGGCCAGGACCCGGCCAACACGTCGCGGGACACCAGAACCGCCGCCGGGGTGGCGCACACGGCCTGCGACGCGGTGATCGCCGACCGCCGGACGGACGGCTCCAACCAGGAGAACGAGTACGCCGACACCACGGGCTACACCCCTCTCAATCCGCCCCAGGACATGTCCGTGCTGGACAAGTCGACCGTCGTGGACCCGGTGCGCTGGACCCCGCTCAGCATCAACGGGTTCGTCCCGCCGTTCGCCACCCCGCAGTGGGGCAACGTCAAGCCGTTCGCGATCAAGGATCCGGAGGCCTTCCTGCCGCCCCCGCCGCCCGCCTACGGGAGCGAGAAGCTCAAGGCGGACATCAAGACGATGATGGACTACAACGCCAACCTGACCGATCGCCAGAAGGTGATCGCGGAGTACTGGCTCGAGAACCGCGAGACGCCCGCCGGCCACCAGAACAAGTGGGCCCAGTACATCTCTCGCCGCGACCACCACACGCTCGGTGAGGACGTGAAGATGTTCTTCACGCTCAACCTGGCCATGGCCGACGCCGGCATCGTGGCCTGGAAGAGCAAGGTGCACTACGACTACGCCCGTCCGATGACGGTGATCCGCTACAACCAGTCGGGCCAGCAGGTGCGCGGTTACGCCGGTCGCGGCAAGGGCACGCAGACGATTGCCGGCGAGACCTGGTTGCCGTACGTCACGACGCCTCCGTTCGCCTCGTACGTCTCCGGACACGCGGTGTGGGGCGCTACGGCGGCCGAGTCGCTGAAGCTGTGGACCGGCAGTGACAAGTTCGGTGACTCCTACACCGCCAAGGCCGGTTCGTCCACCTACGAGCCGGGCGTGACCCCCGCCTCGGACGTGACCCTGAAGTGGGACACCTTGAGCGAGGCCGCGAGGGAGGACGGCCTCTCCCGCGTCTACGGCGGCGGTCACTGGACGTTCGACATCGACGAGGGCCAGAAGGTCGGCCGGAACGTGGCCAAGGCCACCTTCGCGGTGGCCATGAAGTACATCAACGGCACCGCCTGAGGCCAGGCGTTCCGCTGACCTCCTCGAACGAGGGGACCACTCGCACAGGCGCTCCTGTCGGGTGGTCCCGCGGCGGCCGGGCGCCGGCCGTGGGCCTGTGGCTCCCTCGCACATCGGAGGGGCACACCGGAAGGGCAAACGGCAAGCGGCGGAGCCGACGTGTGGGCTCTCAACGGCTCCGGAGAGGTCACCAACCACTTCGGCACCTTCGACCACGGCCGAACTCCCCGTACCCACCGTCAGACAGGAGGACCACCCTGATGTCCCGCAGCGCAGGATCCAGCAGACGCCTGCACACCATGTGGACGTCGTTCGCTGCCGGTTACCACCGTCGAAGCTCGGCCGTCCTCAGGATCAGCGTCGGAATCCTCTTCCTCTGGTTCGGCGGCCTGAAGTTCACACCCGCCATGAGCCCGGCCGAGGACATCGCCGTCCACGCGATGAGCGTGATGACCTTTCACGCCGTGCCGCCGGACGTTTCGCGACCTTTGCTGGCGACCATGGAGGTGGCCATCGGTCTCGGGCTCGTCACCGGCGTCCTGCTGCGTCTCGCGCTCGCCGTCTTCTTCGTGCACATGCTCGGCGTGTTCTCGACGCTGGTTCTCCTCCCCGACGACGCGTGGTCGACCGTGCCGCTCGTTCCCACGATGGAGGGTCAGTACATCATCAAGAACATCGTCCTCATCGCCGCCTGCCTCGCCGTCGCGACCACCTCTGCGGCGTCGGCAGCCGGACCGGTGCCGACCATCACGCCCGCGCCCACGCAGGAGCCCGGCACGGAGGAAGCGCCGCTCACAGCCGGGACCGCTGCCCGTTAGCCGGTCCTGTGTGGTGGCACCACCGTGCCGATCCAGGGCACCTGCTCGCTTCCCGACCTGCCCTACGACTTTGCCGCACTGCGATGAACACGGCGCCGGCTGACCGCGGCGCCGGTTCGGAGCCGCTCGTGGCGGGCTTCGCCCGGCGGGACGGCGTGGACCAGAAGGCCCCGGCCCTCGGCGACGGGCGGAGAGATCGTGTGCACGGCCGACCTCGCCGGCACGCTGGCTGGGGCACTTCGAAAGAAGTCCCACGGATGCCGCCGCACCTCTTCCTGCCCCGCTTCACCGCAAGTCAGACAGGGTGCGACGGCATCCGCTCATCAGATGTCGCGGAAGATCTCGATCTGCGCGCCGATCGAGTTCAGGCGTTCGGCGAGGTCCTCGTAACCGCGGTTGATGACGTACACGTTGCGCAGTACCGACGTGCCCTCGGCCGCCATCATCGCCAGCAGGACCACCACGGCGGGGCGCAGGGCCGGCGGGCACATCATCTCGGCGGCGCGCCAGCGCGTCGGGCCCTCGACCAGGACGCGGTGCGGGTCGAGGAGCTGGAGCCGGCCGCCGAGGCGGTTGAGGTCGGTCAGGTAGATGGCGCGGTTGTCGTAGACCCAGTCGTGGATGAGGGTCTTGCCCTGCGCGGTGGCCGCGATGGCCGCGAAGAACGGGACGTTGTCGATGTTCAGGCCCGGGAAGGGCATGGGGTGGATCTTGTCGATCGGCGCCTCCAGCTTGGAGGGGCGGACCGTGAGGTCGACCAGGCGGGTACGGCCGTTGTCCGCACAGTACTCCGGCGACCGGTCGTGGTCGAGGCCCATCTCCTCCAGGACCGCCAGCTCGATCTCCAGGAACTCGATGGGGACGCGGCGTACGGTCAGTTCGGACTCCGTCACCACGGCGGCGGCCAGCAGGCTCATCGCCTCGACCGGGTCCTCGGAGGGGGAGTAGTCGACGTCCACGTCGATGTTCGGCACGCCGTGCACGGTGAGCGTGGTGGTGCCGATGCCCTCCACCTTGACGCCCAGCGCCTCCAGGAAGAAGCACAGGTCCTGGACCATGTAGTTGGAGGACGCGTTGCGGATGACGGTCACGCCGTCGTGGCGGGCGGCGGCCAGCAGCGCGTTCTCCGTCACCGTGTCGCCGCGTTCCGTCAGGACGATCGGGCGGTCGGGGCGGACGGAGCGGTCGACCCGGGCGTGGTACTGGCCCTCGGTGGCCGCGATGTCCAGACCGAACCGGCGCAGCGCGATCATGTGCGGCTCGATGGTCCGCGTGCCCAGGTCGCAGCCTCCGGCGTAGGGCAGCTTGAAGTGGTCCATGCGGTGCAGCAGCGGGCCGAGGAACATGATGATCGAGCGGGTGCGGACGGCCGCCTCCGCGTCGATCGCGGCCATCTCCAGCTCGGCGGGCGGGACGAGTTCGAGGTCGACGCCGTCGTTGACCCAGCGGGTGCGCACGCCGATGGAGTTGAGCACCTCCAGCAGGCGGTACACCTCCTCGATCCGCGCCACCCGGCGCAGGACCGTGCGCCCCTTGTTCAGCAGGGAGGCGCACAGCAGTGCCACGCAGGCGTTCTTGCTGGTCTTCACGTCGATGGCGCCGGACAGCCGGCGGCCGCCGACCACACGCAGATGCATCGGACCCGCGTAGCCCAGCGACACGATCTCGCTGTCCAGCGCTTCACCGATTCGGGCGATCATCTCAAGGCTGATGTTCTGGTTGCCGCGCTCGATGCGGTTGACCGCGCTCTGGCTGGTGCCGAGCGCCTCCGCGAGCTGCGTCTGCGTCCAGCCCCGGTGCTGCCGGGCGTCACGGATGAGCTTGCCGATGCGTACGAGGTAGTCGTCTGACATGAGGTTGAGGTTATCTCAGATATGAGATGGTGCCCGTTGGGGGGTCCGTTCGGGTGAGGGCCGTACCGGTGATGCGGTGACGCCCCGTCAACACCGCTGGTGGGACGGGGTGCGGCACCGGATAGATCGGGCAAATCCATCGATGTCGTACAACGTGCCACCCAACTCGGTTACCCCGTCCGGCGTATCCGGAACCCCCGCATGTGTGTCCCCCTCTCCTCCTCTGAAAGGGGGACACACATGAACACCAGGATGCGACACCTTCCCGTTGCCGCCGCGCTCGTGCTCTGCTCCGTGCTGACCTCGTGCGGCTCGGAGCGTGCGGGCGGCCCGGCGGCCGGCGCGCCCTCGGCGGGCTCGTCCGCGACGGACGGGACGAGCGACGACCAGTGCCAGGACGAGTACACGGGCGAGGGCACGACCGGCGACGGCCAGGAAATTCCCGACACCACCAGTGACGACCAGGAGCTTCCGGACCTCACGAGCGACGACCAGGGTGACGGTGGCCCGGACCTCACCAGTGACGACCAGGGTGACGGTGGCCCGGACCTCACCAGTGACGACCAGGGTGACGGTGGCCCGGACCTCACCAGTGACGACCAGGGTGACGGTGGCCCGGACCTCACGAGCGACGACCAGGGTGACGGTGGCCCGGACCTCACGAGTGACGACCCGGGGCCGCCCTGCGGTGCCACGGCCGGCCCGCACCGCTGGTTCCCCATGGCCCGCGACTTCCGGACGTATCTGAAGGCGGACGGCCGGAAGGCGGACGCCGCCATGGCCTCCCACGTGCTGAGCGTCTACGTCCGCAACCCCGAGGGTGGCGACCGTACGGAGGCGTGGGTCCGGGTGACCTACGGGGTGATGGAGCAGGACGACGCCGACCGCGCGGCCAAGGCGTTCGCCCGCTGGCGGTCCTCCGTCTACGGCGACCATGGGCACGTGGGCGTCACCGGGCCGGCCAAGACCGACGCCGAAGCGGACTGGTAGGCGGTTGGGCATGACCATCCAGCGCCCATGTACTAGAGTTATCTCGACATCGAGATATCTGCCGAGGCGCACCGTAGCCCGCCACTCCAGTAAGGTTTGCCTAACTTAGCCTCACCTCACTGGTTCGGCCAAGCCGGCGTGGCGGCACGATTGACGGTGGTACGCGCACATCAATGAAGGAGACTGTCGTGTCGGCGAACAGCTTCGACGCCCGCAGCACGCTGCAGGTGGGCGACGAGTCGTACGAGATCTTCCGGCTGGACAAGGTGGAGGGCTCGGCCCGCCTGCCGTACAGCCTCAAGGTCCTGCTGGAGAACCTGCTCCGCACGGAGGACGGCGCGAACATCACCGCCGACCACATCCGCGCCCTCGGCAGCTGGGACTCCCAGGCCCAGCCCAGCCAGGAGATCCAGTTCACGCCGGCTCGCGTGATCATGCAGGACTTCACCGGCGTGCCCTGTGTCGTGGACCTCGCGACCATGCGTGAAGCCGTGAAGGAGCTGGGCGGCGACCCGGCCAAGATCAACCCGCTGGCGCCGGCCGAGCTGGTCATCGACCACTCCGTCATCGCCGACAAGTTCGGCACGAACGACGCCTTCAAGCAGAACGTCGAGCTGGAGTACGGCCGCAACAAGGAGCGCTACCAGTTCCTGCGCTGGGGCCAGACCGCCTTCGACGAGTTCAAGGTCGTCCCGCCCGGCACCGGCATCGTCCACCAGGTGAACATCGAGCACCTGGCCCGTGTCGTGATGGTCCGCGACGGCAAGGCCTACCCGGACACCCTGGTCGGCACCGACTCGCACACCACCATGGTCAACGGCCTCGGCGTCCTCGGCTGGGGCGTCGGCGGCATCGAGGCCGAGGCCGCCATGCTCGGCCAGCCGGTCTCCATGCTCATCCCGCGCGTCGTCGGCTTCAAGCTCACCGGTGAGCTGCAGCCGGGCACCACCGCCACCGACCTCGTGCTCACCATCACCGAGATGCTGCGCAAGCACGGTGTGGTCGGCAAGTTCGTCGAGTTCTACGGCGAGGGCGTGGCCGCCACCTCCCTGGCCAACCGCGCCACCATCGGCAACATGTCGCCGGAGTTCGGCTCCACCGCCGCGATCTTCCCGATCGACGACGAGACCCTGAACTACCTGCGCCTGACCGGCCGCTCCGAGCAGCAGGTCGCCCTGGTCGAGGCCTACGCCAAGCAGCAGGGCCTGTGGCTGGACCCGAAGGCCGAGCCGGACTTCTCCGAGAAGCTCGAGCTGGACCTGTCCACGGTCGTCCCGTCCATCGCCGGCCCGAAGCGCCCGCAGGACCGCATCGTCCTCGCCGAGGCCGCCCAGCAGTTCGCCAAGGACGTCCTCAACTACGTCGAGGCGCCCGTCGCGCAGACGCCGGAGGCCGCCGCCTCCCCGGTCGACGAGGCCAGCGCCGAGTCCTTCCCGGCCTCCGACGCCCCGGCCTACGGCCACCAGGAGAACGGTGCCGGCGCCCCGCAGCACGGCCAGGGCACCGGTGCCGTACCGTCCAACCCGGTCCGGGTCACCGCCCCCGACGGCACCACCTACGAGCTGGACCACGGTGCGGTGACGGTCGCGGCCATCACCTCCTGCACCAACACCTCCAACCCGTACGTCATGGTCGCCGCCGCGCTGGTGGCCAAGAAGGCGGTCGAGAAGGGCCTGACCCGCAAGCCGTGGGTCAAGACCACCCTCGCCCCGGGCTCCAAGGTCGTCACCGACTACTTCGAGAAGGCGGGCCTCACCCCCTACCTCGACAAGGTCGGCTTCAACCTCGTCGGCTACGGCTGCACCACCTGCATCGGCAACTCCGGCCCGCTGCCGGAGGAGGTCTCCAAGGCCGTCAACGACCACGACCTCGCGGTCACCTCGGTCCTCTCCGGCAACCGGAACTTCGAGGGCCGTATCAACCCCGACGTCAAGATGAACTACCTGGCGTCCCCGCCGCTGGTCGTCGCCTACGCCCTCGCGGGCTCCATGAAGGTGGACATCACCCGGGACGCCCTGGGCACCGACCAGGACGGCAACCCGGTCCACCTGAAGGACATCTGGCCGTCCGAGGCCGAGGTCAACGAGGTCGTCGCCAGCGCCATCGGCGAGGACATGTTCTCCAAGTCCTACCAGGACGTCTTCGCGGGCGACGCCCAGTGGCAGTCCCTGCCGGTCCCGACGGGCAACACCTTCGAGTGGGACCCGGAGTCCACCTACGTCCGCAAGCCCCCGTACTTCGAGGGCATGGGCATGGAGCCGGCCCCGGTCGAGGACATCGCCGGCGCCCGCGTGCTGGCCAAGCTGGGCGACTCGGTCACCACCGACCACATCTCCCCGGCCGGTGCCATCAAGGCCGACACCCCGGCCGGCCAGTACCTCACCGAGCACGGTGTGGAGCGCCGTGACTTCAACAGCTACGGCTCGCGCCGCGGCAACCACGAGGTCATGATCCGCGGTACGTTCGCCAACATCCGCCTGCGCAACCAGATCGCGCCGGGCACCGAGGGCGGCTACACCCGCGACTTCACGCAGGACGGCGGACCGGTCTCCTTCATCTACGACGCCTCGCAGAACTACCAGGCCGCCGGCATCCCGCTGGTCGTCCTGGCAGGCAAGGAGTACGGCTCCGGCTCGTCCCGCGACTGGGCGGCCAAGGGCACCGCGCTGCTCGGCGTCAAGGCCGTCATCGCCGAGTCGTACGAGCGCATCCACCGCTCGAACCTCATCGGCATGGGCGTGCTCCCGCTCCAGTTCCCGGAGGGCCAGTCGGCCGAGTCCCTCGGTCTGACCGGCGAGGAGACCTTCTCCATCTCCGGCGTCACCGAGCTGAACGAGGGCCGCACGCCGCGCACCGTGAAGGTCACCACCGACACCGGTGTCGAGTTCGACGCGGTCGTCCGCATCGACACCCCCGGTGAGGCCGACTACTACCGCAACGGCGGCATCATGCAGTACGTGCTGCGCAACCTGATCCGCAAGTAAGCGGCAGCGCCCGGCGGACGAGGGCCGCATCCCCGGCACCGGGGGTGCGGCCCTTCGCCGTACGGTGCCCGCACCCCGCCCGGCGGGTCCTCGTCCCCGGGCCGGGAACCCCCGTCACGCGCCGGGTGCGCGGAAGGAGACCTCGCGGCGGGCCGCCTCGTCGAGCTCGCCGACGGTCAGGAGGGGAGTGGCCCGGGTGCGGAGCGCGCCGCTCGCCTTGACCCTCAGGCTGACGGCGGCCATGGAGACCGGGTCGGGGAAGTCGACGATGCACACGAGGTCGTCCTCGCCGAAGGCGTAGTACATGGCCTCCACCGTGCCGCCGAGCCCGGTGACGACCTGGTCGACGGCGGCGCGGCGGCCACTCGCGCCCTCCGCGAGCAGCCCCTGCGTGCCCTCGGGCGTGTAGGCGGCCTGGATGAGGAACTTCGGCATCGGAGTGCTCCTGCCCATGGGTGTCCGGTACGCGTAGGTGTTTCCCGCCGTCACACCGGCAGCCCGCACCGCACGGCCGAATTCACTCGTCGGCAGCCGCACCTCGTCCCGCTCAGTCGACGGCGAACGCGTCCAGGTCCGGCAGGTTCAGCTCGGCCCAGATGACCTTGCCGTGCGGGGTGTACCGGGTGCCCCAGCGCTCGGCCAGCTGCGAGACCAGGAACAGGCCCCGGCCGCCCTCGTCGGTCGTCGCGGCGTACCGCAGATGCGGCGAGGTGCTGCTGCCGTCGGCCACCTCGCAGATCAGCGTGCGGTCGTTGATCAGCCGTACGTGGATCGGGTCGGAGCCGTACCGGATGGCGTTGGTGATCAGCTCGCTCAGCACGAGCTCCATCCCGAAGCCCAGCTCGGACAGCCCCCACTCCTCCAGCTTGGCGGAGACCGCGCCGCGCATCCCCGACACGGCGGCCGGATCGCGCGGCACGTCCCAGTCGGCGACCCGGTCGGCCGGCAGCACCCGGGTGCGCGCGATGAGCAGCGCGACGTCGTCCCCGGGCCGCTCGGGCAGCAACTGCTCCAGCACCGCCTGGCAGCTCTCCTCCGGCGGCCGGCCGGGATGGCCCGCCAGGGCCCGGCGCAGCAGCTCCATGCCCTCGTCCAGGTCCCGTCTGCGGTCCTCGATCAGACCGTCGGTGTACAGGACGAGCTGGCTGCCCTCGGCCAGCTCCAGCTCGGCCGTGCGGAACGGCATGCCGCCCAGGCCCAGCGGCGGCCCGGCCGGCAGCTCGGGGAAGACGACGCTGCCGTCGGGGTGCACCAGCGCCGGCGCCGGATGCCCGGCCCGGGCCATGACACAGCGGCGCGTCACCGGGTCGTAGATCGCGTACAGACAGGTGGCACCCACGATCTCCCCGGCCGTCTCCGGGCAGGCCTCGTCCTGGTCGATGCGGCCGACCAGATCGTCCAGGTGCTGGAGCAGTTCGTCCGGCGGCAGGTCCAGCGTGGAGAAGTTGTGCACCGCGGTCCGCAGCCGGCCCATCGTCGCGGCGGCGTGCAGACCGTGCCCCACCACGTCACCGACGGCCAGCGCCACCCGGCCGCCCGGCAGCGGGATCACGTCGAACCAGTCGCCGCTCACCCCGGACTGCGCCGGCAGATAGCGGTAGCCGACGTCCAGCGCGCTCTGCTCGGGCAGCGCCCGGGGCAGCAGACTGCGCTGCAGCGTGACCGCCAGGGCGTGCTCGCGGGTGTAGCGGCGGGCGTTGTCGATGCTGACCGCGGCCCGGGCCACCAGCTCCTCCGCCAGGGACAGCTCGTCCGCGTCGAACGGCTCCCGCTTGGAGCGCCAGAAGTTGGCCATGCCCAGGACGACCCCGCGCGCCCGGATGGGCGCGGAGATGAGCGAGTGGATGCCGAAGTCCAGGATCTGCCGGGTCCGCTCCGGGTCCTGGGCCCGCCAGCCGTCGGCGGACGCCAGGTCGGTCACCAGCTGCGAGCGCCCGGCGCCGTAACCGCGGGCCTGCGGGGTGGTGGGCAGGAAGTCGATCAGCCGGCCCTGCTCGTAGAGCGGGTGGTCGTCCCGGATGCCGCACACGGCGACCCGCCGCATGTCCGTCGCCGTCGGAGCCGGCTCCTCGCCGTGCAGCACGGCGTCGGCCAGGTCGACGGTGATGAAGTCGGCGAACCGCGGCACGGCCACCCGCGCCAGCTCGTCGGCCGTGCGCATCACGTCCAGCGTGCTGCCGATGCACAGGCCCGCGTCGTACAGCAGCTCCAGCCGCTCCAGGGCGGTCTGGGCGCGGCCGGACACCGCCTGCAGCTCGGTGGAGTCGCGCAGCGTCACGACGGTGCCGCCGGGGCAGCCGGCGCGGTCGGTGGGCCGCTGGTTGACCGCCAGCAGGCGTCCCTTGGCGAAGTGCAGTTCGTCGCTGGCCGGGCGCCCGGAGGCGAGCAGCTCCAGCGTCGCCGGGTCGAGATCCGGCAGCTCCCGCAGCACGCGTCCCTCGGCGTCGGCGGGCAGCTCCAGCAGGCGCCGGGCCTCGTCGTTGACGAGCAGCAGCCGGCCGTCGGCCCCGATGATGAGCACGCCCTCGCGCACCGAGTGCAGCACGGTGTCGTGGTGCTGGTACATGCGGCTCATCTCGTCCGGGGCCAGGCTGTGCGTCTGCCGCCGCAGCCGGCGCCCCACCAGGGCCGTACCACCGGTCGACACCACCAGCGCGCCGGCCCCCGCACCCAGGATGATCGGCAGCTGCCGGTCCAGCTCGCTGGTGACGTTCTTGACCTTCAGACCGGCGGAGACCAGAGCGACCACCTTGCCGTGGGCGTCGTCCACGGGCACGGTGGCCTGCACCTCGTGGCCCAGCGGGCCGTGCACGCTCTCGGTGTACACCTTGCCGGCCAGCGACGGCTCGATGGTGCCCACGAACCGCTTGCCGATCCGGCCGGGCATCGGATGGGTGTAGCGGATGCCGTGGGTGTCCATGACCACGATGAAGTCGACCCCCGCGGACTTGCGGCCCGCCTCGGTCATCGGCTGCAGGATCCGGGAGGGCTCGGGGGACCGCAGCGCCTGGAGCAGGCCCGGAGAGTGGGCGAAGGTCTGCGCGACGGCTATCGAACGGTGCTTGGCCTCGGCGGTGGTGTCCCGTCTCGACTGCATGACGAGTGCGAGGACGGCGCACAGGACGAGGAGTACCACGAGCGCGACCTGGAACAGGAAGACCTGTCCGGCGACGCTCCGGGGAACCTTGCCGATGACAGCGCGCCATCCGAGACGCCTGTATCGGACAGATGCGTCCGACATGCCCGCATTTGTAGCACTGGTTTTTTCCGTGTGGCTATGGTGCGTCCACGAGGTGGACATATTCAAACCGGCACCGGCGGCCCGAGCGGCCCGCCGGCCCCGGCGTGCCGCCGGACCGCGCCCGGGCGTCATGGCGACCCGCCGACCGCCACGTACGCGGGCCGCAGCAGCCGGTCGCCGATCCGGTAGCCGGGGCGCAGGATCTCCGCGCAGACCAGCCGCTCGGCGCCCGGGGCCGCACGGTGCACCACCGCCTCGTGGCACGCCGGGTCGAACGGCTCGCCCTCCTCCCCGAACGCCTCCAGCCCCAGCGATCCCAGCCGCGTGCGCAGCGTGTCGGCGATGTCCTTCAGACCGGGCGTGAGCGGCTCGTGCGCACAGGCCCGGTCCACGGCGTCCACCACCGGGAGCAGCGCGGTCAGCACGTTGGCGACGGCGATCTCGCGCACGGCCATGCGGTCCCGCCGCACCCGCTTGCGGTAGTTGTCGTACTCCGCCTTCACCCTCTGCAGATCGGCGGTGCGCTCCTGGAGCAGGCGCTCCACCTCACTGGTGCTCGTCGTCCGCGCCCCGTCCATCGTCAGCCCGCCTCCGGCTTGTCGTCGTCGACGATCTCGGCGTCCACCACCTCGTCGTCCCCGGCGGGGGGCGTCGTGCCGCCGGCACCGGGCTGCGCGGCCTGCTCGGTCCGCGACCGCTCGTACAGCGCCGTACCGATCTTCTGCGCGGCCTGCGCGGCATGGTCCAGGGCCTGCCGGATCGCCTCCGTGTCCTCCGACTTCAGCTTCTCCTTCAGCTCGGCCAGCGCCGTCTCCGTCTCGGACCTCGCGTCCGCCGGGATCTGCTCGGCGTTGTCCTTGATCAGCTTCTCGGTGGAGTAGACGAGCTGCTCGGCCTGGTTGCGGGTCTCCGCGGCCTCCCGCCGCTTGCGGTCCTCCTCGGCGTGCTGCTCCGCCTCCCGGACCATGCGGTCGATGTCGTCGCGGGGCAGCGCCGAACCGCCGGTGACGGTCATCTTCTGCTCCTTGCCGGTGCCGAGGTCCTTCGCCGAGACGTGCATGATGCCGTTGGCGTCGATGTCGAAGGCCACCTCGATCTGCGGCACCCCGCGCGGGGCGGGCGCGATGCCGGTCAGCTCGAACATGCCGAGCTTCTTGTTGTACGCCGCGATCTCCCGCTCGCCCTGGTAGACCTGGATCGTCACGGAGGGCTGGTTGTCCTCGGCCGTGGTGAAGATCTCCGAGCGCTTGGTCGGGATCGTGGTGTTGCGCTCGATCAGCTTGGTCATGATGCCGCCCTTGGTCTCGATGCCGAGGGACAGCGGGGTGACGTCGAGGAGCAGGACGTCCTTGACCTCGCCCTTGAGCACACCGGCCTGCAGGGAGGCGCCGACGGCCACCACCTCGTCGGGGTTGACGCCCTTGTGCGGGTCCTTGCCGGTCAGCTCCTTCACCAGCTCGGTCACGGCCGGCATCCGCGTCGAGCCGCCCACCAGGACCACGTGGTCGATGTCGGACACCTTGATCCCGGCGTCCTTGATCGCATTGTGGAACGGCGCCTTGCACCGCTCCAGCAGGTCCGCCGTCAACTGCTGGAACTGGGCGCGGGTCAGCTTCTCGTCCAGGTGCAGCGGACCCTCCGCGGACGCGGTGATGTACGGCAGGTTGATCGAGGTCTCGGTCGAGGACGACAGCTCGATCTTCGCCCGCTCCGCGGCCTCCCGCAGCCGCTGCACGGCCATCTTGTCCTTGGCCAGGTCGACGCCGTAGTTGTTCTTGAACTGCTGGACCAGGTGGTCCACGACCCGCTGGTCCCAGTCGTCGCCCCCGAGGCGCGTGTCGCCGTTGGTGGCCTTCACCTCGATGACGCCCTCGCCCATCTCCAGCAGCGACACGTCGAAGGTGCCGCCGCCCAGGTCGAAGACGAGGACCGTCTGGTCGTTCTCCTTGTCCAGCCCGTACGCCAGCGCCGCCGCCGTCGGCTCGTTGATGATCCGCAGGACGTTCAGGCCCGCGATCTCACCAGCCTCCTTCGTGGCCTGCCGCTGGGCGTCGTCGAAGTAGGCGGGTACGGTGATCACCGCGTCGGTGACGTCCTCGCCGAGGTACGCCTCCGCGTCCCGCTTCAGCTTCTGCAGCACGCGCGCGGAGATCTCCTGTGCGGTGTACCGCTTGCCGTCGACGTCCCCCTGCTCGGGGAACCGCCAGGCGTGGTCGCCCACGTGCCGCTTGACCGAGCGCGCGGTGCGCTCCACGTTCGTCACGGCCTGCCGCTTGGCCACCTCGCCGACCAGCACCTCGCCGTTCTTGGCGAAGGCCACGACCGACGGTGTGGTCCGTGCGCCTTCCGTGTTCGTGATGACGGTGGGCTCGCCGCCCTCCAGGACCGAGACCACCGAGTTCGTCGTACCGAGGTCGATACCGACCGGACGCGCCATCTGCGTTCTCCCTCCTCGTCCTCACCCCGTGCGCCGCACGTGTGACCCACCGGGTACCCGGCGCACCGGTCCTGCGCGCAGCGGCGGCTCGGGAGCCGGGACGCCCGGCACGACGAGGTACCGGCGCGGCCCGGCGGCGCCGGCCGGGCGGTACGACGGCCTGTACGAGCGCTCGTACGCCTGGTCGTAGGCCGCGCGCCGCACCGGGTCCCGCAGCGTCTCGTACGCCGCCCGCACCTCACCGAACCGGGCGGCGGTGACCGCGTCGACCCGGGTGTCCGGGCGCAGTTCCCGAGCCCTGCGGCGGAAGGCCGAGGTGATCGCCCCGACCGTGGCCGAGGGCGGTACGCCCAGCACCGCGTACAGGTCCGGCTCCTGCATCTGGGCCACCTCCTCACCCGCCACCGACTGTGGCTCCGGACCGGGAATTGCCTCACCACTCCGAATAAAACTTGAGTTGACCCTTGTCAAGGGTACTCCGGCCGCCCGGTCGCCGGGCCCGTCGCCGCACGACCGTTCACACCGGAAGCGCTTGGTGCCGGCTTCCAGGAAAGGCATGTAGTGGGAGCGCTCCCGTGGGTCACCGTTCCGGGTCCGCTCACCACGACCAAGGAGGAGGGCCGGCCCTTCCTCACCGTCGACCACCCGCCGCTGCACGGTTCGTCTGCTCCTGCTCCGACCTCGTGTGCGACGGCGGCGACGGCGAGGTGACCGGCGTCCACGACCCCGGCAATCCCACCGAACCATGGTTGCCGACAGCGGTGACGTGCCGATGCCCGGCTGGACGGTCGACTGGTCCCTGCCGGCCGGCCAGAAGGTGGCCGACCTCTGGAACGGCACCGCCGCCTACGCCGGACGGGACGTCATGGTCCACAACGCCGGCGGGAACGGCTCGTCGAGTCCCGGGTGGTCGACCCGTTCGGCTGCACCGCCCGGGGAGGGTGACAGCGTCACCACCCTGCCCTGTCGGGTCGGTTGAGCCGCTCTGGGCGGACCCGGTGGCTGTGCGCACCGGGTCCGCGAGCCGGACAGGTGAGGGGGGTGGGGTACCTGCCCGGAGGGAATGGCCTGCGAACTGCGTGGCTTGTGCGGCGAGTTGGGTGCGCGACATCGTTGTCACATGGTCTGTACATGACTCTACCGCCTCAACAGACAACGATGTCAACCTGCTTGGTTAGCCCGACCGGGTGATGCGGGCGTACGCCTGACGGCGCGTACGCGGTCTTCCGTGGTACCGGTGACACGCGCTACTGTCCCAGCGGCTTGTGCGACCTGTGGTGCGCGACCCGTCCGTTAGGAGGAAGGGCCGCGTCATGCGTTTGAGATCCGCGTCCCTGCTGCTGGCCGCGCTCCTCGCGACCGGCGGCACCGCAACCCCCGCCCTGGCGGCGACCGCCGCTCCCCCCGTCCTCGTCAAGGACCCCACCCCGTACGTCGATCCGCTGATCGGCACCAGGAACGGCGGCGACGTCTTCCCGGGCGCCGTCGTGCCGTTCGGCATGTTCTCCTGGAGCCCGGAGAACACGCGCGGCGACGCCACCAGAACCGCCGCCCCGGGCGGCTACCAGTACGACGCCACCCGCATCCGCGGTTTCAGCCTCACCCACATGTCAGGCACCGGCTGCGCGGGCGGCAGCGGGGACATCCCGTTCTTCCCGTACGCCGGCGAGGTCACCTCCTCCCCGGCGAGCGACACCAAGGACGCCGTCTACGCCTCCGACTTCCGCCACGCCGACGAGACCGCCGAGCCCGGCCACTACCGGGTCGGGCTGGCCTCCGGTGTCACCGCCGACCTCACCGCGACCGCGCGCACCGGTTCGGCCCGCTTCACCTACCCGGCCGGCAAGCCCGCCTCCCTGCTCGTGCGCACCGCCAACTCCGAGGTGGGCTCGGAGGAGTCGACCGTCACGATCGACCCGGACGCCCGGACCATCTCCGGCTCGGTCACCTCCGGCAACTTCTGCGGTTACCTCGACCCCGAAGGCCAACGCCCTTACTACACGCTCTACTTCACCGCCCGCTTCGACCGCGCCTTCCAGGCCACCGGCACCTGGCACGACGACCGCCTGGACCCCGGCTCCCGCGAGGCGTCCGGCGGCACCGGCGGCTTCTCGCACGGCGGGCGGCCGGTCGCCGGGAAGGGGGCCGGCGGATACATCGAGTTCGCGCCCGGCGACGGCCCGGTCGGCGTCGAGGTCGGCGTCTCCTACGTCAGCCGGGAGGCCGCCGCGGCCAACCTGGCCGCCGAGAACCCGCCGGGACGGTCCTTCGGCGCGGTCCGGGAGGCGGCCCGGCGGGCCTGGCGGGAGCGGCTCGGGGCCGTCCGGGTCGGCGGCGGCACGGACGCCGAGCGCACCACCTTCTACACCGCGCTCTACCACGCGCTGCTGCACCCGAACGTCATCAGCGACGCCGACGGCAGGTACCGGGGCGCCGACGGCCGCGTGCACACGGTCGGCCGGCGCCGGCAGGCCCAGTACGGCACCTTCTCCGGCTGGGACGTCTACCGCGACCAGGTGCAACTGCTGACGCTGCTCGACCCGCGCACTGGCTCGGACATCGCGCAGTCCCTGTACGAGCTGTCCCGGCAGAACGGCGGCGTGTGGGACCGCTGGCTGCACGGGGCGAGCGGCACGCACGTCATGAACGGCGACCCCTCGGCGACCGCGCTGGCCGGCATCCACGCCTTCGGCGGCACGGACTTCGACCTCCGCGGCGCCCTGAAGTCCCTGGTGCGGGCGGCGACCGTGCCCACACCGCAGGACCTGTCCCCGGCCGGCAAGCCCGTGCTGTCGGCGGGCCAGCGCCCCTCCCTCGACAAGTACCTCAAGCTGCACTACATGCCGAGCGTGTCCAACGCCTGGGGCGGGGCCGCCGAGACGCTGGAGATGTCCACCGCGGACTTCGCCATCGCCCAACTCGCCCGCTCGGCAGGGCAGAAGGGCACGGCGGACACCTTCACCCGCCGCGCCCAGTGGTGGCAGAACAACTTCGACGTCGCCGCCGCGCCGAACGGCGGGTACATCGCCAACCGCAAGGCCGACGGCAGCTGGGTCACCGGCTTCACCCCGGACACCGGCAACGGCTTCGTCGAGGGCACGGCCGCCCAGTACACCTGGATGGTCCCGCACGACCCGGCGGGCCTCTTCGCCGCACTGGGCGGCCGGGACAAGGCGCTCGCCCGGCTGGACGACTTCTTCCACGACGCCGACGGCGGATGGGCCTTCACCGGCAACGGCGGCACCAAGTCCGAGCTGGACAACGAGCCGTCGATCAACGTCCCCTACCTGTACGACTACGCCGGCGCCCCTTACAAGACGCAGGAGACCGTCCGCGCGGCGATGCGGCAGCTGTGGTCCGCCGAGCCCGGCGGCATCCCGGGCAACGACGACCTCGGCGCGATGTCCGCCTGGTACGTCTTCTCCGCCCTCGGCATGTACCCGCAGGTGCCGTCCCGCGCCGAACTGGTCCTCGCCTCACCGCTGTTCGAGCGGATCGAGATCGACCGGCCGCACGGCCGCGACATCTCCGTACGGGCCGCCGGAGCGGCGGCCGACGCGCCGTACGTCCGGTCCCTGAAGGTGAACGGCCGCAGCAGCGACCGGCCCTGGCTGCCCGCGTCCTTCGTCCGCGACGGCGGCCGGCTCGACTACACCCTGTCCGCCACTGCGGACCGCGGCTGGGGGGCGGACAGCCCGCCGCCGTCCTTCCGGGAGGGCGAGCAGCCGTACCAGATCGGCGTCGGTCCCACCACGGCCACGCTCGCCCCCGGTGACAGCACGAAGATCGGCGTCCGCGCGCTGTCGATGACCGGCGGCCCCGGCCCCGAGGTGCGTTTCCGGGTGCGGACCCCGGCCGGGGTGACGGCTGCGCCCGCCGAGGGCACGGTCACCGACGGCGCCCAGGAGATCACCCTCACGGCGGCCCGGGACGCGCAGCAGGGCTTCGCCGACGTCCAGGTCACGGTGACCTCGGGCGACTCCTCCTACGAGCAGCCGGTGGCGCTCACCGTGGCCGCCCCGGGCACCCTGCTCGCCGCCTACAACAGCACCGGTGTCTCCGACGACGACGGCGACCACGACGAGGCCGACTACGACGGCGGCGGCTGGAGCTACTCCCGGCAGGCCCTCGCGGCGGCCGGCCTCACCCCGGGCAAGCAGGCCACGGTCGACGGCCTCGCCTTCACCTGGCCCGCCTCACCGGCCGGCCGCCCCGACAACGCCTCGGCGTCCGGCCAGACCATCCGACTGGCCGCCCCGGCGGGCGCGTTGTCCTTCATCGGCAGCGCGGTCAACGGCAACCAGCAGACCCGGGCGACCGTCACCTACACCGACGGCGGCACCGACACCGTCGACCTGTCCTTCACCGACTGGACCGTGGGCGGCGGAGGCGGCACCGTCCAGTACGGCAACAGGGTCGTCGCCAAGACCGCGTACCGCAACGTCGCCGGCGCCGACAAGGACCCGGTGGCGACGTACGTCTTCGCCACCGAGCCGTACCGGGCCCCGGCGGGCAGGCAGATCCGGACCGTCACCCTCCCGCGCAACGCGGACCTGCACGTCTTCACCCTCGCGACGGGCTGATCCCCGCACCCCGAGGCACGAAGCGGCCCGCACCCGGGATCCGGGTGCGGGCCGCTTCCGCGTCGCTCGGCGCGTACGCCGTCCCGTCTCGGGAACGGTACGCACCCGGCCGGTCAGCCCAGCAGTTCCACCTCGGCCAGGGTCGACTCGCCGTTCAGGACGAGGCGGTACCTCGTGTACGTGCCCGGCGAGGCGATGGTGAAGGCGCGGGTCTGGCGGTCCCAGGTGAAGGTTTCCCCGGAGCGGTGGTCCAGGGTCCGCCAGGTCGTGCCGTCGTCGGAGCCCTCAAGGGTCCAGCCGGTCGGCGCCTTCGTGCGGTCCGCGCCCGAGGTCAGCGTGTACTGGACCGCCCGCACGGCGCCCTCGGCCGGCAGGTCCGCCGAGGCGACCGTCGCGCTGGTCGCCGAGGTGTCGTCGAAGAGCGCCCCGGCACCCTTCAGGACGTCCGCGCGCGGCGCCGGCACCTTGTCGTCCTCGGTGACGGAGACCGGGCCCGCGTCCTTGCCCGTGCCCCACGTCGACGGCTTCGGCCCCATGAAGAAGTCCACCACCCCGCCCCTGGACAGCAGCGAGTGGGGGAGCGACGTCGACTTCCAGGGGCGGCCGTCGACCGTCACGCCCTGGACGTAGACGTTCTTCGCGCTGTTCCGCGGTGCCCGCACCACCAGGTCCCGGCCGTTCTCCAGGTGCACGGTGACCTTCTTGAACAGCGGGGAGCCGATGGAGTACTCGCCGCTGCCCATGACCAGCGGGTAGAAGCCGAGCGCGGAGAAGAGGTACCAGGCCGACTGCTCGCCGTTGTCCTCGTCGCCGTGGTAGCCCTGCCCGATCTCGCTGCCGGTGTAGAGCCGGGAGAGCGCCTCACGGACGTACGCCTGCGCCTTCCAGGGCTCGCCGGCCGCGTCGTACATGTAGATGACGTGGTGCGCGACCTGGTTGGAGTGGCCGTACATGCCCATCCGGACGTCCCGCGCCTCGGTCATCTCGTGGATGACACCGCCGTAGGAGCCGACGAAGTCCGGGGAGGCCGTCTCCGGGGTGGCGAAGTACTCGTCCAGCTTGTCGGCGAGGCCCTGCCGGCCGCCGTACAGGTTGGCCAGGCCCCGGCTGTCCTGCGGGGCGGTGAAGGCGTAGCCCCAGCCGTTGGTCTCCGTGTAGTCGTAGCCCCACACGCGCGGGTCGTACTTCGCGGAGTCCACGCGCCAGTCGCCCTTGGCGTCCCGGCCCTGGAAGAAGCCGGCCCTGGCGTCGAAGAGGTGCACGTAGTCCCGGGCCCGGTTGAGGAAGTACTCCGACTCCTCCCGGTAGCGCTTCTCGCCCGTCTTCCGGTACAGCGCCTCGCCCATCCGCGCGATGCCGTAGTCGTTGACGTAGCCCTCCATCGCCCACGACAGGCCCTCGTGCGTGCCGGTCGTGGTGTAGCCGAGGAACGGCGAGGTGCTCATGCCCTTGCGGCCCACGCCCGACATCGGCGGGACGACGGTCGCGTTCTTCACGGCCGCGTCGTACGCCGCCTTCGCGTCGAACCTCACCCCCTTGACGTAGGCGTCGGCGAACGCCACGTCCGAGGAGGTGCCGGTCATCAGGTCGGCGTAGCCGGGGGAGGACCACCGCGAGGTCCAGCCGCCGTCCTTGTACTGCTGCACGAACCCGTCGACCATCTCGCCCGCCTGGGACGGTGTCAGGAACGAGTACGCCGGCCAGGTGGTCCGGTAGGTGTCCCAGAAGCCGTTGTTCACGTACACCCTGCCGTCCACGATCTTCGCGCCGGTGTGCGTCGGGGTGTCCGGACCCGGCATCGGGGAGAACGGCGAGGCGTACCGGTCCTCGCCGTCGACCCGCTCGAAGCCGGAGTTCGGGTACAGGTACAGCCGGTACAGACCGGAGTACAGCGTGGTCAGCTGGTCCGGGGTCGCGCCCTCCACCTCGACCTTGCCGAGCAGCGTGTCCCAGGCCCGCCGGGCCCGCGTCCGGACCGCGTCGAAGGAGGTGCCGTCCGGGATCTCCTGGCGCAGGTTTGCCTTCGCCTGGTCGATGCCGACGAGCGAGGTCGCCAGCCGCAGCGTGACGGTCCGGTCGGCGCCCGCGTCGAACCGCAGGTACCCCTTCACACCGCTCGACGCGCCGTCGGTGACCGGCTTGTCGAACTCGCCGTACACGAACAGCCGGGTCGCGCCCGTGGACAGGCCCGACTTCACGTCCGAGTAGCCGGTGACGATCCCGTGCTCCTTGTCGAGCGTCAGCCCGGCCTGCTCGGTGACGTTGTCGAACAGCACGTTCGCGTTGTCGCCGGGGTAGGTGAAGCGGAGCACGGCCGCGTGGTCGGTGGGGGTCATCTCGGCCTTGAGACCGTTCTCGAACCGCACCCCGTAGTAGTACGGCCGCGCGGTCTCGTTCTCGTGCCGGAAGGGCAGCTCCCGCGCCTCGCGGCCGGTGTCCGGGGTGGCGGACGCGGCCGACGGCATCAGCTGGAAGGTCTGCCGGTCGCCCATCCACGGGCTCGGCTCGTGGCTCGCGCTGAACGCCTGGATGGTCGGCAGGTTGTCGGCGTTGTTCGCACGTGCGTACTCGTACAGCCAGCTGAGCGAGGACGCGTTGGTCACCGGCGTCCAGAAGTTGAAGCCGTGCGGCAGAGCCGTCGCCGGGAAGTCGTTGCCCCGCGAGAAGCTGCCGCTGGAGTTGGTGCCCCGGGTGGTGAGTGCGTAGTCCGACAGATGCGCCTTCGGCTTCTCGGGCGGCACCGGCTTCAGGACCACGTCGTCCAGCCAGCCGCGGAACTTCGCCGGGCCGTCGGAGGAGTCGTACGCCACCAGGATCCGGTCGACGGTCCGGCCGGCCGCCACCGAGCCGATCCGCGCGGCCACGTTGTTCCACTGGTTGACGTACAGGGCCTTCGACGCGCCCTGCCCGCGCGGGGTGAGCGGGAAGCCGTGCTGGTCCAGGGCGCCCAGGCCGCTCAGATAGGTGCCGTCGGTGAAGGCCAGGTCGACGGAGACGTTCGTGGCGTCGTAGTCGCGGTCGCCGTCGGCCATCGACGGGAAGATGCGGTACGACAGCAGGGTGTCGCCGCTCACCTTCACGTTCACGTCGAAGACCTTGTTGTAGGAGTAGGCCCGGCCGCCCGCCGTGTGCCGGCCGGCGTAGCGCAGGGCACGCTTTCCGGTGAACCCGGCCCGCGCCTTGGCGGTCGGGGAGCCGCTCGGTCCCTTGTCGACCAGGGTCAGCATGTCCTGGGGCACCGGTCCGCCGGTGCCTCCGGTGGAGAACTGCACATCGGCCAGCTGCAGGATGTCCGCGGCGCCGGCGTTCCCCGTCACCTCCAGCCGGAAGTACCGGTACTCCGCCGGTTCGGCGAGGTCGTACGACTTCGTCTGGAACCGCTCGGCGAAGGTCTCGCCCGAGCGGGCGTCGACCGTCTTCCAGTCCTTGCCGTCGGCCGAGCCCTTCAGGGTCCAGTCCTTCGGGTCGCGCTCGGCGTAGTCGTTGGCCGAGGTGAGCGCGTAGGTCGCTATCTTGATGGGTTTGTCCAGGTCGAACTCCACCCAGCCGGTGGGCGCGAAGGTCAGCCACTTGGTGCCGGGCTCGCCATCGACGAGGTTCTCCTCGACCTCGCCGGCGCCCGTGTTCCGGGCGCTCGCCCGGACTTCGGTGACGTGGTCGGTGACATTGCCCGGAATGCCGGTGCTGTAGCCGCCGTCGACGCCCGAGGCGCGCTTGCCGCCGTCGGGTCCGGTGTCGACGGTGTTCAGCCAGTCCGGCGCCGGGTCGCCCGCCTCGAACGAGGATGCGAACTCCCGGTCGGCCGCCGGAGCCCTGGCGGGCAGGGCGACCGCGGCGCCCTGCGCGCCGACGGCCATGACAAAGGCGGCCGTGAGGACGGCCGCCGGAGCCCATCTGTGCCGCGTTCTCCGCTGCATCTAAGGATTTCCCCTCCTGCGCCCCACCAGGACAACGTTGTCAACCACCGGGCGCAGGAACCAGTAGGTGGCCAAGTGGCCCGTGCTGTCAAGGGTGTTGGCTGTGGCATTCAGGGAGTTGTGGAGCGACTTTTTCCGCCGGTTCCTCCGTCGGTCCGTCATATTTCCGCGAGGTCTCAACTCGGAAAAGACCCAACGCGAACCCTGCATTCGATCTTGCTCCGCCGCCCGGAAGTGGACTATACCTGTCGGCGTTTCCAGCACGACCCAGCACTACCCGACAGCGGTGCCGGGGAGGATCCGGTTCACCGCCTGAGTCCTGGAGAAGGCGAGGACTTGAGCATGGGATCCACTGCGCACCACGATGGTGAAGGTGTGGGCCGTCGCGATCTGATCAAGCGGTCCGCGGCGCTCGGCCTGGTCGCCGCCCCCGGAATGGGCCTGCTTTCCGCCTGTGCCAGCGGCGGCGGGGACGGCGACTCGGGGGAGGGCGGCACCAAGGGGAAGACGTCCAAGGACAACCCGTTCGGTGCCAAGAAGGGCAGCAAGCTCGACGTCGTCGTCTTCAAGGGCGGATACGGCGACGACTACGCCAAGGCGTGGGAGGCCGACTTCGGCAAGAAGCTCGGCGTCACCTCCACCCACACCGGCACCCAGGAGATCACCGGCAAGCTCCAGCCGCGCTTCAACGCGGGCAACCCGCCGGACATCGTGGACGACTCCGGCGCCCAGAAGATCAATATCGACGTCCTCTACAAGAACGGGCAGCTGCTGGACCTCGCCGAGGTGCTGGACGCGCCCTCGGTGGACGACCCCGCCAAGAAGGTCCGCGACACCCTGATCCCCGGCACGCTCGACCCGGGCCTGCAGGAGGGCAAGATCGTCGCCCTGAACTACATCTACACGGTGTGGGGGCTGTGGTACTCCGGCAAGCTCTTCAAGGAGAAGGGCTGGGAGGAGCCCAAGTCCTGGGCCGACTTCCTCGCCATCTGCAAGGACGCCAAGTCGCAGGGCATCGGCGGCCTCGCCCACCAGGGCAAGTACCCGTACTACATCAACGTCGCCATCATGGACCTGATCGCCAAGAAGGGCGGCCTGGACGCCATGAAGGCGATCGACAACCTCGACCCCAAGGCGTTCGTCGGCTCCGAGGCGGCCCAGGAGGCCATCGAGGCGATCTACGAGGTGGTCGAGAAGGGCTATCTGATGCCCGGCACCAACGGCCTGACCCACACCGAGTCGCAGACCCGCTGGAACCAGTACAAGGCCGTGTTCATCACCTCCGGCTCCTGGCTGGAGAACGAGCAGCTCAAGCAGACGCCCACCGACTTCGACATGAAGTTCCTGCCGATGCCGCTGCTGCCCGGCAGCAAGCTGCCGTTCGAGGCGATCCGGGCCGGCTCGGGCGAGCCCTTCGTCATCCCGGCCAAGGCGAAGAACCTGCCGGCGGCCAAGGAGTTCATGCGGCGCATGCTCTCCAAGGAGTGGTCCACGCTCTTCGCCAAGCAGGCCAACTCGCTGACGATCCTGAAGGACGGCGTCGATCCGAGCGTCCGGCTGCGGCCGGGTACGCAGTCCACGGTGGAGGCCTCCAAGGCGGCCGGCGACAACACCTTCCGGTACCTGTACACCGAGTGGTACGGCGAGATGGGGACCGCCATCGAGGCCGCGTCCAACGAGCTGATGTCCAAGCGGATCCAGCCGAAGGAGTGGCTGAAGCGGTGTCAGGCCGCGGTGGACAAGCAGGCCAAGGACCCCGCGTCCAAGAAGAACCACCGGGATTAGCTTCGCCTAGTCGCCGCAGGGGTGCGGGTGCGCTTGCGAGTACCGGTTCGTCGTGGCTGGTCGCGCAGTTCCCCGCGCCCTTCGGGGCGCGATACCACAGGGCGGTCGAAAGTCATGCGCAAAGGGCAGTACCGGTTCGTCACGGGGTTTCTCCTCGTTCCCGTGGCGCTTTATGTGATCTTCGTGATCTGGCCGTACCTCCAGACGTTCGGCTATTCGCTGACCGACTGGAAGGGGCAGTCGCAGACCTTCCGTTTCGTTGGTCTGGACAATTACAGGAAGCTGTTCCAGGACGACGTCTTCCTGGAAGCCATCTGGCACAACATCCTCTTCCTGGTCTTCATCCCGGTGATCACCATTCTGCTCGCCCTGTTCTTCGCCTTCATGCTGAACGCGGGCGGGCGCGGCCGGGCCGGCGGTGTGCAGGGAGTCGCCGGCGCGAAGTTCTACAAGATCCTCTACTTCTTCCCGCAGGTGCTGTCGCTGGCCATCCTCGCGGTGCTGTTCAACGCGGTGTACCGCAGTGACGGCGGCGGTCTGCTCAACGGCCTGCTGATCAAGCTCGGCCTGGTCGACGCCGACAATCCGGTGGAATGGCTCAACGAGCCGAACATGGTCCTGTGGGCGCTGCTGCTGGTCGTGGTGTGGCACGGCGTGGGCTTCTACCTGGTGCTGTTCTCGGCCGCCATGCAGTCCATCCCGCGGGACATCTACGAGGCCGCCCTGATCGACGGGGCGAGCCGCAACCAGTCCTTCTTCCGCATCACCCTGCCGCTGCTGTGGGACTCGGTGCAGACCGCCTGGGTCTACCTCGGCATCGTCGCCATGGACATGTTCGTACTGGTCTCCTCGATGACCCAGAACATGGGCGCCTACGGCGGCGGTCCCGACCACCACAGCGACGTGATGTCGACGGTGATGATGCGGAACTTCCTCTACTACGGCAAGAGCGGTTACGCCTGCGCCATGGGTGTGGTCATGCTGCTGCTCACGCTGGTCCTGTCCGTGGTCACGCTGCGCGCCACCCGCCGCGAGCGCATCGAGTTCTGAGCGGAGCGACGACGATGAGCGCACCCATCAAGGAGACCGCCCCCGCACCGGCCGGGCGGACGGTGGCCAAGGTCCCCGTCCGGCCGGGCGACCGGCGCAGCGAGGGCGTGGTCCTGAACGTCTTCTCCCACGGCTTCCTCGCCCTGTGGGCCCTGCTGATCGTGCTGCCGCTGCTGTGGCTGGTGCTCAGCGCCTTCAAGACCGACGCCCAGATCGGCGGCTCGGCCCTCGGCTGGCCGGACAACTGGACCGTCGACGTCTTCCGCCGAGCCTGGGACAAGGGCATCGGGGACTACTTCCTGAACACCGTGATCGTACTGGTGTTCTCCGTGCCGCTGACCATGCTGTTCGGGTCGATGGCCGCGTACGTGCTGGCCCGGTACCGGTTCTGGGGCAACCGGCTGCTGTACTACTTCTTCGTGGCCGGCGCGATGTTCCCGGTCTTCCTGGCCCTGGTCCCGCTGTTCTTCATGGTCAAGCGGCTGGACATGCTGAACACCTACCAGGGGCTGATCCTGGTCTACATCGCCTACTCGATGCCGTTCACGGTGTTCTTCATGCACGCCTTCTTCCGGACCCTGCCCACGGCGGTCTTCGAGGCGGCGATCCTGGACGGGGCCTCGCACACCCGGACCTTCTTCCGGGTGATGCTGCCGATGGCCAAGCCCGGACTGATCAGCGTGGGGATCTTCAACACTCTGGGGCAGTGGAACCAGTTCATCCTGCCCACGGTCCTCATGCAGCCGCAGAGCGGTGACGACCCCGAGCGGTACGTCCTCACCCAGGGTCTGATCCAGCTGCAACAGCAGCAGGGGTACGCCTCCGACCTGCCCGTTCTCTTCGCGGGTGTGACGATTGCCATGATTCCGATGCTGGTGGTCTACCTGTCCTTCCAGCGCCAGGTGCAGGCGGGTCTGACCTCGGCGACGCTGAAGTAACCGGGCCCGCGACCGCCCGCGCGCACGCCGTCCCCGGCTTCGGGGGCGGCGTACTCGCGCGTGTAGCGGGTACCCCGAAACAGTTCAACCTCTTGACGGAAGTCACCCCGAACGGCTCAGCTTAGAGTTCACTAGTTGGACATACACGGGGCCCCGCCGAAGCGGCCCCGCGCTCAGGAGGTCGTCGTGGAGACTCCAGGGTCGCAGTCGTCGCTGCACCGAGCCAACCTGGAGCGGGTCGTCCGGGCCGTACGTTTGGCCGGGTCCCTCACGCAGGCGGAGATCGCGCGGACGACCGGGCTGTCCGCAGCGACCGTCTCCAACATCGTGCGGGAGCTGAAGGACGGCGGAACCGTCGAGGTCACGCCCACGTCGGCGGGCGGGCGGCGGGCCCGCAGCGTCAGCCTGAGCGGCGACGCCGGGATTGTGATCGGGGTCGACTTCGGGCACACCCACCTACGCGTCGCGATCGGCAACCTCGCCCATCAGGTGCTGGCCGAGGAGGCGGAGCCGCTGGACGTCGACGCCTCCGCCGACCAGGGCTTCGACCGGGCCGAACAACTGGTCAACCGGCTGATCGCGGCGACCGGCGTGGACCGGACCAAGGTGGCCGGCGTGGGGCTCGGTGTGCCGGGTCCGATCGACGTCGAGTCGGGCACGCTCGGATCCACCGCGATCCTGCCCGGCTGGGGCGGCACCAAGCCCGCCGAGGAGCTGCGCGAACGGCTCGGCGTGCCCGTACACGTGGACAACGACGCCAACCTCGGCGCCCTGGGCGAGCTGGTCTGGGGCAGCGGCAAGGGCGTGCGCGACCTGGCGTACATCAAGGTGGCGAGCGGTGTCGGCGCCGGTCTGGTGATCGACGGGAAGATTTATCGCGGCCCCGGTGGCACAGCTGGAGAAATCGGACATATTACACTCGATGAATCCGGCCCGGTCTGTCGCTGCGGGAACCGCGGCTGCCTGGAGACGTTTGCGGCGGCGCGCTATGTGCTCCCGCTGCTCCAGCCCAGCCACGGCACCGACCTGACCATGGAAGGCGTCGTACGGCTGGCCAGGGACGGTGATCCGGGCTGCCGTCGGGTGATCGCCGACGTCGGCCGCCACATCGGCAGTGGAGTGGCCAATCTCTGCAATCTCCTGAACCCGAGCCGGGTGGTCCTCGGCGGTGATCTCGCCGAGGCCGGTGAGCTGGTGCTCGGGCCGATCAGGGAGTCCGTCGGCCGCTACGCCATTCCCAGCGCGGCGCGCCAACTGTCCGTTCTCCCGGGGGCACTTGGGGGCCGTGCCGAGGTGCTCGGAGCGCTCGCCCTCGCCCTCAGCGAAATGGGCGATTCAACTCTTTTGGAGGGGGCGCTGCCCGTGGCGGCCCCTGTCTTCACTTAGAGAACGGATGGCACCGTTGCTATCTCGTTAAGGATTTACTTCTTGACGTCGCACGTGTGGCCGAGTTGACTTCCAGCCACCTCGGCCGCAGCGACGCGGCCTCGTCAGGGAGGTTTCTCAAGTGAACGCACGTATGCGTCGTGCCGCCGTTGCCGTTGCCGCCGGTGCGATGGCCGTCTCGCTGGCCGCCTGTGGCAGCGCCAAGGAGTCGAAGGGCAACGACGACTCTTCCTCCGCGTCGGCCAAGAAGGGCGACAACATCAAGGTCGGTCTGCTCCTGCCGGAGAACAAGACCGCCCGGTACGAGAAGTTCGACAAGCCGCTGATCGAGAAGAAGATCAAGGAGCTGACGAACGGCAAGGCGGAGGTCGAGTACAACAACGCCCGCCAGGACGCGAACCTGCAGGCCCAGCAGGTCGACACCATGATCACCAACAAGGTGGACGTCCTGATCGTGGACGCGGTGGACGCCAAGGCCATCCAGAACTCCGTCAAGAAGGCCGTGGACCAGGGCATCAAGGTCGTCGCGTACGACCGCCTCGCCGAGGGCCCGATCAGCGCCTACACCTCGTTCGACAACGAGGAGGTCGGCAAGACCCAGGGTGAGGCCCTGCTGAAGGCGCTGGGTGACAAGGCCAAGAAGTCCACCAAGATCGTCATGGTGAACGGCTCGGTGACCGACCCGAACGCCGCCCAGTTCAAGAAGGGCGCGCACTCCGTCCTCGACGGCAAGGTCACCATCGCCAAGGAGTACGACACCAAGGAGTGGTCGCCGGACAACGCCAACTCCGAGATGGAGGCGGCGATCTCCGCGGTCGGCAAGAAGAACATCGCGGGTGTCTACTCGGCCAACGACGGCATGGCCGGCGGTATCATCACCGCCCTGAACGCCGCCGGCATCAAGGTCCCGGTGACCGGCCAGGACGCCGAGCTGGCCGGTGTGCAGCGCATCGTCGCCGGTGAGCAGTACATGAGCGTGTACAAGCCGTACGCCCCGGAGGCCGACGCCGCCGCCGAGATGGCCGTCGCGCTCGCCCAGGGCAAGTCGCTGGACTCCGTCGCCAAGGACAAGGTCTCCAGCGGCTCCCAGAAGGACGTGCCCTCGGTCCTGGTCCCGGTCACCTCGCTGACCAAGGACAACATCAAGGACACCGTCGTCAAGGACGGCGTCTACACCATCGCCGACATCTGCACCGGCAAGTACAAGGCCGCCTGCGACAAGCTCGGCCTCAAGTAAGCAGTCCGACAGTCCCCTCCGGCCCGCAGGCGTTCACGACCTGAACGCCTGCGGCGGAGGTGACCGGCTGCCCCAGGCTCCTCCGGCGCCCCGGCGCATCAGACAGCCCCGCAAGCTCGGCCTCGGGGCGCCGGACGGAAACTCCCCCAAAACTTCTGCACAACCTCCCGCCGGGTCAGGCGGCGAAGGAGATGGTTCACGTGTCCGCTACGCCCGTGCTGGCGTTGCGCGGGGTCTCCAAGCGGTTCGGTGCCGTTCAGGCGCTCACCGACGTAGAGCTTGAGGTCCACGCCGGTGAGGTGGTCGCCCTGGTCGGCGACAACGGTGCCGGAAAGTCCACGCTGGTCAAGACGATCGCCGGCGTTCACCCGATCGACGAGGGTGCCATCGAGTGGGATGGCAAGCCCGTGTCGATCAGCAAGCCGCACGACGCCCAGGCGCTGGGCATCGCGACGGTCTACCAGGACCTCGCGCTGTGCGACAACATCGACGTCGTCGGCAACCTGTTCCTCGGCCGTGAGCTGAGGAAGTGGGGCGTCCTCGACGAGGTCGAGATGGAGCGCCGCTCCCGCGAGCTGCTCACCACGCTGTCGATCCGCATCCCGAGCGTCCGCATCCCGATCGCCTCGCTCTCCGGCGGCCAGCGCCAGACCGTGGCCATCGCCCGCTCCATGCTCGGCGACCCCAAGCTGGTCATCCTGGACGAGCCGACCGCCGCCCTCGGCGTCGAGCAGACCGCCCAGGTGCTCGACCTCGTCGAGCGGCTGCGCGAGCGCGGCCACGCCGTCATCCTCATCAGCCACAACATGGCGGACGTGAAGGCGGTGGCCGACAAGGTCGCCGTTCTGCGCCTCGGCCGCAACAACGGCGTCTTCGAGGTCAAGACGACCTCGCAGGAGGAGATCATCTCCGCCATCACCGGCGCCACCGACAACGCCGTGACCCGCCGTGCGGCGCGCACGTCCGGGGAGGTTTCCAAGTGAGCATCGACAAGACCTCCGCCAACCTCGGCAAGACCCCCGAGGAGCCGCAGGACGCCCCGGTCGTCAACCCGGAGGCCGCGGCCGCCGCGGTCACCGCCGTCGACCCGCGCCTGCTCGTGCGCGAGCAGGGCCTGCTCGGGTACTGGAGCGAGTTCAAGCGCAAGATGAAGGCCGGCGAGCTGGGTTCCCTCCCGGTCGTGCTGGGCCTCGCGATCATCTGCATCATCTTCCAGGTGCTGAACTCCGAGTTCCTCTCGGCGCAGAACATCAGCAACATCACGGTCACGATGGTCGGCACGGGCATGATCTCCGTCGGCATCGTCTTCGTGCTGCTGCTCGGCGAGATCGACCTGTCGGTCGGTTCGGTCAGCGGTGCGGCCAGCGCCCTCGCCGCCGTCCTCACGGTCAACCAGGGCTGGCCCGAGTGGCTGGCCGTGCTCGTCGCCATCGCCGCCGGTGCCGCCATCGGCGCGCTGCACGGCTTCTTCTTCGCGGTGCTCGGCGCCCCCGCCTTCGCCGTCACGCTGGCCGGTCTGCTCTTCTGGCTCGGCTTCATGCTCAAGGTGCTGGGCGAGGACGGCACGATCAACCTGGACAGCGAAGGTCTGATCGGCCAGCTGACCACGTACACCTTCACCGACGTCGCCGCCGCCTACGGCCTGGCCGTCGTCGTGGTCGCACTGTTCTTCCTCAGCTCCTTCCTGGGCAACCGGCGCCGGGAGGCCGCGGGCGTCCCGTCCCGGCCGCTCGGCGACACCCTCCTGCGCACGGGCCTGCTGGCCGTCGTCTCCTTCGCCGCGGCCTACATGTACAACCAGTACAAGGGCCTGCCGCTGGCCACGGTGATCTTCCTGGCCTTCCTGGTCGCCACCGACTTCGTGCTGCGGCGCACCACCTACGGCCGCAAGGTCTTCGCGCTCGGCGGCAGCGTGGAGGCGTCCCGCCGTCGGGTATCAGCGTGACCGCGGTGCGGATCTCCGTCTTTGCGATCTCCGGCGGTTTCGCGGCGATCGGCGGTCTCTTCCTGGCTTCGAAGATCGCCTCCGCCAACCAGAGCGCCGGCGCGGGCGACCTGCTGATGAACGCGATCGCCGCGGCCGTCATCGGTGGCACGTCGCTCTTCGGCGGCCGGGGCCGTACCTGGAACGCGCTGCTCGGTGTGCTGGTGATCGTTTCCATCCAGTACGGTCTCCAGCTGGAGTCCATCGCGGAGCCGGTGAAGTACATGATCACCGCGGCTGTGCTGTTGACCACGGTGGTCATCGACTCCGTCACGCGCAAGACGCAGAAGACGGCGGGGCGCGCCTAGCGCCCAGCCGCCCTGGGGCGCGGGTGTACCTGCGGGTACCGGTCCGCTGTGGCCGGTCCGCGGTTCCCCGCGCCCCTTCTGCGGGACCAGTGCCCGGCGCCCGGAAGGGGCCGGGCGCTGTCGTGTCCCACAAAGCATGAACATTAGACTCGGGCGAGCCCGGCGAAAGCTCGATCAGCTACTGCAAGGAGGCACGGGTGCCGCTGCTGACCCGCATCAGGGGACCGCGCGATCTGGACCGGCTCAGCCTGGAGGAGCTGGACCAGCTGGCGCAGGAGATCCGGACCTTCCTCGTCCAGGAGGTCTCCAAGACCGGCGGGCACCTGGGTCCCAACCTCGGTGTGGTGGAACTGACCATCGCCCTGCACCGGGTCTTCGAGTCCCCGAAGGACAAGGTGCTGTGGGACACCGGCCACCAGTCCTACGTGCACAAGCTGCTCACCGGCCGGCAGGACTTCTCGCGGCTGAAGATGAAGGGCGGCCTGTCCGGCTACCCCTCGCAGGCCGAGTCCGAGCACGACGTCATCGAGAACAGCCACGCCTCGACCGTGCTCGGCTGGGCCGACGGCATCGCCAAGGCCAACCAGCTGCGCAAACAGGACAGCCATGTGGTCGCGGTCATCGGTGACGGGGCCCTGACCGGCGGTATGGCCTGGGAGGCGCTGAACAACATCGCCGAGGCCAAGGACCGACCGCTGGTCATCGTCGTCAACGACAACGAGCGCTCCTACGCCCCGACCATCGGCGGCCTCGCCAACCACCTGGCGACCCTGCGCACCACCGACGGCTACGAGCGCTTCCTCGCCCGGACCAAGGACATCCTCGACCGCACCCCGGTCGTCGGCAAGCCGCTGTACGAGACCCTGCACGGCGCGAAGAAGGGGCTGAAGGACTTCATCGCCCCGCAGGGCATGTTCGAGGACCTGGGCCTGAAGTACGTCGGCCCGATCGACGGCCACGACATCGAGGCGCTGGAGTCGGCGCTGGCCCGGGCCAAACGGTTCGGCGGGCCGGTGATCGTGCACTGCCTGACCGAGAAGGGCCGCGGCTACCAGCCCGCCCTGCAGGACGAGGCCGACCGGTTCCACGCCGTCGGCAAGATCCACCCGGACACCGGGCTGCCGATCGCCTCCTCCGGCGCCGACTGGACGTCGGTCTTCGGCGAGGAGATGGTCCGGCTCGGCGAGGAGCGCGAGGACATCGTCGCCATCACCGCGGCCATGCTCCAGCCGGTCGGCCTGGACCGCTTCGCCAAGCGGTTCCCCGAGCGGGTGTACGACGTCGGGATCGCCGAGCAGCACGGCGCCGTCTCCGCGGCCGGCCTCGCCTACGCCGGGCTGCACCCCGTCTTCGCCGTGTACGCCACGTTCCTGAACCGCGCCTTCGACCAGGTCCTCATGGACGTGGCCCTGCACAGGTGCGGGGTGACGTTCGTACTGGACCGTGCCGGTGTCACCGGCACCGACGGGGCCTCGCACAACGGCATGTGGGACATGTCGATCCTCCAGGTGGTGCCCGGGCTGCGGCTCGCCGCGCCGCGCGACGCCGACCAGGTGCGGGCCCAGCTGCGCGAGGCCGTCGCCGTCGACGACGCGCCGACCGTGGTGCGCTTCTCCAAGGGCGCCGTCGGCCCCGCCGTACCCGCCGTGGGCCGGATCGGGGGCATGGACGTGCTCCGGGAGCCAGGCACCGACCGGCCGGACGTGCTGCTGGTCTCCGTGGGCGCCCTCGCCCCGATGTGCCTGGAGATCGCCGAGCTGCTGGACCGGCAGGGCATCTCCACCACCGTCGTCGACCCGCGCTGGGTCAAGCCCGTCGACGAGGCCATGGCCCCGCTCGCCGAGCGGCACCGGGTCGTCGTCACCGTCGAGGACAACAGCCGTGTCGGCGGCGTCGGCTCCGCGATCGCCCAGACCCTCCGGGACGCGGGCGTGGACGTGCCGCTGCGCGACTTCGGCATCCCGCCGCGCTTCCTCGACCACGCCTCCCGCGCCGAGGTGCTCGCCGAGATCGGGCTGACCGCGCCGGACATCGCCCGCCAGGTCACCGGGCTGGTCGCCAAGCTCGACGGCCGGTTCGGCGACACGGCCGGCGCGGTGGACTCCGTGGAGACCGCGCGCGACTAGAAAGCGATCCCACGGGCCGGTTCCGCCGCTTCTCCGGGTGGCGGAACCGGCTTTTTTGCGTGAACCTGCCTGTGCCGGGGCATACCCGGTCCCGGCCCTCTCGATCATGTCGAGGACGACAAGCGTGGGAGGCAGGCACGTGAGCAACACGCTGTTCCGGACGAAGAACGTCGAGCAGTCCATCCTGGACACCGAGGAACCCGAGCATTCGCTCAAGAAGTCGCTGACGGCCCTGGACCTGACCGTCTTCGGCGTCGGTGTCATCATCGGCACCGGCATCTTCGTCCTGACCGGCACGGCCGCCAAGAACACCGCCGGGCCGGCCGTGGCCCTGTCCTTCGTCGTGGCCGGTGTCGTCTGCGCGCTGGCCGCCCTCTGCTACGCCGAATTCGCCTCCACGCTCCCCGTGGCGGGCTCCGCCTACACCTTCTCCTACGCCTCGCTCGGTGAACTCCCCGCCTGGATCATCGGCTGGGACCTGGTCCTCGAACTGGCACTGGGCACGGCGGTGGTCGCGGTCGGCTGGTCCGGGTACATCCATTCGCTGCTCGACAACGCGGGCTGGCAGCTGCCCGAGGCGCTCTCCGGCCGCGACGGCGCCCACGGCTTCGGGTTCGACATCCTCGCCGCGGCCCTCGTGCTGCTGCTCACCGCCATCCTCGTCATCGGCATGAAGCTCTCCGCGCGGGTCACCTCCGTGGTCGTCGCGATCAAGGTGGCCGTGGTCCTCGTCGTGATCATCGCGGGTGCCTTCTTCATCCACGGCGGCAACTACGACCCGTTCATCCCGAAGGCGCAGTCCGCGGAGGCGGCCGGCAACCTCAAGGCCCCCCTGATCCAGTTGATGTTCGGCTGGGCGCCCTCCAACTTCGGCGTCATGGGCATCTTCACCGCGGCGTCGGTGGTCTTCTTCGCGTTCATCGGCTTCGACGTCGTCGCCACCGCCGCGGAGGAGACCCGGCACCCGCAGCGTGACGTGCCGCGGGGCATCCTCGGCTCCCTGATCATCTGCACCGCCCTGTACGTCGCCGTGGCGATCGTCGTGACCGGCATGCAGAAGTACACCGCGCTGTCCGTGAAGGCGCCGCTCGCCGACGCGTTCAAGGCCACGGGCCACCCCTGGTTCGCCGGCCTGATCAGTTTCGGTGCCGCCGTCGGCCTGACCACGGTCTGCATGATCCTGCTGCTCGGCCAGTCCCGGGTCTTCTTCGCCATGAGCCGCGACGGGCTGCTGCCCCGGTTCTTCTCGCACACCCACCCGAAGTTCCGCACGCCGTACCGGTCGACCATCCTGCTCGGTGTGGTCATCTCGGTCGTGGCCGGCTTCACCAGTCTGAGCGAACTGGCCGAGCTGGTGAACATCGGCACGCTGTTCGCGTTCGTCGTCGTCGCGATCAGCGTGATCATCCTGCGCAGGACCCGCCCGGACCTGCACCGCGCCTTCCGTACCCCCTGGGTCCCGTTCGTCCCGGTCCTGTCCGTGTGCGCCACGCTGTGGCTGATGGTCAACCTGCCCGCGGAGACCTGGATCCGGTTCGCCATCTGGATGGTCATCGGCTTCTTCGTCTACTTCCTCTACGGCCGCTCGCACAGCCGCCTCGGCCGGCACCAGGAGACCACGGTCGAGGAGGTCGTGCACCCGCCGCACGGCACCACCGAGTAAATCCCACGGACTCCCCGCTCCGGCCCCGTATGTCCCGCTTCGCCCGGGACCTCGGGGCCGGATAGCGTGCTGCGCATGCTCGCCGTCCCGCTCGCCCCCGCACGGACCGCGGTCACCCCGACGGCGTACTGGTCCCGGCTGCTGCCCCTTCTGGCGGCCCTCGCCTCCCTCACCAGGCTCCCCTCCTTCGCCCGGCCGCTGTGGAACCCGGACGAGGGCTTCCTCGCCGTACAGGCCCGGCTGCTGGCCGGGGGCGGACAGCTGTACGACACGGTCGTGGACCGCAAGCCGCCGCTGCTGCCCTGGCTGTACCAGGCCGCGTTCGCGCTGTTCGGGTCCGGCTCGCTGACCCCGCTGCGGGTCCTCGCCGTTCTCGCCCAGCTGCTCACCGCCGCCCTGCTGGCCTCCCTGGCCCGCCGCCGCTGGGGCGACCGCGCCGGCCGCACCGCCGGAGTGCTGTACCTGCTCGTCTCGGTCGGGCTCAACCCCGAGGACGCACAGGCCGCCACCTTCGAGGTGTTCATGCTGCCCTGGACGGCCGCCGCCCTGTGGTGCGCCGACCGCGGGCGCTGGGGCGCGGCCGGGGCCGCCGTGGCCGCCGCGTTCCTGACCAAGCAGACCGGCGGCGCGGTCCTGCTGCCGGTGGCCTGGCTGCTGCACCGCCGGGGCGGCACCCGCGCGGGCCTGCCCGGGCTCGCGGCCGGATTCGCCGTACCCGTGCTCGGCGCGGCCCTGCTGACCGATCCGGCCGGCTTCCTGTTCTGGACGGTGACCGGGTCCGCCACCTATGCCACCCCCACCGGTTCCGAACTCCACGTGCTGGCCCGCGCGCTGACCAACACCGCGATCCTGGCGGCGGCCTGCGCGGGGCTGCTGCCACCGGTCGTACGGGCCCTGCGCACCACCCGCGCCGGAGCGGCCGAACTGTGGCTGTGGCTGGGCTCCTCGGCCGTCGCGGTGGTCCTCGGCTGCCACTTCTTCGGCCACTACTACCTGCAACTCACCCCGCCGCTCGCCCTGCTGGCCACCGCCGCGCTGCACGTCCTGCCCCGGGAACGGCACCTGGCCGCCGTCCTCACCTCCGCCTGCGCCTGCGCCCTGTTCGTCGGCTGGGGCCTGCTCGCCCCGCGCCCCGAACTCGCGCACGCCCAACGGCTCGCGGCGGCCCTCGCGCACCGCACCGCACCCGCCGACCGGGTCCTCGTCTGGGGCATACACCCGGAGACCTACTGGCTGGCCGGGCGTACCCCCGCCACCCGGTACCTCACCGCGGGCCTGCTCACCAACTACAGCGGCGGCCGGGACGGCCCCCAGGTCGGCGAGGAGTACGCCGTCGCCGGCACCTGGCCGGTCTTCCGCCGGGAGATGACCGCACACGCCCCCGCCCTGGTCGTCGACGACTCCCGGGGCGAGCCCTACGCCCCCGACCGCCTCCCCACCCTGCGCCGCCTGCTGGCCGCGGGCTACGAGGAGGTGGGCCGGGTCGACGGGGCGGTGCTGTACGCCCGGGTGCCGGCCGGGCAGCGGGCGCGGCTCAGCCCAGGACCGTACGCGGTCCGGCCACCTCGGCCCCCAGCTCCGTCACCCGGCGCCGCAGCTCCCGGTCGGCGGTGACCACCAGGCGGGCCCGGCCGGCGCTCTCGGCGGTCAGCTCCACGATCCGGTCGTCCCCGCTGCCCGGCGCCGACTCCACCCGGACGCCGGGCACGGACGCCACACCCCGGGCCGCGCCCTCGACCACGAGCACGATCTCCACCGGCCCCGCGTGCCCGGGCAGCCCCCGGCCCGCCAGCCGGTCCCGCAGCCGCTCGGCCGCTCCCTTGCGGTCCCGCCACCAGCCGTCGGGCCGGGAACCGACGACGTTCGCGCCGTCCACGACGACGAGCAGCGGGGCGGGGGAGCCGGCGGGGTGCACAGGCAGGCGGGCATCGGTCATGCACCACAGGGTCCCACGGCCGCACGGCACGGGGGCCGGGCCCCGGGGCCGCGACCGAGCGGCTTAGAGTGAACCGGTGAACGGCGACTGGCTCCTGCGCGGCCGCGACGGCCGGCTCAGTGTCTACCAGCTGTCGGGCGACGCCGTCCTGTGCCGGGCGGAGCGCGGCCCCGGCGGCCCCTGGTCCGCCCCCCGCAAGGTGGGCGGCGAGCAGCGACTGCATCCCGTCCTGGCCGTCGGCCAGGGTGCCGACGGCTATGCCCACCTGGTCTCCTGGCGGCCCACGGTCAAGGGCGAGTCCGGGCTGGTGCACTCCACGCACTTCCGCCCGCACCTGGCCGCCCTGGACTGGAACCCGGTCGGCCACCCGAACCGGAAGGGCGACCGGACCGGCACGCCCGCCGTCGCGGTGGACGCCCAGGGACGCGCCCATCTCTTCGTCCGCAACAAGGGCGGCGGCGTGAGCATGCTCGCCCAGAAGGAGAAGGGCGGCTGGGACCCCTGGCGGGACCTCAAGGGCAAGGAGGTCCAGGACGGTCTGGCGGCGGCGACGGGGGAGTCCGGGCGGGTCGAGCTGTACGCGGCCGTCCCGCAGGGCCTGCTGTACTGGCGTCAGGAGGAGCCGGGCGCCCAGCCCGTGCTGCAGGAGGCCCTCCAGACGCCGGTCCGCCCCGGCACCCTGCGCGCCCTGGCCACCTCCCCGGACAGTACGACCGTCTTCTACACCGACACCTCCGGCGACCTGTGCGCCTGGCGCCCGGGCGGCAAGCCGGTCACCCTGCTGCCCGCGGCCGGGTCCGGCCCGGTGTCGGCGGTCCGCTGCGACCTGGACGGCCACGACTGCACCCTGCTGGTCCAGCGTTCGGCGAGCCGCCGGGTCGCCTTCGCCGCGTATCCGACCGAGACGGAGTCGGCGGGCGCCTGGTGGACCGAGTCGGGCCCCGAACTGCCGCTGGACGCGCTGGTCTCCCTCACGAAGGACGCCGAGGGCCGCGTGGCGGCGGCAACGTTGTCCCCGTCGACCGGACGCCTGCTGCTGACCCGGCGCAAGGACGAGCCGGGGCTGGCGCTGGAGGCGTGGCGGGAGGTCTGACACGCGCGAGGGCCCCCGCCGTGGCGGGGGCCCTCGGTGATGTCGACCGGTGTTACGCGGGAACGCTGGCCACGCCCGGCGCCAGGAACCTCTTGCCGTTCACACGCTCCGACACGCCCTCACGGTCCAGGTACGGCGTGATGCCGCCCAGGTGGAAGGGCCAGCCGGCACCCGTGATCAGGCACAGGTCGATGTCCTGGGCCTCGGCGACGACGCCCTCGTCGAGCATGAGCCCGATCTCCTGGGCGACGGCGTCCAGCACGCGGGCGCGCACCTGCTCCTCCGTCAGGACGGCATCGCCCTGCTGGAGCAGCGCGGCGACCTCCGGGTCCAGCTCCGGCTTGCCGCTGTCGTAGACGTAGAAGCCGCGCTTGCCCGCCTCCACGACCGCCTTGAGGTTCGGGGAGACCTTGAAGCGGTCCGGGAACGCGCCGTGCAGCGTCTCGGAGACGTGCAGACCGATCGCCGGGCCGACCAGCTCCAGCAGCACCAGCGGAGACATCGGCAGACCGAGCGGCTCGACGGCCTTCTCGGCGACCTCGACCGGGGTGCCCTCGTCGATGACGTTCTGGATCTCGCCCATGAAGCGGGTCAGGATGCGGTTCACGACGAACGCCGGGGCGTCCTTGACCAGCACCGCGGTCTTCTTCAGCTTCTTGGCGACGGCGAAGGCCGTGGCCAGGGAGGCGTCGTCCGTCTTCTCGCCGCGGACGATCTCCAGCAGCGGCAGCACCGCGACCGGGTTGAAGAAGTGGAAGCCGACGACCCGCTCGGGGTGCTTCAGCTTCGACGCCATCTCCGACACCGACAGCGAGGAGGTGTTGGTCGCGAGGATCGCGTGCGCCGGGGCGACCGCCTCGACCTCCGCGAACACCTTCTGCTTGACACCCATCTCCTCGAACACCGCTTCGATGATGAAGTCGGCGTCCGCGAAGCCCTCGGCCTTGTCCAGGACGCCGGTGACCAGCGCCTTGAGGCGGTTGGCCTTGTCCTGGTGGATGCGGCCCTTGCCGAGCAGCTTGTCGATCTCGGCGTGGACGTAGCCCACACCCTTGTCGACGCGCTCCTGGTCGATGTCGGTCAGCACGACCGGCACCTCCAGGCGGCGCAGGAAGAGCAGCGCGAGCTGGCTGGCCATCAGACCGGCGCCGACGACACCGACCTTGGTGACCGGGCGGGCCAGGTTCTTGTCCGGGGCGCCGGCGGGACGCTTGCCGCGCTTCTGCACCAGGTTGAACGCGTAGATGCCGGCACGCAGTTCGCCACCCATGATCAGGTCCGCGAGGGCCTGGTCCTCGGCGTCGAAGCCCTGCTGGAGGTCCTCGTTCTTCGCCGCGGCGATGATGTCCAGGGCGCGGTACGCGGCCGGAGCGGCCCCGTGCACCTTGCTGTCCGCGATGAACCGGCCCTTGGCGACGGCCTGGTCCCAGGCCTCGCCGCGGTCGATCACCGGACGCTCGACCTTGACGTCGCCCTTGAGCACCTGGGCGGTCCAGATCAGCGACTGCTCCAGGAAGTCGGCGCCCTCGAAGATCGCGTCGGCGATGCCGAGCTCGAAGACCTGCTTGCCCTTGAGCTGCTTGTTCTGGTTCAGCGAGTTCTCGATGATGACCGAGACGGCCTTGTCGGCGCCGATCAGGTTGGGCAGCAGCGTGCAGCCGCCCCAGCCGGGCACCAGGCCGAGGAAGACCTCGGGCAGCGAGAACGCCGGGATCGCCTTGGAGACGGTCCGGTAGGTGCAGTGCAGGCCGACCTCGACGCCGCCGCCCATCGCCGCGCCGTTGTAGTAGGCGAAGGTCGGGACGGCCAGCTTCGCCAGGCGCTTGAAGACCTCGTGGCCGCCCTTGCCGATGGCGAGCGCGTGCTCGTGCTCCTTCAGCAGCTCGACGCCCTTGAGGTCGGCGCCGACCGCGAAGATGAACGGCTTGCCGGTGATGCCGACGCCGACGATCTCGCCGTCCGCGGCCTCCTTCTCGACCTGGTCGACGGCGGTGTTCAGGTTCGCCAGCGAGGCCGGGCCGAAGGTGGTCGGCTTGGTGTGGTCCAGGCCGTTGTCCAGCGTGATCAGCGCGAAGCGGCCGGCACCGGCGGGGAGGTCGAAGTGGCGTACGTGCGCACTGGTGACGACCTCGTCGGGGAACAGCTCGGAGGCCTGCTTCAGAAGCTCGGCGGTGGTGCTCACTTGTCCCCCTCGAAGTGCGGGTTCTCCCAGATGACCGTCGCGCCCATGCCGAAGCCGACGCACATGGTGGTCAGGCCGTAGCGGACGTGCGGCTGCTCCTCGAACTGGCGGGCCAGCTGCGTCATCAGGCGGACGCCGGAGGAGGCCAGCGGGTGGCCGAAGGCGATGGCGCCGCCGTACTGGTTGACGCGCTCGTCGTCGTCGGCGATGCCGTAGTGGTCGAGGAAGGCCAGCACCTGCACGGCGAAGGCCTCGTTGATCTCGAACAGGCCGATGTCGGAGATGGACAGGCCCGCCTTGGCGAGCGCCTTCTCCGTGGCCGGGATCGGGCCGTAGCCCATGACCTCCGGCTCGACGCCCGCGAAGGCGTACGAGACCAGACGCATCTTCACCGGCAGGTTGTTCTCGCGGGCGAAGTCCTCGGAGGCGATGATCGAGGCGGTCGCACCGTCGTTGAGACCGGCGGCGTTGCCCGCGGTGACCCGGCCGTGCACGCGGAACGGCGTCTTCAGGCCGGCCAGGCTCTCCAGGGTCGTACCCGGGCGCATCGGCTCGTCGGCGGTGACCAGACCCCAGCCGGTCTCGCCGGCCTCGGGGTTGCTCCGGCGCACCGAGATCGGCACCAGGTCCTGCTGGATCTTGCCGTTGGCGTACGCCTTGGCGGCCTTCTCCTGCGAGCGCACCGCGTACTCGTCCGCACGCAGCTTGGTGATCTGCGGGTAGCGGTCGTGCAGGTTCTCCGCGGTCATGCCCATGAACAGGGCCGACTCGTCCACCAGCTTCTCCGACACGAACCGCGGGTTCGGGTCGACGCCCTCGCCCATCGGGTGGCGGCCCATGTGCTCGACACCGCCGGCGATGACGGCGTCGTAGGCACCGAAGGCGATCGAACCGGCGGTGGTGGTGACGGCGGTCAGGGCGCCGGCGCACATGCGGTCGATCGAGTAGCCGGGGACGGACTGCGGCAGGCCCGCGAGGATGCCGGCCGTGCGGCCGAGGGTCAGGCCCTGGTCGCCGATCTGCGTGGTCGCGGCGATGGCGACCTCGTCGATCTTCTTCGGGTCCAGACCGGGGTTGCGGCGCAGCAGCTCCCGGATCGCCTTCACGACGAGGTCGTCGGCACGGGTCTCGTGGTAGATGCCCTTCGGGCCCGCCTTGCCGAACGGGGTGCGGACGCCGTCGACGAAGACGACGTCCCTGACGGTACGAGGCACGATGGCTCTCCTCCAGATGCGGGATGGCACTGCTGCGTTGCGCTGAGCGCGCGCTCAGCACCCATGCTACTTACGAGTAACGTGACTGCCCAGCCCCCTGGGCTGGAGCGGTGAACGTCACATCCCTCACCGGTCGGCGTCTCGGTCCGGCGTCACCTTCCTGTACCTGCACCCCCACAGGATCTTGGCGTGATCTCGACGTCCCTGTTCCGCTTTCGCGGCCCCTACGGCGTCTGGGCACCCTTCGCCGACAGCGCGTCCACCAGCACCGGCGTGACCAGCTCCACCTGCCACGGCCGCGCGCCGTACCCGGCGAGCGCGAGCTCCACGGACCGGGCGTCGACGGTCTTCGGCGGCTCCCAGCAGACCCGCCGCACCGTGTCCGGGGAGATCACGTTCTCCTGGGGCATGTTGAGCCGCTCGGCCAGCGCCGTCACCCCGGCCCGGGCGGCGGACAGCCGAGCCGCGGCGGCCGGATCCTTGTCGGCCCAGGCACGCGGCGGCGGCGGACCGGTCACCGGCTGCCCAGGCTGCGGCAGCGCACTGTCGGGAAGGGCCTTGGCCCGGTCGACGGCGGCCTGCCACTGCTCCAGCTGCCGCCGCCCCGTCCGGTGCCCGAAGCCGTTGAGTGCGGCGAGGGCGTGGACGTTGCCCGGCAGGGCCAGCGCGGCCTCCACGATGGCCGCGTCGCTCAGCACCTTCCCCGGCGACACGTCCCGGCGCTGTGCGATCCGGTCCCGCGTCTCCCACAGCTCGCGCACGACCGCGAGCTGCCGGCGCCGGCGCACCTTGTGCATCCCGGACGTACGGCGCCAGGGGTCCTTGCGCGGCTCGGCCGGCGGCGCGGACGCGATCGCGTCGAACTCCTGGAGCGCCCACTCCAGCTTGCCCTGCCGGTCCAGCTCCTTCTCCAGGGCGTCCCGCAGGTCGACCAGCAGCTCGACGTCGAGCGCCGCGTAGCGCAGCCAGGGCTCGGGCAGCGGCCGGGTCGACCAGTCGACGGCGGAGTGGCCCTTCTCCAGGACGAAGCCGAGGACGCCCTCCACCATGGCGCCGAGGCCGACCCGGGGGAACCCGGCGAGCCGGCCGGCCAGCTCGGTGTCGAACAGGCGGCTCGGGACCATGCCTATCTCGCGCAGGCAGGGCAGGTCCTGGGTGGCCGCGTGCAGCACCCACTCGACGCCGGACAGGGCCTCGCCGAGTCCGGACAGGTCGGGGCAGGCGACCGGGTCGATCAGGGCGGTGCCGGCGCCCTCGCGGCGCAGCTGCACCAGGTAGGCGCGCTGGCCGTAGCGGTAGCCGGAGGCGCGCTCGGCGTCCACGGCGACCGGGCCGGAGCCGGCGGCGAAGGCGGCGATCACCCGGGCGAGGGCCGCCTCGTCGGCGATCACGGGCGGAATGCCCTCGCGCGGTTCGAGCAGAGGAGTCGGCGCCCCCATCACAGAAGATCCGGCGTCGTCCGGAGGAGTGCCTCCGGTGGTGCGCAGGGAGCTGTCTGCTGCGGTGTCTTGGGCGTCGGTCACCTGTCAAGGGTATCCGTGTGGGGACGGCGCCCGTCGACGGAACGTTCCGTCGACGGGCGTGCCAGGGTCATAAACAAGTCAGTCAGGGGCTCGGTGCGGTTCACATGAGTGAACGGCGGATTCCGCCGAAGGGGGTGGAGGGTGGGCTCAGTGGATGATCCCCGTGCGCAGGGCCACGGCCACCATGCCGGCCCGGTCGCCCGTGCCGAGCTTGCGGGCGATGCGGGCGAGGTGGCTCTTCACGGTGAGGGCGGACAGGCCCATGGACACGCCGATCGCCTTGTTCGACTGGCCCTCCGCGACCAGCCGCAGCACCTCGACCTCGCGTCCGGACAGCTCCCGGTAGCCGCCCGGGTGGCTCGGGGCACCCGGGGGGCGGCGGTGCATACGGGCGGCGGCGCCGAGGGGAGCGGCACCGGGGCGGGTGGGGAGCCCGATGTTGGTGCGGGTGCCGGTGACGACGTAGCCCTTGACACCGCCGGCCAGCGCGTTGCGGACCGCGCCGATGTCGTCGGCGGCGGACAGCGCGAGTCCGTTGGGCCAGCCCGCGGCGCGGGTCTCGGACAGCAGGGTGAGGCCGGAGCCGTCGGGGAGGTGGACGTCGGCGACGCAGATGTCGCGCGGGTTGCCGATGCGGGGACGAGCCTCCGCGATGGACGAGGCCTCGATGACATCGCGCACCCCGAGCGCCCACAGGTGGCGGGTGACGGTGGAGCGGACGCGCGGGTCGGCCACGACCACCATGGCGGTCGGCTTGTTCGGGCGGTAGGCGACCAGGCTTGCGGGTTGCTCGAGGAGAACGGACACCAGGCCTCCTGGGTGGGGGGACGGGGCCGGCTTGTGGGGATGAAGCCGGGACGAACCGTGCTTTCAAGGTCACAGTCGTCTTCGGCAGCAAACTCGTCCGCCTTTAGGGAATGATCACGATCTAGTGAGTAACAATCTGTGCAATTCGGACACGCGATCGATCATGCGAAGATCGAGTCGGTTCGAGCGGGTGCGATTCGAGTACGGAAAGTGGCCGTATCGACAAAGAGATGGTCAATCGGGCGTTTCGCAGCGACCGCTCACCGGGACTCCGGGCCCCTGCGCTGCGGCAGGGTCACCACCGAAGCGTCCCCCGGCCCGGCCGGCGGCAGCCCCGCGACCTGCGCCAGCAGATCGCACCACGCGGCCAGGTGGGCGGCGCTGTCCGGCACCCCGCCCAGGCCCTCCCGGGGCGTCCAGGACGCCCGGATCTCGATCTGCGAGGCGGCCGGCCGCTCGGCGAGACCGCCGAAGTAGTGCGAGCTCGCGCGCGTGATCGTGCCGCTCGGCTCGCCGTAGCCCAGCCCGCGCGCCGACAGCGCCCCGGTCAGCCACGACCAGCACACCTCGGGCAGCAGCGGATCGGCCGCCATCTCCGGCTCCAGCTCCGCCCGCACCAGCGTCACCAGACGGAACGTGCCCCGCCAGGCCTCGTGCCCGGCCGGGTCGTGCAGCAGCACCAGCCGCCCGTCGGCCAGCTCCTGGTCCCCGTCGACCACCACCGCCTCCAGCGCGTACGCGTACGGCGCCAGGCGCTGCGGGGCGGGCGTCGGCTCCACCTCGACCTGGGGCCGCAGCCGGCTGCCGCGCAGGGCCTCCACCGCGGTGCGGAAAGCCGGCGGCCCCGGGACACCGGGGTGCCCGTCCGCCTCCTCGGTGTCCTTCACTTCGCCCGCTCCATCAGCGCTGTCCGACCTTCGTCCGTGAGCCGCAGCCATGCGGGGAAGAGTAAGGGGAAGCGAGGCGTCGTGCAGGGCAAGACACCCCTACGGCATGGGCGCCATGGGCGCCACGCGGGGCCGTGCGCCGCATGGCGCCGCCGCGCGCGGTGGCGCAGCCGGGGGGCCGGTGCCGCTCCGGCGCATGCGAAACTTGCCTCGTGACCGCCAATGACACCCCGCAGCCGACAGCGACGTACGACAGCGCCTTCCTCAGGGCGTGCAGGCGCGAGCCCGTGCCGCACACCCCGGTGTGGTTCATGCGCCAGGCCGGCCGCTCCCTGCCCGAGTACCGCAAGGTGCGCGAGGGCGTCCCGATGCTCGAGTCCTGCATGCGGCCCGAGCTGGTCACCGAGATCACCCTGCAGCCGGTGCGCCGGCACGACGTGGACGCGGCGATCTTCTTCAGCGACATCGTCGTCCCGCTGAAGGCCATCGGCCTCGACCTCGACATCAAGCCCGGCGTCGGCCCGGTCGTCGAGCAGCCGATCCGCACCCGCGCCGACCTGGCCCGGCTGCGCGACCTCACCCCCGAGGACGTCCCCTACGTCACCGAGGCCATCGGCCTGCTCACCCGCGAACTGGGCGCCACCCCGCTCATCGGTTTCGCCGGCGCGCCGTTCACCCTCGCGAGCTACCTGGTCGAGGGCGGTCCCTCGCGCACGTACGAGAACGCCAAGGCGATGATGTACGGCGACCCCGAACTCTGGGCCGACCTGCTGGACCGGCTCGCCGACATCACGGCCGCGTTCCTGAAGGTCCAGATCGAGGCCGGCGCGAGCGCCGTCCAGCTCTTCGACTCCTGGGCCGGCGCGCTGGCCCCCGCCGACTACCGGAAGTCGGTCATGCCGGCCTCCGCGAAGGTCTTCGACGCCGTCGCCGGGTACGGCGTCCCGCGCATCCACTTCGGCGTCGGCACGGGTGAGCTGCTGAAGCTCATGGGCGAGGCCGGCGCGGACGTCGTCGGTGTCGACTGGCGCGTCCCGCTGGACGAGGCCGCCCGCCGCGTCGGCCCCGGCAAGGCGCTCCAGGGCAACCTGGACCCGACCGTCCTGTTCACCGACAAGGACACCGTCGCCGCCCAGGCCCGCCAGGTGCTCGACGCCGCCGCCGGCCTGGAGGGTCACGTCTTCAACCTCGGTCACGGCGTCATGCCGAACACCGACCCGGACGCGCTGACCCGGCTCGTGGAGTACGTCCACACCGCCACCGCGCGCTGAGCCGCCGGCCCGCTCACCAGGAGTAGTGGGGCCGCGCGCGCCTGCCGAACAGCAGGCCGGGCGGCTCCGGCGGGGGAGGCGTGCCGGGCTTGAGCGGCCAGGCGAGCAGCATGCCCGCCACGAAGCCGACCACGTGCGCGGCGTACGCCACCGTGCCGGCGCCGGACACCCCGTGCCCGGACGAGTACACCGCCTGCAGCCCGAACCAGAAGCCCAGCACCAGCCAGGCGGGCAGCCGCAGCGGCAGGAAGACCAGGAACGGCACCAGCACCCACACCCTGGCCTTCGGGTACAGCACCAGATAGGCGCCCAGGACCCCGGCGATCGCGCCGGACGCGCCGATCAGCGGGTCGCCGGAGCCGTCGTTGAGCAACGCGAAGCCGTAGCCGGCGGCGTAGCCGCAGACGACGTAGAAGAGGAAGTAGCGGATGTGGCCCATCCGGTCCTCGACGTTGTTGCCGAAGATCAGCAGGAAGAGCATGTTGCCCAGCAGGTGCAGCCAGCCGCCGTGCAGGAACATCGCGGTGAAGACCGACAGCGCCGGGGACTTGTCGTAGGCGGGCGGTGCCACGACACAGCCCGGGCCGTGCGGGCCCAGACCGACCTCCCCGGTCGGGACGAGCCGGGGCAGCTGATGGTGGATCAGTTCCCGGGGGACCGCCGCGTAGTGGTCCATGAACGCCTGCAGATCGCACAGCCGGGCCAGCTCGCCGCCCCCGGACACGGCACCGGCTGTGCCGGGCATGGTGAGGAACACCAGCACGTTGGCGGCGATCAGGGCGTACGTCACCCAGGGTGTGCGGCGCGCCGGGTTCACGTCATGGACGGGGATGACCACACAGGAGTAGTGCCCGCGATCGGGCCCGTGAATCGGTGAACGCGACCGGGCGGGCGTGCGTATGTGTTCTCAACCGACGTGAGGATCAGGCGATGACGAACGCTCCACAGGTTCCGGCGATGCACGCTCTGCCCGACGGCGAGGCCGAGCTGTCTCTGGTGGTACGGCTTCCCTGGGAGGACGTGGCGCGGCTCGGCCAGGAGGCGGGCCGGCTCGCTTCGCAGATGCAGCGGCCGGTGACGCTGGACGAGGCGGTGAGCTACCGGCTCCGGTCCGCCCGGCCGTCCGCTTCCCACGCGAAGCCCTCCGGCGAGCAGCCGGCCGCCGTCTCCTCCGGGGTGACGTCGCTGCCGCGGATCAGCGGGACCGCCTAGGCGGCCCGTACCTTCGCCGCCGCCTTTCTCGCCGCCACCAGTACCGGGTCCCACACCGGTGAGAACGGCGGGGCGTAGCCCAGGTCCAGGGCCGTCATCTGCTCCACCGTCATCCGGGCGGTGAGCGCCACCGCCGCGATGTCGACCCGCTTCGCCGCACCCTCCCTCCCGACGATCTGTACGCCCAGCAGCCGCCCGGTGCGGGACTCGGCGAGCATCTTGACCGTCATGGGGGCGGCCCCGGGGTAGTAGCCGGCCCGGCTGGTCGACTCGATGGTGACCGTCTCGAAGCGCAGGCCGGCACGGCGGGCGTCCTTCTCGCGCAGGCCGGTGCGGGCGATCTCCAGGTCGCACACCTTGCTGACCGCCGTGCCCACGACACCGGGGAAGGTGGCGTAGCCGCCGCCGGCGTTCGTGCCGACGACCTGGCCGTGCTTGTTGGCGTGGGTGCCGAGCGGGACGTACTGCTCCTGCCCGGAGACCAGGTTCAGCACCTCCACGCAGTCGCCGCCCGCCCAGATGTTCTCGTGCCCGCGCACCCGCATCGCCAGGTCGGTGAGCAGGCCGCCGTGGGCGCCGAGCGGCAGCCCGGCCGTCCGGGCGAGCGTGGTCTCCGGGCGGACGCCGATGCCCAGGATCACCACGTCCGCCGGGTATTCGGCGTCCGATGTGGCCACCGCGCGGACCCTGCCGTCCTCGCCGGTGAGCAGCTTGGTGACCTCGGCGTCGTTCACCATGGTGATGCCGAGGCCCTCCATGGCCCGGTGCACCAGCCGGCCCATGTCCGGGTCGAGCGTCGACATCGGCTCCCGGCCGCGGTTGACGACCGTCACCTCGAAGCCCCGGTTGATCAGGGCCTCGGCCATCTCCACGCCGATGTAGCCCGCCCCCACGACCACCGCCCTGCGGCCGCGCGTGCCGGACAGCGTGTCCAGCAGGGCCTGGCCGTCGTCGAGGGTCTGCACGCCGTGGACACCCGGGGCGTCGGCGCCCGGCAGCTCCGGGCGGACCGGGCGGGCGCCGGTGGCGATGACGAGCTTGTCGTACGGCGTCCAGGACTCGGCGCCGGAATCGACGTCACGCGCGCGTACCCGCTGCCGGGCCACGTCGATCTCCGTGACCTCGGTGCGCAGCCGCAGATCGATCCCGCGCGCGCGGTGCTCCTCGGGTGTCCGGGCGATCAGCCGGTCCCGTTCGGGGACCTCGCCGCCCACCCAGTACGGGATGCCGCACGCCGAGAAGGAGGTGAAGTGGCCGCGCTCGAAGGCCACGATCTCCAGCTCCTCGGGCCCCTTCAGCCGCCGTGCCTGCGACGCCGCGGACATGCCCGCGGCGTCGCCGCCGATCACGACCAGCCGTTCCCTGCCGTCCCGCCCCTCGCTCATGCTCATGGGAACACGCTACGGGGCGCGGGGACTTCAGTCCCGCCCGGTCTCCTCGGCGGAGTCCGGCGCCGGGCGGGCCGACGGCAGCGGGCCGGGCGCGGTCGTCGCGGGCACGCGGTGCGCGCGGCGCGGCAGCCGGGGCCTTACGACCCGCAGCCACAGCAGCGCCAGGAGCGCGGCGAGGACCGCGAACGGCAGGGCGGCACCGAGCGCGAGCGCGATCCAGCGCAGCATGCCGGCGAACGCGTGCCAGCCGCCCGCCAGCGCGTCCGTGAAGCCCGGAGTGTCGTCACCGGACGCGTGCTTCACCGGGGTCTTCGACAGGGACAGGGTGACGGTGGCCAGGCTCGTGCGGTCCTTCAGGGACGCCTGCCGGGCCAGCAGCGCCTCCAGGTCGGCCTGACGGCTGCTCAGCTCGCCCTCCAAGGCGACGACGTCGCTCAGCTTGGTCGCCCTGTCCATCAGCGCGCGGATCCGGTCCACGCTGGCCCGCTGCGACCTGATCCGGCTGTCCACGTCCACGACCTGGTCGCTGACGTCGACGGCCTTGGCCGTGCGGCCGACCAGCCGGCCCGTGCCCTGGAGTCCGGTGAGGACCTCGTCGTACCGCTCGGTGGGCACGCGCAGCACCACCCGGGTGCGCTCGTGGCCGCCGGCGTCCCGGCTCGTCGTCTCGTCGCCGACGAAGCCGCCCGCCTCCTCGGCGGTCGTGCGGGCCGCCGCCAAGGCCTTGGGCACGTCCTCGACCTCCAGCGTGAGGGACGCGGTGCGGATGATCGCGCCCGGGGCCAGTACGGGCGTCGCGTGCGGGGTCTTCCCGTTCCCGGGATCCGCCGTGCCGCCGAGGGCGCCGGCCCGCTCGGCCCGGCTGCCGGAGGCGGCCTTGGCGGAACCGCCGCTCGTGTCGTCCGCGCCACTGCACCCGGCGAGCGCGAGGGAGGCGGCGAGCAGGACCCCGGACAGGGTCCGGAGGCGAGGTGCGGTGTGTGGTGTGCGCATGGACGGTACCCCCGAGAGCTGTGGTCTGTGTCGGTCCTTCGACGGCGCGGCGGCCGGAAACGTTTGACGGCTCCGGTCCCGATGCGGTCACGGTCCGGACTCGCACCGGACACCGGGTCCCGGCGGGAGTGCCGGCGGGGTCTGAGAGAGTGGGGCACATGAGCGCAACGGGTAGGGGCTTGGGGCACGTCGTCGTGATCGGGGCCGGCATCGCCGGGCTGGCCGCCGCGCACCGGCTGCTGGGGCGCGGCGCTCGCGTGACCGTGCTGGAGGCCGGCGACCGGGTCGGCGGCAAGCTGCTGCCCGGCGAGGTCGCCGGTGTGCGGGTCGACCTGGGCGCCGAGTCCATGCTCGCCCGCCGCCCCGAGGCGCTGACGCTCGCGCGCGAGGCGGGGCTGGGCGAGTCGCTCCAGCCGCCGGCCACCGCGACCGCCTCGATCTGGACCCGGGGCGCCCTGCGGCCCATGCCCAAGGGCCATGTGATGGGCGTGCCCGGTACCGCCGCCGCGCTCTCCGGCGTCCTCTCCGCCGAGGGCCTGGCCCGGATCGGGCGCGACGCCGACCTGCCCCGCACCGAGATCGGCGACGACGTGGCCGTGGGGGAGTACGTGGCGGCCCGGCTCGGCCGCGAGGTCGTCGACCGGCTGGTGGAACCCCTGCTCGGCGGGGTCTACGCGGGCGACGCCTACCGCATCTCGATGCGCTCGGCCGTCCCGCAGCTCTTCCAGGCCGCGCGTACCCACACCTCCCTCACCGAGGGCGTCCGGGAGATCCAGGCCAGGGCCGCCGCGCAGCAGCAGACCGGGCCGGTCTTCATGGGCATCGCCGGCGGCATCGGCCGGCTGCCGCTCGCGGTCGCCGAGTCCGTGCGCACGCGGGGCGGCGAGATCCTGACCGGGACACCCGCGCGGGAACTGCGCCGGGAGGCGGCCGGCGGCTGGCGGATCACCGCCGGGGAGCGCGTGCTGCACGCCGACGCGGTGATCGTCGCCGTACCCGCCCCGGCCGCCGCCGCGCTGCTGCGCCCCGAGTCCCCGGGGGCCGCGGCCGAGCTGGCCGCCGTCGAGTACGCCTCGATGGCCCTGGTCACCCTCGCCTACCGGCGCTCGGACCTGAGCCTGCCCGAGGGCAGCGGCTTCCTGGTGCCGCCCGTCGACGGCCGCACCATCAAGGCCTCCACCTTCGCCTCCCAGAAGTGGGGCTGGATCGCCGAGGAGGACCCGGAGGTGGTGGTGCTGCGCACCTCCGTGGGCCGCTACGGCGAGACGGAGGTGCTCGGCCGGGACGACGCCGGCCTGGTGGAGGTCTCCCGGCACGACCTGCGGGAGGCCACCGGCCTGGACGCCGTGCCGCTGGAGACCCGGGTCACCCGCTGGGCCGACGGCCTGCCCCAGTACCCCGTCGGGCACCACGCGCGCGTGGCCCGCATCCGCGAGCAGGTCGCCAAGGTCCCGGGTCTCGCGGTGTGCGGCGCCCCGTACGACGGCGTCGGCATCCCCGCGTGCATCGCGAGCGCCCACGCCGCCGTGGACCAGCTGGCCGGTGATCCGTCAGGGGTGGCGGAGCTGACGGCCAACCCGGTGCAGAGCCTGCACGGCGGAGCGGGAGAATAGGGACCATGAGTGACGACGCCCCCACCACCGAGTCCGGCAGGATCCCGAACAAGGGCAAGCTGGCCAAGGACCTCAACGAGGTCATCCGCTACACCCTCTGGTCGGTCTTCAAGCTGAAGGACGTGCTGCCGGCGGACCGCGCGGGCTACGCCGACGAGGTCCAGGAGCTGTTCGACCAGCTCGCCGCGAAGGACGTGACGGTCCGCGGCACCTACGACCTCTCCGGTCTGCGCGCCGACGCCGACCTGATGATCTGGTGGCACGCCGAGACCAGCGACCAGCTCCAGGAGGCGTACAACCTCTTCCGCCGCACCAGGCTGGGCCGTGCGCTGGAGCCGGTCTGGTCGAACATGGCGCTGCACCGCCCGGCGGAGTTCAACCGCTCGCACATCCCGGCGTTCCTGGCCGACGAGACGCCCCGGAACTACGTGAGCGTCTACCCCTTCGTGCGCTCCTACGACTGGTACCTGCTGCCCGACGAGGACCGCCGCCGCATGCTCGCCGACCACGGCAAGATGGCCCGTGGCTTCCCCGACGTGCGCGCCAACACGGTCGCCTCGTTCTCCCTCGGCGACTACGAGTGGATCCTGGCCTTCGAGGCCGACGAGCTGTACCGCATCGTCGACCTCATGCGTCACCTGCGCGGCTCCGAGGCCCGGATGCACGTCCGCGAGGAGATCCCGTTCTTCACGGGCCGCCGCAAGGACATCGGCGAACTGGTGGCGGACCTCGCCTGACAGCGCCCCGAAGGGGCCCGGCCACGGGGGTGCCTAGCGCCGCTCGCCCTTGCCCTTGAGCGCGTCCCGGCGACCCCCCTCGTCGGCCGGACCGCCGGAGGCCGGCGGTTCGGGGCGCGGCGCGCACGACGCGTGCCGCGCCGGAACGCGGCCCTCCAGCAGGTACGCCTCCAGGTGCCCGTTGACGCACCTGTTGGGCCCGCCCGCGATGCCGTGCGTGCCCGCGTCCCGCTCGGTCACCAGCACCGAGCCGGCCAGCCGCCGGTTCGTCTCCAGGGCCCCCTGGTACGGCGCGGCGGCGTCCCGCTCGGCGGCCAGGATCAGCACCGGCGGCAGCTCACCGGGCCCGGTCCGCACGTCCAGCGGCTGCTGCCGGGACACCGGCCAGTAGGCGCACGGCAGGTTCATCCACGCGTTGTCCCAGGTCTCGAAGGGCGCCACCCGGGCGAGCCGGGTGTTGTCGCGGTCCCACACCGCGAAGTCCGTCGGCCACGGCGCGTCGTTGCACTCCACGGCCGTGTACACCGCGCTGCCGTTCTCCGCCTCGGCGGCCGTCTCCGGGCTCGGCGCGGCCAGCCGGACCAGCGGACCCGGGTCGCCGTGCAGATACGCCGACAGGGCCTCGGCCCGGCCCGGCCAGAAGTCGTCGTAGTACCCGGCCGTCAGGAAGGCCTTCTGCAACTGGCCGGGGCCGACCTTGCCGCCCGCCGCCTTCGCGGTCAGCCGCTCGCGCGCGGTGTCGTAGCTGCGCTGCACCGCCGCGGGCGTGGCGCCGAGCCCGTACACGTCGTGGTGCCGGGCGATCCAGTCCCGGAAGTCCGCCCAGCGCTCCTCGAACGCCGCCGACTGGTCCAGGTTGCTGCGGTACCAGATCTTCTGCGGGTCCGGGTTCACCGCCGAGTCCAGCACCATGCGGCGCACGTGCGAGGGGAACATCGCCGCGTACAGCGAGCCGAAGTAGCTGCCGTACGACGCCCCGACGAAGGTCAGCCGGTCCTCGCCCAGCGCGGCCCGCAGCACGTCCAGGTCCCGGGCGTTGTTGAGCGAGTTGTAGAAGCGGATCGCGGTCCCGGAGCGCTGGACGCAGCCGCGCGCGTACGCCTTCGCCTGGTCGACCCGCTGCCGCTTGTACGCCTCCGACGGATGCACCGGGGACGCGGTGGGTGCCTTGAAGAAGCGCGCGGGGTCCTCGCAGGACAGCGGCGCGGAACGGCCCACCCCGCGCGGGGCGTAGCCGATCAGGTCGTAGGCGGCGGCGATCCGCTTCCACTCCGGGACCGCGCCGATCAGCGGGAAGTACATGCCGGAGGCGCCCGGGCCGCCCGGGTTGTAGACCAGGGCGCCCTGCCGGGGAACCTTCCGCTTGCTGTTGTGCGGATCCTTCTGAGTGGCCGGGGCCCGGCTGACCGTCAGCCGGATCTGCCGGCCGTCCGGGCGGGCGTAGTCCAGCGGGACCGTCACCGTGCCGCACCGCACATCGGCCGGCGGCTCCGGCAGGTCGGCGGCGGCGCACGGACCGAAGTCGACCCCGGCCGCCCGGGCACGCGCCACGGCGACCGCGGTGCCGCGCAGCTCGGCCGTGCCGGGGGCACCCGCGCCGCCCGGGGTGCCGGGTGCGCCGCCCGCCGGGGCCGCGGCCAGTGAGGTCAGGAGCAAGGAACCGGCGGCCGAGCAGAGAGCGGCAGCTTTCATCGCGTATCCCTTCGGTGCGGCGGCGATGGCACGGCTGCCACGGCGCGGCGACCACACAAGGGATGTTTCGTCCGGCTGTGGAGGAAGGCAAGCACCACCCGGCCGGTGTCGGCGTCAATGCCCCCCGTGCGCCCCCGGAAGCCGCCTCACTCCCGCCAGGGCTGGTCGCGGTGGGTGAAGGCCGCGCGCAGTTCCGGTTCGCCGATGGCGCGGACGCCGCGTACGGCGACGGAGGTGAGGAACGACCGCTCGTCGCCGGCCGGCCTGCCGGCCAGCGCGCTCAGCAGCCGCTGCCCGGCCGGGGAGGCCCAGCGCGAGTACGGGTGCACCTCGAACCGGGCGATGGCCAGGCAGCTGAGCGTCAGCGTGAGGGGCAGGGCGAACCAGGCGCCCACCAGCGGGCGCGGTGTGCCGGTCTCGATGGGCAGCAGCAGCGCGGTCACGCCCAGCAGGGCGACGGCCAGTGCGGCGGCCCGCACCTGGCGGACGGCGGCACCCACGGTCGTGGCCGCGCCCTCCGGCACCGCGAGACCGGCGCGCACCAGCCCGTCCGCGAGCCGCCGTACGGCCTCCGCGCCGGCCGCCCGCGCCCGTACCGGAGCGATCCGCGACTGTCCCTCGGGCCCTATGGCCCCTATGACGGACTGCTCCATCTCGTCACGGCCCCACGGGTCCACGACCGTGGCCCAGCCGGTGTGCGCGAGCAGCAGCCGGCGCTGGCGGGCCATGGAGACGAGCGTCACATCGGCGACCCGTGCGGGGCCGCCGGAGAGGAAGGCCGCCTCGTACAGCGTGAGACCGCGCTCCCCGTCCGCCGGCGCACCGGGTGCGTCCACGGCTGCCGCGCGGACGGCCGCCAGGCACAGCCGGGTGCAGGCGGACCCGGCGAAAGCCCAGGCCAGGAGCAGGAGAAGGACCCAGAACATGACGTGTTTGTATGCCAGAGGACTGGGCGAACGCCATGCCCTTTCATCATCCGGACGGACTGTTGCTGGTATGTGACGTTCCGTTTCCCGGGCTGGTCCGTGGCCGTCCGGGGCGGTCAGGGGCTGCTCGTCGCCGGCGGCGGGCTCGCGGCGGCGGGCGGCAGGGAGTAGGTCTCGCCCGGCGACGGCGTGACCGGTACGGCGGCACTCGGGTCGACCTGCGGCGGGGTCGGCACCGGGGTCGCGGAGGCCGCCAGGTCCTCGGCCAGTACGGCGAAGTCGACGTACCCCGTCGCCTCCAGGACCTTGATGTGGTCCAGCACCGTCGCGTTGGCGTCGTCGGCAAGATCACGGACCAGGGAGTTCTGGGTGCCGGCCCGGACCTGCGCGACCAGGGAGAACACCCGGCCGTGCGCGAGCCGCAGCAGGCCGGCGAACCGGCGGTCGAAGTCCTGCCCGTCGGCCGCGTTCAGGGCGGCGAGCCACTGCTTCTGCTGCTCGTTCGGCTCGTTGGGCAGGGCCAGGCCGAGCTGGGTGGCGACCGTGCGGACGTGCGCGTCCAGGGAGGTGTGGCCGTCGACGAGGTGCTGCCCGGCCGTGCGGACGGCCGGTGTCGTCCCCTTGCGCTGCGCCAGCTCCCCGGCGGGCAGCTCCCACAGCCCGGCCAGCCGGACCTTGGTGACGAAGTCCCGGTCCTGCGCCGACAACGGGCCGTACGGCGTCGTCACCGTCTGGGCGCTCAGCACGTTCGCGCTCGCCGGGTCCTGCCGGCCGGCGTACGACCAGAGCGGGACCAGCAGCGCGACGACCGTGGCCGCCAGGGCGGTGATGACGAGACCGGTGCCGCTGAATATGCCACGGCCGTTGATCGGTGGACGCGGTCGCATGGTGCCTCCTGCACCGCACGCCGGGGATGTGCTGGGGATGGGTGCGGGGTTGGCATATTACTGGGGGACGGGGGCCGGGTTCCGCGCGCGGGTGGGCGGTGGCCGTTCGCGGGCCGGCGGGGCGGTTGCGGTCCCGTCGGCGACCACCGGTGCACCGTGGCCGGTCGCGCGGTTCGCCGTGCCCCCGGTGAACCGCAGTGCGTCGGCCGTGGCCGTGCCCGCGCGGCCTGCGGGCCGCGGACGGACGGCACCCCGTCGGCGCGGACGACCACCGGCCCGGGCACTCCCTCAGGCCCGGCGCCGCAGCACCCGGGCCGCGAAGCCCCGCTTGCGGGGCGCCGGGCCCGAGCGGTCCAGCCACCACTCGCGCAGCTCCCGGAGGGACCCCGCGTCCCCCGCCCGCCCCAGCTTCAGCAGGTGCCCGGCGAAGTCCAGCGCGTCCTGCCGGTACCCGCCGCGCATCGGCCGCTGCCGCGCGTACTCCAGGAACGCCTCCCGGTACCCCGCCCCCAGGATCACCGGCAGCTCGGGCGCCACCTTGGCCACCACCCCCGCCCGCTTGGCCGCGAGCGCCCGCGCCTGCACCCCCATCCGCACCCGGTCGAACCCCTCCGGCACCGGTGTCCCCGCCACCAGGGCGGACAGCACGGCGGTCTGGGCCACCGCCACCCGCTCGCGCGCCCCGGCCACCGGCCGCGCCAGCACGCCGACGCCCCTGGCCCCGGCACCGACGGCCCCCCTCACCGCCGTACCCCCCACCGCAGGCTCCGCCGCGCGCCCGCGCCCGGCCGCCACCGCCTCCCGGACGGCGTCCAGCTCCCGCTCCAGCTCGCCCGGTCCGGGGAAGTTCTCGTCCCGCTCCAGGAGCACCCCGGGCGGCGCCACCCGGGCGGCGAGACCGGTCAGGATGTCGAGGACCGGGCCCGGCACGGGGTGCGCGTGGCTGTCGTGCCAGACGCCGTCGCGCTCGAAGCCGCCCGCGACATGGACGTAGGCGATCGCCTCCAGGGGCAGCGCGGCCAGCGCCTCGGCCGGGTCCTCGCCCCGGTTGACGTGGTTGGTGTGCAGGTTGGCCACGTCGATCAGCAGCCGTACGCCGGTCCGCTCGACCAGCTCGGACAGGAACTGCCCCTCGGTCAGCTCCTCGTCCGGCCAGGAGAACAGCGCGGCGATGTTCTCCAGCGCCAGCGGCACCGGCAGCGCCTCCTGGGCGATACGGACGTTCTCGCACAGCACGTCCAGGGCGTCCCGGGTCCGCGGCACGGGCAGCAGGTGGCCGGCCTCCAGACCCGGGGAGGCGGTGAGCGCGCCGCCCGCCCGGACGAAGGCGATGTGCTCGGTGACCAGCGGCGAGCCGAGGGCCTCCGCCCGCTCGGCGAGCGCCGTCAGCCGCCCCTCGTCGGGGTGGTCGGCACCGCCGAGGCCGAGGGAGACACCGTGCGGGACCACCGTCACACCGCGCTCGCGCAGCCGCAGCAGCGACTCGGGAAGGTGGCCGGGGCAGACGTTCTCCGCCACGACCTCCACCCAGTCGATGCCCGGCATCGCCTCCACAGCGTCCGCGATCTCCGGCCGCCACCCGATCCCGGTCCCCAGTCGCCGCATGCCGCTTCCCCCCTCCTCGCCCCGCGCTCCTGCGCCGAGTGACGGGGGTATGGCCCCGTCGGCCGCCCGCGAACCCCCACCCTGACGCGTTCAGAGCAACATTTGAGGTTCCGGCCGACCGCCTAGCGCAGCGCGGGGTGATCGGCGACGACCGTGCAGGACCCCGGAGCGATCTCCGTGAAGCCGGCGTCCCGCACCACCGGCAGGCCGCCGGCGGTGAGCCGGGGCCAGTCGGCCGGGTCGGCCGTGCGGACGGCGAGTGGGTGGCCCGCGTCGCGCCACGCGGTGCGCTCCGCGGGGGACAGGGCCCACCAGGCCAGTTGGGCCCCGTGGCCGGCCTGGGCCATCGCCTTGCCGGCCGACATCTCCAGCTCCGGGTTGAGCCAGAGCACCGGCCCGGCGGCCGGGTCGGCGGGGAGGGGCGGCTCGGGGTCGTCGAGTTCGGTGCCCGACACCTGGAGCCTGGCCAGGTCCTTGGGCCAGCCGTCCAGGGGGATCGGGGGGAAGACGCGGACCTCCGCGGAGCTGCCGGTCACCGTGATCCCGGGCAGTGTCCCGGCGCGCCGCCACTCGGCGCCGCGGGCCCGCCGGACCACCTTGCGGATGCGGGCGTCCTCCCAGTTCCGCACGGCCTCGGCCCACTCGCCGTCGCCCTGCGTCCGGTCGTCGCCGAGCAGGACGAGCACGGCCCGGGCCGCCGTCTCCAGCGCGTCGGTGCGGGCAGGCGGTGCGCTGCGCTCGATGCGTACGACGAGCGGCAGCACGAACTGGGGTGCCTCGTCGCGGGGGCTGCGTGCGGACCGGAAGGGACTGTCGGCGGTGGGGGCTGGAACGTGGCTCACGGGCGCCCAGCCTACGAAGCCGCGACCGCACCGATCAACGCGCGGGGCGCGCGCGGGAAATTCCGGCGACGCCGGTGAACCGGCCGGCACGCTCGGCCCTCTTGACCGAGTGAGCGGACGTGAGGGGGCGCGGTGAGCCAGTACTTCGACATGGGGGACGAGACGCTGTGGAATCCGTCCAACGGGGCGTCGCGGCTCTTCCAGCGGCAGGTGGAGGTCTTCGAGGCCGAACTGGAGCTGCCGTCCGGCATCGGGCCGATGCGGAACGATGAGTGCCAGATCGATCCGGCTGTCTTCGGGGCCTTCGTGCACGCCCTGCTCGCCCGGCACCGGCGGACCGGCCACACCGTCGTCCTGGCCCTCTCCGAAGGCTTCGTCGGCACCGTCGTCGCCCTCGCCGAGCGCGCCGGGATCGACATCGACTGGGGCCGGCTCGAAGCCTTCCCGGACGGCCCCCTGTCCGACGTGCAGGTCTCGGCCACCGGGGTGTCCGCCCCGCCCGAGGACGGCGGACCCTGGGCTGCGGCGGTGCGTGCCAGGGCGGCCGAACTGGGCCGGGGCATGGCCCGTTGAGCGGCGCCCGGCCGCGGCCGCCGTACCGGAACGGCCCCCTGCACCCGACCCCCCCGGCCCACACAATGACCTCCATGGACAGTGACCTGCGCCTGACCGCCGTGGGCCGCCGTTACGGCATCCGCGGCCCCTGGGTGCTGCGGGGTGTCGACCTCGTCATAGCCCCCGGCACCCTCACCCGGATCGAAGGGGCGAACGGCACCGGGAAGTCCACTCTGCTGCGGCTGCTCGCGGGGCTCGACGCGCCCAGCGAGGGCCGGATCACCGGCCGCCCGCGCACCGCGTACGTGCCGGAGCGGTTCCCGTCCGCCCTGCCCTTCACGGCCGCCGGCTACCTGACCCACCTCGGCACCGTCCACGGCCTCGGCCGAAGGGCCGCCGCACGCGCCGCGGCCACCTGGCTGGAGCGGTTCGGCGCGGGCGCGCACGCCGGTACGCCGATGGCGCGGCTGTCCAAGGGCAGCAGCCAGAAGGTCGCCGTGGCCCAGGCCCTGCTGGGCGACCCGGAACTGCTGGTGCTGGACGAGGCCTGGACCGGCCTCGACACGGCGGCGCGGGGCGAGCTGGAGCGGGCGGTGGCCGAGCGGGCGGCCGCCGGGGGTGCCGTGGTCTTCGTGGACCACGACCCGCGCCGGCTCGCCGGGGCGCCGGACGCGACCTACGCGGTGACCGGCGGAGGCCTGGAACGCCGTACCGGCGACCGGACCCGGCCGGCCGGACCGGTCACGCTCGTCACCGTGCAGGGGGCGCCGGGCGGGCAGCTGCCGCCGGACGCGGTGCGGGTCGCCGTCTCCGCCGAGGAGACGGCCCCGGGCAGCCACCGGCTCGCCGTGCCGGCCTCCCACTCCGACATCCTGCTGCGCGCCCTGCTCACGGCCCGCCCGCCCTGGCACGTGGTGCGCGTCGAACCGCCCGCCAGTCCGCCGTCCGCCGACCCCGGAAGCTGCCCATGACCGCGCTGCTGCGCTACCACGCCGACCTGCTGCTGCGCTCCCAGCGCTGGCTGCCCCCGGTGATCCTGTACGTCGCGTTCCTCGGCGTCGGCGTGCAGAGCGGCCAGCCGGTGCTGGACTCGCTCGGTTACACGGCCGCCGGTCTGCTCCCGGTGGCCGCCTGGCTGGTACGGATCTGTGTCACCGGCGAGCCGCCCGCGGCCCGGGCCTGCGTCGCCGCTGCCCGCGGCCCCGTCCGGGCACACCTCGCCTGTCTGCTCACCGCACTGCTCGTCGCCGCACTGCTCGGGGTGGCGGCCACCGTGGTGGTGACGCTGGTCAGCGACCCGGCGAGCAACGGCCACCGGATCCACGTCCCCCGGCTCCGCGCCGCCGCCGCGGGACTGCCCGCCGTCCTCGCCTGCGCCCTGCTGGGTACGGCCGTCGGCGCGCTCACCAACCGGCCGGTGCTGCGCTCCACCGGCCGCGCGGTGTCGGCGATGCTGCTGGGCGCGCTGCTGGCGGTGGTGTCGGCCGGTTCCCCGGCGCAGGCGGCGGTCAGCGGCCTGGTGACCGGCTCGCAGACCGGCCGGGCACCGGTGCCGCTGCTGCCGTTGGCGGCCGCGGCCCTGCTCACCGCGGCCGCGTTCGCCGCGACCGGCCGGCTCGTCTCGCGCCGCTCACCCTGAGCAGGCCGTGCGCTGGGCCTCCTGCCACTCGCAGACCGGGCACAGCGTGATGCCCTTGTACGACTCGGGGTACTCCGTCGGCTCCCGGCACAGCACGCAGTCCGCGTACGGCGGACCGTCGGCCTTCGCCGGCTTCACCGTCTCGACGATCGTGCAGTAGTCCTCGTCGCTCATGCCTTCAGCGTAGGACGTCAGCGGCCCGTGCCCGCCTGGCCGATCAGTTCCGAGACCTTCACGAACCGGTAGCCGCGCTCCCGCAGTTCCGGTACGACCCTGCGCACGACCTGCTCGGTGGTCGGGGCGGCGCTGCGGGTGCAGTGCATGACGACCACCGACCCCGGCTTGACCCCGTCGAGCACCTGTCTGACCACCGCGTCGGCGTCCGTGGCGAAGGCGTCCCCGCTGACCACGTCCCACTGCACGGCGGTCACCCCGAGCCCGCTCAGCGCGCGCAGCGCCCGCTGATCGTAACAGCCGCCGGGGAAGCGGAAGTAGGGCATCGCCTTCGGCACGCCCGCCTTGCGCAGGGAGGTGTAGGCGCGCTGGACGTCGGCCCGCATCCCGTCGGCGTCGACGGTCGGCAGGCCGTAGCAGTCGGCGGTGAAGGCGTAGTGGCTCCAGGAGTGGTTGGCCACCTCGAACTGCGGGTCCCGGCCCAGGTCGCGGGCCTGGGCCGGGTACTGGTCGGCCCACCGGCCGGTCATGAACACGGTCGCCGGCACCTTCAGCTCACGCAGGGCGCCGATCAGACCGGGGTTGTCGAAGTGCTCGCCGGAGGCCGCGCGGGGCCCCTGGTCGGCGGTCATGTCGGCGTCGAAGGTGAGCGCGACCGTCTTGCCCCGGGTGCGCGGACCGTGCTCGAAGACCGGGGTCAGCCCGCCGGGGCCCGGCGCGAGCACGGGCGGACCGGCTGGGGACGAGGAGGCGGACGGGCGCCCACTGCCCGCAGCGCCGCAGGCGGTGAGCGCCGCGCCCAGGACGCAGACGACGGTGATGGAGCGTACGTGTGGGATCACCGTGCGAACATAAAGCTGAATGTCTGTTTATGTGATTATTTCGGCCCGCGACACGGCGGTACGGTCACCCGCGCGGCGGCGGCGACCCGCGCTCCCGTCACTCCAGTTCGCGCCGCTCCAGGGGTTTGACGGCCGGTCCCTGGAGCACCGTGCCGTCGACGGCGAAGCGCGAGCCGTGGCAGGGGCACTCCCAGGCGCGTTCGGCGCGGTTGAAGGAGACCAGGCAGCCCAGGTGGGTGCAGCGGGCCGACACGGCGTGCAGGGCGCCCGCCTCGTCGCGGTGGACCGCGAGCCGGGCGGAGCCGGAGCGGACCACCGCGCCGTCGCCCGGGGCCAGGTCGGCCACCGAGGCCGGCGGCTTCAGCCGGTCGCCGACGAAGTGCCGGGCCACCTCGGCCTGCGTCTTCAGCAGCGACGGCGCCTCGCGCACCACCGACTTCAGCCGGCGCGGGTCGTACAGCTCCCGCCACGCGCAGTCCCGGCCGGTGATCAGCGCGGTCAGCAGCAGCCCGCCCATGATCCCGCCGCTCAGGCCCCAGCCGCCGAAGCCGGTGACGACGTAGGCGTGCCGGGCACCCGGGTGCAGCGGGCCGACCAGCGGGACGGTGTCGGTGGACTCGTTGTCCTGGGTCGCCCAGGCATGGTCCAGGGTCACCCCCGGGAAGTGCACCTCCGCCCAGCCGGCGAGCCGGTCGAAGCCGGCCTGCGGATCGCCGGTGCCGGGCGTGAAGTGCTCCCCGGTGACCACGAGCAGCCGCTGCCCGTCCGGGCCATAGGGCGCCGTACGCACCGAGCGGGTGTTCTCGTCCGGCGTGATGTACATCCCGTGCGGATCCGGTCCGTCGCCCAGCGGACCGGCGACCACCAGCTCCCGGCGCGGGGACAGCCGGGCGAACAGCAGGGCCCGGTCGAACACCGGGTAGTGGGTGGCGACGACGACATCCCGGGCGGTCACCGTGGCGCCCCCCTCGGTCGTCAGCCGGCACGGCTCGCCCTCCGTCAGACCGGTGACCCGGGTGTGCTCGAACACCTGGCCGCCGTGCGCGAGCAGATCGGCGGTGAGCGCCCGCAGGTACTTGACCGGGTGGAACTGTGCCTGCCCGGTCACCCGGACCGCTCCCGCCACCGGGAACGGCAGCCCGGTCTCCGTGGTGAACGAGGCCGGCAGCCCCGCCTCCCGGGCGGCCTCCGCCTCCGCGCGCACCTCGTCCACCCGCGACCGGTCCCGGACGTAGGTGTAGGCGTCCCTGGTCTCCCACTCGCAGTCGACGCCCAGCTCGGCCACCAGCGCCGCCGCGTGCTCGATCGCCTCGGTCTGCGAACGGGCGTACAGCCGCGCCCCCTCGGGTCCCCGGGTGCGCCGTAGCCGGTCGTAGACCAGGGTGTGCTGGGCGGTCAGCTTGGCGGTGGTGTAGCCGGTGACCCCGGCCACGGCCCGCCCGGCCTCCAGCACCGCCACCCGCCGCCCGGCCCGGGCCAGCTCGTGCGCGGTGCTCAGCCCGGCCATGCCCGCGCCGACGACGGCCACGTCCACGACGAGGTCCCCGTCCAGGGCGGGATGGGACGGCCCGGGGGCGGTCTGCAGCCAGTACGAATCGGTGACCTTCCGCTGTTCGCGCATGCCCGCCGGGTACCCCGGACGGCCCGGCCCACGTCTGCCGGCGCCGGCGGCTCAGCTCTGCTCCAGCAGCCGCTCGCGGCACTCCGCCACGTCGAAGTCCGCCTCCGGATACCGCGGGTCCAGCTCCCGCAGCTGCTCCAGCAGCAGCCGGCTGACCGCCCAGTTGCGGTACCACTTGCGGTCCGCCGGGACCACGTACCAGGGCGCGTACGGGGCCGCGCAGCGCTCCAGGGCCAGCTCGTACGCCTCCTGGTAGGCGGGCCACAGGGCGCGTTCGCCGATGTCGGCCGGGTCGAACTTCCAGTGCTTGTCGGGTCGGTCCAGGCGGCGCAGCAGGCGGCGCCGCTGCTCGTCGTAGGAGATGTGCAGGAAGCACTTGACGAGGGTGACGCCGTCCTCGGCGAGAGTGCGTTCGAAGTCGTTGATCAGGCCGTAGCGGCTGCCGATCTCGGCGGGCCGGGCCAGGTGCCGGACGCGGGCGATGAGCACGTCCTCGTAGTGCGAGCGGTCGAAGATGCCGATCTCGCCGGGCTCCGGCAGCGCCTGCCGCACCCGCCACAGGAAGTCGTGCCGCCGCTCCTCCTCGGTGGGCGCCGCGAACGCCCTGATCCGGCAGCCGGACGGATTGAGCTGGCCGATCACGTGCTTGACCGTGCCGCCCTTGCCGCTGGTGTCCATGCCCTGCAGCACGAGCAGCACCCGGCGGCGGTCGCCCGCGGTGCCCGCCGCCCAGAGCCGCTCCTGGAGCCGGGCCAGGTGCTTGCCCATGCGTTCGGTGTCCGTCAGCGCCGCCTGCTTGCCGTCCGGGGCTCCGGGGGTGGCCCGGGCGTCGTACCCGGACAGCTCGATCCGCTCGCCCGGTGGGAGGCGCAGCAGGTCCCGAAGCGGCTCCTCGTGCTTCCTGGCCGGCTTCTTCGGCACGGGTGCTCCTTCGGTCCGGGTCGGGGTGGCTCCGGGTGCCCGTCAGTCGCGGGGCGGTGCGTGCCCGTCAGTCGGGGTGCGGTGCGTGCCCGTCAGTCGGGGTGCGGTCCGCCGTCGGGGTGCGCGGCCGGATCCCGCTCCTGCTCCGGCAGCCCCGGCTGCTGCCCGCCCCGCTCCAGGAAGTGCAGCAGCTCCACCGGGATGGGCAGGACCAGGGTGGAGTTCTTCTCGGCCGCCACCGCCATCACCGTCTGCAGCAGCCGCAGCTGGAGCGCGGCCGGTGTGTCGGCCATCTGCTGGGCGGCCTCGGCGAGCTTCTTGGAGGCCTGGAGCTCGGCGTCCGCGTTGATGATCCGGGCCCGGCGCTCGCGGTCCGCCTCGGCCTGGCGGGCCATCGACCGCTTCATGGTGTCCGGCAGGGACACGTCCTTGATCTCGACCCGGTCGACCTGGATGCCCCAGCCCACCGCCGGGCTGTCGATCATCAGTTCCAGGCCCTGGTTCAGCTTCTCGCGATTGGACAGCAGGTCGTCCAGATCGCTCTTGCCGATGATGGACCGCAGCGAGGTCTGCGCCATCTGCGAGACCGCGAACTTGTAGTCCTCGACCTTCAGCAGGGCGCTCGTCGCGTCGACCACCCGGAAGTAGACCACCGCGTCCACCCGGACGGTGACGTTGTCCCGGGTGATGCCCTCCTGGGCCGGGATCGGCAGGGTCACGATCTGCATGTTGACCTTCTGCAGCCGGTCCACGAAGGGAACGATCAGGTTCAGGCCGGGCGACCGCACCTCACCGGCGACCCGGCCGAGGCGGAACAGCACACCGCGTTCGTACTGCTTGACCACCCGGGCCGCCGCCGCCAGGTACACAAGACCGGCGGAGCCCGCCGCCGCCACGGCCACCACAAGGTCCTCGACCATGGTGACCTCCTCACCCAGAGGCCGCTTTGTCTGCTGTTGCCACGATAGGCCCGTGGGGCCGGGATGCCGAGAGTTCTCCGCGTCCCGGCCCCACGGGCGGGCACTCAGGCCGCTGTGACCAGCTTGACCGGCTCCGTGCCGACCGCGCTGTGCCGTGCGGCCCAGTTGTCCAGGGCGGTACGGCAGGCGTGGTCCAGGTGGTGCAGCCCCGACAGGTCGAGCCGGACCGGGCGGTCCTGGGGCAGCGACTCCAGGCTGTCCAGGATCTTCGGCAGCCGCAGGAAGGTGGCGTTCCCGGACAGGTGTGCCTCCACCGGGCCGGCGCCCTTGTCCACGACCTCCAGCTTGACGTGCGAGGCCTCCCAGGCGGTCTTGACCACCGCCAGCGCGAGGCCGATGAGCACGCCCTCGAACATGCTGACCGCCACGATGGAGACGGCCGTGGCGGCCAGCACCAGCGCCTCCCCGCGGTGCTCGCGCCACAGCACGGACAGCGCCCGGAGCGGCACCAGCTTGGCACCCGCGTGGATCAGGATGCCCGCGAGGGCCGGGATCGGGATGTAGGCCAGCACGCCGGGCAGCAGCGCCGCGAACAGCAGCAGCCAGACGCCGTGCAGCACCCGGGAGGCCTTCGTACGGGCGCCCGCCTGGACGTTGGCCGCGCTGCGCACGATCACCGCGGTCATCGGCAGCGCGCCGAGCACCCCGCACACCATGTTGCCGGCGCCCTGGGCGACGAGCTCCCGGTTGTACTGGGTGCGCGGACCGGAGTGCAGCCGGTCCACGGCCGCCGCGCTGAACAGCGACTCGGCGGAGGCGATCAGGGTGAACGCGACGATCGTGCCCAGCAGCCCGACGCCGGCCAGCTCGCCGAAGGCGCTCAGCGGCGGCGGCTGGACCGAGCCGAGCAGGCCCCGCACCTCCACGGTGGCCACCGGCAGGTCCAGCGCGAACGCGGCCAGCGTGGCGAGTCCCACCGCGGCGAGCGGGCCGGGTACCGCGCGCACCTTCGCCGGGGTGCGCTTCCACAGCAGCAGCACCGCGATCGTGCCCCCGGCCACCGCGAGGGAGGCCAGGGCGTCGGTGTCGCCGGGGGCGTCGAGGAACGCGCCGGGCAGCTGGAGGATCTTGTCCAGGCCGGAGTCGGGCGCCTTGGCCGCCAGCGCCGGGTACAGCTGCCCGGCGATGATGACCAGGCCGATACCGGCCAGCATGCCCTCCACGACGGAGACGGAGATGGCGCGGAAGTAACGGCCCAGCCGGAACAGGCCCATGGTGACCTGGAGCACTCCGGCGGCGAGCACGATCACGCCGAGCACCGGCAGGCCGAACTCCTTGACCGCCTCGAAGACGAGCACGGTCATGCCGGCCGCCGGACCGGAAACCTGCAGGCTGCTGCCGCGCATCAGCCCGGTGACGATGCCGCCCACGATGCCGGTGACCAGGCCGAGTTCGGCCGGCACCCCGGAGGCGACGGCCACGCCCACGCACAGCGGCAGCGCGACCAGGAAGACCACCAGGGAGGCGGCGAAGTCCTCTTTGAGGTGGGGGAAACGGGATATGAGTGTGCGGTTGTCGGTCATCGGCGCGCTCACAGGGACTCGAAGGTGTCGGTCTGCGGGCGGTGCGTCCGTACGGCGCCGGTGTGCACCTCGTAGTACCAGGCGTGCAGGTCGAGCTGACCCTCCGCCAGCTTCCGCTCCACGCACGGGTACGAGCGCAGCCGCAGCAGCTGGGTCAGGACATGGGACTGCACGCCCTCGGCGACCTCCGGGTCCTCGGCCGCACCGGCCGGGCGCGGGGTGGCGGAGGCCAGCCAGTCCCGCACGGCCGGTACGGCGGTCAGGTCGTCCCCGCGCACCAGTGCGCCGACGGCGCCGCAGTGCGAGTGGCCGCAGACCACGATGTCGCGGACGCCGAGCACCTCCACGGCGTACTCGATGGTGGCCGCCTCGCTGGTGGGGTGCTCGGAGACGTAGGGCGGGACGATGTTGCCCGCGGTGCGCAGCTCGAACAGCTCGCCGGGGCGGGCGCCCGTGATCAGGGCCGGGACGACCCGGGAATCGGAGCAGGTGATGAACAGCACCTGCGGGGACTGGCCTTCGGCGAGCTTGGCGAACTCCTCAGGGCGCTGTCCGAAGGTACGGGCGTTGTCGATGAGGGGCTGCATGGGTATGAGTTCCTCCTGGCGCGCCTGCCTGGCGCGTCGGACTTGAACAACGGTTGGGGGGGAGAGAGAGCAGCCGGCTCTCAGCAGCGGAAGACCTGGAGCGCTGCCGGGGTGTGGGCTCTGGAGGCTCTGGGAGTGGGGCGGTGCCGGACCTCGGAGGGTGCCGACGGGTCCGCTCCGGCCGTCCGGCCGGATATGGGGCCGCGTTCCTGGCAGCAGCAGGACGCCGGGCAGCGCTGCCGGTCGCGGACGTGCGGGGCTCCCAGGGGGTCGCCCGGGCAGCTGGGGGCGCGGACCTTGTCCGTGCCCTCGCGCACCGGGAGCGCGGAGGTAGTGATTCCGGTCTGGGCCTTGGTCAAGGCCTGACGGAACGTATGCGCGGGTGCGAAGGTTCCCGTGGGAGTGAAGAGTTGGAACGCCAGCAGTGCGGCGCCGAGGAGGGTGAGCAGGCTCCGGACGGCTGTACCTCGGAACATGAGCCCCCCTCCACCGCATTCACGTTTCTTGTCCAGACCAAGGGTTGGTCAATGGATGGTCAAGAAACACGTTAACCCGGCGGAGGCCTTTGCAGGGTTAACCGAACGTTACGCGCCCAAGACAGCGTGAAAAGTGCGGGTGGCGTGGCGTGAACCAGCCCTTGACCCGCGTGTTTTGATCGACTATTGGACGCCCGGGTGACGGCTAGGCGCCGAGCAGACCCTTCGCGTCGCGGGCCAGCGCGGTGAGCCGGGATATCGCGCGGAAGTACTTCTTGCGGTAGCCGCCGTTCAGCATCTCCTCGCTGAACAGCTTGTCGAACGGCAGGCCCGAGGCCAGCACCGGGACCTCGCGGTCGTAGAGCCGGTCCGCGAGGACCACCAGCCGCAGCGCCGTCGACTGGTCCGGCACCGGCCGGACACCGGTCAGGCACACCGCCCGCAGCCCGTCGGTCAGCGCGCCGTACCGGCTCGGGTGCACCCTCGCCAGGTGCTCCAGCAGGTGCGGGAAGTCGTCCAGCGAGGCGCCCTCGGTGGCGAAGGCCGTCTTCATGACCTCCTCGTCGGAGAAGGGCGCCGGTGCCTCGGGCAGGCCGCGGTGGCGGTAGTCCTCGCCGTCGATGCGCAGCGTGCGGAAGTGGGCCGACAGGCCCTGGATCTCGCGCAGGAAGTCGGCGGCGGCGAAGCGGCCCTCGCCCAGCTTGCCGGGCAGTGTGTTGGAGGTGGCGGCGAGCGCCACGCCCGCCTCGACCAGCTTGCCGAGCAGCGTCGACACGAGCACCGTGTCGCCCGGGTCGTCCAGCTCGAACTCGTCGATGCACAGCAGGCTGTGCCCGGACAGCGTCCGCACCGTCTGCTGGAAGCCGAGCGCGCCGACCAGGTTGGTCAGCTCCACGAAGGTGCCGAAGGCCTTGCGGGACGGCTCGGCCGGGGCGGCGTGCCACAGGGAGGCGAGCAGGTGGGTCTTGCCGACGCCGTAGCCGCCGTCCAGGTACACCCCGCGCGGGCCCGCGGGGGCCTTGGGCGCCTTGGCCCGGCCGAAACCGAAGAGGCCGCGTTTGCCGTTGCCGGCGGCCTGGGTCCCGCCGAGCCCGGCCGCGAAGCCCTCCAGCACCCGGACGGCCTCGGTCTGGCTGGGCTGGTCCGGGTCCGGGATGTACGTGGCGAAGCGGACCGAGTCGAAACGCGGAGGCGGCACCATCTCGGCGACCAGCCGGTCCGCGGGGACGTGCGGCTCGCGGGCGCACAGGGACAGGGGGCCGGCGTCCGGCAGCGGGCTGGATCCGGGGGTGGTGGAGGAGGACGACACAGTTACTCATGCTAAGCGCCGTGTCACACTGCACGGCATGCGACGCCTGTTCCCTGTGACCGAAGAGACAGCAGCTCCGGCCTCGGCCGGGGGCCCGGAAGCGGAGGGAGCCGCCGCCGCCCAGGCCGCTCCCGCCCACGCGGAGAACCGGGAGTGGAGCCTCGCCGAGCTGGCCGCCGCCTACGCCTATCCGGAGCCGGCGCAGGGTGCCCCGCGGCCGTGGCTGCGGGCCAACATGGTCTCCTCCCTCGACGGCGCCGCCCAGCACGAGGGCCGTTCCCAGCCCATCTCCAGCGCCACCGACATGCGGATCTTCGGCACCCTGCGGGCGCTCGCGGACGTCGTGGTGGTGGGCGCGGAGACGGTGCGGCAGGAGGGGTACCGGCCCGCCCGTGTGCGGACGGAGTTCGCCGGGGCGCGCAAGGCCGCCGGGCAGGGCCCGGTCCCGGCGATCGCCGTCGTCACCGCGAGCCTGGAGCTGGACTTCACGCTGCCGCTGTTCACCTCGCCGCTGGTGCCGACGATGATCCTGACCGGGGCCGCGGCCGCCCCCGACCGGATCGCCGCCGCCGAGCGGGCCGGCGCGCAGGTGCTGATCGCCGGCGAGGGCATGGGCGTGGAGCCGGCCCGCGCGGTCCAGGCCCTGGCCGGCCTCGGCCACACGCGGCTGCTCACCGAGGGCGGCCCCCGGCTGCTCGGCCAGCTGATCGCCGCGGAGGTGCTGGACGAGCTGTGCCTGACCCTCTCGCCGACGCTCACCGCGGGCAGCGCCCAGCGCATCGCCGGGGGGCCGTCGGTCGCGGTGCCGCACCGGTTCACCCTCGCGTCCCTGCTGGAGGAGGACGGATTCCTGTTCGGTCGTTACCGTCGGTCCTGAAGGTAGCGGAATATGCCGTTCCGGTTAGTTTGCGGCGGGTGGACCCGGTCCGGCGCTACCCGTGCGATCACGGGGAAGGATGGTTTCCGCAGGGGCCCTGCCGGGCCCTCCAAGGAGAAGAGGCCGCCTGGTGTTCACAAGCGTTCTGATGATCGAGAAGGCTCTGACCTCCGCCGACGTGGAGTTCGTCACCACCTTGCACGGAGACGAGCCCGTCGCCTTCCACGTACTGCTCCAGCCGCGCGGCGAGCAGGCGGACCGGCTGCTGCGGGCCATCGACGACATCGCGCTCGGCGAACTCGACGAAGCGGTGCGCGAGCGGGAGACGCCGGAGGGGCAGGAGGCGCGCAGCGTGGGACAGCAGGCCCTGGACGTGTCCCTGCGGGCGTTGCGCTCCGCGGGGAGCGCGGCGGAGGGCCGGCTGGTCGAGGACCATCCGCTGGACGCGCTGAAGTCGCTGGTCGCGGAGGTGGGCGCGGACGAGGTGATCGTGCTGACCGATCCGCACTATGTGGAGGAGTTCTTCCACCGGGACTGGGCCTCACGGGCACGGCACAAGGTGGGGGTGCCGGTGCTGAAGCTCTTCTCGCACAGCAAGGCGTAGACGCTCCGCCGGGCCGGGCGGTGAGCGCCGTTCGGGGTGCCGTGTGACGGCGGGCGCGAAGAGGGTGGCGCGTCGCGCCCACGCGGCGGAGCCGCACATCGGTGCAGCCCCGCGCCCCCGGGTCGGCCGCCCCACGCCCCTTGCAGGGTGGCGGGTGCTCGAGCGCATAGGCTAGGGCTGCTTCCAGCTCGTACCGTCTCTGGGGAGAAACGCATGGCACCCGGCCTTCCTACCGCCATGGACCGACCGCACTTCATCGGCATCGGCGGCGCCGGGATGTCGGGCATCGCCAAGATCCTCGCGCAGCGTGGGGCGAAGGTGGCCGGCAGCGACGCCAAGGAGTCGGCGACCGCCGAGGCGCTGCGGGCGCTGGGCGCGACCGTGCACATCGGCCACGCCGCCGGGCACCTCGCCGACGACGCGAGCTGTGTCGTCGTGTCCTCGGCGATCCGCGACGACAACCCGGAGCTGGCCCGCGCCGCCGAGCTGGGCGTCCCGGTCGTGCACCGCTCCGACGCGCTGGCCGCGCTCATGGAGGGGCTGCGGCCGATCGCCGTGGCCGGGACGCACGGCAAGACCACGACCACCTCGATGCTGGCCGTCTCGCTGACCGAGCTGGGGCTGAAGCCGTCGTACGCCATCGGCGGCGACCTGGACGCGCCCGGCTCCAACGCGCTGCACGGCGAGGGCGACATCTTCGTCGCCGAGGCGGACGAGTCGGACCGCAGCTTCCACAAGTACACGCCCGAGGTCGCCATCGTCCTCAACGTCGAGCTGGACCACCACGCCAACTACGCCTCGATGGACGAGATCTACGAGTCCTTCGAGACGTTCGTCGGCCGCGTCACCGAGGGCGGCACCCTGGTCGTCTCCGCCGACCACGAGGGCGCCCGGGAGCTGACCCGGCGCGTCGCCGGGGGCGCGGTGCGGGTGGTGACCTACGGCGAGGCCGAGGACGCCGACGTCCGCGTGCTGTCGATCGTCCCGCAGGGGCTCAGGAGCCGGGTCACCGTGGTGCTCGACGGGCAGGAGCTGACCTTCACCGTCTCCGTGCCCGGCCGGCACTACGCCCTCAACGCCGTCGCCGCGCTCGCCGCCGGCGCCGCCCTCGGCGTCCCGGCCGCGGAACTGGCACCGGCGCTCGCCGCCTACACCGGCGTCAAGCGGCGCCTCCAGCTCAAGGGCGAGGCGGCCGGCGTCCAGGTCATCGACTCCTACGCCCACCACCCCACCGAGATGACCGCGGACCTGGAGGCCATGCGCGCCGCCGCCGGCGACGCCCGGATCCTCGTCGTCTTCCAGCCGCACCTGTTCTCCCGCACCCAGGAACTGGGCAAGGAGATGGGCCAGGCGCTGACCCTCGCCGACGCCTCGGTGGTGCTCGACATCTACCCGGCCCGCGAGGACCCGATCCCCGGTGTGACCAGCGAGCTGATCATCGAGGCCGCCCGCGCGGCCGGCGCCGACGTCACCGCCGTGCACGACAAGGCGGAGATCCCCTCGGTGATCGCGGGAATGGCGAAGCCCGGTGATCTCGTTCTCACCATGGGCGCGGGCGACGTGACCGACCTGGGCCCGCTGATCCTGGACCGCCTGTCGCAGTAAAGGGGCTGAGAGCTGATGTCGTACGACGTCGAGAAGCCGGACGAGCAGTGGCGCGCGGAGCTGACCCCGGCCGAGTACGCCGTGCTGCGCCGGGCCGCCACCGAGCCGGCCTTCACCGGTGAGTACACGGACACCAGGACCAGGGGCGTGTACTCCTGCCGGGCCTGTGGCGCCGACCTGTTCACCTCCGACACCAAGTTCGAGTCGCACTGCGGCTGGCCGTCCTTCTACGACCCGAAGGACACCGACGCCGTGGAACTGGTCGAGGACCGTTCCCACGGCATGGTCCGCACCGAGGTGCGGTGCGCCCGCTGCGGCTCCCACCTCGGGCACGTCTTCGCGGGCGAGGGCTACCCGACCCCCACCGACCAGCGGTACTGCATCAACTCGATCTCCCTGCGGCTGGTCCCCGAGGAGAGCTGAGCCGCACCCGGATGACTGCCGGGCCGCCGCTGGGCACCGGACTCGGCGGGCACGCGTCGGCCACCCACCGGCGCCCGGCGCGACGCGTCAGGCGCCGGCGTGCACCAGGGCGGCCCAGGTCCACGGGTGGTCCGGGCCGGCCGCGCGCAGCGCCCGGACCGTGTGGTGCAGGGCGAGGACCGCGGGCAGCGGGGCGGGGTCCGGCAGCGCCGGGGCCGGCGCGCGGTGGAAGGCGGCGGCGGCCTCGGCGGCGAAGGCGTCCCCGACCTCCCAGAGCGTGGCCACCGACTGGGTGTAGCCCGCCACCTGGAAGACCGAGGCCAGGTGGATGACCTCGTCCACGAAGGCGGGCGAGGCACTCGCACGGGCCGCCCCGCACGCCGACGGATACGCCGGCTCCGCCGACTCCGGATGCAGCTCGGCGATCTCCCCGACACGCAGGTCGCCGTCGACGAGCAGCAGCCGGCTCGCCGCGGTGTCCTCGGGATCGCTGCCGGCATGGCAGGCGAAGTGCACCACCGCGGCGCCCGGCAGCGCTCCGCACACCGCCGCCCGGGTGGCGTCCGGCCCGACCAGCAGGTGCCGCAGCAGCTCCAGGTCCGCCCAGTGCCGCTGGCCCAGGGACAGTCCGGTGGCCGCGAGCGCGGTGAACACCAGCCCCGGCAGCACCAGCGCCGCCGCCCGGCGCTTGGCCAGTTTGCGGCCGATGTCCGTGACGAGCCCCATGAGCACCGGCCGCCCCGGCCTCGGCCACCGTCCGGGCCGGCGGCGCCTGCCCCGGTGTCTGCGGCATGGCCACAGCGAGCACCCGCCGGCCCGGCGCCGCACGCCGGCGGGCCCGGCTGTACAGCAGGGCCCGCAGCGTCGGCGTGTAGGAGGAGGCCACCCGGTCCAGGACGGCCGCCCCCGCGGGCACGCCCGGGCCGTGGCGCCCGGCGGCGTGCAGCGGGAAGGAGTTGAGCACGCCGGACGGCGACCACCACAGGCGGGGCCAGGGCGCGCCCGGAGCCGGCGGACCGGTGAACCCCAGTGCGTCCAGGACCGGTTCGGCCAGGACGTCCCACAACCTGGCCAGCGTGCCGGTGAAGATCTCCCGCGCCGTCCCGAACAGCGGATCGCGCGGACCGGCCGCGAGCGCGCCGACGGCCTGCGCGGCGAGGCCGGCCGCGTCCAGTTCGGGCAGCGGCACCGGGCGCACTCCGTCCGGCCGCAGCACCAGCGCGTCGCAGCGTCGCGGATGGACGTTGACGCTCACCACCGGGCCCTCGGCGGCGGCCGGCACGAGATCGTCCAGACCGAGCGGCAACGGGGTCAGGAACCGCTGGAAGTCCGGCCGTCGCTGGAATTCCGTGATGAGCCGCGCCGCGTGCTCGGTGGCGGCGCGCTGCTCGGTGATCTCCTCCGGGCCGGGCCAGCGGCCGGGCTCCGCGCTCCGGCGCAGCGCGCGCAGCCGGTCCAGGGCGGACCGCAGCCGGGCGTGCAGGGTGCGGCGATCCCGCGTCTGCCGCCCTCCGTACGCCGGCACGTCGGTGCCCCGCCCGGGACGACCTCGCCGTGCCGCGCACCCCGCGCGGCGTGGGCGTAGCGGAACGGCAGACCCGCTTCGAGCGGTGCGTGCGGACTGGCGCTCGCCGCCAAACTGCTGAAACAGTCGCCGTCTAGACTCTCCCCGCACCAGCCCAGGATCGGTCGGCCCGAAGGGTACGCGGCGTTTTGATACGGATAGAGGCAGTCACGAAGCGGTATCCCGACGGCACGGTCGCGGTCGACCGGCTGTCGCTGGAGATACCGGACCGCGCGATCACCGTCCTCGTCGGGCCCTCCGGCTGCGGCAAGACGACGACCCTGCGGATGATCAACCGGATGGTGGAGCCCACCGAGGGCAGCATCCTCCTCGACGGCCGGGACATCCGGCAGCAGCCGGTCAACACCCTCCGCCGGTCCATGGGTTACGTCATCCAGAACGCCGGTCTCTTCCAGCACCGCACCATCCTCGACAACATCGCCACCGTGCCCCGCCTGCTCGGCTGGACCAAGCAGAAGGCCCGGACCCGGGCCGCGGAGCTGATGGAACGGGTGGGGCTCGACACCGCGCTGGCCAAGCGGTACCCGTACCAGCTCTCCGGCGGCCAGCAGCAGCGCGTCGGCGTGGCCCGCGCCCTCGCCGCCGACCCGCCGGTGCTGCTGATGGACGAGCCGTTCTCCGCCGTGGACCCCGTCGTCCGCAAGGGACTCCAGGACGAGCTCCTGCGCATCCAGGACGAACTCGGCAAGACCATCGTCTTCGTCACCCACGACATCGACGAGGCGATCAAGCTGGGCACCAAGGTCGCCGTGCTGCGCACCGGCGGCCGGCTCGCCCAGTTCGCCCCGCCCGCCGAACTGCTGAGCGCGCCCGCCGACTCCTTCGTGGAGGACTTCCTCGGCGCCGACCGCGGCATCCGCCGGCTCTCCTTCTTCCCCTCCGCGGAACTGGAGTTGCAGACCGCGCCCATCGTCGCGATCGACGCCGGCGCCGACCAGCTCGCCTCCCGGGCCACGGCCCCCTACCTCCTCGTCACCGACCTCGACGGCAGGCCGCTCGGCTGGAGCGAGCCGGACCGGCTCACCGCCGGCGCCGTCGACCGGGACCGGCTGCTGGACTTCGGGCGGCCGTTCGTGCCCGGCACCGACTCGCTGCGCACCGCGCTCGACGGTGCCGTGCTCTCGCCGACCGGCTGGGCGGTGGCGGTGGACGGCGAGGGACGCGCCGTCGGCGTCGTCTCCCAGCAGGTCATCGGCGAGGCCATCCGTGCCGCCCACGGCCGGGTGGCGGAGCAGGCCGACGTGAAGGCCGGGCGATGAGCGGCTTCTTCGACCTCCCGAGCGACCTCCAGCACAGCTACCTCGGCCTCGTCGGGCTGCATCTGCGCGAGGCCCTGCTGCCGGTGCTGGCCGGGCTGCTCGTCTCGCTGCCCATCGCCCAGCTGTGCGTGCGGTTCCGCTGGATCTACCCGCCCGTCCTCGGCATCACCACCGTGCTCTACGCCATTCCGTCGCTCGCCTTCTTCGTCGTCCTCATCGACTACTTCGGGCAGAGCGAGACCACGGTGATGATCCCGCTCGCCCTCTACAGCCTGGTGGTGCTGGTCCCGGCGATCGTGGACGGCGTCCGCTCGGTGCCGCCGGAGACCCTGGCCGCGGCGCAGGCCATGGGCTTCGGAGCCGTACGCCGGTACTTCCAGGTCCAGTTGCCCATCGCCGTACCCGCCATCATCGCCGGGCTCAGGGTCGCGGCCGTGTCCAGCATCTCCCTGGTCAGCGTCGGCATGCTCATCGGCAACCAGGGCGCCCTCGGGAACATGCTCTGGAACGCCCAGACGTACCACCGGCCCGCCCTGGCCGTGAACTCGGTGCTCACCATCGGGGTGCTGGGCGTCCTCGTCGACGCCGCGCTGGTCCTCGTACGGCTCCTGCTCACGCCCTGGATGCCGCGGAAGGGGGCCACCCGGTGAACGTCCTGAACTTCGCGCAGGCCTTCTTCAGCGACAGTGCCCACTGGCACGGCTACGACGGCATCCCCACCCGCTTCGTCGAGCACGTCCAGTACTCGCTGGAAGCCCTGCTGGTCGCCGCCGCGATCGGGCTGCCCGTCGGCCTGCTCACCGGCCACTACGGCCGCGGCGGCAACGCCCTCGCACTCGTCGCCACCGCCGGCCGGGCGCTGCCCAGCTTCGGCCTGCTGGTGCTGATGTTCATCTGGCTCGGCCTCGGCATGCTGCCGGTGATGATCCCGCTGGTCGTGCTCGCCGTACCGCCGATCCTGGTCACCACCTACGAGGCGATCCGCTCCGTCGACCCGTCCCCGGTGGACGCGGCCCGGGGCATGGGGATGTCCGAGGCGCGCGTGCTGCTCCAAGTCGAGGTGCCGGTCGCGCTCCCGCTGATCCTGAGCGGCCTGCGCACCGCGGCCATCCAGATCGTCTCCACGGCCACCATCGCCGCCTACGTCAGCTTCGGCGGCCTCGGCCGGTACATCATCGACGGCCTCTACCAGAGGAACTACGAGAAGGTCATCGGCGGCGCCACCCTTGTCGCCGGGCTCGCCCTCGTCACCCTCGCCGTGTTCTGGGCGGCCGCCCGGCTCACCGTGTCGCCGGGGGTACGCCGCAGCGGCTGACGGTCACCGCTCGGTGCGGGCCAGCGCCAGTTCGAGTACGACGAGCAGCGCGTCCCGCACCGAGCCCCGCTCCCGGGCGTCGAACACCACCACCGGTACCCCGTCGGAGACGTCCAGCGCCCAGCGGACCTCCTCCAGGGAGTGCTCCACCCGCCCGTCGAAGGCGTTCACGGCGACGGCGAACGGGATGCCCTTGTGCTCGAAGTAGTCGACGGCCGCGTAGCAGTCGTCCAGCCGGCGGGTGTCGACGATGACGAGCCCGCCGACGGCGCCCTCCACGATGTCGTCCCACATGAACCCGAACCGCTCCTGCCCCGGCGTGCCGAACAGGTACAGCTTCAGCGTCGGGTCGATGGTGAGGCAGCCGAAGTCCATCGCCACGGTCGTCGTGGTCTTGCGCGGGGTGTGCGTGAGGTCGTCCACGCCCGCCGCGACCTCGGTGATCGACGCCTCCGTGGTCAGCGGCTCGATCTCCGAGATCGCGCCGACGGCCGTGGTCTTGCCCACGCCGAAACCGCCCGCGATCACCATCTTGACCGGCAGCGGCGGCCGGACGGCTCCCGGCGCGGCCCGGCCCCCGGCCAGGAGCGGTTCAGTCGGTGTCACTCGGTACCCCTCGGGAGTCGGGGACGGCCCGCAGGCCGTCGATAACCCTGCGCAGGACGGACGCGTCGTGGGTGGCTTCGGCGTCCGGTACGTACACCGCCAGCCGGCCCTCCTCGCGCAGGTCCTCGGCGAGGACGCGGACCACGTTCAGATGCAGCCGCAGCCGGGCCGCGAGTTCCGCGATCGACTGCGGCAGCCGGCAGGCGGCCACGATGTCGTGCTGCTCGAAGGAGAGCCGGCCGAGCGCGTCGAGACCGTCGGCGGTGGCGACCACCTGGGTCTCCACGGGCAGCGCCCGGCCGGAGGCGGCGTCCGCCACCCGGCCGGCAGTGACCAGGTACGGCCGTACGGCGGGGGCGGGGCCGACCGGGTCCGGGCCCGGCGGCGGGATGCCGTCCGCCATGGGAGGGTTCTCCTTCTCAGCGGGCCGACGCCGCGCCGACGCTGTTCTTCAGCTCCAGCACCAGCTGCGGGCTGAGCGCGGCACCGGCGCGGTTGGCGAACAGCGTCATCTCGTAGGCGATGTTGCCGAGTTTCGCCTCCTTGTCGGTGACGACGCCGAGCACGGCGCCGCTGCCGATCGCGGAGACGATGACGTGTCCGCCCTCCAGATCGATGATGACCTTGTTCAGGCCGCCCAGTCCGTAGTTGCCGGAGGCGCCCGCGGCGAGGCTGGTGATGCCGGACACGATGGCCGCGAGCCGCTCCGAGTCGGCGTGCTCACGCAGCTGCGACACCGCGATCAGCAGACCGTCGGAGGACACGGCGATCGCGTCGACGACGCCGGCCGTCTCGGTCGCGAAGCGGTTCAGCAGCCAGGTGAAGTCGGCTGCGGCGGCCCGCAGATCGGCCGGCGCGCTGCCGTCCGTGGGGCTGTCACCTGTCGAGGTGCTCACTGCTCGGCTCCTTCCGGAAGGTGGTTCGGCTGGTGGGGCGGGTGCGTGGTGCCGGTGGTGCCGTCCGGGCGGGGGACGCTGCCCGTGTCGGCGTCCCGTCGGGCGCGTTCCACCGCCTGCTCGAACTCCTCCAGCTCGCTGCGGACGGCCTCCGCGTCCAGCGGCAGCACGGTCTTCGGCACCGCCGGCGCGGCACCGGCGGTGGTGCGCAGCGTGGCCCCGCGCACCCGGCGGCGCAGGGGGCGTGCGGTGTGTTCGGCGCCGTCCGGGGTCTGTTCCCCGGACGGTGCCGGTGCCTCGGAGTTCTCCGGTGCGCGGCGAGGGATCCGGCGGGGGAGCGGGCCGCCGTGTTCCGCGCGGATGGGCTGGTTACGGGCAGTACCGTCGGCCGGTGCCTTCTCGTGGGCGGTGCCTGGGGCCGGGGTAGGGGCGGTGCCCGGTGCCGGCTTGGGGGAGGCGTCCGGGGTCGGCGTGTGGGCCGTGTCCGGTGCCGGTGTGCGGGCAGTGTTCCGTGCCGCCGTGAGGGCCGGTGCCGGAGCCGACGGTGGTGTGTCCCCTGGCGGTGCCGGGACGGTCGGCCCGGGTGCCGGTGTCGCGGTGGCCGGAGTCACCGGACCCGCGCTCGGCGTCAGCAGCAGCGAGGCCGGCAGTGTCACCTCCGCCGTCACACCGCCGCCCGGCGTCCGGGTCAGCTCGACCCCGATCTCCCAGCGGCGCGCCAGCGCACCCACCACGAACAGGCCCAGCACCTTCGTCGGCACCAGGTCCAGGCGTTCGCGACGGATCAGCCGGGCGTTCTCCTCGGCGAGCCGCTCGGCGCTCATGCCGAGGCCGTGGTCGGTGACCACCACGTGCGTGCCGTCGGTGCCGGAGCGGACGGTGACCTCGACGGGGCTGCCCTCGGGCGAGAACGACACCGCGTTCTCCAGGAGTTCGGCCATCATCAGCGTGAGGTCCCCGATGACGTCCGGCTCGACCAGGGCGTCCGACGCGGCGTACAGCCGTACCCGCTGATAGCCCTCGATCTGCCCGAGCGCGGCCCGGACCACGGTGGACAGCGCGGTCGGCCCCGCGTCCAGGACGGCCTCGCGGATGCCGGCCAGCAGCATCAGGCTGTCGGCGTTGCGACGCAGCCGTACGGCGATGTGGTCGATGGAGTACAGCCGCTCCAGCAGCGCCGGGTCGGTCTCCCCGCGCTCCACCGCGTCGATCAGCGCGAGCTGCCGCGTGGTCAGGTTGCTGACCCTACGGCCGACGTTGCCGAACATCTCGGCGGTGTTGCGGCGGCTGAGCACCTGGCGTTCCAGCAGCGCGGCGGCGGTGGTCTGCACCTGGTTGAAGGCCGCCGCCAGGTCGCCGATCTCGTCGCGGGCCGTGACCGGCATGTCCCGCAGCCGGGGCGGCCCGTCGTCCTCGGCGTCGTCGTCGGCCACCCGGGCCAGTTCGCGCCCCGCCACCTCGGCGACCTCCCGCGCCGCGCCGGTGAGCGCCTGCACGGGCCGGACCACCGAGCGGCGCACCAGCACCGCGAAGGCGAGCCACAGCGCGAACGCGATCAGCGCGCCGCTCAGCAGCAGGCCGGCCCGCCACCGGGCGGAGTCGGCGGCCGCGTCGGCCCGGTCGGCGATCTGGCCGACCAGCGCCGTGGTGATCTCCAGCCGGGCGGTGGCCTGCCGTGGGTAGGCGGGGTAGTCGGCCAGCGCGTCCTGCACCGCACGCCGCAGCGCGGCCTGGTCATCCGTCTGCAACCGGCCGACACCTACCTGGAGTTCGGCGTACGCCTCGGCGATCTCGCGCTGGGCCCCGGTGTGTTCGATGCCGGCGAGTCGCTCGGCCTGCTCCTCGGTGGCGAACCGGCCGAAACGGCCGGCCTGGTTGGCGTAGAGGTCGTAGGCGCCGACCGCGTTGGTGAACTCGATCAGCGCGTTGGTGTCGCCCGTGGTGGCGGCGAACACGTTGGTCTCGAAGGCGCCGTGGGCGGCGTCCGCGCGCAGCAGGGAGTCCAGCAGGCTGCCGGTGAAGGTCTCGGAGAGGTCGGTGTTGCGGTCGAGCCCGAGCCCGTCGATCAGGCCCTGGGCGGCGCCCGCGTAGGCCGGGTCGATGTTGTCGGCCGGCAGGTACGACTGCTCCACCGAGGTGCGCAGGCTGCTCAGACCCTCGACGCCGCGCAGGGCCTGCGCCTCGCTCCGCGGCAGCCGGTCGCCGAAGGCCTCGCGCACCCTGGTCGCCTGGGTATCCACCGCGTGCTGGGCCGCCCGGTAGGCGTCCGTCGACGGGTGCGCGTCCCCGGACTCGTAGCGCGTCGAGAGCAGGATGGCCTGCTGGTGCTCGGCCTCCACCCGGTCCACCAGCCGCGCCACCTGCGCACTGTCCCGCACCAGCCGGGCCGCGGCGGCCGCGCTGGACGACTGCTGCACCAGGTCGGTGATGAGGTACGCGAGCAGGCCGGCGATGACCGCGAGGGGGATGCCGACGAGCAGGTTGAGCTTGCGCCGGAAGGGCCAGCGGTCGGCGAATGCCCGTGCCGCTCCCCGGACGGGGGCGTGTCGGTCGGGCGCGTCCACCTCGTTCGTGGACACCGGGCCTCCTTCGTGGGTGTCTTGTCCGGGAGAGACAGTCGCTCCCGGATCTCCCGGACGCCGAGGGCCTCGTCGCCCTCGGAACGCCTGTGCTCACGACACCGAAGCGGGCCCCGCACACCGCTGTGGTCGATACCAACTGGGCCGAGACTACAGTCCGCTTGAGGTGACCATCAGCTCACCTTTCATCAAGAATCCGTTACGAAGAGGGTGCTGTCCGTGGTCAAGCGGTCGCGGATCGAGGCCAATCGGTGATCTGTGGGCCTTGACTGACCAGGAACCGGCTGGATTGGATCGGCGCGTGACTTACACGACCCACATCAGCAGGTCCATCCGGAGGAACCGAGGCGCGGCGGTGGTCGCCCTGGCGGCGGCGACGGCTCTGCTGGCGGGCTGTTCCTCCAAGGGCAACGCCGACAACCCCCTCACGGAGAACAAGGCGAGCGGCGACAGCGTCGTCGTCGGATCCAACAACTTCCCCGAGAGCACGCTGCTCGCCGACATCTACGGCGAGGCTCTCAAGGCCAAGGGGATCAAGGTCACCTACAAGCCGAACATCGGCAGCCGCGAGACCACCTACGGACTGATCAAGAACGGTTCCATCTCGGTCCTGCCCGAGTACAACGGCGCACTGCTGGCCTACCTCGACCCGAAGGCCACCCCGAAGACCCTCGGTCAGACCACGGACGCCGTCAACGCCAAGCTGGACTCCAAGCTCACACTGCTCAACCCGTCGGCGGCGGAGAACAAGGACTCGGTCACGGTCAACGCGGCCACCGCGAAGAAGTACCACCTCACCGAGAACTCGACCATCGCCGACCTGAAGGACGTCGCCAAGGATCTGGTCATCGGCGCCTCGCCGGAGTTCCAGACCCGGCAGCAGGGCCTGGTGGGCCTGAAGTCCGTCTACGGACTGGAGTTCAAGTCCTTCAAGGCGCTGGACGCGGGTGGTCCGCTGACGCTGGCGGCGCTGAAGAAGGACGCCGTCCAGGCCGCGGACATCTTCACCACCGACGCGAACATCTCCAAGGAGAAGTTCGTCGTCCTGCAGGACCCGAAGAACCTCTTCGGGTTCGAGAACGTGCAGCCGCTCGTCCACAAGAGCGCGCTGTCCCAGAAGGGCGTCGACACCCTCGACGCGGTCTCCGCCAAGCTCGACACCGCGACCCTGCTGAAGCTGGACATCCAGGTGCAGATGGAGAACAAGGACCCGCTGGACGTGGCCAAGGCCTGGCTGAAGTCCGCCGGTCTCGCCTGACGCCCACCACTCGAACGACCCGCTGGAACGACCGGTACGACCGCGGGCCTAACAGGCGCGGGTGCCCCCGGACTCGGGGGCACCCGCCCCGCGTCCCGCTCGACGGCCGGGCCTCGCCCTGCCCGCCCCGGTCCGGCTCGCCGACGCCGGGGCCGCCGCCCGGCTGGCCACCGTCGGCGAGAACACCCTGGCCCACGCCCCCTCCTGGCCTCTTGGACCGCTCTCCCGCCCACCCCCTCTCCGCTCAGTCCTCCTCTCCCTCGAAGAAGTCCCCGATCTCGTCCACGACTTCCGACCCCCGTCCATACCCAGGCAGCCCCCCTCAGACCGCCCCCTCCGCCCCCTCCGAAGTCAGGGAGCGGGTGCCGGTGCGTGTCTGCTTGCGGCGCTTGCGGCGGCTGATGCGCGGCTCCTGGTCGGGGAGCCAGCCGAAGGTGAGGCAGCTGCCGGTGGCGCCGAGGAGCAGACCGATGAAGAAGCCGCCCAGATTGGAGGTGAGCCAGGTGCCCAGGGAGAGCAGAATGCCGGTGATGGAGTAGAAGAGCCGCTGGGCGGGGTTGAAGAGGATCAGCAGGCCCAGCAGCACCATGAGGCCCGGCAGCAGATAGCCGGCCAGGCCCTGCATGCCGATGTGCAGCACGACCTTCAGCGAGGCCTTCTCGGTGAGCAGGATCTCGCCGCCGCCGAGGGCGAGCAGCAACCCGCCCCAGAACGGCCGGCGGGCCCGCCATCCGCGGAAGGCGAGCCTCGGTCCCCGGCGTGGACGGTCCGGCACGGTGATCAGCAACCCGAGTCGCCGAAGCGGAGCTTGAGACCCGGCAGCTTGAACACACCGGCCGTGGTCGCGTAGTTGGTCTGCCGCAGGTTGGCGATCCGCACGGTGTCGGCCTGCTGACTGAAGACGCCGATCGGACCCTTCACGCCCGCCTTGGTCAGCGTGCTGGCGTCGTTGCCGATCTCGATGTTGTTGAACGCCGCGTCGCCCGACAGTTCGGTGGAGTCGGTGGTCAGGTCGGTCGCGCTGACCTTCTCCGCCCCGCTGCCCGCGGTGATCAGCAGGTTCGTGCCGCCGAGGTCGACGCTCTGGCACAGCCTGGTGAGCGTGGCGTGCTTGATCGCGGAGGTGACGATGAGCACCTGGCCGCCGGTGTCCCCGGCGTTCGGGCTGCCCTCCGCCATGTTGTCGAGTCCGCCGAACTGCTCGAACCCGGTGCCGTTCAGTTCTGTGGCGGTGACCGTGAACGGCATTCCGGAGATGGCGAACTGCACACCCAGCGCGCCCTGCGAGGTGAGGACCGCGAGGCCGGCGGCGACCAGGGTGGCGGGTACCGCCATCACCGCGGCCCGGCGGGCCCGGACGCGTCCCCGTCTCTCGCTGCCGGAGCCGGTGCCTGCGGTGTCGGGGGTTTCGGAGGGGGCGTCGCTTCCAGGGATCTCGGGGGTGTTGCGGGCGGACGGGAGGTCCGGGGACGAGGCCATGTCTGCTCCCATGCATGGATCAATGCGGGTTGGGCTTCAGCGGCGCGGTGTCCTGGCGCGGACAGCGGATGCCGCGTACGCCTCCTCGCAACTCCCGGCGGGTGCAAGGGCTTTCTCGTTACGCGGCGGTAGCCTTCGAGGAAGTTACCGCCGGTTACTTTAAGGGGTCAAGGGAGTTGTGAAAAAAGGGTGTCGGATGTGCGCGGGCCCGTACCCGCCTGCTACAACTCCCCTTCCGGACCTTGACGTTGGCGGTTGACCAGGTCTACAACTTCCCCTGTTTCCACGGATCCGTGGCGCCGGATCCAGCAGGCGGCACCCGCCGCGTCCCCGGCGTGGCCCTCGCCGCGCCCCCGCGGTACCGGCCGCGTTCCCGGCCCGGTCACGGCAAGCGCTCCACCTCACACAGCGGCACCGGCACGTCGTTCCCTCTTTCTCACCGTGCCCGGCCGCTCCCTTGTCCGGCCCGGCCGGAGGCCTTCCCCCGAGGCCTTCGGCCGGTGTCCGGTGTGCCGCCGTCGCGGGACCGCCGCGTACGGAGAAGGCGCCACGGCCCCGCGCCGGCGGCATCCCCCGCACCACCCGCCACCCGCCACCCGCCACCTCATCTGTCCCCCCCCACATCGGAAGAGAGGCACCCGCATGCGTACGCGCTCCCTCCTCGCCCTCGCCGGCACCGCCACGGCGCTCGCCCTCACCTGGGCCACCCCGGCCTCCGCCGCCGACACGGTCCTGACCACCGGCAGTGCCGGCGGCACCGCGGCCGCCGTCGGCGACACCCTGACCGCGCCCCTGGCCTCCGGTACCTCCGCCACCTTCTACTCCAGCCCGACCGGCACCAGTGGCGTGAAGTGCACGGGATCCCAGTTCACGGCCCAGGTCACCGGCAACCCGGCCGCGCCCGGTACGGCCACCGAGTCCGTCACCGCGCACACCTTCGACAACAGCACCTGTTCCAGCAACGTCCCCGGTGTCCTCGGTGTCAACGGGATCACCATCAACAACCTGCCGTACTCCGCGACGATCACCTCGGCCGGCACCCTCACCGTCTCGCCGCCGAGCGGCTCCTTCATCCAGGCCACCGTCCAGCTGCGCACTCTGCTGGGCACCGTCACCTGCGTCTACCAGGCGCCCAGCCTGACCGGCAAGGCCGACAACGCCGACAGCAGCATCACCTTCACGAACCAGCAGTTCACCAAGAGCTCCGGCTCGTCGCTGTGCTTCGCCAACGGCTACTTCACGGCCAAGTACGCGCCCGTCACCGACGCCGGTGCCCGGGTCTACGTCAACTGACCGACCGGAGGGTCCGGTTCAGCGTCGTCGCGGACGCCGTAGCCGGAGAACCAGGGCGGCGCCACCGGTGAGCAGCAGCACCGCGGTGGCGCCGCCCGCCAGCAGCGGCGCCGAGGGTCCCGAACCGCCGTGCGTGGCCTGAGCAACAGGGGTCCCGTGGACGGTGGCACGCTCGGCCCGCCCCTCGCTCCCGCGCACACCGGGAGTCGAACTCGCCGCCGGGGAACCCTGCGCAGGCGACGCCTGTGCGGTCGGCGAACCCGTTGCCGATGCCTGTGCGGGTGCCGAAGACGCCGCTCCCGTGGGCCGCTTGGCCCCGGCGGCTTTCCCGCGCTCCGGGAACACCACGTCGGAACACGAGTAGTACGTGTCCGGCGTACTGCTGTTCTGCCAGATCGTGTAGAGCACCTGGCGTCCCGTCCGGTCGGCCGGCAGCGTGGCGCTCATCCGGTACGCCCCGTCGCGCAGCGGCGGGTCCGTGATCTGGGCGAAGGGCCGCTCCGGCAGGTCCGACCAGGTCAGCGGTTTCGTGGGGTCGTACCCCTGCTTGGTCAGGTACAGCCTGAACGTGCCCTCGTGCGCGATCGTCGACGCATAGGTCAGCGTCAGCCGGCCACCCGGACTCAGCCGCGTCGCCGGCCAGTCCCGCCGCGCCAGGTCCAGGCCGCGGTACGCCGGCAGGTTCCCGCTGCACAGTCTGCCGTCCGGGATCACCTTCCGGTCGCGACCTGCCACCCCCGCCACCCGCAGGTTGTCCCACGCGGTGAACGGAGAGCCGTTCGCCGCGATCGCGGCCCGGCAGGCCGCCGTCCGGGCGGCGCCGCCCTCGGGCGAGCAGGCGTAGACCCGGCTGACCGGGTCCGTCGGGGCTCCGTGCGCCCGGGCGGGCCCCGCCGCCCACGGCAGCAGCAGCAACGGTGCCGCCGCAGCGGCCACCCTGACGCTCAGGCGGGCGGTCATCCGAGTCATCCGGGACGTCTCCTCGGCGGGCGCGGGAACAGGGTCTGCGGCGTCCAGTACGGCGCGGGCGTCCGACGCGTTCAGTCCGATCGGCGCGCCCGTGCGCGGGGGGCGTGAAAGCACCGACCGGTTCGGCTGTTTTGCGCCTGCTTCCACGTGCCGTTGAGGAGCCGGCCGTCCGCCTCGTATCGTGGCGATCATGGGCGCGGCAGTCGTCGTGCCCCGGCTGCCGGGCGCCCGCCCGTGACGAAGGGGGAATCCGATGTGGGCTCGCCCGTTTCGCCTGGCGCCGAGCGTGCAGCCGGTGCCGGGCGGGCCGGTGACACGTGTCGCAGTGCGCGTGACACACCGGACTCCCGTCGCCGTTGGGTGAGTTATCGTATCCAAGGGGTTAAAAACAAACCGCATGTCCTGTTCGTTAGAGGTGCGAGGAGGGGTCGAGGATGGCGAGGCAGTTACGCGCTGAACAGACCCGGGCAACGATCATCACGGCCGCCGCCGATCTGTTCGACCGGCACGGGTACGAATCCACCAGCCTGAGCGACATCGTCGCACACGCGAAGGTCACCAAGGGCGCCCTGTACTTCCACTTCGCCGCCAAGGAGGATCTGGCCCACGCCATCCTGGAGCTCCAGGCCAAGGCCGCGCAACGGCTCGTCGCCGAGGTCGAGAGCCGTGGCTGCTCCTCGCTGGAGGCCCTGATGCGCACCACGTTCGGGATCGCCCGGCTCGCCGTGGAGGACCCCGTGCCGCGCGCCGGACTGCGTCTCGCCGCCGCGGACATCGCCGTACGACCGCCGCTGCGGCATCCGTTCACCGAGTGGCTGGAGTTCGCCACCCGGAAGTTCAGCGGGGCCGTCAGAGAGGCCGACGTGCACGGCGACCTCGACGTCGGCGCCGTCGCCCACTCCCTCGTCTGCTTCTTCATCGGCACCCGCGTCGCCGGCCGCTCGCTGGAACCGGCCGGGCGGCTGCCGCGCAGAGTCGCCGAGATGTGGCACCTCATGATCCGCGGACTCGTCCCGGTGCACCGCCGCCCCCGCTACGTCACCCTCGCCACGCAGCTGGAGCGGGAGATCCGCGCCGCCTGACGCCCGCGATACCGTGACGGACATGCCCGACACCCCCTTCGCACCTGTGATCCTCGGCAACGAACCCGGCTCCTTCCCGCACAGCGTGCTGGCCGAGCGGCACCCGGCGATCATCCGGCAGGTACGGGAGGCCTTTCCGTACGGCCCCCGACAGCAGGCGGCTCTCGACGAGCTGCTGAAGAGCTGCACCCAGGGGACGATCGAGCCGCTCCCGGCCGACGCCCCGGACCGTGACCGGTGGCACGGCTGGGACCTGGCCGAGTACGCCGGCCGGTCCTGGTACGACGTGCCGTGGCTGTGGTCCGAGAGCTACTTCTACCGCCGGCTGCTGGACGCCGTCGGCTGGTTCGGCCCGGGCGCCTGGCAGGGCATCGACCCCTTCCGCCCCTTCAAACGCGCCGAACTCGACGCCCCGGAGACCGACGAGGAACTCGCCGCCCTGGACGGCCTGCGCGAGCTGCCGGAGGAGGAGCGGGCCCGCGCACTGCTGCACGGCTCGCTGTGGGGCAACCGCGCCGACCTCGGCTTCCGGCTCTCCGCCGCGGGCGCCGAGGACCGGGAACCGGCCCCCGCGCTCGTCGCGGACGACAGCGGGACCCTCTGGTCGCTGCTGCCGCCCGGTGGGACGGGCACGCTCGTGCTCGTCGCGGACAACGCGGGCCGCGAACTCGTCCCCGATCTCCTGCTGATCGCCCACCTCCTCACCGAAGGCCGCGCCGCACAGGCCGTCCTGCACGTCAAGCCGTACCCGTATTACGTCTCCGACGCCACCACCGCCGACGTGGTCGACGCCCTGCACCGGCTGCGCGCGGCCTCCGGCGCGGCCGCCGAGTACGGGCGGGTGCTCTGGTCGGCGATGGCCGACGGCCGGCTCACCGTCCGCGCCCATCCCTTCTCCTGCGCACCGCTGCCCTACGCCGCGATGCCCGACGACCTGCGCGCCGAGTTCGCGGCGGCCACGCTGACCGTCGTCAAGGGCGACCTGAACTACCGCCGCCTGGTGGGCGACCGGCTCTGGCCGCCCACCACGCCCTTCCGTGAGACCACCGCGTACTTCCCCGGCCCGGTCGCCGCGCTGCGCACCCTGAAGTCCGATGTGATCACCGGACTCACGGCCGCGACCGAGGCCGCACTGGTGGCGGCCGAGGGGCAGCGCTGGCGGACCGGCGGCACACACGCGCTGATCCAGGTCGATCCGTCAGGTGAGCTGCAGCGGCAGTGACTTGATGCCGTTGATGAAGTTCGACACCAGCCGCCCGGCCGGTCCGGCGAGCCGCGGCGGCCCGGGCAGGACCCGCAGCGCCTCCTCGTGGAGCAGCCGCAGTTGCAACCGGGCGAAGTGGGCGCCGAGGCACACGTGCGGGCCGTCCCCGAAGGAGACGTGCGGATTGGGGGAGCGGGCGAGGTCGAGCCGGTCGGGCTCGGCGAAGACGCGCTCGTCCCGGTTGGCCGAGGCGTGGAACACGACGACCTTGTCGCCCGCCCGGATGTCGCGGCCCGCCAGTCCGGTGTGCCGTACGGCCGTCCGCCGGAAGGTCAGCACCGGCGGGTGCCAGCGCAGCAGCTCGTCCACGGCGGAGGGCACGCCGACCTTCCCTGCACGCAGCAGCTCGTACGCCTCCGGGTGCCCGGCCAGGGCCAGCAGCCCGCCCGGGGCCGCGCTGCGCACGGTGTCGTTGCCGGCCACGGTGAGCAGGAAGAAGAACATCTCCAGCTCACCGTCGGCGAGTTCGGCATCGTGCGCGAGTGTCGTCAGGATGTCGTCGGCGGGGTGCCGTCTCTTGTGTACGGCCAACTGGCGCACGTAGGCGAACATGTCCCGCAACATCGCCGGTGACCGCGGGTTCACCGGCCTGCCCGCGCCGTCCAGCACCGGCGGACCGGCCTCGTCCGGATCCTGGTAGCCGATGACCCGCTGCGTCCAGTGCAGCAGCAGCCGCCGGTCGCTCTCCGGGACGCCCAGCAGATCCGCCAGGTTCAGCAGGGCGTACTCGTCGGTGACGGCGGCCACCACATCGACCGTGCCGTCGCCCTGCCGCGCCGCCTCCAGGGCGCCCGCCAGCAGCGTCCGTGCCCGCTCCCGGGCGACCGCCGCGAACCGGTCCACACGCCCCGGCGTGAAGGCACGGCTCACCAGCCGCCGCAGCCGCCCGTGCCCCGGCGGATCCTGGTTGAGCATCATCCGCCGGATGAACGGCAGGTCCTCCGGGTCCGGGTCCCGGATCTGGGTCGCACCGGCGTACGAGGAGTACGTCCCCGCGTCCCTCAGCACACGGACCACGTCCGCGTGCCGGGTCACAGCCCAGAACCCGGGCCCGGCCGGCCAGCCCAGCACCTCCGGCTCCTCCTGCCAGGCCACCGGATGGTGGTCGCGCAGCACCCGGTAGGCGTCGTAGGGAACCCCGCTGGCGTAGCGGCGCGGATCGAAGACGTCCGGGACCGGCGGCGCCGCGGGCACGCTCACGCCGGCTCGTCCTCGCGCGCCCCGGTTGCCGGGTCGGGCGCGTCCGCCGCGTCCGCCCGCAGGAAGTCCTCGACGGTACGGATCAGTTCCAGCGGGGTCTCGTCCATGGCGTAGTGGCCTGCGGCGTCCAGCACGGCGAGCCGCGCGCGCGGGTACCAGCTCATCCAGGTCTGCCGCATGACCTCCGGCGACAGCGCCGGATCGAGCGCGCCGGCCACGGCGAGCGCCGGCACCTCGCTGCCCACGACGTCGGCGCTGAAGTCCTCGCCCGCCCACGAGTCCAGCCAGGCCCGGAAGGCCTTGGGGTCGCTGCGCTCCAGCGAGCGGGCGACCATCCGGTCCAGCCAGGCGGCGGGCCGCCGGCCCCCGGTGGTGACGTCGATGATCGCGCGCCGGTTCTCCGCCCGGTGCGCCGCGTCCGCGAACAGCGCCGCCTGCTCCCCGGCCAGCGGCATGCCCGAGGCGGGCACCGGCGAGACCCCGGCGATCCGGCGCACCCGGTGCGGGGCCACGGCGAGCAGCCGCTGCGCCACCGCACCGCCCATGGAGTGCCCGATCACCGAGAACCGCTCCCAGCCGAGCCGGTCCGCCAGCTCCACCAGGTCCACGGCCGCCTCGGCCGTCGTGTACGCGCCCGTGGCGTCCCGGGCCTCGCCGTAGCCGCGCAGGTCGACCAGCGCGTAACCGAAGGACGTGCGGTCGAGGTCCGGCAGGACGGCCGCGTAGGCGGACCGGTCGGCGAACCAGCCGTGCACGGCGAACACCTTGTGGGCGCCGTCGCCGTGCACCTCATGGGGCAACACGAAGGAGGTCATGCGCCTACCGTGGCGCCCGCGCGCGGGCACGGCAAGGGCACCAACGCCACAACCCCCCGCCCGAGTTCCCCCTTTCACGGGCGGTTCACGCGATGGTGTGATCATGTACCCCGGGGTGGATGGGGGTCCGGGGCCCCGGGTAGTGCCCGGCCATGACGCAGCCGTTCGAACTCCCGCGCTTCTACATGCCGTATCCCGCGCGGCTCAACCCGCACCTGGAGGAGGCCCGGGCCCACTCGACGCAGTGGGCCCGGGAGACGGGCATGCTGGAGGGCTCCGGAATCTGGGAACAGGCCGACCTGGAGGCGCACGACTACGGCCTCCTGTGCGCCTACACCCACCCCGACTGCGACGGACCCGCCCTCTCGCTGATCACCGACTGGTACGTGTGGGTGTTCTTCTTCGACGACCACTTCCTCGACATGTACAAGCGCACCCAGGACCGCGCCGCCGGAAAGGCGCACCTGGACCGCCTGCCGCTGTTCATGCCGCTCGACCTCGCCACCCCCGTGCCGGAACCGGAGAATCCGGTGGAGGCCGGGCTGAAGGACCTGTGGGCGCGGACGGTGCCGTCGATGTCCGTGGACTGGCGCCGCCGCTTCTCCGTCGCCACCGAGCATCTGCTCAACGAGTCGATGTGGGAGCTGTCCAACATCAACGAGGGGCGGATCGCCAACCCGGTCGAGTACATCGAGATGCGCCGCAAGGTCGGCGGCGCCCCCTGGTCCTCCGGGCTCGTGGAGTACGCGACCGCCGAGGTGCCCGCCGCGGTCGCCGGCACCCGGCCGCTGCGCGTCCTCATGGAGACGTTCTCCGACGCCGTCCACCTGCGCAACGACCTGTTCTCCTATCAGCGCGAGGTCGAGGACGAGGGGGAGAACAGCAACGGCGTGCTCGTCCTGGAGAAGTTCTTCGGCTGCACCACACAGGAGGCCGCCGACACCGTCAACGACGTGCTCACCTCCCGGCTGCACCAGTTCGAGCACACCGCGCTGACGGAAGTCCCGGCCGTCGCCCTGGAGAAGGGCCTCACGCCCGGCGAGGCCGCCGCCGTCGCCGCCTACACCAAGGGACTCCAGGACTGGCAGTCCGGCGGCCACGAATGGCACCTGCGCTCCAGCCGCTACATGAACAAGGGCGCACGGTCCGACTCGCCCTGGCAGCCGAAGAGCGGTCCCGGAACCTCCGCCGCCGACATCGGCGCACTCCTCGCCTCGGCCGCCCAGGAACGCCTGCGCGCCTACTCCCACGTGCCGTACCAGCAGGTCGGCCCGTCCCGCATCCCCGACCTGTACATGCCCTTCCAGCTCCAGCTCAGCCCCCACCTCGACCACACCCGCGGCCACCTCGTCGACTGGTGCCGTCACATGGGCATCGTCCGGGAGGGCGTCTGGGACGAGGACAAGCTCGCCGCGTACGACCTCGCGCTGTGCTCCGCCGGCCTGGACCCGGACGCCACGCCGGAGGCCCTCGACCTGAGCGCGCAGTGGCTCGCCTGGGGAACCTACGGCGACGACTACTACCCGCTCGTGTACGGCCACCGCGGGGACCTGGCCGCCGCCCGGCTGACCACGGCCCGGCTGTCGCAGTGCATGCCGGTCGAGGGCGAACCGGCCGTCGTCCCCGGCAACGCCATGGAACGCGGTCTGATCGACCTCTGGGCGCGCACCACGGCCACGATGACCGCCGGCCAGCGCCGCACCCTGAAGGCATCCGTGGACGCGATGACCGAGAGCTGGGTGTGGGAGCTGTCCAACCAGCTCCAGAACCGCGTCCCCGACCCGGTCGACTACCTGGAGATGCGCCGCGCCACCTTCGGCTCCGACCTCACCCTGAGCCTGTGCCGCATGGGCCACGGACCCGCGGTCCCGCCGGCGGTGTACCGCAGCGGCCCGGTGCGCTCGCTGGAGAACTCCGCCATCGACTACGCGTGCCTCCTGAACGACATCTTCTCGTACCAGAAGGAGATCGAGTACGACGGCGAGATCCACAACGCCGTCCTGGTCGTGCAGAACTTCTTCGGCGTGGACTACCCGGCCGCGCTCGCCGTCGTGCACGATCTGACGACCCAGCGCATGCAGCAGTTCGAGCACGTGATCGCGCAGGAACTCCCGGTCCTGTACGACGACTTCCGACTGTCCGAGGAGGCGCGGGCCGCCATGGACGGCTATGTGGTCGACCTGCAGAACTGGCTGGCCGGCATCCTGAACTGGCACCGGAGCGTCGACCGTTACAAGGCCGAGTGGCTCGGCCGCCGCGCCCACGGCTTCCTGCCCGACCGGGCTCCCGCCGTGCCCGCCCTGGCGTTCGGCTGACGATCGCCGAATCTTCTCGTGCGGAATCGGGCATTCAGGGAACTTCGGTGAGCCCTCGGGAGTCTTGTGGAGTAAGGGGAACAACAAACCACGAACACGCGGGGGTGTTCGACCTTGACCGAGACCATCGAGAGGCTCACCGGAGAGACCGCCGGAGCCGGCGCGGGGGAGAAGGAGAGGAAGGGGGCGCCCGAGACGGCGCCCGAGGCGCACGAACTGACGCCGTACGCCGCACCGCTGACCGTGCCGCCGGTCCTGCGGCCCGCCGGCGACGACGTGCTGCGCGAGACGGAGATCGCCCTGCGCCCGGCCTGGGTGCAACTGCACCCGCAGCTGCCGCCGACCCTGATGTGGGGCTACGACGGACACGTGCCGGGCCCGACCATCGAGGTGCGGCGCGGACAGCGCGTCCGCATCGCCTGGACCAACCGCATTCCCAAGGACAGCGAGTACCCGGTCACCTCCGTCGAGGTGCCACTGCGCACCGACGGCCGTCCGCAGGCCACCACCGAGCCCGGCCGCGAGGGCGTCGAACCGAACAAGGACGTCGCCGCCCTGCCCGCCTGGTCGGTGACCCACCTGCACGGCGCACAGACCGGCGGCGGCAACGACGGCTGGGCGGACAACGCCGTGGGCTCCGGCGACGCCCAGCTGTCGGAGTACCCGAACGACCACCAGGCGGTGCAGTGGTGGTACCACGACCACGCGATGAACATCACCCGGTGGAACGTGATGTCGGGCCTGTACGGCACCTACCTCGTCCGGGACGACGAGGAGGACGCCCTCCGCCTGCCCTCCGGCGAGCGGGAGATCCCGCTCCTCATCGCCGACCGCAACCTCGACACCGACGAGGACGGCCGCCTCAACGGCCGGCTCCTGCACAAGACGGTGGTCGTCCAGGAGAGCAACCCGGAGACGGGCAAGCCGGTCTCCATCCCGTTCACCGGCCCGTACACCACGGTCAACGGCCGTATCTGGCCGTATGCCGACGTCGACCCGGCCTGGTACCGGTTCCGGCTGGTCAACGCCTCCAACGCGCGCATCTTCGAGCTCGTCCTGATCGACGAGGACGGCGAGCCGGTCACGGGGGCCGTCCACCAGATCGGCAGCGACGGCGGCCTGCTGCCGCGCCCGGTGCCGGTCGACTTCGACGCGGAGCTGCCCGCCCTGACCGCCGCGCCGGCCGAGCGCTTCGACCTGCTGGTGGACTTCCGCGGGCTGGCCGGACGGACCCTCCGCCTGGTGAACAAGGGGCCCAACCAGCCGGCGGGCGTGCCCGATCCGGCGGGTAACGTGCCCTACCCGGCCGTGCTGGAGTTCCGGGTCGGGGAGAGCTGCGAGGAGGACACCTTCGAACTGCCCGAGGTGCTCTCCGGCTCCTTCCGCCGCCTCACCCACGACGTCCCGCACGGCCACCGCCTGATCCTGCTCACCCCGCCCCCCACCAGGGGCGCCGGCGGGCACCCGGAGATCTGGGAGATGACCGAGGTCCAGGACACCGCCGGGCTCCGGCTCCCGGCCGACGGCATCGTCCAGATCACCGGACCCGACGGCACCACGAAGACGTACCGGCGCACCGCACGGACGTTCAACGACGGGCTCGGCTTCACCATCGGCGAGGGCAGCCACGAGCAGTGGAGCTTCCTCAACCTCGCGCCCATCGTGCACCCCATGCACATCCACCTGGCCGACTTCCAGCTGATGGGCCGGGACGCCTACGACGTCTCCGGCTTCGACCCGGCGGCCGGCGGCACGCGAACCCCGATCCGGTACGACGCGGGGACGACGATCCCGCTCGCACCCAACGAGCGCGGCCACAAGGACGTCTTCCGGGTCCCGGGCAGCCAGATGCTGCGGGTCATGGGCCGCTTCGACGGGGCGTACGGCCGGTTCATGTACCACTGCCACCTGCTGGAGCACGAGGACATGGGCATGATGCGGCCCTTCGTCGTCATGCCGCCCGAGGCCCTCAAGTTCGACCACGGCGGGGCCCACGGCGGCCACGGCGAGGGGCACACGGGCTGAGGACGGGCGGAGTCACATGGGCTGAGGACGGGCGGGGGTCACACCGGCAGGGCGGCCCGGGCCGCCGCGTGCGCGACCGCGGCTCGCGCCAGTGCCCGGATCATCGGGTGCGGGTCCGAGCCGTCACCGGCCAGCTCGGGCTGGAACAGCGAGGCCAGGAAGAACGGATGGCCGGGCAGCTCGGCCATCCGGACCTGGCCGTCCTGGTCGTGGCCGGAGAACCGCAGTCCGTGGGCGCGGAGCGTCTCCAGGTGGCGGGAGGGGCCGTAGGCGCAGAAGTACCGCTCCACCGTGCGCGCCGAGCCGATCACGGACGCGGCCAGCGAGCCGGGGTCGATCGTCACCGCTGCCTCGTGACCCAGCAGCGAGCAGGCCAGCGGCTCGATGAGCGGGTCCGCGGCGTCCGGGTCGTTCTCGGCGTGCGCGACGCCGGTCAGACCGCACACGTTCCGGGCGTACTCCAGCAGCGTGTGCTGGAAGCCGCCGCACGTGCCCAGGAACGGGATGCCCTCCTCGCGCGCGGTGCGCACCGCCGCGAGGACACCCGCCTCGCTGCGGTAGGGACTGCCCGGCAGTACCCACACGGCGTCGAAGCCGCGCACCGCGCCCTCGGCCTCGGCGTCCTGCGAGGAGATCCAGTACGCGTCCAGGACCAACCGGTCGCGGGCGGCCAGCGCGTCCAGCAGGAGCGGGACGCGGGTGTGCGAGGCGACGTGCGGGGAGCGGTCCCCGACGAGGGCGAGGGTGGCGGTGTTCGACATGGCCACCATCCTCCGGACGACGGGTGGTTCACGTCCAACGATGGTTGGTGCACGGTCGATAAGCGTTACTGATGCAGTGGGATGCTGTGCCGTATGGACCCGCATCTGCTGCGCACGTACGTCACCGTGGCGCGTCTCGCCTCCTTCTCGAAGGCCGCGCGCGAGCTGGGCTACACCCAGTCCGCCGTCTCCCAGCACATCGCCGCCCTCGAACAGGACCTGGGCGCCCCACTGCTGACCCGCCGGCCGGTCGTGCCCACCGCGGCGGGCGAGCGGCTGCTGGAGCACGCGGGCCCGCTGCTGCTGCGGCTCGACGCGGCCCGCGCCGACGTCGTCCGCATGGCCGCCGCGCCTCAGCAGGGTCTGACCCTCGTCGCCACCGCGACCGCCCTGGGCCCCGCCGTCCTCGGCGCGCTCCCGCCGGCCGGCGTCACCCTGCGCGTCCTCACCCGCGCGGAGATCCCCGCCGCCGTCGCCACCGGCACCGCGGACCTGGGCCTCGTCGACGGGCTGGCCGCGCCGAGCGATCCGCTGCGGCTGCCCGACGTGGCACCGCTGACCACGTACGGCATCGCCGAGGAACCCGTGAGCGTCCTGCTGCCCGCCGGACACCCCCTCGCAGGTCGCCCTGGCCTGCGCCTCGGCGACCTGCGTGACGCCCGCTGGCTCGACGCGCCCGACGCGGCACTCCCGCTCGCGCACCTGCGCGCCGCTACCGCCGGCGGCGCCTTCCGGGCCGCCCTGCGCTACGAGGGCACCGACGTCCGCACCCTCACCGCCCTCACGGCCGCCGGACACGGCCTCACCCTGCTGCCCCGTTCGGCGGCCACGGCCCTCCCCGGCGCGACCGCCGTCCCCCTCACCGCCCCCCGCCTCGTCCACCGCACGGAACTCCTCCACAGCGGCAGCCCCGGAGGAGCGGCGGCGGAACTGGTGCGGCGCCTGGTGGGCGGCGGGTGACAGGGGAGGCGCTACGGCACGCCGAACCCGCGCGGGAACAGGGCCCCACCGGGCCAGAGGCTCCACCGGACCAGGGGCGTGCACCGGTCGGGCTCGCTGGGTGAACTTCCCCCGGCGGGCTGTGCCGACGCGGGCTCGGCTGCGAAGGCGACGGGGAGCAGGGCCGGGTGCCGTGACGGTCGGGCCTGTCGCCCGCCGGTGCGCCGCAGCCTCAGCCGGAGGCGCGTGTCCTCGACGGCCATGGCTACCCTCCGCCACCCTTCGGCCATTCTCACTCGTTCGTGTCTCGTCGCGGACCGTCGCCCCGGGTAGAGCACCAGCCGGAGGCGAGCGAACCATGGAACAGACTGCGTTGCGGCCCAAGCCGATGCCAGGTCAGGACAGGCGGGACGACGGCACCCCGGGTGCCGCCCGCCGACCGCATGCCGCGCCCCGGCGCGGACGGCGGCGGCGGACCGTGCTGTTCGGCCTGTGTGCCGGTGTCGTGCTGGTGCTCTCCGGCGTCGGCATCGGCACGGTCGGCGCCACGGTGATCGGCATGAGCAGACTGGCCGAACCGCAGCGCAAGGCTCCGCCGCCCGCCCAGTCGGCCGAGGCCACCTCCACGACCACCTCCGCCGTCGCACCCGGCCCGGCACTGGGCGTGGAGGCCGTCGACGCCGAGAAGGCGGGCGCGCTGGTGGTGGGTGTGCACGTGCCCGGCCCCGGCTACGCGGCCGGCCTGGTCCGCGGGGACGTCGTGCTGCAACTCGGCGCGGCCCGCATCGACAGCGCCGCCGACCTCGCCCGCGCCGTCAGGCGGGCCGGCCCGGGGAAGGCGCTGCTCCTCACCGTGCGCCACCGCAGCGGCGGCTACCAGCAGTTGACGGTGACGCCCGCGGTGGTGACCTGACCGAGCCGCGATCCGGCCGGTGCGGGGCCGCCCCCCGACGGACGGGACGGGACCGCCTCCGGGCGGCCGGGTGCCGGGGGAGGAGCGGCGGGCCAGTGGTCCCGGCGTCGGGCCGCCCCGGTGCCGGCGGTGACGTCCCGGTTGCAGACGTGGCCCAGTTCGTGGCCGATGCCGCCGCGCGGTTCGCGCCCGTCCCGTACACGCCGGGAAACCCGCTGGTCACCGTGCGTCCCGCGGGTCATCATGGGCCCATGCCGAGCCGCTTCTCCACGGACCGCGGGACACCGGTCCCCGGGACCGGCTCGCGTCGCCCCGTCCGGGCGGGCAGGATGCTGCCCGAGACGCCGTCGCCCCGTTTCCTCACCCGTGCCCGGAGGCCCGGATGACCGGTACCACGCCCGCGCCCTTCACCGCCGCCGACTACAGCGCCCGGATGGAGCGTGCCGCGCGCGCCGCCGCCGACGCCGGCCTCGCCGGGCTGCTCGTGGCCCCGGGTCCGGACATGGTGTGGCTCACCGGCTACACGCCCACCGCGGTCACGGAACGGCTCACCGTGCTGGTCCTCGCCCCCGGCCGGGACCCCGTGCTGGTCGTGCCCACCCTGGAGGCCCCGGACGCCGAGCACGCGGCCGGCGCCGCCGCGCTGACCCTGCGCGACTGGACCGACGGCAAGGACCCCTACGCCGTCACCGCCGGCCTCCTCGACGACCGCGGCCGCTTCGGCATCAGCGACAACACCTGGGCGATGCATCTGCTGGGCCTCCAGCGGGCCCTCCCCGACACCTCCTACGCCTCCCTCACCGACGCCCTGCCCATGCTCCGCGCGGTGAAGGACGCGGCCGAGCTGGAACTCCTCGCAGCCGCCGGAGCGGCTGCCGACGCAACGTTCGAGGAGATCCGGAAAGTTCCCTTCGCGGGCCGCCGGGAGTCCGACGTCGGTCACGACCTCGCCGGCCTGCTGCGCCGCTTCGGCCACTCCCAGGTCGACTTCACCATCGTCGGCTCCGGGCCGAACGGCGCCAACCCGCACCACGAGGTCGGCGACCGCGTCATCCAGCCCGGCGACATGGTCGTCCTCGACTTCGGCGGCCTGAAGGACGGCTACGGCTCCGACACCACCCGCACGGTCCACGTCGGCGAGCCGACCGAGGAGGAGCGCCGGGTCCACGACGTCGTGCGCGCCGCCCAGGAGGCCGGTTTCCGGGCCGTAGGACCGGGCGTGGCCTGCCAGGAGGTCGACCGCGCCGCCCGCGCGGTGATCGCGGACGCCGGGTACGGCGAGTACTTCATCCACCGCACCGGGCACGGCATCGGCGTCACCACGCACGAGCCGCCGTACATGATCGAGGGCGAGGAGCAGCCGCTGGTGCCCGGCATGTGTTTCTCGGTGGAGCCCGGCATCTACCTGCCCGGCCGCTTCGGGGTGCGCATCGAGGACATCGTCACCGTGACCGAGGACGGCGGCCGCCGCCTCAACAACACCACCCGTGAGATGGTCATAGTGGACTGAGAGGCCCGAGGAGAACCCGTCACGACGACACCCGGAACGGCGACGCGCGACCCATGACCCAGGCACCGACACCCACCGCGGACACCGTCCGCCGACTGGTCCGTTCGCTGCTCAAGGAGGGCGGCGACGATGCCGGGGGACCCGATGTGCGGCCCGTGACGGAGGACCGCGAGCACACCTGGTGGATCGGCAGCCGCCATGTGCTGCGCCTCGCGCCCGACCGGGAGGCCTCCGTCCGCCGCCGCCGGGAACTGCGCCTGCGCGACCTGATCCGCCCGCACGTGCCCGTCGCCGTGCCGACCAGCGTCGCGCACGGCGACTGGGCGCCCGGCCTCGCCTACACGCTCGACACCCGGGTGCCCGGCGGTACGGCCGACGAGTACGACGTCTCGGCCGTCGGCGAGGCCGATCTCGCCGGGCTGCTGAGCGGGCTGCGCGCGGTGCCCGCACGCCAGGCGGAGGCGCTCGGCGTGCCGCGTACGGCGCCGCGCTCCCTGGAGGCGTTGCGCAGGATGGCCGTGCACGCGGCAGAACGGCTCGCCGCCGCCGACGAGTTCGACGCGGCCCGGCTGCACCAGCTGACCCCGCCCGGCGCGGCCCAGCTCGCCGCGCAGCCCGGTACCGCCGTCCTCACCCACCACGGGCTGACCGGCGCGCACGTGGTGGTCAGCGCCGACGGCCGGGTGCGCGGCATCCTGGACTGGACCGCGGCGGCCCTCGGCGACCCCGCCGAGGACATCGCCGGCCTCGCCGTCGCGGTCGGCTCCCCGCCGGCCGTCCGCGCCGCCACCCTCGCCGGCTACGGCGCCCGCCCCTGCCTGCGCGGCCTGTGGCTGGCCCGCTGCGACACCGTCATCCGCCTCACCGGCCACCTGGAGGGCCGCACCGGCGGCTCGCTGCCCCTGCTGCGCACCCAGCTGCGGCGCGCCTGGGAGCCGATCCTGCTGGAGCGGGTGACGGACTTCCAGGAGGACGCCCCGGAGCCCTGACGCGGGCCCGGAGCCCCCAGGCGGTCCGCCCTGGCGCCTGGGCCCTTGGACAACCCCTCAAGGCCTCCCTCTCGCCCGCAGGGCCCCTCAGGGCTGGGTCAGCACCACGCACGACTCCCCGGGCACCTGGAGCAGCCCGTCCGGGCCCGGTGCCTCGACCGGGTCCCAGGCCGCGAGGACGTCCACCCGGCCGGTGCCCAGCGGGATCGCCGCCTCCTGCCTGCCCAGGTTCACCGCCACCCGTACGTCCCCGCGCCGGAAGGCCAGCCAGCGGGCGTCCGCGTCGTACGCCACCTTCGTGTCGGCGAGGTCCGGGTCGGTGAGGTCGGGCTGTTCCCGGCGCAGCGCGACCAGCCGGCGGTACCAGGCCAGCACGCGCGCGTGGGGCTCGCGTTCCGGCTCCGACCAGTCCAGACAGGACCGCTCCCGGGTCGCCGGGTCCTGCGGGTCGGGCACGTCCTCCTCGGCCCACCCGTGCGAGGCGAACTCCCGCCGCCTGCCCCGCCGTACCGCCTCGGCCAGCTCGGCGTCGGTGTGGTCGGTGAAGAACTGCCAGGGCGTGCCCGCCGCCCACTCCTCGCCCATGAACAGCATCGGCGTGAACGGCGCGGTCAGCGTCAGCGTGGCCGCGCAGGCCAGCAGACCGGGGGAGACGAGGGCGGAGAGCCGGTCGCCCTGGGCACGGTTGCCGACCTGGTCGTGGGTCTGGCTGTAGCCCAGCAGCCGGTGCCCGGCCACGCGCGCGCGGTCCAGCGGCCGGCCGTGGCTGCGGCCCCGGAAGCTGGAGTACGTGCCGTCGTGGAAGTAGCCGCCGGTGAGCGTCTTGGCGAGCGCGCCGAAGGGGTCCCGCGCGAAGTCGGCGTAGTAGCCCTGCGACTCACCGGTCAGCGCGGTGTGCAGGGCATGGTGGAAGTCGTCGTTCCACTGCGCGTGCAGGCCGAGGCCGTGCTCCGCGCGCGGGGTGATGAACCGCGGGTTGTTCAGGTCCGACTCGGCGATCAGGAACAGCGGCCTGCCCACCTCGTCCGCCAGGCCGTCCACGGCCGCCGACAGCTCCTCCAGGAAGTGGCACGCGCGCGTGTCGTACAGACTGTGCACCGCGTCCAGCCGCAGCCCGTCGATCCGGTAGTCCCGCAGCCACGCCAGCGCGCTGCCCAGGAGGAACGCGCGCACCTCGTCCGAGCCGGGCGCGTCCAGGTTCACCGCCGAGCCCCACGGGGTGGTGTGCGTGTCGGTGAAGTACGGCCCGAACCGCGGCAGATAGTTGCCCGACGGGCCCAAGTGGTTGTGCACGACGTCGAGTACGACGCCCAGACCGAGCCCGTGCGCCCGGTCGACGAAGCGCTTCAGGGCCTCGGGGCCGCCGTACGGCTCGTGCACAGCCCACAGGGACACGCCCTCGTACCCCCAGCCGTGCCGCCCGGGGAAGGGACACAGCGGCATCAACTCCACGTGGGTCACGCCCAGTTCCACCAGGTGCTCCAGACGGGCGGCGGCCGCGTCCAGGGTGCCCTCGCGGGTGTACGTGCCCACGTGCAGCTCGTACAGCACCGCGCCCGGCAGCCCGCGCCCCGGCCACTGCGTGCGCCACTCGTGGCGCCCGTGGTCCACGACCGCGCTCAGCCCGTCCGGGCCGTCCGGCTGGCGGCGCGAGCGAGGGTCCGGCAGCACCGGGCCGTCGTCCAGCGAGAACCCGTACCGCGCGCCGTCCTGCGCCTCCGTCTCGCCCGTCCACCACCCCTCGCGCGCGGGATCGCGCGCCAACGCGCGCGTGGTGCCCTCGCAATGGAGCGTCACTCGGTCTGCCTGCGGTGCCCACACCTCGAACTGCACGGACGGTTCCCCTTCGTCTGCTCACCGTGATGTCCCGCGTCTCCATCGTGCCGCCCGGACGATCAATCCGCTTTCGAATCCGCCCTTTGCCGGCAGGTGTCGCGGAACTGCCCGCCCACCCGCACCGATTCCGCGTTTTCTGGACACTCGCGGTTCACTGCCCGACAATCACCTGCGTGACGTCGTCCTTCGAGTTCTCCACCTACCCCGCGCGTCTGTCCGACGAGGAGCGGGACAAGGCGCTGCGGGTGCTGCGCGACGGCGTCGCCATGGGCCGGCTCTCGCACGACACGTTCGTCCGCCGCATGGAGCTGGCGCTCGTCGCCCGCCGCTCCGACGAACTCGCGGCCCTCGTCGCCGACCTGCCCCGGGAGAATCGGTTCTCCCGCGCGGTCCTCGGCACCGTGGAAGCCGTCTCCGGGTTCACCGTGCGGCTGCGCCGGGCCTGGCAGGCCGAGCGGCTGCCCAAGCTGCTGCTGCCGCAGCCGTCGCACACCCACCCGCTGCGCATCGGCCGCGATCCCGCCAACGGACTGCGCCTGAACCACGAGACCGTCTCCCGCGTGCACGCCGAACTCCGCCATCAGGGCGGCCTGTGGATCCTCCGGGACCTGGGCTCCACCAACGGCACCACCGTCAACGGCCGCCGGGTGATCGCGGCGGTCGTCGTCCGCGAGGGCGACCAGGTCGCCTTCGGCCGGGCGGCGTTCCGGCTCGCGGCCCGCTGACCGGCCCACCCCGGTCGAACTGGTGCCCGGTCACGCGCGCGTACCCTCCCGATCGGGTGAGCCGCACTGCGGAAGCCGGGCCGCCGTGCCGATGGAACGGGCATGACGTACCTCACCAAAGCGGCAGCGGCGGCCGGCGCCCTGCTGGCCGCCACCGGCCTTCTCACCGCGGGCCCGGCCCGGGCGGCCTCCCGCGGCCCCCTCCCGGACAACTGGCTCTACCTGACGGTCACCAAGGGCGACGCCCGGTCCTCCGAGACCCGCGGCACGCTGCTGCTGTGCGACCCGCCCCTCGGGCACGCGCACGCGGCCGAGGCGTGCGCCGACCTGTCCGCCGCCGGCGGAGACATCGGCCGCATCCCGCCCGCGAACGTCTTCTGCCCGATGATCTTCGCGCCGGTGACCGTCCACGCGAGCGGGCAGTGGAACGGCCGGTCGGTCGACTTCCAGGAGACCTACAGCAGCGCGTGCACCATGAGGGCGCGGACGGGGTCGGTCTTCACCCTGGACGGCTGACCGGCGCACCACGGCCGGGCGGTGTGGGGCGGTGCCCGGGTGGCGTGGGCCGGGGTCCCGGTGGCGTGGGCCGGGGCCGGCTCACCACGCCTGCTCGCGCGCCTGCTGCGCCGCCACCAGCACCGTCCGGGACTGGTGCTCAACCTGGTGAGCCACCGGCACCCAGCGGGCCCTGAACCGCTCCGCGAAGGCGTCGCACCAGGTCGCGACGAGCTGCTCCAGGCGGGGTGCCGCCCGGTCGTCCGTCTCCCGCAGCACCCTCAGCAGCATCGCCGCGGCCCGTAGCGGCAGCCGCCGTCCGAAGGCGTCCACGCTGCCGACATAGGCCATCGTCGTACCCGCGGGAGAGGTGTGGGTCCAGTCCTCGGCCAGGCCCGGGATCAGCTCCAGCGCCCACCGCGCGGCCCGCAGCAGCGGCCCGTCCACGCCGTCCAGCCGGGGCAGCGCCTCGGCGAGGATGCGCTCCACCTCCCGCGCGTCCCGCAGCAGCCGCGCGGCCAGCCGCCGCATGGCCGCCGCCGGTGCCGGGTGCGGTGCCGGGTCGTCCACCAGGTCGCTGGCCCACATGGGCACCTCCACGACGGCTGTCAGACCGCCGTACCGGTGGGCGTGGTACCAGGTGCTGTGCCGGGCGTCGTCCGGCATGCTCGGATAGGCCACACCGCTCTCCGGGCCGGGCATCACGTGCACCCCGGGGCCGGAGGCCGGCCAGCCCGCCGCGTCCGAGGCCCCCGTCTCCACCGGGATGTGCAGTTCCGCCGCGGACTTGGCGAACGGCTCGGCGAGGCCCGGCACGTCCTTGGTCAGCTGCACCCAGCTGCCGCCCAGATCGGTGCCGTGCAAGGTCACCTGGAGGTACGGGCGCAGCTCGTCGATCACCCCGGTCAGCGCCCGGGTCTCGGGCGGCAGCCGGTCCGGCGGCAGCACCGAGGGCGACCACTCCGGCTGCTCCGCGCCCGTCGGCCGGTAGAAGCCGAGGTGGTAGTCGAGCAGGCTGCGCGGGGCCGGGGTGACGTGCAGACTCGCGCCGTCCGGGTCCGCGCACAGCAGGAAGTGCCAGGAGGTGCCCGCCCGCAACTCGGGCTCCGCCAGCACTCTTCGGGCAAGCACCCGCAGGGTGGAGCCGCCCGTCGGCTCGTTGGCGTGCGCGCCCGCCACCACGAGCACCGCACGGCGGGCGTGCCCCACCGACAGCAGGTGCAGGGGTCTTCCCGCGCGCGAGACGCCCACCTGACGCAGCGCGCACAGCCCGGGTTCCTGCGCCGCCAAGGCCCGAGCGGAGGCGACCAGTTCGGGAACGCTGGGATAGCGCAGCTCCGGCAGAGGACTCACCCCCGACTTGTCCGCCCGGCTTCGCCCTCCCAGTCCCGCATGCGGCGGGTCAACTGTCAAGCGTGCGGCCGGGGAGGCTCCCGGGGGCGCCCGGACGCAGTGGCCCGCCCCCGTCCGGGCCACTGCGTTCCGTGGGTTCACTGCTGGTGCAGACCGCGTCCCGCGAGTGTCAGGAACACCTCGCCCACCGCCTCCGACAGCGTGGGATGCGGGTGCACGTGCCGGGCGACGTCCGCGGGCTCGGCGTCCCAGCCGACGATCAGCTGGCTCTCGGCGATCATCTCCGACACGTGCGGGCCGACCAGGTGCACGCCCAGGACCTGCCCGCCGCCGGCCTCCGCCACCACCTTCACCAGGCCGCCCTGCCCGTGCACCATGCCCTTGGCGACGGCGGTCAGCGGCATCGTGTTGACGTCGACCTCGTGCCCGCGCGCGCGTGCCTCGGCCTCGGTCAGTCCGACCGAGGCGGTCTGCGGCGCGGAGTACGTGACCCGGGGCACGGCCGCGTAGTCCACCGGCGCCGACGGCAGCCCGGCCAGCGTCTCGGCCACCAGCAGCCCCTCCGCGAAGGAGGCGTGGGCGAGGCCGGGCGAGGGCGGCGGCAGGAGGTCGCCGACGACGTGCACGCCCGGCACGGCCGTCTCCAGCCGGCCCCAGTCGGCGGGGACGACGAACCCCCGCTCGTCCGTCGTCAGCCCGGCCGCGGCCAGGCCCAGTCCCTCGGTGACCGGCGCCCGGCCGACGGCCACCAGGAGCCGGTCCGCCGCCACCGTCCGGGTCTCTCCCCGCTCGGTGCGCACGCGCGCGCGTACACCGTGGTCCAGCAGCTCCGCGTCCAGCAGGCGGGCGCCCGCCTGCACGTCGATCCCGCGCTTCTTCAGGCCGCGCGTCAGGTGCCGGCTCACATCGGCGTCCTCCAGCGGCACGATCCGGTCGGCGGCCTCCACCAGGGTGACCTCCGCGCCCATGGACCGGTGGAAGGAGGCGTACTCCACGCCGATCGCGCCGCCGCCCAGCACCAGGACGGACCCCGGGAGCCCCGGTGCGAACAGCGCGTCGTCACTGGTCACCACCCGCCGCCCGTCCGGTGCGAGCCCCGGGAGCGTGCGCGGCCGCGAGCCGGTCGCGAGGACGATCCCGCGGCGCGCGGTGAGGTCCTGCCCGCCGGCCGTGCGCTCACCGAGCGCGCCCGGCGCCGCGTCCGCGCGCACACCCTCCACACGCACCGTGCGCGCCCCGGTCAGCCGTGCGCTGCCCCGCACCACCCGCACGCCCGCGTGTGCAAGATGCGCCTCCACACCCTTGTGGTTGCGCGCCACGATGTCGTCCCGCGTGGCCACCAGCGCCCCCCAGTCGACGGAGTCCACGGTCGCCTTCACGCCCCAGCGCTCGCGGGCCTCGGCGATCCCGTCGACCAGCTCGGCGGCGTGCAGCATCGCCTTGCTCGGGATGCAGCCCCGGTGCAGACACGTCCCGCCGACCTTGTCGCGTTCGACCAGGACGACGTCCAGCCCCAGGGAGGCGGCGCGCAGGGCGGTGCCGTAACCGCCGGTGCCGCCGCCGATGACGATCACGTCGGATGTATGGATGCCCGTATCGATGGTCATGGCATCCACCTTCCGTCCACCTCTTGTCATGAGTCCAAGGCAATGTTGTTGTGGAATCCATGCATGGTCTTCATGGGCGGACCAGGTGGACCAGGTGGACGGGGAGGGCACGGGGAGTTGAGCCTGCGCCAGATGGAGTACTTCGTGACGGTCGTCCAGGAGGCGTCGTTCACACGGGCGGCGGACGCCCTGCACGTCACCCAGCCCGCGCTCTCGCACCAGATCAAGGCGCTGGAGAAGTCGGTCGGCGGCGCCCTGCTGGAGCGGCTGCCCCGGGGCGTGCGCCTCACCCCCATGGGCCGCGCCTTCCTGCCGCACGCCGAACTCGCCGTCCGCAGCGCCGCGCAGGCCCGCCGCGCCGCCCGCGCCACCGTCGGAGCCGAGGGCGGCGAACTGCATGTCGCGGCCCTGCACTCCATCGCGGTCGGCGCCCTGCCCGACGTCTTCGCCCGCTGGCGCACGGCCCACCCGAGGGTCCTGCTGCGCCTGCACGAGTACGCCACCGCCGAAGCCCTGGAGGAGGCCGTGCAACGCGGCACCGCCGACCTCGCCGTCGGCCCCGAGCCGGCCGTCCGGTCCGGCACCGTCGTGCCCGTCGGCGAGGAGGAGGTCGTCCTCGTCGTGCCCTTCGACGACCGCCTCGCGGGCCGTACGACGGTCACGCTCCCGGAACTCGCCGACCACCCGTGGATCCGCTGCGCCATGGAACCCGTCGTGCACGGCGAACGCTTCCTCGACTGGGCCTGCGGGAAGGCCGGGTTCCGGCCCCGGACCGCCGTGTGGACCGAGCACACCTCGACGGCCGTACGCATGGCCGCCGCCGGCGTCGGGGTGTGCGCCGCGCCCGCCCACATCGTGCGCGGCGCCGTCGGCGAGGACTGCGTCGTCCTCAGCCCCGACCCGCCCTGGAAGCGCCCCCTGGCCGTCTACGCGCGCGTGCCGCCCACCGGGGCCGCCGCGGCCTTCGTGGACCTCCTGCGCGCCACCTGGCCGGCTCTGGAAACCTCCGGGCCGTACGAGGACTGCGAGCCGCCTGCCGTACCGGCCACCTGATCCGGCCGGCCCCTCAGTCCTGCGCGACCCGCTCCAGCAGCGCCACCGGCAGCCGGTCCAGCAGGTCCGCCACGCGCGCGTGGCCGGTGAACTCCCGCCCCGGGACGAGCACGTCCGCCCAGCGGCCCGGCGGCAGCGGCAGCGTCGTCTCCCGCCAGCCGCCCGCCTCCGCGAGACGCAGCGACAGCCGGGTCACCACCGTGACCACCTCACCGGAGCGCGCGAACGCCAGGCAGTGCTCGGCCGCCGGGCCCTCGGCGGCCAGCGGGTCGTACGACGCGTCCGCGCCGAACGCGGCCGGCCGCCGGGCGCGCAGCCGCAGCGCCGCCACCGTCAGCGCGTCCTTCTCGCCGGGCGCCTCCGGCGGGAACGCCGCCGGCCGACGGTTGTCCGGGTCCACCAGCGCCCGGTACTCGCCCTCCGAGCCCTGGTACACGTCCGGCACCCCCGGCATCGTCAGATGGACCAGCGCGGTGCCGAGGACGTTGGCCCGGACATGCGGCTCCAGCGCCTTGCGGAAGGCGGCCACGCGCTCGCCGGGCGGCCCGCACGGACCGGCCGCGACGAACGCCGCCACGGCCTCCTCGTACGGCGGCTCCTGCTCCGTCCAGCTGGTGTACATGCCCGCCTCGCGCACATGCTTCAGCAGCGCCTGCCGAACCCGGTCCTCCTCGGCCGGCCCCAGCCCGAACACCGTCTGCCAGGCCGCCCAGGCCAGCTGTCCGTCCGGCGCGCCCTCCTCGGCCAGGCTCACCTCGGCGAGCAGCTCGCCCCAGCGGTCCGGGCACTCGGTGAGGACCGCCAGTGCGGCGCGCACGTCCGCGCTCCGCTTGGTGTCGTGCGTGGAGACGACCGTGCCGGTGAGCGGCCAGTCGCGCTGCACGCGCGCGCAGTACGCGTGGAACTCCTCCGGGGCCACGCCCGGGCTGCCCGGGTCCCCGCCCACCTCGGCCGTCGACAGCAGCGGCACATAGCGGTAGAACGCCGTGTCCTCCACCGACTTGGCGCGCAGCGCCGACGCGGTCTGCGCGAACCGGGTGCGGAACTCCACGCGGTCGGCGTGGTCCGGCGCCGACGGGTCGCCGGGCGGCTCGACCAGCAGCCGGCGCACGATGCCGACGGCCTCGGCCTCCTCCGGCACCACGAACGCCAGCCGGGCCTCCGCGGCGGCCTCCTCGGTGATCACGGCGGAGGCGTCACCGGAGGCGTACGGCCGGTAGACCCGCATCCGCACCAGCAGCTCCTCCACGGCCGTGCGCAGCGCCCAGGGCGCGCGGTCGCGCAGCGACAGGTCGGGCGAGACGGCGCACAGCCGGGCGGCCACGCGGGTGAGCCGGTCCGTCTCGGTGGCCAGTTCGTGGGTGAGCACCTTGTACGCGGCCCGCCGGACCGTGGCCTCCCAGTTGCCGCCCCGGTCGGTCTGCGGTGCCGCGAACGCCCGGTAGCGGCCCAGCAGTTCGTACGCCCCGGTGCGGTCCGTGAACAGGCCGTCGACGTGCCGCAGGGCGTCGTAGCCCGTGGTGCCCGCGACGGGCCACGAGGCCGGCAGGTGCTCGCCGTCGGCCAGGATCTTCTCCACGACCGTCCAGCGCCCGCCGGTCGCCTCGTGCAGCCGCGCCAGGTAGCCGTCGGGGTCGGCGAGCCCGTCGGGGTGGTCGATCCGCAGCCCGTCGACCACGCCCTCCGCCAGCAGCCGCAGGATCGTGGCGTGGGTGGCCTCGAACACCTCCGGGTCCTCCACCCGCAGCCCGATCAGCTCGGAGATGCTGAAGAACCGCCGGTAGTTCAGCTCGGTACGGGCCAGCCGCCACCACACCGGGCGGTACCACTGGGCGTCCAGCAGCTCGGGCAGCGGCAGGTGCTCGCTGCCCGGGCGGAGCGGGAAGGCGTGGTCGTGGTAGCGCAGGACGTCGCCGTCGACCGCCAGGTGTGCCAGCTCCGAGCCGATCGGGCCGCCGAGCACCGGCAGCAGCACCCGGCCGCCCTGCGCCTCCCAGTCGATGTCGAACCAGCGCGCGTACGGCGACCCGGGCCCCTCCCGCAGCACCTCCCACAGGGCGCGGTTGTGCCGGGGCGACACCGCCATGTGGTTCGGCACGATGTCCACCACCAGGCCGAGGCCGTGCTCCCGCGCGGTGCGCGCCAGCGCGCGCAGCCCCTCCTCGCCGCCCAGCTCCTCGCGCACGCGCGCGTGGTCCACGACGTCGTAGCCGTGCGCGGAGCCGGGGACGGCCTCCAGGACGGGGGACAGATGCAGGTGCGAGACGCCGAGCGACGCCAGGTACGGTACGGCCGCTTCGGCGGCGGCGAACGGGAACGCGGGCTGGAGCTGCAGCCGGTAGGTGGCCGTGGGCACCCCCGGTCCGGGTCGCGCAGAAGTCATGGGAACCTACGTACCCCGCTCGCCGGGTTTCGTGTCATCGACCCCCGGACGGACCCATGCGCGCGTGCCCGCAACGAGCACCGGGAACGAACGGGGGAGCCGCGCCGGCATGCGGCCCACCCCGCCGGAAGGACCCGGGGCGAACGGTCGTTCGACCTCCGCTCACGTCCGGGACGGCTTCTTCCCGGTGAAGAGCCAGGTGTCGAAGAGGCCGGTCAGGTCCTTCCCCGACCTGGCCTCGCACAGGTCGACGAACTGCCGGGTGTCGGCGTTGCCGTGCCGGTGCCGTCGGGTCCAGGTGCGGAGGATGTCGAAGAAGGCCTCGTCGCCGACGGCCTCGCGCACCTTGTGCACCACCATCGCGCCGCGTCCGTAGACCGGCGGGTCGGAGACGTGCCCCGCACCGGGCGGGTCGGCCGGCGGGAAGGCCCAGATGCCCTCGCTCTCGGTGTCCCTGCCGTCGTAGAAGTCCCGGAAGATCTCCTTGGTGTCCCTGCCGCCGTGGTCCTCCTCCCAGAGCCACTCCGCGTAGGTGGCCAGCCCCTCGCTCAGCCACATGTCCTTCCACGTGCGGGGCGTGACGGAGTCGCCGAACCACTGGTGCGCCAGCTCGTGCACGAGCAGCGCCTCGTCCGGCGCCTCGTCGAAGTAGGGCCGGGTCTGGGTCTCCAGGGCGTAGTCGAGCCCGGGCAGGTGGTCGACGACGGCACCGGTCGAGGAGAAGGGGTAGGGGCCGAAGCGGTCGCCTGCCCAGTCGACGACCTCCTTCACCGCGTCCACGACACCGGCGGCGTCCTCGGACTCGTCCGGGTCGACGGCGACGTAGACGGGCAGGTCGTCGTCCGTCCATCCCTTGTGGATCTCGAAGTGCCCGACCGAGACGTGGGCGAGGTAGCTCGCCATGGGCTCCTCGGTACGCCAGTGCCGGACCACGGCACCGCCCTTGTCCTCCTCGGCGATCAGCGTGCCGTTGCCGACCACGTCGTAGGGGTCGCCGTCCTCGTCCTTGGGCACCGTGACCGTGATGTCGTACGTGGCCTTGTCCGACGGGTGGTGGTTGCCCGGGAACCAGGTCGTGGAGCCGGTCGGCTGGCCCAGGGCGGTCGCGCCGTCGTCGGTCTCGATCCAGCCCTCAAGGCCTCCGTCGTCGCCCTGGAGCGTGCGGGGGGTGCCCTCGTAGGTGACGACCGTCCTGAAGGTCTCGCCCTTGCGCACCGCCTTCGCCGGTGTCAGGACCAACTCGTCGTCCCTGCGTGCGACGTGGGCCTTCGCTCCCTGCACCGTGGCCGTGCGCACCCGCAGTCCGGTCAGGTCGAGGTCGAAGCGGCTCAGGCCCTGGGTGGCCCGTGCCGTGATGACCGCCCTGCCCTTCAGGTGGTTGGTCTCGGGAACGTAGTCCAGTGTCAGCCCGTAGTGCACGACGTCGTAGCCGCCGTTGCCGAGCGCCGGGAAGAGCCGGTCGCCCACTCCGGCCGTGCCGGGCCTCGCGGCCGCGGCGGCTCCGCCCGCCGGCGCGGAGCCCGTGCAGGACGTCGTCATGGCCAGGAGGAGGGCTGTGGCCGGCAGCCAGCCGGACGGACGGCCCGGGACCGCCGGACGGGGCCGGCCGCTCCTCGTGGTCTGAGGTGTCATCTCGTCTCTCCCGTCGAGCGCAGGACGCGAGATGTCAGAAACCCCGTGGGGGCTCCTGGTTGCCTCGGAGCCGCCGAAAGTTGTGCAGGCCACCCGGCCCCGCCCGGCCTGTACGCGCGGGGGCGGGACGCGCGGCCCCACCGCGGGGCGGCCTGGGGCGGAGAACCGGCCCCAGGCCGCCGGCGGGACGTCCCTCGCCCCCGGCCTCCGCTATGCCGGCCGTTGCAGCACCGTCAGGCTGCGGTCCGGCAGGGTGATGCGGTCCCCGGCCGCGACCTTCTCGCCCGTTCCCGGCGGCACGCCCTCCGGCCGGGCCGTGTCGACCACCACCTGCCACTGCCGGCCGTGGTCGACCGGTACCAGGAAGTCCAGCGGCTCGGGAGAAGCGTTGAACATCAGCAGGAAGGAGTCGTCGGTGATGCGCTCCCCGCGCGGGCCCGGCTCGGAGATGGCGTGGCCGTTCAGGAACACCGTCAGCGCGGACGCCTGCGCCGAGTTCCAGTCCTGCTGCGTCATCTCACCGCCCTCCGGGGTGAACCACGCGATGTCGGACAGCTCGTCATGGGTGCCCTCCACCGGACGGCCGTGGAAGAAGCGGCGCCGGCGGAAGACGGGGTGGTCCCGGCGCAGCCACACCATCGCGCGCGTGAACTCGAGCAGGTCGCTCTCCAGGGACTCCGGCCAGTCCACCCACGACAGCTCGGTGTCCTGGCAGTAGGCGTTGTTGTTGCCGCGCTGGGTGCGGGCGAACTCGTCCCCGTGGCTGATCATCGGCACGCCCTGGGACAGCATCAGCGTGGCGATGAAGTTCCGCATCTGCCGGGCGCGCAGCCGCAGCACCTCCTGGTCGTCGGTGTCGCCCTCCGCCCCGCAGTTCCAGGACCGGTTGTGGCTCTCGCCGTCCCGGTTGTCCTCGCCGTTGGCGTCGTTGTGCTTCTCGTTGTACGCCACGAGGTCGTGCAGCGTGAAACCGTCGTGACAGGTGACGAAGTTGATGGAGGCGAGCGGCCGGCGGCCGTCGTCCTGGTAGAGGTCGGAGGAGCCGGTCAGCCGTGAGGCGAACTCCGCGAGGGTGCGCGGCTCGCCCCGCCACAGGTCCCGTACGGTGTCGCGGTACTTGCCGTTCCACTCGGTCCACAGGGGCGGGAAGTTGCCCACCTGGTAGCCGCCCTCGCCCACGTCCCACGGCTCGGCGATCAGCTTCACCTGGGAGACCACCGGGTCCTGCTGCACCAGGTCGAAGAACGACGACAGCCGGTCCACCTCGTGGAACTGCCGGGCGAGCGTCGCCGCGAGGTCGAAGCGGAAGCCGTCGACGTGCATGTCGGTGACCCAGTACCGCAGCGAGTCCATGATCAGCTGGAGCACGTGCGGGGACCGCATGAGCAGCGAGTTACCGGTGCCCGTGGTGTCCATGTAGTAGCGGGGGTCGTCCGCGAGCCGATAGTACGACGGGTTGTCGAGGCCCTTGAAGGACAGCGTCGGACCCAGGTGGTTGCCCTCGGCGGTGTGGTTGTAGACCACGTCCAGGATGACCTCGATCCCGGCCTCGTGCAGCGCCCGGACCGCCGACTTGAACTCCAGCACCTGCTGGCCGCGGTCGCCCCAGGAGGCGTACGCGTTGTGCGGGGCGAAGAAGCCGATGGTGTTGTAGCCCCAGTAGTTGTTCAGGCCCATGTCGACCAGCCGGTGGTCGTTCACGAACTGGTGCACGGGCATCAGTTCTAGAGCCGTCACCCCGAGCTTGGTCAGGTGTTCGATGATCGCCGGGTGGGCGAGGGCCGCGTACGTGCCCCGCAGCTCCTCGGGGAGCCCCGGGTGACGCATGGTCAGGCCCTTCACATGGGCCTCGTAGATCACGGTGTGGTGGTAGTCGGTGCGCGGCGGGCGGTCGTCGCCCCAGTCGAAGTACGGGTTGATCACCACGGAGGTCATGGTGTGCGGCGCCGAGTCGAGGTCGTTGCGCCTGTCGGGCGCGCCGAAGTGGTAGCCGTACACCTCCTCTCCCCATCGGACCGCCCCGCTGACCGCCTTCGCGTACGGGTCGAGCAGCAGCTTCGCCGAGTTGCAGCGCAGCCCGCGCCCGGGGTCGTACGGGCCGTGCACCCGGAACCCGTACCGTTGCCCCGGCATCACGCCCGGCACGTACGCGTGCCGCACGAACGCGTCGCTCTCGCGCAGTTCCACCGCCGTCTCCGAGCCGTCGTCGTGCAGCAGACACAGCTCTACTCGGTCCGCGGCCTCCGTGAAGACCGCGAAGTTGGTTCCGGCGCCGTCATAGGTGGCGCCGAGCGGATACGCCTCTCCAGGCCAGACCTGCATGGATACGACTCTCCCAGGTGTGCCGTCCGGGTGGGGCCGCGTTGGCCCCGCGTCTCGTCCGAAAGTGAGGCAACCTCCCGTGGCTCACCCGCCCTCTTGAACAGTGACCAGCGCGCACGGCGGTTCTGGTACCCGCCGTGCGCCGAACCAGCGGGGCAACACGCGATCCAGGGGACCCAAGGGGAGCAGGGGGAGGATGTGCGCGAGAAAGTCCACCGTCATCTGGGCAAGGTACTGACCGGCGCGGCTCTGGCGGCGGCGGGGACCGCCGCCATGGTCGCGGTCACCCTGCCGGGCACGGCCGGAGCGGACGACTCCGGAGGGCCCGGCGGCGGTACGCGGGCCGCGCGGCAGGCCGGGCAGGGACAGGACGCGGCACCGCCCGGTGCCGTCGAGCAGGCACCCGCCGAGCCGAAACAGGGCACCGGACGGGACCCGCTCACCGACGACGAGATCCGGCGGGTCGAGAAGATCGCCGAAAGCGGACGGCTTTCGGCCACGGGCCGGGACGTCGCCGGAGGCCGCGGACCGCAGCGGCTGAGCACCGACCTCGCCGAACCGGAGGCCGACGAGGCGGACGACCCGGACGCGCCGCGGCGGGCCGACGTGACCTTCTACGACTACGGGAACGACACACTCGTCACCAAGACCGTCGACCTGGGGACCGGGAAGGTCGAGCACACCGGCACCCAGCACGGTGTCCAGCCGCCGCCGAGCCGCGCCGAGAGCGCCGAGGCGGCCCGGATCCTGATCGCCGACCCGCTGGGCGCGGGAGTCAGGGCGGACTACAAGGACGCCACCGGCAAGCAACTCACCTCACCGGACCAGCTCGAACTGAGCGGCGGGATCTACGAGGCCTCGCCGGGCGCCCAGCCCGCGGTGCTCGACCGGTGCGGCGAGCACCGGTGCGTGCGCCTGTTCACCAAGGTCCGTAACGGGCCCTGGATCGACACCCGGGACCTGGTGATCGACCTGAGCGCCCGCAAGGCCGCCGCCCTCGACCGCGGCTGACCGGCCGCCGCCCGCCTTTCCCACCGCACCTCTGGCAAGGGAGTCACCCCTTTCATGCCCGAAAAGCACCTGACCGGCGCCGTGCCCGGCCTCGGCCGTACCGCCCGCAAGAGCGCGGCCGTCGCGCTGTCCCTCGCGGCGCTGGCCGCCGGCGCCACGACGGTCGCCGGCCCGGCCGCGGCCCGGCCGCGGACCGCGCCCGCGGCGGCACCCGGCTGCAGCGCCGCCTACACCATCGAGCAGAAACTCACCACCGGCACGACCTGGCGCATGTGCTGGCGCTACGACAGCAAGGCCGGCCTCGTCCTGCAGAACGTCTCCTACCAGCCCAAGGGCGAGAACAAGCCGATCAAGGTCCTCAACAGCGCCAGACTCGGCCAGATCCACGTCCCGTACGACGACGGGAAGCACGAGTGGTACGACCTGACGGACCAGACCTTCGCCCAGGACCTGATGGAACTGTCGCCCGGCGAGTGCCCCGGCGGCACCATCAAGACCGTCAAGGTCCCGGACGGCGACCCGCGCCACCCGAACGTCAAGGGCCTGTGCACCACCACCCGTTCGCGTGGTCACGCCTACCGGATGCACGACAGCCTCCAGTCGGGCAGGACCTACCAGCAGCAGGGCAAGGACCTGCTGGTCTACACCGTCAACCAGGTCGGCTGGTACGAGTACATCAGCGAGTGGCGCTTCCAGGACGACGGCACGATCGCCATGAACGTCGGCGCCACCGGCAGCCTCTCCTGGGAGGACTACAACGCCCAGGACGGCCGCGGCTGGCCCATCGGCAAGGGGGCCAGGGACTACTCCACCAGTCACAGCCACAACGTCTTCTGGCGGCTCGACTTCGGGCTTGACGGCTCGTCCAGGACGAAGGTCGAGCAGTACGACTCGACCGTCAGCGCCCCCTCCGGCTCGCAGGAGGGGCCGACCGCCAAGACCACCCGGACGAAGGTCACCAAGGAACTCGCGGGTGATTCCAAGGCCTACCGCTGGTGGCGGGTGGTCAGCGCGACCGGCAAGAACAAGGACGGGCACGCCCGTTCGTACGAGCTGGTCCCCGGGCCCACCACCAGGTACCCGGGCCGCGACTTCACCCGGCACGACATCTACGTGACCGAGTACGACAAGTGCGAGCTGTTCGCCGTCAAGAACTCCGCCTGTGACACCGGCCATCCGAAGTCCGTCGACAAGTGGGTCAACGGCCAGAACCTCACTCACCCGGTGATCTGGATGAACGTCGGCTTCCACCACATCGCCCGGGACGAGGACCAGCAGCCCATGCCCGTGCACTGGCAGGGCTTCTCCATCGCCCCACGGGACGTCACGGCTATGAATCCGCTCACTCCCAAGGAGCTGGCATGGCAGAACGGTCACTGGGAATAGCGTAGTTGAGCCGGGCAGTCGGGAAACCGACCTGCCCATCCGGCTGCACCGCCGACCGCTTGCGGAGTACCCTTCCTTGATCGTTGAGACGGGAAAGGCCCGGGGGAGCGGAAGGCGGTGCACGGGTGGGCTCGGGAGGGCTGGAGCTGCCTCCTGGTGACGAGGGTCACGAGGGGAACTCCGCAGACGTCCCGCCCGGCGCGGTGTCCCTGGCCCGGCCGATGGAAGCGGGGTCCATCGGGCCGGAGCTGGACTGGGACGCCGACGCCTGGCGCGAGGTGCGCACCCGCGCCCAGCGGGCGGGCCGGGCCTACATCTGGCTGAACCTCGTCGAACAGCGGCTGCGCGCGGTCGTGGCGGCCGTCCTGCGGCCCATCTACGAACCCGTCCACGGCGACGAGTGGGTGGTGGCCGCGGCCGGACCGGCCGGGCAGGAGTGGGTGCAGCGCGCGGTCGCCGTCCGCGAGGTCAGCCGCCGCAAGGGCTACCTGCTGGATCCGGCCGACGACAACGTGCTCAGCTTCCTCACCCTGCCACAGCTGCGCGAGCTGGTGGTGCAGCACTGGCCGTGCTTCGAGCCGTACTTCGACGAGCGCCGGGACCTCGAACTCGCCCTGGACGAGCTGGAGGTGACACGGAACGTCGTCTCCCGCAACCGGGCCCTGTCCGAGGCGGTCCTGGGCCAGGCCGAGCGGGCCTCCGCCCGGCTGCTGGAGATGCTCGGCGCGGGCGGCGACGTCCCCTCGGCGCGCCGGCTGCCCGTCGACGCGGTCGAGGACCTGGTCGGCGACCGGTACGCCGACGTCGTCGCGGTCCACGCCGACCGGGTGCGGCTGCTGCGCCGGTTCCCGGCCGAGGACATCTTCGGCGGTGCCCGCCGGCTCGACGCCATCGGCATCGGCCTCAACCTGCTGGTGCAGAACTTCTCCGGGCGGCGCCTGGTCCGGCTCGCCGAGTCCGGCTGCCGGGTACGGCTGCTCTTCCTCAACCCGGCCTCCAGCTCGGTCAAGCGGCGCGAGCGGGAACTCGGGATGAAGCGGGGCGAACTGAGCCGCTCGGTGGAGATGAACATCCTGCACATGCGCCGGGTACGGTCCCGGCTGCGCGACCCGGGCGCGTTCGAGATCCAGGTGTACGACGAGACGCCCCGCTTCACCGCCTACCTGGTGGACGGCGACGGCGCCGACGGGATCGCGGTGGTGCAGTCCTACCTGCGGGGGGCGCGGGGGATGGAGTCGCCGGTGCTGGTGCTGCGCAACGGCAGCAAGCTGGTCAAGTCGGACGACGTTGGTGAAGCCGGGCTCTTCCCGACATACCGCGAGGAATTCGAGCTGACGTGGGCGGATTCGCGTCCGGTGTCCTGAACTGTTCGTGACGGCAAGCGGAACGCGGTCCTCGGATTGTCAGTGCCGCGTGCAATGGTGGGAGCCACTGGGGGAAAGCACCACCGAGAAGGGGGGCCGCCCATGGGCTGGCACCAGGAGCTGCTGATCGGCTTCGACCTGGAGACGACCGGGACCGATCCGCGCGCGGCGCGCATCGTCACGGGCGCCGTGATAGAGGTCAGGGCCGGCGAGCCCATGGGGCGCCGGGAATGGCTGGCCGATCCGGGCGTGGAGATCCCGGCCGACGCGGTCGCCGTGCACGGCATCAGCAACGAACGCGCGGCGGCCGAGGGCCGTCCTGCCGACCGGGTGGCCGACGCCATCGCGGACGTCCTGGTCGCCTACTGGAAGACGGGGGTCCCGGTCGTCGCCTACAACGCGGCCTTCGACCTCACCCTGCTCTCGGCCGAACTGCGGCGGTACGGCCTGCCGTCCCTGACCGACCGGCTCGGCGGCACCCGGCCCGCCCCGGTCATCGACCCGTACACCATCGACCGCTGGGTCGACCGCTACCGCCGCGGCAAACGGAACCTGGAGGCGGTCTGCGCCGAGTACGGCATAGTCCTCGGCGCGGCCCACGACGCCACCGCCGACGCCCTCGCCGCGGCGCGGCTCGCCTCCGCGATAGCCGAGCGCCACCCGAAGATCGCCTCCCTGGGCCCGGCCGAGCTGCACCAGCGGCAGATCGAGTGGTACGCGGACTGGGCTGCCGACTTCCAGGCGTTCCTGCGCCGCAAGGGGGAGGCCGACGCGGTGGTCGACGGCACCTGGCCGCTGCGGGAACTGACCGAGGGCCAGCCCGCCTAGGGCCTTGCGTTCGGTTCCTGCCGGGCTCGCGGAGCCGATCCGAACGAAAGACCCCGGCCCCTTCCGTTCGCGGGCGCGTCGCGGCCGGGTCGCGCCCACGCGGCGGGGCCATGGACCGGACACGGCCCCGCGCCCCTTCCGGCGCTCTCGGCCGGCTGCGTTCGACGGGCAGCCTCAGAACGGATACCAGCGCACCGTCGCGTCCCCGTCCCGCAGCGACGCCACCCGGCGCTCGAACTCGGCCAGCGCCTTCGGGTTGCTCGGGGCGTGCTGGGCCACCCAGGCGCAGCTCGCCGTCTCCCGGGCGCCCCGCAGCACCGCACAGCCCTCCCACTCGCGCACGTCCCAGCCGTAGGCCTCGGTGAAGGAGTCGTACGCCTCGGCGGGCAGTCCGTAACGGTCGCGGGAGAGGGCCATGACCACCAGGTCGTGCTCGCGCAGATCGGCGGAGAAGGTCTCCAGGTCGACCAGGACCGGCCCGTCCGGCCCCACGTACACATTGCGGGGCAGCGCGTCGCCGTGGATCGGCCCCGGCGTCAGACGCGGCGTCAGCGCCGCCGCCCGGGCCGCGAAGCCGTCGCGGCGCGCCCGGAGATAGGCCGCGTCCTCCGGGTCGATCGCGTCGCCCGCGAGCCGCAGCCAGCGTTCCACACCGCCCAGCAGGTCGCGGGGCGGCAACCCGAAGGGAGGAGAGGGCAGTGCGTGCACCCTGCGCAGCAGTGCGGCCAGGTCCCGCGGCTCGGCGGGCCGTACGGGATCCGGCAGCCGGTGCCACACGGTCACCGGACGGCCGTCCACCAGCAACGGTTTCGGCTCGGCCGCCCGGACCGCCGGTACGCCGGCCTCGGCCAGCCAGCCGGCGATGGCCAGCTCGCGCTCGGCCCGGGCCAGCAGTTCGGCGTCCCGGCCCACCTTCACCACCAGATCGCCGGCCGCGAACACCGCGTTCTCGCCGAGGGCCAGGAGTCGCGCGTCCCGGGCACGGCCCGGCAGCACTCCGGCCGCGGCCAGTACGTCCCGTGCGCGTGCCTCGTCCATCCTCGTGCCTCCGTGCCGTCTTCCCGTGCCGTGCCCGTGCGGTCACCGGTCCTCGGCCAGTCTCGCATTCGCACAGGTCGGCCGCCGTGCGCGGGCCCTTGACGAGGTACCGGGCCTTCACGACCATGAACACGCCAACCGGTGCAGGCAAAGGGGCTGATTCCGTGACATCAGTGGCCGACGCGCGGACACCACCGGCAGCAGCGCGCGGGCCGGCCGTCCGCCGGGCCGCCGATCACGGTTCCTGGTTCCTGGTCCTGCCCGCCCTCATCCCGATCCTCCTGCTGAGCGTCGGCCCGCTGCTCTACGGCATCCTGCTGGCCTTCACCGACGCCCAGTCCGGCCGGACGGCCGCCACCCGGTGGATCGGCGCCCTCAACTTCCGGGACCTGCTGCACGACACCCTCTTCTGGGAGTCGTTCCGCATCGGACTGGTGTGGGCGGCCGGCGTGACCGTGCCGCAGTTCCTGCTGGCGCTCGGCCTGGCCCTGCTGCTGAACCAGGACTTACGCCTGCGCGGCCTGGCCCGCGCCCTCGCGATCGTGCCCTGGGCGATGCCCGAGGTCGTCGTCGGCATCATGTGGCGGCTCGTCTACAACCCGGACGCCGGCGTCCTCAACGAGACCCTGCGCGACCTCGGTCTCGGCGCCGGCCGGGACTGGCTGAGCGGCCTGGCCACCGCGCTGCCCGCGGTGATCCTCGTCGGCGTCTGGGCGGGCCTGCCGCAGACCACGGTCGCCCTGCTCGCCGGACTGCAGAACGTCCCCCGCGAACTCCACGAGGCGGCGGCCGTCGACGGCGCGGGCGCCTGGCGCCGCTTCACCACCGTCACCTGGCCCGCACTGCGGCCGGTGGCACTCGCCATCACCGCGCTCAACCTCATCTGGAACCTCAACTCCTTCGCCCTGGTCTACGTGCTCACGAGCGGCGGACCCGGCGGCAAGACCCGGCTGCCGATGCTCTTCGCCTACGAGGAGGCCTTCCGTTACGGCCAGTTCGGCTACGCGGCGGCGATGGGCTGCGTGCTCGTCGCGGTGGTCTCGGTCCTGCTCGCGGTGTTCCTGGCCGGCAGGCTGCGAGGCGGTGACCGCGCATGAGGACCCGGCAGACCTCCCGCACTCCGCCGACCTCGCGGACCCGCCGCGCCGCGCGGGCCGGACAGTACACCGCCCTCCTCGGCTATCTGCTGCTCCTGGCGTTCCCGTTGCTGTGGCTGCTGTCCACCGCGCTGAAGTCCCCCCGCGAACTGGCCGCTCTGCACCCGGCCTGGATCCCGCGCGACCCGACCCTGGCCAACGTCCGGCAGGCCTTCGCCGAGCAGCCGCTGGCGCACGCCGCCCTCAACTCGCTGCTGGTGGCGTTCTGCACCGCCGCCGTCGCCGTGCTGATCGCCACCCCCATGGCCTACGTCATGGCCCGGCACCGCACCCGGACGGCCCGGGCCGCCACGGGGTGGGTGGTGGTCAGCCAGGCGTTCCCGTTCGTGCTGGTGATCATCCCGCTGTTCCTGGTGCTGAAGAAGCTGCGGCTGATCGACTCCCTGACCGGACTGGTGCTGGTGTACGTGGTGTGGGCGCTGCCGTTCGCGCTGTGGATGCTCGTCGGCCATGTCCGGGCGGTGCCCGTCGAACTGGAGGAGGCGGCGTCCGTCGACGGGGCCGGGCGGCTGAGAACGCTGGTGTCGGTGACGGCGCCGCTGCTCGGCCCCGGCATCGCGGCGACGGCCCTGTTCGCCTTCGTCACCGCGTGGAACGAGTTCTTCTTCGCGCTGGTGCTGCTCAAGAGCCCCGGCAAGCAGACCCTCCCGGTCGTCCTCACCCACTTCATCGGCGCGGAGGGGGTGGCCGACCTCGGCCCGCTGGCCGCCGCCGCGTTCCTCGCCACCCTGCCCTCCGTGGCCGTGTTCGCGCTCCTCCAGCGGCGGATCACGGGCGGCCTGCTCGCCGGGGCGGTGAAGAGCTGATGCGCACCGCGATCGGCACGGCGCTCGTCGTCCTCCTGCTCCTCCTCGCGGGCTGCTCCCCGGGCGGCCGCACGGACGGCGGCCCGGTCACCCTGCGCTTCCAGTCCCTGGCCTGGCAGCAGGAGTCCGTCGCCGCCAACAAGGAGCTGGTCCGGGAGTGGAACGCCACCCACTCCGACGTCAAGGTCGAGTACGTACAGGGAAGCTGGGACAGCGTGCACGACCAGCTGCTCACCTCCTTCGAGGGCGGTGAGGCCCCGGACGTCATCCACGACGCCTCCGACGACCTGGCCGACTTCGCCTACGGCGGCCACCTCGCCGACCTGACCGGGCTGCTGCCCGCCCGGCTGCGGTCCGGTATCCCGCGCGCCGGCTGGGCGACGACCACCTTCGGTCACGGTGTCTACGGCGTGCCGTTCCTCCAGGAGCCCCGGGTGCTGATCGCCGACGCCGACCGGCTGCGCGCGGCGAAGGTGCGCATTCCGACGCCCGGACACCCCTGGAGCTGGGCGGAGTTCCGGCAGGTCGCCAAGCGGCTGAGCGGGCCGGGGCGGTACGGCGTGGCCTGGCCGCTGAAGGAACCCGTCTCCGCCACGCTCAACCTGTCCCTGTCGGCGGGCGGGCGGCTCTTCCACCGGAACGCGGACGGCAGGGTCACCGTGCGGTTCACGCCCGGGGACGAGGTCGTGCCGCGCACCATCCGCGACCAGGTCACCCGCGACCACAGCGCGCCCGCCTCGACGCTCGGCAGCGGCGGCTCGGACACCCTGCCCGGCTTCTTCTCCGGCCGGTACGCGATGGTCCCGCTGGGCTTCTCCTACCGCCAGCAGATCGTGCAGCAGGCGCCGAAGGACTTCCACTGGACGGTGCTGCCGGCCCCGGCGGGCGCCGACGGGCTCACCCAGGGCGTCAGTCCGCAGACGCTGTCCGTGTCCGCCGACTGTCCGCACAAGAAGGAGGCGGTCGCCTTCATCGACTTCCTGCTCCGGCCGCGGAACACGGTCCGCCTCGCCCTCGGCGACTGGATGCTGCCCACCGGCACCCAGGCCCTCAAGGACCCCGCCCTGCACACCGCCGAGTACGGCTGGGCCACCGGCACCGCCCTCGCGGCCCGGCTGCGCCCGGCGCCCGCCCAGTCCGTGCGCGGCTACCCGGAGTGGAAGGACAAGGTGGCCACGCCCGCCTACCAGGAGTACTACAGCGGCGCGATCGGCCTCGCGGAGCTGCGCCACCGCCTCGAACGGGACGGCAACCTGGTGCTGGCCCGCTACCAGCGCTGAGCCGACACCTCGGAGGAGGGGGCGGTGCACGGAAAAGAGTTAGACGAGACGTATCGTCTCGCTTAGCCTCGACGGCATGCCTTCTGCGACCACACCCGCCCACATCGCCATGTTCTCCATCGCCGCCCACGGCCATGTGAACCCCAGCGTGGAGGTGATCCGTGAACTCGTCGCCCGCGGCCACCGCGTCACCTACGCCATCCCGCCGGCCTTCGCCGACAAGGTGGCCGCCACCGGCGCCCGGCCCGTGCCCTACACCTCCACGCTGCCCGGACCCGACGCCGATCCCGACGCCTGGGGGTCCACCCTGCTCGACACCGTGGAGCCGTTCCTGGACGACGCGATCCAGGCGCTCCCGCAGCTCGCCGAGGCCTACGCCGGCGACATCCCCGACCTCGTCCTGCACGACATCGCCTCCTACCCGGCCCGCGTCCTCGCCCACCGCTGGGGCGTCCCGGCGATCTCCCTCTCCCCGAACCTCGTCGCCTGGGAGGGCTACGAGGAGGAGGTCGCCGAGCCGATGTGGCGGGAGCCGCGGCAGACCGAGCGCGGACGGGCGTACTACGCCCGGTTCGAGGCGTGGCTGGCCGAGAACGGGATCAGCCAGGACCCGGACTCCTTCGTCGGCCTCCCGGCCCGCTCCCTGGTGCTCATCCCGAGGGCACTCCAGCCGCACGCCGACCGGGTCGACGAACGCGTCCACACCTTCGTCGGTTCCTGCCAGGGCGACCGCGCCGGCCAGGGCGACTGGCAGCGCCCCGCGGGCGCGGAGAAGGTCGTGCTGGTCTCGCTCGGCTCGTCCTTCACCAAGCGACCCGCCTTCTACCGGGAGTGCGTGCGCGCCTTCGCGGACCTGCCCGGGTGGCACGTCGTCCTCCAGGTGGGCCGGCATGTCACCCGGGACGAGCTGGGCGACGTACCGGCCCATGTGGAGGTGCGCAGCTGGGTGCCGCAGCCGGCGATCCTGCGGCAGGCCGACCTGTTCGTCACGCACGCGGGTGCCGGCGGCAGCCAGGAGGGGCTCGCCACCGCCACGCCGATGATCGCCGTACCGCAGGCCGTCGACCAGTTCGGCAACGCCGACATGCTCCAGGGACTCGGGGTCGCCCGGCACCTGCCCACCGAGGAGGCCACCGCCGGCCGGCTCCGCGAGGCCGCGCTCGCCCTGGTGGACGACCCGGAGGTGGCCCGCAGGCTCAAGCAGGTGCAGGCGGAGATGGCCCAGGAGGGCGGCACCCGGCGCGCTGCCGACCTCATCGAGGCCGAACTGCCCGGCCGCGGCCCGCGCCGGACGGCCGCCGCCTCCCGGTGAGCACGCCCGGCGCCGGGGGCGCCGCCGTGCGCGGACAGGGCCCGCCGGTTCCCGCGGGAACCGGCGGGCCCTGCACCGACGGGCGGGATCAGACGGTCAGCCGCTCGCCCCGGCCGGGCGCCGGCGACGCGACCGGCTCCGGCGCCTCGTCGTGGGTGAGGTCCGGCAGCCGGTGCAGCCACTTCGGCAGGTACCAGTTGCGCTCGCCGAGCAGCGCCATCACCGCCGGCAGCAGCACCCCGCGGATGACCGTGGCGTCGATCAGGACCGCCGCGGCCAGGCCCACGCCCATCTGCTTCATGGACTGCATGGACAGCGTGCCGAAGATGGCGAAGACGGCGACCATGATGACCGCGGCACTGGTGACGACCCCGGCCGTGGTGACCACCCCGTGCCGGATGGCGTCCTTCGTCGTACGGCCGCGCATCCGGGCCTCGCGGATCCGGGAGACCACGAACACGTGGTAGTCCATCGACAGCCCGAACAGGATCACGAAGAGGAACAGCGGCAGCCAGGTGACGATCGCGCCGACCCCCTCCGCGCCCACCAGCGAGGCCCCCCAGCCGTGCTGGAAGACGGCGACGAGGATGCCGTACGCGGCGGCCACCGACAGCAGGTTCAGCACGATCGACGTGATGGCGACCGTCAGCGAACGGAACGACAGCAGCATCAGCAGGAAGGCGAAGACGACCACGAACACGAACACCGGGACGACGGAGCCCATCAGCTGGTCGTTGAAGTCGTGGTTGCCCGCGACCTGCCCGGTGATCGGCGCCTGCACGCCGTCGGCCTTGCCGAGCGTGGCGGGCCGCACCTCGTCGCGCAGCTTCTGCAGGCTCTTCGTCGCCTGGTCCATGTCGGAGCCGCCGACCAGCGGCACGGACACCAGGGCCACGTTCTGCGCGTCGTACAGCTTGACCTCGACGGGGCCGCGCGAGGCACCCGAGGCGACCGCCTGCTTGCGGAAGTCGGCCAGCGCCTGCCGCACGTCGGGGGCGTTGATGTCGTCGGCCTTGACGACGACCTGGGCCGGTTCGCTGCCACCCGGGAAGGCCTCGTTGAGGTGGTTGTACGTCTGCACCATGGGCAGCGAGTCGCCGAACTCCTGGTCCAGCGTGAGCTGCTGGGTCTTCATGCCGAGTGCGGGCGCGGCGATCGCCAGCAGCGCACCGGCCGCGACGACGACCGAGACCAGCGGCCTGGCCAGCACACCCCGCAGCACGGCCGACCAGAACCGGCTGTCCCCGTTCCCCTTGCGCCGGCGGCGGCCCAGGAACGGGAGGCGGCCCTTCTCGACCCGCTCGCCGAGCAGCGACAGCAACGCGGGCAGCACGGTCACCGAACCGACCATGGCGACCGCCACGACCATCAGCGAGGCCAGCCCCATCGCTTCGAACTCGGCGAGCCCGGTGAAGAGCATGCCCGCCATCGCCACGCACACCGTCACACCCGAGACGACGACCGCCCGGCCGCTGGTGGCGGCGGCGATCCGCAGCGCGGTGCCCGCGTCCCGGCCGGCGGCCCGCTCCTCACGCTCGCGGCGCAGGTAGAACAGGCAGTAGTCCACGCCGACGGCCATACCGACCAGCAGCATCACGGAGTTGGCGGTGTCGCTCATCGGCTGGAGGTGGCTGACCAGACCCATCAGGCCCATCGTCGCCATGATCGCGGTGATCGCGAGGGCCACCGGCAGCAGCGCGGCCACCAGCGCGCCGAACGCGATCAGCAGGATGCCGAGCGCGACCGGCACCGCCGAGTACTCGGCCTGCTGGAAGTCGTCCCCGAAGGCGTCCTTGTACTGCTTCTGCATGCTGGCGCCGCCGATCTCCTCGATCCGCAGCCCGGCGTGGTCCTTCTGCACCCCGGCGACGGCGTTCAGCACCGGCTCGATCCGGTCGGCGGCCGTCTCGGCGTCACCGCGCAGGTCGAACTGGACCAGCGCGCTGCGCCCGTCACGGGAGATGGTGTGCGTGTCGTACGGCGAGGTGACGTCCGTGACCCTGCCGGTGCCCTGGACAGCCTTGACGACGTCGGCGACGGCCGCGCGGAACTCGGGACCGGTGGCCTTGACGGAACCGGTCCTCGCCTGGATCAGCACGGTCTCGCCGGCCGACTCCTTGATCCCGGCATCCTCGATGATCTTCGCGGCGGTGTGTGTCTCGCCCTTGAGCTGGTCGCTCTGGTCGACGTCGACCCGGCCCGCCGCGGAGCCGAGCCCCATGGCCAGGATCACGAACAGCACCCATATGCCGACGGCCGCCCAGCGGTGCCGGGCGCTCCAGCCGCCGGCGCGGGCGGCCAGCCCCCGCACCCGCACCTCTGTGTTCCCCATGACGGGTCTGCCCCCCTCGTGTGCGGCGACGGCCCCCTGCCGTCACCTCTGTGCTCGTTCGGTTCGACGGTAGGGGCCGTGCAGGAACGTCTCGTCGTACTGTCCGGTGAACTGCGCGGTGGCCGGATCATCGCTGGGGAGGACGGCGGCCCCTTACATCTATCGCCGGTTCTCGGGGACGGCTCTCAGGGCCGCCGGTGTCCGATCCGCGGCCAGGGCTCCCGGTTTGTCATTGCGAAAGTTTGTTGAACAAGTCACAGCTGCGTGGAGGAGTTGATCCATGCCCCGCTGATCAGCAAGAGTTTCGGGCAACCCGGCCCACGCCGGGCGCGGCCGTCGTGCCCGCCCCCACGGGGCACGACGGCCGCACGGCACAGCGCCGTGGACCGGGTGTGTGCGAGGCTCGGCGGCATGCGCTACATCATCATCGGAGCCGGCGCGGTCGGCGGTGCCGTCGGCGGTCGGCTGGCCCAGGCCGGGCGCGATGTCGCCCTCGTCGCCCGCGGCCCGCACCTGGCCGCCCTCCGTGAGCACGGGCTGCGACTGCGGGTACCGCAGGGGGAGTTGACGCAGCGGCTGCCCGTCGTCGACGGACCGGGCCCGCTCGGCGAGCTGCGTCCCGACGACGTCCTCGTGCTCGCCGTGAAGACCCAGGACACCGTGGCCGCCCTGGAGACCTGGGCCGGCGCACCCGTCGCCGGCGGCGGCACGGCGGCCCAACGGCTGCCGCTCGTCTGCCTGCAGAACGGCGTCGAGGGCTGCCGGCTGGCACTGCGCCGCTTCCGGCGTGTGTACGGCGTCTGCGTCTGGCTGCCCGCCACCTTCGTGGAACCCGGTGTCGTCTCCGCCGCCGGCACCCCGCTCACCGGCGTCCTGCACCTCGGCCGCGTCCCGCACGGCACCGACGACACCGCCCGCCGGATCGCCGCCGACCTCGCGGACGCGCACCTCGAGGCGCCGGTCGTGCCCGACGTGGCCCGCTGGCAGTACGCCAAGCTGCTCGGAAACCTCGGCAACGCGCTGGAGGCGGTCAGCGGACCCGTGGTGAGCGAGGCGGCCCGGGCGCTGTTCACGCGGGTCCGGGCGGAGGGCGAGGCGGTGCTCGACGCCGCCGGGATCGCGTACGCCGACGCCGGGGAACAGCGCGCGGCCCGCGGCGACAAGGTCACCGTGGTCCCGCTGGACGGCGCCCCGCGCGGCGGCGGCTCCTCCTGGCAGTCCCTGGTCCGGGGCACCGGCACCATCGAGGCCGACTACCTCAACGGCGAGATCGTCCTGCTCGGCCGGCTGCACGGCGTCCCCACTCCGCTGAACGAACTGCTGCAACGCCTCGCCGGCGAGTTCGCGCGCGAGGGCCGGCCGGCCGGTTCGCTGCCGGTCGCCGAACTGGTCCGGCTCGCCGACGAGGCGGTGCGGCACGGCAGTTGAACCGGCCCGGTGACCGCGGTCGGCTCGCCGATCGGACCACTCGCAGCGTGGCTGATTGGGCCGGGACTCCGGCCCGACCCGGCACTAGCGTCGCCGTCATGACGCACAGCAGCACCGACACCGCTCCCCGCACCGACACCGCTCCCCGCACCGGCACCGCTCCCCGCGCCGCCCCCGGCCCGACCCGGGTCGACTTCTTCTTCGACCCGGCCTGCCCCTTCGCCTGGATCACCTCGCGCTGGCTGCTGGAGGTCGAGCGGCTGCGCCCCCTCGACCTCCGGTTCCGGGTGATGAGCCTGTACCTGCACAACACCGGGAACGAACTGCCCGACTGGTACCGCGACTTGGTGGACCGCTCGACCGGCCCCGTACGGGTCGCCGTGGCCGCCGCCGAACGGCACGGCGACGCGGTGCTGCGCGATCTGTACACCGCGTTCGGCACCCGCATCCACGAACAGGGCAGCAAGGACTTCGACACGGTGATCACCGAGTCGCTGGCCGAACTCGGGCTCCCCGCAGACCTGTCGGCGGCCTCCCGCGATCCGGCGTACGACGACGCCGTCCGCCGCAGCCACATGGCCGGCACCGAACCGGAGACCGGCGGCTACGTCGGCACCCCCACCCTGCACCTCGACGGCACCGTGTGGTTCGGACCCGTACTGCGCGCCGTGCCGCGCGGCGCCGAGGCGGCCGAACTCTTCGACAGTTTCCGGGTGCTGGCCCGGCACCCCGATCTCTTCGAACTCAAGCGCACCCGCACCGGCGCGCTCCGGTTCGACTGAGCGGACGAGAGGTTGGCCGATAAGTGACCCTGCGGCGGGCCGTTCGCGCCGCACGTGTGACACGGCGGCCCCGGCCGACGCAGAACCAAGAGCCGTCGCGGTCCGACGTCACAGGGGAGCGCCGGACCGCGGCGGCTCGCTTACCACATGCCCGTCCCCCGCCACCCCGGCTCGCCGAACCACGCGACAAACCCCCGGAGTTGTCCCTAGGGTGAAGCGCGGCGGAAGGCCTGAGGGGGAACGGACGGATGAGTGTGACCGGCAGACCATTGCCGTCGTTGCCGCAGTACCGCAAGGACGGGGTGACCCGGCGCCTGAGCGCCTCCGTGCACCTCGACGACGACTTCGCCCTGTACGTCGACCGGGTGCTCACCGGGGACCGGCTCAACGCCCTCGGGCTCAGCCTCAACATCAACTTCGTCGCCCTGGCCCGGCACGCGCGCGTGGCCACCCGCCGCCGCGCCACCCTCGACCACCGGCTCGCCTGCCTCCAGATCGCCGTACCCCTCGCCCTGCTCGTCGGACTCTGGGGACTGGTCAACGCGCACCCGTCACTCGGATGGGTGGCGATTTTCGGCCCTCTCGGCGCCTACGCGATCGCGTGGGCGCTGGTCCGCCACACCGAGGCCCACCGCCGCGACACGGCACGGCAGGTGTTCCTCTCGAACGAGAGGCCCGAGCAGACGGCACCCCCCGTGGAACCGGAGGCAGAGGCCGCGCTGCACGACCTCAAACGCGCCAACGTCCTGCCCTACGCCGACAAGGCCGCCTACACCACACCGTTCGTCGGCAGCGGCGAGAAGATCAAGGAAGTCGTCTGGCAGCCCATCGACATCAGCAGACCCGCCGACGCACCCGGCGGCGGAAAACTCCCGCTGCGCCCGTTCGACGTCATCGACCTGCACACCTACGTGGCACGGCACATGGAGAACATCTCCGGGCTGCAGGGTCTGCGGGCCAGGAACCGGCTCTACGTCCGCGGCAGCAACGCCCACCTGATCCCCGAGCTGCTGCCCGACCCCACCCGGCCGCCCCGCGCCCAGATACCCAAGCAGCTCGTCCAGGCCGGCCTCCGGACACCGGGGGCGGGCATGCGCACCCACCTGTGCCTGGAACGCGTCGGCGAGGGCGGCCGGCTCATCGTCTCCATGTACCTGCGGGCGATCCTCCAGCCCCCCAGTCTGACCTGGGAGGTCGCCGCCTACGCGATACCGCCGCTGGACGGCCGCTTCCACCGCGTGGACCGGATCCCGGTCGCTCCCTTCGAACGGTGGTGGGACCTGGTCCGCCACGCCACCCGCCGCACCGGTCCCGAGCTGCGCGGCGCCCTCGGCCGCATCCTGCGCCGCCACCGCTGGCAGCGCGACCGCGAACGCGCCCTGGCCAGGACCCGCCGTGCCATCACCAGGCAGCACGTCCGCCACGACTACGGTGCCACCGGCAGCCTGCGCGAGGACCTCGGCGCCTGGGACGAGGCCGGCTACATCGAACGCACCGACGCGCAGGACTACCTGTTCCGGCTCCAGCAGGGCGTGCTCACCGCCACGGAACGGTTCCTGCAGGACCACAACATCGACACCAGCTCCTTCGACAAGGCCGTACAGGTCATCAACACGCAGACGTACAACATCGGTAACGTCAGCGGCCCCAGCAACTTCGGCGCCCACGGGACAGTTCTCCTGGGCGGGCAGCAGGGACCCGGGCCCCACGGCGGCCCGGGCGCCCAGGGCGCACCCGGGCCCGCGGGATCCGGTCAGCCCGCGCCGAAGCCCTGACCCCAGCCATCCGACGGCTCCTCCGGCCCGGAACCGAGCCGCGGGAGCACAAGCGAGGACGGAACATGAGCTCCTACAACATCGGCAACGTCAACGGCCCGGCCAACTTCGGCGACCACGGGCAGATCCAGATCAACCACGCCAACCCCGACCTGCCGACCATGATGGACCTCGCCGCGCGGCTCACCGAGACCCTGCGCGCCGAGTACCCGGAACTGGTGCGCCAGGGCGAGATCATCCAGGCCCAGTTCCAGGAGTCCGCCGAGGACGGCCTGCCGCCCAACCGGGGCCGGATCCGCTCCGCGCTGGAAACGATCGCCATCGCGGCCTCGGCCGGCACCGGCAGTCTCGCCTTCACCCAGCAGCTCCTCACCGCTCTGGGGCTGTGAGCGGCCGGAGCCCCGCCAGCACGGGGCTCCGGTCACGGGCGTCACCGCGCCCGCACCACCGCCCGGACCCCGCCGCCGAGGTCCAGGTCCAGCCCCGACCGCAGCGGCACCGTCTGACCGGGCTCGACCGTCTGCACGGTGCCGTCGGAGCGGGTGCCCGTCCAGGTCCCCCGTGAGCGGTTGGCCAGCCCGAACCGCCCCGGCTTCTCGGGGTGTTCCACCAGCTCGGCCACGAGCGCCGCGTCCGAGCAGTCGTGCCGCGCCGGCTCCGGCAGCAGATGGTGGGCCTGCACCCGGGCGGCACGGCGCAGCCGGATGTGGTGCTCGGTGCGGGGCGGGGGAGTGGTCACCGTCAGCCGCGGCGGCAGCACCAGCCGGGCCCCGCACCCCCAGCAGTCCCGCGGCGGCGGGTTCTCGCCCGGCTCGGTCATGTTCTGCCGCCCGCACGCGGCACACTCGACCACCGTGTCCAGCACCGCCCGCAGCGCGTCACGCCACTCCGACTCCCGTACCCGGGCCGCCGGATCGCGCAATCCGGTCGTGAACGACCGCCGGAACAGCTCCCGCAGCCGCTCCGCCGCAGCCTCCCAGGTGGCCAGCACGGTCGCGTGCTCCAGCGGGTCGGGCGCGTTGGCGTCGTCCGCCGGGTCGAACACGAACAGCGGGCTCCTGCCGTACAGCTTGCGCTCCGCCGCCTCGTCCAGGCAGTGGATGCCCAACTCGCGCCTGCCCTTGAGCGGATGATGGTTCATCAGCAGCATGAACAGCAGCACGGCGAGCGAGTGCAGGTCGGACTGGGTGCCCGGGCGCGCCCCCGGATCCGCGCGCACCAGCTCCGGCGCCATGAACTCCATGGTGCCCGAGATGCCGCTGGCGTCGCCCTCCACCACGGCGTTGTCGTTGTCGCAGACCAGCACGTCACCGGTGTCCGGGTCGAAGAAGATGTTCCCCCAGGAGATGTCCCGGTAGGCGATGCCCCGCGAGTGCAGCGCCTGGTAGGCCTCCACCGTGTACAGGCAGGCCGTCAGCAGCGCGCGCGGGCTGGTGCGCAACTGCCGCCGGAACAGCGCCGGAAGACCCTTGTAGCGGTCCGGGCGCAGCCCCATCAGATAGCCGAACGAGCCGCGGTGCTCCGGCACGAAGGCCTCCGGCCACAGGAACCGGTCGTCGGCGAAGTCCCGGGTCACCAGCTCCCGTACGATCGCCTCCTGGTCCGGGGTCGCGCAGGTCGGGTAGTACCACTTCAGGGCCCGCTCACCGTCCGGGGTCCGGACCCGGTACACCTCGCCCTGGCCACCGGCACCGAGGAAGCCGAGGATCTCGACACCGTCACCGTTCTCCGCCACGAGGCGCGTCCCGCCATCGAGCATGCCGCTCATCTACGTCTCCGTCTTTCGTTCCATGTCCACGTCGCCACCGGTAGGCCCGGCCGCGGTTCGGGGGTCCGGTGGGGCCGAGGTGTCCGCCGCGGGAGCCGGGGCCGAGGCTTCCGCAGGGGGAGGGGCTGCTGCCGGGCCCGACGCCTCAGGCGGGGCTTCCGGGTGGCGTACCGCCGCCGTCAGGGTCGTGTCGTCACCGGAGTAGCGGGAGGCCTGGGCGAGCCAGGCGGGCAGGGACTCGCGGACGCCGGTGCCGCCCTCCTCGGCGAGACGGCCGGCCAGCCCGAGGACGAACTCGGCGTACCCGTCGGCCGACGCGAAGCTCTTCGACAGACCGTCCGTGGAGAGGACGACCAGCCGCGGGGCCCGCGCCTGCTCGAACACCGGCGCCCAGTGCATCCGCATCGACCGCCATGCCTCCCGCCCGCACAGCGACTCGGTCTCGTCGCCCAGGTCCTCCTCGGCGGGTGCGAGCGGCCGGGTGAGCGTGCCGTCGTGCTCGACGACCGCGAGGTCCCCGTCGCCGATCTGCCAGGCCACGAACAGCCACGGCGTGAGCACCGCACCGATCAGCGTGGTGCCGTACAGCACCAGCTTCTCCTCGGGCCGCGGCTCCCGGGCCGCCTCCTCCACGACCGGCCGGTTCCGGTCCCAGTGGCCGAGGGCCTCCTGCCGCCACTCGTGCACCAGGGCCCGCGGGAAGTCGTCCCGGGCGTAGGTCATCAGCCGGGTCAGCCGCCCCGGCTCATGGCAGTCGTGCGCCGCCCGTCCGAAGGCGCTGGCCAGCACCAGGAACCGGTCCACGGCGAACCGCGCGCCCAGCGCGCTGCGCGCGTGCACCGCCGAGCCGTGCCCGTCGGCCACCGCCAGCACCAGCGGATCCGTACCGGACCCGCTGCCCTGGCAGTCGTGCCAGTCCTGGTTCTGCCGCTTGCCCACGCCCTGGACGCTGTGGCGCAGGGTCTCCCACCGTCGCACCCCGAGCGTCACCACACGTCGTCGTCATCGTCGTCGTCCAGCACCGGCGGCGCGTACGGCTGCTTCACCGGGCTCACCCCGGAACCGTCACCGGCGACCGGCTGGGAGGCCGCCTTCACGGCCGCCGTCGACGCCCAGCGGATCGCCGCGGCCAGCTGCTTGGGGCTGTTGGCGTCCAGCGGCTGCAGCTCCGGGTTGCCGAGGAACTCCTGGAGCACCCCGCGGTCCGCGTCCGCGCCGATCGCGATGGCCACCCGGACCGCCTTGCGGCCCCACGGGGTGGCGTCCACCGCCTTCAGGCCCGCCTTCCAGTCGTCGGTGGGCACCCCGTCCGACACCAGCGCGAGCACCGGCTTCAGCGCCCGCTGCGGCATCGGCGGGGTCTGCAGCTCCCGGGCCACCAGGTGCAGTGCCTCACCGAGGTTGGTCATGCCGTCGACCTGCACGTCCTGCCAGGTGAAGTCGTCCACCGGCACCGGGGTCTGGTGGAGCCACTGCGCCGTCGTGGAGAAGGTGACCGTGCGCAGCAGCAGTTGTGCCGCCGGGTTGTCGTGGGCCACCGACCGCATCTCCGGAACGGCTTCCCTGATGGCGTAGTTGAGCTTGGCGATCTTCTCGCCCTGCATCGAGAACGAGCAGTCGAGCAGCCAGATGAAGTGGACCGGCCGGTTGGCCATCGGCCCGCCGGGAATGTCACTCACGCCGCGGTTCCTTTCGCGTCAAAGGGGTGGGGAATCGGAGGAGTCGGCCGGGTCAGGCCAGCAGCAGCCAGACCGTGCAGACGAGGGCGGCCGGCGCCAGCACCAGGGCGGTGACGAACAGGCCCGCCATCGCGCGACGGGCCCGGCCGACGGAGGGGGTCACGTGATTCATGCCGGGCTGTATCCGCCTTCCCTGTCGGCTTCCGTGCCGTCGTGCGTCCGACGGGGCGGCGGCACCCGGCGCGCCCCGCGTCCGGTCTGCCCGGTCAGCGGGCCGGTGCGCAGCCCGGAGGCCGCGAGCAGCCACAGCACCGGTTCGGCGGCCCGCCGCTGCTCGCTCTCCAGCGGGCCGGTCCCGGTGGCGGCGTGGGCGCTGACCGCCCAGTAGCCGGCCGCCCCGAAGTCGTGGCCGAGGGCCCGCACCAGCGCGCCCAGGCCGATGTCGCCGAGCCAGTGGTCGATCCGGGCGTCGCCGGGCGCCGGCAGCGAGGTCAGCTGGTCCAGCACGTCCCGCTTGGTGACGACCGCGGCCACCGGCAGCCGGCGCCGGCGTCCGGTCAGCGCGGCGAGTTCTCCGGTCAGCCGCTCGTACGTGGTCCGCGGGCCCTGTGCCGAGGGCCGCGCCCGCTCCGCCCGCTCGGCGTCCGCGGGGCCGAGCCGGGCGCGCACCGTGGGATCGGCGAGCACGTCGGCCACCAGGACGACCCCGTCCGCGTGCGCCAGGTACCGCTGGGCCCGGACGCGTTCGGCGTCGCTCACCGACTCGCCCATCGGGTCGTACAGGTACAGCAGCCGGCGCCGGCGGCCCCGGGACACCGTGAGCATGAGGGCGCGGGGCGGGCCGCCGGTGGTGGCGTGCGCCCGACCGGTCCGGTTCAGCTGCTGGTTGACCCCGGTGTGGGCGCTGCGGTCGGCCACCGTGGCGTACTCGACCCGCAGTCCGCCCTCCCGGGCCCACGCGTGCAGCCCCTCCACCATGGCCGCCATCAGCATCGTCTTGCCCGAGGACGTCCCGCCGACCAGGGGTGTGTGCACCACCCGGGTCGTGGCCACCGCCTCCGGCAGCACCTGCTCGCAGCCCGGGCAGAGCGCGGCCAGCCGGCCCCGGCCGGTGAGCCGGGTGGCGGGCAGCCGGCGCCCGCAGCCGCACACGTGCCACAGGACGCCGTACCGGCCCGGCCGCAGCTCGGCGTGGCGGGCCGGGCAGCCGGGGCAGCGGTGCACGGCCAGCGGCACCGGCACGTAACAGCCCGGGTGGGGGCAGGTGGTGCGCAGGCCCCGCAGCAGCGCCCAGCCCCGCTCCATCCCGCGCAGCAGGGGCACGCCCGCCGCCCAGCCGAGCCAGACCACGCCCAGCAGGAGGGCGAGGACCAGCAGGACCCAGCCGAGCAGCACGGTGGCGAGCACCGCGCCGATCAGCGCCCCCGCCGCCGTACCCGGGGCGATCAGCGTGACCAGCAGGAACCGGCCGAGCGGCACCCGGACCCGGCGGCCCCCGGGCCGCCGGCCGCGGAACATGTTCCGCACGGTCCGGTTCAGCCACGGATCGGTGAACGCCCGCCACAGCATCCGCATACCGTCGCGGCCGGCGGACGCCGCGTCCGTCCACGACTGCCGCCACCAGTAGGCGGGTTCGGCGGGCTCCGCACCCCCGGTACCGGGCAGGCGCGGGTCCAGGCGGCCCGCCTGCCAGGGGCCGAGACTGCGCCACACCGCGTGCACACCCCGGCCGAGGAACTCCCAGAGCGTCCGGAACAGGCACACCGCGACGGCGACCAGCCCGGCCCAGCCGAACAGGGCCAGCACCACCTGCAACGCCAGGTACAGGTCCGAGGCACCGCCCTGGGCGTTCACCGGGCACCTCCGCCGGCGGGCGGCTGGACGTCCCCGGGCCAGCCCGTCCGCTCCTCGCGCCGGCCGCGCCCGGTCAGCCGGCCCGCCAGCCGACCCAGGGCGCCCGGCCGGTTCCACGCGTGGAACGCGTCGAGCCTGCCCCGGCCGGTGCGGCCCAGCGCCTCCTCGACCGCGGCCCGGTCCTCGGCGGGCAGCGCCCGCACCACCGGCCGCAACACCTTCGCCAGCAGCGTCGTGCGCGTCGCCTCCCAGCCGGGATCGGTGTCCTGGTAGGCGCTCCAGTCGCAGAAGCGGGCGGCCACGTACGACGGTGACGTACGCAGCCGCTCGGCCGCCGCGGGACCGCGGGCCGCCCGCTCGTAGGCGGCCAGCAGCGCCGTGTCGCCGGAGCGGGCCAGCGCGTACAGCTCGCTCTCCGGCACCGGCACGGTCAGCAGCCGCCGGCCGACGGCCTCGTACACCCGCCGGGTCACCTGCTCGGGCACGGGCTCGACCGCGCCGTCCCGCAGCGCCCGGACCCGCTCCACCCAGTTCTCGCCCTCGCCTTCGGTGCCGAGCAGCGCCGCGAACTCCAGCAGGAGCAGCGGGGCCCGGTGCGCCGGGTCCAGCTCCGTGGTGAAGCAGCGCAGCAGGTCGGCGGCGAGCAGCGGGGCGGCGGCGTCCTCGGCCGGGGCGGCGAGCGCGGCGGCCACCAGCAGGTCCCGGGTGCCGGCCAGCCGGTGCGCGTCCGAGCCCAGTTCGTTCAGCAGCAGGCTCGCCTCCTCGCCGGTGGGCGGCTCGTCGGGCCACACCAGACGGAACGCGGTGCGCAGGACGGCAGGTTCGGCGTGCGGCGAGACGCCGGCGGTGTGCAGCACCGCGCGCAGCCGGCCACGCCGGTCACCGCCGGCCGGGCCGGCCGCCGCGTCGCCGAGGACACACATCCGCAGATGCGGGAAGCCCGGGTCCAGCGCCACCGGCAGCCCCGCACCCGCGAGCCGTCCGGCCACCACGACCGGCTCGACCACCGCGAGCGCATCCAACGCCCCGAACAGGGCGGACCGCAGCGCGGGGTGGCCGTGTACGGCGTCGAGGAGAGCCGGGGGACAGGCGGGACGGGCGCTCTCCGGGTCGGCGGGCCGGGGCAGCCCGTTGCCCGTCGGGAGCGTACCCGGGTGGGCGTCACCCGGTCCGGCGGTACCCGGGCGCCTGTCACCCGGTCCGGTGGGGCCTGTCCCGGCGGTACCCGGTGCGCCGGAAGGCTCGTGGTCGGCCACCAGCTCCCGGGCGATGCGGCCCGCGAACTCCGGCAGCAGGTCCGTGCAGTCGATGTCGAGCAGGTCGGCGAGGTGCAGCAGGGTCAGGGGCCGGCCGGTCGCGGGTCCGGACGGGTCGGCGATGCCCTGCCGCAGGGCCGGGGCGAGGTCCCGGGCCAGGGCGGCCCGTACCTCGGGGGTCAGCGACCCCGCTCCCACTGCGGGCACCGGGCCCCGTCCGCGTACCGCCAGGGTCAGCACGCGTGCGGCGAGCGGCGCCGAGACGACCGTGGGTACCTGCCCGTCCAGCCGGGCCGACAGGGCGGCCAGAGCCGCCGGTTCGTCGTCAACGGCGTCCCGGGGCTCCGTACCGGTCTCCCGTGCCAGCTCCCCGAGCAGCGCCGACAGCGTCGGCTCGGGCAGGACGGCGGCGTGTTCCGTGGCCCAGCGGGCCGCCGCCGCGCGGGCGGCCGGCGGCAGCTCGATGCGCTCGGCGAGCGCGGCCACGGCGAGCCGGCCGACATCGCCGGCGGTGTCACCGACGTCGCGGGCGCTGTCGCGGAAGAGCTCGGGCCGCCCGGCCGTCCAGATCCGCGCGCACACGTCGGCCCAGGCGTCCGCCACGGGTTCCCCGGCGGCCCGGCCGGTGCAGTCGTGCACCCGGAAACGGTGGTCGTGCCCGACCGGATCCGACGAGGGCAGCGCCCCGACGATCTGCTGGCGGGCCTGCTGCGGCCGGCGGGTGTACGTCGTGAAGGTCAGCCGGTGGGCCTGCTCGCGCGGCAGGACCGTGCAGGCCAGCGCGATCCACTGGGCCACGTCCGCGCTGTCCCGCTCCACGAGCACGATCTGCCGGACGTCGCTGCCCTCGGTCAGCGTGCGCAGGTCGGCGAAGAACGCGGCGAGCCGGTCCGCGCGGGACCGGGCGAACGCCACGAGCCCGTCCCGGCGCAGCAGTCCGGACGGCTCGAACCGGTCGACCGGCTCCGGCCGCCCGCCCGGCGGAGTCGTGTCCGCCCAGCGCGGCGACTCCCACGCGGTGATCGGCAGCGCCCCGTCCGGCAGCCGGGTCCCGGGCGGCAGATGCACGGCGTGCGCGTGGAAGTTGCCCCAACGCCCGCTGTAGTCCGCGCCGGTGTACACCGACCGGCACAGCAGGCGTCCGCCGTCGGCGAGTTCGGTGCAGGCGAAGGCCTTCGGGAAGGACTTCAGCTGCTCGGCGTCCGGCCGGTCCGGCAGATCGCGTGGCGGCTCGTACCCGACGAGCTGTTCTGCCTCCCGCAGCAACGTGGCCGGTACCCCGGCACTGACCGCGGTGAAGCGGAAGCCGGACCCGTCCGGGCCGGGCGGTGCCGAGGTGTAGTGCAGCTGGGCGAGACTCACCGGACCCGCTCCCTTCCGGTCCTGTCCTTCGCGGCGGCGCGCACCGGCAGCAGCCCGCGCAGGGACAGCAGCCACAGCAGCGGGTCCTCCACCCGCACCGGCTGCGGACCCGACTTGGGTACGTCCGCCGGCGCGTTCGCGGGCGGTGGCGCACCCAGCGCCGACAGTCCGAACAGGGACAACCGGGCGAAGTCGTGCTCCAGTTGGCGCAGCAGCGCACCGGAGTCCCAGTCGGTCAGCAGGCTGCGCAGTTCCTCGTGGACGGCGAGCCGGTCCTCGGCGTCGTAGGCGCCGCCGGTGTGCGGGGCGTTGCGGAGCAGCGGCGAGTGCGGGTCGAGGAGGGGCCCCAGCATGTCCGTCTTGGTGACGGCCACCGCGATCGGGGTGGTGACCCGGCCGCCCGCTCCGCCCTTGCCATGGGTGCGCAGCTGGGCCGCGAGGTCGGCGGCGATCTGCCGGGGCGAGGTCTCCACCACGGGCAGCGACGGCCCGTCGTGCACGGGCAACCGGTCACGGACCGAGCCGAGTTGCAGCGGGTCCACCAGCAGGATGATGCCGTCGGCGGCGCTCAGGTAACGGGTGTAGCGGTCCATCGCCTCGGCGTCCGCGAGGTCCTCGCCGGCCGCGTCGAAGAAGACCAGGGTGGTGTGCCGGGTGCCGGAGCCGCCCAGCAGCCCCCGCCGGGGCAGGCTGAGCCGGTACAGCAGCGGGTCGTTGAAGCCGAGCGCGGCCGGACGGGTGGCCGCGGGCAGCCGCAGCCGCTCGTACAGGTCCTCGGCCATCTCCCTGTCGCGGGCCTGCGTGTGCTGACCCATCGCGGCGAGCGACGCCTGATAGGCCTGACCGACCCGGTGGTCCAACTCGTTGCGCAGGACGGCCACATAGGTGCTCTTGCCGGAGGCCTTGGCGCCGACCAGGGCGATGATCCGGCTGTCCTGGTCGCAGTAGTCGCTGGGCAGGTCGCTGTGGCAGGACCCGCACACCCGCACCGGCGTCGGCACCCCGCAGTCGGGGCAGGGCACGCTGCTGCCGGTGCCGCCGGGTCCGGCGAGACCGGCGAACCTGCGCGCCGGGGTGAACACCGGCCCCCGCATCCGGGCCGCCGGCGGCACCCCGGGTCCCATGAACGAGGCCCACGCCTCGTCGGGTTCGGGCCCGCAGGGCGCGGCGCCGCGCACCCCGTTCGGGGTCATCAGGCAGCGGTACGGCAGCCGGGCCGCCGACGCGCGGGTGAAGCAGTAGGGGCAGATCACGGTCGTCATGGCTCAGCGCACCACCAGGCTGGCGAGAGAGGGTTCTTCGAGTCGGACCGAGGCGGCGTGCTCCCCGAGCAGGAAGCAGCGCAGGGTGTAGGGGGTCGGGCAGGGGGCGGCCGGCAGTTCCCGTTCGAGGCTGCCGTGCCGGGCGAGTTCGGGGCCGGGGATCCGCAGGAGGGTCGTACCGTCGGTGGCGTCGCGCGGGCGGAGGGTGCCGCCGCGCGCGACGCACACGAACTCCGGGACCTCCCCCGGTTCGCCGGACGCGGTCAGCGCGACCCGCAGCCGTGGGCGTCCCCGGCCGAGCAACCGTCTCTGCGCAGGCACCAGCCGGTAGGAGACCGCCACGTCCGCCGGTACCAGCACCTCCGCCGTGGCGGGCAGCACGGCCACCGCGCCGGGCACCCGGGGCACCGGTGCTGCGCGCACCAGGACGGCGCCCGGACCGACGGGCAGGTGCAGTCCGCCGCGCCGGTAGGCGTGTGCGGTGACGGTGCGTTCCCCGCCGCCCGCGGACCCCACCGGCGCCCAGCCGACCACCAGGTGGGCGGCGTCCTCGGGCCAGTCCAGCACGATCCGCGCCTGCCCGTCCGGCAGCCGGTGCACGGCCAGTCCGGGTACGGGCCGTACGGCCTCCACGCCGACCGTCGGCCCCGCGAGCGCCCGGTCGCCGCGCACGGCCACCGCGGCGACCTCGGTGTACGTGCCGGGCGGCGGGCACAGGGCGCCCGCCGCGCCGGGCCAGTCCAGCGGGGGCGGCAGCTCGTCGGTGCGCAGCTCGGCGCCCGGCCGCGGGGCGCCGCCGGGCCAGGTCACCAGCCGGACCTCGGCGTCCTGCGCCCCGGTCCAGTCGAAGCGTACGGTGCCCTCGGCGGGCCGGGCGGTCAGCGTGCGCACGGGTTCCGGCCACGGGTGCACGGTGGCGGTCGTCCGGAGGCCGGGGGAGCGGACCGTACGGCCGTCGGCCGTCCGGTAGTGGCACACGACACGGAAGGCATGGCTGCCGGCCGGCAGTCCGCGGGCGGTGAACCCGTCGGCCCGCACGGCCAGTCGGCCGGCGTTCCCGTCGGGCCCGGTGTGCTCGACCGTGACGTCGGCTGCGCCGGGCGGCCGCCGCCAGGTGCAGTCGATCCGCTCCGGTCCGTCCGTCAGCTCCGGGCGTTCCACCTCGGGGGCCACGAGCAGCCGCCGGGACACCAGTGGCGGGCCGTCCGGCCGGCCGTCGCGCAGCGGCAGCGCCGCGTACCGGACCGTGGTGCCCGGTTCGGCGCCGGTGTCCCGCACCGTGCCCGCGCCGGCCGTGGCGGCACCGGGGACGGAGCGTACGGCGGGCCGGCCGCGACCGTCCCGGTACAGCCGCAGCAGCCGCCACTCGCCGGGCGTCTCCCGGTGATCCTTCCAGCTCAACTCGACGTGATCGGAGCGGAGTTCGGCGTCGAGCGCGGGGCGGCGGCCGTGCACGCGGACCAGTCCGCCGAGTGCCCGCCGGTCGTCGCAGGCAGCGCGCAGCGCCGACAGGTACCCGGCGCTCGCCGCCTCCCGGTCGTCGCGCTCCTCGGCCCTTCGCCCGGCCCGCACGGCGTCCTCGGCGGCGCGCAGCCCCTCGGCCGCCTCGGCCCGCAGGGCCGCCAGCGCCGGGTCGGCACCGTTCTCGGGGAGCCGGCCGAGCAGGGCCCGCAGCCGGTGCAGCCGCCCCTGCGCCCGGGCGTCGGCCAGGGACTCGGCGGCGTCCCGCTGCCGCCGGTCGAGCGTGGGGCGCACCCGGGCCGCCGCCAGCAGGCCCGCCACCTCGGCGGCGTGCACGCCCAACCGGCCGAGCAGTGCGGCGCGTTGGCCGTCGGGCTGGTCCTGGAGCAGATTGATCAGCTGGTAGAGGACGATCCGCCGGGGTGCCTGCGGGTCGGCGCGGTGCAGCTCGGCCAGCCGCGCGGCGAGCGGGGCGAGAGCGGCGTCCGAGGAGCCGGCCAGCCCCTCCAGCAGCGGCGCGTCCACCCGGCGCCGGCCGCGCACCCCCGCGGGCACGTAGAGCCCGTCCAGCACCCGTAACCCGCCGGGACCGGCCCCCAGCACCTCGCCGAGATGGCGCAGGCCCGCCGCGTGCTGGGCGGCGGCGAGGGTGCCGTACCCGGGCACGAGCGGGCTGAGCGGCAGACCCGAAAGGGCCCTGGGCAGCCCCAGGTGATGCCCGAACTCCTGACCGGCCACGTGAACCGTTCTCCCCCGATAGTGCTCAGGAGTCCATCCCAGCAGATCCGTCCCCGCCGGGGAGCGTTTTTCGGGGAAACCGAGCAGGTCGGGACCGGGGCGCCACGGCAGCCGACGGCACTGCGACGCCCCAGGGCCGCGGGGAGGTGCCGATGTGCGGCCCCGCCGCGCGGGCGGGAGCGGCCACCAGGAACCCGCGGGCCGAGGCGAACGGACACACCCCGACGACGCGGACCGGCGCCCCGGCCGAACCCGCGCTCACGCGCCGAAGGCCGTCACAGCAGGGCGGCAGGCCCCCCCGCGCTCACGCACCGAGAGCAGCCACTGCAGGGCGGCAAGCCCCCTCGTACCGCTCCACGAGAACCCGGGCCACCTCGGGCGCCGCACCCAGCACACCGCCCAGGACGTCCGCCCCGGCCGCGCCGCGCGCGATGCGGTCCGGCAGGAAACCGGGCGCCAGCACGTACGGCGCCACGGCCACCCGCTCGCAGCCGAGGGCACGCAGCTCACGTACCGCGTCCTCGGTGCGGGGAAGGGAAGCGGAGGCGAACGCAGGCCGCACGGCGCACCAACCGGTGTGCCACCACTCCCGCGCGATGTCGGCGATCACTGCGATCGCCTCCGGGTCGGAGGACCCCGCCGAGGCCAGCACGACCCCGGTCGAGGACTTGTCGGCGGGGGACAGCCCCGCCTCGTACAGACGCCGTTCGAGGGCGGACAGGAGCAGCGGCGACGGGCCGAGCACCTCCGCCTGGCGGATGCGCAGCTGCGGCGGCGCGTCCCGCAGCACGGCGGGGATGTCCGCCTTCGCGTGGAACGCGCGCGTCAGCAGCAGGGGCAGGGCCACGACGTCACGGACGCCCTCCGCCGCCAGCGACTCCAGCACCCCCCGCACGGACGGGACGTTGAAGTCCAGGAAGCCGGTCTCCACCCGCACGTCCGGGCGCAGCGACCGCACCCGGCGTACGAGGGCGTGCACCGTCGCGGCATGGCGCGGATCGCGGCTGCCGTGGGCGATGACGACGAGGACGGGACGGACCGGCTGCACAGGGCGCATGGGACTCAGCTCTTCACCAGCAGGCCGCGGCTGCGCAGCACCCACCGCTCCAGCGGGCTGAAGATGAGCAGGTCGATCGCTATGCCGACGAACAGGATGAGCAGGATGGCGAGGAAGACCGTCGCCATGCTGCTGTTGGTGCGGCCCACCTCCAGCAGCTGGCCCAGGCCCATGCCCATGTCCGGAGACTGGGCGATGATCTCGGCGGCCATCAGCGAACGCCAGGAGAACGCCCACCCCTGCTTCAGCCCGGCCACGTACCCGGGCAGCGCCGCCGGCATCACGATGTGCCAGGTGCCGCGCAGTCCGGTCGCGCCCAGCGTGCGGCCCGCGCGCAGGAACAGCGGGGGCACCTGGTCGACACCCGACACCAGACCGTTGGCGATCGAGGGGACGGCACCGAGCAGGATCACGGTGAACATCACCGAGTTGTTCAGGCCCAGCCAGATCACCGCCGGCGCGACCCAGGCGACCGAGGGCAGCGACTGCAGACCGGACAGGATCGGGCCGATGGCCGCGCGCACGAACTTCACCCGCGCCACCAGCAGGCCCAGCGGCGTACCGATGGCCAGCGCGAGCAGGAAGCCCAGCAGGCCGCGGGAGACGCTGCCCCAGATGTAGTCGAGCAGGCTCCCCTTGAGCCACTGGTCCTCGACCTCGGCCCACACGTCCTGGGGGGAGGGCAGCTTCGACGGGTCGTCGACGACCGGGTAGAGCAGGCTCCACGCCACCAGCACCACGACGACGGCGATGACGGGCGGCAGGATCTTGTTCTTGAAGGTCTGGCTGAAGGGCGTACGGCCGGTGGCCGTGGTCTCCAGCGCGTCGAGGCCCGCCTCGACGCTTCCGGCGTCCTGGGCCGGCGTCGTCTCAGTGCTGGCCATGACGGCGGATCTCCCCACGCAGTACATCGGTGATCTCAAGGGACAGTTCGGCCACGGGCGCGTCCTCGATGCGCCGCGGCTGCGGAATGTCGACCGACCACTCGCGCGCGATCCGGCCGGGGCGCGAGGACAGCAGCACGACCCGCTGGGCGAGCCGCACCGCCTCGCGCACGTTGTGCGTGACGAACAGGACGGACAGGCCCGTCTCCGCCCAGATGCGGGTCAGCTCGTCGTGCAGCACGTCCCGCGTGATGGCGTCCAGTGCCGCGAACGGCTCGTCCATCAGCAGCAGGTTGCTCTCCTGGGCGAGCGCGCGGGCCAGCGCCACGCGCTGGCGCATACCGCCCGACAGCTCGTGCACCCGCTTGCCGTACGCGCCCTTCAGACGGACGAGTTCGAGCAGCTCCTCGGTCTTGCCGCGACGGTCGTTCTTCGGCACCCCCCGGAGCTTGAGGGCGAGTTCGATGTTCTTGCCCGCGGTCAGCCACGGGAAGAGGGCGTGCTCCTGGAACATCAGGGCGGGGCGGCCGTCCGTCCCGATGGAGCCGGCGGTCGGCCGGTCCAGGCCGGCGACCAGGTTGAGCAGGGTGGACTTGCCGCAGCCCGAGGCCCCCAGGAGGGTGACGAACTCGCCGGGCGCGACATCGAGGCTGATGTCGTCCAGGACGAGCTGCTGCCCGCCCGGTCCTGCGAAGGACTTCGAGACGTGCTCAAGGCGGGCGGCGTACTCCACCGACTCCGGGGCCTTGGCGAGGGTCGTTGCCATGGTCGTCACCTCCTGGGAACTCATCGGGCGGGAATCAGCTGGCGCCGAGACCGGCGTCGTCGACCGTGTTCGCGCCCTCGGCCTTGAGGACCTTGTTGAGGATCGTCAGGTCGTAGATCCCCTTGAGGTCCGGCTTCTCCAGCAGGCCGGCCTTGACCGCGTGCTTCGCCTCGGTGTCGAGGGTGGCGGCCAGCGGGTCGTCGGTGAACCGGATGGACTTCCACGCCGGGTCCAGGACCTTGGGCGAGAGCGCCTTGCCCGAGTCCGCCTCGAGCTGCTTGTTCGCCACGGCCTTCGCCTGGTCGGGGTTGGCGTTGATCCACTTGTTGGCCTCGACCGAGGCCTTCAGCACGGCCTCGACGGCCTTCGGGTGCTCCTTGAGGAAGGCCTGGCGCACGATGATGTTCGTGATCACGAACTTCTTGTCCGGCCACAGCGAGGCCTCGTCGAGCAGCACCTTGCCGCCCTCGGCGACCAGCTTGGACGCGGTCGGCTCCGGCACCCAGGCGCCGTCGATGGCACCGGACTTGTAGGCGTCCGGGGTGATCTTGTTGTCGGTGCGGACCACCGACACATCGCCCTTGCCGGTGTTCGCGTCGACCTTCCAGCCCTGGTCGGCGATCCAGTTGAGGAACGCCACGTCCTGCGTGTTGCCGAGCTGGGGCGTCGCGATCTTCTTGCCCTTGACGTCCTTCAGGGACGTGATCTTCTTCGGGTTGACGACGAGCTTCACGCCGCCGGAGGCCGAGCCGCCGATGATCCTCAGGCCCTTGCCGTTGGACTTGACGTACCCGTTGATCGACGGGGACGGGCCGATCCAGCCGATGTCGATGGAGCCCGAGTTGAGCGCCTCGATCTCCGAGGGACCGGCGTTGAAGATCTGGTAGTCCGCCTTGGTGGCGCCCAGGGCCTTCTGGAACAGGCCCTGCTGGCGGGCGACGAGCGCGGTGCCGTGGGTCAGGTTGCCGAAGTAGCCGATCTTGACGGATCCGAGGCCGTCGATCTCGGACGAGCCGGCGGCGACCTTCTCCTTGGCGTTGTCGGTCGTGGACTTGGACCCGTAGCCGCAGGCGGCGAGCGTGAGCAGGGGAAGCGCGGCCGCCACGGCGACGCCGCGGCGCAGGAACGATGAGCGGATGGCAGGCACGGGAGGGTTTCCTCTCGTTGGCCCGGCGGTCACGGGCTTTCAGGCCGTGGCCGGGAGTTCGGCAAAAGGTCTTCGTCTCGTCCGGGACGTCGGGTGGGGGGACGGGGCGCGCAAGCGGTGCGCGTACGTCAGCGCACACATCGCGCCACTCCGCCCTGCCCGCTGCCGAGGGCGCCGCTGCCGATGCGGCCGCCCTCCTTCGCGAACGTCGAGTAGAAGTCGCTGGAGTTCATGTTCAGAAGTCCCAGCCGTCGTCGTCGGCCTCGTCCCTGACCGGCTCGGGGGCGGCGAACGACTCGCCGACCATGCCGGCGGTGAGCGTGGTGCCGTCGGAGGGGTCGATCAGGATGAACGAGCCCGTGCGGCGCGAGTCGGCATAGGAGTCGACCGGCAGCGGCTCGGCGGTACGGATCTTCACCCGGCCGATGTCGTTGGCGACGAGCTGTCCCGGGTGCGGGTGCAGGGACAGGTCGTCGAGCGTCAGGCGGGACGGGATGTCCTTCACGATCGCCTTGACCGTGCGCGTGCCGTGCTTGAGCAGCACCCGGTGGCCGACGGTCAGCGGGGCGTCGGCGACGTGGCAGACGGTCGCCTCCACGTCCTGCGTGGTGGCCGGCGCGTCCTTCGTCGGTACGATCAGGTCGCCGCGCGAGACGTCGATGTCGTCCGCCAGCAGCACCGTCACCGACTGCGTCGTCCAGGCCACGTCGACCGGCTCGCCCAGCAGGTCGATGCCGGCGATCGTCGTCGTACGGCCGGACGGCAGGACGGTGACCGGCTCGCCCACCCGGAAGGAGCCGGCCGCGATCTGGCCCGCGTAGCCCCGGTAGTCCGGGTGCTCGGCGGTCTGCGGCCGGATCACGTACTGCACGGGCAGCCGCGCGTGGCAGTGCGCCAGATCGTGGCTGACCGGGACGGTCTCCAGGTGCTCCAGCACGGTCGGGCCGCCGTACCAGTCCATGTTCGCGGACGGCTCCACCACGTTGTCGCCGGCCAGTGCCGAGATCGGGATCGCGGTGACCTCGGGGACGCCCAGCTCGGTGGCGTACGCCGTGAACTCCTCGGCGATCGTGGCGAACACGGACTCCTCGTAGCCGACCAGGTCCATCTTGTTGACGGCCAGCACCACGTGCGGGACGCGGAGCAGGGCGGCGATGGCCGCGTGCCGGCGGGTCTGCTCGACCACGCCGTTGCGCGCGTCGACGAGGATCACCGTCAGTTCGGCCGTGGAGGCGCCCGTCACCATGTTGCGGGTGTACTGCACGTGACCGGGCGTGTCGGCGAGGATGAACCGGCGGCGCGGGGTCGCGAAGTAGCGGTAGGCGACGTCGATGGTGATGCCCTGCTCCCGCTCGGCGCGCAGGCCGTCGGTGAGCAGTGCGAGGTCCGGGCCTTCCTGGCCGCGGCTCGCGGAGGCGCGCTCCACGGCCTCCAGCTGGTCGGCGAGGACCGACTTGGAGTCGTGCAGCAGCCGTCCGACGAGCGTGGACTTGCCGTCGTCGACGGAGCCGGCGGTGGCGAACCGCAGCAGGGTGGTGGCCGGGAGCGCCTCGGTCGTGGTCGTGCTCATGCTTAGAAGTACCCCTCGCGCTTGCGGTCTTCCATCGCGGCCTCGGACATCTTGTCGTCGGCGCGGGTCGCGCCCCGCTCGGTCAGCCGGGACGCGGCGATCTCGGCGATGACGGCGTCCAGCGTGGTCGCCTCCGAGTCGACGGCGCCCGTGCAGGACATGTCACCCACCGTCCGGTACCGCACGAGCCGCTTCTCCACGGTCTCGCCGTCCTTCGGGCCGCCCCACTCACCGGCGGTCAGCCACATGCCGTTCCGCCGGAACACCTCGCGCTCGTGCGCGAAGTAGATCTCCGGCAGCTCGATGCCCTCGCGGTCGATGTACTGCCAGACGTCCAGCTCGGTCCAGTTGGACAGCGGGAAGACACGGACGTGCTCGCCGGGGGCGTGCCGGCCGTTGTACAGGTTCCACAGCTCGGGGCGCTGACGGCGCGGGTCCCACTGGGAGAACTCGTCCCGCAGCGAGAACACGCGCTCCTTGGCCCGGGCCTTCTCCTCGTCGCGGCGACCGCCGCCGAAGACCGCGTCGAACTTCTCCGACTGGATCTTCTCGGTGAGGGGGAGCGTCTGGAGCGGGTTGCGGGTGCCGTCGGGGCGCTCCTTGAGCACACCGCGGTCGATGTAGTCCTGGACGGAGGCCACATGGAGGCGCAGCCCATGTGCGGCCACCACACGGTCCCGGTACTCAAGGACCTCCGGGAAGTTGTGTCCCGTGTCCACATGCAGCAGCGAGAACGGGATCCCGGCCGGCGCGAACGCCTTCAGCGCGAGGTGCAGCATGACGATGGAGTCCTTGCCACCGGAGAACAGGATCACCGGGTTCTCGAACTCGCCCGCCACCTCGCGGAAGATGTGCACCGCCTCGGACTCCAGGGCGTCCAGGTGCGACAGCGCGTACGGGCTGGCCGTGCCCTCTTCCACCTTGGCGACCGTGGTCATGCCAGTCCCCTCTCGCTCAGCAGCGCGTACACCGACCCGGCGGACTCCTGGACCGTCTGGTGCTGCGACTCGATCCGCAGATCGGGCGTCTCCGGCTCCTCGTACGGGTCGTCCACGCCCGTCAGCCCGGACAGCTCGCCCGCGGCCTGTTTGGCGTACAGGCCCTTCACGTCCCGCACGCTGCACACCTCGACCGGGGTCGCCACATGGATCTCCAGGTACGGCGTCCCGTTCTCCTCGTGCCGCTTGCGGACCGCGTCCCGGCTGTCCGTGTACGGCGCGATCACCGGCACCAGCGCCTTGACGCCGTTACGGGCCAGCAGCTCGGCGACGAAGCCGATGCGCTGCACGTTGGTGTGCCGGTCCTCCCGGGAAAAGCCGAGGCCCGCCGAGATGAACTCGCGGATCTCGTCGCCGTCGAGCACCTCGACACGGTGGCCCTCGGCACGCAGCCGGTTCGCCAGCTCGTACGCGATGGTGGTCTTGCCGGCGCTCGGCAGACCCGTGAGCCAGACGGTGGCTCCGGTCGTCACGTGGTTCTCCTGAATCGCAGTGGTCGTGTCGGTCACAGCAGGGGCGACGGCAGCCGCGGACGACGTGTGCGTCGCTGTGTGCGCCGTCATCCGTGCAGCCCGCACTCGGTCTTGGCGCGGCCCGCCCAGCGGCCGGCCCGCGCGTCCTCGCCCTCCAGGACCCGGCGGGTGCACGGGGCGCAGCCGACGGAGGCGTAGCCGTCCATCAGCAGCGGGTTGGTGAGCACGCCGTGTTCGGTGACGTACGCGTCCACGTCGTCCTGGGTCCAGCGGGCGATCGGCGAGATCTTGACCTTCTGCCGCTTCTCGTCCCAGCCGACGACCGGGGTGTTCGCCCGGGTCGGGGACTCGTCGCGGCGCAGGCCCGTCGCCCACGCCTGGTAGTCCTTCAGGCCCTCTTCCAGCGGCTTCACCTTGCGCAGCCTGCAGCACAGGTCGGGGTCGCGGTCGTGCAGCTTCGGGCCGTGTTCGGCGTCCTGCTCGGCGACCGTCTGCCGCGGCGTGAGGGTGATGACGTTGACGTCCATCACGGCCTCCACGGCGTCCCGGGTGCCGATGGTCTCCGGGAAGTGGTAGCCGGTGTCGAGGAAGACGACGTCGACGCCCTTCAGTACCCGCGAGGCGAGATGGGCGACCACCGCGTCCTCCATGGAGGAGGTGACGCAGAACTTCTTCCCGAAGGTGTCCACCGCCCACTGGAGGATCTCCAGCGCGGAGGCGTCCTCCAGCTCACGGCCCGCCTGCTCGGCGAGTGCCTTCAGCTCCTCGGTCGTACGCTCCTGCTGAGCCGTCGTCATATCCGGTCATCCCCTCCGTTGTCGGCTCGCTGCAGCCCCCGGGCCAGCAGCCCGAGGAACTTCAGCTGGAATGCGCGGTTGCACGCCCCGCATTCCCAGGCGCCGTGGCCCTGCTCGTGCGGACGCAGGTCCTCGTCACCGCAGTAGGGGCAGTGGAAAGGCGCCGCACGCTCGCTCACGACAGCGCCTCCTCGGAAGCTCGCGACGCCCAGGTGGCGAACCGCTCGCCGTCCTCGCGTTCCGCCTGGTAGCGCTTGAGCACCCGCTCGATGTAGTCGGGCAGCTCCTCGGCGGTGACCTTCAGGCCGCGCACCTTGCGGCCGAAGCCCGGCTCCAGGCCCAGCGCGCCGCCGAGGTGCACCTGGTAGCCCTCGACCTGCTCGCCCCGGTCGTCGAGGACCAGCTGACCCTTGAGACCGATGTCCGCGACCTGGATACGGGCGCAGGCGTTCGGGCAGCCGTTGAGGTTGATGGTGAGCGGCTCGTCGAAGTCCGGCAGCCGGCGCTCCAGCTCGTCGATCAGCTGCGAGCCGCGCTGCTTGGTCTCCACGATGGCGAGCTTGCAGAACTCGATGCCGGTGCAGGCCATCGTGCCGCGCCGGAAGGAGGACGGCCGCGCGGTGAGGTCCAGCGCCTCCAGGCCCTCCACCAGCGAGTCGACCTGGTCCTGCTCGACGTCGAGGATGATCATCTTCTGCTCGACGGTGGTGCGGACCCGTCCCGAGCCGTGCGCCTCGGCGAGGTCGGCGACCTTCGTCAGGGTGGCCCCGTCGACCCGGCCGACGCGCGGCGCGAAACCGACGTAGAACCGGCCGTCCTTCTGCCGGTGCACACCGATGTGGTCACGCCACTGCTGCACCGGCTGCTCGGGGGCGGGCCCGTCGGTCAGCTTGCGGCCCAGGTACTCGTCCTCCAGCACCTGCCGGAACTTCTCCGCGCCCCAGTCGGCGACGAGGAACTTCAGCCGGGCCCGGTTGCGCAGTCGCCGGTAGCCGTAGTCGCGGAAGATCGAGATGACGCCCTCGTAGACGTCCGGGACCTCGTCGATCGGCACCCAGGCACCGAGCCGCACGCCCAGCTTGGGGTTGGTGGACAGACCGCCGCCGACCCACACGTCGAAACCCGGCCCGTGCTCGGGGTGGCGTACGCCGACGAACGCGACGTCGTTGATCTCGTGCACCACGTCCAGCAGCGGCGAACCCGAGATGGCCGTCTTGAACTTCCGCGGCAGGTTCGAGTACGCCTTGTTGTTCAGGACGCGGCGCTTCATCTCCTCCAGCGCCGGCGTGGCGTCGATGATCTCGTCCTCGGCGATGCCCGCCACCGGGGAGCCGATCATCACACGCGGGGTGTCACCGCAGGCGGTGACCGTGGACAGGCCCACGCCCTCCAGCCGGTCCCAGATCTCGGGCACGTCCTCGATCCGGATCCAGTGGTACTGGACGTTCTGCCGGTCGGTGATGTCCGCCGTGCCGCGCGCGAACTCCTGCGAGATCTCGCCGATCACCCGCAGCTGCCGCGTGGTGAGCGCCCCGCCGTCGATGCGCACGCGCAGCATGAAGTACTCGTCGTCCAGCTCCTCCGGCTCCAGGATCGCGGTCTTGCCGCCGTCGATCCCGGGCTTGCGCTGGGTGTACAGCCCCCACCAGCGCATCCGGCCGCGCAGGTCGTTCGGGTCGATCGAGTCGAAGCCGCGCTTGGAGTAGATCGTCTCAATGCGTGTCCGCACATTGAGACCGTCGTCGTCCTTCTTGAACTGCTCGTTGCCGTTGAGGGGCGTGAAGTGGCCAACGGCCCACTGGCCCTCACCGCGGTGACGGCTCACCTTGCGGCGGGGCGCGGAGGCGGCAGGGTTCTGTGGGGTGGCGGCCATGGGTGTACGTCCTTCGGGACAGGCGGGAATTCGGCTCTGACCTGCGCGTACGTGCGCATGCGGGCATAGGTGCGCGCCATTGCGCAAGCGTGATCAGGTACGGGGAATGAACGGCAGTGCTGGGGCGTCAGCTCGCCGGACAGATGGCGCTGGACATGCGGCCGAGGTCGACGTGCCGCCGACTCACCAAGGCAATTCCAGTTCCAGGCATGACGGAAGCGTGTCACGGCGATCTGGACACAGTCCAGCTTTATCCATCATGCGGACACCCTTGTCCCGGAATATGGGACAAGGGTGTCGTCGCTCACATGCGCTGCGGGAAGGCTTGTCCCGCAAGGTCAGGCGGGGTATGCCCCGGGCCACGGCCCCGGCGTGGGCGTGTCCGGCTCCAGCTCCACCTTGGTGTCGAACAGCTTGAAGCCGCGCCGCTGGTAGTTGTCCATCGCGAAGTCGCCGTCCTTGCTGCACGTGTGCAGCCACACCCGCTTGGTCGGCGTCCGACCCGGCCACCGCTCGGCCAGGTCCCAGGCCCGCGCCGTGCCGTACGCCAGCAGGTGCCCGCCGATGCGCCGGCCGCGGAAGGCGGGGATCAGCCCGAAGTAGGCGATCTCGACCACGCCCTCGTCCTGCGGGTCCAGCTCCACGAAGCCGGCCGGGGTACCGCGGTCGTAGGCCACCCAGGTCTCCACGCCGGGCCGCTCCAGGTACTCCTGCCACCGCGCGTACGACCAGCCCAGCCGGTCGGTCCACCGGATGTCGCCGCCGACCGAGGCGTACAGGAAGCGGCTGAACTCGGGGGAGGGCACCTCGGCACGGACGATCCGGACGTCGCCGTCGGGGGCGGCGGCGGGCAGGAGATCGGCCGGAGAGGTCTGCTCCAGGGACCACGTGGTGACAGGAACGCTGCTCATGCGGGCCAGGGAACCACTCCCCGGCCCGGTCTGTCGATCGGCGCCGGGGAACGCGGCCGGCCCCCGGGCCGGCAGGGGTCGTGCGGTTGGGTTCGGGGTGTGGTGGTGGTCGGTCGGCGGCGGTGCGTACGGCATTCGGTCCGGCAGGGGCCGCGCGGGTCAGTCCACGGCGCGGTCGAGGTCGGCCAGCGGCAGTGCGAACAGCATCCGGTCCGACAGCGACCAGACCTCCCCGGTCGCCTGCCAGTAGGAGAGGGAGCCCGCGTCCCGCGCCCAGCAGCGGTCCGAGGCGTCGGCGCCGCAGCGGGCCGCCTTGGCTCCGGCGGTGTCCTGCCGCCACAGCCCGCCGTGCCCGTCCTGCGACCCGGGCAGCCGTCCCACATACCAGGACGGCCCGTCTGCTCCCGGCTTCCGGTACGACAGCACGCCCCGGATCCCGGTCGCCCGGGTCCGGTACGCCTCCACCGCGTCCGCCCGCCCCCGGGCGTCCGTGGCGAGCAGCCCGGGACGCGCCGGGTCGGTGCTGAACGCGTACCGCCACAGCCGGCCGTGCCGGTCGCCGTCCGGCGCCGTCCACTCCGCGGCGACCAGGCTGTCGGGCGCCGTACCCCGGTCCAGGGCGAGCGCGCCCGGACAGGGCGGGCCGGCGGCGGCGCAGCGGCCGGCGGTGAAGCGGTACGAGCCGACCGCGGGCAGGACGTAGCGGTAGCCGTCGGCGGACCAGCCGCCGGGCACCCGGCCGATCGCGGGGCCGTCCACGGTGGTGCGCTGGATGCGGTCGAGGTCGTAGACGTAGAGCGCGTCGGCGCTGCCGGCCGTGGTGGTGACCAGCAGTTTGTTCTCGTACCAGACCATGCCGGAGATCCCGGAGGCCAGGCCCCGGTAGTCCCGGCCGCCGTCGACCGGGACGACCAGCAGAGCCCAGCGGTAGGCGAGCTGCGCCGGGTCGTCCGCGTCGACGATGGCGACCCGGGCGAGGCCCCGCTCGGCGGGGCGGCCGGCGGTGGTGCTGTGGGTCCAGCCGGCCAGGACCACCCGGTGGGTGCCCCAGACACCGTCGTCGTCGGCGTCCCCGGAGGTGGTCACCGAGGCGGGTCGCCAGGCGTCGGATGCGGTGTCGGCCGGGTCCCAGCAGTAGGCGCGGGCCGCGGAGGGGGCGACGGGCAGGGACGCGCGGTCGCCGGACGGGCAGTCGGCGGACTCGCGCAGTCCGCGGTCGGCGTTGCGCAGCACCTCGTCCACGCCGACCGGGCGGCCCATCGCGGTGGCGAGCCGGTCCAGCGTGCGGGCGGGTACCAGGTGCTCCTGGAGCCGGAGCGGGCCGGTGTCCGCGGGGGAGGCCAGCGGCTTCAGTGCGCCCGGGCCCTCGCCGACCTCGGCCTGGGAGGCGCTGATCAGGGTGGCGGCGGCGGTGAGGGCCAGCGCCGTACCGGTCAGGACGGCGCGCAGTGCCGCGCCCCGTCTGCGTCGGCGGTGTCTGCCGCGATGCTTCATCTCTCCTCCAGAGGACGGGCCAACTGCGCCTCACGATCCGTACGTTGACGTGAGGAACAGGTGGGGAGGCCCGTACGGGATGCTACGGCAGGAACGGCCCGGGCAGGGTGAAGTCCCCGCAGATCGGGGGAGGGAGCGCGGACCGCGCCGGGGTGGGACGCACGGCCATTCACGCCGGGGGCCGACCGGTCCGGCCGTCGTGCGTGGCATTCCGCTTCCGGGTAATCGCCGGTGCCGTCGACTGGGGGAGCAGGTCACGCGGATTATCCGGAAGGATCACATCCACTTCCGCATCGTCGCGGAAACGATACGGCCGATGGTGCAGGAGTTCCCCGAGGTACCGCCGCACTCTGGACATCTCGGCCCGTACGGTCACGGTCCGGGAGGGATCGCCGAACAGATCCTGCGCCAGCTCCGCCGCCCCGCGTCCGGCCCGGTGCTCCGCGAGCAGGTACAGCAACTCGGCGTGCCGCGGACTGAGTTCCCGCGACCAGGAGGCCGCCGAGGCCGTGACCGTCACCGTGCAGCGGCCCGCCCGGGAGAGGTCCAGCACGATCCGGAGGACGGCACCGGCCTGGACCTCGTCCTCCGCCCGCAGCAACCAGCCCCCGGCCAGCGGCTCCACCGCGCAGGAACCCAGCGAGGGCAGCCACCGGCGGCCCGGCGCCAGCGACTTGGGCAGCGCCACCCGCCGCACGTACGGCATCCCCGTCACGGCCGCCGACCAGCCGTCGCGGTCCACCACCAGCGCCCGCCCGGCCAGCCGGGCCAGCACCGGCGCCGCCACCGCCCGCAGCCCTTCCAGCGAGGCCTGGTGCAGCTCCCGCAGCCGGGCCTCGGCCAGCTTCGCCACCGAGTCCACCCAGGCCAGGGTGGCCGGATGCATGGTCTCCAGCGGGCCGCTGAGGTCCACCACCCCGAGCAGCCGGCCGTCGCGGGGATCGATGATCGGCGCACCCGAACAGGTCCAGGAGGCGTGCGACCGTACGAAGTGCTCGGCGGCGAACACCTGCACCGGCCGCCGCACCACCGCCGGGGTGCCCACCCCGTTGGTGCCGACGACGTCTTCCCGCCAGTCCGCGCCGAGTTCGAAGCCCAGCCCGTCGGCCTTGCGCAGCACCGCGGCCGACCCCTCCCGCCACAGCACACGCCCGTCGGCGTCCGCCACCACCATGATGTGCTGGGCGATGTCCGCGACCGAAAGCAACCCCTCCCGCAGCACCGGCAGAACGTGCCGCAGCGGGGACTCCTCCCGCCGGCGCCGCACCTCGTCGGACGGCAACAGCCGGGAGCGGAAGTCGTGTTCGGGATCGACACCGCTGCGCAGCATCCGCCCCCACGACTGCTCGATCACCGGCCGGGGGGCGACCCGCGCACGTTGCCCGGCGAGCGTGGCCTCACGCACCTCGTTCAGCACCCGCGCCGCCTGTGCCGCGTCCACGGCGGCCAGGCGCGCCACGTTCATCGGCGGGTTCACCACTGCGGTCCTCCGGAAAAGGGCATCGAACACACCTGTCAAGTCGTCCGGGCGGCGGTTTCCGGTCCGACTGTGCCTCTCATACTGCCGCTCCGGACATGGCGGAGGCACAGACTCCGCGCATGTGCCCCCTTAAGTTGCAACCCCCTGCAACCCTGGTGGACCGACGAGCGGTGGCTGAGACTTGACCGCGACGCCCTGCGCGTCCCGCGGGCTCAACGGGCCCCCGATGGCGGGGGTGGTGCCGTGTCGGCGCAGCACCACCCTCTGCCGTCCGGCGGTTCGGCCGCGCGCGGCAGGGGTGCCCCTCGCCGTGCAGCGGCGGTTGCGGGCCCGTCGTGGCTGCGCGCAGTTCCCCGCCCCCGGGTTGGTCAGGTCGGCCTGCGCCTCACAGCGTCGGGCGTGCCCGGTCCACCACCGACTCCAGGTCCAGGCCCGTCGGCAACGTGCCGAAGGACGCGCCGTGGTCGCCGCCCAGCCGGGAGGCGCAGAAGGCGTCGGCGACCTCCGGCGGCGCGTGCCGTACCAGCAGGGAACCCTGCAGGACCAGGGCGAGCCGCTCCACCACACGGCGGGCCCGGCCCTCGACACCGTCCAGGTCGGCGAGTTCGGTGAACAGGTCCTTCACCGCACGGTCCAGCCGGTGGTCGGCGCCGTGCGCGCGGCCGATCTCGGTGAGACAGGCGTCCAGCGCGCCCGGCTCCCGCTGCAGCGCCCGGAGCACGTCCAGCGCCTGCACGTTCCCGGCACCCTCCCAGATCGAGTTCAGCGGCGACTCCCGCACCAGCCGGGGCAGGCCGGACTCCTCGACGTACCCGTTGCCGCCGAGGCACTCGGCGGCCTCCACCACCACCGGCGCACAACGCTTGGTGATCCAGTACTTGGCCGCCGGCACCGCGAGCCGCAGGAAGGCCCGCTCCTGCTCCCCGCCGTCGTCACAGGCCGCGGCGAGCCGCAGCCCGAGCACCGTGGCCGCCTCCGACTCCAGCGCCAGGTCGGCGAGGACATTGCGCATCAGCGGCTTGTCGGCCAGCTTCCCGCCGAACGCCTCCCGGTGGGAGCAGTGGTGCACGGCCTGCGCCACCGCCTGCCGCATCAGGCCCGCCGAGCCGAGCGCGCAGTCCAGCCGGGTCGCGGCGACCATCCCGATGATCGTGTGCACCCCGCGCCCCTCCTCGCCGACCCGGCGCGCCCAGGTGCCGTCGAACTCCACCTCGGCGGAGGCGTTCGAGCGGTTGCCCAGCTTGTCCTTCAGCCGCTGGATCAGGAAGACGTTGCGCCCGCCGTCGGGCAGGACCCGCGGGACCAGGAAGCAGGTCAGCCCGCCCGGGGCCTGCGCGAGCACCAGGAACGCGTCCGACATCGGCGCCGAGCAGAACCACTTGTGTCCCGTCAGCACATAGGTGCCGGGCTCCGTGAGGGGCCGCGCCACGGTGGTGTTCGCGCGGACGTCGCTGCCGCCCTGCTTCTCGGTCATGCCCATCCCGAACAGCGCGCCGGGCTTCTGTCCGGCGGGCCGCAGCTGCCGGTCGTAGATCGTGGACGTCAGCCGGGGCTCCCACTCGGCGGCCAGCTCGGCGTCGGCGCGCAGCGCGGGCACCGCCGCGTGCGTCATCGACAGCGGGCAGCAGGTGCCCGCCTCCACCTGCGTCCAGACCAGGAACCCGGCCGCCCGGCGCACATGTCCCGCGGGTCGCGTCCAGGCGCCGGTCAGACCGGCCGAGACGCCCTTGCCGAGCAGCCGGTGCCAGGCCGGATGGAACTCGACCTCGTCGACCCGGTGGCCGTACCGGTCGTGGCTGCGCAGCCGGGGCGGGTGCTCGTCCGCCTGCACCGCCCACTCGTGCAGTTGTGCGGAGCCGGCGGCCCGGCCGAGCGCGGACAGTTCGGCGCGCACCTCGTCCAGGACGTCGGGCGCCGTGTGGCGGTCGACGGCTTCGGCGAGGGCCCGGTCGGCGGTGAAGACGTCGTAGCCGACCAACGGAGGCGGCTGGTTCGTCACGGTGTGCGTGGAGGTGCCTGCCATGGTTGCGAACCTACCCGGGAAGGCGGCGGTGATGGCCTCCAGAGTGGCACAGCGCCGGCGACCCGACGGGTCGAACCCCTGATCTCCTCCGGAAGGTGAGGACGGCCCGGCACGGCGGATACCGTTAGGACGTGCAGCCAGCAAGTGAACCCCCCGAGCAGCCGGCCGGTCGGCTCCACCGGGCCAGAGCCCTCTACCGGAACGTCTCCAAGCGCAGGACCGCCTGGCTGTTGCTCAAGGACACCGTCGACTCCTGCATGGAGTACCGCATCCTGGGCCTGGCGGCCGAGGCGGCGTTCTTCACGCTGCTGTCCGTGCCGCCACTGCTGCTGAGCCTGATCGGGCTGCTCGGCTACGTCGACGACTGGACCGGCGCCGACACCATCCACAGCCTTGAGACCAACCTCCTGGAGGCCTCCCGCACGGTCCTCTCCGACAAGGGCGTCAAGGAGATCGCCGAGCCGATCCTGCACGACGTGATGAAGGGGGGCCGGCCCGACGTCATCTCCATCGGCTTCCTGTTCGCCCTGTGGTCGGGCTCCCGCGCGGTGAACGTCTTCATCGACACCATCACCGTCATGTACGGCCTGGACGGCGTCCGGGGCATCGTGAAGACCCGGATCATGGCGTTCCTGCTGTTCATCGTGGCACTGCTGATCGGCTCGGTGGCGCTGCCGCTGATGGTGGCCGGGCCGGACGCGGTGGTGCGGATCCTGCCCTGGTCGGAGACGGTCGTCCAGGTTCTTTACTGGCCGGTCGTGATCGTCCTGTCCATCGTCTTCCTGACCACCCTGTACCACGTGTCCGTGCCGGTCCGCTCCCCGTGGATCGAGGACGTGCCCGGCGCCCTGGTCGCCCTGGCCATGTGGGTCCTGGGCAGCTTCCTGCTGCGCATCTACCTCACCAGCACCATCGAGGGCGCCACCATCTACGGCTCCCTCGCCGCCGCCGTCGCCGTGCTGCTGTGGATCGGTGTGTCCGCCTTCGCCGTGCTCGTGGGCGCGGCCGTGAACGCGGCCATCGACCGGGTCTGGCCCGCCGCCGCCACGGCAGCCGCGCGCGAGGCCAACGAGCGGATGCGCCGGGCGCAGGTCGCCGAGTACGTCGCCCGTGCCGCGGCCGGCCACGAGATCGACCCCGACGACCCCGACATGCCCTCCGAGTTCCCCGAGCGCTGGTCCCGCTTCCTGCCCCCGGAGGACGTGACGGCCCGCCTGCGCACCCACGCGAAGAATCCGCACCACGCCCACAAGGGACATGGGGGGCATGGCGGGCCGGGGGGTCATGGCGGTCATGGCGGGCATGGGGACCAAGGGGGTTACGGCGGCCATGGCGGCAACGGCGGCAATGGCAGCGACGGCGGGACGGCACACCGGGTGCCGTGACGTCGTAGCCGACGGGTGACGCCGTGGCCGACCCGGCGCCTGCCTCGGTCCCGGTGCCTGTCTCCACCCCCGGGTGTGCGCCCTGCGGTGGAGAAGGCGGCTGCCCCCGTCCCCTGATTTCCACCCGGCCCTCCACCCGTGCGCCGATCCGTCCGACACCGTCCCCCGCCTAGCGTGAATGCGCAGGCCGGAGCCGTCCGGACTGCCGCAGAACAGCCGGGCACCACCGTCGACACAGCGCCCGGCACGGCTCTGACACCGGGCAGGGAGGCAGTGATGGACGACATGGCGGATGCGAGGGGACGGACAGGAGGGGGCGGTACGACGCGGGGGGTGGCCGGTACGGCGCGGGGAGCGGCCGGGACGGTCCGGGGAGCCGGGGCGGCCGCGCCGGTCTGGCCCAGCCGGCGATCCAAGTCGGCCGAACCGGCCCGGTTCCCTCGGCCGCCACGAGCCCACGACCCGCCCGAAGCCCCGACCTACCCGACCCACCAGAACCCCCCGACCCACCCCGGCCTCCCGAAACCGCCCGCGGCCCCGTTCCGTGACCCGGGCCCACCCCGGTCGGTGCCACGGTGGCCCGCCCGGTCCCGTGTCTTCCGCGGGGACGGGGACCAGGCGGTGCTACGCCTGCTGGAGGGCTACTGACTGTGTCGCTCCAAGTAGATGGAGGTGAACACGGCGACCTTGGCGCGTAGGGCCCACGGGTCGAAGGGCTTGCTGATGTAGTCGACGGCGCCGGCAGCGTATCCGCGGGCCGAGTGTTCGGACTCCGTGCCCATGGCGGTGAGGAAGATGATGGGGACGTCCCGGGTCCTCGGGCGGCGTTTGATGTGAGCGCAGGTCTCGTAGCCGTCCATCTCCGGCATCTGCACGTCCATGATGATGACAGCGAAGTCGTCGTGGTCGAGCAGCGCCTTGAGAGCCTCCCGGCCCGAGGAAACGGTGACGAGCTCCTGATCCAGCGTCGCCAGGACCGCGGTCATCGCCAGCAGATTGTCCGGCTGATCGTCGACGACGAGGATCTTGGGCATGCTCTGCTGCCCCGTCGGCAACACAGCCGGGGTCGCCTTCTCGACCGCGTCCAGCTGGCGTTCGAGCAGGTCACAGCGGCCTTCCGCCGCGGCACGCTGAGCCTGTGCCTCCTGCAGTGCCGCTCCAAGGCGCTCGACCTCCAGCTGGAGCGCGTTGCGTTCCTGGACGAGGCCGAAGACATCCGGATGCGCCTCCGCGAGCTCGTCCGCTCGCCTCTGCTCCGCGAGGCGGTCAGCCTCCAGCTGGTTCAGTCGCGTCTCCAGGTCGGCGATGCGCTGGGTCCGGTCCAGTAGCGCATCGCCCAGGACGTCCCCACGGACGCTGGACCGCCGGGAGACATGGTCGGCGTCGGCCAGCTGCTGTTCGAGGATCTCCACCGCGTGCTTGGGGGACGAGGCGGCGTCCACAGCCGAACCGTAGAGGCCTCGCACCAACTCGATGGCCTCGGTGGTCACTGCGGTCCCGCGATGTTCGGCGACATCGGTGAGCAGGTCGCTGATCACCTGCCATGGGGGAAGCCGGGTGCCGTTCAGGTACCGCGAGACCGTGCCTGGATCGAGCCGGCGCCGGGCTGCGTACCGGCGAACGGACACATGAAGACTTTCGAATAACTCGCGCAACGCCTCGGCCAATGCGCGAGAGGCGCTGTTGAGGTCCTGGCCCAGTGGACGCAGTTCACCCATTGCCCTCTCCCTCGGCCGTGCGGGCGCCCGCGGACGCCGGGCGCTGGGCAGCGACGTCCTCGCAGGCGATGATGCGGTTGAAGAAGGGCACTGCCAGTCCAGCAGCGCCGAGGCCCGCCAGCAGGCTGTGCGCGGCGCCCTCCCCGCCTACGGCCGTCAGACCGCCTGCCCCCGCACCGGTGAGCAGCGCAAGCAGAAGGACCAGGGTTGATCTCAATGACAACAGAGGACGGTCCACCGTGCTCTCCATTCATCCGACCCGCCGTGGTGGGGGCGGGACTTGTCCTGCATCCGACTGATTGCGGACGAGGAACCAGGATGGATGACGCCGGAGGTGTTGCAGTCCGCGATTCCGAAGAGGCGCAGTACCGACTGCCTGTTGCGAGAGCGTTGCGGCCGCCCACCCCGAGAAACGGGCTGGTCAAGGGCCCGGCAGCTCGCCCCATTGCCAGAACGTTGCTCTGCAACGCTGTCAAGCTCCGGCAACGCCGGCGGACCGAGGAGCAGCACGGAGATCGTCCGCTTTCCCGGCTCGGGTACCGCGTCGGGTCGGCGGACCTGTGGCCGGCGCACCGGCGGCGGCCACCGGACGGTCAGGGGCGCCCCGCGCGGCGGTCACGGCCGGCCGCCCCGAGGTGCTCGACGAGGACGAACGTGACGCTGATCAGCAGGGACCAGGCGCCGAACTTGGTCAGCGGCACTGGTTGCCAGCCGCCGAGCTGCTGCGGGTAGCTCCAGGCGCCGGCGTAGGTGGCGGCGTTCTCGGCGACCCACAGGAAGAAGCCGATCAGGACGAAGGAGAGGGCGAGCGGCATGCGGTAGCGGTGTGCGCCCACGCTGAAGCCGACCCAGGTGCCGGCGGTCGCGGCGGTCATCGCCACCGCGAGCGGCCAGCGCAGGTCGGGTATCCAGTGGTGGGTGAAGAAGTTGAGGTAGACGGCGGCGGCGACCAGGGTCGTGGCGGCGGCGCGGTAGCGGGTGTAGCGCAGCCGCATCAGCCGCCGGGCCCGGCAGACGTAGCTGGCGACGGCCGCGTACATGAAGCCCCCGTACAGCGGCACCCCGGCGATCTTGGTGAGGGCGTCCTCCGGGTAACTCCACGAACCCAGATGCACCTTGACCAGCTCGAACAGCAGCCCCAGCACATGGCACACGGCGATCACGGCGGTGTCCCGGCGGGTCTCCCAGCCGACCCGGCGGGCGACGAGGGTGAGCAGCACGCCGTAGACGAGGACCAGGTCGTAGCGGGCGACGGGCAGTGGGGGCAGCAGCCGGGAGGCCCCGATCCCGGCCAGCAGCGCCCCGGCGAAGGCGCAGGCGCGGGCCTGGACCACGCCGAACCGCACCAGCTGGGCGAACCCGTGCCGGAATCCCCTCGCGATCGGTCTGTCCTCGTGGCGCATGCCCCTCCTTCGCATTCCTTCGCGCGGCAGCGCGGACCCCGCGGGCGGGGCTGTATTTGAACACGTTCAATCAGGAGGTGTGGTTCCCGCGTGGCCCCGCGAACCCGGCAGGGGCCGGGAGGAAGACCCTGGTGCCCGGCTTCCGGCGCTCAGCCGAAAGCGACCGGACCGTTCGGTGTGAGCACGGTGAAGGAGAGCGCGGCCGGACCCCTCGTGAGCGTCAGCGAGGTGCCCAGGGCCGAGAGGGGGCCGCGCACCGCCTGCGGGTCGGGGGCCGAGGCCGACACCGCCAGCAGCGGGGTGACCGGCAGGCCCGAGGCGGCCGGGTGCGGGGAGTCGCCCCAGTCGATGAGGAACGGCAGCAGGTCCGGCGCCTGCCCGGGACCGGCGTCGGTCAGCCGCCACCGCAGCAGGGTGCCGTCCGGGGTGCGGCGGCTCATCGGCCGTACCGGACCCGGGTCATGGCCCCGCGCCCGCGCAGCGGCGACCGCCGCGTCCAGGTCCGGCGGGCTGATCGCCCAGGCCGGCACGACGGGCCCGGCCAGCCGGTCGACGCCGAACGGTCGCGGCCCTGCGGGCTCCGGCTGCTCCGGGTCCGGCCCGAGGATCTCCAGATAGCTCCGGCCGCCCAGCCCCACCAGGTGATTGCGCGTCCCCAGCCCGACATGCACCCCGCCGGGCACCGGCACGACCCCGGTCCGCCGCGCGAACTCGGCGACCGTCGCGCCCAAGTCGGGCGTGGCAAGGACGAGATGGTCCAGCAGCGGCGGAATCGCGTTCATCGCGCGAGAGGTTACGGGACCAGGTCCGTCCCCGGGAACACCCGTGCGGCACGATGGGCGCATGATCCGTACCGCACGCGCCCTGCCGCTGCTGCTGCTCCTGCCCGCACTGCTCACGGCGTGCGGCACCGAGAAGGCGGACCCCGGCGCCACCCGGGAGCCCACGCCGACCACCACCCAGGGGCGGGCCGAACTCGACGAACGGCTACGCGCGCTGGGGATGGCGCCGGAGCTCGTCTACGTCACCGACGTACCGGGCTTCACGCTCGCCCAGCAGTCGGTCGGGGTGAACGGGGACGACGGATTCTCCGCCTCGTACTGGGCGAAGGACGGCGCCGTACTCCACCTCTACACGGAGCGGGGCAGCGCCGCCGACTGTCCCGAGGGCTACGTCTGCCGGGCACCGGAGAAGGGCCAGGTGGTGCGGATCGGCGGCGAGAAGGTCGCGCCCGCAGTGCTCCGCCGAGCCGCCGACGCCGTCCACCGCCCTGCTCCCGAGGAGCTCGCCGGCCTCCTGCCGCCGCCCCGCACGGCGACGGCCCCGGTGGAGCGCGGCGACCTCCCCTCGTACGGCGACGGAGCGCCCGACAACCATGTGGGCGAGGGCGGTTGACGGCTGGTCCACCGGCGGCCGGACTCGGGTGCCGGAACGAGGCGCGCCCTCCTAGGGTCGTCTGGCATGCCTCCTCGTCTCCTCCTCCACACCCGTACCGCCGACTACCGGCACGGCTCCATCCCGGACGCCGTCGCCGCCGTCCGGGCCCTCGGCCGGTTCGCCGTCGAGCACACCGAGGACCCCGCGGACCTCGAAGGGCCGCTGGACGGGTTCGCGGCTGTGGTCTTCCTGTCCACCAGCGGTGAGGTGCTCACCCCGGCCGGGCGTGAACGGCTGGAGGGCCGCGTCCGCTCGGGCGGCGGCTTCGCCGGGGTGCACGCGGCGGCCTGCACCGAGTACGGGTGGCCGTACCACGGCGAACTCCTCGGCGCCCGCTTCACGCGGCACCCCGCCCTCCAGCCCGGCCGCGCCCTCGCCACGGACCCCGGCCATCCCGCCACCCGGCGGCTGCCGGCCGTGTGGGACTTCACCGACGAGTGGTACGACTTCGACCACCCTCCGGCCGGACGGGCCCGGATCCTGCTGTGCGCCGACGAGACGTCGTACGACGGCGGCGGGATGGGCGCGGACCATCCGCTGGCCTGGTGCCGTGAACAGGGCCCCGCGGGCGGACGCGTGTTCTACACGACGCTCGGCCACGCCGCCGGCGCCTACCGAGCCCCGGTCTTCCTGGCCCACCTGAACGGGGGCCTCACCTGGGCGGCTCGGCTCGCCGAGTGACGTTTCTGCGGTGAACCGGTTGCGCCATCGGGGTGAGTAAAGCTGGCGTAGAGGGAAGGTCACGTGACTATCTAGAGATGCTCTTGTCTTGGCAAAGGGCGTCGAGACGCGGCGGCCCACCCCCATTCCGCCCCGCGTCACCCACCCACAGGAGGAGCCGGACCTTGACTTACGGGAAGAAGCTGCGCGAGCGCATCGCCGAGCCCGGGACCACTCCGCTGATCGGCGTGTACGACATGTACTCGGCGTCGATCGCGGCCCAGCACTACGACGGGATGTTCGTATCGGGCTTCGGCTTCGCGGCCTCGTACTACGGGCTGCCGGACATCGGATTCATCGCCTGGCCCGACATGGTGGCCTTCGTCCAGCGGCTGCGGGGCGCGTTCCCGCACCACCACCTGCTGGTCGACATCGACGACGGGTACGTCGACCCCGAGGTCGCCTGTCACGTCGTCGAGGGACTGGAGCGCATCGGCGCCTCCGGGGTGATCCTGGAGGACCAGAAGCGGCCCCGCCGCTGCGGCCACGCCGACGGCAAGCAGGTGCTGCCCCTGGAGGAGTACCTGGAGAAGCTGCACAAGGTCCTGCAGACCCGCAAGGACCTGGTCGTCGTCGCCCGTACCGACGCCACCGACGAGCACGACATCCTGCACCGCGCCGAACGGCTGGCGGCCACCGACGCCGACGTGGTGCTGGTCGACGGCGTGCGCAGCGTCGAGTGGATCAAACGGATCCGGGAGGTCGTCGGCGACAAGCCGCTGCTGTTCAACCAGATCGCCGGCGGCAAGTCGCCCCGCCTGTCCCTCGGCGAGCTGTCCGGCCTCGGCGTGGACGTCGCCATCTACAGCACCCCGTGCCTGTTCGCCGCGCACGAGGCGATGGACTCCGCCCTCGCCGGCCTCAAGGCGGCCGACGGCCGGCTGCCGGAGGTGGATCCGGCGAGCGGGGTCGGTGTGCAGGCCTCCACCAGCCTGCTGGAGCGCAACATCGCCCCCGAGCGGCTCCTGCCCGAGGGCGTGGCAGTGTGACCGGTGCCGTACCGCGGTTCGGTGCGGCCACGGCGGTCGCCGCCGCGCTCCTGGCGGCCGGTGCCGTGCCCGCCCTCGCGTCCGAGAGCCTGATCACCGTGATCGACAACTCCCACGCCGACTCCTGGCTCGAAGTCGACCGCGCGGCCAACGTGCAGACCGGCAGCGGCACCGCCGGCAGTGACCACGACGGCAGCGCCGTGGACGTGGTGGAGGCTCTCGTCGGCGCCGGCCGGGGCGAAAAGGACTGAGGGGACGAGGGCCCGGGACGAAGGAAGCAGGAAGACGGCCGGACACCCCGTGCGGGAGGTGCCCGGCCGTCGCCGTGTCACCGGACCGTCCGGGGACTCAGTCCTCCGCGAGGTCGGGGCGGCCCTGCTCGTCGAACTCGGCGTCCTCCTCCGGGCCGTGCTCCGGAGGCGGTGCCGTGCTCGCCCGCTCCACCAGCCGTGTCGACAGCTCCGTCCGCGTCCCGTCGGGGCGTTCGCAGTGCATCTCGTCGAAACCCACCACGCTCACCTCGTCCGGCAACCCGCACCCCCCGCTCCGCGTACACGCCGTGCGCCATCCGGTCCGCGCACACGAACACCGCGGTCGGCGGCTCGGGCAGGTCCAGCAGTTCGTGCGTGCGCAGCCGGGCGGTGGTCTCGTCACCGCCCGCGTGCCGCACGTACTCGGCGCGCTGCCGCACGCCCGCCGAGGCGAGCGCCGGGCGGTAGCCGAGGCGCGGGAGCCGCGTAGGCCCGTGGCCGGTGAGGCCGGCGGGGAATGCGGTCGATCCGGAACCCGCCGAACTCCGGGGCGCAGGAGGCGCCGAGGAGGTACCGCACGCCCTCCGGTGCCCGGGTCGGGTGGGCGTGGCCGGCTTGGGGTATCGGCCGGGAGGGGCCGAGCCGGGACGTCATCGACGGCTGTGCGGTCGGCTCGTACGGGCCGACCGGCCGCCGTGCGCAGCGCCACCCGGCGCGGGGGACGGGGTCCCCGCGGGGATCAGGCCACCCGGGTCAGATCCGCGTGCCGCACCTGGTGCCGTAGGGTCAGGCCCGCGGTCAGCCGCTCCAGTTCCTCCACGACGATCGCGCCGAGCCGTGCCAGTTCGTTGCCGAGCGAGCCCGCGATGTGCGGGGTGAGGAAGACGTTGGGCAGCCGGTACAGCGGGGAATCGGCGGGCGGCGGTTCGGGCTCGGTGACATCGAGGACCGCGCGCAGGCGTCCCGAGACCAGCTCCCGCGTCAGCGCCTCGTGGTCGACCAGCGCACCGCGCGCGGTATTGATCAGCACGCCCCCGTCCCGGACCAGGGCGAGCCGGGCCCGGTCGAGCATGTGGCGGGTCTCGGGGATGTCGGGGGCGTGCAGACTGACGATGTCGCTGCGCCGCAGCAGCTCCTCCAGCGGCACCAGTTCCGCCCCCAGCGCGTCTGCCTCGGCGGGGCTCACGTAGGGGTCGTGCAGCAGGACCGTGAAGTCGAACGGCCGCAGCAGCTCCATGAGCCGGCGGCCCACGCGGGAGGCGCCGACGACCCCGACGCGGCGGCCGAGGTTGCCGGTGGCCGCGGTTTCGGCGGGGGTCGGACGGGTGCGGGTGCGGCGGTAGCGCTCGCGGTGCTCGAAGGCGTCCTTGCCGACGAGCAGGATCATCGCCAGCGTGTACTCCGCCACGGGCAGGGCGTTGGCGGTGACCGCGCTGGAGACGGCGACGCCGTTGGCCCACAGCTCCTCGCCGACCAGGGAGCGGACCGAGCCGGCGGCGTGCAGGACGGCACGCAGCTTCGGGGTCGCGGCCAGGACACCGTCGTCCAGGTGCGGGCAGCCCCAGCCGGTGATCAGCACCTCGGCCGGCGCCAGGGCACCGGCCGCCGCCGGATCGGTGAAGTCCCGGACGACGAACGCCGGGTCGATGTCCGCCGTCCGCCTCAGCCGGTCCATGAGCGGCGGTGGGAAGAGCAGCGGGAGGTGTACCGGGTCCATCGCGAACACGGCCCGCGGCGGCTGGGCGCTGGGCATGGCTCTCCTGGCGGACGGGGGCGTGGAGACGCTTGCGGAAAGCGCCTTCTACCGTAGATCCGCCGGGATCGACGGGTCAATCGACAGGGCCGGGTGTCGGATGGCGGTGAGCCGGTGACCGGCTTGCTCTGCGGTCGAGCGGTGGGCCGCGCCCGGCTCGGTGCACGGAAAACGGTTACCGGATTTGGCGCGCCGCACCGTCGTTCCAGGGCATCCCTGGAGGGGGCGCGGTCCCGGCTCTTGGCGCGCTGGGCGGCGGCATGGCGGCCGGTTGCCGAACTCGTCCGCAGTGCGTCACTCGTCACCGACCTTGCGCGCGTCTCGTCATCTCACCGAAGGGAGTGGGTAGTTCGTGCCCCCGGTGGCCGGTGGCCGGTGGCCGGTGGCCGGTGGCCGGTGGCCGGTGGCCGGTGGCCGGTGGCCGGTGGCCGGTGGCCGGTGGCCCGTGCTGTCGCTTTCGTCGCCTCGCCCGTCGACGTGCGGCGTCGCGGCAGAACCGGCATCCCGGCCGGCGGTTCGCCGACTCCGCCGAACCCATCCGCGCCTGCGCCGGGTTCGGCCTGGTCAGGTACCGGCAGGTGACGGCCGACGCCCCTACCCGCTGCCGGTTCGGCCCGGTCAGGTCGCAGCAGACGACGGCCGACGCCCCGTACCCCCACACCAACCAGTCCCTCACCGGCCACAACGACGCCTGCATCGCCCCCGTCGGGCCGACTGGAACCTGTGCGACCCGGCCTCGGTCACGCCATCGGCGTCGGAACCGCACCCAGCAGTCCCCAACCGGTCATCTCCTCCGCCTCTCGCGGCCGGGACCCGCCCGGCGTGGGCGACCGTTCGGCTCCGGCACCCTCCTGTACGCCGAACAGCCCAGCCCCGGGCTCGTGCACCGGAATACAACCGGACAATGTGATGCTCTGATGTGAACGGTGCACGAGCGCGGCGAAGGGCTGGCGGGCGATGACGGCAGACCAGACGGGACCCGTGGTCATCACACCCCACGGAGCCGTACGCGGCCGGTACGAGCACGGCATCGCGGTGTTCCGCGGCATCCCGTACGCCGCCCCGCCCTTCGGCCCCCGGCGGTTCCGCCCGCCGCAACCGCCCGAGCCCTGGGACGGCGTGCGCGACGCCGGCGCCTTCGGTCCCACCGCGCCCAAACCCCCGTACTCCGAGGCGTTCGCCCGGTATCTCTCCGACCCGGTCATCCCCGGCGACGACTGCCTCAACCTCAACGTATGGACCCCCGAACCGGGACCCGGCGCCCGGCTCCCGGTCCTCGTCTGGCTGCACGGTGGTGCCCTGACCAGGGGCTCCTCCGCCGTGCCGGTGTACGACGGCCGCACCTTCGCCCGCGACGGCGTCGTCTGCGTCTCGGTCAACTACCGACTGGGCGTCGAGGGCTACGGACTGTTCCCGGACGCACCTCCCAACCCCGGCCTGCGCGACCAGCTCGCCGCCCTGCGCTGGGTGCACGAAACGATCGGCGCCTTCGGTGGCGACCCCGACCAGGTCACCCTGTGCGGCCAGTCGGCCGGCGCCATCAGCACCGGCGCCCTGCTCGCCGCCCCCGCGACCCGCGGGCTGATCCGGCGGGCGGTCCTGCAGAGCGGACCCCCGGAAGCCTCCGACCGGGACAAGGTACGGCGCATGGTGCGCCGCATGGCCTCCCGGCTGAAGATCCCCGCCACCGCCGAGGCCTTCGCCGCCGTCGACCGCGACCTGCTGCTGCGCACCCAGGCCGAGGTCGGCCGGCTCAGCAGCCCGGTCCTGGGCGGACCCGCGTTCGGCGTCGTCGTGGACGGCGATCTCGTACCCCGCGACCCCCTCCTAGCCCTGCTCGACGGCGACGCCGCCCAGGGCGTCCAACTGCTCATGGGCTGGACCCGCGACGAGTACCGGCTCTGGTTCGTGCCCGGCGGACTGCTGGAACACATCGACCGGCTCGGCCCCGTCGCCCTCGCCGCGGCCATGGCTCGCTGCCACGCCGGCCACGAGGTGCCCCGGGCCTACCGCGCCCTCCACCCCGATGCCGGCGTCGCCGAGATCGTCGGCCAGATGGTCACCGACCACCTGCTGCGCGCCCCGCTGCACCGCCTCGCCGACGCCCGGCCCGGTACCTCCTACCTCTACGAGTTCGCCTGGCCGTCCCGCCTCCCCGGCCTGGGCGCCTGCCACGCGCTGGAACTCGGATTCGTCTTCGACACCGGCGAGGTGCCCGAGTCGAGGAAGCTGGCCGGTGAGGGTGCCCCGCAGGAGCTGTGCGACGCGATGCACTCGGCCTGGGTGCGGTTCGCCACGACCGGGGATCCCGGGTGGCAGGCCTGGGACGCGTCCCATCCCGTGCGGATCTTCGGCGACGGTGGACCGTACACGGCACACGGTCCGCGGGATGCGGAAATCGCCGTATGGTCGACCGCCCGGACCGTCACGGAGCCCGGCCCCGCTTCGAGGATCCGGGCCCCCGGGGCCGAGTGGGCGGGGGCGGTCCGGCGCCTGCGACGGTCGGCGGGAGCCCGACGGCGGTGACGGGCCTACCGTCGCCTGACCGCTGACCGCTGACCGCTGACCGCTGACCGCTGACCGCTGACCGCTGACCGCTGACCGCTGACCGCTGACCGCTGACCGCTGACCGCTGACCGCTGACCGCTGACCGCCGGCCGGTAACTGCTGACCGCTGACTGCTAGCCACTGACCGATGATCGAAAGCTGCCGGCTGCCGGCTGTCCGGTTCCTGCCCTGACCGCGGAGAGTCCCGGTGACCCGATGCGACAGGTCCCGACCCCGTCTCCGCCGCCTCCCACGAGACGGCACCGCCCCGGACGTGGAAGCGACCGGCTCGGCTCGTCCTATGCCGCGAGCGCTCGGACGATCCCCGCGATCGCCGTCGGCCCCACCCGGCAGCACCCGCCGACCAACCGGGCCCCCGCGTCCCGCCACGCCTTGACCTGCTCGGCACTGAACGTGGTGCGGCCGGCCCAGGCGCGGGCCTCCGCGTCCCACGCCTCGCCGCTGTTGGGGTAGACCACGACCGGCTTGCCGGTCACCCGGGCCGCGATCGCGACGGCGTCCGCCACGTCGTCGGGGGCACAGCAGTTCACGCCGACCGCGATCACCTCGTCCACGTCGGCGGCCGGCGCGAAGGCCTCTTCCAGCGGCTGCCCCGCCCGCGTGTGCCGTCCGTCGACCGTGTAGGAAAGCCAGGCGGGCACCCCGAGTCCGCGTACCGCCCGCAAGAGGGCCGCCGCCTCGTCCGCGTCCGGCACCGTCTCCAGCGCCAGGACGTCCGGCGCGGCCTCGGCCAGCACCTCCAGGCGCGGCCGGTGGAACCGCTCCAGCTCCTCGACGCTCAGCCCGTACCGGCCCCGGTACTCGGAACCGTCCGCGAGCATCGCCCCATAAGGGCCGACCGAGGCCGCCACCCACAACGGGCGGTCGATGCCCTCCTCGTGGGCCTGCCGGGCGGCCTGCCGGGCCAGCTCCACACTCAGCCCGAGCAGCCGGGCCGCCTCCGCACGGCTGATCCCGCGCTTCGCGAATCCCTCGAAGGTCGCCTGGTAGCCGGCGGTGATCGCGACGTCCGCGCCCGCCCTGAAGTAGGCGAGGTGCGCCTCGGTGACCGCCTCGGGCCGCTCGACGAGCAGCCGTGCCGACCACAGCTCGTCGCTCAGGTCGTGTCCGGCCGACTCCAGCTGGTTGGACATGCCGCCGTCGAGCACGACCGTTCCGGCGGCGAGGGCTGAGGCGAGACTGGGGGAGGTGTCGCTGGTCATGCCCCGACGCTAATCCAAGCGCGGGACACGCGAACCCGGGTGCTCGGCTTCATCCCGGAAGAGGAAGCGCTTTCCCCTCCTCCAGCCCCTGCATCTCGTGCCGGAGGGAACGGTACGGATGGGATGAATCCCCGGGGCGCCCCGACCGGAACCGGGGCGCCCCGGGTCCCGCGAGGAAGGACAGCCACCGTCGTGATCGAACTGCCCGCCGACGACCGCGCGTCGAGCCCCTACACGGGCTACACCCGCGCCCACTGGGAGGCCGCCGCCGACGCCCTGCTCGCCGCCGTCGTGCCGTACGCCACCCCCGACCGCGCCCTCTACCACCTGCCCGGCGACCACGTGAGCCACTCCGGCCGCCTCTCCGACGGGCTCGAAGGGTACGCCCGCACCCTGCTGCTGGCCGCGTTCCGCCACGACGAGACGGCCCTCGGCCGGTACGCCGAGGGCCTCGCGGCCGGTCCCGGCGGGGTCTGGCCGCGGATCACCGACCGCGGCCAGCCGCTGGTCGAGGCCGCCTCGATCGCGCTCGCCCTGCGGCTGACCCGGCCGCTGCTGTGGGACCGCCTGGACGACGCGGTGCGCCAGCGCACCGCCGCCTGGCTGGCGGACGCGCTCACCGCCGACCCCTGGCCGTGCAACTGGGAACTGTTCCCGGTCACCGTGGGCGGCTTCCTCGCGGAGATCGGCCACCAGGAGGAGACGGCGCGCAAGGCGATCGACCGCGGGCTGGAGCGGGTCGAGGCCTGGTACGTCGGCGACGGCTGGTACACGGACGGCGACGGCCGGAAGTTCGACTACTACAACGGCTGGGCCATGCACCTCTACACGGTCCTCCACGCATGGCTGGCGGGCGACGGTGAACTGCTGTCCGTCCACGGTCGACGGTTGTCCCGCCACCTCGCCGACCACGCCCGCCTCTTCGGCGCCGACGGCGCCCCCCTGCGCCAAGGCCGTTCCCTCACCTACCGCTTCGCCACGACGGCCCCGCTCTGGCTCGGCGCCGTCACCGGACACACCCCCCTGCCCCCGGGCGAGACCCGCCGCCTGGCCTCCGGCGCGCTGCGGTACTTCCTCGACGGCGGCGCGGTCGACGAGCGGGGCCTGCTGCCGCTCGGCTGGCTCGGCCCCGACGCGTCCCTGGTGCAGACGTACTCCGGCCCCGCCTCCCCGTACTGGGCGAGCAAGGGCTTCCTCGGTCTGCTGCTGCCGCCCGGGCACGAGGTGTGGACGGCGCGGGAGGCGCCCGCCCCGGCCGACCGCGCGGACGAGGCGCACCCCCTGCCCGCCCCCAACTGGCTGATCCAGACGACCCGTTCCGACGGCCTGGTCCGGCTGCACAACCACGGCAGCGAGGACGTCCGCTACGACCCCCACTACACCCGGCTCGCCTACTCGACCGCCACCGCGCCCGTGCCGTCGTACGACAACAGCGTGATCGTCGGCGGTGACGCCAGCCGTACGCAGATCGAGCCGCTCGGCACGGGCGAGGGGTGGGTCGCCTCCCGGCACACCGTGCGCGCCGGGGTCACCGTCACCAGCCTGGTGGTGGTCCGGGGCGCGGTGGAGGTGCGGGCCCATCTGGTGGCGGGCGCGGTGCCCGGGACCGAGGTGCGGGTGACGGGCTGGCCGGCCGGCGACGGCGTCCGGGCCGAACTCGTGCCCGTCGCCGGCCTGTCGGCGGAGCTGACCGGGGTGACGGGGGACGGTGCGGGCACCCTCTTCGTGGTGCTCGCCCGGCTCACCGGGGAGCCGGACCCGCGGCCCCTGGGCGAGCTGGTGTCCGTGGCGGTGCGCGCGGACGACGGCGCGGAGCCGGGCCACGAGGTGCGGGTGAGCCGGCCCGGGGGCACGACCGCCGCCTTCCGGTTCACCGCGCCGGACGGGCGCTCCGCGGGAGCCGCGTGGTCGGTCGCACCCCGGTGAGAGGGGAGCGACGTTTCGGCGGGTGCCGAAACGTCCCCGGCCTAGCGTGACCGTATGACCGCAGAGCCTGCCCCCGCCTCCTCCTTCGCCGGCCTCCACCACCGTCCGGGCGAGCCGCTGCTGCTGCCCAACGCCTGGGACCGCGCCTCGGCCGCCGCCCTCGCCGCCCGGGGCTTCCGGGCGATCGCCACGACGAGCCTGGCGGTCGCGGCGGCCGTAGGCCTGCCCGACGGGGAGGCGGCGACCCGCGAGCACACCGTCCGACTCGCCCTCACCCTCGGCTCCGAGCCCCACCTCCTCACCGTCGACGCCGAGGACGGCTTCAGCGACGACCCGGACGACGTCGCCGAGCTGGCCGGGGAGTTGTGGGCCGCCGGCGCCGTCGGCATCAACCTGGAGGACGGTCGGGGCGCGGCCGGCCGGCACGCGGCGAAGATCGCCGCGGTGAAGGCGGCCGTTCCGGGGCTGTTCGTCAACGCCCGTACGGACACGTACTGGTCGGGCGACGGCGACGCGAAGGAGACCCTGCGCCGGCTCGACGCCTACCAGGAAGCGGGCGCCGACGGCGTGTTCGTACCGGGCCTGACCGACCCCGGGCGCATCGCCGCCCTCGTCCGGCACACCGCCGTACCCCTCAACGTGCTGTACACGCCCACCGGCCCCACGGTCGACCACCTCGCCGGCCTCGGCGTACACCGGATCAGCGTCGGTTCGCTGCTGTACCGGCGGGCGCTCGGCGCGGCCCTGGACGCCATGGCGGACATCGCGGCCGGACGCACCCCGGGCGGCACGACCCCGTCCTACGCCGACGTCCGCGCGCTGGAACGCAACGTCTCGGCGAGTGCGTCGGCGAATTCCACGGGATGATCCAGTGTGCCGAGATGCCCGCCCGGGAACTCGGCGAAGGCGCACCCGAGCCGCCCGGCGAGGAACACGCCCGTACGGTGCAGGAGTTGACCGCGCGAGCCGGTGCCGACGGCGATCGTGAGCCGGCCCGGCGGCGGGGCCGGCGCGGGCAGGTACGCGCTGAACGGGCGCAGCACCCGGGCCAGGAACACACCCGTCGGGGTCGCCGACTCGCCCTCGGCGGGCGGCCGTCCGGGCCCGTCCAGCTGCTCGATCAGCTCCGCCCGCCGCTCCGCCCCGTCCGGCAGGACCGTCACGCACGGTGGCTCGTGCGCGACCACGTGCGCCAGCCTGCCGGGGTACCGGGCCAGCAGGTCCATGGCCGCGATGGCACCCGAACTGGTGCCGCACACGTACGCCGGCTCGCCCGCCGGCAACACCTCTTCCAGCACCCGCCGCGCGCCCTCGCTCCAGTCCGCGACCCACTGCTCGGCGACCGGCCGGCCGAGCCGGCCGTGCGCCAGGCCCAGCGGGTCGTACGTCACCACGGTGAAGCGGGCGGCCAGCCGCTCGGTGAGCGGCCCGAGGCCCATCGGATGCCCGGCCCCGCCGGGCACCAGCAGCAGTACCGGACCGCGGCCCGTGACGTCGTGGTACGGCGTGTCAGTCATCGCTCTCCGTCTCCCGGGGCCAGTGTTCGAGGGCAAGGTGCAGGGCGTCGACCGCCTTGTCCCAGGAGGCCGTCACGTCCCGGTCCGCGCCGAAGCCGCCCGCGCCCTCCAGGACGCAGTAGCCGTGGAAGGTGCTGCGCAGCAGGCGTACCGCGTCCGTCAGATCCGGTTCCTCCAGGCCGTACGCGCGCAGCATGCCGTAGGTGATCTGCGCGGTGCGGCGCAGCGCGGGGGAGTCGGCGATCAGGGCCTGGTCGATGCGGATCTGGGTGGCCGCGTACCGGCCCGGGTGCCGCAGGGCGTAGTCGCGGTAGGCGCCGGCGAACGCCGTCAGCGCCTCCTTGCCGGCCCGGCCGGCCACGGCTGCCGCGATCCGGTCGATCAGCTCGCCGCCCGCGTACAGCGCGAGCCGGGTGCGCAGGTCCTGGAGACTGCGGACGTGCGAGTACAGGCTCGCGTCCCTGACGCCGAAGCGGCGGGCCAGAGCGGAGATGCTGACCTGGTCGAACCCGACCTCGTCGGCCAGCTCCGCGGCGGCCGCCACCACTCGCTCCGCGCTGAGTCCCGCCCGGGCCACGGGCCCACCTCCCTTGGATGTCTAGGGCGCATCCTAGAGCACCTAGGAAAGTGGGCGCGAGCATCAGCCGATCGGCGCGTACAGCACCCCGAGCTTGTCGATCTCGGTGCCCGAGCGGCCGGTGAAGCCGACGATCTGCCAGCCGGCGGGCGCGGTGAGCGTGGTGCCGTCGCCGGTCGCCGTGCCCGCCGCGAGCGTGCGGCCCCGGTCGGTGGTGAACGCGGCCGAGGAGATCCGGGTACGGCCGTCCTTCCGGCCCGCGGTGAGCTTCACCGAGGTCAGGTGTTCCCCGGCGGCCAGGCTGAGGGAGACGGCCGTACCGCCCGTGCCGCCGTGGCCGAGGACCGTACCGCCGTCGTGGGCGAGGGACACGGCGTCCAGGCGGGCGCCGCCGCGCAGGGTGAGGGTGCGCGGGGCGGGCGCGGCCGGCAGGTCGTCGGCGTCGTTGAAGGCCGTGCCGTGCGGGCCGCCGAAGAAGTCGCTCGCCCGGAGCTTCGGGTTGGGCGTGTAGGAGAAGTCGACGGTGTGCGGGAAGTGGTCGGAGAGGTTGCCGCCGGCCGCGTCCAGGAATCTCGCCCACTCGTCGTGGTAGCGGGTCGCGGTCAGGGAGACGAGGTCGCTGCCGCGGTAGAGGACCTTGTCGACCACCTCGCAGTCGTCGGGCGGCGCGGACGCCGGGCACAGCAGCGGATCGGCGCCCTGCGCGGGGGCCGTGCCGCCCTTGACCAGCCGCACCCAGGCGTCGGTCAGTCCGTTGCCGTCGACGAGGGTGCGGATGTTGTCGCCGGCGCGGGTGTACCGGGTGTTGGTGTCACCCGTCACGATCACCGCGTTGCCCGCCGAGTTGGCCTGGACGAACGCCGACAGCTGGGCGATGTTGGCGCGGCGCGCGGCCAGGGCGTCGGCGGTGTCGTCGGCGTTGGGGTGCAGGTTGTACAGGTCGACGTAGACGCCTTCGGCGAGCCGCACCCGGGCCAGGGTGAAGCCCTTGGGAGTGAGGCAGTCGGTGCCGGTGCAGTCCTTCCACCTCACCCGCTCGAAGTCCTCGAAGGGATGGTTCGACAGGGTGTTGAGGCCGTCGCCGATGCCCGCGCCGCCGCTGGTCGCGGTGCGGTGCGGGTGGTTGTCGCCGGCGTAGAGCGCCGCGTGATAGTTGAAGTCCTCCTGGACGTTGACGATGGCGTAGTCCGCCAGTCTCGGTGAGATCAGGGGTGTGTTGGTGGCCGGATGGCTGGAGCTGAGGCCCTCCGGCAGTCCGGCCACGTTGTACGTCAAGACACTGAAGCTCCCTGAGTCGGCGGCATGCGCGGTACCGGCGGAGGCGGTGAGCCCCGACACGGTCAGCAGGCCGGCGGCGAGGGCGCCGAGGAGTCGTCCCATGGGTCGCATGCTGAACATGTTCACGTCAAAGCGCGGCGGTTGAGAAGGTGGTGGCGGAAAACGCTTGCACGAACACGGGGATCCCGGGCCCGGGACGACCGCGGCCGGCCCGGAGGAAGAGCCGGCCGCGGTGGCCGTCGGGGCTGTGCGGTCGGCCGGTCGGCCGGTCAGCCGGTGGCGGTGGTACCGGTGGCAGCGGACGGGGAGAAGACGAACGAGAACTCCGCGGGCTCCGCCCGCAGGTGGTACCGGGGCAGCGGCGCCGGGCCGCAGGACTGGGAACCGATGCCGTGCTGGCCGTGGTCCAGGTTGACCCAGACCGTGTCGCCGGGCACCAGGTCGCTGCGGTGCGCGGCGGCGTCCAGTTGCTCGGTGGTCCAGCGGCGGGCGGTGAGGTGGAACGCCGGGTCGCCCTCGATGCGCAGGCCGCCCAGCTCCGCCCAGCGCACGTCGATGCGGGCGCCGTTCTCCTGGGGGCGGACGTACGGCGTCTGCAGGTCGTCCACGGTCGACTGCCAGCGGCCGACCGCGGACGCCGCCCTGGTGTCCGGATACGCCTCGCCCGGGCCACCGCCGTACCACTGCACCAGGTCGGCTGCGGACAGCCCGAAGCGGATGCCGAGGCGGGGGAGCGGTACCGACCAGTCGCCGTCCGGGACGGTGGACACGGTCAGCCGGACGCGGTCCGCGTCCGACGTCCAGCGGTACACCGTCGACAGCCCCAGCTCCCGGGCGGCCGGCGCCACCCGCGTGCGGACCGTCAGCGCGTCCTCACCCACCTCGACGGCGTCCAGGCGGTGCCGCATCCGGTGCAGGCCGAGCTTGCGCCACAGCAGCCCGTAGCGCAGGTCGCTCTGCCAGGCGGCGCCGTCGTCGTTGTCGGTGGTCGCCCGCCACACGTCAAGACGCAGACCGGTGACCGCTGCCTCGCCGATCCTCCGCAGCGCCCCGGTGCGGGCGTCGAACACGGCCGGGCCGAGGGTGATCACCCCGTCGCCGGGTGCCGGCCGGGCGGTCGCGGCGACGTACGGCACCCGGCGCGCCGACACCGGGATCTGGCCCCAGGCGACGACATGGTCCCGCGGCGCCCACGAGGTGCCGGAGGCGAGGACCGCCCGGATGGTCCAGTGCGCCTCGCCGGCCGGTGCTCCGGCCGGTGCGGCGGGCAGCTCGACCTCGGCGGACTCGCCGGGCGCCAGCGCGGGCACCGGCAGGGTGCCGCGGTCCACGGTCTCGCCCTCGACCTCGTACGACCACGGGAAGGCGAGCGCCGACAGGTCCGCGAAGTCGTACCGGTTGGTGATCCGGACCGTGCCGGCCGGACCGTCGGCCGTGACGGTGACCGGCTCGATCACCTTCTTGTACTCCACCAGACCGGGGGAGGGCCGCCGGTCCGGGAACAGCAGGCCGTCGCAGACGAAGTTGCCGTCGTGCAGTTCCTCGCCGAAGTCGCCGCCGTAGGCGTACCCCAGTTCCGGGTGGGCGATGCCGTGGTCGATCCACTCCCAGACGAAGCCGCCCTGGAGCCGGTCGTGCGCCTCGAACAGCCGCTGGTAGTCGGCGAGTCCGCCGGGGCCGTTGCCCATGGCGTGCGCGTACTCGCAGAGGATGAACGGCAGTTCGCGGCGCCGGTGCGGACCGCCGTCCAGGCCCCGGCCGATCCGCTCGACCTCGGCGTGGCGGGCGTACATGCGTGAATAGACGTCGGTGTCACGGCAGTTGGGATCGCCCTCGTAGTGGACGAGGCGGGAGCCGTCCCGTCCGTGGATCCATTCGGCCATCGCGGTCAGGCCCCGGCCGGTGCCCGCCTCGTTGCCGAGCGACCAGATGACGACCGACGGGTGGTTCTTGTCCCGCTCGACCATGCGGGCCGCCCGGTCTAGCAGGGCCGGGGTCCAGCGGTCGTCGTCGACGGGGTTGTCCCGCCAGCCCTGCTCGGTGAAGCCGTGCGTCTCCAGGTCGCACTCGTCGATCACCCACAGGCCGTACTCGTCGCACAGGTCGAGGAAGGCCGGGTGCGGCGGGTAGTGGGAGGTGCGGACGGCGTTGATGTTGTGCCGCTTCATCAGCAGCACGTCCTCGCGCATCGTCGCGAGGTCCAGGGCGCGGCCCCGCCGCGGGTGCCACTCGTGCCGGTTGACGCCCTTGAAGAGCAGCGGCCGGCCGTTCACCTTGATCAGGCCGTCGGACAGCTCCACCGTGCGGAAGCCGATGCGCAGCGGCACCCGCTCGCCCCCGGTGGCCAGCACGCCGTCGTACAGCCGCGGTGTCTCCGCCGTCCACGGCTCGACCGGGACGGTCACCGGCTCACCGGTGGCGACGTCGACACCGAGCTCCGGGACCGTGACCCGGCCCGCCACGTCGGAGTCGACGCGGAGGGTGCCGGTGCCGGACAGGTGGTCGTACGAGGCGTGCACGAAGAAGTCCCGGACGCTGCCCGCGGGGCGGTGCAGCAGGGTGACGTCCCGGAAGATGCCCGGCAGCCACCACTGGTCCTGGTCCTCCAGGTAGGAGCCCGCCGACCACTGGTGGACGCGGACCGCCAGTACGTTGCCCACGGTCTTCAGCAGATGGCCGACCGTGAACTCGTGCGGCAGCCGCGAGCCCTTGAACTCGCCGAGTTCGGTGCCGTTCAGCCAGATCCGGGCGCAGGACTCCACCCCGTCGAAGCGCAGCACCGCAGCGCCGTCTTCCGGCCAGTCCGCGGGCAGGTCGAAGACACGCAGGTGGTCGCCGGTCGGGTTCTCGGTCGGCACCCGGGGCGGGTCGACCGGGAACGGGTAGAGGTGGTTGGTGTAGACGGGCGAGCCGTGGCCCTGGAGCACCCAGTGGCCGGGGACCGTGACCTGCGCCCAGTCACCGGCGTCGTACCCCCGCGCCGCGAAGGAGTCGTCCTCGGCGTCGGCCGTGTCCGACAGCCGGAAGCGCCAGTTGCCGTTGAGGGAGAGGGACCTGGCGTCGGAGGACGCGTACCAGGCGCGGGGCGGCAGCGCCCCGGAGCCGGGCGAGACGTCCTCGACGTAGGCGGTGGTCGTGCGCAAAGACATCGGTCTCCTAGCTCAGCCCTTGATGCCGGTCTGCGCGATCCCCTGGACCAGCCGGCGCCGGAGGAAGAGGAACACGAACAGCAGGGGCAGGATCGAGATGGCGGTCGCCACGAAGAGCAGGTGGTGGTTGACGGCCTGGTTGGTCATGTACGACGACGGCGCGACCTGGACGGTCCAGGCGCTGCACCAGCTGCTTGCCCGAACGGGAGCCGCCGCCCCGGCCGTTGTTGCCGCCGCACGCGGCGAGTGAGCCGGCGGCGGCCCGGTGGGTCGAACGGCGGTCCCAGGTGCTGCTCTGTGCCGACATGCTGACGTCCTTGTCTGCTCGTATGCGACTGCGTCTCCCACGCCCGGCGGCCGGATGACCCGCGAGTGCGCGTGGTGCGGGGCGCCAGCCTTCGGCTAAACCTTCGGCAATGGATTGCACGAAGGGCGAGAACCTTCGGGTCGAAGTTCTTCAGGTCGTTGACCCACCCGGCGGCGTGATGAGCAGGGCCGCGGTGACCGTCAGCGCGGCCGAGGCGGCGAGCAGGAACGATCTCTTGGTGCGGGGATGAGCGGCGCGGGGGTGAGACACGTGCATCCCTTCCGTCGTCATGAAGGCGGTGCGGTACGGCTCCTTGCTGTGCTGGTGCGTTTCGCGGCCCTCTGCCCGACGGACTGCAACGCCCCTTCCAGCGCGAACGTGGCCGCGCCGAGGCACACCGGGTCGGTGGGGATCGGGGAGAGAACGATCTCGGTGGCGGCCAGCGGCCGGCGCAGGGCATGCCGCGCGACCGCCTGACGGACCTCGCCGAGCAGCGGCTCGCCCAGCCGGGCGGCCACCCAGCTGCTGAGCACGACCACTTCGGGGTTGAGGAGATTGATCAGGTCGGCGATGCCGGCGCCGAGGTAACGGGCCGTGTCCCGGACGATCTTGAGCGCGACCGGGTCCTCGGCGGCGACCGCACGGGCCAGCGCGTCGACGGTGGCGGTCTGGTCCTCGGGGTGCAACAGGGTGGAGCACGGGTCGAGTTCGCGCAGGTTCTGCATGATGCCGGGCGCGCCGACGTACGTCTCCACGCACCCGTGGTTGCCGCAGTGGCACAGCCGGCCGTCCAGCACCAGCGTGGTGTGCCCCCACTCGCCGGCGCTGTTGCTCACGCCCCGGTGCAGACCCCCGCCGAGGGCCAGACCGGCGCCGACCCCGGTGCCGAGGTTCACGACCACGGCGTCCCCACGGCCCCGCGCCGCCCCGAACCACAGCTCGGCCACCGTGCAGGCGCGCAACGGATTGTCCAGGTACAGCGGGTAGGCGATGTGCTCGGCGAGCAGGTCGAGCAGCGGTACGCCGTGCCAGTCCCAGTTGGGCGCATACTCGGCGACCCCGGTGTCCCGGTCCACCTGCCCCGGCACGCTCACCCCGACGCCGAGCACGCGGGCCGCCTCGACGCCGGCCTGGGCGACCACCGAGCCGACCGCGGTGGCGACCTGCCCGACCACCTGCTCGGGCCGGCTCTCGCCGGGCCGCATCTCCTCGTCGGCCCGGGCAACCACGTTCAGCGCCAGGTCGAACAGCTCGACGTGGACGTACGTCTCCGCGATGTCCACGCCGATCAGCGCGCCCCCGGAGGCGTTGACCGCGACCAGACCCCGTGGGCGGCCGCCGGCCGAGTCCTCGAACCCGACCTCGGTGATCATGCGGAGGTCCAGCAGCTCGCCGACGAGCGTGGCCACCGTGGCCAGGCTCAGCCCGGTGGCCGTGGCCAGCTCCTGCCGGGAGGTGGGAGACTCGGCGATGATCTGGCGCAGCACCTCGTAGCGGTTCGCGGTGCGGATGTCACGTGATGTGCGCTTCATGCGGCTGCCCCTCCCATCCCGTCCTGACCAAGACCAGGCCGGGGCGGGTTCGGCACCGGCGAGGTCAGGCTATGGGCTGGAAGGACGTTTCGACAAGGGGTTAGGAAAAGGGCTGGAGGAACGGCGCCGCCGGGTGCGGCCGTCAGCCGTCGAGCAGGTCCCGCACGAAGGCGTTGCCGAACGTGCCCCCGGGGTCCAGCGAGCGGACCAGGGCCCGGAAGTCGGCGAGGCGCCCATAGCGTCCACGGAGTACCGCCGACGGCACAGCGAAAACCTTCCCCCAGTGCGGGCGCGGATCGAACGGCTCCAGCGCCTCCTCCAGCCGGCGCACCACCGGCAGTACCGCCGCCTCGTCCCGGATCCAGGTGAAGTGCAGCGCGACCGAGTCCCGGCCGTGGGCCGGGCTGAGCCACTGCTGGTCGGCGGCGACCGTACGCACTTCGCAGATCTGCAGTACACCGGCGACCGCGTGCCGCATGCCGTCGATCGCATGCAGCGCATCGACCGCCGCCGACCGCGGCAGCAGATACTCGGACTGGATCTCCTCCCCGCTGCTCGGCGTGAACTCCGCCCGGAAGTGCGGCAGTCGCTCGTGCCACGGTCCCGGCACGCCCAGCTGCCCGGTGCAGTTCTCCGCGGGCATGCCCGGCACCGGGTGCAGCGGCCCGGCCGCGGGCGCCGCCCAGGGGAAGTCCACCGCCGGCCGGTCCGTGCGGCGCTTGACCCACACCTGCCGGAAGCCCGGCTCCCGCCAGTCGGTGAACAGGCTCACGCTGTACCCCGCGGCCGCCACCGCCGCGAAGTCCAGGTCCCGCAAGGGGAGTTCCTTGTAGACCCGCTGCTCCACCTCGTACGCCGGTTCCAGGCCGAGGGTGAGCGCGGTGACGACGCCCAGCGCGCCGAGGGAGGTCACGGCGCCGTCGAACCGCGGGTCGTCCCGGCCGATCGTCACCGTCGTGCCGTCCGCGACGATCAGCTCCACCTCACGGACCGCCGACGCCAGCGGGCCGTTGTCCACGCCCGAACCGTGCGTGCCCGTCGCGACCGAACCGGCCACCGAGATGTGCGGCAGGGACGCCATGTTGGGCAGGCCCAGGCCGTGCGCGTGGACCGTGCGCGCCAGTTCGGCGTAGCGGACCCCGCCGGACACCCGGACCGTACGCGCCGCCGTGTCGACGTCGGTCACCTGCGGCAGCCCGGCGGTGGACAGCAGGACGCCGTCCGGGCCCGGGTCGGCGATCCGGTTGAAGGAGTGCCCGCTGCCCAGCACCCGCACCCGCGCACTGCCCGCCACCAGCGCCGCGAGCGCGTCGAGCGTGCGCGGACGGTGGAACTCACGCGCGGTGTACGTGATGGTGCGCGCCCAGTTGGTGACCGTCCCTGCGGTCCCGGCGGTCCCTGTCATGCGTGCGTCCTCCCGGAGAGTGCGTCCGCGCCGACCCTCTCACCCCTCCCGGTTCGACCGGGAGTCGAGCTGCGGATTTCGTCGTTTCACGGGTGTCGATCAACGTATACAGAGTTTTCCTGGCAGTCGGACCGCGATATCGGTACCTTTTCACTCATGACTCAGGAAGCGCTCCCCGCCCGTCTGCCCGTCACCGACCGCACCCGCCACCGCCGGCTGCGCGAGCAGGGCCGTCTGGAGCGGGCCGAGCTGGAGGCGATCCTCGACGCCGGCTTCGTCTGCCATCTCGGCGTGCTGGTCGACGGGCGGCCGGTGGTCGTGCCCACGGTCTACGGGCGCGACGAGCGGTGGCTCTATCTGCACGGATCGGTGGCCAGCCGCAGCCTCGGCGGAGACACCCCCGTGTGCGTGACCGTCACCCATGTGGACGGGCTCGTGCTCGCCCGGTCCGTCTTCGAGCACGGCGTCAACTACCGCAGCGCCATGATCCACGGCGACGCGCGCAAGGTCACCGACCCCGACGAGAAGCTGGAGGGTCTGCGCCGGCTCACCGAGCACTCCGCGCCGGGTCAGTGGTCGTACGCCCGCCGCCCCACCCGCAAGGAACTGGCCGCCACCACCCTCCTCGCCCTCTCCCTGGAAGATGCCTCCGTCAAGGTCCGTACCGGTGCCCCGGACGACGGCGACGGACCCGACGCGGCCCTCGGCCTGTGGGCGGGCGTGCTGCCGCTGACCCAGGCCTGGGGGGCTCCCGCACCCGACCCGGCCCTGCCGCCCGGAATCGCCGTACCCGAGCACATCGCGCGCCGTGCGGGGACCCGGCACGGCTGAGTGGCAGGCAGGGGCATACGGTGTAAGACGTACGCCTGAGCCGGGAGGAGACAGACGAATGGGCAGTCGTACCGCGCTGGTCGAGGATCTGATGGAGCGGTTTCCGCACGTGCCGCGGGAGGCCGTCTTCAAGGAGGACCTGCTCCGGGGCGGTGTCGCCTTCGACCGATCCGCCCTCAGCGACAACGAGGACGGCGACGTCAAACCGAAGTCGTACTTCATCTTCTCCTTCGACCACGGCACCCTGCCCGAGCTGGGCGAGGCCGCGCTGCGCCGGCCCCCGGAGGAGATCATCCTGACGGGCGGCCCCTACGACCTCAGGCGTACGGTCGTCTCCGTACGGGTGAACCCGGCCTCGCCGTACCGGGTCGCCGCCGACGAGGAGGGGCTGCTCGGGCTGTACCTCGACGGGCGGCGCATCGCCGACGTCGGGGTGCCGCCGATGCCGGAGTACTACCGGCACACCCTCTCCAACGGCAAGTCCGTGATGGAGGTGGCCCCGACCATCCAGTGGGGCTACCTGATCTACCTCACCGTCTTCCGGGTCTGCCAGTACTTCGGCGCCAAGGAGGAGTGCCAGTACTGCGACATCAACCACAACTGGCGCCAGCACAAGGCGGCCGGACGCCCCTACACCGGGGTGAAGGACGTCGAGGAGGTGCTGGAGGCCCTCGAGATCATCGACCGGTACGACACCGCCAAGGCCTCCACCGCCTACACCCTCACCGGCGGCGCCATCACCAAGACCGTGGCCGGGCGCGACGAGGCCGACTTCTACGGCCACTACGCCAAGGCCATCGAGGAGCGCTTCCCGGGCCGCTGGATCGGCAAGGTCGTGGCGCAGGCGCTGCCCAAGGCGGACGTGCAGCGGTTCAAGGACTACGGCGTGCAGATCTACCACCCCAACTTCGAGGTGTGGGACCGCCGGCTGTTCGAGCTGTACTGCCCTGGCAAGGAGCGGTACGTCGGCCGGGACGAGTGGCACCGCCGGATCCTGGACTCCGCCGAGGTGTTCGGCGCGCGCAATGTGATCCCGAACTTCGTGGCGGGCGTGGAGATGGCCGAGCCGTTCGGCTTCACCACCGTCGACGAGGCCATCGCCTCCACCACCGAGGGCCTGCGCTTCTTCATGTCGCACGGCATCACGCCCCGGTTCACCACGTGGTGCCCGGAGCCCACCACCCCGCTCGGCAAGGCCAACCCGCAGGGCGCCCCGCTGGAGTACCACATCCGGCTGCTGCAGGCCTACCGGCAGACGATGGACGACTTCGGCCTGTCCTCCCCGCCCGGCTACGGCCCGCCCGGACCCGGTCGCGCGGTGTTCTCCGTCAGCTCCTTCATGGACAGCCTGCCCGCGGACGGGCCGACGGCGACCGAGGGGGAGACGGAGGCACCGGTCCGGGTGTGACGGCGGTGCCGGTCCGGGTGTGACGGCGGTGCCGGCCCGGGTGTGACGGCGGCCGGGGGCCGGACCCCGGCGCCGTTGAGCACAACCGCGTCCGCGTCCGTATCAGGGGCTGGAGTCGGGGCTTCCGTGCGACGCGCGTCCGTGCCGCCACCGTCGGTAGCCGGATGTGAACAGGCCGCTTGTCAGTTCTGTCGAGGACGTGAAAGGCTCTGTGCCCTGCCGCGAGGTTCCCCGCAACTCCCTTTTTCCTTCGGTGAGTTGCCCTCGCTCGTGGATGCAGGAGTCCCATGCCCGACCTGCCGACCCCCCAGGACGACACCGAGGCCGCGCTGTTCTCGGAGTGCTGGGACGCGGTGCTCTCGTACGCGGACCTGTGCACCTCCGGGTCCCTGACGGCCCATCAACTGGCGACCGAGGCGTTCACGCTCGGCATGCGCGAGGTCCGCGCCGCCGCGAGCACCCATGTGCGCGGCGCGGGCCGCCGTACCGCACGGCTGCCGACGATCCCGGCGCTGCTCACCGCCGTACGCACCACCGCCGCCGCCTGGGAGGCCGACGGCCAGGGCCACCGGCTCGACCCGGATCTGCGGTTGTGGCTCAACTCCGAGGGCGCCGCCCGGTTCTCGGGGCCGCCGCTGCAGCGCCCGGTCGCGCTGCGCGGCCTCAGGGACATGCAGGAGGCGGACGCCACACTGCTCTGGCTGGCCGAGGTGGAGGCGCTCCCGCTGCCCACCGTGGCCCGCCGGCTCGGCCTGGAACCGGCCACCGTCGCCGACGAACTCGACCAGGTCCGCACCCTGTTCCGGGACCGCTGCCACCGCGCCCACCTCGACTCCCCGATGGACGCGCAGTGCCGCAGCTACGCGCGGCTGCTGGACGCGGTCACCCGCTCGCCCACCGCTCAGACCCCCGGCGACCTCTCCCGGCACCTGGCCACCTGTGTGCAGTGCGCCGAGGCCGCCGCCTGTCTGCGGCTGCACGGCGGCGGACTGCCTGCAGCGCTGGCCGGCGGAGTGATCGGCTGGGGCGGCCTCGCCTACCTGGAGCGGCGCCGCCGCGCCACCGAGGTCCGGCTCGGCGCGGGCCGCCCGGGCGCCGCCGATCCCGGCGACCCCGAGGAGGGCACCGGCCGCAGCCGCGTCCTGCGCGGCGGGCTGCTCGCCACCGCGGTGCTGCTCTCGGCGCTGGCGCTCGGGGTGTCGATGATGCCCTTCGGCGGCTCCGGCGACGGCACCGCCGTCGCCCAGGACGACCGGCAGCCGGTCGCCGACCCGGGCGTCTCCCGCATCGTGCCCCGCCCCACCGCCACGGGCTCGCCTTCCGCCCCGTCCTCCGCGCCCCGCACCGAGGGCACGCCCGGCCGGGAGAAGCCCGACCCCGAACCCCTGGGCACCTCCTCCGTCGACCCCGAACCCCACGGCACCTCCTCCGTCACCCATCCCGCAGGCAACCCGAGCGCCTCCGCCACCACCCGGTCGGCCGGCTGCCGGGTCGCCTACGAACTGGACAGCCAGTGGTCCGACGGCTTCCAGGCGACCGTCACCGTCACCACCGACCAGGCCCTGAACGGCTGGCAGGTGTCCTGGAGCTTCCGCGACGGGCAGCAGATCGGCCAGATGTGGGACGCCACCGTCCACCAGAACGGCTCCCGCGTCACCGCCACCGCCACCGACTACAACAAGACGGTCGCCGCCCACGGCACCCTGTCCTTCGGCTTCCTCGGCACCTGGACGGACGCGAACCGGACCCCGCACGCCTTCGCGCTCAACGGCGCTTCCTGCACGCTGGGCTGAGACCGGAACGGAGACCCGGCCGGGCCGTGCGGAAAATGCTTTGACCCACCGGCCCGCCCCCGGGCTACAGTTGCCGCACACGCCGAGGTGGTGTGCGCAGGCGCGAGCGAGGACGAGGAGGTGTCGACCGATGGCTGTCACTGTGCTGGGCGCTGCCCTCATCCAGGAACTCCTCAAGTCCACCTCCGTGGCCGCCGGCTGAACCGACCGCGCACCGTACGCGCCTGCCCGGGGCCACCCTTGTGAAGGGTCTCCCTTGACTTCCACCTCTGCTGTGTTCTCCGCACTGGCTCCCTACGGCTGGGACGAGGCCTGGGCCGACGCGTTCGCCCCGTACGCCGCCGACGGACTGCTGCCCGGCCGGGTCGTCCGGGTCGACCGCGGCCAGTGCGACGTCGTCACCGCGGACGGAGTCGTCCGCGCCGACACCGAGTTCGTCGTGCCCCGCGATCCGATGAAGGTCGTGTGCACGGGGGACTGGGTCGCCGTCGACCCCGGCGGCGACCCGCGGTACGTGCGCGCGTACCTGCCGCGCCGCACCGCGTTCGTCCGCTCCACCTCCTCCCAGCGGTCCGAGGGGCAGATCCTCGCCGCCAACATCGACCACGCCGTCGTCGCCGTGTCCCTCGCCGTGGAACTCGACCTCGGCCGCGTCGAACGCTTCCTCGCCCTCGCCTGGGAGTCCGGCGCCCAGCCCGTCGTCGTCCTCACCAAGGCCGACCTCGTGCCGGACCCGGTCACCCTGGCCCACCTCGTGCAGGACGTGGAGACCAGCGCGCCCGGCGTGCCCGTCCTCACCGTCAGCGCCCTGCACGGCGACGGGCTCGACGTGCTCGTCGCCCTCGTCGGCTCCGGTACGAGCGTGCTGCTCGGCCAGTCCGGCGCGGGCAAGTCCACCCTCGCCAACGCGCTCGTAGGTGCCGACGTCATGGACGTGCAGGCGGCCCGGGACGTCGACGGCAAGGGGCGGCACACCACGACCACCCGCAACCTGCTCGCGCTGCCCTCCGGCGGGGTGCTCATCGACACCCCAGGCCTGCGCGGTGTCGGTCTCTTCGACGCGGAGACCGGCGTGGGGCAGGTGTTCTCCGAGATCGAGGAACTGGCGCAGGGGTGCCGGTTCCACGACTGCGCGCACGAGACGGAGCCTGGGTGTGCGGTGCGGTCCGCCGTGGAGAGCGGGGAACTTCCGCAGCGGCGGCTGGAGAGCTACCGGAAGCTGGTGCGGGAGAACCAGTGGATCGTGGCCAAGACCGACGCGCGGGTCCGTGCGGAGCTCAAGCGGGACTGGAAGCGGAAGGGGGCGCTGGGGAGGGCGGCGATGGAGGCGAAGCGGGGTCGCTGGGCATAGCGGCCCAGTGCCGGGGCGGGCACCCGGGGCCGACCACCCTCGGGGCCCGCTTCGGCGGTCCGGGTTCGCTTCGGCGGTCCGGGCTTCCTGCGCGGTCCGGGCTTGCTCGCGCGGGGCCGGGGTGCCCGGGCCAGGGCGGCGAGGGAGCCGTCCGGCCCGCCGACCGGCTTCGGCCGCCCGGGCTTGCTTCGGCCTTCCGGGCTTGCTTCGGCCCTGCGGTCCTGCTTCGGCCTGCCGGTTCCGCTTCGGCCCTCCGGTCCTCGTCCGCGCCTGCCGGACGGACTGGGTTCTCCTGCCGTCGCCCGTCACCTCCACGTCCGATTTCCGCTGGCCCAGCCCCGTGAGCCCGTCCCACACTGGAACGCGTGAAGGACGAAGACAGCAGGTACGAGGCGGTGCGGAGCCGGGACGGGCGGTTCGACGGGGTGTTCTTCTTCGCCGTCGAGACCACCGGGATCTACTGCCGGCCCAGCTGCCCGGCCGTCACGCCGAAACGCTGCAACGTGCGGTTCTTCGCGACGGCCGCCGCCGCGCAGGGCTCCGGGTTCCGGGCCTGTCGGCGGTGCCGGCCGGACGCCGTGCCGGGGTCGGCGGAGTGGAACGTGCGCGCGGACGTCGTCGGCCGGGCCATGCGGCTGATCGCCGACGGCGTCGTGGACCGCGACGGCGTCGCCGGGCTCGCCGCGCGGCTCGGCTACAGCGCCCGGCAGGTGCAGCGGCAGCTCACCGCCGAGCTGGGCGCCGGTCCGGTGGCGCTCGCCCGGGCCCAGCGGGCGCACACCGCCCGTGTGCTGCTGCAGACCACCGACCTGCCGGTCACCGAGATCGCGTTCGCCTCCGGGTTCTCCAGCGTGCGGCAGTTCAACGACACGATCCGTGAGGTGTACGCCGCGACACCCACCGAGGTCCGGGCCACCGCCCCCGGGGGCCGGGCCGCCCGCCTGGCCGCCGCCGGCACGGGTATCCCGCTCCGGCTCGCCCACCGCGGCCCCTACCAGGCCGCCGCCGTCTTCGACCAGCTCGCGCGGGAGGCCGTACCCGGCGTCGAAGAGGTGACCGGCGCCCCTGGCGCCCGCACCTACCGGCGCACCCTGCGGCTGCCCTACGGCACGGCCCTCGCCGCCGTCCACGAACGCGCCCGCGCCCCGCGGACCGGCACCGGCACCCGTCCGGGCGGCTGGCTCGACGCCCGGCTGCAGCTCACCGACCCCCGGGACCTCACCACCGCCGTGCAGCGGCTGCGCCGGCTGTTCGACCTGGACGCCGACCCGTACGCCGTCGACGAGCGGCTCGGCGCGGATCCCCGGCTCGCCCCGCTGGTCGCCGCCCGGCCCGGGCTGCGCTCGCCCGGTGCCGTGGACCCGCTGGAGGCCGCCGTACGCGCCCTGACCGGCACGCCAGGCGCCGAGGAACTGGTGCGCCGGTACGGCAAGGCGCTCGATGCGCCCCAAGGCGGCCTCACCCACCTCTTCCCGGAGCCCGCCGTCCTCGCCGAGGCCGAACCCGCCGGCCCGCTGGGCGCGCTCGCCGCCGCCCTCGCCGAGGGCACCGTACGGCTGGACCCGGGTGCCGACCGGCACGATGCCGAGGAGGCGCTGCTCGCGCTGCCCGGGATGGACCCGGCGACCGTCGCCACCGTACGCGTCCGCGCCCTCGGCGATCCCGACGTCGCCCCGCCCGGCGCCGACCTTCCCGACGGCTGGCGGCCCTGGCGGTCGTACGCCGTCCGGCATCTGTGCGTCGCGGGCGAGCCGGTCCCATGACGACCGAGGCGATCACCACGGAACCGATGCCCGTGCAGCCGAGGCCCGCCTCTTCGCCCAGGCAACCGGCGCCCGCCGAACCGCAGACCCCCCATCCGTCGACCACCGCGCCCAGGAAGACCGGTCCGATGACCACGATGACCCCCCAGCAGCCGGCCCCTGCCCCTGTCTACTGCACCCATCTGGACGCCCCCGTCGGGCGGCTGCTGCTCACCGCGGACGCGGACGGTGCGCTCACCTCGCTGTCCGTGCCCGGGCAGAAGGGCGGGCGGATCGTCCAGGAGGACTGGCGGTACGACCCGGGGCCGTTCCGTGCCGCCGCCGAGCAGCTCGCCGCCTACTTCGCCGGCGACCTGAAGGAGTTCCGGCTGCCGCTGCGGGCGACCGGGACCGCGTTCCGGCAGCGCGTGTGGGCCGCGCTGGACGAGGTGCCGTACGGCGCCACCGTCACCTACGGGGAGATCGCGGCCCGGATCGGGGCGCCGCGCGCGGCCGTTCGCGCCGTCGGCGGGGCCATCGGCGCCAACCCGCTGCTGATTCTGCGGCCTTGCCACCGGGTGATCGGCGCGAACGGGTCGATGACCGGGTACGCGGGGGGACTTGAGCGCAAGGTCCGGCTGCTCACCCTGGAGGGCGCGCTCCCCTGACGCGCCACCCCACCCCGCAGCGCCCCGCGTTGCGCCGAGCGGGTGGATGGCCCTCGGCGTTCCGGTGTCGCGGCCCGGCGGTGTGGCACCGTCGGCTCCGACGGGCCAAGGGGGCGGCCCCCGACGGGCCCCGGGGAAGGGCGGGCAGACATGGGCAGGATCGTTCGGGTCCTCGCGGTCCTCCTCCCGGCGCTGCTGCCGGGCCTGACGGCACCGACCGCCGCAGAGCCGGCACCGCTGCCCTGGACCGGCAGCTGGGAGAGCGCCCCCTCCGGAACCGCGGCCGCGCTGCCCGGCGCCGCCGTCCGCAACGTCGTCCACCTCAGCGTCGGCGGTGCCGCCGTCCGTGTCCGGCTCAGCAACCGGCTCGGCACCAGGCCGCTGCGCCTCGGCGCGGTCACCGTCGCGTTGCGGGCGGCCGGCCCCGACGCCGTACCGGGCACACTGCACACCGCCACCTTCCACGGCGCCCCGGAGGTGACCGTCCCGCCGGGCGCGGACACGGTCACCGATCCGGTGCCGCTGTCCGTACCGGCCCGAGCGGACCTGCTCGTCACCGTGTACACGCCGGACGACTCCGGACCCGCGACCTACCACCGCACCGCCCTGCAGACCAGCTATCTGGCCCGGGCCGGCGCCGGCCGGGCCGCCGACGAGGACGGCGGCGCGTACCCGGCGACCACCAGCCGCTGGTACTACGTCACCGGGGTCGACGTGCGCGGGATCGCCGCCGGCAGCGTCGTCGCGTTCGGGGACTCGCTCACCGACGGCAACGGCTCCACCCCCGACACCAACCGCCGCTGGCCCGACCGGCTCGCCCGAAGGCTGTCCGAACACCGGCTCGGCGTGCTGAACGCGGGCCTCGCCGGCAACCGGCTGCTGCGCGACGGCACCGGTCCGAGCGCCCTGGCCCGCCTGGACGCCGACGCCCTGGACCGGGCCGGGGCGCGGGTGCTGGTCGTCTTCGAGGGCATCAACGACATCAAGGGCACCCCGCCGGCGAGCGACCCCGCCGCCTTCGCCGACGCCTACCGCGCCCTGGTGGTCCGCGCCCACGCCCGCGGCATCCGGGTCGTCGGCGTCACCCTCACCCCGTACCGGGGCTACCCCGCGTGGACCGCCGCGGGCGAGGCGGTACGGCAGGGGGTGAACGCCTTCATCCGCACCGGTGGCGTCTTCGACGCGGTCGCCGACGCCGACGCCGCGGTCCGGGACCCGGCCGACCCCGAGCGCATCCTGCTCGCCTACGACCCCGGCGACCACCTGCACTTCGACGACGCCGGCATGGCGGCCGTGGCCGACGCGGTCCACCACGCCCTGCGTCACCTGCTGCGCCCCGCCCCGCCGGGGCACCCCGACGTCACCGTGCCGGCCGGCCCGACCGCACCGCGCCTGCCATCGGCGGCCGGGTGAACAGCTCCGCGGCCGCTACGGCGCAATGCCGCCGCAGATCGTCGCCGTACCGGTGGCGGCTCCGCCAGCGTGGCGACACTGAGGGGTGCACGGCCACCAGCCGTCACTCGTACGGCCGTTCACTCCCTCACTCGACGCGCCGGTCGACGCGGCCGATGCGCCGGATTTTCCGGATGCCCCGTTTTCATACGGCCCGTGCGGTGGACAATGACGGGCATGAACCAGCAGGGGGGAAGTCCCGCCCGTCACGAGGACGACTGGTGGGGGCAGTTGTACGACGACTCCACCCAGGACACGGGTCCCACGGCAGCGCCCGATTCCCTGGACGACCGCTTCGCCTCGGCGCGGAACGCGGTGACGGGGCGCCCCGCGAACACCCGGGACCCGGCGCCGGCGGAAGGGACAGATGCGGAACCGGCACAGGCGGGAGCGGGCCCGGCGGAACCGGCACCGGCGCAACCGGCGCCGACAGGACCGACCTCGGCGGAACCGGCCCCGCCCCAGCCGCTCCCGCCCCAGCCGCTCCCGCCCGAGCCGTCACCCCCGGAACCCGCGCTCCCGGAGCCCTCGCCCTCGCGACCGGCCCCCGCGACGGCGGCCGTGCCGCCGCAGCGGACCGCGCCGGATCCTGCGCCTGAGCCGGCCCGCGCAGTCGCGCCGGCCCCCACCGAGCCCCTCCTGCCTACCGAGAGCGCCCAACCCGGCGACCCCCGCGTCCCCGGCGCCCCCGCGCCCCCCGCTCCCTCCCTCGACTACGTCGGCTCCGGACCGCCCACCTACGATCCCGAGCCCACCGCGCTGCCCCTGGCCGAGCCGGACGGGCTCGGGGAGCTGGTAGCGGACACCGTGCTGGACGGTGCGCGGTACGGGGCGTGCACGCTGCGGGCCGTGTCGCTGCGCGGGGACTCGGCCCGGTACCGGGGCGAACCGCGCCGGGACTCGCTGCTCACCGCGCGGTTCGGGGCGGGCGGACAGGCGCTGGTGCTCGTCGCCGTGGCGACCGGCGTGCGGGGCGTCCCGGGTGCGCACGTGGCGGCGGCCGAGGCGTGCCGGTGGATCGGACGGGCCGTGGGCCACAGCCACCAGCGACTGGTGGCGGACCTCCGGGCGGCCCGGCGCGACGATCTGAAGTCCGGTCTGCACCGGCTCACGGACCGCGCGTTCGGCAGGCTCCGGGTGAGCGCCGCCGAACAGGGCCTGGACCCCGAGGAGCACACGGCGAGCCTGCGCTGTCTGCTGCTGCCGGCCGACCCGGACTGCCGTACCCGCGTGTTCTTCGGGGTCGGCGACGGCGGCCTGTTCCGGCTGCGGGACGGCGCCTGGCAGGACATCGAGCCACGGACGGCGACCGACGGTGGCACCGGCGCCCCCGTCGCCGGCTCCCCGCCGGAGCGCACCCCCGAGGGCGACCGGCTGACGATGGACCTCGGCATCCCTGCCCCGCCGAGCCCGTTCGAGCCCGCCGCGGAGCCGGCCCCGCAGCCGCCCCGCGAACCCTTCCGGTTCCGGGCCTCGGTAGCCCGCCCGGGTGACGCGCTGGTGATGTGCTCGGCGGGCCTGGCCGACCCGCTGCGCGGCGAGCCCGCCCTCTGCGCCTACCTCGCCCGTCGCTGGTCCGGCCGTACCCCGCCGGGCCTCGCCGCGTTCCTGGCCGACGCCCAGGTGCGGGTGAAGGGCTACGCCGACGACCGTACGGCGGCCGCCGTGTGGGAGGCGTGACGGCGGCCCCTGTGACTCCGTGAGGCATGGGCAAACAGAGTGCGTCGGGGACAGTAGCCCCTGAGGTGCCCCAGTGCAGACGGCCCTTGCCGATGTCGACCGTCCAAAGCGCCACCAGGGCGCAAAGCACCCTCATCCACGGCTGACGTCGCGAAACGATTCAGTGCGACGCCCACCATGCGGCGGCCCCCGAGGACCCGAGGGCGGTCAAGAACGTCAGCAGACGCACGGGCACCCTCTGGACCATCACATGAAGCCCACCGGCATGTACTTCAAGGTGCGTATGTCACCTGACCTGGGGCGGGTCGGGTCAGCAGCCCCGCTCCCGACAGCGTCCTGTCACCCGAATGGAGTAAGCCAACGTGCCACCCACATGGGTGAAGATCAAGCTGGCTAGTGCCCCAACCGAGGCAATCCGTGAAAGGCGAACCACATGCGCATTCGACGAATCCTCGCCGCCCTCATCGCCACGGCAGCCCTCGCCGGACTCGGCCTCACAGGCGCCGCCACCGCCACGGCACAGGGTGCCCCATCCGTCGTCACCCCTTCCGAGTGCCAGCAGGGCGGCGGAACGGCCGATCTGACGGACAACGTCTGCAAGGGCGGTACGCACGACGGGGAGAAGGTCGACTGAACCTCACAAGGCGCCCCGCAGCCACGCGCCGCGGGGCGCTCCCGCGTAGCAGCTCGGCGGGGCGCTCAAGGACGCCTTCCGGCACAAGGGGCCGGCCCCGGTGGACGTCGTCACCGATCCCGCTGTCCGTATCAAAGATCGTGCTGGACGGCGGGGTGGGCCGGATGGTCCGGTCCAACCGGCGCGACGTGCCACGGCCGTAGGGAGTGGTTTCAAGCCAGTTTCACGCGACGTGACGACGTGACGGCAGCCGGTACCGGAGGCGGCCGAACCGGTGTCGAGGGGCGTCCGTGGCCTCCAGCGGCGTCCGGGAAGCCCGGGGCAGGGTCGAGGTGCGGCCACGTGCCCGGCCGGGGCGGGGTGCGGATGTGGCCGAACCGCCGGTCATCGGGCACGCCCCAGGACTGGCGCGGAGCGTGCTGGGCAAGCATCCCCCCGTGAACGTGTTCGACCAGGAAGGGCAGGGACCGGCGGCGTGCGGGCGGGGGTCATGAAGAGGCAGGCACGAGGGGGCGGTCCCATGACGGTAGGGGCCTTCTCGGCGACAACGGGGGAAGAGACCGACACCATCACGGAGCACGCGCGGCGACTGCGGCGCAAGCTGGGCCGGGCGGACCTCAGGGCGGTGCCCGAGGCCCGCCGGGAGCTGCGCGAACTACTGCGGCACTGGGGCAAACCGGGCCGCTCGGAGATCGCCGAACTGCTCACCAGCGAACTGGTCACCAACGCGCTCGTCCACACCGACGACGACGCCGTCCTCACGGCCGTCGTGGAGGACGGCGGACTGCGCGTCGAGGTACGGGACTTCGTGGCCCGCAGACCCGAACCGAGCGCCTCCGCCACGGACGACGACACCCACGGCCGCGGCCTGCTGCTGGTGCAGTCCCTCGCCGACGACTGGGGCGTACGACCGCACGAGGTGGGCAAGTCGGTCTGGTTCGAACTCGACGCCGAGGCGGCCTGACAGGCACCGGAGCAACCGCGGAGCGAGCGAGGCGACCGGGAAGGCAACGGGGCACCCCGCGCGGGCCCTTGCCGGACGGGCGGGCCGTGCGGGCCGTGCGTGAATCGGGGTGAGCGGCACGGACCCCGATGCGGCAGGGCGCTGGTCCAGTGGTACGAACCGCCGACGCGGAGAGTGACGCGGACCCGGGCGGGGTGAGTGGCGCGACCGGGGACCGGGGCGGGTGGCGCGGACCCCCGACGCGGCAGGGAGCGGGCCGGTGGCGCGGAACCCAGGCGGGGCGGTCGGTGCGGGGATTCCGGTGGAATGAGGGGCGGGTACGGGCACGGGGCGGGGGCGTGACCGGTGTGGTCGCGCCCCCGCCCCGTGCCCGCGGTCGCCCCGCGGGGCCGGTGGTCAGCCGAACTGCTGCTCCAGGTCCTTGAGCTTGCGCTCCAGGGAGTCCAGGCGCGGCAGGGCCATGGTGTCGTCCTCGGCGGTGAGGTCGACGGTCACCGGATCAGCCCCGGTGGGTACCGGCTGAAGGGAGGGCCGAGAGGGTACGGGCAGTTGCTCCGCGGTCGGTATGGCAGGCTCCGCGGTCGCAGGCGCCGGCCCCCGCTCCACCTGGACCTCGACCTCCCGGCCGGCACTGCGGCCGACGAAGCCGCGGTGGCCCCGGCTGATCGCCTTCAGCCGGGCGCGCTCCACGCGCTGCTGGTCCCGCCGCCGCTGTCGGGCCTGCTCCTTCTGCCGATGGTCCTCGCGGACCTCCTCGACGGCCTCGTCGAGGCTGCGCACTCCCTCCAGGAGCATCAGCGACCAGGCCCGGTAGGTCTCGCGGGGAGCCCGCACCCAGCGCACTATCCGGATCTGCGGCAGCGGACGCGGCACCAGGCCCTGCTCGCGCAGCGCGGCCCGGCGGGTCTGCTTCAGCGCGCGGTCGAACAGCACGGCGGCCGACAGCGACATGCCGGAGAAGAACTGCGGTGCACCGGCGTGCCCCGCGCCGCGTGGTGCGTGCACCCAGTTGAACCAGGCCGCGGCCGCCGCGAACAGCCAGACGAGTATCCGGGAACCGAGGGCCGCGTCACCGTGGCTCGCCTCGCGCACCGCGAGGACGGAGCAGAACATCGCCGCGCCGTCCAGGCCGAACGGCACCAGGTACTGCCAGCCGTCGGTCAGCCCGAGGTTCTGTTCGCCGAAGCCGACCAGGCCGTGGAAGGACAGGGCTGCCGCCACCGCCGCACAGCAGAACAGGAGCACGTAGGAGGCCGTGCCGTAGATGGCCTCCTTGCGTCTGCGACGCTCCTCGCTGCGCTCCCAGGAGTCGTCCGCGCTCGCGTTCTCCCCGGAGGAGCGCTTGCCGCGCGCGAGCACCGCTACCGCCGCCAGCATGCCCAGGAGCAGTACGGCGCCCGGAAGCAGCCAGTTCAGCGATATGTCGGTCAGTCTCATCAGGGGTCCCTTGCATTGGGATAGGGCGTAACGCCCGCCATAGTGGCCCACTCCCGATGGCCCTCAGGGGGTTTCGGGGCAAGAGGCCGCCAATAAGGTGCAAGGGGATGCCCAGGACGGCGTTCTGCTCGAACTGCCGCATGAGGGGCGGGAGTTGAGTTCGAATAAGACTACCCGTACGGGTGGTTCCTGGGAAAGTTCCCGCGACGGGTGGGGAATGTGTGAATCACTGGCGGGGAACCGGTCCGGGGGTCGGCCGGGGTGGCCGGTCCGGTGGCGGTGACCCTGGGGGACGCACGGCCGTACGACCGACCTGAAGCTCCGTCAAGCAACCGCGAGCGACGCTGCTTTGGTGATCCGATCGCGGTCGCAGGTGCGCGGGCAGGTGGCGCAGGTGTCCTCCGGGCGGACGGTGTAGAACATGCAGCAGCTCGCCCGGTCCCGGCTGCGCAGCGGCGTGCCGTCCGGCCCGGTCAGCGTACGGAACCCGGCGGAACCGGCGTACGGCAGGGTCGCCCCCGGCAGCAGCAGGCCCAGCTCGCGCACGGCCCGCTCCGCCTCCTCCTCGCCCCACAGCCGGGCGACGTACCACAGGCCCTCCACGACCTCGTCGGTCGCCATGCCCCACAGTGCGCGTCCGCGCCGCCGCATCCGCGGCCCGAAGGCGGCGAGCACCGGTTCCAGGTGCTCGGCCACGGCCGCCCGCACCTCCGCCCGCAGCGCCTCCTCGTCCGCCACGACGACCGTGCCCGGCACCGCGGCGGCCGGGTCGCCCGGCAGGCACGCCACGGAGACGGGGCGGCGTACGGCCATCCGGCCGGCGGTGCGGTCGTAGGAGACGTGGGTCACGGGCAGCCGGGGCACCCGGCGGTGCAGGAACCACGGAACGGTGATCAGCAGGCAGGCGGGCCAGGCGTAGCGGTGCAGGCCGAAGCTCGCGACGACGTCCGGGCGGGCCGGGTGGCCGTGGTCCCGCACCACCTGGGCGGCGTCCCAGGCCAGGAAGGCGCCCAGCGCCGCGCCGCCCGCCGCGAGCCCGGCGGCGGCCACCCAGCCCGCGCCCGCCGGTGCCTCCTCGGCCGGGCCCAGCTCGGTCACGGTCAGCCCCGGGAAGGCCGCGGCGAGGCGGTCGTACGCGGCGGTGAGCGGCGAGGCCGCAGCGGGCATGGGGGAACCACCGTCCTCGGACACGTCCGCGAGCGCGGACCGGACTGAAAAGGTAAGCCTTACCTTACCTGTGTTGTCGGAGTTTGAACTGCCGCCCGCTGCGCCTAAGGTGCTTGACGAACAAGCGACAACCCGTCGTTAATGACCCCAAGTGCCGACAAGCCGCCAGGAGGACCCGTGAAGCAGGGCGTGCAGGGCTCCGCGGGCGCGCCGGCCGCCGCCCGGGTGCCGGCGCAGCAGCGCCCGTCCGCCGACTGCGAGCCCGGCCGGGAGCGGGACGCCGCGGTGCCGGGCGCCGCGCGGGGTGAGCACACGCACGGTGAGCGGCCGGCGCCCGAGCCGCGGGCTGCGGTGCAGAGGTCCTCGGTACGCGGGCAGATCCTGGACGCGCTGCGCACGGCGCTGGTCACCGGTGAGCTGAAGCCGGGCGAGGTCTACTCGGCGCCGGTGCTCGGGGAACGCTTCGGCGTCTCGGCCACGCCCGTGCGGGAGGCCATGCAGCAGCTCGCGCTGGAGGGCGCCGTCGAGGTCGTGCCCAACCGCGGCTTCCGGGTGGTCGAGCGCGGGGCGCGGGAGCTGGCCGAGCTTGCGGAGGTGCGCGCGCTCATCGAGGTGCCGGTGATGCTGCGGCTGGCCCGCACGGTGCCGGCCGAGCGGTGGGCCGAGCTGCGGCCGCTCGCCGAGGAGACGGTACGGGCGGCGGCCTCCGGCTGCCCGGCGACGTACGCGGAGGCCGACCGGGCCTTCCACCGGGCCCTGCTCGCCCTGGCGGGCAACGAGCAGCTGGTCCGCATCGCCGAGGACCTGCACCGGCGGTCCCAGTGGCCCCCGGTGCGCCGAGGACGGGCCGAGCTGCTCGCCGACGCGGCGCAACACGCCGCTCTGCTGGACGCGTTGGCTTCGGGCGACGTGGACGGCGTACGCGGGCTCGTGGGCGGGCATTTCGCGGGCGCGGGCTGAGCACCGACGGGGTGGCGCCGTCGGGCACACGGGCTACGGCCCCATGGTGCTCGCTCGCGCAGTTCCCGCGCCCCTTCAGGGGGTTGCGACTGCCGCGCCCCGCAAGGGGCGCGGGGAACTGCGCGACCTGCCACGACGGGCCCGCAGCCGACGACGGACCCCGGCCACTCTCTCCTACGCCGTCGCCGCCCCCGGCGCAGGCGGTGCCAACTGGTGTGCCAGCCACGTGGGCACACCCCCCAGCAACCGGAACAGGCGACGGGCCTCCTCGCGCAGTCGGGAGGCCTCCGGTTCCTCCTCCGTGTCGGCCAGGGAGACCAGGGCGGGCGCCGTGCCCACCAGATAGCCCAACTCCTCCCGGATGCGGAGGGATTCCGCGAAGCCGTGCCGCGCTTCCGCCAACTCGCCGTCCTGCAAGGCGAGTCCCGCCAGGTGCCGCCAGGTGAACGACAGCAGCAACGGGTCCGCGTTGGCCGTGGCGGCGGCGTGCGCCCGGCGGAACGCGGCGCGGGCCGCCTGGGGCACCCCGGACAGGTTCTGGGCCACCAGCCCGCGCCGGAAGTCCAGCAGGGCCCGCCCCGGAGCCCCCGGCGGGACCAGCGCCGCCGCCCGGCCCAGCGCGGCCCGCGCCTCGTCGGCCCGGTCGCGCACGCCGAGCAGGGTGGCGGCGTAGGCGAGGTAGCCGCGTTCGCAGGCGGCGGCCCCCCGCTCCTCGTCGCTGTGCGCCAGCGCCTCCGCCGTGCGCAGCGCGTCCTCCGCCTCCTCCCAGCCCCGCTCGGTGTACAGGCACCGTTCGACCAGCAGGGCGGCCCGCTGCAGCGCCGGGGCGGGACGGTCGGCGGGCAGCAGGGCCGCCGCGTCGGCCCAGCAGGCCCGGCTGCGCAACCGCCATACCGCGGTCTGGAGCGGATCGTCACCGGTGGTTCCGTTACCAGACATGGCGGTATGCGCCACGTTGCCCTCCCCGAGCACGCCATCGAGCTGTTGAGTGGTGGCGGCATTCCAGCACCAATCGCGGCGCCCGGCCAAGAGGGTGGGTGAAAGAATTCACAAAGTGGTGGGGTGCGGGCGTGACCGGTTCTCGCCGTTGCCCGCCCCCGCCTACCTGGCCTGACCTCAGCTCATGCGCAGGGCCAGGAAGAAGTCGAGCTTGTCCTCCAGGCGGGACAGGTCCCGTCCCGTCAACTGCTCGATCCGCCCCACCCGGTAGCGCAGCGTGTTGACGTGCAGGTGGAGCCGGGTGGCGCAGCGGGTCCAGGAGCCGTCGCAGTCGAGGAACGCCTCCAGGGTCGGGATCAGCTCGGCCCGGTGCCGCCGGTCGTAGTCCTTCAGCGGGTCCAGCAGGCGGGCGGTGAAGGCGCGGCGGACGTCGTCCGGGACGAAGGGGAGCAGCAGCACGTGGCTGGCCAGCTCCTGGTGGCCGGCCGCGCAGACCCGGCCGGTGCGGGCCGCGGCGACCCGGCGGGCGTGCCGGGCCTCCTCCAGGGCGCCGCGCAGGCCCTCGGCCGAGTGCACGGCCGCGCTGACGCCGAGGGTGAGCCGGCCGTCGTCGTCGAGGCCCGCCGACAGCGGCTCGCGCACCGACTGCAGCAGGGCGTCGGCGAGCAGGCCGGACTCCGAGCCGTCGTGCTCGGTGGCGACCGCGGGCAGCGGGACCAGGGCGACGGCCTCGTCGCCGGTGTGCGCGACGGCGATCCGGTCGGACGGCTCCGGGCCGGTCGCCAGCGGGTCGACCAGCACCTCCTCCAGCAGGGACTGGGCGACCGGGCCGCCGTCGACCTCGTCCCCGTCCCACTCCACCCGGGCCACCACGACCTGCCAGTGCGGGGCCGCGCCGAGCCCGGGCAGCAGCACCGGCGCCGCGACCCGCAGCCGGGCGGCGATCTCGGCGGGCGCGGCGCCCGTCTGCACCAGCTCCAGCACCTCCTGGGCGAGCCGGCGCCGGACCGTGCGGGCCGCGTCCCGGCGGTCCCGCTCGACGGCGATCAGCTGGGTGACGCCCTGGAGCAGGTCCAGGCGCTCCCCGGGCCAGTCGCCCGCGTCGGCCTCCACCGCCAGCAGCCAGTCCGACAGGACCGTCTCGCGCACGTCGCGGGAGGCCTGCGGGGAGCGGCCGGAGGAGCGGATCGGGAAGAGGGAGTACCGGGTGCCGTTCAGCTGGACCCGGTGCGGGCCGCGGCGGCCGGTGCGGGTGGCCGCCAGGTGCTCGGCGGCGAGCCGGGCGCAGGTCTCGGCGGGCAGCGCCGGGCCCGCCACCTTGGAACCGGCGATCAGCCGGCCGGTGGGGGAGAGCACCCAGGCGCGCAGGTCCAGGTCGGAGCCGAGCAGGTCCAGGACCACGTCCGGGCCACCGCCCGCAGGGCCCGAGGTCATCATCCGGCGGTGCCGGTCCACGACGGCCGCCAGGTCTCCGGCGCGCTCGCCGGAGACCTGCCGGACCACATGCTCGGTGATCGTGGCGAACGCCACCGACTCGTGCACCGCGAACAGCGGCAGCCGGTGCCTGGCGCAGGCCAGCACCAGGTCGTCCGGCACATCGCCCAGCTCGGCCTCGCCGGCCGCGAGGGCCGCCACCCCGGCCTGCACCAGGATCCGTACGAACGGCTCGGAGTCGTCGGCGTCCCGGCGCCAGGCCAGGCCGGTCAGTACCAGCTCGCCGCCGGAGAGGTAGCGGCTCGGGTCGCGCAGGTCGGTGGTCATGACCCCGCGGACCGTGCGGTCCAGCTCGTCCTCGCCGCCGAGCAGCCGCAGGCCCAGCGCGTCGGTGTCCAGCAGTGCGCGCAGCCGCATCTCGTCGCCGCCGTTCTTTGTCTCGAAACCTACGATGGATCTTGGGGGATCGGACGGGAGCCACCCCGCGTCCCCCGGAACCGGACGCCCGGGGACGCGGTCCGCGGTCTCCGTGCCGCGGTGCGCGTTTCCCCAGGAAAACGGAGAGGTTACCGATGACCTCCGTTCATACGAATCTACAAGATGCTCACCCTGGCCAGCGAACTCCTTCATGGTTTCGGTGACTGACCCCGCCGGAGTACACGGCGGTGTACTGAGTCCACTCCGCGTTAACAGCACATGAACGAGCCGGGCCCGCCGCACACGGATTGGCTCAATCTGTACGACCCGAGACGAAGAAGAGAGCCGGTCATGGACTTCCTTCGCCCCGCCAGCTGGGAGGAGGCGCTCGCCGCGAAGGCCGAGCACCCCACCGCTGTGCCGATTGCGGGTGGCACCGACGTGATGGTCGAGATCAACTTCGACCACCGCCGGCCCGAGTACCTCCTCGACCTCAACCGCATCGGCGACCTCTACGAGTGGGAGGTCGGCGAGGACACCGTACGGCTGGGTGCCTCCGTCCCGTACACCGGGATCATGGAGAACCTCCGTGCCGAGCTGCCGGGCCTCGCGCTCGCCTCGCACACGGTCGCCTCCCCGCAGATCCGCAACCGCGGCGGCGTCGGCGGAAACCTCGGCACGGCCTCGCCCGCCGGCGACGCCCACCCCGCCCTCCTCGCGGCCGGCGCCGAGGTCGAGGTGGCGTCGGCGGCCCGCGGCACCCGGCTGATCCCGATCGACGCGTTCTACACGGGCGTCAAGCGCAACGCGCTCCAGCCCGACGAGCTGATCCGCGCCGTGCACGTCAAGAAGGCCGACGGCCCCCAGCAGTACTCGAAGGTCGGCACCCGCAACGCCATGGTCATCGCCGTGTGCGCCTTCGGGCTCGCCCTGCACCCGCGGACCCGGACCGTGCGCACCGGCATCGGCTCGGCCGCCCCCACCCCGGTGCGGGCCGTGGCCGCCGAGGAGTTCCTGAACGCGGCCCTGGAGGAGGGCGGCTTCTGGGACAACGGAAAGATCATCACCCCGTCGGTCGCCAAGCAGTTCGCGGACCTGTGCTCCGCCGCCTGCAACCCGATCGACGACGTCCGGGGCACCGCGAGCTACCGCCGGCACGCGGTCGGCGTGATGGCCCGCCGGACGCTGACCTGGACCTGGGAGTCGTACCGCGGCGCCCGCCGCACATCCGAGGGAGCTGCGTGATGCGAGTCAACTTCACCGTCAACGGACGTCCGCAGGAGGCCGACGACGTCTGGGAGGGCGAGTCCCTGCTGTACGTGCTGCGCGAGCGCCTCGGCCTGCCGGGTTCGAAGAACGCCTGCGAGCAGGGCGAGTGCGGCTCCTGCACCGTACGGCTCGACGGCGTGCCCGTCTGTTCCTGCCTGGTCGCCGCCGGTCAGGTCGAGGGCCGCGACGTCGTGACCGTCGAGGGCCTCGCGGAATACGCCAAGCAGCGCGCCGAGGGCGGCTGCGCGACCGGCGCCTGCGGCACCTCGCTGGACGAGGCCAAGGGCTGGCAGGCCAGGGGAACCGACTCCCAGACCGGCGAGGGCGCCGAACTGTCCCCGATCCAGCAGGCGTTCATCGACGCCGGCGCGGTCCAGTGCGGCTTCTGCACCCCGGGCCTGCTCGTCGCCTCCGACGAACTCCTGGAGCGCAACCCGAATCCGACCGACGCGGACATCCGCGAGGCGCTGTCGGGCAACCTGTGCCGCTGCACCGGCTACGAGAAGATCATGGACGCGGTCCGCCTCGCGGCCGCCCGCCAGTCCGAGGGGGTCTGAGCATGCCGGCCAACGGCGCACCCACGAAGATCACGCAGGGTTCGAAGACCAGGGGCGGCATCGGCGAGTCCACGCTCCGCCCGGACGGCACCCTCAAGGTCACCGGCGAGTTCGCGTACTCGTCCGACATGTGGCACGAGGACATGCTGTGGGGCCAGATCCTGCGCTCCACCGTCGCACACGCCGAGATCCTCTCGATCGACACCTCCGAGGCCCTCGCCATGCCGGGCGTGTACGCCGTCATGACGTACGACGACCTGCCCACCGAGGTGAAGAACTACGGCCTGGAGATCCGGGACACCCCGGTCCTCGCGCACGGCAAGGTACGCCACCACGGCGAGCCGGTCGCGATCGTCGCCGCCGACCACCCGGAGACGGCCCGCCGCGCCGCCGCCAAGATCAAGGTCGACTACCGCGAACTCCCGGTGATCACCGACGAGAAGTCGGCCCTCGCGCCCGACGCGATCCTCGTCCACGAACACCGCGACGACCACCACATCGGCCACGTCCCGCACCCGAACGTCGTCCACCGCCAGCCGATCGTCCGCGGCGACGTGGCGCAGGCCCGCAGGCGCGCCGACGTGATCGTCGAGGGCGAGTACACCTTCGGCATGCAGGACCAGGCCTTCCTCGGCCCCGAGTCCGGCCTGGCCGTGCCGGAGGAGGACGGCGGCGTCCACCTCTACATCGCCACCCAGTGGCTCCACTCCGACCTGCGCCAGATGGCGCCCGTCCTCGGCCTGCCCGAGGAGAAGGTGCGCATGACGCTGGCCGGCGTCGGCGGCGCGTTCGGCGGCCGCGAGGACCTGTCGATGCAGATCCACGCCTGCCTGCTGGCGCTGCGCACCGGCAAGCCCGTGAAGATCGTCTACAACCGGTTCGAGTCCTTCTTCGGGCACGTCCACCGTCACCCGGCCAAGCTGTACTACGAGCACGGCGCCACCAAGGACGGCAAGCTCACACACCTGAAGTGCCGGATCGTCCTGGACGGCGGCGCCTACGCCTCCGCCTCCCCGGCCGTCGTCGGCAACGCCTCCTCGCTCGCCGTCGGCCCCTACGTCGTGGACGACGTCGACATCGAGGCCATCGCCCTCTACACCAACAACCCGCCCTGCGGCGCCATGCGCGGCTTCGGCGCGGTCCAGGCGTGCTTCGCCTACGAGGCGCAGATGGACAAGCTGGCGAAGAAGCTCGGCATGGACCCGGTGGAGTTCCGGCAGCTCAACGCCATGGAACAGGGCACGATCATGCCGACCGGGCAGCCGGTCGACTCCCCGGCCCCGGTCGCCGAACTGCTGCGCCGCGTCAAGGCGATGCCCCTGCCCCCGGAGCGCCAGTGGGAGTCCAGCGAGGGCGCCGACGTACGGCAGCTGCCCGGCGGTCTGTCCAACACCACGCACGGCGAAGGCGTCGTACGGGGTGTGGGCTACGCGGTCGGCATCAAGAACGTCGGCTTCTCCGAGGGCTTCGACGACTACTCCACCGCCAGGGTGCGCATGGAGGTCGTGGGCGGCGAGCCGGTCGCGACCGTGCACACCGCGATGGCGGAGGTCGGCCAGGGCGGTGTCACCGTCCACGCGCAGATCGCCCGCACGGAGCTGGGTGTCGCCCAGGTGACCATCCACCCCGCCGACACCCAGGTCGGTTCGGCCGGTTCGACGTCCGCGTCCCGTCAGACGTACGTCACCGGCGGCGCCGTGAAGAACGCCTGCGAGCTGGTGCGCGAGAAGGTCCTGGAGATCGGCCGGCGCAAGTTCGGCTCCTACCACCCGGCCTGGGCCACCGCCGAACTCGTGCTGGAGGGCGGCAAGGTCGTCACCGACGGCGGCGAGGTCCTCGCCGGCCTGGCCGACGTCCTGGAGGGCGAGGCGGTGGAGGTCGAGGAGGAGTGGCGGCACCGGCCGACCGAGCCCTTCGACCTGCGCACCGGCCAGGGCAACGGACACGTCCAGTACTCCTTCGCCGCCCACCGCGCGGTGGTCGAGGTCGACACCGAACTCGGCCTGGTCAAGGTGATCGAACTGGCCTGCGCCCAGGACGTCGGCAAGGCGCTCAACCCGCTCTCCGTCGTCGGCCAGATCCAGGGCGGTACGACCCAGGGCCTGGGCGTGGCCGTCATGGAGGAGATCATCGTCGACCCCAGGACGGCCAAGGTCAGGAACCCCTCCTTCACGGACTACCTGATCCCCACCATCCTCGACACGCCGACCATCCCGGTCGACGTGCTCGAACTCGCCGACGACCACGCCCCGTACGGGCTGCGCGGCATCGGCGAGGCCCCGACCCTGTCGTCCACCCCGGCCGTCCTCGCGGCGATCCGGAACGCGACCGGGCTGGAGCTCAACCGCACTCCGGTACGGCCCGAGCACCTCACGGGTACCGCGTAGCACCCCCACAGCTCTCCGGGCGGCGCAGGGAACGTCACACACTCCACGCGCCGCCCGGAGGAACCCCCTTTGAGTTCCGCTCCGCTCGCGGTCCTTGAAGTACCAGGAAATCCGTTCGTCTCGGGCCGTCCCCCGGGTCGTCCATTCCCCAAATCCCGTACCCCACAGGGAAGTCGTACGGGTGCCCCTTTGAACCTTGGGAGATGGCACCATGACCCAGCAGTCAGTGGAGCCGAGGACCGCAGCCGACGACGCGGGTGATGGCACCCGCGTCCCGGCAGGGCGGTCCTGGCTCGACCGGTACTTCCACATATCCAGAAGAGGATCCACGGTCGCGCGAGAGGTGCGCGGCGGCATCACCACCTTCATGGCGATGGCGTACATCCTCCTGCTCAACCCCCTCATCCTGTCCGGCAAGGACGCGGCGGGGGACACGCTCGGCCAGAAGGCGCTGATCACCGCGACCGCGTTCGCGGCGGCCTTCACCACGCTGCTGATGGGTTTCGTCGGCAGGGTTCCGCTCGCCCTCGCCGCCGGCCTCTCCGTCTCCGGCGTCCTGTCCTCGCAGGTCGCCCCCGCCATGACCTGGCCGCAGGCCATGGGCATGTGCGTGATGTACGGCGTGGTCATCATGCTGCTGGTCGTCACCGGCCTGCGCGAGATGATCATGAACGCGATCCCGCTCGCGCTCAAGCACGGCATCACCATGGGCATCGGCCTGTTCATCGCGCTCATCGGCTTCTACAAGTCCGGCTTCGTGCACCAGGGCAAGGCCACCCCGGTCACCCTCGGCCCCGCCGGTGAACTCACCGGCTGGCCGGTGCTGCTCTTCGCCGGCACCCTGCTGCTGATCTTCATGCTGCAGGCCCGGAACGTCCCCGGCGCCATCCTCATCGGCATCGTCTCCGGCACGGCCGTCGCCGCCGTCCTCAACGGGCTCGGCGTCGTCGCCCCCGGCCAGTGGGCCAACGGCGCGCCCGAGCTCCACGGAGCCGTCTCGATGCCCGACTTCTCGCTCTTCGGGCACGTCGAGTTCGGTGGCTGGGGCACGGTCGGCGCGATGACCGTCGGCATGATCGTCTTCACCCTGGTGCTCGCCGGCTTCTTCGACGCGATGGCCACCATCATCGGCGTCGGCACCGAGGCGAACCTCGCCGACGACAAGGGCCGGATGCCGGGCCTGTCCAAGGCGCTGTTCATCGACGGCGCAGGCGGCGCGATCGGCGGTGTGGCGGGCGGCTCCGGCCAGACGGTGTTCATCGAGTCGGCCACCGGCGTCGGCGAGGGCGCCCGCACCGGTCTCGCCTCCGTCGTCACCGGCCTGTTCTTCGCGGCCTGCCTGTTCTTCACGCCGGTCACCGCGATCGTCCCGCAGGAGGTCGCCTCCGCCGCCCTGGTCGTCATCGGCGCCCTGATGCTGATGAACGCCCGGCACGTGGACTGGGCGGACCGCGCGACCGCCGTCCCGGTCTTCCTGACCGTCGTCCTGATGCCGTTCACGTACACCATCACCACCGGTGTCGCCGCGGGCGTCATCTCCTACGTCGCCATCAAGGCGGCCCAGGGCAAGGCCCGCGAGATCGGCGCCTTCATGTGGGGTTTGACGGTCGTGTTCCTCGTCTACTTCGCCCTTCATCCCATCGAGGGCTGGCTGGGCGTCCACTAGCCCCCGCCCGCAGTCCATCCCGCAACCCGTGAGGAGACCGACAGATGCTGGACATCGCCGAGGAGCTGAACCGGTGGGTCGAGCAGGGCCGTGACTTCGCCGTCGCCACCGTGGTGGCCGTCGGCGGCAGCGCCCCGCGCCAGCCCGGCGCCGCCCTCGCGGTGGACGCCGACGGCACGGCGATCGGCTCGGTCTCCGGCGGGTGCGTGGAGGGCGCCGTGTACGAGCTGTGCCGACAGGCGCTGGAGGACGGCGCAACCGTCCTGGAGCGCTTCGGCTACAGCGACGAGGATGCCTTCGCCGTCGGCCTGACCTGTGGCGGCGTCATCGACATCCTCGTCACCCCGGTCCGGGCGGACGGTCCCGCCCGGCCGGGGGTCGCGGCCGCGCTGGCCGCCGCCGCCCGTGGGGAGGCGGCGGCGGTCGCGCGGATCGCCGAGGGCCCGGCGCGGCTGCGGGGCCGGGCCCTGCTGGTCCGCCCCGACGGCTCGTACGACGGCGGTTTCGGCGCCCACCCCGAGCTGGACCGCAGGGTCGCCGCCGAGGCCGGCGCCTTCCTGGACGCGGGCCGCACCGGCACCCTGGAGATCGGCGAGGAGGGTTCACGCTGCGGCGCCCCGCTGACGGTCCTGGTGGAGTCCTCCGTCCCCGCACCCCGCATGATCGTCTTCGGTGCGATCGACTTCGCCTCGGCACTGGTCCGGATCGGCAAGTTCCTGGGGTACCACGTCACCGTGTGCGACGCCCGCCCGGTGTTCGCCACGCGTACCCGCTTCCCCGAGGCCGACGAGATCGTCGTGGAGTGGCCGCACGAGTACCTGGAGCGCACCGAGGTGGACGGCCGTACGGTCCTGTGCGTCCTCACCCACGACGCCAAGTTCGACGTACCGCTGCTGAAGCTGGCGCTGCGCCTGCCGGTCGCCTACGTCGGCGCCATGGGCTCCCGCCGGACCCACCTGGACCGCAACGCGCGGCTGCGCGCGGTCGGCGTCACCGAGCTGGAGCTGGCCCGGCTGCGCTCCCCGATCGGCCTCGACCTCGGCGCCCGGACGCCCGAGGAGACGGCGCTGTCCATCGCGGCGGAGATCGTCGCCGGCCGGCGCGGTGGCAGCGGGGTGTCGCTGACCGGCGCCCACACCCCCATCCACCACGACACGGCCGCGCCGTCGGCGCCGCGGATCGGCTCGGTCGCCTGAAAAGTGTTTGCCGGCCGCCGTCGCCGCTGTGTTCCATGACGGCATGGTGTCCCCCGACCGGCTGGCGGCCTTCGCGGCCCTGTCCTTCCTGCTCATCGTGGTCCCCGGCCCGAGCGTCCTGTTCGTGATCGGACGGGCCCTGGCGCACGGCCGCCGGGCCGCGCTGACCACGGTCGCCGGCAACACGCTCGGCGCGTACGTGCTCGTCGTGGCCGTGGCGCTCGGCGTCGGAACGGTCGTCGAGCGCTCGGTCCTCGTCTTCACCGCCCTCAAGCTCGCCGGTGCCGCCTACCTGGTATACCTCGGAGTCAAGGCGTGGCGGCAGCGCGGCTCGCTGCGGGCCGCCGTCGCGGAGTCCGGCCCCGCGCACGGGGGCCTGCGCACCCTGGGGGAGGGGTTCGCGGTCGGCGTGGCCAACCCCAAGACCATGGTGTTCTTCGCCGCCGTGCTGCCGCAGTTCGTGGACCGGGCGCAGGGGCACGTCCCGGTGCAGATGCTGCTGCTCGGGCTGGTCTTCAACGCCATCGCGGTGATCTCCGACGGCGTCTGGGGCCTCGCCGCCTCCTCCGCCCGCACCTGGTTCGCCCGCTCCCCCCGCCGCCTGTCCGCCGTCGGCGGCACGGGCGGCCTGACGATGATCGGCCTGGGCGTGACGGTGGCGCTGACCGGCCGCAAGGACTGAACAGCGGCCCGTGGCTCAGCCCCGTTTGAGCAGGTGGCCGGCCGCGCGGCCGAACAGGTGGAGGGAGGCCGACCTCAGGGCGGGGTCGAAGGCGGAGGGCAGGAAGCGGACCCGCAGCTCCTCGCGCCAGACCACGCGGCTGCGGCCTCCGGAGCCCGGATGGACCTCGATCTCCGCCCAGCCGAGGATCACCCGGCCGCGTTTCTCCAGGCGGCACAGGCCGGCCTCGCCGCCGGCCGGCGGACGCCAGACGGTCACCTCCATGACGTCGTCCAGAGCGAGCGGCCCGAGCCCCGACCGGGCCACGAAGCGCGTGCCCTCGCGGGTCGGCCCGGGTGTGAGCACCCTGATCCGGGTCAGCGGTACCGCGCCGGCATGGCGGGGCCAGTCCGTGAGCCGGCGCCAGGCCTCCTCGGGCGGGAGGGGGGCCGTACGTTCGAAAGAGATGGTGGGCACGGCACGATCGTAGGCAATGCGCGCCGGTCACCTGCGTGTTCACCCGCCGCCCCGGGCCGCCCGCGTAGCAGGTGCCGGCGAGCAGACGTATCCTGGAACAGCCGGTGCGCGGCGCGGGCGACACGTCCTGCTCCCGGTCTTCCCGCCACCGACTTCCAGTCTTCCTGCCATCGGCCGGGCAACACGCCTGCCGCACGGGGGAGTTGATCGTCATGCCGCTGAAGAACTACGGCGTTCTGATCGCCCGCGCCGTCGACACGAGGCGCGAGGGCGCGAGCCACACACCGCACTACCAGATCCACCTCACGGACGACCAGGGCACGCACTACCGCGCGGCGGTGAACGTGCTCTCGCAGGAGTACCCCTCCGAGCTGCTCTACCTGGTCGCCGACGACTTCCGGCACCCGCTGACCGCCCGCCTGGAGGGCCTGCCCGGCGGCTGGAACACCCTGCCGTCCGGCCCCGGCGGCCAGAACCTCGACTTCGTGCGCGGCAACCTCTTCGACCCGGCCGGGATGCGCACCCTCCCGCCGGACGTCGCGGGCCCCGACAACGACCTGGCCGACCTGCTCGACCACTACGTGCAGCGTGCGGTGGCCGACCCGTCGGCGCGGCTGTACGTCTTCGGCTCCCGCTTCGGTCCCGAACCGGCCCGCAAGGACAAGGTGTTCGGGTTCCTGCCGGGCAACGGCGTGCACGACGTCCACATGAACCAGGGCAACAGCCAGCGGTTCCGTGGCGACGACGGCGTGTGGCAGGACGGCGGATTCCTGCTGCGCTTCCCCGGCCAGTCCCGCTGGGTCGGCATCTTCCTGGCCTTCCAGAGCCAGTCCTGGCACACCGACGACACCACCGGGCACACCCTGGAACACGTCGACGGCACCCGGCCCACGCCCGCCGTGCAGCCGGTGCGGATCGTCGCGGCGCTGGTGAACCCGGCCGGTCGCGCCCCCGGTGCGGAGACCGTGACCCTGCTCAACGCCTCGCCGGACGCCGTCGACCTGACCGGGTGGCGCGTCGTCGGCCGCCTCGGCCACGGGGCGCCGGTGCAGGCCGCGGGCCCGCTCGCGCCCGGCGCCTGCCTCACCGTGCCGCTCGGCGCCGAGGCCCGACACGGCGACCACGGCGGGGAGGTGTCCCTCCTGGACGCGGCCGGCCTGAAGGTCCACGGTGTCTCCTACACCGCCGAACAGGCCGCCCGCGCGGGCTGGACGGTGGTGTTCTGAACGGCCCTACGGGCGGTACACCTTGCCGGGTTCCGCCCTGCCGGGCGCCAGCAGCTGAGGAACCGTCACGAACACGTAGCCGCGCGCCTTCAGCGCGTCGATGATGCCGGGCACGGCCGGCACGGTCCCGGGGTAGATGTCGTGCAGCAGGATGATCCCGTCCCGGGACGACTGGTCGAGGACGCGCTTGGTGATGAGCGCCGAGTCGTCGGTCGTGTAGTCCTTGGCGGTCACGCTCCACAGCACCTCCGCGAGGCCGAGCTCCTTGGAGATCCGGTGCACATCGGCATCGGTACGGCCCTGCGGCGGGCGCATCAGCGTCGGCTTGCGCCCGGTGAGCCGTTCGATCGCGTCGTTCGGCCGCTTCAGCTCCTCGCGTATCTGCGCGTCGGATATCCGCGTGAGTATCCTGTGGTCCCAGGTGTGGCTCGCGACCTCGTGCCCCTCGGCCGCCATCCGCTTCACCAGCTCCGGGTACTTCTCGATGTGCCGCTTGCCGAGCAGGAAGAAGGTGGCCGGCACCTTCTTCTCCTTCAGGACGTCCAGCAGCCGCGCCGAGTTCTCGCTGGGTCCCGCGTCGAAGGTGAGCGCGATGCACCTGGCCTCGCGGCAGTCGACGGTCCCGAACTTCGCCGGAGCCCCGTGCGCCGGCTCGGCGCGGGCGGTGCTCGGTGCGGTCGTGTCGACCTGCGCGCAGCCGGTCAGGGCCAGCGTCAGGCAGGCCGCGGCGGACGCGAGCGCCCATCCGCGGAACCTCCGGCCCGTTCCGCGCATCTTCCTGGTCGCGTGCGCCGGCGTGGAGATCGTGTCGGTCGAAAGAGGCATGCCCGGACTATACACCGCGTGTATAGTGCACGCGTTCGAGTCCCTGGGGTGGTGAACCCGTCCGTCCGCAACGTCCCCGTGCACACCAGTGGTACCGGCCGGGCACGCGGAGTAACCTCAGGACCATGACGCGCACGGGGGAGCGAGTCGTCGCATCGCGCTTACGGACACCGCCCTGGATCGCCCGCATCGAGACACCGGACGGGCGCGTCCTCGGCGCGGGCGTCCTGCTCGCCCCTGAGCGGGTGCTCACCGCCGGCCATGTCGTCAGCCCCGGCCACCACTACACCGTCCGCCTGGTCGGCGTCCCCGGCCTGGACGCCGTGGCCGCCACCGTCCGGCCCGACGAACACGTGCCCCAGCGCGAGGACGCCTTCGGCGACCGCAGCGGCGACCTCGCCCTGCTGCGCCTGACCGCACCGCTGCCCGCCGAACACACCACCCGTCTTCACCGGCTGGCCGCCCCGCACGGACCCGTCAGCATGTACGGCTTCCCGGACGGCGACGACGGCGGACGCTGGCACGGCGCCACCCTGGTCGCCGCCCGCGGCCGGGACAGCCAGGTCCAGCTGCGCCCCCTGACCCCCGGCGAACTCGCCGCCCCCGGCTTCAGCGGCGGCGGTGTCGTCGACCACGCCACCGACCAGGTCATCGGCATCGTCCTGAGCGTGGACGAGGGACCGGGCTCCGCCTTCAGCTACATGAGCCCCACCGAGACCATCCTCAGTCACCTGCCGCAGGTCGCCGCCTGGACCGACGGAGCCGAGGCCGTCGACCCGCGGCTGCGCACCGGAACCGGCCCCGCCGCCGGCCGGCTCGACGTCCCCTTCGCCACCGAACTCGCCTCCTGGTTCCGCGGCGAGGGCTGGCCGGTGCTCGTCACCGTCGTCCCCGCCCGCGGCGACCGCGCCTGGACCCTGCAACGGGCCGTCACCCTCGCCGACCGCGAACTGCGCACCCATCGCAACACCAGCGCCGTCAGCCACGACCCGCCCGAGACCGTACCGCCCGCCGGCGCCCACGACCTCGCCCTGGACGTCGACGGACTGACGGCCGGCCAGGTCATGGACCGCATCGCCGAACGCCTCGGCATCCGCGACGACCCCCGGCCCGAACGGCTCGGCACCCTGCGCGTCCCGCTCGCCGCCGTACTCGTCGCGGTGGACCAGGCCGCCGACCCCGACGCCCTGCTCGTCCTGCTGGACCGGCTCGCCCGCGAGGGCGCCCGGCTGCTGCTGGCGTTCCGCGACCCCGGTGAGCCCGCCACCCGGGCCGCCGAGACCCTCGTTCACCGCCCGCTGCGCGACCGCTGGACCCGGTTGCACACCGAACTCGACCGGATCACCAGCGAGTTGGGCCCCGCGCTGGAGGACCGCCGGCACCGGGTGCTGCCCGCGCCCGGCAGTCGCCCGCTGCTCGACCGGGCCGAGGCCGGCGTACGCCGCAGCCGGATGCTGCGCGCCTGGGTCGCCCACATCCCCGACCAGGAACGCGAACCGGCCCGCGCCGGGCTGCTGTTCACCTTCGAGGAGGCCGTCGGCCGCCGCCGGCGCCGCCTGGAGAAGGTCATCGGCCTGCTCGACGCCCGGCTGCGCCGCCGCGAGGAACTCCTCGGCCGCGTCGGCGCCGAGTGGCCGCTGTGCCGGCAGCGGGCCGCCGCGCACGGCGACCGGGTCATGGCCGCGTACCGGCTCTACGAACACGCCGTGTCGCTGCTGCGGCAGACCCCCTGCGACATCGAACGGGCCGAGGCCGCCGTCGAACGGTTCGTCGGCTTCTGCTCCACCACCGCACCCGGAGAGGAGGGCGCCTCGTGACCTCGTGCCTGCGAGCCGGCTGCGCCGGGCACATCATGGGCACCGGCTACTGCGACACCTGCGGTCACCGGCACGCCGAGCCGCACACCGCGCCCCGGGCCCGGCCCGTGTCCCGCACCGACGAGGAGGCCCCCGGGCCGGCCGCCGTGCACGCCGTCGCGGGGATCGGCGAACTCGACCAGCACGGCCTGGTCGTCCTGCCCGAGGTCCCCGTTCCCGACGACGTGCTCGTCGAGGACCCCCGCCCGCCCACCGGCGGCCGCCGCTGCGGCGCCGACGGCTGCACCATGACCATCGGCATCGGCTACGGCGGCCAGCCCGCCCGCGCCACCGGCCGCTGCCCCCGCTGCGGCACCCCCTACTCCTTCCTGCCCCAGCTCGCCAAGGGCGACGTCGTCGCCGACCACTACAAGGTCCTCGGCTGCCTCGCCCACGGCGGCCTCGGCTGGGTCTACCTCGCCGAGGACACCCGCGCCGACGGCCACCGGGTCGTCCTCAAGGGCCAGATCAACGTGCACGACGCGCTCGCCCGCCGCGCCGCCGTGGAGGAACGCCGCTCCCTCACCGACCTGCACCACCCCGACATCGTCCGCATCATCACCTACGCCGAGGACCGGGCCGCCGGCCGCTCACCCACCGGCTACCTCGTCATGGACTACATCGGCGGCCGCTCCCTGCAGCAGCTCTTCGACGCCGACGACATCGAACGGATCTTCCACGGCCGCCCCCGCCTCGACCACGTCCTCACCTACGGCTGCAAGATCCTCGGCGCCCTGCAGTACATGCACGAACGCGGCCTGCTCTACTGCGACATGAAGCCCGCCAACGTCATCCACTTCGGCCGGGCCGTCAAGGTCATCGACCTCGGCGCCGTCCGCGCCATCGGCGACCGCACCTCCGCCTACGTCTACACGGCCGGCTTCGCCCCGCCCAAGCAGGAGATCGACCGGCGCGGCTGGCACGTCGACAGCGACCTGTACACCGTCGGCATGACCCTCCAGGCCCTGGCCCGCGGCACCGAACCCGCCCGCGGCCTCGCCCCCGACTCCTTCCGCCGCCTCATCGCCCGCGCCACCCACGCCGAACCCCGCGCCCGGTTCCGCTCGGCCGCCGAGATGTCCCGCCAACTGTGGGAAGTGCTCCGCGAGTTCCGCTCCCTGCAGTTCGGCGAGCAACTGCCCGAGAGCTCGACCCGGTTCCGCGCCTCCGGCGCCAGCCTCGACGCCGGACTCGGTGCCATCCCCGCCCTGGACCACTGGACCGCACGCCCCGACGGACAGCCCGCCGGCCTGGACGTCTCCCCGCCCGCCGCCGCCGAGGTGGCCGGCGCCCTGCCCGAGCCGGTCCCCGACCCCGACGACGGCGCCGCCCTGCTGCTGGACACCTTCCCGCCCGACGCCCCCGACCGGGTCGCCCGGCAGTGGCCCCGCGAGTCCCGCCTCGGCACCCCCGAGACCGCGCTGTGGCTGTGCCGCGCCTACCTCAGGAAGGGCGAGCAGCAGGCGGCGGAGAACTGGCTCGCCGAGGCCGAGACCCAGCTCGGCGAACGAGCCGCCCACGACTGGCGGATCGCCTGGCACCACGGCGTCCTGCACCTCAGCAAGGGCGAGGTGGAGCCGGCCGGCGCCCGCTTCGACGCCGTCTACCGCGCCCTGCCCGGCGAGTACGTGCCCAAGCTCGCCCTCGGCTACTGCGCCGAACACACCGGTCCCGCGGCCGCCGACGGCAGTCGCCCGGCCCGGGCCATGCGCTACTACGAGGCGGTCTGGAAACGGGACTCAGCGCACACCGCCGCCGCGTTCGGTCTGGCCCGCGGCCACCTGGCCGGCGGCGACCGGGACGCCGCCGTGCACGTCCTCGACGAGGTCCCCGCCACCTCCCGGCACTACGACGCCGCCCGCATCGCTGCCGTCCGCATCCGCGCCGGCATCCTGCACGGCCACCCGCCCACCCCCGCGGGCCTGCGGGACGCCGCCCGGCGGCTGCCCGAACTGCGCCTGGACGGCGGCGCCGCGAGCGGCGAGTCCCGGGCCCGGCTGGTCGCCGAGGTCCGCGAGAACGCCCTGCACGGCCGGCCCGCACAGGGCTGGGGGCCGGACTTCCCCGCCGGGGACCTCCTCGGACCCGGGGACGAGGACGGCCTGCGCACCCGGCTGGAGCACTCCTTCCGGCAGCTGGCCGCCCAGGCCCGCACCGCCGGGGAACACGGCCGGCTCCTCGACCTGGCCCACGCGGTCCGGCCCATGACCACGTTCTGACCCGCACGGCCCTCAGGGAGCGCAACACCCGGAGGGGACAACCTTTCTGGACCACTTGGGAAGAGGCAGCGATGACCGTGGCCGAGGAGACCGAGGTGACCCTCGCGGTCGGCCAGCAGAAGGAACTGCCCGTCGTGCCGGACCCGGCCGGGCGGCACGCCGACCGGGAGATGCACGCCATCCTGGAGATCGGGGTGAGGGGCGGCCAGGTCCGCCCGGGACGCACCGGCGCGCCCGCGCCCGGTACCGGGCCCGCCCTCGCCGAGGTGCTGATCGTCGACACCTCGCGCTCCATGCTCCACCCCGCCGCCAAACTGCACGCCGCCAAGGACGCCACCGTCGCGGCGGTCCGGATGCTGCCCGACGGCACCGCGTTCGCCGTGCTCTCCGGCCGGTTCGACGCCACCCTGGTCCACCCCGGATCCGGCAGCGCCGTACTCGCCGTCGCCGGGCCCGCCGAACGCGAGGCCGCCGAACGGGCCGTACGGATCCTGGACGCGGACGGCGGCACCGCCATCGGCACCTGGCTCGACCTCGCCCGCCGGCTGCTCAAGGACCAGCCCGCCCCCGTCAAGCACGTCCTGCTGCTCACCGACGGGCGCAACGAGCACGACGACCGGGCCGCCATGGCCCTGGACACCGCCCTCGACGCCTGCGAGGGCCGGTTCGTCTGCGACGCCTGGGGCATCGGCGACGACTGGGACGCCGAACTGCTGCTGCGCATCACCCGGCGGCTGCACGGCCGCGCCCGCGCCGTCCGCGCCGAGAACGAACTGACCTCCGCGTACGAGGAGCTGGTGGCCGGCCTGCTCGGCACGGCGGTACCGGAACTGCGCATCCGGCTCACCCCCACCCCCGGCACGGTGATCCGCCAGGTCAAACAGGTCGTGCCGAACGAGCAGGAACTGCCCTGTGTCCCGGCCGGTCCCGGCGGTCGCGGTGCCGAGTACGTCACCCGCGCCTGGGGCGAGGAGGTACGGCACTTCCAGGTCGTCCTCACCGCCGACCCGACCGGCCGTGAGACCGGCGAGGACCTCCAGCTGGCCGCCGTCGAGATCGTCGTACCCGACTTCGGCCGGCCCGTACGGCTGCCCGCACCGCAGCCCGTCCTGGTGCGCTGGACCGACAATCCGCTCGACGCCTCCCGGCAGCATCCCGGGGTCCGCCGGCACGAGCTGTACCAGCAGGCGAGCGCCGCCGTCGCCCACGCCTACCGGGCCTGGCTGCGCGGCGCGGACGGCCGCGACACCGCGGACCGCGAACTCGCCCGCGCCCTCGCCCTGGCCGGCGAACTGGGCGACGCCCAACTGCTCGGCGCGCTCCGGCTGATCGAGACCGCACCGGGCACCGGCCGCGTGCGCAGCGGCCTGAAGGACGTCGACTGGCAGCACCTCATCCTCTCCAGCGCCCTGACGACCCCACCGGAACCGCCGACGGCCGCCCCGCCGGCCCGGCCCCACCCTGGCGGGCCACGCACCGACGGCGGTGCGCCGCCCGGAAGCGCTCCGCCCGGGGGCGCCGCCTCGCCCGGGAGCGCTCAGCCCGCGGGTGCCGCCGCCCCGGCCGGTTCCGCCGAACCCGCCTTCCCCGTCCGCCCCGACGGGCTCGTCGAATGCCCGGACTGCCGATGGCTCGGCCCGGCCGACTCCGTCTACTGCGGGGGCGACTGCGGCAGGTTGCTGAGGAGGTCGCCCGCATGAGCACCGGCAGAGGTACGGCACCTGGCGCGGGCGCGGAAGGAGGCGCGGCCCCCGGCCCGGCCCCCGGCGGGGGAGGCGCGGTCCCCGGCCCGGCCCGCGGTGGGGGCGGCGGAGGAGGCGTGACCCCCTCATCGCCGTACCCGCGCACGCGCCCGACCGACCGAGGTGCCCCCGGCCCGGCGCCCCGCCTGCTCGCCCGCCTGTTCGCCTGGCTGCCCGGCGCCGGGCAGCGCCCGCGGGAGGGCGGGAGCACGACCGCCCACGACCTCGCCGTCCGCCACCGCCTGCTGCTGAACCTGTCGGCCCTGCTCACGCTGTCCCTCTTCGTGTCGTACCAGGGCGTGCACGGCGACGCGAACCCGCTGCGCACCTCCAGCGCCCCGTCCGTGCTGTCTCTCGACACGGCGCTGTACGCGCTCGGCCAGGCCCGGGAGGACGCCGGCGCGCCGGCGCCGACCAGCGACTTCCAGAAGCAGATCTCGGTCGCCGTGCAGAGCCTGTCGGCCGCCGCCGCCGACGACGACCTCGGCGGGCCGGCCGGTCGCCAGGCCCTGCAGACGATCGCCGGGCTGATCACCGTCTACGCCGTCAAGGTCCAGCAGTCCCAGCTCCAGCCGGACGGCAGCGTGCTGCGCGAGGCGTACCTCAGCTATGCCACCAGCATCCTGACGGAGAAGGGCTCCGGAATACAGGACCGCCTGAAGGCCCTGCAACGGCAGCAGCGGGCCGCGGTGCACCGGCAGACCTCGTTCGGCCCGCTGCTCTGGCTCGCCTGGAGCGTCACCCTGCTGCTGACCCTCGCCCTCGCGGCCGCGCTGCTGGAGACCCAGCGCTTCCTCCGGCACCGCTTCCGGCGCCGCTACAACCGCCAACTCCTCGCCGCGCTGGCCCTGCTGACCGCGGGCTTCGTGGTCGCCGTGCTGTTCACCGTGTGGACCCGGCAGGGCATGACGGACACCCGGCACCTGCTCGACCGCCCGCTGCCCGGGCGGCTCATCCCCGACGCGGGGCGGGACACCGCCTCGTACCTGGCGCACACCGGATTCCGCGCGGCGGCGGCGGTGTGGATCCTGATAGGAGGCGTCCTGCTCATGGCACTGGCCGAGACGGGCCTGCGGCGGCACATCGACGACTACCGGTTCAGGCCCCGGTGAGCGCGCCCCCCGGCGGCCCTGCGGCGGCCGCCCCGAGCCCCCGGCCGCGCCCCTCCCGCCGCCTGGTCCGCACGGTCACGGTGGTGGCGAGCTGCCTGGCCCTCCTGGCGGCGGCCGTCGTGGTGGGCGTACGCGCCCTCGGGGACGAGCCGACCGTCACGCTGCTGGCCAACTGGACCGGCGAGGACGAGAAGCACTTCCGTCAGGCGGTCGTCGAGCCCTTCGAGCGGAAGTACCACATCCACGTCGACTACCAGGGCAGCAACGCCGAGAGCCAGGTGCTCGGCGCCGACGTCGAGGCCGGGACGCCGCCGGACGTGGTGGTGCTCACCGGCCCCGGCGAACTCGCCGAGTACGCCCGGCAGAAGCACCTGGCCCCGCTCGAACAGCTGGTGGACCCCAAGGACTTCGGCCCGTCCTGGGCCATGCCGCTCGCCGACGGGCACGTGTACTGGTTCCCGCTCAAGGCCGACCTGAAGAGCATCGTCTGGTACCCGGCCGATACCGGCGAGCGGCAGCGCGGACGCGCGGCGCGCCGGCCGGCCGAGTGGTGCGTCGGCATGGGTTCCGGCGCCACCAGCGGCTGGCCCGGCACCGACTGGATCGAGGACATCCTGCTCCAGCGGTACGGCGCGGAGGTCTACGAGAAGTGGGCGCGCGGTGATCTGTCCTGGCGGTCCCCGCAGGTGAAGGCGGCGTGGACCGCCTGGGGCCGGCTGGTCGGGGCCGGCGACCAGGAACTGGTCCGGCGGGTCCTGAAGACGCCGTACGAGGAGGCGTCGGAGCCGGTGACCGCGCGTCCACGGGGATGCACACTCGAACACCAGGCCTCGTTCATCCGCGGCCGGCCCGCCTGGCAGCGGGCCGACGGCCGCTACGTCCCCTCCGCCCAGCTGATCCCCGGGGCCGCCGGCACCCACGCGTGGGAGGTCTCCGGCGACCTCGTCGCCCTGCTGCACGCCACCCCGGAGGCCAAGAAGCTGATCCGCCACCTGGCCTCAGCCGACGCCCAACGCGCCTGGAGCGACAAGGAGTCCGGCTTCTCCGTCCACACCGGGGTCCGGCCCGGACCCGGCGACACCGGCCCCGACTGGCGCCGCTCCCTGGCCCGCACCCTCCGCGACCGGGGCGAGGTGCGCTGCTTCGACGCCTCCGACGCGATGCCGCCCGCGGTACGCGACGCGTTCGCCGAGGCCACGATCGAATTCCTGGCCCACCCCGACCACTTGGACACCCTCCTCCGCTCCCTGGACACCCTCAGCGCCACCGGCGACCTGACCTGGCTGCCGTCGGTGTGCGACCGCGCACCGTGAGGGGTCCCGGCGGGCGCCACGCGCGCCGATCACCGGGGAGGAACCGGGACCCGGGGACCGGTGCGCCGGAAGCGGGCGTTCGCCGGCGAGCGAGCCGCCGCCGGAGGGACCGTACGCCGGCTGGCAGCGTCGGACCGCGCGCGGTGGCGGAGGCGTCACCGGGAGGTCGGCGTGTGCCCGGACGGTGCCGTGGGCCGGGGCGGAGGGTGGCGTCCGGCAGGTGCGCTCAGCCCCGGTCCCAGGGAAGGGTGAGCTGCCGGCCCTGGGCGCGGCCCGCCTCGGCGGCCGGGCGGCGGGTGGCCGGGTCGAGCGGGTTGTCGCCGATCGCCGCGGCCGACGCCTCGTCGGGTGCGACGACCACGACCTCGGCACCCCGGCCGCGCAGCTCCGCCACCGACTGCTGAAGCGGCTGCTCGCTGGGGAACGGCTCGGTGACACCCAGCGGCACCAGCACCAGCACCCGGTCCGCACCGGCGGCGAGGTCGACGTTGGCGACGGACCGCACCCCGCCGTCCACGTACCGGCGTGCGCCGATCGTCACCGGCGGCCACACTCCCGGCACGGCACAGCTCGCCGCGACGGCGTCCACCAGGGACACGCCCGAGTCCCGGTCGAAGACGCGCGGTTCACCGCTCTCCGCGTCCACCGCGACCACCTTCAGCGCCCGCTCCGGCCACCCGTGGGCCGGCAGCCGGGACTCGATCACCGCACGCCGCTCCGCCTCGGAAACCGTCCGCGCCGCCAGCGCCACCTGCCCGACCGCACGTCGCAACTCGGGTATCGACGCGGCCGATGCGGTGGCGGCACCGATCTCCGCGGCGAACTTCTCCAGATCCATCTCGGCCATGATCTCCGCGGCCTGCACCGCAGGGTCGACCTGCCGGGCGTACAACTCCTCCAGACCCAGCCCACTGCCCAGCTGAGCCGCCACGGTCGACCCGGCCGAGGTCCCCACCAGCAGCCCGGCCCCCGTCACGTCCCGCCCCGCATCGGCGAGCCCCGCCAGCACCCCCGTCATCCAGGCGATTCCCCCGACCCCACCGCCACCCAGCACCAACGCCTCGCGCACACCCGCTCCTTCCGCCAAGTCCTTGATCTCTTCGTACGACACCGGGCGGGCCGCGGGCATTCCCCCGGGCGTGCCTGCATCGCGGGCAGCGGTCAGGCGAGCTCTTCCGCGCGAGCCCGCGCCCGGGCCACTTCGGGGTGCGCGGCGACGCGTGCGCAGGCGTCGGCGGCTTCCAGCAGGGCGGCTCGGGCCTGGTCGCGCTGTCCCGAGTCGAGGTGGACGGCGGCCGGGATGCGAGGACCTGGCTCACGCCGTACCAGTCCTCGAACCAACGATGGCAGCCAGTCGGCGGCCGCTGAATCCGGACAATGCGCAAGGTGGTTGCCGGGTGACCGCTAGCGTGCCGTCATGACCGAAAGCGGTGGGAAGCGGGGCGGTGCGGCGGTGGGCGGGTCGGTTCTGGGGGTGCGGGCGTTGAACCGGGCCACGCTCGCCCGGCAGCTTCTGCTGCGCCGGTCCGGGCGGTCGGTCCGGGACGTGGTGGGCCATCTCGTCGGGCTCCAGGCGCAGAACACCAAGCCGCCGTACTACGCGCTCGCGGCCCGGCTGGAGGGTTTCGCGCCGGGGCGGCTGTCCGCGCTGATGGCCGGGCGGGAGGTGGCCCGGATGGTCACCCTGCGGTCCACGATCCACACCCACACCGCCGACGACTGCCTCACCCTGCGGCCCTTCGTCCAGCCCGCGCGGGACCGGGAGTTGGGGAACTTCCGTACGGGCCTCGCCGGTGTCGACCTCGACCGTCTCGCGGCCGTCGCCCGTGACCTGGTCGAGGCGGAGCCGCGGACCATGGCCGGGCTGCGGCAGGCGCTCGGTACCGAGTGGCCGGACGCCGACCCGCGGGCCCTCGCCGTCGCGGCCCGCTGCACACTGCCGCTCGTCCAGGTCACCCCGCGTGGGCTGTGGGAGGAGAGCGGGCAGGTCGCCCTGACCACCGTCGAGCACTGGCTGGGCCGCCCCGCCGAACCGGCGCCCGCACCGGACGCGGTGGTCCTGCGCTACCTGGCCGCCTTCGGTCCCGCGTCGGTGCGGGACATGCAGACCTGGGCCGGGCTCACCCGCCTCAAGGCCGCCTTCGAACGGCTGCGCCCCCGGCTGACGACCTTCCGCGACCCGAACGGCGTGGAACTGTTCGACCTGCCCGACGCGCCGCGCCCCCACCCGGACACCCCGGCGCCGCCCCGCTTCCTCCCCGAGTTCGACAACCTCCTGCTCGCCCACGCCGACCGCACCCGTGTCGTACCGCCCGCCCACCGCGGCCGCGGCTGGCAGGGCAACCAGGCCCACCGCACCCTGCTGGTCGACGGCTTCCTCGCCGGTCTGTGGAAGCTCGACGGCGGCACCCTCGTCATCGAGACCTTCGACGAGCCGACCAGGGCCCAGCGGGAGGAGGTGACCGCGGAAGGGGAGCGGATGCTGACCGTCATGCACCCGGGCACCGCGCACGACATCCGGTTCGGGGACGTCGTACGGCGATGAGGGCACCCGGTGGCGCCGGCCGCAGACGGACGGGAACGTTCCGGCGATGGACGGCGTTGCCCCTGGGTCCGCTCATGTCGCCACCCCTGGGAGCATCGTGCCCGACACCACGCCCGCACCCGCCACCGTTCTCCCCGCCGTCCCCGCACTCCCGGCCCTCCGCGCCCAGGCCGAACGCCTGATCGAGCTGGGGGTGCACGCGATCGCCGGGCTGCCCGCCGCCGGGGTGCGTGCCTTCGCCGCCCGCGCCGGGGCCGCCGAAGACGCCGACGGCGGTGTGCTGCTCGCCGTGCATCCCGACCGCGCCCCGGCCTCCGCCCTCGCGCCGCTGCTCCGTCGCGACGGCAAGCCCGGCTTCGTGGTCGGCGACATGTCCGACGTCGACCTCTTCACCCCGCTGGACACGCTCGCGCTGCCCCACGCCCCGCTCTACGTCCTGACCGGACTCGACCGCGGCGACCGGATGGCCAACTGGAGCCCGGACGAGGCGCTGCCCGCCGTCACCGCGGAGGGCCGTACCCCGCTGCTGCTGGCCGAGGGCATCCACTGGGTGCTGCAGCAGCCCGCCGTCCTGCAGCGGAACCACTGCTTCATGACCATCGGTTCCCGGCTGCGCAAGGCCGGCGGCGCCCTGGACGCCCGTACCCCGGCGCTCTGGATCAGCAACGGCACCGGTCGGGACGGCCGCGAGCGCCGCAACGCCCCCAAGGTGGGCTGGTGCTGGGCCGGCAACCGGCACACCTGGCTGGGCTTCGGCTCCGCCACCGACCGCCGCACGGCGTGAGCCGGGTCATTGGATAGGGGGCGTTGCGGGCCGCTCGTGGTGGCCCGCAACGCCCCCTGGCAGTTACCCGAGGGGTGCTCGGGAAGTCTTCCGGGTCACGAGTTGACCTGCGCGGTCACCAGGTCCGAGAAGGTGGTCAGCCGGGTGTAGACACCCGGGTAACCGGCCTCCGCGCACCCCTCGCCCCAGGAAGTGATCCCTGCCAGGGCGCCCCCGATGAGCAGGGGACCGCCGCTGTCGCCCTGGCAGGTGTCGACGCCACCGGATGTGTATCCGGCGCAGACCATGTCGGACTGGACGAAGTCCGAACCGTAGGAGGTACGGCAGCTGGAGTCGGACACGATCGGGACTGTCGCGGTCCGCAGCTGGTTGGAGGAGCTGCCGTTCTCCGAGGTGGTGCCCCAGCCGAGGATGCGGGCCGTGGTGCCGGCCGCGTACACGCCCGTCTGGGAGGAGGAGACGTACGACGCCGGGGTGTACGGCATCGACGTCGACAGGGTCAGCACGGCCACGTCGTCGCCGTTGGTGGCGTCCGTGTAGTCCGGGTTGATCCAGATCCTGCTCACCCGGCTCACCGTGCCGTTGGTGCCGTTCAGGTACGTCCGGCCGCCGACCACGCGGATGCTGCTCGTGGTCTCCCCGACCATGCAGTGCGCGGCCGTCACCACCTTCTTGGGCGCCACCAGGGTGCCGCCGCAGAACTGGTTCTGGGACGCGTCCGTGATCTGCATCATGAACGGGTACGCGGTCGTCGTGGTGGTCGTACCGCCGACGATGGGCTGGGGTGCGGCACTCGCCGTGGGGGAGGCGAGCAGCGCGGTCGCCGCTGCGGCGGCGGTGGCCACCAGGGTCGCGGCGGTCTGTCTGACACGTGTGAGCCCGAACATGAGTCTCCTCAGTGGGTTGCACCGGTGGGGGGTCGCGCGGGTGGGGTTGCACGGGGGTCGCGGGACCGACCCCCGTATGCCCGGGCGAGCGGCACGCCCTTTACGCTAGGACCCGGAACCCTCGGCTCCCAATGAGGGAACCCCCTAGGGGGTTGGGTGAGGGAAAACCCTCGGTCCGGTTCAGTTAACAAGAGCGCCGCTCAGGGCGCGCGGCGACCTGCCGCCAATCGGACGATGTCGACACGCGATCGGATCCCGAGCTTGCGGTAGACCCGGGTGAGGGTCGCCTCCACCGTCTTCACGCTGATGAACAGCCGGGCCGCGATCTCCCGGTTGGTGGCGCCCTCCATGACGAGCGCGGCGACCTGACGCTCCATCGCGGCCAGCACGCCCAGGGCGGCGGGCGCGTCCGGCGCGGCCGGCACCGGGTCCGGCTCCGGGGCGGTGCGCGATTCGTCCACTTGGCGCAGCCAGGGCAGCGCCCGGCAGCGCCGGAACATCCGGGCCGCCTCGTCGAGGGCCGCCGCTGCCGCGCGGGCCCCCTCCGGCGTGCGCCTGCCGTGCAGCCGGGCCAGCGCGAACGCGGCCCGCGCCTCCTCCAGGCCGTAGCCGAGCTTGCCGAGCCGGTCCTGAGCGGACGTCAGCTGGGCGAGCGCGGCCTCCAGGTCGCCCCGGGCGGCCCGCACCAGGGCCTCGGACCGGTCCAGCACGGCGAGGACGCTCTCCCGGCCGAGCCGCAGCGCGTGTTCCCGGCCCGCGTCGATGACGGCCTGCGCCTCGGCGGGTTCACCGATCCGGACGAGCGCCTCGGCGAGGTCGCCCTGCCAGCGGCCGCGGGCCGGGTCGGTGATGCCGAGCCCCAGCTCCAGGCTGCGCACCCGGCGCAGCGAGCGCACGGTGCCCGCCGGGTCCCCGGCCACCAGCTGGGCGTACCCGAGTGCGCCCAGCGCCCGGGATAGGTACATCTGGTCGCCGTCCTCCTCGGCGTGGTCCACCGCCTCCCGGGCGAGCGCCAGCGCGCGGTCGACGTCGCCGCCGGAGGCCTCCGCGAGCGAGGTGAGCATCGCCGAGGCGGTCTCGCCGATGCCCGAGTCGCGGGCCAGCCGCAGGCTGTCGCGGGCCAGTTCGAGGGCGCGCCCGCAGTGCCCGGCGCGCAGTTCCGTCTCGGCGAGGCCGCGCAGGAAGTGCACCTCGCTCTCCACCGAGCCGCGCCGGCGGACCTCGCGCAGCAGCGCGGTGACGGTGGCCCGGGCCTCGGCCAGCTGGTCGCCCATGACCAGCCAGCGGAACCGGGCGCTGCCCGCGCCGTTGTGGTGCCAGGCCACCCGCGGGTCCTGCGGCTCCTTCAGGGCGCGTTTGATGGTGCGGGGCGCCTCCGGATGGCCCATCAGGGTCTCGGTCTGCGCCTGGAAGGCGAGGGCGAGCAGCTCGGTGCGCCGGTCGTGGCCGCGCGCGGCGAGTTCGGCGGCGTGCGCGGCGGCCTCCCGGGCCTCGGTGAAGTCGCCCTCCACGATCAGCGCCCGCCAGGCCAACTGGTAGTGGACGAGGGCCAGCAGCCGGGGGTCGTCGCCGGCGTCGGCGAGGGCCTGCGGGAAGACGGCGTCGACCTCGGCCATGGTGTGGCCGGCGGTGTCGATCACGATGATCCAGGCCCGCACCCGGTCGGCGGGCACGCTCGCCCGGGCCAGCACCTCCCGGGCGATGTCCCGGGCCAGGTCGACCTCGCCGGCGGTGATCGCGTCCTCGGCGGCGGCGAGCCGGCGCTCCTCCTGGCTCGGGGTGCCGTCGGCGGGGGTGTGCCGGGCGGCGAGCAGTCCCAGCTGGGCGGCGACCGAGGGGGCCCCGCGGTCCCGGGCGAGCGCGGCGGCCTCGGCGAGCCGGGCGGCCACCTCCGGATCGGTGCCGGTGGTGGCGAGGGCCAGGTGCCGGGCCCGTTCGATCGGGTCGGAGGCGGCGGTGGACAGCGCCGCGTGCGCGGCCCGCCGTTCGTGCGCGGGGGCCTCCGCGTACAGCGCGGCGGAGATCAGCGGGTGCGCGAACCGTACGGCGGGTGCGTCGGGCTCGGTGGCCAGCAGCCCGAGTTCGGCGGCCTGGGCGCACTCGGCCTCGGCGTTCTCCCGGCCGGCCGCGTGCAGCAGCGCCGGGGTGGGGCGGGCGCCGGCACTGGCCACCAGCAGGGTGCGGCGGGCCTCCACGGAGAGCATGTCGAGGCGGCTGAGGACGAGGGCGCGCAGCGACGTCGGCACGGGCAGCGGCTCGCCGGGCCGGGGCGGGGTGGGGCTGTCGGCGAGGGCGCGGCCCAGCTCCAGGGCGAACAGCGGGTTGCCACCGCTGGTGCGGTGGATCTCGCGGACGGTGGAGCGGGGCAGTCCGCCGTGGCCGCGGTGGTCGAGCAGCTGGGCGACCTGGGCGCGGGACAGCGGGCCGAGCCGGACCGCGCGGGTGCCCGGCGGGCAGGCGCGCAGGTGACGGTCGTACTCCTGGCTCTCCTGCCCCTCCGTGCGGACCGCGCACAGCAGTTGCACCGGGGTGCCCTCCAGGCGCCGGGCGGCGAAGCCGAGGAGTTCGGAGCTGGCCGGGTCCAGCCACTGCAGGTCGTCGGCGACGACGAGGACCGGGCCGTGGGCGGCGAGGGCGCGCAGCGCGGAGAGCACGGCCAGGCGCAGGGCCAGGCCGTCGCGCTGGAGGCTGGACTCGCCGCGGCCGGTGAGCGCCGACTCCAGGGCGGTGCGCTGGGCGGCGGGCAGCCGGGCGGAGACCTCGTCGAGGACCAGACCGAGGAGGTCGGCGAGGGCCAGGAAGGGGAGGTGGGATTCGGACTCGGTCGCCGAGCAGCGCAAGACCGTGCGCGTGGTGGCGCCGTATTCCTCGGCCAATGCCCGCAGGACGGTGGATTTCCCTATTCCGGCGGGGCCGTGGAGCAGCACACTGCCCCCCGAGGCGAGTTGCCCACGGGCGCCGGCGAACAGCTCCTCGCGGCCGATGACCAGGTCGGGGCGGCACCTGGCAGGCTCCTGGAAGTCCCGTCGCACGGTCACCGCTCCCCTCGTGTGTCGTGTCCGGGCCAAATTCTAGGCAACGATCCTTGAAATTCGGACGGAAGCCGTGGTGAGGGAAATAACAAACGGTCAAGCAGAGGGAAATTCAAAGCGACACCGGATGAATGGGCAGGTTTCCTTACCGCCTTCCCTACGGCAGCAGTCCCGCCCTCCGGGCCGCGGTCACCGCCTCCCCTCGTGTGTGTGCGCCCAGCTTCCGCATCGCCGACCGCAGATACCCCTTGACCGTCTCCGGGCGCAGGCCCAGCCGCTCGGCCACCGCCACGTTGGTGGCCCCCGCCGCCACCCAGGACAGCACGTCCAGCTCCCGTGGCGCCAGGGTCACGCCCCCGGCACCTGGCGGAGCGGTCAGCAGCCCGCAGGCGGCCAGCAGTTCGGCCCGCAGCCCCGGATCGGCGATCCGGGGAGCCAGCGCCCGCAGCGCCGCGTGCGCCTCCCGCACCTGTTCCCATCCGGCACCCTGCTCGGCGCCGGTCCGCTCGGGCCGGGCCGCCGCCAGCAGCCCCCGGGCCTCGTCCCGCACCACCAGCGCCTGCTCCACGTCCCGCGCCGCCGCCACCGCCGCGCCCAGCGTGCGGTCGCCGAGCGGCCGGGCCGAGCGCAGCGCGCCGTAGAGCACCCCGCGCACCCGGCGCCGGACCACCACCGGCACCGCGAGCACCGCGCGGATGCCCTCGGCGGCCACCGGCACGTCGTACTCGTGGCTGATCTGCCGGGAGCTGGAGTAGTCGGTCACCGCGCACGGCCGGGCCAGGGCCACCGCCTTGCCGCCGAGTCCGCTGCCGGAGGTCACCGCCAGTGAGCGCAGCGCGGCCGTGGTCGTACCGCTCAGCTCGCTGATGCGGATCTGCGGCCGGCCGGACTCCACCAGCCCGCCGAAGGCGACGGGAAGTCCCGTCGTACGCCGCAGCCGGGCCAGCGCGCCACCGATCTCCACCGCCTCCACCGCGTCTGCCGTCACCTCTCCGCCCTTCCGGCCCCCACCCCCCCCGTTCGGGGGTGGTGAGACCTGCATCACGGATTAGACGATGCCAGAGAGCCGCCCGGCAATGGCCGGGCATCACGGGAGTGAGCCGGAGGCCGCGCCGGCGAACGACCACACAGGCAAGGAGGACGGATGACGACGGCGACCGAGGTCTTCAGGAACGCACGGGACTTCCTGCTGGAGCACCGAGAGGACTACGCCACCGCCTACGAGGGCTTCCGCTGGCCCCGGCCCGAGCAGTTCAACTGGGCACTGGACTGGTTCGACGTGATCGCCGCCGGCAACGACCGCACCGCCCTGCACATCGTCGAGGAGGACGGCACCGAGACCCGGCTGACCTTCGCCGAGCTGTCCGAGCGGTCGAACCGGGTCGCCCGGTGGCTGCGCGAGCGCGGGGTCGCCGCGGAGGACCGCGTCCTCGTCATGCTCGGCAACCAGGCCGAGCTGTGGGAGACCGCACTGGCCGCCATGAAGCTGCGTGCGGTGGTCATCCCGGCCACCCCGCTGCTCGGCCCGGGCGACCTGCGCGACCGGGTCGAGCGGGGCCGGGTGAGGCACGTGATCGCGCGCGCCGAGGACACGGCGAAGTTCGCCGACGTGCCCGGCGCCTACACCCGGATCTCGGTCGGCGGCCTGCCGGAGGAGGGCTGGGAGCCCTACGAGGACGCGTACGCGGAGACCGCCGAGTTCCTCCCCGACGGTCCGACGCTGGCCGACGACCCGCTGATGCTGTACTTCACCTCGGGTACGACCGCCCGCCCCAAGCTGGTCGAGCACACCCACACCTCGTACCCGGTCGGGCACCTGGCCACCATGTACTGGATCGGTCTCCGGCCGGGCGACGTGCACCTGAACATCTCCTCGCCCGGCTGGGCCAAGCACGCCTGGTCCAACCTCTTCGCGCCGTGGAACGCGGAGGCGACCGTCTTCATCTTCAACTACACCCGCTTCGACGCGGCCAGGCTGATGGCCGAGATGGACCGGGCCGGCGTGACCACGTTCTGCGCGCCGCCGACCGTGTGGCGCATGCTCATCCAGGCCGACCTCGGCCGGCTGGCCGCCCCGCCCCGCGAGGCCGTGGCAGCCGGCGAGCCGCTCAACCCCGAGGTCGTCGAGCAGGTCCGGCGGGCCTGGGGGGTGACGGTCCGGGACGGCTTCGGGCAGACCGAGACCGCCGTGCAGGTCTCCAACAGCCCCGGCCAGCCGCTGAAGACCGGCTCGATGGGCCGGCCCAGCCCCGGCTTCCGGGTGGAACTGCTCGACCCGGTCTCCGGCGCGCCCGGCGCCACCGAGGGCGAGATCGCGATCGACCTCGCCGAGCGCCCGGTCGGCGTGATGACCGGCTATCACGGCGACCCCGACCGCACGGCCGAGGCCATGGCGGGCGGCTACTACCGCACCGGGGACATTGCCTCACGGGACGAAGAGGGGTATCTCACCTATATCGGACGCAGTGACGATGTCTTCAAGGCGTCGGACTACAAGGTGAGTCCGTTCGAGCTGGAGAGCGCGCTGCTGGAGCACGAGGCGGTGGCCGAGGCGGCCGTCGTGCCCGCCCCGGACGAGCTGCGGCTCGCCGTGCCCAAGGCGTACGTCGTCCTCGCCGAGGGCTGGCAGCCCGGCCCCGGCACCGCGAAGGTCCTCTTCGAGCACTCCCGGAAGGTGCTCGCCCCCTACAAGCGCATCCGCCGGCTGGAGTTCGGCGCGCTGCCCAAGACGGTGTCCGGCAAGATCCGCCGGATCGAGCTGCGCGAGGCCACGGCGGCCGGCTCGCAGAACGAGTACCGCGAGGAGGACTTCCGGTGACCGCTCAGCTGTCGTACACGCACGGGACGAGCCCGACCGTCCTGCTCGGTGACACCATCGGCGCCAACCTGGACCGGGCGGTGGCGGCCTGGCCGGACCGCGAGGCGCTGGTCGACGTGCCGTCCGGGCGGCGCTGGACCTACGCCGAATTCGGCGCCACCGTCGAGGAACTGGCGCAGGCGCTGGCCGCGAGCGGGGTCACCAAGGGCGACCGGGTGGGCATCTGGGCGGTCAACTGCCCGGAGTGGGTCCTGGTCCAGTACGCCACCGCCCGCATCGGCGCGATCATGGTCAACATCAACCCGGCGTACCGCACCCACGAGGTCGAGTACGTCCTCCAGCAGTCCGGTGTCTCCCTGCTGTTCGCCTCGCTGGCCCACAAGACCAGCGACTACCGGGCGATGGCCGAGGAGGTGCGGCACCGCTGCCCCACGCTGCGCGAGGTCGTGTACTTCGGCGACCCGAGCTGGGAGGCGCTGCTCGGGCGGGCGGTCCCGGACACCCGGTACGCGGAACTGTCCTGCGACGACCCCATCAACATCCAGTACACCTCGGGCACCACCGGCTTCCCGAAGGGCGCCACCCTCTCCCACCACAACATCCTCAACAACGGCTACTTCGTGGGCGAGTTGATCGCGTACAGCGAGCAGGACCGGATCTGCATCCCGGTGCCGTTCTACCACTGCTTCGGCATGGTCATGGGCAACCTCGCGGCCACCTCGCACGGCGCCTGCATGGTCATCCCGGCACCCTCCTTCGATCCGGCGGCCACCCTGGATGCAGTGCAGCGGGAGCGGTGCACCTCCCTGTACGGCGTGCCGACCATGTTCATCGCCGAGCTGAACCTCCCGGACTTCGCCTCCTACGACCTGTCCACCCTCCGTACCGGCATCATGGCGGGCTCCCCGTGCCCGGTGGAGGTGATGAAACGGGTGGTGGCCGAGATGCACATGGAGCAGGTGTCCATCTGCTACGGCATGACGGAGACGTCGCCGGTGTCCCTGCAGACGCGGATCGAGGACGACCTGGAGCACCGCACCGCCACCGTCGGAAGGGTCCTGCCCCACCTGGAGGTCAAGGTCGTCGACCCGGCCACCGGGGTCACCCGGCCGCGGGGCACGGCGGGCGAGTTGTGCACCCGCGGTTACAGCGTGATGCTCGGGTACTGGAACGAGCCCGGGAAGACCGCCGAGGCGATCGACGCGGGGCGCTGGATGCACACCGGGGACCTCGCGGTGATGCGCGAGGACGGCTACGTCGAGATCGTCGGCCGGATCAAGGACATGATCATCCGGGGCGGCGAGAACGTCTACCCGCGCGAGATCGAGGAGTTCCTCCACGCCCATCCGAAGATCCGGGACGTCCAGGTGGTGGGCGTGCCGCACGAGCGGTACGGCGAGGAGGTGCTCGCCTGCGTGATCCCGCGTGATCCGGCCGACCCGCTGACGCTGGAGGAGCTCCGGGCGTACTGCGAGGGGCGGTTGGCGCACTACAAGATCCCGAGCCGGCTGCAGATCCTCGACGCCTTCCCCATGACGGTGTCCGGGAAGGTGCGGAAGGTGGAGCTGCGGGAGCAGTACGCGGCCGACTGAGCTTCGGCAGGCATGTTCGTCCCCGGCGGGCCCGGCCGGCAGCACCCGGCCGGTCCCCGCGGTTCCCGGACCGGCGCGCTGTGCACCCGGCCGGGCCGGCGGCTCCCGGACCGGCGCGCTTTTCTCCTACGTGTGTCTCCGCCCGGCGCACAGTGATTCCTGCGCGCCGATGCCATGGGCGGTCTCCGCGCCGTTTGCGCGGCTTGCGCGCTCGGCTGTTCGGGGGATTCGGGCGTCATGGTTCTGGCGTGGCGGAACCGGTCGTGCGCGTACTGGTGGTACCGACCGAGCCCCGCCCATATCTCCGTCGGGAACGGCCTTCTGTGGTGCTCAGCACCTGTCACCGCCAGTCGCGGCCCGCGTCAGCAGGGGACGACAGTCGGCACCGACCACCCCACACCCTCCGGAGGGCGGATCATGCCTGCCACCGTAACCTTAGCCAGCTCATCGCCGAATCCCTCGACCGCCGGTCAGCCGGTAACGCTGACCGCGACCGTCATCCCGCTCGGGCCGGGCACTCCGACGGGCACGGTCACCTTCGTCGTCAGCGGCGGGCCGACCGTGACGGCACCCGTCGTAGGCGGTACCGCGACAGCGACGGTCACCGGCCTGTCCGTCGGAAACCACCCGGTCACCGCCATCTACAGCGGTGACTCCAACTTCACCGGTTCGACGGGCTTCACGGTCCAGGCGGTCGTCAAGGCGTCCACCCACACGACGGTGACCTCGTCGCCGGACCCGTCGAACTTCGGGCAGACGGTGACGATCACGGCGACGGTGGCGCCCGTCCCGCCGGGAGCCGTCACGCCGACGGGCACCGTCACCTTCGTCATCAGCGGGGGGCCGACACTGACGGCACCGCTGGTAGGGGGAACGGCGACGGTCACGACCAACGCGATGAGCGTCGGCGCGCACACGATCACCGCGATCTACAGCGGGGACGCCAACAACCTGCCGTCGGCCGGGACGGACACGCACACGGTAGGGAGCAAGGGCGCCACCACGACGACCGTGACCTCGTCGCCGGATCCGTCGGTGGTGGGTCAGTCGGTGACGTTCACCGCGACGGTGGCGCCGGTGTCCCCGGCCTCGGGGACTCCGACCGGGACGGTCACCTTCACCTTCGGAGACGGGTCGCCCGCGGTGACGGTCCCCCTGGTCGGCGGTGTGGCGACGGTCAACCACGTCTACACCAGCACCTCCGGCAGCCCGTACACGGTCACCGCGACCTACAGCGGCAGCCTCAACTTCGCCGGTTCCACCGGCACGGACACCCAGACCGTGCTGCCGGCGCTCACGACGACGTCGGTGACCTCGTCGCCGGATCCGTCGGTGGTGGGTCAGCCGGTGACGTTCACCGCCACGGTGACGCCCGTCTCTCCGGGGGCCGGGACCCCGACGGGGACGGTCACGTTCACCTTCGGGGACGGATCGCCACCGGTGACGGTGCCGGTGGCCGGCGGCACCGCGACGACCACGCACGCCTACGCCACCACCACGGGCAGCCCGTTCACCGTCACCGCCACCTACAGCGGCGACGGCAACTTCGCTCCCTCCACCGGTACCGACACGCAGACGGTGAACCAGGCGGCGACGACCACGTCGGTGACCTCGTCGCCGGATCCGTCGGTGGTGGGTCAGCCGGTGACCTTCACCGCCACGGTCGCACCGGTGTCCCCGGCCTCGGGGACTCCGACCGGGACGGTCACCTTCTCCTTCGGAGACGGGTCGCCCGCGGTGACGGTCCCCCTGGTCGGCGGTGTGGCGACGGTCAACCACGTCTACACCAGCACCTCCGGCAGCCCGTACACGGTCACCGCGACCTACAGCGGCAGCCTCAACTTCGCCGGTTCCACCGGCACGGACACCCAGACCGTGCTGCCGGCGCTCACGACGACGTCGGTGACCTCGTCGCCGGATCCGTCGGTGGTGGGTCAGCCGGTGACGTTCACCGCGACGGTGGCGCCGGTGGCGCCGGGTGCGGGCACTCCGACGGGGACGGTCACCTTCAGCTTCGGTGACGGTTCGCCGGCCCAGACGGTGACCCTGGTGGGCGGTACGGCGACGGTGTCACACACCTACACGTCCACGTCCGGCAGCCCGTTCCCTGTCACCGCCACTTACAGCGGGGACGGCAACTTCACGTCCTCGGTGGGTACCGACACGCAGACGGTGAACCAGGCGGCCACGACCACGTCGGTGACCTCGTCGCCGGATCCGTCGGTGGTGGGTCAGCCGGTGACGTTCACTGCGACGGTGGCGCCGGTGGCGCCGGGCGCGGGCACTCCGACGGGGACGGTCACCTTCAGCTTCGGTGACGGTTCGCCGGCCCAGACGGTGACCTTGGCGGGTGGCGTTGCGACGGTGTCGCACACCTACACCAGCACTTCCGGCAGTCCGTTCACTGTGACGGCCACCTACGGCGGGGACGGTAACTTCACGTCGTCTGTGGGTTCTGACACGCAGACGGTGAATCAGGCGGCGACGACGACGTCGGTGACCTCGTCGCCGGATCCGTCGGTGGTGGGTCAGTCGGTGACGTTCACTGCCACCGTCGCTCCCGTCTCTCCGGGGGCCGGGACTCCGACGGGGACGGTCACGTTCGACTTCGGTGACGGTAGTGGGACGGTGACGGTGCCGGTGGCCGGTGGCACCGCGACGACCACGCATGCCTACGCCACGACCACCGGCAGCCCGTTCACCGTGACGGCCACCTACAGCGGCGACGGTAACTTCACGTCCTCTGTGGGTACGGACACGCAGACGGTGAATCAGGCGGCGACGACGACGTCGGTGACCTCGTCGCCGGATCCGTCGGTGGTGGGTCAGCCGGTGACGTTCACCGCGACGGTGGCGCCGGTGGCGCCGGGTGCGGGGACTCCGACGGGGACGGTCACCTTCAGCTTCGGTGACGGTTCGCCGGCCCAGACGGTGACCCTGGTGGGCGGTACGGCGACGGTGTCGCACACCTACACCAGCACTTCCGGCAGTCCGTTCACCGTGACGGCCACCTACGGCGGGGACGGTAACTTCACGTCGTCTGTGGGTTCTGACACGCAGACGGTGAATCAGGCGGCGACGACGACGTCGGTGACCTCGTCGCCGGATCCGTCGGTGGTGGGTCAGCCGGTGACGTTCACCGCGACGGTGGCGCCGGTGGCGCCGGGTGCGGGGACTCCGACGGGGACGGTCACGTTCGACTTCGGTGATGGTTCGCCGAACCAGACGGTGACCTTGGCGGGTGGCGTTGCGACGGTGTCGCACACCTACACCAGCACTTCCGGCAGTCCGTTCACCGTGACGGCCACCTACGGCGGGGACGGTAACTTCACGTCGTCTGTGGGTTCTGACACGCAGACGGTGAATCAGGCGGCGACGACGACGTCGGTGACCTCGTCGCCGGATCCGTCGGTGGTGGGTCAGCCGGTGACGTTCACTGCCACCGTCGCTCCCGTCGCTCCCGGCGCCGGGACTCCCACGGGGACGGTCACGTTCGACTTCGGTGACGGTAGTGGGACGGTGACGGTGCCGGTGGTGGGTGGCACCGCGACGGCCACGCATGTCTACGCCACGACCACGGGCAGTCCGTTCACTGTGACGGCCACCTACGGCGGGGACGGTAACTTCACGTCCTCGGTGGGTACGGACACGCAGACGGTGAATCAGGCGGCGACGACTACGTCGGTGACCTCGTCGCCGGATCCGTCGGTGGTGGGTCAGCCGGTGACGTTCACTGCCACCGTCGCTCCCGTCGCTCCCGGCGCCGGGACTCCCACGGGGACGGTCACGTTCGACTTCGGTGACGGCAGTGGGACGGTGACGGTGCCGGTGGCCGGTGGCACCGCGACGACCACGCATGCCTACGCCACGACCACGGGCAGCCCGTTCACCGTGACGGCCACCTACGGCGGGGACGGTAACTTCACGTCCTCTGTGGGTACGGACACGCAGACGGTGAATCAGGCGGCGACGACGACGTCGGTGACCTCGTCGCCGGATCCGTCGGTGGTGGGTCAGCCGGTGACGTTCACCGCCACCGTCGCTCCCGTCGCTCCCGGCGCCGGGACTCCCACGGGGACGGTCACGTTCGACTTCGGTGACGGTTCGCCGAACCAGACGGTGACTCTGGCGGGTGGCACGGCGACGGTGTCGCACACCTACACGTCGACGACCGGTAGCCCGTTCACTGTCACCGCCACCTACGGCGGGGACGGTAACTTCACGTCGTCTGTGGGTTCTGACACGCAGACGGTGAATCAGGCGGCGACGACGACGTCGGTGACCTCGTCGCCGGATCCGTCGGTGGTGGGTCAGTCGGTGACGTTCACTGCCACCGTCGCTCCCGTCGCTCCCGGCGCTGGGACTCCGACGGGGACGGTCACGTTCGACTTCGGTGACGGCAGTGGGACGGTGACGGTGCCGGTGGCCGGTGGCACCGCGACGACCACGCATGCCTACGCCACGACCACGGGCAGCCCGTTCACCGTGACGGCCACCTACAGCGGCGACGGCGACTTCACGTCGTCTGTGGGTACGGACACGCAGACGGTGAATCAGGCGGCGACGACGACGTCGGTGACCTCGTCGCCGGATCCGTCGGTGGTGGGTGAGCCGGTGTCGTTCGCTGTCACGGTGGCTCCCGTCGCTCCGGGGGCCGGGACCCCGACCGGAGTGGTCACGGTCGATTTCGGTGATGGTTCGCCGGCTCAGACGGTGACTCTGGCGGGTGGTGCGGCAACGGTGTCGCACACCTACACCACCACCTCCGGCAGTCCGTACACCGTGACGGCCACCTACGGCGGCGACGGCAACTTCACGTCGTCCGTGGGTACGGACACACAGACGGTAGATCAGGCGACTACGACCACGTCGGTGGTGTCTTCGCCGGATCCGTCGGTGGTGGGTCAGTCGGTGACGTTCACCGCGACGGTGGCGCCGGTGGCGCCGGGTGCGGGGACTCCGACGGGGACGGTCACCTTTGGCTTCGGTGACGGTAGTGGGACGGTGACGGTGCCGGTGGCGGGTGGCACCGCGACGGCCACGCATGCCTACGCCACGACCACGGGCAGTCCGTTCGCCGTGACGGCCATCTACAGCGGTGACGGTGACTTCACGTCGTCTGTGGGTTCTGACACGCAGACGGTGAATCAGGCGGCTACGGCTACGTCGGTGGTGTCGTCGCCGGATCCGTCGGTGGTGGGTGAGCCGGTGTCGTTCGCTGTCACGGTGGCTCCCGTCGCTCCGGGGGCCGGGACCCCGACCGGAGTGGTCACGGTCGATTTCGGGGATGGTTCGCCGGCTCAGACGGTGACCCTGGCGGGTGGTGCGGCGACGGTGTCGCACACCTACACCACCACCTCCGGCAGTCCCTTCACCGTGACGGCCACCTATGGTGGTGACGGTGACTTCACGTCGTCCGTGGGTTCTGACACGCAGACGGTGAATCAGGCGGCTACGGCTACGTCGGTGGTGTCGTCGCCGGATCCGTCGGTGGTGGGTGAGCCGGTGTCGTTCGCTGTCACGGTGGTTCCGGTTGCTCCAGGGGCCGGGACTCCGACGGGGGCGGTGACGGTCGATTTCGGGGATGGTTCGCCGGCTCAGACGGTGACCCTGGCGGGTGGTGCGGCGACGGTGTCGCACACCTACACGTCCACGACCGGCAGCCCGTTCACGGTCACCGCCGCCTACGGTGGCGACGGAAGCTTCGCCGCGTCGTCGGGTTCTGACACGCAGACGGTGAACCAGGCGGCGACGACCACGACGGTGACGGATGTGCCGGACCCGTCGGTGGTGGGTGAGCCGGTGACGTTCACCGCCACGGTGGCTCCCGTCGCTCCGGGGGCCGGGTCTCCCACGGGGGCGGTCACGTTCGACTTCGGTGACGGCTCACCGACCCAGACGGTGACCGTGGTGGGCGGTACGGCGACGGCGACGTACTCGTACACCAGCACCTCCGGCAGTCCGTTCACCGTGACGGCGACCTACGGTGGCGACAGCGACTTCACCTCGTCCGTCGGTACGGGCACCCACACCGTCAACCCCGCGGCGACGACCACGGCGCTGACGGATGCGCCGGACCCGTCGGTGGTGGGCGAGTCGGTGGTCTTCGCGGCGACCGTTTCGCCCGTCGCTCCGGGCGCGGGGGCTCCGACGGGGTCGGTCGTCTTCGACTTCGGTGACGGGAACGTCTCGGCACCGGTGGCTCTGGTCGGTGGTGTCGCCACCACCACGCACGCCTACGCCACGACCACGGGCAGTCCGTTCACCGTGACGGCCACCTACAGCGGTGACGGCGACTTCACCACATCCACGGCTACGGGCAGTCACACCGTCAGCCCCGCGGCGACGACCGCGGCGCTGACGGACGCGCCCGACCCGTCAGCGGTGGGTGAGCCGGTGACGTTCACCGCCACGGTCACTCCCGCCCCTCCCGGGGCCGGAACCCCGACGGGGACGGTCACGTTCGACTTCGGTGACGGTTCGCCGACCGACACCCAAACCCTCACAGGAAGCACCGCGACGACCACGCACACCTACACGGACACGACAGGGAGCCCCTACACCGTCACCGCGACCTACGGCGGGGACGCGGACTTCACCGGGGACACAGCGACGGACACGCACGTGGTGACGCCCTAGCAGTCTCCGGCCGCAGCGGCCCGACGACGGGCGGCGGAGTGCGACAAGAGAGGCCCCCGGGCCCGTGAGCGAGATGTCTCGGATCTCGACTCGCGGGGCCCGGGGGCCTCGTCGCGTCCGGCCCGGCCGGCGTGGCGCGTGCCGGTCAGCGCCTCGTGGCGTGCACCTTGTCGGCGGGGCCGTTCACCGGCCGGGTGACGCCCGAGAGGCCGAGGACGAACAGGGGGATTCCGAGGGCGTCGGCGCGTGCGCGGGCGTCGTCCGCGTACCCGGCGAGGGAGAAGTAGACGCAGTTCACGGACTCCGCCATGGCGGTCAGCCACAGACATTCCACGTCCCGCGCCGAGGCCCGGCGCGCCGCCGCGTCCACGTGGGCGAGCAGCCCGCGCGCGGCAAGCCCCACCCCGGACAGCGGTCGCCGGTCGGCACGGCGTATCCCCTCATGACCGAGCCGCTGCAGATACACCACCGCGGCGGCGACGGCATCACGGGCTGTGCGGATGACGAGCGGCTCGGGGGCCGGGCGCACGGCGGAGCCGTCGGCGTCCCCCTCCGTATCCGCCACCGGTATGCGCAGCAGTGTCCCGCACGGGCATCCCAGCTCCGGGCGCGGCCACTGGGCCGGGCGTCGGCAGGAGCCGCAGCGGACGGTGATCCAGTCCTCGTCCCAGATGCGGTGGACGACGACGGCGGGCGCGGACCGGCGGTCCAGCGCCGGGGCGACCTGCGCGCCGCACACACAGGGATAGGCCTGCGCGGTGTACGTGTGCTCGCGCCGGCAGGCAGGGCAGCGCACCGGAACGCTCTCGGGCATGGCCCCTCCAAGGCGTCGCGTCGGGACGGCGCTCCCCATGGTGCCCCTCTCCACCCGCGCCTGTCCGGCGCTTTCCGGGGTCCGGACCGCTCTTGACGACCTTGCCCCACCCCCCTACATTGCTTCCAGATAACAGAAGTCAATTTCCGCAATACGGAATAGCGGCGATTGATCCTCTGGAGACCGTGCTCGCCGCGGGGCGCGACGGGAGTACGCATCCGACAGCCGAAGCAGGAGTACTCGATGGCTCGTATGACCGCTGCCCGCGCGGCAGTTGAGATCCTCAAGCGCGAGGGCGTCACCGACGCCTTCGGTGTGCCGGGCGCGGCGATCAACCCGTTCTACAAGGCCCTCAAGGAGGGCGGCGGCATCAGCCACACCCTCGCCCGCCATGTGGAGGGCGCCTCGCACATGGCCGAGGGCTACACCCGGACCCGGCCGGGGAACATCGGTGTCTGCATCGGCACCTCCGGACCGGCCGGCACCGACATGATCACCGGCCTGTACTCCGCCATCGGCGACTCCATCCCGATCCTGTGCATCACGGGCCAGGCGCCCACCCACGTGATCCACAAGGAGGACTTCCAGGCCGTCGACATCGCCTCGATCGCCAAGCCGGTCACGAAGATGGCGGTCACCGTCCTGGAGGCCGCGCAGGTCCCCGGCGTCTTCCAGCAGGCGTTCCACCTGATGCGCTCCGGCCGTCCCGGCCCCGTCCTGATCGACCTGCCGATCGACGTCCAGCTCACCGAGATCGAGTTCGACCCGGAGACGTACGAGCCGCTGCCCGTCTACAAGCCCACCGCCACCCGCGCCCAGATCGAGAAGGCCATCACCTTTCTTCTGGAGTCGCAGCGGCCGGTCATCGTCGCCGGCGGCGGCATCATCGGCGCCGACGCCGCCGACCTGCTGGTGGAGTTCGCCGAGCTGACCCGGACCCCGGTCGTCCCGACCCTGATGGGCTGGGGCGCGCTGCCCGACGACCACGAGCTGAACGCCGGCATGGTCGGTGTGCAGACCTCGCACCGGTACGGCAACGCCAACTTCCTGGCGTCCGACTTCGTCCTCGGCATCGGCAACCGCTGGGCCAACCGCCACACCGGCTACAAGCTGGACGTCTACCGGGGCGAGCGCACGTTCGTCCACGTCGACATCGAGCCCACCCAGATCGGCAGGATCTTCCCGCCGGACTACGGGGTCGTCTCCGACGCCAAGGCCGCGCTGGAGCTGTTCATCGAGGTGGCGAAGGAGCTGAAGGCCGAGGGCAGGCTGCCCGACCGCGGCGACTGGGTCGCCGCCACCCAGGAGCGCAAGGCCGGCCTGCTGCGCCGTACACACTTCGACGACGTGCCGATGAAGCCGCAGCGCGTGTACGAGGAGATGAACAAGGCCTTCGGCCCGGACACCCGGTACGTCACCACCATCGGCCTCTCCCAGATCGCCGGCGCGCAGATGCTGCACGTCTACAAGCCGCGCCACTGGATCAACTGCGGCCAGGCCGGCCCGCTCGGCTGGACCATCCCGGCCGCGATCGGCGTCGCCAAGGCCGACCCGGACTCCCCGGTCGTCGCGCTGTCCGGCGACTACGACTTCCAGTTCCTGATCGAGGAGCTGGCCGTCGCCGCCCAGCACCGGATCCCGTACGTCCACGTCCTGGTGAACAACGCCTACCTGGGCCTGATCCGCCAGGCGCAGATCGGCCTGGACATCAACTTCCAGGTGAACCTGGAGTTCGAGAACGTCAACGCGCCCGAGCTGGGTGTCTACGGCGTGGACCACGTCAAGGTCGCCGAGGGCCTGGGCTGCAAGGCGATCCGGGTCACCGAGCCGGACCGGCTGGGCGCCGCCTTCGAGGAGGCGAAGAAGCTGGCCGCCGAGTACCGGGTGCCGGTCGTCGTGGAGGCGATCCTGGAGCGGATCACCAACATCTCGATGAGCCGCACCATGGACATCAGCGACGTCACCGAGTTCGAGGAACCGGCCACCGAGCCCGGCCACGCGCCGACGTCGGTCAGGCCGCTGAAGGTCTGACCCGCCCGGCACACACCAGGGGCGGCCCGTCCAGCGAGACGGGCCGCCCCTTCGCCGTGCCGTTCCGCCGGGCAGGCGGGGCCCTCAGTCGAACCCGCCGCCGCCCCCGCCCCCGAAGTCGTACCCGCCGTGGCCGCCGTGACCGTTGCCGCCGTGGTCGTACCCGCCGTGTGCGCCGCCCCAGCCGTCGAAGCCGTGGTCCGAGCCGTCGTACGGATCCCCGCCGCTGATGAGGTGGCGCAGGCTGTTGCCCCGGCCGAACGGGAAGCGGCCCTCGTCGGCGAGCGCGCCCCGGCCGGTGAGCCCGGCCTCGCGGGCGAAGCGCGGCACGAGCACGGCCAGGGCCCGCTCGCCGTACAGCGCGGCGGCGAGCAGCGCCTCCTCCTCCGGCAGGCCGTCGGGCGCGTCGGGCAGCGGGCGGCGCTCGCGCAGCTCCGCCAGCAGCCGGCGGGTGGCGCGGGTGCGGCGGGGCGGCTGCACCCGCAGCAGTCCGTCCGCCGCGAGTTCGGCCCGCATCCGGGCCAGGGCCCGCCGCACCACCGCCCGGCCGGGCAGCTCCCGCGGCCCGGCGGGCCGGTAGAGGCCGGTACGGACGGCCTTCTCCAGCGGATGCCGCACGGGCTCGGCCCGGCCCGTCCCCGTCCGGCGCAGCGTGCCCGGCCGGCCCGCCTCGACCGCGCCCCGCAGGTGCAGGCCGAGGACGGCGACCGTGACGGCGGCGCGGTCGCCCCCGCGCAGCAGCGCGACCGCGTACGGGTCCGGCGCAGTCGGCGCAGTAGATGGCGTACGGCCCATGAGACACCCCCGGACGGGACCCGCCGCCCCCGTGCCGGCGGGCCCCGCATGCCCCTAATCTGCCCTGGACGAGGGGTGGTTGAAGCCTTTGCCGCGGTCTTCAGAGGTTGATTTGAGGGTTGCGCACCCGGGCTACGACCGCTGCCGTACGCGCCGCCGTCACAGCTCGTGCTCCGACAGCCCGGGCCAGTCGTCCGGTCCGCCGCCCTGCCATTCGATCAGATCGCTCACCTCCACCTCGATCCGGTCCAGGTCGGCCAGCCGCAGAATCTCCACGACATCGTCCAGGTGCGAGGCGATCCCCAGCACCACGTCCCCCTCGGTGACCCGCCGGGAACCGTCCAGCGCCGGGGGATGAACCACGATGTGCGGGTAGTGAGTCATGCCTTCAGCGTGCGGCGCGGGGGACGGATCTGCACGCCGGGCCGCCGGCCCGAGAACGCCGAACGCTCCCTCGCCGGGGGACCCGGCACAGGGAGCGTTGGTTGCCGTCCGACGGCGCGAGGCTGGGCGCGACAGGTCGTTCGCGCCGCCGGACGGGGCGGGTGGGCCCCGGGACGGGGCCGGGTGGGACCGCGGTGGCGGCGACGGAGCCGGGTGCCCCTTCCCTCTGGTCGAGAAGGGGCCCGGTCCTTGACCACCGCACTGGCTCGCACTCCCCCTGTTCTCGACTTCGCTCGAACGGGGGGACCTCCACCGCGGTCCTCGCCCTGCCCGCGCCCTTCGTCCGGCGGCCACCCCTCATCCGGGCCGCCGGGCGTGCTGCGCGGGCCGCGTGCGGGATCATGACCTCCCGTCAGATCCCGTACGCTGCTTGCGTCCTGGTGACTCAGTCCTCGCGCAGGGCGCGGACCGCCTCCGCCACGCGCTCGCCGTACTCGGGGTCGGCGGCGTGGAAGTGGGCCAGGTTCTTCTCGATCACGTCGTCGCGGGAGACCTGCGAGAGGCCGCCGGCGATGTTCGCGATCAGGCGGGACTTCTCCTCCTCGGACAGCAGGCGGTACAGCTCGCCCGCCTGGAAGAAGTCGTCGTCCTTGGTGTGCAGGGGCGCCTCGTGGGTGCCCGTGTGGCCGTGGACGGCCAGCGGGGCCGACAGCGGGCGGCCGGTCTCCACCGGGCCGTCGTAGGAGTTCGGCTCGTAGTTCCTGGCGTGGCGGCCCTGCGCGTTGAGCGCCATCAGGCCGTCGCGGCCGTAGTTCTGCGCGCCGCCCGGGACCGCCTTCGGGGCGTTCACCGGGAGCTGGGTGTGGTTGACGCCGAGGCGGTAGCGGTGGGCGTCGGCGTAGGCGAACAGCCGGCCCTGGAGCATCTTGTCCGGGGACGGGCCGATGCCGGGCACGAAGTTGTTCGGGGAGAACGCGGCCTGCTCGACCTCGGCGAACACGTTGTCCGGGTTGCGGTCCAGGACCAGGCGGCCCACGCGCCGCAGCGGGTGGTCCGCGTGCGGCCAGACCTTGGTCAGGTCGAACGGGTTGAAGCGGTAGTCGGCGGCCTCGGCCGCCGGCATGATCTGGACGTACAGCGTCCAGGACGGGTGCACGCCCCGCTCGATCGCCTGGAGCAGGTCGGTCTGGTGGGAGTTGGGGTCCTTGCCCGCCAGTTCCTGCGCCTGCTCGGTGGACAGGCAGCGGATGCCCTGGTTGGTCTTGAAGTGGTACTTGACGAAGAAGGCCTCGCCGTCCGCGTTCGTCCACTGGTAGGTGTGCGAGCCGTAGCCGTTCATGTGCCGGTACGACGCCGGGATGCCGCGGTCGCCCATCAGCCAGGTCACCTGGTGCGTGGCCTCGGGGGAGTGCGCCCAGAAGTCCCACACGTTGTCCGGCTCCTGCCTGCCGGTGAACGGGTCCCGCTTCTGCGAGTGGATGAAGTCGGGGAACTTGACCGGGTCCTTGATGAAGAACACCGGGGTGTTGTTGCCGACGAGGTCGTAGTTGCCCTCCTCGGTGTAGAACTTCACGGCGAAACCGCGCGGGTCGCGGACCGCGTCGGCACCGCCGAGGGAGTCGGCGACCGTCGAGAAGCGCAGGAACACCTCGGTGCGCTTGCCGATCTCGCTCAGGAAGGCGGCGTGGGTGAAGCCGGTGACGTCGTCCGTCACCTCGAAGTGGCCGTACGCGCCGGAGCCGCGGGCGTGCACCACACGCTCCGGGATCCGCTCGCGGTTGAAGCGCGCGAGCTTCTCCAGGAGGTGCTGGTCCTGGATCAACAGCGGGCCTCCGACGCCGGCGGAGGCGGAGTTCTGGTTGTCGGCGACCGGGGCGCCGGACTCGGTGGTGAGCACGCGCTTCGACATCGTGGACCTTCCGTGCGGGTGTCAGCGGAAACCTGTTTCCGCTTCGTGGAGCCTAGAAGTGGGGTGGTCCGAGCGTCAACAGTTTGTTGAAGTCGATTCCGGGCCGCGGCGCCGCCTGGGCGCGACAGGACAGGTGTCGGCGGCACCGCGGCCCGGAAGTTTCGGGGGAGGTGTCAGACCTGGGCGCCGGACAGGCGCTCCACGGCCCGCAGCAGGGCCGAGTGGTCCAGGCCGCCGTCACCCTGGGCGCGCAGGGAGGCGACCAGCTGGGCGACCACGGCGCCGACCGGCAGGGCCGCGCCGACGGTGCGGGCGGCGTCGGTGACGATGCCCATGTCCTTGTGGTGCAGGTCGATGCGGAAGCCCGGCTTGAAGTCGCGGTTCAGGAAGTTGTCCTTCTTGCGCGTCAGTACGGTGGAGCCCGCGAGGCCGCCGCCCAGGACGTCCAGCGCGGCCGCCAGGTCCACGCCCGACTTCTCCAGGAAGACCACGGCCTCGGCGCACGCCTGGATGTTCACGGCGACGATCAGCTGGTTGGCGGCCTTCACGGTCTGGCCGGAGCCGTGCGGACCGCACAGCACGATGGTCCTGCCGAGCGCCTCGAAGATCGGCCTGGCCTCGTCGAAGTCGGCCTGCTCGCCGCCGACCATGATCGACAGTACCGCCTCGATCGCGCCGGCCTCACCACCGGACACCGGGGCGTCCAGCACGCGCACACCCTTGTCCCTGGCGGCCTTTGCGAGGTCGACGGAGGTCTGCGGGGTGATCGAGGACATGTCGATCAGCAGGGCGCCCGGCCGGGTGTTCTCCAGGATGCCGTCCGGGCCGTAGGCGATGGCCTCGACCTGCGGGGAGGCGGGGACCATCGTGATGACCACGTCGGCGTCCCGCACGGCCTCGGCGATCGAGCCGGCGGCCTTCCCGCCGGCGGCGGCCAGCCGGTCCAGCTTCTCCTGCTCCAGCGTGTAGCCGGTGACCTGGTAACCCGCCTTGATCAGGTTCTCGGACATGGGGGAGCCCATGATGCCGAGACCGATCCAGGCGATCGCCGGACGGGCCGGGTGGGACGTGGGGGCGTTGCTCATGATCGGGGGTGCCTCTCTGACTGGGGCAATGCGTCTGCTGTGTGGCGGGCCTCGGTGAAACCGGCCCGCCGGCGTCCGGGGACGGGACCGAAGGCCGATGCGGGGGTCTGGCGGCGCAGCCCCCGGGGGCTTCAGCGGGCGGCGCGGGCTTCGGCCGGCAGCCAGGCGAACGCCTCGGCGCTCGGGCGGTCGCCCGGCTTGTACTCCAGGCCCACCCAGCCGTCGTAGCCGGCCTTCTTCAGCTGGTCGAGCAGCTCCTCCAGCGGGAGCGAACCCGTGCCGGGCGCGCCGCGGCCCGGGTTGTCGGCGATCTGGACGTGGCCGGTCCGCGCCGCGTACCGCTCGATGACCGAGGGCAGGTCCTCGCCGTTCATGGACAGGTGGTACAGGTCCATGAGGAACTTCGCGTTGCCGAGGCCCGTCGCCGCGTTCACCTGGTCGACGACCTCCACCGCGGCCGGCGCCGACACCAGCGGGTACAGCGGCGACTCGGGCTGGTTGAGGGCCTCGATCAGCAGGATCGCGCCGATCCGGTCGGCCGCCCGGGCCGCGAGGGCCAGGTTCTCCAGGGCGAGCGCGTCCTGCTCGCCCGGGTCCACGCCCTCGACGCGGTTGCCGTAGAGCGCGTTGAGCGCCGTGCAGCCGAGGGAGGCGGCGAAGCCGGCGGCCACGTCGATGTTGGCGCGGAACCTCTCCGACTCCTCGCCGGGGACCGACAGGGCGCCGCGGTCCGGGCCCGGCAGCCGGCCGGCGTAGAAGTTCAGCCCCGTGAGCCGGACGCCCGCGTCCTCGATCGCCTTCTTCAGGGCGTCCAGCTCGGACCGCGCGGGGGTGGGGGAGTCGGTCCAGGGCCACCACAGCTCGACCGCGGAGAAGCCCGCCGCGGCGGCGGCCGCGGGACGCTCCAGGAGCGGGAGTTCCGTGAAGAGGATCGACAGGTTGACGTTGAAGCGCTGGTCTGCAAATCCCACGGGGGCGGCGCTCCCTTCCTGTAATTCCATAATGTGGAAGTTTGTTTCTGCGTATTGGAAGACTGCCTGGGGGGAGGGAGGGCTGTCAAGAGAGCCCACGAAAAAGTGCCCCCGCGCATATCGCGCGAGGGCACTGACGCAGGCCTGGTCAGAGGGCGTCCACGCTGCTCACCTTCCAGCCGTCGGAGGTGCGGGTGAGGGTCATCCGCACCCGGTTCAAGTCCAGACGGGGCGCCGAGACCTGGGTGCTCTCGGTGACCTGGTTGACGAAGAGCAGCACGACGGCCCTGTGCGGGGCGGCCGACACGACGGAGACAGCCGGGGCGCCGCCGTCGGAAGGCGTGGCCACGGTCGCCTTCACCACGCCGTGGTACTTCGTCGCGGTCGGCGTGACCACCGTCTTCGTGGTCTTGCCGTACTGGTCCCGGAAGCGCCCGGTCAGCAGGCCCCTGGCCCGGCCGAAGTCCCGGTCCAGGTGCCGGTAGTCGTACGACAGCACGACCGGCGCCGCCTTCCGTGCGGCCGCGAGGGCCTCGCCGCGGGCCTGCTCCGTCTGCCGCCCCTCCTGGTACCGCCACCCGAGCACGGCGGCCACGACCAGGGCCGCCACGAGGACGACCCCCAGCACCGCGGTGAGCACCCTCCGCCCGGCCCGGCCCGGGGGTGGGCTCTCCGCCGGCTCCTCCTCGAACGGCTCGGGCTCCGGCGGGTCCTCCCAGCCGGCCGCCGGGGGGTCGATGAGCAGGGTGCGCCCGGAGGTGCTCCCCTCCTCCTGGCCGGCACCGCGCCCGGGGTGCGCGGGCCGTCCGGCGCGCTTGGCCGCCGCGCGGGCGGCCGCGGTCAGGGTGCGGCGGGCCGGGGAGCCGCTGCCGCGGGTGCGGGAGGTCTGGTTCACCACGGTGTCTCTCCTCACTGATGGCCTCACCGGCGGGTCAGCCCACGAACGTGACGTCGGAGGTCAGCCAGCGGCCGCCCACGCGCACGAGGTCGAGCTGCAGCCGGTAGGTGCGCGCCTGGCCCTCGGGCGCGGCGGTGTTGCTCACCTTGCTGTCGGCCACGACCAGGACCCGGGCGGAACGCTCGTCGGACCGCACGATGCCCGCTTCCAGGACCTGCCCCTCCGACACCGACCTGTTCTGCGCGACGAGCTTCGTCAGCTGCCGGGTCTGCGCGGCGAACTGCTTCCTGAAATCGCCGGTGGCGCCCTTGAGCACGTTGCCGCTGTCCCGGTCGTAGTGCCGGTAGTCGAGCGAGGTGAAGTTCAGCGCCGACTGGCGGGCCGCCGCCAGGACGTCCTGACGGCGCTGCTCCGCCTCCCGCTGGTCGGCCAGTCTCAGGCCCAGCCACACGGACAGCGCGGTCGTCAGGACGGTCGCGGTGACGAGCCCCGCCGACAGCAGTCTCCTGCGTCCCCCTGTCATGCCATCGGTCCCACGAGCAGCCATTGCCACGACTCCTTTCCGAACACGCTCTGTTCTCCGCCCGTCGAGCCGATCTCGACGGGCCTTCCGTCCGGGCCGGCCACGGTGCCGGTCTCCGGGTCGTACGGAGCCACGAACGCGGCCCGGTCGGCGCCGGCCGAACCGGTCGTGGCGCCGGGGGCGTTCTGCGCTCCGCGCACCGAGGTGCTGCCGCCGCGCGGTGCCGTGCAGCGCGCCTGCGTGTTCGCCGGGCGGGGGCCGGTGTCGGCGGGGTCCCGCCACCGGGTGCCGTAGCCCCGGGTGCACGCGGGCGGGTCGTCGGCGTTCACGGTGAGCCCGAAGTGGGTGGTGCCGTCGCCGGGTATGACCGTGTAGCTGCCCGCGACATTGAGCGGGAGCGTGACCAGGGCCTGCTCGACGCCGGGCAGCCGGGCCACGGTGACCTGGCCGCCGCTGATGAGGTTGGCCAGCAGCACCGGCACATGCGTCCGCGTGGACTTCAGCAGGGAGTCGACCTCCCGCGTGGCGGGCACGGTGGTGCCGATCAGCCGGCGCAGGTCCCCGTCGCTCGACTTCAGCTGCTCGGTGAGCCTGGCCAGATCGCGGGAGAACGACTTGATGGCCGAACCCTGGTCGGCCTGCGTCCTGAGCACCTTCCGCGAGTCCTCGATCAGCGACACCGTCTGGGGGAGCGACGCGGACGCCGACTCCACCAGCGCGTTGCCGGAGTCCACCAGGCGGCTCAGCCGGGGTCCGGTGCCGGAGAACGCCTTGCCCAGCTCGTCCACGGTGGTCCGCAGGTCGTCCTTGCCGACCGAGGTGACCAGCCGGTCCAGGCTGAGGACCAGGTCGGTGACCGGCAGCGGGGTCCGGGTGCGGCTGCGTGGGATCGGGCTGCCGTCCATGAGGTACGGCCCGCCCGGCCCCCGCGGCTGGAGGTCGACGTACTGCTCGCCCACCGCCGAACGGTCGGCGATCACCGCGAGCGTGTCGGCCGGGATCCTCGGGGCGCCGTCCTCGATCCTGAGCGCCACCGAGACCCCCGACCCGGTCGGACTCAGATCACCCACGCGGCCCACCGGCACACCGCGGTAGGTGACCTCGGCGCCGGGGAAGACGCCCCCGGACTCGGCGAAGTCGGCGCGCACGGTGTAGCCGCGGGAGAGGACGTCGTCCACCAAGCCCGTGTACCGGACGCCGACGTACGACACCCCGAGGGCGGTGACGGCCGCGAAGGCGAGCAACTGGGCCTTGACCGTACGTGTGATCACGGCAGTATCCCCTTCAGCATCAGCTCGGCGAGGCCGAGGTCGACCCCGGCCGGGAGGCGGCGCGAACCGTTTCCCGTGCCGTAGGCGGCGGTGCACACCGGCGGGCACAGCAGGGTGCTGCCGTCGGAGGGCGCCGAGGGCGCGGGGGGCACGGACGGGGTGTCCGGCGGGGACGGCCTGGCCGGGAGGGACGGCAGTGACGGCACGGACGGCAGGGGGGTGGGCGTGGGGACGCCGGGAAGATCCGGGGCCTTGGGTGCCGGGGACCTCCCGCCCTTGCCCGGTCCGTCGTCGACGTTGCCGTAGAGACCCGCCAGGTCCAGGTCGGCGGTGATCTTCAGGTTGACGTAGTCGCCCTTGATGGCGTCGGTGGCGTTGCGCGGGAACGGGTACGTGGTGAGGATCTCCAGCGAGTCGGGCAGGTCGTCGCCCGCCTTGTTCAGCTCCTGCAGGATGGGCCGGAGCTTCTTGAGGTCGGCGACGGTGTCGTCCCGGGAGGCGTTCACGACCCTGGTGCCGGTCTTGCCGAGCCTGGACAGGGCGGTGAGCATCTTCGTCAGGTCCCGGCGCTGGCCGGCCAGGGCCTTCAGTGCGGGCGGCATGGTGTCCACCGCCAGGGCGATCGTCTTCTTCTCCTTCCCCAGCCGCGCGGCCAGCCGGTCGACGCCCCTGAGCGCGCGCACGATCTCCGCCCGCTGGTCGTCGAGGCCGCCGAGGAAGGTGTCGAGCTGCTTCAACAGCGACCTGACCCGGTCCTCGCGACCGTCCAGGGCCTTGTTCAGCTCGACGGTGATCGTCTTCAGCTGGGCCACGCCGCCGCCGTTGAGCAGCGCGGACAGCGCCGACAGCACCTCCTCGACCTCCGGGTTGCGGCCGCTGCGGGACAGCGGGATGCGGTCGCCGTCGCGGAGCCGTCCCACGGGCGCGGTGCCGGCCGGGGCGGACAGGGCCACGTACTTCTCGCCGAGCATGCTGGTCTGCCTCAGGCCCGCGACCGCGTTGCCGGGCAGCTTCACCGAGTCGGCGATCCTGAGCCGCACGCGCGCGTGCCAGCCGTCCAGCTCCACCTTCTCGACCGCGCCCACGGTGACGTTGTCGACCTTGACCGCGGACTGCGGCACCAGGTCCAGTACGTCCATGAACTCGACCGTGACGTGGTAGGCGTGGCCGTCCGAGGCGGCCCCTCCGGGGAGCGGGAGGTCGTACCAGCCGTTGAACTCGCAGCCGGTCAGCAGCAGCGAGCCGACCACCGTCCAGGCGGCCACCCGCCCCGTGCGCCGTACGCTCATGCCCGTGCCCCCAGGATCCCGCCGAGGGTCCTGTCGACCGTGCCCGCCGTCGCCGGGACCGCCGGGACCTCGGGCAGTGAGGCGAAGAGCCTCTTCAGCCCGGCACAGTCGTCGTGGTCCTCCCCGGTCGTCTTCAGGACCGAGCACAGCAGCGACGCCGGATCCTGCGCCGTCTGCGCGTTGTTGCGGGTGTCGAGCGTGCCGGCCGCGGGGTTGTAGGCGTTCTGCAGGTTCGACAGGCCCGTGGGGGCGACGTCCAACAGCTCGGCCAGTGCCGCCCGTTGGCTGACGAGCACCTTGGTGACCCGGCTCAGCCCCTTCACGTCCCCGGTCAGCGCCTTCTTGTTGCCCTTCACGAAGCCGGACACGTCACCGAGCGCCGCTGCCAGGTACTTCAGCGCGGCCGCCAGGTCCTTGCGCTCGCCGGCCAGTTGCCCGGCCACGTCGGCGAGGTCGGTGTTGAACGACCGCACGCTCCGGTCGTCCGCCGCCAGTGCCGTGGTGAACACCTGAAGGTTGCGCACGGTCCCGAACAGGTCACCGCGCCCGTCCGACAGCGTGGTGACCGCCTGGGAGAGGTCCTCGACCGTCTGGTTGAGGTTCTCGCCCTGCCCCTGGAGGTTGTCCGCGCTCACCCCGAGCAGCCGGGAGAGCGAGCCCTTGTCGTTGGCGCCGTCCGGGCCCAGGGCCTCGGCGGTGCTGTGCAGGCTGTCGAAGATCCGGTCCAGCTCGACGGGGACGGCCGTACGGGACTCGGGGATGACGTCACCGTCCCGCAGCACCGCGCCCTTGCGGTACACCGGCAGCAGCTGCACGTAACGGTCGCTGACCACCGACGAGTTGACGATGGCGGCCTGCGCGTCCGCGGGGATCTTGCGGCCCTGGTCGTACTCCAGCTCCACCCGGACCCGGCCGCCCTCCGGCGTGATCTTCGTGACCTCGCCGATGCGGACGCCGAGGACGCGGACGTCGGAGCCGGGGTAGATGCCGACGGTGCGCGGGAAGTACGCGGTGACGCGGACCGGGTCCGGGCTCGGCCACAGGACCACGGCGAGCGCCGCGACGACACCGAGCGCGGTGCACAGGGCGAGGAGTCTGCGGGTCATCGGGTGCCTCCCGTCCGTGGCGTGACCGGGGCGGCGACCATGTTCTGGACGTAGGAGTCGAACCAGCGGCCGTTGCCCAGGGTGTTGGTGAAGAGCCGCACGTACGGCGCGAGCAACCGGACGCTGCGGTCGAGGCTCTTCTGGTTGCGTTCGAGCATCGTCACGAAGGTGTGGAGGTTCTTCAGGGCGGGCCCGATCTCCTTGCTGTTGTCGTCGACCAGGCCGGACAGTTCGATGCCCAGCAGCGCCGAGCCGGTGAGCAGCTTGTGGATCGCCGCGCGCCGTTTGGCGATCTCCTTGAACAACGCGTCGCCGTCCTCCACCAGCGCGGAGAAGTCCTTCGTGTGGTCCGCCAGCACCTTCGTGACTCCGTTCGCGTGGTCGAGGAGCCCGCGCAGCGCCTTGTCGCGGGCGGCGACGGTCCGGGAGATCCTCGACAGTCCCTTGATCGACGCCCGCACCTGTGCGGGCGAGTCCTGGAAAGTGACGGAGATCGTGTCCAGGGCCTTCGCCAGGCGGTCCGTGTCGACCTCCTCGGTGGTGGTGGTGAGATCGCTGAAGGCCTGGACGACGTCGTACGCCGACACGGTCCGCCGGAGCGGGATCTCGCTGCCCGGCCTCAGCTGCCCCGGCCCCTTCGGGTGCAGGGCGAGGTACTTGGCGCCGAGGATCGTCTTGACCCGGATCGACGCGCCCGTGCCGGTGCCGAACGCCGGGTCGCCCTTCACCTTGAAGGTGACCTTGACGTGGTCGCCGTCCAGGCCGACGTCCTCCACCTTGCCGACCTTGACCCCGGCGATCCGCACCTCGTCACCCGGCTTGAGCCCGCCCGCCTCCGAGAAGGCCGCGCTGTACGTCTCGCCGCCGCCGATCAGCGGCAGGCTGTCGGCGTTGAAGGCGGCGACCGTGAGCAGCGCGAGGAGGGTGAGGCCGACGGCGCCGATGACGACGGGGTTCCTCCGCCACTGCCGGAGGGGCGTGGCAGGTGACCCCGCACGGAACGGCTTCGGGCGCGGGCGCCCCAGCCGGATCCCGGGCAGCTTGGGCGGCAGGACGCGCACCTTGACCAGGGGCTCGGGGCGGGGCTTGCGCATCGGCAGCCGGGGGAGTGCCGGCAGCCTGGGCGGCAGGACGCGCACCTTCACCAGGGGCTCGGGCCGGCGCTGCCGTGGGGCACGCAGTCTCATCCGCCACACCTCGCCCGCGCCACGTGCAGCTCCGGGGTGATCACCTGCTTCGTCTTCGGCAGCACGATCCGTCCGTCGAAGTCGCAGAGGTAGAAGTTGAACCAGGAGCCGTAGGACGCCGTCCCGGTCAGCTTGTCGAGCTTGTTCGGCAGCCGTTGCAGGACGCCCTCCACGGTCTTCTCGTTGTCGTTCAGGGTTCCGGTGAGCTCGCCGAGCCCGGCGATGTCGTCCTTCAGCGGTGGACGCGCGTCCTTCAGCAGCCCCGCCGTCACCTGCGTGAGATCGCCGATGCTCACCAGGGACTTCCCGATGGGCCTGCGGTCGGCGGACAGCCCGGAGATCACCCGGCGCAGCTGTGTGAGCAGATCGGAGAAACGTGAACCGCGCTTGTCGAGCGTCCGAAGCACGGTGTTGAGGTTGTCGATCACCGAGCCGATCAGCCGGTCGCGGTCGGCGAGGGTCGTGGTCAGCGAGGCGGTGTGCGCGAGCAGGCTGTTCACCGTGCCGCCCTCGCCCTGGAGGGTCCGGATGATCTCGGTGGCGAGCTGGTTGACGTCGCTCGGGCTGAGCGCGGCGAACAGCGGCTTGAAGCCGTTCAGCAGGGCGTTGAGGTCCAGCGCCGGCCGGGTCCGGGACAGCGGGATGGTGCCGCCGGGCGGAAGACGCCGGGAGCCGTCGCCGGTGCCCTCGGTCAGCGCGATGTACCGCTGCCCGACCAGGTTGCGGTAGCGGACGACCGCGTGGGTGCCCGCGAGCAGCGGCCGGTTCGTGGTCACGGTGAACGTGACCTCGGCCAGGGTCCGGTTCTTGATCCGGATGTCCTCGACCTCCCCGACCCGCACGCCGGCCACCCGGATGTCGTCCCCGGTCTCCAGCCCGGTCACGTCGGTGAACACCGCGTGGTAGCTGTCCTTCGGGGTGAAGGAGACGTTGACGATGGTGGCGGCCAGCAGGGCCGTCGCCGCCACCGTGACCAGTGCGAAGAGGCTGAACTTGATCAGCGGGGCGGCGGTCTGCCGGGCTCCTGCCCTGCTCATGCGACACTCACCGCCGTTCCGCGCGCGAGCGGCCCGAACAGCAGGGTCGCGACGGGCGGCACCTCGTCCGCGGGGACGCCCAGGACGGGGGCCACGAGCGAGCCGACGGCCCGTTGCTCGGCCTCGGTGGCGGACACGTTGACACCTCCGGGAACAGCGCCGCCGGGAGTTCCGGCCGACGTACCGTCGTCGAGATGGGGTTTCGGCCCGGGCACCTGCGGATGCGGCAGCCCGCGGCAGTTCGGCCCCGACCGCTCGCCGTAGACCGGCTCCTCACCGGGCCGGTAGGCGCCTTGGGGCCGTACGACCTCCAGGGTGATCCGCATCTCGCCGCCCCGGAACGCGTCCTCCGACGCCTTCTCCTGCCGGACCAGGCCCTGGAACAGGCACGGGTACTCGGGGGAGTAGCGGGCGAACAGCTCCAGCGTGGGGCGGGAGACCCGGCCCAGGGTGATCATCCGGTCGCCGTTGGCGGACAGGAAGTCGTTCGCCGTGCCCGCCACGGCGGCGGTCGAGCGGAGTCCCGCCGCCAGTTGGTCCCGCTTCTCCACGATCGTCCGGCTGGTGGTGACCGTGCTGCGCAGGATCCGCATCAGGTCGGGCGCGGCGTCGCCGTACACCTCGGCGACGTCGGCGAAGCGCGCGATGTCCTCCTCGATCGACGGCAGGTGCGGGTTGAGGCGGCGCAGATAGCCCTCCACCCGGGTCAGGTTGTCGCCGATCCGGTCACCGCGGCCCTCCAGCGCGGTGGCGAACGCCGAGAGCGTGGCGTTCAGTTCGCCCGGCCTGACCGTGCGCAGCAGCGGCAGCAGGTCGTTCATCAGCTGCTGCACCTCGATGCCGGCCTTCGTACGGTCCTGGGTGATGACGTCGCCGGCGCGGATGGGACGGGCGGAGGAGTGGGCGGGCGCCACCAGGTCGACGTACTTCTCGCCGAACAGCGTCTTGGGCAGCAGGCGGGCGTGCACGTCGGAGGGGATGTACGTGACGTACCGCGGTGTGAGCGCGATGTCGAGGGTCGCCTTCCTGCCGTCCGCGTGCACCGCGCGCACCTCGCCGACCAGCAGCCCGCGCAGTTTGACGTCGGCCCGGGGATCGAGCTGGTTGCCGAGGGTGTCGGCCTCCAGGGTGATCCGTACGACGGGCGTGAACGCCTGCCGGTAGACGGCCACCGCGAGCGACAGCAGCAGGGTGAGCACGGCGAGGAACGCGATGCCGTACACCCTGAGCCTCCATCGGTGCATGTCCACTGCTCTCACCCCGCGATCCGTACGGTCGTGTTGGCGCCCCAGATCGCGAGGCTCAGGAAGAAGTCCAGGACGTTGACGGCGACGATCGAGGTCCGCACCGCCCGGCCCACCGCCACGCCGACGCCCGCCGGACCGCCGCTCGCGTAGTAGCCGTAGTAGCAGTGCACCAGGATGATCAGCACGGCGAAGACGATCACCTTGCCGAAGGACCACAGCACGTCCACCGGCGGCAGGTACTGGTGGAAGTAGTGGTCGTACGTGCCCGTCGACTGCCCGTAGTAGCCGGTGGTGATGGTGCGTGCGGCGAGGTAGGACGACAGCAGCCCGATCACGTACAGCGGGATCACCGCGACGAAGCCGGCGATCATCCGGGTCGTCACCAGGAACGGCAGCGACGGCACGCCCATCACCTCCAGCGCGTCGGTCTCCTCGCTGATCCGCATCGCGCCGAGCTGCGCGGTGAACCCGGCACCGACCGTCGCGGACAGGGCCAGACCGGCCACCAGCGGGGCGATCTCCCGGGTGTTGAAGTACGCCGACAGGAACGCCACGAAGTTCGACGTGCCGAGCTGGTTCAGGGCCGCGTAGCCCTGGAGGCCGACCTCGGTGCCGGTGAAGAAGGACAGGAAGGCGATCACGCCGACCGTGCCACCGACGACGGCGAGCGCGCCCCGGCCGAAGCTCACCTCGGCGAGCAGCCGCAGGATCTCCTTCTTGTAGCGGCGCAGGCTGCGGCCGGTCCACGCCAGCGAGCGGCCGTAGAAGGACAGTTGGGTGCCCAGCTCTTCCAGTGAGCGCAAGGGGCGGTCGAGGACTTTCTGCGGTCTCATCGGCTAACCCCTCTGCGGGACGACCTGGAAGTACACCGCGGTCATCACGAAGTTGGTCACGAACAGCAACATGAAGGTGATCACCACGGACTGGTTGACGGCGTCGCCCACGCCCTTCGGGCCGCCCTTCGCGGTGAGCCCCTTGTGGGAGGCGACGATCGCGGCGATCGCCCCGAACACCAGCGCCTTGATCTCGGCCGCCCACAGGTCGGACAGCTGGGCGAGAGTGGTGAAGGACGCCAGGTAGGCGCCGGGGGTGCCGTTCTGCAGGATGACGTTGAAGAAGTAGCCGCCCGCCACGCCGACCACCGACACCAGGCCGTTGAGCAGCACGGCCACGACCATCGACGCCAGTACGCGCGGTACGACGAGCCGGTGGATCGGGTCGATGCCGAGCACCTGCATCGCGTCGATCTCGTCCCGGATCCTGCGCGCCCCGAGGTCGGCACAGATCGCCGTACCGCCCGCGCCCGCGATCAGCAGGGCGGTGACGATCGGCGAGGCCTCGCGCAGCACGGCGAGCACGGACGCGGCACCGGAGAAGGACTGCGCGCCCAGCTGCCGGGTCAGGCTGCCGATCTGCAGCGCGATGACCGCCCCGAACGGGATCGAGACCAGTGCCGTCGGCAGGATCGTGACGCTCGCCACGAACCACGCCTGCTGGATGAACTCCCGTGCCTGGAAGGGCCGCCGGGGCAGGGCGCGCAGGACGTCCAGCGCCATCGCGAACAGGTTGCCCGAGTGTCTGAGCGCACCCGTCGGGGAGAGCCTCATGCGCCCGTCACCCCCGTCCCGTGCAGTTCGGCCTCCCGTCGCGCGATCGCCTCCCAGCGGGGCGAGCGCGCGATTCCGGGGCTCGGCAGCAGGCGGGGAGTCAGTGGCCGTGGCGCGCCGTCCTCCTCCATCTCGGCCAGCTCCTGCTCGACCTGGGCCGCGTCCTTCTCCTCCGCCATGCCGATCGGCCCCTGCACCCGGCCGTTCAGGAACTGCCGTACGACGGGTTCCTCACTGGCCAGCAGCTGCTCGCGAGGCCCGAACATCACCAGCTCCCGCCGGAACAGCAGCCCGATGTTGTCGGGCACCTGGCGGGCCGAGGCGATGTCGTGGGTGACGATCAGGAAGGTGGCGTCGATCTGTGCGTTGAGATCGACGATGAGCTGGTTGAGGTAGGCCACGCGCACCGGGTCGAGACCCGAGTCCGGCTCGTCGAACAGGATGATCTCCGGGTCGAGGACCAGGGCCCGGGCGAGCCCGGCCCGCTTGCGCATACCGCCGGAGATCTCGCCGGGCAGCTTCCCCTCCGCGCCGATCAGCCCGACCATGTCCATCTTCTCCAGGACGATCCGCCTGATCTCGCTCTCGGACCTGCGGGTGTGCTCGCGCAGCGGAAAGGCGATGTTGTCGTACAGGTTCATCGAGCCGAACAGCGCGCCGTCCTGGAACAGCACCCCGAACAGCTTCCGCACCTCGTACAGGTCACGTTCGCGCAGGCGCGTGATGTCCCGGCCCGCCACTTTGACCGAGCCGCGCCCCGGCTTCAGCAGCCCGACGAGCGTCTTGAGGAACACCGACTTGCCCGTCCCCGAGGGGCCGAGCAGCACCGAGACCTCCCCGGCGGGCAGCGTCAGCGAGACGTCCTCCCAGATGACCTGTTGGCCGAAGGACTTGGTCAGCCCTTCCACACAGATCTCGACACCCATCCGGTTCCACCCTTCGCCCGTGGAGCAGCTCCGACATCTGCTCTACGGGGAGGGGCGGGGCGTCCGTCGCGGCGGCCACGAGATTTTTCCGGCCGCGTCCCCGGCGGGCTACCGCAGCTGCGGGGAGGGCAGGCTCGGGGTGGGTGTGGGCAGGGAGACCGACGGCACAGACGGCGCGGAGGCGAGTGCCGCAGCCGACGGGAGGGTCGGTGCCGACGGAAGCGACGGCACCGACGGTACGGACGGCGCCGACGGAAGCGACGGCACGGTCGGTACCGACGGCACGGACGGCACCACGGACTTCACCGGCAGCTCGGGAAGCGCGGGGAGGGCGGGCTCGCCGGTGGGCGGGCGGGTCGCCGCCCGGCTCGGCTCCGCCGCCGACGGCCTGCGCGTCTGCGGAGGCACCGCGCCCCCGGTGCCGTCGCTCCGGAGCGGCTGGGTCCCGCTGGACACCGCCGGCTGCGGAGCCGGGACGGCCGGGTCGCCGCCGTCGAGCGCGTACGGCAGCACGAACCCGGCCACCACCAGGGTCGCGGCCGTCGAGGTGACCGCCACGGCCTGCACCTTCCCGCCACCGCGTGGCCGCCCGCGTCCGACCAGGAACAGCACGAGTCCGAGCGTCCCGGCCAGGGAGGCGCGCAGCGTCCGCCGGGCCCGGGCGAGCAGTGACTCGACGGTCCGGTAGCTGAGCCCCATCCGCACGGCGACCTGGCTCACGTCCAGGTCCTCGGACTTCAGCCGCAGCGCCTCCGCCTGCCGGGCGGGCAGCTCCCCGCTGCGCACGGCGAGCCACTTCGCCTCGGCCCGGTCACACACCGCCTCCTCGACCGGCACCGGGCCCGGCGCGACGAGCGTGGGGCGGCTGCCGACCTCGGCCTCGCGGCTGACCTGCCGGTGCCGGTCGACGCACAGGCGCATCGTCACCGTCGTCAGCCAGGCGCCGAGCCGCTCGTCGTCGAGGTCCCGGCGCTCGGCGGCCCGCAGCATCGCCTCGTGCACGGCGTCCTCGGCGTCCTCCCGGCTCATCGAGCGGCGCCTGGCCACCTTGAGCAACTGCTCACGGTGGCTCCACATACGCTGCCAACGCTCCTCGGCGGCCGCTGTGTCCGCAGGCATGTTCGTCGCCATGAGGGCCCCTTCGCACTCACCCGCCGGTCCTGTGCTCCCGGCGGGTGGCGACATTACCGCTCAGTATCCGCGGTTGTGGAGGGGGAGGCTCCGATCGTGTTCCAGCCGTTGCCCGGCCTGGCCGTCGCTGGTCAGCGGCCCCGGGCCGGGCAGCTCGCCACCGCCGGGCAGGGTGAGGGTCGGTTCGGGGACGGGGATCGGCGGCGTCTGCGACCCCGTCGGGGCGTGGGGCTCGCGGGATGGGGTGGGGGAGGGCGAGGCGGGTGGCGCCGAGGGCGTGCGGGACGGGCCCGGACCCGGCTTCCGGTCCCTGGGCGGCTGCGGGGAGGGCTTCGCGGTCGTCGGACGGGACGGCCTCGGCCGCTGTGCCCGGGACCCGCCGGAGGCGTCCGGCACCACCCGGTGTCCGGTCAGGTAGTACGCGTACCAGGCCCGGACCGTGCGCAGATAGGCCTCCGAGTGGTTGTAGCCGAGGATCGCCCGGTCCAGCTCCGCCGGATTCGACAGGTCACGGCCGCCCGCGCACAGGTAGCGGCCGGCGGCCAGCGCCGCGTCGTAGACGTTGTTCGGGTCGGCACGCCCGTCCCCGTTGCCGTCCGCGCCCCAGTGGGCCCAGGTCGACGGGATGAACTGCATCGGTCCGACCGCGCGGTCGTACGCCGGGTCCCCGTCGTACCTGCCGCCGTCGGTGTCCGGTACGACGGCGAACGCGCCGCCGGTCAGCCGGGGGCCGAGGACGGGTGTCACGGTCGTACCGTCCGGGGTCACCCGGCCGCCCCGGGCCTGCCCGGACTCCACCTGGCCGATCGCGGCCAGCAGCTGCCAGCGCAGCCGGCAGCCGGGCGCGGTCCGCGCCAGCTCCGCCTCGGCGCGCCGGTACGCGGCGAACACGCTCGCGGGCAGTGCACCACCCTCCACCCGCCGTTCCGGGGCGCCGTCACGTGTCCGCAGCGGAGGCAGGTCGGTGCGGAACGGGGTGTCACCGGACACGCTGGGGCCGTGTTCACCGGGTGCCGCCTTCCGTGCGGGCGCCGAGGCCTGCGCCGATACCGCCCCCGGCGCCTGGGACGCGGTCAGCACGGCCATCGCCGTCGCCGCGACGGCCGTCCCCCTGGCACCCCTGAACACGCCTCTCCCGAATGTGCGCACTCGCGCTCCCCTCCCTGTGTGGTCTGCGTCGTCTGCTCTACGCGGGCGGGCGGTCCGTCCGTCGCGGGAAGACCGTGGGAAAGCCGGAGCTGCTCGGGAGGCCGGGTGGGCACGGGCGTCCGTTAAGGTCTCCCCAAGCGGCCCGGGCGGTCGTCACCCCGCCGCCGCGGACCTGGCGGAACGCGCGGGTCGGAGCAGATGCCATGGGGGCACAGTGCGACTGAAAGTGGAGTTCACCACCGAGCCCTTCGACCTGGACGAGGCGCCCGCGCACGCGCTGGCGGCCCGCGAGGTGATCGAGGCGGCGGAGCTGGACGCGGTGGACGTCGGCCCGTTCGGCAACACGGCGGAGGGCGCCGCCGACGCGGTGCTGACCGCGGTGGACGCGCTGCTGCGCAAGACCCTGGAAGCCGGCGCCACCCGGATCTCGCTACAGGTCAACGTGATCGGAGGGGGCGAATGACCGGCAACGGGGACGAGCCCTTCATCACGGCGGTGAAACCGCTGGTCGACGCCATGGGCGGGGAGATGCTCCCGCCGGACGAGGCCGGCCCCGAGGACGTCGTCCTCGCCTGGCAGGGCGTCGACGTCGTCGCCGTACGCCTGCCCCAGCTGGCCGACTCCCTCGACCACATCCTCGCCGCCATGGAGCGCCGCCAGGGCCGGCCGCTGGCCGACCTGGACCGCAAGGCCAAGCAGGAGGTCGTACGGAGCCTGGAGGCGCGCGGCGCGTTCGCCGTGCGGCACGGTGTGGAGACCGTGGCGAGCGCGCTCGGCGTCAGCCGCTTCACGGTCTACAACTACCTCAACCGGGAGAAGGGGGCCTGAACCCGGGCCTCGGACATCCTTCGCGGGAACCCGAATTTTCAACAAAGTGTTGACGTCGTGTTTCGGAGGGCGTTAGCTGTTCGCAGCCCGTTCAGCACGAAGGCCGCATCCGGCCACGGAGGCTCCCGTGACGTCGACTTCCACGCCCCCGGGTCTGGCCCGGTTCAACGAACTGGAGGAGCGGGCGGCCCTCGCCGCCCTCCACGAGGCGTGTGCCTCCACCGAGTGGGCCCGGCGACTGCTCGCCGCCCGCCCCTACGCCACTCCGGAGGACCTCTACGCCGCCAGCGACGCCGCCATGGCCGAGCTGACCGTCGCGGACCTCCACGAGGCGATGGCCGGGCACCCGCCGATCGGGCGCCCCAAGCCCGGCGACCCGGCCTCCGCCCGCGAACAGCGCGGCATGGCCGGCGCCTCCGACGAGCTCAGGGCGGAGATGCTCGACCTGAACCTGGCCTACCAGGAGAAGTTCGGCCATGTCTTCCTCGTCTGCGCCACCGGCCGGACCGGTGAGCAGATGCGGGACGCGGTCAAGGAGCGGATCGGGAACACGCCGGAGCAGGAGCGGGAGATCGTCCGCACCGAGCTGGGCAAGATCAACCGCATCCGACTGGCCCGACTCGTCGAAGAGGACGCCTGACACCATGAGCACCAGCACCACCGCCTCCGTGTCCACGCACATCCTGGACACCTCGATCGGCCGCCCCGCCGAGGGCGTCGCCGTCCACCTCTTCGCCCGCGGCGGCCGGGAGGAGGACTGGCAGGCGCTCGGCGGCTCCGCGACCGACGCCGACGGCCGGTGCAAGGACCTTCCCGACCTGCCGGAAGGCACCACCCACGTACGGCTCGACTTCGCCGTCGAGGCGTACTTCGAAGAGAACACCGCGAAGAAGCAAGCCGATGCGCAGCAGGACGCCCCCGCGACTCGGGACAGCGGTGCGGTGTTCTTCCCCGAGGTGGCGATCACCTTCGCCGTGAACCCGGGGGAGCACTACCACGTGCCGCTGCTGCTCAACCCGTTCGGCTACTCCGTTTACCGAGGGAGCTAGCTCATGCCGACCATCCTGGGACAGAACCAGTACGGCAAGGCCGAGAACCGAGTCGTCAAGATCACGCGGGACGGCGCCACCCACCACATCAAGGACCTCAACGTCTCCGTCGCGCTGAGCGGCGACATGGACGAGGTCCACTACTCCGGCTCCAACGCCAACGTCCTGCCGACCGACACCACCAAGAACACGGTGTACGCGTTCGCCAAGGAGTACGGCATCGAGTCCGCCGAGCAGTTCGGCATCCACCTGGCCCGGCACTTCGTCACCAGCCAGGAACCGATCCACCGGGCGCGCATCCGCATCGAGGAGTACGCCTGGGAGCGGATCGGGACCTCCGACGCCAACTCGAAGTTCATCGGCGCCGACGAGGTCAAGCACTCCTTCGTCCGCAAGGGCCAGGAGACCCGCCTCACCCAGATCACCTACGACGGCGAGCGGTGGGAGGTCGTCTCCGGCCTGAAGGACCTGGTCGTGATGAACTCGACGAACTCCGAGTTCTGGGGCTACGTCAAGGACAAGTACACCACCCTCCAGGAGGCGTACGACCGCATCCTGGCCACCCAGGTCTCGGCCCGCTGGCGGTTCAACTGGACCGACGACGAGCAGAGGATGCCCCAGTGGGAGAAGTCCTACGAGCAGACCAGGAAGCACATGCTCCAGGCCTTCGCCGAGACGTACTCCCTCTCCCTCCAGCAGACGCTGTACCAGATGGGCGCGCGCATCATCAACCACCGCAGCGAGATCGACGAGGTCCGCTTCTCGCTGCCGAACAAGCACCACTTCCTGGTGGACCTGGAGCCGTTCGGACTGAAGAACGACAACGAGGTCTACTTCGCCGCCGACCGTCCCTACGGCCTCATCGAGGCCACCATCCTGCGGGACGGCTGTGAGGCCCGTATCCCGGTCGACATGACCAACCTCTGACGCGGGACGCGCGCCCCCGGCCCCGCCACCCGGTCCGGGGGCCCGCCACACCGGAGGGAACGACATGACACAGCCTGCGAAGGGGCCCGACACCGCCTCCTGTCCCGCGCTCGTCATCGGCCAGGCCTGCGGACCCGGCCCCGCGGCCCGCACCCCTTCGCGCATCGGCTCCGGCATCGGCGCGGGCGCGCTCGCCGCGGTCCTGCCGAACCTGTTCTTCCACCCCCTCGGCACCCGGGGCCGGCAGCCGGTCCCGGCACTCAAATCCTCCCGGGGTCCTGCCGTGCCCTGCCCGTGGACATCCTCCGGTCCCTCTGCCCACGGGTCCGCCACTGAAAGACAAGGAAGCACGATGGCACCATCGGCAGCCCAGCGCACCGTCATCGAGAACTGTGCGATCGCGACCGTGGACGCGGGCGACACGGAGTACGCCTCAGGGCACCTCGTCCTCGCCGGCAACCGGATCGAGTCGGTCGGCGCGGGCAAGGCCCCCGAGGGCCTGGAGAACGTGGTGCGCCGGATCGACGCCGGCGGCCACCTGGCCACGCCCGGTCTGGTCAACACCCACCACCACTTCTACCAGTGGATCACCCGGGGCCTGGCCACCGACCACAACCTGTTCGACTGGCTGGTCGCGCTCTACCCCACCTGGGCGCGCATCGACGAGCAGATGACGTACGCCGCCGCGCAGGGATCGCTCGCCATGATGGCCCGGGGCGGTGTCACCACCGCCATGGACCACCACTACGTCTTCCCGCACGGCTCCGGCGACCTGTCCGGCTCCATCATCCGGGCCGCCGCCGAGACGGGCGTGCGCTTCACGCTGGCCCGCGGCTCGATGGACCGCAGCGAGAAGGACGGCGGCCTGCCCCCGGACTTCGCCGTCGAGACGCTGGACGGCGCCCTCGCCGCCACCGAGGAGACCGTCCACCAGCACCACGACGCCTCCTTCGACGCGATGACCCAGGTGGCCGTGGCCCCCTGCTCGCCGTTCTCCGTCTCCACCGAACTCATGCGCCAGGGCGCCGAGCTGGCCCGCCGCCTCGGCGTACGGCTGCACACCCACGGCTCGGAGACGGTGGAGGAGGAGAAGTTCTGCCACGAGCTGTTCGGCATGGGCCCGACCGACTACTTCGAGTCCACCGGCTGGCTCGGCGAGGACGTGTGGATGGCGCACTGCGTCCACATGACCGACTCCGACATCGCCGCGTTCGCCCGCACGAAGACCGGCGTCGCCCACTGCCCGTCGTCCAACGCCCGCCTCGCGGCCGGCATCGCCCGGGTCCCCGACATGCTCGCGGCGGGCGTCCCGGTCGGCCTCGGCGTCGACGGCACCGCCTCCAACGAGTCCGGCGAACTCCACACCGAACTGCGCAACGCCCTGCTGATCAACCGGCTCGGCGCGCACCGCGAGGCCGCCCTCAACGCCCGGCAGGCGCTGCGACTCGGTACCTACGGCGGCGCCCAGGTGCTCGGCCGGGCCGGGCAGATCGGCTCGCTGGAGCCGGGCAAGCTCGCCGACGTGGTGCTGTGGAGGATGGACACCCTCGCCCACGCCTCCATCGCCGACCCGGTGACCGCGCTGGTCCTCGGCGCGGCGGCCCCGGTCACCGCGTCCTTCGTCAACGGCCGGCAGATAGTGGAGAACGGCCGTCTGCTCACCGTGGACGAGGAGGCCGTCGCCGCCGCCACCCGCGCGGAGGCCCAGCGCCTGGCCCGCATCGCCGCGCAGGCCTGACCCCGGGCCCTCACAGACTCCGGCCGGGAGGGACGGCTCCCGGCCGGGACCGTGGATCCGAGCGGGATCCACGGCACGCCGTCTCCGGGGCGCGTGCGGACGCACGCGCCCCGGAGTCGGTCACCCCCACACCGTCCGCTCAACCGCTCAGCCGCCACCCCCCGACGGTCCCGCACGACCACACGCACCACCTCCCAGAAACCCACGTCGGAGACGACGTGTTACCCGCCCGGAGGACCCGCCGTGGCCGCCCATCCCGTAGACGAGAAACTCCCCGCCCTGAAAATGGCGACCAGCGGCCTGCAGCACGTGGCCGCCATGTACGCAGGAGTCGTCGCCCCACCCCTGATCGTCGGCGCGGCCATCGGCCTGAGCGCGACCGACCTGACCTTCCTCACCGGCGCATGCCTGTTCACCGCGGGCCTCGCCACCTTCCTCCAGACGCTGGGATTCTGGAAGATCGGCGCCCGCCTGCCGTTCGTCAACGGTGTCACCTTCGCCGGTGTCGCCCCCATGACCGCGATCGTCGCCTCCACCGAGGACAAGTCCGACGCCCTGCCGGTCATCTTCGGCGCGGTCGTCGTCGCCGGACTTCTCGGCTTCCTCGCGTCGCCCTTCTTCAGCAAGGCGATCCGCTTCTTCCCGCCCGTCGTCACCGGTTCGGTCATCACCCTGATCGGCGTGTCCCTGCTCCCGGTCGCGTTCGGCTGGGCGCAGGGTCCCAACCCCCGGGCGGACGACTACGGTTCCACGACCCACCTCACCCTCGCCGGCATCACGCTGCTGATCGTCCTGCTGCTGCGCCGTTTCACCCGCGGCTTCGTCAAGCAGATCGCCGTCCTGCTCGGGCTCGTCGCGGGCACGCTCATCGCGATACCGTTCGGCGTCACGGACTTCAGCCCCGTCGGTGAGGCCGGCATCGTGGGCTTCCCGACCCCGTTCCACTTCGGCGCCCCCCAGTTCCAGCTCGCCGCGATCCTCTCCCTGTGCGTGGTGATGGTGGTGTCGATGACCGAGTCGACCGCCGACATGCTGGCGCTCGGCGAGATCGTCGAACGCCCCGCGGACGAGAGGACCATCGCGGCCGGTCTGCGTGCCGACACCCTGGGCTCCGCGATCAGCCCGCTGTTCAACGGTTTCATGTGCAGCGCCTTCGCCCAGAACATCGGCCTGGTCGCCATGACCAGGATCCGCAGCCGGTACGTCGTCGCGACCGGCGGCGGCTTCCTGGTCCTGATGGGCCTGTGCCCGATGGCGGCCTCGCTCATCGCGGTCGTACCCCGGCCGGTCCTCGGCGGCGCCGGTGTCGTCCTGTTCGGCTCGGTCGCCGCGAGCGGCATCCAGACCCTGGTCCGGGCCGGCCTCGACAAGGACAACAACGTCCTGATCGTCGCCGTGTCCCTCGCGGTCGGCATCATCCCGATCACCGCGCCGGAGTTCTACCACGCGTTCCCCGAGACCGCGAAGATCGTCCTGGACTCGGGCATCTCCACGGGCTGCCTCACGGCCGTCGTCCTGAACCTCCTCTTCAACCACCTCGGCAAGGACCACGAGGCCCACGACGTCACCCATCCCATGGAGGCGGGGGAGGAGATCGCCGCCGCGCGCTGAGGCCGGCGGTCAGGACTCAACCGGCCGGGGGAGACGGCGGGGACGCCATGACCCCCGGCCACTTCATGAGGTTGGCCAGCAACTCCGCCTGCTCGATCGCGTCGTCCAGCGCGTGGTGCGTGTGCCGGCGCCGCGACAGCAGCTCCCGTGGCATGGTTCCCTTCGCCACCGCCCGCAGCGGCAGCCGGGCCTTCGTCGCGTACAGCGTCTTCATGTCCAGGCAGCCGGAGTGCCCGAACGGGCTGCTCCCGGTGAAGCGGATCAGGTACCAGTACAGGAACGTCCAGTCGTACGACGCCGGGTAGCCGCACATCACCGGCTGCGCGCCCGCGCTCACCTCACGCACCCACGCGGCGAACTCGGCGAGTGCCACGGCCGGTTCGGCACCCTCGGCGGCCAGCCGGGCCCGGTCGAGACCGCTCACCGCCAGCGCCTCCGGGACGAACTCCTCCCCGATCGGCCGCAGTTCCCGGTAGAAGGTCCGCTCCTCCGGGTCGGCGGCCGTGAAGCCGGCAGCGTCCTGCACCCCGGCGACCGCCGCCCCGAGGCTGAGCATGGAGTACGGCCCGGGGATCGGTCCGTCGGCCTCGATGTCGACGGAGATGTAGAGACTGGGCTTGACGCGGCGAGCGGACATGACTCCGGAGCATTCCACCTCCCCGCGCGTCCCGCATCTCCATTCGACCCGGGGTCAGGCGCGGCGTTCGCGCAGGACCAGTGCCGCCAGGGCCAGGGCCGCCGCCGCGATGCCCGTGGCCACGGTGAACGCCAGCCGGTAACCCTCGGCGGTCGCGGGCAGTGGGGCCGTGCCGTCGGCGAGCAGGGCCTCGGTGCGGCTCGCCGCGAGAGTCGACAGCACCGCCAGGCCCAGCGAACCGCCCACCACCTGGGTGGTGTTGAACAGGCCGGACGCAAGGCCCGCGTCCTCCGCCCGCGCCCCCGACATCGCCAGACCGGTCAGCGCCGGCATGGCCGCGGCGAAACCGGCGGACAGCAGCAGCATCGCGGGCAGGACGTCGGTGACGTAGGAGCCGTCGGCGGGGGCGCGCCCGAGCAGGGCCATGCCCGCCGTGATCAGCACCAGACCGGCCAGCAGCACCCGGTAGCCGCCGAACCGGGCCACGGTCCGCGCGGACAGCCCCAGCATCAGCACGCCGATCGCGATCGGCGCCGGCAGGAACGCGGTGCCGGTCGCGAGGGCGCCGTAACCCAGCACCCGCTGCAGGTACAGGGCGCCGACGAACTGGAACCCGTACATCGTGGCGATCATCAGCACCTGGACCGCGTTGGCCCCGGTCAGCAGCCGGGAGCGGAACAGGCGGGGGCGCAGCAGCGGGCGCGCGGCCCGGGTCTGGTGCACGGCGAACGCGGCGAACAGGGCGAGGGCGAGGGCCGCGAGCAGCAGGGTGACGGCACGGGAGCGGTCGCCGGCGCCGACGATGACGTACACCGTGAGCATCAGCGCCCCCGTGACCAGGCCGGCCCCGGGATAGTCGGCGCCCCGGCCGAGTCCGGCGCCGGGCTCGGGCGTGAGCACCCGCACCGCGGCCAGCCACGCGGCCACCCCGATCGGCAGGTTGATCAGGAAGATCCAGTGCCAGCCGAGCGTGTCGGTCAGGGCGCCGCCGAGGAAGGTGCCGAGCGCGCCGCCCGCCGAGCCGACCGCGCTGAACACCGCGATCGCCCGGGCCTGTTCGCGCGGCTCGGGGAACAGCGCGACCAGCATCCCGAGGACCACCGCCGAGGCCATCGCCCCGCCCGCGCCCTGCACCGCCCGCGCCGCGATCAGCATGCCCTGCCCGGTCGCCGTGCCGCACAGCACCGACGCAAGTGTGAACACCGCGAGCCCGGCCGTGAACATCCGCTTGCGGCCGACGAGATCGCCGAGCCGGCCGGCCAGCAGGAGCAGCCCGCCGAAGGCGATCAGATACGCGTTGACGACCCAGGCGAGCCCCGGGCCGGTGAAGCCGAGGTCGCTCTGGACGGCGGGCATCGCCACCGTGACGATGTTGCCGTCCAGCACCGTCATCAACGTGCCGGCGCACAGCACGGCGAGGGAGGTCCAGCGGGAGTACTGCCGCCGCCCGGAAGTCACCCCCGCCGGTGACGCACTGTTCTCGATCGTGGCCGACATCGTCTGCCGCCTCCTCGTTCCTTCCACGTTCTTCCCACGTTCTTCCTGCGCACCTTGGTGCACGACTTGTAACGGGGATCATCGTGGGTGACCATGGAGGCCGGCGTAAGGAGGCAGTCGGATGTCCCAGGGGAACACCGGTGTTACCGTCCAGGCAGTGAACGCGTACGCGTGCCCCGTCCGCGAGGTTCTTGACAGGGTGGCCGGCAAATGGAGCGTGCAGATCCTCGTCGCCGCCGCGCAAGGCCCCATCCGGTTCACCGAGTTGGAGCGCGGCATCGAGGGCATCAGCCGCCGCATGCTCACCCTCACCCTGCGCAACCTGGAACGGGACGGCCTGGTGACCCGCACCGTCCATCCGACGGTGCCGCCGAAGGTGGAGTACGAACTGACTCCGGTCGCGCACGAGTTGAACGACACGCTGCAGCAGCTGACCGGCTGGGCCGAGCGCAACCGGGTGCACATCGCCGAGGCGCGGGCGGCCTACGACGCCGAGCACCGGCCCGAGTTGCTCGACGCGTAGGGTGCCCGGCGGCCTACAGGCCGAGCAGGGCGACGTCCGTCGTCAGCTCCTTGAACACCTCCCGCGGGTCGGGCACCAGCTTGCGCTCCTTGAGGTTCAGCATGCCGCCCAGCGCGGTGACCTCGGCCGCCACGGTGCCGTCGGTCTTGCGGATCTCCTGCCGGGCGCGGAAGGTCCTGCCGTCGCCCCACTCGAACACGCACGTGACGTCGACCTCGTCACCGGCGAGCAGTTCCCGCAGGTAGCGGATGTTCGTCTCCAGCGCCACCGGGCCGACGCCCCGGCCCAGCAGCCGGGCCTGGCTGATCCCGGCCGCCTGGAGCAACGACCACCGGGCGTGCTCCGCGTAGTTGAGGTACACCGCCTGGTTGAGATGTCCCTGGACATCGGTCTCGTATCCGCGGACGGTCACACGGACGGAAAACGGTTCGGCCACTGCTTGCCCTTCTCGCGTTCGGTTCTGCGGTCGACCGATCCTGACACGCCGGTCACACCCGGCGCGGTGACGCCAGCAGAAAGCGGGTTCTCGTCCGGGGCTCGGTGTACTCGCCCGCCTGCCAGCCGGCCCGCTCCAGCGTGGCCGCGCAGGCCGCCAGGGTCTGCGCGTCCGGTGCGTACACCGCGACGGCCTCCGGCTGCGGGGTCGCCCGGACCCGGTAGCCGTCCGTGTCCCCGCCCGCGGGACAGTGCCCGGCGGCCTCCAGGGCGAGCGCCGCGGCCCGCACCAGGTGCGTGCGCTCCCATCCGCAGGGCCGGTCCACGGCGCCGTCGGGATGCGTCATCCGGCGCAGCTCCAGCAGCCCCTGCCAGGCGCTGTGCACCTCGCGCCGCCGGGCCGGTCCGGTCTCCGGCGGGTCCTCCTCGCCACCGACCCGGGCGGTGAACACCCCGGTGTCCGGCGTCGGCTCGGCCGGCGCCTCGGGCACCGCCTCACGTATCCGGTGGCCCGCCGGGGTGAGGAAGTGGTCGTGCGGTGGCCGGGGGTGCCGGAAGGCCAGCCCGCGCTTCACCAGCGCCGCGAGCTGGGCCTCGGTACCGCGCAGCCGGCCGGTGACCGGGTCGGCACCCTCGATCACCCGCCGCTGCGCGGCGGTCGGCGGTCGGGTCACGGGACGCTCCTTCCGATACCGCTCGCTCCGCGGAGCCGCCGAACGGACGGCCCATCCGCAGAGTACGGCCCACCTCTGACAGCGGGGCCCGCAGCTCGGGTTGGCCTGCCGCCGCCCGTCCGAGGCCGCACGGGCTCGGTTCCGCCGTGTCCGCCAGCCCTGCCCGGACCGGGCGCGCGCTCACCTCGTGTCCGCAGGCCGAAGCCGGCCTCCATGGCGTACGTCGTCTCCCGGCTCAGGGAGAAGTGACGGGTGGGACGGGCTGGTCGGGGTGCGGTCGCACGGGTGGGGTTCGTCCCGTGACACGGTGCGGGCTTCGGTCGCCCGGTGGGCGCGGTCCGGTGTGTGTTTCGTTCGCCCTGTGGGCCCGGTGTCCGGCGCGTCCTTCGGCCACCCATGCCGGCCCCCACCGGGCGCGTTCCGGCCCTCCCCGTCCGCCGGTACCCGGTGCGCGCTCCGGCCGTACCGCGGACCCGCCGTGGTGCGGTGCCCTAGTCCCGAGGCCGGATGTTCCAACCCGCCACCACCGGGCGGCCGTGTTCCGTGCCGAGGTGGCACAGGGAGCCCGTCGCGAGCTGGAAGAGGGCGCCGTGCCGGGGCGGCAGGCCCAGGCGGCGGGCGGTGAGGACGCGGAGGAAGTGGCCGTGGGCGATCAGGACGACGGCCCCCTCGGTGCCGGCGAGCGCGGCGTCGGCCCTGGCCAGCATCCGGTCGGCGCGCTCCCCGACCTGCTCCGGAGTCTCGCCCGGGTGGTCCGGTGGTCCGGGCGCGACCCCGTCCGTGAACAGGAACCAGCCGGGCCGGCTCCGCTGGATCTCCGGGGTGGTCACGCCCTCGTAGCCGCCGTAGTCCCACTCGCGCAGGTCGGCGTCGACCCGCGCGTCCGGGATCCCGATGAGTTCGGCGGTCTCCCGGGCCCGCTGCAGGGGGCTGACGAAGGCCGCCGCGATCCGGTGGGAGCGGATCAGCGGAACCAGCCGGCGCGCCTCCGCCCGCCCGTGCTCGGTGAGGGGTACGTCGGTCCAGCCGGTGTGCCGCCCGGACCGCGACCACTCGGTCTCCCCGTGCCGGACGAGAAAGAGGTCACCCATGACGGCACGGTGGCACAGGGTCGCCGCGGCCCGCAGGACGGACTGCGCCAGACGGCCGTCCCCGCGCCGGCGCCAGGGGTCAGGTGCCGGGGTGGACCAGCGTGTACTCGGTGCCGAGGGCCTTGGTTCCGGTGTCGGCGTACAGCGTGGTCTCCCCGTCGGACCAGCGCACGATCAGGTCGTTGCCGGCGCGGTCGTGCCGGAAGGCGCCGGCCGTGAGGACTGCCGCCTGCTGCCAGAGGCCGTTGGGCCCGCGCAGCCGGGTCCTGGTGCCGAGCCCGGCGGCCGAGGTGCCGGCGTACGTGTCGAGCGTGCCGTCCGCCCAGCGCACCAGCAGGTCCCCGGTGCCCGTGCCGTCGAAGTCGCCCCCGGTCAGCAGGGCGGCCTTGGTCCAGGTGCCGTTCGCCCCGAGGAGCTGCGTGCCGGTGCCGAAGCCGCCGGCCCCGACGCCGGGGTAGAGGATGAGCGAGCCGTCGGCCCGGCGCACCAGCAGGGCGGTGCCCCCGTCGTCACGGAACGGGCCGGCGGCGAGCTGGACGGCGTTCTTCCACGCGGAGCGGGGCGGTGCCATCCGGATCTCCCGGCCCAGGCCGGACGGGCCGGGCTGCGGGTAGAGGGTGACCTCGCCGTCGGACCAGCGCACCAGCAGCCCGGCCCGGTCGCCGCCGGTGAAGGTGCCGCCGGTCACGGTCCGGGCGTGGGTCCAGGTGGAGTTGGCCTTCTGCAGCTGCTTCTCGGCGCCGAAGCCGCCCCTGCCGTCGCCCGGCTGGAGGGTGACCGCGCCGTCGGACCAGATGACGAGCAGGTCGCCGTGCAGGTCGCCGGTGTAGTCGCCGGAGGCCATGAGCGAGGCCTTGCGCCAGCGTGCCGCGCCGCCCGGCAGGGTGCCCTTCAGGCCCCGGTACGGCGGCAGGTCGGCGGGCGGGGCCTGGTCGGCGACGGCGTCGGCGAGGAGGTTGGCGGCGTCGGCGCCGAACGCGGTGCCGTAGCTGATGTAGTCGACGCTTGCGTCGTTTCCGCCGCCGTTGTAGCCGCCGAGGTTGCCGATGACGTGCCCGGTGCGGGCGTCGTCCTTGTAGTCGGTGATCCACGGGCTGCCGGACACCCCGCCGTAGTAGCCGCCGCAGGTCATCGACAGCTGCCGGTAACCGCGCAGCTGCTGGGTCGGGACGGTGCACTTGACGGCGCGTCCGGCGCTGTTGTGCCGGTAGGAGGGGTAGCCGACGACGGTGACGTTGCGCAGTTTGTAGCCGGAGGGCCGGGTGAAGGTCAGGCCGCCGCCCACCGCGTCCTGCAGGGACTGCCCCCGCTGGTTGGCCGAGACCCGGGCGAAGGCGGTGTCCAGGTCGGACGCGGCCTTCTTGGTGGTGGTCGAGCCGCGGTCGGGCACGTACCGGGGGTCGATGAAGATCCGTTGGATGTGGAAGATGCCGTACGGCTGCCGGTCGGGGGCCGCGCCCTTCACGAACTTCGGGACGAAGATGTAGTCGCTCTTCATCTTCAGCGCGCAGTGGGCCGCGGTCAGCACGATGTTCCGGGCCTTGGTGTCGATCACGCTGCCGGTGCAGTGCCAGGTGGTGCCGCCCGGCCCGTCGGATCCGAAGAAGGTGCCGACCAGCCGGGTCCCGCCGAATTTCGTGCCCTGTGGCCGGCCGGCCGCCGCGACCGACTGCCCCGGCCCGCTCGGCGCCACCCGTGCCGCGTCCAGCGGCCGGGCGTCCGCCATGCGCTGTGCGGTCCAGAACTGCGCCGCCTGCCGGGCCTCCTGCCCGGCGGCCGGGCCCGGCGGCGAGGTCGGTGCCGCCTGCGCGGCCGACGCCGTGAGCCCGATGGGCGCCGCACACATCACGGCCACGACGACCCGGCGTATTCGATACGAGAACAACGCTGCTCCCCCTGGTCTGCTCGAACCGGACCAGGGAGGACCGCGGCGCGCGCTGGTCGAGGGCGCACGCCGCACCACGTACCGAGGCAACCCCCTGGTCGGCCCCGCCGGCGGACGACGGGACACGCGATCTTCGCACAGGTTGTCGAACCAGGAGCGGGCGGGCTCCGCCGTCGAACCGGCGCGCGGCGCCCGATACCGCCCGGCGCGCCCCGCGACAGGCGAGGTGGAGGTCCTCCAGCGCGCCGACGGCGGCCCGCGCCTGTCGGTCCCCGGCCTCCAGGTCTCCCTCAGCCACACGGCCCGCCACGTCGCGGTGGCCGTCGCGCCCGGCGCGGTCGGTGTGGACCTGTGCGAGCCGGCCGCCGCACCCGCGGTCCGCCGCGCCGCGATCCATGTCCTGGCCCCCGCGGAGCGGCAGCTCGCCCGCGAGTCCCCCGATGTGCTCACGGCGGCCTGGGCCCTGAAGGAGGCAGCGGTGAAGGCGGGCCGCCAGAGCCTGTTCGGCGAGGCCCCACGCCGTGTCCGGATCGTCGCGCTGACCCCGCCCCTGCTGTCCGGCGGCCGCCGGGTGCTGGTCGGCAGCGCGGGTACGGCGGCCCTCGCCGTCGTCCTCCCGTGAGCGGGGACCGCGGGTCTACTGCCGGTACCCCCCGAGGAAGCGGCCGATCCGGCCGATCGCCGCTTCCAGGTCCTCCGCGTACGGCAGGGTCAGGATGCGGAAGTGGTCGGGGCGCGGCCAGTTGAAGCCGGTGCCCTGGACCACCTGGATCTTCTCACGCAGCAGCAGGTCCAGGACGAACTTCTCGTCGTCGTGGATCGGGTGCACCTTGGGGTCGATGCGCGGGAACGCGTACAGCGCGCCCTTGGGTTTGACGCAGGACACGCCCGGGATCTCGTTGAGCTTCTCCCAGGCCACGGTCCGCTGTTCGTGCAGCCGGCCGCCGGGCACGGTCAGTTCGCGGATGGACTGGCGTCCGCCGAGCGCGGCCTGGATGGCGTACTGGGCGGGGGCGTTGGCGCACAGCCGCATGGAGGCCAGCATGGTCAGGCCCTCCAGGTAGTCCCTGGCGTGCTGCTTGGGACCGGTGACCACGAGCCAGCCGGAGCGGAAGCCCGCCACCCGGTAGGTCTTGGACAGCCCGCAGAAGGTGAGGACGACCAGGTCGGGGGCGAGCGCGGCGGCCGAGTGGTGGACGGCGCCGTCGTACAGGATCTGGTCGTAGATCTCGTCGGCGAACACCATCAGGCCGTGCCGGCGAGCCAGGTCGAGGATGCCCTCGACGACCTCCTTCGGGTAGACCGCGCCGGTCGGGTTGTTCGGGTTGATGATGACCACGGCCTTGGTGCGGTCCGTGATCTTCGACGCCATGTCGGCCAGGTCCGGGTTCCAGTCGGCCTGTTCGTCGCACAGGTAGTGCACGGCCTTGCCGCCGGCCAGCGTGGTGACGGCCGTCCAGAGCGGGAAGTCCGGGGCGGGGATGAGGATCTCGTCGCCGTCCTCGACCAGCGCCTGGACGGCCATGGAGACCAGCTCCGAGACGCCGTTGCCCAGGAAGATGTCGTCGACGCCGACATCGAGGCCCAGGGTCTGGTAGCGCTGGGCGACCGCGCGGCGGGCCGAGAGGACGCCGCGGGAGTCCGTGTAGCCGTGCGCCTGCGGGAGCATCCGGATCATGTCCTGGACGATCTCCTCCGGCGCCTCGAACCCGAAGGCCGCGGGGTTGCCGGTGTTCAGGCGCAGCACGCTGTGCCCCGCCTCCTCCAGCGCGTTGGCGTGCTCGATCACCGGCCCCCGGATCTCGTAGCACACCTCGCTGAGCTTGTTGGACTGCCGGAACTCCATGCGCCCCTCCGGAAACTCGTGTTGCTTGGTTTTACCAAGTAGGAGCTTGGAAAGTCCAACAACACGTCTAGACTGCGTCGCATGCCACCTCGCCGAAGCTACGACCAGTACTGCTCCGCAGCCCGCGCGCTCGACCTCGTCGGGGACCGCTGGACCCTGCTGATCGTCCGGGAACTGCTCGCCGGCCCGCGTCGCTACACGGACCTGCACGCGGACCTGCCCGGCGTGAGCACGGACGTACTCGCCTCACGGCTGAAGGACATGGAACGGGACGGACTCGCCACCAGGCGCCGGCTGCCCCCGCCGGGCGCGGCCTACGTGTACGAACTCACCGGCCGGGGACGCGGGTTGCTGCCCGTCCTGCAGGCGCTGGGCAGCTGGGGCGAGGGCGAACTGGGCGAGCGCAGGCCCACGGACGCCGTGCGCGCCCACTGGTTCGCGCTGCCGCTGCTGCGCGCCCTGGACGGCGAGGGACTGGTCGAAGTCGGCCTGGACGAAGGGCGGTTCCACCTCCACGTCGGCACCGAGGACGGACCGGTGTACGGCGACGGACCCGCGCCCGGCGAGGCGGACGCGCGGCTGGTGATGGACGCGGCGACCTGCGAGGCCATCGCCCGCGGGGAGACGGGCCTGCGGGCGGCGGTACGGGACGGGCGGGTGACGGTGACCGGCGACGGCACGCTCGCCAAGGCGCTGCGGGAGGCGTGAGACCGGAACACGGCAAGGAGAAAGGCCCGCCGGCAGGCGGGCCTTCGTGTCACCTTGGTTCACCCGCTCGGCGGCACCCGCGACGGCCGGCCCGACCCCCGCGTCAGCGTGTACCCGCCGATGCCGGCGAGGGCGGCCAGGACGGCGCCGACACCGGTCCACACCCAGCGGTCGGACCACCAGCCGGAGGACCAGCCGTCGTCCCGGCCGAAGCTGGACAGCACGGCCTTCTTCGAACCGTCCCCGTCCTGCCCGGACTTGACGGCGATACCGGGGACGAGCGGCCTGCCCAGCGAGCCGTCCACCGCCGCCGCCCCGCCGATGTCCTTGGAGTCGACGCGCACCTCGGCGCCCACCGGCTGTCCGAGGTCGGCGGCGGCGAGGTCCACCACCGTCAGCCGGACGTAGTACGTGCCCGGCAGCGGGTCGTCGGCCCACGGCTCCGACCAGCCGCGCACCGTGCGCAGCACACAGGCCAGCTCGACCGAGGCGGCGCCCTGCGCGGCGGTGCGGGTCTGGGCGCCGTACTGGCAGGCCTGGCGGCGCCGCAGACCGTCGTAGACGTCGAGCTGCCAGCTCTCGGAGCCGTGCGTGGCCGGGAGCTTCACCGTCGCCCTGACGGTGGGGCGCTGCCCGGTGTCCGCGGGGAACGACCAGTACAGGTAGTCGCCGGTGGAGCCGGAGGCGGTGGCCCGCTGCCCCTGCTCGATCTCGGTGGCCGTCCGGAAGGAGGAGCCCGCCCGGGTCGGCGCGTCACCGTCCGCCGAGGCGCTCGGGGAGGGCGAGGAGTCGGCGGCGGCCGGTCCGGCGGCCAGCCCCAGCGCCAGCAGCGCGGCGCCCAGCACTCGTGTGATCCGCATCAGTTCGTCCTCCAGACCGCGACCCGCCAGCGCGACAGCCAGCCCCACAGCAGACCGGCGAGGAAGCCGGTCAGCACCAGCAGACCGAGCAGCCACCAGCCCCGGCCGAGACCGAAGGCGGCCACGTCGTGGTGGCCCGACGGCCCGTCGACGACGTCGACGGTCAGCTCCAGCGGCAGGCCCGGGCTCGTCTTGACGCCGGCGGCGGCCGAGAAGGAGCTGGTGACCTGGAGGCACACCGTCTCCGCGGGCGCCGTGTCGTCGTCGCCGTCCGGCTTCGGATAGCGCAGACCGGTGGAGACGACATCGGTACGGCCGGTGCCGGCCGCCTCGCCGCGCACGATCTCCCGGCCGTGCACCGTCACCGCCCGCAGCAGCACCCCGTAGTTCGGATCCACGGCGCGGTCGTCCGCCACGCTCACCGCGGCACGCAGCTCCCGGCCGGGCTCGACGGCCACCTTGTACCAGCGCTGCTGCCCGAACTCCACGCGGTCGGTGTACAGCCCGGACTTCAGCGTCGGCGCCTTCTCGCACCGGTCCGCGCCCTCGGTGGCCACCGGCGTGACCACCGGGTCGGCCGCCCGCTCGACCAGGTCGCCGACCCGGTCGCTCAGCTCCTCCTTGTGCCGTACGTCGGTGTACGTGCCACCGGTCGCGTCCGCGATGCAGCTGAGCTGGTCGCGGGTCTTGGCGTCCGGCACCAGGCCGAGGGTGTCGATGGTCAGCCCGATGCCCTTGGCCGCTATCTCGCGGGCCACCTCGCACGGGTCGAGCGGCTGGCAGGTGTCCTCGCCGTCACTGATCAGCACGATACGGCGGGTGCCGGACCCGCCGTCCAGGTCGCCCGCCGCCTTCAGCAGCGCGGGCCCGATCGGGGTCCAGCCCGTCGGCGCCAGCGTGGCCACGGCCGTCTTCGCGTCGGTCCGGTTCAGCGGGCCGACCGGATAGAGCTGCTCGGTGTCCTTGCAGCCCTCCTTGCGGTCGTTGCCGCGGTAGTTGGCACCGAGCGTGCGGATACCGAGCCGGACCTCCTCCGGGGTCGCGTCCAGGACCTCGTTGAACGCCTGCTTCGCCGCGGCCATCCGGGTGCCGCCGTCGATGTCGCGGGTACGCATGGAACCGCTGACGTCCAGCACCAGTTCGACCTTCGGAGCGGACTGGTCCGTCTCGTCGGCGACCGCTCCGGCAGGGAACGCGATCCCGGCCGTCAGGGCGGCGAGCAGAGCACAGACGCCCGCCGCCAGCCGTTGTCTTGTGATCATCGCCGGATCCTATTGATCAGACCGGCCGCGCTCCAAAACGAGGGGGTTCGGCAGGGAGGTCCAGCGGTCCCCCGGGGTCTCGGGGTCCAGCCGCATCAGGGTCAAGGCCTTCGCGGGCAGCGGGCCGTGACGCAGCGCCGCCAGGTCGGGGGTCGGTGCGAAGTCCGGCAGCGCGGTGGCGAGGGCCGCGCCGAGGGCCGGTCCCGAGCCCGCCGTGGCGGCCAGCGCGCCCGCCACCAGGGAGCCGAACAGCTTGCGGCGCAGGGCGGTGTCGTCGTCGGTGATCAGGCGGCCGGCGAGGGCGGGCGGGGCGATGCCGTGCCGGGCCAGCCGGGCGGGGCTGATCCGGATGTCGGCCAGGTCGCGGTAGACCAGGCGCAGCGGGCTGCCGTCGGCCGCCAGGACGACCAGCAGGTTCTGGCCGTGCGCCTCCAGGGCCACGCCGAGATCCAGCAGCCGCAGCCCCACCGCGAGCGCCAGCCGGGTGAACGCGGCCAGCCAGGCCGGGGAGCCGGGCAGGGACGTGGTGGCGAGCGCGGCCACCGGCACGACCCGCTCGCCCGGCCCCGCGTACACCTGCGGCGACTCCCGCAGCAGGGCGGCCAGGTCGGGGGAGTGGGCCGTGGCCGCGCCCAGCGTGCGGGTGATGTGCAACAGGCCGTCGGTGCGCGCCGCCAGGTCCTCGGCGAAGGCGGACAGGGCCGCTGCGGACCGCACCGAGGACACGGAGATGTCCCGCACCGACGACGTCAGCCGGGCGCTCAGCGCCGTCTTGACGTGCGGGCCGCCGGGCAGCGCCAGGGTGCGCAGCGACATCAGCGGACGGGCCGGGCGCCAGACGTCGTACGACCGCCCGAGCACATGCGCGGCCTGCCAGGGGTGCACCGGCAGCAGCAGCCGCTTCCCGTCGCGGAGTTCGTCCGGCCAGTCGCCGGACAGCAGGCAGTCGGCCGCCGGAACCGGCACCGTCCCCAGCTCCACCACCGGCCCGTGCTCGGGGCCGTACGCCAGCTGGTCCGCCACCGAGAAACCGGGCCGGGACCGGCAGTTCGGGTGGAACGGGTGCCCGTCGACCACCCGCCGCTCCCACTCCCAGTCCTCTCCCGGGCCCTCGGCAAGCCGGACCCCCGCCGGCCACTCCCGCGGATGATCCGCGCCGGCCCGGGACAGCGCCAGCGAGGCCACGCTGTGCGCCAGTTCCGCCGCGAAGGCGGACGAGTGCCGCACCCCGAGCGCCGCCACCAGCCGCGCCGGATCGTCGTACCGCTCCCGGTCCAGGCGCACGGCGCCGACGTACGCGCCGGTGGCGTACGGGTCCGCGGGCGGCCCGTACAGGGTCCGGCCGTCGGCCAGGCGCAACGCGAGACCGTGCGCCCCGGACACCCGGCCCGCGAGCCACGGCAGCGGCTCGTGGGCCAGCGCCCGCCACAGCCGGGTCAGCACGGCGGCGCGGGCACCCGGCAGCCGAGCCGTGTACCGGGGCAGCAGGCCGGGCCGGACGGCGGCCAGCTCCTCGGCGATCCCGGCGTCGGTGGTGGGGGGACGGTGCACGGTCGGCTCCTCGGGTACACGGCGCACGACACGATTGTCCGGGACGGCAGCCATACTGATCGTCACCGGCTCCCGGACGGCGCACCCGCGTGCGCGGGGAAGACCGCGGACCCCAGGACGAAGAACGAATGGATCGCGTGGACCTCACACCCCCCACCGGCGCCGTCGGCCGCCGGGCCGACGCGTACGCGACCGCGCCCCTGCTCAACTGCCTGCTGCGGGAGGTGGCCGAGCCGCTCCCCGGCGCCGGGGACCGGCGCGTGCACCGGCTGCCGGACGGACGGCTGCTGCGGGTGCGCCCCGGGCGGCGCCCCGCGGACCCCGAGGTGTACACGGCCGGGACCTGGCGCCCGATCGGCCACCCGGAGCTGGTCAAACTGGTCGCCGAGGAGCTGCGCCGGCACACCGGGCTGCCCGGCGGCGACCTGCCCGCCGAGATGATCGACAGCCGGGAGGCGGTCGCCGCCCTGCTCACCGCCCGGGCCCGGGCCACGGCACCCGCGGACCCGTATCTGCGCTCCGAGCAGTCCCTGCTCACCGGCCATCCCCACCACCCGGCGCCCAAGGCGCGCGGTGGCGGTCCGGTCGCCTCCTGGCTGCCGTACGCCCCCGAGGCGCACGCCCGCTTCCCGCTGGTGCTGCTCGGCGTCCGCGAGGACCAGGTGGCCGAGGAGGGCGACACCCGCGCCCTGGACGCCTTCGGCACCGCCCCGCCCGGCTACCGGCTGCTGCCCGCCCACCCCTGGCAGCTCGACCTGGTCGCCCGGGACCTCGCCCCCGCCTTCGCCGACGGCCGGCTGCTGCGGCTCGGCACGACGGCGTCCGAGGCCTGGCCCACGGCCGCCGTCCGCACGGTGTACGAGCCGCGCCGCGACCTGTTCCTGAAGTTCAGCCTGGACGTCCGCATCACCAACGACATCCGCCGGCTGTGGCGCCACGACCTGCAGCGGCTCCGCCGCACGGACACCGCCGCCGGACAGGCGTTCGCGGCGATGGGCCCGCCCGCGGCCTGGCTGAGCGACCGCGGCTACCGCACCGCCGCCTTCGCCTTCGAGGAACTGGCGGTGCTGGTCCGCGACGGGCTGCGCGGGCACCTGCTGCCGGACGCGACCCCGCTGCTCGCGGCCGGGCTCGCCGAGGGCTTCGAGGGCAGCCCGCTGGCCGCCGCCCCCGACCCGGCCGGCTGGTGGGAGGCCTATCTGCGGCAGGTCGTGCCGCCCGCCCTGACCGCGTTCGACACGCACGGGGTCGTCCTGGAGGCCCACCTGCAGAACACGCTCGTCGCCGTGGACAGGGCAGGCACCCCCGTGCAGGCCCTGTTCCGGGACGCCGAGGGCACCAAGCTGCTGCCCGACGTGACCCGGGCCGCCGGCTGGCAGCGGCTGGTGTACTGCCTGGTCGTCAACCACCTCACCGAGATCGCCGGCGCCCTCGCCGACCACCATCCCGGCCTCGACCCGTGGCCCGCCGCCCGCCGCGAACTCGCCCGGCACCCGCTGCCCGAGATCCCCGCCCTGCTCACCGCGCCGACCCTGCCCGGCAAGACCAACCTGCTGCTGCGCTGGACCGGGGCGGACGGCGCGGACGCCCGCTACCTGCCGCTGCCGAACCCGCTGGCCGGTGCCTGACCTGCCGCCGCATGCGACAACTCGTGATGCCGGGGCGTCAGTCGAGCCGTACGCCCGGACATCGAAGCCGGGAGGCGGTAGCGTTATGGTCAGCGTGAGGCGCGATCGGGGGGGCTCGATGTTGTCTGAAGCGATGGTGGCAATGGCCGCCGCAGGTGGTAGCGCGGTCGTCCAAGCGGCGGGCACCGACGCCTGGGAGGGCTTGCGCGCACGGGTGGCCCGGCTTCTGGGACGCGGTGCGGCGCAGGGAGAGCAGGACGCACTGGCGCGACTGGACCGTACGCGCACTGCTCTGGAATCCGCCGGCGATGACGACATGGCCGACGCCCGCACCCGCCAACAGGCCGCTTGGCAGACTCGTTTCCAGGATCTTCTGGAAGGGCTGCACGAGGCGGAGCGGCAGGCGGCGGTCGCCGAGTTGGAGGCCGTCGTCGCCCAGGTGCCCCCTCCGCGTCCGGGTATGGCCGCCGGCGACGGAGGGCTGGTAGCACATCACGTGAGCGTGAGGGCCGACGGTGGAATCGCCGGTGGTGTCAACAACATCGGGGATGTGACGCTGGGCGCGAACCCTTCCAAGCCGGAACGGGAACATCCCTGACCCGCTCCGGCAATTCCGACCATCCAGGCCAGCACCCCTATGCCCCGACGGTCAGCGGTGCCGTGGCCGGCCAGCACATACGCATGCAGAACGCCTACTTCGGTGTCTCTGCAAGGAAAGCACCCCTCGCCGTCACTCTCGCCGCCCCGCAGGGCGAGCGCGATCCCGCGCTCCCGCTGCGCGGGCGTGAGGCGCTGGTCGGGCAACTGAGAGACGTGCTGGCCGGACACTCTCCCGACCGATTACTGGTGCTCTGCGGGATGGGCGGCTGCGGCAAGACCGCCCTCGCTCTGGAACTCGTCCATCACGCCCGGACGGCCGGCCTGTGCCCGGGTGGTGTGTGGTGGGTGGACGCACGGCAGGGCGCCACACTGGAGGCTGGTCTCCAGGCTGTGGCACGGCAGGCCGGGGCCACCCAGGAAGAGCTGGAAGCCGGCGATGTCGCCGATGCGCTGTGGCGCCGGCTGGAGGCTCTGCGCTCCCGCTGGCTGCTCGTCGTCGACAACGCAGACGACCCCGACCTGCTGAACGGGGCCGGCCGGCTGTCCTCCGAGACGGGCTGGATCCGCCCGCACGGCCACCCCACCGGACTGGTCCTCGTGACGACCCGCGATGCGTCGCAGGCGACCTGGGGACCCCGCGCCGTACTGCATCCGGTGACCGTCCTGCAGACCGATCAGGCAGCCGAGGTTCTCGTCGACCACACGAAGGGCCGAGCGGGCACGGTGCAGGACGCTCGGGCACTGGCCGACCGACTCGGCGGACTGCCCCTGGCCCTGCGTCTGGCCGGAACCTATCTCTCCGAGACCACCGCCACACCGCCGAGGTTCCGGGCGCCGGGGACCCCCGCATCGTTCAGCTCGTACGAGAGGGCACTGGCGTCCGGCCCGGACACCACCGGCCTGCAGGGGATCGTCGCGAGCGTCTGGGACCTGTCCCTGCAACTGCTCGAACGACGCCGCCTGTTGTACGCGCGACAGGTACTCGCGCTGCTCGCCGGCTTCGCCGACGCCGCCGTCCCCTACGACCTGCTGCTCGTTCCCGAGGCCATCGCCGGGGTCCGTTCGTTCGCAGGACTGGACGGTCCCGCGCTGTGGCACCACCTTCACTCCCTCAGCACGCTCGGGCTCATCGATCTCCTTCCCGCGTCACCGGAGAACCCGCTGCCGATCGCCCGCCTCCACCCTCTCGTGCGCGTGACGAACCGGACTCCGCAAGGAGTCGCCGACGCCGCGTTCCTGACACGGCTGGCGACTCGGGCCGACGAGGTCGATCCGCCGGAGTCGCCGACGACGTGGCCCTGGTGGGACGCACTCGGTCCGCACGCTCTGGACCTGCCGCGCCATTGCGCCGACGACCGCCTTCCCCTGGCAGAGCTCGTCGATTCCGCCGTCCTGGCCTGTCGGTATCTGATCGCTCGCGGACTGCACGACCAGGCCTTCCACGAACTCACCCCCCTCCTCGACAGGTGCCGCCGGGACCTGGGTGAGGAGCATCCGAGCACTCTCGGCACCCGCCACAGCCTTGCCGAGGTCCTGTCCGGGCTGGGAGAGCAGGAGGCTGCCCGGGCGGAGTTCGGGGCGGTGCTGGAGATGCGGCGCCGCGTGCTGGGTGAGGAACGCCCGGACACGCTCACCACCCGTCACGATCTCGCGGAGGTCCTGTCCGGGCTGGGTGAGCGGGAGGCTGCCCGGGCGGAGTTCGAGGCGGTGCTGGAGATCCGGCGCCGCGTGCTGGGCGATGAACACCTCGACACGCTCACCACCCGCCTCTATCTCGCCGGAATCCTGGTCGGCAGCTCGGGCCAGCGGGAGGCAGCCCGGGCGGAGTACGAGGAGATGCTACACATCGCGCGCCGGGTGCTGGGCGAGGAGCATCCCGGCACGCTCGCCGTCCGGCACGGTCTGGCGTGGGTCCTGGACGGGCTGGGTGAGCGGGAGGCTGCCCGGGCCGAGTACGAGGCGGTGCTGGACATCGCGCGCCGGGTGCTGGGCGAGGAGCACCCCAGCACCCTCACCATCCGCAACAGCCGCGCGTGGGTCCTGGACGGGCTGGGGGAGAAGGAGACCGCCCGGACTGAGCACGAGGCCGTGCTGCGGGTGCAGCGCCGCAAGCTGGGTGAGGAGCACCCCGACACGCTCGCCACCCGGCACGGCCTGGCGTGGGTCTTCGCCGGGCTGGGGGAGAGGGAGGCCGCCCGGGCGGAGTTCGAGGCGGTGCTGGAGATCGGGCGCCGCAAGCTGGGTGAGGAGCACCCCGACACCCTCGCCGTCCGGCACGGTCTGGCGTGGGTCCTGGACGGGCTGGGGGAGAACGACGCTGCCCGGGCGGAGTTCGAGGCGGTGCTGGACATCGGGCGCCGGGTGCTGGGTGAGGAGCACCCCGACACCCTCGCCGTCCAGCACAATCTGGCCTGGGTCCTGGAAGGGCTGGGTGAGAAGGAGGCTGCGCGGGCGGAGTTCGAGGCGGTGCTGGAGATCCGGCGTCGGGTGCTGGGCGAGGAGCACCCCGACACGCTCACCACCCGGCACAACCTGGCGTGGGTCCTGGAAGGGCTGGGGGAGAACGAGGCCGCCCGGGACGAGTACCGAGGGGTGTTGGAGATCCGGCGGCGGGTGCTGGGTGAGGAGCACCCCGACACGCTCACCACCTGGCACAACCTGGCCTGGGCCTTGGGCGGGCTGGGCGAGAAGGAAGCTGCCCGGGACGAGTACCGAGGGGTGTTGGAGATCCGGCGGCGGGTGCTGGGCGAGGAGCACCCCGACACGCTCACCACCCGGCACAACCTGGCCTGGGTCCTGGACGGGCTGGGGGAGAACGAGGCCGCCCGGGCGGAGTACGAGGGAGTGCGGGAGATCCGGCGGCGGGTGCTGGGCGAGGAGCGCCCCGACACGCTCACCACCCGCCACAATCTCGCCGGGGTCCTCGACGACCTGGGCCGGCGGGACGCCGCGCGGGCGGAGTTCGAGGAGGTACTGGAGATCCGGCGCCGGGTGCTGGGCGAGGAGCACCCCGACACGCTCACCACCCGCCGTTACCTCGCGTGGGTCCTGCTCGGGCTGGGTGAGAAGGAGGCTGCCCGGGTGGAGTACGAGGGGGTGCTGGACATCGGGCGGCGGGTGTTGGGTGAGGAGCATCCGGACACGCTCGCCATCCGGCACGGTCTGGCGTGGGTCCTGGACGGGGTGGGTGAGAAGGAGGCTGCGCGGGCGGAGTACGAGGGGGTGCTGGGGATCCGGCGGCGGGTGTTGGGTGAGGAGCATCCGGACACGCTCACCACCCGCCACAATCTCGCGTGGGTCCTGGGCGGGCTGGGTGAGAAGGAGGCTGCGCGGGCGGAGTACGAGGGGGTGCTGGGGATCCGGCGGCGGGTGTTGGGTGAGGAGCATCCGGACACGCTCACCACCCGCCACAATCTCGCGTGGGTCCTGGACGGGCTGGATGAGAAGGAGGCTGCGCGGGCGGAGTACGAGGGGGTGCTGGAGATCCGGCGGCGGGTGCTGGGTGAGGAACACCCGGACACGCTCACCACCCGCCACAATCTCGCCGTGGTCCTCGACGACCTGGAACTGTGGGATGCCGCGCGGGCGGAGTACGAGGGAGTACTGGAGATCCGGCGCCGGGTGCTGGGCGAGGAGCACCCCGACACCCTCGCCACCCGCGAGGGCCTCGGATGGGCCCTGGCCGGCCTGGAACTGTGGGATGCCGCGCGGGCGGAGTTCGAGACGGTCCTGGAGATCAGGCGCCGCGTCTTCGGTGAGGAGCACCCCGAGACCCTCACCAGCCGGGAGAACCTCGCACTGGTCCTGGGGGGCGGCACCGGGCTGTGGGACGCCGCCCGGGCGGAGTTCGACGCCGTCATGGAGATTCGGCGCCGGACATCGGGTGGGGGCCAGTCCGACACCCTCACCGCGGAGGACACGGTCTGACGTCCCGGAGTGCACACGCCCGCGCGGCCACGAGCGGTGCCGGCGCCGAGGGTGATCCCGGGGCGGTGCCGAAGGAGGCCTCCCGGTGCTGCGGCACCCGTACGCATCGATCAGGCTGGAGGCAGGGGAGTCCGCGGTGACGTCGGCACGGTGACTCCGGCACTCCTCCCCGGCTGGTTACTATGCTCGCTTCACGCCGGGCCGGAGCTGGCCGTCGAATGCAAGGCAAATGACCGGTGGGGGTCTTGGAAATGATGAGAGAGGTCACTGCGACCCGTTACGTCGAACCCCTGCCCTCCGGCGGCTCCGTACCCGGCGTCGTCGAGGCCGACGACCTGGGCACCTACGTCGTGAAGTTCACCGGCTCCGCGCAGGGCCACAAGGCGCTGGTCGCGGAGATCATCGTGGGTGAACTCGCCCGCGCGCTCGGCCTGCGCTTCCCGGAGCTGGTCCTCGTCCACTTCGACCCGGCCGTCGCCGCCGCGGAACCGCACCAGGAGGTGCGCGAGCTGCACAGCGCCAGCGCGGGCGTCAACCTCGGCATGGACCATCTGCCGGGCGCAGTGGACCTCACCCCGGAGATCGCCCGGATCTTCCCGGTGGACCCGCTGGAGGCGGGCCGGATCGTCTGGCTGGACGCGCTGACCGTGAACGTCGACCGTACGGTGCACAGCTCCAACCTGATGGTCTGGCCGACGTTCGGCACCGCGCCGCCACGGCTGTGGCTCATCGACCACGGCGCCGCCCTCGTCTTCCACCACCGCTGGGACACCACGGCCCCGGGCCGCAGGTACGACTTCCGGCACCACGCCCTCGGCCACTACGGCCCCGACGTGCGCGCCGCCGACGCCGAACTGGCGCCCCGCGTGACGGAGGAACTGCTGCGCGGGATCGTCGCCGAGGTCCCGGACGCCTGGCTGGCCGAGGACGCCGGGTTCGCCACGCCCGACGACGTCCGGGACGCCTACGTCGGCTATCTCCTGGACCGGGTCCGGCTCTCCCCGGAGTGGCTGCCCACCGACTTCCCGAGCCGGGAGGAGCTGGCGGCCGAGGAGGCCGCCCGCGCGGCGAGGACACAGGCGGGCCGCCCGGCCTGGCTGAAGCGGGTCCCGGACCTGCACGGCAAGCCGGCGGCGGAACAGGACTGGTCGGTGCACCTGCAGTGAGCGCGACCGAGTGGCCCGGGGAAGTCCCCGGCCACTCGGAGCGGCAGCAGGTCAGCCGCGCAGCTGCTGGTACGCCGGCAGGGTGAGGAAGTCGGCGTAGTCCTCGTCCAGGGACACCTTCAGCAGCAGGTCGTGCGCCTCCTGCCAGTGCCCGGCCGCGAAGGCCTCCTCGCCGATCTCCCCGCGGATGGCGTCGAGTTCCTCGGCCGCGACCTTGCGGGCCAGCTCCGGCGTGGCCCTCTCGCCGTTCTCGAACTCGACGCCGGCGTTGATCCACTGCCAGATCTGCGAGCGGGAGATCTCGGCGGTGGCCGCGTCCTCCATCAGGTTGAAGATGGCGACCGCGCCGAGCCCGCGCAGCCAGGCCTCGATGTAACGGATGCCGACCTGGACCGCGTTGACGAGACCGGCGTACGTCGGTTTCGCCTCCAGCGAGTCGATCGCGATCAGGTCGGCGGCGGCGACACGGACGTCCTCGCGCAGCCGGTCCTTCTGGTGGGGCTTGTCACCGAGGACCTTGTCGAACGACTCCATGGCGATCGGCACCAGGTCGGGGTGGGCGACCCAGGAGCCGTCGAAACCGTCGTTCGCCTCCCGGTCCTTGTCGGCGCGGACCTTCTCGAAGGCGATCCTGTTGACCTCCGCGTCCTTGCGGGACGGGATGAAGGCCGCCATGCCGCCGATGGCGTGCGCGCCGCGCTTGTGGCAGGTGCGGACGAGGAGTTCGGTGTACGCCCGCATGAACGGGGCGGTCATGGTGACGGCGTTGCGGTCGGGCAGGACGAACCTCGGCCCGCCGTCACGGAAGTTCTTCACGATGGAGAACAGGTAGTCCCAGCGGCCGGCGTTCAGCCCGGAGGCGTGGTCGCGCAGTTCGTAGAGGATCTCCTCCATCTCGTACGCGGCCGTGATCGTCTCGATCAGGACGGTGGCGCGGATGGTGCCCTGCGGGATGCCGACGTGGTCCTGCGCGAAGACGAACACGTCGTTCCACAGGCGGGCCTCCAGGTGCGACTCGGTCTTCGGCAGGTAGAAGTAGGGACCCTTGCCGAGGTCGAGCAGCCGCCGGGCGTTGTGGAAGAAGTACAGGCCGAAGTCGACGAGGGCGCCGGGGACGGCGCGGCCCTCGGCGTCGACCAGGTGCCGCTCGTCCAGGTGCCAGCCGCGCGGGCGCATGACGACGGTCGCCAGCTCCTCGTTCGGGCGCAGGGCGTAGGACTTGCCGGACCCCGGATCGGTGAAGTCGATGCTCCGGCTGTAGGCGTCGATCAGGTTGACCTGGCCGAGGACGACGTTCTCCCAGGTGGGGGCGGAGGCGTCCTCGAAGTCGGCGAGCCAGACCTTCGCGCCCGAGTTGAGCGCATTGATGGTCATCTTGCGGTCGGTGGGGCCGGTGATCTCGACGCGCCGGTCGTTCAGCGCGGGCGGGGCCGGGGCGACCTTCCAGGAGTCGTCCGCGCGGATCGCAGCCGTCTCGGGCAGGAAGTCGAGCGTGGAGGTGCGGGCGATCTCGGCACGGCGCTCGGCCCGGCGGGCCAGGAGTTCGTCACGGCGCGGGGTGAACCGCCGGTGCAGCTCCGCCACGAAGGCGAGCGCAGCGTCCGTGAGGACCTCCTCCTGCCGGGGCAGGGGCTCGGCGTCGACGATGGCCAGCGAGGACGGCGCTGGTGCGGACATGAGCTGTCACTTCCTTCAGCGGTGGCACCGGGTGCCTAGTGGCACGTACAGGGTGAAAAGCGCCGACGGTGGGTTCTGCCGCTCGACCGAAGCCGAGAGCTGGGAGGTCAGGCGCTTCTGATGCGTGGATACTAGTTTCCTCATTGTGGAACTTCAATGGTTTGTTGATGTCGAGATTCTCCGGGTCGAGGCAAGGTGGCGCCGAGTGCCACCTCCTTCACTCAAGGTGGCCCAGGTCGGCCTCGGTGTCGATGTCGTACGGCTCGGCGACGTCCGCGCACTCCACGAGCCGGATCTCCGCCTCGTGCGCCTTCAGGTAGGCCCGCGCCCCGCGGTCCCCGGTGGCGGTCCCGGCGACGCCCGCCCAGTGCGCGGCGCCGAACAGCACGGGATGCCCGCGCACCCCGTCGTAGGCGGCCGAGACCAGTGATTTCTCGTCCGCGTAGGCGCCGAGCACCCGGGCCACCGCGGCCGGTCCGATGCCGGGCTGGTCGACCAGGCTCACCAGGGCCGCCCGCGCCCCGGTCCCCATGAGCGAGGCCAGCCCCGCGCGCAGCGACGAGCCCATGCCCTCGGCCCAGTCAGGGTTGTCCACCAGCACGCAGTCGCCCAGCTCGGCCCGGTCGCGCACCTCGTCCGCCGCGGCGCCCAGCACCACATGGATCCGCCCGCACCCGGCCGCGCGCAGCACCCCGGCGGCGTGCTCGACCAGGGGCCGCCCCCGGTGCGGCAGCAGCGCCTTGGGCCGCCCGCCGAGCCGCCTGCCGCCGCCGGCGGCGAGCAGCAGCCCCGCGACATCCCGCTGAAGTTGCCGGTTGTCCGTCATGGATCCTGCATACCCGACCGCGGCGGAACCGGACGGCTTTCCGGTAGCGATTCCGTTGGGCTGAATTTCGGTCCGCCCTGTGGCGCTCCCGCACGGCGTGGCGTTTACTGACCCGCGCATGACGGCGTGCCAGGGGGGAGGGCTGTGTTGCGGAGCTTGGGGCAGAGGCCAGTGACCGGCAGCGACGAGGACCCGAGGGTGTCGGAACTGCGGACCGCGGTGTCCCGGCTGCGCCGCGAACTCGCCGCGTTACCGGCGGACTTCCCCGACCGGGCGATAGCCGAGGATGAGCTGGCGGCCCTGGCCGCGATGGCCGCGGGCGGCCTGCCGGAGATCCCGCGCCTGCGCAGCTCCCTGCTGCTGATCGCCGGCGCGATAGGTTCGATGAGCGCGCTGACCCGGGGGCTGTCGCAGGTGCGCGACGCCGTGGACCTGTTCGGCGAGCCGCCCCGGGCCTAGGGCCTGTCCGACATTTTGCGTCTGCCGCGCGACGCCATGCACGCGCTCTCGCCGCACCGGTCCCAGACCCGAGTACGTCCAGTACGAGGGCCTGGGGCCGGCACTCCCCCAGCCTCCGGCCGGGGGGACCCCCAGAGCACGCACCTGACGCCGCGCGGCCGCCCTTCGGGCGACGACGCGAATTGTCAGACAGGCCCAGGGGCTTCGTCCCGGTCTTGCCGGCGGCCGCGAAGCAGGGCGGCGGAACCGGAGCGCCGGGGCGCGGCCGGGCCGCCCCGGTCCCCGCACCCTGGCCGGCCATCGGCGCCGGCTGCCGCCCCGCGGCGGCCCGCTCGGCGGCGGTCCGCCGGGGGGCGTGGTCAGCTTTGGTTCTGGCTCGCCAGGGCGGCGGACAGCTCGCGGGCGATCTGCTGGAGCACCGGCACGATCTTCTCCGTGGCCGCCTCCGTGACCCGCCCCGCCGGTCCCGAGATGGAGATGGCCGCCGCCGTCGGGGAGTCGGGCACGGACACCGCGAGGCACCGCACCCCGATCTCCTGCTCGTTGTCGTCGACGGCGTATCCCAGCCGCCGTACGTCCTCCAGCGCCGCGAGGAAGCCCTCCGGCGTGGTGATGGTCTTCTCCGTGGCGGCCGGCATGCCCGTCCGGGCCAGCAGCGCCCGCACCTCGTCGTCGGGCACCCCGGCCAGCAGCGCCTTGCCCACACCGGTGGAGTGCGGCAGCACCCGGCGGCCCACCTCGGTGAACATGCGCATCGAGTGCTTCGAGGGCACCTGCGCCACGTACACGATCTCGTCGCCGTCGAGCAGCGCCATGTTCGCCGTCTCGCCGGTCTCCTCCACCAGCCGGGCCAGGTACGGCCGCGCCCAGGTGCCGAGCAGCCGGGCCGCGGACTCGCCGAGCCGGATCAGGCGGGGGCCGAGCGCGTACCGCCGGTTGGCCTGCTGGCGGACGTAGCCGCAGGCGACCAGGGTGCGCATCAGCCGGTGGATGGTCGGCAGCGGCAGCCCGCTGGCCGCGGACAGCTCGCTCAGGCCCACCTCGCCGCCCGCGTCCGCCATCCGCTCGAGCAGGTCGAAGGCGCGCTCCAGGGACTGCACCCCGCCTGCGGCGGAGGGCTTGGCGGAGTCGGTGGTGCTGGCGCTGGACGTCGGCACGGCGCGTTCCTTTCGGGGCTGGCGGCAGGGCAGAAGCCTACCCGGCAGCCGGTTGACTCCCCGCTTGTACGTAGCTACGTTCTGCCTGCTGGAATTCTAATTCCGCTTTATGGAAACGTCCAGAGTGGGCGCCGCTGTCCTGACGCCCGGAAGTGTGCCCCTTGACGGCGGAGATCCGGGAGTGAAGACTCCTTCAACAGAACGTTGAAATCCGTTACGTGGGTGTAAATCCCGTTTCCTGGACGTACACGGCGGTAGAGAGAGGGGTTCGGGTGTCCGACGCTGAACTGGTGCTGCGCTCCACGCGCGTGATCACTCCGGAGGGGACGCGGGCCGCCACCGTCACCGTGTCCGCCGGCAGGATCACGGCCGTCCTGCCGTACGACGCAGAGGTCCCCGCCGCGGCCCGGCTGGAGGACGTCGGCGACCACGTCCTGCTGCCCGGTCTGGTCGACACCCACGTGCACGTCAACGACCCGGGCCGCACCGAGTGGGAGGGTTTCTGGACCGCGACCCGCGCGGCGGCGGCCGGCGGTGTCACCACGCTGATCGACATGCCGCTCAACTCCCTGCCGCCGACCACCACGGTCGAACACCTGCGGATCAAGCAGGACGTGGCCCGCGACAAGGCGCACACCGACGTCGGCTTCTGGGGCGGTGCCCTGCCCGACAACGTCAAGGACCTGCGCCCGCTGCACGACGCCGGAGTCTTCGGCTTCAAGGCCTTCCTGTCCCCGTCCGGCGTGGACGAGTTCCCGCACCTCGGCCAGGAGCAGCTCGCCCAGTGCCTGGCCGAGATCGCCGGGTTCGACGGGCTGCTCATCGTGCACGCCGAGGACCCGCACCACCTGGCCGCCGCACCGCAGCAAGGCGGCCCGAAGTACGCCGACTTCCTCGCCTCCCGCCCGCGCGACGCCGAGGACACCGCCATCGCCAACCTCATCGCGCAGGCCAGGCGGCTGAACGCGCGCGTGCACGTGCTGCACCTGTCGTCCGGCGACGCGCTGCCGCTGATCCGCGCCGCCCGCGCCGAGGGCGTGCGGATCACCGTCGAGACCTGCCCGCACTACCTCACCCTGACCGCCGAGGAAGTCCCGGACGGCGCCAGCGAGTTCAAGTGCTGCCCGCCCATCCGCGAGGCCGCCAACCAGGACCTGCTGTGGGAGGCCCTGGCCGACGGCACCATCGACTGCGTGGTCACCGACCACTCCCCGTCCACGGCCGACCTGAAGACCGACGACTTCGCCACCGCCTGGGGCGGGATCTCCGGGCTCCAGCTCAGCCTCTCCGCCGTGTGGACCGAGGCCCGCAGGCGCGGCCACGGCCTGGAGGACGTCGTCCGCTGGATGTCCACGCGGACCGCCGCCCTGGCCGGCCTCGACGCGCGCAAGGGCGCCATCGCCCCCGGCCGGGACGCCGACTTCGCCGTCCTGGCCCCCGACGAGACCTTCACCGTGGACCCGGCCGGCCTCCAGCACCGCAACCGGGTCACCGCCTACGCCGGCAGGACCCTGCACGGCGTCGTGAAGTCCACCTGGCTGCGCGGTGAACGCATCGTCGCGGACGGCGCCTTCACCGACCCGAGGGGCACGCTGCTCACCCGCCCCCGGTAAGCCCCCCGCCCCCGCACCCGGCCGACTCCAGAAAGGACCCCCTGATCACCGTGACGGCGATACCCAGCTTCACCGGCGACGCGAACCCCTACGGAGGCGGCGACCCCTACGCGGACTACCGCACCGCCGACTTCCCCTTCACCCGGTACGCCGACCTCGCCGACCGGCGGCTCGGCGCCGGTGTCATCGCCGCCAACGACGAGTTCTTCGCCGAGCGGGAGAACCTGCTGGTGCCCGAGCGGGCCGAGTTCGACCCCGAGCACTTCGGCCACAAGGGCAAGGTCATGGACGGCTGGGAGACCCGCCGCCGGCGCGGCACCGGTGCCGGACACCCGTGGCCGGCCGCCGAGGACCACGACTGGGCACTGGTCCGGCTCGGCGCGCCCGGCGTGATCCGCGGGATCGTCGTCGACACCGCCCACTTCCGCGGCAACTACCCGCAGGCCGTCTCGGTCGAGGGCACCTCGGTACCCGGCTCCCCGTCCCCGGAGGAGCTGCTGGGCGACGACGTGAAGTGGACGACGCTCGTCCCGCGCACCCCCGTCGGCGGCCACGCGGCCAACGGCTTCGCGGTCTCCGCCGAGCAGCGCTTCACACACCTGCGGCTCAACCAGCACCCCGACGGCGGCATCGCCCGCCTGCGCGTGTACGGCGAGGTCGTACCCGACCCGGAGTGGCTCGCGGTCCTCGGCACCTTCGACGTCGTCGCCCTGGAGAACGGCGGCCAGGTCGAGGCCGCCTCGAACCTCTTCTACTCCCCGGCCACCAACACCATCCAGCCGGGCCGCTCCCGCAAGATGGACGACGGCTGGGAGACCCGCCGCCGCCGCGACCAGGGCAACGACTGGATCCGCTACCGGCTCGTGGCCCAGTCGCAGATCCGCGCCATCGAGATCGACACCGCCTACCTGAAGGGCAACAGCGCCGGCTGGGCGTCGGTGTCGGTCAGGGACGGCGACAACGGCGAGTGGACCGAGATCCTCCCGCGCACCCGACTCCAGCCCGACACCGGCCACCGCTTCGTCCTGCCGGAGCCGGCGGTCGCCACCCACGCGCGGGTCGACATCTTCCCCGACGGCGGGATCTCCCGGCTGCGCCTGTTCGGCTCCCTGACCGAGCAGGGCGCGAGCGGCCTCGCCGCCCGCCACCAGGAACTGGGCGGCTGATCCTCGCCCACCCGCGCGCGAGGGGCGACCCGGTCCGAACGGCACCGGGGCGCCCCGCGCACCGCCCGCACGGATGTTCCGGGCCGCCGGAACTCTTCTCCCCTCCCTTCGCGTTCTCCCCGCGTGACCCTTCAGCAAGAGATCGTCGGCAACGCCATGCAGATGGCGGTCGTCAACCTGCACCCCGGCCAGACCGTGTACTGCGAGGCCGGGAAGTTCCTGTTCAAGACGGTCAACGTGACCATGGAGACCCGGCTGTCCGGCCCGTCCGGCAACGGCGGGCAGCAGCAGAGCGGCGGAGGAGGCATGGGCGGCCTGCTCCGCCAGGCCATGGGTACGGCCATGCAGGTCGGCCAGCGCATGCTCGCGGGTGAGTCGCTCGCCTTCCAGTACTTCACCGCCGAGGGCGGCGAGGGCACGGTCGGCTTCGCCGGCGTGCTCCCCGGCGAGATGCGCGCCCTGGAGCTGGACGGCACGCGCGCGTGGTTCGCCGAGAAGGACGCCTTCGTGGCCGCCGAGTCCACCGTCGACTTCGGCATCGCCTTCGCCGGCGGCCGCACCGGCACGAGCGGAGGTGAGGGCTTCGTCCTGGAGAAGTTCACCGGGCACGGCACGGTGATCATCGCCGGCGCGGGCAACTTCATCGACCTGAACCCGGCGGACTTCGGAGGCCGCATCGAGGTCGACACCGGCTGTGTCGTCGCCTTCGAGGAGGGCATCCAGTACGGCGTCCAGCGCGTCGGCGGCCTCAACCGCCAGGGCATCATGAACGCCGTGTTCGGCGGCGAGGGCCTGTCCCTGGCCACCCTGGAGGGCAACGGCCGGGTGATCCTGCAGTCCCTCACCATCGAGAGCCTCGCCAACGCCCTGAAGAAGGCCCAGGGCGGCGACAAGCAGGGGCCGACCGGGGGACTGTTCTCCACCCACGCCGGCTGAACCGATGAGTTCCGGGCGGGTGCGGGGTCCAAGTCGACGACAGCGGACCCCGCACCCGGAAGAAGGCACCCGCCATGGGCAACCTCGTCTCCACGATCTTCGTCACGCTCGACGGCGTGTACCAGGCACCCGGCGGCCCCCAGGAGGACACCCGCGACGGCTTCGGGCAGGGCGGCTGGAGCTTCCCGTTCGCCGACGACGACTCCGGTGGGTTCATCACCGAGGTCTTCTCCCGTGCGGGCGGCTTCCTGCTCGGCCGCCGTACGTACGACGTCTTCGCCTCCTACTGGCCGAAGGTGACCGACCCCGCGCACCCGGTCGCCGGCAGGCTCAACGCCCTGCCGAAGTACGTCGTCTCCGCCACCCTCCGGGCACCGCGGTGGCCCGGCACCACCGTCGTCACGGGCGACCTGGTGAAGGAGATCACCGCCCTGAAGGAGCGCACGGACGGCGAACTCCAGGTCCACGGCAGTGGCGCCCTGCTCCGCTCCCTGCTGGACCTGCGGCTCGTCGACACCCTGCACCTGCTGACCTTCCCGGTCGTCCTCGGCGCCGGCCACCGCCTGTTCACCGACGGCGCGGTCCCCACCCGCTTCACCCACCGCTCCGGCCACGTCACCGGCACGGGAGTCTCCCTCCAGACGTACGACGTGGGGGACGGCCCCGAGTACGGCACCTTCGCACTGCCCGAGGCCTAGCGAGCCACCGGAGCCGTGACGCAGCGGGAACGGGCCACTCCAGCACGCGTGCCGCGTCCTGCGGAACCCAGGGGAAGGGGCCGTCGAGATCCTCATGGAAAACCCGCCCGTCATCGCGAACGCGACCACCCGGAAAGCCCTGGCCGAAGATCGCCGCCGCCGGTACGGTGAGCCCGACCCGTGCGAGCCGTCGACGTCTCCGCACCCCTGTCGGAGACCGGGAGAGCCGCACCCATGTCCTCGTTCGCCGTGCCCGCCGCGCTCGCGCCCCGCCGGGCCTGGCACACCGACCTGCCCGTCCTGCTCGTCGCGGTGTGCTGGGGCGCCAGCTACCTCGCGGCGAAGGAGATCACCACCGCCCGCACCGTACTCGCCGTCCTGGTGCTGCGGTTCGCGCTCGCGCTGCCCGTACTGGCCGTCGCCGGCCGCCGGGCCCTGCGCGCGCTCACCGGCGCACAGTGGCGCGGCGCGGCCCTGCTCGGGCTGATCCTCGCGGGGATCTTCCTGCTGGAGACGTACGGGGTGGTGCACACCTCGGCGACCAACGCCGGTCTGATCATCAGCCTCACCATGATCCTCACCCCGCTCGCCGAGGCCGCCGCCACCCGCACCCGGCCCACGCCGTCCTTCCTGGGCGCGGCGGCCCTGGCGGTGCTGGGCGTCGTCCTGCTCACCCAGGGCGCCGGCTTCACCCGGCCCTCCCTCGGCGACCTGCTGATGCTGCTCGCCGCGCTCGCCCGGACCCTGCACGTCCTCGCCATGTCCCGGATCAGGGCCGTACAGCACGCCGGCGCGCTGCCGCTGACGACGGTCCAGCTCGGCACCGCCGTCGCCGTCTTCGCCCTGCTGTCGGCCGCCGGGGGCGGCCCGGCGCCCTGGACGGTCGCGACGGGCCTCGGCACGCGGCAGTGGGCGGGGCTGCTGTTCCTGTCGGCCCTGTGCACGGTGTTCGCCTTCTTCGTGCAGATGTGGGCCGTCCGCCGCACCTCGCCGTCCCGGGTCAGCCTGCTGCTCGGCACCGAGCCGCTGTGGGCCGCCGGTGCCGGTATCGCGCTGGGCGGCGACCGGCTCGGCGCGCTCGGCCTCGCGGGCGGCGCGCTGGTCCTCGCGGGTACCGCGTGGGGCCGCCGGGCGGCAGGTTGACTCGCTGGAAACTCCTCGGGCCTGAAACCTTCAAGATCTTCCGCGACGCGGGGATGCGCCGCCGGCTCGTGACCCGGCTCAAAGCCCGGCTCAAGGCTCAGGGCAGCCGGATCGGGGCGGGCAGCAGGGCGCGGGCCGGCTCCGGACGCCATCGGCCCCCTCCCGTCACCCGGCCGAACGCCTGGTCGCCGAAGTGGAAGGCGAAGCCATGGGTACGCGGCGCGCCCAGCTCCTCAAGGAGGGTCGTCCGGGCCTTCAGCACCCCGTCGACGTCCACGTCGGGTCCGGACGGCCACTCCGGGTGCGCCAGCTGCGCCGGGGTGTGGAAGGCGTCGCCGAACACCAGGATCCGCCGCCCTCCGGCAGCCGAGATCACATACGTGGTGTGCCCGGGGCTGTGGCCGGGCGTGATCAGCGCCGTGACGCCGGGCCACACCTCGTCGCCGTCCTCGAACCGGTGCAGCACCCGCGACATCGGCACCATGAACCCCTCCCACGACGGCGCGCCCACCTCCACCTCGCGGTTCCAGAACGGCTCCCACTCGGCCCCGGCCACGAGGTAGTCGGCGTGGGGGAACGCCTTGCGCGGCGGCCGGTCGCGCCCGGTGAGGAAGCCGAGGCCGGTGTGGTCCGTGTGGAGGTGGGTGAAGGCCACGGTGTCGATGGAGTGCCGGGACACCCCCAGTGCCCGCAGGGTGCGCAGCAGCGCCCCGCCGCGTGAGACGCCCAGCGAGGGCGAGAGCACGTTGGCGCCGAGGCCCACGTCGATCAGCAGCCGGCGCCCGTCACGTTCGACGAGGAGACCGCCCGCCGAGGCGGCGATGCGACCCGAGGGTGCCAGCGCCTCGGGATGCTCCTCCCAGTAACCGGCGGGGACGGCGGGCAGGAAGCCGGCCCGGTCCAGCTCCATGGCCGCGTCGACGACATAGGTGAGCCGGACGTCCCCCACGGTGAGGGTGCGCACGGCCGACTGGTCGCCGAGCGCTCCGATGGACCGGTCACGCCGGCGCGCGGCGTGAGCCTGCGGGACGGCACCGGCGAGGGGCACGGCCAGGGCCGCGCCGGCGACGAACGCGGTGCGCAGCAGACCGCGCCGCGAGGGGACGGCAGTGCCGTCATCGGGCTCGTGCATGGCGAGGACTCCTTTGTTCGCTTCGGGTACGGCGTCCTGACGGCTCTTCACGGAGCCAGCAGGTTCGCGGGGTTGGTCCGGGTGACGGCCGCGATCTCCGGGCCCGTGAGCTGTGCGGCCCGGAACCATTGCGCGCTCAGGCCGAGCCACTCCTTCACGCCCGGCTGATCGGGCTGTCCGAGGTCGGAGCTGAACACCACCCGCGGGTGGGCGCGCACGACCTGCCCGAGGTGCCCGGCGTCGCGGTGCCCCAGCAGCAGCGTCAGCGCGGTGATCTCGACGTACAGGCCGGGCACTTCGCGCAGATCGGTGAGGTCGTCGGGGGTGAAGCCCGACATGGGGTGGGTGGCGTGCGTGAGGAGCAGGCGCGGCACGCCGAGGCGTACGGCCTCGTCCACGACGCGCAGGGCCGCCTCCCGGTCGCAGTGCCCGGTCGCCACGGCGACGGGCAGGTCGCGGGCCGCCCGCAGGACCTCGCGCACGTCCGGGCGCAGTCGCCCGTCGGCGTCGAGGACCCCGGAGGCTCGCCACCGGCCGGTGTCGAGCAGCGGGTGGAAGGGGGTGCGGCGCAGGGCCGAGGTATGCGCGGGGCCGGTCAGCGTCGGCAGGTGGACGACGAGGCGGGCGGGGCTGTCCGGGCCGTGGGCGTAGACCGCCTGTTCCACGGCCCGGGGCCGGACCCCGCCGGCCAGTTCGTTCAGGACGAGCGTGCCGGAGACCGGCAGCCCCTCCTCGCGGGCCTCCCAGGCGCGGGCGGCGGTAGAGGTGAGATGGCTCTTGAGGACGACCCAGCCGCCGGCCTCCGCGTACGCACGGCCCGCGCCGGCCGAGGTGAGGCGGCGGCGGTACAGATCGGGGCCCGCGTGGTAGTGGACGTCCACCACCACGCGTCCCGCCGGCTCAAGCATGGCCGGGCCGGGCGCCGCCACCGTCCCAGGGCCTGGCGTAGCCGAACCGGCGCCGGGCCTCGTCGAGGCGCAGGCCCGCGCCGACCGCCTCGGCGATCGCGCCCTCGGTCCGCTCCACGCGTTCCGCCCGGTCCGCGACCTCGGCGGCGTGCTCGGCCGGTACCACCAGGGCCCCGTTGTCGTCGGCGACGACGATGTCTCCGGGCCGTACGGTGACGTCCCCGATGACGACGTCCCGTCCGGTCGCGGCGAGCTCCACCCGGTTCTTGCCGCTGACCATGGTGACGCCGGTGCTGAACAGCGGGTATCCGGCGGCGCGGATCTCGGCGATGTCGCGCGCCGAGCCGTGCAGGGCGGTGCCGCGTATACCGCGCCGCTGCGCCAGCCTCGTCAGCAGCGAACCCCAGTTGGTGCAGGTGGTGCTGCCGCCGTTGTCGACGACCACGAAGGACCCCTCGGGTACGTCGTCCAGGTAGTTGGCCGCGTTGCGGAAGCCGGTGCCGTCACCGTCGACGGGCCGGTAGGTCACGGTGAACGCGCGGCCGGCGGCGCGGGCACCGGGCACGCGCGCGGCGATCTGGGCGAGGACGCCGCCGACCCCCAGGCTGTCCAGCGCGTCGGAGACGGACGCGGTGTCGAGACTGGCGAGCCGCGCCACCACGTCCCTCTCGGCGCAGGACTCCTCGACGTCGGCCCCCTCGGCGCCGGACTCCCGGGAGCGCTGGGCCAGTTCGTCGGCGACGGCCTGCGCGACCTCGCGTGTGCCGCTGGTGCCGCCCATGTCGTAGGTGACGGCCGTACGCCGGGTGGCGACCGTGCGCACCGCCGCCCTGAGTTCGTCGGCGGGGACGGACAGGTCCAGGTGGTCGAGCATCTGGGCCACGGCCAGCATCATCGCCATGGGGTTGGCGCGGCCCTGTCCGGCCATGCCGGGAGCGCTGCCGTGCACGGGCTCGAAGTAGCTGCCGTGGTCGCCGATGTTGCCGCTGGGGGCGAGGCCGAGGCCGCCCATGACGCCCGCGCCGAGGTCGGAGAGGATGTCGCCGAACATGTTCTCCGCGACCAGCACGCCGAACCGTTCGGGCCTGCGCACCATCCACAGGGCGACCGCGTCGACGTTGAGGATCTCGGTCTCGATGTCGGAGTAGTCGGCCGCGACCAGTTCGAGGCGTTCCCGCAGGTGGTTGCTGCTGTGCCGGAGCACGTTGGGCTTGTCGACCAGGGTGAGCCGGGTGTAGCCGCGCGATCGGGCGTGGGCGAATCCGTACCGCAGCAGCCGGTCCATGCCGAACTCGGTCTGCAGGCGCAGCGTGACGCTGGTCGCCCCCGGGCCGGACACCTGGGCGTTGGGGTGGCCGCCGACCACGTTCCACAGGGCGTCGTCCACGCCGTGGAAGTCGAACCCGGCGTACAGGCCCTCGGTGTTCTCCCGGATCACGGTGAAGTCGAAGCGCCCGTCGGCCAGGTCGGCGACCGGGCGGACGTTGGCGTACAGGCCCAGCCGCTGGCGCAGCTGGATGACGGGGGAGACGAAGGTGAGTCCGGTGCCGCGCAGGCCGTCGGGGAGTTCGGCCTCGGCCTCGCGCAGCGGCTTGCTGGTGATCGCGCCGAGCAGGCAGGTGTCGGTCTCCTCCAACAGCTTCCAGGTGCGCTGCGGGACCGGGTCGCCCTCCTGGCGCCAGCACTCCCAGCCGATCTCGCCGAAGCGCAGGTCGAGGGGGAGGCCGAGCTGGTCCACGACGTCCAGGGCCGCGGACGTCACCTCCGGTCCGATGCCGTCGCCGGGCAGGACAGCGACGCTCTTCATGTGAGTCCCTTCTGTCGCAGGAAGGATCCGACCAGGGCGGACACTTCCGCGGTGCGTTCGAAGTGGGGGCGCATGCCGGCCCCCTCGATGACGGCCACCCGGTGGTGCGGTGCCGCCGCGGTGTGGCGCTGGGTGACGAGCTGCGAGTGGCTTCCGACGATCTGCAGCAGCGGACCCGGGTGGGCCCGCACCGCGTCGCTCACGTCGATGCCGCGCAGCATCCGCAGTCCGGCGGCGAGCCGGCGCCCGGCGCTCGGATCGTGCGGTGCGGGACCGTCGCCGGCCGGGTCGGTGCGGTGGCCCCGCGGCTGGACGCGCCGGTTCAGCAGGGCCAGGGCGGCGTCGGAGCGGCCGCCCGCGGCCAGATCGGCGATCTCCGTGAGCCTGGCCTCCAGGAGGGCGTCGCTGCGGGCCGGCCCGGAGACGAGCAGCGCCGCCGTGCCGGGGGCGAGGTCCGGGAGCAGGGCCTGGGCCAGCGCGCCGCCCAGCGCGTTCCCGCACAGGAGGTCCACGGGGCCGAACCGGGGGAGCAGCGTCCGCCAGCGGGCCGCGAAGGAGTCCAGCGAGTCGGTCTCCTCGTCCCACGCGGCGAGCGTGTCGACGACGGTGACCCGCAGGCCCGCGCCGGCCAGCACCCGGGTGACGGGCGTGAAGAACGCTCCACCGTCCCAGCGCGGGGTGACAGGGGCGAAGACCAGGGCGTGCGCCGGGCCGGCGGGGGCCTCGGGGTCGGAGACCGGGGCGTGTGCCGGGCCGGCGGGGGCCTGGGGTGCGAAGACCGCCGCCGGCACAGCGAGTGGGGCCTGGGTCACCGGACGGTGGCGAGGGTGCGTGCGGTGGCGATGCCCTCACGGTGGCTGCCGCCCAGCAGGTCCTTGCGGTGCTCGACCGGCAGGTCGTAGCGGCCCAGGACCAGGTCGGGCAGCGGCAGGGAGGGGGTGCCCTCGGGGATGGTGGCCAGGAGCAGGTCCGCCAGCTCCAGGGCCGGGCCCAGGTGGAGGCGGGCGGCGGACTCGGGGTCGGTGCGGTCCAGGTGGGCCAGCCACTGCTCGGCGATGAGGTTGCCCGGGCCCTTGCCCATGCCCTGGATGGAGGAGTCGATCCAGGTGGCGCCCGCGGCGACCGCGCTGATCGCGTTGGCCAGGGCGAGCCCCAGGTTGTTGTGGGCGTGCAGACCGACCGGGCCCCCGGTGACCGACTTGGTCAGCGTGGTGAGGTCGGTGGTGTCGACGGGGGAGAGGCTGCCGTTGGAGTCGGCCAGATAGACGCACTCGGCGCCGGCGTCGGTGGCGGCGGTCGCCACCTCGACGATGGCCCGGCCCGACCACTTGCTGATCCGGGCGAAGTTCACGCCGACGGTGAACCCGACGTCCTTGGCCTGCCGTATGTACTCAAGGCCGCGTTCGTAGCCCTGGGACGGCAGGATGATGCGGACCAGGCGGGCCCCGGCGGCGTACATGGCGGGCAGGTCGTGCTCGGTGATGTTCTTCGGGTGCAGGATCATCGCCACCCGGCCGGCGCCGATCTCCCGGGCCACGGCGGCGATGAACTCGTCGTCGCCGCGGCCGGTCAGCCCGAGGTTCGGGATCGGCAGGAGCGAGCCCTTGCGGTAGGCGATCTCGACCCAGTCGAAGCCGGACTCGACGCTGAGCCGGGCGTGCTTGAGGGCGTAGTCGAGGGGGAAGTTGAAACCGTTGCGGTACCCGCCGTCGCGGAGGGTGACGTCGATATTGACGATACTCATGGTTCCTCCAGGTGAGTTCGGGGCTGATCCGGGTTCAGACGGACTGCTGGGCGGCGGCATGGCGGGCGGCGAGCCGGCCGAAGATCAGCGAGCGCAGCACGGACGTGGCCGGCGGATAGGCGTGGTAGAAGAGACCGGTGGCCTCGCCCGCCGCGTACAGGCCGGGGATGGCGGTGCCGGACGGGGTGACCACCCGGCCGTCCAGGTCGGTGCGGATGCCGCCGTAGGTGAAGCAGATGGCGGCGGTGAGCGGTACGCCGATGAAGGGCGCGGTGTCCAGCGGCGTGGCCCAGTTGGACTTCTTCGGCTCGATGCCCACCGTGGCCTTGCCGTCGAGGCGGGTCGGGTCGAACTCACCGGGCCCGACGGCCGCGTTGAACTCGGCGACGGTCTTCTCCAAGCCCTCGGCGTCGATGCCGAGCTTCCCGGCGAGCTCCTCCAGGGTCTCCGCCTGCTCCGGCGGCACGTCGCTGAGCCAGGCGTTCGTGATGCCGGGGATGGCGAGCGTCTTGGCGTCGGCGATCCAGTACGCCTCCTGGTCCTGGTTCTTCCAGATCTCGTAACCGACGTGCTCGAAGGTGTTGTCCCAGGTGTCGCGGCCCTCGTCGAAGAAGCGTTCCATCTTCGCGTTGACGAAGATGCCGGTGCTGAAGCCGTACAGGACGGCGTCGGCCTTGCGGGTGCGGCGGTCGACGGGCTCGGCGTGGATGCCGTCGAACTGGCCGGCGGTGTCGGCGCCCAGCTCCAGGGCCATCCGCAGCGCGTCACCGCGGTTGTTGGTGATGCCGGGCGCGATCAGCGGCAGGTCGCAGGCCTTGTCGCCGACGTAGCGGGTGAGCATCTCGGCGTTGCCCTCGAAGCCGCCACAGGCCAGGACGACGGCGTGGCCGGTGAGCCGCTGGGTGCGGCCGTCGGCGGTGCGCACCAGCACGCCGTCGACGCGGCCGTCGTCCGAGGTCGTCAGGCGCAGTGCCTCCGTCTCGTAACGGATGTCGACGCGCGGGTCGTTCTCCAGGGCGGCGCCGAGGTGCTCGACGATCGAGGCGCCGCCGCCGCGGGGGCTGGCCGGCGGGGTCATGGACGGGGTGCCGCCGTCGAAGGTGTGCGGCAGCGGGAAGTCCTCGAAGGCGATCTCCACGCCGTGCTTCTCGACGAACTGCAGCGTCTGCCGGGTCTCGCGCTCGACGGTGCGGCAGTACTCGATGTCCGCCAGGCCGCCGGAGACCCGGCTGACGTGCTCGGCCCAGTCGGTGTCCAGCTTCCGGTCCTGGTCGATCCGCAGGAACGCGCCGGTCCAGCGGGTGGCGCCGCCGCGCTCCTCCTTGCCGGACCGCTCCAGGACGGCGATCTTGGCGGGCGTCTTGCGGCCCTCGGTTTCCTCGGCGAAGGACAGCGCGGCCGACAGGCCGGCGGCGCCGAACCCGATGACGATGAGGTCGTACTGCGGCGGGGTGGTGGAGCCTGACATGGTTTCTCCTCGGAAGAGGTCTGCGGCTTGGGTGGGGTGGAGGCTGCTCAGCGGCCCGGCGTGATGACCCGGCTCGTGCGGTAGAGCCGGTACTTGGCGCCGGTCGTGGTCTCGGCGAACGCCTCGTAGCGGCGCATGAACTCGGGGTCCTCGAAGATCGCGTCGAACCGCTCCCGGTCCGTCCAGGCCGCGAGGTTGACGATGGCGTCGCCGTCGACACTGGTCAGCAGGCGGGAGCCGCGGAAGCCGTCGGCGGTGACGGAGACGTGCTCGACGGCACGGGCCAGCGCGGCCACGCTCGCGGCGGCGTCGTCGGTGGTGGCGACGTTGATGAGCAGCACGCTGTCGTCCGGCTCGGCGGCGGTGATCACACCCGGGCTGGCGTTGCGGCCCTCGAAGGCGAGCTGCTCGTAGGAGGCGATGCCCAGCTTGTGCCAGGGGTCGCTCTCGATGAGCTCGCGCACCTGGGCGTCGTCGAGGTCGGCGGTCACGATGACGGCGCCGCCCTCGGGCCGGGGGCCGCTGAGCAGGATGCGGCCCTGGTCCGCGTGCTCACGCAGCCAGGCCTTGTGCTCGGCCATGTGCGCGACGACGGTCTCGCGCGGGGTGAGGTAGGTGAGGGTCAGTACGTGAATCACGGGGTGTCCTTGACCGGGTCGTGGTGGGAGGGGAGGGAGCGGATCAGGCGGCGCTCGCGGGGCGGCCGGTGCGCCGCGCGAGGGAGGTGAGGATCGCCTCCGCGTCGGCCACGACGCCCCGGACCACCTCGGCGGCCGGCTGGATGTCCTCGATCAGGTCGAGGATCTCGCCGGCGAACATGGCGCGCTGGCTGGTGTCGTCGCGGGCGACGGCGGCGGTCCACTCGGGCTCCACCGCGGCGCGGCGGGCGGCGAGTTCGGCGTCCCGGCCGGTCCAGGTGCGGGTGAAGTCGTTGCTCACGGAGCGGGCCTGGTAGGCCTCGTCCCACGGGATGCCGCGCACGACGTCGAACGCCCGGGTGTTGACGGTGTCCGCGGTCCGCGCGGAGACCAGACGGGACTTGAATCCGGCGGTGGCCAGCGACTCCTCGGTGGCGGCGAACCGGGTGCCCATCATCACGCCGTCGGCGCCGAGCGCGAGGGCGGCGGCGAGCCCGCGGCCGTCCGCGAACCCGCCGGCCGCGACCACCGGCACCTGCCCCTGGGCGACGTCGAGTACGGCGGGAACGAGGGGCAGCGTGGCCAGCGACGCGTGGTGCCCGCCGGCCTCCGCGCCCTGGGCCACGAGCACCGACGCCCCGGCCTGTACGGCGACGGCGGCCTGCTCGGGGTCGTGCACCTGCACCACGACATGCGCCCCGCTGTCGGCCGCGGACGCCACGTACTTGTGGACCTGCGCCGCGTCACCGAAGGAGAGGGCGATGACCGGCGGGGCGTAACCGAGCACCTTGTCCCACAGGCCGGGCCGCTCGTCGAAGGTGAACATGACGCAGCCGACGCCCCAGACACCGCCGTTCTCCGCGGCCTGGGCCACGTGCTCGTCGATGAACGCCGCGTCGCCGTAGCTGACGCCGACGAGGCCGAGGCCGCCCGCCCGGGTCACGGCGCCGGCGAGCCGTCCGCCGGACACCGAACCCATCGGGGCGCAGACGACCGGATGGTCGATGCCCAGCAACTCGGTCAGCTTGGTCGAGATCACGATGCTCCCTTGGTCCGGGTTCGATGGCATGGCACGGCCCGACGGGCCGAGGAGGAAAAGAAGCGCCGGCGAATTCCACACTGAATTCCGCGCGAGAAACAGACGGGGGGTTCCGGGAAGGGAAACCGCTTCGGAAGAGGCCCGTGCTGTTTTACGTTCAAGAGGCTAGCCTCCGTCGGCCACGGCCGTCCAAGACGCAATCCGCATGCCAGCCATAAGCGGGCGCCTATACCGGTGGCCGCATCACGTGCCGTATCGCTGCGGAAACAAAAAAGCGTGTGATCCCGGCCGGGGCCGGGATCACACGCGGACAGGGGCAGGGGGCTACTCGGCGAGGAACGTCCAGCCGTGCCGCGCCGAGACCTCGCGCAGGACGCGGGCGGTGCGGCCGCCGCTGACGGTGATGACGGCGAGGCGCTCGCGCGGCGGCCTGGTCGTGGGCAGGGGTCGCCAGACCAGGTGCGGTTCCCGCTCCACCGCGCGCCGCGGACGCAGGGCCACGAGATCCCCGGTGGTCTGCAGGGCGTGCACGAACAGCGCGTCCTGGTCCTGGTTGACCGGGTGCAGCACCGCGCTCCAGCCGAGCCGGGCCAGCTGCGCCGGCACGGTCTGGGCGAAGCCCGGCGCGCAGCCGTCCTCGTACCACAGCAGGCGCTGCCGGTCGAGGTCGCTCCAGGTGAAGTCGGTGCGTGCGGCGAGCGGATGCTCCCGCGCCATGACGACGCCGAGCGGTTCGTCGCGGACCACGGCGCGCACCACGTGCGGCATCGGGATCGGCAGGCGCACGATGCCGAAGGCGATCTCGCCGTGGCGCAGCAGTTCCCCCTGGTCCGCCGCGTCCGCCGGACGCATGCGCAGGGTCGCCTCCCCCGTGCGGCCGCTGTCCGGGCGGCTCCCGGACAGCGCGTTCTGCACCTCGATGAGGACGTCCGCCGGCACGCCGCCGCACACTCCGACGGACCAGATCCGCGGGGCGGGAGCGGCCGCGGCGATGGCCGAGCGCAGCTGGCCCGGAATCCCCTGGATTTCCCTGAGAAAGGCCCGGCCGCCGCTTGTGAGTTCAACGCCGCGCGAACTGCGAATGAACAGGGGGGCGCCGACGCGCTGTTCCAGGCGTCGAATTTGCTGACTGAGGCTCGGTTGTGAAATCCGGAGTTGCTGGGCCGCGGCCGATACGGTTCCGGCGCGTACCACCGTCAGGAAATACCGAAGGTGGCGCATGTCGAAGTCGTCGACGTCACGTGCGTCCGTCATCGCGCGCAGCACGACGTCGTCCGTCTGATCCGGTCCTGGTGTGCCGAGGTCCGCGCGCCCCGCTGCGCGCCGACCCGTCCACTCGTCCAGCACGCTCATCCGCTTCCTCCCAAACGTTGCCACCCCTGCCCCGTGCAGGGATGCACACCCGGCCCGGCGCCCGCCGGGGTCCCGGTGCAGCATGACAGAACAATTCGTTCTCGAAGGTATTTTTTACTGGCCGGAAACGACCTCGTCCTCTTCGCGTACCGCGCCCGGCACCTCCGCGCCCGACAGGGCGGTGAACAGCAGCCGCCACAACGGCTCTCCGCCGGGTGTGCCGTTGTCGCCGGCACACCCCGCGGGCGCCTGGAGCAGCCCGTACATCACGATCATCAGCAGATGGGCCACGAGCCGCGGCGGGTACGCGGGGAAGCCGCTGTCGCGTTGCGCCCGGCGGACCAGTTCGGTCAGCGCGACGCGCACCTCCGCGAGGACGTCGTAGAGCGCCCGGGCCAGGGCCGGACAGTCGGCCGCGAGCCGGATCGTCGCCCGCAGCCGCACATCCGTCTGCAGCCGCCCGGCGAACCCCATGACGACCCGTTCGAGGACGCCCCCGGCGTCGGCGCCCGGAGCGTCGTGCTCGGTGCGCAGACTCGTCCACGCCTGCCGGGACTCGTCGATGAGAGCCCCGGCCAGCGACCGCTTCGAGGGGAAGTGCCCGTAGAGCGCGCCCTTCGTCATGCCGATCCGCTCGGCCACAGCGGTGAGGGTGGCCCTGTCGTAACCCTGCGCGGCGAACACCTCGGCCGCGGCCGTCAGCACCTTCTCCCTGGTCCGCCGTGCCCGTTCCTGTGTGGCCATGTTTGTGCCCTCCATCGTGAAAGAGAGCACATACATACCATCGGGGCGGAATGCTCTCGCCGCGTTCCGGCCTCGCGGACCCCTCACGCGCTCTCCGCCCTCAACGGCCCCAGGCGGGCGGGCGCCACCGGCCAGCCGAAGCGCTCCGCGGCCTCGTTCAGCTGGGGGGAATCGCCCACCACCACGGGCCGGCCCACCGCGCGCAGCAGGGCGAGGTCGCTCTCGTGGTCGCCGTAGGCGAAACACTCCCGGGGGTCCGCGCCGCGCTCCCGCATGAGACGGACCGCGGCCTCCGCCTTGGCGTCCCCGATCATCGGGCGGCGCACCTCGCCCGTCAGCACCCCGTCGTCACCCACCACCAGTTCGGTGCACAGGATCGTCGAGGCTCCCACGTCCCTTGCCAGTGGGGTCAGCAGCGGGCGCATCGAGCCCGAGACCAGCACCACCTCGCGGCCGGCGGCACGGTGCGCGGCGACGGCCTCGACGACGGGCGCCACGAAGGCCGCTCCGCCGCGGCGGTAGCCGTCGTACCAGACCTGGCCGGCCGCCTCCAGGGCGGCCAGGGGCACGCCCGCGTAACGCCGGTAGTGCCGGCGGTTCAGCTCCGCGCGGTCGACGGGCGCCACCGCCCCGGCCGGCGGCCCGGGCGCCTGGGCGGCGATGCCGGCCGGATGCAGATTCACCCAGTGTTCCCAGAAGACGATCATGCTCTTCTCGGCGATCACGGTCTCGTCGACGTCGAAGAAGGCGAGCGCGGGGTGCGTCCTCGTGGCCACCGTCGTCATCGCGTGTCCCCGCCCGCCAGAGCCGCGTCCGCGTAGGCGTCGGCCGCCGCGTCGAGGCCGAGCGCGCCGTGGGACGCGGCCGTCGTGACGTCCCGCCAGGCCCGCTGCACCCGGCTGTGCGGCGACTGCCCGCGCATGCCAGAGGCGTGGAACAGGTCGTTCGCCGCCTCGCGGCACCAGGCGGCCGCGGTCGCCGCGTCCCGGCGGTTCTCGGCCACCGTGAGCGGCGTGATCTCGCCCCGGTCGGCGCGCACGGCGGTGCCCTCCAGCAGCAGGCCCGCCGCATGGACGCGGGCGGACGCCGACGCCAGCAGCAGATCCTGGCCCGGTCTGCGCGCCTCGGGCCGGACGCACTCGGCCGTCCAGGCCCGCAGCGCCGCCCGGGCCGCCCCCAGCACCGCCGCGGCGAAGATCGGCGCCGCGACCATCGGATACGGGACGCGGTGGCAGCGGGCGGCGTCGGGCAGCGGGCGCAGCAACGCGCCCAGGGTGAACGACCGATGGGCGGGCACGGTGATCCCTTCCCCCGTCACGCTGTTGCTGCCGCTCCCGCGCAGGCCGACGGAGTCCCAGGTGTCCCGGACCGACAACTCCGCGCGCGGCACGGCGAAGAGACGGTGCTCGCGGGTGCCGTCGAGCCCCGGTGTCCAGGACGCCAGCAGCACCCACTCGGCGTGGTCGACACCGCTGGCCGTCCGCCACTCCCCGTCGAGCCGCCAGCCGCCGGGCACGGGCGTGGCGTTGCCCTGCGGCGGCACGACCGACGCGGCGATACGGACGTCCGGGCCGTGCGCCCACACCTCCCGCTGTCCCCGCTCGGGCAGATAGGCGGCGAGCCGGCCGTGGGCCGCGTACAGGGCGGCGCACCAACCGGTGGCGGCGCAGGCCTCCGCGACGGCCGAGGCGTCGGCGAGCAACCGGGCGAAACTCCCGGCCGTCCCACCCCACTTGGCCGGGACGAAGTGACGCGCGAACCCCGCGTCGACGACGGCGGCGGCGACCCGCGGGTCGAGCCGGCGCCGCTCGTCGGCACCGCGTGCGTCCTGTCCGGCGACCTCGAGGAGCCGGCCGAGTCCGTCCCGCCCGTCCGTGCGGTGGCGGTCGGTCATGTCGCCGGGCCCGCGTTGCTCGCTCCCGCCGCCGGGTATCCGCTCGCCCGTGGGGTCGGTTTCCCCGCCCGTGGGGTCGATGTCCTCGCCGAGGGGCGGGTCATCGCGCCGTACGCCGGGCCGTTCGCTCAGCATGCCGCGTCCAGCCGGGTCAGGGCGGGTTCCGCCATACCGCGGCGCACCGTGGCCCGGGCGAGTTCACGGTCGCCCTGGCGGGCGCGGACGGTGAAGGTGCGTCCGCCGCCTTCGGCGGGTTCGGCGATGATCGCCACCGGCGCGTCCAGTTCGCCGAACGCCGTGAACCGCACGACGATCAGGGTCACCGCGCCGGCGCCCGGCTCACCGTCGGCCGCGGCGACCTGGCTCGCCTGCCGGAACGCCTCCACGAGCGCCATGCCCGGGACGTGATCCGACTCGTGGTCGAAGAGCACGGGGTGCTCCTGGTCGAGCCGCAGCCACCAGCCGTTCGCCCGCAGCGGGTCGGCCTCGATGAGCACGTCCCGTTCGGCGAGCTGGCCGACACGGGCCGGCGGCAGCGGCACGCGCGGCGGCGCCGGACGCGGCCGCTCCCCTTCCGGGCTCCGCTCCACGCGCCGCCGCAGCAGGGCGTAGCGGCGCGGCTCCATCGGCTCCCAGTGCACCCCCACCCGCCCGAGGCGGCGGCGTTGCACCAGGACGTCGGCCTCGAGTTCCAGGCGCAGGCGCCGCGCGCCCTCGGCGGGCGGGCGGCAGACGACGTCGAGTCCCACGGCGAGGCCGTGCGCGCCGAGCGGCGGCAGGGCCTCGGTGAGGTCGACGGTGACCGCGTTCAGCACGAACGGCATCCCGTGCGGGACGTCGAGGAAACGGTGGGACAGATGGATCGCGGTCTGCCGGGCGGTCTCCGCGAGCAGCACCGGGTCGGCCGCGCAGCCGTCGTGATGGCCGAGGTAGTGGTCCCGGCGCCACGCGGCGGCGACCGCGAAGCGTTCGTCGCCGAGCCGCTCCGCGTCCGTCAGGAACACTTCCGCGTCGGCCGCCTTGTGAACGGACTCACGCGGAACGCGGTGGTCGAAGTTCAGCCTCCCCCAGTAGAGCTCAGGCCCCGGTCGGTCGGTGCGCATTTCGAGCCCAGGCATGACGTACACGCGTAGATTCCTCCCCTGGTCGCCGTGACTTCCAGGCGCCGGTATCGTCCCGACGCAGTACGTGGCGACTCCGAAGAAATATACCTTCGGGAAGGTATATTGGGGGGTCATTTTTCGTCACCGCACAGAGCCGCACGCCGCATCCGCGAGCATGCCCGAGGACAGGGAAGCGACGCTCATGTCAGAGCCGCAAGCGACCGCGTTCGCCCAGCCGAGAACCACGGTCAGAAGGGGATCCGATCCCAAACAGGAGCGCTCGGCCCGCACGCGTCTGCGGGTCCTGATCGGGGCGGCGGAGCTGTTCACCGAGCGCGGCTTCCGCCACACGTCGGTCAAGGACGTGGCGGACCGCGTCGAGATGACCAAGGGCGCCGTGTACTTCCACTACCCGACCAAGGAAAGCCTGGCGGTGGCCATCGTCGAGGAGCACTACGGGCGTTGGCCGAAAATACTCGACGAGGTCACCAAGGAGGGCCGGGGACCGCTGGACACCGCCGCGCGCATGCTCGAGTGCGCGGCCATCGCGTTCCAGGACGACGTGATCGTGCAGGCCGGCGCCCGGTTGCAGCTCGAACGCCCGCAGATCGACGCCGAACTGCCCACGCCCTACGTCGGCTGGGTCTCCCTGCTGGAGTCCCTGCTCACTTCCGCCCAGGAGGCGGGCGAGCTGCGTCCCGGGGTCGAACCGGGCCGGGCCGCCCGCTCGTTGGTCTCGGCGTTCTTCGGCTCCCAGCACGTCTCCGACGTCCTCAGCGGACGCGCGGACGTCGTGGAGCGGTGGCGGGATCTGAGCGAGCTGCTCTTTCGGTCGATCCGGGGTGACTGACCGGGGAATCCGGGACGACTGACGCTTCCGGGGTTCGGGCGGGGGACCGGTCCTCGGGCCGGGAGGCCGGTGGCCGGGTCTGGGCGGCCGACGTGTGAACCGGGCCGGTCGACGCGTGGACCGGCGCGCCCGGCGCGGGACCTGGGTCGGCCGTCGCTTTCGGCGCTCGGCCCGGGACGGCCGGCGCGCGATCCGGGACGGCCGGCGTACGGGCGAGGCGCGTTGAGCGCACGAGCCGGGCCGCCCGAGTGGTGGACACGGGCCGACTGGGCGCGCACGTCGGCCCATTGAGCGCGTCGGTCTTCGCGTACGGCACGCGCCAGGGGAGCGGTGCACCGCCGCCGTCCAGCGGTGCACCGCTCCCCAGGAGCAGGCCGTCCGTGGCAGCCCGGTGGGCCGCAGTCGGCCGGCCGGGATCGGACGGGCCGTGGTCAGGCCGGGTCCGTCACCTGGCGCCGGGTGGCCAGGACCACCAGCCCGCCGATCACGGCGACACCCATCAGAACCGCGCCGAAGATCGTGGCGCCGTTGGTCAGGCCCACGGCGTCGCTGAGGTAGCCGGCGGAGACCGGCAGGGCACCGGCCGGGATGTAACCACCCACGTTGAGTGCGGCGTTGGCCTCGGCCAGGCGCTGCGGCGGGATGCTGGAGTTGAGCAGCGACAGTCCGCCGAGCTGGCCCATGCCCTGGCCGGCGCCGGCCAGCAGCGCGGAGAGGATGAGCACCGCCACCGCCGAGGTGTGCACGGCGACGACCAGCATGATCATGCTGAGCGTGGTGCTGACCGCGCCGGCCGTGAGGATGGTGCGGCGGCGCAGCCGCTGGACGGCGAACTGCACGCCCGTGGCGGCGAGGAACATCACGAACGCCATGGCGCCGGCGACGATCCGGTTGGTGGTGTCGAGCAGGCCGGACAGCAGCGAGGGACCGAGCGAGAGCACGAAGGACGTGGCGGTGATGCCGGGGGCGAACACCGCGATGCCCAGGGCGAGCTGACGGCCGTTGCCCTGCGGCACGCCGGGCACCCGGATCCAGGCGCCCTTGGCGCGCACCTCGGGACGGCGCACCGGCATACGCAGCACGCACAGCACCGCGGTGACCAGGAGCGCGGCCTCGACGACGAAGACGGTCACGGTCGGGCCGGGCACCGTCTCGGAGAGCACGCCGGCGAGCAGCGGGCCGAGCCCGGCGCCGAAGACCATCGCGCAGGAGGCGAGCAGGGCGGCGATCCGCTTGCGCTCGGGTCCGGCGACGTCCGTCACGGCGGCCATGCCGGCCGAGACGACGGCACCGACCGCGATCCCGGTGAACAGCCGGGCCACGATCAGCGCGGCCACGCTGGCGGCGGTCGCGAAGATCGCGCACGCGGCGAGGGCGAGCACCAGGGCGGGCAGCAGGACGGGCTTGCGGCCGAGCCGGTCGGAGACCACGCCGGAGACCAGCAGCGAGCCGATGAGGCCGATGATGTAGAAGGCGAACACCACGGTCAGGGTGCCCTTGGAGAAGCCGATGTCGCGCTGCCACAGCACGTACAACGGCGTGGCCGCGTTCGAGAGCACGAAGACGGCGGTCACCGGCCATGCGGCCAGCCACACCCACCACAGGGGCGCGACGGATCGCCCGCCGGTGTCCGCGCGGTCTGTACGTCGCCTCCCGTCGATGGCCTGGACGGTTGCGGTCCGGGGCTCGGACATGACTGTTCCTCCCGATCTTCCCTGCCGGCATCCAGCAGTACGAGTCAAGTCGAACTTAGCATGCAGTACGATCGAAGTCGTACATAGGAATGCCGTTATGAGGAGTTGCCTATGCCCGCGCCCACGGCCGCCGCGCCCGCCGTCAAGGTGTTCCCCGAGCCGCCCGACCTGCCGGAACCCCTGCCGGAGCCGGGGGTGGACGAGCTGCGTCTGGAGACCGTGCTCGGCGCGCTCAGCGATCCCCTGCGGCTGACGATCGTCCGCAAACTCCTCCTGGAGTCGGAGAACTTCGACCACTCCTGCGGCTGGTTCGGCTTCGACCGGCCCAAGTCGTCGCTCACCCATCACTTCAAGGCGCTGCGCGAGGCGGGGATCACGCGCCAGCGCCAGTACGGCCTGGAGCGTCGGAGCCACGTCCGGGTCGACGACCTCAACGCCCGGTTCCCCGGCCTCCTCGACCTGGTGGCGGCCTGGACACCGCAGGCGTGACGGCACCTGGCGGGGCCGAGCCTGGCGACGTGGAGGACTACTGCACCCCCGACCACTACGCCACCTCGGACCTGACCGACTTCGACCGCCGACCCACCGTGCCGGGGGCCGCGGTTCAGCCGGGCCTGCGGCTCTCGGCGGCGGCGAACAGGGCCAGCGCCAGCAGGATCAACGCGATGCTCGCGTAGATCTCGTAGCCGTCGAGGACCCCCCACCGCAGGGTGATGCCCCAGTGCAGCCTGCCCGTGATCTCGTACGCCAGACCGCCGGTGCCCTGCATCAGGGCGAGAAACCCGAGAAACTCCAGCAAACGCTTCATGGAACGACTCTCGCCCCGCGGCCTGCCGCCACGCATCGGCCGCGGGGCGAGCCAACGGTGCCGAAAGGCCGTGCCCCGGCCGGTGGCCGGTCGCCGAAAGTCCACCGTGGTGCGACTTCGGTCGACGATCCCGGTCCTCCGGTAGCGATCGTGGGCACGGGGCGACGACACGGCGCCGACAGTGCGTAGATTGGCCGACCGTGAGCACAGACGAGTGGGCGCGGGCGCCGAAGGTATTCACGGGCCGCCGGTGGCTGTTCCCCTCCGCGCTGGTACACGAACTGGACCCGGACGCCGCGGCCTCCGGCCGGCGGCCCCGGCGCACGGCGCGCGACTGGGTGGTCGACTTCTTCTGCTTCCTGCTGGCCGTGCTGATCGGCCTGCTGAGCGCGGACAGCATGCGGCAGGAGGACCTGCCGGACGGCTACGCCGCCCTCGACCAGGCGCTGGGCGCACTCGCCTGCGGCGCGGTGTGGCTGCGGCGCCGGTGGCCGGTCGGCCTCGCCGTGGCGTTGGTGCCGGTCGCCTTCCTGTCCAACACCGCGGGCGGCGCGGGCGTGGTCGCCCTCTTCACGCTCGCCGTGCACCGGCCCCTCCGGTACGTGGCCTGGGCGGGCGGGGCGTCCGTGGCGCTGGTCCCGGTCTTCTTCTGGCTGCGGCCCGACCCCGACGTGCCGTACGTCGTGGCGGTCGCCTCGGGCGTGCTGCTCACCGCAGCGATGGTCGGCTGGGGCATGTTCGTACGGTCCAAACGGCAGCTCGTGCTGAGCCTGCGCGACCGCGCCCGGCACGCGGAGACCGAGGCCCGGCTGCGGGCCGAGCAGGCCCAGCGGCTGGCCCGCGAGGCCATCGCCCGCGAGATGCACGACGTGCTCGCCCACCGGCTCACCCTGCTGAGCGTGCACGCGGGCGCCCTGGAGTTCCGGCCGGACGCGCCGCGCGAGGAGGTCGCGCGGGCCGCCGGGGTGATCCGGGAGAGCGCCCACGAGGCCCTGCAGGACCTGCGGGAGATCATCGGGGTGCTGCGGGCCGGCGAGGCCGACGAGCCGCCCGGCGGGCGCCCGCAGCCGACGCTGGCCGCACTGGACGCCCTCGTCGCCGAGTGCCGCGAGGCCGGCATGAACGTCGCCCTCGACCACCGCGTCGCCGACCCGGCCGCCGTCCCTGCCTCCGTCGGCCGCACCGCCTACCGCATCGCCCAGGAGGCCCTGACCAACGCCCGTAAACACGCCCCCGGCACCGACGTCACCGTCCGTCTCGCCGGCACCCCCGGCGACGGCCTCACGGTCACCGTCACCAACCCCGCCCCGTCCTCCGAGGTACCGCCCGTCCCCGGCTCCGGCCAGGGCCTGATCGGCCTCACCGAACGCGCCTCGCTGGCCGGGGGACACCTGGAACACGGCACGCGACCGGACGGCGGTTTCGAGGTACGGGGGTGGCTGCCGTGGCCGCGCACCTGAGCCCCACGGCCGCCGCCCACCGCCCCGCGCCCCACACGCGGCGCCCGGCCGGCACACGGGCGCCCTCGCTCCAGGCAGCCTGCCGCCCCGACTCCCCACCCGTGATTACGTAACCCCATGACTGCGACGCCGATCAGACTGCTGCTCGTGGACGACGACCCCCTCGTACGCGCCGGACTGGCGCTGATGATCGGCGGGGCCGAGGACATCGAGATCGTCGGGGAGGCCGCCGACGGTGCGCAGGCGGAGGACCTGGTACGGCGGGCCCGGCCGGACGTCGTGCTGATGGACATCAGGATGCCGTCGGTGGACGGGATCACCGCGACGCGGCGGCTGCGCGCGCGGCCGGAGGCGCCGCAGGTCGTGGTGCTGACCACCTTCCACGCCGACGAACAGGTGCTGCACGCCCTGCGCGCCGGTGCCGCCGGCTTCGTGCTCAAGGACACCCCGCCCGCCGAGATCGTCGACGCCGTACGCCGGGTCGCGGCCGGCGAGCCGGTCCTGTCGCCCGCCGTCACGCGGCAGTTGATGCGGCACGCGGCCGGCAGCGCCGCCGACTCCCGGCGGACCCGTGCGCGCGAACGGCTCGCCGTCCTCAACGACCGCGAACGCGAGGTCGCCGTCGCCGTCGGGCGCGGCCTCGCCAACGCCGGGATCGCCGCGGAACTCTTCATGAGCGTGGCCACCGTCAAGGCGCACGTCTCCCGCATCCTCGCCAAGCTCGGCCTGGACAACCGTGTCCAGATCGCCCTGCTCGCCTACGACGCGGGCCTGTTGGACGGCGAGGCGGGGCACTGACCGGACGCCGTGCGCGTTGTCCGGGTACCACCAGCTGTCCGCGACCTCGGGGCCGTCCGTAAGGGGAGCACATGGAACCAGTGACAGACCTGACGCAGTACGGTGACGCGCTCCACCGGGACCCGCACCCGGTCTACGCACGGCTGCGCGAACAGGGCCCCGTCCACCGGGTCCGGCTCGCCACGCCGGGCGGCCCCTGGGAGACCTGGCTGGTCGTGGGGTACGGGGAGGCCCGGGCCGCCCTCGCCGACCCCCGGCTGGCCAAGGACACCGCCAGGATCGGCGAGGTGCCGCTGGACGAGCAGCTGATCGGCAAGTACCTGCTGACGGCCGACCCGCCGCAGCACACGCGCCTGCGCGGCCTGGTCGCGCGCGCGTTCACCATGCGCCGGGTCGAGCAACTCCGCCCGAGGATCCAGCAGATCACCGACGAACTGCTCGACGACATGCTGCCGCGCGGCCGCGCCGACCTCATAGGCTCCCTCGCCTACCCGCTGCCGGTCACGGTCATCTGCGAGCTGCTCGGCGTCCCCCAGGTGGACCGCGCGGAGTTCAGGAAGATGTCCGCGGAGGTCGTCGCGCCGACCGGCGAGGACAGCGAGCGCGCCGCGACCGTCCGCTTCGCCGAGTACCTCACCGAGCTGATCGAGGACAAGCGCCGCGCCGGGCCCACGGACGACCTGCTGAGCGACCTGATCCGCACCACCGCCGAGGACGGCGACCGGCTCTCCCCGCAGGAGCTGCGCGGCCTGGCCTACCTGCTGCTCATCGCCGGCCACGAGACCACGGTCAACCTCATCGGCAACGCGGTCCTCGCCCTGCTCGCCCACCCCGCCCAACTGGCGGCCCTCCGCGCCGACACGACCCTCCTCGGCGCGGCGGTGGAGGAGACGCTGCGCTGGGACGGCCCGGCGCACAACGCCACCTACCGGTACGCCGCCGAACCGCTGGAGATCGCGGGCACCCGGATCGCACAGAACGAGGGCGTGCTGGTCGGCCTCACCGCCGCCCACCGCGACCCCGCCCGGTACGCCGAGCCGGACCGCTTCGACATCCGCCGCGACACCGGCGGCCACCTGGCCTTCGGCCACGGCATCCACTACTGCCTCGGCGCACCCCTGGCCCGCCTGGAGGGCCGCATCGCGATCGGCACCCTTCTGGAACGGGCTCCCGGCCTCGCCCTGGACGGCGAGCCGGGGGAGTGGCTGCCGGGCCTGCTGATGCGCGGCGTGCGCAGCCTGCCGGTGCGCTGGTAGCGGCGCGGGGGCCGCCCCGGTGGTCGTACGGGCCTCAGCCGTACGACGTCCCCGCGCCGCCCGGGATCTCCGCGAGCGGCACCCGGCGCCGCTCGCGGCGGGAGCGTTCGCAGGCCTCGGCGATCCGCAGCGCCTGCAACGCCTCCCGGCCGTCACAGGGGTTGGCGCGCTCGCCGCGCAGGACCTCCACGAAGGCGTTCAGCTCGGCCTCGTACGCGGGTCCGAACCGCTCCAGGAAGCCCCTCCACGGCTTGTCCGCGGGCGGCGGCCCGCTCGGCTCGGTGGACGCGAGGGGCGTCCGGTCGTCCAGGCCCACCACCACGGTGTCCCGCTCCCCGGCCAGCTCCATCCGGACGTCGTACCCGGCGCCGTTCATCCGGGTCGCCGTCGCCGTGGCCAGCGTGCCGTCGTCCAGCGTGAGCAGCGCCGCGCCCGTGGCGACGTCCCCGGCCTCCCGGAACATCGCGGGACCGCCGTCCGAGCCGGTGGCGTACACGTCGGCCACCTCCCGGCCGGTCACCCAGCGCAGCACGTCGAAGTCGTGGATCAGCGTGTCCCGGAACAGCCCGCCGGACAGCGGCAGCCACTCGGCCGGGGGAGGGGACTGGTCGCAGGTCATGGCCCGCACGGTGTGCAGCCGGCCGAGCCGGCCGCTGCGGACGGCCTCCCGGGCGCCGGCGTAGCCCGCGTCGAACCGCCGCTGGAAGCCCATCTGCAGGACCGTGCCGGCCGTCTCCACCTCGGCCAGCGCGTGCAGTGTGCCCGGCAGGTCCAGCGCGATCGGCTTCTCGCAGAACACCGGCAGGCCCAGGCGGGCCGCCCGGCCGATGTACTCGGCGTGGGCCGCCGTCGCGGTGGTGATCACCACCGCGTCCACGCCCCAGCGGAAGATCTCGTCCACGCCCGGCGCCGCCGTCTCGCCCAGCCGGTGCGCCAGCTCCTGCGCCCGCGCCGGCTCAGCGTCCGTCAGGATCAGGGAACCGACCTCGCGGTGACGGCTGAGCGTCCTCGCGTGAAGGGTGCCGATGCGGCCTGTACCGATGACCCCGATGCGCATGGAATCAAAGTGAGGGCGGACCCCGTACGCTGTCAATGTGTATGTCCGGACAATCGGACTACACGACTTCCCGTCAACCAGGCACGGGACTACGCTCGGGCCCGTGCCGAAACCAGATGTGGACCCGACCGTGTCGCTCGACCTCCGTGTGGACCGTAGCTCCCCGGTGCCCCTGTACTTCCAGCTGTCCCAGCAGCTGGAGGCCGCCATCGAGCAGGGCAGCCTCACCCCGGGCAGCCTGCTGGGCAACGAGATCGAGCTGGCCGCGCGGCTCGGCCTGTCCCGGCCGACCGTCCGCCAGGCCATCCAGTCCCTCGTCGACAAGGGGCTCCTCGTCCGGCGCCGGGGCGTGGGCACCCAGGTCGTGCACAGCCAGGTCAAACGCCCCCTGGAGCTGAGCAGCCTCTACGACGACCTGGAGGCGGCAGGCCAGCGCCCCGCGACCAAGGTGCTGGTCAACACGGTCGTCCCGGCCTCGGCCGGGGTCGCCGCCGCGCTCGGCGTGGCCGAGGGCGGCGACGTGCACCGCATCGAGCGGCTCCGCCTCGCGCACGGCGAACCGATGGCGTACCTGATCAACCACCTGCCGCCCGGCCTGCTCGACCTCGACACCGGCCAGCTGGAGGCCACCGGCCTGTACCGGCTGATGCGCTCGGCCGGGATCACCCTGCACAGCGCCCGCCAGTCCATCGGCGCCCGCGGCGCCACGGCCGCCGAGGCCGAGCGGCTCGGCGAGGCCGAGGGGGCACCGCTGCTGACCATGCAGCGCACCACCTTCGACGACACCGGCCGTGCGGTCGAGTTCGGCGATCACACCTACCGGCCGAGCCGCTACTCCTTCGAGTTCCAGCTGCTCGTACGGCCGTGACGGACGCCCCCCGGGGGCCCGTCTCCGCCACAATGTCCGGACAATGTGACCGGAGCGCGGTCCCCGGTCGTGTCATGCCTGTTCCCTGTGTTCGATACTGAAGTGTTTGGGGCTGGTGAGGTCGCCGCCGGGACACACCGACGGCGAGGTCGCCCGCCCCTTACGCACGTTCCAGAGCAAGAGCACAGCGAGAAGGGCACGGCCTCGTGGCACGGTTTCGGACCTGGGTAGGCATAGCACTGGCGGGGGCACTCTCCGTGTCCCTGGCGGCATGCAGCAGCACCGGAGGCAAGCGGGCGGAGGACGCCCGCAAGGCCGCCGCCGCCCAGGGCAGGGCGGCGGTGAACACCCCCCGCTGGACCTTCGCGATGATCACCCACTCCGGGGACGGCGACACCTTCTGGGACATCGTGCAGAGCGGTGCGAAGCAGGCCGCCGTCAAGGACAACATCAACTTCCTGTACTCGCACGACGACGAGGCCCAGCAGCAGGCCCAGCTGGTGGACGCGGCCGTGGACAAGAAGGTCGACGGCATCATCGTCACCCTCGCCAAGCCGGACGCCCTGAAGGCCGCCGTGGCCCGCGCCGAGAAGGCCGGCATCCCGGTGATCACCGTGAACTCCGGCTCCGGGGAGTCCAAGGCCTTCGGCGCGCTCACCCACATCGGCCAGGACGAGACCGTGGCCGGCGAGGCGGTCGGTGACGAGCTGAACAAGCGCGGGCGGAAGAAGGCCCTGTGCGTGCTGCACGAGCAGGGCAACGTCGGCCACGAGCAGCGCTGCGACGGCGTCGCCAAGACCTTCCGCGGCACGCTGCGCAAGCTGTACGTCAACGGCACCAACATGCCCGACGTGCAGTCCGCGGTCGAGGCCAAGCTCCAGGCCGACCGGTCCATCGACTCCGTCGTCACCCTCGGCGCGCCCTACGCCGACACCGCCGTGAAGGCGAGGACGGACGCGGGCAGCAAGGCCGAGATCGACACCTTCGACCTGAACGCCAAGGTCGCGGCCTCGCTGGAGGACGGCACCCTCGGCTTCGCCGTGGACCAGCAGCCGTACCTCCAGGGCTACCAGGCCGTCGACCTGCTGTGGCTCTACAAGTACAACGGCGACGTCCTCGGCGGCGGCAGGCCGGTCCTGACCGGCCCGCAGATCGTCACCAAGGACCAGGCGTCCGCGCTGGCGGAGTACACCGATCGGGGCACCCGATGAGCACGGCCACCGACGAGAAGCTGCTTGATGAAAGGATTCTGCAGACCTCCCCGCTGCGGAAGCTGCTCACCCGCCCGGAACTGGGCTCGGTCGTCGGCGCCCTCGCCGTCTTCGTCTTCTTCGCCGTCGCCGCCGACGGCTTCCTGCGCGCCTCCAGCCTCAGCACGGTCCTCTACGCCTCCTCGACCATCGGCATCATGGCCGTACCCGTGGCCCTGCTGATGATCGGCGGCGAGTTCGACCTCTCGGTGGGCGTCCTGGTGACCTCGTCCGCGCTGGTCTCCTCGATGTTCAGCTACCAGATGACCGCGAACACCTGGGTCGGCGTGGGCGTGTCGCTGCTGGTCACGCTCGCCGTCGGTGCCTTCAACGGCTTCATGCTCACCCGCACGAAACTGCCCAGCTTCATCATCACGCTGGGCACCTTCCTGATGCTGACCGGCATGAACCTCGGCTTCACCAAGCTGATCGACGGCACGGTCTCCACCAAGACCATCGCCGACATGGAGGGCTTCCCCAGCGCCCACGCCGTGTTCGCCTCGACGCTCACGCTCGGCGGCGTCGACGTGAAGGTCACCATCCTGTGGTGGCTCGGCCTGGTCGCCCTCGCCTCCTGGATCCTGCTGCGCACCCGCACCGGAAACTGGATCTTCGCCGTCGGCGGCAACGAGGACGCGGCCCGCGCGGTCGGCGTCCCGGTCGCCCGGACCAAGATCGGCCTCTACATGGGCGTCGCGTTCGGCGCCTGGATCTCCGGCCAGCACCTGCTCTTCTCCTTCGACGCCGTCCAGTCCGGCGAAGGCGTCGGCAACGAGCTGATCTACATCATCGCGGCCGTCATCGGCGGCTGCCTGATCACCGGCGGCTACGGCAGCGCGGTCGGCTCGGCCGTGGGCGCCCTGCTGTTCGGCATGACCAGCAAGGGCATCGTCTTCGCCGAGTGGAACCCCGACTGGTTCAAGTTCTTCCTCGGAGCGATGCTGCTCCTCGCGACCCTGCTCAACGCCTGGGTCCGCAAGCGCGCGGAGGCCACCAAGTGACACTCGTGGAGCTGACCGACGTCAGCAAGCACTACGGCAGCGTCCGCGCCCTGGAAGGGGTCTCCCTGGAGGTCCGCGCGGGCGAGATCACCTGCGTCCTCGGGGACAACGGCGCGGGCAAGTCCACGCTGATCAAGATGATCGCGGGCCTGCACCGGCACGACGGCGGCACCCTGCGCATCGAGGGCGAGGAGACGACCCTGTCCTCCCCGCGCGAGGCCCTGGACCGGGGCATCGCCACGGTCTACCAGGACCTGGCCGTCGTCCCGCTCATGCCGGTCTGGCGCAACTTCTTCCTCGGCTCCGAGCCTCGCAGGGGCGCCGGCCCCTTCAAGCGCCTGGACACCGATCTCATGCGCCGCACCACCCGCGAGGCGCTGCTCCGTATGGGTATCGACCTCCGGGACGTCGACCAGCCCATCGGCACCCTCTCCGGCGGCGAACGCCAGTGCGTGGCCATCGCCCGCGCGGTGCACTTCGGCGCCAAGGTCCTGGTGCTGGACGAGCCGACGGCGGCACTGGGCGTGAAGCAGTCCGGTGTGGTGCTGAAGTATGTGGCGGCGGCACGGGACGAGGGCCTGGGCGTTGTGTTGATCACCCACAACCCGCATCACGCGTACTTGGTGGGAGACCGTTTCGTGCTGCTGAGGCGCGGCACCATGGTGGGCAACCACACACGGGACGAGATCACACTGGACGACCTGACGCAGCAGATGGCGGGAGGATCCGACCTGGACGCCCTCCGCCACGAACTGCACAGAGGCTGAGGGGGCGGGGGCCGTGCCGATGCGCGGCCCCGCCGCGTGGACGCGGTCGGCCACGACGGCCCGCACCCGGCGTCGATCACGCGGTCACCCGCCCCGCCCCGCACCGCGCCCTTACCGACGGTGAGGCAGAATCGAGCGCGATGAGCACCTACCGCGACCTCACGGCCCCCATCGGCTCCCGCCGAGCCCCCGTCCTGCGCACGGTGGGTACCCGGGAACGCCGGTCACATCTGACAGCCCCCCGGGTCCCCACGGTCGGCATCGACATCGGGGGCACCAAGGTCATGGCGGGCGTCGTGGACGCCGACGGCAACATCCTGGAGAAGCTCCGCACGGAGACCCCGGACAAGTCCAAGAGTCCCAAGGTCGTCGAGGACACCATCGTCGAGCTGGTGCTGGACCTGTCCGACCGGCACGACGTGCACGCGGTCGGCATCGGCGCCGCCGGCTGGGTCGACGCCGACCGCAACCGCGTCCTGTTCGCCCCCCACCTGTCCTGGCGCAACGAACCCCTGCGCGACCGCATCGCCGGCCGGCTCGCGGTGCCGGTCCTGGTGGACAACGACGCCAACACCGCCGCCTGGGCGGAGTGGCGCTTCGGCGCCGGCCGCGGCGAGGACCACCTGGTGATGATCACCCTGGGCACCGGCATCGGCGGCGCCATCCTGGAGGACGGCCAGGTCAAGCGGGGCAAGTTCGGGGTCGCCGGCGAGTTCGGCCACATGCAGGTCGTGCCCGGCGGGCACCGCTGCCCGTGCGGCAACCGCGGCTGCTGGGAGCAGTACAGCTCCGGCAACGCGCTCGTCCGCGAGGCCAGGGAGCTGGCCGCGGCCGACTCGCCGGTGGCCTACGGGATCATCGAGCACGTCAAGGGCAACATCCACGAGATCACCGGCCCGATGATCACCGAGCTGGCCCGCGAGGGCGACGCGATGTGCATCGAGCTGCTCCAGGACATCGGCCAGTGGCTCGGCGTCGGCATCGCCAACCTCGCGGCGGCGCTCGACCCGTCCTGCTTCGTGATCGGCGGCGGCGTCAGCGCCGCCGACGACCTGCTCATCGGCCCCGCCCGGGACGCCTTCAAGCGCCACCTCACCGGCCGGGGCTACCGCCCCGAGGCCCGCATCACCCGCGCCCAGCTCGGGCCCGAGGCGGGCATGGTGGGCGCCGCCGACCTGGCCCGGCTGGTCGCGCGCCGGTTCCGCCGGGCCAAGCGGCGCCGCGTGGAGCGCTACGAGCGCTACGAGCGCTACGTCCAGTCCCGCCGCGACCGGGACAGCGCATGACGCCGTCGCTGCCCCACCAGGGCGGCCCGCCGGACGAACCCCGGCGGCCCGCCGAGGACCCCCGGCACAAGGCCAGACGCCGGGCGCTCACCCTGCTGATCATCGTCCTGCTCATCGGCGTCCCGGCCGGCTACCTGGTGATCTCCGCGAACCAGAGCCGCAACAGCGGCAAGGACAAGGAGGCGAAGTACTCGGCGACCGGCCTCACCCCGGGCTGGCCCTCGAAGGTGCAGCGCCGCCTGTACCAGGTGACCGTCCCGCACCCCGCCGACGACATCGCCTCCTACGAGACGAACAACTGGAAGACCAGCCGCCTCTACGTCCAGTTCCGCACCAACCCCGCGGGTCTGGACAGCTTCCTGGGGGCCATGGGCGTCCGCCGGGAGCAGCTGAAGAAGGACGAGATCGCGGTCGGCGAACGGGACCGGAAGGTCAGCGGCTGGACCTTCGGCGGCCCGGGCCCCTGGTGGGGCCTGACCCACGAGCAGAAGAACCCGGCGCCCACCCAGGACGTGGTCGTCAACCTGTCCGACCCGGAGCATCCGATGGTGTTCGTGGTCTCCCGCACGGTGCCGTAGCCGCGGGCCCGAACCGGCCCCGGAGCCGATTGTCAGACCCCGCCCGTAGAGTCGGAGACGTCTGATCCGACGCACCGGCGGGAGGTGGCAGGACGTATGAGCGGCACGGCTGCGGTGGCCGAGCGCACGGGGAACGCCCCGCACCCCGGGACGGGGACGGGGGCGGAGACCGGGCACCCGGTCCCGGTGCGCCTCGCGTCCGTCTACCTCCCCGCGCCCCTGCCGCGCGAGGGCCGCCTCGCCTTCTGGTCCCCGGACGGCGACCCGCTGCCCGCCGGGACCGGGTGCGCCCCGCGGGAGCTGACGGTCGTACGACGCCACGGCGCCGGTGTGCGCCGCCGGCAGGTGCCCGCGCTGACCCTGCCGCTCGCCGAGGCCCTGCCGCTGCTGGTCCGCGCCCGGCGCGACCCGGCCGCCCACCCGGCCACCGCCTGCTGGGGCGCCGCCGCCCTGCACGCACTGCGGCTCGCCGCCCGCGGCCGGCTGCTGCCCGGCCTCACCCCGGGCGGCCACGACGCCTGGCGGGCCGGCCCGCTGGAGCCCGACGACATCGCCCACCTGCGCGCCGTCGCCGCCGCCCTGCCGCCCGAGGGTCACGCCGTGCCCCTCCCCGGTCCGGGCCCGCTCCGCCTGCCCGAGCCGGAGGCCCTGGTCCGCTCCTTCCTGGACGCGGTCGCCGACACCCTGCCCCGCACGCCCGCCGCCCCCTGCACCGCCGGCCGGCCGTTCGCCGCCCGCGAGCCGCAGACCCTGCCCGAGGCCCACGCCTGGGCGGCCGAGGTCGCCGCCGGGATGGACGCGGGTGTGCGGATCTCGCTCCGCCTGGACCTGTCCGCGTACGACGTCTTCGACGCCGGCGCGCACGAGGGGACGCGCGCCGCGGGCGCGGCGATCGTGCAGGTGCACAGCCTCGCCGACCCCACCCTGGTGGCCGACGCGGCGGCCCTGTGGACGGGGGAGGCCGACCCGGCGTTCGGACCCCGCGCACGCGTGGACGCGGCCCTCGCCGTCCGGCGCGCCGCCCGCGTGTGGCCGCCCCTGGACCGCCTCGCCGAACAGGACGCGCCCGACGTCCTCGCCCTGTCCGAGGACGAACTGGGCGAGCTGCTCGGCGTGGCGGCGAGCCGGCTGGCCGCCGCCGGGGTCGCCGTGCACTGGCCCCGCGACCTCGCCCGCGACCTGACCGCCACCGCGGTGGTCCGCCCGGCGCCCGGCTCGGCGACCGACGGCACCGGCTTCTTCGAGAGCGAGGAACTGCTCCGGTTCCGCTGGCAGCTGGCGCTCGGCGGCGATCCGCTGAGCGAGGCCGAGATGGACACCCTCGCCGAGGCCCACCGCCCGGTCGTACGGCTCCGGGACCGCTGGGTGCTGGTCGACCCCGCCCTCGTGCGCAAGGCCCGCAAGCGCGAACTCGGCCTGCTCGACCCGGTCGACGCGCTGTCCGTCGCCCTCACCGGTACCGCCGAGGTCGACGGCGAGACCGTCGAGGCCGTCCCCGCGGGCGCGCTGGCCGCCCTCCGCGACCGCCTCACCGCGGGCCTGCGCCCCGCCGAACCGCCGCCCGGACTCGCCGCCACCCTCCGCGACTACCAGCTGCGCGGCCTGGCCTGGCTGGACCTGATGACCTCCCTCGGCCTCGGCGGCTGCCTCGCCGACGACATGGGCCTCGGCAAGACCGTCACCCTCATCGCCCTGCACCTCAAGCGGGCCCGCACCGAGCCGACCCTCGTGGTCTGCCCGGCCTCCCTGCTCGGCAACTGGGAGCGGGAGATCAGGCGGTTCGCGCCCGGCGTCCCCGTCCGCCGCTTCCACGGCCAGGGCCGCAGTCTGCACGGACTCGACGGCGGCTTCGTCCTCACCACGTACGGCACCATGCGCTCCGCCGCGGTCCGGCTCGCCGACCAGCGCTGGGGCATGGTCGTCGCCGACGAGGCCCAGCACGTGAAGAACCCCTACTCGGCCACCGCGAAGGCGCTGCGCACCATCCCGGCTCCCGCGCGCGTGGCGCTCACCGGCACCCCCGTGGAGAACAACCTCTCCGAGCTGTGGGCCCTGCTCGACTGGACCACCCCCGGGCTCCTCGGCCCGCTGAAGTCGTTCCGCGCCCGGCACGCGCGGGCGGTGGAGAACGGGGAGGACGACGAGGCGGTCGAGCGCCTGGCCCGGCTGGTGCGGCCGTTCCTCCTGCGCCGCAGGAAGTCCGACCCCGGCATCGTCCCCGAGCTGCCGCCCAAGACCGAGACGGACCACCCGGTGCCGCTCACCCGTGAACAGGCCGCGCTGTACGAGGCGGTGGTGCGTGAGTCGATGCTGGCCATCGAGACCGCCGAGGGCATCGCCCGCCGGGGCCTGGTGCTGAAGCTGCTGGGCGCGCTGAAGCAGATCTGCGACCATCCGGCGCTGTACCTGAAGGAGGAAGCGCACCCCGACCGGCTCGCCGCCCGCTCCGGCAAACTCGCCCTCCTCGACGAGCTGTTGGACACCCTGCTCGCCGAGGACGGCTCGGCGCTCGTCTTCACCCAGTACGTCGGCATGGCCCGCCTCATCACCGCCCACCTGTCGGCCCGCGCGATCCCGGTGGACCTGCTGCACGGCGGCACCCCGGTCCCGGAACGCGAGCGCATGGTGGACCGCTTCCAGAACGGCGAGACCCCGGTCCTGGTGCTGTCCCTGAAGGCCGCCGGCACCGGCCTGAACCTGACCCGCGCGGGCCACGTCGTCCACTTCGACCGCTGGTGGAACCCGGCCGTGGAGGAACAGGCCACCGACCGCGCGTACCGCATCGGGCAGACCCAGCCGGTCCAGGTCCACCGCCTGGTGACCGAGGGCACGGTGGAGGACCGCATCGCCGAGATGCTCGCCGCCAAGCGTGCCCTGGCCGACGCCATCCTCGGTTCCGGCGAGACCGCCCTCACCGAGCTGACGGACCGTGAACTGTCCGATCTCGTCTCGCTGCGGAGGACGCCATGACCGGCACCGGCCGCCCCCGCCCCGGCGACGCCGCCCGCCGGGCCCTGCGCGCGGCCCGGGAACGAGCCGGCTCCGGCCCGGACACCGGCGAGGGCCGGGCCCCTGAGGCAGCGGAAACGGCACCCGCCGACGGCACCGGCCGCACCGACGGCGCCGAGCCGAGGCCGGGTGATCTGGCGCGGGCGGCGCTCAGGGCCGCGGCCGGCTCGGCGCGTGAGGGACAGGGGACCGGGACCGCTGCTTCGCCGCCGGTGGCCGAGGCGGCTGGACCGGCAACGAACCAGGACCCCGACGAGGCCGCACGCCCCGCTCCGAACGCCGGCTCCGGCAGCGCTGCGAGCGGGCGTCCTGGTGATGCGGCTCGGGAGGTGGTGCGGGGCTCCGGCAGCGCCGCGGGCGGGCGTCCCGGTGACGCGGCTCGGGAGGCACTGCGCGCCGCCCGGCGGGAAGCCCTGCGTGCGAAGGCGGCGGAGCCTCGGCAGGAGCGCCGGGCCCCCGCGCGTCCCGGTCCCGCGGCACCGCGCACCCCGTCCGCACCGGAGGAGGAGTCCCAGGCCGCCAAGGCCAAGGCCGTCCAGGACATGCGGCGCTACTTGGCGACCGCCTTCCGCATGCCCACGTGGGCGGAGACCCCCGACGAACCGGAACAGCCGGCCCCCACCACCCCCACACCCACCGAGCCGCCCCCACAGCCGACGCCAGCCCCTACGCCCTCGCCAGACGCCCCGCCGCCGTCGCCACCGCAGCCCGACCCGTCCCCGACGCACCCGGCCTCATCAGCCGAGCCCTCGGCCTCCGCGCCTCGCTCCGCGCGCCCGTCGGCCGAGACGTCCGCGTCGGCCTCCTCCGACCCGGCCTCCGTATCCGGTCCGTCGGCCTCCGCGCCCCCCTCCGCGCGCCCGCCGGCCGAGAGCCCCGCGCCCGCCCCCACGGCCCCCACAGCAGCCCCAGTCCCCACAGTTCCCATGCCCCCCAAGGCACCCCCGGCCCACGTGTCGGCGCGTTCCGGTTCCGTGGTGCCGTATGGGCCCGTCACCATGGCCAGCCCTCGTCGGGACAGCGAACTGCGCCGTACCTTCGCGGCGTTCGCGGCGCGTGAGGGGGGCGGGGAGGGTGCGCCGTTCGCCGGGACCTGGTGGGGGAACGCCTGGGTGGAGGCGTTGGAGCGGGGGGCCTTGGACGCCGGGCGGCTGGCGCGTGGGCGGGGGTACGCGGACCAGGGGCACGTGGACGCCATCACCGTCACACCGGGACTGGTGCTGGCGTACGTGCGCGGCAGCAGGCCCCGGCCCTACCGGGTGCAGGTGCGGCTGCGGACGCTGGCGGACGAGGACTGGGAGCGGTTCCTGGACGCCGCGGCCGACCGGCCGGAGGACATCGCGGCGCTGCTCGACAAGGAGCTGCCCCACTCGCTCGCCGACTGCGGTGTACCCCTGCTGCCCGGCCCCGGCGACCTCGCCCCCCGCTGCAGCTGCCCGGACACCGGGCACCCCTGCAAGCACGCCGCCGCCCTCTGCTACCAGACGGCCCGTCTGCTCGACGCCGACCCGTTCGTGCTGCTCCTGCTGCGCGGCCGGGGCGAGAAGGAGCTGCTCGACGCGCTGACCCGGCGCAACGCCGCCCGCGCGGCCCGTGCCGCGCGGGAACGGCAGCCGCAGACCCTGCCCGGAGTCCGGGCCACCGAGGTGCTCGCCGTGCGCGAACGCCCCCCGCTGCCCGCGCCGTTGCCGGTGCCCCCGCACCCCGAGCAGCCCCCGGTCTATCCGTCGGCGCCCGGCGGACCGGACCCCTTCGCGCTGGACCAGCTGGCGACCGACGCCGCCGCCCGCGCCCACGCCCTGCTCGGCACCGGACGCGACCCGGTCGGCGAGCTGACGCTGTGGCAGGACGCGGTACGGCTCGCCGCGGCCCGCCCCGGTTCCGGGCTCACCGCGGCCACCCGCACGCTGTACGCCACGCTCGCCGACGCCGTCGGCCGCACCCCGGCCGAGCTGGCGCGGGCCGTCGCGGCCTGGCGGCAGGGCGGCCCGGCGGGGCTGGACGTCCTGGAGGAGCCGTGGGATCCGCCGGCCGGCCGTTTCGACCGGGCTCGCCCGCTGCTGCTCGCGGCCGACCTCCCGGCGTTCCGCCCCTGGCGCAACCGCCTAACCCATCCCCGCGGCCACGTCCAGCTGCGGCTGGGCCGCGACGGCCTGTGGTACGCCTACGAGTCGGAGCCCGGCCAGGACGACTGGTGGCCCCGCGGCACCCCGGACCTCGACCCGGTGGGCGCGCTGACCGGGCTCGGCATACCGGAGGACTGCCTCTGAACGGCCGGGTCAGCCGTGCTGCGCGTACCGGTTGCGGGGTGCCGGCAGACCCAGCCGGGCCCGCAGTGTCCCGGCGCCGTACGTGCGGCGGAACGCGTCGCGGCGCTGCAGTTCCGGCACCAGACGCCGCGTGAGCGCGGTGAGGTCGTGCGGCAGCGCGCCGGGGCGCAGACGGAAGCCGTCGAGCCCGGCGGTGCGCCAGTCGAGCAGCAGGTCGGCCAGCTCGCCGGGGGTGCCGGTGAAGACCGCGGCGTCGGAGGTGTACTCGGCGCCGTCCAGCGCGTCCAGGCGCTCCTTGCGGCGGGCGGCGGCACCGGGCTCGTCGTCCAGGAAGACGACCAGGTCCGCGAACCGGCGCAGCGGCCGGTCCCGCACGTCCCTGCCGACCTGGTCGACGGCCTCGTCCACCTGCGCCAGGATCGCCTTGGCGCCCGTGCGGTCGCGGGGCGTGACGAAGACGACGTCGCAGCCGCGCGCCGCGAACTCGTACGGTGTCGAGGCGTGCGCGAGGCTCGCCACCACCGGCTGGCCCTGCGGCGGGCGCGGGGTGATCGAGGGGCCCCTGACGCTGAAGTACGGGCCCTCGAAATCGATGTGGTGCAGCTTGTCCCGGTCGAGGAAGCGGCCCGTGGCCGTGTCCCGTATCTCCGCGTCGTCCTCCCAGCTGTCCCAGAGCCGCCGGGCCACCTCCACGACGTCGGTGGCCTCGGCGAACAGCGGGCGCAGCCGTGCGGCGATCAGCTCGGGGTCGCGGATGTCGTCGTCGGTCAGCTGCGGGGTCGTACGGCGGCCGAAGTGGGCGGCGTCGGCGGCGCGTGCGGCGATCTGCGGACGCAGACCGGCCCGGCCCTCGCTGACATGGTCGAGGGTGGCGATGCCCACGGCGACGTGGAACGGCTCGGTGTGGGTGACGTTGACCGTGGGGACCAGGCCGATGTGCGTGGTGCGCAGGGCGAGGTGGGAGGCGAGCAGGACCGCGTCGAGGCTGCCGCGGACCTGGTCGGTCCGGTCGTCGGGGCGGTGCGGCGCGGCCGACTGCGGGCCGAGGGCGTCCTCGAAGGTGACGAGGTCGAGCAGGCCGCGTTCGGCCTCGGCGACCAGGTCCGCCCAGTACGCGGGGGTGAACAGGGCGCCGGGCCGGGCGTCCTCGGACCGCCAGGCGGCGGGGTGCCAGCCGGCGCCGTCGAGGGCGACGGCGAGGTGGAGCGGGCTGTCGGTCACGATGCCTCCCGTGCGTTCCCGGACGTGCGCTCGGCGCGTGGCCGAGGGGCGAGGCCGAGGTGGTGCCGCAGGGTCGTGCCGGTGTAGTCCGGGCGGTGAACGCCCTTCTCCTGCAACAGCGGCACCACCCGGTCCACGAAGTCGTCCAGACCGCCGGGCGTCAGATGGGTCGCGAAGACGAACCCGTCGGCGCCGTCGCTCTGCACGAAGTGGTCGATGGCGTCGGCGACGGTGTGCGGGCTGCCGACGAAGGTCTGGCCGCCGTGCACCTCGATCATCAGCTCGCGGATGCTCAGCCCGCGCTCCTCGGCGAGGGCACGCCAGCGCCGGGCGGTCTCGGCCCGGCCCGTGCGGAACACCGAATGCCCCTTCAGGACCAGTGACTCGGGTTCCGGGTCGATGTCGGGCAACGGCCCGTCCGGGTCGTACGCGGACAGGTCACGGCCCCAGACGGCCTCCAGGTGGGCGATGGCGGTCTGCGGGCTCACCTGGGCCCGGGTGATCTCGTCGGCGTACGCCGTGGCTTCCTCGTCGGTGTCGGCGACGACGACCGTGGCGGTGGGCATGATCCGCAGGTCGGCCGGCGAGCGGCCGTACCGGGCCAGACGGCCCTTGACGTCCCGGTAGAAGGCGCGGGCCTCGTCCAGGCGGTTGTACTTGCTGAAGACGACCTCGGCGTCGGAGGCCGCGAACTCACGGCCCGGGTCGGACTCCCCGGCCTGGATGATCACCGGGTGCCCCTGCGGGGCGCGTGGGGTGGTGAACCGCCCCGAGATGTCGAAGTGTTCGCCGTGGTGGGCGAACTCACCGGCCCCGGGGCGCACGAACCGCCCGGTCGCCGCGTCGGCGAGCACGTCCCCCTCGGCCCAGCTGTCCCAGAGTTCACGCGCCGTGGCCAGGAACTCGGCGGCGCGCGTGTAGCGGTCGGCCTCGGCGAGGAAGCCGCCGCGGCGGAAGTTCTCACCGGTGAAGGCGTCGAAGCTGGTCACCACGTTCCAGCCGGTCCGGCCGCCGCTGAGGTGGTCCAGGGTCGCGAGGCGGCGCGCCACCTCGTACGGCTCGTTGAACGTGGCGTTGACGGTGGCGGCGACCCCGAGACGGGTGGTGGCTGCGGACAGGGCGCTCAGCATGGTCAGGTTGTCCGGGCGGCCCGCCACGTCCAGCTCGTAGAGGCTGCCCTTGTGCTCGCGCAGCCGCAGCCCCTCGGCGAGGAAGAAGAAGTCGAACTTGCCGCGCTCCGCGGTCCGTGCGAGGTGCACGAAGGAGCCGATGGCGATCTGGCTCCGGGAGCGCGGGTCCGACCAGACGGTGACGTTGTGGATGCCCGGCAGCTGGGCGGCGAGATGGATCTGCTTCGTCAAGATGCTCCTTCTGAAGCGCGCAGGCGTCACGATTCGTCCGTGACGGTTCGTCGCGAGAAAAGAGGGAAGGCGGGAAGGGCGGAAAGCCGGGAGGGCGGGCCCCGGGCGCGCGGTGTCCGGCACCGCACGTGCCCGGGTCCCTCGAACGGCGGGTCGGACGGTCAGCCCGCGGACGTCTCGGGCACCTGCCCGACGTGTCCCATGCGGTAGCCGACCCCGCGTACCGTGATGATCCACCGGCTGGAGCCGAGTTTGGCCCGCAGGCTGCTCACGTGCGTGTCGATGGTGCGGCTGGTGCGCACCCAGTTGCTGCCCCAGACCTTGGCCATCAGCTCCTTCCGGGAGACGACGGAGTCCGGCCGGGCGGCCAGCGTGTACAGCAGCTCGAACTCCGTGGCGGTCACGTCGACCACGCGGTCGCGCAGCCGTACCTCCCGCGTCCGCGGGTCGATGTGCAACGGCCTGAGCGAGATGCTGTCCGCGCCGGTCGAGTGCGGCCGGGTGCGCCGCAGCACCGCTTCGATCCGCGCGCCGATCTCCCGCGGACTCCACGTCCTGAGCACACAGTCGTCCGCTCCCGCCTTGAGCGCGAGCACCCTTTCCAGTTCGTTGTCGCGGTGCGTGCAGGCGATCAGCGGAATATCGCTTTCCGCCCGCAGTGTGCGGCAGACCTCCAGTCCGTCGATGTCGGGCAGATCCAGGGAGAGCAGCACCAGGTCGGCGTCGTGGTACGACCGCAGGATTCGCGCCCCCCTGTCGACGGTGTGGGCGGCGTACCCCTGCCGGCGCAGAGCGCCCGCCGTCGTCTCGGCCGCGGTGGAGTCCGGCTCCACGACCAGCACTTTCTTCACGCGCCCCGGCCTTTCGCTCCGGCGCCCACCCAGCGGTCCACGGCTTCGACGCGTGCCGCGGACAGCCTGGTGGCCGGCGTGGGAACAGCGCCGGGAGCGCCACACAGGTGCTGGTAGGCGTACGCTGCCGACACCATGGTCATGTGGTGGTGCCAGCCGGGGAAGGAACGGCCCTCGAAGTCGAGTACGCCGAAACGTTCCCTCAGTCTCTCCACGGTCGTCCGGGCGCCGACCTGACTGCGCGCCAGCGCCATGACCTCCTCCACGCCCCGGCTCATCAGACTGGTGATCCAGTACCGGGCGGGCTGGCCGCTGTCGGCGGAGGGCTGTTCCAGGACGTGGTACGTCCGTGAGACGCCGTCCTTGGCCGCCCCGCGCTGCGACAGCCGTACCCTTCCGGCGTACACGTTCACCCGTACCGCCTTGGAACCGCCGTGTTCCGACGGGCGCATGAACGCGTGTGGTTGACGGGCGTGCGGCTCCTCCATCAGGTCTCCGACGGTGATCACCCGTGGCGCGGGACGTCCGACGAGCACGATCTGCCCGGGATCGACCTCGCACACGAAGTCCAGCTCGCGCCGGGCGAGCCCGGCCATGACCCCGCTCGCGTCGTCGCACCGCTGGGTGAGGTTGAGCACCCAGGGCGCCTTGGGCAACTGCGGGTCCGCGGCGGTGACTCCGGCGGCGAAGCCGAGCACGAACGCCCCCACGGGGCGCCCCGTCTCCGCCTCCGGTATGCGCGCCCGGCGCCGGCGCAGGTCGTCCCAGTCCCACGCCCCGTCGAGGACGAGGCTCCAGTCGACGGGGAAGCAGCGGGTGCCCGTCGCCAGGAAGAGGCCCACACCGCGCTGGCAGTTGATGATGCGTCCGGTCGCTTGGTCCAGGCGACGGTGCACCCCCACCGAGTGCTCACCCTGCTTCGGGATCAGGAGATCGGCGACCGTCCAGGCGTACGCCGGGCGGTGCGCCGCGATGGTCCGGCCGAGTGCGCGGCGCACCGGTTCCCAGGCCCACGTGCTGCTGTTGATGAACTGGTGCAGGCCGTGCGCCGCTCCGGCCGGCAATAAACCGGCCTCGGCCATGCGCCGCGGGGTCTTCTTGCCCGGAGTGTGGAGGAGCCCCCACAAGTAGGCTCGGGCCCAGCGGCGTTGTTCCGCCCGGTGGAGTGGATTGAATACGCTTTCAACAAACGTCTGTATGCGCTCGCGCTCCCCTGCCGCGACGCGCACTCCCAATGACGACATGTTTAACTACGCCCCCTCGCAGTCGTGTCGCCCGACAGTGACGATGTACGGCCAGCCGTACGGAGGACAAAGCTACCGGGTGCATCGCCAATTTCACGCCTCGTGCTGTCACTTTGACATTTCGGCCGCTGACCAGCGAGAACAGGCCGCACGGGGGAGGGGTCCCAAGCGGGATGAGGGGCTCCGGAAAGCCCTTGCACCCCGGTCGGGACCCCGGAGTCGGCACTGTCTGCGCTGGTCACATGGGGTCGGCCGGTTCGGTTGCCGTCCTCGCGGCCGGTGGCGGAGAAGGTCCGAAAGAAAGTCCGCGCACCGTCACCCGCATATGAACATCACATTGCGCGCCGGGCCGAGCCATTCGTTGAATGGACGACAGTTTGCTTTTCTTTGAAGAGAGTCAGGCGCCGGGGCGCCGGGCAGGGAAGCCGTGGCCGCGGGCGGCGAGCACGACGGCGAGCACCGGCAGCAGGAGCAGCAGCACGGTCCAGGGGAAGGAACCACTGCCCGTCGCGTCCAGCAGGACCCCGCCCAGCACGCCGCCGCCCGCCATGGCCACGTTCCACAGCGTGACGAGCATCGCCTGGGCCGCGTCGGCCTGTTCGCCGCCCGCGTCGCCGGCCGCGGTCTGCAGCAGGGTCGGCAGCCCGCCCCAGCCCAGCCCCCACAGCACGGCGGCGACGTACACCAGCGGCCCGCCGTCGCTCAGCGCCGCGAGCAGCGCGGCGGCGGCCGCCACCAGCAGGGTGCTGGCGATCGTCAGCGAGCGCAGCCGGTGCTGGATCTGGGCACCCACGATCCAGATGCTGAGCAGCGAGGTGACACCGAAGGCGAGCAGGACCAGGTCGGTCCGGCCGCCCATGTCCAGCCCGTCCAGGAAGGTGGCGATGTAGGCGTACAGGACCGTGTGCGCCAGCACGAAGACGAGCGTCACGAAGAGCACCGGACGCACCCCCGGCACGCCCAACGCCCGCAGCATCCGCGGGCGTTCGCCGCGCTGCTGGCCCGGGTAGTCGGGCACGGCGGCGGTGATCCACAGCAGCAGCACCAGCGTGAGTGCCGTCATCGCCAGGAACGCCACGCGCCAGCCGAGGGCCTGGCCGAGGAAGGTCCCCGCGGGCACGCCGAGGGAGAGCGCCACCGGGATGCCCGCCATGGCGACCGCGATCGCCCGTCCCTGCAGCGGTACCGGCGCCATCCGCCGCGCGTAGCCGGCGAGCAGGGCCCACGCCAGGCCCGCGGCGACACCGGCGAGGAAACGGGCGACCATCGTCAGGCCGTAGACGGACGACACGGCCGTGACCGTGTTGGCCACGGCGAAGCCCGCCACGGCGGTGAGCAGCAGCCGCTTGCGCCGCCAGCCCGCGGTGGCCGCCGTCAGCGGGATCGCGGTCAGCGCGGTGCCGATCGCGTAGATCGTGACCGTCTGCCCGGTCGCGGACTCGCTCACCCGCAGGTCCTGGCTCATGTCGGGGAGCAGGCCCGCGGGCAGCGTCTCGGTCAGGCTGGTGATGAACACCGCGGTGGCTAGGGCGAGCAGCGCGAGCATCGGCAGTCTCTGCGGCGGCTCCGTGCCCTGCCGCGCGGCGGGCGGCGCGGCGCCGGAAGCGGCGGCGGTCTCGGGTGAGGCGCTCATGGGGGTCGTGTACTCCGTATCGTGCTGGGGCGATGCCCGGACGTCACAGGGGGAGGGGGCCCCGCCGCGCCGCCGCCGGGCACGCCCGGCGGCCGGCCGTCCGGGGAGTACGACTGTGTGCGCGGCCACTTCGGGAAAGCTTCGGAAAACCTTCCGGAACCGGTGCCGGAACAAGCCGATCCGGTGCGTGGCCGGCCTGGAGCGCTCACGGAACGGGTACGGTGGTGCACATGCGGTTAGGGGTGCTCGGACCACTCGCGGTGTGGGACGACGAAGGGGAGCCGGTCCGGGTCGCCGAGACCAAGGTGCGGGCGCTGCTCGCCGACCTGCTCGCGCACGAGGGCGGCCCCGTCTCCGCCGACCGGCTCATCCACGACCTGTGGGGCGACCATCTCCCCGGCAACCCGGCGGGCGCGCTGCAGGCCAAGGTCTCCCAGCTGCGCCGGGTGCTCGGCCGGGAGCGGCTGGTGCGGCAGCCCCCGGGCTACCGGCTGCGGCTCGACCCGGCCGACGACGTGGACGTCGGACGGTTCGGCCGGCTCGTCGCCCAGGCCCGCTCGGTCACCGACCCGCGGGCGCGGGCGGCGCTGCTCACCGAGGCGCTCGGACTGTGGCGGGGGCCGGCCTACGCCGACTTCGCCGACGAGGAGTTCGCCCGGGCGGCCCGCGAGTGCCTGGCGGAACAGCGGCTGGCCGTGCTGGAGGAGCGCGCCGAGGCCCGCCTGGCGGCGGGGGACCACCTGCTGCTCGCCGGGGAGCTGGCCGCGCTGGTGGCCGAGCATCCGCTGCGGGAGCGGCTGCGCGCGGTGCAGATGCAGGCGCTGTACCGGGCCGGCCACCAGGGCGAGGCGCTCGCCTCGTACGAGGACCTGCGCACCCGCCTCGCCGACGAGCTGGGCGCCTGTCCCGGCCCCGCGGTGAGCGCACTGCACCAGGCGATGCTCCGCCAGGACCCCACCCTGGACCCCAACGCGCCGATCCCACCGGGCCCTGCCGCCGCCCCGACCGGCCCCGTTGTCGCCCCGGCTCCGACGGGTCGGAACGTCACATCGGCTGCGGCCGATCGTGCCGATGCTCCGGCTTCGGCCGGTCGGGCCGAGCCGCCGCCCGGCGCGGCGTCACATCCGGGCCCGTCGCACGCCGGGGCGCCGTGTTCCGCGTCCGCGCAGGCCGGGGCGCAGTCTGCCGAGTTGCCGCATGCCGGGCTGCCGTCTGCCGGGCGGCCGGAGGCCGGGGCGCCGTACGCTGTGTCCCCGCAAGCCGGGTCGCAGCCTGGGGAGTTGCCGGATGCTGGGCCGTCGCCCGCCGGGTCGCCCTGCCCTGCGTCCCCCCAGGCCGGGTTGCCGTCCGCGGGGCCGTCGCCTGCCGGGCGGCCGGAGGCCGGGCTGTCGCACGCCGGGGCGCCGTACCCTGCGTCCTCGCAGGCCGGGTCGCAGCCTGGGGAGTTGTCGGATGCTGGGCCGTCGCCCGCCGGGTCGCCCTGCCCTGCGTCCCCCCAGGCCGGGTTGCCGTCCGCGGGGTCGCCGCATGCCGGGCCGTCGCCTGCCGGGTCGCTGGAGGCCGGGTCGCAGCCTGCCGTGTCGGCGTACGCCGGCCCGTCGTCTGGTGGGCCGCCGCACGCCGGTCCGACGTCCGGATCGCCGTACAGCGAGCCGTTGGGCGCCGGATCCCCGTACCCCGCGTCGCCCCAGGCCCAGGCCGCGTCCCCGTACCCCGCGTCCGCCCCCGCACCTCCCGTACTCGCGGCGTCGGCGCCCCCGGCGTCCACCCCCGCGCCCACCAACCTGCCCGTCCCCCTCACCGCTCTCATCGGACGGGAAGAGAGCCTCGCGCATCTCTCCCGGCTGTTGGGGCGGCAGCGGCTGGTGACTCTCACCGGGCCCGGCGGGGTCGGGAAGACACGGCTGGCGGTGGCCGCCGCGCAGGAGGTCGCGGGCGGGGACGCCCTGCTGCCCGACGGGGCCTGGTTCGTAGAGTTCGCGGGGGTCCGCAGCGCCACCCCCGACGACCTCGCCGACCTCGTCGCCGCCACCCTCGGCATCCGGGACGACGCCCCCTGCACCCCGCCCGCCACCGGCACCTGCGCCACCTCCCCCGTGCACCGGCTGACCGCCGCCCTGCGGGATCGCCGTACCCTCCTCGTGCTGGACAACTGCGAACACGTCGTCGCGGCCGCCGCCGAGCTGGTCGCGCTGCTCCTGCGCAGCGCCCCCCAGCTGCGCATCCTCACCACCAGCCAGGAACCCCTCGCCCTGGCAGGGGAGGCCGTGTTCCTGGTCGAGCCGCTGCCCACCCCGGACGCCGTACGCCTGTTCACCGAGCGGGCCGCCGCCTGCGCGCCCGGCTTCCGGCTCGGCTCCGGCGAGCCCGACGGCAGCGGCGAGGGCGCGGCGGCCGACCACACCGCCGTGGCAGGGATCTGCCGCCGCCTGGACGGCATCCCGCTTGCCCTGGAGCTCGCGGCGACCAAGGTCCGCGCCCTCGGCGTACGGGAGCTGGCCGCCCGCCTCGGCGACCGCTTCCGGGTGCTGACCTCCGGGCAGCGGGGCGCACCCGCCCGCCAGCAGACCCTGCGCGCGATGATCGACTGGAGCTGGGAGCTGCTGAGCCCGCCCGAACGCCTCGTGCTGAGCCGCCTCGCCGTGCACCGCGACGGCTGCGGCCTCGACGCGGCGGAGGCCGTGTGCGCGGGCGAGGGCGTGGCCCGCGGGGCGGTGCTCGACCTCGTCACCCGGCTCGTCGAGAAGTCCCTCGTCGTCGTCACGGACGGCCCGGCCGGCCCCCGCTACCGCCTCCTGGAGTCGGTCGCCGCCTACGCCACCGAGCGGTTGCGCGAGACGGCCGACGAGGCCGCGGCCCGCGAACGCCACCTGCGGCACTACCTCGCGCTCGCCGAACACGCCGAGCCGCGGCTGCGCGGTCCGCGGCAACGCGACTGGCTCACCCGCCTGGACACCGAGGCGTGCAACCTGCGCGCCGCCCTGGACGAGGCGGTGCGCCGCGCTGCCGCGGGCCACAGCGAGGAAGCCGTACGGCTGGCCACCGCCCTGTCCTGGTGGTGGCTGCTGCGTGGCCGCCTCACCGAGGCCCGGCGCAGCCTGGCCGCCGTCCTCACCGCCACCGCCGGCCGCTGCGATCCCGAACTCGCCCTGCTGCACTGCGCGTTCGGGCTGCTAACCGGGGAACGCACGGTGACCTGCCACGCCGACGCCGTACCCGACCCGGTGCGCCGCGCCCGGGCGCTGTGGCTCAACGCCTACGGCCGGTTCAGCGTCGGTGACCTGGACGGCAGCCGTGCCCTGAACACCCGTGCGCTGATCCATTTCGAGGCCGCGGACGAGCAGTGGGGGATCGCCGCCGCCCTCGGCCTGCGGGCGGCGCTCGCCCTGGTCCGCGGCGACCTGGACGGACTGGCCCGCGACGGCCAGCGCAGCCGTGCCCTCTTCCGCGGCCTGGGCGACCGGTGGGGCGAACTGCAGACCGTCTCACCGCTCGCGGCGCTCGCCGAGATCAAGGGCGAGTACGAGCAGGCGGCGCACCGGCAGCACGAAGGGCTCCAGATCGCCCGGGAGCTCAGCCTGGAGGCCGAGGTGTCGGCCCGGCTGTCCGGGCTCGGCCGTCTCGCGTTGCTCGCCCGCGACTTCGACCGCGCCCGCGAACTGCACGAGCAGGCCCGCCGTATCGCCGTCGACCAGGGATACAAGTACGGCGAGATCCACGCCGACATGGGCCTGGCCCTGGGCGCGCGGCGCTCCGGCGACATCGACGCGGCCGAGGCGCACCTGCTGCGCATCCGCGAGGCCCACGCCGCCGTGTCCTCACCGGCCGGCGACCACCTGCTCCACGCCGAACTCGGTTTCATCGCCGAACTCCGCGGCGACGCCGCCCGGTCCGCCGCCCACCATCTGCGCAGCCTCGGGATCGCCCACTCCCTGGACGAGTCGCGCGCCCTCGCCCTGTCCCTGGAGGGGCTCGCCGGCACGGCCGCGCTGGGCGGCGACCGGCCCGGCGCCGCCTGTGCGGCCCTGCTCCTCGGCGCCGCCCACGCCGCGCGCCACAGAGTGGGCGCCCCCCTGCCGCCCGCCGAACGCGGCGACGTCGACCGTGTCACGGCGGCGGCCCGGGCCGTCCTGGGCCCGCGCGCCTTCACCGAGGCGTTCGAGCGCGGGACACGGCTGAGCCCCGCCGAGGCGGAACACCACGCCCGCACCACCCTCGCCGGGCTGGCGGACCAGGCCGCCTGAACCGCGCCCGGGAAGACTCAGGTGCCGGAGAGGGTGGCCGCGCCCAGACCGGTCGACGCGGTGCTGATGATGCCGTCCAGGACATCCCGGGAGCGCACCAGGTCGGCGATCATCCGGTCGAGCCGGTCGCGCTCCGCCGTGAGTTCGTCGACGAGCCGGGGTGTCGCGCTCGCGCTCGGCGTGCCGTCGCCGTCGCGCATGCACGGCAGCAACTGGGCGATCTTCTTGCTGTTCAGGCCCGCGGCGTACAGCGCCTGGATGCGGATGACCCGGTCGACGGCCCATTCGCCGTAGTCCCGGTGGCCGCCGGGGGTCCGCTCCGCCTGGAGCAGACCCTGCGCCTCGTAGTAGCGCAGCGACCGCTCGCTCACCCCGCTGCGCCTGGCCAGTTCACCGATCCGCATGGTCCGACCCCCTGTGTCCGTGAAGGACTTGAATCTCACACCGGTGTCAACTTTTAGCGTAGCGGTACGACGTACATCGAACCGTCCACGGAGGAATCATCGATGAGTGACCTGACCGGCAAAGTGGCGTTGGTGACCGGCGGCAGCCGCGGTATCGGCGCGGCGGTGGCGAAGCGGCTGGCCGACGCGGGAGCGGCGGTCGCGGTGACCTACGTCCAGGCGGAGGACCAGGCCCGCGAGGTCGCCAAGGCGATCGAGGCGGACGGCGGCCGGGCCACGGTCGTCCGGGCCGACCTGACCCGGCCGAACGACGCCGCAGAGGCCGTGGAGCAGACCGTCCGCGAACTGGGCGGCATCGACATCCTGGTGAACAACGCGGGCTTCCTCGCCTACGGCCCGCTGGACGAGGTGACGCCCGAATACCTGGACAAGGTGCTCGCCGCCGACGTCCGGTCGGTGTTCCTGGCCGCGCAGGCCGCCGCCCGCCACATGGGCGACGGCGGACGGATCATCAGCATCGGCTCCTGCTTCAACGGCCGTGTCCCCGCCGGCAACTTCGTTCTCCAGGCGATGGCCAAGACCGCGCTCGTCGGTCTGACCAAGGGCCTCGCCCGGGAACTGGGGCCGCGCGGGATCACCGCCACCCTCGTGGACCCGGGCCCCATCGACACCGACATGAACCCGGCCGACGGCGACTCCGCCGAGTGGCAGGCCTCCCTCACCGCCCTCGGCCGGTACGGAGAGGCGGAGGACATCGCCGCCGCGGTGGCCTATCTGGCAGGACCGGCCGGCCGCTACATCACCGGTACCTCCATCGCCGTGGACGGCGGTTACACCGCCTGACCCGAGGCCGTCCGCCACGACGGCCCGGACAAAGCCCCCGCCGGCCCAGCCGGCGGGGGCTTTCCTGCTTTCCGGCGCACGACAAACGGTTCCCGGAATTGTCCGAGCCGAGAAATCATTCGCACTTCTTGCCCCGCGTGACATTCCCTGACAGCCCTTGACAGAGCTCTGACAGAGCGCGCATCGCTTCTTTGCACGGGGTCGCGCAGCATGTTCGGTGTCGAAAAGGAAGCAGGCTCTGGAAAAGGAGGGAACGCAATGGCTGAATCAGCGAACGAGGGAAGCCTTCCGCGGCTGCCCCATCTGTCCGACGCGACCCTGCGCGACTCCGCCCACATGGGAGGTGTCGAATTCGGGCCCAAGGACGCCACCGTCATCGCCGAACTGCTGGTGAAGACCGGTATCGACCTGGTCGAGGTCGGCATGGTCTCCGGCCCCGGCTCCAAGGACGCCGACCTGGTCCTCGCCACGCACGAGGCGATCGGCCCGGAGCGCAGCATGACGCTCGTGGTGGTGCGCGACCGCGAGCAGGTCAAGAAGGCCCTGGACGAGGCCGAACGCCTGGGCGTGCGGCACATCATGTACTCCATTCCCACCTCCGAGCAGCACGCCAAGCTGAAGCTCGGCTCGCCCAGCGCCAAGTTCCTCAACGTGCTGGCGCGTTCGGCGATCTCGCAGGCCAAGGAGCGTGGCTTCCACGTCACGTTCAGCGGCGAGGACGGCGCCCGCACCCCCAAGGAGCGGCTCGTCCCCTACGTCACCGCCGGCTTCGAGGCCGGGGCCGACCGGTTCCGGCTCGCGGAGACCGTCGCCTACCTGTCGCCCTGGCAGATGGAGGAGGTCATCTCCGACCTCACCGCCATCGACGGCTCCGAGATCGAGATCCACTCCCACAACATGCTCGGCATGGCCGTCGCCAACTCCCTGGCCGCCGTCCGCGCGGGCGCGCAGTGGATCTCGGCGACCGTCGGCGGCATCGGCGAGCGCGGCGGCAACGCCCCGCTGGCCGAGCTGCTCACCTCGCTGCGCGTCATCCACGGCGACACCCGGTTCGACCTGACCCATCTCACGGAGCTGTCCCGGGTGGCCCTCAGGGGCGCCGGTCTGGGCAGCGCCTTCCAGTCCGGTCCGACGACACCGCACGCCTTCGCCTACGAACTGCCGGGCCAGCTCAGCAACCCCGAGGCGTACGAGACCCTGCCGGCCGAACTCGTCGGCAACACCCGTGAGTTGCGCGTGCGCACCCGGCTCACGCCCGCCCTCGTCAAGTGGGCGCTCGCCGGCTCGGGCATCGACGTCGACGTCGAGGCCTTCACCGCCTGGCTCATCGAGCGGCAGGAGCGCAACGGCGCCCCCGTCCTGGACCAGGAGGCGGTCCGCAAGGCCGCCATCGACTTCCAGGCCGCCTGAGCGCCGTACACGCCCGCGCTCTTCACACCTCTCTTCGTCCCACCCGTCACCATGATCGGAGTTCTGCCATGAGCACCGCTGTTCTGACCGGTTCGTGCCCGGAGTGCGAGACCGACCTGACCGTGCCCGAGATGGTCGAGGGCGAGACCCTCTCCTGCCCCGAGTGCATGCTGACGCTGCGCATCGAGGGCATCGCCGACGGCCGGCTGACCCTGGAGATGGTCGAGGTCCAGCTCCGCGACTGGGGCCAGTGACATGACCAACCGAGTCGCCATCGTCGCGGACCGGGTCGGCTGGGAGGAACGCCGGCTGATCGAGACCGCCCAGGACTTCGGCCTGAGCATCGACTGGGTCAACGACGAGTCCCTGTGCGCCGGTCACCGCGACGCCCTGTCCGTCAAGGACTACGACGCGCTGATGGTGCGCAGCCGCAGCTACACCCGTGGCGGCCTGATCGCCACCCTCGCCGAGGCCGACGGCTTCCGCGTCCTCAACACCGCCGCCGCGATCCACTCCTGCGAGAACAAGCTGGTCCTGCGGGCCGTCCTGCGCGAAGCGGGCGTCCCGGTGCCGGACTTCCGGCTCGTGCTGTCCCGCAAGGACTTCGAGAAGGCGGTCGACGACCTGGGCGTGCCGGTGGTGCTCAAGCCGGTCTACGGCGGCATGGGCAAGCGCGTCACGCTGGTCCGCGACGCCGACCTCGCGCAGTCCGTCTACGACTACGTCGAGGACCTGGGCCACGCCTTCGAGCAGGCCTGCCTGGTGGAGCCGTACCTCGGCGGCGGGTCGATCCGCTGCCTGGTCGTCGGCCGGGAGATCGTCGCCGCCGCCGAGTTCGAGAGCGCGGGCGCCGACTGGCGCAGCAACGCGGCCCTCGGCAACCAGAGCCGGGCGCTCGCCCACGACCCCGACGTGCAGAAGATCGTGGACGGCGTCGTGGACCGGCTCGGCGCCGGCATCTACGGCGTCGACCTGTTCAAGACCCCGTCCGGCTATCTCGTCAACGAGGTCAACCACGCCCCCGCCTGGCGGGGAGTGGCATCGACGACCGGGGTCGACATCGCGTCGGTCGTCGTCCGTTACGTCCAGGAGACACTCGAATGATCCGTGTGGGAATCGTCGGCGCGTCCGGGCTCGCCGGCGGAGAACTCATCAGGCTGGTCACCCAGCACCCCGAGATGGAACTGACCTACCTGGGCGGCAACTCCAGCGCCGGCCGGCGGCCGGCCGAGCTGCACCCCGGGCTCCGTCTCGACCTGGGCCTGACCGTCGAGCCGGTCACGGCCGACCGCGTGGCCGAGCGGTGCGACGTGGTGTTCCTCGCCACGCCCGCCCCGGTCTCCGCCCGGATCGCCGCGGAACTCGCCGACCGCGTCCCCTGCGTCACCGACCTGAGCGGCGCCTTCCGCATCCGCACCCCGGAGCTGCACGACCGCTGGTACCCGAAGGCCGAGCGGACCACCGAGCTGGCCGACCGCTTCGTCTACGGCGTGCCGGAGCTGGTCGGCGACGCCCTGGTGGACGCCCCGCTGATCTCGGTGCCCGGCTGCTACGCCACCGCCATCACCCTCGGGCTCGCGCCGCTGACCCTCGGCCTCGGCCTGCACCTCAACACGGTCGTCGTGGACGGCAAGAGCGGCTCCAGCGGCGGCGGTCTGCAACTGCGCGTGCCGGACCTGCACCCGCTGCGCAACGGCGCCATCGCGCCGTACGCCCCCACCGGCCACCGGCACGCCGCCGAGGTCAGCGACTTCCTGCTGCGCAGCAAGCCCGGCAGCGTCGGCTCCCTCGCCATGTCGGCGTACGGGGTGTCGCACGTGCGCGGCCTGCTCGCCAGCGTCTACGTGTACACCGACGAGCAGGTGGACCAGCGGGAACTGCAGCGCGCGTACCTGCGGTTCTACAAGGGGCACACCTTCGTACGGGTGCGGCGGCACAACGAGACGCTGATCCCGGTGCCCGACCCGCAGGCCGTGCTCGGCTCCAACTACTGCGACGTCACCGCCCTGCACGACCCGGACGCCGGACGCATCGTCGTCCTCGCCGCCCTGGACAACCTCGTCAAGGGCGCCGCCGGACAGGCCGTACAGGCCGTGAACAAGCGCTTCCGCCTGCCCGAGGACACGGGCCTGACCATGCAGCCGGTGATGCCCGCATGACCGAGACCCCGACACCGCTGCCGCCGACCGTGGTGAAGCTCGGCGGCAGCTGCCTCGCCGACCTCGCCGGCGGCTGGTGGGACGACCTGGCCGAGCACGGCCGGGAGCGGCCGCTGGTCCTCGTCCACGGCTGGTCCAAGCCGCTGAAGCAGCTCAGCCCCCGCTACAGCGAGCCGTCGGCGATCCTGCGCGACCGCTACGGCAACCAGAGCCGCTGGACCACGCCCGAGGTCATCGAGGACATCAAGACCGTCAGCGCCGAGCTGGGCCGGGAGGTGCTGGGGCGCCTCGAACAGCGCGGCATCGCCGCCGAGCGGCTGCTCGGCAGCGACGGCCTGGTCAGCGCCGGCGAGGGCGAGCGCTGGTGGTGGAAGGACAAGCAGCTGGTCGAACTGGAGAACCTGGTCGGCCCCATCACCGGGGTGGACCCGGCGCCGCTGACCAAGCTGGAACCGGGACGCGCCTACCTCGTCACCCCGCTGGCCCGGAACGCCGCGGGCCAGGAGGTCAACACCGACGCCGACCGGGCCGCCGCCGCCATCGCCGGGGCCACCGGCGCGACCGACCTGATCCTCGTCACCGACGTCGCCCACCTGCTCATCGACGGCGAACCGGTGCGCGAGATCACCGCCGAGGCGGCGGCCGAGTTCCGCGACAAGGGCGCCACCGGCGGCATGCGCAAGAAGCTCCGGGCCGCGGGCGAGGCCCTGGACCGGGGGGTGGAGCGCGTCGTCATCGGCAGCGCACCCGTCACGGACCTGCTCGCCGCCCGCACCGGCACCGTCATCACGCGAACCTGAGGAGCACCCACGTGGCGAAATCCCGTGTGCTGGTCGTCAACAACCGCACACTCTCCCTGAAGCAGCTCCGCGGGCGCTTCGAAGCGCTCGGCTCGGACACCGACACGGTCGAACCGGCCGCCGTGCCCGCCCGGCTCGACGGCCGCTACCAGGCCGTCGTCCTGAGCGGCACCAAGGTACGGGCCTTCGACCAGGAGTACTACAAGCCGCTCGTCGACCTCGTCATGAACGCCGACGTCCCGGTCTTCGGGATCTGCGGCGGCATGCAGATCCTCGCGGTCGCCGCCGGCGGCCGGCTGGCCGAGGGCCCGCAGCGGGTCGGCGGCTACGAGGTCCAGGTCGACAAGGAGGAGCCGCTCTTCACCCATGTGAAGCCGACCGTGACGGTCTTCCACCGGCACACCCTCTACCTCCAGGAGGCCCCCGAGGGCTTCCGCTCCATCGGCCGCTCCGAGCACGCGCCCGTGGAGTTCCTGCGCTCCGACGACGGCCGCATCTACGGATCGCAGGCCCACCTGGAGTTCCGCAGCGACGGCCTGGAGATCCTGCGCGGCTTCGCACAGCTCTACCAGTGAACGCACCCATGAACGAACAGGAGTACTCGGCACATGAGCCTTGTTGACGACACCACGCAGGATCCCGCGCTCGTCGTCCACCTCAACGGCAGCGGCGGCGCCATCAAGAGCTGGGTCGTGATCGACACGCTGGTCGACGGCCTCGCGATGGGCGGCGTGCGGATGACCCCGGGAGTGACCCAGGAGGAGGTGGCCGGCCTCGCCCGCGACATGACCCACAAGTTCACGCTCGCGGGTCTGCGCATCGGCGGCGCCAAGGGCGGCATCGTCTCCGACGGCAGCAACCGCGAGGAGACCTTCCGCACCTTCGGCCGTACCGTCAAGCCGCTGCTGCACGGCGGTATCCACCTCGGCATCGACATGGGCGTCACGCCCGCCGACCGGGCCGTGTTCTTCGACGAGGCGGGCTACGACCCGCGGTACCGGCTGGGCGCCCCGGACATGCCGATCGACTGGCGCACCTACTACGAGCCGCTCATCGACGTCACCGGGCACGGCGTCGGCGTCGCCGCCGTCACCGCCCTGGAGGCGAGCGGCCGCACCGGCCCCGCCCGCGTCGTGGTGCAGGGCTTCGGCGCGGTCGGCCGCGCGGTCGCCCGGTTCCTGGAGGACCGCGGCCACGTCGTCGTGGGCGTCGCGGACGCCCAGGGCACCATCAGCGCCGACCGGCTGCCGGTGGCCGACCTCGTCGCCGTCACCGACGAGTTCGGGCTGATCGACCGCTCCCGCCTGCCGCAGCACGTCACCCTGTCCAACGGGCCGGACGCCTGGCTCGACGTCGACGCCGACCTGCTGATCCTCGCGGCCCAGAAGCACGCGCTGAACGCCGGGAACGCGCACCGGCTGCGCGCCGCCCTGGTGGTCGAGGGCGCCAACCTCGCCTCCGACGCCGAGGCCCGGGAGAAGGCGCGGGCGGCCGGCGCCACCCTCGTGCCGGGCGTCATCGCCAACATCGGCGGCGCCGGCGCGGCGGCCCTCGCCGTCACCCGGGTCGTCCCCTTCGAACTGGCGGCAGAGGCACGCAAGGCGTGGGTCTTCGACTGGATCGGCGACCGGGTGCGGGACAACACCCGGGCCCTGCTGGAGATCGCCGCCGCCCGCGCCGGCGACCCGCTGCCGGAGCTGCTCGCGGTACGACGTGGAGAACTGCGATGACGACGACCCTTTCCCCCGCCCCGATACCGGCGCCGGCCCCGGCGCCGGCGGCGGACCGCGCGGCCGAGTACCGGTCGCGCGGCTGGTGGCGGGACGAGACGTTCCTCGACGACCTGCGCCGGCAGGCCCGGATCCGGCCGCGCAAGCTGGCCGTCGCCGGCCGCCGGCTGGGCGAGGCGCGTACCGACACCCTCGACTACGCCGAACTCTCCTTGCTGACCGACCGGTTCGCCGGCGCCCTGCTCGAACTCGACGTCCGGCGGGGGGACGTCGTCGCGGTCCAGCTGCCCAACCGGTGGGAGATGGTGCCGCTGATGTACGCCTGCATGGCCGTCGGCGCCGTCATCTGCCCCATCGCACCGGAGTGCCAGGGCGAGGAACTGCGCCACCGCCTCGAACTCACCGAGGCCCGGCTGTGCATCACCGTCGCCGAGTGGGACGGCCGTCCGCTCGCCCGGGACATCGCCGCGCTGCGCCCCGCACTGCCGCTGGAGGACGTGGTGGTGGTCGGCGGGCACGCTCCCGAGGGCACGCACGACTTCCACGACCACTTCGTCTCGGTGCCCTGGGAGGACGCCCGCATGGGCGACCTGGAGGGCCGTGCGCTCGGGCCCGACGACCCCTTCGTGGTGCTGTTCACCTCGGGTACGACCGGCTTCTCCAAGGGAGTCGTGCACAGCCAGAACACCGTCCACTCGGGCGTGCGCGGCTACGTGGACACCTTCCTGCTCCGCGACGACCTGGTGGCCGTCGTCACCACCCCGCTGGTGCACTACTCCGGCTTCGGCCAGGGCGTCCTGGCCGGCGTGATGCTCGGCGGGACGGTCGCCTTCCAGGACGGCCGGAACCACACCAGCCTGCTGGACCTGGCGGAGCGCTACCGGGCCACCCTGCTGTACGGTCCGCCGCCCACGCTCTTCGGCGTGGCCGCCGCCCAGCGCGCCGACCGGCACGACGTGTCCAGCCTGCGCTACACCGTCACCGGGGCCCAACCGGTGCTCCAGGAGCTGGTGGACGAGCTGCGCGACACCTTCGACACCACCACCTACTCGGTGTGGGGCATGTCCGAGTTCGGGCCGATCACCATCAGCCGGCTCGACTACGACCAGGACTGGTCCGCGCACAGCCACGGCCGGCCGATCGACGCCATGGAGATCCGCATCGACGACAGCCGGTCCGGCGAGCGCGCCCGCGTGGGCCGGCTGCGGGTGCGCGGCGCCTCCCAGGCCCTCGGCTACTACCGCAACCAGGCCGCGTTCGACGCCGAGCTGTCCGCGGACGGCTGGTTCGACACCGGCGACGTGGCGCGGGAGGACGGCCGCGGCGGCATCCGTGTGCTGGGCCGGGCCAAGGACGCGATCCTGCGCGACGGGATCGTCGTCCCGATGGCCGAGCTGGAAGCGATCCTCTCCGCGCACCCGAAGATCGCGGAGGCGACGCTGGTCGGGCCCACCGGCCAGCCGGACGACCCCATCGTGGCCGTCCTCGTACCCCGCGGCGGCGGGGCCCGGCCCACGCTCCGGGAGATCCGGGAGCACCTGCTCGACCGCGGCCAGGACCCCCGCTTCCTCCCGGACCGGCTGGACCTGGTCGAAGCCCTGCCCAAGACCCTCACCGGCAAGGTCAAGAAGGCCGAACTCCGGCGCCGGCTGGCCGGAGCCTGACCCGCCCGGCGCACACAGCGCGGCGGCACTGCCCTCGGGCGGTGCCGCCGCGCTGTCGCGTGGGGCGGGGGGCCTACGCCGGCCCGGGCTCCACGTGCGGCAGACCGTAGCTGTCGGCGATCAGGGACAGCGACGTCAGCCGCTCCTCCAGGCCGTGCGCGTTGGAGGCGAGCATGAGTTCGTCGGCGCCCGTCCGTTTGCGCAGCTCCTCCAGCTGCTCCCGGACCGAGTCCGGTGTGCCGTGGACGGCGTTCTCCAGCCAGCCGCCGAGGACCTCCCGCTCGTACCCGGTGAACACATGCGCCCGGGCCTCCTCGGGGGTCGGTACGAGTCCCGGGCGCCCGGTGCGGAACCGCACCGTGGTCAGCGCCCCGGTGAGGGCCTGCTCCCGGGCCTGCCGCTCGGTCTGCGCGGCGAACGTGAACACGCCCACGACGGCGTACGGCTCGGCCAGCACGGGGGAGGGCCGGAACGTCTGCCGGTACAGCTCCAGGGCGGGGATGGTGTTGTGCGCGGCGAAGTGGTGGGCGAAGGCGAAGGGCAGGCCCAGCCGGCCGGCCAGCTGGGCGCTGAACCCGGACGAGCCGAGGAGCCACACCTCGGGCCGCCCGCCGGAGGGCCCCTGCACCGGGCCGGGCACGGCGTGCACCTGGCGATAGGGGTGCCCGTCGGGGAAGTCGTCGTGCAGGAAGCCGATCAGTTCGGCCACGTCGGCGGGGAAGGAGTCACCGGTCGCCGGCCCGTGGGTGCGCCGCAGCGCCCGCGCGGTCGCCTGGTCGGTGCCGGGGGCGCGGCCGAGCCCGAGGTCCACCCGGCCGGGGGCCATCGCCTCCAGCGTGTTGAACTGCTCGGCGATGACCAATGGGGCGTGGTTGGGCAGCATGACGCCCCCGGAACCGAGCCGGATCCGGGTGGTCTGCGCGGCGAGGTACGCCAGGATCACCGCGGGGCTGCTGCTGGCGATGCCGGGCATCGAGTGGTGCTCGGCGACCCAGTAGCGGCGGAATCCGCGGGCCTCGGCCAGGCGGGCGAGCCGCGCCGAGGTCCGCAGGGCCCCCCGCGTGGTGTGGCCCTCTCCGACCGCCACCAGGTCGAGAACGGACAGAGCGTCGACCATCGTTGCCGTCCCTCCGTAAGTCGTCAGTCGCGCACACGTGCGCGGTCCGTCATGAAAAAGGCCCGGGCCGGGTGTGCGGGAGCGTTCCGATCCCGCACACCCGGCCCGGGCGCGTTCCGGTGTCCGGCTCGGTTACTTCGGGGCCGCGGCCCCGTACCGGACCTCGTTCGCCAGCACGACACCGTGGCTGGACACGTCGATGACCATCCGGTCGCCGTTCTCGATCCGGAAGCCGTCGTGGTACGTGGCCTTGTCCGCGCCGAGGAACAGGTAGTTGACCAGGCCCGGCCGGCGCAGCAGCGGGTACGAGAACAGGTACTGCGCCATGTCCGGGATCCGGTGGAAGATGGAGTCGGCGCCGCACGAGAAGCCGCCCTGCCAGGCCGCCGTGCCGTCGCGCTCGATGGTGACGCTGCCGGTGACCTTCTCCGGCGGGGTGCCGAGGAACAGCCATGGCGTGATCGAGGTCTCGCACAGCTTGGCGTACGGGGTCCACGCCCACGGGTTCTTCAGGTGCAGGCCGATGTCGTTCAGGTCGTTGCCGAAGGTGTAGCCGGCGTAGTGCGGCACCCCCTGGTCGTCGTTGGCGTACACGAGGACGACCTCGGGCTCCTCCAGCAGCCAGACCGGATCGGCCGGGGTGGTCAGCGGCTCGTCGGGCAGCCGCAGCCAGGAACCGAAGCCCTTGATGTAGTAGTTCGGCGGGGTGAACTCCTCGTCCGGTTCCGGGGCGCGGTCGAACTTGCTGCGGTGCGTGCCCATGAAGCCGTTGATCAGGGCGTTGTCGGAGGCGGTCGGCAGCAGCGGCGGGAGGAACCTCAAGCCGGCATCGCCGGGGTCCACCTCGATCCGGCCGTCCTCGCCGGCCACGGCGGACCGCAGGTCCTCGGGGCCGCGGCCCGCGACGAGGGCCGCCTGCAACTGCCCGTCGGCCACCGGGTACAGGGTGAGCGGGCTGCCGGACACGGGCAGGCCGTGGCCCGCGTACCGCCGGCCCTGGTATTCGCACTCGAAGATGATGGACATGTCTGTCGGGGTCTCCTCAGGAGTGGGCGGATGGGTGGGTGGCCGGGAACCCGTGGGAGCGGGCCGCGAGCACGATGGCGAGGACCGGCGCCAGGAGGACCAGCACCGTCCAGGGGAAGGCGTCGGCGCCGACGGCGTCGAGCAGGAGGCCGCCGGCGATGCCTCCGCCGGCCATCGCGACGTTCCACAGGGTCACGAGCATGGCCTGGGCGGCCTCGGCCGCCTCCCCGCCGGCCTGGCCGCCCGCGGTCTGCAGCAGGGTCGGCACCCCGCCCCAGCCCAGCCCCCACAGGGCGGCGGCGACGTAGACCAGGGCGTCGGTGCCGGAGAACGTGCCCATGACCGCGACGCCGGCGCCGACCAGCAGGGTGCCGGCGACGGTCAGCGCGCGCAGATGGCGGTGGATGAGGGCGCCGACGACCCAGATGCTGACCAGGCAGGCGACGCCGAAGACCAGCAGGACCCCGTCCACCTGGCCGCCCATGCCGATGTGGTCCAGGAAGGTGGCGATGTAGGCGTACAGGAGGGTGTGGGCCAGGACGAAGACCAGGGTGACGGTCAGCACCGCGGCGACACCCGGCACACGCAGGGTGCTGCGCATCGGGATCTTGCCGCCGGCCGGCTGGCCGGGGTGGTCGGGCGCCACGGCCGTGATCCACACGAGCAGCACCACGGTCAGGGCGGTCATCGCGAGGAACGCGGCCTGCCAGGAGACCACCTGCCCCAGGAAGGTGCCGGCCGGGACGCCCAGGGACAGGGCGACCGGAATGCCGGCCATGGCGATGGCGATGGCGCGGCCCTCCTGGTGCGGGGCGACCATGCGGCGGGCGTACCCGGCCAGCAGGGCCCAGGCCAGTCCGGCGGCGACACCGGCCACGAACCGGGCGACCAGGGTGAGCGGGTAGTTCACCGACAGGGCGGTGACGGTGTTGGCGACGGCGAAGCCGGCCATCGCGGTCAGCAGCAGGCGCTTGCGGCTCCACCCCGCGGTCGCGGCGGACAGCGGGATGGCTGTGAGCACCGTGCCCAGCGCGTAGATGGTCACCGTCTGCCCGGTGGCCGACTCGCTGGTGTGCAGGCTGGAACTCATGTCGGGCAGCAGCCCGGCGGGCAGGGTCTCGGTGAGACTCGTGATGAACACGGCGACCGCCAGGGCGAGCAGGGCCGCCAGCGGCAGCTTCTGCTCGGCCGCCGGCGTGGTGCCGGGTGCGGGGACTGGGGTGGCGGTGCCGGTGGACGGCTCGGCGCTAGTCATGATGGGTGCCTTCGATGTGAGGGTCGAGCCCGGCGTGGAAGGGTCCTCCCGGGACGGGAACGGCTCAGGCCCGCGGGGTGCGGGCCCCGGTGAGATCGGCCAGCGCGGAGTCGATCTGCTCCAGGTTCTTGCGGATCCACGGCAGTTCGAGCGGGTCCGGTGCCGCGAGCGCGGCGGTGCGCTGTTCGTCGTCCTCGCCGTACAGGCGGCTGGTCGCGGCCCGGATCCGCAAGGGGTCGCCGTCCTCCCCGAACGCGCCGGCCGGGAGCAGGCCGATGCCGTGCCGCTCGCCGAGGAACCGGACCAGGTCCGCACCGCCGTGCACGTCGTGGGTCCGGGCCAGGTGGTCCCCGAGCGGTGTGAAGTCCGGGTACAGGTAGCAGGTCGCCCGGACCGGGGCGAGCAGCGCGCCCGCGCCGGTGAGGCGGCCGGCGACCGCGCGGACCACGGTCTCGTGCAGCCGGCGGCCGGCCGCGATGCGCTCGGCGACCTCCGGGGGCTCGCCGAACGCGTACGCGGCGGCGGCCTGCACCGGCGCCGGCGGACTGGACCAGATCTGGCTGGCCACCGAGACGAGGCGGCCGTGCAGGGCCCGCCCGGTGTCGCTGTCGGGCAGCCGGGCCACACCGGTGCGCCAGCCGCCGACGGCCAGGTTCTTGGTGAGCCCGGTGGTGACGACGGTGCGCTCCGGGGCGAAGCGGGCCGGGGACTCGGCGGGCGCCGAGGTGTCGTAGACGAGGTCGCAGTAGATCTCGTCGGAGACGATGACGAGGTCCAGTTCCCGGGCCGCCGCCGCGAGCCGCCGTACCGTGCCGGGCGAGGCGACGGTGCCGGTCGGGTTGTCCGGCAGGGTCACCACCACACACCGGGGATCCCGGCCGGCGGCGCGGGCGGCGGTGACGGCCGCGCGCAGCCGCTCCGGGTCGGGCACCCCGCCCTCGCCCGGAGTGATCGGCACCGGAAGGGGACGGGCACCCACCAGCCGGGCCTGTGCGGCGTAGCTGACCCAGCTGGGTACGGGCACGACGACGTCCCCGCCGAGCGCGAGCAGCAGCGCGAACAGCAGCGGCTTGCTGCCCGGCCCGGCCACGACGAGCCCGGGGTCGGTGGCGAGACCGCGCCGGCCCCAGTACCCGGCGGCGGCGGCGCGCAGCGCCTGGCTGCCGGCCACGGGACCGTACGCGTTCTCGTCCGCCGCGGCGGCGAGCCGCCGGCGCAGCGCGGGCAGCACGGGCAGGCCGATCTCCCCGCCGGCCATGGGCAGGACCTGTTCCCCGGCCCGTCGCCTGCGGTCCAGGGCCTCGTCGGCGGCCAGGGTCGCCGACATGGGGATGGACGGGGCATCGGACATGCTGTCACTGCCCCCAGTCGCGCAGCTGGACCTCGACCATCTCCAGGGTCAGCAGGCCGTCCGCGATGTCCTCCACGCGGAGGGTCAGCATGCACTCGGGGCAGGAGAGCGTCTCGCCCTGGACGACCGGCGGGACGGTCAGTTCGGTCTCGCACTCGGGGCAGGCGCCGGTGAGGGTGGCGCTGGACATGGATCAACTCCGTTCGACGAGGTTTCGCAACGGTCCCCCACCTTCCAACGCGCCGCCGGAAAGAGTAAAGGCGGGCCGGTTAAATCTCTGTAGTGGATTGTCAAGAAGTGTCAAGACAGAGGGGAGTTGCAAGTTTGGCCTGGCGGAATGTCAAGTCCGGTGGAATACCGCGGCCGGTGCCCGGAGCGGCAACTAATGTGCCGCCATGGACATTTTCCCGCTGCCCCGGCTCGGGCTGGTCGTGCCCCCGGAAAACCCGCTCGCCGAACCGGAGTTCAATCGTCTGATCGGTGCCGAGCTGAATGTGTACACCGCGCGTTTCCCGCTGACTCCCGGAATGGGCGTGAAGGAAACGATGCTCCGGTACAACGACGTGCTCGCGGACACGCTCGCCACCTTCGGCCGCATGCGCCTGGACGCCGCCGTGGTGGCCTGCAACGCCTCGCACTATCTGCTGGGACCCGACGGCGACCGCGCTTTCGTGGCCGAACTGTCCGAGGCGTTCGGCTTTCCGGTGCAGTCGACGACGCAGGCCATCCTCGCGGTGTGCGAGGAATTCGGGATATCCCGCCTGACCCTCGTCTCCCCCTACTGGGACTGGCTCACGGAGACGTCCCGCTCCTTCTGGGAGCAGGCCGGCGTCGCCGTCGACCGTGTCGTCCTCGCCCCGGCCGTCGTGGACCCGAAGGAGCAGGACCACGAGTTCGACCCGTACCGGGTGACGACCAGGACCCTCCTCGGCCGGATACGCGAGGCGGGCCTGCCCGACGAAGGGGCGATTCTCTTCACCGGCACGGGCATGGGCACGCTGGCCGCCCTGGCCGAACTCGACCGCGAGTTCGCCCGCACCACGCTGCTGACGTCCAACCTCGCGGCGGCCTGGTGGGCGCGGCGCACGGTCGGGGCCGCCGGCGCCGAGGTGCACCCCCTCCTGGAACGGCTGGACCGCGGCACGCCGCGCCGGCCCCGGTAACCACCCTCCCTGCACACCCCTTCACCGACCGCACCCACCGTCAAGGAGGCGCCCGCCGTGGCCGTCACCAGCGAAGCACAGTCGTCCGATCCCCTCGTGGCCGTGGTGAGCGGCGGCGCGTCCGGCATCGGCGCGGCCGCCGTGGCCGCGCTCACCGCCCGGGGCGTCCGGGTCGCCGCCCTGGACCTGAAGCCCGACGAGGTCGCCGCACCGGCCGTCGGCATCGCCTGCGACGTGTCCGACGACGCGTCCGTGCGCGCCGCCGTCGCCGAGGTCGCCGACCGCTTCGGCCGCATCGACATCGTCGTGAACAACGCCGGCATCGCCGCGCAGGGCGACATCACCGACAACGACGACGACGAGTGGCGGCGCGTACTGGACGTGAACGTCGTCGGCATGGTGCGCCTCGCCCGTGCCGCGCTCCCGTACCTGCGCAAGTCACCGGCCGCCGCGATCGTCAACACCTGTTCCGTCTTCGCCTCGATGGGGGTACGGCGGCGCGTCCTCTACTCCGCGTCCAAGGGCGCCGTCCACTCCCTGACCCTGGCGATGGCCGCCGACCACGTCCGGGAGGGCATCCGGGTCAACGCCGTCGCTCCCGGCGCCGTCGACACCCCCTGGATCCAGCGGGTGCTGGCGAAGACCGCCGACCCGCAGGCGGAGCGGGACGCGCTCAACGACCGCCATCCCCTGGGCCGGCTGGCGCGGCCCGAGGAGGTCGGCGACGCCATCGCCTTCCTGGCCACCGAAGCCTCCGGCACCACCGGCACGATCCTCGCCGTCGACGGCGGCATCCACGACCTGCGCCTGTAGCCGCACCCGCCCCTCGGCGCCGCCCCGGCCGGGGCGGCGCCGAGGGGCGGCCGTGTGCCGGGCGGACGCGTCACCCGGACTGCGGCGGAGCCGGGAAGTGGTTCTCCTGGACGAAGAACTCGACGTACTGGCCGAAGAGTTCACCGGTGTATCCGGCCCTGGACACCACGCAGACGGAGGAGGCTCTCTCCGGCAGAAGGCGTCGGTGTCCCCCGTCATCCAGCTCCCGCCAGGCGTCCGGGGCCAGGTCCCGCAAGGGGTAGCCGAGGGCCCGCAGGCCGGCGACGCACTCGCCGAGGTCCAGCGCGTCCCGGTTGACCAGGCGGTGCGGGCCGCGAGCCGGTCTGGGCGAGCACCATGTCCCGCACGGCGGCCCGCCGTTCACCGGGTAACAGATCCTTGAGCAGGTCGGTGAGCCGGGGGTTCGGTGCCGCTGCAGCCCTCGTCGGTCACCGACGGCCGCGCCGGGCGGCGGACGAGTGAGGTGAACCCCGGGGGCACGGAAGGCTGTTCGCGCAGCGCGGCGAGGTCCAGCGGGCCGGCCACGGCGTCCGGGCGGCCCGAGCGCAGCTGTCCCCTGCACCAGGACGGGCTGGCCGCCGCCGTCTCCACCGGCAACCCGATGGCCGTGGCGCTCGCCCTCGAAGGGCCGGCCGGGGCGCGCTCACTGAGCGCTTTCAGCGTTGCCCCTCCAGGATGAGGACGGCTTTGGTGATGACGCTCATGCGGTTGGGGCTGATGCGGGATCTACCGAAGATCTGCCAGGACTTCAGCCGCGCCATGCCTCGTTCGACAGGTGCCCGGGCCGCTGACAGGGCCCGGTTCTCGGTCCGCTCGGTGAGGGTGAGCTCGCCGCGGGGCGGGCGGCGCCTGGCGGTGGTGACCCAGTCGCCCGCACCGATGTAGGCCATGTCGGCGAGGAGCTGAAAACGCTCATTGTTGTTGCCGCACTTGAACGGAAGCCGCAAGCGGAACGAAGACACCGATCCAGCCCTGCTCAAGGCGTTGTTGGTGCTGGTCGAGCCGACGAGCGGGGTGATCCGCAGTCGCCGCCTGAAGTGGACGACGAAGTCGCTGCGAAACCTGGCCCAGGAGCTGACCCGGCAGGGCACCCGGCGTCCGCGCCGACGGTGGGCCTGCTGCTGCGACCGGAGGTCCGATGCCCACCAGCAGATGAGGCCGGCCAGCGGCGTCGTGCAGGTGGAGGTATTTTCCCCAACGAACGGCCAGGCGTTTGAAGCAGACGACAGCATCCGGCTCCGATGCTATGTACTACCGATCTCCCGCACATAGGAGAATCCGTCCAGCATTAGAAGCTGGAACGTGTCTCCGTAAACGGGCTCCATGTCCTCGATCGACCACTGCTTGACTACCTCGACGGCTCCCGGCAGATAGATGGTCATGCTCCGCCCTCGCACCACGGCTGTCCCTCGTAGTGTTAGCCCGCTGTTGTAGTGGAGCTCCACTGTTCCGTCATCCGAGAACCTGATCTTCCGCTCTCCAGGTCCAGACCCCCCGTCCCAAGTTCCTACGAGGTCGGCGGGTACGGAACCTGGCGGCAATGCAGTCTCCTCCACGTGCCCGCTCCCCTTGGGGGGCGCGCTGTCGGAGCTCGGAGTGCCTGTGTTGGGTGGAATGTCCGGGCTCTTCGGCTCCCGACTGTCTGCCTCCCGGCTGAGTAACCACGAGCCGTCTGGCGTCGGTATCTCATCGGTCGACGGGCTGCCCTGACCACAACCTCCGCTTAGCAGAGCAAGAGCGGCGGCGACCGCCACAGCAACCCAGCGCGACTCCCGCACAGAGATTCGACGCTTTGTATGGCGTGCTCGATGTGCATTGCCTGGCTGGTCTTGCCTGGCTTGTCGGGTTGAGCCTGCAAGCCCGCGCGTGCCTGTGTTGCGCCGCAGGAGCAAACGGCCCCGCACGGTGCCGTTCACTCTTGAATGTGCTGGTCGCGACCAGCCTGATAGACCCGGCTACGCCCGGTCGCCTCGGCCTCCATGCGGATTGCCCCAACAGTTTGTCCCTCTGGGCTGACCTCCCTTCGACCCTGGCCTACGAGTGCGCGCAGTTCTTCGACCACCGTCTGCTGATCGGTTTCGTCAAGGGCCTCCAGCAGGGTCTCGAGGCGGACTTGCCAGACAACCGCCTGGCGAACTTGGGCGTCCTCCCCGGAAGCCTGCGCCAGTACGGTCGCCGTCTCGTCCAATCGCTCCAAGGCCACCTGCTGCTCCTCCTCGTCGCGGTAGCGCCACAACCGAGCCACCGCGTGGCGCACCCCGTGCCAGGTATCTGTGCCAACTGCCTGCGCAACCGCAACACCACCCGCTGCGGCCACAGCCGCCAATGCCTCCGGCAACATCCGACCAGCCCCTTCGCAGCAAGCAAGGGCCCTCGACGCAGGCCCGATTCATTCCACCACACAGAGTGGCTCTCCGGCGCCTTGATGGACGCTTCCCCCTGAAAAGCGCAAGAGTGGCCACGCACGTAGCTTGATGCGTCTAACGTGGCCTCGCGGCGTCTACTGCAGGGAGTGGGGATGGGTGTGGGCACCGTGGCAGTGGGAGGTGGATCAATGGACGCGACCACGAGTACATGGCGGCGAGCTCGGTCCTCAACAGTTGCGTCGTGGTGCCGAACACTCGGCAGCCAGCAAGATCTGCTGTCCTTAACGCCGGTACAGTCGACCGCTGCTGGTGAAGAGCTGACCCGTCAGGGAGGCTCCAAATCGTATGCTCCTGGGCGGGGGCTGTGAGCCCGGCCGATGAGCGGCCTGAAGACGATGAGGCAATTCGATTTCATGCCATAGCGTCTGGCCAGGCTCAGATCTTCCAAGCAGGAGGGGATCAGCACGTCGCGGAGCGGGACCTGCATCTGCATTACGCGGACGGAGTGCGCCGAGCACGCCGTCTCCAGCGGGGTGGCGAAACGCGGGAATGCCCGTACCCGGGCCTGGTGGCTTTCGAATCAGCACAGGCAGACTGGTTTTTCGGGCGAGACACGGAGACTGCAGAGCTGCTTGTTCACTTGGACGAAGGCCTGCGGGGTGGCGGCCCCTTAATAGTGGTCGCGCCGTCTGGTGCAGGAAAGTCCTCACTACTACGGGCTGGCGTACTACCGGCCATCGCTAGAGGGGCTCTGCCCGCTGCTGGGTCAGCGCAGTGGCCCCACATGCTGTTCACTCCTACTGCTAGCCCAATGGCCGCCTTGTCCGCACACCTAGCGAGCGCGACCGGGATCGCCCCAGATCTGCTCGGCCAGGCACTGCAGTCCGGTCCGTCCGCGTGCTTGACCCTGTTGCGTAAGTGCTTGAGGACAACAGCGGGCAGCAACGGCCCGCCGAACAAACGGCTGGTGGTCGTCGTCGACCAACTTGAGGAGCTGTTCACCCTCGGCTCAAGTGAGCAAGACCGGCATGACTTCCTCGATTTTCTCTCTGCGCTGGCGAGCATCGGATCAGCTGGTGAAGAACCAATTGGGCTGGTGGTGTACGGGATGCGTTCCGACTTCTACACCCCATGCGCCGACTATCCACAGCTACGAGGAGTTCTGCAGGACCGCCAGGTCCTGATCGGGCCTATGACTCGAGACGGGCTTCGTCACGCGATAACAATCCCTGCCCAAGCAACGGGTTTGGACATTGAGCCGGGCCTCGTTGAGTTGCTACTGCGCGACCTCGGAGTACGCGATGGTGAAAATCACCCGAGCAGCGGCGAGGACGCAAGTGCCGCGCATGCGTATGAGGCCGGACGTCTCCCCTTGCTGGCCCATGCCCTGCGAGCCACCTGGCAGCAACGGCACGGTCACACTCTCACCGTGGCCGGCTACCAGGCCACGGGCGGAATCTACCGAGCCGTCGGCACAACTGCAGAACGGGTGTACAACAGACTGGATTCTGACGCTAAGCAGACGGCCAACTTGCTCTTCATGAGCCTCGTCAAGGTCGGAGACGGCGTCAACGACACTCGCAAACGCTTGCCCCGTACCCAGTTACTTGAGATTGGCAGTAAGTCAGCCGTCATCGACCCGATAATTGAAGCCTTCACCGAGGCCCGCCTGCTGACTGTGCAGGGGAACAGCGTGGAGATAACCCATGAAGCCCTGCTAGGCGCCTGGCCGCGGCTGCAACGATGGATCAAGGCTGACCGGGCAGGCCACATCATCCGACAAGAACTCGAAGAAGTGGCCACCAGTTGGAGTCGGTCCCACCAGGATGCTGGCATGCTCTATCGGGGACACCGGCTAGAGACAGTCCGCACCTGGGCAAAGGCACATCGCGATCGACTAAGCACCGCAGCGACGGAGTTCCTAGCAGCCTCAAGCGCGCAGGAGCGTCGCACAATCAGGCTGCGCCGCGTGCTGATCGCCATGCTGACCACTTTGGCCTTGATCGCATCAGGCGCTGCGGTAGTCGCCTTCCAGCAGCGCGCCACAGCACAAGCTCAGCGCGACATCGCCGTTTCCAGACAGATCACCGTCGAGGCAGATAGGCTGCGCGACGGTCAGCCATCTCTCGCTGCCCTCTTCGACATTGCCGCCTACCGCTGGCGCCCACAGGACTCTGGTGTGTATACGCGCCTCATTACCAATGCAAGCGCCACTCTGTCGACGCCCCTCGCGCCGTCCACCGGCGGCCAGACGTGGTCAGCGGTATTCAGCCCTCACGGACGCACTCTCGCCACCATTGGCACTGATCACAAAGTGCGACTCTGGAACGTGTCCAGCCCAGTTCGCTCCACCTTGCTTGGCCCGGCGCTGACTGGCAACAAAGGTGTTCTTTGGTGGCTGGCGTTTAGTCCCAACGGGCGTGTAGTGGCCGGCGCTGGTAGCGACGGGAGGGTCTGGCTGTGGAAAGTCACTGATCCGGCTCATCCAGTCTCCATGGGTCGTAACTTGACCCTGAAGATCACAGGTAGCAACTCCATGGCGTTCAGTCCGGATGGACGCATGCTCGCTACGGCCGAAAGTGACGGGAGCGTGCGGTTGTGGGACGTTGCCGATCCCGTTCACCCAACTTCCCTTGCTTCGGTGTCGAGCGGCAACAAGCCCGGCTTCCCGTCAATTTCCGACATCACTTCAGTAACGTTCAGTCCCGATGGACGCGTCTTAGCGGCTGCAGAAGGCGACAGTAACGGAGTAGTGCAGCTATGGGATTTGGCTGACCCAGCGAAGCCAACACCACTTGGTAAACCTCTGAGCGGCAGCATGAGCCGCGTGGAAGAAATGAAATTCAGTCCTAATGGCCGCCTCTTCGCCATCGCCTCAAACGATGGAGTGGTTCGAATTTGGAACACAGCAAACGTAACCAAGCCGAAACAGCTCAAAAAACGTCTGTCTGAACCAGTCATTGGCAGTCACGCCCTTGCCTTCAGTCCTGATGGACGACTCCTGGCCACTGCCACATTTGACGGAACAGTTCGTATCTTCAGCATGGGCGATCCATCTGCCCCTGAAGCACTTACCAATCCGCTAACTGGCCACAAAGGCATATGGTGGATGGTGTTCAGCCCAGACGGACACACTCTCGCCAGCGCCGGAAGCGATGGGGCAGTTCTCCTGTGGAAGCTTCCCAAAAGGGTCATCAGCAGTTTCTCAGGCGTTGTCAGTTCGTTGGACTTCAGTCCGGATGGGCACACGCTCGCCACCGTTGGCACCGGCAGCGGTGACGAGTTGACTCTGTGGAATGTGACCGATCCGGCTCACCCGATTTCTCGTGGCTCGCTCACCTACTCGGACCGTATCAAATTGGTCGCGTTCAGCCCGGATAGACGCACCCTCGCCACCGGCGGTGAGGACCTCATAGTTCGATTGTGGAACGTGGCCGATCCCTCTCGCCCCAGCAAACTGGCCGATCTCCGGATCGGCCACACGGGCAGCATTAACTCCCTGGCTTTTAGCCCAGACGGACGCACCCTCGCCACCGCCGGTTTCCGAGAGGTACAGCTCTGGAACGTGGCCGATCCGACGCACGCAGCCCCCCTCGGTAAGCCCTTGAGCGGCCACACGGGCAGCGTCAACTCCCTGGCTTTTAGCCCAGACGGACGCACTCTCGCCACTGCTGGGGACGACGGGGCCGTCCGGTTGTGGAACGTGGCCGATCCGACGCACGCAGCCCCCCTCGGTAAGCCCTTGAGCGGCCACGCGGTAAGCCTCAACAATCTGGTGGTCAACTCCCTGACATTTAGCCCAGACGGGCACACTCTCGCCACCGCTGGTGCCGACCTCTCAGTTCGGTTGTGGAACGTGGCCGATCCATCTCGCCCGAGCAAACTGGCCGATCTCCGGAGCGGCCACACGGGCAGGATTAACTCCCTGGCTTTTAGCCCAGACGGACGCACCCTTGCCACCGCCGGTGCCGACCTCACAATTCGGTTGTGGAACATGGCAAAGCGCGTCCCATTCGGTCCACCAGTAACTGGGCATGCATCACTCGTTACTTCGGTGAGGTTCAGTCCCGACGGACACACCTTGGCCAGTGCTGGCCTCGATGGAACAGTGCGACTATGGGAGACGGATATTGGCCAAGCCGTCGCATACATCTGTAACACGGTTCAGGGCGGCCTCACACAGAGGGATTGGCAACGGCAGTTCCCAGACATTCCCTTCAGAGCACCATGCCCATAACCCTGCTCACTGGTTCCTAGAACTTCTACCAAGCCGCGAGATCGACGGGCGGCGTTAGAAGCTGTTGTCTTCCCGGGCGTTATCGCCGAGTTTCCGCTGGTCGGGGATAGGAGCGGTGGTTCGGTGGGAATGGTGTCGGATCGTCGTTTCCTAGGGAGGTCGCGGATGCCGTCAGTGAGCGTTTTCAGCGTGGCCACTGACCGGGTGACGGGGCGGTGCGGGGTCGGGGTGCGCAGCGGACAGGGCCCCCGTGCCGTCGAGGGAGGTGTCCGGCGCCTCAACTCAGCAGCACAGCAGCCCTGTTGATTCCCGTATCCTGCCGCACTCGACCTGCCCCACGCCCTGGTCGAGTGGGTCACGATGCTCATCGCCACCCGTGAGGGTGACCGGCGGTGCAAACTTCCACCGCACCGCCGTGCGCTGGTCGCACTCGTGTACCTGCGCCGCCACGACACCCTCGCCCGTATCGCCGAGGCCTTCGGGATATCCGTCGGCACCGCCCACGCCTACGTCACCGCGGTCACCGCTCTGCTGGCCGAGCAGGCGCCGGGCCTGCTGAAGACACTGCGCGCACACGACCCGGACTTCGTCCTCCTGGACGGCACGCTCGCAGAGTGCGACCGCGTCGGCGACAGGAAAGCCGACTACTCCTCAAAACACAAGCGGCATGGAGTGAACATACAAGGCGTCACGGACCCAGCCGGCGAGATTCTGTGGTTGTCTCCGGCGTTACCGGGCCGGACCCACGACCTCACAGCCGCCCGCACTCACAAGATCCTCCGGATCTGCGCGCGCCAGGGCGTTCCGATCCTCGCCGACATGGCCTACATCGGTGCGGGCGACTGGGTCACCACCGCCAAGCGCCGCCCGCCCCGCGGCGAGCTCACCCTCACCGAGCGGACCGAGAACCGGGCCCTGTCAGCGGCCCGGGCACCTGTCGAACGAGGCATGGCGCGGCTGAAGTCCTGGCAGATCTTCGGTAGATCCCGCATCAGCCCCAACCGCATGAGCGTCATCACCAAAGCCGTCCTCATCCTGGAGGGGCAACGCTGAAAACGCTCACTGACCGGCCGCCGGAGCCGCGCGGCACGGCTGCTCGCCACGGCCGCCGCCACCCGCCGGCGCCCCCTAGCCCGCCGCCACCCGCCGGCCGGCGTCCCCCAGCCCGCCGCCGAACGGGCCGACGTGGAGAGGGCAGCGGCCCGCATCCGCCGGGCGATCGGCGACGAGGCCTACGCCGCACGGTTCGTGGAGGGCGAGAAGACCGACCACGAGACACAGGCGGCCGCCGAGGCCGAGGCCCCGCTGCCGCGCCGCATCCCGTGACCGTCCCCGCCGCTCACCGCTCCGGGAGACCGCCCCGGTCCAGCGGGCTGCCGTGCCTCAGGAGGCCTCCTCGCTGACCTCCGTACGCCGGTCGTACTCGGCGCGGGCCACCGCGATCTCCTCCTGGTGCTCCTCGGTCCAGGCCACCAGCGCCTGGATCGTGTCGTGCAGCGTGACGCCCAGCGGCGTCAGTTCGTAGTCCACCCGGGGCGGCACCACCGGGTGGACCGTACGGCGCACCAGTCCGTCCCGCTCCAGTTGACGCAGGGTCACCGTGAGCATCCGCTGGCTGATGCCCTCGATGCTGTGGCGTAACTGGGTGAAGCGCAGACTGCGGTTCTCCAGCAGCGCTATGACCAGAAGCGACCACTTGTCGGCGACGCGGTCCAGGATCTGGCGGACCTCGCAGCCCTCGCGGACGTCCCACTGAAGGATGTTGTAGTCGTCGGTACCCGAGCAGTGCCTCGGTGACTTTAAAGTGCCTTCTTCCATGAGGCTTCAGCGTGCCCGATGATTCCCACAGTTACAAGTGGGAACCGGCAGGCTCTCGCGTAACCAGGGTGCGCACCCGTGGAATCGAGCCCTTTCCTCGATTTCTCCCGTCCATGTTCGGACTCCGCGGATTTCCCCACGGTCCATCCCTCCAGACATTCTCAAGGAGAACTTCAGTGTCCACAGTGCAATCCCCATCGGGCGGCGACACCGATCGCATGAACGGGCGCGCTTGGGGCGTGCTGTTCGTGCTGTGCGGCGCGATCTTCCTGGAAGGCATCGACGTGGCCATGCTCAACGTGGCCCTCCCGTCGATCCGTGACGACCTCGGGATGTCCACCGGCACGCTGCAGTGGGTCATGAGCGCCTACGTCCTCGGCTACGGCGGGTTCATGCTGCTCGGCGGCCGGGCCGCGGACCTCTTCGGCCGGCGCCGGATGTTCGTGTTCTGGCTGGTGGTGTTCCTGCTGTTCTCCGGCCTGGGCGGGCTGGCGACCGAGGGCTGGATGCTGCTCGTCGCCCGGTTCGTCACCGGTGTCGCCGCGGCCTTCATGGCCCCGGCCGGTCTGTCGATCATCACCACCGGCTTCGCCGAGGGCCCGCAGCGCAACAAGGCCCTGCTGGTGTACTCCGGCACCGCCGCCGGCGGCTTCTCCATCGGTCTGGTCGTCGGCGGTCTGCTCACCGCGGTCAGCTGGCGATGGGTGTTCTTCGCCCCGGTGATCCTCTCGGCGGTCCTCCTGCTCGCCGCCGTCGCCCTCATCCCCAAGTCGCCCCGCCCCGACCGGCAGGGCCGGCCCGTCGACCTGACCGGCGCCGTCACCGTGACCGGCGCGATCCTGCTGCTCGTGTTCGCCGTCGAGCGCGCCACGCACGTCGACGCGGCCTGGACCATCGGCACGGTCGCCGCCAGCCTCCTGCTGTTCGTCGCCTTCACGGTCGTCGAGCGCAGGTCGGCGGCGCCGCTGGTGCGGCTCGGCCTGTTCCGGCACGGCGGACTCGTCCGCGCCAACCTCGCCGCGCTGCTCTTCTCCGGCGGTTTCTTCGGCTTCCAGTTCATCGTCACGCTGTACCTGCAGGAACTGCGCGGCTGGTCCACCCTGCAGACCAGCTTCGCGATGATCGTGATCGGCGTCGACACGGTGCTCTCGCCGACCCTCACCCCCAAGCTGGTCGAGAAGTTCGGCAACGCCCGGGTCATGTTCGGCGGACTGGTGCTGGCCTCCCTGGCCTACGCCCTGATGCTGCCGCTCCAGGTGGACTGGAGCTACGCGCTGATGTTCCCGAGCCTGCTCGTGCTGGGCCTGGCCTTCTCCCTCGCGTACGGCCCGCTCACCATCGCCGGCACCGAGGGCATCGAGGAGGAGGAGCAGGGCGTCGCCGGCGGTCTGCTGTACACCAGCTTCCAGTTCGGTGCCGCGCTCGGCCTGTCCGCGGCCGCCGCCGTCGACATCGGGGCCACCGACGGCTCCTCGCCCGCGGCGCTCCTCGACGGCTACAAGGCGGCCCTGTTCGTGCCGCTGGTCGCCGCGCTCGGCGCCGCCCTGATCAGCACCTTCGGTCTGCGCGAGCGCGCGGACGACGTGACCGGCGCACCCGCGCCCGCCTCGGTCGAGGTCTAGCCACGACCCCTGCCGTCCAGGCGTCACCGGATGCACGGTCCCTGTGACACGCCGCCCTGGCCACACCCCCCGGCGGGTCAGGGCGGCGTTTTTTCGTGTGCCCGGCGGCGCGCGGGCATTCCGGGTACGGGCCTGCCGACCCGTTTCTTATCCCGCCGGATATCCGCGAGCTTTCCGCCGTCCGGCCGTTCCGCGGACGGGGATTACCGAAGACTTCCCGATCACCGGCGTGTGACCGACCCTGGGGAAGAATGAAGACGCGCGAGGTTCCCGGGACATGCCCGGCGGGAAGGACGCGCTTTTCCACGGGGGCGATCCGGATGCCGACCGGCGCACCGCACGGACCGGACCCCGGGGGCGGCCCAACTGGTTCAACCAGCACTTCGACGAGGGCGTGCTGCTCGACGGCGTCCTCGCGGGCGAGCTGCGGCTGCCCGCCGGCGACGGCCGCGAGCCCTTCGCCGACGCCGACGACGTGGCGGCCGTGGCCACGGCGGCGCTCCTGGCCGACGGACACGCGGGGCGACCTCGTCGGCCAGATCGGTATGGCAGGGGTCAGTCGGTCACTTCAAAGTGCCTTCTTCCGTGCCCGGAAAACTCCGGGCAAGCTGGCCTGGAGTGAATGATCAGAGATAGGAGCCGTCGTCATGGCGACCAAGGTCGACTCGTTTTCCGAGATCGCCGACAAGTTCTTCGAGTACATCGGTGACATCCGTTACTGCACCATGATCACGGTCGACAAGAAGTCCCGTCCGAGGGCCCGTGTCCTGCTGCCCGTCTGGGAAGTCGTCGACGGCAGACCCGTGGGCTGGCTCGCCGCGTACAAGACGCCGGTGAAGGTGGCGCACCTGGCGAACAATCCCCAGACGACGTACTCGTACTGGAATCCCCGGCAGAACGCCGTATTCGTCGACAGTGTCTCGACCTGGGCCGAGGACATGGAGAACAGGACCTACGCCTGGAATCTTTATCAGAAGGGAAGTCCGGCCGGCGTCGGATACGACCCCTACAACTTCTGGAGCGGCGGCCCGGCCGACCCGAAATACCATGTCCTGCGCATCGACCCGTGGCGCGTCCAGGTACTGCGCGGTTCGGACCTCAGCAGCCGGATCTGGACGGACGAGAGCCACCGCTGAGCGCGTGACGGCCGAAGGCCCGCCGGGAAGCATCCTGACGGCGCTTCGGCGTGGACCGGCCGCGCACGCCGGTGGACAGGACGCGGGTCGTACGGAAGGAAGCGCCGAGACGGGGTAGCAGCACAGTGCGAAGCCGGCCGACTGGAGACCATGCCGCGGGAGGTGACGAGACGTGGACCGACTCGACCGTCATCGGCACGCACTCGACATGATCGACTGGCTGCTGGAAACCGCCTCCTTGCGCGAGTTCCTGCAGCACCTGATCGACGATGCGGTCAGTGCCACGGACGCGGAGGGCTGCGGTGTGACACTGCGGCGGCGGCAGCGCCCGTTGACCGTCGTGAGCACCGGGGGAGTGGCGGACAAGCTGGACGAGAAGCAGTACGGCCAGGACGACGGACCCTGTCTGCAGGCCCTGCGCACCGGCGAGGTCGTGCACGTGCCCGACGTCCTGGAGGAAACACGGTGGGGGTCCTATCCGCGCTTCGCGGCCGGCCTCGGCGTCCGTTCCTCGCTGTCCCTGCCGATTCCGGTGCGCACCCACACGGCCGGGGCGCTGAACTTCTACGCCGCCGGCCCCGACGCCTTCTGCGCGGCCGACCGGCAGACGCTGGCAATGATCGCCGCGCAGGCGGGCGGCGGCATCGCGCTCGCCCAGCGACTGGCCGACGCGGAGCAGTTCACCCGCGACCTGCAGACCGCGCTCGCGTCCCGCAGCGTCATCGACCAGGCCATCGGCAGCGTCATGCAGCAACAGCACTGCACCGCGGAGGAGGCGTTCGATCTGTTGCGCCGGTTGTCCCAGGAGACCAACGTCAAGCTCCGTGACGTCTGCACACGCCTGCTGACCGGCATCGCCGGCCGGCCGCCCACCGGGCAGTCCCCCTTGCGGCCCCGCCCCTGACACCCCGACGTGCACCCGACCGAGTGTTGTCCGGTTCTCGCCATTCCGCGGTAAATGCCTGGACTGGGTAACTCCGCGGACGGGAGACTGCCGACTTCCGAACCTCCGGGAGTGTGATGGGGACAACAGATACGCGAGGACCGACACCGGGCAGGAGCGCGGTGGTTCTGGCACTACGCCGCTACGGCCGGGAACTGCTGCGACTACGACTGCTGGCCCTGCCCGCGCTGCTGTTGCCGGCCGTGGGCAACATCGGCATCCGCTACGTCGCCCCGCTGCTGATCGCCAAACTGGCAGGCCAGGCCGCCGGCGACGGCGGCATCACCCTCGGCCCGGCACTGCCGTACGTGCTGGGCTTCGGTGTGACGCTGCTGCTCGCCGAGGGCGTGTGGCGGATCGGGCAGCACTGTCTGAACCGCGTGGACGCCCTCGGCATGGAACACCTGTACGTCAGCGGGATGGACGAACTCCTGGCCAAAGACGCCGCGTTCTTCCATGACAACTTCGCGGGCTCCCTGACCAAACGGGTGCTCAGCTTCGGCAAGCGGTTCGAGGACTTCGTCGACACGGTGACGTACCGGATCGTGGGCAGTCTCGTCCCCCTGGTCTTCGGTGCCGTGGTGCTGTGGAGCTACGAGCCGATGCTCGTCGCCGGCCTCCTTGTGATGATCGCGCTGACGGTGGTCGCCGCGACGCCTCTCATCCGTCGTCGGCAGAGGCTCGTCAACGACCGAGAGGCGGCGATCGCCCGGGTCTCCGGCCACGTGGCCGACAGTCTCATGAACATGGAGACCATCCGGGCGTTCGCGGCGGAGCGGCGGGAGGCCGACGAGCACCGCAGCCGTGTCGCGGACTCCCGGCGCCTGACGCTCAGGTCGTGGGACTACGGCAATCTGCGCGTCGACACCCTGGTCGCCCCCATGTCCGTGCTGACCAACGTACTGGGCCTGTTCGTCGCCATCGCCTTCGGCGGCTCGGGCCAGGGAGTCGAGGAGATCGTCGTCAGCTTCACCTACTACTCCAACGCCACCCAGATCATGTTCGAGTTCAACCAGATCTACCGGCGTCTGGAAAGCTCGATGACCGAGGCCGCGCAGTTCACGGAGCTGCTGCTGGAGCCGCCCACCGTGCTCGACCCGACGGAACCCGAACCGCTCGCGCCCCGGGACACGGGCATCCGCTTCGAGGCGGTGACCTTCGCCCACACCGGTGCCAAGCCGATCTTCCAGGGGCTCGACCTGGACGTGCCCGCGGGCGCACGGATCGGTCTGGTCGGCAGGTCCGGCGGCGGAAAGACCACGCTCACCCGGCTCCTGCTGCGGATGTCGGACATCGACGACGGACGCATCCTGATCGGCGGCCAGGACATCAGCCGGCTGCGCCAGACCGACCTGCGCTCGCTGATCGCCTACGTCCCGCAGGAACCCGCCATGTTCCACCGCAGCCTGCGGGACAACATCGCCTTCGCCCGGCCCGGCGCCACCGACGAGGAGATCCACGCGGCGGCCGCGGCCGCGCACGTCACGGAGTTCGCCGACCAGCTCCCCGACGGCTTCGCCACTCTGGTGGGGGAGCGGGGAGTCAAACTCTCGGGCGGCCAGCGCCAGCGCGTCGCCCTGGCCAGGGCCATCCTGCGCGACGCCCCGATCCTGCTGCTCGACGAGGCGACCAGCGCGCTGGACTCGGAGAGCGAGATCCTCGTCCAGGACGCCCTGTGGCGGTTGATGGACGGACGTACGGCCCTCGTGGTCGCCCACCGCCTGAGCACCGTCGCCGGCATGGACCGCCTCGTCGTCCTCGACCGCGGACGGGTCGTCGAGCAGGGCAGCCACGATGAGCTGCTCGCGGCGGACGGCGCCTACGCCAAGCTGTGGCAGCACCAGTCGGGCGGCTTCCTCGGCGAGAGCACCGAGCCGGCCCTCGGCCACCCGGTCCCGGAAGCGGGCCTGAGCGGGCTGCCCGGACCGGCCGGCACGCCGCCGGACGGGGGCCGCAGGACATCCTCGCCCGCCGGTACGAGCACCGGGTCCCCCTGATCGAGCCGGTCCGGGTGAGAGCCCCGCGCACCGGCCGACCGGACGCGCGGGGCCCACGGACGCGGGCGGCGGGACTCTTGCCGTCAGTTCACCGAACTCGGCCCGGATCCCGACCGCCGCGTCATCGAGCACGAACCCGGCGGCCGAGCCGAAGCGGCCGTGGAACAGGAGACCGATCCCGGTGTGTCAGTGGCAAGCCATAAGGTGCGCGGGCAACGTCTCGAAGGAGGATTCCGTGGGATTTTCGGGTCACTTGGTCTTTGCCCGTGGTGAGCGTCCGTTGCTGGAAGCCCCCGTGTTCGACAGCATCGACCAGGAGCCGAAGGGCACCGTGCAGGCGTGCCGCCCGCGACCGGGTGGCTGGCAGACACTCCGGTTCGATCACGGACTGTGGGAGGACGACCACCTGCTCGCCCTGGTCGAATGGACCGGCGCACCGGCCTGCGTCGCCCACGTCTCCGACAGCGACGTCGCCCTCGTGACCGGACTGGGAACCGATGGGCAGCGCTGGCAGGCGTGGCTCAACCTGGACAGGGCCGCGGCACTCCTCGCCGAGGAGCCCGAGGACCTGGACGACGTGAGCCTGTGGGTGGGCACCCCCGACTTCGACGAGGCCGTGGGACGCAAGCGCGCGGAGCTGGAGGCGGATGTTCCCGCCGACGCCGAAGGCGCCCTCGCCTGGGCTGCTGCGGCCGGCGTTCCGGCCGCAGCGCAGCGCGCCCGGATAGAGGAGCTCCTGCACTCTCGGGAGACCTTCGCGGAGGATCTCTTCGAGGCGCTGCTGGACGAGCTGGGCTTCCCAAGGGCCACCGAACCCTCGCCAGAGCCATGAGCAACAGGCGACGGGTGCAGACGATGTCCTCGCCGCGGCGCTCCACAAGGCCGTCGGTGAACATCAGGAGCGTCTCACCGGGTGTCAGGCGGCGGGTGGGCAGGTCGTATCCGCCGAGCCCGGTCCCCGAAGGAGGCCCGACCGGGACGGACACCAGCTCCCCGGCACCGTCCGCGGAGCAGGCCACCGGGGACAGGTGGCCGGCGCTCGGCGAGGGCCAGGACACCCCGGGCTGGATCGATCCCCGCCGGCAAGCACGTCGCGGGCCGTCTGCTGCCACTGTCCGTGACCACGGTGTCCAGCCGGCGCAGCACCCGGCGCGGCGGCAGGTCCGTCGAGGCGATGTACGGGAGCATCGAGCGGTACGCGTTCGTCTCGACGGCCGGGTCGGTGTTCACCAGCGCGACGGCCTGCCCGGTCCCCGCCCCGCCGCCCCCCGGCTTCGGTGTTCGCGGTTGACGAAGCCGCCGAGGCGACGATGTCCGTGTGTCACCACCCGGTACGTCAGAACCGCCGCCTCCCGCGAGGCAGCGGTCCTGACGCCGTTTCACCACTGTGGCCGGCTTCGTGTGAAGCCGTCGAAGCCCGACGAGGTTCAGTTCCAGATGCCGGTGATGTCGGAGGCGCTGGCCGCGGCTCCGGCATGGGTGGTCAGACCGGCCAGGTCCTCCAGGGTGCGCAGGGTGTCGTAGTGGTTGTAGCGGGTCGAGGTGGTGCTGCCCGGAGCGACGTGCGCACCGTAGAACACGGTGGCGATGTGGTTGCTGTGCGAGCTGTCGTCCTCGTCGAAGGTGACGGCCAGGATGCTGTTGTGCGTCTTGGCCCAGGTGGCGTAGGCGCCGAGGTTGTTCTGCAGCCAGGTGTCACCTGTGCTGATGGAGCAGTCGTGCATGTCGTTGCACAGGTTCGGGATGACGAACGAGACCTCGGGCAGGGTCGTGTAGTTCGTCGGGAACTGCGTGAAGGTGGACGCCGTGTTCAGCGGGACGTTGCTGAAGGCGAACCACGGGTTGTGCTTCCGGGCGTACTTGGTGGCGGAGTTGGTGCACACCGTGGAGCCCTGGGAGGGCAGGCCCTCGTTGTAGCTGCCCCACGTCTTGCCGGCGGCGATGAGTTCGGATCCCAGGTTCGCGGCGCTGCTGAACTGCGGGGTGTAGCAGTTGTCGTTGGTGATGCCCTGGTTGTTGCCGGAGAACAGGTCCAGGTAGTTCGGCTGGCTGGGATGGGTGATGGCGTACGACTGGGTGAGGTTGCCACCGCCGGCCACCAGGGTGTTGTTGAGGTACGGAGCGCTCGTGCTGCCGATGACCTGCTCGTAGGAGTGGTTCTCGAACACCACCACGACCACGTGGTCGGGGGCGGGAAGAGCGGCGGCCTGTGCAGCCGGGGCGGCGGCCCACACCCCGACCAGGGCGGCGGGGAGGGCGGCGAGGGAGAGCACCCGGCGCGAGCGCTTGATGCGGGACAGCAAGGACACGGTGGACCTCCTGTGGGAGCGGTCGGAAGACAGCGCGGGGGGTTGTCTACTGCTCAGGCGGTCGTCTTTGCTTCGGGCAGTAGGAGAGTAGGGGGGCGCTCCGGAGGTCTTCAGGCTCGCTGAGGTGAAGGCCCGTCAAACAGTTGTCGGCGACCGGGGACGGTACCGGGGCGAGCACATGCCTGATCGCGGCGGCCTGGGTCGGCGGCGGCTTCTAGGATCTGCGGCATGGCGACAAGACTTGTGCAGATCAATATGAAGGCCCAGGACGACTCCGTGCTCGGCCGGTTCTGGGCGGACGCACTCGGCTGGGGTGTCGACAGCGAGGGACCCGGCGTCACCAACCTGGAACCCGTGGGTTTCGCCTACCCCGACCCCGTGGCCGTCTGCATCGACATCGTCGCCCGCCCGGAACCCAAAACGGTGAAGAACCGGGTGCACGTCGATCTGGCCACCACCTCGACCGCCCATCAGGCGGAGTTGGTCGCGCGCCTGAAGGATCTCGGCGCGACGCTCGCCGACGTGGGTCAGGGCGACGTCCCCTGGACGGTCATGGCCGACCCGGAGGGCAACGAGTTCTGCGTCCTGGAGCCCCGCCCGATCTACCAGGGCACCGGTCCGATCGCCGCGGTGGTGGTCGACTGCACCGATCCGCGAGGGATGGCCCGGTTCTGGGGCCAGGCGATGGACTGGACGCTGCACGAGGTCAGCGACGACCACGCGACCATGCGCTCGGCCCAAGGCGTCGGCCCCTACCTGGAGTTCGTTCGCACCCCCGACACCAAGCGCGTGTGGAACCGCGTGCACCTCGACGTCAGCCCCTACCCCGGTGACGACCTGGCAGCAGAAGAAGCCCGCTTGCGCGCCTTGGGTGCCAGGGATCCCGGTATCGACCAGTCCGCCATCTCCTGGACGGTTCTGGCCGACCCGGAGGGCAACGAGTTCTGCCTCCTCACCCCCCGCTGACCAAGAGCAGCGGCTCCGGCCGGTTCCGGGTCAGCGGCGAAGACCCCGTGGCGTCGGCGCCTGCTGCCGGAGGCGGGGACGGTGCCCCCGGTGATCCAGCGCGCGTCATCGGACGCCAGGAAGGTTGCGAGCGTGCCGTAGTCGTCGGTGGGCGCCCGTAGGGCCCGGCGCCTACGGCGGCCTGTGCGCCGACTTTCGGCCACCACCTGGAGCCGACGGCAGTCATTGGTGGTGGCCGGGGCGCCCGGCCCCCCCAACCGGGCGTTCGGAGGATCCCCGCGTCAGCCGGTGCAGCCCGGGATGGGGGTCGGCGCGCAGTTGTTGGGCACGTTGTCGCGCACCGCAGATGTGTTCAGCGTCACCGTGCCACCGGCCTTGAAGATGCCGCCCCCGTCGTTACCCGCGGTGTTGTGCGTCACCGAGGTGCTGTTCAGCGTCGTCGAACCCGAACCGTTGTAGATACCGCCGCCGTCGTGCGCCGCGCTGTTGCCGGATACCGAGGAGGAGTTCAGCGTGAGCGTGCCATCGTTGCCGAGGCCGCCCGCGTCGCCGGTCGAGGTGTTGCCGGTCACCGTGGAGGAGCTCAACGTCGTCGTGCCGCCGGTGTAGGTGTACAGGCCCCCGATGCCCGCGGAGTGATTGGTGCGCACCACGGTGCGGCTCAGTGTCAGGGTGCCGCCGAAGTTGTAGATGCCGCCGACGCTCGGCGCACTGTTGTCGCTCACCGTCGAGCCGGTCACCGTCGCCACGCTGTTGGTGATGATTCCGCCGGCGTTGTTCACCGCTGTGTTGTTGCGCACCGTCGAGCGATCCAGTGTCAGCGTGCCGCCCTGGTCGTTGTTGATGCCACCGCCGTTGTTGGTCGCGTTGTTGTTGCGCACGATGCAGTTGGTCACGGTCAGCGAGCCGCCGTTGTTGGCGATGCCGCCGCCGTTGAGGCCGTTGCCGTTGGTGATGACCAGGTTCGTCAGGCTCGCCTGGACGCCGTTGGTGATCCTGATGGTGGTGTCGGTCTGGTTGCCGTCGAGCACTGCCCCGCCGGTCAGGTTCAGGTTCTTGTTGACGATGAAGTTGCCGACGCAGGTCCCCGAGATCAGCAGCGTCGAGCCGGGGGCGGCGTTGTCGATCGCGGTCTGCAGGTTGTCGGTGGGACAGTGCACCGCAATGGTCTGGGCAGCCACGGCCGGGACCGCTCCGAACAGTCCCGCCGTCCCGGCCATGGCCCCGACCGTTGCCACGGCCGCCCACCGATGTCTCGCTGCCCGGGTTGTGCGCACGTTCATTCGCTCTCTCCTGTCCATGGGCTGTGCGCCCCCGCCGACCCGTTCTGCCGGTACTCGCGGCTCGGACGGGAAGCGCCCTCGCGTCGCACCATGTGTGCCCTCGCCGGGCGAGGCAGGCGCAGGAGGCTGCCGTCGCGTCCCCCGAACGGCGGGGAACCGCGACCGGCACGGCCCACAGGAGCACCCGGGGAGGCGGCCGTCCCGAACGGGGACGTCTTCGCCGGCCGCGTCTCGTCGGCCCCGTCCGCCGGCCGGTCGGGGCCGGGCCGCACCCGGCACCAATCTGCGGCTCGGCGTACGACGTACACGGCCGGCCGCTCTCCCACACAGCGGTGGTGAGAATGAAGCCCATGGACCATCTGCTGCACTTCGACCGCACGCTCGACGAGCTGGACCCGCCCCGCTGGACGCCTCCTGCCGCTGACGCGACCCATTTGATGCGCACAGTGCATGAGCTGCGGTGTGTGCCTTTGGGTGAACTCCGTCCCGCGGATCTGCGCACCCTCATTGCACAGCAGGTGGCACTGCCCTACGTCCTTCCACTCGCCGTGCGCCTGCTGATCGAGGAGCCGCTGCTCGACGCCTACTTCTACGAGGGCGACCTGCTGCTCACCGCCGTCGGTGCCCCGGCCTCGGCCTGGGCCCTGCTGCCAGAGCTGGGCGCGCGGCTGCGGACCGTCGTCTCGGCACTGCCGGAGACGGCGGTCGCCGGCCTGCCACGCGGCGCCGCGGAGGAGCTCGCCCGCTTCGTTGGTGAACCCGCACCGCCTTCGACCTGAATCGGACCCTTGGGGCTACCGCCCGCCCGGCGTCGAAGGCTGCCCGGAAAGGCGATGCGACCTGGTACGAACCCTCTGGCGGGTCGACGCGGTCAGTTCAGTCCGGCAGGTTCAGTTAGGCAGGTTCAGTTCGCAGCGGGGTCGTGAGCGCTGTCGCGGGTCGTGCGCCGCACCCCGGTCGGCTCACCGGTCCCGCCGTCGTCGGAGGCGCTGCTGGACGGGCCGGCGGTCATGGTGGTGACTGCTTCGGCGGCGGTGGCATGGACCGGCAGGACGGCGTCGACACCCGTGAGGACGAGCATCCGCATCAGGCGGTCGGGGACGTTGACGAGTCCGAGTGCACCGTGCACCGCCTCGGCGGCGTGCCAGAGGCCGATGAGCGCGCTCAGACCGGCGGAGTCGCAGAAGCCGACCTGTGACAGGTCCAGGATCAGGCGCGGACATCCTCGCTCGATGATCTCCGAGGCTTCGCGGCGCAGGGTGTCCGCGGTGCGCGTGTCCACGTCCCCGGCGACTGCGGCGATCGCGACGCCGGGACGGGGGTGCTGGACGGTCAGCTGCAGCGTGTCGGTCACGTCGGTCATCACTCCTGGCCGAAGTGGTCGGGCGCGGCGGCGGTGTGTGCGGTAGCGACGACACTGCCGTTCGGTGTGGCGTGAGGGTGGGGGACTGACAGGGCAAGCAGAGCCACGTCGTCGCCGGCTCCGTCGGGCAGCGAGGCCAGCAAGGTGATGCTGTCCTCGACCAGGGAGGTGGCGGTGACGGGCCCGGTGCGCTGGTGGAGGAAGCCGGTGAGGCCGTCCTCACCGAGTATGGCGCCCTTGGCGGTACGGGCTTCGGTCAACCCGTCGGTGTAGAGGAACAGGCTCTCCCCGGCCGTCAGAGAGAACGTGGTCTGGGCAAAGGGTGCCTGGGGAAAGGCGCCGACGAGCATCCCGCCCTGGGGGTGTACGGACCGCACCCAGACGGCGCCGCTGTCGTCGGGGCGCACGTGGTAGCCCGGCGGGTGGCCGCCGGTGGCGACGGTAACGGTGAAGCCGCCGTCCTCCCGGGGCTCCAGGAGGCCGAAGAGGACGGTGCAAAAGCGCCGGCCGGCGGTGACGTCGGTGAGCAGCATGGTGTTGAGCGCGCTCAGCACCGTGACGGGATCGGCGTTGATCTGGGCCGCGGCGCGCAGGGTGTGGCGGGCCAGGGCGGTGACGGTCGCCGCCTCGGGCCCCTTGCCGCACACGTCGCCGAGGAAGAACGCCCACCGGTCGCCGTCGAGGGGGAAGACGTCGTAGAAGTCGCCGCCCACGTCATGGGCGGAGGCGGTGCGGTAGTGGCAGGCCAGTTCCAGGCCCGGCACCACGGGAAGGGCCGGGGGCAGCAGGGTGCGCTGGAGGGTGGAGGCGAACGCGGCGATGGCGGCCTTGTCCCGCTCTGCCTTCTCCCGCGCCGCACGTTCCGCCTCGGCCCGCGCCCGTTCCGCCTCGGCGTGCCGCGTCTCCGCCTCCCGGCGGGCCTGCTCCTCGCGCAGGGCGCGCAGCGCCGACAGCCGTAGCTCCATCTCGTCCAGCACGATCGCGGCGAGATCGGCAAGAGTGGCAGTGTCCTCCTCGGTGATCGAGCGCGGCCGGGTGTCGAGGACGTTGACCGTGCCCAGCCGGTGCCCCTCCGGGGTGGTGATCGGTGCGGCGGCGTAGAAGCGCACCCCCATCTCCCCGGCGACCAGCGGATTGTCCACCGCGACGGGGTCCTGCAGAGTGTCGGGGATGACCAGGGTGTCATCGAGCAGGATCGCCGAGCCGCACAGGCCCGGCTCACGACCGATCTCCGCGACACCCTCCAGACCGTGGGCGGCCTTGAACCAGATGCGGTCGGTATCCACTATTGTGACGGTCGCCACCGGCACATCGAAGAGCCGGGCGGCCATCGCAGCCACCCGGTCGAACGCCCCGTCGGGCGGAGTGTCGAGGATGTCGTAGCGGCGCACCGCCGCGATACGGGCCGCCTCCACATCCGGATCAGGGACCAGCTCGGGGCGGCGCCCGGGAGCCGGGTCGGTGGCCGACGCATGCTGCGTCATCGGCTTCCCTCCGTCGATGGGCTGCCGCCGTGAACGGCACGAACGACGCAGCCTAAATCGACCACAAGCCCAAACGCCAATGCCGCCGCCAGCCGGGAACCCGGCCGCGGCCTCCCGTGCGATGCGCCGGTTGGTATCGGCGGACGGGTCCTACCGGTGGAATCTGACTGCTGTGCTTGCTGACCGCGGTGTGCTGACCACCGTGTGTGGACCACTGGCCGGTGACGGTGCGTTGCTGATCTCGGGCTGACCGGTTGTGTCTCGACAGCGGCTGCACCGCACAGCTCTTCCTCACCTGGGACGAGGAATGCCTGCAAGTCACCGTGCACGACGCTTCGACCCGGCTACCTGAGCGACGCCAAGCCACTGACAGCGCTCTTGGCGGCCGGGGCCTGCTTCTAGCCGATGCGCTGGCCGACCGATGGCAGGCCCGCCGGGCTGCGGGCTGGGGCCGGGAGCGAGGACGCGCCCCGGAGATCGCGCAGGTTCCTGTCGCGCGTGCCTGGGCCGCCTCCGACCGAAACGCCTCCGCGCCGTCGTCCCCCTCCTGCCGGGGCCGGACGCCGTCGTCCAGGCGATCAACAATGGCCTCCTCGACCGCCCGAACAGCCACGGAACCGGCTTCGTCGCCCTCGTGTACGGCCACCTCGCGCCCGCCGTCGGCGGGGGCCTCGACATCACCCTCGTACGCGCCGGTCACACGGAGTCTGCCGCTCTGCACCGACGGTCTCACCGGAGCTCGCAACCAGCACGGGGAGCAGTGACTGCCACCTCAGCCGTCCAGTAAGCCTCCGCAGGAGTATGAGCGTCACAGCGGGTAGGCGAAGAGAGGCGACAGCTAATGCACGTGATCAAAACGGCAGAGAACCCAGCACGGAGTCGCTTCGCATGACTATCACGCTCAGCAAAAGGACACCGGGAGACCAGCCGTCTGAGGCGCCTTGGCGCTACAGCGCCTCCTGGGGTTCCAGGGGAACGCGCATCACCGATGCGCGCCATGCCGTGCGTTCGCTGCTGGCGCGGGCAGGACACCATCCGCGCAAGCGGCCCAGCCACGACGCCCAGCTCGTCGTCAGTGAACTGGTCACCAACGCCGTCCGCCACGCACCCGGCCCGGGTGAACTCCTGCTGGAAGTCACGCCGGACGCCGCTCACCTGCGGATCGTCGTCTGCGACAGCTCCCCTCTGCCGCCCCGTCTCCAAGCGCCCGACGCCGGCCGCATCGGCGGACACGGCCTGAACCTGGTCACCCGGCTGTGCGAGCAGGTGTACACCATCGCCCTGAAAACCGGGAAACGAGTCGTAGCCGACCTTCCCCTCCATCCAGCTGCCGGCTGACATTCAGGCGGCGACCATTCAGCGGGCGCGTCGGGGGCCGGGACGATCGCGAAAACGGGCCGGGATGATCGCGAAAACGGCGCACCGAACGTAGCCTGACGCCCCCGCCGGGCAAGCGTCAGGCCGATGGGCGGAGGTCGATCCGGGCGACGACCCGTTTGCCAGCCGCCTCAGCCCGAACAGTGAGGTCGGCCGCAACAGCCTTCACGATCTCCAGGCCGTGCCGGCCCACCCGATACGGGTCCGCCTGCTCAGCCACCGGAATTTCCGGATGGCTGTCCCACACCTCCACCTCCACCGCAGCCTCCGCCCGACGCAGCCGCAACAGAATGGGGCCGGGCGCGTACTTGCAGGCGTTGGTGACCAATTCACTCACCACGAGCTGAGCCAGGCCCAGGATGCACTCCGACACCGCCGAACCACAGCCGGCGGTTGCGAGCCGGTTGAGAAAGACGGCAGTTCGGTGACGGGCCTCGGCGATGCAGGAACCGTCTCCCGACAGGGCGATGGTCTCCTCGACCGCCGTTGTCTCCGGTCCTTGGCAACACTCGTGCCCCGGGTCTCCGCCCATCCGTCCTGCCACTCCCGCCTCAGTCGCGTACGCGTCCTCCCGGGCGGGTATCCCGCGCGCGCAAGGTGTACCTGTGGCAGGGCCATCCGGGTGCACTACCAGTACCACGCGGGAGCAGATCCTCGTCGAGGAGGTGCCGCAGGGCGGCACCGACACATGCTGAGGGGCTGTGACGGACAACGACGATCGGCACCTTTCCATGCAGCCGTACCGGTAACGTCAGAGTGCTCACGGCGTGCGGCCAGATCGATCTCGACAGCGCCCCACAGCCGCTGGATGCCCTGACCGCCGATCTTTCACGATCGTCGGCCTCACCGAGGTCATCCCCTGTACCCCCTCCGCGAAGCCCTTGCCGCCTGCCCCGGCAGCCGGAGGAACCGGACGTGGCTGATGCCCGCCAGGACCGCGGCGGACATCAGAACGGCACCTCGGAGAAGATCAGCTGGTCGTGAGCATGCCCTCGCGCAGCCGGGCCAGGCACCGGGACAGCAGTCGCGAGACGTGCATCTGCGACACACCCAGGCGCTCGCCGATCTGGGCCTGGGTCAGCTCCTCCACGAACCGCATGTGAAGGAGCTTCCGGTCACGCGCGCCGAGTTCGGCGATCATGGGGGCGAGGGCGTGACAATCCTCCACCAGCTCCAGCGCCGCGTCCTCGGTGCCGATGAAGTCCTGCAGGGCGCTCTCGCCGTCCTCGCTGCTGTTCATTGCGGCGTCCAGGGAGGAGGAGTTGTAACCGTTGGATGCCAAGCGGGCCTCGACGACCTCCTCTTCGGACAAGCTCATCAGCGCCGACAGTTCCTTGACCGTCGGATCACGGTCGAGCCGGGTACGCAGCTCCTCCGTGGCCCTGGCGAGCTGGACGCGGGCCTCCTGAAGCCGACGCGGCACATGCACGGCCCAGGTCGTGTCGCGGAAGAAGCGCTTGATCTCACCCACGATGTAGGGCACCGCGAACGAGGTGAACTCCGCCTCCCGTGACAGCTCGAACCGGTCGATCGCCTTGATCAGCCCGATCATGCCGACCTGGACGATGTCCTCCATCTCCTCCGGCCCCCGGCTGCGGAACCTGCCGGCCGCGTAGCGGACCAGGGACATGTTCATCTCGATCAGCGTGTTGCGAGCGTAGCTGTACTCCGGCGTGCCCTCCTCCAAGACCGCCAGCTGCTGGAAGAACAGCTTCGACAACTCCCGAGCATCCTTGGGTGCCATCCGGGAAGGATCGGCGATTTCCGGCAACTCGGCCGTCCGCGTCTCCGGTGCCAGCGTGCTGGGCGCCATGCCGATTCCCCTCCCACGTTCGTTCTCACACTGCTGCCTGCCGAAACGGCCCGACGACGCAGCGCATACCCCTTGATCCCACACTCACGCCTGCTCCCTGAGCGAACGGGGCCTCCTGGCGGTTCTCGTCAGGTGCGCTTCGTGGGATTCTCCTACGTGATCCGGGGGCCGTTTCGTTTTCCGGTGTTTCCGGTGCGGCCCGTGCTTCCAGCAGGCCGGAATGCGACGGCACCGTCACGTTCCGAGGAGTCGGGACTTGTCGAGGGGAAAGAAGGCCGGTATACGCAGGTCGAAAGACGGCGCCCACCGGGGTCCGTAGGGGGCTCCGCCGCGGGATCCGTGGGGATCGCGGCGACCCGGGCGTCCACCGGCGTCGGCGTACGGCCGCGTGGTCCGACCTCGCCGGTGCCGCGGGCAGGGCCGCCACGGACACGACGTGGTCCGTGCACCGGGAGGGCGGGGCACCGGTGAGGGCCTCGTGGAGCATGCACGCCAGGCTGCACTGGCCGGACCTGCCGTCGACCGGCCGGCCGGCGGTCCGCTCGGGCGCCACGTGGTCGAGGGTGCCGACGAACTCGCCGGCGGTGGTGAACCCGGTGAGCGACGCCATCGCCGTGGGGGCCGGCACGACACGGACCTGACACCGACCGGCGAGTTGATGCCGATGTGATGGGCCAACGATCAGGAGTCGCCCGGACCGGGACCGGCTCGCCGGTCGCATGCGGCCATCCCCAGCCGGGCGGAATGATCAGGGCATGCCCCGCCGCACCGTGTCGTGATCGTCTCCTTCCCCGGCATCCAGCCGCTGGACGTCACCGCCCCGGCCTAGTGTTCTTCGTCTTCACCCAAGTCGCCGGAGACGACCGGCCCCGGCTACCTCGTGTGGATCGCGACGGCGGACGGCGGCCCGGCGGTCACCTCCAGCGGTGGAATTACCGGGATGCCGTGCCCCGACGGCAGAACCGCCATAGCTTGCGGACCGGCCTCTGCGCCATAGCGAAACCGGAACGGTTATCGCTTGAATTATTCCTTCGCAGCCCCCATGGATCCACTCGATCACCCGGGCTGGGCGCCGACCCCGAGCAGGCTCGCATCCAGTCGGGGGTGTGTTCTTCCTCGGTCTGGGCCGACCATGGATGAAGGCAGAACGCCCGCCGGTACGGCACGAGCCAAGGCGCCGAGCGGGAAGGGAAACGAGACATGGGCACGACGGACTCCTCCCGAGCGGACGACGGCCGGTCACTGACGGGTCCTGCTGCGCCACCCAGTGGCCTGCTCGATCTGCTCAGCGTCGCCGCGGTGGTGCTGAATGCGCAGGGCCAGGTGGTCTTCTGGAGCCGGAAGGCCGAGGAACTGTTCGGCTACACCGCGGCGGAGGCGTTGGGTCAGCACGCGGCTGGGCTGACGGTCCACGAGGAGCACCGGGACGCGGTGATCAAGCTGCTCGCCGACGTCATGGAATCCGGCACCGACTGGGCAGGGGCCTTCCCGATCCGGCACAAGGACGGCAGCACCCGTCTGGTGGAGTTCCGCAACATGCGGCTGCTGGACGACCTCGGTGACGTCTACGCCCTGGGCCTCGCCGCGGATCAGGCCGCTGTGGAGCGGGTCGAGCGAGATGCCGCCCTGGCCATGCGGCTGGTGTCCCAGTCCCCGGTCGGGCTGGCCATTCTGGATCCGGACCTGCGGTACCTGGCCGTGAATCCTGCTCTCGAACGCATCACCGGCCAGTCCGCCGCCGAGCGTCTCGGCCAGCCGGTCGGCGAGGCCCTGAGCTACCTGGACACGGATCCCGAGGCCCGACTGCGCCGTGTCCTGGAGACGGGCGAGTCGGTCGTGGACCGGCACATCGTCTGCCGTCCGCCCTCCGACCCGGATCATGAGCATGCCTGGTCCGTCTCGTACTACCGGCTGGAGGATTCAAGTGGACGGGTGCTGGGCCTGGCGTACTCCGTCATCGACGTCACTGAGCGTCACCGAGCCGCCATCGAAGCCGCACAAGCCCGGCAACGACTGGCACTGATCGCCAGAGCCTCTGCCTGCGTGGGTAGCACCCTCGACCTGGAGACGACAGCGCGCGAGCTCGCCGACCTCGTCGTACCCCTCCTGGCCGACGTGGCCGCCGTGGACGTACTCGACAGCGCCCTTCAGGGCCGCACGGCGCCACAGACGGGCCCTGCCCGGTTCCGTGCCCTTGCCGTCCGCGCGGCCCATCGCACCGAGGCCCTCCGTGCGGCCGATCCACCCGGGGAACTCGCTGTCTACGACGACGAGCGCCTCATCTCCCGATGCGTACGCACCCGCCAACCGGTCCTGGTGCCCCGCGCCACTCGTCGGGATCTGGATCACATCGCCCGCCATGGTGAGGCAGCCTCCCTCCTTGCGGCGGCCGGCGTGCACTCCTACCTGGCCGTACCACTCGTGGCCCGGGGCGAAGTCCTCGGCGCCCTCGACCTCAAACGCACCCGGAATTCCGCGCCTTTCGATGACGACGACGCCGCCTTCGCCTCGGAGTTGGCCGCCCGAGCCGCGGTCTGCATCGACAACGCCCGCGGATACCAGGCTCAGCGCCACGCGGCCCTCACCCTCCAGCGCAGCCTGCTCCCTGAGCCTCCATCGCACTTGCCGGGCCTGGACGTTGCCTGCCGCTACCAGCCCGCCGGGGTCACGAGCGAGATCGGCGGCGACTGGTATGACGCCATACCTCTGCAGGGGGACAAAACCGCCCTGGTCGTCGGGGACGTCATGGGCAGTGGCATCAACGCCGCCGCCACCATGGGCCAACTCCGCAGCACCGTCCGTGCGTTCGCCGAACTCGGCCTGGCCCCCGCAGAGGCCCTTCGTCACCTCGATCACCTGACCGAGGGCGTCGAGCAGACCATCACCACCTGCATCTACTGCGTCTACGACCCTCACCAGGGCACGTGCCAGATCTGCCTCGCCGGCCACCTTCCCCCGGCTCTCATGCGAGCCGGCCACGCGGCGCACCTGCTGGACATGCCCACCGGCGCACCGCTGGGCGTGGGCGGGGTCCCCTTCGAGGCCACCACCATCCCCTTCCGCCCCGGCGACGAACTGGTCCTCTACACCGACGGCCTGGTCGAAACCCGCAGCGAACCCATCGACGCCCGCCTGGGCACCCTTGTCGACACCCTGACCGCGACCCGTGGGCACGACCTGGATGACACCTGCAACCGCATCCTGGAGATCCTGCGGCCGCCCGGCGGGGAGGACGACGTCGCCCTGCTCATCGCCCGAGCACAGGCTGACCAATCATAGGGAGGTTCCACGCGCCTGAACCGGCGGCGAGCCCAGCCGCCGGCAGCACAGGCTGCAAGTGTGCAACACAAGCGGACCGGGTATCAGGGCAACTCCCGCCCACTCCTTCAGACCGCCAACTAGCGGGCGGCGTAGACGGTGAACGAAATGGTCGTGACGCAGGGGCTGATGGGGATGCTGCTGCCGAGGGCGAGCAGGATGCCGCCCTCGATCGAGACCACGGCGAAGACCACGCTGAGCAGCGGAAGGAGCACCGGGGAGGCGGTGATGCGTGCGGCGGCGGCTGCCGGGGTCACGACGAGGTCAGGACCAGCTGTGCGCCGACGACCTGCACCGGGAGGGCGACCGCGAGGCCGAGCAGATCATGAAGGCGAGTGACAGGCGCCGCACCGGCACGCCTCGGTCCTCGGCGACGTCGGGGTCGGCGCTCGCGAAGGTCAGCGGCCGCCACATGACCGCCAGGGCGAGGAGTACGACGGCGGACGTGCCGAGCAGCCACGTCGTCTGTGGGGTGTCGACGGCGACGATCTGCCCGGCGAGGAGGCCGTACGTCGACTGACGCGAGTGATTGGTGCGGCGGCTGTGGCGGCCTGCGGGGCCGGTGTCACCGCTGTCCACGTCAGAGGGCGGACGGCGATATCAGCGGCTCGTGTCGGCGTCACCTTCGTCGTTCGGAGGGTCTCCCTGTCTCCTGCCGCCCGGAGGGGAGCCGTCCCCGTGCTCTTCCAGCAGTTCGAGGAGCGCGGCATCCGCTCTCCTCTGATCTTCCCTCGTCAGCTCGACCGGTGCGTTGTTGTAAACGGTGTAGTGGTCTGGATCGATGATGTTGGCGGCCCTCAAGATGAACGTCAGCAGGGGGCGCCAGCCCTTACGGTGGCCGACCCGCACCTGTATCTGGGCCTTGTAGTCACGGGCCTCCGGGAGGAATCCGGAAAACGGTGCCTCGAACTCGAGGAAGAGCTGTTGCGCTTCTCTGCCGGGCACGACGAACCCCGCCGGCAGCTTCGCCTCCTCGTCCGGCCCCGGTTGGAGCCGGGACGGGGAGGACACCCACAGGAGCGGCAGATGAGAGGCGGGCTCATCGGGGAAGGTCAGGATGAGGTCCTGCACGACGATCGGTTTGGGACCGGTGTTGTGCAGGACGAGCGGCAGTCGTAGGCGTGCCGTGGAACCGTGGACGATGGCCGCGAAGGAATGAGGTTCCCACGCCTGCAGGCGTCCCTGCCGGGCGTTGAGCCACCAGAACGACGCGACGGTGAAGACCAGTGCGCAGACTGACACCACACTGGCGCCGGTAAGCGATGAGGACGCGATCTGATCCGCCGCGACCGTCAGCGGAACCACAGAGTCAGTCTGCCAGCCCCGCCGTGGGCTCGCTAACAGGACGAGTGGCCGCCGACAGTCCCCCGAACGGGTCAGAGGTCAGCGAGGAGTACGAGATACCAGGCGACCAGGGCCGCGCATGTCACCGCGGGGAGGAGCTTGGTCAGCCCGTCGCCCTTGCGTACGTGCGTGGTCACGGCACCGGCGAGCAGCATCAGCAGTCCCAGGCCGGCCAGGCCGCCGCACAGCGGTACTACCAGGCCGAGGGCCACGCCGATGGCGCCCGCAAGCTCCAGCCCGCCGATGACCCGGTAGGCCGCGGTGGTGAAGCCGGCGTGGGCGGCCAGCTCGGGCATCGGACCCAGGGCCAGGATCTTGGCCGCGCCCAGCAGGGCGAAGATCAACGCGATGAGACAGGTCAGCGGGGCGAAGAGGATCACGAGACGCCTTCGGGGCTGTTCGGGCGGCGGGTCTCGCGGCGTTCGGCTCCCAGGCCGGCGAAGTAGGCGATCAGGTCGGGGTTGTCGACCGCGGAGGGATTGACGACCTGCTCGGCGGGGGCACCCTGGAGGAGGCGCTTGACCGGGACCTCGAGCTTCTTGCCGGTCTTCGTGTGCGGGATGGCCGGCACGGCGAGGATCTCGTCGGGGACGTGGCGGGGTGAGGCGCCGGTGCGGAGCGCGTCGCGGATCTTCTCGCCCAGGGACTCGTCCAGAGCGACCCCGTCGGCGAGGACCACGAAGAGCGGCATCCAGTAGCCGCCGTCGGGTTCCTCCGCACCGATGACGAGGGCCTCGGCGATCTCGGGGAGGCGTTCGACGATGTCGTGGATGTCGGCGCTGCCCAGGCGTACGCCGTTGCGGTTGAGGGTGGCGTCGGAGCGGCCGTGCACGATCACCGAGCCGTGGGAGGTGAGGGTGATCCAGTCGCCGTGCCGCCACACGCCCGGGTAGGCGCCGAAGTAGGCGTCGCGGTAGCGGCTGCCGTCGGGGTCGTTCCAGAAGTACAGCGGCATGGACGGCATGGGCCGGGTGACGACCAGTTCGCCGACCTGGTCGACGACCGGCCGTCCCGCACCGTCGTACGCCGCGAGCGCCACGCCGAGGTTGGGAGCCGACAGTTCACCCGCCCACACCGGGGTGGTGGGGGCGCTGCCGGCGAAGCCGGAGACGACGTCCGTGCCGCCGCTGGTGGAGGCCAGCTGGACGCCTGCGCCGACGTGGTCGCGGACCCAGGGATAGGCGGAGGCGGGCAGGGCGGAGCCGGTGCAGCCGATGACGCGGATCGCCGACAGGTCGTGCACGGCGGGGTCGACGCCGAGCTTGGCCATGGCCAGCAGGTACTGGGGACTGGTGCCGAAGACGGTGACCTTGTGGCGGGCCGCCAGCTCCCACAGGACGTCCGGGCGCGCCACCGGCGCGGGGCTGCCGTCGTAGGTGCAGGTGGCGGCACCGGTCAGCAGGGTGGAGACGACCAGGTTCCACATCATCCAGTGGGTGCTGGTGTACCACAGCAAGCGGTCACCGACGCCCAGGTCACAGTGCAGGCCGAGGGTCTTGAGGTGCTCCAGCAGGACGCCTCCGTGACCGTGGACGATGCCCTTGGGCAGCCCGGTGGTGCCGGAGGAGAAGACGATCCACAGCGGGTGGTCGAACGGCACCGGGGCGATGGCGAGGTACTCGGCGCGGCCGGCCGCGTCCTCCCAGGGAACCGTCAGCCTCGCGGCCCGGGTCGCGGGCCACGCAAGGCCCAGGTGATCCACGAGGACCGTGGCCTTGAGCGTGGGAAGGGCGGCGGCGAGGTCGAGGGAGGCGGCACGGCGGTCGTGACGGGTGCCGTTGAAGAGGTAGCCGTCCGCAGTGATGAGCACCGTGGGTTCCAGCTGGCCGAAGCGGTCGGCTGCGGCCTTGGGCGCGTAGTCCTGGCCGCACACGGACCACACCGCGCCCAGGCTGGCGGTGGCGAGGAAGGCGATGACCGCGTGAGGGGTGTTGGGCAGGTAGCCGACCACCCGGTCGCCCTGGCCGACGCCCAGGTCGCGCAGCGTGGCGGCGACGGAGGCGACCTGGGCGCGCAGCTGACGGCCCGTGATCTCGTAGGCGGCCCCGGTCTCGTCCAGTGCGGTGATCGCGGGTGCGTCGGGGTGCAGGTTGCGCAGCGCGTGGTGGGCGTAGTTGAGGGTGGCGCCGGGGAACCAGCGTGCGCCGGGCATGGTCTCCTGGGCCAGCACCCGCTCGTACGGAGTGGTGGCGTCGATGTCGAAGTACTCCCACACCGCGGCCCAGAATCCTTCCAGGTCCGTGACGGACCAGTGGTGCAGGGCCTGGTAGTCGGTCGGGTCCGGAATCCCTTCGGCGCCCTGGTGTCGGGCGCCCCAGCGGGCGAAGTCCGCGATGCGGCTGCCGGCGGCCGCTTGGGGGTCGGGCGGCAGGAAGGGCTCCGGACAGGGCGTGGAGTGCGGGGTGGTCATGGTGTGGTGTTCCTCGTCAGGGTGCGGGCCGGGCTTCGGCGGGGCGGCGGGCCGTGTGCAGCAGGGGAGCCCAGGCGGCGGCGTCGGTGAAGTCGCCGGTGCCGGTGGGGACGGTGTCCATCACGACGCGGTCCGGGCGCAGCAGGACGGCATCCGCCCGGCCGCGTGCCAGCCAGGCGGCCAGCGTGCCGTCGTCGGCCAGGTCGCCGACATGGATCACGGATGCGCCCAGGGGCGTGGCCACGCCCGTCATCCGTGCCGTGGGCGGCAGGGCGGTCAGCACGGCGAAGGAGTCTCCGAGGATGTCGTCGAGGCGCTGTCGCCTGCCGTCGACGATCACCCAGGGTTGCGGGCAGAAGGTGCCGGCCAGTGAGCGGCCGGTCAGCCGGGGGCGGCGTCGTACCAGCGGATTGGCGGTCAGTGCGGGACTGAGGTCGCGGCTCACCGCCGCGGTCACACCGGGGATGCGGCAGGCCGCGCCCACCACGGCCCGGCGGATGGCCGCACCGCGGTCCTGTCCGCCGGTCATGGCCCAGCCGACGGCGACCGCGACACGGATCACGTGGCGGGCGTGCGGCTTGCGCTCCTGCTGGTAGGTGTCCAGCAGTCGGTCGCCCGCGCCCTGCTGAAGGACGCGGGCGAGTTTCCAGGTGAGGTTGCGGGCGTCGCGCAGGCCCGCGCACAGGCCCTGCCCGATGAAGGGCGGGGTGAGGTGGGCCGCGTCGCCCAGCAGGAAGACGCGTCCACGGCGCCACCGGTCGGCGAGGCGGGCCCGGAAGGTGTACCGCGCCTGCCGGATCACCTCGAAGCCGCCGCCCCCGCCCCCGTGGGCAGCGGACGGCAGGTCGACCCAGGGGGCGACCAGCTCGCGCAACTGCTCCAGCCCTTCCGGGCCGTCCAAGGACTCACCCTCGGCCAGCCGGAACTCCCAGCGGTAGCGGTCCTCGCCGACTCGCATGAAGGTGGCCGGGCGAGTGGGACAGCAGATCTGCTCGGCGCCTTCCCAGGTGCGCACCGGGAGACTGGTGCGCACGTCGATGACCCGCCAGCTCTCCTCGAAATGCAGGTCCTCCCACACGGCCCCGATGGCGTCGCGGGTGATGCTGCCCGCGCCGTCGCAGCCGAGGACGGCGTCGGCCCACACGTGCTCGTCCTCGTCGCTGCCGTCGCGGCGGAAGGTGACCCGGACCGGAGCCGTTCCGTCGGTGTCCTGGCTGACGGACACGACCTCCACCCCGCCCCGCAGCTCGCACTCGGGGCGACGGGCCAGGGCGTCGCGCAGCAGCCGTTCCAGCTCTGGCTGGTCGAACATGCTGGTCTGCGGGAAGCCGTGGTGGCCGTGCGGGGACCGTGGGAACTCGGCGATCACGCGGCGCCGGGCGTCCAGCAGCCGCAACCCGGGCGCCGGCCTGGCGAGGGTGGCGAACTCCGCGTGGACGCCGACGCTCTGCAGGATCCGGCGAACCTCGTCGTCCACGACGACGGCGCGCGGCAGGGGGTAGATGTCCCGGTGGCGTTCGAGGAGCAGGCTGGGCACTCCGTGCCGGGCGAGCAGGAGCGCGGCCGTGACTCCGACGGGTCCCGCGCCGATGATCACTACCGGTCTCCGGGATGCGGCGCTCACGTCGCGTCCGCCACAGCGGTCCGCTGCTCGCCCAGGTCGATCCGCCCGTCGGGGGTGGCGATCGTGGCGGTGACGAGGTCACCGTCGCGCAGGTACAGGGGGTTCTTGGCCTGGCCGTTGAAGAACGCCTTCCATTTCAGCGCGGGCGGAAGCAGCGCGGCGATCTTCTCGACCGGCTTGGGCGGGGCCTTCAGGGCCGTGCCGCCGGGCGTACCGGTCAGCAGCAGGTCGCCCGGGGCGAGGGTCTGGAAGCGGGCGAGCAGGGTGAGCGCCTGCGCGGGCCGCACGATCATGTCGGCCAGGGTGCGGTCCTGACGCGTTACTCCGTTCACCGACAGCCGCAGTCGCAGGTCGATCAGACGGTCGAAGTCCTCCGGCTCCAGCAGGGCAAGGTACGGGCCTGTGGGGGTGAAGGTCGGGTAGGACTTGCTCTCGTAGAACTGGGTCTTGGTCAGCTGGACGTCGCGGGCGCTGACGTCGTTGGTGAGGACGAGCCCGGCGACGTACGAAGGAAGGTCCTGCTCCTCCACAACTGTGCCCACCGGGAGCGTCGCGCCCATGACGAGGCCGAGCTCGACTTCGTAGTCGAGGAAGTTCACGTGCGTGGGGCGGACGATCGTGTCGTGCGGGCCGCTGACCGAGCCGGACGCCTTGCGGAAGAAGGTGGGCGGTATGTCGCCCGTGAAGCCCGAGTCCTTGGCGTGGCTGCGGTAGTTGACCATCTGGGCGACCACGCGGCAGGGGGTGGTGACCGGAGGCAGGGCCACCAGGTCGGCGACGGGCGTGCCGTTCTCGCCGGAGGCGGCGGCCTCCTGCACGGCGGCCCGGTCGGCGAGCAGTTCGGCGGTGGTGACCGCCTTGGTCTCGATGCGGACGGCGCGCTCGTCCCGGACGGCCCACCAGCCGTCGGGGGTGCGCAGAACGTTGGTGCTCATGAGCTCATCGCTTTCATCAGGCCCAGCAGGCGTGCGGGGTCGAGTTCGTTGTCGCCGCGCAGGGCCGTCAGGACCTCGCGGAGCTTGGCGGGGGAGGGGTTGGCGCCCAGGAAGTCACGGGTGACCGGTGGTCCCCACTGCGCGAGGCCGCTCGCCGACATCGGTGCCCATCCGGGTTCGAGCTCGCAGGAGAACAGGTCGCCGTCGGCGAAGTGCTCCAGCATGAAGCGGTCGGGATCCCGCCAGTAGTCGAAGAGCTGGCTGCCCTGGATGTGTCGGCCGATCCCCCAGCTGCGCCGGTAGCCCCGCTCGGCCAGGTACTCCCCGCCGGCGGCGATCGCGTCGAGGTCGGTGACCTGGTAGGCGGAGTGGACGTAGCCGGTGCCCGGCCCGAGGTGCAGGGCGAGGGTGTGGTGGTCCACGGGCGTGCTGCCCTGGTCGCAGCGGATGAACGCCATGGTCGGCCCGCGCTGGCGCTGCCCGTCCAGGAACAGGAAGTCGGACACGATCATGCCAAGGGTGTCCAGGTACCAGTCCAGGGTGCGGGTGAACGTCCTCGTCTCCAGCACAACGTGGCCGAGGCGCTGGATGCGGGACGGTTCGCGGGGCGGGCGCTGGGTGGTGTTCGTACGACGGCCTTCGATGCCGGTGTTGAGGATCAGCGGCTGCTGCCCGGGCAGCGCGGGCAGCGGTTCGGCGCAGTGCACCACCCGGACCGGGAGGCCGGAGGGATCGAGCAGGGCGACCGCCTGTCCGCCGCCGGGGACGTCGATGTCCCGGACGTCATTGCCGGTCGCGCGGGCCAGCCGATCCAGATCGGCCCGTTCAGCCGCGCGGAACGCCGGCCCGAGGAAGCGGGACGCCTGCCCACGCCGGATGACCATGCACGGGGAGCCCGCGAACGTGCCGCGCAGCCACAGTTCCCGCTCGGTACGGGCGACGATAGCGAAGCCGAAGTCACGGGCGAACACCTCGGCGCGGTCCAGGTCCGGCTTCTCGAACTCCAGCCAGGCCAGGTCCGCCACTTTGATCACCGGATTCCGGGCTCGTCCGGGGTGTTCACCGCGTAGGGCGCCCTGCTCACTGTGGAGGTCCTGGTGGGGCGTCAGAGGACCGCCCTTGTCAACGGGGATGTGGGACATGGTGTCCTCCAAGCAACACTGCCGTAATGAGGAAATCATCAACTCTGCCGTTTCTCTCCGTCAATAGGTGTAGCCCAAATAATTGAGGATCTCATCAGTAATGGCAGGGTCATCGTTACGGCGGTTACACTGGGCGGTATGCCGACGTCAGCCCTGCCCAAGAACCGCTTCGAGCGACGCCGTGCCGAGACCCGCCAGGCGCTCGTCCGCGCGGCCCGGCAGATCCTCGCGGAGACCGGGGACACCAGCGCAAGCATCCAGGCCATCGCCGAGCGCGCCGATGTCGGCTTCGGGTCCTTCTACAACCACTTCGAGTCGAAGACGGAGCTGTTCGACGCGGCGGTGACGGACGCCCTGGAGGAGTTCGGGCAGGTCATCGACGAGCGCGTGGAAGGCATCGACGACCCCGCCGAGCTGGTCGCGGCCGGCTTCCGGCTCACCGCCCGGATGGCCGACTCCCACCCGGAACTCATGCGAATCCTGCGCGACCGCGGCCTGTCCCACATCCACTCCGACAGCGGCCTCGCCCCACGCGCCCTGCGCGACCTGGAGATCGGCATCGCCTCAGGCCGTTTCACCTGCGGCAACGCGACCACCGCCCTGTCCGCCCTGGGCGGCACCCTGCTGTCCCTGGTGGCTCTCCGGCTGGACCGCCCGGACCTCGACGGCGACCAGGCTGCCTCCGACCTGGCCGAGATGGTCCTGCGCATGCTCGGCCTCGCTGCGGACGACGCCCACGAGGTCACCCGTCGCCCGCTGCCCGATCTCGCCCGATGACCTCCCGCACCTGAAGCGCGGCCCTCTGTGGTGCTACGCCGGCGGCGACGAGGAACGCGGTTGCCGCGGCCTCACCGTCAGGGTCCGCCCACGGGCATGCGGCGTTCTCCTCGGCGAGGGCCAGCATGAGTGCCTCCAGCGCTTGGGCGAGGACAGGTGCGGGAAGGTGGTCGGCGAAGACGCCTTCGCGCTGACCGCGCCGTAGGGTCGCGACGGCTTCTGCGCGGGCCGGTGCCAGAGTGGTGCGGATCTCGTCCTCTCCCAGGTGGCGCCGTCCCAAGGCGATGAGCATGCGGTAGTGGTCGCCCACCGTCCATGCCGCCAGCACCATCCGTGTCAACGCCTCGACCGGGTCGACATCCGCGGTACGGGCTCTGGCGAACGCCTGCCGGAGTTCATGGCCTGCTTCCTGCGTCAGGTCGGCGATCAGCGCATGCCGGCTGGGGAAGTGTCCGTAGAGGGTGCGCCGGGCGACGCCGGCTGCCTGAGCGATGCTGTCGAGACTCGTGTCGGGGTCGTTCCGCAGTTTCTGCCGGGCGGTCGCGAGGATGCGTCGGCGGTTGGAGTGAGCATCCTTGCGCTGCACAGTACGGCCCGGGGCGTCGGTCGTCTGCATGGTTCTTTCTCCCTCCACGGTTGCCGGAAAGCCGTGGGCGCCGGTGCTCCCTCACGCACCGGCGCCCACTCACCCCTGCCCAGGGTGGCTTGTCGTCCTGCTGACGGGCGTCAGGGGACGAGGATGAGGCGGATCGGGTCGCCGATCTTGTTCTCCAGTCGGTGGACGGCGTCGGCGGCCTCGATGAGCGGGATGTGGTCGGTGATGGAGGGGGCCAGGTCGAGGCGGCCGGCCGCGGTCAGCCGCACCAGCTCGGAGACGGACTCGGGGAAGCCGCCGTAGTGGCCGCGCACCTGCTTCTGCAGGTAGTTGAAGGTCAGGCCCTCGGTGATGGTCAGCGGCCGGGGTGTGATGCCGACCAGGATGAGGGAGCCGCCCAGGCCGAGCACGGAGGCGGCCTGGTCGCGGACGGCGGGTACGCCGGCGCAGTCGAAGGCGAAGTCCAGGCCGCGTCCGCCGGTGGCTGCGCGGACCTGGTCGGTGAAGTCGGGGGCTGCCGGGTCGAGCGCGAGGTCCGCGCCGAAGGCCAGGGCGCGCTCGCGGGCGCTGGGCAGCGGGTCGACGGCGATGATCGGGGCGGCGCCGACCAGGCGGGCGAGGCGTACGTTGTGCGCGCCGACTCCGCCCACGCCCCAGACGCCGACGGACTGGGCGGCACGGACGCCCGCGGTGGCGACGACGGCGGCGTAGGGGGTGGAGACCGCGTCGGGGATGATCGCGGCCTGGTCGAAGGGGAGGCTGTCGGGGATGGGGATGAGGGTGTCCTCCCGGGCGACGACGTACTCGGCCCAGCCGCCGTCGTAGTCGATGCCGGCGGTGAGCATCTGGGTGCAGGGGCGGTGGCGCACGCACCCGGCGCATGTGCCGCAGGTCTTGCCGGCCTCCAGTGTGACGCGGGTGCCGACGGGCAGGCCGCGCTTGAGGCCGGGGCCGAGCGTGTGGATCACCCCGGAGACCTCGTGGCCGACGGTGATGGTGTCGGAGGTGGCGAACAGTGGGACGAGGGAACCGTCGAGCAGGTGGACGTCGGAGAGGCAGACGCCGGCGGCCTTGACCTCGATGAGGACCTCGCCCGGGCCCGGCACGGGGATCGGGACCTCTTCCACGGCGAACTTCCTGCTGTCCAGGTGGAAGCGTCCGGCGAGCATGGTGTCCATGGTGATCTGCTTTCTGTGAGCGGCACGGCCCGGTGGTTCGGGCCATGGGTGCCATGGGGTGTCTGAACGGCTGATGGGGCCGGGAGGCGTGCGGGGGAGGCAGGACGTCCGCACGCCTCCTGGCGGCTGGGGGTCGGCGCGCCTTGACGGCGTGCGACGGTCAGGCGAAGACGTCCTGCTGGTAGCGCTCGTCCGCCTCCAGCTGGGCGAGCCACTGCTGGGCGGTCTCGTCGTCGCTGCCGGTCTTCTGGCGGTGGATGGCGGCGAGGGCCTCGCGGACGGCGGGGGCCATGCGGCGGCCGTCACCGCAGACGTAGATGTACGCGCCGTCCTCGATGGCCTGCCACACCGTGTCGGCGGCATGGGCGATGGCGTTCTGCACGAACCGGGCCGGGTGGCCGGTCACCGCGGAGAAGGCGGTGTGGATCTGCGCGATCCCGGCCTGCTCCCAGTCCTCCATCTCCTGCTTGTAGAAGTAGTCGTGCTCCGGGTGGCGGCAGCCGACGAACACCTGGGACACGCCCACCTGGGTGCCGTTCGCGTGCTGTGTCGCCCGCTCCTCCAGGAAGCCGCGCAGCGGCGCGATGCCGGTGCCGGGGCCGATCAGGATCAGTGGCGTGGCGGGGTCGGCGGGCGGGGCGAACGTCGGGGAGGGCACGCGGACGTAGCCGTACACGACGTCACCGGGCTCGAGGCCCGCGATGTAGGAGGAGCAGGTGCCGCGGTACTGGCCGTCGCCGGACAGGGCCGGGCCCTCCAGCAGGCCAACGGTCAGGCGGACATGGCGCGGGTTGGCCGACGGGGCGGAGGAGATGGAGTAGAAGCGCGGGCGGATCGGGCCCATCATCTCCAGGAAGACCGCCAGCGGCAGCTCGACCGCCTCGAAGCGCTCCAGCAGGCCCAGCACCGAGATGCGCTTGCCGAGGATCTCCTTCTGGTAGCGCTCCTCGGCTTCCTGGGTGTCGGCGGTGTACGCCTGGAGCTGCGGCCGGGTCCACGGGCACTCGGTGTACTCGGCGAGCGTCTGGATCTGGGACCGGCTGGCCACGTCCTGCAGCTCCAGGAACTCGGTGAGCAGGATGCCGGCGGTGACCGGGGTGCCGACCGGCAGGTGGGTGCGGCCACCGGCCGGCTGGTCGAGCCGGAGCACCTGGTCGTAGTCGACGCCGAGCCGCCTCAGGGCGCGCTCCACCAGGGCGAGTTCGTTCTTGGCGAAGACGGCCAGGTGGTTGCCGGTGTCGTAGGTGACGCCCTCGGGCAGCTCGAAGGTGATGGACTTCGCGGACGGGCGCGGGGGCTCGATGCTGAAGTCCCACAGGCCGGTCGCGTCGGCCACGAGTTCGTCGTTGGTCACCACGGCGAGCGGGTACGCCTGCTCGGAGACGATGGCGGGGCGCACGTCGGACTCGGTGAGCAGCTGGACCTCGTAGCGGGGGCCGCTCGCCTGGGAGGTGTCGGCGGCGTACTCCTCGGCCAGGGTGGCCCACAGGTTGTCCATCCACCGCGTGGCCATGCCGTCGAAGTCACCGGCGGCGTCCGCGATGCCCCGTTCGACGACCGGGGTGGCGCCGGCGGCCAGGAGACCTTCCTCGATCCGCTTGGGGAATGCCTGGTAGGTGGCCACCCACTGGGTGTTGCCGGCGCCCAGCAGCGCGAACCGCACGTTCGCCAGCGAGCCCTCGGGCAGCCCGGCGGCGAGCAGGTCGTCGAAGCGCTGGGCGTTGTCGGGAGCCTTGCCGTTGTAGCTCGCGGCGACGACGGCGAGCAGGCCCTCGGAGGGCAGGTTGTCACCCAGCTCGTCCAGGCTGACGAGGGTGGTGCCGAAGCCGGAGCGCTCGCCGCGGTCGGCGATGGTGCGGGCCAGGTCCTCGCAGGAGCCGAGGCTGGAGCCGTAGGCGACGGTCAGGTTCACACCGACACCGCTGACCGCTGCCTGCGCCTGCGTGTCGCCGGTCTGCAGGTCCGCGGCGCCGAAGACGGTCCGCTGGTGGTCCTGACGCTTACGGACGACCAACTGGAAGTCGCCGGGCTTGCGCGTCAGCGCCTCGCGGACGTCCATCTTGTAGTCGGTGGTGTCGGAGAACCTGAACTTCTGCAGCACGAGCGCAAGCGCCAGGCGGGCCTCGGTGAGCGCGAACTGCCGGCCGATGCAGGCACGCACACCGTTACCGAACGGCTTGTAGGCGTGCGGGTGCTGCTGGGCGCGGTTCTCCGGCAGCCACCGGTCGATGTCGAACTCCTCCGGCCGGTCCCACGCCTTGGGGTGGGAGTGCAGCGCGCCCATGAGGATGTTGGCCCTGGTTCCCTTCTTCAGCTCGTACCGGTCGCCGATGACGGTGTCGTCGATGGGCGCCTTGGCGATCAGCGGGATCGGAGCCCACAGGCGCAGGGTCTCCTCCAGGATCCGCGGGATCACGTCCAGCTGCATGATCGTGTCGTAGTCCGGGACCGTGTCACCGGGCAGCAGGCGGTCCACCTCGGCGTACGCCTGCGCCAGCACGTGCGGGTTGCGCATCAGCGAGTACGTGGCGAACGACAGCAGACCACTGGTGGTCTCGTGACCGGCGATCAGGAAGGTCACCACCTGGTCGCGGACGTTGTCGTCGGCCAGCAGCTTGCCGCTCTCAGGGTCGGTGGCCTGAAGCATCAGGCCGAGCAGGTCCTCCTCGCCGGTGCCCTTCCCCTCGCGGCGCTCCTTGATCACGCTCTCGACCAGGTCGCGCATCAGCTGGATGTTCTGGCGGTACTTCCTGTCGTCCGCCTTGCGGAGCTTGGTCATCATCGGCAGCTCCTGGGAGCGCCGCATCGACTCGATCAGCGCTTCCAGCAGCGCGTTGAGGAAGGGGTGCAGTTCCTCCTTGTCGAAGGACTTGAACCGGTAGCCGAAGCCGGACAGGGCGATGGTGTCCAGGGTGAGCCGGGTGTAGTCGTCGGTGATGTTGACCGGCTGACCCTCCCGGCTCTCCCACTTGCCGACGAGGTTCTGGGCGATCTCCAGCATCTGCCCGAAGTAGGTCTTCATGGCCCGCTGGCTGAAGGCCGGCAGCAGGATCCGGTGGGCCATGGCCCATTCCTCTTCGTGCTGGTGGGCCGTGAACAGGCCCGCCCCCGTGTAGTCCCGCACATGGCTCAGCGGCGTCTTGTCGATCTGCTTGAAGAACCGCGTCTCGTCGCAGACCTCGGCCACCAGGTCCGGGTCGTAGACGAAGACCTGCTCGATGCCGGCGATGTCCATGCCGTAGATGCCCTCGGGGAACTGCTTGGACAGCTCACCGAAGTACTCCACCGGATTGGTGTCGGGGATCTGCGGCGTGTTGCCGAGGAGGGGGATCCCGCGCGGGGACCGGATGGGGCGGAGGTCGTTCGCGGAGTGCGTGGTCATGTCTTGCTCCTCTGCGGAGGGGGTGGAGGGGGTGGGCAAGGGCGCGCTACGTGGGTGTATGCCATGGCGCCGTACGGAAACATACGCCGTATGGAATTAGTACCGTACGACGTATGGAAACGCGAAGCAAGCCCGGCCGCCCGGGTGAGCGCTGTGATTCAGGTCATTTCCATACGGCGTACGAAACTGATACCGTACGAGGTATGGAAAAGAAGGTGAGACGCCCCCCGCGGGGAACGAGGAAGAGGGACGTGCCTCTGACCGAGGCCGGGATCTACGCCGCCGCCCTGCGGCTCATCGACGAGGACGGGGTCGAGGCGCTCACCATGCGCAAACTCGCCACCGCGCTCGACGCGAACCCGATGTCGCTGTACCACCACGTGCCGAACAAGGAAGCGGTGCTGCGCGGGGTGACGAGAATGGTCGGCGCCCAGTTCCGCACCGTGATGCTGGAGGACGCTCCCTGGCAGGAGCGCATCCGCCTGCTCGCAACTGACTTCCGGACCCTGGCGCACCGTCACCCCGAACTGATGGCCTACTCGTTCAGCCACCAGCCCGACTTCATCCAGCCCGACGACCCGTTCTGGACCGCGCTCACCGCGATCGTGGAGGCTGCCGGGGTTCCGCAGTCAGAGGTCTCGGAGATCGCGGCGCTGATGGCCGCCGTCGTCATCGGTGTCCTCGCCGCCGAACTCAGCGGCTCGCTCCGCCAGTGGTCGACCCTCAAGCCCCCCGGCATTGGCGATGGTGAAGACGGTGACGGGGGAGCAGACCCTGACTCTGTGGACGTAGCTCCTGAAGGCCCTGACCAGGACCACATGTTCCGCCTCGTGATGGACACGCTGATCACGGGTTTGGAAGGCCGGCTCACCGGCGATCGTGACGGCCGGGACGCCAGCCTTTGAGTCACACCTTCTGAGGCGCTGCGCCCCAGGCGCCGGCCCCTGAGCCGCGCCCGCAGTCGGGCGATCTCAGGCTGCGACATGCGGGAGCCACCCCCGCCATATCGGGGAACACGCCCGGCGGGGTGGTTCCGCAGCCTCTGCACGGCAGCCGTGTGACGCTGACCCGTGAAATGACCATGGTCGTCGGCTTGTTCCCGATCTCCTTCCCGAAGCGGGAGATCTGGCCTCCCGAAGCGGGAGATCGCCGGCCTCGTCGAGCTGCATGCCAAGCTGGACCTGAACAGCGGATACGTGACGCAGGTACTGCCCCGGCTGGTGCTCGTCGGCATCGGGCTGGGCACGGCCATCGCGCCCGCCATGAGCCTGGCGACCTCCGGCGTGGCGGCAACCGATGCGGGCGTCGCCTCGGCCGCTGTCAACACCCTGCAGCAGGTGGGCGGTTGCATCGGCATCGCCCTGCTCAGCACGATGGCATCCGGCGCCGCCACCGGCTACCTCTCCGGCCGCGATCCCAAGGACACCGACGTCCTGGCCCAGGCCGGTCACGCGGGCTACTCCACGGCCTACTGGTGGTCGGCGGCCGTCTTCGTCACCGGCCTGATCGTCACCGCCCTCCTCTGCCGCCCGGGTGTGCCCCGGCAGAACGAGAACGCCGCACCTGCCGTGCACATGTAGCGGACCAAGGGTCCACCGCGCACCGCCGGGCCGGACACACGTGCCACCCGTCGGCATTCAGCCCGGCGGAGCACGCGGGCCACGGCACGGCCTGGACCAGTGCCCCCGCCGACGCGCTGGTGATCAGTGGTAATGGCAGCCGAAGTCGTCCCGGTCACCGTGGTTCCGGTCGTGGTGGTCCCAGCCCCGGCCGTCGCTCTCGTAGCGGTTCCAGTCGAGCCGGTAGGACCTGTCGGACTTCCACCCGCGCCGCTCATCGTCCCAGCGGTAGCAGCGACCGTCGCGGCTGTGCCAGAGGGAGCCGGCGACATGGTCGTCGTGGTGCCAGCCACGCTTTCCGTCCCAGCAGTAGCCCTGCTCGATGAGGTAACCCACGCCGTGGTCCCAGCGGTGGTCGGCGGCGTTGACGCCGACGGCCGACCGCTGGACATGTACAGAGGCGGGAGCCGCAGCCGAAGCGGTGCCCCCGACACCGACAACGGCGACACCCGCGACCGCCACGGAGGAAACGGCGACAGCGATCCGCTTCGTGAGCTTCTTCATGATCTTTCCTTCCGGTCGGTGCGATCTGCACCAACGGCTGCTTTTGCAGGCGATGTGAGGCGCCTGGCGTTGTGGGGCGTTGTCGGTCGAGCAGTTCCATACGCTGTATGGAATCGCCCGGCCAGGATAACCATACGACGTATGGAAATGGGGAGTCGTGACAGTGACTCGGGTCACCCGGACCACCTGGTCGAAGGAGACGCACCTGAACGCCCTTCAGTGACTGGGGCGTCGTTGCCAGGAGTTCATCCCCTTCCCCCTCGCCCTGCCGGCCCGAATACCAGCTCTCGATCACAAGGCATGCAGGGACTCAGGTCTGGCCCCATGCTGGAGAGGAGGGGGGTGTGACAGCGGAGGAAGAAGTGGTGGAGATGCGGACCGTTGTCGACCTCACACGCTGCCAGGGCTATGCGCAGTGCGTGTTCCTCGCGCCGGAGGTGTTCGAGCTGCACGGCGAGGAGGGGCTGCTGTACGCCACGGCCGTGCCCGACGATCAGGTGGAGCGTGTGCGCCAGGCCGCGGCCGCGTGCCCGGTGCAGGCGATCCTCCTGGGCGAAGAGGTGAGCACCGGTGCCCGGTGACCTGAAAGACGGCCGCATCGTCATCGTCGGCGCCTCGCTGGCCGGGCTGAGAGCAGCCGAGGCGCTGCGCGATGAAGGATTCACGGGTTCACTGACGGTGGTGGGGGACGAGCCCCATGCGCCCTACGACCGGCCGCCGCTGTCCAAGCAGGTGCTGCTGGGACAGGCGACGGCGGACACCCTCGAGCTGCCGATGCGGCGGGACCCGGACGCCGAGTGGCGCCTCGGCGTGCGCGCCACCGGTGTGGACCTGCTGGCGAAACGGGTGTCGCTCGAAGGCGGTGAGTCCCTGCCCTACGACCGGCTGCTGATCGCCACCGGGACCCGCGCGCGGCCCTGGCCCAACCCGGAGGAAGGCGCCCTGGACGGCGTGTTCACCCTGCGCACGCGCGAGGACGGCGCGGGACTGGCCGAGCGGCTGGCCGCGAGACCGGAGCGAGTGCTGGTGATCGGTGGCGGCTTCACCGGCTCGGAGATCGCCTCGGCCTGCCGGGAACTGGGCCTTGAGGTGACCGTCGCCGAACGGGGTCCCGCACCCCTGGTGGGCGCGCTCGGCGGCACCCTGTCCAAGCTCGCCGCCGTCATGCAGCGCAACCACGGCGTGGACCTGCGCACCGGGGTGACGGTCACCGCCCTGAACGGCAACGGCAGCTTCACCGGCGCGCAGCTGTCCGACGGCAGCCGCGTCGAGGCGGACGTGTGCGTCGTGGCCCTGGGCGCGATCCGCAACGTGGAGTGGCTGGCGGAGTCCGGGCTGGCGGCGGGTCCGCGCGGCATCGCCTGCGACGCAGGCTGCCGGGCCTTCAACATGTATGGGATCGTCACCGACGACGTCTTCGTGGCCGGTGACGTCTCCCGCTTCCCCCACCCGCTGTTCGGCTATCAGATGCTGTCCCTGGAGCACTGGGGCAACGCGGTCGAGCAGGCCGAGGTGGCGGCCCACAACATGGTCAATCCCGGGCCGCTGCAGCGCCCGCACCTGGCCATCCCGGTCTTCTGGTCGACCCAGTTCGGGCTCAACATCAAGTCGGTGGGCGTGCCCACCTACTCCGACCACGTGGTCATCGCCCAGGGCTCCCTGGAGGCCCGCCGTCTGGCGATGGTCTACGGCTACCAGGGCAGGGTCACCGCAGCGGTCACCGTCGACATGGCCAAGGCGCTCGACTACTACCGGCACCTGATCGAGACCGCCGCTCCCTTCCCGCCGCCGCCCGGCGCGCAGGACCGTGCGATCGCGGCCGACGTCACGATCCCGTCCGCCGTACCGGACCCCTCCGTGCTGTCCCACGGCCCGACCGTCGCACTCACCGGTCACCTTCCCGACCGCCGGCTGACGGTGGTGTAGCCCCCATCCCGCCCCCTACGAGGAGCCGTCATGGACTCCGCGACCTTGCTGGCACGGATCACCGACTACGCCAGCCGTCCCAACCCCTACCCGTTGTACGGGGAACTCCGCGAGGCCGGTCCCGTAGTGCCGCAGGCCGACGGCAGCTACCTGATCGGCACCTACCACCACATCGCCGCTCTGCTCCACGACCCACGGATGAGTGCCGACCCCCGCACCCGCGGCGAGGCAACCCACAAGCCCCCGTTCCTGCGGCTCGACGACCCCGAACACCACAGGCTGCGCACCCTCGCCATGAGGCCCTTCGGACCCCCGCACAGCCCTGGCCGGGTCGACGGCATGCGCGGCGAGATCGACCGGATCACCAGGGAACTGCTGGAGCCGTTCGAGGCGGGCCGGCAGATCGACATCGTCGACGACTTCGCCTATCCGCTGCCCGTCACCGTGATCTGCCGCCTGCTCGGCGTGCCGCACGAGGACGAACCCCTCTTCCGGGCCTGGTCCGACGCGCTCGTCGCCGCCGCCGACGTCAGGCCCGGCGAGGACACCGCCGAGCCGGACAAGGCCGGCGACCAGGCGCGGATGGAGATGGGCGGCTACCTGTTGAACCTGGCGGAACAGCGCCGCGGCAAGCCGGGCGACGACATGCTCTCCGCCTTCGCCAACGAGCCGGACCCGGCCCTGCGGCTCACCGACGAGGAACTCGCGGAAACCGCCGTACTGCTCCTCATCGCCGGACACGAGACCACGGTCAACCTCATCACCAACGGCGCCCTCACCCTCCTGCGCCAGCCCGAGCAGCTGGACCGGCTGCGCCGGGAACCGGAGCTCCTCCCGCGAGCGGTGGAGGAGCTGCTGCGCTACGAGCCCCCCGTCCACATGCGCGAGCGCATCCCGCACGCCGACATCGACATCGCCGGCACCCCCGTCCCCGCAGGCGCGTCCGTCGTTCTGGTGCTGGCCTCGGGCAACCGCGACCCGATGCGGTTCCGCGATCCCGACCGGTTCGACCCCGCCCGCCCGGACAACCAGCACCTCGGCTTCGGCAGCGGCATCCACGCCTGCTATGGCGGACCCCTGGCCCGCGTCGAGGCGTACGCCGCGCTCGGCGCCTTGCTTCCCCATCTCGGCAGCGCCCGCCTGGTCGAAGACCCGCCCCCGTACCGGCAGAACGCGATGCTTCGCGGACCCCGCCATCTGCCCATCCACCTGTGAAGCCGAGAGGACACGGCGTCCTCGTCAGGCTACGGCGGGCTACGGCGGGGAGGGGGCGCCGTACGCTGTCGCGGATTTCGCACGCGGAGATGCCAAGCATGTGCGGGAGCTTCCCGTCCGTGCCGTCCCAGGCTTGCCTGCGCTGCAACTAGGCGCCGAGGATGATATCTGACTATTTAATCATCAGTGCGCAGAATGTCACATCCATACAGATGCCCCACGTGTGCCGCTCAACCGGACGACGCCGTTCACCACCGCTGCACACAGAGCCGCCGCGCCTCGTGCCGACGCTCTCTTCACCTCCGCACCGATGGGATGAACCGCGATGACGTACACCGACCAGACCGCCCTCGTCGAGCCGGTGAGTCACCGTGAGAAGCCGACTTCGCCCGCCTGCTGAGCGCCTGCGGCCCGCGGGCACGACGCGACCTGGTCGACGAAGACCTCGCCTCCATGCAGCAACTGCTGGGCGGTGCAACCGGCGGACCTGAGCAACAGGCGTGATCTGGTGCGTTGCCGTTCAGGTCGTCCCGATGGAGATGGCCCGCTCAGCGGCTGCGCGCAGGATCTCGACACTCTCGGCCAGGGCCTGATGCTCTGCCGGCGTCATGACAGGCTCGTGCATCTGCTGTACGTCGAGACGAGTAGGCGGCGACGGGCAGCACCGCCCGTTCTTCGCGCAGGACAGCCTCGACGAGGCGGGCGGAGACAGCGCCGATACCGTACTGGCTCGCGCCGGTGACCTCGATGATGGTGATGTTCGCGAAGCGAATATCGCGCTCGACCTCCTTGCGGATGTCCTCGACGGAGCACCCGCCTTGGCCCGGCAAGTCAACGACGGGGATGCCACCGACGGTCGCCGAGGACCACAACAGCACCTCGGAAGTGCCGCGGCGAACCAATTGCGGCGAGACTTCGCCGGTCGGAAACGCGGGTGCGTTGTAGGGGGCGGCCCGCACCGGGGCGCTTCCCCACCAAGCGTAGGACGGGAGTTCGATACTCGCCCCTGCGCTCGGTGAGCTGTGTATCAGCTGCCCGCACCTATGGCCAGGACCGAGGCCACGCCGCCCTCACTACCGCTCCGACGGAAGCAGCTCTCCCCAGCACACGCAACGACACCGACGCCTTTCCCAGACGCGATGTTGGCCTTCACTACCCATAACCGGGCAGTGAAGGCCAACAGGATTTGAACCTGCGACCTCTGGGTGAGCCTAGCGAGCTACCGAGCTGCTCCACCCCGCGTCGGTGATACCACTCGACACGGAACTTTCGGGCCAGCGGAGCGTCCGCCGCGGACGAGGTTCCCCGCCTGGGGGCCCCTCTGCCCCTGGGCGACGTCGAACGTGACCGACTCGCCCTCGACCAGCTCGTGGTACCCGTTTCCGGCGATGTTGGAGCTGGGCGAAGACGTCCGGTCCGCCAGCGTCCTGGATGATGTCGCTTACCGGCCTGCATCGCGAGGTTGTCCGCCGGGGACTCCGGATACAGATCCGCAGTGCCTACCCCCCAGCCTCGTGACCACGGACGCATCGGGCAGGTCGACGTACTGGTAGGCAGCCGCAGTCACGAGGCGTCTCCGTGATCGGCGGTGTCTGCGGCTCGTCCGGCTTCGTTGGCCTCCGGGCGAGGCGGTCGGTTGCTCTGGGCTGCCGTATTCAGAGGCGACCTGGCCGGAAGGTTCACCGGAGGGGCTGTGGTTGACCGGAATGTCCTGGGCCACGGTGCCGCGTTGCCGGCCGGTCTGGTAGGCGTCCGGTTCGGCGCAGCCCAGGGTCCAGCAGGTGTACGGGGAGCCGAAGGCGTCCGGGATCCGGCTGAAGTCCTCGCTGGCGCTCTGCAGCTCGGTGGTACAGGTCCCTGCGCAAGCCGGTGTGGCAGCCTCCGCCGTGGGCGTTCGGTGTTGTGTGGACACCGTTGTACGCGACGATCGCCTACGCCGGCGGACCGATAGGGGGTCACGGTTCAAGGAACGGCGACACTGGTCCGAGCCGCCGCCACGGCTGAGGTGCACACCGATCGCCGACGTCGCCAGGCTCAGTACGGCGGCTGCGCACCGGGCGATCCGGAAGTCGCGACGTGAGGTGGCATCGACGTGGGAGCCGACCACCGAGACGAGAACGGTGACGTCGATCGCGGCGGAGATCTGGCGGCCTGCCCGGGGACGTCGCACGATGCGCGGGAGCGGCGCGCAGGAGCCAGGCGCAGGCTGGACAGTGGAGGTGGGTTGCCGTGGCGCACAACGAAGCCATTTCGCCCGTCGAGGGTGCGGCAGTACTGGAAGCTCTGTTCCACCAATCCCCGGCCGGCCTGATGCTCCTGGACACGGAACTGCGTATCCTATGGATCAACGTCGACACGCCGGTCCTGGAATCGGGCACCCCTGAAGAGATCCTAGGCCGACGCTTCACCGACGTATATGACCTTTCCGCGCCCGGTGAGGTCGAGGCGATGCTGCACGGCGTGCTGGAGAGCGGCGCGCCCGCTCGGGGGCGGCGATTGGCGGTGCGTCCGAAGGGCGCGCCGGGGCCGGAGTACCGGTTCTCCGTCTCGGCATTTCGTCTTGAGGACGCGCAGGGCAGGATCCTCGGAGTGCTGACGGAGATACTCGGTGTCACCGAACGCGCAAAGGTACGCGCCCGTCTGCGCCTCCTCGGCTCGGTGCGTGACCGCGTGGGACAGACCCTCGACGTTGTGGCCACCTGCGAGGATTTGGTGCAGGCGGTGGTGCCGGACCTCGCCGACATCGCCGTGGTGGACGTGGTGGAGGCAGTGGCGCGTGGCGAGGAACCTCCGCCGAGTCCCCTCGGACGGGAGGTGCCGCTGCGCCGTGCCGCCTTCATCCGCAGTGGCGGCGAGGACCAGGTCCAGGCACATCCGGTGGGTGACGTGCGCGCTCTGCCGTTCCCGACGCCCTACGCCCAGACGCTGACCGACCTCAAGCCACGCCTCATCGCCCTGGGTCCCGAAACACCTTGGCTGGCGGCCGTCCCGCAGCGCGCCGAAGCGATCCGCGCCTCAGGCGCCCACAGCCTCATCACAGCACCCCTGACCCTGCGGGGAAAGGTGCTGGGACTGATGAGCCTGTACCGCACCGACCAGGGCGACGTCTACGACCAGGGCGATGTCACCCTCGCCGAAGCAGTGGCCGCTCACGCCGCACTGTGCATCGACAACGCCCGCCGTTACACCCGCGAACACACCATCGCCCTGACGATCCAGCGCCACCTGCTGCTTCCCGAGGTTGCGACGCAGACGACCGTTGAAACCGCGCACATACTGGTGCCCTCTGAAACCGGTGGAGGCAGCGGGTTCGTCACATTCGCCCTGTCCGGCGCCCGCACCGCACTGGTGGTGGGCGAAGTGGCCGGTCAAGGCATCCATGCGGCCACCACCATGGGACAGATAGGAACCGCCGCACACTCCCTGGCCGCGCTCGACCTGGAGCCCGACGAGCTCCTCGCCCGCCTCAACGACACCGCCATCAGCCTGGCGCAGGAACGCGCCGCTCTGCCGCCCGGCGACCCCATGCCGCTCATGGGAAGCTGCGCGTACGCGGTCTACGACCCGCTCGCCGGGACCTGCACTATCGCCCTGGCCGGCCACCCCCCACCCGTCATCGCCCATCCTGATGGGAGCACCCAGATCCCTGACCTACCGAGCGGACCTCTCCTGGGCAGGACCGAAGGGCCCCCCTTCGCTGCCACGACGGTCTCTCTCCCCGACGGCAGCGTCCTCGCCTTCTACACGCGATCCCTCCTGCACACCTCCCAGGCCCCGGAGACCCTCCAACGAGTGCTGGCCCACACTGACCGGCCCCTGCAGGATCTGTGCGACGACGTGCTCTACCGGCTACGGAACGACACCCGCCACGGCGACGTCATCCTCCTCCTCGCCCGCACCCACACATTCCCCGCGGACCAGGTCGCCGCTTGGCATCTCGACCCCCACCCCAAAGCCGTCGCCGCGGCGCGCGCCCACACCGAACACCAGCTCACCCATTGGGGAGTGGATGGGGAAACCGCCTACACCACCGAACTGATCGTCAGCGAGCTGGTCACCAACGCCATCCGCTACGGCACCCCGCCCCTGCGGTTGCGGCTCATCAAGGACCGCACGCTCACCTGCGAAGTCCATGACAGCAATGCCCTAGCGCCGCGGCTGCGCCACGCGAAAACCATCGACGAAGGCGGGCGCGGCCTGTTCATCATCGCCCGACTCGCGCAGAGCTGGGGTGTCCGGTACTCCCTTGACAGCAAGATCGTCTGGGCCGAGCAGGCTCTGCCGCCCGCAACCTCGCCCCATCCCCGACAGCGGTCATAGCGTTACCGCCCGGATCGTCCTCGGTCAGCCGTGCCGGCGAGAGCGCGGCGGTGCAGCCGCTCGGTGGCCTGGCACATCCTGCTCACGATGGGCTTGGACACCATCGCCCTGGTCTGGCCGGGTGCGACCCCACGTGTCTTTGGCATTCTCTTCGGCGTCACTGGCGCGGACTCCATCCTGCTGGGACTGATCTGCTTCCCGGGCACGCTGGAGTCGATCCTGCTGCTCGCCCCCCGGCCATGCCGGGGCGGAGGCCGGCACGTCTCCTTGGGGATCATCGGATAGGGCCGCAGGGCTCCGGCCGGCGGTCGCGAGGCGCTCTCGTGGCTCGGACGGAGCGACTGCGTTCGAAGCCCTGGAGGCATCGCTGCGGACAGCCGCCTCCGCATGGATCAGGAGGGCCACTCTGTCAGTGTCCAGCTGACCGGTGCCTCCGGCACGATCGAGGTGCTGGTGGATCCGGCGCCCTGGGCCGGCACCGTTGGTTCTCGAGCTCCAGCGGCCGCCGACGACGACCGGTGGACCAGTCGCACGGCTGGCCGGGACGCAGGCGCCACTGGCCCACGGTCTACACATGAGCTGCCGTGGGCGGTCCGGCAGAGACATGGTCAGGGCGGCCGCTGAGGCGTCGAGGGGGCATGGCGAGAGGTGGTCCGCGTTGTGTTGCGGGCATTCGTGAGTGCCATACCGACGACCAGTCCGATGGCGATGGCGGTGACGATCGTGATGAGTTTCTGCAGGTCTTGGAAGCCTTCGATGACGTAGCCGCCGGCCAGGGTGGTCAGGCCGCGCAGGCCCAGCGAGCCGACGGTGAGGGTGAAGAAGCCAGGCAGGATGAGGATCAACCGAGGAGGGCGGGCGGGGTTGCGGTCCAGCAGATTGGCTGCGGCGGCCAGCACCACGGCAGCGACGAATGTGCCCCCGGTCTCCCGGATCAGCTTGGTGAACAGTGACTGCACACCGACGGTGGCGTAGACAAGCACGAGGAGAGTCCCGAAGAAGCGGTGGGGGATTGCGAAGGCCAGGACCGTGCCGGCGGTGAAGGCGATCCCGCCCGGGATCAGTGCCCACTTGGGCAGGTCGGCTCTGGCGGCGGTGTCGAAGAGGGCGTTGAGGGGGGTGCCGGTGACGAAGACGCCCAGCAGGACACCGAGGTAGAGCTGGACGAGCAGGAATATGGAGTAGACGAGCCGGATCGCGCCGGTGGTGATGAGGCCGACGGCCAGCTCGGTGGTCGATGCGCTCAGGAAGTCACCGGGAATGAAGTAGAACAGCGCTGGGAGCATCAGCAGTACCGGGCCGCCGTGCGCCGGATCGCCGGTGAACACTTCGATGGTGACGACGGAGACGACGGCTGAGACCACCAGGGGGAGGACTTTGGACAGTCGCGGTGCATGAACGGCGGCGACCACGAGTGCCGCGGCGATCGCGCCCAGGACGGCTGTGGTGGTGATCTCGTACCAGGTGGGCTGGACGAGCGGGGCGAAGCCCAGGGAGAACAGCAGAACGCCGAGGAACTTGAGCCACCACGGGTACGGAGGCGGTGCCGCCTCGATGCGCGCCAGCCTGCGGTCGGCCTCGGCCACCTTGACCTTGCCCGCCTCTACGTCGGCCAGCAAGGGCTTGAGCCCAGCGGCTTGGTCGAGCCGGATCACCTCCGGGAAGCCGTGCACGCACACCGTGCGCATCCGGCCGTCGGCCGTGACGATCGAGAGCACGGCCGCTTCGGGCACGAGGACTACGGACGCTTCGCCGCCGAAGGCGCGAGCGCTGGTGTGCACAGCCCGCTCGATGGAGTAGGCGCCCTCGCCGGAAGAACGCAGCAGCAAGGCGGTGAGGCGGGCCAGGAAGGCGGTCAGATCGTCCAGGCCGGCGGCCGGATGCCCCATGCCCGCCTCCTTCGCCGACGTCGGGAACACCAGGGTGCAGGGCGCGAAAGGCGTCGTAGTCCGTTACGGCATCAATCGATAGGTCGGGGGAAAGAACTGCACTGCCCATCGGCGGAAGTGGAAAATGTCGCTACCCCCGTGCGATCGGAGGATGTCGACCGTCCGCCTGGCCTCGTCCTTGCCCCGCACCGGAACGAAGATCAGCCATTTTCCCTGGCTCAAGGCGGCAGAGTGGGCCGCTACCGTTTCACCTTCGTACCCCCCGTGCTGCAGCCCGCGCATGAAGCGGCCGTAAAGGCCATGCGAGGTTCCCTTGCTGTCCAGTAGTCGTTGCCCTTCCGGCCCCTTCAGCACGTTCACGCGGGACAGATTGATCCCGGCTTGTTCCAGTTGATGACAAGCAGCCGTATACCGTTCTTTGTTGTCCAGAACGGCAGCTACACGCTTCATGGGATACAAGTAGAAGCGCTCTTCGTTCATCCGCGGCTGACCCATACGAACCCCTTCATGTCGCTTCTCATCGAGGGTGGCGCCCCCAGACCCGCATTCTTCATGATTTCCGCGGGAGCACGGTGAGAACCCGGACCACGTGATCCCGGAATTCCTCCATGAAGTCTCGGAGGAAACGTTCCGTATGCTCGTCGACGACTCCACCGTCACCGGTGAAGACATTGGGATTGAATCTGACATATGCCTCCGGTGCATTCATTTGCGGCGAGTCACAGAAGCTCAGGACACCGCGCAGTCTCTGCTTGGCTAGGGCAGTGCCGAGGACGCCGGGGGAGTCGCCAGACTTCCCACGAAGTAGCCGACCCTGTACGTAGTCATCGGTTCCTCGATTCAATTCAGTGCGCGTCTTGCGTTCTTCCGTTTTTGGGTATCGCGCGCTCCGGCGGGCAGGGAGTTCCGCAAGGAACGAAACCACGGCCGGGAGTGGAGCGCGTGCCAGCAGGTCCGTCCAGGTGACCGCGTGCGTTCACCGCCGCCCACCCGCATTCCTTGACGGAGGTGTGAAGCGCGGCGCTGAGAACCGAAGCCGCGCCAGCTGCGCAGACTGCCGCCGAGGCGGTCGATTGCCCTGTGCTGCGGCATCAGAGGCGAACCGGCGCCGGAAGGCTCATCGGCTCGTACGGCCCGGTTTCCCGAGATGGGTGAGTGCGGCTGTAACGAGGGCCTGGACGCCGGTGTCCAGGGTGGGCTGCAGGACCGGTGCGAAGCGGGGGCTGTGGTTGACCGCAATCTCCTGAGCCACGGTGCCGCGTTGCCGGGCCGCCTGGTAGGCGTCCGGATCGGCGCAGCCCAGGGCCCAGTAGGTGTACGGGGTGCCGAAGGCGTCCGGGATCCGGCTGAAGTCCTCGCTGGCGCTCTGCATCTCGATGGTGACCGCGCGCTCCCCGAACATCGCGGCGAAAGCGTCGGAGACCTCGCGGGTCACCCCGTCGTCGTTGACGGTCGGCGGAAAGCGGGTGCCCTCCTCGATCTGCGGCGCGCGAGTCGCCCCGGATGCGTCGCACTCGGCATCGACGATGCGACGCAGGGCGGCCAGGACGGCCTGCCGGGTCTCGTCGTCGTACGTGCGCACGTTCACCAGCAGTTCCGCCGACTCCGGAATCACGTTGCCGCTCGTGCCCGCCTGAACGGAGCCCACCGTGACCACGGCCGGCTGGGTGGCGGCCAGCTCGCGCGAGACGATCGTCTGGAGCCGGACGACGATCATCGAGGCGATCACCACGGGGTCGATGGCGGCCTGCGGTGCCGAGCCGTGAGCACCCCGGCCATGGACAGTGATCTTCACATTGTCCGCCGCGGAGAGAAAGGATCCGGCGCGGGTGCCGACCTGCCCGGCCGGATAGGGAAGCACATGCTGGGCGAAGACGACGTCCGGGTGGGGAACACGGTCGGTCAGCCCGTCGGTGAGCATCCGGTCAGCACCATCCCCCGGCTCCTCGGCAGGCTGGAACAAGGCCACCAGGGTGCCCTGCCACGCCTCCGGGGCGGCGGCCATGAGCTGTGCCGCTCCCAGCAGGCAGGTGACGTGCATGTCGTGACCGCAGGCATGCGCCACGGGCACCCGTCGGCCGGAGGCGTCCGTGGCTTCGGCCGTGCTGGCGTAGGGCAGACCGGTCTCCTCAAGGACCGGAAGCGCGTCCATGTCGGCCCGCAGCAATACGGTCGCCCCCTCGCCGTTGGCCAGCACACCGATCACACCGGTGCCGCCGATCCCCTCGTGCACCCGGTAGCCGCAGTTTCTCAGGCGTTCCGCCGCACCGGCCGCGGCGCGGTGCTCCTGGTGTCCCAACTCGGGGTGGGCGTGCAAGTCCTTGTAGACCTCTTCGAGCTCGGACCGGACAGCACCGAGCCCGGCCAGCACAGCATCCGCGGAGTCCTTGAGCGTCATGGATGTGCACTCCTCCCTCTCGGCTGGTGGTCCCAGCGCCGGTTCATGTCAGGGCTCCCGGCCCTTGACCGGCCCCGGCCGCCAGTCGCGGCTGCCCGGCAGCCTCCAGCCCCAGTGGAACGCGGCCAGCCGCAACGCGATGCCGACCGCGATTCCGGCCAGGACACCTACGGTGGGTGCGCCGAGCCGGCTGCAGACAACCATCACCACGCTCACCAGCACCGCGACGGTCGCGTACAACGGATTGCCACCGAAGATGGAAGGCGTGCGAGTCAGAAGCAGGTCCCGGATGGCCCCGCCGCCGACCGCTGTGATGGTGCCCAGCAGCACGGCCGGCAGCCAGCCCAGGCCGACAGCGAGTGTCTTCTGCGCGCCGGCGACCGCCCATACGCTGAGCGCCGAGGCATCCAGGAGGGTGAAGGCCCAACCGGAGGTGTGGCGGCTCAGGTCGGCCAGGAAGGCCAGCAGGGTGCCGGCGATGGCGACCGTGAGATAGGTGTAGTCGGTCAGGGCCACGGGGGTGCCGTGCTGCAACAGGGTGTCGCGGAGGATTCCGCCGCCCAGGCCCGAGACGATGCCGATGACCAGGAAGCCGAACAGGTCCAGACGTCGGGCCCGGGCCAGCACACCGCCGAGTGTGCCGTTGGCGAACACTCCGCTCAGGTCCAGCGCCCTGGTCAGCTCGGTCAGACTCTCTGGCGACAACGCCCGGGCCACAGACACCGGCGTCTCCCTCCCTTCACCCTTCCACCATCGAAGCAGCCAAGGACGCCGCGTGCCCGCCGGGCATGGCATGCGAGGCAGATTCTTCGGCCACTGACGAGATGGACTGCGATTGTGGCGTCTATGCGCAGGTCAGGTGCCGTATGGCCGGGAAGATCCGATGAGCAGGTGTGGGTCCCATGAGCGGGCAGTGGTCGGTTTCAAGGTTCTGTCCGCAGTTCCGTGCATCCTGAGGTCTGCGAGGGGAGCGCGGGTCCTTTTCGGCAGAGTGCTTCCTGCTCTAGCGAGCGGGACGTTGTTTCCCGGGATCGATGTCTGAGTGGAGCGCGTCAGCGGCTCCTCCGGCGTCCTGGTGGTGGAGGCGGTCGGTGTCCACCGCTCGCCCGGGCCGGTGCGCGGACTGCCGGACTCAGGTGATCCGCATACACAGCGCATACAAACGCCCCTGGTACAGGCCGTTGGGGTCCCGCCGGGTCCTCGTCCGACTGAGAGGGCGCTGGTACTTCTGCGACCGCAAGCTGCTCCCGCAAGCCCTTCGTCGAAACAGGTGCCGGGCTGTCCTGCCCGAACTGTGGCGGGGCCGGCTCTTGCCAGGCTCCGCGAGGCGGGAGCCGTTCGGCTCGTCCGTCGAAGACGAACGGCCCTGGCCAGGACCACGCGACCGCCCAGACTCTGGAGGCATGGACACAGGGAGCGTGCCGCCGACGAATGCAGTCACCGCGGTACGTCGGCCGCGAGTGGTGAACTGGATTGTACGCGCGCGACGGCGACCAGGCCGTGGTGCTGGTCGGCCGCGCCACCGCCAAGCAGTGGTGGCGCAACTTCACTGAGCCCCGTCAGGGGGGCGTGCCCCGGGAGGGTCTGGGGCGCCTGGTGCCGATGGGACATCCCGGCCGTTCCGCTGCGGAGCGCGTATACAGCAGAGGCCACCCGTACGCCCACACCAGCCCCGACGACCCCATGGTCGTGATCAGGCGTCCGGCCGCCTATCAGGCGGGCAGAGCGAGTGCGGCGACAACGCCGCCGAGCGAGCTCCTGCGAGGGGGCGGCAACTGTGGGCCCGGTGACGGTGCTGGCAACACTCGGGGAAACGGCGGGCTTCTGCGTTCCGGCAGCAGCAGCCGTCGTCGGCGGAACTTCCACGGTGATCGAGTGGCCAGTGCTGGTCGCGGCAGGAATGGCAGAGGGATCTTGCTGGGTGCGGCTCAAGCCCACGTGCTGCACCAAGTCCTGCCCGATCTGCGGCCGCGCCGATGGGTGGCGGCCACCGCGGTGGCCGCCGGCCTCGCCTGGCTACTGGGTCTGCTGCCCTCGGCGATGCTCCCGCGAATCGGAAACCGGCCGGCCGCAGCCGGCCTGGCCGCCGTCGACGGGCTGCTCCTGTTGCTCAGCCTGGGTGCCGCCCAGTGGTGGGTGCTGCGCCGCCACATCACCGGCGCCGGCACATGGATCCCTTGCCACCGCTGTTGCCTGGCTGGCCGGACTGGCCGTCTTCTGCGCGACAGCCATGCCACTGTGGCACCCCGGCCAATCTCTCTTTCTGATCGCCGGGATCGGCGCTCTCGCCGGTCTCCTCATGGCGGCTACCGTCGCCGTCGTCACCGGAGCCGTGTTGGTCCGCCTCGCGAACTGAGTGGCGGCATGAAGTGGTGCCACACCCGGCGTAGGAGCGTGGGCGGAGGCGCGCGCTCGTGCCGAACCGACAACGGTGACGCCCTGACCGTGCTCACGGCACGGGAAGCTGAACACCCACGGACGCACACGTGGAACAACTGGTGAAGCGGGCTATGAGGCTATCCGCCAATGCCGGTCACCAGTGGACGAAGCCGACTCGTTGTCAGCCCACCCAGGTCCGGTCGAGCACCGGTTCGGACGAAGCTATCCGGCAGTGATCGAGTGAAGCCGTTGGGTCGGCATCGATGGGACGGTTGTGCAGTGCCGTCCCGGGCGGGGGTCTGACTCATGAGATCTATGACCGGAGTGTCCAGTCACGGGCTTGTCGACTGTCGTTGCGAGACGGCGCGTGCTGATGCCGAGCCACAGGGCGTATCCCCATAGGGGTCTTGCCGAGTTTCGGGCGCCATCACGGTTCAGACCGCCCGAGCGGGCCGGTGCCATCCACCCTAGCCAGCACGTCACCACGTAAGAGGCGAACCATCATGACGACCCGACAGCGCAGCACCACCTCGAGCACGGATCCGCCCGTTCGGCGCGAGGTCGTCCTGGGCGTGGACACGCACGGCGAGGTGCATGTTGCCGCCGTGATCACCCCGCTCGGGAAAATTCTGGGAACGGAGTCCTTTCCCGCGACGGCGGCCGGCTACCGACAGGTGCTCGTGTGGGCCCGCAAGCGGGGTACGGTGCGCCGGGCCGGTGTGGAGGGCACCGGCACCTTCGACGCGGTCCTGTCCCGCTACCTGCTGGCCCAGCAGATTCAGGTCTTCGAAGTGAACCGGGCCGACCGCTCGGCCCGCCTACTGCTCGGGAAGTCGGACCCGCTCGACGCTCAGGCCGCAGCGCGTGCGGCGCCGCCCGGTTCGCCTCGGGAGCCGGACGGCACGGGTCGTTCACGGACGTGTGAGCGTGTGCGGCGGCCTGCGGCGCGGAGATGCGGGGATCGCTGACGGTATCGAACGTCCTACGATGCGTTATGCTCGCCACAGGGTCAGTTGGCGCATCGGGCCGTGCCGGGGGGCGTGGTGGCAACCGTGCGTCGACCCGGGGGGCGAACCGTGGTTGAGTACCAGGGTGCGCGCAAGCGCGGAGTCGTTGTCCGGCTCGTGACGCTGTGCGTGGCGACAGTCGGCGTGGCCTGGCTGATGGCTGCCGCCGAGGGCATGACCGGATGGCAGCAGGCTTCGGTGCCCGTTGTCGTCGGCGTCTTCCTGATTGTGGTGGCCGGCCAGTCCTGGCACCACCACCACCGCACGACGATGGACGGCTCGTGGCGGGCGCGGATCGTCGCGGGATCCTGGGCGGTACTCCCCGCGGTCCTCGCCTCGGCCTGGGCGATGTGGGTGTTCCACGCGCCGCCGGGCGCAGCCGTGGCGGTCGGCCTCGCCGTTCTCGCCGTCCTCATGCTTGGTTACGCACGCGGCTACGGTCCGGCGCTGGACCTGTGGCAGATGAGGGTGAGCGACGTCGAGCCGCGCTCGCCGTCCGCCGCGGCGTACGCGGCCAAGGTGGCCAGACGGGCCGTGCAGCTGTCCGGTGACGTCCCCTCGCGGCGTCTGGCCACGGGCAATCTCATGCGCGCCCTGATCATGCACAGCATCGTCGACCGGTCCCAGGAGGCCGGCGAGGAGGCATGGCGCCTCGTCCGGGACGAACTGGCGGCGGCTGGTGACCCCCACTGGCTGGGAGCCCTGGCAAACCTCCGCAACGACGTCGAGAACACACTGGCCCAGCAGACCGGGGACGGCGGGAAACTGCCGGACGCCCTCGGCATCCTCGCCGAGGCTGCCCGGCGCGACCCCAGGATGTGGGGCGCCTGGTACGAGGCCGATGCCGACCGGCGCGCGCTCGCGGTTTACCAGCTCACGGAGTACATCGAGGCCGACGTCCCCCGGCCGCTCACCGTAGACGTCGGCGTCGACGGCGACGGCGACGGCGACGGCGACGGCGACGGAAGCACGGTCCGGGACGCGTACGAGGCCGGCACGCTGCGGGGCAGGCTGCTCGGGGCGATGGTCACGCGGTACGGGCAGGCCGCCGACGCGAGCCCGCCCGGTGGCCTGCGCATCCAGCGGCTGGCCAAGCGCGAGCACACCCGGGCGGAGTGGAGTCACGCGGCGACGGAGTATCCCGACCCGGCCTTCCCGAACCTCGGGGACATCCTGATGGTGCTGGACACGGCGGTGGACACGCTGGAGCGGGTACTGCGCGAGTGCCCCGCCGAACCGACCCTCGAGGACTTCGTACGGCTCTGCCTGGCCACAGGCCTGATCCGGCGCGCCACGCTGCACTCCGACCCGGCCATCCGTCCCGGGGTCCCCGAGGGGAGCCCGGACAGGGACATGCGACGCGCGAAGCGGCTGCTCCGCCGCCGCATGCTGGCCCAGGGCGCTCCCTTCGCCGCTGCCGCCAACAACTGCATGGCCTGCGTCTTCGCCTGGGAGCACGCGCGCCGGGGCCGCCGGTGAGGCCCTGGACACGCAGGCCCACCACCGAGGTGGAGGCCCTCAGGCGCGCCGCCGAGTCCACCGCGGCCACCAACTTGATCGGTCGTGTCAGCGCCGCGCACGCGTGGACCGAGGCGGCGGTGAGCACCGGCCTGGCCCGCGAGGCCGCGGCGGCCTTCCGTCACCAGGCGGCCGTGCTCGCCGAGGAACCGCTGAGCCGCGTCGACGGCCGTATGGCCCTGATGGCGGCCGCTCAGGGCGCGGCCGCCGAAGCCGGCTACTGGACTCTGCGCAGCCGTCGTCAGGCGGACACGGCCGCGCACGTCCTCGAACAGAGCCGCGCGATCCTCCTCAGCAGCATGGTTTCCGGGACGGACTTGGGCCGGCTGAACGATCTGGAACAGCTCGGGGAACGGGGACGCCAGGCCGTGCACGATCTGCTGGCAGCCCAGCGGAACGTGGCGGAGCAGGTCCGCCTCCACCTCACGCGGACAGGCACCGCGAACCCCGGCTCGCCGCGGGCGCCATCGGCGGACGAGTTCCCCGCGCTGCTCCGGGCCCGCGGCGACCTGTGGCAGGCCGAGCAGGCCGCGGGCCGTCTCCTGAGGCCGGACCACGGCAACCGCCCCCGGGCGCCGAGCGCCATCCGGGAAGCGGCCGCCCATGGCGCGGTGGTGTACCTGGCCTCGGCCGCGCGGACCGGATACGCGGTGGTGGTCCCCACCCGCGGGAGGACACGGGCGGTGTTCCTGCCCGAACTCCGGGCCGAAGGGATGGCCCACGCCTCGGACGTCGGGGAACCGGGGTCAAGCACGGAGATCGTGCTCCAGGAGCTTAGACAGGCGCTCCGGCCGCTGGTGGAGGAGTTCCGCCGCGGTCCGCTCGCCGCGGACCTCGCCGCATGCCCGCTGGTGACCCTGGTGGCCGTGGGCACGCTGTCCTTCCTCCCCCTGCACGCCGCGCTGCTCCTCGAACTGCCCGCCCTGCGGGGGGTGCGGTACGCCCCCAACGCCCGGCTGCTCCGACACGCCGCATCCAGCGGAACGGAGGATCTCGCGGCGCTGCCGGTGAGCTTCGCCGTGGTCCGCACCGCACGCGGACTCCCCGTACTGGTACGCGGCCGGACCCTCGCCGGGGACGTCGGAGCCGCCCGGGGCTTTGCCGGCGAATCCGCCTCCGGCCACCAGCTGGCTGCGACACTCCGCCGGAGCGGCATCGTCCATCTGCACTGTCACGGGCGCGCCGACCGCCGCGACGCCCTGGACAGCGCCCTGGTCGGAGGCGACCGCGTGGTGACGGTACGGGAGGTTCTTTCGCACGGCGGAGTCCGTGCCCGCCTCGTCGTGCTCATGGCATGCGAGGGCCACATCGTCGACCGGCGGCTTCCCGACGAGGCCCTGGGCCTGCCGGGAACACTCGTCCAGTCGGGCGCAGCGGCGGTCGTGGCCGCGCAGTGGACGGTGCAGGAGGACGCCGCGGCCCTCGTCCTGAGGATGTTCTACGACAACATTCGCGCCGGGCACTGTGGTCCGTCCGCTCTGGCGGCGGCGCAGCGGTCACTGCGCACCGCCACCGCGCGGGAGTTGAACGCCCGGTACGGCAAGGCCTATTACCGGTGGGGGCCGACGATCGGGGGCCCGCCCGACCGAGCGCCTTTCGCCTCTCCCAGGCACTGGGCGGCGTTCGCGTACACGGGCCTGTGACGGGCACCGCCCGGGCTCGGTGCTTCCACCCGTCGGACCAAGACGGCAATACTCCCAGGAAGGAACTCGATGGAGCACAAGCCAGTAGTCGAAGTGAAGCTGACCGGTTTGGACGAGGAGCGGATCGACAAGGTCACGTGGATCCTGCACGACGCGGGCTGTGACGTCCGCGAGTACTCACCCGACATGGGGGTGGAGGACCTCGAACCGTATGTGCAGATGCTCGCTGCCGTGGTCACGGTCGTCCGCAGCGCGGCCGTCTTCTGGGCGACGATGCGCGCCCGTCACGGCACGGAGGCGGCGGAACGCGTGAGCGAGGTCGTCAACGAGCTGCCGGCGAACAGCGAGGGACACCGCGCCGTCATGGAGCGGCCGGAGGGGGCGGCGCTGGGCAAGGGCTTTCTGATCACGGAGGACTCGCCACCGCGCGAGGACCGGCAGATGGCGTACACCTTGATGGCGGAGTTCGACCTTGACTCCCAGCCGCCCGGCACCGTGGTCATGTGGTCGGCCGCTCAGCGTCGGTGGATCGCGTATCCCCCTATGCCCCAGGAGTAGTTCCGTCCGGCCGCGGACCGTGCCCGCGAGCACGACGGCCGGCGGGGCGGCGCTGTCGGACGGGTCAGCCGGTGCTCACCTTGACCTCGCCGCCCCTCGGGTCGACGCGGTCGTGCCAGCGCGCGGTGAGGGTCAGGGAGCGGTGCGGCAGCGCGTAGGCCGGTGCGTGGCGGGGCCAGGGGCAGACCTGGACGAGGGTGTGCAGGTAGGAGGCGGTCAGTCCGCGCGCCTGCTGGCGGCCCGTGGCGAGCACTCGGTCGAGCCACTTGGTGTTCTTCGCGTGCTCGGCCGGGTCGGGCGGAGGCAGTGTGCTGATCGCGGCGAACAGGGCGGCGTGCGTGGCGGTGGAGAACGAGTCGGCGGCGATGCCGGTCACGTCGCCGAGACGGTGCGGATCGAGGAGCAGGGCTCCGAGGAGCGCCTGCTCGACGTGGAACACCGGCTTGGGCGGTGCAATTGTGTCGAGGTCGTCTTCTTCGGGTTCGGGTTCGGGGGCGTAGGGCATCAGGCAGCGAGGGTGAAGTCGTCGGGGGCGAGGGCGACGCCGAGGTGCGGGGCGAGGAGGTGGCCGGCGAGCAACGGCGGCACGGCGTTTCCGATCTGCGAAAACTGCTGGCCCTTGTTGCCGGCCCAGGGGTAGTCGGCGGGGAAGGTCTGCAGGAGGCCGGCCTCGCGGGCGGTGATCCGGATCGGCTCCGGCACCGCTGGCACGTCCGTGTCGTCGGCCGGAGCCGACACCGGTTCGGCGACCCAGGTGCACTCGTTCGCGCGGTGACCGAAGAACAGCGTGCCCGCCGGCTCGGACAGCGGACGGACGGTGGCGTTGGCCTGGCTGTTGCTGCGCAGGGACCAGGTCCAGCGGTGCGCCTCGGAGGTGAACGTCGGCGCCGGAGCGTCGGCGGCACCGTTCTCGCGGGTACCGAGCCGGGCCGCCCATCCAGCGCCTTCGCGACGGGACTGCAGGACCACACCATCCGGCCTGGGCATCCAGCTGCCGCGCTCCCGGGCGTCGGACAGCGTCTTGCGGGAGCCCGATGGGAACGGCTCGGGCCCGCCGCCCGGTCCGCCGCCGGCGCAGACGGTGGGAACGGGCCGGTCGGTCGCGCCCCGTCCCAGGGCTTCGGCCATGCTGACCCAGCGGGCGCGGCCCGGACCGAACAGCGATTCCGGCTCGGCGATCTGGGCGTGCGTGGGCGTGGGAGGTTGTGCCGTACGGACCGGGAGGCGAGCAGGATCGCCCGCCTGCGCGTCTGTGGAACGCCGAAGTCGGCGGCGTCGAGGATCCCGTACCAGACCGAGAACCCCCAGGACCGCAGGATTGCCGCGTACTGCTTCCACAGAAGCAGGACGTCCGGCACCATTGCGGCCGACAAGAGCTCGGCGGAATTTGAAGATCATCCTCTGGGCGCGGCCGGTTGATCATTGCACGGGGTTCGCGGGTCAACTGGTCTTGTGGCCCCACTTCGGCCCGACCAGCGTCCACTCCCTGTCCCACTGCTGGATACGCCGACGGTCGAGCCACCACCGCCCGGCGCTCCCGATCCCGAACACCACGCCGCTGAGGGCGAGGGCGGCTGAGGTTCCAAAGAGTCCCGCCTCGACGGCCGCTTTGGTGGGGGTTGGTGGCTGGGTGCTCAGCTTCCCCTGGCCGTCGATCCAGACCCTCACCGTGGAGCCGGCCTTCTTCCCAGTGGTCACCAGCGTCATGCCGTTACGCATGGAGCCGTCGGAGTTCGTCCAACGGACCTTTGCCGAGGCCAGGTCTCTGCCCATCTCTGAGGTCGCGGTACGCGGGACGTCATCGAGGAGAACGGCGCTGACGGGGATACGGTCGGCTCGCTGCTGGGCGAAGACCTGGTCCGCTGCATGGGCCGTGACCACACCGGCCGCCGTGCCACCCACCGCGATGAGTACCCATATGGCCAGCACGAGCCATGCCTCGAGGACGTCGTCGCGTCGCCGGATCGGGTTGTTCCGCCATCGCCACAGCGGCACCTTCGTCCGCCTGCGCTTCCTGTTCGCGGGCCTGTCCTCGCGCATCTCTCCGCACCTCCTCGTCGTCACGCACACGAAGGTGACAGCCGCGGGCGTGCCGTGGCATGGGCCGATCAGGCGGAAATGGAGGGCCGATCGGGCCACGCCCGGGATGGTGCCGGGTCGCTCGGCCCAGCACACGCACGGGTCATTGAACCGCCGTGGTTCTGTGCCCGTCCGTCGTGGTCGGTGTGCACTGAACGGGCCCGGCAAGGGGACCATCGGCCCGTCACCGTTCTGCCGTAGTGCTCTCACGCTCGTAGGACATCCGCACCTGTCCGACTTCGTTACGGAGGAGGCCATCATGCGAACCGCGCCCCTCGGCGCCGCGGCCCTGGAAGACTGCATCTCGGCCGCCGTGGCCGCGCCCTCGATCTACAACACCCAGCCGTGGCGCTTCCGGCTCGACCCGGACAACGTCGCGCTGGAGGTCTGCGCCGCACCCGAGCGCGCTCTGCCCCACGCCGATCCAGTCGGCCGGGCTCTGCATCTGTCCGTCGGCGCAGCGGTCTTCAACCTCCGTGTGGCGGCGACCCACTTCGGCTGGGCGCCCGTCGTACGCTTGCTGCCGGATCCCGAGGACCCGAGCGTGCTGGCCATCCTGCGACTGTCCGGGATGGGCCAGCGGCACGCTGCGGGGCACCGCCCCGACCTTTACCCGATGATCTGGCGCAGGCACAGCAGCAGGGTCCCCTTCTCCGGCAGGCCGCTTCCGCCGAACGTTCGAGCCGAACTCGCGGAAGCTGCTCATACAGAAGGTGCCTCACTGAGCTTTCCCGGGGCCGCAGAGACGGCACGGGTGCTGCGCGTGGCCACGGAAGCCGAGCACCGCAACCGGGCCGACGCCGACCGGGCAGTGGAGAGCCGCCGATGGGTGCACCGAGACCCGGACGATCCCACCGGAGTCGGCATACCGCAAGCGGTGCTGGGGCCCCAGGACGCGCGCGAGCGGCTGCCCATGCGTGACTTCACCGCTCAGCGGCGCCCTGAGCGGCTGCCGGCCCAGCCCTTCGAGTCCCTTCCTGCGATAGCCCTGCTGACCACCGGGCACGACCGGCGCAGTGACTGGCTGCGCGCCGGACAGGCGCTGGAGCACGTCCTGTTGGCGGCTACGGCGCACGGTATGCGTGCCTCCCTGCTCCACCAGCCGATGGAGTGGCCCGACCTGCGCCGCGACCTGAGCCACGTGCCGGACCGCACCGGGCATGCGCAGATGCTGGTTCGCCTCGGGTACGGCCCGGAGGGCCCGGCCACTCCGCGACGTGCACCGGATCAGGTGTGGTGACGCTCAACGGCCGGGCCGCCCGAGTCGCCGTGGTCCTGGAGCCACGGTCATCCGACTGCCTGATGCTGGGCGTCCAGCCCCTGTGGTTGCGGGTTACTCGCCAACGGCCTTGTCAGCCCGCTGCGGCGGAGGGGATCGTGGCGGGCACAGCAGCCAAGGCTTAGGGAAGGTGGTCGTACATCTCGAACACGCCATCCAACCTCGCGCCACGAAGAATTCGAAGGAACTGGTTGCTGTCAGTGACAAGACGCAGCCGACCGTGCCGTTCCTCTACCCTGTTCCGCGCCCGGCACAGCATCCCGAGTCCGGCACAGTCGATGAAGGACACGGCACGGAGGTCCACCACGACGTCGGGGAGAACGACGGCCGTCAGATCGTCCAGGCGCGATCCAAGGGGCGGTGCCGTGAGGATGTCGATCTCACCGCGCAGCTCCAGGACGGTCGTCCCGCCGGCGACACGCTCGGTGTGGCGGGGTGCGAATGAGGTGAGGGTTTCGGCCATGGTCAGAGGAAATCCGGGCCGATGGGCGTGCCGGAAGGGCCGTCCGGCCCCCCTTCGCCGCCACGTTTCCTCGGGCCGCTCTCCGGCCAAGGCGGGACCCGTGGCCCTCACCCGCGGCTGCCGGCGGGCTCAGCATGGAATGTGATCCCCAACCGGGCGAAGGACGGGCTGACTCATGTACCCGAACGATGGTTTCCGCGAACTCGGTCGTCACGAGTGCCTGCGCCTGCTGGCGACGGCTTCCATCGGCCGCATCGTCTACACGCGCCATGCGCTGCCCGCGGTCGTGCCGGTGAACTTCGGCCTGGACGCCGACGGAGCGGTACTGTTGCGCACCTCGGCGGCCTCCGAGCTGGCACGCGCGGTCGACGGCGCGGTCGTCGCGTTCGAGGCGGACGCGGCCGATGCGGAGACGCATTCCGGCTGGAGCGCCGTCGTCACCGGCCGGGCCGAGATCGTGACGGATCCGGCCGAGGCGGCACGCCTGGAGCGGATCGGCCCGCGCTCCTGGGCCCCCTCGCCCGAGGAGGTCTTCGTGCGCATCGAGCCGGAACTGGTCACCGGGCGCGAACTCGTCGGAGGTCGCACGATGTACGGCCTGCACCTTTCCGCCTGACCACTGGGCACCTTCATCGTGACCTGGTCCGAAGGGCCCTACGGTGCGGGGCCGGACGGCGCGGCGACGGGTTCCCGCCGGCCCTGCCCCGGGCAGGGGCACGCGAGGAGCATCGTCGGCGGAGCCGCTCACGGAACCGTCCGTGTGCGGTGTGGCGAACGATGCGGAGGCAGTGATGACCGTGGCAACCCGTCCGGACGTGGACGCACCCGCCGAGGCCTGGCGTGGATTCGCCGGCCGGCGCTGGCGCGAACGGATCGACGTACGCGACTTCATCCAGGCCAACTACACGCCCTACGAAGGCGCCCCGGAGTTCCTGACCGGCCCGACCGAGCGCACGCTAGCCGTCTGGCACAAGGTCAGCGCCCTGTTCCCCGAGGAGCGGCGCAAGGGCATCCTCGACGTGGACACCGCCACCCCCTCCACGATCACCTCGCACGCACCCGGCTACATCGACCGGGACCGTGAACTGGTTGTTGGGCTGCAGACGGACGCTCCGCTGAAGCGCGCGATCATGCCGAACGGCGGCCTCCGGATGGTCGAGAACGGCCTGAAGGCGTACGGATACGAGCCCGACCCATTCGTCACCAAGGTCTTCGGCACCTACCGCAAGACCCACAACGACGGTGTCTTCGACGCCTACACCCCCGAGATGCGAGCCGCCCGCAAGGCGGGCATCATCACCGGGCTCCCGGACGCCTACGGCCGGGGCCGGATCATCGGCGACTACCGCCGCGTCGCTCTGTACGGCACCGATCGGCTGATCGAGGCCAAGCGGGCCGAGCGCGCCCTGCTGGACAGCCGGCCCTCCGCTCCGCACATCATCCGCGATCGCGAGGAACTCGCCGAGCAGGTACGGGCGTTGGGAGAGCTGGCGCGGATGGCCGCCTCCTACGGCTGTGACGTCACCCGCCCCGCGTCCACCGCGCACGAGGCCGTGCAGTGGCTGTACCTCGGCTTCCTGGCCGCGGTGAAGGAGCAGAACGGCGCCGCGATGTCGCTCGGCCGCACCTCCACCTTCCTGGACGTCTACTTCCAGCGAGACCTCGACGAGGGGCGTATCGACGAGGCCCGGGCCCAGGAGCTGATCGACGACTTCGTCATCAAGCTGCGGATCGTACGCTTCCTGCGCACACCCGAGTACGACCAACTGTTCTCCGGCGACCCGACCTGGGTGACGGAGTCCATCGGGGGCATCGGCACCGACGGCCGCACACTCGTCACCCGCAGCTCCTTCCGCTTCCTGCAGACGCTCTACAACCTCGGGCCCGCGCCGGAGCCGAACCTCACGGTGCTGTGGTCGCCGCAGCTGCCCGAGGACTTCAAGCGGTTCTGCGCCCAGGTCTCGATCGACACCAGCTCCATCCAGTACGAGTCCGACGACCTGATGCGCCCGCGCACCGGCGACGACACCGCGATCGCCTGCTGCGTGTCCGCGATGGCGGTGGGCAGGCAGATGCAGTTCTTCGGTGCCCGCGTCAACCTCGCCAAGGCCCTGCTGTACGCGATCAACGGCGGCCGGGACGAGATGACCGGCGAGCAGATCGCACCCGAGATGCCCGCCCTGACAGGGGAGTACCTGGACTACGAGGAACTGTCGGCGGCCTACGACCGGATGCTGGACTGGCTGGCGAAGACGTACGTCGACACGCTCAACGTCATCCACTACATGCACGACAAGTACGCCTACGAGCGCATCGAGATGGCCCTGCACAACCACCCCGTCCACCGCTACATGGCATGCGGCATCGCCGGGCTCTCCGTGGCCGCCGACAGCCTGTCGGCCTCCAAGTACACCCGGGTGAAGGTGATCCGCGACGACACCGGGCTGGCCGTGGACTACGAGGTCGAGGGCGAGTACCCGGCGTACGGCAACAACGACGACCGCGCCGACGGCCTCGCGGTCGACCTGGTGGAGTCCTTCATGGCCAAGGTGCGCGAGCACCCCACCTACCGGGACGCCGAGCACACGCAGTCGGTCCTGACGATCACCTCGAACGTGGTCTACGGCAAGCACACCGGCAACACCCCCGACGGCCGCCGCGCCGGACAGCCCTTCGCACCCGGCGCCAACCCGATGAACGGCCGGGACCGGCACGGTGTCGTCGCCTCGGCCCTCTCGGTGGCGAAACTGCCGTACGAGGAGGCCCGCGACGGCATCTCCCTGACCACGACCATCACGCCCGAGGGACTGGGCCACAACCCCATGGAGCGGGCCGGCAACCTGGTCGGCATCCTCGACGGGTACATGACCTTCGGCGGCTTCCACATGAACGTCAACGTGCTGAACCGGGCGACGCTCGAGGACGCCATGGAACACCCCGAGAAGTACCCCGAGTTGACGATCCGGGTCTCCGGATACGCGGTCAACTTCGTCCGGCTCACGCGTGAGCAGCAGCTCGACGTGATCAGCCGCACCTTCCACGGGTCGCTGTGAACGTCACGACACCGTCGGCGGCGACCGGCCGGGTGCACTCCTGGGACCTGTCCACCGGCGTGGACGGTCCCGGGACCCGGTTCGTCCTGTTCGTCAGCGGCTGCCCGCTGCGCTGCCTGTACTGCGCCAACCCCGACACCTGGCACATGCGCGACGGGCGGGAGACCTCGGTCGACGAGGTCATGGCGGAGATCCACACGTACCGGGGCTTCCTGACCACGGCCGGGGGAGGCGTGACGATCACCGGCGGGGAGCCGCTGCTCCAGCCGGCGTTCACCGGCTCCCTCCTGCACCGCTGCAAGGAGGCCGGACTTCACACGGCGCTGGACACCTCCGGCTTCCTGGGCGCGCGTGCCTCCGACGAACTCCTCGCCGACACCGACCTGGTGTTGCTGGACATCAAGTCGTTCGACGCCACCACCTACCGCAGGCTCACCGGTGCCCGTCTCGCCCCCACGCTCAGCTTCGCCACCCGCCTGGACCGGCTGGGCGTCCCCGTGCACATCCGTTACGTCCTCGTCCCCGGCTGGACCGAGGACCCCTCCGCCGTGGACGGCCTCGGCGCCTTCCTGGCCGGGCTGACCAACGTCGACCGGGTGGACGTCCTGCCCTTCCATAAACTCGGCGCCCACAAGTACGACGCCCTCGGCATCGACTTCCCGCTGCGTGACACGCCCGTGCCCGATCCGGAGCTGACGGAACGCGTGCGTGAGCAGTTCCGGGAGCACGGGCTGCGGGCGTTGTGAGTCGGCCGACGCCCATCGAACGTTCATCCGCGTGTGGGCCGGACGGCCTCCGCACAGGGACCTGAGGCCTCTCCTGTGCCAAGTACACGGCATCGACACTGATTTTCGTGACTTCGAAGGAGACCGAGATGCCCCGCACCATCACCGCAGGCCTGGACGGATCCCCGGAGAGCCTGACCGCCGCCGACTGGGCGGCCAGGGAAGCCCTGCTCCGGGACCTCCCGCTGCACCTGGTCCACGCCCTTGGGCGGCAGCCCTACGCGCCCCTGGGCGGGGCACCCCAGCCGTCCCTGAGCCCGGACGAGCAGATTCGCCGGGCGGACCGCATGCTTCGCGAGGCCGAAGCGATGATCGCGCGGCGCCACCCGGGCCTGCAGATCACCACCGACCGTGTTACCGAAGAACCCGTCACCGCCTTGCTCGGCGCGGCTGGAACAGCAGACCTATTGGTGCTGGGCTCTCGCTGCCTGGGCGGCGTGGCCGGATTCCTGGTCGGGTCCGTCGCCCAGGCAGTCGTGGCGGGCAGCCGACGGCCTGTCGTCCTCGTGCGGGGCGGCCTGCGCTCCGAGGACGAACGCCAGCCTGGCGGCTTCGGGTCCGGGGCCGCACCGTTCCGTGACGTCGTCCTGGGCCTCAACTCGGCGGCGCCGAACGACACCGTGATCGGATTCGCCTTCGAGGCCGCCTCTCAGCGTGCCGCGAGGCTGCGCGTCGTCCATGGCCGGAGCCCTGAACTGCCCTACTACGACAATGGCGGCGACCTCAACGCCGAACTGCACGATGAACTCACCGGGGAGATGCACCGCGCCCTGGCCGAGGCGCTGGAGCCGTGGCGGCACAAGTTCCCCGGCGTCGAGGTGACGGAGCAGGCCGTGATCGGCAAGGCGGGCTCCCACCTCGTGGAAGCCTCGCGCGACGCGTCCCTGGTCGTGGTCGGCCGCCGCTGGCGCCGGACGCCGATCGGCGCGGCGATCGGCCCGGTCACCCACGCGGTGCTGCACCACGCCGCCGCACCGGTCGCGGTGGTCCCGCACGCCTGACGTGCCACCCGGCGAGCGGAGGCGGCATCGGGCTGAACGCGGCGTGAGAACCCGGACGGTTCTCACGCCGCATGGCTTTGCAGTCGGACTGCGATCAGGCGCCGCCGGACTCATGGTCGGCGGTGGGCCGCACGCCGGTTACGTCAGCGGCGAGCCGCACGCCGGTTATGAGGTCCGGGCGGATGCGCACCGCATAGTCCATGGTCCGGTGCACCCACGGGTTGAGCAGTGCCTGGTACCGGGCCAGTTCCTCCGCGTCGGTCACCAGGTGCGCGTAACCGGTGACGACCACGCTCCAGCCGAGGTGCGTGACGGGATCGATGGCGTCGGCCTCGTAGGCCACCACGACGCCTTGACCGTCGGCCTGCCCGGCGCGCGCGGTCAGGGCCGCGCCCTCGTGGGTGCGGATGACGATGTCGCCGTTGTCCAGGACGTGGTTGACCGGGCGGACGGTCGGCAGCGTGTGACGGGTGAAGACGATCCGTCCGAAGGACACACTGCCCAACAGCCGGAGGGCTTCGTCGCTGTCCAGCTCGATGCTTCGGCGTGGCCCGACAGGGAGGTGCTGAGCGGTGTCGATGGGCATGGCGGGCTTCCGTGCGGTCTCGTTGCTCACTGCTGCGTTTCTTCGACTGGGGCGGCGAGGCGGCTGCACGGACTTTCGCCGTGGTCGCGGCCGGTGCGCCGGTACGGCATGTGCGTCGTCCCTTCAAGACGTGGTGGTTGCCTGTCCGCGGCACCCGGCTTGGAGTCGCGGACAGGCTGATCAGGTCATTGGAACGGCACCGAAGCTCTTCACGCCAGGGCCGTTCGGCCCTCGTCCGCGTTCGGTCGGCCCAGCGCACCCCCGTAGTAGGCCGTGCGCATGATCTCCTGCATGTCGTCGAGCATCGGCATGCGCGGGTTCGCCGGTGCGCACTGGTCCTCGTAGGCGTTCAGGGCCTGCTGCGGCAGAGCGTCCAGGAACGTGCGCTCGTCGATGCCGAGGGCCTGGAACGACGGCTCGATGCCCACGGCGTCGCGCAGCCGCTCCACCGCGCGGGCCAGCGATTCCACGCCCTCCTGCGCGGTGGAGGCGGGCAGGCCGAGGGCTCGGGCGATGTCCTGGAAGCGTTCCGGGGCGCGGTAGTTCTCGTACTTGGGCCAGCCCGTGAGCTTCGCCGGAATGGTGCCGTTGTAGCGGATGACGTGCGGCAGCAGGACGGCGTTGGTACGGCCGTGGGCGATGTGGAAGGTGGCGCCCAGGGTGTGCGACATGGCGTGGACGATGCCGAGGAAGGCGTTGCCGAAGGCCATGCCGGCGATCGTCGCGGCGTTGTGCATCCTCTCCCGTGCGTCGGGACGGCCCTTGCGGTCGTTCACCGCTGCTTCGATGTTGTCGAAGATCAGCCGGATCGCGTGCAGGGCCGGGCCGTCGGTGAAGTCGTTGGCGTAGACGGACACGTACGCCTCTATGGCGTGGGTGAGGGCATCGAAGCCGCTGTCGGCCGCCAGCGCCGGGGGCAGGTCCGCGGTGAGCAGCGGGTCGACGATGGCCACGCTCGGGGTGAGTGCGTAGTCGGCGAGCGGGTACTTCTTGCCGCTGGCGGGGTCGGAGATCACCGCGAAGGGGGTGACCTCCGCGCCGGTGCCGGACGTGGTGGGCACGCACACCAGGCGGGCCCGGGTGCCGAGGACCGGGAAGCGGAAGGCGCGCTTGCGGATGTCGGAGAACTTCTGCCGCATGTCGGCGAAGTCGATGTCCGGGTGCTCGTAGAGGAGCCACATCACCTTGGCGGCGTCCATCGGCGAGCCGCCACCGAGCGCGATGATCGTGTCCGGGCGGAAGTCGCGCATGAGCTGGGCACCGCGCCGGACGGAGTCGATGCTCGGCTCCGGTTCGACGTTGTCGATGATCTGGACGGTGACCGGTTCGTGACGCCGCTGCAGGACCCTGCTGACGCGGTCGACGAAGCCGAGGCGGGTCATGGTGGCGTCGGTGACGACTGTGACGCGGTGGACGTCCGGCATGGAGGTCAGGTAGCGCAGGGACTGCGGCTCGAAGTAGATCTTCGGCGGGACCTTGAACCACTGCAGGTTGTTGCGGCGCGTGCTGACCCGCTTGATGTTCAGCAGTTGGACGGCGGAGACGTTGTTGGACACCGAGGTGTGGCCCCAGGAGCCGCAGCCCAGGGTGAGTGACGGCAGCAGGCTGTTGTAGATGCCGCCGATGGCTCCTTGCGAGGACGGGGCGTTGACGATGATCCGTACGGTCTTCATACGCCGGCCGTACGCCTCCGCGAGCGCCGGGTCCTCGGTGTGGATGACCGCGGTGTGGCCCTGGCCGTGGAAGGCGACCATGTCCGCGGCGAGGTCGAAGCCCTGCTCCTCGGAGCCGGTGCGCAGCACGGCGAGCACCGGGCAGAGCTTCTCGCGGGTCAGCGGCTCGTCCGGACCCACCCGCTCGGCCTCGACCAGGATCAGCGAGGTGTCGCCCGGGACGGTGAAGCCCGCCTGCTTGGCGATCCATGCCGGGCTCTGACCGACGGCCGCGGCGTTGACCTTGGGCTCGCAGCCCGCGTTCGCAGGGCCCGTGGGGAACAGGAAAGCTTCCAGCTTCGACTTCTCCTCGGCGGTCGCCACGTGAGCGTGCAGAGTGCGGAACTCGGCCAGTGCCGCGTCGTAGATCTCGTCGTCCAGGATGACGGCCTGCTCGGAGGCGCAGATCATGCCGTTGTCGAAGGACTTCGACAGCACCAGGTCGTTGACGGCCCGGCGCAGCTTCGCGCTCTTTTGCACGTACGCCGGCACGTTGCCCGCACCGACTCCCAGCGCGGGCTTGCCCGCCGAGTAGGCGGCCCGGACCATGGCGTTGCCGCCGGTGGCGAGGATCAGCGAGACGCCGGGGTGGCGCATCAGGATGCCGGTCGCCTCGACCGACGGGGTCTCGATCCACTGCACGCAGTGCTCCGGCGCGCCGGCGGCGACGGCCGCGTCCCGTACGATCCGGGCCGCCTCCGTGCTGCACCGCTGGGCCGAGGGGTGGAAGGCGAACACGATCGGGTTGCGCGTCGTCAGCGCCATCAGGGCCTTGAAGACAGTGGTGGAGGTCGGGTTGGTGACCGGTGTGATCGCGCAGACCACGCCGACCGGCTCGGCCACCTCGATCATGTCCTCGATGTCGTCGCGGGCGATGACGCCGACGGTCTTCATCGGGCCCATGCTGTGCGTGACGTGCTCGCACGCGAACACGTTCTTGGCCGCCTTGTCCTCGAAGACCCCGCGTCCGGTCTCATCCACGGCCAGGCGGGCCAGCGTGGTGTGCTGGTCCAGGGCGGCGACCGAGGCCTTCTTGACGATGTGGTCGACCTGCTCCTGGGTGAGGGCGTCGTAGTCGGCGAGCGCCTTGAGTCCGTTCGTGACCAGCTGGTCCACGGCGATGGCGATGTCGGACGGCGCGTCGGCAGCTGCCGTCGCCTGGGTTCCGGCCTCATGACGGGTCATTGGGGAGCGCCTCCGTTGACGAGAGCCGTCGGCGGTGGCCGACGGTGGGCGGACGGGAGCGGCACCGCGGGGGATCGGTGCCGCTCACGCCTTCACTCTCGTCCTGCCCGGCCCCGACTCCCAGGTGCCGATGGTCCCTTCCGGGGGCTGACCGGCACTGGTCCGGCGAGGCCTGGCGACCCGTCCGGGCAGCCCCCTCGCCGAGGCGCAGGAACCACACGTACGCGGAGGAGGGCGACCGCGCCGCAGCGGAGGCTCACGATGGGTTCTACTCTCGGCCGCTGTCGGCACGGCCGCCGCGCCACGGAGGCGGAGTGGCCGACCTGCGGGCCTCCTCCTTGCGGTGCAGGACCCGGTTCATCTGGCTGCGCAGCCGGTCCTGCAGCCGGTCCGCCAGTTCATGTCCCGTGGCTTCCTGGGCATGCACGACCACGAGGGCGTTCCCCACGACGAGCTCGGCTCCAGCGGACCAGGGCCGCTCGGCGTGGTGCGCCACTGCCCTGGCGACCCTCACCGCACCGCTCACGGCTGGAACCCCGGGCCGGCCGAGGACCGCGTCGACCTTCTCCCGGAGGTATGCGACGGCTTCCTCGTCCACATCGCCTTCCACACGCACCTCTACGGCGGCGGTGCTGGTGACCTGGGTGCTGGTGTCCTTGGCAGTCATGTGCTCCGCTCCTTCTGATCGTTTCGCAGCGGCTCCAGACTCCTGCGATCACCGGTCCCGGCCCAGGGCTGTCGGGCCCCAGCAGCGGGCCATTGGACCTTCACCCTGGGGATGGTGCGATTCGGGTATGTGTGACCCGTTCGGCTTCGGCTTCCCAGAGCATGAGAGCCGTGGCACCTGACCACTGAAGGGGGCGACGGGCCGTTTCGTACTCTGGCGGCAGAGGTATCTCATGGCCGCGGGGCACTATGGGTGGACCACAGGGCCGCCCGGCCCTGGCCCTTCGGCCCGGATACGGGAAAGGATCTCTGAACGGGGGACCGATTCCGTCCACGAGCGGACATCGGTGCGGAACGCGGAACCAGGGAGCAGTTTGATGGCGGACAGCGAGCAGCCCGGCGCCGGCAACCCGATCCGGGTCTTTCTGCTGGACGACCACGAGGTGGTGCGGCGCGGGGTGCGCGACCTGCTGAACGACGAGCAGGACATCGAGGTGATCGGCGAGGCCGGCACCGTGGAGCAGGCACTGGTGCGTGTCCCCGCGTTGCGCCCGCAGGTGGCCGTCCTCGACGTCCGTCTGCCGGACGGCGACGGCGTGACAGTGTGCCGGGAGCTGCGCTCCCGCATGCCGGAGCTGGCCTGCCTCATGCTGACCTCCTTCGACGACGAGGAGGCGCTGCTCGACTCGATCATGGCGGGCGCCTCCGGATACGTCCTGAAGCAGATCCAGGGCTCGGACCTGGTGTCCGCCGTGCGCACCGTGGCCGGAGGCCAGTCCCTGCTCGACGCCAGTGCCACCACCAAGCTGATGGCCCGGCTGCGCGGCGGCCAGCAGGAGGAGCAGCAGCCCGACGGACTGCAAGGCCTGACCGAGCGGGAGCGGGAGATCCTGGCTCTGATCGGCGAGGGCCTGACCAACCGTCAGATCGGCCAGCGCCTGTACCTGGCTGAGAAGACGGTGAAGAATCACATCTCCCGTCTGCTGGCCAAGCTTGGCGTCGAGCGCCGCATCCAGGCCGCTGTCATCGCCACTCAGGTCCAGGACCGGCAGCGGCAGGAAGGGCACTGAAACCGGGAGACCGGCACAGATGAGAACGAATCGCTAGTACGGCCCGGCGAGGATCCCGCTCTCCTGCGAGGAGTGGCTCAGGCCGGAGACAGGGTTTCGCCGCCGTTCGCGTCAGCAGCGTTCGACTCCGCAGGGCTTTCCGAGCGCGTCAGCTCGAACTCCACGTCGACCACACCCTCGACGGCCCGGACCAGGCGCGCGGCCACCGGGACCAGGGATGTGTCCCGGGCGTGGCCGATGAGCTTCACGACGCCGTTTCGCACTTCCACCTGCACATCTGACACTGGCGTCGGGAAGAGATGCGCCACGACCTCCCGCCGGACCTCCTCGGCGATCTCCTCATCGGTCCGCAGGAAGACCTTCAGCAGGTCCGCGCGGCTGACGATGCCCTGCAGCATGCCCACGTCGTCTACGACGGGCAGGCGTTTGACCTTGGCGTGCGCCATGGTCCGTGCGGCTTGGGCGAGTGTCGCGTTCGCGTGCAGGGTGAGGGCGGGGGAGGTCATGAGGTCCTCGGCGGTCAGGCCGCCGGCCTTGGCCAGGTCGTCGAGGCGGCGCAGCTGGGTGGCCCGGTCGGGGTCGCTGTCGCGGAACTCCTCCTTGGGCAGCAGGTCGGCCTCGGAGACGACGCCGACCACGCGGCCCTCGCCCTCCAGGACAGGCAGGGCGCTGACCTTCCAGTCCTGCATGAGCTGCACGATCTCCTTGAAGGCGGCCCGTCGGCCGACGGCGGCGACGGTGTGGGACATGACGTCGCTGACGATGTGCGGGGTGCTGTGCACGGTGACTCCTTCATCCAGTCAGCCCGCTCACACGGCGCTGCCGGCGCCGTAGGGGGCGTAGAGGTCCAGCAGCCGGGCCCTGGTGGTACGGAGGCGGTGGGCCAGCACGTCGCCGGCCCACTGGGTGACGGCACGTCCGAGTGCCGGGTCGTCCTGGCAGAGGGAGCGGACGGCCGTGGCGTCGAACTCGTAGGCCCGTACCGGTGTCGCCGCCGTGGCGCCCAGATGCCACACGTGCGGCGCAAACAGCCAGGACAGACCGACGAGTTCGTTGTGGCCGAGGGTCTCGATGACGGCGTGGCGCCGGCCGGGGACGTGCGTGTCGAGATCGACGGACCCGGTGCGGATGATCCAGAACCGGTCCGCACGTGCCCCTTCCTTGAAGATGCGCGTCCCCTGAGGGAAGGACACCTCCCGAGCAAGACGCATGAGCCGTTGCCGGTGCTCGATAGGCAGCGCGCGCAGCATGCTCGGGGTGTTCATGGCCGGCCTCCCGGTCAGGGTGTACGGACTGACGCCTCCAGCTTGTGGCGCCGACTCGGACCGTGCGAGGGGCCAATGGGGCCGGAGCAGGGCCATCCGGCCCCAGAGCAGATGACAGTGAAGACGGCCGCCGCCCCCGTGTCGGCGAGGGCGGCGGCCGCGGCGCGAGGATCATGCCTCCCCAACACGAGACTCGCGCGGAAGCCCTCGCGGCTCATGGGGTGTACGGGACCCATCTCGAACGAGCCGTAAGGACACGGCACCGCCGGCCGGTTGGCATCGCGTCGCGAGCCCGGCCGCAGCTCCTGCCCTCGATGGTCCAGCTCGCAACGGTGCTGACGATGGGGCTGGGCGGGCCATGCCATGGACCGAACGGCCCATGTCCTGTGGACAGGAGCAGCGGGAAGCGGCCGAGTTGGGCTGTCCAGGCTTGCGACAGCGGGACCATCGGGGTCGGGCGTGGGCCGTGTGGCCGCTGACTGTGCGCGCCTGAGAGGCAGAAGGATCAATCGCGGATCGACTCACCCACACCGGTCCGTAAGGAGCCACAGCCATGCCCAGAACCACAGGAGACGGAAAGGGGACAGCGCCCACGACGGCGCTCGGCCTTCCCGCCGCCTCCGCGCTCGTGATCGGCAGCGTCATCGGCACCGGGGTGTTCGCGCTGCCCTCCACCCTCGCCCCGTACGGGCCCATCTCCCTGGTCGCTTTCATCGCCGTCACCCTCGGCGCGCTCGCGCTGGCTCTGACCTTCGGGGTGCTGTCCAAGCGCGTTCCGGCCAGCGGCGGCCCGTACGTCTACGCCCGCGAGGCCTTCGGGGAGTTCGCCGGGTTCCTCAACGCCTGGTCGTACTGGATCACCGCGTGGGCGGGCAACGCGGCCATCGTCGTCGCCTGGGTCGGCTACGTGGAGGTGTTCGTCAATACCGGGCACCAGAAGTGGATTTCGGTGCTCCTCGCGCTGGTCGGGCTGTGGATTCCCGCCGCGATCAACCTCACCGGAGTCCGGAACATGGGCGCGTTCCAGGTGATCACGACCGTGCTGAAGTTCGTGCCGCTCATCTTCATGGCCACCGTCGGCCTGCTGTTCATCGACGCCCACAACTTCGGCCCGTTCAACGCCAGCGGCCAGTCGGCGCTGGGCGCGATCTCGGCCGCGGGCGCCATCGCCCTGTTCAGCTACCTGGGGCTGGAAGCAGCCTCTGTCGTCGCCGGCCGGGTCCGCGAGCCGGAGCGCAACGTCGCCCGCGCCACCGTCTACGGCACGCTCATCTGCGCCGTCATCTACATCCTGGGCACCCTCGCCGTCTTCGGCACCGTCGCACACGGCAAGCTGGGCGGATCCACCGCTCCCTTCACCGACGCGGCGAACAACATCTTCGGTGGAACCTGGGCCGGCGACATTGTCGCCGTCGCCGCGATCATCTCCGGGATCGGCGCCCTGAACGGCTGGACCATGCTGTGCGCCGAGATGCCGTACGCGGCCGCCCGCGACGGCCTCTTCCCGCAGGCCTTCGCCCGGCTGCGCGGCGAGAGTGGCGTCCCGGCCTTCGGTATCGTCGCCTCCACGGTGCTGGCCTCGCTGATCACCGTGTTCAGCTACACCCGCTTCGACGACGTCTTCACCAAGATCGTGCTGCTCAGCGTGCTGACCGCCGTCATCCCCTACCTCTTCTCCGCCGCCGCCCAGCTGTACTGGCTCCTGGTCCGCGGCCGGGAGAACCTCAGCCCCCGCAGACTCGCCCGTGACACCACCGTCGCTGCGCTCGCCCTCGCCTTCTCGTACTGGTCGATCCAGGGAAGCGGTTACCAGACCGTCTACTACGGCCTGTTCGTCCTGCTGCTCGGTGTCCCCGTCTACGTCTGGCTGAAGCGGGGACAGGACACCTTCGGCGAGGCCACGGCGCCGAAGCACACGGCGACCGTGGACCGGGCGGAACGCGCACCCGAGACGCCCCCGCCGGCCCAGCGGCTCTCCCGAGGGCTCCGTACCAACCGCATCGGCGGGCCGCGGAAGCGCAACGACTTCCGCCACCACGACTGACCGCCCCCAGCACAGAGGAACCTCCGCGATGAACACCTTCCACGTCGACTCCGAGGTCGGCCCGCTGCGCCAGGTGATCCTGCACCGCCCCGGCCTCGAACTCTCCCGCCTCACCCCGCGCAACGTCGACGCCCTGCTCTTCGACGACATCCTGTGGGCCAAGCGAGCCCGCGAGGAGCACGATGCCTTCGCCCAGGTCGTGCGCGACCACGGCGCCCGCGTCCACTACTTCGCCGACCTGCTCGCCCAGACCCTCGACGTCCCGCAGGCCCACGACTGGCTCCTGGACCAGGTCGTCACTCCCGGCACCGTAGGCCCGGCCCTCATCGACCCGGTGCGCGAACTGTGCGCCGAACTCGACGGGGAGACCCTCGCCGGCTATCTGATCGGCGGCCTCCTCAAGAGCGACCTGCCGCTCACCACCCCGCACAGCCTGGTGTGGAACGCCCTCGGCCCCGATGACTTCGCCCTCGCCCCGCTGCCCAACCACCTCTTCCCGCGCGACAACTCCTGCTGGGTGTACGACCAGGTGTCGGTCAACCCGATGGCCAAGCCCGCCCGGCGGCGCGAGAGCCTGCACGCCGAGGCCATCTACCGGTTCCACCCGATGTTCGCCGGCGTCGCGCCCGCACCTCTGCTCGACGGACCCGTCGGCACCCTCGAAGGCGGGGACGTCCACGTCCTCGGCAACGGAACCGTCATGGTCGGCATGGGGGAGCGCACCACGGCCCAGGCCGTGGAGAACCTGGCCACCCGGCTCTTCACGGCCGGCACGGCGCGCAGGCTGATCGCCGTCCAACTGCCCGCAGCCCGCGCGTACATGCACCTGGACACCGTGCTGACCATGGTCGACCGCGACGCCTTCGTCATCTACCCGGGCCTCGCCGACTCCCTGCGCTCCTGGACGCTGCGGCCCAGCTCCGAGCGCGAGACCGGTTTCGACGCCACCGCGAACTCCGATCTCGCGACCGCGCTCGCCGAGGGCCTCGACCTGGACAAGGTGCGGATGCTGTCCGCACCCCAGGACATCCGCAACGCCGAGCGCGAGCAGTGGGACGACGGCAGCAACTTCCTCGCCGTCGCACCCGGCGTGGTCGTCGGCTACGAGCGCAACGTCACCACCAACACGTACCTGCGCAAGCAGGGCATCGAGATCGTCACGATCGCCGGTGCCGAACTCGGCCGCGGCCGGGGCGGCCCCCGGTGCATGAGCTGTCCCGTCGAACGCGACCCGATTGCCTGACTCCGTAAGGACACCCACCATGACCGTCGACCTGCGAGGCCGCTCCTACCTGAGCGAACTCGACTTCACCGCCCCCGAGATCCACCACCTCCTCGATCTCGCCCACGACCTCAAGACGGCCAGGCATGCCGGCACCGAACAGCCACAGCTGGCCGGCAAGCACATCGCCTTGGTCTTCGAGAAGACCTCGACCCGGACCCGCTGTGCCTTCGAGGTGGCCGCCACCGACCAGGGCGCCCGCACCACCTACCTCGGCCCCGGCGACACCCACGTCGGCCACAAGGAGTCGATCGCCGACACCGCCCGTGTCCTCGGCCGCATGTTCGACGCCATCGAGTACCGGGGTTCCGCCCAGTCGATCGTCACCGAACTCGCCGCCCACGCCGGCGTTCCCGTCTACAACGGACTGACCGACACCGCCCACCCCACCCAGAGCCTGTGCGACATGCTCACCATGCGCGAACACAGCACCAAGCCGCTCACGGACGTCAGCTACTGCTACCTCGGCGACGCCCGCAACAACATGGGCAACTCCCTGCTCTCGATGGGTGCGCTGCTCGGCATGGACGTACGCATCGCCGCGCCCAAGGCGCTGTGGCCGGACCCCGCACTGGTCGCCACATGCCGTGAAGTGGCCGACCGGAGCGTGGCGCGCATCACCCTCACCGAGGACGTCGAGACCGCCGTACACGGCGCCGACTTCCTGCACACCGACGTCTGGGTCTCCATGGGCGAACCGACCGACACCTGGCGTGAACGGATTGAACTGCTGCTCCCTTACCAGGTCAACGACAAGACCCTGACCCTCACCGGCAACCCGGATGTGAAGTTCATGCACTGCCTGCCCTCCCTCCACGACCACCGCACCCGCCTCGGCCTGGAACTCTTCGAGACCTACGGCCTCAACGGACTCGAAGTCACCGACGAGGTCTTCTCCTCGCCCGCCTCGATCGTCTTCGACCAGGCCGAGAACCGGCTGCACACCATCAAGGCCGTACTCGTCGCCACCCTGGAGGACTGAACCATGCGCATCGTCGTCGCCCTCGGCGGCAACGCCCTGCTGCACCGCGGCGAACGCCCCGACGCCGCCGTCCAGCAGGCCAACATCGACCGGGTCGCCACCGCACTGGCCGCCCTCGCCCACGAACACGAGCTGGTCATCACCCACGGCAACGGCCCGCAGATCGGCCTCCTCGCCATGGAGAGCGAGGCCGACCCCGCGCTCAGCGCCCCCTACCCGCTGGACCTGCTCGGTGCCCAGACCGAGGGCATGATCGGCTCCCTGCTCACCCGTGCCATGCACGACGCTCTGCCCGGGCACCGGATCGCCGCCCTCGTCACCCACACCCTCGTGCGGACCGACGACCTCGCCTTCGAACGGCCCACGAAATTCGTCGGCCAGGTGTACTCCGCGCCAGTGGCCAAGGCACTGGCCCGCAAGCGCGGCTGGCACATCGCCCGGGACACCACCGGCTGGCGGCGCGTCGTCGCCTCACCCGCACCCGAACGCATCCTGGAGACCGACACCATCCACGAACTCCTGAACAGCGGAACCCTGGTGATCTGCGCCGGCGGAGGCGGGGTCCCCGTCACCGCCGACCGCGATACCGGCGCACTGACCGGAGTGGAGGCCGTCATCGACAAGGACCTCACCGCAGCCCTGCTCGCCGAGGACCTCAAGGCGGACTTTCTGCTCATCCTCACCGACGTCCCCTACATCTACGAGGGGTACGGCACCTCCGATCAGCACCCGCTGCTCGATGCCACCCCCCGGGAACTGCGGCACGGTGGGTTCCCGTCCGGCTCGATGGGCCCCAAGGCCGAGGCGGCTGCCCGGTTCGTCGAGCACACCGGAGGTCTCGCTGCGATCGGCGCCCTGGACGCGGCCTACGAGATCGTCCACGGCAGGTCGGGCACGCTGATCCGGCCCGACCTCACGGTCGGGTGACAGAGGGAGTGGCCGGTCCCGCTCCATGCCGCGCACCCACCGGTTTTTATCGCTGGCCATTCCACTCGCGAAAGGCGGCGACCGCGGTGGGCAGCGTGGGGAAGATGAGCTCCGTGCCCACGGAGTCCGCCAGGCCGTAGCAGGCCGACCGTGACCGCGAGGGCCGCGGCCAGCGATGCGTAGCGCCCCGCGTCCCCGTCGGCGAGTGGGCCGACCACGGTGGCCGTCATCAGAGCGGTCGTGGATTCGGGTCCCACCGACAACAGGCGGGAGGACCCGAACATCGCGTACAGGGCGAGGGCGGGCAGGATCGCCCACAGCCCGGCGACCGGTGGCAGCCCGGCGGCGCCCGCGTACGCCATCAGCTGTGGCACGAGGTACGCCGCCACCGTCACGCCGGCCAGCAGGTCGCCCCTCAGCCACGAACGCCGGTAACCGGTCAGGGCACCGAGGCCGGGCATGAGCCGCCACCACCACGGGAAACGTCCGCCTGAGTCCTGAGCCACGTGCCGCCCCTCTCCGTCTGGGCCCAGCATCCACGGCCGCGTGATCATCCGCGACACCCGCCCGGGTGTTCACCTGCCCGGTTCGCCGCCTCCAGCCCAACCGGTCACGGATGCCGGGACGTTCAGCCCCACGGATGGAGACCTTTGGCATCCGGCGCGGCAGCAGGCATCGGACGAGAGTGAGACACGTCAAGGAGACGACGATTCATACATCCCCGAAGGGACCACCATCATGGCCGCACAAGAGCACGCTCACGGGAGCCCGGGCTTCCACCTGTCGGCCGCCTTCCGCTGGCACCGGACCGGCTCCGAGTCCGCCGTGTCCGCACGTCTCGACACGCACACCGCGCAGGCCTACGCCCTCGCGTCCTTGCGCGTCCTGACCGGGTTCGTCTTCCTGTGGGCGTTCCTGGACAAGACCTTCGGCCTGGGCTACGCGACCGCCTCCGGCAAGGGCTGGATCGACGGCGGGTCTCCGACGAAGGGCTTCCTGGGTTCCGTCGCCGCCGGGCCGATGGAGTCGACGTTCCACTCGTGGGCCGGTGACGGGTGGGCGGACTGGCTGTTCATGCTCGGCCTGCTGGGCATCGGCCTGGCCGTCATGGCGGGTGTGGCGCTGTGGCCGGCCGCGGTGGCGGGCACGGCGATGATGGCGCTGATGTGGATCGCCGAGTGGCCGCCGGCCAGGCACCTGTCGGACGGCGCGCCGAGCATGTCGACGAATCCGTTCGCCGACTACCACGTGATCTACGCCGTCGCCCTGATCGCCGTGGCGGCAGCGGGCGCGGGCGCCATGTGGGGTCTGGGCCGGTGGTGGGCGCGGCTGCCGATCGTCCGCGACCACACCTGGCTGCACTGACCCGCACGCGGCGGGACGGACCTCGCCCCGGACGCGACCCGCCGACCCGTGTGCAGGGCCCATCGTCCCCGCTGAAGGACCAGCGGCCCCTGCCCTGAAGAACCCCCGACACGACGCTGGAATCGGGACCCCTCGGGGCCCGGTTCAGGAGGTGGAGAACATGCCCCGCACCATCACCGTCGGCCTCGACGGCTCACCCGAGAGCCGCGCCGCCGCGGAGTGGGCGGCCCGCGAGGCGGAACTGCGCGGACTGCCGGTCAAGCTCGTCCAGGTCTGGGAGCCCGTCCCGGAGCCCATGGCCCAAGCCCCGCTCCTCGGTGCCGAGACGCACCAGCACTGGACCGAGAGGATCCCCCGCGAGTCCGCCGAGGGCCTGCGGCTGCGCCACCCCGGAGTCGAGGTGACCACCGAGCAACTCACCGGACGGCCCGCCGAAGCCCTGGTCAACGCGGCCGAGGACGCCGACATGCTCATCCTCGGCTCACGTGGCCTGGGCGGGGTCGGCGGCTTCCTGGTCGGCTCGGTCGGGCTCGCGGTCGTGGCGCACGCCCGGCGGCCCGTGGTCCTGGTCCGCGCCGGCGAGCAGGCCGCGGACGAACACGAGATGGACCCGGCGGGCATCCCGTCCGCGGCCACTGGGTTCCGTCCCGTCGTCCTCGGGCTCGACATCGCCGGCCCCGACGAGGCGCTGATCGGGTTCGCCTTCGAGGCCGCGGCGCGACGCTCGGTGCCGCTGCGGGTCGTGCACGCCTGGAACCCGCCGCCCTACTACGCCTACGGCATGGCCCTGGAACCCGCGGTCGAACGGGAGATGGCGAAGGGCGACGCCACAATCCTGAGCGAGGTGCTGCGCCCCTGGCGGCAGAAGTACCCCGACGTCGAGGTGGTCGAGCAGGCCGACTTCGGCAGCCCCTCGCTCCTCCTGATCGACGCCTCCCGCGAGGCCTCCCTGGTCGTCGTCGGCCGCCGTATCCGCCGCTCTTCCGTCGGCGCCCACATCGGCACCGTCACCCACGCCGTCCTGCACCACTCCACCGCACCCGTCGCCATCGTCGCCCACGACTGACGCACCTTTCCAGAAGAGAGAACAGACCATGAAGGCAGCGGTCGTACGAGCCTTCGGCGAGCCCCTGGTCATCGAGGAGCGCCCCGACCCCGAGCCCGGCCCCGGCCAGGTCCGCATCCGTGTCGAGGCCTCCGGGCTGTGCCACACCGACATCCACGCCGCGCACGGCGACTGGCCCGTCAAGCCCACCCCGCCCTTCGTCCCCGGTCACGAATGCGTCGGCGTCGTCGAGAAGCTCGGGGAGGGCGTCACCCACCTGTCCGTCGGGCAGCGGGTCGCGATGCCGTGGCTCGGCAGGGCGTGCGGGCGGTGCGAGCACTGCTTGTCCGGCTGGGAGACGCTGTGCGAGCAGCAGGTCAACACCGGGTACGGATGCGACGGCGGGTACGCCGAGAAGATGCTGGCCTGGGCCGACTTCGCCCAGCCCGTGCCCGAAGGCGTCACCTCGTTCGACGCCGCGCCGCTGACCTGCGCGGGCGTCACCACGTACAAGGCCCTGAAGGTGGCCGACGTCCGGCCCACCCAGCTTGTGGCGATCTCCGGCGTCGGCGGCCTCGGCCACCTCGCCCTGCAGTACGCCAAGATCGCCGGGGCCACCGTCGCGGCCATCGACGTCACCGACGACAAGCTCGAACTCGCCGCGGAACTCGGGGCCGACCTCGTCATCGACGCCCGCAAGCAGGACGTCGGCAAGGAGCTGAAGAAGCACGGCGGCGCCCACGCGGCCATCGCCCTCGCGGTGAACCCGGCCGCGTTCGAGGCGGTCAACTCCGGTCTACGGCGCGGCGGCAAGCTCGTCATGGTGGCGCTGCCCGCTCACGGCAGGCTCCAGGTCCCGATCTTCGACACCGTCCTCAACGGCACGTCCGTGATCGGCTCCATCGTCGGCACACGGCAGGACCTCACCGAGGTCTTCCAGCTCCACGCGGCCGGCCGCACCAAGGTCATCTACGAGACCCGTCCGATCGCCGCCGTGAACGACTCCATCGACGCCGTGCTGCGCGGTGACATCAAGGCCCGGATCGTCTTCGACCTGGACGCGGGACGGTGAGCACGATGGAACTCCCCCTGGTCGTCGGCGTCGACGGCTCCGAGCCGAGCCTGCGCGCCGTCGACTGGGCGGCCGACGAAGCCGCCCTGCGGGGGCTGCCGCTGCGACTGGTGTCCGCCTCGCTCTGGGAACGGTACGAAGGCACCTCACTCGCGGACGATCTCGGCAAGCCCTCGGACCAGGTGATGGCCAAGGACATCGTCGAGATCGCCGCACGCCGGGTCCGTACCCGACGGCCCGACGTGAAGGTCACCATCGACGTGCTGCCCGAGGAACCCGAGTACGCGCTGGTACGCGAAAGCCGCACCGCCGCTGCCATGGTTCTGGGCTCACGCGGCCGCAGCAGCCTGGCCGAGGCGCTGGTCGGCTCCGTCAGCGTGACGGTGGCCGGCCACGCGCACTGCCCCGTGATCGTGCTGCGCGGCTGTCACGACAACCGGGCCGTACCCGGCAGGGACGGCCGCATCGTCGTGGGCGTCGGCGAGGAGCCGACTGACGCGGCGGCGGTGCGCTTCGCCATCGACGAGGCACAGCGCCGAGGCGTGCCGCTGGAAGCCGTCCGGGCCTGGCGCTGCCCCGCGCACGAAACGACCGACCACCCCCTGCTAGCCGGCGAACCGGCCCGGCGGCACGAAGAGAAGGCGGCGGAGGTGCTGGAAACAGCACTGCGGGACCTCCCGGCCGATGTCGAGGTGCACCGCCGTACTGTCGAGGGCCACGCCCGCCAGGTCCTGCTCGGCGCCTCGGCCGACGCCGACCTGCTCGTCGTCGGGACCCGGCGCCGCGAGGGCCACTACGGCCTCCAGCTCGGCCGCGTCGCCCACGCTGTGCTGCACCACGCCACCTGTCCTGTCGCCGTCGTACCGAAGCGGGCGTGAGCGCAGCGACCGGCCTACAGGCCCGCCGCGTGATCCGGGACGTACGTCTGCAGATCGCGCGGTGGGCGCTCGTAGCCGGTCGACGGCGGCCGACGCGGCAGTTCCAGAACCGGTGGGGGCACATCGTGGTACGGGACAGAGTCCAGCAGGTGGGCGATCATGTTCAGCCGGGCCCGGCGCTTGTCGTCGCTCTCCACGACGTACCAGGGCGCCTCGGAGATGTCGGTGTGCACCAGCATCTCGTCCTTCGCCCGGGAGTACGCCTCCCAGCGGGTGATCGACTCCAGGTCCATCGGCGACAGCTTCCAGCGCCGCAGCGGATCCTCCAGGCGCCGCCGGAACCGCTCCTGCTGCTCGGTGTCGCTCACCGAGAACCAGTACTTGCGCAGCAGGATCCCGTCCTCCACCAGCATTCGCTCGAAGATCGGGCACTGCCGCAGGAAGAGCTGGTACTCCTCCCTCGTACAGAAGCCCATCACATGCTCGACGCCGGCTCGGTTGTACCAGGACCGGTCGAACAGCACGATCTCCCCGGCTGCCGGCAGATGCTCCACGTACCGCTGGAAGTACCACTGGGTGCGCTCACGCTCGGTCGGCTTCGGCAGCGCCGCGATCCGCGCCACCCGCGGGTTCAGGTGCTCGGCGACCCGCTTGATCGTGCCGCCCTTGCCAGCCGCGTCCCGCCCCTCGAAGATCACGACCAGCCGGGCGCCCTCCGCCCGCACCCACTCCTGCAGTTTCACCAACTCGGTCTGCAGACGGAGCAGTTCCTTCTCATACACCTCGCGCGGCAGCTTCGCCGCCTTCTTACCGGCCATGCCGCCTCCGCCACCGACGACTCACTGAGTCTCTCACGACCCACGGTAGGCCCCCGACTGTAAAGGAGTCCCTCACCATGACCGTACGCGTCGGCATCAACGGCTTCGGCCGCATCGGCCGCACCTATCTCCGCGCGGCCCTCGACCGCGCGGAGGCGGGAACCCAGGACGTCCACGTCGTCGCGATCAACGACATCGCCCCGCCCGCCACCCTCGCCCACCTCCTGGAGTACGACTCCACGTTCGGGCACATCGGACGCGAGGTCGTGCACGACGACAGCTCGATCTCCGTCGACGGCCGGCGCATCGTCGTCACCGCCGAGCGCGACCCCGCCACCCTGCACTGGTCCGACTACGGAGCGGACATCGTCATCGAGTCCACCGGCCGCTTCCGCGACCGCGACGCCGCGGCCCTGCACCTGAAGGCAGGCGCCCACACGGTGCTGCTCTCGGCGCCCGGTAAGGGCGTCGACGCGACCCTCGTGATGGGAGTCAACGACAACACGTACGACCGGCACCGCGACCGGATCATCTCGGCCGCCTCCTGCACCACCAACTGCCTGGCGCCGATGGTCAAGGTGCTCGACGAGAACTTCGGCATCGACCGCGGCCTGCTGACCACCGTCCACGGCTACACCAACGACCAGTCCCTGCTCGACGGCCCTCACAAGGACCTGCGCCGCGCCCGCTCGGCAGCCCTGAGCATCATCCCGACGAGCACCGGCGCCGCCCGCGCCGTCGGCCTCGTACTGCCGGAGCTGGCCGGTGCGCTGGACGGTATCGCCGTCCGGGTGCCCGTGGAGGACGGCTCGCTCACCGACCTCACGGTGGTGCTGAACCGCGAGGCCACCGCGGACGAGATCAACACCGCCTTCGCCGCGGCGGCCGAGGGCCCGCTGAACGGCATCCTGCGTGTCTCGACGGCGCCCATCGTCTCCCGCGACGTCATCGGCGACCCGGCCTCCTGCGTCTTCGACGCCGCGCTCACCCAGGCCAACGGCACCCTCGCCAAGGTCTTCGGCTGGTACGACAACGAGTGGGGCTACACCAACCGGCTGCTGGACCTCACCGCGCTGGTCGCCGATGACTGACGGCGAAAGGACGTGCGGCAAGTGCCGGCTGGCGGGGCGTGCTCACACCTTGAGGCTGAACCACGTCGTCTTCCCCTCGTCCGTGGGCCGCACGCCCCAGTCGTCGGCGAGGGCACGGACGAGCAGCAGGCCGCGCCCGGACTCCTCGTCCTCGGCCGCGAGGCGCGGCTGGGGGAGGTGAAGGCTGCGGTCGCTGATCTCCACGGTGAGATCGGTGTCCGTGCGGCACACATGCACCCCGATGGGCCCCTGGGCGTGCTGCACGGCATTGGTGAGGACCTCGGACAGCAGCAGGAGCGCGTCGTCCGCCGTGCCCGCGCAGTCCCACGTGCTCAGTGCCTTGCGGAGGAAGTCGCGGCCCGCCGGCACCGACTCGGGCGTGGCGGGCAGGTCCGTGGCGGCCATGGCCAGCGGAGCCGCGGGGAGCTGCGTCAGCAGCAGGGTGACGTCGTCGTGGCCGTCCGCGTCGGGCAGCAGTGTCGTCAGGACGTGGTCGACGGCGGTCTCCAGGTCGGGCACGGCGGTCGGGAGATCGTCCAGGATGGCGACGAGCTGGGTGAGCTTGTCCTCGATGTCGGTTCCGGGGGTCTCTATCAGACCATCGGTGTAGAGCACGAGGGTGGCGCCGGGCTCGATGGTGCCGCAGCACTGCTCGTAGATCATTCCGCCGACGCCGAGAGGGGCGTTCACGGGTGCCGGGAGCGGCCGGGTGCGTGCACCGGGGACGGCGACGAGAACCGGTAGATGGCCGGCGGAACACACCGTCACCTCACCCGTGTCGGCAGCGATGACCAGATAGCAGCAGGTGACCAATTGGTCGGGGACGTCGAGATCGGCGACGACGGTGTCCATCGCCTGCATCAGTTGCCGCGGTTGCAGCCCGGTCTTGGCCAACGCGTGTGCCGCCGAGCGGAGTTGCCCCATGACGGCGGCGGCCTCGAGCCCCCGGCCCATCACATCGCCGATCAGCACACCTACCCGGCCGGCGCCCAGCGGTATCAGGTCGAACCAGTCGCCGCCGACACCGGCCCCCTGGGTCGCGGGCCGGTAGCGGCTCGCGGTGGCGAGGCCGGGGATGGCGGGCGGCGTACCCATGAGACTGCGCTGCAGCGTCAGAGCGATGTGCCGCTGCTGCTCATACAGCTCCGTCAACTCAGCCTCGGCGCGCTTGCGGTCGCTGATGTCCCGCACGATCGCACACGCCCCGACGACCGCGCCGTCCGCCGCCCGGGTCGGCCACAGGGTGACGTCGACGTCCAGCAACTCACCGGAGCGGGTCAGCCGCAACGTCTCGAAGTGCTCGACCTTCTCACCCCGGCGCAGCCGTTCCAGGAGCGCGGTGATCTCGTGGTTCCTCGCGGAGGGTGCCAGCATGGACACGTGCCGGCCCAGGACCTCGTCCGCCGCGAACCCGTACAGCCGCTGCGCCGCGGCGTTCCAGTAGGTGATGTGGCCGTCCAGGGTTTTCGCGAGGATGGCGTCCTGCGATGACTCGACCAGCGCGGCGAGCTCGTTGATGCGCTCCTCGGCGGCTTTGCGTTCGCTGACGTCGCGTACGGCGGCGGAGACGAGGAGGCCGTCGGTGGTTTCCAGGGGGCTGAGGCTGATTTCTACGGGGAACTCGGTGCCGTCTTTGCGGAGTCCGTAGAGGTCGAGTCCGGCGCCCATGGGGCGGACCTGCTGGTTGTGGGCGTAGCCGTTGCGGTGTGCGGTGTGGTGGGTGCGGAAGCGGTGGGGGACGAGGAGTTCGACGGGGTGGCCCAGGAGTTCTTCGCGCTGGTAGCCGAAGAGGGCTTCGGTCTGGGCGTTGACGAGGCGGATGGTGCCGGTGTCGTCGACGATGACCATGGCGTCCGGCGCCGCCTCCAGCAACCCCCTGAACCTCTCCTCGGCGGCGCCCGGAACGCCAGTGGGGACTCGGGCGCCGCCCCGGCGCGTCTCAGGTGCCACCGTGTCGGCGGGATGCGGTGGTGCGGTTTCGATCAAGTCGTTCATTCTCGTCATCGCCCCCAGGCTCACGTTGAGACAGGTCATCCCAACGCAAACCTCGCGGATCTGTCGTGACAAGTCGTGTAGTGGACCCCTGGTGCCCGAACTTGTGCGCAGACGACGACCGCGGTGACCGTTCCCTGACGGCGTCCGCCCGGTCATTGCCAGAGCGTCGATGCACGGGCATGAATCCGGGGGAATAAGGGCCGACCGGCCCTCAAAGCAGCTCCGCACAGCCCATGGGACCCCGTCGTGACCCGCCTGATGCTCGAATCATCGAGAGGCTTGGAGGAGATCCCTGATGTCGGATGCCGTGCTCAACCGATCCCCGATTCACGCTCTGCTCGCTGATGGCACCACCGTGTGTATCCGTCCCGTTACCGCGGCCGACCATGACCAGGTGCAGGGGCTCTACAAGGAGATGTCCCCGGAGAACCGTCGGCTCCGGTTCTTCTCGCTGAGCCCCCGGTCCGCCGCCCTGGCCGCCGACCGGGCCTGCGCCCCCGCCCACCCCGGCTACCGGGCCCTGCTGGCCGAGACGCACGGTCAGGTGATCGGGATCGCCGAGTACGACACGGCGGGGGAGAAGGACGAGGCCGAGATCTCCATCGCCGTCTGCGACGGCCTGCACCACCGCGGAGTGGGCACCCTGCTCGTCGAGCACCTGGTCTCCACAGCCCGGACGGAGGGCATCACCACCTTCACCGCCGACGCGCTCAGCGAGAACCGCGAGATACTCCGGCTCTTCGCTGACCTCGGCCTGCGTACCGCCCGCCGGTTCGACGGGCCCGAGGTGCGCTGCACGATCCGGCTCGACGCCGACGACGCCTATCTGTCGGCCGTGGAGGCCCGGGGCCGGGCCGCCGACGTGGCCAGCCTCGAGCCGCTGCTGTGCCCGAACGCGGTCGCAGTCGTTGGTGCCGGACGCAAACCCGGCTCGGTCGGCCGGGCGATGCTGCACCACTTGAAGGCGGGCGGCTACACCCACCGCCTGTTCGCCGTGAACCCGAGCGTGAACCACATCCTCGGCGTGCCGTCGTACCCGTCCGTGAGCGCGCTGCCCAAGACCCCCGACCTGGTGGTCGTGGCCGTCCCCGCAGCCGCCGTCCCGGCCACCGCCGAGGAATGCGGCAAGGCCGGGGTGCGGGCGCTGCTCGTTGTCACCGCCGGCCTCGACGCCGGCCAGGCGCACACGCTGCTGGCCACGTGCCGCACCCACGGCATGCGCCTGGTGGGGCCCAACTGCCTCGGCATCTCCAACACCGACCCCGATCTGAGTCTGGACGCCACCTTCGCCGCCGACCACCCGCTCCCCGGGACCGCAGGCGTCGCCGTGCAGTCCGGCGGGGTCGGCATCGCGCTGCTCGACGGGCTGTCCCGGCTCGGCATCGGGGTGTCGTCGTTCGCCTCCCTCGGCGACAAGTACGACGTCAGCGGCAACGACATGCTGCAGTGGTGGGAGAGCGACGGCCGCACCGAACTGGCGCTGCTGCACCTGGAGTCCTTCGGCAGTCCGCGCGCGTTCTCCCGCACCGCGCGCCGCGTCACCCGCCGTATGCCGGTCCTGACCGTGGACGCGGGCCGTACCGAGGCGGGCCGCCGCGCCGCCGCCTCGCACACGGCGGCGGCTGCCACCCGCACCATGACTCGGCAGGCCCTGTTCACCCAGGCCGGCATCACCGCCACCCGCTCCGTCGGCGAACTCCTCGAAACCGCCGCCCTGATGCACTCCCAGCCGCTCCTCGCAGGAACGCGTGTCGCGATCGTCACCAACGCGGGCGGTGCCGGGGTCCTCGCCGCGGACGCCTGCACAGAGGCGGGACTCGCCCTGCCGCCGCTCCCCGCTGACGTCATCGACGACCTGCTCGCCGTGCTCCCGCGGGGCGCCGCGGTCGGCAACCCCGTCGACGCCACCGCCGCCGTCACCGAGAACCAGCTCGCGGACTGCGTGGACCGGCTGACGCGCCACCCCGGCGTCGACGCCGTCCTGGTGGCCCTCGTACCCACGGCGGTCGCCGCCGCGACCGGCGACGACCTCGTCCGGGCGCTCACCGACGCCCCCGCGCACCGGGCCAAGCCGGTTGCCGCCGTACGCCTCGAACAGGACCTGCCGGTCAAGCTGCTGCCCGCCACCGACGGTGGCACGATCCCCTCCTATGCCGAACCCCAGGCGGCGGCACGGGCGCTGGCCCACGCCGCACGCCGCGCGGCCTGGCTCGCCCGGCCCGTGGGCACGGTCCCGGAACTCGGCGGTATCGACACCACCCGTGCCCAGGAGATCACGGACACCTTCCTGGCCGCGCATTCGGACGGCGGCTGGCTCGACCCACGCACCTGCGCCGACCTGCTGGCCTGCTACGGCATCCCGCAGATCCCGTGGGCGTGGGCGGAGACCGAGGACGAGGCGGTCCTCGCGGCCCGGCGGCTGCGCGGCCCGGACGGCCGGGTGGTGATGAAGGCCCACTGGCCGGGGCTGGTCCACAAGAGCGAGCAGCATGCCGTGCGTCTCGACCTCCAGGGCGACGCCCAAGTCAGGGCAGCCTTCAGGGACTTCGAGACCCGGTTCGCGGGACTGCTCACCGGTGTGGTCGTGCAGCCGCTTGCCGCGCGCGGGACCGAACTGTTCGCGGGTGTCGTCCAGGACGAGGTCTTCGGCCCTCTCGTGCTGTTCGGGCTCGGCGGCACCGCCACCGAGGTCCTCGGCGACCACGCCGCCCGCCTGGCCCCGCTCACCGACCACGACGTCCACGACCTGATCACTGCCCCGCGCTGCGCCCCGCTGCTCTTCGGTGCCCGCGGCAACGGCCCGGCCGACCTCGAGGGCCTGGAGCAGCTGCTCCTGCGCCTGTCCCGGATGGCGGCCGACCTGCCGCAGCTCGCCGAGGTCGACTTCAACCCCGTGCTCGCAACCACGGCCGATGTCTCCGTGCTCGACGCGCGGGTACGGCTGGTGCCGCGCACGCCCCACGACCCCTACCTGCGCCGACTCCGCTGAGGAGGAACCCGAGATGAAGCACAACAAGATCGGCTCCGTGATGACCACGGACGTCGTCCGCGCCACGTACGGCACCCCCTTCAAGGAAGTCGCCCGGCTACTCGCCCACCACAGGATCAGCGGACTGCCGGTCGTCGACGAGGACGACAAGGTCATCGGCGTCCTCTCCGAGACCGACCTGATCACCCGTCAGGCCGAAACGCCCGACCCGTACGAGCCGAAGTACCACTCGCACATCCCGGCGTTGACACGCGACGGCAGGCGGAGGGCCGCGAAGGCGGCGGCCCGCACCGCCGGCCAACTGATGACCGTACCGCCCGTCACCGTGCGCGCCGAGGACACCATCGTCGAGGCCGCGCGGACCATGGCCCAGCACCACGTGGAGAGGCTGCCGGTCGTGGACGAGGAGGACCGGCTCGTCGGCATCGTCACCCGCCGGGACCTGCTCCGGGTCTTCCTCCGGCCGGACAAGGAGATCCGCGACGAGGTGGTCGAGGAAGTCCTCGTCCGCGCGCTGTGGCTGACCCCGCGGAGCATCGACGTCTCCGTGGTGGAGGGCGTGGTCATGCTTGCCGGCCAGATGGAGCGCAAGAGTGAGACGGAGATCGCCGTCTCCATGGCCAAGCAGATCGACGGCGTGGTCGCGGTGGTCAGCAATCTGACTTACCGCCTGGACGACAGCCACGTCCGGCCCGACGAGCCAGCCCTGCACGGCGTGGCCGAGGACTGGCTGCGGCGGCTGTGAGGGGGCGGACCGCCATGACCGGCAAGGTCCTGGTCGCGTACGGGACGACGAACGGATCGACTGCGCAGATCGCCGAGGCCGTCGCCCAGGTCCTGCGCAAGAACGGGCTGACGGCCGAGGCACGACCTGCACCATCGGTGGCGAACATCGAGACGTACGATGCGGTGGTGGTTGGGGGCGCGCTGTACACCGGCCGCTGGCCGAAGGACGCGCGCCGCTTCGTCCGCCGCCACCGCCGTGCCCTGGCCGAACGCCCCCTGTGGTTTTTCAGCAGCGGGCCGCTGGACGCCTCAGCCTTGGAGCGGAACATCCCGCCCGTGTCCGGCGTGCGGCGCGCCATGGACCGGCTCGGCGTCAGGGAGCACCTTACCTTCGGCGGCTGCTTGGAGGAGGGCGCGCGGGGCAGAGTCGCACGGATGATCCTCCGCAACGGCAAGGGCGGTGACTTCCGCGACTTCCCCGCGATCGAGGCCTGGGCGGAGCGGATCGCAAAGGAACTGGCGGCTGCTTAAGTCATCACCTCCTCGCCCTCGCACCACGATTCACGACACGACGGCGACCGGACACTGAGCTTCGCGCAACAAGGCCTGCACGAGGCTCGGTGTCCCGCTGGCGCCGCGTCCCACGACCAAGAGTGCGGCGGGCTCGGCGTGGTGGATCAAGGCCTCGACGGGGTTGAGCAGTACGACGTCCTCAAGCACCGGAACCCGCGAGTACTTCACCCGCCAAGGCCGCAGCGCGTCGGCCAGCAGCTGCACTTCGTGGTCCTCCCAAGTGGCGCGGTCCTCCTCAGGAACATCGAAGGGCAACTCCGCAGCGTAGGAGGGAAGTTCCCAGGCGTGTACGGCGTGCAGCCGTACACCCCGGACAAGGGCGGCGCCGAAGGCGAAGTCGACGGCCTGTTCCACCGGGTCACGGGCGTCCATCCCAAGGGTGACCTGTGAGGGGCGGCGTGCCGGAGTCACGACAGGGTCGAAGGCGTCCGGTATGAGTACTACTGGGCAGGCGGTCGCGGCTGTAAGCGCGAGTGCGGCCGGGCGCGTTGACAGGCTCGTGGTGTCCTCCCCCGTCGAGGGCAGGTTGAGCACGAGCATCGCCGCGGTACTCAGGTCCTTCGGCGGTGAGCCGTACCGCACCTCGAGCGCCAGGTCGCGCAGCGACGCCTCGTGCGCTGCCCAGTCCACGGCCGCCTGACTACGGCGTGTCCTGTTGACGCAGGCAACGATGACTCGACTCACGACGATCGCCTCCCTGGCACACGGGTGACCCGCTCTCACGCCTTCTACCGTGGCGACCGCCCCAGGACCGGCGCAGGGGCCGAATGGACCTGCGAGAGCCCTTGCGGCCCATATCCGACCAGGTCCCCTCAGGAGGACGCTGGCAGTACCGAGCAGAACAAGCGCAGGAGGTGCGCCCCATGCTGTCGCCCGTCATCGCCGGAGTAGACGGATCGGCCGAGAGCCTCGCCGCCGCAGAGTGGGCCGCCCGCGAGGCCGTGCGTCGTGACCGACCGCTGCGACTGGTGCACGCCTGGAACTGGCATCCCCGCCAGACGGAAGGGGAGCCGGCGAACGCCGCGCAGCGACATCTGGCGCGCCGCGTCCTGCGGCAGGCGGAAGAGCGCATCCGCAGCGCCGTACCTGGCGTGCACCTCACCGACGAGCAGGTCGAGGGCCCGGCGACCGCAGCCTTGCTGAAGGCCGCCGAACGGGCCGAACTGCTGGTCCTTGGCTCGCGCGGCCTGAGCGGCTTCACCGGACTTCTTGCCGGCTCCGTCGCCCAAGGGGTGGTCGCGAAGGCCACCCGTCCCGTGGTCCTCGTACGGACAGGGGAGGAGGCTGAGGACGAGCACGTCCCGGCGGACGACGGCAGCCCGTCCACCCGGACCGGCTACCTCGATGTAGTGCTCGGCATCGACCTCGCTGATGCCTGCGACGAGGTGATCGAGTTCGCGTTCGAGGAAGCCAAGTTGCGGCAGGCCCGGCTGCGGGTCGTGTACGCCTGGCAGCCGCCTTCCGCCATCAGCCTCGGCCCCGGAGACATCGCTCTGGTCAACGATCCCGCGCGAGCCGAGGAGTGGCAGGGCTTCCTGTCCGCTGTCCTGAAGGTGTGGCGGGACAAGTACCCCGAGACCGAGGTCCTGGAGACCGTTGTGGAGGGCAAGGCCTCCACCGCGCTGGTGCGGGCCGCCTCCGCGGCGAGCCTCCTCGTCGTCGGCCGCCGCCTGTCCGAGCAGCCGACGGTTCCGCGCATCGGTCCCGTCACCCATGCCGCCGTCCACCACGTCGGCTGCCCGCTGGCCGTCGTGCCCCACGAGTGAGAGACCGGAGAGCGCGATGAGCACACCGCCAACGTACGTGTACGCCTTTGCCGAGGGCAGCCGGGAGATGGCCGGCCTGCTCGGCGGCAAGGGAGCCGGCCTGGCCGAGATGACCCGGCTCGGACTACCCGTGCCACCGGGCTTCACCGTCACCACCGAAGCCTGCAAGGTCTACCTCGCCACGGGGGAGGAACCACTCGCACTCGGCATCGAGGAGGCCCGTGCCCTGGCCGGCCTGGAACGGGCCATGGGACGCACCCTCGGTGCGCCCGACGATCCGCTCCTGGTGTCCGTACGCTCCGGCGCCCGCTTCTCGATGCCCGGCATGATGGAGACCATCCTCGACATCGGTCTCAACGACGAGTCCGTCGCCGGCCTCGCCAAGGCGTCCGGACAGGAGCGGTTCGCCTGGGACTCCTACCGGCGGCTCGTGCAGATGTTCGGCCGCACGGTGCTGGGCGTCGACGGTGACCTCTTCGAGCAGGCCATCGCCGCGCACAAGGCGCGGCGCGGGACACGCGACGACCACGACCTGGATGCCAGGGAACTCGCCCTGATCACCGAGGAGTTCAAGGTGATCATCCGCCGGGAGACGGGTGACGACTTCCCTCAGGATCCCGTCGAGCAGCTCCAGCGCGCCATCCGTGCGGTCTTCGACTCCTGGAACGGCGAACGCGCCCGCGTCTACCGCCACCGCGAACACATCCCCGACGACCTGGGTACCGCCGTCAACGTCCAGGCGATGGTGTTCGGCAACCTCGGCCCCGACTCCGGCACCGGCGTCGCCTTCACCCGCGACCCCGCCACCGGCGCCCGCGGCATGTACGGCGACTACCTGCCCGACGCCCAGGGCGAGGACGTCGTCTCCGGAGTCCGCGACGCCGTACCCCTGAGCGAGCTGAAGATTCTCGATCCCCGCTCCTACGTCGAACTCGGCGACCACCTGCGCACGCTGGAGAACCACTACCGCGACCTGTGCGACGTCGAGTTCACCGTCGAGCGCGGACGGCTGTGGATCCTCCAGACGCGGGTCGGCAAGCGCACCGCCGAAGCCGCCTTCCGCATCGCCCACGACCTGCGCGAGGAGAAGACGATCACGGCCGACGAGGCACTGGCCCGCGTGGACGGAGCCGAGCTGACCCGGCTGATGTTCCCCCGCTTCGACACCACCCCCGCCGACGTGCCTCTCGCGCTCGAAGGGCTGTCCGTCGTGCCGCTCGGACAGCTGCAGGTTCCCGTAGATCTCCCCGCGCACGGTGATCGCCACCCCCAGCAGGGTGCGCATCGGCGGATGTCCTGGCGGGAAGCCCGCTGCGAGGGGGTGGGTGGGGATGTTGTCGACCCGCAGGGGTTCGGTGTGGTGAATCAGCTGCCCCAGGAGCCCTCTGCCCTGCGGCTGCCGGACCTCTGCCAGGTCGGCCCGCTCCCTCTTGCTGAGGCCGACCGCGATGCTCGGACAGGCCCGTGCACTGCTCGTTCACGACGGCGAGAGCGCCGTAGCGGGCACCGACACGTTCCATTGCGGTGCTCACGATCTGGCGCAGCACCTCGGGCAGTTCCAGTTTCCGGCTGATCGCCAGCACAGCGTCCAGCAGGCCCTGCAAGCGTTCCTGGGCGCGGGCGAGCGCGTTGAGCTGCTCTGTGACGCGTCCTGGCTCGGCGTCCACGCGCAGGTGCTGTCGGGGCGGGAGCGAGTGTTGGTCCGGTTTCATGGCGCCCCTTCGTGAGGGAGCGTGCAGCCCGGTCGTCACGGGGCTGCAGATTCCACGATAGGGCTGGTCATCGCCCTTCGCCGGAAGGGGCTCACCCGCCGGACCGACTCGTGCCGAGCAGGGCTCGGTGGCCCTTGCAGCAGGGCCGTCCGGCCCGTCGCACGTACGCCGGCGGCGAGCGACGATGGATCCCGAGAGATCTGCCGCCGCGGGCCTCGTACCGCGGATGACCTGGGAAGGCGAGGCAGAAAATGATGTTCTGGTATGGCCACGGCATGAACGGCTGGGGCTGGTTCGTGATGTCGCTCAGCACGCTGCTGTTCTGGGCGCTGATCATCACAGTCGGCGCCCTGCTCTTCCGGGCTCTGGCCCGCCCCACCCCTCCCCGCGAAGGCCACAGCTCCTGGCAGAAGACGCCTCCGGGGACCGGCCCTGAACAGATCCTCGCCGAGCGGTACGCGCGCGGCGAGATCGACGACGAGGAATACCACCGCCGTCTGGCCACCCTCCGTGAATCACCCACGGACGCGGCCAAACCCGCAGCCTCGTAGCCGATCGCCCCACGGCGGTCGGAACTCGTAGAGGCGCGAAGCCCTCGCCCCATTCGTGGCCGTGGTCCCGAGACCGGCCTCCTCGGCCACTCGAGTGCAGGACCACATGCGGCGGTACACCCCTCGTGCCACGTTGGACTACGGAATCACCCTTGAGGAGACGGTGGCGATCATGCGAGCTGAACTCGGCGATCAACTCGTCATCGAAAGTCCGAAGACGGGCACCACCCGGCGCGACGGAGAAATCGTCGGACTGCACCATACGGATGGAACACCGCCGTACGACGTGCGTTGGTCGGACACACACGAGGTGACGCTGGTGTTCCCCGGGCTCGACGCGCACGTCCGCCATCTTGAGCATGGGCAGGGGAGTACCGACGAGCCTTCCGGGCGGATCACTGCGGAGAGGGGAGGCGCGTCCGACAGCACTCCCCGGGAGGTGGGACCGAATCCCGGCGACATCGGCCGGCGTGTGGCTGCAGAGCGCGAGCGGCAGGGCTTGAGCAGGGAAGAGACTGCCCGCCGTGCTGCGATGGCTCCGGACTACCTCGCGTACCGGGAAGAACGCCAGGCCGATCCGAGCCTGGCGACGCTCATCCGGCTCGCCTCGGCGCTCGGTACCAGCGTCGCAGCACTGCGCGGGGGCGGTATCGATCTGCCGCCGGGCCGGGAACACGCCCTCCTGCACCCCCAGCTTCGGGATCTCGGCACCGACGAATGCCGCGCTCTGCTCTCCACGCACGGTGTGGGGCGGGTAGCGGTGTCGACCCCCGGGGGTCCGGCGGTCGTACCGGTGAACTACGAGGTCATCGATAACGCGATCGTCTACCGGACGATGCCCGACTCGGTGTCTGCGGCGGCTGTGGGCGCGGAGGTCGCCTTCGAGGTCGACCATGTGGACGAGGCGATGAGCCAGGGCTGGAGTTCTCGTCGTCGGTCCTGCGCGAGTCGTCACAGAGCCCGACGCCGTGCGACGGCTGGCCGAGCACGCCCGCACCGAGCCGTGGGCGGGCGGCAAGCGTGAGATGTGGGTGTCGATCCAGCCCGAGCGGCTCACGGGCCGCCGCATCAGGCCGGCCGACCAGTGAGAGGCCGTTCCATCCACGCATCCGTCACCGCGTGCTCTCTGGTCCAGCCGGTTTGGCGGGCCGGCCGGTCAGTTGCGCCTCGACATCGACCACACCTTCGACGGCACGGGCGAGACGTGTGGCAACCGAGATGAGCGAGGTGTCGCGGAGCTCGCCGCGGAGGATGACGACTCCCTCGTGCACGTGCACATGGATCGTGTGACTGAGGGCGGGGAACAAGCAGGAGACCACGGTGCGGCGGACCTCTTCCGCGATGTCCTCGTCCGACCGCAGGAACACTTTCAGCAGATCGCCGCGGCTGACGACGCCCCGCAGCATGCCCGCTTCATCGACCACAGGCAGCCTCTTGACGTGGCGCACGGCCATGATCCGGGCTGCCTGAGCCAAGGTGGCCCCGGGGCGCACCGTGACCGCAGGGGCGCTCATGAGCTCTGCTGCGGTCACCGCCCTCGCCTTGGCGAGTTCGCACTGGCGCCCGAGTTGGTCACTGAGACCCGAGGCGCTGTCACGGAACTGCTCCGTGGGCAGTAGATCGGCCTCGGAGACCACACCGATGACGCGTCTTTCGCCATCCAGGACCGGCAGTGCACTGACCTTCCATTGCTCCATGGTCCGGACGATCTCCTTGAAGGGTGCGTCGCGACCGACAGCCACGACCGTCAGGGTCATCACATCGCTCACGAGGTGCGGAGTCTCGGGCATCTCAGACTTCCTCCACTCGCCTCATCACAGCACCGGGCCTGCGCGCTGTACAGGAAAGCGCTTTGCCTTGTTCCTCGCGGCCGTATGAGCCCACCGTCTCTGCAAACCGGCGGGATGGCACGCGGGGCGAAGACGGCCCGATCCGTGGCGGCGGCGAGCACGTGCCTTACGCTCCGAAATCAGGGCAAAATCGGATGGCTGATGCGAGGGTCCTCATCTCCTGGGGTTGCCGAGGTTGCTTCACGGAACGGGCCTGTGGGAGACGAGCATGGCGTGGTTGGTCTCGCTGGTAGGGGTTGGGCTGGTCATGGCCGCCTTGCGAGATCTGTTCCATACCCTCTGGCACCCCACCCGCCATGCCGGCCTGAGCCGCCTCGTCATGACGGGGATGTGGAGATTGGCCCGGCGTCTGCGCGCCCGCAGACGCGTGGTCGGTCTCGTCGGCCCTCTCGCCATGGTGACGGTGGTCGGTCTCTGGGCCGCCGTCATCATCCTCGGCTGGGCGATCATCTACTGGCCCCATATGCCGGGGGCGTTCACGCTCACGCCCGGTTCCAGGGCAGCGCAGCAGCCGGCACTCCTCGACTCCGTCTACCTGTCACTCGTCACCGTCGCCACCCTCGGGTTGGGTGACATCACACCAGCCGAAGGGTGGCTTCGCCTGGTCTCGCCACTGGAGGCGCTCGTCGGCTTCGCCCTCCTGACGGCCACGGTCTCCTGGGTGCTCGAGATCTACCCCGCGCTGACCCGCAGAAGGGTGCTGGCCATCCGGTTGGCGCTCCTGCGCGACTCGGCTCCTACGACCCAGCAGCTTGACAGCGTCGCCGGGGCGCTGCTGCTGGACAGCTTGGCCACCGAGGTCGTGCGCGTCCGCATCGACTTCACCCAGTACGCCGAGGCCTACTACTTCCATGACGGGGAGGATCACTCCTCGCTGGCGGCCATCCTTGGGTACGCCTCTGCCCTTGCCCAGCGCGGCCAGGCCGCGCAGCGGCCGGACGTCCGACTGACCGGAGACTTGCTCGCCAACGCACTGGAAGACCTCGCTGGCATCCTTGACCAGCGTTTTCTCCACACGGGGGGTCCCTCGGCGACGGTCTTCGCTGCCTACGCCGCTGACCACGGACGCAGCGTCAGCCAACCCTGACGTTGCCTGGGGTCCGGCCCATGGCTGACTCGCGCTCTTCTCTGCTTGTCGCGTGTTGTCGAGACTCTCGGTTCAGGACGGTGCGGGGGAGGTTGAGATGGCTACGCGGCGTGGACGGATTCCGGTTGGCTGTCGCCGGTGGAGGGTGGGGGCGAGGCAGATCGTGCTCGGCGGTGGCGGGCTGCTGCTCATCCTGGTGGTGTTCTGGTCGGCGGTGTGGCCCTACGTCGTAGGAGGCGTACTCCTTTCCGGTCTGGCCGCGGCGGGCTGGTGGCTGTGGCGTGCGGACCGGAGGGTGCGTGCCCGGGACCGCCGGTGGCGGCAGGAAGAGTCGGTGAAGGCCGGGCGGCGGGCCCTGGCCGACGTGGACGCGATGACCGGAACCGAGTTCGAGGAGCTGGTCGCCGCCCTGTGCCGCCGGGACGGGTGCACAGAGGTCCGGCGGGTGGGCGGCTCCCACGACAACGGTGCCGACGTCCTTGGTCGGCTTCCTGACGGCCGGACGATGGTCATCCAGTGCAAGCGGTACGCGCCCAGCAGCACCATCGCCAGCCGTGAGTTACGCGACCTGCTCGGCGCCAAGGTGCACTTCCAGGCCGACGTTGCGGTGTTCGTGACGACCACCAGGTTCAGCCGGCCCTCCGAGAGGTTCGCGGTGGAGCATGGCATTCTCGCCGTCCACCGCGATCACCTCGGTCTGTGGAACAACGGGACGTCCCTGCTGTCGCTGAGCCGTGTGAACGGTCGCGGTCAGGGAGACGCTCGTCACCGGACGCGTTGGAAGCAGGCTTACGGGAAGTGAACGGCACTTCAGGGCGGCTGGTGCTGGTGTCGTAGATCTTCCACGCGGGGTACCGCTGGGCCGCGCCGTCCTTTTCGCCGCCGTCGAGGAGCTGGCGGCGACGCAGTATCAGACGCAGGTGGCGTGCCTCGTCACTGCCGTCGTCCGGACCGCGATCGAGCAGTACGGCCTTGGGCCGGCAGCATCTGGACGGCGTACCAGTACGTCGGCGGGGTGCCCGTTGACGCTCTCGCCGAGCGTCACTGTCGTCCGGTGCGCGCATTGGTTCGCACCGTCCTTTCCAGGAGGGTGCGCGAAGCGGACTGCACGCCGACCTCGGCGGTGCCGAGCATCGCAGCCAGGGCCATGTCATCGACGTCGGCGACCTGCGCGTATCCGCTTCGCCAGATGCTTCGGCGGTCGCGAAGCCGGCAAGAGCAAGGCAACCCTCCGCGCGGTCGCCTTCGAACGCCCCCAAACCTGTCTTCCGGAGGAAGCGGCTGCGCCGCCACGAGCCGAAGAATCGGGCGTGAGCGAGCTGTCGCGCTCTGGTCTCCAGCTCGTCCCTGGACCGAAGCTTGTACGCCTCGCGCCGGTACTGCTCCACTCGCCCGTCGCGCAGGTGGTCGAAGAGGCTGGCCTCGAGACTGAGAACGCCTCGACCCGGGTGCCGTTCAACCGGAAGACATGGTCCGTGCCGACGAAGGTGAAGCCGCCGATCTCGTGATCGATGTCCTGCACGATTCACGTACCGGCATGCGTGAAGCCCTCGAAGTGACGTCGGCCTTGTCGCTCCGTCAGGTACCGGGCGGTGGGCTCGCCGCCGCCTGTGGAGCCCATCAGCCCGGCAGCTCCTGCACGAACCAGGGCGGTGCGGAACCACGCGTACTCGTTCGCTGGCCTCGTCCTGCCTGCCGCTCCATGGTGGGCAGCCGCCCCGGCCGCGGCGGCCTCGCGACCTGCAGTCTCCTCCCGGCTGGTGGCTCAGGCTGACATCGACGACGTCCGCAAACTGACCACCTTCTACTCCGCGAGGGACCAGCAGCGCGGTGGAGCCTCGGGGCGCTCGGCCCCGGCCGGGCCGTGTACGGCCAGCTGAGGCGTCCCGAGCTCATGTCCACTGCTGATACCGCGGTCGACCACCTCGGAGACGGACTACCGGACGGGGGTGTCGTGGTCCTCGGTGATCTTGCTTCGGCCCTACTGCGTGGGGGTGACATCGACCAAGGCGTCTACGTGGCACGCCACTTTGCTGCGGCGGCACAGGCCAAGCCCAACACCATGGGCAAGGAGCGGGCGGCGGCTAGAAGCTCGTCCTCGGTGAGGCTTACTCGGATTCCGGATACGTCGTGGTGCACGAGACCGGGGAAGCCTTCACGATCAAGCAGCTCCGCAGACGCGCTTACCGGCTCATGGAGATCCTTGAACTCCGCGGAGTGCGCCTCTACGACGCTCGCTCCTCCTGCCTCACATACCTCGTCAACAAAGGCGTGCCGGATCACATCCTTGCCCGGTGGGCCGGACACACGAACGTCAAGACCACCAAGAAGTGGTACGTGAAGCCGGACATGGAGGACCTCCGCGGAGCCGCCACAACGTGGGACGGCCTGCACGGTGCTGCGACGGAGGGGCAAGCGTGACTCAGGCGGCCTGTCGATTGAGCGATCTGCCCAGCCGTATGGCAGTCAAATCGAGTAGACCCGGAGGCCGCTGCTGGCTGTGGACCAGCGACGGCAAGGGGGGAGGGGCGGCCAGGCTGCGGCCAACGTCTCCCCTCCTGCGAGGGAAGGCAGAGCTTGCCCGCCGTGTGGCCCTCGGGCTGTTCGTCGGTGAATCCCGGAAGGTTTTCAGGTGCGTCATGCCGATCCTTGGGGACGGCACTACACGCTTTGCTGCAAACCAGACCGTCTGGAAGCCGTGCCGAGGGTGCGAAGCTGTGCGGCGCAGGGATTGGGAGGGTGCGCGAGCCGGGAGGACGCACCGTCCCCACGGTCAGGTGTGCACATCGAAGAACCCGTACGTGGACCCATGAGGATCTCGGTGGTGCCGGGCGTGCCGCGCCGCGAGGTCACGAGCCGCCGGGTTCACCTGGCCGTGTGAGATTTCGTGAGACGTGAGAGGGTCTGGGGCGTGAGTGAGACACCCCCGAACACCCTGCAATACCGCTTCGACGGGCCAGAAGACGCTCCGGTCCTGATCCTGGGTCCCTCACTGGGCACCACCTGGCACATGTGGGACCGCCAGGTGCCGGAGCTGGCCGAGCAGTGGCGGGTCTTCCGTTTCGATCTGCCCGGCCACGGCGGCGCCCCGGCCCACCCGGCCGGTTCGGTCGCCGAGCTGACCGCCCGGCTGCTGGCCACGCTGGACGCGCTCGGCGTGCAGCGGTTCGGCTACGCGGGCTGTGCGCTGGGTGGCGCGATCGGCATCGAGCTGGCCCTGCGCCACCCCGAGCGGATGGCCTCGCTGGCGCTCGTCGCCGCCTCGCCCCGGTTCGGCACCGCGGACGAGTTCCGGCAGCGCGGGGTGGTCGTCCGCACCAACGGCCTCGACCCGATCGCCCGGACCGCGCCCGACCGCTGGTTCACCGGCGGGTTCGCCGCCGCGCAGCCCGCGATCACCGAGTGGGCCGTGCAGATGGTCCGCACCACCGACCCCGGCTGCTACATCGCCGCCTGTGAGGCCCTCGCCGCCTTCGACGTACGGCCCGAGCTGGGCCGGGTCGGCGTGCCGACGCTGGTGCTGGTCGGCTCCGACGACCAGGTCACCGGCCCGGCCGAGGCCCGCACCCTGGTCGCCGGCATCCCCGACGCCCGGCTCGCGGTCGTCCCCGGCGCCTCCCACCTGGTGCCGGTCGAGCAGCCCGCAGCCGTCACCGACCTGCTCGTCCACCACTTCTCCACCGCCTGGCAGCAGCCCTTCGACACCGGGCAGACCGCGCTGCCGACCGCCGCCGCGGTCCCGGCCGCGCCGCCGCAGCCCGCGCCGGTCGCCGAGATCGCCCCCGCGGCCGTACCGGAACAGCCCGCCGGGCCGCCGGACCGGTACCAGACCGGGCTGAAGATCCGCCGCGAGGTGCTCGGCGACGCGCACGTGGACCGGGAGCTGTCCCAGGCCGACGAGTTCTCCGGGGCCTTCCAGGAGTTCGTCACCCGGTACGCCTGGGGTGAGGTCTGGGACCGGCCGGGCCTGGACCGCCGTACCCGCAGCTGCATCACGCTCACCGCGCTGGTCGCGGGCGGCCACCTGGAGGAGCTGGCCTTCCACACCCGGGCGGCGCTGCGCAACGGGCTCACCCCGGACGAGATCAGGGAGGTGCTGCTGCACGCGGCCGTCTACTGCGGGGTCCCGGCCGCGAACAGCGCGTTCCGGGTGGCCCAGCAGGTCATCCGGGAGGAGACCACACCGGCCGGGTAGCGCCCGCCGGGCGGCCGCAGGCGGCAGGATGGGGAGCCATGAAGCTCACGAAGAAGTCCCACGCCTGCGTCCGCCTCGAGAAGGAGGGGCAGACGCTCGTCATCGACCCGGGCGGGTTCAGCGAGGAGGACGCCGCGCTCGGCGCGGACGCGATCCTGGTCACGCACGAGCACCCGGACCACTTCGACGAGTTCCGGCTGCGGGCCGCCATGGAGAACAACCCGGCCGCCGGGATCTGGACGCTGAAGTCCGTCGCCGACCGGCTCACGGCGGCCTTCCCGGGCCGCGTGCACACCGTCGGCCACGGCGACACCTTCACCGCCGCCGGCTTCGACGTCCAGGTCCACGGCGAGCTGCACGCGGTGATCCACCCGGACATCCCGCGCATCACCAACGTCGGCTACCTCGTCGACGGCGGGAAGGTCTTCCACCCCGGCGACGCGTTCACCGTCCCCGACCAGCCGGTGGAGACGCTGATGCTGCCGGTGATGGCTCCCTGGAGCAAGATCGCCGAGGTCATCGACTACGTCCGCGAGGTCGGGCCGCGGCGCGCCTACGACATCCACGACGCCCTGCTCACCGACCTGGCCCGGCCGATCTACGAGGGCCACATCGGCCGGCTCGGCGGCACCGACCACCAGCGGCTCACGCCGGGGGCGTGGACGGAGGTCTGAGCGGCGTTGTCAGAGGCTCCGGGTAGGTTGTGAGGCATGCGCATCGCCACCTGGAACGTCAACTCGATCACCGCCCGCCTTCCCCGGCTGCTGGCCTGGCTGGAGAGCAGCGGCACCGACGTGCTCTGCCTCCAGGAGGCCAAGATCGCCGAGGAGCAGTTCCCGTTCGACCAGCTGCGCGAGCGGGGCTACGAGGCGGCGGTCCACGCGACCGGCCGGTGGAACGGCGTGGCGGTGCTCTCCCGCGTCGGCCTGGCGGACGTCGTCAAGGGACTGCCCGGCGACCCCGGCTACGACGGCGTGACGGAGCCCCGCGCCCTCTCGGCGACCTGCGGCCCGGTCCGCGTCTGGTCGGTGTACGTGCCGAACGGCCGCGAGGTGGGCCACCCGCACTACGCGTACAAGCTCCAGTGGTTCGAGGCCCTGAAGGCCGCCGTGTACGGCGACGCGCAGGGCAGCCGCCCGTTCGCCGTGCTGGGCGACTACAACGTGGCGCCGACGGACGACGACGTCTTCGACCCGGCCGCCTTCGAGGGCTCCACCCACGTCACCCCCGCCGAGCGCGCCGCCCTCGCCTCCCTGCGCGAGGCGGGCCTGGACGACGTCGTGCCGCGCCCCCTGAAGTACGACCGCCCGTTCACCTACTGGGACTACCGCCAGCTCTGCTTCCCGAAGAACCGCGGCATGCGCATCGATCTGGTGTACGGCAACCGGCCGTTCACCGAGGCCGTCAAGGACGCCTACGTCGACCGCGAGGAGCGCAAGGGCAAGGGCGCCTCCGACCACGCGCCGGTGGTGGTCGACCTGGACGTGTGATGCCACGCTGGGTCCATGCACCTTCCGTTCCTGGGCCCCCGGCACAAGAAGAACGGTGACGTGCGGCTGCCCGCCGACCCCGAGGCGGTCGCCGCGCTGCTGTCCGAGTGCGAGCTGCTGCGCTCGCAGGCGGCCCGGGCGGGCGTCCGCCTCGACGACACCCCGGCCTCCCTGGAGGCCCTGGACCAGATGGCGCCGCGCTGGCGGGACGACCCCGAGACGCTCCCCGGGCTGGGCCACGACGCCGGGCTCTACCTGGGCACGGTCGTGGTGCGCACCGTACCGGGCGCCGCCTGGCAGATCCGGTCCGACGGCGAACCCGTCGTACGGCTCGCCTCCGGCCGTGCGGTCGAGGTGGTGCCGGCCGGGCAGGAGTGGGCGGCGAGCGGGGTCCCCGAACTGTCCCAGCTGTACGCGGAGATCGCCGAGAGCTGACTCCGGCGGCCCCCTGCACCGTCCCTGGGCGGCAGGCCGTGCCGCCGTCGAACGCGGCCGGCGGGCGGCCGCGTTCGCGCTCGGTGTGCGCAAGACGCAGGTCATGGTGCACGTCCTGGTCCCGCACGCGGGGCGCGCCGGGCCGCCCGCCATCGCCGGCCGGCTGGTGGCCGCTCTGAAGGACGGCTCCCTCGGCTTTCCCATCACCTACGAGGAGTTCCTCCATGCCGGGAAGCTCATCGTCTCCGATCTCGACTACGATTTGCCGTTCATCCCTGTGGTGATGGTGATCGCGCCGATCCGCGTCGGGATGTGCACGCTGCTCTCGTGGTGCGCCGACTGGGTGTCCCGGCGTGAGCGGCGCAGCCCAAGACCAGGGGCGTGGCGGTCGCCGCGTCCGGGCCGGGGGCGCTGCTGCCGGGTGGGGTGCCCCCCCACGGCCCCGCGACCGTGAGGGGGGCGGCAGTTGACACGGGCCAGGCTCGTCCGGCGGCAGCCGGAGATCACTGCTCGCCGAGCGGGACGGACACGTACGACGGGTCGTCCACGGGGGAGGAGAAGGTCAGCTGCGCGCCGGACGGGTTGTGCTCGGCGTAGAGCGGGTCGACCGTGTCGACCACCAGCGCGAGGCGGTGCCCGGCGGGGACGTCGTAGGCCGTGGAGAACAGGTCCAGGTCGACGGTGAACGGCTCGCCGGGCGTCCGCCCGTGCCAGGAGTACGGCGCGTGCGTGACCAGCTTGCCGAGGCCGAGGCGGCCCACGTCGTACAGGTAGGCGACGAGCGTGCCGCTCTCCTTGGTGGGGGTGAGCGTGGTGTGCAGGCTCGCCGTGCCGCGCACCCGCCGGGCGCTGTCGTACCGCTCCGACTGCCACACGGCCGCCCAGCGGCGCGGCAGCAGCGGCATCGAGGCGATGGGCGGCAGCTGGGCGACCTGGTCCAGGATGCTGGAGAGGAAGACGATCCCGCCGTCCGCGCCGGAGTCGACGTTGGCGTGGATGGTGGTGGAGCCCGCCAGGGCGATCTTCTTCCGGGTCGCGGTCACCGACTTCCAGTCCGGGTAGCCCTCGTACTCCCCCGCGCCACGGGACTTCAGCCGGACCGGCTGTTCGCGGTCGACGCCGTTGTCGGCGCCCCGCAGGTAGTGGTCGAACCAGCGCCGGGTGTCCGTCCACACGTCGTTGGGGATCCCGAACAGACCGGTCAGCTCGGCGGTCGCGTGGTCGCCGGGGCGCAGTTCGAGCCGCTTGGGTCCGGTCAGCTTCTCGTAGAAGGAGGCGTACTGGTTCACCGGGAAGACCGTGTCGCCCCAGGCGTTGGCCAGCATGACGGCGGCGCCGTTGCTGTTCAGCCGGTCGACGTAGGTCATGACGGAGCGTTTCCGTCCCCAGTCGATCATCTCCTGTTCCTTCGACAGGTTCGAGGAGTACAGGTTGTCGAAGATGGCGCGCAGTTCGGCGCTCTCGCGGCCGGTGAGGGTGGCCGCGCCGTCCAGCACGGCCGCCGCCTGGACGTGCTGGGTGCGGCCCGAGTAGATCGAGTCGATCAGGTCGGCCCAGCCGCTGAGCGCGGCCACCGCCTTGACGCGCTTGTCGTGCGCGGCGGCGAGCAGACTGATCCCGGCTCCGTACGACACCCCCGCCATGCCGATGTGCTCGGGGTCGGCCGGGGTGTGCGCCAGGGCCCAGTCGATGACCTTGGAGGCGTCCGCTACGTCGGGCGGACCGGCTACTTCTATCTCGCCGCCGGACTGCCAGAAGCCGCGCACGTTGTAGGTGAGCACCACATAGCCTGCGTCGGCGAGCTGCTGGGCCTGGGCCAGGTACTCGACCTGGGGCAGGCCCCAGCTCGTGGGCAGCACCAGGAGCGGGTAGGTGCGGGTGCCGTCGGCGCCCTCGGGCATGACGACGTTGGCCTTCAGTACGGTGCCGCCGTCGCCGGAGATGTCGACGAACCGGACGTTCGGGGCCGCCGACGCGGCCGGTGCCAGACCGACGACGGTGCCGGCGATCAGCGCCGCCGACACGGCGCCGGCAGCGGAGGCGCGCAGTGCGGTACGACCTTGTCCCACGGGTCACTCCTTACTTGTGTCCATGCAAAGTGACCCGACGGTAACCTCAGAGCCTTACCGCAAGTAACCCGTCGGTAAGTTACGTACGAGTAAAGATTGTTGAAGCCTCACGCGGCGTCACTCGGCGCCGGCGGCGGGCTCGGGCTCCGGCAAGGGCGTCTGCGCCGTCCGCGTCACATCCGCCACCAGCTCCACCACATCGGGGCCGTACGCCTCGGAGTTGACCACCTTCAGCAGCAGGACGAAGGAACCGCCGCCGTACTTGCGGGCCAACCGCTCGTGCTCGCGGGCGAGATAGCGGGTCGCGGCCTGGTTGGTGATGGCGCGCTGGCCGCAGAAGAGGAACACCGGCCGGGTGTCGTGCCGGCCGCCCGCGGTGAGCCGCGCCAGCAGCACGTACTCGCTCCGGCCCGCGTCCACGCGGTACTCCTGCGCGCCGATCCGGAAGGCACCGGCGTCCGGACCGGCGGAGGCCTCCGCGTCCATCCGCACGCCCGGCAGCAGGGAGGAGAGATGGGCCGCCATCCGGCGGTTGGAGGCGGGGCCGCCGACGCAGAACTCCGTGCGCTCGCCGATCCCCTGCTGCGCCACGTCGTGCGCCACCACGCGCGCGTGCGCGTTGCAGTCCTTGATGAGGGCGGACAGTTCCAGCAGCGCGAACACGTCGTGCCGCATCACGGCCAGCTCCGGGCCGCCCGCGTTCCGGTTGACCACCAGCAGCGACTCGGAGTGGTCCGGCAGCCCGAAGAAGGCCTGCTTGCGCCGCAGTCTGCGCCGCCACAGATACGTGCGGGCGAGCCAGCCCAGCGCGGCGGAGACGCCCGCGGCTATGACCCCCAGGACGATGTTGCGCACGTCGTCGTTCATGGCCGCGCATGCTAGCGGGCCCGGGCGACGGCCACGGGGGCCAGGCGTACTGTCGGTAGTACCGGCAATCCGGTTACGCTGCGCGGACTGTCCCGACGGGAGGTACGGATGGGTCGTCCTGGTACGCGGAAACTGGCTGTCCTGGCGGTCTCGGCCGCCATGGTGTCGGTGGGGGCGGCGGCGCCACCCGCAGCGACGGCGAACGCGGCGCCGGCGAAGGTGCCCGTGGCCGTCGGCTACGGCGGCGCGGTCGCCAGCGTCGACGCGGACGCCTCCGCCGCCGGCATCGAGGTGCTGAGGCACGGCGGCAACGCGGTGGACGCGGCCGTCGCCACCGCCGCCGCGCTCGGCGTCACCGAGCCCTACTCCGCGGGCATCGGCGGAGGCGGCTACTTCGTCTACTACGACGCCCGAACCCGCACGGTGCACACCATCGACGGCCGCGAGACCGCACCGCAGAGCGCCGGCGAGGGCCTGTTCACCGAGAACGGCAAGCCGCTCGCCTTCGCCGACGCCGTCAGCAGCGGCCTGGGCGTCGGCACCCCGGGCACGCCCGCCACCTGGCAGAAGGCGCTGGACGAGTGGGGCAGCAAGCGGCTCGGCACCCTGCTGAAGCCCGCCGAGCGGCTCGCCCGCGGCGGCTTCACCGTCGACGACACCTTCCGCGCGCAGACCGCGTCCAACGAGACCCGGTTCCGCTACTTCCCGGACACCGCTGAGCTGTTCCTGCCCGGCGGAAGGCTGCCCGTCGTCGGCTCCACGTTCAAGAACCCCGAACTCGCCCGCACCTACGAGGAACTGGGTCGCGAGGGCATCGGCGCGCTCTACCGCGGCGACATCGGCGACGACATCGTCAGGACCGTCGAGAAACCGCCCGTGGACCCCGCCTCCGGCTGGAACGCCCGCCCCGGCAAGCTCGCCGAGAAGGACCTCGCCGTCTACCGCGCCAAACTCCAGGCGCCCACCAGGACGTCGTACCGCGGCCTGGACGTGTACTCCATCGCGCCCTCCTCCTCCGGCGGCACCACCGTCGGCGAGGCGCTCAACATCCTGGAGCACACGGACCTGTCGAAGGCGAGCGAGGTGCAGTACCTGCACCACTTCGTCGAGGCAAGCCGGATCGCCTTCGCCGACCGCGGCCGCTGGGTCGGCGACCCCGCCTTCGAGGACGTACCGACCAAGCAGCTGCTGTCCCAGCGGTACGCCGACTCGCGCGCCTGCCTGATCAAGGACGACGCGGTGCTCGGCAGCCCGCTCGCGCCCGGCGACCCGCGCCACCCGGCGGCCTGCGGCCAGGGCGGTACGGCGGCCCCGACGACCTACGAGGGCGAGAACACCACCCACCTCACGGTCGCCGACAAGTGGGGCAACGTCGTCGCCTACACGCTCACCATCGAGCAGACCGGCGGCAGCGGCATCACCGTCCCGGGCCGGGGCTTCCTGCTCAACAACGAGCTGACCGACTTCTCCTTCGCCCCGGCCAACCCGGCCGTGCACGACCCGAACCTGCCGGGCCCGGGCAAGCGCCCGCGCTCCTCCATCTCCCCGACCATCGTCCTGGACCGGCACGGCAAGCCGGTGGTGGCGCTCGGTTCACCCGGCGGCGCCACCATCATCACGACCGTGCTGCAGACGCTCACCGGGTTCCTGGACCGGCATCTGCCGCTGGTCGACGCGATCGCCGCACCGCGCGCCAGCCAGCGCAACGCCGCCCAGACCGAGCTGGAGCCGGCGCTGTACGACAGCGGCCTGCGGAAGCAACTGGAGGCCATCGGGCACAGCTTCAAGCAGAACCCGGAGATCGGCGCCGCGACCGGCGTGCAGCGGCTGCCGGGCGGGAAGTGGCTGGCCGCCGCCGAGAAGGTACGGCGTGGCGGCGGCTCGGCGATGGTGGTGGACCCGGAGCGGTAGCGCTCACAACTCCGGCGCGGGCGGCTGTGCTTCCTCGGTACGGAAGGCCAGCCGCCCGTCCTCGACGTCCACCGTCACCCGGCTGCCCGCGGTGACCGTGCCGTTCAGCAGCAGCCGGGACAGCTGGTTGTCCACCTCGCGCTGGATGGTGCGGCGCAGCGGCCGGGCGCCGTACTCCGGCTGGTAGCCGCGCTGGGCCAGCCAGTCGACGGCCGCGCTCGTGAACTCCACCGAGACGCCCTGCCCGTCCAGCAGCCGCCGGGTTCCCTCCAGCAGCAGATCGGTGATCCGCCGCAGCTGGTCGCTCGTCAACTGCCGGAAGACCACGATCTCGTCGATCCGGTTGAGGAACTCCGGCCGGAAGTGCTCGCGCAGCGGCCGCAGGATCTGCTCGCGCCGCGCCTCCTCGTCGGCGTCCGCGCCGCCCGGCCCGAACCCGATCCCGGCACCGCGCCGGGTGATCGCCTCGGAGCCCAGGTTGCTGGTCATCACGATGACCGTGTTGGTGAAGTCCACGGTCCGGCCCTGGGAGTCGGTCAGCCGGCCGTCGTCGAGGACCTGGAGCAGGATGTTGAAGACGTCCGGGTGCGCCTTCTCCACCTCGTCCAGCAGGAGCAGCGAGTACGGGTGCCGGCGCACCACCTCGGTGAGCTGCCCGGCCTCCTCGTGACCGACGTACCCGGGCGGGGCGCCGACCAGCCGGGAGACGGTGTGCCGCTCCTGGTACTCGCTCATGTCGAGGCGCACCATGCGCTCCTCGCTGCCGAACAGCGCCTCCGCCAGCGCCCGGGCCAGCTCGGTCTTGCCGACCCCGGTCGGGCCGAGGAAGAGGAAGCTGCCGATCGGCCGGCGCGGGCTGGCGAGCCCGGCGCGGGAGCGCAGCACCGCCTCCGACACCACGGCGACCGCCTCCTCCTGGCCGACCACCCGCTGGTGCAGGTGCTCCTCCAGGCCGAGCAGCCGCTCCTTCTCCTCCTGGGTCAGCCGGCTGACCGGGATGCCGGTCTGCCGTGACACCACCTCGGCGATGGCCTCCGCCGTCACCGCCAGGTCCTGACCCTCGTCGGCCCGGTCGCCGCCGCTCGCCTCGGCGATCCGCTGCTTCAGCTCGGCGATCCGGTCGCGCAGCTGTTTGGCCTGCTCGTAGTCCTCGTCGGCGACCGCCTGGTCCTTGTCCCGGACCAGCTGCTCGGTCTCGCGCTCCATCGCGCGCACGTCCGTGCCCTTCGTCCGGGCACCGAGCCGGACCCGCGCGCCCGCCTGGTCGATCAGGTCGATGGCCTTGTCCGGCAGCCGCCGGTCGGTGAGATACCGGTCCGACAGCTCGACGGCGGCGACCAGCGCCTCGTCGGTGTAGCGGACCTGGTGGTGGGCCTCGTACCGGTCACGCAGGCCGCGCAGGATCTCGATGGTGTCCTCGACGGTCGGCTCCGGTACCAGGATCGGCTGGAAGCGGCGGGCCAGCGCCGCGTCCTTCTCGATCCGGCGGAACTCCTCCAGGGTGGTCGCGCCCACGATGTGCAGCTCGCCGCGGGCGAGGGCGGGCTTGAGGATGTTCCCGGCGTCCATCGTGCCGCCCTCGCCGCCGGAGCCCGCGCCGACGACGGTGTGCAGCTCGTCGATGAAGACGACCAGCCGGTCGGAGTGGGCGCGGATCTCCTCCACGATGGTGTTCAGCCGCTCCTCGAAGTCGCCCCGGTAGCGGGTGCCGGCCACGACCCCGGTGAGGTCCAGCGCGACCACCCGCCGCCCGGCCAGCCCGTCCGGGACGTCCCCGTCCGCGATCCGCTGGGCCAGGCCCTCCACGATGGCCGTCTTGCCGACGCCCGCGTCCCCGATCAGCACCGGGTTGTTCTTGCCGCGCCGGGACAGCACCTCGATGGTCTGCTCGATCTCCGAGTCCCGGCCGATCACCGGGTCGATCCCGCCCTGCCGGGCCAGGTCGGTCAGATCACGGCCGTACTTGTCCAGGGTCGGCGTGCCGGTGGGCCGCTGCCGCTGCCGTTCGGGGCGCGGCTGCGTGGTCTCCGGGGCCTCGGGCGGCAGGGCTCCCCCCGAGAACCGGGCCGCGTGCAGGATGTGCCCGGCCGCCGAGTCCGGGTTCGCGGCCAGCGCGCTCAGCACGTGCTCCGGGCCGATGTAGCCGGCGCCGCTCGCCCGCGCCATGTCGTGCGCGTCCAGCAGGGCCCGCTTGACCGCCGGGGTCAGCGACAGCGAGGTCGGCGCCGGTGCCTCGCCCGGCGGGTGCTGGACCGGGCCGGCCCGGTCGTCGATCTCGGTCGCGAGCGAGTCCGGGTCCGCGCCCGCCCGGCTGAGCAGGCTCCGGGTGGGCTCGGTCGACACGGCCGCGCGCAGCAGGTGCTGGGTGTCCAGGTCCCGGCTGCCGTGCTCGGCGGCGTACTGGGCGGCTCCTCTGACCAGCTCCCGGGCCGGCTGGCTGAGCAGGCGGCCGATGTCGATGTGGCGCGGCCCCGGGGCTCCGCCGGTTCCGCCGAAGAAGCGGGCCAGGAATTCACCGAAGGGGTCAGGAGGGTAGCCGTTGGTCATCGCGTGGGTTCCTTCGCTGACGACATGCGGAGCGGCCGGGTAACCCGGGGGCGGGTTGCTCATGCCCACGATGACACGATCCGTTGGGGCGGGCATGTTCGCCTGTGGGGGCCGGTCTCCCGGGCTCCGGGAGCTGCGAGCGCGATACGGTGCGCGCGGTCTCGGGCCGGTTCGCGGTGGGCGTGTTCGGGGCCGGGCTGTTGTGCCCCCGGGGGCTGCGAGCGCGATACGGTGCGCGCTGGCTGGGGCCGGCTCGGTGGCGGGCGTGTTGGCCTGTGGGGGTTGTCTCCCGGGCTTGGGCGGCTGCGGGCGCGATACGGTGCGCGCGGTCTCGGGCCGGCTCGCGGTGGGGGTGTTCGGGGCCGGGCTCTCGTGCTCCGGGGGTTGCGGGCGATACGGTGCGCGCGGTCTCGGGCCGGCTCGCGGTGGGCGTGTGCGGGGCTGGTCTCTCGTGTTCCGGGGGTTGCGGGCGCGAGAGGGTGCGCGCTGCCTCGGGCCGGCTCGCGGTGGCGGGCGTGTTGGCCTGTGGGGGCCAGTCTCCCGGGCTTGGGCGGCTGCGGGCGCGATACGGTGCGCGCTGCCTCGGGCCGGCTCGCGGTGGGCGTGTGAGGGGCCGCGCTGTTGTGCCCCGGGGGCTGCGGGCGCGATACGGTGCGCGCTGCCTCGGGCCGGCTCGGTGGCGGGCGTGTTGGCCTGTGGGGGCCGGTCTTCCGGGCTTGGGCGGCTGCGGGCGCGATACGGTGCGCGCGGTCTCGGGCTGGCTCGCGGTGGGCGTGTGCGGGGCTGGTCTCTCGTGTTCCGGGGGTTGCGGGCGCGATACGGTGCGCGCTGGCTGGGGCCGGCTCGGTGGCGGGCGTGTTGGCCTGTGGGGGCCGGTCTCCCGGGCTTCGGCGGCCGCGGGCGTGAGATGAGCGCGCCGGCTCACACCGGCTCGCGTGCCGTCAGGATCCTGGGGCCCGACTCCGTGATCGCGACCGTGTGCTCGACGTGGGCGGCCCGGGAGCCGTCGTCCGTGCACAGGGTCCAGCCGTCGGCCGCCGCGTGGTAGCCGTCCTTGCCGCTCGCGATCAGCATGGGCTCGATGGCGAGGACCATGCCGGGGCGCAGCGGCAGACCGCGGCCGGGGCGGCCCTCGTTGGGGACCTCGGGGTCCTCGTGCATGCGACGGCCCACGCCGTGGCCGCCGAAGCCCTGCGGGATGCCGTAGCCGGCCGTACGGCAGACCCGGCCGACGGCGTGGGCGATGTCGCCGATGCGGTTGCCGGCCACGGCCGCCTCGATGCCCGCCGCCAGTGCCCGCTCGGCGGTCTCGACCAGCCGGACGTCCGCGGGGCGGGCGCGGCCCACCACGAAGCTGGTCGCCGAGTCACCGGCCCAGCCGTCCAGCACCGCGCCGCAGTCGACGGAGAGCAGGTCGCCGTCGCGGAGCCGGTAACGGGTGGGGATGCCGTGCACGATCGCGTCATTCACCGAGGCGCAGATCACCGCCGGGAAGGGGGTGGGGGCGAAGGAGGGGCGGTAGCCCAGGAACGGCGAGGACGCACCCGCCTCGCGCAGCACCTCGCGGGCGACCTCGTCCAGTTCCAGGAGGGAGACGCCGACGCGGGCGGCCTCCCGTACGGCCGTCAGGGCGCGGCCGACGATCTGGCCCGCCGCGTGCATCGCGTCGATCGATGTGTCGGTCTTCAGTTCCACCATTCCAATTACTATACCGGTATTTAAATGGGGTTCGGCGGGTGGGGCGGTATTAGAATGGGCCGCATGGTGCGTACCCCCCTCACCCCTGAAGAGCGCGAACGCGGCGAGCGGCTCGGGCTGCTGCTGCGCGAGGCGCGCGGCGACCGGAGCATGGCCGAGGTCGCCGCCCGGGCGGGCATCTCGGCCGAGACGCTCCGCAAGATCGAGACGGGGCGCGCGCCGACGCCGGCGTTCTTCACCGTGGCCGCCCTCGCCGGCGCCCTCGGTCTGTCGATGGACGACCTGGTCGCCCGGTGCGCCCTCGCGCCCGTCTGACGCGCAGCCCGCACGGCAGGGCGGGCCGCGCAGGGGCCGGGATCCCGCAATGAGTTCTCCGCGCGCTGCCGGAAAACTCTGCGTAGCAAGTCCGTAACACAACTGGTGTTGCCTACCGGGCGTCAGTGCTGACGATCGGGTGGGAGCTGGGCGATGGGTGTGCATCAACTTCCCGGTCCGGTAGGGGAGTTCGCGAGCTACCTGGACGCCTTGCTGGCGCGTCTCGATCCGCGCGGCGGCTGGAGCGGGGTGTTCTGGCAGCGCGACCCCGAGGGCATGCGAGCCTGCCTGGACGGGCGTGAGGTGCCTCCGTGGGACGTGGTGGAGGCGCTGCTGGAGGACCTCGGCGGGGCGTACGGCCCCGCCGCCGCGGCGGCCGAACGGGAACGGGCCCGCGCGCTGCACGCCGCCGCGCTCACCGCGTACGATGCCCGGCCCGGCGCCCGGGACGCGCTGGCCGACCGGCTCGACGTCATGCTCCGCGAGCGGCGGTACGCCGCGGAACGCCAGGCCGAGCTGACCCGCCTGCTGTCCGCGCCGGTGTCCTCGGAGGAGGCCGAGTCCCTCCGCCTCGACCTCGCCTGGGCGCACGACGACCACGATCGCGCCACGGCCCGCTGCACCGAACTCCGCGCCCGCCTGGCACGGCTCGACGGGCAGAGGGCACGCGGAGGGGGCGGCGGAGCGGCGCCCGACGCAGCGGACGGCCGGACGGCACCCGGGGGAGGGGGCGCCGAGGTGACGCCTGGGGGAAGGGGCTCCGGGGCGACGCCGGTCGCTCGGCCTCCCCGGCCCGCAGGCACCCCGGCCGACCCGCCGCGCTTCGGGCCCGCCGGACCCGCAGCAGGGGACCCGCGCTTCGGTGGGGCCGCTCGGTCTGCCGGTGCATCCGCCGGCCAGGCCGCCCCGTCCGCCCCCGCTGCCGTAGCCCCTCCCGAGGAGTCCGGGGCCGCCGGTGCGCCCGGCAGGCCCCGCAAGCGGCGTCGGGGGAGTGCGCGGTTCGCCGGGGTCGTGGAGGCGGACCCGGTGGCCCCGGTCGTCGCGCCGCAGGCGCCCGTGGCCGGGGTACCGGAGGCCGCCGCAGGGCGGCGTACCCCGCGGGGGGCGCGCTTCGCCGGCGTCGAGGAGCCGGCCGAGCCGGTGCGTGTGGCCGTCGCCGCCGTGGACGAGGGGGCCGGAGCGGCCGTCGCCGCAGTCGTGGAGCAACTGACGCGCCTGCGTGCCGAGGGGCGCAGCGGGGAGGCGCACGTGCTGCTGGTCGAGGCCGCGCGGTGGCCCGTGGGCCGGCTGCCGCTGCTCGCGGAGGCCCTGCACCGTGCCGGGCTCGGCGCCGACTGGGCGACACTGCTGTGGGAGGCCGCCGCGCTCCCCGCCGAGCAACTGGTCGCCGCCGCCGACGCGCTCGCCGCGGCCGGGCGGCACGACGACGGGCGGGAGATGCTGCGGCAGGGCGTGGCGCGGCCGGCGGAGCAGATCGGCGCGGTGGTGCTGCGGCTGGACGGCGAGGGGCGGGAGCGGGAGGTGCGGGCGCTGCTGGACGCCTATGTGCGGGTCCGGACGCCCGAGGAGGCCGCCCGGTGTGCCGCCCCCGATCCCCGGCGCCTGGTCCCGCTGCTGCTCCGGGCCGCGCTCGGCGTCTCCGAGGAGCGGCACTGGGACCTCGTGCACGCGCTGCGCGTCGCCGGGCACACCACGTGACCGGAGCCGGGCGGTACTGTCCTGATCTGCCCCTGTCCGCCCGCCCGGGCCGCCGCTCGCTCGCCCACCGGAGTGTGAAACGTGATCGACTCGGCCGGTTGACGGCGATGGTCTTGGCAAGGGCCGTCCGGAGGCTTACTTTCGACCCTCTACGGCCTGCTCTACGGGCGTAGAGGCTCTGACGTCGTGTCGAAGGAGCAGCTCATGGCCAACGTCGTCCGCGCCGCTCTGGTCCAGGCCACCTGGACCGGCGACACCGAGTCCATGGTGGCGAAGCACGAGGAGCACGCCCGCGAGGCGGCCCGCCGGGGCGCGCGGATCATCGGGTTCCAGGAAGTCTTCAACGCCCCCTACTTCTGCCAGGTCCAGGAGCCGGAGCACTACCGCTGGGCCGAGCCGGTGCCCGACGGGCCGACCGTGCGCCGGATGCGGGACCTGGCGCGCGAGACCGGCATGGTGATCGTCGTACCGGTCTTCGAGGTCGAGCAGTCCGGTTTCTACTACAACACCGCCGCCGTGATCGACGCCGACGGCAGCTACCTCGGCAAGTACCGCAAGCACCACATCCCGCAGGTCAAGGGCTTCTGGGAGAAGTACTACTTCAAGCCGGGCAACCTGGGCTGGCCCGTCTTCGACACCGCCGTCGGCAGGGTCGGCGTCTACATCTGCTACGACCGGCACTTCCCGGAGGGCTGGCGGCAACTCGGGCTCAACGGCGCGCAGCTGGTCTACAACCCGTCCGCCACCCACCGGGGCCTGTCCGCCTACCTGTGGCGGCTGGAGCAGCCGGCGGCGGCCGTCGCCAACGAGTACTTCGTCGCCGCCATCAACCGGGTGGGCCAGGAGGAGTACGGCGACAACGACTTCTACGGGACCTCGTACTTCGTCGATCCACGCGGACGGTTCGTCGGTGACGTCGCAAGCGACCAGGGCGAGGAACTCCTCGTCCGTGACCTGGACTTCGACCTCATCGAGGAAGTGCGGCAGCAGTGGGCGTTCTACCGCGACCGCCGCCCGGACGCCTACGAAGGACTGGTGCAGCCGTGAACGACCTCTACTCCCGCCACCGCAGGGTCCTGCCGGACTGGCTCGCCCTGTACTACGACGACCCGATCGAGATCACCCACGGCGAGGGGCGGCACGTCTGGGACTCGTCCGGCCGCCGTTACCTGGACTTCTTCGGCGGGATCCTCACGACCCTGACCGCGCACGCGCTGCCCGAGGTCACCAAGGCGGTCAGCGAGCAGGCCGGGCGGATCATCCACTCCTCGACCCTCTACCTCAACCGGCCGATGGTCGAACTCGCCGAGCGGATCGCCCAGTTGAGCGGCATCCCGGACGCCCGGGTGTTCTTCACGACCTCCGGCACCGAGGCCAACGACACCGCACTGCTGCTCGCCACCACCCACCGGCGCAGCAACACCGTCCTCGCCATGCGCAACAGCTACCACGGCCGGTCCTTCAGCGCGATCGGCGTCACCGGCAACCGCGGCTGGTCCCCGACCTCCCTGTCCCCGCTGCAGACCCTGTACGTCCACGGCGGGGTCCGCACCCGGGGGCCGTTCGCCGGCCTGGACGACCGCGCGTTCACCGACGCCTGCGTCGCCGACCTGAAGGACGTCCTCGGCCACACCCGGCCGCCGGCCGCCCTGATCGCCGAACCCGTCCAGGGGGTCGGCGGTTTCACCTCGCCCCCCGACGGACTGTACGCGGCGTTCCGTGAGGTGCTGCAGGAACACGGGATCCTGTGGATCGCCGACGAGGTGCAGACCGGCTGGGGCCGCACCGGCGACCACTTCTGGGGCTGGCAGGCGCACGCCCGCAGCGGCCCGCCGGACATCGTCACCTTCGCCAAGGGCATCGGCAACGGCATGTCCATCGGCGGGGTCGTCGCCCGCGCCGAGGTCATGAACTGCCTGGACGCCAACAGCATCTCCACCTTCGGCGGCACCCAGGTCACCATGGCCGCGGGCCTCGCCAACCTCGCCCACCTCCTCGAACACGACCTTCAGGGCAACGCCCGGCGCGTCGGCGGACTGCTCATCGAGCGGCTGCGGGCGGTCGCCGCCCAGCTGCCCGGGGTGCGCGAGGTACGCGGACGCGGCCTGATGATCGGCATCGAACTGGTCCGGCCGGGCACGGACGAGGCCGACCCGCAGGCACTCGCCGCCGTGCTGGAGGCGGCACGGGAGGGCGGGCTGCTCATCGGCAAGGGCGGCGGGCACGACACCACCGCCCTGCGGATCACCCCGCCGCTGTCGCTGACCGTCGCCGAGGCCGAGGAGGGCGCGGCGATCCTGGAACGCGCGCTGAGGAGCACGTACTAGAGAACGGGTGTACGGCCATGACCACCATCCCGGAGTCCCGCCACCTGCTCGCGCCGGAACCCGCGCTCTCCGTCCGCCAGGTGCTCACCCTGGAGCGGGTGCTCGCCGGGGAGCCCGAGGTGGTGGCCGGCGCCGCCCAGCTCGACCGGCCGGTGCGCTGGGTGCATGTCGCCGAGGCCGCCGACGTCGGCGTGATGCTGAGCGGCGGCGAGATGGTCCTCACCACCGGGGTGCTGCTCGCCGGGGACGAGGCCCGGCAGGCCGAGTACATCCAGTCCCTGCACCGGGCGGAGGCGGCGGCCGTCGTCCTCGGCCTCGGGCGGGCCTTCCCCGCGCCGCCCGAGGTGATGCGCCGGGCCGCCGAGCGGTGCGGGCTGCCCCTGGTCGTCCTGCACCGGCCGTTCCCCTTCGCCGAGCTGACCGAGGAGGTGCAGTCCCGGCTGGTCCGGCGCAAGTACGCCGCGATCAGCCTGTCGGAGACGGTACGGACCGCGCTCACCGGGCTGATCACGGCCGGGGCCCCGCTGCAACGGCTGCTCGACGAGGTCGCCCGGCACAGCGGCTGCCCCGTCGTCGTCACCAACCTCGCCCACCGCGTCCTCGGCACCGCGGGGGAGCGGTCCGCGGTGGACGACGTGCTGCGCGACTGGGAGCGGATCGCCCGGCAGGCGGGCGGCGGCGCCGGCGACGGCTGGATCCAGGCCGAGCTGGGCGGACGCGGGGAGCGCTGGGGCCGGCTGCTGCTGTGCGGCTACCGGGGCGACGCGGCCACCGGGCGGCTGCTCGCCGACCGGGCCGCCGAGGCCTTGGTGCTGCACCGGATGCTCGGCGGCCCCACCGCGCACAGCTGGGAGGAGCAGTCCGCGCAGAGCCTGCTGACCGACCTCCTCTCCGGGGTGGTACCGGCCCGGCAGCTGCTGCCGCGGGCCCGGGCCGCCGGACTGCCGGTCAACCGGCGCACCTTCGTCCCGCTCGTCGTACAAGGCCACGGAACGGACCAGCTCGACCGGGTGCTGCGGCTGCTCGGGCTGCCCGGCATCGTCGCCGAACTCGCCGACGGAGCCGCCGCCGTGCTGGTCAGCCTCGCCCGCGACCAGGACGCCGACGCGCTCACCGTGCACTTCGCGACCCGGCTGCGGGCCCGGGCGCCGGCCGTGGTCGCCGCCGCCGCTGCCCGTACCGCCTGGGAGGACGTGCCCGCCGCGCTGCGCGAGGCCCGGCACGTCGCCGACGCCGTCGCCGGCTCCCCGGCCGGCCTCGACCTGCCGGCCGTCGTCCGCCTGAAGGACGTCCACCTGCGCGGACTGATCCGGCTGCTGCGCGACGACCCCCAGGTGCAGTCCTTCGCCGAGCGCGAGCTGGACGGGCTGCTGTGCGACGCCGAACCGGAGCTGCTGAACGTCCTGCGCACCTATCTGGCGACGGGCCGCAACAAGTCCCGCACCGCCCAGCTCCACCACGTCTCCCGGCCGGCCCTCTACCGCCGCCTGGAGGCCATACAGACCCGCCTGGGCGTCGACCTGGACGACTTCGAACAGGCGGCCTCCGTGCACATCGCGCTCCTCGCGCACGACGCGCAACAGGGGTGAAACATGCGACGACCAGCGACAACGGCGGTGAAACATGGGACCGGGCACGCGTGACACGGTGGCACGCCGACCGCCCGCGGACGTGACACGCTGCCCATCCAACCGGCCCCCGGGGCTTTCTAGGCTCACCGCACACCGAGCTACCGGAGGCCCCGATGAGCCGAGTGATCCGTGCCGCCCTCTTCCAGACCGCCTGGACCGGCGACAAGGAATCCATGATCCAGGTCCACGAGCAGGCGGCCCGCGACGCCGCCGCCCAGGGTGCCCAAGTCCTCTGCTTCCAGGAGCTGTTCTACGGCCCCTACTTCTGCCAGGTCCAGGACAAGGCGTTCTACGAGTACGCCGAGCGGATCCCCGAGGGCCCGACCGTGCAGCGCTTCCAGGCCCTCGCCCGCGAACTGGGCATCGTCCTGGTGCTGCCGATGTACGAGGAGGAGCAGCCGGGCGTCCTGTACAACACCGCCGCCGTGATCGACGCGGACGGCTCCTACCTCGGCAAGTACCGCAAGACGCACATTCCCCAGGTCCAGGGGTTCTGGGAGAAGTTCTACTTCCGTCCCGGCAACAGCGGCTGGCCCGTCTTCGACACGGCCGCGGGCAGGATCGGCGTGTACATCTGCTACGACCGCCACTTCCCGGAGGGCTGGCGGGCGTTGGGCCTCGCCGGTGCCGAGATCGTCTTCAACCCCTCGGCCACCTCGCGCGGCCTGTCCCGCTACCTGTGGCAGCTGGAGCAGCCGGCGGCGGCCGTCGCCAACGAGTACTTCGTCGGCGCGATCAACCGGGTGGGCGTGGAGGACCTGGGCGACAACGACTTCTACGGCACCACGTACTTCGTGGACCCGGAGGCCCAATTCGTCGGCGAGGTGGCGAGCGACAAGGAGACCGAACTCGTCGTCCGCGACCTGGACCTGGCCAGACTCCGCGAGGTCCGCGACCGCTGGCAGTTCTACCGGGACCGGGCGCCGGGGGCGTACGAGCCCCTGACGGCGCCCTGAGGACCGCGTCCGCGCCGGTGCCGGCAGGGGCGCGGGGAACTGCGCGGCCGACCACAACGCGACCGCAGACGACCATGAAGGAGAGGACCCCATGACCCGCCGTACCGTGATCCGGGGAGGCCTCGTCATCACCGCGTCGGACGAGATCCACGCCGACGTCCTGATCGAGGACGGCCGTATCGCCGCCCTCGCGGCCTCCGGCACCCCCGCCGCCGAGGCGTTCACCGCCGGGCAGGTCATCGACGCCACCGGGAAGTACGTCATCCCGGGCGGCGTCGACGCCCACACCCACATGGAGCTGCCGTTCGGCGGCACGTTCGCCTCCGACACCTTCGAGACCGGCACCCGGGCCGCCGCCTGGGGCGGTACGACGACCATCGTGGACTTCGCGGTGCAGGGCGTCGGCCGCACCCTGCGCGAGGGCCTGGACACCTGGCACGCCAAGGCCGAGGGCAACTGCGCGATCGACTACGCCTTCCACATGATCGTCTCCGATGTGAACCAGGAGACGCTCAAGGAGATGGACCTGCTCATCGAGGAGGGCGTGACCAGCTTCAAGCAGTTCATGGCGTACCCGGGGGTGTTCTACTCCGACGACGGGCAGATCCTGCGCGCCATGCAGCGCTCCGCCGAGAACGGCGGCCTGATCATGATGCACGCCGAGAACGGCATCGCCATCGACGTGCTGGTGGAGCAGGCGCTGGCCCGGGGCGAGACCGATCCGCGCTATCACGGCGAGGTCCGCAAGGCCCTCCTCGAAGCCGAGGCCACCCACCGCGCCATCAGGCTCGCCCAGGTCGCCGGAGCACCCCTGTACGTCGTGCACGTGTCCGCGACGGAGGCGGTCGCCGAGCTGGCCAGGGCGCGCGACGAGGGGCTGAACGTCTTCGGTGAGACCTGCCCGCAGTACCTGTTCCTGTCGACCGACAACCTCGCCGAGCCCGGCTTCGAGGGTGCCAAGTACGTGTGCAGCACACCCCTGCGCCCCAAGGAGCACCAGGCCAGGCTGTGGCAGGGCCTGCGGACCAACGACCTCCAGGTCGTCTCCACCGACCACTGCCCCTTCTGCTTCACGGGCCAGAAGGAACTCGGCCGGGGCGACTTCTCGAAGATCCCCAACGGCCTGCCGGGTGTGGAGAACCGTATGGACCTGCTCCACCAGGCGGTCGTCGACGGGCACATCTCGCGCCGCCGCTGGGTCGAGATCGCCTGCGCCACCCCGGCCCGGATGTTCGGCCTGTACCCGAAGAAGGGCACCATCACCCCGGGCGCCGACGCGGACGTCGTCATCTACGACCCGCACGCCGAGCAGGTGATGTCCGCCGAGACCCACCACATGAACGTCGACTACTCGGCGTACGAGGGCAAACGCGTCACCGGCCGCGTCGAGACGGTCCTCTCGCGCGGCGAACTCGTCATCGACCAGCGGGAGTACACCGGCCACGCCGGGCACGGCGTCTTCACCCCGCGCTCCACCTGCCAGTACCTGAACTAGGAGTGGCGCCCATGGACTTCGGACTCGTCCTGCAGACAGACCCGCCCGCCTCCCGCGTCGTCAGCCTGATGAAGCGGGCAGAACGCAACGGCTTCCGCTACGGCTGGACCTTCGACTCCGCCGTGCTCTGGCAGGAACCGTTCGTGATCTACAGTCAGATCCTGGCGAACACCCGGAAACTGAAGGTCGGCCCGATGGTCACCAACCCGGGCACCCGCACCTGGGAGGTCACCGCCTCCACCTTCGCCACCCTCAACGACATGTTCGGCAACCGCACCGTCTGCGGCATCGGCCGCGGCGACTCCGCGATGCGCGTCGCGGGCCGCACCCCCAACACCCTGGCCCGGATCAGCGAGGCCATGAAGGTCATCCGCGCCCTCGGCCGCGGCGAGGAGGCCGACCTCGGCGGCACGAGGATCCGGTTCCCGTGGATCAGGGAGGGCGCCGAACTCCCCGTGTGGATGGCCGCGTACGGCCCGAAGGCGCTGAAGATGGCCGGCGAGGAGGCCGACGGGTTCATCCTCCAGCTCGCCGACCTGTACCTGACCGAGTACATGGTGAAGGCCGTCAAGGACGCGGCGGCCGCCGCCGGCCGGGACCCGTCCGAGGTGACGGTCTGCGTCGCCGCCCCCGCGTACGTCACCGAGGACGACTCGCCCGAGGCCCTCGCGCACGCCCGCGACCAGTGCCGCTGGTTCGGCGGTATGGTCGGCAACCACGTCGCCGACCTGGTCGCCAGGTACGGCGAGCACTCCGCCCAGGTCCCCGGGGAACTCACCGACTACATCAAGACCCGGCAGGGCTACGACTACGCCCACCACGGGCGCAGCGGCAACCCGGACACCGCGTTCGTGCCGGACGAGATCGTAGACCGGTTCTGCGTCATCGGCCCGGTCGGGAGGCACATCGAGAAACTGACCGCGCTGCGTGCCCTGGGCGTCGACCAGTTCGCGGTGTACGACATGCACGACGCCCAGGAAGCCACCATCGACGCCTACGGCACGCAGGTGATCCCGGCCTTCAACGCCTGACCTCGTTCCCCGCGTCCCCCCACGCCCCCCTTGGTCTCCCCTCCCCGCCGTACCGGGGAGGGGGCTGGTGCCTGCACAGGCCTCTCCCGATCCGTCCCTCCCCGATTGGCCAGCCCATGACCGACACCGCTCCCACGGCCGTACCGATATCCGGCCAGGTCACCCTCCCCGACGGGCGCGTGGAACTCGCTCCCGGCACACCGCCGCCCAGCGGCCCCTACGCCAACGCGGACCTGCTGCCGGTCCCCGCGTCGGGGCGCACCTGGACCACGTACAACTTCTCCGCCCTGTGGGTCGGCATGGCCCACAACACCGCGTCCTGGACCCTGGCGTCCGGGCTGATCGCGGTGGGTATGGACTGGAAGCAGGCGGTGTTCACCATCGCCCTCGCCAACCTGATCGTGCTGGTGCCGATGCTGCTGACCGGGCACGCGGGACCCAAGTACGGCATCCCGTTCCCGGTCTTCGCCCGCGCCTCCTTCGGCGTGCGCGGCGCCAACCTGCCCGCGGTCGTACGGGCGCTGGTGGCGTGCGGCTGGTTCGGCATCCAGACCTGGATCGGCGGCGAGGCGATCTACTTCCTCGCCGGGAAGCTCATCGGCGACGGCTGGCGGAACGCCGCGCACCTCGGCGGCCACGCGTGGACCATGTGGCTGTCCTTCGCGCTCTTCTGGGCCCTCCAGGTCGCCATCATCCACCGCGGTATGGAGACCGTCCGCCGCTTCGAGAACTGGGCCGCGCCCTTCGTGCTGGTCGGTGCGTTCGTGATGCTGTGGTGGATGAGCAGCAAGGCAGGCGGCGTCGGGCCGCTCTTCGACCAGCCGTCCCGGCTCGGCTGGGGCGGCGACTTCTGGAAGCTGTTCTGGCCCTCCCTCATGGGCATGATCGGCTTCTGGTCCACGCTGTCGTTGAACATCCCCGACTTCACCCGCTACGGAAGGAGCCAGCGGGCCCAGACCTGGGGCCAGGCGCTGGGCCTGCCCACCACGATGACCCTCTTCGCGTTCCTCTCCGTGCTGGTGACCTCCGGCTCGCAGGCCGTCTACGGCCGGCCGGTCTGGGACCCGGTGCAGTTGGCGGCGAAGACGGACAACGCGGCCGGGCTGCTCTACGCCCTGGTCACCGTGCTGGTGGCCACCCTGTCCGTGAACATCGCGGCCAACCTGGTCTCCCCGGCCTTCGACTTCTCCAACGTCGCGCCCAGGAAGGTGAGTTTCCGTACCGGCGCGCTGATCACCGCGGTCCTCGCCGTGCTGATCTTCCCGTGGAAGCTGTACTCCGACCCGCAGGGCTACATCTTCACCTGGCTCGGGCTGGTCGGCGGTCTGCTCGGCACCGTCGCGGGCATCCTCGTCGCCGACTACTGGCTGCTGCGCCGCACCCGGCTGGACCTCGCCGACCTGTACCGGGCGGGCGGCCGGTACTGGTACACGGGCGGCTGGAACTGGCGGGCGGTCGTCGCCTTCCTGGCGGGCGGTGTCCTCGCGGTCGGCGGGGCGAGCTTCAAGCCCCTCGTCGACGGCCGGCCGATCCCCGCCCTGGCCTCCCTCGCCGACTACGGCTGGGCGGTGGGCCTCGGCACCTCCCTGGTGCTGTACCTGGGCCTGACCCTGGTCACCTCGCCGAGAACGGCGTCAGGGTGAGGACGTGCCCGCCGGCCCGGCCGGCCGAACCGCGGCACGGAGGGGTTCAGCCCTGCCCGCCGCCCAGCGCGGCCACCGCGGATCTGGCGGCCTTGATGGCCCCCTTGTTGATCTCGTCCGTGCCGGGGGCCTTCCTGGTCTCGAAGTCGCTGCCGTTGTAGGTGACGATGACGAGGGCGTTGGCGACGCGGACCAGCACCACGCCCTCGCGGGTCTCCTGCTTGTCCTCCGTGGTGAGGTTCACGACGGAGTAGGCGCTGTCCCCGAGCCCCGGCACGGGCCCGCCGCCGCTCTTCTCGGCGACCCGCTGCTCGTACTCCTTCTTCGCCGCCTGATCGGACTCGCCGATCTCGAACGACACGTCGAGCCAGCGGTAGTCGTATCCCTGAAGGGCGTTCCAGGAGCAGGTGCGGCGCAAGTCGGTGTCCGTCGACGGGATCTCCTTGCCGGCCGTCTTCGCGCCCGGCACCAGCACCTTGACGGTGGCCGCGGGCACGGCGGCGCAGGGGGCGGGCGCGGTGGCGTACGTCGGTGCCGCCGCCCCGGCGGTCGAAGGGGCGGCGGAGGCGGCTCCGGCGGGCGCCTGCTGGGCCGTCCGGTGCTCGGCGGCGGCCGGCGGCGCGGCCGGCCCGGACGTCAGTGCCCAGCCGGCGCAGGCGAGGACCGCGACCGGCGAGATACGCGCGGTGAGAGCGAGCGGCAGAGGAAGGAAACGCACGGCGCACTTCTCGTGGGGGAGGGGTGCGGAGAGGTCCGCAGGGTGGACGGGGACGACAGTGTCACACGACTGCCCGTGGGGCGGAAGTGCCAACTCGCTGCGTGCCCGGCCGATCACGACAGACCGGTCACGGTGTGGTGCTTTGCCCGGTATCCCCCGTGCCCGCGGGTGCCGTTCGACGGCCACGGCACCCGCGCCGCCCACCGTGCCGCAGCCGGCCGGCGCAGGGCTCAGGTCTGCTTGAGGGCGTGTGCGAGGTGCGCGCACTCCTCCAGCGGGGACAGGATCCCCAGCAGCGTCCGGAGCGCGGCGGCGATCTTGCGGCTCGGCCCGCGCAGCCGGCTGCTGGTCCTGCCGATGAACACGAGCATGGGCCCGAAGTCCTCGACGCCGCCGGCGGCTTCCCGCACCTCCCGGGCCTGTTCGATCACCTGGTCCAACTGGGCGTCCACGAAGTCCGGCCACTCGGAGCGGGGAGTGCTCCCGGCCCATTCCAGGAACGCGCGCAGCGCGCCGATCGTCAGCTCCATCCGCGCGGCCAGGCGCCAGGCCGCCGCCTCCAGTTCGTCCGAGGGGCCCTCGATGGACTTGGCGAACCGGTTGACGACGGCCAGCCGCGTGCTCATCGGGGCACCCGGCATGTTGGCCCGCACCATGTCCTCGGTGAACAACTCCCCCATCGCACCCAGGTCCTGGAAGGCCGCCTCCACCATCGCCATGTCCTCGGCCATCGCCTCCATCTCCGTCTCGGCGGCGACCGCCAGTTCCAGCAGCCCCGGACCGCTCTCCTCCGGCGCGGCCGGGGCCTCGGCCGCCTCGGAGCCGGCCGCGCCGGGATCGCCGTCCCGGGCCGGTACGGCGGCCAGGCCCAGCTCCTCGGCGAGGGCCGCCCGCAGCAGGGCACGCGCCTCGGCCCGGCCGCCGGGCAGCGGCGGGAACTCGAGGGCCGGGAGCGCGCCCAGGTCCGCCGGCACCGTACCGGCCTGCCCCAGGCGGACCGTGCGCCGGCCGGCGGCGTGCCGGACCCCGAGCCCGAGGACCACCGACGGATGGCCCCCGGTGAGATCGGCGACCACCAGGTCCTCCTCGACGAGGTGCCGGACGAGCCGCTCGCCCAGCGGGCTGGGATCGGCGAGCTGGTCGGCCCGGATCAGGGACAGCTCCAGTTCCTCGCAGACGGGCCGCACGACCTCCTCGTGGAAGAGTGCCGCGGGACCCAGGACGAGACAGGTGGGCATGACGAAGTACCTCCGGAACGGAACGGCCGGAACCACGAAGGGCCGGGAAGGGAAGGGAAGGGGGGCGCGGGCGGGGCGGGCGGCCCCGCCCGGCGCGGCTCAGTCGAAGAGGGTCAGGGCCACGCCCTCGCGGGCCGCTCCTCGATGCCGAGCGAGGCCAGCAGACGGGCGGTGAGGACGCGATGACGGCGGCCGACCCGGACCGTCTCGCAGGGGAAGGTGCCGAGGGCGACCAGCCGGTAGGCCGTGGCCAGGCACATGCCGTACGCCCTGGCCGCCGTCCTCAGGTCGACGCTGACCGGCAGGTCCAGGACCTCCCGGAAGGTCAGGGGGGTGTGGGGGCGGCCGGTCATCCGCGGCTCCGGGGGCGCAGGGACAGCGTGCCGACCCGGCGGCCCCGCTGGAACCGGCGGGCGCCGGCGACCTGTTCGGTCAGGCCCCACTCCCCGGCCAGGGCGCCGATGCGCAGGCCCTCGGCCCGGTCGGCCGGGACGGTGATCCGCAGGGTGGCGGCGAGGCCGTCCGGCCGGTCGACGCCGTCGAACTCCGCCTGCCACAGGGCTCCCCGGTCGCGGCGGGAGTCCACCGTGTACACGATGTCCTCGACCGTCCTCTCCGGCCGGGCCTGCCGGGCGGCGTTCCAGGCGCGGGTGCACGCCGAGCGAAGGAGCACCGAACCGGGGTCCGGGGTGTGCGGCTCGATCGTCCGCAGCGTCTCCAGGCAGGCGGCGAGCATCTCCGCCTCGACGTCGTCCCGGTCGGCGCCGAAGCGCTGGACGATGGTGAAGGCGTGGCGGCGCAGACCGGGCAGCGCGCACCACACCGCGCCCAGCCGCCAGCCGTTGCCGTCCGTGTCCGCGCGGGCCAGCGCGGCGATCTGGTGCCACAGCGCGGTCCGTCGGGCGGCCGGCGCCGAGCGGTCGTAGAGCAGGGGGCGTGCCTCGGCGGGAGCCAGGGCGGTGCCCGGGGCACCGGAGCCGTCGTCCAGCCGGAGCCCGGTGAGCGGCTCCCGGCTGCCCAGGTCCCGCTCCACGCGGGCGAAGAGGCCGGAGTACGGAGGTGACGTCATCGTTGCTCTCCTGGTCATGAGGGTCATGGATGCCTGGTCAGGCAGGTCGTGGGTGTCGTGGGCGCCCGGGGCGGATCACCCGGCCGGGTCGTCCGCGGCGGTACCGGATCCCCCGCGCCACCGGGCCAGGCACCGCTCGGCGAGCGCCTTGCCGGGAGTGGTGTGCGCTGCCCGCTCGATCGACAGCAGCAGCCGCAGGAAGCCGGGCCGGCGGTCGTCGACGAGCCGGGCGAACAACTCGTCCAGCCGCCGCTCACGCTCCGGGGCACCGGCCGCCCCGGCGCACCACATCAGCAGCGCGTCCCGCATGGCCGGATAGGCCGAGGCCTCGTCCAGGGCGGCACCGACGAGGGCGACGACCTGGTCAGCGGCCCCCTCCCCGGTGTCCTCCCCGGCCTCCCGGCCGGCGGACAGCCGGTCGCCGAACCAGTCGCCGTCCTCGGCGACGAGCGCGGGGACCACGAGGGCGGCCAGCAGTCCCGCCACATCCTCGGCGCGCACCCAGGCGGCCAGGTCACGCACGATGGCCTGCCTGGTCGCCGCCGTTCCCGCGGAGAACCGGAGCACGAGCGTGCCCGACACGTGCAGGGCCGTCGCCGCGGCGTCGTCCTCGTCGCCGAGCGCGTCCACCACCTGGCGCAGCAGCCGCATGGCGGCCTCGGCGGGCAGCCCGTCCGCGTCCGGTCGGCACGCCACCACGACCGTGGCACGCAGCGCCGCTTCCGGGGAGCCGCTCCATTCCTCCATCAGTGCCTGCGCCGCCGCGGCGGCCGGGGCGAGGCCCGACGCCGCGGCGAGAGCGCGGCCCGCGACCTCGGCGGCGGTCCGCGGCCCGGTGCGGACCAGGTCCGCGAGGAGTCCGAGACTGCGCCCGGCGGTGCGTGCGGCCAGGGCGGCCAGCGCACGCCCGGCGCGTTCCGCCTGCTCCTCGTCCCCGGCCGCGCCGAGCCAGACGTGCAGCAGCGGCAGCCACTCGGCCCGCTCCCGGCACACCTCGTCCCAGACGGCCTCGCCCACCGCGGGCCACAGGAAGGCGACGGCCGGGCCGCCGTCACCGTCCTCACGGACCGTACACACGGCCGCGATGCCGGCCGGCAGGTCCGCTGCGGCCGGTGTGCGGGCCGGCCGGGCACCTGCGGGCCCCGGCAGCGCGAGCGCCGGCCGGCCCGCGTCACCGTCGTACGGCTGCCCCGCCGCCGGCTCGGCCCCGGGGGCGGGGTCGGCGCCGATCAGGGCGAGCAGTTCCGCCGCCCGGCCGAGGACCGTGTGCCGGTCCAGTCCCTGGTGCACGCAGACCGAGAGCAGGTGGGCCAGCAGCGTGGGAGCGCCGTCCGCCGCCGCGACGAGCCGGGCGGCCTCGGCCGCGGCGAGCCCGGCCGTCAGCTCGGCGGCACTCGCCCGGCGGTCCGGTCCCGGACCGGCCAGGGCCTCGGCCACCCGCACCGCCCTGCCGGGCGGCAGCCCGGGCGGAAGCAGTGCGGCGAGGGCCTCCTGACCCACCCGGCGGCGCCGGCGGGAGCGTTCCTGGGGATCCGGGCACAGGCTCGCGAAGTGGAGGGCGAAGACCTCCTCCGGGTCGGGTGGCCGGTGCCGCAGCACCCGCACGTCCAGAAGGTCCTCCAGAGCCCGCGCCAGCTCCGGCGCCTCCCGCAGGACGACGACCAGCCGGGAGCCGGCCTTCTCCAACTCCGCCTCCAGGCGCGAGACGTCCCAGGGCCGCAGGGAGAGCGGGTCGGCCAGGTTCATCACGAGGTAGCCGTGCACGTCGCGGCGCCGGGGCCGCCAGTGCGCCAGGTCCACCGTCCCGTCGACCTGGACCAGCTCGGGCTCGGCGCAGCCGTCGGCCAGGAGGTTCAGCGCCAGTGTCTGCCGGCCGGTACCGGGCGCCCCGAGGACGAACAGGACACCGGAGGAATGGAGCGTGTCGAGACCGGCGGTGTAGCCGGGGGGCCGGGCGAAGCGGTGCCGGGCCGCCCGGAGGTCCTTCGCCCGTACCGGGCCCTGGCGCACCAGGGGTGCGTCGGCGGGGGAGTCCGTCGCCGTGTACCGCTGGCCGCCGTGCATGGTTCCGGTGTTGATCGCCCCGTGCGGGGCGTAGACGACCAGGCCCTTGTCACGGAGGAGTTCCGGCGGAAGGGCACCGGCGACGTCGTCCGGGCCGGCCTCAGTCGTCATGGCCGCCCTCCGGGCCGGGACGCTCGGACGCGTCCAGGTTGGTCAGGTGCTGACCGCCGTGGACGGAACCGGTGTTGATGATGCCCCGCTCGGCGCGGAGCACGCTGGTGACGGCGCGGTGCCGGCCGGTCGCCCCGCGGGCCTCCTCCCGGCCCCCCCGTGCGGACCCGGCCGCCGGTGCGGTGCGGGCGGGCGGCGGTCCGGAGGGCGACGGCACGTACAGCCAGGCCCGCTGGGCGAACGGCTTGCCGTCGACGGTCGCCGGCACCTCGTGGAACTAGTCGCGGTGGCGTCCGGTGTATCCGGAGTCGACGGCGTCCTGGTAGCAGCGGTCGGAGAGGATGGCCGCGACATGCGTGATGTTCTCGCTGTGTTCGGCCAGTACGGCCCGGACCGGACGGGAGTCGAGCAGCCGGTGCGTGTCGGTGCGGGCCGTTCCGTTGCCGCCGAACGCGTCCGCGCTGTCGGGCAGCGGACCGATGTGGAGACCGACCCGCAGCCGCAGCGGGGCCGTGCCGAGGGCGTGGACGTTCAGTTCGGCGACGACGTCCTGCAGGGTGTCCAGCCAGGGGTGGATGACCAGCGGCATCAACGCGGGGTCGAAGCCCAGGACGTAGCCGTCGCCGGTGGGGGCGGGGAACAGCCGGTCGGTCCACAGCCGCGTCAGTCCGGAGCGTTGGAGCGAGATCCTCAGGACGTCGGGCACCGCCCGGCTGACCACCTCGTGGTCGATGGCGGGGCGCTCGGTGAAGCCCTTCAGGTCCACGGCCAGGATGCCGCGGTACGGCGGGAGCGGGCGGCTGCGGGAGTAAGGGGCCGCGGACGTCGCGGGCAGCCCGGCACGGTCGCTGTGCATTCTCTCTCCTCGGCGAAGGCCCGCCGGCAGCAGGGCGGTCGGGCCCGGTACCGGCGGACAGGGGGGGGGGCGCTGGTGAGTGCGCCCTCCGAGCTTCGCCACTCGGAGAGAAGGGCAGTGCACGCTCAGTGCACACAGGCAGTGACGGCCGTCACTGCCGATCGGCAGCGGGAGCCGGCCGGTCAGGCCGGGAGCCGCCGCAGGACGTCGTGCAGCCGGCGCTCGTCCATGACCTCGATGCAGGTCTTGTCGGCCCGGACACAGCTCGGACCCAGGCGCCGCAGCGCGTCACTGACGGAGTTGCGGCTCACTCCGAGGTGCTGGGCGAGTTCCCTCCGGGTGAGGCGGAAGACGCTGTCGTCCGACATGGCCGCCAGGCGCAGCAGCACCCCCGCGAGCCGCTGGTCGAGGTCGCCCTCGCCCGCCTCGGTCTGCTCCCACAGGCGGTCGTTGGCCAGGCAGGCCAGCCTGCCCGGGAGGTTGTGCCGCTCCACGAAGTGCCGGAAGGCGTTCGCGGGAATCGAGGTTACTTGGCAGGTGCTAATTGCTTGTACGTCGGCGAGGCGGGTCCTGTGGTTCTGTACCGCCATCTCGCCGAGCACTTCGCCCGGCCCCCGGAAGCTCAGCAGCCTCTCCCGGCCGTCGATGTTCCTGCGGACTATCTTCACCAGGCCGCTGATCAGTGCCAGTACATGCGTTCCGGTATCGCCCTGGCGGAGCAGCGTCGTCCCCGCCGGGTGGGTGCGGCGGGGGCCGCTCGTCAGCTGGTCCCATGCCTCGCCGGGGACGAGGTCGCGCAGTGTCCGGGCCGGAGAAACCCGAATGTCTTCGCTCATGCGACGAACGTAGACGGCCCCGGTGGCTTCCGGGGCGCAATGATCGTTTCTGTTCGCGTGCTTTCCCTCCTGCCGGATGGGGCCCGTCCTCGGATCGGGGGCCTGCTCGAAGACCCGCTGAACGGGACCGCGAGGGCCCGTCCACGCCGAACTCCCCGCAGCCGTCGCTCTCCTGCGGCTGTGGGGAGTTCGAGGGCGGGCGGTGGGCCGCCCGGCCGGCAGTGGGCGCCGGCGGACGCCGTGCGGCAGGGCCGCGGGGAATCCACGGCCGTGCCCGGCGTCAGCCGGTCACGCGTGGCGGTGCGAGTGCCGGTTGCCGGCGATGAGGCGGTAGAGGGCGAGCAGGATGAGGGAGCCGACGATCGCGGCGAGCCAGGTGGAGAGGTCGAAGAACCCGTCGATCGAGTCGACGCCGAAGATCACCTTGCCGAGCCAGCCGCCGAGCAGACCGCCGGCCACGCCGATGAGCATGGTGATGATGATGCCGCCGGGGTCCTTGCCCGGCATGATGGCCTTGGCGATGGCGCCGGCGAGCAGGCCGATGATGATCCACGCGATGATGCCCATGTGCGTCTCCGTCTCGTCGGATAAAGACTGTGTTAGCTCCCCGTCTGTACCGTCTGCGCTCGTACAAACGTCCTGCCGCTGAATCGGGGGCTTCCGCGCCGGGTGGGCGGCCGGAGCCCGGAGCGTCACACCCCCGCCGGCGATGCGGTTGGTGGCCTCGCGCAGGGTGCTCATCTGTGAACTTGGGCCCTCCGAAGAGCATGTCTGCTTAGTAATGAGCCTGGTGGGAAGTCGGAGGTGCACAGCCCGCCTCCGGTGGACCGGTGCGGCGGGTCGATTCCCGGGTGAGGCAGTCAGCGTTCGCCCGTCACCTTAGGAGTGCCGTGACCGTTCGCATCGGAGTGGAAGAGGAATTCCACATCGTCGAGGTGGAGACGGGCCTGCTCGCCCCGCGAGCCGACGCCATGTTGGAAACGCTCCCTGCAGGTACCTTCACGACCGAACTGCAGCAGGCGACCGTCGAGTGGAACAGCGGTGTGCACGAGTCCCTCGGCGGCCTGTACGACGATGTCATCAGCGCCAGACGCAGGCTCGACGGCGCCGCGAGCGCACACGGACTGGCCGTGGTGGCCGCCGGTACCGTGCCGCTGGCCCGCACCCAGGACACCCGCCCCACCGCCGGGCGCCGCTATCGCCGCATGGTCGACGAGTACCGCATGATCGCCGACGAGCAGCTGATCTGCGGCACCCACGTCCACGTCGACGTGCCCGACCGCGACCTGGCCGTGCGCCTCATGTGCGAGGTGGGCCCGTGGCTGCACGTCCTGCTGGCCCTGTCCGCCAGCTCCCCCTTCTGGCTGGGCGCCGACACCGGCTACGCCAGCTGGCGGACCATGGTGTGGCAGCGCTGGCCGACCGCGGGCCCGCCGGGATGCTACGCCGACGCCGCCGAGTACGACGCGGCCGTGCAGTGCCTGATCGACTCCGGTGTCATCAGCGACGCGGGAATGATCTACCACGACATCCGGCCGTCCGCCCACCAGCAGACCCTCGAACTGCGCATCTGCGACGCCTGCCCCCGAGCGGAGACGGTCGTGCTGATCGCCGGCCTCTACCGCGCCCTGGTGACCGACGCCCGTGAGCGGCTGGAGACGTCGGACGCGCCCGCCTGCCCGGGCCGGCACGAGTGGCTGCGCGCCGCTGCCTGGCGGGCCGCGCGGTCGGGCCTCGAAGGGGTCCTGATCGATCCCGAGACCCGGCACGAGGCCCCTGCGGCGCAGGTCGTCCGCCGCCTGCTGGGGCGGGTGCGCCCGGCGCTCGAAGCCGCCGGCGACTGGCACACCGTCCGGGACCTCGCGGAGCGGGCGCTCGCGTCCGGCAGCGCGGCCCACCGGATGCGCGTCACCGCCGCCGAGGACGACCTGTTCGCCTGCACGGATCTGGCGATCGCGGAGACCCGGGGAGACGACCAGCCGCGCCGACGGCCCGCCGCCCCAGCCCGGCGCGTCGCCTCCCCGGGGCGGCCCGTCGCCCACCCCTCCGGGGCCGGCCGGGCCGGGATCGCCGGCCGCTGAGGCGTACGGCAGGACCCCTGCTCCCCTCGATACACCCGTACATCACGCTCTTTTGCGAAGGAGAAGCACCACCGTGTCGATCAGTACCGGCCACATACCGGTGGGCGGCCCACCGGGTACCTCACAGCCGCACACCCCGGGACACCCGTACGCACAGCGGGGAGGTGGTTGCGGATGTGCGGCCTGAGCGGTGAGATGCGCTTCGACGGCACCCGCCCCGACCTGGCTGCCGTCGAGCGCATGACCGACCGGCTTGCCGCCCGCGGACCCGACGGCCAGGGCGTCTGGTCGCGGGACGCCGTCGCGCTGGGGCACCGCCGTCTGAAGATCATCGACCTCTCCGAGCGCGGGGCCCAGCCCCTGACCGACACCGAGCAGCAGATCACCGGCGTCTTCAACGGGTGCATCTACAACTACAAGGAGCTGCGCGCGGAACTGACGGCCCTCGGCCACCGGTTCCGGTCCACCTCCGACACCGAGGTCGTGCTTGCGGCGTACCGGCAGTGGGGGACCGCCTGTGTCGACCGCTTCTACGGCATGTTCGCCTTCGCCCTCGTCGAGCACCGGACCGGCCGTCTGGTGCTGGGCCGCGACCGGCTCGGCATCAAGCCCCTGTACCTGGCGCAGACCCCCGGGCGGCTGCGCTTCGCCTCCTCGCTGCCCGCCCTGCTCGCGGCCGGCGGCGTGGACACCTCGCTCGACCCGGTCGCCGTGCACCAGTACCTCAGCTGGCACGCGACCGTGGCCGCCCCCCGGACCGTGCTGGCGGGAGTGCGCAAGCTTGCCCCGGCCACCGTGCGGGTCGTCGAGCCCGACGGCACCTACCGGGAGCACTGCTACTGGCAGCCGTCGTACACGCGCCGCCCCGAGCACGCCGGGATGGGCCCCGCCGAGTGGCGGGACGCGGTGCTGGAAGCCCTGCGCACCGCGGTACGGCGGCGGATGGTCGCCGACGTTCCGGTCGGCGTCCTGCTGTCCGGAGGACTGGACTCCAGCCTGATCGTGGCCCTGCTGGCCGACGAGGGGCAGCGGGACCTGGCGACGTTCAGCGTGGGCTTCGAGGCGGAGGCCGGTGTCGAAGGGGACGAGTTCCGCTACTCCGACCTGGTGGCCCGGGAGTTCGCCACCGATCACCAGCAGCTGGTGGTTCCCTCGCAGCGCGTGTCGACGGCCCTGGACGCGGCGGTCGCGGCGATGAGCGAGCCCATGATGAGCCACGACGTGGTCGCCTTCCACCTGCTGTCCGAGGAGGTGTCCAAGAACGTCAAGGTCGTCCAGAGCGGGCAGGGCGCCGACGAGGTCTTCGCCGGCTACCACTGGTACCCGGAACTGGCCGCCGTGGCCCGCGAAGAGGAGCCGCAGAGATACGCCGAGACGTACTTCGACCGGCCGCACGCCGACCTCGCCGCGATGCTGCAACCGGACATGCTGCCGCGGGAGGACGTCTCCGGCCGGTTCGTCCGGGAGCACATGGCGGCGCCGGGGGCCGAGACGGCGCTCGACGCCGCCCTGCGCCTCGACACCCATGTCATGCTGGTGGACGACCCGGTCAAGCGGGTCGACAACATGACGATGGACTGGGGCCTGGAGGCCCGCGTGCCCTTCCTGGACCACGAACTGGTCGAGCTGGCGGCCGCGTGCCCGCCGGAGCTGAAGCTGGCCGACGGCGGCAAGGGCGTCCTGAAGGAGGCCGGCCGCAAACTCCTGCCCCGCGAGGTGGTCGACCGTCCCAAGGGCTACTTCCCGGTCCCGGCGATCACCCACATGGCTGGCCCCGTCCTGGACAAGGTGCGTGAGGCGTTGGCCGCCCCCGAGGCGAAGCGGCGCGGACTCTTCAAGGACTCCTACGTCGCCGGACTCCTGGCGGCCCCCGACCGACACCGCACCAAGCGCGGAGCGAACGCACTGTGGCAAGTGGCTTTGCTGGAGATATGGCTGCAGACGCACGGAATCTGACCGGGGAACCCCCCGCGGTACGGCAGCCCGACGCCGGTACGGCCGGTGCCGGGCGGCCCTCCACCGCCCACCTGACGGGGACCGCCCACCCGAACCCGCCGGCCCCGGACGGCCGTACCACCGCCGCCTTCGCCGCGCCCGCCCGCGTCCCGCTGCCGAACGCCTCCGGACCGCGCGACGCGACGACCCGGCTCATCGCGCACGGCTGCTGGTACCCCTCGGCCGACCCGTCCGGCACACAGGTCGCCTTCATCTGCGACCGGGGCGGTGTGCCACAGCTCTGGACGGGCCCCGCCGACGGCCGGACCGTGCACCTCCTCGACGACGGACCGGACCCCGTGACGGAGGTGTCCTGGTCGCCCGACGGCCGCTGGATCGCCTACACCACGGCCCCCGGCGGCGGCGAACACACACGGGTGCTGTGCGTCCGCCCCGACGGCAGCGACCGGCACATCCTGGCCGGAGCGGAGCCGGGCAGCTCCGCCCACCTGGGCTGCTGGGCGCACGACGGATCGGCGGTCGCCGTCACCGTCGCGGTCCCCACCGCCGCACCCGCCCCGGACGCCACGGCGGAGGACGGCCCGTCCGGCCCCGGCCCGGCCGGCGACCATCTGCCGGGCCACTGGCCGGGCCGGACCGGCCACACGGAGCTCCTCGGCCCGGCACCCCATACGGCCCCGGGACCCGGACTGCCGTCGCCCGTACTCGCCGTGGAGACGGCGACGATCGGCGCACCGGGCGGCAGGACCGCCCCGGCAGCCGGATTCGGCGACGGACTGTCGGCGTACCTCGTCGACCCCGACGGAGTCGCCGCCCCCGTCCTGCTCGCCGTCGAGAAGGACGCGGCGACACTCCGCGTGTGCGATCTCAGCCGGGACGGTGCGCTCGCGCTGCTGCGCCGGGGACCCCGCGGCCGGCGCGAGGCGGTCGTGCTGCGCACCACCGACCACGTGGCGACCTGTGTGATGCCGGTGGCCGACGGAGACCCGTGGATCGGCAGCTTCTCACCCCGCGCGGACACCCTCTGGCTGCGCAGCAACGCCCACCGGGAGTTCGCGGTCCTCCTCGCCGCCGGGCTCGACCCGCAAGGGAAACCGCTCAGCTGGTCGGTCCGTGCCGCACGAGAGAGCAGCGACCTGGAGCTGCTGCGGTGTGCCCGCGACGGCGGTTCCGCCGTGCTCGCCTGGAACGTCCGGGGCATGAGCGAGGTGGAGGTCCTGAACACCGACGCGTCCGGCCGGACCGGGGACGGCACCGGCCCGTCCCGGCCCGTGCCCCTGCCCCATGAGGTGGTCACGCGCGTCGCGGACGCAGGCCCCCGGCTGCTGCTGGCCCTGTCCGGCTCCCGCCGCCGCCCCGGCATCTGGTGGCTGCCCGACGGAGCGACCCCGGTGCGCACCCCCTGGTCGTCACGGGACGAGGACGCCGTTCCCCCGGGCCGCCCGCCCGTACGACCGGTCCCCCTGCGTCCCACCGCCCGCGACGGCCTGCCGCTGAACGGCTGGTACTACCGGGCACCGGGCCGCGCACCCGGCGAACCCGCGCCCTGCGTGATCCATCTGCACGGCGGCCCCGAGGACCAGGAGCGCCCCGTCCTCAACCCGCTGTACCACGAGATCCTCGGGCGAGGAGTGGACGTCTTCGCACCCGACGTCCGCGGGTCCTCCGGATACGGCCGGTCGTTCGTCGACGCGGACCTGGGCAGGGGACGGTTCGCGGCGATCGACGACGTGGCGGACTGCGCCGCCCACGCGGTGCTGGCCGGTCCCGCCGATCCCGCCCGGCTGGCGGTGATGGGCCGCTCGTACGGCGGCTATCTCACGTTCGCCTCCCTGGTCTGGCACCCGGACCTCTTCCGCACCGGGATCGCGGTGTGCGGCATGTCGGACCTCGCGACGTTCTTCGAGGGCACCGAACCCTGGATCGCCCAGTCGGCGGCCCACAAGTACGGCCACCCCGAGCACGACCGTGAACTGCTGCGGGCGCTGTCACCGATGAGCCGCATCGACGCCCTGCGGGCACCGGTGCTCGCCGTGCACGGGGAACACGACACCAATGTGCCGCCGGGGGAGTCGGAGCAGTTCGTACGGGCGGCGCGCGAGCGCGGCCTGACCGCCGAACTGCTCACCCTGCTCGACGAGGGACACGAGTTCCTCCGCGCCGACAACCGTCGGCTCTTCCGCCGTGCCGCCGCCGACTGGCTGCAACGGCACCTGAGCCCCTGACCCGCGGGGAGGGCACTACGGCACCTCGCGTGGCCGGAGCGGCCCGGGGTACCCAGGACACCCCTGCCACCGAGCGAGGAGCGCGCCATGACCGGGGAAGGACCCCCCGCCCGCAGACGGTGGGCCGGGCGGCTGCGCGAGACGGCCGCCGAGGTGTTCGGCTGGACGGAGCTGCGTCCCGAACAGCTCACCGCCATGGAGTGGGTGCTGGAGGGACGGGACTGTCTCGTCGTCATGCCGACCGGATCGGGCAAGTCCGCCGTGTACCAGGTCCCCGCCCTGCTGCTGTCCGGGCCGGTCGTCGTCGTGTCACCGCTGCTGGCCCTGCAGCGCGACCAGATCGCGGGACTGCCCGGCGGCGACCGCGGCCCGGGCGCTGTCGCCGTGAACTCCGACCTCGGCGCGGCCGAGACCGAGGAGGCCTGGGCGGCGGTGCGCGAGGGTTCGGTGCGCTACGTCTACCTGTCCCCGGAGCAACTGGCCAAGGACGAGGTCGTCCAGCGGCTGACCGAGGCGCACCCCGCCCTTGTCGTGGTGGACGAGGCCCAGTGCGTGTCCTCGTGGGGTCACGACTTCCGGCCCGACTACCTGCGCCTGGCCCAGGCGGTACGGCGGCTGGGCCGGCCGCCCGTGCTCGCGCTCACGGCGACCGCCGCGCCGCCGGTGCGGCAGGACATCGTCGAACGGCTCGGCATGGAGCGGCCGCGTCGGCTCGTCACCGGATTCGACCGTCCCGGCATCAGGCTGGAGGCGCACCGCCACCTGGAGGACGACGAACGGCGCTCCCGCGTCCTGGAGGACGCCGCCGCCGCACCCAAGCCCGGCATCGTCTACGCGGCGACCCGCAAGGACAGCGAGTCCTACGCCGCGGAACTGGCCTCCCTCGGGCTCGCCGCCGGCGCCTACCACGCGGGACTGCGGGCCGCCGAACGCCGGCGGATCCACGAGGCGTTCCTCTCCGGCGACCTGGACGTCGTGGTGGCGACCTCGGCCTTCGGGATGGGCATCGACAAGGAGAACGTGCGGTTCGTGCTGCACGCGTCGCTGCCGGGCTCGCTGGACGCCTACTACCAGGAGATCGGGCGCTGCGGCCGCGACGGACGGCCCGCCCTCGCCGTACTGCACTACCGCACCGAGGACACGGGCATGCAGGCGTACTTCAGCAGCCGCACGCCCCGTCCGGAGGCCGTGGACGCGGTCGTACGGGCGGTCCACGCCCACCGCGACGATCCGCCGGACGTCACCGGACTGCGCCGGGAGACCGACCTGTCGCGCGCCCGGGTCACCACGGCCGTCAACCTGCTGGAGGAAGCCGGTGCGCTGGTCACGGACGCCTCGGGCGCCATCCGTCCGGTCCCGGGCACGGCGCCGTCGCGCGCGGTACGGCGAGCCGTGGACACCGCCGAGGCCCACAAGCGCATGGACCGGTCGAGGGTGGACATGGCACGGGCGTACGCCGAGACGACCGGCTGCCGGCGGCGCTTCCTGCTGGGCTACTTCGGCGAGGAGTACGAGGCCCCCTGCGGCAACTGCGACATGTGCGACGAGCAGGAGAGCGGCGACGACGACGCGACGAGCACCGGTCGGCATCCGGACTCCGGCGCCTATCCGCCCGGAGCCGCGGTACGGCACGGCGAGTGGGGCCGCGGCACCGTGCTGAGCGAGGACGGGGACCGCATCACCGTGCTCTTCGACGAGGTCGGCTACCGCACCCTCTCCCTGGACGCCCTGGCCGCACGGGACGACCTGCTCACCGTGGTGGGCGGCTCGCAGGACAGCCGCCCGGAGCCCTGAACCGGCGGCACGTCCGGTGTGCGCGTGGCGCAGCCGGCACCCGTGCGTGTGGGACGGCGGCTTGCGTGGCACCCGTCGGGTGCCGGCCGCCTCACCCGCGGCCCGGCCGGACGGGTCGCCACCCGAGGGAGGACGGTGCCGAGGTGACCGGGAACAGTCCCATCGCGGCCTGGAGCAGGCCGTGAAACGCGGCAAGCGGTACGCCGTCGCCGCCTCCGGACAGTGGACCGACGAGGAGGACGGCCGGCGCAGGCTGCCCGCCGGCGAGGTCCACGCCTGGGAACCGGGCCGGAACGAGACCGTCTGCGGGCTGTCCCTCAGCCGCTCGCAACTCGTCCGCCTCCCGCACGTCGGCTGGACCGACACCTTCCCGGAATCCGGCGGCGCGGCCGACCGCGTGCAGCGGGTGTGCCGACGCTGCGCCTCCGTGGCCGGACACCGCGGCGGCGACGCGCGCCCACGCTGGCAGCGCGTGCGCCCCCGGCCGTGAGCGCCGCGCCGGCGCCTCCGCCCGGCTCCCGCGCCACGCGGCACCCGACACCGGCTGCCGCCCCGGGAGCGTCGACGGGCCGGGCGCGAGGAGACGGTCGTGGCCGTGAACGGCTGTCGGAGCGGAGCCCGGACTGCCTGGATTCTCCCCGAGCGGTCCTGATCATCGACGAGGCCGGCCGACGCACACGACCACAGAGGCGGAGATGCACTTCACGACGCGCCCCACTCTTCAGGGCACCTTCGGCATGGTGTCCTCCACCCACTGGCTCGCCTCGCAGTCGGCGATGGCGGTCCTGGAGGGCGGGGGCAACGCCTTCGACGCGGCCGTGGCCGGAGCCTTCGTGCTGCACGTCGTGGAGCCGCACCTCAACGGCCCGGCCGGCGAGGTGCCGATCCTGCTCGCCCCGGCGGGCGGCCCGGTGCGCGTGCTCTGCGGGCAGGGCGTGGCCCCGGCGGGCGCCACGCCGGCGCACTACCGGGAGCTCGGGCCGGCCCTCGTACCGGGCACCGGACCGCTCGCCGCCGCCGTGCCCGGCGCCTTCGACGCCTGGCTGCTGCTCCTGCGCGACCACGGCACCAAGTCCCTGGAGGACGTGCTCGGTTACGCCATCGGATACGCCGAACACGGGCACGCGCCCGTGGAGAACGTCGGCCTGACCGTCGAGAGCGTACGGCGGCTCTTCGAGACCGAATGGACCTTCTCGGCCGAGCTGTACCTGCCGGGCGGCCGGGCGCCCCGCCCCGGCACGCTGCTGCGCAACCCCGCCCTCGCCGCCACCTGGAAGCGGCTGCTGGCCGAGACCACCCGCGCGGGCGGCCGGGAGGCCCGGATCGACGCCGCGCGCGAGGTGTGGCGCTCCGGCTTCATCGCCGAGGCCCTGGTACGGCAGTCCCGGCGGCCGACCCTGGACACCAGCGGCGAGCGGCACACCGGCACGCTCACCGAGGCCGACCTGGCCGGCTGGTCGGCGGCCTACGAGACACCGGTGACGTACGACTGGAACGGCTGGACCGTGTGCAAGGCCGGCCCCTGGAGCCAGGGCCCCGCCCTGCTCCAGCAACTCGCGCTGCTCCCGCCCGAACTGCCCGCGTACGGCTCCGCCGACTACGTCCACCTGCTGGTCGAGGGCTGCAAGCTCGCCATGGCCGACCGCGAGGCCTGGTACGGGGACGCCGCCGAGGTGCCCCTCGCGGACCTGCTGTCGGACGACTACAACGCCGCACGGCGGACCCTCGTCGGCGAGAAGGCCGACCACGGACTGCGCCCCGGCAGCCCCGGCGGACGCACCCCGCGGCTGGCCGAAGCGGCGCACGCGTGCGTGCCGGCCGGCACCGGACGCGGCTTCCACCCGCTGGGTGCCGGCGAGCCGACCGTCGCCGCCGACGGCACGACCCGCGGCGACACCTGCCACCTGGACGTCGTCGACCGCTGGGGCAACATGATCGCGGCCACACCCAGCGGCGGCTGGCTCCAGTCCAACCCCGTCGTCCCCGAGCTGGGCTTCCCGCTCGGCACCCGGCTGCAGATGACCTGGCTGGAGGAGGGCCTGCCCAGCACGCTCACCCCCGGCCGCCGCCCCCGCACCACCCTCACCCCGTCCCTCGCGCTGCGCGACGGCGTGCCGGTGCTGGCCTTCGGCACGCCCGGCGGCGACCAGCAGGACCAGTGGCAGCTGCACTTCTTCCTGGCCGCCGCCCTGCGCGCCCCCGTCCGCGGCGGCCTCGACCTGCAGGGCGCCGTCGACGCCCCCAACTGGCACAACGACAGCTTCCCCAGCTCCTTCCACCCGCGCGCCCGGCGCCCCGGCAGCGTGACCGTGGAATCCCGCACCGACCCCGGCGTGATCGAGGAACTGCGGCGGCGCGGCCACGACGTCACCGTCGGCCCCGCCTGGTCCGAAGGGCGGCTGTGCGCGGTGGCCCGGGACCCGGAGACCGGCGTGCTGTCGGCGGCCGCCAACCCGCGCGGGATGCAGGGCTACGCCGTCGGCCGCTGACCGCGGTGTCCGGGCCCGTGAAGACGGTGCCGGCCCCCGCTCTTCATCCCGATTCCACCTCGCGTGCACCGGCCGGGGGCGGGGATTGTCAGTGGGCCGTGTTCTGATGGGGGGCATGATCGAAGAGACGGAAACCATCGAGGAGTTTCTCGCCCGTTGCTCGGCCGACGTGGAGGAGGCGGTCCGCAAGGCCGCAGCGGCCGAGATCCTGCCCCGCTTCCGCCGCCTCGCCGCACACGAGGTGGACCAGAAGAGCGGCCCGCACGACCTGGTCACGGACGCCGACCGCCTCGCGGAGCTGCGGCTCACCGAGGACCTCGGCGCCCTGCTGCCCGGCTCGGTCGTGGTCGGCGAGGAAGCGGTGCACGCCGACCCGGCGGTGTACGAGGCGCTCCAGGGCGACGCGCCGGTCTGGATCGTCGACCCGGTCGACGGCACCCGCCAGTTCGTGCACGGCGACGACGGCTTCTGCACCCTGGTGGCGCTCGTCCAGCGGGGCGTCGTACGGGCCTCCTGGACCTACGCCGCGGCGCGCGACCAGCTCGCCACCGCCGTCCGCGGCCACGGCGCCTTCCTCGACGGCCGGCGGCTGACCGCCGGCCCGCCCGAGCCCGGCCGGGACCTCGTCGTCGCCACCTCGCACCCGGACTACACCACCGACGAGCAGAAGCGCGCGCTGCGCGTGCTGTGGACCGACGGCCTCGCCCCGCGCGCGTGCGGCTCGGCCGGCCTGGAGTACCTCGCCGTCGCCCGCGGGGACCTGGACGCCGTGGCGTTCTCCTGGGAGGCCGCCTGGGACCACGCGGCCGGTCTGCTCCTGGTCGAGGAGGCCGGCGGCGCGCACCTCACCGTGGGCGGCGAGCCGTTCCGCGTCACCGGCGGCAACGCCCTGCCGTTCACCGCCGCCCGGGACGCCGCCACCGCCCGCCGGGTGGCCGGTCTGCTGCGCAGCGCGCGCTGACTCCCGGGGCCACCCGGCCCGGGAGAGGACCGGGTCCCGGCATATCCTGATCGTGAATGGCCATCGGCTGACGAAGGGGTCCGAAGGTGCCGTCGATGCTCGATGCGGTCGTGGTGGGTGCGGGACCGAACGGACTGACCGCTGCGGTGGAGCTGGCCCGCCGCGGTTTCTCCGTGGCCCTGTTCGAGGCGAAGTCCACCGTGGGCGGCGGCGCCCGCACCGAGGAACTGACCCTTCCCGGCTTCCGGCACGACCCGTGCTCGGCCGCCCACCCCCTCGGCATCAACTCCCCGGCGTTCCGCGCGATGCCCCTCGACCGGTACGGCCTGGAGTGGCTGCACGCCCCGCTGCCCATGGCCCACCCGTTCCCGGACGGCAGCGCGGCCGTGCTGTCCCGCTCGGTGGCCGAGACCGCCGCCTCCTTCGGACCGCGCGACGCGGGACCGTACCGCAGACTGGTCGAGCCGCTCCTCGCCCACTGGGACACCCTCGTCCGCGACTTCATGTCCCTGCCGCTGACCGCGCTCCCGCGCGACCCCGTCACGCTCGCCCGCTTCGGCCTGGCCGGCCTCCCGCCGTCCACCTGGCTGATGAGCCGCTTCAAGGACGAGCGGTTCAAGGCCCTGTTCTCGGGCCTCGTCGCCCACGTGATGGCGCCGCTCGGCGGCCTGGCCACCAGCGCCATCGGACTGGTCTTCGCCCTCTCCGCGCACGCCCGCGGCTGGCCGGTTCCCCGCGGCGGCTCCCAGGCCATCTCCGACGCCCTCGCCGCCTACCTGACCGACCTCGGCGGCGCCGTGCACACCGACTACGAGGTCAAGCGGCTGGACGACCTGCCGCCCGCGCGTGCCTACGTCTTCGACACCTCGCCCGCCGCGCTCGCCCGCATCGCCGGCTTCGGCGACTACTACGCGAACTACCGCTACGGTCCCAGCGTCTTCAAGATCGACTACGCCCTGGACGGGCCGGTGCCGTGGACCGCGCCCGAGGCCCGCACCGCCGGCACGGTGCAGATCGGCGCGAGCCAGGCCGAGATCGGCACCGCCCTGCGCGCCGCCTCCCGGGAGGGCCGCGCCCCCGACAGACCGTTCATGATCACCGTGCAGCCCAGCGTGGTCGACCCCACCCGTGCCCCCGAGGGCAAGCACGTCTTCTGGACGTACGGCCATGTCCCGAACGGCTGGTCCGGGGACCTCACCGACGCCATAGAACGCCAGCTGGAGCGCTTCGCCCCCGGGTTCCGCGACCGCGTGCTCGCCCGCGCCACCGCCGGACCCGCAGAGATGGCCGCCCGCAACGCCAACTACGTCGGCGGCGACATCGCCTGCGGCGCGGCCTCCGGACTCCAGCTGCTGCTGCGCCCCAAGCTGTCCCTGTTCCCGTACCACACACCCCACCCGGCCGTCTTCATCTGCTCCTCGGCCACCCCGCCCGGTCCCGGTGTGCACGGCATGTCGGGCCACAACGCGGCCAAGGCCGTCTGGCGGAGACTGAGACGGACGACATGACCACCCTCACGCTCGTCCAGGGCGACATCACCCGGCAGCACGCCGACGCCATCGTCAACGCGGCCAACTCCTCGCTCCTCGGCGGTGGAGGGGTGGACGGCGCGATCCACCGCCGCGGCGGCCCGGCCGTCCTGGCGGAATGCCGAGCCCTGCGCGCCTCCCGGTACGGCAAGGGCCTCCCCACCGGCCGGGCCGTCGCCACCACGGCGGGCGAACTGGACGCCCGCTGGGTGATCCACACCGTCGGACCGGTGTACAGCCCGACCGAGGACCGCTCGGACCTCCTCGCCTCCTGCTACCGCGAATCCCTCCGGGTCGCCGACGAACTCGGCGCCCGGACGGTCGCGTTCCCGGCGATCTCCACCGGTGTCTACCGGTGGCCGGTGGAGGACGCGGCGCGGATCGCGGTGGAGGCGGTACGGAGCACGCCGACGGCCGTGGAGGAGGTCCGGTTCGTGCTGTTCGACGAGCGCGCGTACGAGGCGTTCGCCCGGCAGACCGGCTGACGCGCACCCGCGGACCACCCGAACGGCGCAGCACCCGGTGCGCCCGGCCACCGCCTGGCCGACGCTCGGAATGCCCCCGTGCTCCTCGCGGACACCCGGGCACCGGACGAACGGGGCGGCAGAAAGGACACGCTCATGAGCCAGGCAGCGCAGCCCGGCGGACCGGCCTCCTCGGGTGGCACGTGGCCGCCACGGCAGCCCGGGGCCCGGGGCGGTGGCTGGGCGACCGGCGGCGTGACGTTCGCCGGCGTACTGATGCTGTGCGGGGGCGTGCTCTCCGTCCTCCAGGGCATCGCCGCGGTCGCCGGGGACGACGTCTACTTCCGCCTCGGCGCCTACGTCTACAAGATGAACCTCACCGGCTGGGGCGTGATCCACATCATCCTCGGCGCGCTGGTCCTGCTGACCGGCATCGGCCTGCTCATGGACATGGCCTGGGCCCGCATCGCCGGTCTGGTCATCGTCGCGCTCAGCCTCGTCGCGCAGTTCCTCTTCCTGCCGTACCAGCCGGTGTGGTCGTTCGTCATGATGGCGATCGACGTGTTCGTGATCTGGGCCCTGGCGACGCGTCAGGAAGCGGTGGGCTGAGGCGGACGGCGGCCGGCCGGCCCAGCTCGCGCAGGGTCCTGCCGAGCACTGCCACCCCGTCGGCGACCACACCCGGCGGGGTGGCCGCGTAGCCGAGGACCAGACCGGGAGGGCCGGGCCGCTGCCGGTGCCAGGACAGCGGCTGGCACTTCACGCCCCGGGCGAGCGCCGCCGCGGCGAGCTCGGTGTCGGGTACGTCCCCGGCGTACGTCACCGTCAGGTGCAGGCCCGCCGCGGCCCCGTGCACGCGCGCCCCCGGCAGGTGCTCGGCGAGGGCGGCGATCATCGCGTCCCGGCGCCTGCGGTGGCGTCCGCGCACCAGCCTCAGATGCCGCTCCAGTTCCCCGGACTCCATCAGCCGGGCCAGCACCAGCTGCGGCAGCACCGCGTTGCCGAGGTCGTTGAAGCGCTTGGCGTCGACCAGCGCGGCCCGGTGGCGGGCCGGTGCCACCAGCCAGCCGATCCGCAGCGCCGGCGCGAGCAGCTTCGACACGCTGCCCATGTAGCAGACCCGGTCGGCCAGCAGGGCGCGCAGCGCGGGGACCGGCGGCCGGTCGTAGCGGTGCTCGGCGTCGTAGTCGTCCTCCAGGATCAGCCCGCCGCCGCGCGCCCACTCCAGCAGCTCACGCCGGCGCTCGCCGCTGGTCACCACGCCGGTGGGGAACTGGTGGGCGGGCGTGAGCAGGACGGCCCTGGCCCCGGTCGCCCGCAGCGCGTCGACCCGTACGCCCTCCGCGTCGACCGGCACCGGCGGTGTGGCCAGGCCCCCGTGCCCCAGGTGCTGCCGGGCCCCCAGCGAGCCGGGATCCTCCACCGCGACCGCGTCGACGCCGTCCGCGCGCAGCACCGGGTGCAGCAGCGTCAGCGCCTGGGCGGTGCCGGCGACGATCAGCACCGCGTCCGGCTCCACGCGTACGCCCCGCACCCGCGCGAGCCAGCCGGCGACCGCCCGCCGCAGCCGGGGCGCTCCGCGCGGGTCGCCGTAGCCGAGCTGGTCGGCGGACAGCTCGGCCAGCACGGCCCGCTCGGCCCGCAGCCACGCCGCCCGCGGGAAGGTGGTGAGGTCGGGCCGGCCGGGCGTGAAGTCGACGTCCGCCGGGGCGGCCCGCAGCACGTCGAACACCTCGGCCCCGGGCACACCCCCGGACCCCGCCCCGCCGTCCTGCCGAACCCACGGCCCGTCGGCCCGGCCACCCCGCCCGGCGCACGCCCCGTCCACCGTCCCGCCGTCGCGCCCGGTGCACGCCCCATCCGGTTCGCCACCGCGCCCATGGGCGTACGGCTCTGCGTCCCGCCCGGTGCACGCCCCCTCCGGTTCGCCACCGCGCCGCCCCGAGTGCGGCCTGTCGGGGCGGCTGCCGTTTGGTCCGTGGGACTGGCCGCTGCCTGGATGGCTGTCGGTCCCAGTAGGCCTGGCGCACGCCGCGTCCGGGCCGTCACCGTGCCCTCGGGCGTACGGCTCTGCGTCCGGCCCGGTGCACGCCCCCTCCGGTTCGCCACCGCGCCGCCCGGCGCACGCCTCCCCGGCCCCGCACCCGCGCTCACAGCTCGACAGCCCGGCCAGGTCACCGGCGTCAGCCGCGCCGCCGGCAGCGCCGATCCCCCCGTGGACGCCCTCCTCACCGGCACCCGGCGAGTCGCCCCCGCCGCCGGAACTCGTCGGCGGCGCAGAGGCGAAGGGCGTGGCCAGCACCACCGTGCCGCCGCGGCGGCGGCCTGCCACCTGGCCGTCCTCGGCGAGGCGGCGGTAGGCCTCGGTCACCACTCCCCGGGAGACGCGCAGCTCCGCGGCGAGGACGCGGGTCGGCGGCAGCCTGCTGCCCACCGCCAGCCGGCCGTCGGCCATCGCCTCCCGCAGCCGCCCGGTCAGCCACTCCGCCTTGCCGCCGGCGGGCACGTCGGCGACCGCCAGCTGCAGGAAGTCGGAGCCCCGCGCCGGCACCTCCGCCGTGTCCCGCCCCTCGTCCACCCTGCTCATGCTGTCACGCTCAGCTCAGTGCCCGAAGGCGAACTCCGGCGCGGCCGGGGTGAGGACGGCCGCCGCCGTGGGGACCGCCCAGTGCGCCGCCACCTCCTCCTCGACCGTCTTGAGCACCTCGGCCACGACGTCCGCGCCGCCGTCGTGCATCGCCTCCGCCACCACCAGCACCCGGCCGGTGTGCGCGCCGACCGCCGAGTGCCCGCTCTGCCGGTGGGTCCAGCGGCGGGCGTGCGCCCGCCCCGCGGAGTCGACGAAGGTCACCTCGCCGGGCGCGGGATGTTCGAGCGCACCGCCGAACGCCGTGTACGTCTCGTCCCCGCGGGCCGGTCGCACCTCCAGCAGCGGCCCGGCGATCCGGTCGGCGTCGAGGACCGCCACCGGAACCGCGTACGCCACCGAGATCGCGTTGCACAGGTCCACCAGCGGATGGATGGCCGGCAGCGCACCCTCCTTGCGCAGCCGGCGCAGCAGCGACTCCGAGGCGGACCGGTACTGCGTCGGCTTCAGCCCCATCCGGGAGAAGGCCCGCCGCCAGGCCAGCACCTCGGGGAACTCACCCTCGGTGGCCCCCGCCAGCCGCGCCACGGCCCGCCCGGTGTAGACGGCGGCGCGCGGCCGGGTGTCCGCACAGGCGTCGACGCCGGCGGCGTGGAGGACGCCGGCGGACAGTTCGGGGAACGCGGCCCGCACCGCGTCCGCATGCCGGAACAGCACGGTCACGCCACCCCCGCTCGGGCAGCCGGGTCGGACGACACGCTCAACAGGACCTCCTCGGTGATCGGAAACACCACCCTGCCCGGCGCTTGGCCCGGCAGCCAGGGCCAAACACGGCACGGCGAACGGGTCCATAACTCCGCGGCCGGCGCCCCTGCCCACGGGCCCCGGCGGACCGCGTGACATCATCGGCCGGGTCCGGGACCACAGCCGTACGCGCCGAGGCGAGGCCCACCCGCCGCGGCGAGCCGTACCAGGAGCACGAGAAGTACGAGACGCACCATGAACCCTGCTCTGCTGGACGACTTCTCCCTGGAGATGACCGGCAAGGACGTCCCCGGTCTGGAGGCGGCGCACGACAGCATCCCGCCGGGCACCCGGATCAACATCACCTTCCTGGCCGGCGAGGACACCGGGACCCGGCTGGCGGCCGCCCGCGCGGTCAAACGGCTCGGTTTCGTCCCCGTACCGCACATCTCCGCGCGCCGCCTGCCCTCCCGGCCCGCGCTGGAGGAGTTCCTCGCCGGGCTCGCGGCCGACGGCACCGCCGAGAACGTGTTCGTGGTCGGCGGCGACCCCGCCCGGCCCGAGGGCCCCTACGCGGACGCGCTCGCCGTCCTGCGCACCGGGCTGCTCCAGCACCACGGCGTCCGGCACGTCGGCATCACCGGCTACCCCGAGGGCCACCCCGGCATAGCCGACCGGACCCTGTGGTCGGCGCTCACCCAGAAGGCGGCGGCCATCGGGGCCGACCGGCTCACCGGGGACGTCATCACCCAGTTCGGCTTCGACGTCGACCCGGTCCTCGGCTGGCTGGAGGACCTCCGCGCGCGGGGCGTCCACCTGCCCGTCCGCATCGGCGTCCCCGGACCGGCGGGAGTGCGCCGGCTGCTCGGCTACGCCACCCGGTTCGGCGTCGGCACCAGCGCCTCCGTCGCCCGCAAGTACGGCTTCTCGCTCACCAACCTGATGGGCACGGCAGGACCGGACCGCTTCCTGCACACGCTGGCCGACCGGTACGACCCCGCCCGGCACGGCGCGGTGAAGGTGCACTTCTACACCTTCGGGGGACTGCGGGCCACCGCCGAGTGGATCACCCGGTTCCGGCAGCCGCACCTCTGCTGAGACCTGGCCAGGGCCACGTACGTGTCGGATTCCCGCCAGACCCGCGGGGCGCGGTCACCGATGCTGGAGGCATGCAGACAGGGATGCACCTCGACCGGGAGCACTGCGTGCGCGCCGTGCACTCCAAGGACGCACGGTTCGACGGATGGTTCTTCACGGCCGTCCTGACCACCCGGATCTACTGCCGGCCGAGCTGCCCGGTCGTACCGCCCAAGCCGGAGAACATGACGTTCCACCCGAGCGCCGCCGCCTGCCAGCAGGCCGGCTTCCGGGCCTGCAAGCGCTGCCGGCCCGACACCAGCCCCGGCTCCCCGGAGTGGAACCGGCGCGCCGACCTGGTGGCCCGGGCCATGCGGCTGATCGCCGACGGGGTCGTGGACCGTGAGGGCGTGCCCGGACTCGCCGCCCGGCTCGGTTACAGCACCCGGCAGGTGGAGCGGCAGCTGCTCGCCGAGCTGGGCGCCGGCCCCCTCGCGCTCGCCCGCGCCCAGCGCGCCCAGACCGCGCGGCTGCTCGTCGAGACCAGCACGCTGCCCATGGCGGAGATCGCCTTCGCGGCCGGCTTCTCCTCGATCCGCTCCTTCAACGACACCGTCCGCGAGGTCTTCGCCCTCTCCCCGAGCGAGCTGCGCGCCCGCGCCCCGAGGAGCGGTCCGGGCACCCCCGGCGTGCTCACCCTGCGGCTGCCGTTCCGCGCCCCGCTGCACCCGTCCAACCTCTTCGGCCACCTCGCCGCCACCGCCGTACCCGGTGTCGAGGAGTGGCGGGACGGCGCCTACCGCCGCACGCTCCGCCTGCCGTACGGCCACGGGATCGTCGCCCTCGCCCCCCGCCCCGACCACATCGCCTGCCGCCTCACCCTGAGCGACCTGCGCGACCTGACCGTGGCCATCACCCGCTGCCGCCGCCTGCTCGACCTGGACGCCGACCCGGTCGCCGTCGACGAGCGGCTGCGCACCGATCCACTGCTCGCCCCGCTGGTCGACCGGGCTCCCGGGCGCCGGGTGCCGCGTACGGTCGACGAGGCCGAGTTCGCCGTGCGGGCCGTGCTCGGGCAGCAGGTGTCCACGGCCGCCGCCCGCACCCACGCGGCCCGTCTGGTCACCGCGCACGGCAAACCCCTGGACGACCCCGAAGGCGGCCTCACCCACCTCTTCCCGGAGCCGGAGGCGCTGGCCGCCGTCGACCCCGGGACCCTGGCGATGCCCCGCACCCGGCGTACCACCTTCACCACCCTCGTCCGGCAGCTCGCCGACGGCGAACTCCACCTGGGCGTGGAGGCCGACTGGGCCGAGGCGCGGGCCCGGCTGCTCGCGCTGCCCGGCTTCGGGCCCTGGACGGTGGACGTCATCGCCATGCGCGCCCTGGGCGACCCCGACGCCTTCCTCCCCACCGACCTCGGCATCCGGCGCGCCGCGAAGGAACTCGGCCTGCCGTCCACCCCGGCCGCGCTGACCGCCCGCGCGGCCGGCTGGCGGCCCTGGCGGGCGTACGCGGTGCAGTACCTGTGGGCGACCGACGACCACCCGATCAACTTCCTGCCCGCGTAAGGGCCTCCGCAGGAACCTCCGCAACGGCTCCGCAAGGACTTTCGTAAGGATCTCCGCCATGAAGCAGCACACCGTCATCGACAGCCCCTACGGCCCCCTCACACTCGTCGCCGACGACGGCGTGCTGTGCGGCCTCTACATGACCGACCAGCGCCACCGCCCGCCGGAGGAGACCTTCGGCACCCCCGACGACACGCCCTTCGCCGAGGCCGCGGAGCAGCTTGCGGCCTACTTCGCGGGCGAGTTGACGGAGTTCACCGTCGAACTGCGCCTGAACGGCACCCCGTTCCAGCGCCGCGTCTGGGACCAGCTGACCCGTATCCCGTACGGCGAGACCCGCTCCTACGGCCGGCTCGCCGACGCCCTCGGCAACCCCAGGGCGTCCCGCGCGGTCGGCCTCGCCAACGGCCGCAACCCGATCGGCATCATCGTGCCCTGTCACCGCGTCGTCGGCGCGGGCGGCGACCTCACCGGCTACGGCGGCGGCCTGGAGCGCAAACGCCGCCTGCTGGACTTCGAACGCGGCACGCCCCTCTTCTGACCGGCCCCGCGCCCGCTACCCGGCACCCTCCGCGCCCAGCCGGTGCAGCAGCGCGGGCAGCGCGGTGCCGATGGGCTCCCGCACGACCTCGTCGGCGATCTCGTCGTACGGTGTCGGCTCGGCGTTGACGATGACGATCCGGGCGCCGTGGTCGGCGGCGACGCCGACGAGGCCGGCGGCGGGCTGCACCTGGAGGCTGCTGCCGACGGCGATGAACACCTGGCAGGCCTTGGTGACGGCCACGGCCTCGCCGAGGACCACCGGATCCAGCCGCTCGCCGAACATCACCGTCGCCGACTTCAGGATCCCCCCGCACGCCAGGCACGCCGGGTCCTCCTCGCCCTGCTCCACCCGGGCGAGCGCCTCGTCCATCGGCCCCCGCGCCCCGCACCCGGTGCACACCACGCTGCGCGCGCTGCCGTGCAGTTCGAGCACCTTGCGGGCGGGCATCCCGGCGAGCTGGTGCAGCCCGTCCACGTTCTGCGTGATGACCCGCACCGGGACGCCGGACCGCTCCAGGTCGGCGACGGCCCGGTGCGCCGCGTTCGGCTCGGCCCGGAGCGTGCGGTTCTTCCGCCGCATCTGCCAGGACCGCCGCCGGATCTCCGGATCGCTCATGTAGTACTCGTACGTCACGAGCTTCTCGGCCTCGGGATCCCGGCGCCACAGCCCGTTCGGCCCGCGGTAGTCCGGAATCCCGGAGTCGGTGGAGATACCGGCCCCGCTCAGCAGGGCGACGAGAGGCTTGGCCATGTCACCGAGGGTAGGGCGGGCCACGGGGCCGCCGCGAGCGGATAAGCGCGGGGGCGGGTTCTGCGGGACGGCCCCGGAGCCCGGCCCCCGGTGCCGGCGTCCCCGCCTGGCCAAGGTGACCGTCTCGCTCGATGCCCAGCTCGTCGTGGAGGTCATGGTGCTTGCGGGTGTGGGAGATCCGCGGGACGCCGTCGAACTGGGCGTCCGGGACCGCATCGAGCGCCGGCACCGCACCGAGGCACGGATCACCGCCGGGACGACGCCCTGCGCGAGGTGGACGCCGGGCTGCGCGACCCCGGGGCCGAGCGGTCAGGCCACCCGGTGGCCGTTCTCCAGTTCCGCCGTGCCCGAGTCCGCCGCGAGGACGTCCAGGGCGGTCAGCACCCGCAGGCCCAGCGCACCGGGCAGATGCGCGGTCAGCTCCTCACGGGCGACCAGGCGCCAGGACAGCAGCTCCTCCTCCTGCAGGCGGATCGCCTTCAGGTCGGTCTCGGTGAGGACACCGCCGTCGTACAGGTACGCCACCAGCGGCGGCCGGCCCGTGCCGTGCACCCAGTCCACGGCCAGCAGCCGGCCGAGTTCCCGGTCGAGCCCGATCTCCTCCAGCGTCTCCCGGCGGGCGCCCTGGCGCGGTGTCTCCCCGTCGTCGGACTCGATCGTCCCGCCCGGTAGCGCCCAGCCCTCACGGTAGTTCGGCTCGACGAGCAGCACCCGTCCCTCGGCGTCCCGGAAGAGCGCGGCGGCGGCGGCGAGGACACGGGGCAGGCTCGCGATGTACGCGGCGAAGTCAGGCGTCGTGGTCATTGAGGAAGGGTATCCAGCCACCCGGCCGCTACGACCCGCTCCCCGCGAGGCGCAGGGTGCGTTCGGCCAGCGCACTGATCCGTACGCCGTCGAAGCCGAACACCGCGCTGCGCACCGTGTCCTCCAGCGGGTCCCGCCAGCGCGCCGGGATCGCGTCCGCCCCGGTGAGGACGCCGGCCACGGAACCGGCCGTCGCCCCGTTGGAGTCGGTGTCCAGGCCGCCGCGCACGGTCAGCGCGATGGTCCGGGTGAAGTCGCCGTCGCCGTACAGCAGCCCGGCGGTGAGCACGGCGGCGTTCGGCACCGTGTGGATCCAGCCGAGGCCGGCGGTCTCCTCGGCCACCGTGGCCAGCGTCTCCTCCCAGGGCAGCCGCGTCTCGTGCAGGGACGCCACCCGCCGTACCGTCCGGGCCAGCCGGCTGCTCGCCGGGACGACCGTCAGCGCGGTGTCCAGGGCGTCCCGCACCGTCGGGGCGGTGAAGGCGGCCGAGATCAGCGCGGCGGCCCACATCGCGCCGTAGACGCCGTTGCCGGTGTGCGAGAGCACCGCGTCCCGGCGGGCCAGACCTGCGGCCCGGACGGGATCGCCGGGGCAGGTCCAGCCGAAGACGTCGGCGCGGATCAACGCCCCGATCCACTCCTGGTACGGGTTGTCGTACGTCGCCGTCAGCGGCGGTTTCAGCCCGTTCGCGAGGTTGCGGTACGCGGCCCGTTCCGCCGTGAACGTCTGCAGGTACGGCAGTCTGAGCAGCCACAGGTCGCCGACCTGCTCGGTGCTGAAGCCGAAGCCGTGCGTCTCCAGCAGGTGCAGGCCGAGGATCGCGTAGTCGACGTCGTCGTCGCGGCAGCTGCCGTGGATCCGGCCGCGCACGCAGCAGCGCCACTCCGGGCGCAGCACCGCGGCCTCGGCCGGGTCGGCGGGCTCGGGGAGGTAGTCGGTCAGGGGCAGGGCCGCGGCCCGGCGCAGATAGCCGTCGATGCGGTCGCGGGTCCACACCTCGCCCTGCTCGACCGGCTTGCCGAGCATGTTGCCCGCGATCCGGCCGAGCCAGCCGCCGTGGATGCGGTCGGCGAGGTCCCCTCCGGGGCGCTCGGTGCTCATGACAGAGGTGTACCCGTTCCGACAGGCGGCTCTCAGCGGCTTCCCAGGGTTCGGGCGGGGCATGACGCCGGAGGTGTCCTGCGGTTATCGTCACAGCGGCGCGACTGGCCCCGACGTGCGCGGGGCCCGGAGAGCAAGGGGAACACAAGGTGGCGGACGCTGCAGTGAACGAGACCCGTCGGGTGCTCATCGCCGCGGACAAGTTCAAGGGCTCGCTGACGGCCGTACAGGTGGCCGAGCGGGTGACGGCCGGACTGCGCGGGGTCGTGCCGGATCTCCCGGTCGAGGCGCTGCCCGTGGCCGACGGCGGTGACGGGACGGTGGACGCGGCGGTCGCGGCCGGCTTCGAGCGCCGCGAGGTACGCGTGGCCGGTCCGCTCGGCCAGGAGGTCACGGCCGCGTTCGCGCTGCGCGACGGTACCGCGGTGGTGGAGATGGCCGAGGCGAGCGGGCTGCAGCGGCTGCCGGCCGGCGTCTTCGCGCCGCTGACCGCATCCACGTACGGCTCCGGGGAGCTGCTGCGCGCCGCGCTGGACGCGGGCGCGCGGACCATCGTGTTCGGCGTCGGCGGCAGCGCCACGACGGACGGCGGCGCGGGCATGCTGTCCGCGCTGGGCGCGCGGTTCCTGACCGAGGAGGGGGAGCCGGTGTCCCCGGGCGGCGGCGGACTAGCCGACCTGGCCCGGGCCGACCTCTCCGGTCTCGACCCGCGGCTGTCCTCGGTCGAGCTGGTGCTGGCCAGCGATGTCGACAATCCGCTGACCGGGCCGAAGGGCGCACCGGCGGTGTACGGCCCGCAGAAGGGGGCCTCGCCGGACGACGTGGAGACGCTGGACGCCACGCTGGCCCACTTCGCGAAGGTGCTGGAGGCGGAGGCCGGGCCGCGGGCCGCCGAGTACGCGGCGGCGCCGGGGGCGGGCGCGGCGGGCGGTATCGGCTACGGCGCGCTGCTCCTCGGCGCGCGGTTCCGGCCCGGTATCGAGGTCATGCTCGACGTCCTGGGCTTCGCGCCCGCCCTGGAGCGGGCGTCCCTGGTCATCACCGGTGAGGGGTCGCTGGACGAGCAGACGCTGCACGGGAAGGCGCCGGCGGGGGTGGCCGCGGCGGCGCGGGCGGCGGGCAAGCAGGTTGTGGCGGTGTGCGGGCGGCTCGCTCTGCCGACCGAGGCGTTGCTGGGCGCCGGGATCTCCCGGGCCTACCCGCTGACGTCGGTCGAGCCGGACGTGGCCAGGTGCATCGCGGAGGCGGGACCGATCCTGGAGCGCGTCGCCGCCCGCATCGCCGAGGACCACCTGGGCTGACCTCCGGGGGCGCCGCCCCCGGACCCTCGGCCTGTGCGGTGCCCTCAGCCGACCGAGACGGGTGGGCGGGTGGGCGTACGGGAGTCTGGGGGCGGAGCCCCCAGGGCGTCGGCACAAGCGAGGGGCCCCCTACCCAACCCGGGTAGGGGGCCCTCGTCCAAGCGCCGCTACGGCAACTGCGCCGCCCGGGCCTCGCGGCGGTTGTCGCGGAAGTTGTTCACCCGCCGAGCCGTCGCGAACAGCGGAATCACCGCGCCCATGACCAGCTGCAGCGCGCACCCCGTCTGGAGCAGCAGCTGACCGCTGGGCGCGTCGAAGGCCCAGGCCGCCAGCAGCCCCATGGACAGCACGATCCAGCAGAGCATCGCCCCGGCCAGCCGCCCCCGCGGCTTCGGGTACTCCACCCGGCTCACCATCAGCCACGCCGTCCCCAGGATCGCCAGCAGCGTCGCCACGAACGGCAGCTCCAGCAGCACGATCGAGACGACGGTCAGCGCGCCGAACGGCGAGGGCATGCCCTGGAACATGCCGTCCTTCATCGTCACGCAGCTGAACCGGGCCAGTCTGAGGACCACGGCCAGCAGCACCACGATCGCGCCCACCGCCGCCACCCGCTGGTGCGCGTCGTCGGCGACCATGCCGTAGACGAGCACGAAGTACGCGGGCGCGAGGCCGAAGCTGATCAGGTCCGACAGGTTGTCCAGCTCCGCACCCATCGGCGAGGAGCGCAGCTTGCGCGCCACCAGGCCGTCGAACAGGTCGAAGACCGCCGCGCAGAGCATCAGGATGACCGCCGTGGCCGCGCTGTGGCGGGCCATGCCGGACTCCTGGCTGCCGGTGAGGTGCGGGATCAGGATGCCGGTGGTGGTGAAGTACACCGCCATGAAGCCGCACGTGGCGTTGCCCAGGGTGAGGGTGTCCGCTATCGACAGGCGGAGCGAGAGAGGCATCTCCTCCTCGTCGTCCGCCTCGTCGGCCTCGGGCACCCAGCCCGCCTGGGTCTCCGGATCAATCACGGTCAATGCGAGTCACCCCAGCCACGGTCTTCTGTCCGACCTCGACCGCGACCTCCACGCCCTCGGGCAGGTAGAGGTCGACACGCGAGCCGAAGCGGATCAGACCGATTCGGTCGCCCTGCTCGACCTTCGTGCCCTCCGGGATGTAGGGCACGATGCGGCGGGCCACCGCGCCGGCGATCTGGATCATCTCGATGTCGCCGAGTTCGGTGTCGAAATGCCAGACTACGCGCTCGTTGTTCTCGCTCTCCTTGTTGAAAGCCGGAACAAAGCCGCCGGGGATGTGCTCGACCGACGTCACGGTGCCCGCGAGGGGCGCGCGGTTGACGTGGACGTTGAGCGGGCTCATGAAGATCGCGACGCGGGTGCGCCCGTCCTTCCACGGCATGATGCTCTGCACCACACCGTCGGCGGGCGAGATGACCCGGCCCGGGGCGATCTCGCGCTCGGGGTCGCGGAAGAACCACAGCATGCCCGCCGCGAGCGCGGTGGCGGGCACGGCCACGGCCTTGGCGACGCCCGAGCGGCGGGCGCGGACCAGGCTGAGGGCTGCGGTGGCGACGGTCGGGAGAAGCCACGGCGATGCTCCGCGCGCGAGGCGTGCGCCTACCAGGCTGTCGCGGTGTGCAGAGGTTTGGCTGTGGGGCATGGATGACCTTCGTAGCGGATGATGCCGCGCTCTGACGGGGGACGGCGGCTTTCCCGGGATCGTACCGGGCGCGGGCCGCAACTCGGCAAGCGAGGAAGCCGAGTCGGCGGCCGAAGAGTGTCTACGGGGTGTGATCTTCTTCTCGAAGAAAACACCCCGTAACCGGACAATCAGCCCTGGAATCGATACTCCTCCAGCAGCCTGCGCCCGATGATCATTTTCTGGATCTCGGCGGTGCCTTCACCGATGAGCAGCATCGGGGCCTCACGGTAGAGGCGCTCGATCTCGTACTCCTTGGAGAAGCCGTAGCCGCCGTGGATCCGGAAGGCGTCCTCCACGACCTCCTTGCAGTACTCGGAGGCCAGGTACTTCGCCATGCCGGCTTCGAGGTCGTTTCGTTCCCCGGAGTCCTTTTTGCGGGCTGCGTTGACCATCATCGCATGCGCGGCCTCGACCTTGGTGGCCATCTCGGCCAGCTTGAACTGGATGGCCTGGTGCTGGGCGATCGGCTTGCCGAAGGTGTGCCGCTGCTGGGCGTACTGGACGCCGAGCTCGAAGGCGCGCTGGGCGACGCCGCAGCCACGCGCGGCGACGTTGACACGGCCGACCTCCACGCCGTCCATCATTTGGTAAAAACCTCGGCCGGTGACCCCACCGAGCACCCGGTCGGCCGGAATGCGCAGGCCGTCCATGATCAGCTCGGTGGTGTCGACGCCCTTGTAGCCCATCTTGTCGATCTTGCCGGGGATGGTGAGGCCCGGGCGGACCTCGCCGAAGCCCGGCTCCTTCTCGATCAGGAAGGTGGTCATCGACTTGTGCGGGGCCGTGCCCTCGGGGTGTCCTTCGTCACTGCGGACCAGGACGGCCACGAGCGAGGACGTGCCGCCGTTGGTCAGCCACATCTTCTGGCCGTTCAGGACGTACTCGTCGCCGTCCTTGACCGCCTTCGACGTGATGGCGGACACGTCCGAGCCCAGGCCCGGCTCCGACATCGAGAAGGCGCCCCGGATGTCGCCGGCCGCCATCCGCGGCAGGAAGTGGTCCTTCTGCTCCTGCGTGCCGTGCTGCTTGAGCATGTACGCGACGATGAAGTGGGTGTTGATGATGCCGGACACCGACATCCAGCCACGGGCGATCTCCTCCACGCACAGCGCGTAGGTGAGGAGGGACTCGCCCAGACCCCCGTACTCCTCGGGGATCATCAGACCGAACAGACCCAGCTCCTTGAGCCCGTCCACGATCTGCTGCGGATACTCGTCGCGGTGCTCCAGCTCGGTCGCGACCGGGATGATCTCCTTGTCGACAAAGTCACGGACCGTCGAGAGGATCTCCTGCTGGACGTCGGTCAGACCGGCGGTCTGGGCGAGACGGGCCATGGCCTACTTCTCCGTCTTTTCCGTAGGTGCGTTCAGTTCCGGGCGGCCCGGCTGCTCGCCGCCGCGCTCCTTGATGTACGTCTCGGTGGGCACCATCACCTTGCGGCGGAAGACGCACACCAGGGTGCCGTCCTGCTTGTAGCCCTTGGTCTCGACGTAGACGATGCCGCGGTCGTTCTTCGACTTCGACGGCCACTTGTCCAGCACGGTCGTCTCGCCGTAGATCGTGTCGCCGTGGAAGGTCGGCGCCACGTGCTTCAGCGACTCGATCTCCAGGTTGGCGATCGCCTTGCCGGAGATGTCCGGGACGGACATGCCGAGCAGGAGGGAGTAGATGTAGTTCCCGACGACGACGTTCTTGCCGAAGTCCGTCGTCTTCTCCGCATAGTTGGTGTCCATGTGGAGCGGGTGGTGGTTCATGGTGAGGAGACAGAACAGGTGGTCGTCGTACTCCGTGACCGTCTTGCCCGGCCAGTGCTTGTACGTCGCCCCGACCTCGAACTCCTCGTACGTGCGTCCGAACTGCATCGCGCTCAGGCCTCCGGGATCTCGAACGTCGACGTACGGGTCATCCCCGCCGCCCGCCCCTTGCCGGCGATGACCAGGGCCATCTTGCGGCTGGCCTCGTCGATCATCTCGTCGCCGAGCATCGCGGAGCCCTTCTTGCCGCCCGCCTCGGACGTGTAGTAGTCGTACGCGTCCAGGATCAGCTCGGCGTGGTCGTAGTCCTCCTGGGAGGGCGAGAAGATCTCGTTGGACGCCTCCACCTGGCCCGGGTGCAGCACCCACTTGCCGTCGAAGCCGAGCGCGGCGGCGCGCTGCGCCACCTCGCGGTAGCCCTCGACGTTGCGGATCTGCAGGTAGGGACCGTCGATCGCCTGGAGGTTGTTGGCGCGGGCGGCCATCAGGATCTTCATCAGGATGTAGTGGTAGGCGTCCGCCGGGTAGCCGGGCGGCTGCTCGCCCACGACCAGGGACTTCATGTTGATGGAGGCCATGAAGTCGGCCGGGCCGAAGATGATCGTCTCCAGGCGCGGGGAGGCCTGCGCGATCGCGTTGACGTTGTTCAGGCCCTGCGCGTTCTCGATCTGCGCCTCGATGCCGATCTTGCCGACCTCGAAGCCCATGGTCTTCTCGATCTGCGTCAGCAGCAGGTCCAGCGCGACGACCTGCTCGGCGTTCTGCACCTTCGGCAGCATGATGCAGTCGAGGTTCTGGCCGGCGCCCTCGACGACCGTCACGACGTCGCGGTACGTCCACTCGGTCGTCCAGTCGTTGACGCGCACGACCCGCGTCTTGCCCGTCCAGTCGCCCTCGTTGAGGAACTTGACGATGGTGTGCCGCGCCTCGGGCTTGGCGAGCGGCGCGCACGCGTCCTCCAGGTCCAGGAAGACCTGGTCCGCGGGGAGGCCCTGCGCCTTCTCCAGGAAGCGCGGGTTGCTGCCCGGTACGGCCAGGCAGGAGCGCCGCGGGCGAAGGCGGTTGACAGGGGTCGTCATGCGGGGACCTCCAGGGGGTCGAGCTTGTTCGCTTTCCGGATCTCGTCGACGATGCGGCCGATGATCCCGGTGATGTCGAAGTCCTTCGGGGTGAACACCGCGGCCACTCCGGCAGCCCTGAGCTGTTCGGCGTCACCGTTCGGGATGATGCCACCTGCGATCACGGGTATATCTGTGGCACCGGCCACACGCAGCCGCTGGAGCACGTCGGGGACCAGCTGGGCGTGCGAGCCGGACAGGATCGACAGGCCGACGGCGTGCACGTCCTCGGCCAGGGCCGCGTCCACGATCTGCTCCGGGGTGAGCCGGATGCCCTGGTAGACCACCTCGAAGCCGGCGTCCCGCGCGCGGACCGCTATCTGCTCGGCGCCGTTGGAGTGGCCGTCCAGGCCCGGCTTGCCGACCAGGAAGCGCAGCTTGCCGACGCCCAGGTCGCGGGCGGTGGCGTCCACCTTGGCGCGGACCTCGGCCATGGCCGAGCCCTGCTCGGCGGGAACGGCCACCGGCGCGGACGAGACCCCGGTGGGCGCCCGGTACTCGCCGAACACCTCGCGCAGGGCGCCCGCCCACTCGCCGGTGGTGACCCCGGCGCGGGCGCACTCCAGCGTGGCCTCCATGAGGTTGCCGGTGCCCTTGGCGGCCTCCTTCAGCCGCTCCAGCGCCTTGCAGGGCCGCGGGTGGTTGAAGGGCGGCTGGTAGCGGGTGTCCCGCCACTTGCGCAGCGACTCGACGACCCGGGTCTCGACCTCCGGGTCCACCGTCTGGATCGCGGTGTCCAGGTCGGCCGTGAGCGGGTTCGGCTCGGTGCCCTCGAAGATGTTGACGCCGACGATCTTCTCCTCGCCGGACTCGATCCGGGCCCGGCGCTCGGCGTGCGAGGCGACCAGCTGCGACTTCAGGTAGCCGGACTCCACGGCGGCCAGCGCGCCACCCATCTCCTGGATGCGGTCGATCTCCGCGAGGACCTCCTCGACCAGCTGGTCCACCTTCGCCTCGATCACCTTCGAGCCCTCGAAGATGTCGTCGTACTCCAGCAGGTCGCTCTCGTAGGCCAGCACCTGCTGGATGCGCAGGCTCCACTGCTGGTCCCAGGGCCGGGGCAGGCCGAGGGCCTCGTTCCAGGCGGGCAGCTGCACGGCACGCGCGCGTGCGTCCTTGGAGAGGGTCACGGCCAGCATCTCCAGCACGATCCGCTGGACGTTGTTCTCCGGCTGCGCCTCGGTCAGGCCGAGCGAGTTGACCTGGACGCCGTAGCGGAAGCGGCGCTGCTTGGGGTTCTCGATGCCGTAGCGCTCGCGCGTGATCTTGTCCCAGATGCGGCCGAACGCCCGCATCTTGCACATCTCCTCGATGAAGCGGACGCCCGCGTTCACGAAGAAGGAGATGCGGGCGACCACGTCACCCATGCGCTCCTGCGGCACCTGGCCGGAGTCGCGCACGGCGTCGAGCACGGCGATCGCCGTGGACATCGCGTACGCGATCTCCTGCACCGGCGTGGCCCCGGCCTCCTGCAGGTGGTAGCTGCAGATGTTGATCGGGTTCCACTTCGGGATGTGGGAGACCGTGTACGCGATCATGTCCGTCGTCAGCCGGAGCGAGGGCCCCGGCGGGAACACGTGGGTGCCCCGGGAGAGGTACTCCTTGACGATGTCGTTCTGGGTCGTGCCCTGGAGCTTGGTGATGTCCGCGCCCTGCTCCTCGGCGACGACCTGGTAGAGCGCCAGCAGCCACATGGCAGTGGCGTTGATCGTCATCGAGGTGTTCATCTGCTCCAGGGGGATGTCCTGGAACAGCCGGCGCATGTCACCGAGGTGCGCGACGGGCACGCCCACCCGGCCGACCTCGCCGCGCGCGAGGATGTGGTCGGGGTCGTAGCCGGTCTGCGTCGGCAGGTCGAACGCCACCGACAGGCCGGTCTGGCCCTTGGCGAGATTGCGCCGGTACAGCTCGTTGGACGCCTCGGCCGTGGAGTGGCCGGCGTACGTCCGCATGAGCCACGGACGGTCCTTCTGACGCTCTGTCATCTTCGACTCTCCGGGCCTCAGACGTTCCGGAAGCGGTTGATGGCGTCGATGTGCTTGGCGCGCATCTCCTCGTCGCGCACGCCGAGGCCCTCCTCGGGCGCCAGGCACAGCACGCCGACCTTGCCCTGGTGCAGGTTGCGGTGCACGTCGTAGGCGGCCTGACCGGTGTCTTCCAGGGAGTAGGTCTTCGACAGGGTCGGGTGGATCTTGCCCTTGGCGATGAGGCGGTTGGCCTCCCAGGCCTCGCGGTAGTTGGCGAAGTGCGAGCCGATGATCCGCTTCAGGGACATCCACAGGTAGCGGTTGTCGTACTCGTGCATGTAGCCCGAGGTCGAGGCGCAGGTGGTGATGGTGCCGCCCTTGCGGGTGACGAAGACGCTCGCGCCGAAGGTCTCACGGCCGGGGTGCTCGAAGACGATGTCGATGTCCTCGCCGCCGGTCAGCTCGCGGATGCGCTTGCCGAAGCGCTTCCACTCCTTGGGGTCCTGGGTGTTCTCGTCCTTCCAGAACTTGTAGCCCTCGGCGTTGCGGTCGATGATCGCCTCGGCGCCCATCGAGCGGCAGATCTCCGCCTTCTGGGGCGAGGACACCACGCAGATCGGGTTGGCGCCGCCGGCCAGGGCGAACTGGGTGGCGTAGGAGCCGAGGCCACCGCTCGCACCCCAGATGAGCACGTTGTCGCCCTGCTTCATGCCGGCGCCGTTGCGGGAGACCAGCTGGCGGTAGGCGGTGGAGTTGACCAGGCCCGGGGCCGCGGCCTCCTCCCAGCTGAGGTGGTCCGGCTTCGGCATCAGCTGGTTGGACTTCACCAGCGCGATCTCGGCGAGGCCGCCGAAGTTGGTCTCGAAGCCCCAGATGCGCTGCTCGGGGTCGAGCATCGTGTCGTTGTGGCCGTCGGAGGACTCCAGCTCGACCGACAGGCAGTGCGCGACGACCTCGTCACCGGGCTTCCAGGCGTTGACGCCCGGGCCGGTGCGCAGGACCACGCCCGCGAGGTCGGAGCCGATGATGTGGTACGGCAGGTCGTGCCGCTTGGCCAGCTCGCTGGTGCGGCCGTAGCGCTCCAGGAACCCGAAGGTGGACAGCGGCTCGAAGATCGAGGTCCACACCGAGTTGTAGTTGACCGAGGAGGCCATGACGGCCACCAGGGCCTCGCCCGGGCCCAGTTCGGGCAGGGGGACCTCGTCGAGGTGGATCGACTTGCGCGGGTCCTTGTCGCGGGTCTGCAGGCCCGCGAACATCTCCGTCTCGTCCTTGTGCACGGTGATGGCACGGTACGACTCGGGGAGCGGCAGAGCGGCGAAGTCGGCGGACGTGGCGTCCTTCGACTGGATCGCGTCCAGGATGTCCTTCACGGTCACGGTGTTGCCTCCGGCGGTGAGCGCCCTGAGGGAGGGGCGCCTGAGGGATCGTCGGTGCTGCGATGAGTGCTGCTGAGGGTTTTTTGAGTGGTGTGCCGTCGGTTCGGCTCGGTGGTGCTTCGGCAGCGCTTTGTGGCGCGGAAGGTTGCCTGTGACGCAGGCGTCCGGGCGCGCAGGCCATGAGCTTGCGGGGACAGCCGGCGAGCGAACGGTCTCTGCTCGCCGGCCGCCCGGACTCCTTCAACGTATGACACCGCGTGTCAGGCCGCAAGGCACTGAGTGCCAGAACTTCGCCTCAGATGAAATCTTTACGCAACAGATGAGCGATGATCGATCAGGTCAGGCTCGGTACACGGCGAACGGGCTGGGGCGGCACCCAGTGCCACCCCAGCCCGTTCCCGTCTTTTCGGCCGGTCAGGTCCGCGTCTTCAGCGCCTGCTCGATGGTGCGCATCACCTCGTCGAGCGGCGCGTCGGTCCGGGCCACCGTCACCAGGACCTCCCCATGGGCGGCAGCGGTGGCCGGCGGGGTGCGCGGGGCGCTCTCGCGGCCGGCCCCGATCCCGGTGCCGAACGTCTTGCGTACGATCGCGAAGGCGTGGTCCAGCTGCGCCTCCACGTCCCCCTGGCCGCCGGCCCGCAGCCAGCGCCGCAGCACGTGGTTGTGGGCGGTGACCACGGCCGAGGCCGCCACCTCGGCCAGCAGCGGGTCGTCGTTCGCGTCGTCGGCGTGCGCGTGCTCGTCGAAGTGGCCGAGCAGATAGCGGGTGAACAGGCGCTCGTAGCGCGCCACGGAGGCGATCTCGGCCTCGCGCAGGGTCGGGACCTCGCGCGTGAGCTTGTAGCGCGCGACCGAGATCTCCGGCCGCGCCGCGTACATCTTCATGACCTCCTTGATGCCGCGGCACACGGTGTCGAGCGGGTGCTCGTGCGCGGGGGCGGCGTTGAGGACCGCCTCCGCGCGGATCAGCGTGTCGTCGTGGTCCGGGAAGATCGCCTCTTCCTTGGAGCGGAAGTGGCGGAAGAAGGTGCGCCGGGCGACCCCGGCGGCGGCGGCGATCTCGTCGACGGTGGTGGCCTCGTACCCCTTGGTCGCGAACAGCTCCATGGCTGCTGCCGCCAGTTCTCGGCGCATCTTGAGCCGCTGGGCGGCCGCGCGGCTGCCTGCGGCACTTTCCGGCGCGTCGGGCGTAGCTGGTGTACGGGAGGACTTGGCGGGCTGGGACATGACCCGAACGTACTGCATCCGCGCAGCTCGGTGCGCGGATCCGGGCTCTCCCCCGCCCGCGGGGGGCGGGGGAGAGGCGGGCCGGGCGGGCGGGGCGGAGGCTCCCGGGTCGAGCAGCCCGCCCCAGTCCGCCTCCGTCCGGAACCAGTCGCCGACGCCGTCAGCGGCGGGCATACTCACGGAAGCCGCGGCCGGTCTTGCGGCCGAGGCAGCCGGCGGCCACCAGGTGCTCCAGCAGCGGGGCCGGGGCGAGGCCGGGGTCGCGGAACTCGCGGTGCAGCACCTTCTCGATGGCCAGCGAGACGTCCAGGCCGACCACGTCCAGCAGCTCGAACGGGCCCATCGGGTAGCCGCCGCCGAGCTTCATCGCCGCGTCGATGTCGTCCAGGGACGCGTAGTGCTCCTGCACCATCTTGATCGCGTTGTTGAGGTAGGGGAACAGCAGCGCGTTGACGATGAAACCGGCCCGGTCGCCGCAGTCCACCGCGTGCTTGCGGATCCGGCCGCAGACCTCGCGCACCGTGGCGTGCACGTCGTCGGCGGTCAGCACGGTACGGACCACCTCGACCAGCTTCATCGCCGGCGCCGGGTTGAAGAAGTGCATGCCGATCACGTCCTGCGGGCGCGAGGTGGCGCGGGCGCAGGCGACGACGGGCAGCGACGAGGTGGTGGTGGCCAGGACCGCGCCCGGCTTGCACACCTTGTCCAGCGCGGCGAACAGCTGCCGCTTGACCTCCAGGTCCTCCGCGACCGCCTCCACGGCCAGATCCACCTCGGCGAAGGCCTCGTAGGAGCCCGCCGGGACGATCCGCTCCAGGACCTCGGCGGCGGCCTCGGCGGTCATCCGGCCCTTGTCCACGGACCGGGCGAGGGACTTGCCGATCCGGGCCCTGGCCGCCTGGGCCTTCTCCTCGCTGCGGGCGGCCAGCACGACCTGGTAGCCGGCCTTGGCGAACACCTCGGCGATACCGGAGGCCATGGTGCCGGAGCCGGCGACACCGACCGAGCGGACCTCCCGGCCCGTGCCGAGCGAGGCGTCCGCCGCCGGGGTCAGCGCGTCCGGCACCACCGTGCCGCTGCCCGGGGCCTCGTACGTGTAGAAGCCGCGCCCGGACTTGCGGCCGGTCAGACCCGCCTCGCTCAGCTGCTTGAGGATCGGGGCGGGCGCGTGCAGCCGGTCGTGGGACTCGGCGTACATGGCCTCCAGGACCGTCCGCGCGGTGTCGATGCCGATCAGGTCCAGCAGGGCGAGCGGGCCCATCGGCAGGCCGCAGCCGAGCCGCATGGCGGCGTCGATGTCCTCGCGGGAGGCGTACCGGGCCTCGTACATCGCGGCGGCCTGGTTGAGGTAGCCGAACAGCAGCCCGTCGGCGACGAAGCCGGGCCGGTCGCCGACCGCGACCGGCTCCTTGCCGAGCTCGATCGCGAGGTCGGTGACGGCGGCGACGGCCTGCGGCGCGGTCAGCACCGAGGAGACCACCTCGACCAGCTTCATGGCCGGAGCGGGGTTGAAGAAGTGCAGGCCGAGCACGCGCTCGGGGCGGGCCGAGCCGGCGGCCAGCCGGGTCACGGACAGCGCGTTGGTGCCGGTCGCCAGGATCGTCTCCGGCCGGACGACGCCGTCCAGCTCACGGAGGATCTGCTGCTTGATCTCGTACGACTCCGGGGCCACCTCGATGACGAGGTCGGCGTCGGCCGCCGCGGCCAGGTCGGTGGTGGTGCGCACCCGGGCCAGCGCCCCGGCGCGCTCCTCCTCGGTGAGCCGGCCGCGCTCCACGGCGCGGGCGGTGGCGGCCTCCAGGGCGGTGAGCGCCTTCGCGGCCTGGGCCTCGCTGATGTCGATGCCGATCACTTCGCGACCGGCCCGCGCGAGGACCTCGGTGATACCGGTGCCCATGGTGCCGAGGCCGACGACGGCGATCGTCCTGAGCGGGGACAGGGAACTGCCGGACTGGGGGGACAGGGGAGTGGCCATCGCGGGACTCCAGGAATGAGGGTGACGACGAGGAACGCCCCGGGTGCGCCAGGCAGGCGCACCACGGTGCGAGGAGGGTGCGGGTGTTGCCGGGCTGCGAGCGCACACGCCCGGTGCCGCCGGTGCCGCGGGCGTGCACACGCCCGGGAATGGCGGAAGGTCCGACCGGCTCTGTCCCGAAGCCGGGCCGTACTGCGGTACACACGGTGTACCGAACCGACAGACACGCTCGCGACGGCCGCGTCACCAAACCGTCGCCAGCGAAAGATGCGAGTGGGTTACTCGCTCGAATGAGCTTAACCGGCGGGTAACGAGCGCGCCAGCCCTCGGGCGGAAACCGACTTTGTGATGTACCTCCCTCGGCGGACGCGACCCGCCTACGCTGGACCTCGTGGACGAAGAGTTGCGATCGCTCACCGAACGCTTACGGCAGGAGTCCGGCGGCTCGGCGGCGTTCGAGAGCCTGCTGGCCACCGAGGACCACGACGCCCTGGCGGAGGTGCTCACCGCCCCCGGGCAGCCGCTGTGGGCGCGGGAGCTGGCCGCCTTCCGCCTCGGCAGTGCCGGCGACCGGCGCGCCTTCGAGTCCCTGGTGCTGCTGCTCAACCACCGCGACCCGCCCCGCTGCGCCTCCGCCGCGCACGCCCTCGCCCGGCTCGGCGACCCGCGCACGGCCCGCGCCGCCGCCGCCCTCGCCACCAACGAACTGCGCGTCGCCTACGCCCTGCACCCGGTACGGCTCCTGGTCGCCCTGCGCGCCCCCGAGTCCGTGCCCGCGCTGATCACCACCCTGGAGCGGCGGCTGCGCCCGCACGACCCCTACCGGCGGGTGGCCCTGGCCTGCGTGGAGGGCCTGGGCGCCCTCGGCGACCCCCGCGCCCGGCGGGTCCTGAACGAGGCCCTCGCGCACCCCGCGCTCGCCGAGGCCGCGGTGCACGCGCTGGCCCGGCTCCCGCAGCAACAGCCCCGGTGAGGACCGGTCAGCCGGCCGGCGCGCGCACGTACCGCACCTCGGGCACGGACACGCCGTCCACCTCGAAGGGCTCCTCGGCGCCGTCGGGCCGGAACCCGGCGCGCTCGTAGAAACGCCGGGCCGGGGCGTTCTCCTTGAGGACCCACAGCAGCATGCGCGCAGTGGCCGGACACCGCCCGAGCGACGCGGCGAGCAGCGCCCGCCCGATGCCGGCGCCGAGGTGCGCCGGGTCGACGTAGATCGCGTACAGCTCGGCGTCCCCGGTGTGCGCGCCACCGTCCCGGTACGGCCCGTACGCCGCCCATCCGAGCACGGTGCCGTCCCGCTCGGCGACCAGGTTCACCACGCTGGCGGTGCCCTGCGAGAACCCGGCGCGCCGCCGCTCGGCGTCCGCGGCGACACTCAGCCCGTCGAGGTACGCCTGGGGCGCGAGCCCCCGGTAGGCGTGCTGCCAGCCGCGGACCCGGATCTCGGCGACGCGGTCGCAGTCGGCGAGGGTCATCTCCCGGACCGTCAGGGAACTCACGCGGCCACCACCGCCGGGGGCAGGGCGGCGCGGGCCGTGCGGACGGCCGGCATGGGGGTCATGTCCGTGACGACGAACACCTGCCGGGCCTGGGCCGCCGGATCGCCCGCCCCCACCAGTTCGCCGTCCTTGTCGAGGGGGAACTGCCCGGAGACCGCGACGAGGCGGCCGGTCGCGGTCACCACATGGGTGTACCGGGCGGCGGGGAACACCCCGGCGGGGGCGGTGCTGCGGGTGGGTTCGCTCATGCGTCCATGGTGGGCCATGCCACCGACAACACCGCCGGCGGGCCGGGCGGTTGCCCGGCGCGGCAGCGTGGTCCCGGCCCGCCGGGGCGCCGGCTAGGGGCGGAAGCCCAGCAGGCCGTGCAGGGTCGAGCCGCGGGACGCCGTCGACGCCGACCTGCCCTTCACCGGTTTCGGGTCGGGGGACTTGGCACAGACCGCGTCGGCCGGGCCGGCGCCCCGCGGCACCCTGCCGCTGCCCAGATACGCGGCCAGGTGCTTGTCCAGGCACGCGTTGCCGCTCAGCGTGATGCCGTGGTTGCCGCCGCCCTCCTCGACCACCAGGCTGGAGCGGGCCAGCAGCCGGTGGACCGTCACACCGCCGGCATACGGGGTCGCCGCGTCGTCGGTCGCCTGGAACAGCAGGGCCGGCGGCAGTGCCTTGTTGGCGATGTCCACCTGCCGGCGCGGACCGGTCGGCCAGAACGCACAGGGCGCGTTGTACCAGGCGTTGTTCCAGGCCATCATGGGTGCCTTCGCGTGCATGTCCCAGCCGTCCGCACGCCACCGGTTCCAGTCGCGCGGCCAGGGTGCGTCGCGGCACTGCACCGCCGTGTAGACGCTGTAGCCGTTGTCGCCCGAGGCGTCCACGGCGGCGATGTCCCGGTACGCCTTCACCAGCGGCCCGGTGTCCTTGCGGTGGACGTAGGCCGCGAACGCCTCGGCGAGGTACGGCCAGTAGCCGTTGAAGTAGGCGCCGGGCATGAAGGTGTCCTCCAGCTCGGCGGCGCCGACCTCGCCCCGGGCCGGCTTCTTCGCCAGTGCCGTCCGCATCGCGTACCAGCGGGCCCCGATCCTTTCGGGGTCCCGGCCGAGCCGGTAGGTCGTGTCGTACCTGGCGATCCAGGCCATCAGCGCGCGGTGGCGGTCGTCGAAGGCGTAGTCCTGGCCGAGGTTGTCCCGGTACCAGACACCGGTCGGGTCGACGATCGAGTCCAGCACCAGACGGTGGACGCGCTTCGGGAACAGCTTCGCGTAGACCGCGCCCAGATAGGTGCCGTAGGAGTAGCCGAGGTAGCTGATCCGCGATGCGCCGAGGGCCCGGCGGACGGCGTCCAGGTCCTTGGCGGCGCTGACCGTGTCCAGGTACGGCAGGAGGTCGGCGTACCTGCGGCCGCAGGCCGCGGCGAAGGACCGCGCGCGGTCGAGGTTCGCCCGCTCCAGCGCGGGCGTGGCCGGCACGGAGACGGGGCGCACCGGCGTGAAGTGGCCGGGCACGCAGTCGAGGGCCGGCCGGCTCCGGCCGACCCCGCGCGGGTCGAAGCCGATGACGTCGTACCGGGCCGCGACGCTCTTCGGCAGTTCCGAGGCGACGAACCCGGCGAGCGTCAGACCGCTGCCGCCGGGGCCACCGGGGTTGACCAGCAGCGGGCCCTGGGAGGTCCGGGCGGTGTGCGGGACGCGGGACAGCGCGAGCGTGATCTGCCGGCCCGACGGTCTCGCGTGGTCCAGCGGCACCTTCAAGGAGGCGCACTGGAGCCGGGGGTAGTCGCCGGTGCCGCACTTCTTCCAGCTGAGCCCGGCCGGCCGGGCTGCCTGTGCGGGGACGGCGGTGACCGAGCCCGCCAGGACGGCGGCGGCCGCGGCCGCGCACAGCAGGGCTGCGCGTGTTCTCATTCGGGTCCTCCCGGGACGGAGGGTTCGGCGAACCGCGAGGCTCACGGCTCTCGCCGGATCGTCCCGGAATCGGCCCCCCTGGAGAACGCACCGGGGCCATGGTTGACCCGATCGGGTCGTGGGATGCCCCCTAACGCCCCGGACGTGCTCACATGAGGCTGAGCTGGACCGGCCCCGCCTCGGCCGGGGTCCGCGCCGGCTCGGCCGGGCGGATCCGGCGGGCCACTGCCGCGCGCGTGGGCCCGATGCCGTACTCCTCGGCCAGCTCGTGCACCTGACGGGTGATCCGGCGCTGGTACCACTTGGGCGCGTAGGCGCCCTCCGCGTACAGCCGCTCGTACCGCCGCACCAGGTGCGGATGGTGCTGCCCGAGCCAGGCCATGAACCACTCCCGGGCGCCGGGGCGCAGGTGCAGCGCCAGGGGAGTGACGGAGGTGGCCCCGGCCGCCGCGATCGCCCGTACCGTCGCCCGCAGTTGGGCCGGGTGGTCGCTCAGGAACGGGATCACCGGCGCCATCAGCACCCCGCAGCCGATCCCGTGCTCCGCGAAGGTGCGCACGACCTCCAGCCGGCGCTCGGGCGCGGGCGTGCCCGGCTCCACCGTGCGCCACAGCTCGCCGTCCAGGAACCCGACGGAGACCGAGACGCCGACGTCCGTCACCCCGGCCGCCCGCACCAGCAGGTCCAGGTCGCGCAGCATCAGGGTGCCCTTGGTGAGGATCGAGAACGGGTTCGCGTGGTCGGTGAGCGCGGAGACGATGCCCGGCATCAGCCGGTAGCGGCCCTCGGCCCGCTGGTAGCAGTCGACGTTCGTGCCCATCGCCACGTGGTCGCCCTGCCAGCGGCGGGACGACAGCTGGCGGCGCAGCACCTCGGGGGCGTTCACCTTGACCACGATCTGGGTGTCGAAGCCGATGCCCGTGTCCAGGTCCAGGTAGCTGTGCGTTCTGCGGGCGAAACAGTAGACGCACGCGTGCGTGCACCCACGGTAGGGGTTGACCGTCCACTCGAACGGCATGCGCGAGGCACCCGGCACCCGGTTCAGCACCGAGCGCGCACGCACCTCGTGGAAGGTGATCCCGCGGAACTCGGGCGTGTCGAACGTACGGGTGGTCACGGCGTCCGCGCCGAACAGCGCCGCGTCGGCGGCCCGGCCGTGTTCGCCGTCGTCTGTGAGGTTCTCCCAGCGCATGGACGCCTCCTCGCTCGCACCGGCCACCAGAATAGAACATGTGTTCCCATGATCGTGCGAACCCCGATTTGGGCGGCCGGGCGCCGGGGTGGTTGGCTTGCCCCAACCCCGAGGAACCAGGTCGTGGAGGAACGCAATGGCGCAGGTCGAGGCCACTACGGAGCGGGTCGTCGCGGCGGACGCGGAGAAGGTGTTCGACGCCCTCGCCGACTACCGCGGCACCCGGCGCAAGCTGCTGCCCGAATACTTCAGCGAGTACGAGGTGCGCGAGGGCGGCGACGGCGAGGGCACCCTCGTCCACTGGAAGCTCCAGGCCACCAGCAAGCGGGTGCGCGACTGCCTGCTGGAGGTCAGTGAGCCCACCGACGGCGAGCTGGTCGAGAAGGACCGCAACTCCTCCATGGTCACCACCTGGCGCGTCACCCCCGCCGGCGAGGGCAGCTCCCGCGTGGTCGTCACCACCACCTGGCAGGGTGCCGGCGGCATCGGCGGCTTCTTCGAGAGGACCTTCGCGCCCAAGGGCCTCGGCCGGATCTACGACACCCTGCTCGCCAACCTCGCCGCCGAGGTCGAGAAGTAGCCAAGAGCCCGCCGGTGAAGGGGTGTTGACAGCCGGTTGACCCCTTCACCGGTTCGAGTGGATGTCCGTTCTGTCCAGGGTGGTGCCGTAACTCGCCGAAGTTGTTCGCAGTTGTCGCCTTACGCGGGAAATGCGACAGGTGCGACGAGGGGAGCGGTACGTGGGCGGGACGACACTGGTGCAGCACGAGCGGGTCGTGGCACCGGCGGCCGGCGAGGAGACCCCCGCCGCACCGCCACCCCCGGCGCCCGCCGTCCCCCTCGGACCCCGCCGGGTGCGCCTGGTGTTCGCCGGGCTGATGTCGGCGCTGCTGCTGGCCGCCCTCGACCAGATGATCGTCGCAACCGCCCTGCCGAAGATCGTCGGCGAACTGCACGGCCTGGACCGGATGTCCTGGGCGATCACCGCCTACCTGCTCACCTCCACCATCGGCCTGCCGGTCTACGGCAAACTCGGCGACCTGCTCGGCCGCAAGGGCGTCTTCCAGTTCGCCATCGCCGTCTTCGTCCTCGGCTCCGCGCTCGCCGGCCGGGCCGGGACCATGGACCAGCTCATCGCCTTCCGTGCGGTGCAGGGCATCGGCGCCGGGGGACTCCTGACCGGGGTGCAGGCGATCATCGCCGACGTCGTGCCGCCCCGGCAACGCGGCCGGTACATGGGCCTGATCGGCGCAGTCTTCGGCCTCGCCTCCGTCGCCGGGCCCCTGCTCGGCGGCTACTTCACCGACCACCTCTCCTGGCGCTGGTGCTTCTACGTCAACGTCCCCTTCGGCCTGCTCACCCTCGCCCTCGTCGCCGTCGTCCTGCGCCTCCCCAGGCCCCGCGTGCGCGCCCGGCTCGACCTCCTGGGCACCCTGCTGCTGGCCGCCGCCTCCACCTGCCTGATCCTGCTCACCAGCTGGGGCGGCACCACCTACGCCTGGGACTCCCGGCAGATCCTCGGCCTCGGCGCGGGCGCCCTCGCCGCCACCCTCCTCTTCCTCGCCGCCGAGCACCGCGCCGCCGAACCCCTCATCCCGCTGCGGCTGTTCCGCGACTCCGTCTTCACCGTCAGCGGCCTGGTCGGCCTGGTGATCGGCGTCGCCCTGTTCGGCGCCGCGAGCTACCTGCCGACCTTCCTGCAGATGGTCGACGGGGCCAGCGCCACCGAGTCCGGGCTGCTGATGCTGCCCATGACGGCCGGTATCGTCGGCGCCTCGACCATCGGCGGGCAGCTCATCAGCCGCACGGGCCGCTACAAGATCTTCCCCGTGCTCGGCGGCGCGGTCGCCGCCGCCGGCATGTGGCTGCTGTCCCGGCTGGAGACCGACACGCCCCGGCTGCACTACAGCATCTGGATGGCCGTCCTCGGCACCGGCATCGGCCTCGTCATGCCCGTCCTCGTCCTCGCCGTGCAGAACTCCGTGCGCCCCGCCGACCTCGGCAGCGCCACCAGCGCCAACAACTACTTCCGGCAGATCGGCGGCAGCGTCGGCGCCGCCGTCTTCGGCACCCTCTTCGCCGACCGGCTCACCGACGCCCTGCGCCGTGAACTGCCCCCGCGCGCGGGCACCGGACTGCCCGACGCCGACTCGATCACCCCGCAGCTCGTCCACGCGCTGCCCCCGGCGCTGCGCGACGCCTACATCCGCGCCTACGCCGACGCGATGCCCCGGATCTTCCTCTATCTCGTCCCGGTGCTCGTCCTCGGCCTGCTCGTCGCCTTCTTCCTCAAGGAGAAACCCCTGGTGTCCCACAACACCGCCGAAACGGAACCGCAGACCATGACCGCCCCGATCCCCCAGGCCCGGTCCCCGTACGCCGCCGGGGTCCCCGTCTGCGGCTCGGTGCAGCACCCCGACGGCACCGTGGTGCCCCGCGCGGCCCTCACCCTCATCGACGCCGCCGGGCGGCAGATCGGGCGGGGCGCCAGCGGCGAGGACGGGCGGTACGCGCTCGGCACCCCCGGCTCCGGGGCGTACGTCCTGATCGCCGCCGCCGGCGGACACCAGCCGCAGGCCGTCTCCGTCACCGTCGGCGAACGCCCCGTCGAACTCGACGTCGTCCTCGGCGGCGCCGGCCGCCTCGCCGGCAGCGTGCTCACCGCCGACGGAACCCCCGTCCGGGACGCCACCGTCACCCTCACCAACGTGCACGGCGAGGTCGTCGCCACCACCCGCAGCGGACGTGAGGGCGGCTACGTCATCACCGAACTGGTCGCCGGCGAGTACACCCTCGCCGGCAGCGCCCCCGCCTTCCGGCCCGCCGCGCTCCCGGTCACCGTGCAGGCCTCCCGGGAGACCCGGCAGGACATCGAACTTGCGGGCGGCGCCGTGCTGAAGGGCACCGTGCGGGCCGGCGGCGGACGGCCCGTGGAGGACGCCCGGGTGACCCTGCTCGACGCCGCAGGCAATGTCGTCGACACCCTCACCACCGGAGCCGACGGAACGTTCCGGTTCGTCGATCTCGCCTCCGGCGAGTACACCGTCATCGCCGCAGGTTACCCGCCGGTCGCCACAGTGCTGCAGGTCGCGGGGGGTGGCCGAACCGAACGGGATCTCCAGCTCGGCCACGAGGACTGAGCCGGGGCGCCTCGCGGTGCGCCGAGTCAACGGGTGAAACCAATTCCAGAATTGGCACACATCGCGACAGGCCGCCGCCGTACCGTAGTTGCGGGCGGCACAGATCGTTTGCGGACAGCCGTGGGGAGAGAGGGCCTGGGCCATGGACCGTGGCAGCGAGCGGGACGCAGCTCCCGGACGCGGCGCCGGCGACATCGCGGCGGGCCGGATTCCGCTGGCGGTGGTCGTCGTCGACCGCGCCGGGACGGTGTCCCACTGGAGCAGTGGCGCAGGGCGCCTGTTCGGCGTGAGCAGGGAGGACGCCGTCGGACGTCCCGCGGCGGACCTGCTGCCGGTCTCCGGCGCCCTCCCGGACGACCCGGACGAGAGCGCGACACCGGACGTCCACCCGCTCCACGACGGGCCCGGTCCCGACCTGGAGCTCTCCCTCGGCGGTCACAGCGGGTACGCCACCGCGGGCCGCGCCCGCCTCGACCCGCCCGGCCGGGCGCGCGGCGCCGGGGACCGGCTCGACGTGCTGTGGTGGGCCTACCCGCTGGTCGGCCCGGGTCCGTCCCGGCTGCTCGTGCTCGCCGCCGACGCCACCCGGCTGCGCGACGAACGCGGCTACGACGACGAGACCGCCGAACGCATCTCGCCCGGCTTCGCCCGCCACACCGAGCTGCCCGCCTCCGAGGAACTCGAACGGCGGCTGCCCGACATCCTGCCCAACATGGGCCCCGGACTGAGCGCCCGCATCGTCTCCCAGGTCCTCGAACTCGGCTACCCTGTGCTGGAGTTCAGCCAGTACGACCGGGTGCCCGTGACCCCGTACTGGGGCGTGCCCCGCCGCCCCGGCCGCACCCGCGCCGAAGCCGTCGTACCGCAGCAGCGGACGTCGGCCGTGGTCCCGGCCGGCGCCGAACAGGACCTGGAGTACGCCGCCGTCCGCGAGCGGCTGGAGTTCCTCAACGAGGTCAGCTCCGGCATCGGCACCTCCCTGGACCTCGGCGAGACGATCCGCGAGGTCACCAGCGCCGCCGTGCCCCGGTTCGCGGACTTCGCCGGCACCCACCTGCGTGCCGCGGTCCTGGCCGGCGAGGGCTTCCCCGACGGACCGCCGGACGCCAGCACCGTGATGTTCCGCGTCTGGGTCGAGCACAACGACGAACCGGGCCGCTGGGACGACACCGTGCCCGTCGGCGAGGCCTTCGCCTTCCCCGAGCACACCCCGTTCTACCAGTGCATGGTGACCGGCGAGCCGGTCCTCGTCCCGAGGGTCACCGAGGAACTGTCCGAGCGCATCTCCGGCGAGTTCGAGAAGCGCGACCTCCGGCCGCTGATCACCGGCCGGTCCCTGCTGATCGTCCCGCTCAAGGCGCGCAACGTCGTCCTCGGCTTCATGGTGCTGATGCGCCGCCCCGACCGGCCCCGGTTCGACGACATGGACCGCACCACCGGCGCCGAACTCGCCGCCCGCGCGGGCCTCGTGCTCGACAACGCCCGCATGTACACCTACCAGGAGAACGTCGCCGACACCCTCCAGGACAGCATGCTGCCGCAGATCACCCCGCGGATGGCCGGCTGCGACATCGCCACCCGCTACCTGCCCGGCACCCGGCTCGGCCGGATCGGCGGCGACTGGTTCGACACGATCAAACTGCCCGGCTCCCGCACCGCCCTCGTGGTCGGCGACGTCATGGGCCACGGCCTCAACTCCGCCGCCATGATGGGCCAGTTGCGCACCGCCGTACAGACCATGGCCACCATGGAGACCCCGCCCGCACAGCTGCTGCGCAACCTCGACGACCTGGCCCGCAGGCTCGGCGACGCCTACCTCGCCACCTGCCTGTACGCCGTCTACGACCCGATCCGCGGCGAGCTGACCCTCGCCAACGCGGGCCACATCCCGCCGGTGCTGGTCCGCGCCGAGGACGGCAGCAGCGAACTCCTCGACCTGCCCACCGGCGCACCCGTAGGCGTCGGCGGCGTCCCCTTCGAGGCCGCCCGGGTCAAGGTCCGGCCCGGCGACCGGCTGGTGCTGTGCACCGACGGCCTGGTCGAGGTGCGCGGCTCCGACATCGGCGAGGGACTCGCCGCGCTCTGCGAGTCCGCCGCGCACCCCGCGGCCTCCATGGACGACGCCTGCGACACCATCATCCGCGCCCTCAACACCCGCGGCGGACGCAAGGACGACGTCGCCCTGCTCATGGCCCGTCTCAACGGCATCCCCGACGACCACGTCGCCGCATGGCAGCTCGACGCCGACCCGCGCGAGGTGGCCCGGGCGCGCCGCCTGGTCCGCCGGCAGCTCCTGGACTGGGGCCTGCCGCAGACCGTGGAGACCGCCGAACTGCTGGTCAGCGAGGTCGTCACCAACGCTGTCCGGCACGCCGAGGGCCACCGGGTCGGACTGCGGGTGGTCCGCACCGACGCCCTGCTGTTCGAGGTCACCGACGACGAACCCACCCTGCCCGCCATGCTGAACGCCGGGCCCCACGACGAGTCCGGCCGCGGTCTGCGCGTGGTCAGCCGGCTGGCCCGGGAGTGGGGCGCCAGCGCCTCAGGGCACCACAAGACCGTCTGGTTCGAACAGGCGATCGCCGCCCGGTGAAGGTGATGGCCGCCCGGGTCTTGCACCGGGCCCGGCCGGCGCGATATCCCGATCACGGAACCGACCGTGGGGAGAGCGCATGAACGTCTCGGACAAGTACCGTACGGCGTGGGAGAGTTACTGGAGCGAGACCTCCGACGCCCGGGGCGAGGCGATATGGGACTCCGACCCCTCCCTGAGCGCCGCACCGCACAGCGAACTGCTCCTGCAGCACGCCGATCCCGGCCGCACGATAGTCGACCTCGGCTGCGGCAACGGCACCCAGACCCGTTACCTGGCCACCCGGTTCGCCCGCGCCGTCGGCGTCGACCTCTCCCACGCGGCCGTCGAACACGCCCGCCGTGCCGCGAACGGTGCCCCCGTCGAATTCCGGCAGCTGGACCTCACCGACACCGACGCCGTACGCACTCTGCACCAGCGCCTCGGCGACAGCCACGTCTACATGCGCGCCGTCATCCACCAGAGCGAACCGCAGGCGCGGCCCGCGGTCGCCGCCGCCGTCGCCGAACTCATCGGCACGGAGGGCCGCGCCTTCGTCGTCGAGCTCACCTCCGGCACCCGGGACGTGCTGCGGCGCGCGGCGTCCGAACCGGCCGGCCCGCCGCCCAAGCTGCAGCGGGTCTTCCACCACGGACTCAAGCCCGCCGACGCCGACGACGAGGAGATCCCGCGCCTGCTCGCCGAGGCCGGTCTCACCGTCCTGGCCGACGGCGAGACGACCGTCCCGCAGACCGAGCACCTGACGGACGGCACCCGCATCGACCTGCCGGCCCGCTGGTTCGTCCTCGCCCGGGCCTGACCAGGACCCGGCGCCGCTTCCCCGGCCGGGTCGTGGCCTGTCCGCCGCCCGGCGCGTAACGTGCGGAGCATGAAGATCCTCATCAGTGCCGACATGGAGGGTGCCACCGGCGTCACCTGGCCCGCCGACGTGCTGCCGGGGACGCCCCAGTGGGAGCGGTGCCGGTCGATGTTCACCTCCGACGTGAACGCCGCCGCCGAGGGCTTCTTCGACGGCGGCGCCGACCAGGTGCTGGTCAACGAGGCCCACTGGACCATGCGCAACCTGCTCCTGGAGCGGCTCGACGAGCGGGTCGAGATGCTCACCGGCCGGCACAAGGCGCTGTCCATGGTGGAGGGCGTCCAGCACGGTGACGTCGACGGCATCGCGTTCGTCGGCTACCACGCGGGCGCCGGCATGGAGGGCGTCCTCGCCCACACCTACCTCGCCAACCAGATCACGGGGGTGTGGCTGAACGACGTCCGCGCCAGCGAGGGTCTGCTCAACGCGCACGTCGTCGCCGAGTACGGCGTCCCCGTCGTCCTCGTCACCGGCGACGACATCGCCTGCGAGGACGCCCTCGGCTACGCGCCCGAGGCACCGAAGGTCGCCGTCAAGGACCATGTGTCACGGTACGCGGCCGTGTGCCGGACGCCGGCCAGGACCGCCGCCGACATCCGCGCGGCGGCCAAGGAGGCGGCCCGGCTGGCGGTCCGTCACGAACCCGTGCAGGCGGGGCCGTTCACGGTCGCCGTCGAGTTCGACGCCGAGCACCTCGCGATGGCCGCCACCGTCGTCCCCGGCGTGGCGCGGATCGCGGAGCGCAAGGTGGCGTACACCAGCGCCACGATGTACGAGGGGATCAGGACGTTCAAGGCGGTCACCACGATCGTCTCTGCCGCCGTGGAGGAGCAGTATGGCTGACCAGCAGGCCGACGCACTGTCCCTGGACGAGGTCGTGGAGTTCACCTCCGGCCTGATCCGCATCGACACCACCAACCGGGGCGGCGGCGACTGCCGGGAGCGGCCCGCCGCCGAGTACGCGGCCGAACGGCTGGCCGGGGCCGGCCTGGAACCCCTGCTGCTGGAGCGCACCCCCGGCCGCACCAACGTGGTGGCCCGGATCGAGGGCACCGACCCGTCCGCCGACGCGCTGCTGGTCCACGGCCACCTCGACGTCGTGCCCGCCGAGGCCGCCGACTGGCGTGTCCACCCGTTCTCCGGCGAGGTCCGGGACGGTGTGGTGTGGGGGCGCGGCGCCGTCGACATGAAGAACATGGACGCGATGATCCTCGCCGTGGCGCGGTCCTGGGCCCGGCAGGGCGTACGGCCCCGCCGCGACCTCGTCATCGCGTTCACCGCCGACGAGGAGGCCAGCGCCGAGGACGGCTCCGGGTTCCTCGCCGACCGGCACCCCGAACTCTTCGAGGGCTGCACCGAGGGCATCGGCGAGTCGGGCGCCTTCACCTTCCACGACGGGTCCGGCCGGGAGATCTACCCGATCGCCGCGGGGGAGCGGGGCACCGGCTGGCTGAAGCTCACCGCGCGCGGCCGGGCCGGACACGGCTCCAAGGTGAACAGGGAGAACGCGGTGACCCGGCTCGCCGCCGCCGTCGCCCGCATCGGCGAACACGAGTGGCCGCTCCGGCTCACCCCGACCGTACGGGCCGCCCTCACCGAACTCGCCGCCCTGTACGGCATCGACACCGACTTCAAGGACGTCGACCGGCTGCTGGACAAGCTCGGCCCCGCGGCCGCGCTGGTCGAGGCGACCGTCCGCAACAGCGCCAACCCGACCATGGTGGAGGCCGGTTACAAGCTCAACGTCATCCCCGGCGAGGCCGTCGCCTACGTGGACGGACGCTGTCTGGCCGGCGCCGAGGAGGAGTTCACCGCCACACTGGACGAGCTGACCGGCCCGGACGTCCAGTGGGAGTTCACGCACCGCGAAGTGGCCCTGGAGGCACCGGTGGACACGCCGCTGTTCGCGAAGATGCGGGCCGCCGTCGAGGAGTTCGCGCCCGGCGGGCACGTGGTGCCGTACTGCATGTCGGGCGGCACCGACGCCAAGCAGTTCTCCCGGCTCGGCATCACCGGCTACGGCTTCTCCCCGCTGAAGCTGCCCGCCGGCCTCGACTACCAGGCACTGTTCCACGGTGTGGACGAGCGGGTGCCCGTGGCGGCGCTGCAGTTCGGGGTCCGGGTCCTCGACCGCTTCCTGCGGACGGCCTAGACGGTGGGGGAACAGGTGCTGACATCGCCGTACGGATCGTGGCCGTCGCCCATCGACGCGGCGCTCGCCGCCGCGCACGACGGACGGCCGGAGTGGGTGGACTTCGTCGGCGAGGAGATCTGGTGGACCGAGCCCCGGCCGGCCGAGGGCGGCCGTCGTGCCCTGGTCCGGCGGCGCACCGACGGCCGTGCGGAGCAGGTGCTGGAGGCGCCGTGGAACGTGCGCAGCCGGGTCATCGAGTACGGCGGGCGGCCCTGGGCCGGGGTCGTGCGGGACGGCCGGCCGCTGATCGTCTTCGTGCACTTCGCCGACCAGCGGCTGTACCGGTACGAGCCCGGCGGCGAGCCCGTTCCGCTCACCCCCGTCTCCCCGGTGGGCGGCGGCCTGCGCTGGGCGGAGCCCCGGGTCGACCTCGCCCGGGGCGAGGTGTGGTGCGTGCTGGAGGAGTTCACCGGGGACGGCCCCGACGACGTACGGCGCCTGCAGGCCGCCGTACCGCTGGACGGCTCCGCCGCCGGCGACCGGAAAGCCGTCCGGGCACTGGCCGAACCCCGGCACCGGTTCGTCACCGGCGCCCGGCTGTCCCCGGACGGCCGGCGGGCGGCGTGGCTGGCGTGGGATCACCCCCGGATGCCGTGGGACGGGACGGAACTGCTGGTCGCCGCGGTCGGGGAGGACGGCCGGCTGACGGACGTGCAGACGGTCGCCGGCGGGCCGGACGAGGCGGTCGCGCAGGCCGACTGGTCGACGGACGGCAGCCTCCTGTACACGAGCGACCGCAGCGGCTGGTGGAACCTCTACCGCGACGGCATCCCGCTCTGTCCGCGCGAGGAGGAGTTCGGCGGGCCGCTGTGGCAGCTGGGGCTGCGCTGGTTCGCGCCGCTGGACGACGGTCTGCTGGCGGTCCTGCACGGTCGCGGGCCGACCGTACTCGGGATACTGGATACGGAATCCGGCGACCTCGTCGACGCCGCCGGACCGTGGACCGAGTACACCCCCACCCTCGCCACCCACGGCCGCCGCGTCGTCACCGTCGCCGCCGGCCCGCGCACCGGACACGAAGTGGTCGAGCTGGACACCACCACCGGCCGCGCCCGCGTCATCGGCGCCCCGCACCGCGATCCCGTGGACCCGGCCCACTACCCGCAACCGCAGGTCCGCACCTTCTCCGGTCCGGACGGCCGCGAGGTGCACGCCCACGTCCACCCGCCGCACCACCCCGCACGGACCGCGCCCGACGGAGAGCTGCCGCCGTACGTCATCTGGGCGCACGGCGGGCCCACCAGCCGGGTGCCGCTCGTGCTGGACCTGGCGATCGCCTACTTCACCTCGCGGGGCATCGGGGTCGCCGAGGTGAACTACGGCGGCTCCACCGGATACGGCCGCGCCTACCGGGAGCGGCTGCGCGAGCAGTGGGGCGTGGTCGACGTCGAGGACTGCGCGGCCGTCGCCCGTGCCCTCGCCGCCGAGGGCACCGCCGACCCCGCCCGGCTGGCGATCCGGGGCGGCAGCGCGGGCGGCTGGACCACCGCCGCCTCCCTGACCACGACCGACGTCTACGCCTGCGGCACCATCGTCTACCCGGTGCTCGACCTCGCCACCTGGGGCCCCGGCGACACCCACGACTTCGAGTCCCGCTACCTGGAGTCGCTGATCGGCCCGCTCGCCGAGGTGCCCGCCCGGTACGCCGAACGCTCCCCGACCGCGCACGCCGACCGGCTCACCGTGCCCTTCCTGCTGCTCCAGGGCCTGGACGATGTCATCTGCCCGCCCGCCCAGTGCGAACGCTTCCTCGCCCGGATCACCGGCCGGGGCGTGCCGCACGCCTACCTCACCTTCGAGGGCGAGGGGCACGGCTTCCGCCGGGCCGAGACGATGATCCGCGCCCTGGAAGCCGAACTGTCCCTGTACACCCAGGTGTTCGGACTGCACCCGACACCGCCGGTGCCGAAGGTGGAGCTGACCCCGTGAAGGAACTCGTACGGCCGCGCCGGCTGGCCCCCGGCGCACGGGTCGCCGTCGTCGCCCCCAGCGGGCCGGTGCCCGAGGAGCGGCTGCAGGCGGGCCTCGACGTGCTGCGCGGCTGGGACCTCGACCCGGTGGCCGGACCCCATGTCCTGGACCGGCACCCCGAGTTCGACTACCTCGCCGGCACCGACGCCGACCGCGCCGCCGACTTCCAGAACGCCTGGTGCGACCCCACCGTGGACGCCGTGCTCTGTGCCCGCGGCGGCTACGGCGCGCAGCGCGTGATCGACCTGCTCGACTGGGACGCGCTGCGTGCGGCCGGCCCGAAGGTCTTCGTCGGGTTCAGCGACCTCACCGTGCTGCACGAGGCCATCGCCACCCGCCTGGGGCTGGTCACGCTGTACGGGCCGATGGCGGCCGGCATCGACTTCGTCAAGAGCCCCCGTGCCCAGGAGCACCTGCGGGCCACGCTCTTCGCGCCCGAGACGGTCCGCACCGTCGCCTCCGGCGGCACCGCCCTCGTGCCCGGCCGGGCCCGGGGCGTCACCCTCGGCGGCTGCCTCTGCCTGCTCGCCGCGGACCTCGGCACCCCGCACGCCCGGCCCTCGGCGCGCGGCGGACTGCTCTGCCTGGAGGACGTGGGCGAGGAGACCTACCGGCTGGACCGGTACCTCACCCAACTCCAGCGCTGCGGCTGGCTGGAGGGAGTGCGCGGGGTGCTGCTCGGTTCCTGGGAGGAGTGCGCCGACCAGGCCCGGCTGCGGCCCCTGCTGGCCGACCGGCTCGGCGGACTCGGGGTGCCGGTCGTGGAGAACGTCGGCTTCGGCCACTGCGAGGGGGCGCTGACGATCCCCTTCGGGGTCGCGGCCGAACTCGACGCGGACTCCGGCACCTTGACGCTGGACGAGCCGGCGCTGCGCTGACGCCGTAGGCTGGCCGCATGCCGCACGCACCGTCCCGCCGCCTCGCCGAAGGGCCCCGCGTCGCCATCCGCCCCTTCACGCTGGAGGACGGCCCCGAGTTCACCGCGCGGGCCCGGGAGAGCAAGGACCTGCACCGGCCGTGGCTGTTCCCGCCGGACAGCGACGAGGCGTACGCCGACTACGCCGGCCGGCTCATCGAGGACGAGCACCGGGCCGGCTTCCTGGTGTGCGAGAAGCACGACGGGGCCATCGCCGGGTTCATCAACATCAACAACATCGTGCGGGGCGGCTTCCAGTGCGGTGCGCTCGGCTACGGCGCCTTCGCGCACGCGGCCGGGCGGGGCCTGATGCGCGAAGGCCTGGAGCTGGTGATCGGGTACGCGTTCGGGCCGCTGGGCCTGCACCGGCTGGAGATCAACGTCCAGCCCGGCAACGCCGCCTCCATCGCCCTCGCCCGGGGCGCCGGCTTCCGCCTGGAGGGCTTCTCCCCGGACATGATCTACGTCGACGGCGCCTGGCGCGACCACGAGCGCTGGGCCCTCACCGTGGAGATGCGCGAGGCAGCGGCTCAGCCGCGCTGATCCACGTACTCGAAGACCGACCCGTCCGGATGCACCGCCAGCAGGTTCCGGCCGACCGGCGTGGGCACCGGCCCCGCGACGATCCGGGCGCCCAGCTCGGTCAGCAGCCGGTGGGCCTCCTCCACGTCCTGCACGGCGATCGTCGCGGCCACCTTGCGCAGGATCTCCAGCTCCGACTCCGGGCCGCTCATCAGCAGGAAGGAACCGACCGCGGCGACCTCGACGTCACCGCGCCGGAAGCGCAGCGCCCGGCCGCCCGCCAGACGCTCGTAGAAGGGGACGGCGGCTTCGAGGTCGTCGACGCAGATGCGCAGCGAGGCGCCCAGAATCTCCATGCGGACGAGCCTAGTTGGCGCCGCCGCCGGGGCGCACGCCCCCGGCGTTACCCACCGTGCCCGGCGGGTACCCGCAAGGTATGGACCGTTTTGATCACCTGGAACATCTGGACAAGCACCTCGTCGAAGAGCTGGCTCAGGTGGCACGTGAGACGGTACGCGACGAACTGCGCGAGCAGTCGCGCAAGCGGCGACGCACCGCCATGCTCTACGCCGCCTCGGGTGCCGCCGCGCTGTACGCGGGCGGCGCCGTGGCTCTCGCCGTCGGTCTGGCCCTGGCGATCGGGCTGCCCGGCTGGGCCGCGGCACTGATCACCGCGGCGCTCCTGGGCGCGGTGGCGTACGTCCTGCGGGGCGCCGCCCACTCCGACCACGGCCACCACACCGCGCACCGCGTGCTCGGCGGCACCCCGCCGGCCACCCCGCCGAGCGGCCTCGGCATGCCGTACCCGCCGATGCCGCCCCAGCCCCCCGTCGACCCCGACACCCCGCACCACAGGGCCTGACAGCGCCCCGACAGCGAGGGGGCGGGGCATCCGCCCCGCCCCCTCGCCCCACTCTTGCGGACACTCCCGCTCACCCGGTGAGCTGCGGCAGCACCTTCGTCCGGTAGAAGTCGAAGAACCCGCGCTGGTCCGGCCCGATCTGGTTGACGTACACCCGGTCGAACCCGGCGTCGGTGAACGCCCGCAGGGCCCAGACGTGCTCGTCCACCTCGTCCCCGCACACCGTCTTCTCCCGCACCATGTCCTCGGTGACCAGCTCCTGCAGCTGCTCGAAGTGCCGCGGCGAGGGCAGCACCTGACCCATCTCGCCGGGCAGCAGCTCGTTGTACCAGAGCTCGTGCACCGTACGGACGCACGCGTCGCGGTCGGTGCCGTAGCAGACCTTCGTGCCGCCGCTGACCGGCTTGGTCCCACCGCCGCCCTTGCGGAACCGGGTGACCATCTCCTCCTCCGGCATCATCGTGATGTAGCCGTCGGCCACCCGGGCGGCCAGGGCGGTCGCCTTCGGGCCGAAGCCGGAGACGTCGATCGGGACGGGCTCGTCGGGGACCGTGTAGAGGCGGGCGTTCTCCACGGTGTAGTGCCTGCCGTGGTGGGTGACCTCCTCGCCGGTGAACAGCCGGCGCATCACCTGGATGGCCTCCTCCAGCATCTCCAGGCGCACCTGCGTCGGCGGCCAGGGGGCGCCGAGGATGTGCTCGTTCAGCGCCTCGCCGGTGCCGACGCCCAGCCGGAAGCGGCCCCCGGTCATCACCGCGCTGGTCGCCGCCGCCTGCGCCACGACCGCCGGGTGCATCCGCACGGTCGGGCACGTCACCGCGGTCTCGATGGGCAGCGACACCGCCTCCGAGAGCGCGCCGATCACCGACCACACGAACGCGCTCTGTCCCTGCGCGTCGTTCCACGGGTGGTAGTGGTCGGAGATCCACAACGCCTGGAAGCCGGCCTGTTCGGCCATCCGGGCCTGTTCGACGAGGGCCGCGGGGTCGTGCTCCTCGCTCGCCAGGAAATAGCCGTACTCGGGCATGGGCAACCTCCGCGGGGAAGCCGGCTGATCCGTTCGCGGCCCGGGTAACCGGGCGCCATCGGGCGAAACGCCGGTAGGGCGGCGGTCGGCGGGGACGGCGATCGGGTGCTCGCGGGGGCGTACGGGTGACCCGCCCGGCGTTTGGGTGCCCCCGCCCCGGTTACGCGGAAGACCTCGGACGAGCCAGACCGCCGGAGGCGCACCGTGAGCCGACCTCGCGTCGTGATCGTCGGCGCCGGTTTCGCCGGGTACCGGGCTGCCCGCACTCTGGCCCGGTTGACCCGCGACCGCGCCGACGTCACGCTGCTGAACCCGACCGACTACTTCCTGTACCTGCCGCTGCTGCCGCAGGTCGCTTCCGGTGTCCTGGAGGCCCGCCGGGTCACCGTGTCGCTGCCGGGCACGCTGCGCGGGGTACGTCTGGTGCTCGGCGAGGCGGCCGGGATCGACCTGGACGGCCGTAGCGTCCCCTACCGCGACCCCGAGGGCGGTGCCGGCAGCCTCGGCTACGACCGGCTGGTGCTGGCCGTGGGCAGCGTCAACAAGCTGCTGCCGGTCCCCGGTGTCGCCGAGCACGCGCACGGCTTCCGCGGGCTGCCGGAGGCGCTCTACCTGCGCGACCACGTGACCCGGCAGGTGGAGCTGGCGGCCGCCGAGGACGACCGGAGGAACTGCGCCGCCCGCTGCACCTTCGTGGTGGTAGGCGCCGGCTACACCGGCACCGAGGTGGCCGCCCATCTGCAGATGCTCACCGACCGGCTGGCCCGCCGGCATCCGCTGCCCACGGGGGTGCGCCCCCGCTGGATCCTGCTGGACGTGGCGCCGCGCGTGCTGCCGGAGATGGACGAGCGGCTCTCCCGTACGGCCGACCGGGTGCTGCGGGCGCGCGGGGTCGACGTGCGGACGGGCACGTCGGTGAAGGAGGCCACCCGGGACGGGGTGCTGCTCACCGACGGGGAGTTCGTCGCCTCGCGGACCCTGGTGTGGTGCGTGGGCGTACGGCCCGATCCGCTGGTGGAGGCCGTCGGGCAGCCGCTGGAGCGCGGCCGGCTGATCGTCGATCCGTATCTGCAACTGCCGGGCCGCGATGACGTGTTCGCCTGCGGGGACGCGGCGGCCGTGCCGGACCTGGAGCGTCCGGGGCAGTTCACGCCGATGACGGCGCAGCACGCCTGGCGGCAGGGCCGGGTGGCCGGGGAGAACGTGGCCGGCTCGCTCGGTCTCGGCCGGCGCCGGCGCCCGTACCGCCACCGCGACCTGGGGTTCGCCGTCGACCTGGGCGGTGTCCGGGCAGCCGCCAACCCGTTCGGCATCCCGCTGTCCGGTCCGGCGGCGGGCGTGGTCACGCGTGGCTACCACCTGGCCGCGCTGCCCGGCAACCGCATCCGGGTCGCCGCCGACTGGCTGCTGGACGCCGTACTCCCGCGCCAGGGCGTCCAGTTGGGTCTCGTCCGGGCCTGGTCGGTGCCGCTGGACACGGCCTCACCGGAACTGGCGCGGGTACCGGGCGGCCCGGACCGGCCGCCCGCCCGGACAGGAGGCGGCACCGTGACCCAGGAGAACAACCGGGCGGAGGAGCCCGCGCGCAACCGGCCCGGCGGGGAGCCGGCGAAGAACCGGCCCGGCGGGAAGCGGGCCGAGGGCGGGCCGGACCACCCCGCTCCCGGTCCCGTGAAGCGCACCGACGCCCCCGAGTCCGCCGGTCCGGGCGATCCCGCGGACCGCCCGACCGCACCCGACTGAGCGCCGTCGAGCGCGCCCCGCAGCAAGGAGACACGCGCCCCAGCGCAAGGAGACAGAGGAGACTCATGAACACCGACGAACTCGCCGAACTCGGCCAGCAGTTGCGCGTGGACAGCGTGCGGGCGTCCGCCGCCGCGGGATCCGGGCACCCCACGTCCTCGATGTCCGCCGCCGACCTGCTGGCCGTCCTGCTCGCCCACCACCTCCGCTACGACTTCGAGCGCCCCGACCACCCCGCGAACGACCGCTTCGTGCTGTCCAAGGGACACGCCTCGCCACTGCTGTACGCCGCGTACAAGGCGGCCGGCGCGATCGAGGACGGCGAGCTGGTCACCTTCCGCAAGATCGGCAGCCGGCTGGAGGGCCACCCGACGCCCCGCCGCCTGCCGTGGGTGGAGACGGCCACCGGCTCCCTCGGCCAGGGCCTGCCCGTCGGCGTCGGCATCGCCCTGGCCGGGAAGCGGCTGGACCGCACCGGCTACCGGGTGTGGGTGCTGTGCGGCGACAGCGAGCTGGCCGAGGGCTCGGTGTGGGAGGCCGCCGAACACGCCGGCTACGAGAACCTGGACAACCTGATCGCCATCGTGGACGTCAACCGGCTCGGCCAGCGCGGCCCCACCCGGCACGGCCACGACCTGGACGCCTACGCCCGCCGCTTCCAGGCCTTCGACTGGCACACCATCGAGATCGACGGCCATGACGTCGACGCGATCGACCGGGCCTACGGCGAGGCGCTGTCCACCAGCGGGCAGCCCACCGTGATCCTCGCCCGCACCCTGAAGGGCAGGGGCGTCGCCGCCGTCGAGGACCGCGAGGGCCTGCACGGCAAGCCGCTGCCCGAGGCGGAGGAGGCCATCGCCGAACTCGGCGGGCAGCGCGAGCTGCACGTCCGGGTGTCCGAGCCGCAGGCCGCCGCGGCGCTGCGCTCGCTGACCACCGAGCCCGTCCGGCTGCCCCGCTACGAGCGGGGCGACGAGGTCGCCACGCGGGACGCCTTCGGCACGGCCCTCGCCGCGCTCGGCACCGCCCGCGGCGACGTCGTCGCCCTGGACGGCGAGGTCGGCGACTCCACCCGTACCGAGGAGTTCGCCAAGGAGCACCCCGACCGGTTCTTCGAGTGCTACATCGCCGAGCAGCAGCTCGTCGCCACGGCCGTCGGCATGGCCGCGCGCGGCTGGGTGCCGTACGCCTCCACGTTCGCGGCATTCCTCAGCCGCGCCCACGACTTCGTGCGCATGGCGTCCATCAGCGGGTCCGGGCTCAACCTGGTCGGCTCGCACGCCGGTGTCGCCATCGGGCAGGACGGGCCCTCCCAGATGGGCCTGGAGGATTTGGCGATGTTCCGGTCCGTGTACGGCTCGACGGTGCTGTACCCGTGCGACGCCAACCAGACCGCACGGCTGGTCGCCACCATGGCCGGCCTCGACGGCATCCGCTACCTGCGCACCTCCCGCGGAAAGACCCCGGTGATCTACGGCCCCGACGAGGAGTTCCCGGTCGGCGGCAGCAAGACGCTGCGGGCCGGCGAGGACGACCGGCTGACCGTCGTGGCCGCCGGGGCCACCGTGCCCGAGGCGCTGGCCGCCGCCGACCGGCTCGCCGCGGACGGCATCCAGGTGCGGGTGATCGACCTGTACTCGGTCAAGCCCGTCGACGCCGCGACCCTGCACCGGGCGGCCGAGGAGACCGGCTGCCTGCTCACGGTGGAGGACCACCACCCGGAGGGCGGCATCGGGGACGCCGTCGCCGAGGCGTTCGGGGACGGCCGGCCGGTGCCCCGCCTGGTCCGGCTCGCGGTGCGCACCATGCCGGGCTCGGCCGCGCCCGACGAGCAGCTGCACGCGGCCGGCATCGACGCCACGGGCATCGCGGCGGCCGCCAGGATGCTGGTCGAGGAGGCGGTCGTGCGATGAGCCCCGGCGACGCCCGGACCCTGCGGGCGGGCCGCCGCACCGTGGAGATACGGCGGCCGGGGAAGGTGCTCTTCCCCGGCGGCGGGGGCACGAAGGAGTACACCAAGGGCGACCTCGCCGACTACTACCGGTCCGTCGCGCCGTATCTGCTGCCGCACCTGCGCGGCCGCCCGCTGACGCTGGAACGCTGTCCGGACGGCCTGGAGGGCCAGCGGTTCCTGCAGAAGAACACCCCGGAGCACTACCCGGAGTGGATCACCCGTGTCGAGGTCGCCAAGGAGGGCGGCACGGTCACCCACGTCGTGTGCGACGACACCGCCACCCTCCTCTACCTCGCCGACCAGGCCTGCGTCACCCTGCACCGCTGGCTCTCCCGGACCGACCGGGCCGGCGGCCCCGACCACCCCGACCGGCTGGTCTTCGACCTCGATCCGGACGGTGACGACTTCGCCACCGTCCGGGACGCGGCCCACTGGATGCGTGAGCTGCTGGACGAGCTGGGCCTGCCCGCGGCGCCCATGACCACCGGCTCGCGCGGCCTGCACCTCGTCGTCCCGCTGGACGGCCGCCACGACTTCGACGAGGTGCGGCGGTTCGCCCACGACGTCGCCGAGCTGGCCGCCGCCCGGCACCCCGACCGGCTCACCACCGCGGCCCGCAAGCAGGACCGTGCGGACCGCCTCTACCTGGATGTGCAGCGCAACGGCTACGCCCAGACCGCCGTCACCCCCTACAGCCTCCGCGCCCGCCCAGGCGCCCCGGTCGCCGTGCCCCTAGCCTGGAAGCAGGTGGACGATCCAGCGCTGGACGCCCGCCGGTGGAGCATCGCCGACGCCGTCGACCAGGCCCGGACGGAGCCGTGGGGCGACCTGCCCCACCGTGGCCGCTCGCTGGATCCGGCCCGGCGCCGTCTCGATGACATGCGCTCCTGAGGTTTGGCCAAGAGAGGAACGGCCACACGCAGGGGAGAGGTGGCCATGTCGAACACAAACAACACTTCAGACTCACAGAGTTCACAGGAAGCACAGGACTCTCAGCACTCTCAGCACTCCGACGACACGCACGAGACGCAGGGCGGCACCCGCCGCAAGGAGAACAGCCGGCGACCGACCCCCATGGAGGTGCTGCGCCAGGCGCGCGGCCAGCTCGCCGAGCTCACCGGACTCGCTCCCGAGTCCGTGTCCTCCTTCGAGGAGACCGAGGACGGCTGGTCCCTTGAGGTCGAGGTCCTGGAACTCGCCCGGGTCCCGGACACGATGAGCCTGATGGCGAGCTACCAGGTCGAGCTGGACCCGGAGGGCCAGCTGACCGGGTACCGGCGTGTCCGCCGCTACGAACGCGGCAGGGCCGACGCGCGCGGTGGCCGCTGAGCCACGGCGCGTGCTCCCCGCCCGCGCAGACCGTGCACCCACTACGCAGGAGGAGGAATCGCCGGCATGACTGTAGTTCCGGCACAGCAGACCGGAGGCGGAGGCGGCAGCAGCGGCCTCTACGACGTACTCGAGCTGGTCCTGGACCGAGGACTGGTGATCGACGCGTTCGTCCGCGTCTCCCTGGTCGGCATCGAGATCCTGAAGATCGATGTCCGGGTCGTCGTGGCCAGCGTCGACACCTACCTGCGCTTCGCCGAGGCGTGCAACCGCCTGGACCTGGAGGCGGGCCCGCGCAAGAGCCCGGGCCTTCCCGAGATCGTGGGCGAGGTCACCGAGTCCGGTGCCCGCGGCAAGTCCAAGGGCGCGCTGTCCGGCGCCGCGCAGACCATATCCGACGCCTTCAACCAGGCTCGTCAGGAAGGGGAGACCGAGTCCAGGCCGCGTACGCGGAAGGCTCCGGCGCGTCGTAAGGAGGAGCAGGAGTGAGCACCTACGTCTACGGGATCACCGCCCGGTCCCACCCTGCGCTGCCCGAGGGCATGACCGGGGTGGGCGAGCCGCCGCGCACCGTCCGTGTGCTCACCGCGGGTGAACTGGCCGCTGTCGTCAGTGACGCGCCCGAGGACCTGCGCCCCAAGCGCCGGGACCTGCTCGCGCACCAGAACGTGCTCGCCGAGGCGGGCGCGGGCGGCTGCGTGCTGCCGATGCGGTTCGGCAGCGTCGCCGACGACGACGACACCGTGACCCGGGTGCTCACCGATCGGGCCGAGCACTACCTGGAGCGGCTGCGCGAGCTGGACGGCAAGGTCGAGTACAACGTCAAGGCCACGCACGTCGAGGAGGCCGTCCTGCACCGCGTGATGGCCGAGAACGCGGACGTCCGCGCCCTCGCCGAGGCCAACCGCAAGGCCGGCGGTGGCGGCTACGACGACAAGATCCGCCTCGGCGAGATGGTCGCCGCCGCAGTCAAGGCCAAGGAGACCGAGGACGCGCAGGAGGTGCAGGGACTGCTCGCACCGGTCGCTTCCGCCGTCAGCGTGGGGCCCGAGTCCACCGGCTGGCTGCTGAACGTGTCGTTCCTGGTCGACCGGGGCTCGGCCGAGGACTTCCTCGCCACCGTGGAGCAGGTCCGCAAGAGCCACGCCCATCTGGACCTGAGGGTCAACGGGCCGCTGCCGCCGTACAGCTTCGTCGAGCCCGGCCCGGGGCAGCCCGCCGGCAGCACGGCCGGCGCGGGCGCCGGCGCGCAGTAGCGCTCCCGGCCCGGCGGAAAGGAGAACACCGTGGGACTGATCGGCGAAGTGCTGATGCTGCCGTTCGCACCCGTGCGCGGCAGCGCGTGGGCCGTCAGGCAGGTGCTCCGTGAGGCGGAGCGGATCTACTACGACCCCGCCACCGTACGGGCCGAACTCGCCCGCCTGGAAGAGCAGTTGGAGGCGGGCGAGATCACCGCTGAGGAGTTCGACCAGCGCGAGGACGAACTTCTCGACCGGCTGGAGACCGCTACGCGCTCCGGCGACACCACAGGCAACGGGACGTGACATGAACCGAACCGCACTGGGCCTCGCCGTAGGGGCCGGATACCTGCTCGGACGCACCAAGAAGCTCAAAATGGCCCTCGCGGTCGGCTCCCTGGTGGCGGGCAAGAAGCTGAACCTCAGCCCGCGGATGGTCGCGGACCTGGTGAACCAGCAGCTGAAGAACAACCCGCAGTTCAAGGAGATCGGCGACCAGCTGCGCCAGGACCTGCGAGGCGTCGGCAAGGCCGCTTCCGGCGCAGTCGCCGAGCGGCAGATCAACGCGCTCGCCGACCGGCTGCACGGTCGTACGGCGCAGGTCCGCGATCAGCTGTCCGGCGTCGCGCCGTCCTCGTCCGGCGAGGAGCCGGACGAGGAGGACGGCGAGGAGGGACGCGAGCAGGGCGGCCGTCAGGAGTCCGCCGACGACCGCGACGAGGACCAGAGCGGGCAGGCGTCCCGCGACGGGGAGTCGCGTGACGGGGAACCGGCCCGGAAGGCTCCGGCGAAGAAGACGGCGGGCAAGAAGTCCGCGGCCAGGAAGACGGCTCCCGCGAAGAAGACGGCGGCCAAGAAGGCGAGCGCGGCCCGCAGGACGGCCGCGAAGAAGACGGCTTCGGCCGGGGACGCGGCCTCAGGGGCCGCCTCCCGGCGGTCGAAAGGCGGCGATGACCGATGACCGACACCCTCGGATCCGCCACCTCGGCGGCCGGCAAGGCCACGGGGGCCGCCACGGGCGGCCCGCTGAGCGGTCTCGCGCACAGTGAGGCGGCCGACCGGCTGAAGGAGGAAGTGCAGGAGTACCTGTCCGCGCAGGCCCAGCGCATGCTGACGGGCCTCGGCCGCAAGCTCGGCGAGACCACCGTCAAGCTCAACGACATCGCCGAGGGCAACAGCCCGGGCTTCGCGAAGATGGCGCTGGAGGGCGGGCGCAAGCTCGCCGAGGGCAAGGGCCCGGTGCGCTCCGCCGTGGAGCTGGGCGCCTCCCGCGCCAAGGAGAACGTGATGGGCGCGCTGAAGAGCCTCGGGGGCGGCAAGGGCAAGAAGGGCGGCGCGGGCAAGAAGCCCACCGTCATCATGGAGTCCGTCGACGTCGGCGTACCGCTGCGCACGGCCTACGACCAGTGGACCCAGTACCAGTCCTTCTCCACCTTCGCCAAGGGCGTCAAGAGCGCGAACCGCGACGACGACACCCACTCCGACTGGCAGGCGAAGATCTTCTGGTCCAGCCGGAGCTGGAAGGCGAAGACGACCGAGCAGATCCCCGACTACCGCATCCAGTGGACCTCGGAGGGCGCCAAGGGCACCACCAAGGGCGTGGTCTCCTTCCACCGGCTGGAGGAGAACCTCACCCGGGTCCTGCTCGTCATGGAGTACTACCCGACCGGCCTGTTCGAGAAGACCGGCAACATCTGGCGCGCCCAGGGCCGCCGGGCCCGGCTGGACCTGAAGAACTTCGCCCGCTTCATCACCCTCAAGGGAGAGGCGGAGGACAGCTGGCGCGGCGAGATCCGCGACGGCGAGGTGGTCCGCAGCCACGAGGACGCCCTCGCGGAGGAGGAGTCGGAGGAAGAGCGGCCGGAGGAGGAGCAGCCGGAGGAAGAGGGGCCGGAGGAGGAGCAGCCCGAGGAGGAAGAGGAAACCGAAGGGGAAGAAGAAGAGGAAGAGGAGCCCTACGAGGGCGAGTACGAGGAGGGGGAGGAAGGGCAGTACGAGGACGAGGAGGAAGGTGAGGAAGGGGGCGAGTACGAGGGCGAGTACGAGGACGAAGCGGAACCCGAGGAAGAGCCCGAGGAAGAAGAGGAAGAGGAACCCGAGTACGCAGAGCGCGGGGGCCGTCGATGACGAGCCGCTTCCCCGAAGGCGGCCGGTTCCCCGAGCCCTACGGCCAGGGCTCGGGGGCGAACCTCGCCGACATCCTGGAGCGCGTGCTCGACAAGGGTGTCGTCATCGCGGGTGACATCAGGATCAACCTGCTCGACATCGAACTGCTCACCATCAAGCTGCGGCTCATCGTCGCCTCGGTCGACAAGGCCAAGGAGATGGGGATCGACTGGTGGGAGACCGATCCGGCGCTCTCCTCCCGGGCCCGCCGGGACGAGCTGACCCGGGAGAACACCGAGCTGCGCGAACGGCTCGCCCGGCTGGAGGAACTCGAGTCGGGCCACGCCCCGAGGGAGGCACCATGATCGGACTGCGGTACGTGTACGCCGTCTGCCGCCCCTTCGGGACGCCCCTGCAGGCCGAGCTGACCGGCGTCGCGGGCGCCCCGCCGGGGCTGCTGCACCACCACGGGCTGGTCGCGGTGGTCAGTACGGTCCCGGAGGCGGACTTCTGCGAGGACGCTCTGAAGGCCCACCTGGAGGACCTGGACTGGCTGGCCGCGACCGCCCGCGCGCACCAGGGGGTGGTCGACGCGCTCACCACGGTCACCACCCCGCTGCCGCTGCGGCTCGCGACCGTCTTCCGCGACGACAGCGCCGTACGCATGATGATCGAGTCCCGCGAGGACGACTTCCGGCGGCTGCTCGACCGGCTGCACGGCCGCGTGGAGTGGGGCGTGAAGGTGTACCTGGAGCCCGAGCCCGCCGAGCCCGTGGCCGCAGTGGCGCGGCCCGCCAGCGGGCGGGACTATCTGCGCAGCCGGCGCCGGCACAGTCACGAGCAGGAGGAGAGGTGGCAACGGGCCGAGCGGTTCGCCCACTCCCTGCACGAGCGCCTCGCCGAGCGTGCCGAGGAGTTCCGGATGCACCGCCCGCAGAACTCCGCGCTCTCCGGAACGCCGGGCCAGAACGTGCTCAACGCGGCCTATCTCGTGCCCCGGGCGCATTCCGAGGAGTTCGTGGAACTCGTGGACCGTACGAAGGACGAGGCCCCCGGAATGCGGGTGGAACTCACCGGACCCTGGGCGGCGTACTCGTTTTCCGGTGAGGAAACCGGAAGCCGGCCCGGAACACAGTCCGGCACGAAACCCGGCGCAGGGGCCGGAACGGAATCCGGAGCCGGGTTCGGAGCGGAAGCGGGGGAGGGCCGGTGACCGTCGTCGAGCGCCGTGAGATCGCCCTGGTGGACCTGCTGGACCGGCTGCTGGCCGGCGGTGTCGTCCTCACCGGCGACATCACGCTGCGCATCGCGGACGTCGACCTCGTCCGGATCGATCTGAACGCCCTGATCAGCTCCGTGAACGAGCAGGTACCGTCGCCCTTCGAGGAGCTCCTATGACCACCCGGGCCCGGCGCAACCGGCTCGACCTGGAACCCGACACCGTCGAACGCGACCTGGTGAAGCTCGTGCTCACGGTGGTGGAGCTGCTGCGTCAGCTGATGGAACGGCAGGCCGTGCGGCGTTTCGACACCGGCGAGCTGACCGAGGAGCAGGAGGAGCGGATCGGACTCACGCTGATGCTGCTGGAGGACCGGATGGCCGAGCTGCGGGAGCGCTACGGCCTGCGACCCGAGGACCTCAACCTGGACCTCGGGCCGCTGGGACCGCTGCTGCCCCGCGAGTGAGACGCCGGGCCCGGTGACACACCGGGCCCGCTCACCACTCGTACGGCGGCCGCAGCACCGGTCAGGCTTCCTTGCGGCACAGAATCTCTCCGTGCAGCACCGCGAACCAGCCGTCCTCCTGCCGTCCCCACTCCCGCCAGGCCTCCGCCACCGCCCGCAGCTGCTCCGCCGTCGCGTGACCGCCCTCGCCGGCCCGGTGGGCGTAGTCGGAGGCGACCGTGCGGTCGGCCCACAGGCCGCTCCACCAGGCCCGCTCCTCGGGGGTGGCGAACGTCCAGGTGCTGGAGGTGGCCGTGACGTCCTCGAGGCCGGCCTGCCGCGCCCACGCCGTCAGCCGGCGCCCGGCGTCGGGCTCGCCGCCGTTGGCGCGGGCCACCCGCTCGTACAGGTCCAGCCAGTCGTCCAGGCCGGGCACCGCCGGGTACCAGGTCATCGCCGCGTAGTCGGCGTCCCGTACGGCGATGAACCCGCCCGGCTTCGTCACCCGGTGCATCTCGCGCAGCGCCCGCACCGGGTCGCCGACGTGCTGGAGCACCTGGTGGGCGTGGACCACGCAGAAGGTGTCGTCCGGGTGGTCCAGGGCGTGCACGTCGGCCACCGCGAAGTCCACGTTCGTCAGCCCCCGGGCGGCGGCGGTGGCCCGGGCCTGCTCCAGGACGCCGGGCGCCCGGTCGACGCCGGTGACCCGGCCGCCGGGGACCCGTTGCGCCAGGTCGGCGGTGATGGTGCCGGGCCCGCAGCCGATGTCCAGGATCCGCATGTCGGGCTTGAGCACACCGAGCAGATAGGCAGCGGAGTTGGCGGCGGTCCGCCAGGTGTGCGAACGCAGCACCGACTCGTGGTGCCCGTGCGTGTAGACGGCGGTCTCCTGCGCTTTCGGCATGGCTCTACCCCTTCACCCTGGTCAGGCGGACCGGCCGGACCGTCCGTCCGCCGGTACGCCTTCACCGTACGCGCGCATGCCGCATGTTGAGACCCGCGTTTCGCCATCTGGACTGACGCGTATTCAGGCTCATCTGACTGATCGTCAGAAACCCGTCTCAAGAGGGCGGTAGACCGTCAGCGCCTCCGGCAGCTTCTCCAGCGTCATGTCGCCCGACACCGTCGTGACCTCACCGTCGTATGCCAGCGGGGTGTCCGGTTCGATGCCGGTCAGCCGTAGCCGGTTCACCTGTACCGCCGCGTGCGCGGGCGACCGGGTCAGCGGGCCGGCGGCGGCCGCCGCGAGCAGCCGCAGCGCGGGCCTGCGGCTGCCGTGCACCACCCGCACGTCCAGCAGGCCGTCCGCCAGATCGGTCCGGCGGCCCGGTGCGAGTCCCATGCGGTGGTAGACGCCGTTGCCGACGAACAGCAACCACAGCGGACGCCGTTCACCGCCCACCTCCACCTCCAGCGGATGCCGGTCGGCGCGCAGCACGCGCAGTGCGCCGAGCACCCCGGCCGGCCAGCCGCCGATCCGGTGCGACCAGCGGTCCCGCGCCCGGACCAGTTCCGGGTACACCCCCAGGCTGAGCGTGTTGAGGAACAGGCCCTCGGTGTCCCGGGTGGCGAACCGCCCCGCGTCCACCCGGACGGCCTCACCGTGCCGGATCGCCCGGGCCAGCTGGCGTTCGTCCTCCACGCCCAGGTCGTAGGCGAAGTGGTTGAGGGTGCCGCCCGGCAGCACCGCGAGCGGCAGGCCGTGCCGCAGCGCGACCCGGGCGGCCGCGTTCACCGTGCCGTCGCCGCCGCACACCCCGAGCACCTGTGCCCGGGCCGCCGCCTTCGCCAGCTCGTCCCCGACCTCCTCCGGAGCGCACTCCACGATCTCCGCCCTCGGCAGCGCGTCCTGCAGCGCCCGCACCCGCTCCGAGGTCCCCGACGAGCGGTTGGCGACCACCACCAGGCCGTCGCCCTCGGGCAGCGCGGGCGCCTCGGTCCGCGGCCGGGCGGGCCTGCGCAGCTGGGCGCGGGTCGGCACCAGGCGCCGTACCAGGAACGCGGCGCCCGCGCCGAACGCCGCCCCGGCCAGCACATCGCTCGGAAAGTGCACGCCCGTGTACACCCGGGACATCGCCACGGAGAACGCCACCGGCGCCACCGCCGCACCCCACGCCGGCGACTCCAGTGCCACCCCGGTCGCGAAGGCCGCCGCGGACGCCGCGTGCCCGGACGGGAACGACGTGGTGATCGGCTGCCGCTTCAGCTGCCGCACCAGCGGCACCGGGTCCAGCACGGGCCGGGCCCGGCGCACCGAGCGTTTGCCGAGCGTGTTGATGGTCAGCGAGGCCAGGCCGAGCGAGGCCAGTCCCCGGGCCGCCGCCCGGCGGGCGCGGGGGGTGCGGCTGGCGGCCAGCGCGGCGGCTGTCGCGAACCACAGCACTCCGTGGTTGGCGCTGCGGCTCAGGCGGGGCAGGACGCGCTCGGCGCCGGGCCAGTGCCAGTCGGCGGCGGCCTCGAACAGCCGGCCGTCGAGGTCGAGCAGTGTGCGCAGCGGGGTCCGGGCGGCGGTCGCGGCCCCGGTCAGGTCCAGGTCTGGGCTCATGGGATCCGCCTACCCTGAAGCGCCCCTTCCTTGTCTGTCTGCGCAGCGCCTGCCGCCCGGTGCGGAGGGGGATCCGGACACGTCCGCTCCTCGCCCGGCGGTGGAGGCGCCGGACACGGCCGGGGTGATGCGCCCGCCCCCGGATATGCGTTTGCTCCCGACCCCTCCCGCCTCGCAGAATGCCTCCTCATGGGACATCTGGAAGCCGCTCACCTGGAGTACCACCTCCCCGACGGGAGGGCGCTCGTCGGCGATGTGTCCTTCCGGGTCGGCGAAGGCGCCGCCGTCGCGCTGGTCGGCCCGAACGGCGCCGGCAAGACCACCCTGCTGCGGCTGATCTCCGGCGAGCTGAAACCGCACGGCGGCAGCGTCACGGTCGGCGGCGGCCTCGGTGTGATGCGCCAGTTCGTCGGCTCCGTACGGGACGAGACGACCGTACGGGACCTGCTCGTCTCCGTCGCCCCGCCCCGCATCCGGGAGGCCGCGCAGGCCGTCGACCGGGCCGAGCACGCACTCATGACCGTCGACGACGAGGCCGCCCAGCTCGCGTACGCACAGGCCCTCGCCGACTGGGCGGAGGCCCGCGGTTACGAGGCCGAGACCCTGTGGGACATGTGCACCACCGCCGCGCTCGGCGTCCCCTACGAGCGCGCCCAGTGGCGGCAGGTGCGCACCCTCTCCGGCGGCGAGCAGAAACGGCTCGTGCTGGAGGCGCTGCTGCGCGGCACCGACGAGGTGCTGCTGCTGGACGAGCCCGACAACTACCTCGACGTGCCCGGCAAGCGGTGGCTGGAGGAGCAGCTCCGCGAGACCCGCAAGACCGTCCTGTTCGTCTCCCACGACCGCGAACTCCTCGCCCGCGCCGCCGAGAAGATCGTCTCCGTCGAACCGGGGCCGGCCGGCGCCGACGCCTGGGTGCACGGCGGCGGCTTCGCCACCTACCACCAGGCCCGCCGCGAACGCTTCGCCCGCTTCGAGGAGCTGCGCCGCCGCTGGGACGAGAAGCACGCCCAGCTGAAGAAGCTCGTCCTGAACCTCCGTCAGGCCGCGTCCGTCAGCCATGAGATGGCCTCCCGCTACCAGGCCGCGCAGACCCGCCTGCGCAAGTTCGAGGAGGCCGGCCCGCCGCCGGAGCCGCCGCGCGAACAGGACATCACCATGCGCCTGAAGGGCGGCCGTACCGGCGTGCGGGCCGTCACCTGCACGGCACTGGAGCTGACCGGCCTGATGAAGCCGTTCGACCTGGAGGTCTTCTACGGCGAACGGGTCGCCGTCCTCGGCTCCAACGGCTCGGGCAAGTCGCACTTCCTGCGCCTGCTCGCCGGCGAGGACGTCGCGCACACCGGGGAGTGGAAGCTGGGTGCCCGGGTGGTCCCCGGACACTTCGCGCAGACCCACGCCCACCCCGAACTCCAGGGCCGCACCCTCCTCGACATCCTGTGGAAGGAGCACGCCCAGGACCGGGGCGCGGCCATGTCCCGGCTGCGCCGCTACGAACTCACCCAGCAGGCCGAACAGGCCTTCGACCGGCTCTCCGGCGGACAGCAGGCCCGCTTCCAGATCCTGCTGCTTGAGCTGGCCGGCGCCACCGCGCTGCTGCTGGACGAGCCCACCGACAACCTCGACCTGGAGTCCGCCGAGGCCCTCCAGGAAGGCCTGGAGGCCTTCGACGGCACGGTCCTCGCCGTCACCCACGACCGCTGGTTCGCCCGCTCCTTCGACCGCTTCCTGGTCTTCGGCAGCGACGGCCGGGTCCGCGAGACCCCGGAACCGGTGTGGGACGAACGCCGGGTGGAGCGGGCCCGGTAGCGCGGACCCGCCCACCGCGCCGCGGCCGTCATTTCCAGCGCAGCAGGGCGCCCAGGCCGCCCGCCGTAATGTCGTCGCCGGTGTCCTGGAGCACCGGGGTCAGCGACACGACCGGGGCGTCCGTCACCACGGCCGCCCGGACCAGCGCGTCGTCGGCGCGGGCCGGCCACGCCTGCTGCTCGCCGATCTTCCCCAGCTCCCTGCGGCGCGCCGCCAGCTGGTCCGGGTCCTCGCCGATCCACACCTCGCGGTGCGTGTCCGGCCCGTCCGGGCGGATCAGCAGCTCGGCCAGCCGGTGCTCGCGGGCCGCCCCGACCAGCTGCGGCACGCCCTCGACGGCCGCCGTCCGCTGCTCCTCGTCCGGTGTCCGCGCGGCCCGGTAGCGGTCCACCTCGGCCAGGATCCGCTCCCGCACGTGCCGGGCCCGGATGTCCTCCACCTCCTCGGGCAGCAGCCTGCCGCCGACACCGTGCGCGGCCTCCACCGCCCGGTCCCGCACCTGCTGCGGCAACTGCTCGCGCACCGACCGGCACTCGCGTTCCTGCCCGCACAGGATCAGCAGGTCGGCCCCGGTCCGGGCCTGGCGGTCCGTGAGCGCCGCGGCGATCTCCCGCGCGTTGTGCTCCCAGGTGCTCTCCACCTTCAGCTGGAAGTGCCGCTCGGACCAGTCGGACGTCTTCGCCCGGTGCACCGGCCACTGCCGACTGCCCGTGACGTGCCCGGCGTCCTCCCGCAGCACCGCGCCGCGCAGCTCGAAGTCGGCACCGGTGCGGTCGATGTACGCCACCAGCGACACCGGGTCCTCACCGGCCAGGTCCAGCAGCGGCGTGACGTGCGGCAGCGTGCCCCAGTGCACCAGCCCGTCCGGCGGCGCCTGCGTCAGCGGCACCTGGAGCACCACCTTCCCGTCCCGTGCGAACACGGCCCGGCCGTACGGCTCGGCGGCGTGCCGCAGCGCCTCCACGGCCTCGTACACCGCCCGGCAGGTCGCCTCGTCGGCGCCCTGCTCCCGCAGCCGCCGGGACACCGCCTCCGCCGTCAGATGCCGCCGGTGGTCCATGTCCTCGTCGGGCCGCGACAGGTCGACGTATGCGGAGGCCCAGGCCCCCGGATGTTCGTACAGTGGATTCAGGAACGACAGCTCCATGGAACTCCTCCCGGAAAATACTCGGGGGCAGTGCGTGCCGGGCGGGTACCCGAAGCCCATGAACGAACAAGACGAGCGGGGCAGCACCATGACCGGAGTCGACCCCAGCCGGCTGGACGACCAGCAGCTCATGAAGGAGCTGGAGACCATCCACCGCACGCGCCACGACACACTCCTGTACGGCTCCAACGACGCGCTGCGGGCCCACAACGAGCGCATGGCACAGCTGGAGGGCGAGTATCTGCGCCGCAACCCCCGCCGCCTGGTGAGCGCCGCCCGCACCCGCGAGGGCGCCCGCGAACGCAGCTGCGGCGAGGCGGCGACTCCGGGCACCCCCGGCACCTGACCGGCACCCCCACCCCACGCGAAAGGGCCGGCCCGTGACGGGCCGGCCCGGCACACCCCGGCGGGCGTCAGCCGGCCTCGCCGGCGAACACGTGCACGAACGCGTCGCAGAACGCCTTCAGATCGTCCGGCTTGCGGCTGGTCACCAACTGGTTGGAGCCGTGGTCACAGATCTTCACCTGCTCGTCCACCCACGTGCCGCCGGCATTGCGGATGTCCGTCCGCAGGCTCGGCCACGACGTCAGCACCCGGCCGCGTACGACGTCCGCCTCCACCAGCGTCCACGGAGCGTGGCAGATCGCGGCCACCGGACGGCCCTGCTCGAAGAAGTCCCGCACGAACGCGACGGCCTTCTCGTCCATCCGCAGGAAGTCCGGGTTCGCGACCCCGCCCGGCAGCACGAGCCCACCGAAGGACCCGGCCGACGCCTCGGCGACCACCTCGTCCACCGGGAACGTGTCCGCCTTGTCCAGATGGTTGAACGCCTGGATCTTCCCGGACTCGGTCGACACCAGCACCGGTTCGTGCCCGGCGTCCGAAGCCGCCTTCCACGGCTCGGTCAGTTCGACCTGCTCGACGCCCTCGGGTGCCACCAGAAACGCGATACGCATGATCCTCAGCTTCCCTTCAATTTCCGCAGTGCCGTCCGGTGGGCCCGGGCGCGCCGCTTCCGCGCCCGCGCCGCCCGCCGGCACCGCACCAGTTCCTCGCCGTACGGCAGCAGCACACACGCGCCGATCGCGACACCGATGGCCGCCAGGTAGCCCGGCGACAGCGGGCGCCGGCGCGGCACCAGACGCCACGCGTCCGGATCTCCGCGCCCGCCCCGCAGCAGCGAACGCACCTGGTCGGCGTGCAGGCACATCAGAGACGCCAGCCCGCCGAACGGCAGCGACTCCAGGAAACTGTGGATGTGCTGCTCGATCGGCTTGACCTCCCGGTCACTGCGCACGGCCGTCCGCACGTCCCACAGCGCCGTCGCCTCGTGCACCGCCGCCGCGCCGAGCTGCACCGACAGCAGCAGCGGATTCACCTCGTACCTCAGGGTGAGCGCGATCGGCGCACCCACCTCGGCCATCATCAGCGCGTGGATCAGGGACTCCCTCGTCCCCGCCGTGTCCTCGATCCGGGTGCGCCGGTGCATCGCCCAGTCGGCGAGCCCCGGCACGAACCATCCGGGCAGCAGCCCGTACAGCAGAAACCGCGTGGTCGCATCCCCCACGTCGACCGTGGTGTCCCGCGCGATCTCCGCCGCCTGACCGCCGCTCACGCGCCGCCCGCCAGCGCTTCGGCGAGCTGCTGCACGTTCTGGTACTGGTCCCCGTGCCGCAGCCCGGCCACCGCGTCGACCAGCCCGCCGGGCGCGTTGCTGCGGCGCAGCGCCCTGGCCAGCTCGCCCGGCTTCGCGGGGAAGGCGTGCCGGCTCAGGTGCCGGGCCAGCTCCAGCCGGGTCCGCTCCAGCGACGCCGGAGACCCCAGACCGCCCACCGGGCCGCTCCAGACCTCCGGGTCGTCGTCCGCGGCCGGCTCCGGGTCGTGCCACTCCTCCACACGCGTGGGATGGCCGGACCGGAGCAGACCCTGCAGTTCGTGTTTCATCTCGTCGTCCCTGTGGACGCTCAGCCGGTCACTGCCTCGCTGCATGTTTCCCTCCAGAGGGTCGAAGGTCCGCACCGCGTACCCGGTGCCGCGCGTCCGACACGGAATCCGTGCCGCACGGTCACTGCTTGTCCCGGCCCGGCAGGAACTCCTGCACCTTCGCCTTCAGCCCCTGCTTGATCATCGAACCCCGGTCGGCGTCGCCCTTCAGGATCGACGCGGCCGTCGCCTCCATCTGCTCCCACGTGGCGTGCGGCGGGATCGGGGGCACCGCCGGATCGGTCAGGAACTCGATCACCGCCGGCCCGTCCGCGTCCAGCGCGGCCCGCCAGCCCGACTCGACGTCCTCCGGCTTCTCCACCCGGATCCCGGTCAGGCCGAGCGACCGGGCGAAGGCCGCGTACTGGACGTCCGGGATCGACTGCGACGGCAGGAAGGACGGAGCACCCTCCATCGCCCGCATCTCCCAGGTCACCTGGTTCAGGTCCTGGTTGTTCCACACGGCCACCACCAGCCGCGGATCCGACCAGCGGTCCCGGTACTTCGCCGCCGTGATCATCTCCGCCAGGCCGTTCATCTGCATCGCGCCGTCCCCGACCAGCGCGACCACCGGCCGGTCCGGATGTGCGAACTTCGCCCCGATCGCGTACGGCACCCCCGGGCCCATCGTCGCCAGCGTCCCGGACAGTGAACCGCGCATGCCGGGCCGCATCGTGATGTGCCGCGCGTACCAGTTCGCGACCGAACCGGAGTCGGAGGTCAGGATCGCGTTGTCCGGCAGCAGCGGATCCAGCGCCCGCGCCACGTACTCCGGGTTGATCGGATCCGCCGACAGCCGGGCCCGCCGCTCCATCGTCTCGTGCCAGCGCTTCACGTTCGCGCACACCGTGTCGTACCACTCGCGCCCGCGCCCCTCCGCCTTCAGCAGCGGAATCAGCCGCTGCAGCGTCGCCCGGGCGTCACCGACCAGGTTCACCTCGTACGGGTAGCGCATGCCGATCATGTGCGCGTCGATGTCGATCTGCACCGCACGGGCCTTGCCGAAGTCCGGCATGAACTGCGTGTACGGGAACGACGAACCGATCGTCAGCAGCGTGTCGCAGTCCCGCATCAGCTCGTACGACGGCCGGCTCCCCAGCAGCCCGATCGGCCCCGTCACATACGGCAGCTCGTCGCTCAGCACGTCCTTGCCGAGCAGGGCCTTCGCCACCCCCGCACCGAGCAGCTCGGCGACCTCCCGCACCTCCGCGACCGCACCCGCGGCACCCTGCCCGATCAGGATGGCGACCTTGTCGCCCGCGTTCAGCACGTCCGCCGCCCGGCGCAGCGCCTCGTCCGTCGGGGTCGCCGTGAAGTCGCTCATCCCCAGACTCGACGGCACCATCTTGAACTCGTGCGTCGGCGGCGAGTAGTCGAGCTCCTGCACATCACCCGGGATGATCAGCGCCGTCGGGCAGCGTCGCGCGTACGCCGTACGGATCGCCCGGTCCAGCACGTTCGGCAGCTGCTCGGGTACCGTCACCGTTTCCACGAACTCCGAGGCGACGTCCTTGTACAGCGTGTGCAGGTCGACCTCCTGCTGGTAGGAGCCGCCCATCGCGGTCCGGTTGGTCTGGCCGACGATCGCCAGCACCGGCACGTGGTCCAGCTTCGCGTCGTACAGACCGTTGAGCAGGTGGATGGCACCCGGTCCCGATGTCGCCGCGCACACCCCGATACGGCCGCTGAACTTCGCGTACCCGACCGCCTCGAAGGCGGACATCTCCTCGTGCCGGGACTGGATGAACCGCGGCTGGTCCTCGGCTCGGCCCCAGGCCGCGAGCAACCCGTTGATGCCGTCGCCCGGATAGCCGAAAACCTGTTCCACACCCCAAGCGCGCAACCGCTCGAGGATGTGGTCCGAGACCTTGGTGCTCATGGAGAGACCTCCCGGTGGAGTACGAGGTGGACGATCCGGTCAGCGGGTACCGAGTCACCGGCGAGAGGGACGGAAAACCTCCGGCACCGCACGGGCGACCCGGACGGCGGTGCGGACGGCGGCAGCTCGTGTGCGCTCTCACCCGGGCGGCCCCGCGCGTCCCGCTAATGGGCTCCGGCCGCGCGCGGTACGGCCGGCCGCGGGCTGTCATGGCAGCGGGGGCACGCCCCGTGTCCCCGTACCCGGACGCCGCACGGCGTTGCCGTCGTACCGGTGCGCCGGCGTACCGCCCGACCGTCGACGTCCGCCGAGGAGCCCCTCCCATGCGCCGCACCGCTCGCGCCCTGTCCGCCGCCTTCGCCGCCGGTGCCGTGCTCGCCCTCACCGGGCCGGCCGCCTTCGCCGGGCCTGCAGTCTTCGCCGGGCCTGCAGTCTTCGCCGGGCCGGCCGTCGTTGCCGGTCCCGCCGCCTTTACCGGGCCGGCCGTCGTCGCCGGGCCAGGAGTTTTCGCCAGGTCCGTAGCCTTCGCCGGGCTCGCGGCCTTCGCTGGGCCCGCAGCCTTTGCCCGGCCCGCAGCCCTCGCTGAGTCGACAGCCTTCGCCGGGCCCGCGGCCCTCGCCGGTCCGGTCGTCGAGGCCAGTCCCGGCACCGGCGCCGGCTCCGCGGTCTGCGACCCCGTCCTCGGACCGGTGCTCGTCCCTCCCGACGCCGGCGCACCGGCCGGACCGGACGGCGCGTCCTGCGGGCAGGACGGGGCGGTGCGTGACGGCGGCGGGCAGGCCGGTGCCGGTGCCGGTGCCGACGGGGCCGGGCAAGCGGGCGTCGGGCCTGACTGGGCCGGGACCGGTGCGGCCGGGGAGGTGGGTGCCGGGCCCGACTGGGCCGGGACCGGCGGGGCCGGGCAGGCGAGTGGCGGGGCCGGGAGTGGGGATGCCGGGGGCGACGGGGCCGGGAAGGCCGGTGCCGGGCGGGACGGCGGCGGGCAGGTCGGTGCCGGGCAGGACGGGGGCGGCCGGGAGAGTGCCGGGCGCGATCAGGCCGGGCGTGACGGGACCGGGCAGGACGGTGGCGGGCGTGACGGGACCGGGCAGGACGGTGGGCGGCAGGAGGGGGCCGGGCACGAGTGTGCCGGAGCGGGGACGCGCTGCCCGGACGGCGACGGCCACTCCTGCCGCGACTCCCACGACGACGCGGGCTGCACCTCGGCCGCCGTCCAGCACGGCGTGGACGCCGGGCGGGGCGGCACCTTCAACGACTCGGTCCCGGCGCTCGCCGCCGGCGCGGCCTGCATCGCCGCCGCCTGCGCGGGCGCCGGCTACCGGCTGTACGGCCACCGGCGCACCCTGGGCGGCCGGCCCGCCGGGATGTGACCCGGGCAACTTTGGACGCCGCCCATGGAGCGCCGTCCGGCGGGTACACAGCCTCCCGAGAGCGCCGCCCGGATCACGGCGCGAGTTCGGGGCAGGAGTTCAAGGGAAACATTCGCACCAGGAGATCACGGCACGGTCCCGACGCCCCACGAGCCCGGCACACCGCGGCCCAGGAGGACAGGACGACGGCCCACGAGGACGGCGGACGGCACGGCCCGGACCGGGCACAACGGCACCACGGACTGCGCGGAGGCGGACATGCGGCGGACGGACCCCGGTGAGGACCACGGCCCCGTCCGCTACGGCCCGCCCCTCCCCGCCGACGGCCTCCCCGTCCTGCCCGAACTCTCCGCCGTACTCGCCGCCGCGGCGGACCGCGCCGAAGCCCAGCCCGTCGGCGGCGCGCCCGCCCTGCTGGAAGCCGCCTGCGGCTACTGGACCCGCCGCGGACTGCCCACCGTCCCCGACCAGGTGGCCGCCGGACCCGGCGCCCCCGCCCTGCTGCTCGCCCTTACCGCCGCGCTCTCCGGCGACGGCGCCGACATCCTCGTACCCCGCCCCTGCGCCGCCTGGTGGGCGCCGTACGCCCGGCTGCTCGGCCGGCCCGCCTACCACGTGCCGACCCCTGCCGAGAGCGGCGGCGTCCCCGACCCCTACGCCCTGCTGGAGACCGTCCGCCGGGTCCGCGCCGAGGGTGGCGACCCCCGGCTGCTGGTGCTGTCCGTCGCCGACGACCCCACCGCCACCGTCGCCCCGCCCGAGCTGCTGCACGAGACCATCGAGGCCGCCACCTCCGAGGGCCTCCACCTGGTCAGCGACGAGACCTGGCGCGACACCCTGCACGACCCGCACGAGACCGTGCTGCTCAGCCCCGCGGAGATGCAGCCCGACCAGGTCACCGTCGTCACCGACCTGGCCGGCGCCCTGCTGCCCCCCGGCTGGCCCGCCGCCGTCGCCCGCTTCCCGGCCACCGACGGCGGGCGGCACCTCCACGCGCGCGTGCTCGACATCCTCACCGCCCTCGGCGCACGCATCGCCGCACCGGTCGCCGCGGCCGCCGGCTACGCCCTGGACGAGCCGCCGCCCGTCACCGAACGCCGCGAGGCCGTCGTACGGCTGCACGCGCGCGTGGCCGCCGCCGCGCACACCGCGGTCGTCGCCGCCGGCGCGCTCGCCCGGCCCCCGCAGGCCGGCCGCCACCTCTACGCCGACCTCGGCCCCCTGCGCGAACCGCTGGCCGCCCAGGGCGTAGGCGACGCCCAGGACCTGGAGGACCTGCTCACCGCCCGGCTCGGCCTGCCCGCGCCCGGCGGTCACCGCTTCGGCGACGACCTCGGCGCACTGCGCGTACGGCTCGCCACCGGCCCCCTGCTGGGTGGCACGGACGAGGAACGCACGGAATGCCTCACGTCACCCGCGCCGTTGGAACTGCCGCACGTGCAACGCGCGTTGATCTCCTTGAGGTCGGCCTTCGACGATCTCCGCGACGACGCTCAGCGATGGGAGCCTCCTCGATGACGCAGCAGACGCATGAGCCCGGACCGGCCACCACGACCACGGCAACAACGGCTCCCACGGCGACCACGGCAACGGCTCCTACGACGACCACGGCGACCGCGGCTTCTACGACGACCACGGCGACCGCGGCTTCTACGACGACCACGGCGACCGCGAGAACCACGGCTCTCACGGCGCCCACGGCGACCGGCGAGGCCGACGCCCCGGCCCCCCTCGCGTCCCCGTTCCCCCCGCTGGCCGAGCCCCGCCCCCTCGGCGAACACCGGGTCTGGCCCCGCACGTTCCACGACCGGCTCACCGCGCCGCTGCCCGGCCTCAAGGCCCTCGCCCGCTTCGCCCGCGAAGGCGCCGTACGCCCCGGCCCCGAAGGGCTCGCCGACATCGCCCGCCTGCCCTACGAACCGGCTCCCCTTCCCCGCGTCGGTGCCCGCACCCTCGCCGTCACCTGGGCGGGACACGCCAGCTGGATCGTCCGCGTCGGCGGGCTCACCGTCCTGACCGACCCCGTCTGGTCCCGCCGCATCCTAGGCACCCCGGCCCGCATCACCCCCGTGGGCGTGCCCTGGGACACCCTGCCCCGCGTCGACGCCGTGGTCATCAGCCACAACCACTACGACCACCTGGACGCCCCCACCCTGCGCCGGCTCCCGCGAGACACCCCGGTGTTCGTACCCGCCGGTCTCGGCAACTGGTTCCGCCGCCGCCGGTTCACCGTCATCACCGAGCTGGACTGGTGGGAGGGCGCGGAACTCTCCGGCGTCCGCTTCGACTTCGTCCCCGCTCACCACTGGTCCAAGCGCACCCTCACCGACACCTGCCACAGCCTGTGGGGCGGCTGGGTGCTCACCGCACCCGACGGGCAACGCCTCTACTTCGCCGGCGACACCGGCTACGGCCACTGGTTCTCCCGCATCGGCCGCCGCTACCCCGGCATCGACCTCGCCCTCATGCCCATCGGCGCCTACGACCCCCGCTGGTGGCTCAGCGACGTCCACTGCGACCCCGAGGAAGCCGTCCAGGCCACCCTCGACCTCGGCGCCCGCCGCATGGCCCCCATGCACTGGGGCACCTTCGTCCTCTCGGCCGAACCGGTCCTCGAACCGCTCACCCGGGTGAGGACGGCCTGGGAGAAGGCCGGGCTGGACCGCGAAGACCTGTGGGACCTGCCGGTAGGCGCTTCAGGAGTCCTGGACTGAACACGCCCCCGGGTGCGGCGCCGTCCCTGCGCTCCACCGCACGGGCGTCACCGGCCGCACCGCACCCGCACCCCGCGACCTCATCCGGCAGCCCGGACCCGCCGCCACACACCGGGCACCGCACCGACGGCCACGGTCAGCGCGACCGCCACCACCACGCCCTCCCACGGCTCCTTGAACAAGGAGCCCCCCAGAATCCCGATCAGCTGATACGTGGCAGCCCACGCGAGACACGCGGGCAGATTCCCCCGCGCGAACCGCCGTAGCGGCCATTCCGCCATCAGGCACGCCAGCATCACCGGTATCCGCCCCGCAGGGACGAGCCGTGACAGCACCAGCACGGCGATCCCGTGCTCCGCCAGCTTCCCCCGCGCCTGCGCCAGCCGTTCCTCCGGTGCCCGCTGCCGGATCGCCTCCAGCCACCGCGACCCGTTCCTCGACGTCGTCCCGCGCCGCCCCAGCCAGTACAACGCGGCGTCCCCCAGGAACGCGGCCGACGACGCCGTCACGAACACCAGCGCCAACGCGAACGGCGCCGTCCGGTGGAACGCCACCACCGCCGCCGAACTCACCAGCGCACCCGTCGGCACGACCGGCACCAGCGCGCCGATCAACACCAGCAGGAACAACGCCGGATAGCCCACCGCCTGCTGCGCGGACCCGGTCGTCACCGTGCGCGACGCGTCGGCGAGCCACGTCACCGCGCAACCTCCAGCCGCACGCTCTCCCCGTGCCCCAGCCGGTGCACCGCCACCTGCGGCGCCGCCACCGCCGCCAGTCGCACGAACTCGTCCCCCGGCGCATGGAACTCGTGCGGACGCACCGCGTCCATGCCGATCGGCCAGTACGTCCCGTAGTGCACCGGCACCGCGGCCCGCGGCGCCAGCCGGGCCAGTGCCCGCGCCGCCCGCCCCGCGTCCAGATGCCCCTCCCCGAGGTACGGCCCCCAGCCGCCCACCGGCAACAGCGCCACGTCCACCGGCCCCACCCGCTCGGCCATGGCGTCGAACAGCCCCGTGTCCCCGGCGAAGTACGTCCGCGCCTCACCCTCCACGACGTACCCCAGCGCGGGGGAACGCCGCGGCCCCACCGGCAGCCGCCGCCCGTCGTGCAGCGCGGGCACCACCCGGACCAGCACCTCCCCGATCCGCACCTCGTCCCCGGGCACCACCTCGGTGACCCGCACCTGCCGCAGCCGGCGCAGACCCGGCACCGCCCGTGGTGCGCCCCGGGGCACGAGCAGGCGCGTGCCCGGCCCGAAACAGGCCAGCGACGGCAGATGCAGATGGTCCGCGTGCAGATGGGAGACCAGCACCACGTCCGCCTGACGGGCCCCCGCGGGCGGCAGCGCACCCCGGCGCCGCCGCAGATGTGCCAGCCGGCGGGCGAACAGGGGATCGGTGAGAAACCGGATGTTCGCATCCTCCACCGCGCAGGTGGCGTGACCCCACCAGGTGATCTCCACCGGCACCTTCTTCGCCTCCTTCACGCGACTCCCCGAAGCCTACGGGCAGGAGTAGGGTCGGCGGCGAAACCCGGAGGTGAGGGGGACGCCATGGGACAGCTGCGGGGTGCCTTCGGCGCGTTCACGACCGTGCGGGTCACCGCCATCGCGAGCCTCACACCCCTGGAGGAGCTGGAGGCCGACCCCTTCCTGGTGGACTCGCGCAGCCAGCACGCCATGTGCGCCCGCTGGGCCGCCGAACGCGGCTACGTCGTGGCCCGCGAACTCCTCGTCGGTGGCCTGCGCTTCGACCACTGCGCCCTCTGGGAGGGGGTCCGCCCCGGCGTGGATCTGTTCGTCGCCCCCAGCCTGCGGGTGCTGCGCCGGGCCCTGTCGTCGGTCGAGGAGTTCACCGCCGAGTGCGCCCGCCGGGGCGTACGCGTGGAGACCGTGGGCCGGGCCGAGCCGTCGTACGACGCACAGATGAAGGCACGCGTGCACCGGCGGCTGTCCATGCCGACGGCCGGCTACGACGGACGGTGACCTGGGACCCGTGTGACAAGGTGGGGCAGGGGCCGATCGCGGCCGCGAAGCGAGACGGGGGCCGCCTGCCCGCCCGGGGCAGGGGGAGGGCCGGGACATGAGGTGTACGGGCGTGCACGGGGTGCGGTGGCGACGGATCGCCAGTCAGACAGGACGGAGCATCACCGTCTGGGCGGTCTCCACGGTCACCATGCTGGCCCTCGCCGCACTCCTGCCCGACTTCCGGCTCCAGTCCCCGGACGGTGACAGCGCCACCCGCATCGCCGTCACCGCCGCCTGCGGCGCCGGAGCCTTCGGCATCCTCTCGGCCGTCGTCTGGCCCCTCCTGGTCCGCCTGTTCCTGCTCGTCCCGGCACTCGTCCTCGGCCTGCTGGTCTTCTTCCTCAACGGCTCCCTGCTGCTGCTCGCCCTGCGCGTCAACCCCTCCGGCCGCGCGGAGGCCGCCCCCGAGACCGCCGTCATCGTCGCCGCCGTGATGTCCGCCGTCGCCTCCGCCACCGGCGCGGCCCTCGCCGTCCGCGACGACGAGACCTACCGGCGCCGCCTGCACCGCCTCGCCACCCGCAGCCGCCGGGCCCGTCCGCCGTGCCCCACGGCGCCCGGGCTGGTCTGCGTGCAGCTGGACGGGGTCGGTCATGAGGTTCTCGTGGAAGCCGTGCGGAAGGGGCTGATGCCCACGGTGGGCCGTTGGCTGGCCGGCGGCGACGGTACCCGGCCGACGGACGGCACCACGCATCCGCCGGTCCACCGCGCCCAGCCCACCCACCGCCTCACTGCCTGGCGCACCGACTGGTCCAGCCAGACCGGCGCCAGCCAGCTCGGCATCCTGCACGGCACCAGCTTCGACGTCCCGGCCTTCCGCTGGTACGAGAAGGACCGCGGTGAGGTGATGGTCTGCAACCGGCCGACGAGCGCCGCCGAACTGCAACGCCGCGCCACACTGCACACCGGTGACGGCGGACTGCTCACCGTCGACGGCGCCAGCCGCGGCAACCTCTTCAGCGGCGGCGCCGGCGAACAGGCCCTCGTGCTGTCGATCGCCATCCGCCGCCGTGGCCGGGCGAACCGTTCCCGCGCCGGCTACTTCGCCTACTTCTCCGACCCCGCCAACGCCGTACGCACCGCCCTGTCCTTCCTCGCCGAGGTGGCCCGCGAGATCGGCCAGTCCACCCGCGCCCGCCTGCGCAGGCAGCGCCCGCGCGTCGGCCGGGGCGGCCTCTACCCGGTCGTGCGCGCCTTCGCCACCGTCGTCGAACGGGACGTCGTCGTCGCCGCGGTCATGGGCGACATGCTCGCCGGCCGCACCTGCGTCTACGCCGACCTCGTCGCCTACGACGAGGTCGCCCACCACTCCGGCCCGCACAGCCGCGACGCCGAGAAGGTCCTGCAGCGCCTCGACCGGTCCCTCGCCCTCCTCGAACGCGTCGCCGAACACGCCCCGCGCCCCTACCGCATCGTCGTCCTCTCCGACCACGGCCAGAGCCCCGGAGAAACTTTTCGCTCCCGCTACGGCCTCACTCTGGAAGACCTGGTCCGGGCCGGCTGCGGGCTGCCCGTCCCGCGCCGGGCGGAGCGCACCCGCAGCGGCGCCGAGGCCCGCGCCGCCGTCCGCGCCGCCCTGCGCCGGCCGGTGGAGGAGAAGGACGACCACCGCACCGACCGCCGCTCCGGGCCGATCGTGCTGGCCTCCGGCAACCTCGGCCTGATCTCCTTCCCGGACGTCCCGCACCGCATGACCAAGGAGGAGATCGACGCCCGCCACCCCGCCCTGCTCACCACCCTCGCCAACCACCCCGGCATCGGCTTCCTGCTGGTGCGCAGCGAGGAACACGGCGGCGTGGTGCTCGGCGCCCACGGCGCCGAGATCCCGCTCGCCGGGCTGGACGACGACCCCGGCCCGCTGGCCCGCTTCGGCCCCGGCGCCGCCGACGCCGTCCGCCGCACCCACTCCTTCCCGCACACCGCCGACATCATGGTGAACTCCGCCTACGACCCCGCCGACGGCGAAGTCCTCGCCTTCGAGGAGCAGATCGGCTCCCACGGCGGCCTCGGCGGCGCCCAGTCCCGCCCGTTCCTGCTCTCCCCGCGTGAGCTGTCCGCCCCGGCCGCGGACGACGAGGAACTGGCCGGCGCCGAGCACATCCACCGCGTACTGCGCCGCTGGCTGGGCGAGTCGTCCGGATCCGGGGTGCCCCTCGCACGGGACGTGGAGGAGGAGCGGGCCGCCTGAAATTCGGCTGCGCCCGCACCACCCCGCCCCGCACACTGTCCGAGTCGTACACGTCTCGAACAACCCCGAGGAAGCCCCGCTTTGCAGGCCGCCGTCACCGTCACCCCCGCCCGCGTCCCCGAACTCCTCCTCGGTCTCGCCACCGTCCGGCCCGTCTTCCTCTGGGGCGCCCCGGGGATCGGGAAGTCCTCCCTGGTGCGGGAGTTCGCCGCCTCGCTCGGTCTGGAGTGCGTGAGCCTGCTGGGCACCCAGCTCGCCCCCGAGGACCTGATCGGCGTGCCGCAGATCCGGGACGGGCGGTCGGTGTTCTGCCCGCCGGAGGCGATCGCGCGGGACGAGCCGTACTGCCTGTTCCTGGACGAGCTGAACGCCGCCACCCCGGACGTGCAGAAGGCGTTCTACTCCCTGATCCTGGACCGCCGGATCGGGAACTACGAGCTGCCGGAGGGGTCCATCGTCATCGGCGCCGGGAACCGCTCCACCGACAACGCCCTGGCCCGGCCGCTCGCCTCGGCCCTGGTGAACCGGCTCGCCCACGTCCACCTGGAGGTCTCCGCCAGGGACTGGCTGACCTGGGCCGCGGACAACGGCATCCACCCGTGGATCGTGGACCACCTCACCGACCGGCCGGACCACCTGTGGTCCAAGCCGCCCAAGACCGAGGAGCCGTTCTCCACGCCCCGTTCCTGGCACATGCTCTCCGACGCCCTGCACTCCTTCGGCCCGGACCTGGACGAGCCGACCCTCGACGTCCTGGCGCACGGCACGCTCACCCCGGCGCACGCCACCGCCTTCTGCGGCTACGTCAAGGTCGTCCGCAGCCGGTACGGCATCGAGGCGATCCTCAAGGGCGACGCCCGCTGGCCGCACCGCGTCCAGGACCGCGACCTGCTGTACTACCTCGCCGAGTCCTTCCGTGGCCGCCTCGTGAAGGAACTGCCCGTCAGCAAGGAACACATGTCGGAGAACGGCCGGCAGACCGCCTACCGTGCCAAGTCGCTGCTGGTGCAGCTCGCCGAGATCTCCGTCGAGGTCGCCCAGACCGTCATCGCCTCCGACGCCGACGGCAACCCGGTCCTGCCGTCGTGGTTCCTGGTCGAGGCCGCCCGCGACATGCCCCGACTGGTGGAGGCGCGGCGGTGAGCCGCGCCCGGCCGAAGAAGAGACGCGACCCGGCCGGCGAGGCGTTCGCCGAGGGGATGCGGCTGCTGCGCGCCAACCCGGCACTCGCCGCCGTCGAGTTCGACGTCTGCCGCACCGAGGACTGCGTCCTGGCCCCGCGCGAGGGCCTGCTCGTCACCGACTCCGACGGCACCGTGCACGCCCACCCCGACCGGCTCGCCGAACCAGCCGCCTGGGCGTGGGCGCTCGCGCACGCCGTACTCCACCTCGGCTTCGGACACCTCCCTGCCGCCAGGGGGGCGCGTGAGCAGCCCGACCGGTACGACCTCGCCGCCCGCTGCGTCGTCGTCGACCGCTTCCTGCTCGGCTTCCCCGTCGGCACCGCCCCCGAGGAAATCCCCGTGAGCTACCCCGACGGCGACGAGGAGCGGCTCGCCGCCCGCTGGCGCGCCCACGGCCTGCCGCCGGCCTACGAGCGCTGCGGCACCGCCGGCCCCGAACCCGACCAGGTGCTCACCGAATGGCTCCCCTGGCGGGGACCCGCCCCGGACCGCCAGCTGGCGTTCGCCACCGCCCTGACCCGCACGGTGTCCGCCGCGATGGACATGGCGGGCGGACGCCGGGACAGCCTCGACGGCGAACCGGCCGTACGCCGCCCCTGGGAGCAGGCCCTGAGCTGGTTCGTCTCCTCCTACCCGCTGCTCGGCGGCATCGCGGCCGGCATCACCCTGGTCGCCGACGCCGAACTCGCCCGCGCCCACGGCATCCAGATCGCCGCCGTCGACCCCGAGGCCGGCGAGATCTACGTCAACCCGCTGCGCACCTTCGAGGACGAGGAGTGGCGGTTCATCCTCGCCCACGAGATGCTGCACGCCGCCCTGCGCCACGGCGACCGCTGCGGCACCCGCGACCCCTACCTGTTCAACATCGCCTGCGACTACGTCATCAACGGCTGGCTGGTCGAGATGCAGGTCGGCACCATGCCCGAGGGACTGCTGCACGACCCGCGGCTGGCCGGCCTGTCCGCCGAGGAGGTCTACGACCGCATCGCCGGCGACCTGCGCCGGATGCGCCGCCTGGCCACCCTGCGCGGCAAGGGCGCCGGCGACGTACTCGGCGGCCCGCTCCGCCCGGCCGGCGACTATGTCGACCTGGACGAGTTCTACCGCCGCGGCCTCACCCGCGGCCTCGACCTGCACCAGGCGCAGGAACGCGGGTTCCTGCCCGGCGGCCTGGTCGCGGAGATCCGTGCCCTCAGCCACCCGCCGTTGCCCTGGGACGCGCAACTGGCCCGCTGGTTCGACGAGTTCGTCCCGCGCCCGGAGCCCGTACGGTCCTTTGCCCGCCCCGCCCGCCGCCAGGCCTCCACCCCCGACATCCCGCGCGCGGGCCGCTACTTCCCGCCGGAGGAGATCGCCCGCTGCACCTTCGGCGTGGTCCTCGACACCTCCGGTTCGATGAGTACCACGCTGCTCGGCAAGGCGCTCGGCGCGATCGCCTCCTACGCCGAGTCCCGCGACGTGCCGGCCGCCCGCGTGGTGTTCTGCGACGCCGCCCCGCACGACGCCGGCTACCTTCCGGTCACCGAGATCGCCGGCCGGGTGCGGGTGCACGGGCGCGGCGGTACGGTCCTGCAGCCCGGCATCGACCTGCTGCTCCGGGCCGAGGACTTCCCGCCCGGCGCCCCGGTGCTGGTCATCACCGACGGCTGGTGCGACACGCTGCGGGTACGCAGGGAACACGCCTACCTGATCCCGCAGGGAGGTCACCTGCCGTTCACGCCGCGTGGGCCGGTCTTCAGAGTGCGATGAGCCCGGATGTGATCGGATAGGAACACCCGGGAACCCCGGAACCGCGACACTCGCGAAAGGAAGCATCGTGGCAACCACGCGCACCGCCCACACCGTCTGGGAAGGCAACCTGCTCGAAGGCAACGGAGTCGTCACCTTCGACTCCTCCGGCATCGGCGAGCAGCCGGTGTCGTGGCCCTCGCGCGCCGAGCAGGCGAACGGCAAGACCAGCCCCGAGGAGCTGATCGCCGCCGCCCACTCCAGCTGCTTCTCCATGGCCCTCTCGCACGGCCTGGCCGGCGCCGGCACCCCGCCCACCCGGCTGGAGACCAAGGCCGACGTCACCTTCCAGCCGGGCGAGGGCATCACCGGCATCCACCTCACCGTGCGCGGCGAGGTGCCGGGCCTGGACGCGGACGGCTTCCGTTCGGCGGCCGAGGACGCCAAGAAGAACTGCCCGGTCAGCCAGGCCCTGACCGGTACGACGATCACCCTGTCGGCCGAGCTGGCCTGACGCCCGTACGTCCCCGGTTGCCGCGCCCCACCCCCCGGGGAGGCGCGGCACCGCCCCACCCGTGGCGCCCCTCCGCCCCGCCGGTCCCGGCCGCGCGTTCCGGACGGCCGTGCTCGTCGTACCGGGAGCGCCACCCGGGAGGAACGGTCACGGGTGGTCGCCGGTGTGAGCGGTCGGCAGGGCGGCGCACACGGCATCCAGCACGCCCGCGTACGGTGTCCCGCAGTCGGTCAGCCGCACACGCAGCCCCTCCAGGCCGTCGCGGTGTTCCGTCAGCAGCGTGCTGTCCCCGGTCCGCGCCGTGAACTCCAGCACCGCCGGCAGGAAGTCCGGCAGCTCCCCGCCGCCGCACTCCAAGCCGTGCCGGCGGTAGACGTCCGCGAAGCGGGCCAGGCACATCCCGCGCCGCCGGGTGTCGCCGTCGTGCCAGCGGCTCAGGTACAGACTGCGCCGGCCCCCGAAGCCGAAGACCTGCGCATAGTGTGCGGCCAGTTCCTCCGGCGGGGTGAGGGCCGCGTGGTCGGTGAACGCCCGCAGCTGCGGAGCGGCCTCGCGCAGCAGCGGCAGCCGGGCGACGAGGTCCTCGTCCGGGTAGGTCAGGCAGAGGGCCGCCGCCTGGTAGAGCATCGCGTCCGAGGGCATCGGGCCTCCTTCGCGTCGCGCGGTACGGGCATGCCGGTCACGTACGCCGCCTCGGTTCGCCCCCTACTCAGAAGTTAGGGGCGGCCCCGGGAACCCACCCGTCCGCAGACCCGTACGGGTCATCCCCGACCGGGCGCGGGTCGCCCGGCAGGCCCGCTCAGAGTCCCTCGCGGTGCTCCCGCAGCAGCTTCCGGGTGCGCTGCGCGGACGCGGCCCGGGCCGTCATGTGGTCCAGCACCTCCAGGTGCGCGGCCACCTCCCGGCGCGAGTCCAGGTACAGGGCGCCGGTCAGGTACTCGGTGAACACCATGTCCGGCAGCTCCGGCTCGGCGAACCGGAACAGCGTGAACGGCGCGTACGTCCCCGGGTGCGGGCCCGCGGCGAACTCGGCGACCTGCAGGGTGACCCGGTCCCGTTCGGCGTACTCCAGCAGCCGGTCGAGCTGGTCCCGCAGCACCTCGGGCCGCATGCTCACCGGGCGCCTGAGCACCGTCTCGTCCATGATGACCCACAGGTGGGGCGGATCGTCGCGCTCCAGCAGCCGCTGCCGTTCCATGCGCAGCGACACATGCCGCTCGACCGCCTCCGGCGAGCTCTGCCCGATCGTCCCGGCCTCCAGCACCGCCCGCGCGTACTCCTCGGTCTGCAGCAGGCCGGGCACGAAGTGCGGCTCGTAGGAGCGGATGATCCGGGCGGCGCCCTCCAGGCTGACGTACAGGCTGAACCAGTCCGGCAGCACGTCGTGGAACCGCTGCCACCAGCCCGGCTGGTTCGCCTCCTCGGCCAGCCGCACGAACGCGCCGGCCTCCTCCTCGGCCACCCCGTAGGTGGCCAGCAGCACCTGCACGTAGGGGATCTTCAGCGCGACCTCGGCCATCTCCATCCGCCGTACGGTCGCCGACGCCACCCTGAGCACCCGGGCGGCCTCCTCGCGGCTGAGCCCCGCCGCCTCCCGCAGCTCCTGCAACCGTTTGCCGAGCACCACCTGGCCCACGGTGGGCGCAGCCCGCCGCTCACTCACGCCCACGCCCTCCCCTGTGCGCCGACCGAAGCGGGGAGCAGTCTGTCACGTGTCGCCGTCTCGCACACGTGCCCGAGGCAACGAATCGATCCCGATGCGGGCTCAACCGGCCAGGGTGTGCAGGTACTTGGCGGTGGCCGGGTCCGCCGGCAGGAACGTCTCGATGGCGAGTTCGGCGACGGTGACGTCCATCGGCGTGTTGAACGTGGAGATCGAGGACACGAACGACAGGGTCCGGCCGGCGTGCTCGATGTGCAGCGGCAGCGCGAAGTACGGTACGGACCCGGCCGGTTCGGTGTCCGGCTGGTCCTCGGGCACCGGATAGGCCGCGACCTCCTCGTACAGGGCGCGGAGCCGGTCCGAGCGGTGCAGGGCGATCTCCCGCTCCATCTGGGCCAGCAGATGCCCGCGCCACTCCCGCAGGTTGCGGATGCGCGGCGCCAGCCCCTCCGGGTGCAGGGTCAGCCGCATCGCGTTCGGCGCCGGGGCCGTCAGCTCCTCGGGAACGCCCTCCAGCAGCATGGCGATGCCCCGGTTCGCGGCGACGACCGTGTACCCGGCGTCGACCACCAGCGCGGGATACGGCTCGTATCCCCGGATGAGCCGCTCGATGCCGTCGCGCAGCGCGTCCAGCGCCGGGTCGGCCAGCGGGGTCTCCGGATAGCGCGGGGCGTAACCGGCCGCCAGCAGCAGGGCGTTGCGCTCCCGCACCGGCACCTGGAGCTGTTCGGCGAGCCGCAGCACCATCTCCTCGCTCGGCCGGGACCGGCCGGTCTCCACGAAACTGATGTGCCGGGCGGAGGAGTCGGCGCGCAGCGCCAGTTCCAGCTGTGAGATCCGGCGCCGCTCCCGCCAGGCGCGCAGCAGCGGGCCGACACCCTTGCCGGTGACGGCGGACACGGTGGGAGCGGACGCGGCAAGAGGCATACCGCCGACCCTAGTCGAGGCCGGCCCGCCGCAACGAGCCCGGGCTCCCGCACCGCACGGGGCACGCGTCGCTGCCCCGCCCGCGGCGCCGACGTGGCAGGCTGAACCGTGACCGCCCCTCCCCGCACGGGGACAAGCACCGAAGGGAGCCCCGGCCATGGCCGTCGAACCGCTGTCGCAGAAGGAGATCGAGGACCGGCTGGCCGAACTGCCCGGCTGGTCGGTCGACGGCGACCGCCTCACCCGCTCCTACCGGCTCGGCTCGCACTTCGCGGCGGCCGCGCTGGTCGTGCACATCGCCGGCATCCAGGACGAGCTGGACCACCACTCCGACCTCACCCTCGGCTACAACACCGTATCCCTGAGCGTGAACACGCACAGCGCGGGCGGCGCCGTCACCGGGAAGGACTTCGCTCTCGCCCGCAGGGTGGAGGACATCGCCCCAGGCCACGGGGCACACTGAGCGATGTGCTCGATTACGAGAAGGAAGCCGGCGACTACGACGCCTTACGCGGCGGCGAGGCCCGCGCCCACGAGGCCGCACACGCCGTCCTCGGCCTGATACCGGAGCGGCCGGGCCGCCTCCTCGACGTCGCCTGCGGCACCGGGATCGTCACCCGGCGGCTCGCCGCCGCGCGCCCCGGGCTGCGGGTGACCGGCGCGGACCTCACCCCCGCCATGGTCCGCATGGCCGCGGCCCGGCTGCCCGGCGCGATCGTCCGGGCCGACAGCCGCCGGCTGCCCTTCCCCGCCGGCTCCTTCGACGCGGTCACCAGCATCTGGCTGCTGCACCTGCTCGCGGACCCCGAGGACGTCCGCGCCGTGGTCGCCGAGTGCGCCCGGGTGCTGCGTCCCGGCGGGACGTACGTCACGACGGTCGACAAGGCCGCCGCGCACGACGTCGGCAGCGACATCGACGCCGTCCTCGCGGCCCGTCCGCGCCACCCGGCCGCCGACGCCGCCGGCACCGTCACCGCGCACGCCGTCCGGTCCGGACTGCGGCCCGCCGGCCACGGCGCCTTCCGCGGCACCGGACAGGGCCGCAGCCCCCGCACCACCATCGCCGACCTGCGCCGCGGCTGGTTCACGGCGCTGCCGCCGGGCGAGCCGCGCACCGAGGAGTTCGCCGCACGCCTGGCCGCACTCCCCGGCCAGGACCGTCGGCGTCCCGACCCCCGGTTCAGCGTCCGCGCCTTCCGCAAACCGGCGGCCGCCGACGAGTCCGGCGGCTTGCGCACCGGCTAGCAGGGACCGCACGACCCCGCCGGGGACCCGGGGACCCGGGGACCTCGGAGAGCCGTGGCCGCGCCCCGAAGACACCCCGCGGGCCCGTCGCGCGCGGCATCCGCAGGAAGCGGACGCGGTCCGAGACCGGCCGCGGCTGCGCGTCCGGCCGCACGCCTCTCCGGCCGGGACCTTCGACCCGGGCACGGTGTCCGCAAGCAGACGACGAGGACCGTCGCCACGGCACGGCGGGAGGATGGGACGGGAAGGGCGCCACCCGCTTCTCGCGGATCCGGATTGCGCGGTGCACGGCAGTCGGCCGCTTCTCCGCGTGGTCGACGCGTCCTTCCCGCTGCTACCAGCACACCACGGGAACCGCCGCCGCACCAGGGCGGAGCCGCATCTTCCCCGGGGCGACGCGCAGCGGACCACCGTACGACGAGGGCGCGCGCCCTCGCCCGGGTCAGCTGGTCGTACAGGTTCGGCGTTCGTGTCCGACCAGCTCCCCGTGAACCCGAAGGCCACCGCGCCGGCGCCGACTGCGTGTAGCCGGCGTTCCACGGCTGCGTGATCTTCTGGCCGTTCGGGAAGGTCCAGCCGAGGGACCAGCGGTTCCGGACCGTCGAGCCGGTGTTGGTGAGCCGGACGTCCGCCTGGAAACCGTCCGACCACTGGTCGGTGCTCTTGTAGGTCACCGTGCAGGCGCCGGACGGGGGCGCCTGGTGGGCGTCGTCGTCGACACGGGTCCAGCTCGGGGGAGGAGAGCATGAGAGCCGGGCGGTCCCCTGTGCGGGTGGGGGCCGCCCGGCCCGGTGGCCCCGTCGGCCTGTGACGGGGCCGGGCACGCGGAGCGCCAGCGGGGACTTATTCGAGCAGCTCCGCGTACGAGCCCATGGCCAGCGCGATGTCGGCCTGCGCCCAGAAGCGGTGGTAGGTGAAGACGGGCGCGGCACCGCCCCTGAGGTAGGCCTCGATCTTCGACCAGTTCGGGTCGCTCTTGTAGAAGGACCGGAGCGAGGTGAAGGTGGACGAGGAGTTGATCGCGTCGCCGTTCGGCATGGTGCCGGTCCAGCCGCTCGGCACGTAGACGCTGTCACCGAACCGGCTGTAGTCGGTGCGGGTCTCGGGGACGGCGATGCCGAGGCCGTCCTGGTGGTTGTTCCACATGCCGTCCAGCAGCGCCTTCGCCGTGGACTTGGCGGCGGCGTCGCCGGACCTGGCGGCGTAGTACGTCAGGGTCCTGGCGTAGGCGGCGGCCACGCCGACGTCGTCGGTGTAGTCGGCGACGGTGACGTGCAGTCCGCTGTTGGAGCCGGGACTCGACGGGTTCCAGGTGTCGGGCCGGCCCGACCACTGGAGGGTGGAGGGGATCCGGTAGGTGCCGTCCGGGTTGATCGTGGTCTTGGACAGCGCCCACTTCACCCACTTGTCCAGGACCGCCTTGGCCTGGGCGTTCCCGGTCTGCTGGTAGTACTCGGCGACCCGCTCCACGGACCAGGCCTGGAACCCGAACCACTGGTTGGACGGCGGGTCGTGGTAGACGGGCTGCCAGTCGTAGGCCATGCCGTAGAAGGTGGAGGTGCCGGCCGGCGGGGTGGCGTACCGGCCCTGCCAGCTGTTGGTCGCACCGCCCGCGATCGCACCCTCGGACGACTGCAGCCACTGGTAGAACTCCAGCTGCCGCTGAAGCGACTTGCCCCAGTCGGTCGCGCCGGTCGCCGACCTGGGCTTCAGATCGGCGTAGGAGCTGAGCGCGTACGCGGCGAGCGGGTTCTGGTACCCGCCGTGGACATGGCTGGAGCCGATCCGCCAGGCCCAGCCGGCGGATGTGTCGGTGGCCCCGCCCCAGGCGTAGTACCAGGACAGCAGGTAGTGCGAGGCGTCCTTGCCGGTGCCGGCCGGGCAGGCGGAGGCGCCCACACAGTTGCCGATCTTCTTGAAGTACTTGTCGTACATCGCATACCGCAGGTAGTCGCCCATCTTCGCGGCCTTGGCGACCGTCGCGGACACGTCCGCGCTCCTGCCCTGCGCCTTCGCCCACACGTCGGCCCAGTACGCGGCCTGCACCGCGCGGGCGTCCGCGTCCGGGGCGTCGGTGTACTTCCACTGCCTGGCGTACGAGCTGTCGCCGGTGAACAGGTCCAGGTAGCCGTTCCTGCCGCCGTACTTGAAGGCGTCGCAGGTCGGCTGCGGAACGGTCTCCCACACCGACTCCTGCGGGCCGCGCTGGAAGGTGTTGATGTACGACGGTCCGGTGGCCGCCGGACCGGCCTCGCACCTGCCGGGCCCGTTGCCGTAGCCGTAGACGTTGTCCACGTCCTGGATCCAGTGCATCCCGTAGACGTCGTCCGTGCCGTAGGCCGACTTCAGTTCACCGGACACCGGATCGGAACCCACCGACACCGACGTGTCCAGCCTGGCCGGATATTCGTTCGGCGTGTCCAGCTCGGGTGCGTACGTCGCCGGTTTGGAGGCGTTGTAGAAGGAGTTCGTCGGCTGGTCGGCGTGCGTGGGGATCATGTACTTCTCCATGAGCTCCCAGGCGCCGTTGAACTTCGACCAGTCGCCGGTGACCTTGCCGTACATCGCCTGCAGCCAGAGAAGGTAGCTGTAGGCCTCGGACGTGGTCTCGTGGCCCTGGTCCGGAGCCTCCACGATCAGCGTCTCCACCGAGTGGTACGGGCCCTTGGGGGAGAGGTAGCCGTTCGCCGGATTGGTGATCTTCCCGTACAGGTCCAGGAACCGGGCGTCGTACGCCTTCGACGCGGGCAGCTCGGTGACGGTGACCGTCGCCCTGGTGTGGCCGGTTGCCGACGCGGTGAAGGTCGCGCTGCCGGTGCCGGAGGAGTCCGCCGTGATGGTCACCGTCTGCGCGGTGTTCCAGTCCGACGGGGTGAAGGTCAGCGAGGAACCAGCCGTCACGGAAAGGCCGGTGTTGCCGTCCGTACGGGCCGTGCTCACCGTCACGTTCGCGCTCGGCCGCGTCGACAGCTTCACCGAGAACGTGCCCGACCGCCCCTGCTGCACGCCCAGTTGGCTCGGCGAGGCGACCACCGCGGGCCCGGAGGCCACGGTGATGCCGACCGGGGTGGAAGCGGCGGACGCGCCGAGGCTGTCGTAGGCCTTCGCCACCAACGAGTGACTGCCCACGGTCAAACTGGAGACCGAGAGCGAGTACGGAGCGCTGGTGTCCGTGCCCAGCAGCGTGGTGTCGTCGTAGAACTCGACCTTGCCGATGGTCGCGTCGTCGGCCGCCGCCGCGGTCGCCGCCAGCGGCACCGCGGTCCCCTGCGTGTAGACGGCGCCCGCGCTCGGGCTGGTCAGCACCGTCACCGGCGGCTGGTGGGCGCCGGCGCAGGTCGTGCCGTTGACGGTGAAGGCGGTGGGGGCGGTGTTGGTGCCGCTGTAGGTGAACTGGGCACCGGTGGAGACGGCGGCGCCCGCCGCGATGGTGCCGTTGTACGAGGCGTTCTTCACGGTGACCGTCCGGCCGGACTGGGACCAGGTCCCGTTCCAGCCGTTGGACAGCTTCTGGTCGCCCGCGTAGGCGTACGACAGTGTCCAGCCGTCGATGGTGTCGGTGCCGCGGTTGGTGATCGTGAGGTCGGCGGTGAAGCCCGCACCCCAGTCGTCGGTCCTGTAGTCGACACTGCACTGCACCGACGCCGCGTGTGCGGCCGGCGTGCCGGTGGCGAGCATCGACAAGGGCAGTGCGAACGCGGCGGCCACCGCCGTCCACAGTCTGCGCACGGTTCTGCGCTTGCGTCCGGGATCCATGTGCCGGTTCCTCCTTGCGGGCGTGCGGCTCGGGAGAAGACAAGGCTTGAACCAGTGGGAGCGCTCCCATAGTGGGGACGGGGCCGGGAGCGGTCAAGGTGCTTGAAGAGTCGAAAAACTTCGACAGGTCCGGTCGAGGAAAAGTCAGGCAACTCCCCTGGGCTTTGCGGCCACTTGGCGCTACCTTCCTTCGCACCAGTGGGAGCGGTTCCATTCAGTCGACGCGTCCGCCACGGCGCGCCACACTGCAAGGAGTCGCTCATGCGACACCCCACGCGTTCAGTACCTTTGGCCGCCGGCGGCGCGTTCGCGCTCGATCTCGTACGAGGTCGCCGGCATGCAGGATCTCGTGGACGGTATCCGGGCCACCGGCGCCAAGAACGTCATCATGGCCGGCGGGCCGGCGTATTCCAACGACGTCGGCCAGTGGGCCGCCTACAGGCCCACGGACCCGGCCGGCAATCTGGCCGCCGCCTACCACGTCTGCAACTTCAACACCTGCTCCAGCGAGAGCTGCCGGAACTCCACCCTCGCCCCGGTCGCCGCCCAGTCCCCCTGATCGCCGGGGAGACCGGCGAGAACACCTGCTCCCACCGGTTCGTCGACCAGGTCATGGAGTGGTTCGACGACCGCGAACTGTCCTACCTGGGCTGGACCTGGAACACCTGGGACTGCTCCTCCGGACCGTCCCTCATCTCCGCCTACGACGGCACACCCACCGCGTAGGGCATCGGGCTGCGCGACCACCTGCGCGCCCTCACCCCGTAGATCCCACGGAACTTCGAAGGAACCCGCACTCATGAGTCGTACCAAGACAACATTCCTGGTCGCCCTGGGGCTTCTCGCCGGAGCCTCCGGAACGGCGTTCGCGGCCCTGCCCGGCAGCCCGGTCGCCGCCGTCGTGCCATGTGCCGTCGACTACAAGATCCAGAGCCAGTGGGACACCGGCTTCACCGCCGCCGTGACCATCACCAACAACGGTGCGGCCAAGTCGAGCTGGTCGCTGAAGTGGTCGTACGGCGGCACCCAGAGGGTCACGAGCGGCTGGAACGCGAGGATCAGCCAGAGCGGCACCGCGGTCACCGTGTCCAACGAGGCCTACAACGGCGTGCTCGCGACCGGTGGCACGGTCGGCTTCGGCTTCAACGGCACGTTCAGCGGCAGCAACCCGGTCCCCGCCGCCTTCACGCTCGACGGCGTCACCTGCAACGTGGCCGATGGCAGCGGCGGCAGCGGCGGCGGCACGGGCGGAGACACCGGGGGCGGTACGGGCGGTGGGGGCGGCGGTGGCGACACCGGCAGCCGCGCCGACAACCCCTACGCCGGAGCCAAGGGTTATGTGAACCCGGAGTGGTCGGCCAAGGCCGCCGCCGAACCGGGCGGCAGCCGCATCTCCAACCAGCCCACCGCCGTGTGGCTCGACCGGATCGCCGCCATCAGCGGCGTGAACGGCGGGATGGGCCTGCGCGCCCACCTGGACGAGGCACTGAAGCAGAAGGGATCGGGCGATCTCGTCGTCCAGCTGGTCGTCTACGACCTTCCCGGCCGCGACTGCTCCGCCCTCGCCTCCAACGGCGAACTGGGACCGAACGACATCGACAAGTACAGGACCCAGTACATCGACCCGATCGCGTCGATCCTCTCCGATGCCAAGTACGCGGGCCTGCGCATCGCCACCGTCATCGAACCCGACTCCCTGCCCAACCTGGTCACCAACGCGGGCGGCACGGCAGGCAGCACCGACGCCTGCGTGACCATGAAGGCCAACGGCAACTACGAAAAGGGGGTGAGCTACGCCCTCGACAAGCTGGGTGCCATCCCGAACGTCTACAACTACATCGACGCCGGTCACCACGCCTGGCTCGGCTGGGACTCCAACCTCGGGCCCACCGTCCAGGAGTTCTACAAGGTCGCCACCACCAACGGCGCGAGCGTGGACGACGTGACGGGCTTCATCGTCAACACCGCCAACTACGGTGCCACCAAGGAGCCGTACTTCAAGGTCACCGACAGCGTCGACGGCCAGACCGTGCGCCAGTCGAAGTGGGTCGACTGGAACCAGTACGTGGACGAGCAGTCCTTCGCCCAGGCACTGCGTGACAAGCTTGTGGCGGCCGGCTTCAACAGCAACCTCGGCATGCTGATCGACACCTCCCGTAACGGTTGGGGAGGCTCCGACCGGCCCACCCGGTCCGGCCCGCCGACCTCCGTCGACGACTACGTCAACGGCAGTCGCGTCGACCGGCGCATCCACGCCGGCAACTGGTGCAACCAGAGCGGTGCCGGCCTCGGCGAACGGCCGACCGCCGCCCCGGCGGCCGGGATCGACGCCTACGTGTGGATCAAGCCCCCGGGGGAGTCGGACGGAGCCAGCTCCGCCATCCCCAACGACGAGGGCAAGGGCTTCGACCGGATGTGCGACCCGACGTACACCGGCAACGCCCGCAACGGCAACAACCTCTCCGGCGCCCTGCCGAACGCGCCGCTGTCCGGTCACTGGTTCTCCGCCCAGTTCCGGCAGCTGATGCAGAACGCCTACCCGCCGCTGCCGTAGCAGGGTGAACCTCCGCCGGGGCCGGACCGCACCGGTCGGGCCCCGGCGACGGACGCCGGCGGCCAGCAGGTCGGCTGCGTCCTGCCGTCCTTGCCGTGGCGCCGCCCGCTTTTGCCGTATCGGCAACACCGCTGGCCTCGGTCCGGTGTGCCGTCGCACCCTGACGGCACCCGGAAGAGAGGCTGACCACCATGGCGCACGACCACCAGGACACCGAGCACGGGCACCGGCACGGGCACGGCACGGACATCGACTGGAACGAGTTGGGTCCCCTGCTGGAGTCGCAGGCGGAGCTGTTCACGCCCGTGTACGAGCGGGTCATGGCATGGCTCGGTCGGGAAGTGACCGAGCCGGGGCTGATCGTGGACGCGGGCAGCGGTCCCGGTGTGGTCTCCTGCCTGTTCGCCGAGGCGTTCCCCGGGGCCCGGATCGTCGCCGTCGACGCCGCAGCGCCGCTGCTGGAACGCGCCCGAGCCCGGGCCGCCCGCCAGGGCTTCGCCGACCGCTTCGACACCTTGGCCGGTGAACTGCCCGGCGTGCTGCACGAGTTGGACTATCCTGCGGACCTGTTGTGGGCCAGTCGCAGCCTGCACCACCTCGGCGACCAGCGGGCCGCGCTCGCCGCGTTCGCCGAACGGCTCGCCCCGGGCGGCACCCTCGCCCTCCTGGAGGGCGGCCTGCCCTCCCGCTTCCTGCCCCGCGACATCGGCATCGGCCGCCCCGGACTGCAGGCGCGGCTGGACGCGCTGGAAGAGGACTGGTTCGCGCGGATGCGCGCCGACCTGCCCGGCTCCGTCGCCGAGACCGAGGACTGGCCCGCCCTGCTGGCCGCCGCCGGCCTCCGGCACGCCCGCACCCGCACCTTCCTCCTCGACCTGCCCGCCCCCACCCCCGACCGGGCCCGCGCCTACGTCGCCGCACATCTGTCCCGGCTGCGCGACGGCATCGGTGACGCGCTGGACGCCGAGGACCGCGCCACCCTCGACCGGCTGCTCGACCCGTCCGACCCGGCGAGCGTGCACGTACGGCCCGACGTGTTCGTGCTGGGCGCGTACACCGTGCACACGGCGGTCCGCCGGGGGTGACCCGGACGCTTGACTTCGAGCGCTCTCCAAGTGATCTACTCCCGGCGTTCACCGACGTACAGGGGGCCAGGCATGACCACGAACGACACTCCGGTCGCGCTCATCACCGGCGGAGGCACCGGTATCGGCGCGGCCGTCGCACGGCAGCTGCTGGACGCCGGGTGGCGGGTCACCGTCACCGGGCGCACGGAGCGGCGGCTGCGGGATTTCGCCGACGGGCTCGGGAATCCGGAGGAGCTGCAGACGATCGCCGGTGACGCGGCGTCCTTCGAGGACGTGCAGAGCGCGGTCGACCGCACGCTCAAGGCGTACGGCCGGCTGGACACCGTCGTCGCCAACGCGGGCTTCGCCACGCACGACACCGTGGCGGACGGCGATCCGGCGGGCTGGACCGAGATGGTCCTCACCAACGTCCTCGGCCCCGCCCTCCTCATCCGCGCCTCCGTCGACGCGCTGAAGGAGACCGGCGGCCGGATCGTCCTCATCGGCAGTGTCGCCGGGTTCGTGCACGGCCCCGGCAACCTCTACGGCGCCACCAAGTGGGCGGTCACCGGCCTCGCCGAGAACACCCGGCGACAGGTGACGGACTTCGGGATCGGTGTCACGCTGGTCGCCCCCGGCCGGGTGGAGACCCCGTTCTGGGACGCCTACGGCAGCCTGCCCCCCGGGCACCTCCTGACCGCCGGCCAGATCGCCGACTCGGTCGTCTGGGCGATCCGGCAGCCGGCCGGGGTCGACGTCAACACGGTCGTCGTCCGTCCGCTGGGTCAGCCCAACTGACGGCGGTGGAACCTCAGTTGTTCGCGATGAACTGCTTGGCCAGCTTGTCGCCGAGGGAGACCGCGGCGCTGTGGCTCTCGATGGGGGAGACCTGGGAGTTCTTGAACAGGATGTAGGTCACGCCCGATTCGGCGCCGCCGGTCGCCGGATCGGGGTCGATGCCGAGCGCCTTGGCGGTGGCGTACGACGCCTCGCCGATGATCTTCGAGGGGCCGGTGTCGCCGACGACGGCGTACTCGACCTTGTTGTTGTAGATCACGGCGACCACGCCGCCGCCCTTGATGCCGGCGCTGGAGTAGTTCCAGATGCTGCTGGTGCTGGGCACGACGACGTACGGCAGGGTCTCCGCCTTCAGCGGCTTGCCGTCGGACTGGTGGAAGGCGGTGTCGTCCAGGTACCAGGGGTCGCGGTCCTCGTTGCAGTTCGCGGTGCGCTGGCCGTCGCAGTCGATGTCCATGTCGGCCTTCCAGAACACCGCGCCGTTCTTGCCGCACACGGGGACCGTGGCCGATGTCTCGTCGTCGGTCTTGTACTTGCCGTTGGAGACCTGCGAACAGGATGTCACCTTGGCGAGCAGGTCGGCGGCGCTGACCGTGCCCTCCTGTGCGGACTTGGGGGAGGCGGCGGCGGAGGCGTGCGCGGGGAGGAGTCCGGCGGCGAGCAGGGCGGTGCCGGAGGCCGCGGCGAGGGTCAGTGTTCGGAGGCGCACGGGAAGCCCTTCTGTTAGGAAAGTTTCCTTACTGGCTGGCACCCACCGTGGCCCTCTCGGCATGCCCTCGTCAACCCTCGGCTTGCGAACGGCCGAAACGTGTGCGTATTGCGGTGACTTACCGGGGCGTAGAGACTGGACAAGCCGGATATTTCCCTCTTGGTCCGGCACTGTCGGCGGTCCCGTACCTCCGGAGGTGAGGGCTCATGTTCGTACGCGCGGTGTACGCGACCGGAAATCCGGCCCTGCTCGACACGGCCGTCCGGTCGGTCAACAGCGAGGGGCGTGATCTGCTGGAAGAACGCCCCGGATACCGGGGCGCGGGCGTGTTCGCGGACCGGGAACTCGGCAAACTCCTCACGGTGAGCTGGTGGGAGACCGAGGAGGCGCGGCACAACAGCGACGAGGTGATGCGCGAGCGGCGCGCGGCACTGCTGGAACCGTTCGCGGGCACCGTGGCCGTCGCCAACTACGAGGCGGCGGTGTTCCACCAGATCAGCCACCCGCGGCAGGGCGGCGGACTGCGCGTGACGAGGATGGAGTTCGACCCGCGGGACGCGGATCTCGTCGTCGACACCTTCCGGGCCACGGTGGTGCCGCGGGCCGAGGCGCTGCCCGGACTGGCCGGAGTCTGCCTGCTGATCGACCGTGAACGGGGGCGGGCGACGGCCGGCACCCTGTTCCTCGACCGTGCCTCCCTGGCCGCCTCGCGCGCGGCCGTGGCGACCTTGCGCCACGAGGCGTCGGCGAAGGCGCAGGTGGACGTCGTCGGCCTGGAGGAGCTGGAAGTGATGTACGCGGACGTGCGCTTCGAGTGAGCCGGGCCGCCCGGCCACGCGGTACGTCCCTCGTGCCCGGCCGTGCGGCCCGCGCGGCGGCGGGGCGCACGGCCGGGACCGGCGAGGACGGTGCCGCCCTCGCGCCGGGCGTCAGCCCATGTCGAAGGCGGCGGGGTCGGGACCCAGGCGCCGGTCCTCGTCGAGGGCGCTGATCGCGGCGAGGTCCTCGTCGTCCAGGCTGAAGTCGAACACCTCGATGTTCTCCTTGATCCGGGACGGCGTCACGGACTTCGGGATCACGATGGTGCCGAGCTGCAGGTGCCAGCGCAGCACGACCTGGGCCGGGGTGCGGTTGTGCTTCTGCGCGATCGCGACGATCGCCGGCACCTCCAGCAGACCCTTGCCCTGGCCGAGCGGCGACCAGGCCTCGGTGGCGATGCCCTGCTCGGCGTGCAGCGCGCGTGCCTCGCGCTGCTGCAGGTGCGGGTGCAGCTCGATCTGGTTGACCGCCGGGACGACCGAGGTCTCCGAGATCAGCCGCCGCAGGTGCTCGGGAAGGAAGTTGGAGACGCCGATGGCGCGGACACGGCCGTCGGCGAGCAGCTTCTCGAACGCCTTGTAGGTGTCGATGTACGTGCCCCGGGACGGCAGCGGCCAGTGGATCAGGTACAGGTCGACGTAGTCGAGTCCCAGCTTCTCCAGCGACGTGTCGAACGCGCGCAGCGTGGAGTCGTACCCCTGGTCGCTGTTCCAGAGCTTGGTGGTGACGAAGATGTCCTCACGGGGCAGGCCGGAGGCGGCGATGGCCTTGCCGGTGCCCTCTTCGTTGCCGTAGATCGCAGCGGTGTCGATGCTGCGGTACCCGGCCTCCAGCGCCGTGGCGACGGCCCGCTCGGCCTCGTCGTCCGGCACCTGCCAGACGCCGAAGCCCAGCTGGGGCATCTCGACGCCGTTGTTGAGGATGATCGGGGGGACCTTGCTGCTCACGGGCCTCTTGATCCTTCGGTTGTCGACAGGTGGTACTCATATCGTCAACGATCACGGACCGCTGTGCATTCCTGACCGCGGAATCCGATCAGCTTCCCGCGGCACGGCCGGCTCCGTCGCCCGCCGTACGGCCGGAGCGGTGCAGCCGTTCCCGCAGCGGACGGCACAGCTCCTCGCCCTCCGGGCCGCGGACGCGTTCGTACACCGCCAGGGCCTCGGCCCAGCAGGTCCGGGCCCGCGCCGACTCGCCCTGCCCGGCCATCGCGTCCCCCAGGACCACCAGCACGTCGGCCCGTCGCCGGTCGCCCCCGACCCGGCTGAGCACCGCGAGCGCCTGCTCCGCCTCGGCGGCCGCCCGGCCGGGCTCCCGCAGCGCCAGCCGGATCTGGGCGCGCCGGAAGCGGACCATGCCCTCGCCGAGTGTCTGGCCGCAGTCCTCGAAGATCACCAGCGCCTGATCCAGCTGGCTCAGGGCCTCGCCGGTCCGGCCGGTCGCGGACAGCGCGATGCCGAGCGCGTACCGCGACTCGGCCAGCGCCAGGGTCGCGGCCTCGGAACCGATGCGCTCGACGGCCTCCGCGGCCAGCGCGACGGCGCTGCGCACATTGCCGATGCCCGCCTCGACGTGGGACAGCTGGCACAGCGCGCTGGCCACACCGAACGGGTTGTCGTCGGCGCGGAAACGGGACAGCGCCTCGCGCAGACAGCGGTTCGCCTCCGGGAACCTGCCCTCCTGGAGCGCGATGACACCGCGGTCGTACTGCACCCACGCGCCGGTCACCGGGTCGTCGACGGCGAGGGCCAGCACCAGCGCCCGCTGGGCCTCCGCGTCGGCCGCGCGCAGGTCGCCCGCCGTCAGGTGCACGGCCGTCAGCGCGGCGCACGCCCGGCCCTCGGCCTGCGCGTCACGCGCCGCGTGCGCGGCACGCTTCGCCGCCGCGGCGGTCTCGTGGTACAGCCGGGGACTGCGGACGCCGACCGTGTCCTTGACACTCCACAGCAGATCGATCGCCCGGCGCAGCCGTGTGCCGTGCGCCAGCTGCCGGGCGCAGGACAGAATGCCCTCCGTCTCCGCGCCCAGCCAGCGTCGCGCGTCCTCCAGGTAGGAGAACTCGGCCGCCGCACGGGACGTCGGCGCCAGGTGCTCCACACTGCGGTCGCCGGGGTGCTCCACGGCGTACGCCTCGGCCGCGCTCGCCAGATAGAAGTCCAGCAGCCGGGTCAGGGCCGCGTCGCGCTCCTCGGGGGCCTCCCGCTCGGCGCAGGCCCGGGCGTACAGGCGCGTGAGGTCGTGGAAGCGGTAGCGGCCCGGTGCCGCGGACTCCAGGAAGCCGGTGTCGACCAGCGCCTCCAACTGGTCCTCCGTCTCCTCCGGCGGCCCGTCCAGCATGGCGGCGGCAGCGGCGAGCGAGATGTCCGGCCCGTCGGCGAGCCCGATGAGCCGGAAGGCCCGCGCCTGGTGGGGTTCCAGCTGGCCGTAGCCGAGTTCGAAGGTGGACCGCACCGCGAGGTCGCCGGCCTGGAGTTCGTCCAGCCGGCGCCGTTCGTCGGCGAGCTTGGCGGCCAGGACGGCCACGGTCCAGGTCCGCCGGGCCGCCAGCCGGGACGCCGCGATGCGGATCGCGAGCGGCAGGAAACCGCAGGCGCTGACCACGTCCAGGGCCGCCTCCCGCTCCGCGGCCACCCGCTCCTCGCCCACGATCCCGGTGAAGAACTGGACCGCCTCGTCGGGGCTGAGCACATCGAGGTCCACCAGATGGGCACCGGCCAGATCGACCATGCGCACCCGGCTCGTGATGAGGGTCGCGCAGCCCGGAGCGGCCGGGAGCAACGGCCGCACCTGCGCCGAGTCCCGGGCGTTGTCCAGCAGCACCAGGACCCGGCGCCGGTCCAGCATCGAGCGGTACAGCGCCGCGCGGTCGTGCAGGGAGTCCGGGATCTGGGCGTCGGGGGTACCGAGGGCGCGCAGAAAGCTGCCGAGCACGGTCTCGGGCTCCGCGGCCCGTGGTCCCACGCCCTGGAGGTCCGCGTAGAGCTGCCCGTCGGGGAACGCGGACCGGGCGGCATGGGCGACGTGGACGGCGAGGGTCGTCTTGCCGATGCCGCCGATGCCGGCGGCGCCCGAGATGGCCGTCAGGAAGCCCGGTTCGGTCGCCAGCAGCGTCACCAACTCGTTCACGAGCGCCGTCCGGCCGGTGAAGTCCGGGACCGTGGCGGGCAGTTGTGCGGGCCGCACGAGGGCCGCCCGGTAGGTCGCCTCGGCACCGTCGGCGGCACCGCCCAACGCCGGGTCGGACTCCAGGATGCGCTGCTGGAGTTCGCGCAGCGCGGGCCCGGGGTCGACGCCCAGTTCCTGGGCGAGGAGCCGTCGGGTGTCGGCGTACACGGCGAGGGCCTCGGCCTGCCTGCCGCCGCGGTACAGCGCCAGCATCTGCAGCTCGCGAAGGCGCTCGCGCAGCGGGTGCGCCGCGGTGAGCGAGGTGAGTTCGGAGACGGCCTCCGCGTGCGCGCCCAGCTCCAGATCCAGGCCGAGCCGTGACTCCCGCAGCTCCAGCCGCCATGCCTCCAGCCTGGCCCGGTGCGCCTCGGCGAACGGTCCGGGCACCCCCGCCAGCGCCTCCCCGTCCCACAGCGCCAGCGCCTTGTCGAGCAGCATCCGTGCCCTCGCGGACTTCCCGTCCGTACGGCAGCGTTCCGCTTCGGCGGCGAGGTGCTGCGCCTGCTCCAGGTCGAGGGAGCCCGGCGCGGCCGCGAGGGCGTAACCGCCGGATTCGCTGACCAGGACGCCGGGGCTGAGGATCTTGCGGAGCCGGGACGCGTAGGTGCGCACGGCCGCCAGTGCCTGTGACGGGGGGTCCTCCCCCCAGAGGGCATCGATGAGTTCGGCGGCGGTGACGGTGCGTCCTGCGCGCAGCAACAGGACGGCGAGCAGGGCGCGTTGCTGGGGCGAACCGGAGGGCACCTCGTCGCCGTACCGGTAGAGCCGTACCGGGCCGAGCACCTTGAACTGCTGGGGCGGGGCCGGTGCGGCCGTGGCTCGCCGGCGTGCCGGTGCGGACGTCGTGGGGGGAGGGGGCAAGGCAGGGGCGGCGGGCCGGCTGCCGGGTCGCGGGCGGGCCGCGGCCGAGCCGCGGGCGGCGATCTCGGCCCGCTCGCGTGCGGTGGCCGCCAGACGGCCGGCCGCCCGCAGCCGTCGTCCGTCCCCGCTGTGCACGGCTGCGTCGCCCTCCGCGGCGGCGAGGCTCACCAGCGCCGCCACCGCCTGGGGGTGCAGGGCCCCGGCGGTCGCCGCCGACTTCTGCGCCGCGATGGCCAGGACGTCCGCCGCCCGCTCCATGCGGTCCCGGTCGTCGGCGGCTCTGGCGGACTCGAACTCGGCGGTCGCCAGCGCCACCAGCGCGGACAGCGCGGCCGGATGCTGTCCGCCGAGCACCGCGACGAGGCGCCGGACGGTCAGCTCGATGTCGTCGACGAGCCGGTCCGCGTCCCGGTGCCGGTCCTGGATCCGGGCCGCCGCGGCGAGGACACACGTCACCAGCAGGTTCAGTTCGAGACGGTCCACGGTGTCGCCGTCGTCCTCCGGCACCCGGTGCAGTGCCTCCGCCGCGGCCTCGGCAGCCCCGCCGGGGTCCCCCAGCCGCAGCCGCGTCGCGGCCAGGTTGGCGAACGTCCTGGCGGCGACGAGGCCGGTGTCCTGGCGGGCGCCCAGTTCCACGGCGGTCCCCAGCACGGTCGAGGCGGCCGGCAGGTGGCCGTGGTCGGCCAGGACGACGGCCAGGTGGTTGAGCGAGTCGAGGTCGTCGCGCAGCCGCCGCGCGTCCCAGGCCAGGCGGGACACCACCTGTTCCAGAAGGGCGTGCGACGCGGCCCGCAGACCGAGGGCGTCGAGCCGCCCGATGAGCCGGGCGAGGACCCGGCCGAGATCCGGATGGGCCAGCAACGCCTCGCTCTGGCTCAGCAGCCGGGCCGCGACGGCGGCGCGCTCACGGTCGGTGATCCGGTCCGGGCGCGCCTGCTCGGCGTGCCGCAACGCCTCGCGCCACACCCAGGGAACGTCGGGTGCCGTCCCGGTCATGCGCCGCCTCCGCCGAGTTCCTTGTCGATGAGCTTCTGGACGGTCAGGAACTTCAGCTCGGCGAGCTGCGCCGGGTCGAGGATCCTGCGTTCGGCCCAGTCGTCCAGCTGGCGCAGCAGCGCCTCGGTGCCGGAGAACCGCGGGGGCTGCGGACCGTCCGCGGCGGCTCGCGATCCGGCGGGGCGCAGTACGTCCACGAGGTGCGCGACGTCGAGGTGGTCGAAGCGGCGCATCGCCTCCCCGAGGGTGGCCGCGATGAGGACGTTGGTGGCACGGGAGCCGTCGGACCGGTCCGGGGTCTGCTCGATGAGGATGCCCACCACCGCGGGCCGCCGGTCGCCGCCGGGCGGCACGCCCTCCACGGGCCCGCCCGAGTAGCCGGAGTAGTCGCCGAGCTGCTGGTCCGCGGTGAGCTGGAGCGCCTCGATGGTCGCCCCGCCGGCGCACAGATGCGGTGCGGTGCGGTCGATCCGGCCACTGAGGTGGACCTCGTCGGCGGCCGGCCGGTACGGGCCGTGCCAGCGGTCCCCGTCCTGCGCCACGTCCGCCGCGGGGATCGGCAGGTCCACGTGGTGCTCCGCGGCGATCTCGACCAGCGCCAGGTCTGCTTCCTCGTCCTGCCGGCGGACCCGGCCGCCGACACTGCGCCCGTCGGCGAGCCGGATGTCGACGCACTCCTCCACGGCCAGGCCGCGCAGACAGTGCAGCGCGGTGAGGACGAACCGCCGGGTGAGCAGGAAGCCGCCGCCGAGCCGCTGCCGGGCCTGGTAGAGGTCGACCCAGTACCCCGCGCCGGTCACGGCGTCCCCGTCTCCGGGGTGCGCTCCACGGTGAGGGTCACTTCGAAGGAGGCCTCGGCGGACGCCTTGGACAGGATGACGCCGGCTTCCGCCGCCAGGGTCAGTCCGAAGGTGACGTCCAGGCTCCGTACCTGCCATCCGTCGCGCCGGGGCACCCGGTCCAGGGAGCGCTGGGCGATCTCCGAGGCCTGCACGATGGCCTGCTCGATCTCGGCGGCGCGTGCGTCGAGGCCATCGGTGGTGCGGGTGCGGCTCGCGATCTGCCGGTTGCCCGCCGCGTCGAGCGACACCGTCTCGACCCTGATGTCGGCCATGACCGTACTTCCCCCGTGTGCGCTGGAGCCTGCGATGACGGACCGTGGCCCTGGCGGGCGGAGATCCCAACAGGAGCGTAGCCGCGGGGACTTGGTGCCGCGACCGCTTCCCGCGGCAACGCCGGGTGCGGTTCCGGCCGGCCGGTCACATCCGGTACAGCGCCTCGACCTCGTTCTCGTACGCCTTCTCGATCGCCTTCCGCTTCAGCTTCAGTGACGGTGTCAGCAGCCCGTGTTCCTCGGTGAACGGCTGGGCGAGGATGCGGAAGGTGCGGATCGACTCGGCCTGGGAGACGAGGGTGTTGGCGGCGACCACCGACCGCCGCACCTCCGTCTCCAGGTCCGGGTCGCGGACCAGGTCGGCCGGGGCCAGCCGGGGCTTGCCGCGCATCTGGAGCCAGTGTTCGACCGCCTCCTGGTCCAGGGTGACCAGGGCGGCGATGTACGGGCGGTCGTTGCCGACCACGATGCACTGGCTGACCAGCGGATGTTCGCGGACCCGCTCCTCCAGCACGCCTGGGGAGACGCTCTTGCCGCCGGAGGTCACCAGGATCTCCTTCTTGCGGCCGGTGATCGTCAGATAGCCGTCCTCGTCGAGGGAGCCGAGGTCGCCGGTGGCGAGCCAGCCGTCGTGCAGCGTCTGGTCGGTGGCCTTGGGGTTGTTGAGGTAGCCCTGGAAGACGTTGCCGCCGCGCAGCCAGATCTCCCCGTCGTCGGCGATGTGCACGGTCACGCCCGGGATGGCCTGGCCCACGGTGCCGTAGCGGGTGCGCTCGGGCGGGTTGGCGGTCGCCGCGGCCGTCGACTCGGTCAGGCCGTAGCCCTCGTAGATCTGCACGCCGGCCCCCGCGAAGAACAGCCCCAGCCGGCGGTCCATGGCCGATCCGCCGGACATCGCGTTGCGTATCCGGCCGCCCATCGCCGCGCGGACCTTCGCGTACACCAGCTTGTCGAACAGCTGGTGCTGCATCCGCAGCCCCGCCGACGGGCCCGGCCCGGTGCCCCACGCCTTCGCCTCCACCGCCTCCGCGTACTTCACGGCGATGTCGACGGCCTTCTCGAACGGCCCGCCCTTGCCCTCCTTCTCGGCCTTGCGGCGGGCGGCGTTGAAGACCTTCTCGAAGATGTACGGCACCGCGAGGATGAACGTCGGCCGGAACGCGGCCAGGTCGGGCAGCAGGGCGGCCGCGTGCAGCTGCGGCTGGTGCCCGAAGCGGACCCGGCCGCGGATCGCGGCAATCTCCACCATCCGCCCGAAGACGTGCGCCAGCGGCAGGAACAGCAGGGTGGACGCCTCGTCGCCCTTCTTCGAGTGGAACACCGGCTCCCACCGCCGGATCACGGTGTCCGCCTCGAACATGAAGTTGCCGTGGGAGATCACACAGCCCTTGGGGCGGCCGGTGGTGCCGGAGGTGTAGATGACGGTGGCGACCGAGTCCGGGGTGACCGCCTCCCGGTGCCGGTGCACCACCTCGTCGTCCAGGTGCGCTCCCGCGTCGTACAGCTCCTGCACACAGCCGGCGTCCAGCTGCCACAGCTGGCGCAGCTGCGGCAGCCGGTCGATGACGGTGGCGATGGTCATCGCGTGGTCCTCGTGCTCCACGATCGCCGCGGACACCTCGGCGTCGTAGAGCATCCAGAAGCACTGCTCGGCCGAGGAGGTCGGGTAGACGGGCACCACCTGTGCGCCGATCGTCCACAGGGCGAAGTCGAAGAGGGTCCACTCGTAGCGGGTGCGGGACATGATCGCGACCCGGTCGCCGAACCTGACGCCGCGGGCGAGGAGGCCCTTGGCGAGGGCCATGACCTCGTCGCGGAACTCGGCGGAGGTCACGTCCCGCCACTGTCCGTCCGCATCCTTGCGGCCGAGCGCGATGTGCAGCGGGTCGGTCAGGGCATGGTCGAAGACGACGTCTGCCAGACCGCCCGCCGGCGGCGCCGACGCCAGCGGAGGGTTGGTGAACTCGCGCAACCTCGCTCCCCGTGTCTCGCGCCTCAGTGACGTTGGTCCACGCACCGCACAGTGCGCTGAAAGCTACCCCACCCGGTCGGTATCCGGGAGGGGTACGGAACCCGAGCAAACCTCACGTTCCACCCGTACGACGGTCGTGAAATGCCCGCACATGGGGAAGGGCCGGACACAATACTGACGGGTCAGTAAGTTTCGGTTCCGTAATCTCCACCGAATCTGTACGCGCCGGTTACGGCCGCCCGCGCGCGGCGGGTGCCGCGGACGACGGCGGTGACGGCGAGGCCCGGGAACCACGCGGTGACGGCGAGGGTCAGGAACCGGCCACATGGCGGACGCGAAGGCGATCTCGTGGTGGGTGGGCCAGGGCCCGGCCGACGGAGCCCGGCGCGTCCGCGGCCGTGGTGAAGGGGTCAGCCGCTGCTGCTGCGGCGCAACCGCTCGCCGCCCGCCAGGACCGCCGCCGCCAGCGCGTTCGCGGCGCCCTCCGCCGGCCCCCGGCGGCGGCCGTGGACGAGGACGAAGTCGACCTTGCCGAGATCGGGCAGGCCCGCACGGTCGGGCAGCCGGAACAGGCCCGGCGGGATCAGCCGCCGGGAGTGGGCCATCACCCCGAGCCCGGCGCGGGCCGCCGCGATCAGCCCGTTGAGGCTGCCGCTCGTGCACACGATCCGCCACGGGCGGCCCTGCCGCTCCAGCACCTCCAGCGCCCGGGCCCGGGTGATGCCCGGCGGCGGATACACGATCAGCGGAACCGGGCGGTCGGGTTCCAGACGCAGCCGCTCCGCGCCGATCCACACCAGGTCGTCGCGCCAGACCAGCTCACCGCGCGGATCCTCCGGACGCCGCTTGGCCAGCACCAGGTCGAGCTTCCCGGCGGCCAGCTGCTCGTGCAGCGTCCCCGACAGCTCCACCGTGAGTTCCAGGTCGACCTCCGGGTGGTCGTAGCGGAAGCCCTCCAGGATCTCCGGCAGCCGGGTCAGCACGAAGTCCTCCGAGGCGCCGAAACGCAGCCGGCCACGCACGCGCGTACCGGTGAAGAATGCCGTGGCCTGCTCGTGCACCTCCAGGATCCGGCGGGCGAACCCCAGCATCGCCTCGCCGTCGTCGGTCAGCTCCACCGAGTGGGTGTCCCGCGTGAAGAGCTGCCGGCCGGCCGCGTCCTCCAGCCGGCGCACCTGCTGGCTGACCGTGGACTGGCGCAGCCCCAGCCGCCGGGCCGCCTGCGTGAAGCTCAGCGTCTGGGCGACCGCCAGAAAGGCGCGCAGCTGCGTCGGGTCGTACACACCGCCCGAGCCTAGCGCGGTCATCGTGATTCGTGATGACAGTGAGAGCGGTGTGCGGGATTCCCGATCGGCCACCATGGGAGCACGATGGAAGGGGCCCACGCCCCGGCAACGTCCGTCACCCACCGTCATCGGAGCACTGTGAAACGCCTGCGCCGGCCGAGTCGGATGCCGATCGACCCGTACGTCCTGCTGCTGCTCGGGACGGTCGGTCTCGCCGCGCTCCTGCCCGCCCGGGGCGTCGCCGCCGACGTCACCTCCGGCGCCTCCACGGCCGCGATCGCCTTCCTCTTCTTCCTCTACGGCGCCCGGCTCTCCACCCGCGAGGCACTCGACGGACTCAGGCACTGGCGGCTCCATCTCACCGTGCTGATCTGCACCTTCGTCGTCTTCCCGGTGTTCGGGCTCGCCGCCCGCGGACTGGTGCCGGTCCTGCTGACCCAGCCCCTCTACCAGGGCCTGCTCTTCCTGACGCTGGTGCCCTCCACGATCCAGTCGTCCATCGCCTTCACCTCGATCGCCCGCGGCAACGTGCCCGCCGCGATCTGCGCCGGGTCCTTCTCCTCCCTCGCCGGCATCGTCCTCACCCCGCTGCTCGCCGCGGGACTGCTGGGGGGCGACGGGGTCGGGTTCTCCACCGACTCACTGCTGAAGATCGTGCTCCAGCTGCTGGTGCCGTTCCTCGCCGGGCAACTCCTGCGGCGCTGGATCGGCGGCTTCGTCACCCGGCACAGGAAGGTCCTCGGGCTCGTCGACCGCGGCTCCATCCTGCTGGTCGTCTACACCGCCTTCAGCGAGGGCATGAACCAGGGGATCTGGCACCGGGTCAGTCCCGTACGACTGGCCGGCCTGCTCGGCGTGGAGGCCGTGCTGCTGGCCGTGATGCTGCTCCTGACCTGGTACGGCGGCCGGGCCCTGGGCTTCGGCCGGGAGGACCGGATCGCCATCCAGTTCGCCGGCTCGAAGAAGTCCCTCGCCTCCGGACTGCCCATGGCGAGCGTCCTCTTCGGCAGCCACGCCTCGCTGGCCGTCCTGCCGCTGATGCTCTTCCACCAGATGCAGCTGATGGTGTGCGCGGTCATCGCCAAGCGGCGCGCCCACGACCGCGAGGCGACCGCGGACGCGCCCGAGGGGTCAGCCGCGCACCCGGTCGAGGGGCAGCCAGAGGACCGTGTCCCGCGGTGACCGCAGGACGTCCGGGTCGGACGGCTCGTCGTCGGCGAGTGCCCGGTCCCAGACACGCACCTCGTCCAGCGCGCCGGTGAAGAAGGCGCGGCTGTCCATGCGCTGACCGAGATGGACGCCGAAGGGAGAGTTACGGCTGACGGAACCCGGTACGTCGGCGACGGCGGACTGCACACCGTCGACGGACAGCGACAGCCGGCCGCCCCCGCGGCGGAGCACGGCGTGATGCCAGCGGCCGTCGTTGTACGCGGTCTCCGTGCGCACGTATGCGGTCCGCGGTGGACCGGCGCCGTCGCGTACGGTGATCAGCGCCTGTACGCGGTTGTTCGCCGGCTCCCCGCGCAGCCACACCTGCGGCTGGCTGGTGCCCACCCCGCCCATCCACAACAGCGGCTGCTCCCCGGCCGTCGCCGTGTACCGGAACGACAGCGACGCCGTGAAGTCCTTCGTGCCCAGGGGGAGGCCGGAGCGGAACGGCAGACGTACGGCGTCGTCCGTGCCGTCGAACTCCAGGGCGTCCCCGGACACTCCGTCCGTCTCCTCAGGGCCGCCGAGCACCACCGCCGGGCGGGCGTGCGGGGCCAGGTCGGCGGTGACCGGGTCGGGGCCGCGGCGCGGGGCGAGCCAGTCCTCGGTGAAGCGGGCGAAGCGGATCTCGTCGCGGGCGTCCACCGCACCGCCCTCGTACATCAGGCCGACCGTGCCGGAGCCGATGCGCACCAGGTCGGAGTAGCCGGACCAGTCCGTGCTGACCACCGTGCCGCGGTCGACGCCGTCCCAGGTCCGGCCGCCGTCGTAGGAGGAACGGATCATCATCGTGCGCCGCCGGTCGGGGTCGCCGGGGCAGGCGAGCAGAAGACGGTCGCCCAGGCGCAACAGGGAGCCCTGCACCTGCGGGGTGTACAGAGCGGGCAGGTCGTGGAAAGGGGCGGTGAAGCCGGTGCCGCCGTCGCGGCTGACGGCCTGCGTACGGTGACCGAGGTCGGTGCCGTCCTGCTCCCGGCCGCTGACCAGGACCGAACCGTCACCGCGCTCGGCGAGCGTCAGTTCGGAGGGCTTCTGCCGGAACGTGCCGTCGGGGGCGATGGGCCAGGTGTCGGTGGCGCCGATCCGCCAGTGGCCGCCGTGGTCGTCGCTGACGATCAGGGCCGCGTGGTTGGCGGTGACCCTGCTGCCGTTCCACGTCTCGGCGTTGACCCCGAAGACCAGGCGCCCCGCGTACCGGCCGCGGGTGAGCTGGATGCCGTGCACGGGCCCGGTGGCGTACCAGGAGTTGTAGTCGGCGGGCAGGATCTCCGGGCTCAGATCGCGCGGCTGTGACCAGGTACGGCCGTCGTCGTCGCTGTACTGCAGATGCGGGGTGCGGTCGCAGGGGACCGGGCAGCCGGCGCTGTCGGTACGGCCCGTGTTGTAGGTCTCGGCGAGCCAGACGCGACCGGTGGCGCGGTCCACGACCGGCGCCGGGTTGCCGTGGGTGTCGCCGGCGCCCTCGTTGACCACCTGTAACGGCCCCCAGGTGCGGCCGCCGTCGGTGGAGCGTTTGAGGACGATGTCGATGTCGGCCGCGTCCCCGCAGTTGAGGACCCTGCCCTCGGCGAACGCCAGCAGTGTCCCGTCGGCCGATCTGACGACCGCCGGAATGCGGAAGCACGCGTAGCCGGGGTCCTGTGCGGCCTTGAACAGCACCTGTTGCTCGAACTCCGGTGCCGCCCCTGCCGGCCGGGCGTGCGCGGGGTGGGCGGGGACGAGCGGTGCGAGCAGGCCGGCCGCGACGGCGGCGGCGGTGGCGAGTACGGATCCGGGACGGGCGCGAAGACCTGACGGCACGGCGTGACCTGCCCTTCATCGGCCGGACCTCCGGACATCCGGACATCCCACGTCCAACGTGCGGCTCCTCGACGGTAGTTGCGGGTGGCGCGCGTCACAAGAAGCGTGCAGACGGTTGTGGGCACAGGAGGACGGTCACGGGCACAGGAGGACCTTGCCGAGATTGGCCCGGGATGTGATCACCTCGTGCGCAGCCGCCGCGTCCTCCAGAGCGAACTCCCTGTGGACGACTGGTTTCACGGCGCCCTCGGCGAACAGGCGCCACAGTTCCTGCCGCCACTGTTCGTACAGGTCCGGTCGGCCACGGGCGATCAGCGCCATCTGGAAGCCGATCACCGACTTGCCTCCCACCAGCAGGTCGTAGGCCCGGATCGTGCCGCCGCCGGAGCTGTAGGCGACCAGGCGGCCGTGCGGGGCGAGCGCGGCGAGGGCGGGGGTGAGCAGGTCGCCGCCGACGGCATCCAGTACACAGTCGACCGGCTCACCCCAACTGTCGCCGTACCGCACACAGTCGTCCGCGCCGAGTGAGCGGACGAGGTCCGCCTTCGTCCGGCCGGCCGGGACCTGCGCCTCCGCCGGGCCGGATACGGCGCCCAGCACCCGTCCGGCGCCCCGCGCCCGCGCCAGTTGCAGGGCGAGATGCCCGACGCCGCTCGCCGCCGCCGTGACGAGGACCGACTCTCCCGGCGCGAGCCGTGCCGCCTCCAGCGCGCCCAGCGCCACCAGACCGCTGCGTACCAGTGCGACCGCGGTCACGGCGTCGGCCTCGTCCGGTATCGGTGTGGTCATGGCCTCGTGCAGCAGGGCGAACTCGGCGTACCCGTGCCCGAAGCACAGTCCGGTCACCCGGTCGCCGGCACGGAAGCGGGTGACGCCCTCGCCGGCCGCGACCACCTCGCCCGCGATCTCACCGCCCAGCGGCACCGGCTCCGCCGCCTCGGTCACCTTGCGGACCATCGGCAGGGTGACGCCGACGGCCGCGCAGCGCACCAGCAGCTCCCCGGGGCCCGGTTCGGGAACCGGCGCCTCTTCCACGAACAAGGGTCCGCCGACGGACTCGTATCGGACGCGACGCACGACAACCTCCAGGGGCCGGGCGAGCCGGCACGGAATATCGTTGGGAACACCCACGAAATCGTTGGGAGGCCCAACGGTAGGGGAAGTTTGTTGGGAAGTCCAATGATTGTTCGGCTAGGCTGCCGCCATGGCCGAAGCACCCCTGCCCGCGATCCGCTCCCTGCCCAGCTGGCTCCTCGGCCGGGCCGCCGCGCGGGGCCGCACCCTGGTCGCCGACGCCCTCGCCGCCGAAGGGCTCAAGATGTGGCACCACGTCGTCCTCTCCGCCGTCCGCGACCTCGCCCCGGTGGCCCAGGCCGACCTCGGCCGCAGCGTGAGCCTCGACCCGAAGGACGTCGTCGGCATCCTCAACGACCTGCAGTCCGCGGGCCTGGTCGATCGCGCCCCCGACCCCCGGGACCGGCGCAAGAACGCCGTCTCCCTCACCGACGACGGCGCCCGTCTGCTCGTACGCTGCGAGCGGGCCGCCCGGCAGGCCAACGACGAGCTGCTCGCCCCGCTGTCGGCCGACGAACGCGACCAGTTCATGGACCTGCTGCTCCGGATCTCCGGCACGGGGGCCGACAGGCGGACGTAGGGTGAGCGGCTTCCCGCCGTCGCGCGAGGGCAGCCGGCCCGGCCGACGGAAAGGGCCCTGTCGGCGCCCGGTGTCCCTACGCGTCCGGTGTCCCTACGCGTCCGGTGTCCCTGCGCGTCCGGTGTCCCTGCGCGTCCGGTGTCCCTGCGCGTCCGGTGTCCCTACGCGTCGGCCGTCCGGGCGATCGCGGTCGGGAAGCGGGCCGGTCTGGTCTGGGCGGCCGGCTGTTGGAGGGTGGTTCGGTCCTCGCCCGTGTGGATGTTCATCGGGCGATCGCGGTCGGGGAGCGGGCCGGTCTGGTCTGGGCGGTCGGCTGTTGGAGGGTGGTCCGGTCCTCGCCCGCGTGGGTGTTCATCGGGCGATCGCGGTCGGGGAGCGGGCCGGTCAGGTTTGGGCGGCCGGCTTCTGTGGGGTGGTCCGGTCCTCGCCCGTGTGGATGTTCATCGGGCGATCGCGGTCGGGGAGCGGGCCGGTCAGGTTTGGGCGGCCGGCTTCTGCAGGGTGATCCGGTCCTCGCCCGCGTAGACGTTCATCGAGCTGCCGCGCAGGAAGCCCACCAGGGTCAGGCCGGTCTCCGCGGCCAGGTCCACCGCGAGCGACGAGGGCGCCGACACGGCCGCGAGCACCGGGATGCCCGCCATGACCGCCTTCTGGGCCAGTTCGAAGGAGGCCCGGCCGGAGACCATGAGGATCGTCCGGGACAACGGCAGTCCGTCGTTGCGCAGCGCCCGTCCGACCAGCTTGTCGACCGCGTTGTGCCGGCCCACGTCCTCCCGGGTGTCCAGCAGCTCCCCCTCCGCGCTGAACAGGGCCGCCGCGTGCAGGCCCCCGGTCCGGTCGAACACGCGCTGCGCCGACCGCAGCCGGTCGGGAAGGGCGGCCAGCAGCTCGGGCGTGATCCGGAGCGGGGGAGTGTCGGCGATCGGCCAGCGCGCGGTCGTACGGACGGCGTCCAGGCTCGCCTTGCCGCACAGCCCGCACGAGGAGGAGGTGTAGACGTTCCGCTCCAGGCCGAAGTCCGGGAGCGTGACACCCGGTGCGGTCCTCACGTCGACCACGTTGTAGGTGTTCGAACCGTCCGCGGTCGCCCCGGCGCAGTAGACGATGTTCTGCAGATCGGCTGCCGAGGCCAGGACGCCTTCGCTCACCAGGAAGCCGGCCGCCAGCGCGAAGTCGTCGCCGGGGGTGCGCATGGTGATCGCGAGCGGTTTGCCGTTCAGCCGGATCTCCAGGGGTTCCTCGGCGACGAGCGTGTCCGGCCGGGTGGAGACCGCGCCGTCCCGGATACGGAGGACCTTGCGTCGTTCCGTGACACGTCCCATGTTCTGATCAGCCCCGGTTCTGTATGTACTGGCAATGCACTGGCAGCGGAAACGGCCCTTGATGCAGAGGTTGCCGTCGGTCACCGGGCGCGTGCGGCCGAGGTGACCTCCACGATCTCATTGTCCTGCACATGGAGAGCGAGAGGCGGCTCTGTCCGGGGCGGGGACGGGTCGCGGCTGAGGAGAGCCGACAATCCCGGCGCCCGATTCCTGTGGGTTCACCTGCCCTCGTACCCGTGAGTCACTGATCAGACTGGGGGATCCCGCTACCCACGGCACGAGGGGATCCCCGGCATGAACGGCTCACGCATCGCCGCCATCGGTCACTACCAGCCCGCCAAGGTGCTCACCAACGACGACCTGGCAGGCATGGTCGACACCAGTGACGAGTGGATCCGCAGCCGGGTGGGCATTCGGACCCGGCACATCGCCGGCCCTGACGAGCCCGTCGACGAACTGGCCGCGCACGCCGCCGCCAAGGCCCTCGCCGCGGCCGGCCTCACCCCGGGCGACATCGACCTCGTCCTCGTCGCCACCTCAACGGCGATCGACCGCTCCCCGAACACCGCCGCCCGGGTCGCGGCCCGGCTCGGCATTCCGCAGCCCGCCGCCATGGACGTCAACGTGGTGTGCGCCGGCTTCACCCATGCGCTGGCCACCGCCGACCACACGCTCCGGGCCGGGGCGGCCACCCGCGCCCTGGTCGTCGGCGCCGACAAGATGTCCGACGTCACCGACTGGACCGACCGCTCGACCTGCGTCCTCGTCGGCGACGGCGCCGGGGCAGCCGTCCTCACGGCGTGCCCGCCGGGGGAGGAGCCGGGGGTCGGTCCGGTGCTGTGGGGGTCGGTGCCGGAGATGGGGCACGCCGTGCGGATCGAGGGGACGCCGCCGCGGTTCGCGCAGGAAGGGCAGAGCGTCTACCGCTGGGTCACCACCCAGCTGCCGGCCATCGCCCGGAAGGCCTGCGAGAAGGCGGGCGTCGCGCCCGAGGACCTCGCGGGGGTCGTCCTGCACCAGGCCAACCTGCGGATCATCGAGCCGCTGGCCGAGAAGCTCGGCGCCGTCAACGCGGTGATCGCCCGCGATGTCACCGAATCCGGCAACACCTCGGCCGCCAGCATCCCGCTCGCGTTCTCCAAGCTGGTCGAGCGAGGAGCGCTCAGCACCGGCGACCCGGTGCTGCTGTTCGGCTTCGGCGGCAACCTGTCGTACGCGGGACAGGTCGTCCGCTGCCCCTGAGCCCGGGCCGGCCGTCCACAACCCGTCTCTCACGCAGGGTACGCAGGGTCTTGCCGTCCGTATCCCGTCGTCATCGCCCCGGGTCCCCAGCCGCCCCGCAGACGGATACGCAGGTGAAACGCACTCCGAAACCTTGGTATTGTTGTCCATGTCGCCGCGGGGAACACACCCCGCCAGGCGGCAGACACCTGGTCCGGGTGGCGGAATGGCAGACGCGCTAGCTTGAGGTGCTAGTGCCCTTTATCGGGCGTGGGGGTTCAAGTCCCCCCTCGGACACAGACAAGGGACGTTCACGAGATCGCCCCGAAGCGTTCACGAATTACCGGTCGAGTCATGTTACTCGCCGGTATTTCGTCGTTTCTGGGCCTTCGGGCCTCGTGATCGGCTCGGTGAGGGGTTGGTGCGGTGGCGGTCCGAGTGCTGCGTCTCTCATCTGCGGAAACAGGACATGCCTGTGCGACGGCTGGTGGCCGTGGCGCAGGCATGTGGGGTTTTCAGGAGGCAGAGCGCGGCGGAGGTGTGTCACTCGCGTGGCGGAGGCTCGACCTGCTCGGTCGGAAGCGGTCGCGCCTGGGGCGGGTCGAAGGGCTCACCAGGTGGGGTTGCGGCGCTCTGCGTGCCGGCTTTGCGGGGCTGGATGCCCTGGTCGCGGAGGAACCGTCGGATGGCTCTGAGGTTCGCCACGAAGATGATGACGGCATTGAGCAGGGTCTGTGCGACGCGTCCGTGCGGCAGGCGGAGCTGGGGATTGTCGATGCTGTCGAGGGCGGACTTCTTGAGGTTGCCGTTGCCGCCCTCGTTCTGACTTCGCAGTCCGGACCAGGCTTCCTGCCACAGGGGGGTGAACAGGGGGTATTTCTGCCGCCACTCGGCCAACACGGTGCCCGGGACGGTGATGCTCTTCCCCCTGCAGATGTCGGGGTAGACGGGGGTATCCCGCTTGGGCCTGGGGATGGTGGACAGGGCTGCTGGGGTACGGGCAGTGGGGGCGTCGAGGTCGACGACGGTGGACGGGCGTGGCTGGGGCCGGCGGTAGCAGGTGACCGTGGCGTGGGACCCGAGGGCGGGGCACTGTCTACGCTGGTCCCCTGCGGGCCCGTACTCCTTGATCTTGGTCTGGTAGTCCTTCCGGGACTGGATCAGGTTGAGTGCGTGGGCGCGGTCCTCGTCCGTGCGGCTGTCGATGTATGTGGCGCCCGCAGTGATGAGCGGGGCCGGCATCAGCGGGCAGTAGAACTCGCCGCCGACCAGCTGCATGCCGCGGAACTCTCCCTGCCGGTCGACCTTGTCGTCGTTGTAGTGCTTCACCGCGTGGGAGATCTGCGTCTTCACGTCACCGAGCGTGGTCGTCCCGCTCTACTCTGACCAGCACATCCCTCAGTACGGAGGGTGCTTGTATCGACACGGAAGGTTTCGTGTGCGGGGTGTCGGTCGTGACGCGGGAAAGGGGGCAGTCGTGTGCGAGGCGGCGGTGGAGGCGCAGGGGGCCTACGACGAGGGGGAGTTGAGCGGTGACCTGATGCGTGCAGTGGGCAAGCCCGCGCTCGGCAGCGCCCTGACGGCTCCCGCGGAGGGCCGCTGTGCGGCCGTAGGGAGCGAGCTTGCTGTAGCTGCCGATCGCGTAGCGGCCGATGAGGTCACCGAGCAGGAAGAGATCAGCCGCAACCGGTGCCAGCCGTGATTGACCTGAAACGGCGTTTGTTGTTCCAGCGAGGTTTTGGTTCGAGGTTCAGGTGTCGCGCCAGTTCGGGGTGGACTCACTGATGACTCGTCGGCGTATGAGGTCGATCACCGCGGCGTGGATCACGGCTTCGGAGCGGCGGGAAGTGGGTTTCGTAGTCGCGTGCGAGACGGCGGTGGTGCATAGGCCAGTCGAAGGTCCGCTCGACCACCCGTCGTGGGGGGATCACCTTAAACCCTTATCCGCTGGAGCCGCGTTGGACGATTTCTACGTCGATTCCGAGGCGGGCGCCGCGGTCGATGGGGGCGCCGCGCCGGGCGATCTTCGGGACGATGCCGCGGACCCACAGGAGTCGGCGGTACTTGCGGAAGTCGTAGCCTCGGTCGGCGTACAGACGCTTCGGCTTGTGGCGGGGGCGGCCACGCCGGCCCCGGATGCGCGGAATGGCCTCCAGGAGCGGGACGAGCTGGGTGACGTCGTGCCGGTTGCCGCCGGTCAGTGAGACGGCAAGCGGGGTCCCGTGGCGGTCGACGATCACATGGTGCTTGCCGCTGGGACTGACCCCGGCGTACAGCCGACTCGTCTGCCGCCACCTGCGGCTTTGCCTCTGAAAGGGACTCTGACCTGCAGCGGAGTGCCCTCTCCGCTCTTTCAGGAGCTTGCCGCGTCAGGCGGCGGAAAGTCCCTCGTTAGTCCCTCGGACAGCGCTGAAAGCCCCTGGAACGCAGATTCGGGCAACTCTTCTGGCCTGTGGCAGATCGTAGTCCCGGTGGATCGCCGTACGTCGTGCCGACGACCACATCAACGTCCGTTGCCACCCTCGTCCGCGAAGACGGCATCCGTGCCCAGACCGAATGCCGAGAGACCGAAACCGACTTCGGCCCCCAGATCCTCAACGGCGGCGACCACACCGCCGCCCAGCGCCCCACTAGCGCCGAACGTTCCAAGGCCGAGCGATCCGGCCGTATCGAGACACCCCGCGAGACGCTGCGGGAGAGCGTCCGCCACGCCCTGGCCGGAGCCGCCAGCGAGGAAGAGTTCTTGTACCGCCTCGCTGTCGCCGACCTTGCCCGTGAACGAGCACCGCATCCGGCCCGCGCCCGACGCCAGGCAGCACCAGTCACCGAACGGGCGGCATCGATCCTCGACGGGAACGACGACGAGGACTCCGCTCGGCCCCGACTCGGCGCCGGGCTCTAGCAGCTTTCGCCCGAGGCCGCGGCGCTCACCCCTACGCTCGAGGACGAGATGCGGGGCGCCGCGATGCACACGCTGGGGTACGCGGACGATGTACTTGGCCCAGCGGCGCCGAGAGTTGACCGGTCGGCACGGCTGCATGACCTCGGCGTGGTTGCGCGCTCGCTGCTGACAGTCGTCGAGATGACCGCTGAGTATGAAGCGAGGCAGGCGCTCTATGGCGCGGCGGCCCGTCAGCAAGTCATTACAGGGAGGCTGCGCAGTCCCCGTTTGTGAAACGTCGGCCACCACTCCAACTCGTTAAGCCCCACCGCCAGTTCAAGCTCGGAGAACCGTTTCATAAGGGACCATACGGCGATTTCCGCCTCCATCCGCGCGAGCGGGGCGCCAATGCAGTAGTGCACTCCGTAGCCGAACGCCAAGTGAGTTGGTGTACGGGTCGGGTCGAACACCTCGGGAGACGGGAACTCCCGCCCGTCCCGGTTCGCCGAAGCGATGGAGACCCACACTCGACTGCCAGCGGGGATGAGAGCGTTACCGATGCTGACGTCTTCGAGGGCGAAGCGGCGTACCGCCAGTGCGAAAGGGGGGTTCCAGCGCAGCGTCTCCTCGACCACCGACCGTATCGGGACGGCGCCACCTCGCACCGCCGTCAGCAGTCGGGGGTGCAGCAGCAGACTCAATGCTGTGTTGCCGATGAGATGCACGGCGTTGTCGTAGCCGGCGAACAGAGTGAGGAACGCCAGGGAGACGAGTTCAGGCTCGGTGAGTACGTCGCGGTCGTCGCGGGCTTGGACGAGGGCAGACAGAAGGTCCTCGGTCGGACTGTTTCGTTTTTCCTCGATAACACTTTTGAGAAATTGGTGCATCTGCCTCATCGCAGTGCGTGACTCCGTTGCCGCGCCTGGCGCTGGTGAGAAGAGTGTGTCGGTCCAGGCCCGAAAGTCGAGCCTCGCTGTCTCCGGGATGCCGAGCAGTTCACAGATGACGCTCATCGGCAGTGGGACGGCCAGGGCGTGGACGAGGTCCACGCGAGGGCCGGTCATCGTGGTGAGGAGTTCGTCGGTCAGCTTCTGGATGCGCATGCGCAGGCCCTCGACGCGACGAGGAGTGAATGCTTTGGCGACGAGCCGGCGCAGGCGAGTGTGGTCGGGCGGATCCATGTTGAGCAGGTGAGTATCGAGCTCAGGGGGCATGGAGGATCTGTACTCGCCGCTGGTCTTGGCGTTTGCCTTGTTCAGGGAGAGCCGGGGGTCTGCCAGAGCCGCGCGGGCCTCGGCGTACCGGGTGATCAGCCACATGGGTTCGCCGTCGGGAGTGGCGGTGCGGTGGACCGGGGCGGCTTCACGGAGCCGGGCATAGGTGCCATGTGGGTCAGCGACGAGTGCTTCACTGAGCAGCGACGAGACGCTGCCGGTCTGTTCGGTGTTGCTCATGCGTCCGTTTTCGCCGACTGGAGCCGCTCGAGAACGGCGGGGATGACGGGGGAGGTGCTGAAGGCGTCGGCGACCAGGGTCAGACGAGCACCTTCCTTGCTGAGGTCGCCGTTGGCGGCGTCGTCGAAGTCTGTGCCATGTCCCCCTGACGCCTCGTGGCCGGTGGACCGAGCCTGAAGGGCTGCTGCGATCTGCGCGGCTTCTGCAACGGCATCCGCCTCGTCACCGGGGATGTTCTGGTTCGCCGCTACTTCTCGTGTCATGCGGCTGATCTCCGGGTCATGGTGGGGACGAAGTCTCATTTCGCCGTCGAGTATCTCGATCACCTGGCGACCGAGGAAGAACCGGAGGTCGCGAGCCAGTTCCCTGCGGGAGGTCGGCGGGGTGACGAGGACGACTTCGGGGAAGGCACGGGTGATCGCCTGCCAAAGGGGGTAGCGGCGGTGGAAGGTGCGGTAGTCGGACATCCATGCCATGACCCGGCCGAGGCCGACCCCCCAGGCGGGCATGGTGAACCCTATGGCGAAGAGTGCCGCCGAGACGCTGGCGAACATGGGGGCCACAACGGAGTTGACGAAACCGAGTGGTGAGATGCCGAGCTTGTCCCAGATGAGGGAGATGACCTTGGGCAGGCAGTAGCCCAAGCCGGCGACTGCTCCCACGGTGACGATGCGCAGGCCGCGCCGCAGCCAAGGCTGGCCGACGATCTTGGAGTAGCGCCAGCAGAGCCGGATCAGCCCGATCATGCTGACTGTGTACAGGGTCTGGTGGACGAGGAGGAACTCCCAGATGTATGCGGTCTTGGCATAGTGAACGTCGAAGTCAAGGGCATGCGACGTATCGGTGGCGTCCCCCAGGAAGAACAGCACCCAGTTCGTGGTGACCGTGGCGAGGGCGTATCCGAGGATCAGCCGGTGACGGAGCCGGACCTTCGACTGCGCAGACGACCAGCTGACGAGGAGGGCCAGGAACGAGGTGAGGCAGACCTCCACGGTCGTGTAGATGATCAGCGAACTGATGTTGGGCGTGCCGATCAGAGCATCGACACGTACGTACACCGGGGGAGCGGCGAAGCCGAACGGTGCGGCGAACATTGCGATCGCCAGACACAGCCGCTGCAGTTCCTTGTTGCGCCAGTCGCGGGCGAGGTCTCTCAGCTTGAAGGCGAACGCGCTCCAAGTGATCAAGGAGAGCGTTCCGTAGACGACATTGAATAACACTCGGCTATGTCCTTGGTGTGGAACTGCGCCCCAGGGAGCGCTCGAGGTGGCTGACGAGGTTGACCACGTCTTCCGAAAGACTTGGCGTCGGCCGGGGAGCGGCGTTGGCGGCCTGCAGGGGGATCAGCGAGGCAACAAGCTCGGCAGCCCTCTCCTCGCTCCGGTCGTAGCAGGTGCGCCCGAGGACGGTGCGCACTAGCGCCGGGTCGATGTTCGGCAGAAGGAGTCGGGAGACCTCTTCCTCCTCTGCCGGGGTGGACTCGTGCTCGCAGAGCATGTGGCCGATCTCGTGGAGGACGATGTGGCCTTGGTGCGCTTTTCTGGCCTCCTCCTGGTAGATGACGTAGTCCACGTCGGATGTTGCGACCCACATGCCGCACAGGCCTCGGTCGGCGGGGAGCGGCATCGGTACGAGCGAGATGGCACGTCCGCGGCGCTCCTCTATCTGGTCGACGAGGGCATTGATGTTGAACGGCTCGGGGATGTCGAGTTGCCGGACCAGATCGGCGCAGTAGCGACGCAGTTCCCTGTCATTCATCCCCGCTCCCCCCGGGTCGGCCCACTGCCACTGGACAAAGACCACTTTCGTGCTCCCCCCCTCACCACCGCGGCGCCTGTCTCGCTCGGCAGCGGCGGAAGTCCGCATGGACCGCCGGACCCAACCCAGTTGCCTGCAGTGGAGCATCTTCGTATACCGCCCTACCAGCAGCTCACATCCGTTGCCGCTTGCTTGCCCGCTGCAGGTGCTGGATCACCGGGACGAGGGCAGCAAGCGCCTCCTCGTCCAGGTCGGCGACTGCCCGAAGAGCGATCTGGCGGGGGCCGATGCCCTGGGACTTCAGCGTCTCCACGAGGTTGAGATCTGCGGAGACCTGAGACGCTACTTCGTCGTTGACGAAGTAGCCGACGGGTACGCCGAAGAAGCTGGCGAGCGCATCGAGTTGCTCAGGACTCGGCGAAGTCCAGGTGCCGTGTCGTAGCTCCTCGACTTGTGCTGCTGTGATCTTGACCCCGTGCGCGGTGATTGTCTCGGCAACCTCGTGCGAGGTGTACGTCTCACGCCCTCTGGGGTGCATGACCGCGAAAAGGCGGTTCAGTCGCGCCGAGAGATCCGGGACGGCGGACGGCGGCTGCGCAGGCCTCGGCGGGTTCTCGGCGTCCGCCTCCCGGGGTGAGGGCACCGCAGCTTCGCGCTCCGCCGGCGAAGTGGCTGAACCATCGACCTCCGGCCTCCCTGACGTCTGCTGCAGCGCGGCCAACATGGGCAGCAGTACGCGGTTGAGGGCCTCAGCAGCTGGGGCGGTGAAAAACGCCTCGCCTCCCTCGACACCGAAGAATCCCACCAGGCCGTGCAGCAGTTCAACACTCGGTACTTTGTCGCCAGAGCACACCTGACGTGCCCAGAAAGAGGAAACACCCAGCTGTCGGGAAATGCTGCCAGCCAGGTCTGACATAGGCTTTCCGGTGCGTGCCAAGTATGCATCAGCAAGGATCTTGATACGTGCACTGACCCGGGCTGCCACGGTGTCGGCCGGAGTGTGGCCGCCTCTGAGTAGGACGGCGACGGTGTTTTGGGGCAGCGCCGCCTTTGCTGCCAGCTCCCCGATGTCGAGCACTTGCGATCGATTCATGCCCCGTTCTTTGAGCAGTGCCTCGAGGCGCGCAAGCGTCATCGGCAGGGGTGAGGCAGAGCCCACTGAGACACTCCCAGGCTACGGATGGTTAGGTTGGTCTGTGCATGGCACCTTACAGCGCCCCTGGTGGCAGGCTCAACGATCATTTATCGCCGAAAATGAGATTGTTGTGCATCGGTCCGCTCGTGCCGGCAGGACGTCACGAGGCAGTGCGTGGCTACTCGACATCTGTCATGGCGGGCGTTGTTGGTGTAGCTCTGCAGATGCGGCACGCCGTCATTCCGTGTTGCGGGCGCCGTTGGTGCGGCCCGTGACCTGCCCCGCGAAGTGCCGGACAGTTGCGGATGGGGCGTGGGTGAGTCCGCAACGTCAGGCACCACCTGCAGCGCCACACTGTCTGGTCTAGAGCCCAGGTGGGCAAGACCAGCGGGTGTCGCGCACTGCATGCTTTCAACGATCCTTTAGCTGAAAACGATCGTTGACATTGCTTATTGGACCTAGCACGATCCTGGGCTAGTCGAGCCGTGTCCGATGGACAACTTCCCGTGACGGACATGGCCGTGATCCGTTTGATTTTCAATCGTTGAATCGGAGGCGCGTATATGCGTGCGCCAACTGTGCGGACGGCGCTTCAACTGGCTGACGACGACTTCACCAAAACGGATGTGGCCGAATTCCATCGCTTGATGGCGGAGATTGTCGTGGTGTGCAAGGCGATCGGGGAGCTGTACACGCCTGGGGGCGAATGGTCCCCGATCGCCACCGGTCTCCTTGAGTAGTTTGAGGAATCCATGCAGGTCACCGCGGATATTTCCCGCCAGCTCAACAGGACGCGCAGGGGTATCCGCAGAATTACCGACAGGGCCCGTACGCGCAGGGACGACGGTCGTGGCGGCCGCTGCGGCCATACGTGGTGGCCCTAGGAAGGCGGTTCCTCGCACGGCTGGCCTGCGAGCCCCATGCTGGGGCCTGCCTGGTAGTACTTCGTCCCTGGCCCGGCATGTCCCGTCGCCGCTGTCACAGCCAGAATCTGTCAAGTCGATGCCCGAACGCCACGCCGGCAGACCTCCGGCGGACGCTTGGTGCGGCAACCCTTCGACGACTCTTCGAGTCTGCGCCGCACCGGTGCACTGAAGGAAAAGCACAAGGGGGAAACGCTCTGATGACATCCGTACCACATCCGCCCGCATCCAGTGTCGATCCAGCTGGCAGGAACATTGGAGCCGGCGCCGCACCAGGTGCCGGGTCGGCGCTCTACACCCGGATAGGGCGCAAGCTCAAGCAGGAGATCGTGTCGGGTGTCTATGCCCAGGGCGCGTACCTGCCTTCGTCGGGTGAACTCGGAAAGTTATATGGCGCGAACAAGAACACCGTCCTCCGGGCGCTTCGGATGCTGCGCGCCGAAGGGCTGATCGACTTCGGCCGGGGCCGTGGCGCGGTCGTGGTGCACTCGGCGCGCAAAGTGGGCCTCGCGGAGATATCGGAGCAGCTCCGCTACGTCGTGAACCTTGCCGACGTCTCCGGGATTCCGAGGGCCGCCGTCGTGGCTGCAATACACCGAATTCCGCCATCGCAAGGCCCGCGCCCCGCTGGGGCCTTGCCCGCCGCGGCGGCCCGACGTGGGGGAGCAGGCCGCACGGCGTTCAGGCCGCACGGGCGTGGTGCCGCGTGACGGGCGGCACCGCCGCGACAGTGGCAAGGAAGCTAATACCCAGGGTCACGATAAAGCCAGGGAAACCATCTCTCCTGGCCGAGGATCCCTTCGTGCGCGATGACTCGGAGCATGGGCAAAAGGCCAGGCAGCGCCGTAGCCCCGAGGGTCGGTTGATGTACTCTCCGTGGTGACCACGCAGAGTACAGGAATTGGTCTTTCATTGATCGCCGCATTCACCTGCGCCTAGATTCGCTGGCGACCGGAAGACCCCACGGGGCACCGCGTCTACTCCATACGGAAGGGAGGTGAACAGCATGGGACGGAAGATCTACGAGGCGCCGGCGATGTTCATTGCCGGTGACTTCCGACTGGACACCGGATTCCTGCGGCGCGGTCCGCATGAGCCCAGGGTCCGTCTGCCGCTGGGTTGGTAGCGATCTCTGGAGAACTATGTCGAGCCACGGCGAAAGCTGGTTTGTGGTACTGCCTGATTGTGAGGCCGGCCTCGCCGTGGCCTCGCGTCTCGAAGAACAACGAAGAAACAAGGCCCCAAAGCGGGTGCTCCATCCTTCCGGCCGGCCCCTGCTGATCGGCTCCTGGGGCTCCGCGTTCGTCACGACGACCCGGCACGGTCTCCAGGTCGCGGTCATCGGGTCGAGTTCCGCGGACGAGGACGGTATCGCGCAGCGCCTCGCTCACGAGCGTGACATCGCGTCCGCCGCCCGCAAGCTGGCAGCCCTGCGCGGCGACTTCCACATCGTCGTCGCGGGGGGCAGCCGGCTGCGGGTCCGGGGGACCGCGTCCGGGATGAGGCGGGTGTTCCACGCCGACACGGCAGGCGTGACAGTGGCGAGCAATCGCGCCGACGTCGTCGCCGGGCTGGTCGGCGCTCCCCTCGACGAGGAACTGCTCGCCGTCCGTCTGCTGGACTCGGTCCCCCATCCGCTCGGCGATGTGCCGTTGTGGCGGGGTGTTCACGCTGTGCCACCGGGCTTTCAGTTGGACACCGGCCCGGACGGCGTTTCCCGCACGCGGTGGTGGAGTCCCCCTGAGCCCCGGCTGGGTCTGGAGGAGGGGGCGGCACTGCTACGCCGGGAACTCGACTTGGCGGTCCGTGTGCGCACGGGGGCGGCGACGACGGTCAGTTCGGACCTGTCCGGAGGGCTGGACTCCACCGCTGTCTGTGCCGTGGCCGCCGCTGCCGGTGCCGCACCGTTCGCCCTCACCATGGCGAGCCGTGATCCTGGTGACGACGACGTCCACTGGGCGAAGCTGGCTGCGGCCGGCCTCAAGCACGCGGAGCACCTCGTGCTCCCCGTCGACCAGGTCCCGCTGTTCTACAGTGGACTACTGGAGGTCACCGGACCGGTCGACGAGCCGACGCCGACCATCCTCGACCAGCCCCGGCAACTCGCTGGTCATGACGAGATGGCGGTCCGCGGTTCAGAACTGCATCTCACTGGGATGGGCGGCGATCACGTCCTGTGGGGGCACCCGGCGCACGTACTCCAACGGCTGGCCACCGAGCCGTTCGGCGCACTGCGTCACCTTCGCGCATACCGGGCGCAAAACAGGTGGTCACTGCGGGACGCCCTGTCGGTGATCGGTGACCGCAGGTCCTATGGCCAGTGGCTGGTTGCCAGTGCCGACCGGCTCACCGCTCCCCGGGCGGCGCCGCACAGTGCGGACGTCCTTGCCTGGGACGTCCCACCCCGGATGCCCGGTTGGGCGACGCCGGACGCTGTCGCCGCCGTACGCCGCCGAATGCGGCTGGCGGCACAGTCAGCTATCCCCCTGGGCGGGACCCGGGCTCAGCACAACGAACTGAACATCCTGCACCACGGCACACGCGTGACCCGCGTCCTGCACCAGGTGTCCGAGCAGGGCGGTCTGCCGATGGCCAGCCCGTTCTTCGACGACCACGTGATCGAGGCCAGCTGGTCGGTACAGCCGGAGGACCGCTCCTCACCCTGGCTGTACAAGCCCCTTCTCAAGGCTGCGATGCGTGGCGTGGTGCCCTCCGAGGTGCTCAAGCGCGAGACCAAGGGTGAGGCGTCCGTCGACGCGGCCAACGGCCTGAGGGAAAACCGGGCCCGGATCGCGGAGCTGTGGCACGACTCCCGTCTCGCCCGGCTGGGGCTGGTCGACGCGGACAGGCTCCTCGCGACCACGCTGCAGCCGTCCTCGCCCGAACTCCGTTACGCAGGTCTCGATTCCACGCTGGCCTGCGAGATATGGCTGCGCACCGTCTGAGCGCCGTCCGAAGGGGGAAACGATGCGGCTGAGAGCCGACGTGTCACTGGTGGAGACCGACTACGGGAAGGTTCTGCTGGACGGACGCACCGGGAGGTACTGGGAACTGAACCCGACGGGCAGTTTGGCACTGGACGAACTGACCTCAGGCGGCGACATCGACTCCGTCACCACCCGGCTCACCGACGAGTTCGAGGTCGGTGCGGAACGAGCACGCTCCGACGCCGAGGCGCTCGTCGCGGCCCTGGTCGAGGCGGGGCTGGTGGACCGGTGAGCTTCCAGACCGTCCTGCGTCCCCCGTCAGCCGTCCCCTGGCGTGCGCGGTTGGCCGCGCGCCTGGCCGTGGGGACGGCCAAGCCGCTCACACGCCTGTCACCGGAGCGCATCCGCCGACTGCTGACCGCCCTCGCACGAGGGGCACAACCAGCCCGCTTCGAGCAGGTACAGGCCGCGCGGGACGCGGTCACCACCGTCAGCCTGCTGTGCGCGGGACGCGAAGGGTGCCTGCAGCGGTCGATCGCGACCGCGCTGCTGTGCCGGGCCCGCGGTGTCTGGCCGACGTGGTGCGTCGGCATCCGTACGGCCCCGCCGTTCGCCGCGCACGCCTGGGTGGAGAGCGACGGCCGCATGGTGGGGGAGGGCGTCCCCGTGGGCTACTTCCGGGTGCTGTTCAGCGTGGCACCACACGATGCGAAGGAGGGTCCCGATGGCCGGTACGGCTGCGGGTGAAAGCGTCGGCTACCGCGACCTGTTCGCGCTGCTCTTGGAGCGGCGGACGACGGTCGCCTGGGCGCTCGCTCTGACGGTCGTCGGCACGGTGCTCGGGCTGTTACAGCCGCTGCTCACGATGCGGCTGATCGACCGGGTGGGGTCCGGCGAGCCGCTGGCCGGCCCGGCACTGCTGCTCGCCGGGCTGTTCGCCGCTCAGGCATGCATCGAGGGCCTGGGCCAGTTCCTGCTCGACGTGGCTGGCGAGGGGGTGGTCCTGCGGCTGCGCAAGACTCTGGCGAACCGGCTGCTGCTCGCAAGAATTGGGGACTTCGACCGCCACCGGACCGGTGACCTGCTTTCCCGCGTGGGCACGGACACGACCGTGCTGCGCGACATGGTGGCGGGCAGCTTCGTCCAACTCGTCACCGTGGCGCTCACGGCCGTCGGTACGGGTGGACTGATGCTGTGGCTCGACCCCGTCATGTTCGGCATTGTCATCGCCACGATCGCCGCAGCAACTGTCGTCGTCGCCGGTGTCATGACCGGGATCCGCGGGACCACCGAGCAGTCCCTCACGGACGTCGGCACCATGACAGCCGATCTCGAACGGGCGTTGGGCAACATCCGCACCGTGCGCGCCTGCCGGGCGGAACTCCGCGAAGCCCGACGCATCGGCGCGGCCGCCGAGGCCGCCTTCACGAGTGGGGTGCGATCGGCCCGTTTGGGTTCACTCGTGGGACCGGTGATGGAGGTCGCGGTCAACGGATCGTTCCTGCTCGTGCTGCTCATCGGCGCGGTACGAGTCTCGAACGGCGACATGACGATCAGCGCACTCGTCGCCTTCCTGCTCTACGCGACCTACCTGGTGATGCCGCTGGCCGGCCTGTTCAGTGCCGTCGCCCTCATCCAGCGCGGCCTCGGGTCACTGAAACGCATTCAGGAAGCCCTGAGACTGCCCGTGGAGTCCACGTCAGACCCCGTCGAGGCGCCTACCCGAGGGCCAGGCCCACTGCTCGAACTGGTGGACGTCTCCTTCTCGTACGGGGACCGCCAGGTCCTGAGTGGGGTGTCGCTCCGGATTCCGGAGTACGGCTACCTCGCGATGGTGGGCAGGTCTGGCGCGGGCAAGACCACGGTCACCTCCCTCATCGAGCGCTTCTACGACCCGGATGACGGAGCGGTGCTCTTCCGGGGCACCGACCTCAGGAAGTTGGAACACCGCGGCTACCGACGGCATGTGGCGCTGGTGGAACAGCACACACCGCTGCTCTACGGTTCCCTGCGCCACAACCTCACGTACGCCGCACCGGACGCATCCGAGGACGCGATCCGCGACGTGCTCGACACGGTTGGCCTCGACGCACTCCTGCGACGCCTGCCGGACGGGCTCGACAGCGAGGTGGGCGAACGAGGGCTGCGCCTGTCGGGCGGCGAGCGCCAGCGCGTGGCCATCGCCCGCGCCCTGCTCGCCGAGCCCGACCTGCTGGTGCTGGACGAGCCCACCTCGCACCTCGACACCGTCAGCGAGGCGGAAATCGCCGAGGCTCTGCTGAGGGTCTCCGAGCGCTGCTCCCTGTTGGTCATCGCCCACCGGCTGTCGACGGTCCGCTCGGCGCGACGGATCGTTGTCATGGACGGCGGGCGGGTCAGTTCCATCGGAACACATGAGGAACTGCTCGCCAGAGACCGGACCTATCAGCAGCTGGTCGAAAGCCACCTGCTCCAGTCGGAGAAATCCGCACATGCGTGAGGTCAGTGGACACGAACCCCACTGGAAGGCTGCCCTGCAGCGACTGGACCGCCTCACTCCACGGGAGTCGGAGGTTTTTTCCATGATGGCGGAAGGTCTGTCGAACGAGAGTATGGCGAACCGTCTTCATTTGACTGAACGAACCGTGCGCGCGCACCTTTCGGCGATAGCCGAGAAGTTGGAACTACACTCCCGTTTGAGCCTCTGCCTGGCGTCGTACGTTTCTCGCAATACTGTCGCGAACGACAATGTCTGCCGGTGTGGCCGACGAGCAGAATAGGAATCAAGCAGAGGCCGACTCTGCGTCATTCCGTAATCCGACGGAATTGTCACGCGAAAGGAAATCACATGTCCGGCAACGCATTCGATCTGGACGTCCGGGTTACCTCGCCGTCCACCGCCGGCCTGGACAGGGCACCGGCATCCATCTCCTCGCTCCTCACCCGCGCGGTCTGCACCCGGGTGACCTGCAAGGCCAACTGCACCTACGTCTGCACGACCGTGTGCACCTCGGGCATCTGCCCGAAGGAGCACTCGCACTGAACCGGATGAGCCCGCTCTGATCGGGCTCACCTTCGACAACGGGTGTTGCCGTGGGCTCAGCACGGCAACACCCGTTTCCACTGCGACAGCCGAACGGCCGCGACACGAGGGATGGACATGCGTGAGAACCGGGAAACAGCCGGCTGGCCGGCTCGAGGCGAGGAGGACACGCTCATCGAACGCGCACACCGCGCGGTCCGCCTGGTCGCCGAACGGACCTCGACCACCGGCCAGGTGACCGAACTGGCTCTGACCGCTGCGGAACAGTCGGCGCACCCAGTGGGCTGGTACCCGCCGAGCCTCAGCCACGGCCAGGCCGGAACAGCCCTGTTGCACCTGTACACCGCCCGCGCGGGACTCGGCGACCGGGACACCGCCTTCGAGCACATGCGGGAAGCCGTGCTCGGCACCCGCGTCGTACCACTGGAGGTTCCCGGGATCTTCGGTGGCACCAGCGGACTGGCCCTGGCACTGGCCGACTGCGCCCACGACGAGCCACGCTTCCTGCCGAGCCTGCGCCGCGTGCACGAGCAACTCGCCGCCCAGGTGCTCGACACCGACTACCTGGCCGTGGAACGCGCGGTCACCGACGCCGACTATGACTGGATCAGCGGAGCGGCGGGGGTCCTCGCCTACCTCGTCTCCATCGAGAACCCCAGCCCCGCCGTCCGGGAGGCCGTGGGCCGGCTCCTCGACTACCTGGTGTGGCTGAGCGAGCCTGCGCAGACCCGGAACACCCCGCACCGCTGGCTGCTGGTCCCCGACGTCTACCCACCCGTCGGGAACGACCACGACAGGTATCCGCACGGGTACCTGAACCTCGGCTTCTCGCACGGCGTGCCCGGAGTCGCCGCGGCGCTGGCTGCGGCTGCTGCGTCCGGCCACCGACACCCGGGACTCGACACGGCCGTCACCACCTTCACCGCCTGGATCCTCGCTCATCAGGCCGCCGACGAGTTCGGTCCGCTGTGGCATGACGGCGTGGCGGTTGACGTGGACGGCAACGAACAGCCCCGCCTGCACGGCCACGACCAGATCGCCTGGTGCTACGGCACGGCCGGTGTCGCCTCGGCCCTGCTCGACATCTCGCGCAGCACCGGTGACAACGGCCTACTGACTACGGCCGTCACCGCGTTCGAGGCCGTGCTGCGGCGAGCTGCGCAGGCCGGACCGCTGTCGCCGACCCTGTGTCACGGACAGGCCGGCCTGCTGATGATGTGCCGCGCCTTCGCACCCTTCAGCGGCCTCGCCCGCGAACGGATCCCCGTCCTGCTCGACCGGCTGCTCGAGCATGCCGACGAGGCACGACCGGCGGTGTTCGCGGACCACCAGCTGCCCGGACACCTGGTGGACGACCCGGGCCTGCTGTGCGGAGCCGCCGGAGTCGCCCTCGCGATCCTCGCTGCCCTGAACGACGACCGTCCGGCCTGGTTCCGGGCCTGCTTCGCAAGGTGATGCGCATGTCCCGGTACGTACCCGCCGACTTCTACCTCCTGCGCTCTCCCGCACTGCCCGCGGAGACGTTCCGCGCGTTCATGAGCGACCCTGATCACACGTCCGGCGCCCTGTTACGGCTGGCTGACGACCCCGAGGTCCGGCGGGCGATCTTCGTCGCCAGCGAGGGCCTGGCGGAGGGCCTCACACAGCTGGAACGGATGTCCCCGAAGAGCCTGGCGCGCGTCCACTCACGGCTGTGGCGCTATGTCACCCGGATGTCGACCCGACCCACACCCTTCGGGGCATTCTCGGGCGTCGCCGCCGGGACCTTCTCCGGACGCACCACCGCCCGGTTGGAGACCCCCGTGATCAGCAGCACCCGGGTGCGCGCGGACATGGCATGGATCCTCGCCTGCATCAAACGGCTTGAGGACGACCAGGAGACCTGGCGGAGCCTCAGAATCGTCCGCAACGCGACAGCCCATGTCTCCGGTGACCGGGTGGTCCTGCCACATGCCGACGTCTACGGGAACAGCGACCGCACGTCGGTGCGCGTCCGGGCAACCCCCGCCGTGCACACCGTCCTGGACGCCGCCGCCACCCCCGTTACCTACCCCGAGCTCATCGACGCACTAACGGGCGCCTTCCCCGAGGCGACCGGTCCGCAGAAGGAGAACCTTCTCCAGCGGCTGTGGGATCTGAACTTCCTCACCAGCGACCTTCGCCCGCCCCAGACGACAGCCCAGCCCGAGCAGTACCTGCTCGACGGGCTTGCCGGGATCCCGCAGGCGGCAGAGGTGGCCGAACGACTGCGCGAGGTCGTCGAGCTGGTCCGGCACGCAGACGCCCCTGTTTCGCTCGCCCGGTTGCGAGTGGCCCAGGAGAAACTCGTACCGGGTTACACGGGTCAGACGTACCAACTGGACTCCGCCATCGGCCTGCGGTCCGACGAGCTCAACCGGTCCGTGGGCGAGGCGGCGGCCGACACGGTGGACGTCCTCATGCGCCTGAGCGCGGCCACCGGCACCACCAACGCACATCTGAGGCGGTACCGGGAGGAGTTCCTCGAACGATACGGCCACGGCGTGCGCGTGCCGGTTCTGGAACTGCTCGGCCCGGACCAGGGGCTGGACGCACCCGAGTCCTACACGGAGCCGACCCGCAAGGCTGGCCGGCTCGACAGTGCCACCGACTCCGAGGACACCTCCTCCTACGACAGGGCCGTCGTCGAATTCGCGCACCAGGCCTGGCGCGAGGGGATGCTGGAAGCGGAACTCACCGACGCCTGGCTGGACCGCCTTGCCCCCGAGGCGACCGTGGGACCATTACTTCCCGCGGTGGACCTCTACCTGCAGATCGAGGCCACCGACCGGCAGGCCGTCGACCGGGGCGAGTGGCGGGCCGTCCTCCGAGCCGACTGCCTCGCCCACGGCGGACGCACCTTCGGGCGCTTCTTCGACCTGCTCGGCGACCGGCTGGCGGACCAGCTGCGCGACCTCGCCCGGTGGGAGCAGAAACTTCAGCCGCACGTGGCGTACGCCGAGGTGGCCTACCTCCCCACGTACGGCCGGGCCGGGAACGTCGCCGCGCACCCGGACCTGGGGATGTACGAGATACCCGTCAACACCAGTCCCTCCGTGCCGGCCGACCGCGTACTGCCGTTGGACGACATCCTGGTGGGCGCCGACGACCGGCGGTTCCACCTGTGGTCGCGGCGGCTGGAGCGCGAGATCGTCGTGACGCAACACCACATGCTCAGCCCCCTCGCCGCCCCGAACGTTGCCCGCTTCCTGCTGGAGGCCTCGCACGACGGGTACGTGCTGCCCGGCGGATTCCATTGGGGACCTGTGTCGAACGCGACCTTCCTACCCCGGGTGACCCGCGGCAAGGTGGTGCTCCGGCCGGCTGAATGGCGGCTGGACGGACATGGCCTGGAGGACCTCGCGGCATGGCGCGAGCGGTGGCGCGTGCCGCGGTACGTGTATCTCGTCGACCTCGACAACCGGCTGCTGCTCGACCTCGACCACCCCCGCTGCATCGGAGAACTGCGGGAGGAGATCGGCCGCGCGGCCGGTGGAACGGTGCTGCTCCACGAGATGCTGCCCGACTTCGAGCATCACTGGCTGACCGACGACCTCGGGCGGCGGTACACCGAAGAGATCGTCGTCCCCGTCATGGCCGCCCGGGCCGAGACCATCGCCCGGCACCCGGCCGGGGCGCCGGTGGAGATCCCCTCACGGCGGTACCCGCCGGGCAGCGAGTGGTCGTACGTCAAGCTGTACGCCGCCTTCGAACGCCACGACGAGATCATCGCCGGTCCGCTGCGGGAACTCATCGCGGAGCTGCGCGCAGAGGACGCAGTGGACCGCTGGTTCTACATCCGGTATGCCGATCCGCGCCCGCACCTTCGCATCAGAGTGCGCAGCGAACGGCCGTCGGTCCTGGGGCGACTCGCCGCCTGGGGCAGGAGCCTGGTGGACGCCGGTCTCGCCCAGGACGTCACCATGGACAGCTACTGCCCGGAGACCATGCGCTACGGTGGCCCCGACACCTTCGAGTCGATCGAGCGACTGTTCGAGGCCAATAGTGACACCACCGCCCGTCTGATAGCGGCCCGCCCGGACCTGGCGCAACTGGTGGACGAGCACCTGGCTGTGGCCGCGGTGGACACCCTCCACCGTCACTGGGGCGTCCCGCTCGCCGAGCGCATGGACCTGCTCCCCGGCCACCGGGACGACAACGCCACGCGGGACGAATTCAGGAAGGTTCGTGCCTACCTGTGCGAACTGCTGCTGCCCTGGGACCGGTCCACCCATGAGGAGGGCCGTGCACACCGCATGGGGATAGTGGCGGCCCTCGCGCCCCAGGAGCCTGCGGTCCGTGCGGCATCCGCGGCGGTCCGCGAGGCCGCCGAACGCGGCCGACTCGCGGTGCCGCCCGCCCATCTCCTCGGCAGTCTTGCGCACATGCAGATCAACCGCCTCCTGCCGGTCGATCTGGCCCGTGAGGAACGCTGCTACGGGCTGCTGCGGCACACCTTGCGTGCCCTCAGGGGCCGCCTCGCTGCCGAGGAGGCCAGGTGATCTGGCTCCGCGTGCTGCGGCTCTTCTGGAAGATGAGCGCTCGGAAGGTCACCGCCTTCGCCGTTGCCTCGGTGCTGTCGGCCGCGATCCCCGGCGTGCAGGTCGGGCTCACGGCGAGTGCGGTGCAGTCGGTGGCGCAGGCTGCCAACGGCAACGAGGGGGCCGGACGGCAGGCCCTGCAGGTGGGTGTCGTCCTGCTGCTGATCGCGGTGGCCGGGCACCTGCTGGACGTGTGGGGCCAGTACCTCGATTCCCTGCTCCGCCTGGAACTCACCACCAAGATCGGTGAACAGGTGATGGTCAAGGGCACCCGGCTCGACCTGGAGCAGTACGAGAACGCCGAGTCCTACGACAAGCTGCAACGCGCCTTCCAGGAAAGCAACGGGGGACGCATCTACCAGTTGTTCTCCGAAATGCTCACCGTCACCCGGGAGCTGGTCACCGTCGTGTCGGTCGGCGCGGTGCTGTTCACCTGGTCACCGTGGGTGGCCCTGTTCATCCTGGTGTCACCGGTCCCGTCCGTTGCCGCGCACATGATCTACACGAACAAGGCGTACGCCATCGAGTACGCGCGCGCAGCAGACCGCCGGCGGACGTACTACTACCAGTACCTGACCACGACGGATCACTCCTTCAAGGAAGTGCGCCTGTTCCAGCTCGGACCGTACCTCGTCGAGCGGTACCGCACGCTTGTCCACGAGTTCTTCCGCGTCGACCGGCAGCTGGCCCGCCGCCAGTCGGGCATCGTGGGCCTGCTGGGTCTGCTGAGCGTCATCGCCTCCTCCGGGGCTCTGCTGTGGGCGATCGGGTCGGCCGCGGACGGAGGACAGGTGGGTCGCCTCGCGGGATACCTCCAGTCCATGGGCGCCATCCAGGTGTCGGCCCACGGACTGCTCCTGGGAATCGCCTCGCTCTACAAGGACACGCTCTTCCTCGGCAACCTCTTCGCGTTCCTGGACCTGCCCGAGCGCCGGATCACCGGCGGGAACAGGCCGTTCCCGGCGAAGCTACGCAAGGGAATCGAGTTCCGGGACGTCAGCTTCGTGTACCCCGGCACCGACCGGCTCGTCCTCGACGGTGTCGACCTGCTCCTGCCGGCCGGGGAGTGCGTGGCGCTCGTGGGGCAGAACGGCGCCGGGAAGACGAGCATCGTCAAACTGCTGACCCGGCTCTACGAGCCGACGGGTGGGCGGATCCTGATCGACGACGTACCGATCGAGGAATACGACGTCGACGACCTCCAGCGGCACATCGGCGTCATCTTCCAGGACTTCATCCGCTACGAGATGTCCGTCCGCGACAACATCGGCTTCGGCCGCATCGAGGCGATGGACGACGACGAGCGCATCCAGGCCGCGGCCGTAGCCGGAGGAGTCGACACCGTGGTGTCCGACCTTCCGGACCGGTACGACACCATGCTCGGTCGGCACTTCGAGGAGGGCCGGCAACTGTCGGGCGGTCAATGGCAGAAGGTGGCTCTGAGCCGGGCCTTTATGAGGAGGGCTCCGGTGGTCGTGCTCGACGAACCCACGTCGGCCATCGACGCCGAGGCCGAGTCCGAGATCTTCGGCCGGCTTCGTGACATCGCGAGGGACGCCACCTCCCTCATCATCGCGCACCGGTTCGCCACGGTGCGCATCGCCGACCGGATCGTGGTCCTGGACGGGGGCAGGGTGGTCGAGGAAGGAACCCACGAGGAACTGCTGAGCGCCGACGGAACGTACGCCCATCTGTTCAACCTGCAGGCAGCGGGATATCTCGCCGAACCCGCCTCTCAGTGAAGGCCGCTTCATGCAAACTTCGGTCATCTTTCCGGTCATGCCCACGGCCCCCTCCGAGGCGGTTCCCTTCGCGGAACTCGTCAGAAGCGAGGACATGCCGCGGCTGTGGCAGGGCCAGTCCGTCACGATCGAAACCCATCAGATGTTCGCCTACCTCGCGGGCATGGGATTCCGCATCCCGTTCGGCACTGCCGTGACCCTGATGCCTTTGCGCCACCCAATGGAAGCAGCGGCACACGCCCGGTCCCTGGCCCGTCTGACCGGCAGGCGGGTGACGCTGGGACTCGGCCCTGGATCCCCCGACTTCGTGGTGAGTCTGCACGGAAAGCCGTACGACAGCCCGAAAGCCGCGTGTGCCGACTATCTCCGGCAGGTGCGCGGATTCCTCACCGAGCAGAGGCACAAGGTGCCAGAGGCCGTTCGGCAGGCATCGGACCTACCGGATCTCGGTCATCCCGGTGTGGATATCGGCCTTGGAGTCCTCCGCCCCACGCTCGCCCGTCTGGCGGGCGAGACTGCCGACGTGGCGATCACCTGGATGACGCCGCCAGGATACCTGGCACGTGACGTGGTGCCGGCGCTCCGGCGCGGTGCTCGGGCGGCGAGCCGGCCGGTCCCGCGCCTGGTCACCGTCGTACATGTCGCCGTCGACCGCCACGGGCGCGATCCCCGCCAACTCGCCTACGCAGCCGCCCGCACACACCTGGGCGCCCCGCACTACACGGACATGCTCAGGCGCGCGGGGCTGCGGGTGCACCCGTCACAGCCCTATCTCAACGCATGTGCCTTGGTCGACTCGGGAACCTTCGCGTACGGCACCCCGCGGGAAGTGGCCGGCGCACTGGCCGAATACGCCCGAGTGGGCGTGGACGAATTGGTCCTCAACTGCGCAGGTGTAGGTCTCGTGCATGGCTGGAATGCGGCCCTGGAGGACCTGGCGGAACTCTCGGCCGAAATGCGTGCGGTCCGTTCGGGCGTGATCGCATAAAGGCTAGGCTCACCGTGTCGAGAGGCGACGCGAAAGGAAATGGCGATGACCGAGGAAGTGCAACGATGGCTGAAAGAGAACGCCTTGCCATTGAAAGGCCTGCACCCCGAGGCATCGAACCCGGGCTACGGTGACCTGGAGCCACTGCGCAAGGTTCTGCGCGACGTACGTGTTCTGGGGATGGGGGAAGCGACGCACGGGACCGCCGAGTTCTTCCGGCTCAAACACCTGTTACTGCGCTTCCTCGTCGAGGAGATGGGTTTCACCGCTCTGGCCATGGAGGCCAGTGCCTCCGCTGCTCAGGCGGTCGACGACTACGTGCTGCACGGAACCGGTGATGCCGTCGACGCAGTGGCCGGCCTCGGCTTCTGGACGTGGCGGACACGGGAAATGCTCGACGTCGTCGAGTGGATGCGCGACCACAACCGAACGGTTCCCCAGGACCGGGCCGTACGATTCGTGGGCATCGATCCGCAGCGATGCGGCCCCTCCCTGTCGGCGCTGGCCGCCGTGCTGCGCACGCTGGCACCGGAACGTGCGGACATCACCGATGGCCCGCTCGGCACACTGGCGGAGGCCAGGACCGGGTCACTCGTGGACCAGCGCCCCCAGCTCCTCGCCGAGGCGCGTGATCTGGAGCGATTCCTCGAGGAGGAGCACCCCCGGCTTGCCGCGCACATCGGGGACACGGCCGTCGATCAGGCACTCAGGCATGCGCGCCTGATCGTGGCCGCGGCCGACGTGGCCTCCCGGCCGCCGCGGGGCGAAGGCGAGGAGACGGGCGCGCTGGCCGCCCGGGACCGTCACATGGCCCAGGCAGTGGTCTCCTTGGAGGAGGGGACTGCCGGCAAGGTGGCCGTCTGGGCTCACAACGGCCATGTTTGCACCGACAGTTACGCGCGAGACATACCCGCCATGGGGCGGCACCTCAGGGATCACTACGGTGAGCGGTACTACGCTCTGGGCCTGCTGTTCGGCCAGGGCGCCTTCCGCGCCCGTCCCGGAAACTCCGCGACACGACCGCCCAGGAAACACACCATCAGTGCGGCGGGTCCGCGCTCCGTCGAGGCCCAGCTGGCCTCGGTCACCTCCGAGGACCACCTGATCGATCTCCGCGCCGGCCGGACCGAGCCCGTCGTTGCCGAGTGGCTGGAGAGCCCGCAGTTCATGCGGTCCTTCGGCGCCGGCGTGCCACGCGTGACGTACCGCTTCTCGATGACTCAGACGGTGCTCATGCGTGAGTACGACGGATTGGCGTACGTGGCCCGCTCGACGCCCTCGGTGCTACTGAGCTGAGACCCAACACTGTCCGGACCGCAGCCCACAATTGATAGTCGTGACCGGGCACAGCAACTCCTACGTGACGGTCTTGCCACGAGGCAGGGGACAGCCGTTGATGCTGGGCCGAAGTGTGCTGGTACGTCGGTGTCGCAGTGGGTCGACGGTGGATCGCGTTGTTCGGCTGGACCTCGCGCTTGAAGTCCGGTACCGCGGTAGGAGTACCAGACGTACTCGTGGACGGTCATCGGCGTGGCCGCGGCGGGCCACCGCCCTCATGGGCCTATCTACGCAGAGGGAGAGTTTGCACCCGGCATGTAACCAACCTGTCTGACGTGGCAACTCGCTTGGCGCTGAAGCAGTCACATGAATAGCATCCTGTTCACCATCGGGAACTAATATTGCGTGTGCATATTCTCGGGGGATGATCTTGCGACTCGCGGGAACCTCAACGTCAATTGGCCCTGTTGCGGCTGGTCAAAGGATCTCGTGAACGACCCACAGACAAGACCCCATGGCTGCGGCCGTGGGGTTCTTTCGTTGCCGCCGTTGTTGCCCGCAGCCGAGCCCCGGGAAAAATTCGGTACTGCACCGGCTGATCGTTTCCCTAGACTCGCCACGCAGCGCGCGCCGCCCGTACCACGGTGGCGTGCTTCGTGAGTTGTGACGATCGAGGGGAGCCGGGCCGTGCGTGACCGTACCGCCGTTGTCGTTCCCCCTGCGCGGACCGAGGTGATCCTGGTGTCCTCGTCCGTCCGGTGCCCGCTGCGCGGCCGGTACCGGATGCCCGTGACGCCCCGCTGACACCCCGGCCGCCCGCCCGGCACATGTCCGGCCGCCGCCGTACCGTCCGCTCCCTGTGGCACACGGGGAATCGCGCCGCCCTTTTCCAGGACCACCTCCCGAAAGGCACCGGGCCGTGCGCACCCACATCGACACCCTCGCCGCCGTACGCAACCTCGGCATCCTCGCCCACGTCGACGCCGGCAAGACCACCGTCACCGAGCGGATCCTCTATGCGACGGGCACCACCCACAAGCGGGGCGAGGTGCACGACGGCACCACCGTCACCGACTTCGACCCGCAGGAACGCGACCGTGGCATCACCATCTTCGCCGCCGCCGTCAGCTGCGCCTGGAACGGCCATCGCATCAACCTCATCGACACCCCCGGCCACGTCGACTTCGCCGACGAGGTCGAGCGGTCGCTGCGTGTCCTCGACGGGGCGGTCGCCGTGTTCGACGCCGTCGCCGGCGTCGAACCGCAGAGTGAGTCGGTGTGGCGGCAGGCCGACCGGCACGGCGTCCCGAGGATCGCGTTCGTCAACAAGCTGGACCGTGCGGGCGCCGACCTCGACCGGGCCGTCGGCTCCCTCCGGGACCGGCTGCACCCCGCTCCGCTCGTCGTCCAGCTGCCGATCGGCGCCGAGGACGGCTTCACGGGTGTCGTGGACCTGGTGCGGATGCGGTCCCTGGTGTGGGGCGACGACGAGGGTACGGCCATGGAAGGGCCGGTGCCCGAGGAGCTGCGGGAGGAGGCGGTACGGCGGCGGCGCGCGCTGGAGGAGGCGGTCGCGGAAAGGCATCCGGCCGCCCTGGAGGAGTTCTGCGACCGAGAGACGCTCTTCGCGGCGACCCTCACCGCTGCCCTGCGCGACCTCACCCGCACCGGTGACGGCGTGGTGGTGCTGTGCGGCTCCGCCTACCGCAACCGCGGGATCGAACCGCTGCTGGACGCGGTGGTGGCCTACCTCCCGTCCCCGCTGGACGTACCCGCCGTACGGGGCGCCGGCGAGGACGCCGGGCAGCGGCGCGCCGCCGATCCCGGAGCGCCGTTCGCGGGGCTGGTGTTCAAGGTGAACGCGAGTGCCACGGGCCGGCTGGCCTACGTGCGCGTCTATTCCGGAACCGTCGAGAAGGGGGATGCCGTGTGGGACCCGGGCAGTGGGCGCACCGAGCGGGTGGCGCGCATCCTGCGGGTCATGGCCGACCGGCACGTCCAGCTGGACCGGGCGGTCGCCGGTGACATCGTCGCGCTCGCGGGCGTGAAGTCGGCCCGGGTCGGTGCCACGCTGTGCGACCCCGGTGCCCCGGTGCAGCTGGAGGCGCCCGTGGCCGCCGAACCCGTGGTGTCCGTGGCGGTCGAGGCGCGGCGGAGCACGGACACCGGGCGGCTGGCGGCGGCGCTCGCCCGGCTCGCCGAGGAGGATCCCTCGCTGGTGGTGCGTACCGACACCGAGACCGGGCAGACGGTCCTGTCCGGGATGGGCGAACTCCATCTGGAGGTCGCGGTGGAGAAGATCCGCCGCGACGGCGGGCCCGAGGTCACCGTGGGCCGCCCCCGGGTGGCGTACCGGGAGACCGTCGTCGGCGGCGTCAGCGGGTTCGTGTTCCGGCACGTCAAACAGGACGGCGGTGCGGGGCAGTTCGCTCATGTCGTCCTGGACGTGGAGCCGCTCGGCCCCGAACTGGGCGTCACGGGCTTCGAGTTCCGGTCCGCCGTGGTCGGCGGGCGGGTGCCGCAGGAGTACGTGCGCGCGGTGGAGGCCGGCTGCCGGGACGCGCTCACCGGGGGACCGCTCGGCGGGCACCCGGTGACCGGGCTGCGCGTCACGCTCACCGACGGCTCCACCCATGTCAGGGACTCCTCCGACACGGCCTTCCGCACCGCCGGCCGGCTCGGCCTGCGCGAGGCTCTGCGGGCTTGCACGACCGCGCTGCTCGAACCCGTCGCCGAGGTCGCGGTGACCGTGCCGGAGGACGCGGTCGGCGGGGTGCTCGGAGATCTGGCCGCCCGTCGCGGCCGGGTCGGTGGCTCGCGGAGCCGGGGCGGCGCGGCCGTGCTGACCGCGACCGTGCCGCTGGCCGAACTCTTCGGCTACGCGACCCGGTTGCGCAGCCGCACCCACGGCCGGGGCACCTTCACCACCCGGCCCGCCGGCTACGCCCCGGCCCCGCCCCCGGTCCGGTAAGCGGTACGTCCCTGGTGCCGGCCCGCACCACGAGTCGTCGTGGCTCGTGGTGCGGGCCGGCGCCGGGGCGTGGGCCGTACTGCAACGGTCGGGCGGCTCGCCGACCGGTACACCCTGCCGCTGCTCGCCGTGGGGTCTGCTGATCGACCTGCTGTGCCTCGCCGGTTTCGACGGTCCTCGCCGAAGCGCCCCCGCACGCGGTGGTCCGCCTGCTGGGCCTCGGGCTGGCCGGGGTCACCATGAACCCGGCGACGGTCACCCGGGTCCAGCGGACGGGCAACGCCGGGCCGCTCGTGAACACCGTCCACTCCTCCTTCATCGCGCTCGGCCTCATCACGGAACTGCGCGACGGCGGTGCGGCGGGGACCGCGGTACGGCGCGGGACCGCGGTGCGGCGCAGGGAGCGGAGCCCGCGGCACCGGGAGTGGTGAGCCGGGGCTGTACGGCCGGCCCGGGTGGGTTCCGAGAGGGACCGCGCCTTCGATCTCCCTGTCGAATCCCTTGACGATCGTCCCCGCTGCGGATTAACTCACGTCCTAAATTAAGTCATGAGTGCAATCCCTGAAGGGACACCGGGAGCCATGCGCAGCATCCGAGCCGCGGCCGTAGGCGCCGTCACCCTGTCTCTCGCCCTTGCGGCCACGGCCTGCGGAGGCGGATCGTCCACCGGCGGGGCGTCCGGCGACTCGCCGAAGACGCTGACGTACTGGGCCTCGAACCAGGGCGCCAGCGTCGCCGTGGACAAGAAGGTCCTCCAGCCCGAACTCGACAAGTTCGAGAAGCAGACCGGCATCAAGGTGAAACTGGAGGTTGTGCCCTGGTCGGATCTGCTCAACCGGATCCTGACCGCGACCACCTCGGGCCAGGGCCCGGACGTGCTGAACATCGGCAACACCTGGAGCGCCTCGCTGCAGGCGACCGGCGCGCTGCTGCCCTGGGACGAGCAGAACTTCGCGAAGATAGGCGGCAGGGACCGCTTCGTGGAGTCCGCGCTCGGCTCGACGGGCGTGCAGGGCAAGGACCCGGCGGCGGTGCCGCTGTACTCGATGGCGTACGCCCTCTACTACAACAAGAAGATCTTCGCCGACGCCGGGATCGGCAAGCCGCCCGCCACCTGGGACGAGCTGATCGCCGACGGAAAGAAGATCAAGGCCCGGGGCAAGTCGGTGCTCGGCGCCGAGGGCGCGAACCTCTCGGAGAACATCCACCACGTCTTCGTGTTCGCCAAGCAGCACGGCGCCGACTTCTTCACCGCCGACGGCAAGCCGGACTTCACCGCTCCCAAGGTCGTGGAGGCGGTGAAGAGTTACGTCGACCTGATGGCCAAGGACAAGGTCGTCCCGGCCGGCGACGCCGAGTACGCGCAGAACCAGTCCGTCAGCGACTTCGCCAAGGGCAGGCAGGCGATGCTGCTGTGGCAGTCCGCCGCCGCCAACCTCAAGTCCCAGGGCATGAGCGAGGACGCCTACGGCATCGCCCCCGTCCCGGTCCGCTCCGGCACCCCCGGACAGGGCACCCAGGTGAACTCGATGGTCGCCGGCATCAACATCGCCGTCTTCAAGAACACCCACAACCTGGACGGCGCCGCGAAGTTCGTGAAGTTCATGACCTCCGACGCCGAGCAGAAGATCCTCAACACGGCCTACAGCACCGTCCCGCCGGTCAGGTCCGCCCAGGACGACCCCGCGTTCGGTGCCCCCGACACCGCGGTGCTGAAGAACACCCTCGCCACGAGCGCGGCGGCGCTGCCGCAGGTGCCGTCCGAGTCGCAGTTCGAGACGACGGTCGGTACGGCGGTCAAGGAGCTGTTCGCCGACGCCGCCGCCGGACGCGCCGTGACCACCGACTCGGTCAGGGCGAAGCTGGAGAAGGCCCAGCAGCAGATGCCGGCGGCGTGACCACGATGACGACCACCGCACTGAAGGAACCGGTGCGCGAGACGTCCCCCGGCGCGGCGCGCGCACCACGCCGCCGCGCCGGGCGGATCCGCCGCCTCTCCCTGCCGTACCTGCTGCTCCTGCCCGCGCTGCTGCTCGAACTCCTCGTGCATCTGGTGCCGATGGCGATCGGCATCGTGATGAGTTTCAAGGAACTCACCCAGTTCTACATCCGCGACTGGAGCACCGCTCCGTGGAGCGGCCTGGACAACTACCGGGTGTCGGTGGACTTCGACGCCCCGGTCGGCAAGGCGCTGCTGCAGTCGTTCGGCGTCACCGTCGGCTTCACCCTGCTGTCGGTCGGCCTGTGCTGGCTGATCGGCACGGCCGCCGCGGTCTTCATGCAGGACGCCTTCCGCGGCCGCGGCCTGCTGCGCGCGCTGTTCCTGGTGCCGTACGCGCTGCCCGTCTACGCGGCCGTGATCACCTGGGTGTTCATGTTCCAGCACGACAACGGCCTGGTTAACCACGTGCTGCACGACCAGCTGCACCTCACCGGCGAGCCGTCGTTCTGGCTCATCGGCGACAACAGCTTCTACGCCCTGCTGACCGTGTCGGTGTGGAAGGGCTGGCCGTTCGCGTTCCTCATCGTGACGGCCGGGCTGCAGAACATCCCCCGCGAGCTGTACGAGGCCGCCGCGCTGGACGGCGCCGGGACCTGGCAGCAGATCCGCCGCATCACCCTGCCGTCGCTGCGCGCCGTCAACCAGGTACTGGTCCTGGTGCTGTTCCTGTGGACGTTCAACGACTTCAACACGCCGTACGTGCTGTTCGGCAAGGCCGCTCCCGAGGCCGCCGACCTCATCTCCGTACACATCTACCAATCGTCGTTCGTGACCTGGAACTTCGGCACCGGCTCGGCCATGTCCGTCCTGCTGCTGCTCTTCCTGCTGGTCGTGACGGGCGGATACCTGCTGCTGACCTCACGCGGACGGAGGACTGCCGATGCCTGACTCGCCGATGGCGCCGCCGCGTTCGTTCCTGTGGTCGCGGCGGGTGTTCCTGACCCTGCTCGCCGCCTTCGTGCTCACCCCGGTGTACGTGATGGTGTCCAGCTCGCTGAAGCCGCTCGCCGACGTCACCGGCCGGTTCCGCTGGCTGCCCAGCCGGCTGACGATCCGCCCGTACATCGACATCTGGTCGACCGTGCCGCTCGCGAAGTACTTCGTGAACTCGCTGATCGTGGCGGGCGCGGCGACCGTCTGCTCGGTGGTCGTCGCCGTGTTCGCCGCGTACGCCGTCAGCCGTCACGAGTTCCGCGGCAAGCGCGTCTTCACGGTCACCGTGCTGTCGACGCAGATGCTCCCGGGCATCCTGTTCCTGCTCCCGCTGTTCCTGATCTACGTCGGCATCGGCAACACCACCGGCATCGCCCTGTTCGGCTCCCGCGGCGGGCTGATCCTGACGTACCTCACCTTCTCGCTGCCGTTCTCCATCTGGATGCTGATCGGCTACTTCGACTCGGTGCCGCGCGACCTGGACGAGGCGGCTCTGGTGGACGGTTGCGGACCGCTCGGCGCCCTGTTCCGGATCGTGGTGCCGGCCGCGGTCCCCGGCATCGTCGCGGTCGCCGTCTACGCGTTCATGACGGCCTGGGGAGAGGTTCTGTTCGCGTCGGTCATGACCAACGACACCACCCGCACCCTCGCCGTCGGCCTCCAGGGCTACTCCACCCTCAACGACGTCTACTGGAACCAGATCATGGCCGCCTCGCTGGTCGTCAGCGTGCCCGTGGTGGCCGGCTTCCTGCTGCTGCAGCGCTATCTCGTCGCGGGTCTGACGGCGGGCGCCGTCAAGTGACCCCCACCCCTGATCCCGAAGGGACTTCCGTGTCCGAACCCATCGACCTCGCCGCCTTCCCCCGCGACTTCCTGTGGGGCACGGCCACAGCGGCGTACCAGATCGAGGGAGCCGTCGCCGAGGACGGCCGAGCGCCCTCGATCTGGGACACCTTCTCCCACACCCCGGGGAAGATCGCGAACGGCGACCACGGCGACGTCGCCTGCGACCACTACCACCGCTGGCGGGAGGACATCGGGCTGATGCGGCAACTCGGCGTCAACGCCTACCGGTTGTCCGTGGCCTGGCCCCGTGTGATCCCCGGCGGGACCGGCCCGGTGAACCCCAAGGGCCTGGCGTTCTACGACGAGTTGGTGGACGCCCTGCTGGAGGCGGGCATCACCCCGTCCGTCACGCTCTACCACTGGGACCTGCCGCAGGCGCTCCAGGACCGCGGCGGCTGGCCGGAGCGGGACACCGCCCTCGCGTTCGCCGAGTACGCCTCCGTCGTCACCGAACGCCTCGGCGACCGCGTCACCCTCTGGGCCACCCTCAACGAGCCCTCCTGCTCGGCCTGGATCGGCCACCTGGAGGGCACGATGGCCCCCGGCTGGACCGACCTCACCGCCGCCGTCCGCGCCTCCTGCCATCTGCTCCTCGGCCACGGCCTCGCCACCCAGGCGATCCGCGCCGCCGCGCCGGGCGCGCGGATCGGCATCGTCAACAACCTGTCCACCGTGCACCCGGCCACCGACCGCCCCGAGGACCGGGCGGCGGCCCGCCGGCACGACGGCCATGTCAACCGCTGGTGGCTCGACCCGGTGCACGGCCGCGGCTTCCCCGCCGACATGGTGGAGACCTACGGTGTCGAACTCCCTGTCTCGGACCCTGACTTGGCGGCCATCGCCGCCCCGCTCGACTGGCTCGGCCTGAACTACTACTTCCCGGCGCACGTCACCGACGACCCCGACGGGCCCGCGCCGTACGCCCGTTCCGTCCGCCGCGAGGGTGTCCCGCGCACCGGCATGGACTGGGAGATCGACGCCTCCGGCATCGAGACGCTGCTGCTCCGGCTCACCGAGGAGTACGGCGCCCGGCAGATCCACGTCACCGAGAACGGCTCCGCCTTCCCGGACGTGGTCCGCCCCGACGGCAGCATCGACGACCCCGAGCGCCGGGACTACCTGGAACGCCACCTCGCCGCCTGCGCCTCCGCCGCCCGCAAGGGTGCTCCGCTGGCCGGCTATTTCGCCTGGTCCCTGCTGGACAACTTCGAGTGGGCGTACGGGTACGACAAGCGCTTCGGCCTGGTCCACGTCGACTACCGCACCCAGGCCCGCACCATCAAGGGCAGCGGCCACCGGTACGCGGACATCGTCCGCGTCCACCGCGGCCGGAGCCGCCGGGCCGCCTGAGCCCGGCCCGGACGGCCGGCGGACACGAGCGGGGAGCCCGTGCCCGCCGGCCGCGACGCAGCCCGGCCCGACGGGTGCCGGGACTCGGTCCGACGGGGGCCGGGGCCCGGTCCGACGGCCGGGACCGGGCGATACGGTGGCCGGGGTGGGCGGGCGCGAGGGGAGAGGCGGCGGACGTGAGCGTGCAGCAGGACCCCGGCAAGGAGTATCAGCGAAGGGTCTCGCGGATGCAGTCCCGGGTGCGCGGGCTGATGCTCGGGCTGGCCCTCGGCGACACGGTGGGCGGGGCGCGCGGCGAGCCGCCGGCCGCCGGACCGCTGCGGGCCGGGGTCAGCACCCAGCTGGCCTGCTTCACCGCCGAGGGGGTCGTCCGCGCGATGGTGCGCGGGCAGCACAAGGGCATCTGCCATCCGCCGGGCGTGGTCCTGCACGCCTACTGCCGGTGGGCGGCGCTGCAGGGCATCGAGGAGGAACGGATGCGCCGTCGCTGGGTCCCGTACCCGAGCGACCGGCCGTGGCCGGACGGCTGGCTCGCGGGCGTGCCCGCGCTGGCCGAGCGGCGCGGCAGCGCCCCGGCGACGGTGACCGCCCTGTCCCGGATCGAGGACCCGCACAGCCGGATCGCCACGCCGAGCCGGGGCTGCCACGCCCTCACCCGCACTCTCCCCGTGGCGGTCGCCGGACCCCACTGGAGCGAGCAGGCAGGCGAGTTCGCCGCGCTCACGCACGGCGACCCCGCCGCGCGGTCGGCCGCCGTGCAGGCGGCCGTGCTGCTCCAGCACGCTCTGACCGCACCCCGGCCGGACGGCCCCGGCGACCCCGCGGAGCACCTCGCGCGGACGGCCCTGGAGACGGGGATCGCCGCGCTGCCGGCCGGGCCGGCCCCGGGCTCGGACGGTGAACAGGAGCGCCTGCACGCGGCGTTCCGGTCCGCCCTCGACCGGCCCGCGGAACCGGCCCTGCTGGCCCGGCTCGCCCCGGAGGCGAGCGCGCCCTCGGCGCTGCTGGGCGGCCTCTACACGGCGGCCTCGTTCCCCGGCCGGGACCGGTTCCGGGCGGCGCTGGAGTTCGCGGCGGGCGCGCCGGACCCGGGCTCGGTGGCCTGTGTGACCGGGGCGCTGCTCGGCGCGGTGCACGGCGCCGAGGCACTCCCCGTGGACCTGGTGAGCCGGCACGAACTGGGCTGGGTGCTCGACACCCTGGCCCGGGATCTGCTGGCCCAGATCGAGGACTCACCCGGCGGCAGCGAGTACGTCCCTGGCTGGGACCCGCACTGGTGGGACCGTTACCCCGGCTGGTGAGCGCGTCACCCGGTCGCCTCCGGTCCCGCCAAGTCCCCTCAGGGGGCCGGGTGCCGGGGGCCCCGGCCCGGTGGCGGGGTCAGGGCGGAGGTGTAGTTCCGGCCGTCCGTCAGGGGGGTGCCGAGGGCGAGGCCGGCGGTGGTCATGCGGTCGTACTCGGTGAGGATCAGCTCCTGTGTGCGGTAACGGCCGTACCTCTTCAGGTCGTTGCCGCGGGTGACGTTGAAGGTGTCCAGGACGTACGCCGTGTCGTCGCGGGAGACGCCGTACAGGTGGAAGAAGAAGGCATCCAGTTCGGCCCGGAGCACCGCCCGGCGTTCCGGGTCCCAGCGGAAGGGCGCGCCGGTGTCACCGAGGTCGCGGGCGTAGCCGCACAGGTCCCAGGACGTATAGGTCAGTTCGGTGAGGCGGGGCACGAGGAAACCGGTGTGCCGGGCCAGGGTGGCCGGTGCCGGAACGGGGAGCTGGCGGACCACGAAGTAGCTCATGGACGTCCCGCCGACCGACTGACGGGCCGCGTAGTCCAGCACGAACGAGGACCACACGCCCGCCAGCAGGGCGGCCCCGTCGCTGAGCGCCAGCATGAACTTGTGGCCGAAGCCGTAGGCCGGAGCGACCGCGCAGATCATGGTGCGTTCGTTGCTCTTGTTGGTGATGTCCCGCCAGCCGAGCACCCAGTCCCGCGTCCAGCCCCGGGCGGCCAGCCGGGAGCGGACGCCCGCCGCCCGGACCTGCCGGCCCCGGCGGCCGAACGCGCCCGTGGGTACGTCGTGTTCCGGCACCCAGTAGCGTGGCAGCGGGCCGGCCGCCGCGTCCTGGTGCAGCTCCGCAGGCAGCCGGGGCAGCGTGCCCTTGTTCAGCTGCTGCTCGGTGGCACCCTCGTACGTGGCGAAGCGGTGGTCGTAGTGGTGCAGCATCTTCGCCTCGTACAGCGGCAGCATCCGCTCCTCGCCGCGGGACAGAACGGCGCCCTTGAGGTTCCAGCCGTCCTCCAGGAGGTCGTCGAGGGTCTCGCCGTGCCGCGCGTCGGGCCGGAAGACACCGGAGTCGTTCGCCATGTCGAACATGCGCAGGAACGTCACGCCCCACGGGTTGCCCTCCGCCCGCGACTCGTGCACGAGCACCGGGACCCGGCGGTGGATGCCCCGGGTGATCTCGGCGTCCCGGCGGGTGCCGAACACCGGGCAGGTGCCGGTGTTGGGGTGCACCCGCAGGATGTCCCGCGCCGTCAGCCGGTAGCGGCGCTCGGCGATCTGGGCGGCCCGGCGCACCTTGAACACCACCTGCGCGGGCTCGTCCACGTCGCCGGTGCCGCGCAGGGTGAGCAGGCAGAACCGCAGCTGGTTGTGGACGCCGGGGAAGACCCTGTCCTCGTTCTCGAAGTCGTACAGCGCGTCCAGCCGGCCGCGGGTGACCAGGTCCTTGAAGAAGAACCGGGTGGTCGCGTCCGTGGCGATGCCGGTCGGCACGATGATCCCGGTGCGTCCCCGCGGGCCGGTCAGGGCGTGACCGGTCTCCGTGAAGACGGCGTACGTGTTGATGTCGCCCCGCCCGGTCAGCGGGTGCCGGCCGCTGACCCGCAGGAAGTGGCTCTCGCCCTCGCAGCGTCGCTTGGCGGCCGCGAACTCCTCGAACAGCGGCCGTCCTTCGGGGGTGTCACGCAGCTCGGCGATGGCCCGCTTGCGGGCCGCCGCGTTCCCGGCGCGGGCGATGCGGGGGCTGCGCCCGGCGAAGAACTCCTGCTCCTGCAGCTTGACCCGCTCCCACGGCGGGTTGCCCAGCACCGCGTCGAAGCCGCCGGCCCAGCCGGTCTCCGGCCGGACGTCCGCGCCGGACCCGGGCACCGGGAAGACCTCGGGGAACTCCAGATGCCAGTGGAAGAAGCCGTACTCCTCGCGCAGCCGCGTGATCTCGGCGTGTGTCGCGTCCGGTACGGCGGCCCGGTCGCCCCGGCGCAGGCACCGGAACACCCGGTCCGTGGGGGCCTCGGGGGCGCCCGGCCGTTTCGGCCAGACGAAGGCCGCGCACCAGGCGTCGGCCGCGTGCAGGTCCCGGCGGCGGGCGGCGGGGCCGCCGTGGGGGCGGTACGCCGAATCCCGGTGGCGGAGGCCGGGGGGCGAGCCGGCGGGGGCGGCCGGGACCCGGTCCGGTACGGGCGCGTGGCGGCCGGGGCCGGCGGGGCCGGTGGGGCCCCCGGAGGGCGGCGCGTCCTGGCCTTCGCGTTCGGCTTGGTCTTCGCGTTCGGTCCGGTCTTCGTGCTCGGTCTGGTCTTCGTGCTCGGTCTGGTCTTCGCGTTCGGTCCGGTCTTCGTGCTCGGTCTGGTCTTCGCGTTCGGTCCGGTCTTCGTGCCCGGCTCGGTCCTCCCGCTCGGCCCGGTTGCGCCGCTGTAGTCGGCCGGCGGTCCGGCTGTCGTCGCCCTCGATCGGCTTGAACGCGTCCGTGGGCACGCCGGCCGCGAGCAGTCTCGGGGTCGCGCCGATCAGCCCGTTGCCGTGCTTGAGGCGGGCGTCGAGGAAACCGAGCGGCCTGCCCGGCTCCGGCGCCTCCAGCCACAGCGAGACCTTCGCCAGTTCCACGGCCATCGGGTCGAGGTCCACGCCGTACACGCACCGGGCGACCACCTCGTGCAGGGCCCGGCGGACCGCCTCCGGTGCCGGCTCCGGGCCGCCTTCCCGGACGGCCGCCACCTGCCTGGCGATCCGGCGGGCCGCCGCCACCAGGAAGTGGCCGAAGCCGCACGCCGGGTCGCACACCTTCAGGGACAGCAGCTCGCGCACAACCGCCCCGGCCGGATCGGACGCGCCCGCGCGGGCCGCCGCCTCCTCGCCGCGCCGCACCGCGTCCTGGACCACCGGGTCCAGCGCGGAGTCCAGCAGACACTCGACCAGCGACGACGGCGTGTAGTAACTCCCCGTCCGCTTCCGGGAGTTGCCAGCCGCCTCGACCAGTGCGAACCGCAGCCCCACCGCGTCGTACCGGGGCTCAAGCTCCAGCAGCGACTCGTAGACCGAGCCGAGTTCCTCCGCGCCCAGCTGCCCGTGGTCCACCGCACGCCGGCGGCCCGCACCGCCGTCGGGGACCTCGCACAGGTGGCGTACGGCGGTCAGCAGGGCCTCGTCGGTCAGCCTCAGGCCGCGCAGGGGAGCGTCGGCGCCGGTCTCGGTGAACAGCCCGCCGAGGCCCGGCAGGCCCAGCTCGGGGCGGCCCTGCTCCCGGCCGAGCGAGGTCAGCACGAGGCGCAGGGCCTCGTAGCGGTCACCGTGCGCCGTGCCGTGCTGTGCGCGGGCGTGGGCGCGCAGCCGGGCCGACGAGAAGGACCGCTCGTACCGTCGGCGGGCGACCGGGCCGGCGCCGGGCAGGAGCAGCGCGTCCCGGTCCTCGGCGACGAAGAGGAACAGCAGCCGGTACACCAGGCGCACCAGCGCCGTCTGCAGCTCCCCGGGGCGCACGCGCTGACGTAGCGTGCCGTTGTCCGGGTGCCGGAGGAAGCCCGTGCCCAGCACGGTGACCGCCTCCCGGACGCCCCTGCGCAGCCGGTCCGGCGCGCGGGTGCCGCTCGCGACGGCGGCTGCGGGGGAGGGGAGGGCCATGACGGGTCGTCTGTTCCTTGTCGGACGGCGGGGCGAGCGCGGCCGCGGATGCCGTTCGCGGCGGAGGAACGGTCCGGCACCTGCCGGTGGCAGCGGTCCACGTTCCCTCCTGCCGCGGCCCCGTCCTTCCGGAGCCGGCGCAGACCGCGGCCACAGTACACGCGCCGTGCCCGGACCGGCCGCTGTTCGCCGGCGTTTTCCGCCGGCGGCGTGAACCGGCAGGCGTCGACCACGACCACCGCTTACCGCGTCCACCCGCCCGGTCGTCGTCCGGGAGCGACGGCCGCCCCGGCCCGGCGGGTGGACCGGGCAGCCGGCGGCCGGCGGTGACGAGCCGAAGAACCCGGTGCCGGTGTTGAAGCCCCCGCCCCACCAGGGCGGCGGACAGCAGCGACACCACCGCCCGCGGACTCCGCGTCGCCGGGCCGGCCGCCGGCGTGCTCGGCCTGGCCGCGGCCGCCTTCGCGCTCGTCCGGGGCCGGGCCGCACGGCCGGAACGGCACGACCCGCGACGGCATGCGCGAGGGCCCGGACCGGCCGCCGGTCCGGGCCCTCGCCCCTCTGCTCCGCCGCTCAGCGCGCCGCCAGCTCCAGCTCCAGCAACTGCTCGGCCGGTACCACCAGCGGCGTCCGCGCGTTCCGCCACAGCCACGCGACGTCCCGGCCGAAGGACCACACCAGCGACCCCAGCGCCAGCAGCACGATCGCGAGGTTGACCGGGCCCGGCAGCAGCTCCGCGCCCGCCACGAGCAGGCACACACCCTGGACCGCGGCGACGGTCTTGCGGGCGAACGACGGCGGCAGCGGCGCGGTCAGCCACGGTGCGATCCGGGCCGCGGCGACGAACGCGTACCGCATGCCGCCGATGAGCAGCACCCACGGCCCGAGCTGCGTGGACACGTACACACTCAGCACCAGGATCAGGAACGCGTCGACCTCCATGTCGAAGCGCGCGCCGAGCGCGGACGAGGTGCCGGTGCGGCGGGCGACCTTGCCGTCCACGCCGTCCAGCAGCAGCGCCACCGCGGTCAGCGCGACCAGCAGCGTCACCGGCGGCGCGCTCTCGAAGGAGTCCGCGACCAGCGCGGTCACCCCGCCGACCAGGGTGGACCGGCCGAGCGTGACCCGGTTCGCGGGGCCGAAGGAACGCAGCCGGGAGCGGTGCACGGCACGGGAGAGGACCGCCCAGGTGGCGAACGCGAACACGAGTCCCGTCAGCCAGCCGACCGGCCCCATGCCGATCGCCGAGCCGAGCAGGGCCAGCAGCAGGATCTGCACGCCCGCTCCCACAGCGGTCTCCTGCTGGAGCCTCGCGTCATACGTGTTGTTCAGGGCCACCGCACACCCTCCGGCCGAGTGACAGAGTCGATCAACGCCGCGTACTGTGCGCGGCCTGTGCACAACTCGGTACGTGAACAACTTCCCGATCGTTCAGGAGGATGCCGATGAACCGGTCGGCCCGCGCTTTCTGGCTCCGCTCGCCCGGCCACGGAGAGCTGCGCGACGTCACCCTTGCGGAGCCCGCCGCCGACGAGGTCCTGGTGCGCGCGCTGTACTCCGGGGTGAGCCGGGGCACGGAGACGCTCGTCTTCCGCGGCGGGGTGCCGCACAGCCAACACGCCGTGATGCGGGCACCGTTCCAGGAGGGCGACTTCCCGGGCCCGGTGAAGTACGGCTACCTGAGCGTCGGCGTGGTCGAGCAGGGCCCGGCCGCGCTGATCGGCCGTACGGTCTTCTGCCTGTATCCGCACCAGAGCCGTTACGTCGTTCCGGTGAGCGCCGTCACCGTGGTGCCCGAGCGGGTGCCCGCCGCACGAGCCGTCCTCGCCGGCACCGTCGAGACCGCCGTGAACGCCCTGTGGGACGCGCGGCCGCTCATCGGCGACCGGATCGCGGTGGTCGGCGGCGGCATGGTCGGCTGCGCGGTGACCGCGCTGCTCGCCCGCTTCCCCGGCGTCCGCCTCCAGCTGGTCGACGCCGACCCCGCCCGCGCGAAGACCGCCGAGGCGCTCGGCGCCGACTTCGCCACGCCCGCCGACGCCCTCGGCGACTGCGACCTCGTCGTGCACGCCAGCGCCACCGAGGCCGGCCTCACCCGCGCCCTGCAACTCCTCGCCCCGGAGGGCACCGTCGTCGAGCTGAGCTGGTACGGCGACCGGAGCGTGGCCCTGCCGCTCGGCGAGGCCTTCCACTCCCGCCGGCTCACCGTGCGCAGCAGCCAGGTCGGCACCGTCTCCCCGGCGGCCCGGGCCGGCCGTACCTACGCCGACCGGATGGCGCTCGCCCTGGACCTGCTCGCCGACCCGGCGCTGGACGCGCTCGTCACCGGGGAGAGCGCCTTCGAGGAACTCCCGTCCGTCATGCCCCGGCTGGCGTCCGGTGAGATCCCCGCTCTGTGCCACCGGGTGCGGTACCCGGAGACCGGTCTGACCTGAGAAAAGAGTCCGGTCCGACGTGAGAAAAGAGTGAGGACCGACTGAACACGGGGAAGCGAAGAGCCGTACTACACGGCATCCCCCGGCGGACAAGGCCGGGGGACCAGACGCGCCGCACCTGGAGGGTCGTCCGTTGTTCAGCATCACCGTCCGCGATCACATCATGATCGCCCACAGCTTCCGCGGCGAGGTCTTCGGGCCCGCGCAGCGACTGCACGGCGCCACGTTCCTGGTGGACGCGACGTTCCGCCGCCAGCAGCTGGACGAGGACAACATCGTGGTCGACATCGGCCTGGCCACTCGGGAACTGGCCGCCGTCACCGCCGAACTGAACTACCGCAACCTCGATGACGAACCCGAGTTCAAGGGTGTCAACACGTCCACCGAGTTCCTCGCCAAGGTCATCGCCGACCGGCTCGCCGAGCGGATCGGAAAGGGCGCCCTCGGCGAGGGCGCCAAGGGCCTCGCCGGGATCACCGTCACCCTGCACGAGTCGCACATCGCCTGGGCGAGTTACGAGCGTGGCCTGTGACCGACCTGACCGTGGAGCGGGCCCGCCTCACCTACGTGCCCGCGCAGCCCGCCGCCGAGAACGCCGGAATCATCCCCATGTCCCTGCGCACCGTGCACTTCGTGATGCCGGGCGGCGTCGACGACCCGGCCGCGCCCAGCGGTGGCAACGCCTACGACCGCCGCGTCTGCCTGGACCTGCCCGGCTTCGGCTGGCAGGCCGTCCGGCACGCCGTGCCCGGCAGCTGGCCGCGCCCGGACGGCACCGCCCGCGAGCGGCTCGCCCGCACACTGCGGGACCTGCCGGACGACACGGTCGTCCTCCTCGACGGCCTCGTCGCCTGCGGCGTCCCGGAGATCGTCGTCCCCGAGGCCGGGCGGCTGCGGCTCGCCGTCCTCGTCCACCTGCCGCTCGGTGACGAGACCGGCCTGGACCCGGCCGTCGCCGCCGACCTGGACAGCCGCGAACGGGCGGTGCTGCGGGCGGCGGGCGCGGTGATCGCCACCAGCGACTGGGCGGTCCGCCGGCTCGTCGCCCACCACGGCCTCGCCCCCGACCGGGTGCACATGGCCGCGCCCGGCGCCGACATCGCGCCGCTCGCGCCCGGCACCGACGGCGTCTCCCGGCTGCTGTGCGTGGCCGCCGTGACCCCGCGCAAGGGCCAGCACCGGCTGATCGAGGCGCTCGCCACGGTCCGCGACCTGCCGTGGACCTGCGAGTGCGTCGGCGGCCTCGGACACGACCCCGCGTACGTCGCCCATCTGCGGGAGCTGATCGCCCGGCACGGCCTCGGCGACCGCCTGCACCTGACCGGCCCGCGCTCCGGCGCCGACCTCGACGCCTCCTACGCCGCGGCCGACCTGATGGTCCTCACCTCCTACGCCGAGACCTACGGCATGGCGGTCACCGAGGCCCTCGCCCGGGGCATCCCGGTCCTCGCCACCGACGTCGGCGGCCTGCCCGAGGCGGTCGGCCGCGCACCGGACGGCGGGGTGCCCGGCATCCTCGTCCCGCCGGAGGACCCCGCCGCGCTCGCCGCCGAACTGCGCGGCTGGTTCGGCGAACCCGACGTACGCCGCCGCCTCAAGGCAGCGGCCCGCGCGCGGCGCGCCGCGCTCGACGGCTGGGCGACCACCGCCCGCAGCCTGGCGGGAGTCCTCGGACGGCTCCCGGAACCCCCTGGGAGGGCGGCATGAGCACCGTGCGAAAAGACGAAACGGCGCCGGTCCGGTCCGGTTCGCAGGGGTTGATCCCGGCTCAGCCCGGGCCAGGAGAGGGGGAATCCGTGCGGGAGACCGCGAGGACCCGGAGCGAAGAGGCCCCGGCGCAGGACGGCGGGGAGCCCGGTACGGGAGCCGCCGACGGTACCGCCGGCTCCGTCATCGCCGGTGCCGGGCCGGTGGGCCGCCCCGGCGAGCGGGCCACCGTACGGCTGCGGGACGAGGGCCCGCAGGAGCCGCCGCGGTACGCGCCCGAGTGGCTCCAGCTGCGGGAGGGCGCCGACGCGGCGGCCCGCGCGCCGGAACTGCTCGACCCGCTGCGGATCCGGCTGGCCAACCTGCCGAACCGGACGGGCGGACTGGTCGTGCACGACCTGGGCTGCGGCACCGGCTCCATGGGCCGCTGGCTCGCACCCCGGCTGGACGGCGCCCAGCACTGGATCCTGCACGACCGCGACCCCTACCTGCTGCACTTCGCCGCGGTCGCCTCCCCGCGCTCCGCCGCCGACGGCAGCCGCGTCACGGTCGAGACCCGGCGCGGTGACGTCGCCCGGCTCACCCCGGACGCGCTGGCCGGGGCCTCGCTGGTGACCGCGTCCGCGCTGCTCGACGTCCTCACCCGGGAGGAGGCCGAGACCCTGGCGGACGCCTGCACGGGCGCCGGCTGCCCGGCCCTGCTGACCCTCTCCGTCGCCGGGCGCGTCGACCTCACCCCGGCGGACCCCCTCGACGCCGAGATCGCCGAGGCGTTCAACGCCCACCAGCGGCGCGACGGGCTGCTCGGCCCGGACGCGGTCACCGTGACCTGCGAGGCGTTCGCCGAGCGCGGGGCGACGGTCCGGCTGCACCCGAGCCCCTGGCGGCTCGGCCCCGAGCAGACCGCGCTCACCGAGCAGTGGCTGCGCGGCTGGGTGGGCGCCGCCGTCGAAGAGCGCCCGGAACTGCGCGACCGCGCCGAGCGCTACCTGAGCGACCGGCTCGCCGCCTGCGCGGCCGGCACCCTGCACGTCACCCTCCACCACAGCGACCTCCTGGCCCTGCCCCGCCCGACGGGCGGCACACCATGACCGGCCGGACCACGACAGCGGGAACGAGGGTGCCGCCGACCACGAAGGCGGTACGCGCACACGTGGCACCGGAGGCCGACCTGCGTACACGCGCGCGTACGAGGACGCCGGCGGAACCGGGCACGCACGGCACGGCGGCCGACATCGGCACGCGCGCGCGTGCGACGACGGTGGATGCGGCCGCGTGCGTGGTGGCGGGGGCTGACGCCGGTTCACAGGCGCGTACGGCGACGGCGGATACGGTACGGGCGCGCGTGGCGCCGGCGACGGCGTCCCCCACGAGCGTGACCCCGGCCGGCGCCACGGCCCCCGCGCCCGCCGCGTCGGCCGAAGAGGCCGCTTCGGGTGGGGCGGCCGTGGCCCCGGAGGCCCCCGCCCCCCGGCGCCGCGGCTCCCAGGCGCTGCGTACGCGGGTGGGTACCCTCGCCGGGGTCGGCATCCTCGGCTTCCTGCTGTGGCGGCTCGGTACCGGCGCGCTGGTCGACGGGCTGCGGCGGATCGACACGGCGACGGTGGTGGCCGCGCTGGCGATCGGCGGGGTCACCACCGCGTTCAGTGCCTGGCGGTGGCAGCTGGTGGCGCGCGGGCTGCGGCTGCGGCTGCCACTGGTCCCCGCCGTCGCCGACTACTACCGGGCGCTGTTCCTGAACGCGGCTCTGCCCGGCGGGATCCTGGGCGACGTGCACCGGGCGGTCCGGCACGGACAGAGCGAGGGTGACGTCCGGCGCGGGGTGAAGGCGGTCGTCCTCGAACGCGTCGCGGGTCAGATCGCGCTGGCCGTCGCCGGTGCGGTGGTGCTGCTGACCCTGCCGTCCCCGGTACGCGCCGAGGTCCGCGGCTTCGCCCCGCTCGCGGCCCTGGCCGCCGTCGGCGCGCTCGCCGTCGTACTCGCCGTCCGGATGAACCGCCCGTCGGCCCGCCCGGGCGGCGGCGCGCTGCGCCGGACGCTCGGCGAGGCCCGCCAGGGCCTGGTGTCACGGCACAGCGGACCGGGTGTCGCGCTGTCCTCCGCGATCGTCCTGGCCGGACACCTGCTCATGTTCGTCGTGGCGGCCCGGGTCGCCGGCTCGGCCGCCCCGGTCGCGGCGCTGCTGCCGCTCGCGGTGCTCGCCCTGCTGGCCATGGGCCTGCCGCTGAACGTAGGCGGCTTCGGCCCCCGCGAGGGCGTCACCGCCTGGGCGTTCGGCGCGGCGGGGCTCGGCGCGGACACCGGGGTCGCGGTCGCCGTCGTCTACGGCGTGCTGAGCCTCCTGGCGAGCCTGCCCGGCGCCGCCGTCCTGGCCTGGCGCTGGTACGAGACCGTCCGCCGCGGAACGCCGGCCCCCGCCCCCGACGCCGCGCTCGGCGACGGCCTGACGACCGGGACCGCCCCCACGGGTCCCGGCCGCGGGTCCACCCGGCGCTACTCCCGTCCCGCGGGCGAGGTGAGCAGCGCGAGGTACGGCTCGAAGGACTCCGCGAGGCTCGCCAGCAGTTCCTTTCCCTTTTCCGCCGAACCGAGGGAAGGACGGCCGATGACGCCCGATTCGGTATAGGCGGACATTCCCAGGGTGAGCAGATGACGGCGGTCGTCGGCGGTGAAATCGGCGGACTCGTGACCAGGGCGGACGAATTCGGGGTGAGCGTGCAGCAGAATCGAGGTCTCGATTTCTCCCGCGTGCATGTCGGTGAGCAGAGAGGTGACCACTCCGGCCCGCTCCCGGGCCGTCTCCCAGTCCTCGGCGGCCGGGAACAGCGCCATCCGCTCGCCGCGCGCGGAGGCCTCCTGGACGACGTTGCCCAGCACGTAGTTGCCGCCGTGCCCGTTGACCACGACCAGCGCGTCCACGCCCGAGCGGCGCAGCGACGCCGCTATGTCAGCGACCACCGCGTGCAGGGTCACGGCCGAGATGCTGACGGTCCCCGGCCAGGCCGCGTGCTCGTGCGAGCAGGAGACCGTCACCGGCGGAAGGAGGTGCACCGGGTACGCGGCGGCGATCTCCCGCGCCACGGCGCAGGCGACCAGCGTGTCGGTCGCCAGCGGCAGGAACGGACCGTGCTGTTCGAAGCTCCCCACGGGAAGGACGGCCACCTGTGCTGAAACGCCCGCCCCCCGGCTCCGTACGTCCTCCGTGGTGTCCGTCGGCATCACGCCGCTCACCGCCCCGTACGCCGCCCGCGCGCCCGAACCACTCATCATTTCACGGCCTTTCGTCTCTGTTTTAGGAATAAGATCATGACAGAAAACACCAGCGTCAACATCGGCGTACTCGGCACGAAGTCCCCCCGGCGTTCGGGTGCCGAACGGGTGGTGAATGCACCGCTGCCCACCGTGTACGGGAAATTCCAGGCGGTCGGCTACCTGGACCACGACCGCGGTGACGAGCAAGTGGCCCTGGTGTACGGCGAGATCGGCCCCGACAACGTGCTGGTCCGGCTGCACTCGGAGTGCCTGACCGGGGACGCGTTCGGCTCCCGGCACTGCGAGTGCGGGGACCAGCTGGAGGCCGCGATGCGCGCCGTGGTCACCGAGGGCAGCGGCATCGTCGTCTACCTGAGGGGGCACGAGGGCCGCGGGATCGGCCTGCTGGCCAAGCTGCGCGCGATGGCCCTCCAGGCGGAGGGCCTGGACACGGTGGAGGCGAACCTCGCGCTGGGCCTGCCGGTCGACGCCCGCGACTACCGCGTGGCCGCGGAGATCCTGCGCGACCTCGGGGTGCGCTCGGTACGGCTGATGTCCAACAACCCGCGCAAGCGGGAGGCGCTGGTCCGGCACGGCATCCAGGTCGCCGAGCAGGTGCCGCTGCTGATCGAGCCGTGCGAGAGCAACATCACCTACCTGCGGACCAAGCGGGAGCGGATGGACCACCACCTGCCGCACCTGGACGCCGTCGCCCACGGCTCCTGACGCCCGTCCGCCGATTCGGCGGGCCGTCGTCCGGAAAGGATCAGGCGACGGGTGTGCAGCGCGGTGAGGGAGGCGGCGGGTGAACCTTCGGGCCGAGGCGGTCATCATCGGCGGCGGGGTGATCGGCACGAGCATCGCCTGGCACCTGGCGCGCGCCGGAGTGCGGGACGTGGTCCTCGTCGAACGGGACGAACTCGCCGCCGGCTCCACCTCCAGAGCCGCCGGCGGCGTACGGGCGCAGTTCTCCGACGAGCTGAACATCCGGCTCGGCGCGCGCAGCCTGGAGGCGTTCGGCCGCTTCGAGGAAGAGGTCGGGCAGGACATCGGGCTGCACCGGGTCGGCTATCTGTTCCTGCTCTCCACGCCCGGTCAGGTGGCCTCGTTCGAGGCGGGCGTGCGGCTCCAGAACTCCCTCGGGGTGCCCAGCCGCCTGCTCGCCCCCGAGGAGGCCCGCCGGCTCTCCCCGCTGATCCGCACCGACGGCCTGCTGGCCGCCGCGTACTCCCCGGACGACGGCCACTGCACCCCCGAGGCCGTCGTCCACGGCTATGCGCGTGCCGCCCGCGCCCACGGCGCCCGCATCCTGCGCCACACCGAGGCCACCGGCATCGAACTGCGCGGCGACACCATCACCGCGGTCAGCACGACCCTCGGCCGGATCGAGACGGGCACGGTGGTCTGCGCGGCCGGCGCCTGGTCCCGCGCGGTCGGCGCCATGGTGGGCCTGGACCTGCCGGTACGGCCGCTGCGCCGGCAGATCGCCGTCACCGGACCGGTACCCGGCCTGCCGGCCGCGCTGCCCATGACCATCGACTTCACCACCAGTCTCTACTTCCACCGCGAGGGCCCCGGCCTGCTGCTCGGCATGTCCGACCCGGACGAGAGGCCGGGCTTCGCCACCGACAGCCACGACCGCTGGATCCCGCGGCTCACCGAGGCGATGCAGCAGCGCGCACCCGCCCTGCTGGAGCTGCCCCGCACCGGCGGCTGGGCCGGCCTGTACGAGAACACGCCCGATCACAACGCGCTGATCGGCGAGGCGACTTCCGTGTCCCGTTTCCTGTACGCCACCGGCTTCTCCGGGCACGGCTTCCTCCAGGGACCGGCCGTCGGCGAGGTGATCCGCGACCTGTACCTCGGACGCGTACCCTTCCTGGACATCAGCCCCCTGAGCGCCGGCCGGTTCACGGCCGGCGCCCCGCGCCCGGAGGCCAACCTGGTATGACCCAGCTTCATCTGTGGCTGCGCCACGAGCCCCGTACCACCGAACGGCGCACGCCGGTCGTACCCGGCGACGCCCGCCGGCTGGTCGACGGCGGGGTGACGCTGACCGTCGAGGAGTCCCCGCAGCGGATCTTCCCCGTCGAGGAGTACGAGGCGGCCGGCTGCCGCCGCGCCCCGGCGGGCTCCTGGGTGACGGCACCCCGGGACGCGGTGATCCTCGGCCTGAAGGAACTCCCCGACGAACCGGCCGAGTTGCCGCACCGGCACATCTTCTTCGGGCACGCCTACAAGCAGCAGCCGGGCGCCGCCGAGCTGCTGCGCCGGTTCGCGGCCGGCGGCGGGGCGCTGCTGGACCTGGAGTACCTGGTGGACGAGGAGGGCCGCCGGCTGGCCGCCTTCGGTTTCTGGGCGGGCTATCTGGGCGCCGCGCTCGCCGTGCTCCGGCACCGGGGCCGGCTGACGGCGCCGCTCGCCCCCACGGCCAAGGACGACCTGGACGCCGTGCTGCGCCCGCGGGCCGGGGACCCGGAGTTCAGGGCGCTGGTGATCGGCGCCCTCGGACGCAGCGGGCGGGGCGCCTGGGCCGCCTTCCGCACGGCGGGCGTCGAGGCGACCCGCTGGGACCTGGCGGAGACCCGGGACCTGGACCGGCCGGCCCTGCTCGGGCACGACGTCCTGGTCAACGCGGTCCTCGCCACCGGCCCGGTCCCGCCGTTCCTGCGCGAGGAGGACCTGGACTCCCCGGCCCGCCGGCTGCGCACCGTGTGCGACGTCACCTGTGACGTCGGCTCCCCGTTCAACGTGCTGCCGGTCTACGACCGCACCACCGACTGGACGGAGCCGGTGCGCAGGCTGCGCGAGGAGCCGCCGCTGGACCTGATCGCCATCGACAACCTGCCGTCCCTGCTGCCCCGGGAGTCCAGCACCGACTTCTCGGCGGCCCTGCTGCCGCAGCTGCTCGCCTTCGGCCCTGGCGGCGCCTGGGGCCGTTGTCTCGACCGGTTCCACCAGGCCTGCCGTGAACTCGGTATCCGGGAAGAGGAGGGGACGTCATGACCGGCCGTGTCCCGGCGAGCGGCACCGTCCACTGGGTCGGCGCCGGACTGTCCACCGGCAGCGGACTGGCCGCGCTGTGCGCCTCGGCCGGCCGGGTCCTGCTGTGGCACCGCACCGCCGACCGCGCGGCCGAGGCCCTGGCCGGCCTGGGCCTGACCGGCCGCGCCGAGCCCCGCGCCCTCACCCCCGGCGCCCTCGCCGCCGCGCTGGAGCCCGGGGACGCCGTGGTGTCGATGCTGCCGGCACCGGAGCACGCCGGGCTGCTCGCCGCCTGTGTGCGCGCCGGGGCGCACTTCGCGTGCTCCAGCTATGTGTCGCCGGAGGTGGCCGAGCAGGTGCCGGCCGCGCGGGCGGCGGGCGTGGTCGTCCTCACCGAGGCGGGCCTGGACCCGGGTGTCGACCACCTCTTCGCGCACAGCCTGATCGGCCGGGCCCGGGCGCGGATCGGCGAGCAGACCCCGGCCGGCTACCGGCTCACCTCCTACTGCGGCGGCGTCCCGGCCGTGCCGAACGACTTCCGCTACCGCTTCAGCTGGGCGCCGCTCGGCGTCCTGAACGCCCTTCGCTCGCCCGCGCGTTACCTGGAGGACGGCGCCGAGACCACGGCCGGGCGCCCCTGGGAGGCGACCCGGCCGCTCGTCCTGGGCGGCGAGACCTTCGAGGCGTACCCCAACCGCGACAGCCTCCCGTTCCTCGCCCGGTACGACCTGCCCGCCGCCTGGACGGCGCGCACCTTCGTGCGGGGCACCCTGCGGCTGGACGGCTGGCGGAAGGCGTGGGAGCCGGTCTTCGAGGAGCTGACGGCGGCCGACGACGAGCGGATCGCCGCGCTGGCCCGGGAGCTGGCGGCGGCCCACCCGACCACCAAGGCCGACCGCGACCGGGTGGTGCTCTCCGTCTCCCTGGAGGTCGACACGGGCGCGGGCCGCCCCTGGACCGGCGCCTACCTGCTCGACACGACCGGTGACACCGACGAGTCCGCGATGGCCCGCTGCGTCTCCCGCCCGCTCGCCCTCGGCGTCCGGCACATCCTGGACGGCAGCCTGCCGGCCGGCCTGCACCGGGCGGCGGAGACCGCCCAGCGCGCGGACCGCTGGCTCGCCGAACTCGCCGAGGAAGGAATGGAGTTCATGCTGACGCTGGGCCAGTAGCCGGCCGGCGGGTCAGTCCGTCACCGCCTCGTGCACCAGCCGCCGCAGCTCGGGGAAGACCTTCAGCTTCTTCGGGCGGACCTGGGTCATGAACTGCACGGTCAGGTCGTGGGCCGGGTCGACCCAGAACGCGGTGGTGGCCACGCCGGTCCAGCCGTAGGTGCCGGCGTGGGACGGGGCGAGGGTGCGCGCCGGGTCGGTGACGACGGAGACGTTGAAGCCGAAGCCGAGGCCGTCGTTGCCCGGTTCGCGGTGGACCGGCGCGCCGAAGGAGCCGATGGTGGCCCCGCCCGGCAGCTGGTTGCTGGTCATCAGGGCGAGCGTCCGCGGAGCCAGCAGCCGTACGCCGTCCAGCTCGCCGCCCCGGCGCAGCAGCTCCATGAACCGGTGGAAGTCGTGGGCGGAGGAGACCAGGCCGCCGCTGCCGGACAGGAACCGCGGCCGGCCGTGCACCGGCAGCCCCGGCACCGGCTCGATCCCGCCCTCGTCGGTCTCGCCGTACAGCTCGGCCAGGCGGGGCGCCTGTTCGGGGGAGATGTGGAAGCCGGTGTCGGTCATGCCGAGCGGCCGCAGGATCCGCTCGGCGAAGAACGTGTCCAGGGGCTGCCCGGAGACCACCTCGACGACCCGGCCCAGCACGTTGGAGGCGACCGAGTAGTTCCACTGGGTGCCCGGATCGGCCTGCAGCGGCATCCGCGCGTACAACTCGACGGTCTCCGCGAGGTCCTTGCCCGGCGGCACCGAGTACTCAAGGCCCGCCTCGCGGTACAGCGCGTCCACGGGATGGCGGTGGTAGAAGCCGAAGGTGAGGCCCGCGGTGTGGGTCAGCAGGTGCCGGATCAGGATGGGGCCGGCGGCCGGGCGGGTGCGGACGTCGGCGCCCGAACCCTCCACGTACACCCGGGGACCGGCGAAGGCGGGCAGATGCCGCTCCAGCGGGTCGTCCAGGGACAGCCGGCCCTCCTCGGCCAGCAGCAGCACCGCGACCGCGGTGACCGGCTTGGTCATCGAGTAGATCCGCCACAGCGTGTCCGGCTCGACCGGCAGCCCGGCCGCCACGTCCCGCAGGCCGTACGTGGTCAGGTGCGCGACCCGGCCGCCGCGGGCCACGGACACCAGGTAACCGGGCAGCCGGCCGGCGTCGACGTGCTCGGCGAAGTGCCGGTCCAGACGGTCCAGCGCGCCGGCGTCCAGGCCCGCCCGTGCCGGCTCCACGTCCTGTCGCAGCTGTGCCATCGCTCTCCTCCGGTCGCCTCGTCCGCGGTGCGCTCCGGCCGCCCTGCCGGACCCGCACCTCATCGTCGCGCAGGACCACCTGCCGGGACCGGTTCATCCGGGGTGTGTGTGATCGACGTGACGCCGGCTCGTCCCGGTAGCGCGCGGGCCGCGGGCACCATGAGGGCGGGCAGGGCCGCCAGGGCGAGCAGGGCCGGACCGGGGCCGGCGGGGAGGAGTGCGGTGGCACCGGCCACGCCCACGGCGGGGCCGATGTTCAGCGCGGTCTGCTGCAGTCCGCCCGCCACGCCGGCCGCCGTCACCTCCGCCCTCCGTACGATCACCTGCGTGGCCGCCACCATCACCGTGCCGAAGCCGGCGCCCAGCAGCGCGAACCCGCAGCCGAGGGCGGCCGTGGCGGTGGCCCCGGACAGCACGAGCACGCCGAGCGCGAGCACCGCGGTGGCGCCCGCCGTCGTCACCCGGGCCCCGCACCGGCGCAGCAGCGCGGGGCACAGCGCCGCCGAAAGCACCATGAGCACCGCGAGCGGCAGGCTGCGCAGGGCGCTGTCGAACGGATCGAGGCCGAGGCGGCGCTGCAGTACGTACGTGGCGACGAACAGGGTGCCGAACAGGGACGCGGAGACGGCGACCAGGACGCCGAGTGCCGCCCCGACCGCCGGCGAGCCGATCACCCGCGGCGGCAGCAGCGGGCCGGCCGTGCGCCGCTCGTGCCGGACGAGGACGGCCGCCGTCACCGCGGCCAGGGCGAGGGCCGCCCCGGAGACCGGCCGGGCCGTGACGGCGTACACCAGGCAGCCCAGCGTCACCGCGAGCAGGACGGCCCCGGGCGGGTCCAGCGGGGTCCGGTCGGGTACCGGTGGCCGGCCGGACCACAGCAGGGCCGGCAGGCCGAAGGCGAGCGCGTGCAGCACGTTGACGAAGAACACCGCCCGCCAGCCCATACCGGTCACCAGCGCCCCGCCCACCAGCGGCCCCGCTGCCGCCGCGAGCCCGATCGCGGCGGTCCGCACGGCCAGCGGCGAGGCCAGCCGGTCCGGCGGGTACGCGGCCCGCAGCATGCCCAGCGTGGCCGGCTGCAAGAGCGCGCCGAACACGCCCTGCACCACCCGCAGTCCGATCACCCAGCCCACCCCGGGCGCGAGGCCGATCCCGGCGGAGGCGGCGCCGAAGCCCAGCATGCCGATCCCGAACAGCCGCCGCTGCCCGTACCGGTCGCCGAGCCGCCCGGCGAACACCAGCAGGCTCGCCACCGCCACGAGATAGCCGGTGCTGGTCCACTGCACCTCGGCGAACGACGCCCGCAACTCCCTTTGCAGGCTGGGCTGTGCGACCGTGAGGACCGTACCGTCCAGCGCGACGACCACCGCGCCCGCCACGCTGCTCGCCAGCGTCCAGGGCCGGTTCACCGCCCGTCCCCGGGACCCAGGTGCGCGGCCAGGACGGTGTCGAGCAGCGCCTCGAAGTCCTCGTCGCCGAGCGCGAGCTGGAGACTGCGCCAACGCCTCAGCTGGGCGATCCCGTGCAGGTTCGCCCAGAGCGCGGCCGCCACCCGCCGGGCGTCGGCGTCCGGGTCCGTGGCGCCGATCTGATCCACCAGCAGCGAGAACAGCGGAAGAGTCGTCTCCCGCAGACCCAGGTGCCCGCTCTCCAGCAGGTCGTGACGGAACATCAGCTCGTACATGCCGGACCGCTCCCGCGCGAACTCCAGGTACGTCCGCGCCAGCGCGGCCGTCCGGGCGCGGGGCCCGCCGGTCTCCCGCTCCAGCGCCGCGTGCGCCCGGTCGGTCAGCTCGGCGACGCCCCGCCGGGCGATCGCGGACAGCAGTTCCCGGTGGGTGGGGAAGTAACGGCGCGGCGCCCCGTGCGAGACGCCCGCGCGCCGGGCGATCTCCCGCAGGGTCAGCGCCTGCGCTCCCTCGGCGGCCAGCAGCTCCACGCCCACGTCGACCAGACGGGCCCGCAGGCCCGCGTCGGAGTCAGTCATAGACACTGTCTACCAGGTGTCGGTAGACACTGTCTACCGACAGTCGGGCAGGAGGGAATGCGCGAGGTGCCGCGGCGAGTTGACCCGGGTATGACCCAGGACTCCTCGCAGGACGCGCTGCTCGGCCTGCTCTCCGAAGGCCACGTCGGCGTGCTCGTCACCCTCCGGCGCGACGGCCGCCCCCAGCTGTCCAACGTCAGCCACGCCTACGACCCCGACGAGCGGATCATCCGGATCTCGGTCACCGACGACCGTGCCAAGACCCGCAACCTCCGCCGGGACCCGCGCGCCTCGTACCACGTCACCAGCGGAGACCGCTGGGCGTACACCGTCGCCGAGGGCACCGCCGAGCTGAGCCCGGTCGCCGCCGACCCGCACGACGACACGGTGGAGGAGCTGATCCGGCTCTACCGGGACGTCCTCGGCGAACACCCGGACTGGGACGACTACCGGGCCGCGATGGTCCGCGACCGCCGCCTGGTGGTGCGGCTGCACGTCGAGCGGGCGTACGGCATCCCGAAGAGCTGAGCCGCGGCCGGGGCGCCGCTCACGGCGCCCCGGCGGTCCGCGCCTCGATCGCCCGCAGCACGGCGACCATGTCCTCGCCGCCGTGGCCCCGCGCCACCGTCTCCTCGAACAGGGCGTGGCAGACGTCGAGGAGCGGCGAGGCGAGGCCGGCCTCGCGGGCCGCCTCGGCGATCAGCCGGTTGTTCTTCAGCACGTCCAGCGCGGCCGCCTGTACCGCGAAGTCCCGCTCGCGCAGCTTGGGCGCCTTCATCCGGGACACCGCGCTGGCCATCGGGCCCGCGTCCAGGACGTCCAGGAACAGCCGGCGGTCCAGGCCCTGCCGTTCGGCGAAGTGGAAGGCCTCGGTGAGCCCGGTCACCTGGGTGATCAGGAAGAGGTTCACCGCCAGCTTCATCAGCAGCGCGCCCGGCACCGGCCCGCAGCCGAACGCCTCCCGGCACACCGGCGCCAGCAGCGGCCGTACGTCCTCCACGGCGGACGCCTCCCCGGCGAGCATGGCCACCAGCTGTCCCTGTTCCGCCGGTACCCGGGAACCGGAGACCGGCGCCTCGACGTACCGGCCGCCGGCCGCGCGGACGTCCGTCTCCAGGGCGCGGGAGTACTCCGGGGACGTCGTGCCCATGTGCACGACGGTCCGGTCGGCGACCCGTGCGGCCAGGCCGGGCGTGGCCCGGCCGAGGACCGCGTCCAGCGCCGTCCCGTCGGCGAGCATCAGCAGCACCACGTCCGCCCGCGCGAACACCTCGGCGGGGTCCGCGGCGACCTCGGCGCCGGCCGCGCGCAGCGGCTCCGCGCGCTCCGGGGTCCGGTTCCAGACCACCAGCGGGGTGCCGGCGGACGCCAGGCGCAGGGCCATGGGGCGGCCCATCACTCCGAGACCGATGAACCCGACCTGCATGGGACGCCCTCCGCTGCCACGGGCCGACTATGACAGCGGTCATAGTAGCCGTCGTTATGACGGCGGTCATAGGGTGGCGGTGAGGAACGGAGGGTGCACGATGACCGAGGCGCGGCGCGGACCGCGGGAGCGGATGGTGTTCAGCGCGGCCCAGCTCATCCGGCGGGGCGGGGTCACCGCGACCGGCATGCGCGAGGTCGCCGCGCACGCGGACGCACCGCGCGGCTCCCTCCAGCACTACTTCCCGGGCGGCAAGGAACAGCTGGTCAACGAGGCGGTCGAGTGGGCCGGCCGGTACGCCGGCCGGCGCGTCGCCCGCTTCCTCGCGGGACTCGAGCGTCCCGCCCCGAGCGGACTGTTCGCGGCGATGGCCGCGCAGTGGACCGAGGAGTACGCGGCGGACGGGTTCGCGGCGGGGTGCCCGGTCGCCGCCGCCACGGTCGACTGCGCCGCCTCGGGCGACTCGACCCGGGAGGCGGCGGCCACCGCGTTCGCCACCTGGCGCAGGCCGGTCGCCGAGGCCCTGACGGACCTGGGCGTCCCCGCGGAGCGCGCCGGCTCCCTGGCCACCCTCATGATCAGCACCCTGGAGGGCGCCATCCTGATGGCCCGCGCCGAACGGGACGTACGGCCCCTCACCACCGCCGTCCGCGAACTCGGCCCCCTGCTCGACGCCGCCGTACGCCGCTGACCCACCCCGCCGAACGGCTCCGCAGCTGGTCAAACCCCTGGACCGGCGGCCAGGTGTCCGCTCAGCCGGCCGTCCGCTCGGCCGTCAGGTAGGCGATCACCATGTCCCCGAGCATGGTCCGGTAGTGCTCGCGCTGCGCCGGGTCCGCCAGGTCCCGGCCGAACAGGGTGCCGAACGTGTGCCGGTTGGCCACCCGGAAGAAGCAGAAGGAACTGATCACCGCGTGCAGGTCGACCGCGTCCACATCGGCCGTGAACAGCCCGGACTCCTTTCCGGCGGCGAGGATGCGGCGGATCACGTCGAGCGCCGGGGAGCCGATCCGGCCCAGCTTCGCGGAGGCCGCGATGTGCTCGGCGCCGTGGATGTTCTCGATGCTGACCAGCCGGATGAAGTCCGGGTGCCGCTCGTGGTGGTCGAAGGTCAGCTCCACCAGCCGGCGGATCGCGGCCACCGGGTCCAGGTCCTCGACGTCGAGCTGCTGCTCGGCGTCCCGGATGGCCCCGTAGGCCCGCTCCAGCACGGCCGTGAACAGCTGCTCCTTGCCGCCGAAGTAGTAGTAGATCATCCGCTTGGTGGTGCGGGTGCGGGCCGCGATCTCGTCGACCCGGGCGCCGTCGTAGCCGGCGCGGGCGAACTCCTGGGTGGCCACGTCGAGGATCTCGGCCTTGGTGCGGGCCGCGTCGCGCACCCGCCCGCCCGGTCGTACCGGTTCCCCGACGCTGGTCATCGCTGTCCTCCGGGCCGTGAGGCGCCGGTGACGGCGCCCTTGTTCGCGTGCCGGTGATTGTAGAAGCAGGGCGCCGGCGCGGGACGGGGTCTCACGGACGGCTCGTGCGACCGGCGGGGCGGCGCACCGGTCCGCACGTCAGCGCTGCCCGGGAGGTGCGCGGGGCCGGGGACCGGTGTCCCGTCGGGCCGGCCCGGTGCCGGGAGCGGCCTCGCCCGGACCGGCTCCGGGGCCCCGGAAGCCGTGTGCCCCCGGCCCGCCGGCAGGCGGCGGACCGGGGGCACACGGGGGTGCGGTGTCCGGCTACGGACGGACGTTCCACTCGGCGATCACCGGGCGGCCGTGTTCCGTCGACAGCCGGCTGACCGTGCCGGTGGCCAGCTGGAACAGCCGGCCCTCGGCGGGCGGCAGGCCCAGGCGGCGGGCGGTGAGAACGCGCAGGAAGTGCGCGTGCGCCACCAGGACCACGTCCCCCTCGGCCAGGGCCGGGGACACACGCTCCAGGACCCGGTCGGCGCGGGCGCCGACCCGGGCCGGCGACTCGCCGGGGTGCCCCTCGGGGCCGGGCGGCACGCCGTCGGTCCACAGGTCCCAGCCGGGCCGGCTGCGGTGGATCTCGGCGGTGGTGAGGCCCTCGTAGCCGCCGTAGTCCCACTCGTGCAGGTCGGGGTCGGGGACGACCCCGGTGATGCCGGCCAGTTCGGCGGTGCGCAGCGCTCGGCCGAGCGGGCTGGCCAGCGCCAGGGCGTAGGCCCGGCCGGTGAGGAGCGGGGCGAGGGACTTGGCCTGTTCCTCGCCGTGGTCCGTGAGAGCCAGGTCGGTCCGGCTGGTGTGCTGTCCCGACCGGCTCCACTCGGTCTCACCGTGCCGGACCAGCAGGAGGTCCCCCACGGCAGGTCAGTCCTTCTTCTCGACCGCGTGGCCGCCGAACTGGTTGCGCAGCGCGGCGACCATCTTCATCTGCGGGGAGTCGTCCTGGCGGGAGGCGAACCGGGCGAACAGGGACGCCGTGATCGCCGGGAGCGGTACGGCGTTGTCGATGGCGGCCTCCACGGTCCAGCGGCCCTCGCCGGAGTCCTCCGCGTAGCCGCGCAGCTTGTCCAGGTGCTCGTCCTCGTCCAGGGCGTTGACGGCGAGGTCCAGCAGCCAGGAGCGGATGACCGTGCCCTCCTGCCAGGAACGGAACACCTCGCGGACGTTCTCCACCGAGTGGACCTTCTCCAGCAGCTCCCAGCCCTCGGCGTACGCCTGCATCATGGCGTACTCGATGCCGTTGTGGACCATCTTGGAGAAGTGCCCGGCACCGACCCGCCCGGCGTGGACGTAGCCGTACGGGCCCTCCGGCTTGAGCGCGTCGAAGATCGGCTGCAGCGGTTCCACGTGCTGCTTGTCGCCGCCGACCATCAGCGCGTAGCCGTTCTCCAGGCCCCACACACCGCCGGAGACACCGGCGTCGACGAAGCCGATGCCCTTGATGCCCAGGGCGGCGGCGTGCTTCTCGTCGTCCGTCCAGCGGGAGTTTCCGCCGTCGATGACCGTGTCACCGGGGGAGAGCAGGTCGCCGAGTTCGTCGACGACGGTCTGGGTGGCGGTGCCGGCCGGGACCATCACCCACACATGGCGGGGCGCGTCGAGCTTCTCGACCAGTTCGGCCAGGCTCTTGACGTCCGAGACCTCCGGGTTGCGGTCGTAGCCGATGACGGTGTGGCCGGCGCGGCGGATCCGCTCGCGCATGTTGCCGCCCATCTTGCCGAGACCGATGAGACCGAGCTGCATGATCAGTTCTCCGTTGCGTTCTTGAGAGTGCGGTAGGCGGCGACGAGGGCCGTGGTGGACGGGTCGAGACCGGGCACGTCGGCGCCTTCGGTGAGGGCCGGCTCGACGCGCCTGGCGAGGACCTTGCCCAGCTCCACGCCCCACTGGTCGAAGGAGTCGATGTTCCACACCGCGCCCTGCACGAACACCTTGTGCTCGTAGAGGGCGATCAGCTGGCCCAGCACGGACGGAGTCAGCTCGGTGGCGAGGATCGTGGTGGTGGGGTGGTCGCCGCGGAACGTGCGGTGCGCCACCTGCTCCTCGGCCACGCCCTCCGCGCGGACCTCCTCGGCGGTCTTGCCGAAGGCGAGCGCCTGGGTCTGGGCGAAGAAGTTGGCCATCAACAGGTCGTGCTGGGCCTTGAGTTCCTCGCTCAGCTCGCCGATCGGACGGGCGAAACCGATGAAGTCCGCCGGGATGAGCCTCGTGCCCTGGTGGATCAACTGGTAGTACGCGTGCTGCCCGTTGGTGCCCGGGGTGCCCCAGACGACCGGGCCGGTCTGCCACTCCACCGGGTTGCCGTCGCGCTGCACCGACTTGCCGTTGGACTCCATGTCCAGCTGCTGGAGGTAGGCGGTGAACTTCGACAGGTAGTGCGAGTAGGGCAGCACCGCGTGGGTCTGCGCGTCGTGGAAGTTGTCGTACCAGATGCCCAGCAGGCCCAGCAGCAGCGGCGCGTTGGCCTCGGCGGGCGCGGTGCGGAAGTGGTCGTCGACGATCCGGAAACCGTCGAGCATCTCGCGGAAGCGGTCCGGGCCGATGGCGATCATCAGGGACAGGCCGATCGCGGAGTCGTACGAGTACCGGCCGCCGACCCAGTCCCAGAACTCGAACATGTTGTCCGGGTCGATACCGAACTCGGTGACCTTCTCGCCGTTCGTGGACAGCGCCACGAAGTGCTTGGCGACGGCCTTCTCGTCGCCCTCGAAGGCCTTCAGCAGCCACGAGCGGGCCGAGGTGGCGTTGGTGATCGTCTCGATCGTGGTGAACGTCTTGGACGCCACGATGAACAGCGTCTCCGCCGGATCCAGGTCGCGGATCGCCTCGTGCAGGTCGGAGCCGTCCACGTTCGACACGAACCGGAACGTCAACTCCCGTGCGGTGTACGGGCGCAGCGCCTCGTAGGCCATCGCGGGGCCGAGGTCGGAGCCGCCGATGCCGATGTTGACGACGTTGCGGATCCGCCTGCCGGTCTGGCCGGTCCACTCGCCGGAGCGGATCCGCTCGGCGAAGCCGGCCATCTTGTCCAGCACGGCGTGCACCTTCGGCACCACGTTCTCGCCGTCGACCTCGATCACCGCGTCCCGTGGGGCGCGCAGCGCGGTGTGCAGCACCGCCCGCCGCTCGGTGAGGTTGATCCTCTCGCCGCGGAACATGGCGTCGCGCAGCGCGAACACGCCGGTGGCGGCGGCGAGTTCCTGGAGCAGGGCCAGGGTCTCGTCGGTGATCAGCTGTTTGCTGTAGTCGATGTGCAGGTCGCCGACCCGCACGACGTACCGCTCGGCGCGGCCGGGGTCCGCCGCGAACAGCTCGCGCAGCCGCGGCTGGCTCTGGGCGCGGTGGTCGGCCAGCGCCGTCCACTCGGGCCGGTGGGTGAGCATCGGGAACTCTGCCATGTCAGGCGTTCTCCTTGGCGGCCTCGCCCTGCAGGGCGATGGCGTACATCTCGTCGGCGTCGAGGCGGCGCAGCTCCTCGGCGATCAGTTCGGAGGTGGGGCGGACCTTCAGCGCGAGGGTGCGCGGCGGCTGGCCCGGCAGGGTCAGCGTGGCCAGCGGGCCCTCGGGGCGGTCGACGACGATCTCGCCGTTCGCGGTGCCGAGGCGGACGGCCGTCACGAACGGGCCCGCGCTCTGCACCCGCTCCACCGGGACGCCCAGGCGGGCCTGGAGCCAGCGGGCGAGCAGCTCGGCGCTGGGGTTGTCGGCCTCGGCCTCGACGGCCGCCGAGGCCACCTTCACCCGGGCCTGGTCCAGGGCCGCGGCCAGCATCGACCGCCACAGGGTCAGCCGGGTCCAGGCGAGGTCGGTGTCGCCGGGGGCGTAGGTGCGGGCCCGGACGTTCAGCGCCTCCAGAGGCCGCTCGACGGCGTACAGGTCGGTGATCCGGCGCTGGGCGAGCGCGCCCAGCGGGTCCTTGGCGGGGGCCTCGGGGGCGTCCCCCGGCCACCACACGACCACCGGGGCGTCCGGCAGCAGCAGCGGCAGCACCACCGAGTCGGCGTGGTCGGACACCTCGCCGTAGGTGCGCAGCACGACCGTCTCGCCGGTGCCGGCCTCGGAGCCGACCCGGACCTCGGCGTCGAGCCGGGAGTGGGTGCGGTCGCGCAGGGTGCGGGCCTGGCGCCGGATGACGACCAGGGTGCGCGAGGGGTGCTCGTGCGAGGCCTCCTCGGCCGCCTTGATCGAGTCGTAGGCGTTCTCCTCGTCCGTGACGATCACCATCGTCAGGACCATGCCCACCGCGGGCGTGCCGATGGCGCGGCGGCCCTGCACCAGCGCCTTGTTGATCTTGCTTGCCGTGGTGTCGGTCAGGTCGATCTTCATGGCCTGCGCCAGCTCCGTCCGTCTCGTGCGAGCATCTCGTCGGCTTCACTCGGTCCCCAGCTGCCCGACGCGTACTGCGCCGGCCTGCCGTGCGCCGCCCAGTACTCCTCGATCGGGTCGAGGATCTTCCAGGACTCTTCCACTTCCTGGTGGCGGGGGAACAGGTTGGCATCGCCGAGCAGCACGTCCAGGATGAGCCGCTCGTACGCCTCCGGGCTCGACTCGGTGAACGACTCGCCGTAGGCGAAGTCCATCGACACGTCCCGGATCTCCATCGATGTGCCCGGCACCTTCGAACCGAACCGCACGGTCATGCCCTCGTCGGGCTGGACGCGGATGACGATCGCGTTCTGGCCGAGTTCCTCGGTGGCGGTGGAGTCGAACGGGGAGTGCGGGGCCCGCTTGAAGACCACCGCGATCTCGGTGACCCGGCGGCCGAGGCGCTTGCCGGTGCGCAGGTAGAAGGGGACGCCCGCCCAGCGGCGGTTGTCGATGCCCAGCTTGACCGCGGCGAAGGTGTCGGTCTTCGACTTGGGGTCGATGCCGTCCTCCTGGAGGTAGCCCACGACCTTCTCGCCGCCCTGCCATCCGGTCGCGTACTGGCCGCGCACGGTGTGCCGGCCCAGGTCCTCCGGCAGGCGCACCGACTTCAGCACCTTCAGCTTCTCGGTGAGCAGCGCCTCCGCGTCGAACGCGATCGGCTCCTCCATGGCGGTGAGCGCCATCAGCTGCAGCAGGTGGTTCTGGATGACGTCGCGGGCGGCGCCGATGCCGTCGTAGTAGCCGGCCCGGCCGCCGATGCCGATGTCCTCGGCCATCGTGATCTGCACGTGGTCGACGTACGACCGGTTCCAGATCGGCTCGTACATCTGGTTGGCGAAGCGCAGCGCCAGGATGTTCTGGACCGTCTCCTTGCCGAGGTAGTGGTCGATCCGGAACACCTGGTCCGGCTCGAACACCTCGTGCACGATCTTGTTCAGCTCGATGGCGCTGGCCAGGTCGTGACCGAACGGCTTCTCGATGACGGCGCGCCGCCACGCGCCCTGCGGCGGGTTCGCCAGTCCGTGCTTCTTGAGCTGCTGGACGACCTTCGGGAAGAACTTCGGCGGCACCGAGAGGTAGAAGGCGAAGTTGCCGCCGGTGCCGCGGGAGGCGTCCAGCTCCTCGACGGCGTCCTTGAGCTGCTTGAACGCGGTGTCGTCGTCGAAGTCGCCGGGGATGAACCGCATGCCCTCGGCGAGCTGCTGCCACACCTCCTCGCGGAACGGGGTGCGGGCGTGCTCCTTCACGGCGTCGTGCACGACCTGGGCGAAGTCCTGGTCGGCCCAGTCCCGGCGGGCGAACCCGACGAGGGAGAAGCCCGGCGGCAGCAGACCGCGGTTGGCCAGGTCGTAGACGGCCGGCATCAGCTTCTTGCGGGACAGGTCACCGGTGACTCCGAAGATGACCAGGCCCGAGGGGCCGGCGATCCGGGGGAGCCGGCGGTCGCGGGCGTCCCGCAGCGGGTTCACCCAGTCGGCGGCCGGCCCCACCGGCACGCGCACCTCCTCGGGTGCGGGCGCCTGGGCGGGTGCGTTGTCGGTCATCGGGCGTCAACTCCCTTGCTCTTCAGGGACTTCGCTACGGCGTGCAGAAGGTCCTGCCAGGCCACCTCGAACTTGGCGACACCCTCGTTCTCCAGCTGCCGGACGACCTCGTCGTAGGAGATGCCGAGCCGCTCGACCGCGGCCAGGTCGGCGCGGGCCTGTGCGTAGCCGCCGGTCACCGTGTCGCCGGTGATCTCGCCGTGGTCGGCGACCGCGTTCAGCGTGGCCTCCGGCATGGTGTTGACGGTCCCCGGCGCGACCAGTTCGTCCACGTACAGAGTGTCCTTGTACGCGGGGTCCTTCACACCGGTGGACGCCCACAGCGGGCGCTGCTTGTTCGCCCTGTCCCGGGCGAGGGCCGGCCAGCGGCCGGAAGGCCGTGCCGCGTCGCCGGCGGAGCCGAACACCTCCTCGTAGGCCTCGTAGGCCAGACGGGCGTTGGCGAGGGCCGCGCGGCCCTTGAGGGCGAGCGCCTCGTCGGTGCCGAGGGCGGTCAGCCGCTTGTCGATCTCGGAGTCCACACGGGAGACGAAGAAGGACGCCACCGAGTGGATCGTGGACAGGTCCATGCCCCGCTCGCGGGCCTTCTCCAGACCGGCCAGGTAGGCGTCCATGACCGCCCGGTAGCGCTCCAGGGAGAAGATCAGCGTCACGTTCACGCTGATGCCGTGGCCTATGACCTCGGTGATCGCCGGCAGGCCCGCCTCGGTCGCCGGAATCTTGATCATCACGTTGGGGCGGTCGACCAGCCAGGCCAGCTGCTTGGCCTCGGCGACCGTGGCCTCGGTGTCGTGGGCGAGGCGCGGGTCGACCTCGATGGAGACCCGGCCGTCACGGCCACCGGTGGCCGTGTAGACGGGCTCCAGAAGGTCGGCGGCGGCCCGCACGTCGGCGGTCGTCATCATCCGCACCGCCTCGTCGACCGTCACACCCCGCACGGCGAGGTCGGCCAGCTGCTCCTCGTAGCCCTCTCCGGAGCCGATGGCGGCCTGGAAGATGGAGGGGTTGGTGGTGACACCGACGACGCTTCCGCTCGCCACCAGCTCGGCGAGGCCGCCCGAGGTGATCCGCTTGCGGGACAGGTCGTCCAGCCAGATCGACACGCCCTCGTCGGCGAGGCGCTTGAGGGCTCCCGGGGTCGCAACTGCTTCGGTCACTGTGATCATCTTTCTTTCGCGTCGGTGGGGACGTCGGTGTCAGGCGCGTGCGGCGGCGAGCGACTCGCGGGCCGCGGCGGCGACGTTCTGGGGGGTGAAGCCGAACTCGGCGAAGAGGGTCTTGGCGTCCGCGGAGGCACCGAAGTGCTCCAGCGAGACGATGCGTCCCGCGTCGCCCACGAACCGGTACCAGGTCAGGCCGACCCCGGCCTCGACGGCGACCCGGGCCTTCACGGCCGGCGGCAGCACCCGCTCGCGGTAGGCGCGCGGCTGCTCCTCGAACCACTCCACGGACGGCATGGACACCACCCGGGTGCCGATTCCCTCGGCCTCCAGCTGCTCCCGCGCGGCCACGGCCAGCTGCACCTCGGAACCCGTCGCGATGATGATCACCTCCGGGACCTGGGTCGAGGACTCGCGCAGGACGTAGCCGCCCTTGGCCGCGTCCTCGTCGGGCGCGTACACCGGCACGCCCTGGCGGGTGAGCGCGAGCCCGTGCGGGGCGGGGTGCGTGGCGTGCCTCTTCAGGATCTCGGCCCAGGCGATCGCGGTCTCGTTGGCGTCCGCCGGGCGGACGACGTTCAGGCCCGGGATGGCGCGCAGCGAGGCCAGGTGCTCGACCGGCTGGTGGGTGGGGCCGTCCTCGCCGAGGCCGATGGAGTCGTGGGTCCACACGTACGTCACCGGCAGCTGCATCAGGGCCGACATGCGCACGGCGTTGCGCATGTAGTCGGAGAAGACGAGGAAGGTGCCGCCGTAGACGCGGGTGTTGCCGTGCAGGGCGATGCCGTTCATCTCCGCGGCCATGGAGAACTCGCGGATGCCGAAGTGCACGGTACGGCCGTACGGGTGGGCCTCGGGCAGCGGGTTGCCCTCGGGCAGGAAGGAGCTGGTCCTGTCGATGGTCGTGTTGTTGGAGCCGGCCAGGTCGGCGGAGCCGCCCCACAGCTCGGGCAGGACCGGGCCCAGTGCCTGGAGCACCTTGCCGGAGGCGGCGCGGGTGGCGACCGACTTGCCCTCCTCGAAGACGGGCAGGGCGTCCTCCCAGCCCGCGGGCAGCTCGCCCTTGCTCACGCGGTCGAACAGCTCGGCCCGCTCCGGCTGGGCGGCGCGCCACTCGGCGATCCGCTTGTCCCAGGCCGCGTGCGCCTCGGCGCCCCGCTCCAGGGCCCGGCGGGTGTGCTCCAGGACCTCGTCGGCCACCTCGAAGGTCTGCTCCGGGTCGAAGCCGAGGAGGCGCTTGGTGGCGGCGATCTCCTCCTCGCCGAGCGCGGAGCCGTGGGAGGCCTCGGTGTTCCGCGCGTTCGGGGCGGGCCAGGCGATGATCGTGCGCATCGCGATGATCGAGGGCCGCCCGGTCTCGGCCTGCGCGGCCCGCAGCGCCCGGTACAGGGCGGGGGCGTCGACGTCGCCCTCGGCGGTGGGCTCGACGCGCTGGACGTGCCAGCCGTAGGCCTCGTACCGCTTCAGCACGTCCTCGGAGAACGCGGTCGCGGTGTCGCCCTCGATGGAGATGTGGTTGTCGTCGTAGAGGAAGACCAGGTTGCCGAGCTTCTGGTGGCCGGCGAGGGAGGAGGCCTCGGCGGAGACGCCCTCCTCCAGGTCGCCGTCGGAGACGATCGCCCAGATCGTGTGGTCGAACGGGGAGGTGCCGGCCGGGGTGTCGGGGTCGAACAGGCCGCGCTCGTAGCGGGCGGCCATCGCCATGCCGACGGCGTTGGCGACGCCCTGGCCGAGCGGGCCGGTGGTGGTCTCCACGCCGGCGGTGTGCCCGTACTCGGGGTGGCCCGGCGTCTTCGAGCCGTGGGTGCGGAAGGCCTTCAGGTCGTCCAGCTCCAGCTCGTACCCGGCGAGGTGCAGCTGCGTGTAGAGGGTCAGCGAGGTGTGGCCGGGGGAGAGCACGAACCGGTCACGGCCGGCCCACTCGGGGTCGGCCGGGTCGTGACGCATCACCTTCTGAAAGATCGTGTACGCGGCAGGGGCCAGGCTCATCGCGGTGCCCGGGTGTCCGTTGCCCACCTTCTGCACCGCGTCGGCCGCCAGAAGTCGGGCCGTGTCCACGGCGCGCCGGTCGAGGTCGGTCCACTCGAAGCCGTCGGGAGTCTGCGTCGTCATCTTCAAGAAGTCCTCGTTCAGTGCGGAGTGGCTGGCCGGACGCGTTCAAACTTAAAAGTCTGACTTTTTCGAAGAAAGGGAGGGGTGTGTCAGCCTGTGGTGAATCTGGGACAGTGATCGCGCTACCGGGACGGCATGAAAAGGACATGGCAGTCATAAGAGACCAAGCTGAGGGTGACGGGATCAGAACCTTCCCCTTCCCGGCCGAGCTGGCCGTCGGCGGCGTCGGCATGCAGGTCGGCCCCATGGGCACCGAGCGCCGCTGGCACGCCGACGCCCCCCTGCACCGCGTCCACCGCATCGACTTCCACGTCGTCATGCTCTTCACCGACGGCCCCGTCCGGCACATGATCGACTTCGCCGAGTACGAGGCCGGCGCCGGCGACCTGCTGTGGATCCGCCCCGGACAGGTCCACCGGTTCTCCCGCGAATCCGTGTACCGCGGAACCGTCCTGACCATGCAGCCCGGCTTCCTGCCGCGTGCCACCGTCGAGGCCGCCGGCCTGTACCGCTACGACCTGCCGCCGCTGCTGCACCCCGACCCCGCGCAGCTCACCGCGCTCCGGTCGGCCCTCGACCAGCTGCGCCGCGAGTACGAGGACACCGCCACGCTCCCGCTCAGCCTGCACACGGCCGTCCTGCGGCACACCCTGACCGCCTGCCTGCTGCGCCTCGCCCATCTCACCACCAGCGCGGCGGAGACCTCCCGGCTGCACGCCGACAGCACCTTCACCCGCTTCCGGGACGCCGTCGAGCAGGACTTCCCCACCAACCACAGCGTCAGCGCCTACGCCGACGCCCTCGGCTACTCCCGGCGCACCCTGGTCCGCGCCGTCCGCGCGGCCACCGGCGAGACGCCGAAGGGTTTCATCGACAAGCGCGTCGTCCTGGAGGCCAAACGCCTCCTCGCCCACACCGATCTGCCCATCGGCCGCGTCGGGGCGGCCGTGGGCTTCCCCGACGCGGCCAACTTCTCCAAATTCTTCCAGCTGCACACCGGGCAGACCCCGGTGGCGTTCCGGGCCGAGCTGCGCTAGGCCGTTCCGGCCCGCCGGTCCACCGCGTCAGCGGCCAGCCACGGCATCCGGTGCACGAGGGTGTCCCGCATCCGGGTCAGCGCCTCGATCCGTTCCTGCAGCTCGGCCACCCGGCGCGCGCCCACCTCGTAGTGGGCCGCGCAGGACTCCGCGTACGCGAACACCTCGGGCAGGTCGCTGTCGAGGTAACGGACGAAGGATTTCACGTCCGCCACCGTGAACCCGGACCCGAGCAGGTCCCGCACATTGCGGACCCGGACGACCGCCTCGGGCCCGTAGACCCGGTACCCGCCCGCGGTCCGCCCGGACTCCAGCAGACCCTCCTCCTCGTAGTAGCGCAGGGTGCGGGTCGTCGTGCCCGTCGCGGAGGCGAGTTCACCGATCAGCATCACGGCCGTCCCCAACACCCAGCCGCACCACGGTCTTCCCGGTGTACCGGCCGCGCACCAGGTCGGTCAGCGCCGCGGGCGCGTTGACCAGGCCGTCGACCACCGTCTCGTCGTACACGATCGAGCCGTCGCGCAGCCAGCCCCGGAACCGCTGGCCGAACTCCGCCGCCTTGTCGAGGTGTTCGCGGACCGTGAAGCCGCGCAGGGTCAGCCGCTTGGCGATGATCCGCACCGGATCGCCGGGTCCGGGATCGGGCCGGCCCGTGGACTGGTGCTGCAGGGCTCCGCACAGGGCGATCCGGCCGTGCTCGTTCATCACCTCGACCGCGGCCCGCAGTTGCTCGCCGCCGACGTTGTCGAAGTACACGTCGATGCCGTCGGGCGCGGCCTCCCGGAGCCGGTCCAGGACGGGCCCGTCGTGGTGGTCGAAGGCCGCGTCGAAGCCGAGCCGCCCGGTCACGTGCGCCACCTTCGCCGCCGAGCCGGCGCTGCCGACCACCCGCCGCGCCCCGGTCAGCCGGGCGATCTGCCCGGCCAGGGAGCCGATCGCGCCGGCCGCGCTGGAGACGAAGACCGTGTCGCCGGGCCTGAGCCGGGCCACCTCCATGAGGCCCACGTAGGCGACGAGCCCGAAGCCGAGGTGCAGGGAGGGGCTCGGGTAGGCGTCCCGGTCGACCCGCCGGAACGCCCCCGCGTCGGACACCGCGTACTCCCGCCAGCCGAGCCGGTGCACCACCAGGTCCCCCGGGCAGAGCGAGGGATGAGCGGAGAGGAGGACCTCGCCGACCGCGTCCCCGTGCATCGGCGCGCCGATCTCGTAGCGGGGCAGCGGCAGCCGGCTCCCTTCAGCCATCAGCAGCAGCATGCCGGGGTCGAGGGAGAGGAACAGATTGCGGACGAGGACCTGGCCGGGCGTCGGATCCGGTACGGCCACCTCGACGATCTCCAGGTCGCCGGGTGCGGGCAGTCCGTGTGGGCGGGCGGCGAGGCGGGCCTGGAGTCCGGTGCGGGCGGAGGCTGGTGTGGTCGTCATGGCGGCGACGCTAAGGGTTGACGCATACGTGAAGGTCAACTCCCCGGCGCCGCCGCCTCCTTCCCGGTCAGTGTCCGAAGTCGAACCAGTTCACGTTCACGAAGTCGGCCGGCTGGCCGCTGGTGAAGGTGAGGTAGACGTCGTGCGTGCCGGTCACCGCCCCGATGTTGGCCGGGATCGTCCGCCAGGACTGCCAGCCCCCGGTGTTGCCCACGGCGAAGCTGCCGACGGGCGCGTTGCTCCGGCTGTCGAGGCGCACCTCGACCAGCCCGCTGACCCCGTTCGCCGCGCCGCTCGCGACCCGCGCGTAGAACTGCCTGGCCGCCGTCGACCCGAAGGCGACGCCCTTGTACAGCGCCCAGTCGCCGTTCGCGAGGGAGCCGATGTCCTGGCCGCCGCCGGTGTCCGTGGTGGTCTCCGGGACGACGCCGGACTGGCTGTCGTAGGACTCGGCCTGGATGGCGCCGTAGGCGTCCCGGTTGCCGGTCGGCGGGGGAGTGGTGCCGCCGCCGGAGGACTGCAGCACCTGCACGTAGTCGACGGTCATCGGGTGGCCGGGCTCGGTGCCGCCGTCCGGGCCGCCGCCGAACGCGTCCGGGAAGCCGCCGCCCATCGCGACGTTGAGGATGATGAAGTAGCCGTGGTTCGTGGCGTTGGCCCAGGTCGTCGCGTCGACCTGGTTCGCCCGCACCGTGTGGAAGTTGACGCCGTCGAGGTAGAAGCGGATCTCCTCGGGACTGGTCGAGCGGTCCCACTCCATCGCGTAGGTGTGGAAGCCGGCCTGACAGGTGGTGCCGGTGCAGGCGGTGGAGTTGCCGATGCCGGAGGTCTCGTTGCACGGGCCTCCCGGGTTGGTGCCGCAGTGCATCGTGGCCCAGTCGGTGTTCAGACCCTGGACGTTCTCCATGATGTCCAGCTCGCCGATGCCCGGCCAGTTCCAGTAGTCGCCGCGGAACGGCGCGCCGAGCATCCAGAACGCCGGCCAGTAACCCTTGGCGGCCGCACCGGTGACGTCGGGCATCCGGATCCGGGCCTGCACCCGCAGCTTCCCGCCGGCCGGGGGCTGGAAGTCGGTGCGGTTGGTCTCGATCCGGCCCGAGGTCCAGTGGCCGGAGGCGTCGCGGCGCGGGGTGATGAGCAGGTTGCCGTTCCCGTCCAGTGCGACGTTGCTGGTGCTCGACGTCATCGTCTCGACCTCGCCGGTGCCCCAGTTGGCGGCACCGCCGGGGTAGGAGGTCCCGGTGTCGTACTGCCAGTCGGCGGTGTTGACGCCGGAGCCGGCCGCGCCGTTGAAGTCGTCCACGAAGACCTGCGTCCAGCCGGAGGGCGGGCTGGGCGCGGAGGCGCTGGCGGGCGCGGTGGCGGCCGTGGCGACGGCGGCGGCCAGGCCGAGTGCGGCGGCGACGGCGACCAGCGCGCGCCGCAGCGGGCGGGGTCTGGGCAGGCCGGAGGATGCGCTCATGGGGAGCCTCTCGGGTACGGGAAGTGTGCGGGTGGCGTGAGAGCGCTCCCATGCGCTGGCTGGAGTCGGCTTGAGAGCGCTCTCACGGTGCCGCCAATGTGCTCCCCGGCCCCGTGGCCGTCAAGACTTGAAACAAATAAAGTCCGTGCCGGTCGGACGAGTTCACCGTGTGAAGCCGCCCGGATCCACTCGGCTGCGCACTTCAGGGCCGCCGGCCGCCGGTGGTCCGCGACGCCGTGCTGGTGCTCCCCGGGCGGCCGGGGTCTGCTAGAAGGGTGCAGGCGGAAGAGAGGTGCCGGTGTGAAGCTGACGATTCTGGGTGGCGGCGGGTTCCGGGTTCCCCTGGTGTACGGCGCACTGCTGACCGACCGTGCCGAGGGGCGGGTCACCGACGTCGTTCTGCAGGATCCGGACGAGCGTCGGTTGTATGCGGTGACCCGTGTCCTGGCGGAACAGGCCGCCGGTGTTCCCGACGCCCCGACGGTGACCGCCACCACCGACCTGGACGAGGCACTGCGCGGCGCCGACTTCGTCTTCTCCGCGATCCGCGTCGGAGGCCTGGAGGGCCGGGCGAACGATGAACGGGTCGCGCTCGCGGAAGGCGTACTGGGTCAGGAGACCGTCGGTGCGGGCGGGATCGCCTACGGTCTGCGCACGGTCCCCGTCGCCGTCGACATCGCCCGGCGCGTGGCCCGCCTCGCCCCGGACGCCTGGGTCATCAACTTCACCAACCCGGCCGGCCTGGTCACCGAGGCCATGTCCCGCCACCTCGGCGACCGCGTCATCGGCATCTGCGACTCACCGGTCGGCCTCGGCCGCCGTATCGCCCGTGTCCTCGGCGCCGACCCGAAGGAGGCCTTCGTCGACTACGTCGGCCTCAACCACCTCGGCTGGGTGCGCGCCCTGCGGGTCGCCGGACGCGACGAACTGCCGCGCCTGCTCGGCGATCCCGCGCTGCTCGGCTCCTTCGAGGAGGGCCGGCTGTTCGGCGCCGACTGGCTGCGCTCGCTCGGCGCCGTCCCCAACGAGTACCTGCACTACTACTACTTCGGCCGGGAGACCGTCCGCGCCTACCAGGAGGCCGAGCAGACCCGCGGCGCCTTCCTGCGCGACCAGCAGGCCCGGTTCTACGCCGAGGCCGGGGACCCCGGCGTCTCCGCCCTGCGCGCCTGGGACCGTACCCGCGCCGAGCGCGAGGCGACGTACATGGCCGAGAACCGGGAGAGCGCCGGCGCGGGCGAACGCGAGGCCGAGGACCTGTCCGGCGGGTACGAGAAGGTCGCGCTGGCGCTGATGCGGGCCATCGCCCGCGACGAACGCGCCACCCTGATCCTCAACGTCCGCAACCGCTCCACCCTGCCGGTCCTCGACGCCGACGCGGTCGTCGAGGTCCCCTGCCTGGTCGGCGCGAGCGGCGCCCACCCGCTCGCCGTCGATCCGCTGCCCGGGCACGCCACCGGCCTGGTGTGCTCGGTCAAGGCCGTCGAGCGCGAGGTGCTCGCCGCCGCCGAGTCGGGTTCCCGGACGACCGCCGTGAAGGCGTTCGCGCTGCATCCGCTCGTCGACTCGGTCACCGTGGCCCGCAGGCTGGTCGAGCGGTACACCGAGGTCCATCCGGGCCTGGCCTACCTGACGTAGGCGCGGAGGGCCGCTCCGCCGAGCGGCCCTCCGCCGTACTCCGGGCGACCGTCAGCCGGTGAAGCCGGCCGTGATGGAGGTGAACTGCCAGTTGCTCTGGCCGATGCCGGAGCAGTTCGAGGTGACGCCGCCGCCCGGGCACGGCCGGTCGCGGTTGACCGACCAGAAGGCCAGCCGTGCGATGTGGTGCGAGTTCGCCCAGTCCCGGATCTGCGTCCAGATCGCGGGGGTCGTCGTCTCCTGCTGGTCGGACAGGCCGTTCATGCCGGAGATCCCGATGTGGGCGTAGGCGGTGGCGTCGTCCCAGCCGAAGGTGGACTTCAGCTTGTTCTTCAGCCCCTCCGTCGCGTTCACCGTGTTGCCGTACATGTCCGAACCGCCGCCGAAGTCGAACGGCATGATGGTGAACACGTCGATGTTCGCGCCCAGCGACTGCGCCTGCTCGATGAGCCGGTTGCCGTAGTACGTGGGCCCGGTGGTGGACGTGCCGAAGGTGACGATGGTCTTCAGGCCCGGGTTGTTGGCCTTGACCGTCTTCAGCGCGGTGAGGATCCTGGCCTGGACGGCCTCGTTCTCGAACTCGTCGGTGTTCTCGATGTCGAAGTCGACGGCCTTCAGGCCGTAGGCGCCGACCACCTTCTGGATCGCCCCGGCGAGCGCGCTCGCGGAGGAGCAGTTGGCGCCGAGCTTGCTGCCCTGCCAGCCGCCGAACGACGGGACGATGTCACCGCCGGCGGACCGGATCTGGTTGACGGCCGTCTGGTCCACCCCGCCGGTCAGTGCCCGCTGGCCGTCCCAGGCCGGGGTGCAGCCGCCGGAGTCCAGCACGAACGCCATGGTGAACCACTTGGCGCCGGTCGCGCTCATCACCGTCGTCGGGTTCGGCGGATCGCCCCAGCCCTCGTACAGGTACGGCGCCGCCTGCTTGAACCCGGTCCCGCCGCTGCCCGGGTCGGTCGTCACCGTCACGGAGTTGGAGGCGGGCGAGGTGTTGCCTGCCGCGTCCCGCGCCTTCACGGTGAAGGTGTAGCTCGTGCCGGGGGACAGCCCGCCGACCGTGGCGGACGTCCCGGAGACGCTCAGGAGCTGGTTGGCCCCGCTGTAGATGTCGTATGCCGTCACGCCCACGTTGTCCGTGGCGGCGTTCCACTTCAGCGACACGCTCGACGACGTCTTCCCGGTGGAGGCGAGCCCGCTGGGCGCGGTCGGCGCCTGGGTGTCCCCGCCGCCACCGCCGCCCGGGCCGTCCAGGCTGATGTCGTCGGCGTAGTAGGTGCCCTGGCCGTACCAGCCGTGGACGTAGAGGGTGGCGCTGGTCTGCGATGCCCCGGTGGTGAAGGTGAGGCTCAGTTGGCCGTACGCCGACGGGGACGTGGTCCAGGTGGAGGGACCGCCGTTGACGCCGAGGTACACGTAACTGCCGCGCACCCAGCCGCTGAGGCTGTACGTCGTGTTCGGCTGCACGGCGACGGTCTGGCTGCACTGGGCGTTGTCGCTGGACGTCACCGCGCCCTGCAGCGCCTTGGCGCCGCCGTGCACGGGGGAGGAGACGACCGAGCCGAGGTTGCCGGTGCAGGTCCAGGGGGAGAGGCCGCCCGACTCGAAGCCGGGGTTGGTGAGGAGGTTCGCCGCGTGGGCGGTGCCGGGGAGGGCGACGGCCCCGCCGAGCGCGAGGGCGGCGGAGCCGAGCAGGGCGAGAAACCGACGTCTGGGACGTCCGGGAAAGTGGCGCACGCTATCTCCCTGAGGGGGTGGGGTGTTCGGGAGTGCAGGGGAGTGCGGAACCTGGTGCGCCAATGAATTTGGTATGGACCAATCAACCTGTCAAGAAGGCGAACGGGATTGGTCCATACCTGGGCCGGCCGCCCGGGGAGGGCGACGGGAACCGCGGGACACGCCATGGCGGCCCCCGGCCGGCGGACTAGAGCGGCAGTACCTCGCCCGCCGAGGCGGCCCGCGCGGGCGCCGGCACGGCGGGCAGCAGAACCCCGGACTCCACCCTCCGCCGCGGAAGCCCCGCGGGCGCCAGCGGACGCGGCCCCGACACCACCGTGTAGTCCTGCCCGAGGAACGGCGGCTCGATCACCCCGGGGTCCTCGCCGAGCGCCAGCTGCACCGCCGCCCACGGCGCGTTCACCCCACAGAGCGACAGCTGATGCAGGCCTCCGGCGGGCCTCGTGTTGACGTCCAGCAGCACCGGCCGGTCGCCGAGCATCCGGAACTGGATGTTCGACAGGTGGTGCAGCCCGAAGCCCTCCGCGATCAGCCGGGCCGGCGCCAGCCACCGCTCGTCCAGGGTGAAGCCCCGGCGGCGGCCGTTCTTGGTGCGTCCCACGGCGAGCCGCACCCGGTTGTCGCGCCCGGTCAGGCAGTCGACGGACACCTCGGGCTGTTCAAGACGCGGCATCACCAGCCAGTCCACCGGTTCCTCGGCCCGCCGCAGTGCCTCGACGACCAGGTCCAGCTGGACGTACGGGCCCGGGAAGCCGGTCAGGTGCGCCAGCGAGAAGGGCGTACGGGTGATCATCCGGAAGCCCACCCCGCCCGCGCCGGCGGCCGGCTTGAAGCAGGGCCGGTGTCCGGCCGCCTCCAGCTCCTCGACGGCGGCGAGGAGTTCGTCCGCCGTCCGGACCCGGTGCCACGGCGGCACCGGAACGCCCACCGAGCGCACCGCCTCGTACGCGGTCGCCTTGTCCTCGAAGACGGCGACCGCCTCCGGCGTCGGGGCCAGCAGGGCCGTACCGGCCGCCGCGAACTCGGCGCGGTGCGCCACGATCGCGGCCTGGTGCAGCCGGGGCACGAACACGTCGATGCCGCGCCGGGCGCACTGGTCGAGGGCGTACTCGACGTACGCGGCCGGGGACAGGCCCTCCGGCTCCAGGTCGGCGGTGTCGGCGGCGGCCAGCACGGGGGAGTCGGGGTCGCCGTGCGTGGCGTGGATCTCCACCGCGCGGTCGGCGGGATTCCTCCGCAGCTGATCCATGAAGAACACGTTCTCCGCGTACGTGCGGTTGAGCCAGACGCGTACGCGAGAGAGCATGCAGGCCGCCTTTCGGGGTGTGCGGGCAGGGCGAAGCGGCCCGTGCCCGGGCAGGAGGAAGGAAGGGTCACCGAACCGCCCCGTTGACAAGGGGGAGTTGAGGGCGCTGGTGTCGGGGCGATCATACGGCTTTCAAGTGGCCCGTCGTGCAACGCGTGCGTTACGGATTTCCGGGGGCCCGGCCGCTCGCGGACCCGTGGCGCCGGCCCGGCCGGAAGCTGACACGCGGACAGGTTGCTCTTGTCCGGGGACCGGTCGATGTGTTCTTGTTGTGTCATCGGATGATCGGAAGGGGTGTGCAGGTGGAGTCGACGGCCGGGGCCGGACAGCTGCTGGCCATCAGCGACCTGCACATCAGCTATCCGGACAACCGCGCCCTGGTCGAGGAGATGCGTCCGCACAGCGACGAGGACTGGCTGATCGTGGCCGGGGACGTCGCGGAGACCGTGGCCGACATCCGCTGGGCCCTCGGCACGCTCGCCGGCCGCTTCCGCAAGGTGCTGTGGGCACCGGGGAACCACGAGCTGTGGACCCATCCGAGCGACCCGGTCACCCTGCGCGGCGCCGCCCGCTACGACCACCTGGTCGAGGTCTGCCGCGAGCTGGGCGTCGTCACCCCCGAGGACCCCTACCCGGTGTGGCGCGGCGCCGGCGGCCCGGTCGTCGTCGCCCCGCTCTTCCTGCTGTACGACTACTCGTACCTGCCGGCCGGCAGCACCACCAAGGCGGAGGGCCTGGCCTACGCCGAGAGCACCGGCATCATCTGCAACGACGAGTTCCTGCTGCACCCCGACCCCTACCCGAGCCGGGAGGCCTGGTGCCGGGCCCGGGTCGCCGAGACCGAGCGCAGGCTCGCCGAGCTGCCCGAGGACCTGCCGACCGTGCTGGCCGGCCACTGGCCGCTGGACCGGCACCCCACCGAGGTCCTGTGGCACCCGGAGTTCGCCATGTGGTGCGGCACCACGCTGACCGCGGACTGGCACCGCCGCTTCCGCGTCGCCACCATGGTCTACGGCCATCTGCACATCCCCCGCACCACCTGGCACGACGGAGTCCGCTTCCTGGAGGTCTCCGTCGGATATCCCCGCGAGTGGCGCAAGCGCCCGGACCAGCCGGGAAGGCTGCGCCGTGTCCTGCCGATGGAGGTCGAAGCCGGTGATCGAGGAGCTGCTCCCGGAGTCGGTCGTGGCCGTGGAGGCGCGCGCTGACGACCCGCTGTGGGACGCACCGCTGTACCCGGCGGAGGAAGCGCTCGTAGCTCGCTCGGTGGCCAAGCGGCGGCGTGAGTTCGCCGCCGTCCGCGGCTGCGCCCGGCGCGCCATGGAGAAGCTCGGCGTGCCGCCGCAGCCGGTGCTCACCGGCGAACGCGGCGCCCCGCGCTGGCCCGACGGGCTGGTCGGCAGCATGACCCACTGCGACGGCTACTGCGCCGCCGCCCTGGTGCGCGCCGCCGACCTGGTCTCCCTCGGCATCGACGCCGAACCCCACGGGCCGCTCCCGGAGGGCGTCGGCCCCTCGGTCTTCCTGCCCGCCGAGGCCACGCGGCTCGACCGGCTTGCCGCGCGGTGGCCCGACGTGCACTGGGACCGGCTGCTGTTCAGCGCGAAGGAGTCCGTCTACAAGGCGTGGTTCCCGCTCACCCGTAAGTGGCTGGACTTCTCCGAGGCCGACATCACCCTGCAGCCGGACACCGAGGGCGCGGCGAACGGCACGCTGCGCGCCGTACTCCTCGTCCCCGGCCCGTTGATCGACGGCCGGCGGCTCCAGGTCTTCGAGGGCCGGTGGACCGTACGGGAGGGCCTGGTGGCCACGTCCGTGGTCATACCGCACGCCACGGCCGGCCCCGCGCAGCCCTGACACCCGCGACCGGCCCCGCCCCGGCGCGACCCGGCCGGGACCGCTCAGGCCGCCCCAGGCCGGGGCTCCGCCGCCCGGCCCCGCCCCGCCGCCGCGACCGGTACGGCTGCCGGCATGCGCCTCCCGCCGCGCCGGGGCACGGCCGGCGCCGCCGCGGTGCCGCCCCGGTGACGGCGGGGAACCGTCCGGGCGACGGCGACGGCGACGGCGCGGAACCGGCTCGGCGACAGCGGCGGTGCGAACCGTCCGGGCGACAACCACGGCGCGGAACCGGCTCGGCGGCGGCCCGGAACCGGCCCCGCGCAGCCCTGACACCCGCGACCGGCCCCGCCCCGGCGCGACCCGGCCGGGACCGCTCAGGCCGCCCCAGGCCGGGGCTCCGCCGCCCGGCCCCGCCCCATCGCCGCGCCGGTACGGCTGCCGGCATGCGCCTCCCGCCGCGCCGGGGCACGGCCGGCGCCGCCGCCCCGGTGACGGCGGGGAACCGTCCGGGCGACGGCGCGGAAGCGGCTCGGCGACAGCGGTGGTGCGAACCGTCCGGGCGACGCCGGCGGCGCGGAAGCGGTCCGCGACAGTGGTGGTGCGGACCGTCCGGGCGACAACCGCGGCCCGGAACCGGCTCGGCGGCGGCGCGGAAGCGGCCCGGTGCTCAGGCCGGCGGCGGTGCGGGACCGGCCCGGTGCTCAGGACGGTGGCGGGCACCACTCGCGCAGGAGGCGGAAGAACGCCTCCTCGTTGCCCGCCAGCCCCGCCCGGGCCAGCGCGTGTTCCGCCTCGGCGAGCACGGCGGGCGGGACGACGGCGGGCCGGTCCGGGTCCGGTGGTCCGTCGAAGGCGGCGCGCACCGTGTGCAGCAGCCGCAGGTAGGCCTGTACGGCGGTACGCTCACGGTCGGTCAGTACGGCGGTGGGCATCGGTCGGCTCTCCCCGAGTAGGCGTCACGGTCACGCGCTCTGCGGCGCACACCCCCAGCTTGCCGCCCGCCACTGACAACGCCGTCCGGCTCCGCGCCGGTTAGCCCGCTCAGCCGAGGAGGAACCGTCCCCGGCCCAGTGGTCCGCCCCAGAGGAAACGGTTCGCCGCCTCCGCCGCCCGTACCGGCACAAGGTCGGTGTCCGCTCCGGCGTACAGCCCCACGTGGCGCGCCCCCGGCCGGCCCGCTCCGGTCAGCCGTGCTGCCCCGGATAGCCCAGCGACGCCTCGATACGGCCCGCCACGCCGTCCCGCTGCACCGGCACCCGCAGGGCCGAACCGGCCAGCCACGTACGGCACTTGCTGGCCAGGAGCAGCCCGAACGTCTCGGCGTCCCGCTCCTCGGTGAGGTCGAAACGGGTGCGGGCCGCGACCCGTTGCACCGCCGCCTGCAGCGCCTCCTGGTCGGTGTCCTCGCGCAACAGCCGCGTCGCCGCGCCGACCCCCTCCACATGGAGCCCGCAGTGGTCGGCCTGCATGTGCCACAGCTCGTGGCCCAGGATCACCAACTGGTGGTCGGGTGCGGTGCGTTCCTCCACCACCACGACGTCCCGGTCGGTCAGGTCCAGCCACAGCCCGCTGGCCGTGCCGGCCGGGAAGGCGGCCGTACGGAAGTGCACCGGACGCCCGCGGCGGCGGCTCATCGCCTCGCACAGCGCCCGGTACAGCTCGTCCGGCGGCGCGGGCGCGGGCAGGGCCAGCCCACCCACCAACTCGTTGCACAGCCGGCGCATGTCCCTGCCGATGCCCACAGTCCTCCCCAGGCTCACGACTCGGGCCGCTTGACGCTCTCCAGGAGCATGTCGAGCCACTCAGCGACCTTGTCCCGGTGCTGGTCGGTGGGCAACTGCGCGGCCCGCCAGGCTATTCCGCGCACGCCGTGGTCCTGCAGCAGCCGCTCCAGGGGATCCTCCGCGGTCTCGGCGGCGGCCCGCTCCCGGTCCGCGAGCTTCTGCAGCAGCTCCTGCTCGGTGCGCTGCAGGGCGCCCGCCAGCGCCTCGGGGTCCTCCGCGGTGAGGAAGCCGGCGTGCACCCGGAAGAAGCGCTGCAGCGCGTCGCAGTGCTCCATGGTGGGCCGCCGGTCGCCGTTGATGAGGGCGCCGGCCTGCTGGCGGGACATCCCCGCGCCGTCGGCGATCTCCTGCTGCGTGTAGCGGCGTCCGCCCGGCTTCAGCCGGGTGCGGCGCAGCAGGTCCAGACGCTGCAGGAAACGGGCCTGGACATCCGGCTCGCCCGCGGGCCGACCGCTCAGCAGGGCCCTGACCACCGGCTCCGGCACCCCGCAGGCGATGGAGAGCCGCCCGACGTCGAAGACCTCGGCATGCGGCACGCCGAGGCGGTCGGCGAGCGCGGTGACGCGGGCGACGACGGCCGGCAGCTGGGCGGTCGCCGAGGCGCCCGGATCCTCGTAGCCATCCGTCACCGACAGAACTCCTACGTCTCTAGAGGGCTTCAGATGTGTCCGTGCTTCTCACGAGCGATCGCCGTGAACTTCCCGGAGAGTAGCCGGTGTCTCGAACTCACATCCAGGTGTCGCCACAACTGTGGCGAATTTCAGCCGTCAACCGGCATGAAATGCCACGATAGTTGACACGCCTCTTGCCGGGGCAGCAGGATCGCATCGCCGCGAGAAAGGCCGCAGAGGCAAGAGGGGTGACCTCCCGATGGCACATCAGGCAGGAGGGCAGCGGCCGGCACCGCGGCCCGTCCCCGAGACCTGCGAGACCCAGGCGTACCTTCAGGATTACGGAGCACTGCTGGAGTACCTGTCCTGCCCGTCGCTGGTCGTCGACCGCCACTGGAACGTGGTCATGGCCAACAGTGCGTTCGAGACACTTTTCTGCGGCGTGCGTCCCCATCCGACGGCCATGCCGGGGGAGAACTTCCTCCGTTTCGTGCTGTTCCACCCCGACGCGGGCGAGGTTCTCGGCGAGCACGAGCCCGGCTGGTGCCTGCCCATGCTGGCCCAGGTCCGCTCGGCGCTGGAGGCGCACGGCCACGACCACGAACTCCAGGCGATCCGCCGGGAGATCGCCCAGGACCCGATAATGGAGGCCGCCTACCGGCAGGGCCTGCCGCACTGGATCCGGTCCGTCGGCGAGGCCGCGACCCGCCTCGACGGCGCGGTACGCCTCCTGCACCACCCGGACCCGCGCCGCGGGCGCACCGAGTGCCGCATCGTCGAGGAGTCGCCGCAGCCGCTGCTGGAGCTCGGCTACCGGCGCCTGACGATGATCTTCCGCGACCCGCGCCGCGCCGTCGCGCCGGTCCGCCGGGCGCGCCGCCCGCGCGGCGCCGCCTCCCACCTCACGGTCGTCCCGTCCCCCGGGAACTGACCCGGCACCGCCGGCGTTCAGGTCGCCGGCGGCGCCGGGCCGTCCCCCATGCCTCCTGGCCCCTTTGCGCAAGCCGTTTGCGTCTCTTGCGTTAAGCTTGCGGTCATGACGCGACGACTTGCGGAAGTGGCGAAGAAGGTCGGGGTCAGTGAGGCCACGGTCAGCCGGGTGCTCAACGGCAAGCCCGGAGTCTCCGACGCCACCCGGCAGGCGGTGCTGACGGCGCTCGACGTCCTCGGCTACGAGCGCCCCACCCAGCTGCGCGGCGAACGCGCCCGGCTCGTCGGCCTCGTCCTGCCCGAGCTGCAGAACCCCATCTTCCCGGCCTTCGCCGAGGTCATCGGCGGCGCCCTCGCCCAGCTGGGGCTCACCCCGGTGCTGTGCACCCAGACCAAGGGCGGCGTATCCGAGGCGGACTACGTCGAGCTGCTCCTCCAGCAGCAGGTCTCCGGCGTCGTGTTCGCCGGCGGCCTGTACGCCCAGGCCGACGCGCCGCACGACCACTACCGGCTGCTGGCCGAGCGCAACATCCCGGTCGTACTGGTCAACGCGGCCATCGACGACCTCGGCTTCCCGGGGGTGTCCTGCGACGACGCGGTCGCCGTCGAGCAGGCCTGGCGGCACCTGTCCTCCCTCGGCCACGAGCGCATCGGCCTGGTCCTCGGCCCCCGCGACCACGTCCCCTCGGCGCGCAAGCTGGCCGCCGCGCGGGCGATCGCCGGCAATCTGCCGGACGAGTTCGTCGCGCGGGCCATCTTCTCCCTGGAGGGAGGTCACGCCGCCGCCTCCCGGCTGATCGACCGGGGCGTCACCGGCATCGTCTGCGCCTCCGACCCGCTGGCGCTCGGTGCCGTCCGGGCGGCCCGCCGCAAGGGGTACGACGTGCCGGGGCGGATCTCCGTCGTCGGCTACGACGACTCGGCGTTCATGAACTGCACCGAGCCCCCGCTGACCACCGTGCGCCAGCCCATCGAGGCCATGGGGCGCGCGGCCGTGGAGCTGCTGAACGCGCGGATCGGCGGTACCGCCGTACCCGCCGAGGAGCTGCTGTTCGAACCGGAACTGGTGGTACGCGGGTCCACCGCGCAAGCCCCGCGCGGCTGAACCACGGAAGATCCAGTCTCCTGTCGAATAATTACAGAATCTGCGCGACATCTTGCGGGTCGATGTCGGCGGTGCTTGAGTGTGCGGCGCCCACCGCTTCTGCCACGAGTGCCATGAGGGGTCCGCCCATGACAAGCACCGGGTTCCGCCGTACCGTCGCCGCGATCGGCGCCTTCTCCTCCCTCGCCCTGACCGCCACCGCCTGCGGAACGGGAGACGGCGGCTCGGCGGGCGGCAAGACCCGCATCACCGTCAACTGCGAGCCGCCCAGGAGCGCCGCGGTCGACCGCCGGTTCTTCGAGGAGGACATCGCCGCCTTCGAGGAACACCACCCGGACATCGACGTCGTCGCGCACGACGCCTTCCCCTGCCAGGACCCGAAGACCTTCGACGCCAAGCTCGCCGGCGGCCGGATGGAGGACGTGTTCTACACGTACTTCACCGACGCCCGGCACGTGGTCGACGTCCGTCAGGCCGCCGATCTCACCCCGTACCTGAAGGAACTGAAGAGCTACCGCACCATCCAGAAGCAGCTGCGGGACATCTACACCGTCGACGGGAAGGTGTACGGCATACCGCGCACCGGATACTCCATGGGGCTGATCTACAACCGCGCCCTCTTCCGCAAGGCCGGCCTGGACCCCGACAAACCCCCGGCGACCTGGGACGAGGTCCGTGCCGCAGCCAAGCGGATCGCCGCCCTCGGCGACGGCACCGTCGGCTACGCCGACTACAGCGCCCAGAACCAGGGCGGCTGGCACTTCACCGCCGAGCTGTACTCCCAGGGCGGCGACGTCGTCGGCGCGGACGGCAGGAAGGCCACCATCGACACCCCTGAAGGCCGCGCCGTCCTGCGGAACCTGCACGACATGCGGTGGACCGACGACTCGATGGGCAGCAAGCAGCTCCTCGTCATCAACGACGTCCAGCAGATGATGGGTTCGGGCAAGCTCGGCATGTACCTCGCCGCCCCCGACAACATCCCGATCCTCGTCAAGGAGAAGGGCGGCACCTACCAGGACCTCGCCCTCGCCCCCATGCCCGGCGGCAAGGGCACCCTCATCGGCGGCGACGGCTACATGGTCGGCAGGAAGGCCACGCCCGCCCAGATCCGCGCCGCCCTGAAGTGGCTCGACCACATGTTCCTCACCCCGGGCAAGGGCTTCCTCGGCGACTACGCGCGCGCCAGGAAGAACGACGCCCCCGTCGGCCTGCCCGAGCCGCGCCTGTTCACCGGCGCCGCCGACGCCACCGACCAGCGGATCAAGAAGGCCAACGCCAACGTCCCGGTCCGCAACTACCAGGCGTTCCTCGACGGCAACCGCACCCTCCGGCTGAAGATCGAGCCACCGCACGCCCAGCAGATCTACTCCGTCCTCGACGCCGCGGTCTCCGCCGTCCTCACCCGCGAGGACGCCGACATCGACCAGCTCCTCCAGGACGCGTCCGGCAAGATCGACAGCATCCTGGCCCGGAGCTGACCGCCATGACGAAGACGGCGCACACGGCCGGGCGGCGGCCCGGGGCGCACCCCGCCGTCCCGCCGGCCCCGGCACCGCCTCCGGCAACGGGCCGCAGACGCCGCCGCCCGACCGACCAGGTCCGGGCCCACGCCTTCCTCCTCGGCGGACTGCTCTGCTTCGCCCTGTTCTCCTGGTACCCGGCGATCCGCGCGGTCGTCATCGCCTTCCAGACGTACACACCGGGCTCCCCGCCCGCATGGGCCGGCACCGCCAACTTCACCCGCGTCCTGCACGACCCGGAGTTCACGGCGGCCTGGCGCAACACCCTCGCCTTCACCCTGCTGGCGCTCCTCCTCGGCTTCGCCGTCCCGTTCCTCCTCGCCCTCGTCCTCAACGAACTACGGCACGCCAGAGCCTTCTTCCGCATCGTGGTCTACCTGCCGGTGATGATCCCGCCGGTGGTCAGCGCCCTGTTGTGGAAGTGGTTCTACGACCCCGGAGCCGGCCTCGCCAACGAGACGCTGCGCCTGCTGCACCTGCCCACGTCGAACTGGACCAACGGCACCGGCACCGCACTCGTCTCCCTCGTGCTCGTGGCCACCTGGGCCAACATGGGCGGCACCGTCCTCGTCTACCTGGCCGCCCTGCAGTCCATCCCCGGCGAGCTGTACGAGGCGGCCGAACTCGACGGCGCCGGCCTCCTCCAGCGCGTCCGGCACGTCACCGTCCCGCAGACCCGGTTCGTGATCCTGATGCTGATGCTCCTCCAGATCATCGCGACCATGCAGGTGTTCACCGAACCGTTCGTCATCACCGGCGGCGGCCCGGAGAACGCCACGGTCACCGTCCTCTACCTCATCTACAAATACGCCTTCCTCTACAACGACTTCGGCGGCGCCTGCGCCCTGAGCGTCATGCTCCTCGTGCTGCTCGGCGCCTTCTCCGCCGGCTACCTGCGGCTCACCCGCTCCGAGGGGGACGCATGAACAGCACCCGCACCCTCGTCTCCCCGGCCGCCCTCGCCCGCCCCCGCGGAAAGGCCGTCTACTGGACGGTGTTCACGGCCGTCGTCGTCCTCTTCGCGCTCGCCTTCCTCTTCCCCGTCTACTGGATGGTGACCGGCGCGCTGAAGTCCCCGGACGAGGTGGCCCGGACCCCGCCGACGCTCGCACCCGAACACTGGCACCTCGGCGGCTACACCGACGCCTGGAATCTGATGCAGCTCCCGCAGCACCTGCTGAACACGGTCGTCCAGGCGGCCGGCGCCTGGGCCTGCCAACTGGTGTTCTGCACAGCCGCCGCGTACTCCCTGTCCAAGCTGAGGCCCGCCTTCGGCAAGGCCGTCCTCGGCGGCATCCTCGCCACCCTCATGGTCCCGGCCCAGGCCCTGCTCGTCCCCAAGTACCTCACCGTCGCCGACCTGCCGCTGATCCACACCAGCCTGCTCGACGACCCCCTCGCCATCTGGCTGCCGGCCGCCGCGAACGCCTTCAACCTCTACCTGCTCAAACGGTTCTTCGACCAGTTGCCCCGCGACGTCCTGGAGGCCGCCGAGATCGACGGCGCCGGACCGCTGCGGATCCTGTGGTCCGTCGTCCTGCCCATGTCCCGGCCGGTGCTCGGCGTGGTCTCCATCTTCGCGCTGGTCGCCGTCTGGCAGGACTTCCTGTGGCCGCTGATGGTCTTCTCCGACACCGGCAGGCAGCCGATCAGCGTGGCGCTGGTCCAGCTGTCGCAGAACATCCAGCTCACCGTGCTCATCGCCGCGATGGTGATCGCCAGCATCCCGATGGTGGCGCTGTTCCTCGTCTTCCAGCGGCACATCATCGCGGGGATCAGCGCGGGCAGCACCAAGGGCTGACGCCGCCACCCTCCACAGAAAGGCACACCCCGTGGGACAGCCCCGCCATGCCCGGAAAGACCCTGACTGGTGGCGCTCGGCCGTCATCTACCAGGTGTACGTCCGCAGCTTCGCCGACGGCGACGGCGACGGCACCGGCGACCTCGCGGGCGTCCGCTCCCGGCTGCCGTACCTTGCCGGACTCGGCGTCGACGCCCTGTGGTTCACCCCCTGGTACCTGTCACCCCTGAAGGACGGCGGCTACGACGTCGTCGACTACCGGGCCGTCGACCCCGCCTTCGGTACCCTCGCCGAGGCCGAGAAACTCATCGCCGAGGCACGTGCACTGGGCATCCGGACCATCGTCGACATCGTGCCCAACCACGTCTCCGACCAGCACCCCTGGTTCCGGGCCGCACTCGCCGCCGGGCCCGGCAGCCCCGAACGCGAACTGTTCCACTTCCGGCCCGGACGCGGCCCGGACGGCGAACTCCCGCCGAACGACTGGCCGTCGCAGTTCGCCGGCGCCACCGAACCGGTGTGGACCCGCCTCCCCGACGGCGACTGGTACCTGCACCTGTTCACCCCCGAACAACCCGACCTCAACTGGGCCCACCCGGCCGTCCGCCAGGAACACGAGGACATCCTGCGCTTCTGGTTCGAGCGGGGCGTCGCCGGCGTCCGCATCGACTCGGCGGCCCTGCTCGCCAAGGACCCGGACCTCCCCGACCTCGCCGCACACCCCGAACCGCACCCCTTCCTCGACCGCGACGAACTCCACACCGTCTACCGCTCCTGGCGGCGCGTGGCGGACGAGTACGGCGCCGTGTTCGTCGGCGAGGTCTGGCTCCCCGACCCCGAACGCTTCGCCCGCTACCTGCGCCCGGACGAACTCCACACCGCCTTCAACTTCTCCTTCCTCACCTGTCCCTGGGACGCGGGCCGGCTGCGCGCCGCGATCGACACCACCATCGCCGAACACGCCCCCGTCGGCGCCCCGGCCACCTGGGTGCTGTGCAACCACGACGTCACCCGCACGGTCACCCGGTACGGCCGCGCCGACACCGCCTTCGACTTCGCCGCCAAGGCCTTCGGCACGCCGACGGACCTGGCGCTGGGGACACGGAGGGCGCGTGCCGCGGCACTGCTGTCGCTGGCGCTGCCGGGATCGGTGTACGTCTACCAGGGGGAGGAACTGGGGCTGCCGGAGGCCGAGATACCGGTCGACCGCATACAGGATCCGATGTACGTCCGATCGCACGGAGCCGACCCCGGCCGCGACGGCTGCCGGGTGCCGCTGCCGTGGGTCGACGGCATGCCGTACGCGGGGTTCGGTTCCCAGGCGGAACCCTGGCTGCCGCAGCCGGCCGACTGGCCCTCGTATGCGGTAGACCGTCAACTGCAGGACCCCGATTCCATGCTCACCCTCTACCGCCGGGCCATCGCCCTGCGCCCCCGGTTCGGTGACGGCCCCCTGACCTGGCTGCCCGCCCCCGACGGCGTGCTCGCCTTCTCCCGCGCGGACGGTGTGCTGTGCGTGGTCAACCTCGCGGCCACGCCCGCCGAACTGCCCGCCCACTCCCGGCTCCTGCTCGGCAGCGGTCCGCTGGACGACGCGGGCCGGCTGCCGCAGGACACGGCGGCCTGGCTGCGGGCCTGAGCCGCACCGGTTCGCGGCGGCCCGGCCGCGCGCCTGAGCCGCGCCGGTTCGCGGCGGCCCGGCCGCGTGCCCGAGCCGCACCCGTACGCACCTTGCTGTCCCACGCACCCCCACCACGAAGGGATCGGCACATGCACAGCAGCACCGCTGGACACGTCCGGCGCATGCCGGCGATCGGGGCGGTCGTCGCCCTCGCCGCCGGCATGCTCGTCGCCGTCGCCCCGGCCGCCCACGCGGCGGCGGGCGCCACCCTGCCCTTCACCTCCGTGGAGGCCGAGGCGGCGACGGGCAACGGTACGCGGATCGGCCCGGACCACACGCAGGGCAGCCTCGCCTCGGAGGCCTCCGGCCGGCAGGCCGTGCGGCTGGCGGCCGGGCAGCGGGTGGAGTTCACCGTGCCCCGCACCTCCAATGCGCTGAATGTCGCGTACAGCGTCCCGGACGGTCAGTCCGGGGCGCTGAACGTGTACGTCAACGGCACCCGGCTGACCAGGACCCTCCCGGTGACCTCCAAGTACTCCTACATCGACACCGGCTGGATTCCCGGCGCCAGGACGCACCACTTCTTCGACAACACCCGGCTGCTGCTCGGGCAGGACGTCCAGGCCGGCGACAAGGTCGCCGTCGAGGCGGCCGGCGTCCAGGTCACCGTCGACGTCGCCGACTTCGAGCAGGCGGCACCGGCCGCCACCCAGCCCGCCGGTTCGGTGTCCGTCGTCTCCAAGGGCGCCGACCCCAGCGGCGGCGGCGACTCCACCCAGGCCTTCCGGGACGCCATCGCCGCGGCCCAGGGCGGCACGGTGTGGATCCCGCCGGGCGACTACCGGATCACGTCCTCCCTGAGCGGCGTACAGAACGTGACCCTCCAGGGCGCCGGCAGCTGGTACTCGGTCGTGCACACCTCCCGCTTCATCGACCAGTCCTCCTCCGCCGGCCGGGTCCGCATCAAGGACTTCGCAGTCGTCGGCGAGGTCACCGAACGCGTCGACTCCAGCCCGGACAACTTCGTCAACGGCTCCCTCGGACCCGACTCGTCCGTCTCCGGCATGTGGATCCAGCACCTGAAGGTCGGCCTGTGGCTCACGGGCAACAACGACAACCTGGTGGTGGAGAACAGCCGCATCCTCGACACCACCGCCGACGGCCTCAACCTCAACGGCACCGCGAAGAACGTCCGGGTCCGCAACAACTTCCTGCGCAACCAGGGCGACGACTCCCTCGCCATGTGGTCGCTGTACTCCCCGGACACCGGCTCCAGCTTCGAGAACAACACCGTCTCGCAGCCCAACCTCGCCAACGGCATCGCCGTCTACGGCGGCACCGACATCACCGTACGCAACAACCTGATCTCCGACACCAACGCCCTCGGCAGCGGGATCGCCATCTCCAACCAGAAGTTCCTCGACCCCTTCCACCCCCTCGCCGGCACCATCACGGTCGACGGCAACACCCTGGTGCGCACCGGTGCGATGAACCCCAACTGGAACCACCCGATGGGCGCCCTGCGCGTCGACTCCTACGACAGCGCCATCGACGCGAGGATCGACATCACCGACACGACGATCACCGACAGCCCCTACAGCGCCTTCGAGTTCGTCTCCGGCGGCGGCCGCGGACACCCGGTGCGCAACGTCAACGTCTCCGGCGCGACCGTGCGGAACACCGGTACGGTCGTGGTCCAGGCCGAGGCACCGGGTGCGGCCACCTTCAGCGAGGTCACCGCCACCCAGGTCGGGGCGTCCGGCGTCTACAACTGCCCCTACCCGGCGAACTCCGGCTCCTTCACCGTCACCGACGGCGGCGGCAACTCCGGCTGGGCCGGAACCTGGCCGGACTGCTCCAGCTGGCCGCAGCCCGGGCAGGGCAACCCCGAACCGGACCCGAAGCGGAACCTCGTCAAGGGCCGCCCGGCCACCGCGACGGGCTCCCAGGACGTCTACACCCCGGGCAAGGCGGCCGACGGTGACGCGAACAGCTACTGGGAGTCCGCCAACAACGCCTTCCCGCAGTCCTGGACGGTCGACCTCGGCTCGTCCTACGCCGTGCGCCGCCTGGTGCTGAAGCTGCCGCCGTCCGCCGCCTGGGGCGCCCGTACCCAGACCGTCACGGTGCTCGGCAGCACCGGCGGTTCCGGCTACTCGACCGTCACGGCCGCCCAGGGCTACCGCTTCGACCCGGCCACCGGCAACACCGCGACCGTGTCCCTGCCGGCCGGCACCAGCCTGCGCTACCTCCGGCTGACCGTCAGCGCCAACACGGGATGGCCGGCGGGCCAGTTCAGCGAGGTGGAGGCGTATGTGACACCCTGACGCCACCCACCGCCGTCCCCCGGCGCGTCCGCGCCGGGGGACGGCGCCGAGCACGAGGAGGAGTGGGCCGCCCCGCGCCGGACGCGCGGCACCGCACGGACCGCCGAGTTTCACATGGACGCCACCAGACCCTTCCCTGACGTTTGCTGCTCTTGGAACACTCGCTCCGCGCAGATTCCGTCATCTGACGGCATCGGTACGTCAGGATGAGAGGACCCTCACCCATGCCCGAAGTCAACCGGCGGCGCTTCCTGCAACTCGCCGGCGCCACCACGGCGTTCACCGCGCTGGCCGGCAGCATCCAGCGCGCGGCCGCCCTGCCCGCCCACTACCGCACCGGATCGGTGGACGATGTCGAGCACATCGTCGTCCTGATGCAGGAAAACCGTTCCTTCGATCACTACTTCGGCTCGCTCCGAGGAGTCCGCGGCTTCGGCGACCCCCGTCCGGTCACCCAGAACGGCAGGTCCGTCTGGCAACAGTCCGACGGCACGAAGGACGTCCTGCCGTTCCACCCCGACGCCGACGACCTGGGCCTGGCCTTCATCCAGGACCTCCCGCACGGCTGGAACGACGGCCACACCGCGTTCAACGGCGGCAGGTACGACAAGTGGGTGCCCGCCAAGTCCGCGACGACCATGGCGTACCTGACCCGCGCCGACATCCCCTTCCACTACGCGCTCGCGGACGCCTTCACCATCTGCGACGCCTACCACTGCTCGTTCATCGGCTCGACCGATCCCAACCGCTACTACATGTGGACGGGGTACACCGGCAACGACGGCACGGGCGGCGGCCCGGTCCTCGGCAACGACGAGAAGGGGTACGGCTGGACGACGTACCCCGAACGCCTGGAGCAGGCCGGGGTCTCCTGGAAGATCTACCAGGACGTCGGCGACGGCCTCGACGCGAACGGCGGCTGGGGCTGGATCAACGACGCCTATCGCGGCAACTACGGCGACAACTCGCTCCTCTACTTCGACCGGTACCGGAACGCGGGGCCGGGCGATCCCCTGTACGACAAGGCCCGCACCGGCACCGACGCCCGCAAGGGCGAGGGCTTCTTCGATCAGCTCAAGGCCGACGTCCAGGCCGGCCGGCTGCCCCAGGTCTCCTGGATCGTCGCCCCCGAGGCCTTCACCGAACACCCCAACTGGCCCGCCAACTACGGCGCCTGGTACGTCTCCCAGGTCCTGGACGCGCTCACCGCCAACCCCGACGTCTGGGGTAAGACCGCGCTGTTCATCACCTACGACGAGAACGACGGCTTCTTCGACCACGTCATCCCGCCCTACCCGCCGGCCTCCGCCGCCCAGGGCAAGTCGACGGTCGACCCCGGTCCGGACCTGTTCAAGGGCGACGCCGGCCACGTCGCCGGCCCCTACGGACTCGGCCAGCGGGTGCCGATGCTGGTCGTCTCCCCGTGGAGCAAGGGCGGTTACGTCTGCTCCGAGACCTTCGACCACACCTCGGTCATCCGGTTCATCGAGCGGCGCTTCGGGGTCCGGGAGCCGAACATCTCGCCCTGGCGGCGGGCCGTCTGCGGCGACCTGACCGGCGCCTTCGACTTCTCCCGCAAGGACACCGCGCCCGTCGCCCTGCCCGCCACGGCCGACTACCGGCCGAAGGACCACGAGCGTCACCCCGACTACGTGCCCAAGCCGCCCGCCGACCCGTCGCTGCCCCGGCAGGAGCCCGGCAGCCGGCCCACCCGCCCGCTGAAGTACGCCCCGCTGGTGGACGGCCGGGCGGACACCGCGGCCGGGAAGTTCACGCTCACGTTCGCCTCGGGCGCGCAGGCGGGCGCGGTCTTCCTCGTCACGTCCGACAGCCGCACCGACGGCCCCTGGACGTACACCACGCAGGCCGGCAAGACGCTCTCGGACACCTGGAACTCGGTCTACTCCGGCGGCCGCTACGACCTCGCCGTGCACGGCCCCAACGGCTTCCTGCGCGTCTTCAAGGGCCGCAACAAGGTCGCCGGTCCCGAGGTCACCGCCCGGCACGCGGGAGACGACCTCGAACTCACCTTCACCAACAAGGGCTCCGGCACCGTCAGGCTGAAGCTGGCCAACGGCTACGGCGGCAGCCCGGTCACGGTGACGGTGCGGCCCGGAGCGACCGTGCGGCACACCGTCGTGCTCGCGACGAGCAAGCGCTGGTACGACCTGACCGTCACCTCCGACGCCGACCCCGCCTTCCTGCGCGGCTTCGCCGGTCACGTGGAGAACGGCCTGCCCGGCGTCAGCGACCCGGCGATCCTCACGGGGTGAACGCGCAATGAACACCGCTCCGTGCGGACTGGTCAGGTACCGGTCACATCAGGGTAGTGTGCCCCGGTGACCACGCAATCGAACACTCCTGCAGGCTGGTACCCGGATCCGCACGGGGCGGCGCAGACGCTCCGGTACTGGGACGGCTCGCAGTGGACCGAGCACACCAACCCGGCCCAGCAGCCGGCCGGGCAGGTCCCGCCGCAGCAGGCCGCCTTCCCGCAGCAGCAGACCAGTGACGCCAAGGTGCAGCGCCAGGTGCAGCAGCAGGCCGGCGTCACGGCCGGCGGCCCCGGCGGCGGCACCCTCTTCACCGAGCCCGTCCTGGTGGTGAACCAGAAGGCCAAGCTGATCGAGCTGACCAACGAGTACAAGGTCATGGATCAGAACGGCCGGGAGATCGGCTCCGTCACCCAGGTCGGGCAGGGTGTGCTCCGCAAGATCCTGCGCTTCGTCTCCAGCCTCGACCAGTTCCTCACCCACAAGCTGGAGATCCGCGACGCCTACGGCCAGCCGCAGCTGCTGCTGACCCGGCCCGCGAAGATCTTCAAGTCGCGGGTCGTCGTGACCCGCCCGGACGGCACGCCGGTCGGTGAGATCGTCCAGAAGAACATGATCGGCAAGATCAACTTCGCGATGACGGCGAACGGCCAGCAGGTCGGCGCGATCAAGGCGGAGAACTGGCGGGCCTGGAACTTCGCGATCGTCGACCACGCGGACAACGAGGTCGCCCGGATCACCAAGACCTGGGAGGGCCTCGCCAAGACCCTCTTCACGACCGCGGACAACTACGTCCTGCAGATCCACTACCAGCTGCCCGAGCCGCTGCTGAGCCTCGTCGTGGCCACGGCGCTCACCGTGGACACCGCCCTCAAGCAGGACGCGCGCGGCTGGGGGTGACCGCCCGGCAGCCCGCCCGGTGGTCCGGGGGGCGCGTACGGCGACGGCGGCCGGTGCATGCGGATGTCTCCGCGCACCGGCCGCCGCCGTATGCCGTCCGCCCTACCGGAACGGCTGTGCGGTCTGCCGGGTCCGCTCTGCCGCAGGAGTCACCGGTGTGCGGTTCACAGCGCCGTGAGGTGGCCCGGCTGATCCGGTTGCCGAGGCACCAGCACCGGCTCGGCCGCGGCCGACCCCGGCTCCAGGGCCAGTAGCGCCGCCACCGGATGCTCGTCGTGCTCGCCGTACTCCCCGGACGGCTCGGCGCGGCCGGGCCCGCCGCCGGTTCCGGGGGCCGCCCGGGTGAGCAGCACGACCCCCCACGCGGCCAGCCCCGCACCCACCAGGGCCAGCAGCACCCCCGCCGCACCGCCCCGCAGCCCCTGGCCCAGCAGGGTCAGGCCGATCACGGCGGCGGCGACCGGGTTGACGAGGGTGACGACGGCCAGGGGGGCGCCGAGGCCGCCGCGGTAGGCGGTCTGGGACAGCAGGAGTCCGCCGACGGCGAAGGCGGCGACGAGCACGGCCACCACGATCACCTCGGTGCCGGGGACCGGGCCGGAGCGGTCGGTCGCGGCCACGGTGACCGTCTGGGTGAGGGCGGAGGCGACACCGGAGGCGAAGCCGGACGCGGTCGCGTGCCGCAGGCCCGGCCGGGCGCCGGGCCGGGCCAGCAGGCCGATCGCGGTGCCCGTGGCACCCGCGACGGCCAGCGCCTCGGTCAGGGACAGGATTCGGGCGGGCGCCGGGCCGGATGCGGTGATCAGCAGGGCGGCGAGCCCGAGCAGGGTGAGTGCCGTACCGCGCCACTCGGCGGTGCCGACCCGCCGTCCGGCCGCCCGTGCGCCCAGCGGTACCGCGGCGACCAGGGTGAGTGCGCCGAGGGGCTGGACGACGGTCAGTGGGCCGTACCTCAGGGCGATGACGTGCAGCAGGGCGGCGGTGGCGTTGAGGCCGACCGCCGACCACCAGGCGCCGGTGCCGAGCAGCCGGAGCAGGCCGGTGTCGGCGCTGCGGGAGGCGAGGCGTTCCTGGGCGACGGCGGCCAGCGCGTAGGCCACGGCCGATACGAGGGACAGGCCGAGGGCGGCCAGGGCGGCGGGACTCATCGGCTCGCTCCCGCCAGGACGGGCTCGGGGGTGCTCGGCCGGCCGGTGCCGCGCCCTGCCGTGGTGGTGGTGCGCCGCGGCGGGTGGAGGGAGGCGAGGGCGAGGCCGAGCATGGCCGTGGCGACGATCGCGTCGAGCCAGTAGTGGTTCGCCGTGCCCACGATCACCAGGAGGGTGACCAGGGGGTGCAGCAGCCAGAGCGGGCGCCATCGGGACCGGGTGGCGGCGATCAGGCCGATCGCGAGCATCAGGGCCCAGCCGAAGTGCAGCGAGGGCATGGCCGCGAACTGGTTGGAGAGGTGGTCGCTCGACGGGGGGCCGTACACGGAGGGGCCGTAGACGCGGGCGGTGTCGACGAGGCCGGTGCCGGTCAGCAACCGGGGCGGGGCCAGCGGGAAGGTGAACGGCAGGACGAGGGCGGCGGTGGTGACGACCGCGAGGACCCTGCGGGCCCAGACGTAGTGGGCGGGCCGCCGCAGGTAGAGCCAGACGAGGAAGGCGAGGGTGGCCGGGAAGTGGACGGTGGCGTAGTAGGTGTTCGCCAGGCGGACGAGGGTGTCGCCGTGCAGCAGTGCGGACTGCACGGCGGTCTCGTGGGGGAGGTGCACGGTCCGCTCCAGGTGCCACACGCGGCGGGCGTTGCGGTACGCCTCGCCGGTGTGCCCGGTGGCCAGCTGCCGGCCGAGCTTGTAGACGAGGAAGAGCCCGGCGACCAGCAGGAACTCACGTATGAGGGGCGGCCGTGCCGGGGCGTCCGGCTCCGTGTCCGCCTCCGCAGGCTCGGTTCGGGCGTTCATCCCCCGGCCCCTTCCCTGACGGTGGTGCGTGTGGGTCCCGGTCGGCTCCGGAACCCATCGATACGTTGGCGTACCGATACGCCAGTGTACCGATACGGTTGAGTACCGGTACACTGGCGTATCGATTGATGTGCGACACACTGGGAACAGGCTCGAGTGAGGGGAAGCACCGCATGACGTCGCAGGCCGCGGAGGGACCGGAGTCGGTCGTCGCCTCGCGCCGCTCCAAGATCACGCCGGAGCGTGAGCGGGAGTTCTTCGACGCCGTGCTGGAACAGATCCGCGAGTGCGGCTACGACTCCGTCACCATGGAGGGCATCGCCGCCAGCACCCGGTGCAGCAAGTCCACGCTCTACCGGCAGTGGAAGACCAAGCCCCAGTTCGTCGCGGCGGCGCTGCGCGCCAACCGCCGGGTGAGGTTCGCCGGCATCGACACCGGATCACTCGCCGAGGACCTGCGCCGGGCCGCGCGGGCCGCGGGCGACTGGTCCGGCAAGGACACCCGGCTGCTGCAGGCGCTGGGGCACGCGGTGACGGCCGACAAGGAGCTGGCCCAGGCCCTGCGCGAGGCGCTGGTGGACCCGGAGATCGCCGCGCTGGAGGAGATGCTCGCCCGGGGCGTGGCCCGGGGTGAGGTCCGGGCGGGTCACCCGGCGCTGGAGTACATCCCGGCCATGATGTTCGGCGTCCTGCGGGTGCGCCCGGTGCTCAGCGGCCAGTACGCCGACTCCGACTACCTGGTCCGGTTCGTGGAGGCCGCAGTGCTGCCCGCGCTCGGACTGACCTGAGACCCAGGCCGCCGTCCACGGGATGACTGGACGGTGACCTGCCCGCGCCGCACCGTGGGGACGGGGGCGGCGCGCACCCCCGGCCGGGTGGGGTTCCTCTTGAGCGGAGGGGAGCCCCACCCGGCCGATCCATGTCCCGGGGGTCCGGTCTCAGACGTCCTGGCCGTTCCCGCCGCCGGACGAGACCTTGATCCCCTTGAGGATCTCGTCGACGACGGACAGCTTCTGCCCGGCGTCCACGCCGAAGCGGACCACCACGAACCGCCGGGCGTCGTTGGGCGAGGGGAACGCGACCGACTCGACATAGCCGTCGGCGCCCTTGCTGGTGACCGCCTTCCAGCGCACCAGGTAGCCCTTCTGCCCGGCCACCGTCACCGCCTCGGAGGCCAGCTCCTGGTGCGAGGTGATGCCGCCGTAGGTCGTGCCGCCGTAGGACCGCTCGGCGTTGGCCGCGATGTCCGCCTTGGCGACCTCCTCGGCCGTGTCGCCCTTGGCGCCCAGTTCCACCGCCGGAGCCGTGTAGGCGCCGCCCGGGGTGCACGTCTGGGCCGTGTTGCCGGGACACTTGTAGGAGTCGTCGGAGGTCACCTGCGCGCCGAAGCTGATCGCCTGCCCGGTCCAGCCGTTCGGCACCGGCAGGCTGATCCCGTTGACCGGGTCCGGTACCGAGCCGCCGCCCTTGACCTTCGGCGCCTCGGACCGCCCCGGGGAGGGCGAGGTCCCGCCGGGACCCCCCGGGCCGCCGGGCCCGCCCTGCCCTGCGTTCGGCCCGCCGTCCGGTCGCTGCCGCGAGCTCGCCCGGTCGCCGCCGCCGCGACCGTCGTCACTGGCGAGGGCGTACACGCCGACCCCGACGCACAGCAGGACCGTGGCCGTCACCGCCACGGCTATGCCCGTGCGCAGCCCGCGCCGGGCCCCGGCCGGCGGCTGGGCAGGATAGGCCGGGTACGACGGATGGCCGGGGTATCCCGGATGGGGTCCGTACCCGGCGGGGGCCGGGCCGGCCGTCGGCGGCTGTGCCGGGGTACCCCAGGCGGCGGCCGTGCCGGCGGGGCGGGTCTGGCCCGTCCAGGCCTTGCCGTCCCACCAGCGCTCGGTGGGCGGACCGTCGTTCGTCTGCCCGGGGTCGGGGTACCACCCGGGAGGAGTCACCTGCGTCATGCCCCCACCGTATGAGGCGACGGTGAAAGGGGGATGAGAGGATCCGCCGCCCGGCATGCGGATCGTGGCATTCCGCCCGGTTTGTTTACCGATGTTTCCCGCAGACCTGGTCCGACCGGCCTCAGTTGACACTCCGTCCGCTGGCCGGGCAGGCCTGCGCGTCGCCTGCCCGTACCCTCTTTCACCCGGGTGGGCAACAGCTGCCGCGACCGGCCACCACACCCCCCGCCGGACGGCTACGCTCGGGCCCTGTACGTCATTCGGGCGACCTGGGGAGGTAACGGGATGACGGAGGGACGGCCGTCGGCGGCCGGCTCGGCTCCCCTGTGGGAGCGTGACGCCGAGATCGCCACCGTCGCACAGGCACTCGACGTCCTGTGCGCGGACCAGTCGTCCGCGGGCAGCCTGCTGGTCCTGCGGGGCGAGGCCGGACTCGGCAAGACCGCGCTGCTGGCCGAGACCCGCCGCATCGCCGAACGCCGCGGCTGCACCGTCTGGTCCGCCCGTGGCGCCGAGACGCTGAGATCGGTCCCGTTCCACGTCGTACGGCAACTGCTCCAGCCGGCACTGCTGTCCTTACTCCCCGAGGAGGCGCGCGAGTACCTCGGCGACTGGTACGACATCGCCGGCCCCGCCCTCGGCATAGCCGACCCGCAAGGGGACAACGCCGACCCGCACTACGTCTGCGACGGACTCGTCGCCGCGGTGCGCCGGCTCGCCCGCCGCGAATGGCCGCTGGTCCTCCTCGTCGACGACGCGCACTGGGCCGACCAGGAGACCCTGCGCTGGCTCGCGGCGTTCGCCGAACGCCTGGACGACCTGTCCGTGCTCGTCCTGGTCGCCCGCCGTCCCGGCGAGGTCAGCGGCGAGAGCGCCCGCCTGCTCGACGAGGTGGCCGCCGCCGCGGACCGCCCCGTCCGCACCCTGAGCGCCCTCACCCCCGACGCCACCGCCGGGCTCACCCGGGCCACCCTCGGCCGGCAGGCCGACGACCCGTTCTGCCGCGAGGTCTGGGCCGTCACCGGCGGCAACCCCTACGACACCGTCGAACTCCTCGCCAAGGTCCAGGACAGCGAACTCCAGCCGGTCGAGGCGCAGGCCGCGGAGCTGCGCGCGCTCAACCGCGCGGCCCGCGGCGGCGGACTGGTCGACCGGCTCAAGGGCCTCGGCCTGGAGGCCACCCGGTTCGCGTGGGCCGCCGCCATCCTCGGCACCGGCATCACCGTCGACATGGTCGCCCGCCTCGCGACCATGAACGACGAACTCGCCCGGCACTGCGCCGAGCTGCTGTGCAGCGCCCGCATCCTCACCGAACCCGAGTCGGCCGCCGGCACCGAACCGGCGGGCGGCGCGCTGGAGTTCGTCCACCCGCTCATCGCCACCGCTGTCTACAACTCCATCCCGCCCGGCGTGTGCACGGCCATGCACGGCGTCGCCGCGCAGATCATCACCGAACTGGGCCGGGGCGCCGCCGAGGCCGCCCGGCACCTGCTCAAGGTGCACCCGGACGACGACGAGGAACTCGTCGAGCAGCTGCGCGAGGCCGCCCGCGAGCACCTCGCCGTCGGCGCGCCCGACGCGGCCCGCCGCTGCCTGGAACGCGCGCTGCAGGAGCCGCCCCGCCCCGAGGTGCACGCGCACGTCCTCTACGAACTGGGCTGCGCCACCCTCCTGACCAACCCCGCGGTCACCATCGACCACCTCCAGAGCGCCCTCGGCATGCCCGGCCTGGACGGGGACGACCGGGTCGACGCCGTCGTCCGGCTCTCCCAGGCGCTGCTCCACAACGACCAGCTGGAGGAGGCCGTCCGCACCGTAGAGGCCGAAGCGGCCCGGCACGAGGCCGGCCCCGTGCGGATGCGACTGCAGGCGTTCCAGTTCATGTGGGAGGGCATCCACGGCGAGATCGTCTCCCCGGCCCGCTCCCGGCGCCTCGCCGAGCTGGCGAGCACCTGCTCCGGCCGTGACAACGCCGAACGCGCCCTGCTGATCCTGCGCGGCTTCGACGCCATGACCCACGGCGAGAGCGCCGACGAGGTCCTCGAACTGTGCGACCGCGCCCTGGTCAACGGCCGGCTCGCGCCCGGACTCGGCTGGACCGACCCTGAGTGGGGCATGGAGCTGCTGATGATGCTCGGCAGCTCGTACGCCTACGCCGACCGGCTCGACCGGGCCGAGAGCCTGTTCGCCGAGGCCCGGCGCGTCTACACCACGGCCGGCTGGCACGGCGGCCACCTCTCCCTGGCCAATGCCTTCCTCGGGCTCGCCTACCGCCGACAGGGCCGGCTCCGCGACGCCGAGTCCGCCCTGCGCGACGCCCTGGTCCTCGCCGAACGCGTGGGCCGTCGCCTGCCCCTGTACTGGTCGGCCAGCTGCGGGCTGGTCGACACCCTGCTGGCCCGGGGCCGGGTGGAAGAGGCCTGGTCGGTCGCCGAACAGTACGGTTTCGCGCCGCCCTACCCGTCCACCATCGTGCTGCCCGACATCCGTTCCGTGCGCGGCCGGCTGCTGCTCGCCGTCGGCCGCACCGAGGAAGGCATCGACGAACTGGAGGCCGCCGAGAAGACCGCCGCCTCCCGCGGCGGCCACAACCCGGTCCTCGCCCCCTGGTCCATCGACCTCGCCAAGGCCCTCGCCGGGCCGGACCCGGCCCGGGCCGCCCAGGTCGCGGCCGACGCCCGCCGGCAGGCCGAGCGGTTCGGCACGGACACCGCCATCGGCGAGGCCCTGCGCTGCGCCGCCGCGGTGGAGACGGGGGAGCGTGCGGTCCAGCTGGCCGCCCGCGCCGTCACCTACCTGGAGGCCTCGCCCTGCCAGTACGAGCACGCGGCGGCCCGCGTCGAGTACGGCATCGCCGCCCGCTCGGCCGCGGAGCTGGGCCGGGGCCTGGACCTCGCGCGGGCCTGCGGTGCGGAGGGGCTGGTCGCGCAGGCACGGGAGGCGCTGGAGACGGGGCGGGGTGTGCGCTAGGCCGTCGCTTTCGGATCATCGACCGGCATACTGGGCGCCACCCAAAAAGCGGCCGGAAGCAGACAGCGTGAAATCCGACATACTTCGCATCAGTGCAAGCCTTGCAACTGCCACCGTGACGGCACTCGCCCCGTCCTCTTGCGGAGCCGGCAAACCCGTCGTCACTCCGGAGGCCGTGACTCATGCCGAATTGGTCGGCCGGTGGGACGGGGAGCGGAAATGCGGATCGCCGATAGTTCGACTACGCGACGATTACACTTTTTCCAGCAAAGACTTTCCGGTCCAATGGGACGGCCCCGTGCCGGACGCACAGGTGACACGCCGTTCATCCGACGGGAAATGGCATGGGGTCAACAAAGACCCCGGCCTGTCGCCTTACCTGGTGCTCAGTTTCAGGAATCACAACGACTTCCAGATTCTGGAATTCGTCTTGGAGCATGGAAAGCTGCAGATGGACGGGACTGTCTACGCGGACGGGGGGGACCCCTATCCCTACCCGTGTCACTACAGACGCACTTCTGCCGACCCTGAGGCCTAGGATGCTTTTCGGGTCGTCTCGCCGACCGGATACGGCTCCTCAGGGCCCCGGTACGAAGACCACCCACACCTGACCGGCGGCGAAGCCCAGCCGCCCGCCGTCCGCCGTCGTGAACGACGTACCGTCCGCCGCCGTCGGCCGTGACCAGAAGCCGTCGTACGACCGGCCGTCGCGCAGCACCTCCGCCCGTCCGGAGCCGACCGTCTCGGTGTACGGCGTCCGGCTGCCGAGCACGTCGTGGTAGCGGGAGGTACGGACCGTCACGTGCTGCACGACCACCGTGGCCGGCGCCGGCCGGCCGCCGTCGGTCGTCGCCGCGGGCCCGCCGTCCATCGCGACGAGCCAGCCGCCGCGCCCGGCGGACCAGGTGAAGGTGAAGCGGGCGGCCGGGTAGCGCACCGAGCGCGCGGACACGGGGGTGCCGCCGGAGGGCGCCGGGCCGAAGCGGAAGCCCGTGGTCAGCGCCGCCGCGCCCGGGGCGGCGGGCAACAGCGCGGACGGGCGCAGACAGAGGTTGTGCGGGGCGGCCCGGCCGGGGTCCCGGTAATAGGCGCCGGGGGCCTCGTCGGGTGACCGCGCGCGCAGCGGCGCCCGGTCGATCAGCGGCAGCAGCGCGCGCTGCGCACCCGAGAAGGCGAGCGTCGGCATCGTGAACTGGCGCAGCAGTTCCAGATCGGACTCGCGGGCGCTGCGCACCGGACCGACGGCCCTCGGCAGCCGTGTCGCGTACACCGCCAGCAGCCGGCTCAGGCCGCCCTCCACCTGCTCCACGTACACCACGTCCGCCGCGCCGAGCCCGGTCTGCGGGCGGGCCGCGCCCACGTTGTCGATCTTGACGGCGAGCGGCGATCCGGCCACGGCCGAACGGCTCGGCGCCGGCGTCGCGGTGCCGTGCGGGGCGCGGTCGTCGTCCCGGCCGTGGCCGGTGCAGCCCGCCATGAGGGAGGCCGTCAGCGCGACGCTCAGCAGCGCCGCCGTCCGTGCCGCGCGCCGCGTGCGCGCCCCGTGTCCCATGCCCACCGTCGCCACCCCGTCCGTGTTGTCCGATGGTGCGCGCACCGGGGCACCGTTGGCCATGGGTTCGGCAGGGGGGCGGGCGGGTACCCGGCCTGCACTGCACCGGGACGCAGGACGCAGCCTTACGCGACCAAGGGAGTGCGACCCCATGAAGGCAGTCACCTGGCAGGGCAAGCGGGACGTCCGGGTCGAGGACGTCCCCGACCCGCGGATCGAGGAGCCCACCGACGCCGTCATCCGCATCACGTCCACCGGACTGTGCGGATCCGACCTGCACCTGTACGAGGTGCTCACCCCGTTCATGACCCCGGGGGACATCCTCGGCCACGAACCCATGGGCATCGTCGAGGAGGTCGGCCCGGGCGTGCCGGACCTCGCGGTGGGGGACCGGGTCGTGGTGCCGTTCCAGATCGCCTGCGGCAACTGCTGGATGTGCCTGACCGGGCTGCCCACGCAGTGCGAGACCACCCAGGTCACCGGCGAGGGCATGGGCGCCGCCCTCTTCGGCTACACCCGCCTGTACGGCGCCGTGCCCGGCGCCCAGGCCGAGTACCTGCGCGTCCCCCAGGCGCAGTTCGGCCCCATCAAGGTGCCCGAGGGCCCGCCGGACGACCGGTTCGTCTACCTCTCCGACGTGCTGCCCACCGCCTGGCAGGCCGTCGAGTACGCGGCCGTGCCACCCGGCGGCACCCTCGCGGTCCTCGGCCTCGGCCCGATCGGTGACATGGCCTGCCGGATCGCCATGGCCCGCGGCGCCGAGCGCGTCTTCGGAGTCGACCTGGTGCCCGAGCGGCTCGCCCGGGCGCAGCGGCGCGGTGTCGAGACGTACGACCTGAGGGCCTTCGACGACGAGAAGACGCTCGTCCAGGCCATCAGGGACGAGACCGGCGGCCGGGGTCCGGACGCCGTGATCGACGCCGTCGGCACCGAGGCACACGGCAGCGCCGCCGCCAAACTCGCCCAGAGCGCCACCGCGCTGATGCCCCGCAAGCTGAGCGCGCCCCTCGCGGAACGCTTCAGCGTGGACCGGCTCGCCGCCCTGCACACGGCCATCGACCTGGTCCGCCGCGGCGGCACGATCTCGCTCAGCGGTGTCTACGGCGGCATGGCCGACCCGATGCCGATGCTCACCCTGTTCGACAAGCAGATCCAGCTGCGCATGGGCCAGGCCAACGTCCGCCGCTGGACCGACCTGATCCTGCCCTATCTGACGGACGAGGACACCCTCGGCGTCGACGACTTCGCCACGCACCGGCTGCCGCTTGCGGAGGCACCGCACGCGTACGAGATGTTCCAGCGCAAGCAGGACGGCGCCGTCAAGGTCCTCATGCAGCCGTAGTCCCGCCCCTCCGGCTCAGCCGCGGTCCTTCTCGCCGAGGATCTCCGCGAGGTCGTAGCGCACCGGCTCCTCCAACTGGGCGTAGGTGCAGCTCTCCGGCGTACGGTCCGGGCGCCAGCGGCGGAAGCGGGCGGTGTGCCGGAACCGCTGCCCGTTCTCCATGTGGTCGTACGCCACCTCGGCCACCCGCTCCGGCCGCAGCGGCACCCAGGACAGGTCCTTCTTGCCGGACCAGCGGCTCGGTGCCCCTGGCAGCCGGGCCGTCTCGTGCGCGGCCTCGTCCGTCCAGGCGGCCCACGGGTGCCCCGAGACGTCGTCCATGCGCAGCGGCGCCAGCTCCTCGACCAGCTCGGCCCGCTTCTTCATGGCGAACGCTGCCGACACGCCGACGTGCTGGAGCCGGCCGTCCGCGTCGTACAGACCGAGCAGCAGCGAGCCCACCACCGGGCCGCTCTTGTGGAAGCGGTACCCGGCGACCACGACATCCGCCGTCCGCTCGTGTTTGATCTTGAACATGGCCCGCTCGTCCTGCAGGTAGTGCAGGGTGAGCGGCTTGGCCACGACCCCGTCGAGTCCGGCGCCCTCGAACTGCTCGAACCACTGCCGGGCCACCTCGATGTCGGTCGTCGAAGGTGCCAGGTGCACCGGCGGGGTCGCCTCCGCGAGGGCCCGGTCCAGCAGGGCGCGGCGGTCGGTCAGCGGTACGTCGAGCAGGGCGTGGTCGTCCAGGGCCAGCAGGTCGAAGGCGACGAACGACGCCGGGGTCTTCTCGGCCAGCATCCGCACCCGGGAGGCCGCCGGGTGGATCCGCTCGGTCAGCGCGTCGAAGTCCAGCCGTCCGGCGCGTGCGATCACGATCTCCCCGTCCAGCACGCACCGCTCGGGCACCCGCTCCTTCAGTGCCGCGACCAGCTCGGGAAAGTACCTGGTCAGCGGCTTTCCGGTGCGGCTGCCCAGCTCGACCTCGGCGCCGTCCCGGAACACGATCGACCGGAATCCGTCCCACTTAGCCTCGTAGTGCATCCCCGGCGGGATCTTCGCCACCGACTTGGCGAGCATCGGCTTCACGGGCGGCATGACGGGCAGATCCATGCCTCCGATTCTGCTCGCATACATACGGCTTCGCCCGGTATGCGCGCTGTGCGGGGTGCGCCTACCGTGGCCGCATGGGTGATGCGGTGGAACTCGAGGTGGGCGGCCGGACCGTACGGCTGTCCAGCCCGGACAAGGTGTTCTTCCCGGAGCGCGGTTTCACCAAGCTGGACCTCGCCCGGTACTACGCCTCCGTCGGCCCCGGCATCCTGCGCGCCCTGCGCAACCGCCCCACCACCCTGGAGCGGTATCCGGACGGCGTCGGCGGCGAGTGGTTCTTCCAGAAGCGGGCCCCGAAGGGCATGCCCGACTGGATCCCGACCGCCCACATCACCTTCCCCAGCGGGCGCAGCGCCGACGAGATGTGCCCCACCGAGCAGGCCGCCGTGGTGTGGGCCGCCCAGTACGGCACCCTCACCTTCCACCCCTGGCCGGTGCGCGCCACCGACGTCGACCACCCCGACGAACTGCGCATCGACCTCGACCCGCAGCCCGGCACCGACTACGCCGACGCGGCCCGCGCCGCCCACGAACTGCGCGCCGTTCTGGAGGAGTTCGGCGGGCTGCGCGGCTGGCCGAAGACCTCCGGCGGCCGGGGCCTGCACGTCTTCGTCCCGATCGAACCGCGCTGGACCTTCACCCAGGTGCGCCGCGCCGCGATCGCCGTCGGCCGGGAGATGGAACGCCGGATGCCCGACCAGGTGACCATCAAGTGGTGGAAGGAGGAGCGCGGGCGCCGGATCTTCATCGACTACAACCAGACGGCGAGGGACCGCACCATCGCCTCCGCCTATTCCGTACGTCCCCACCCGCACGCCCCCGTCTCGGCACCGCTGCGCTGGGAGGAGGTCGGCGTGGCCGAGCCCCGCGACTTCGACCTCGCCACCATGCCGGCCCGGTTCGCCGAACTCGGCGACGTGCACGCCGGCATGGACGACCACGCCCACTCCCTGGACGCGCTGCTGGAACTGGCCCGCCGGGACGAACACGACCACGGCCTGGGCGACCTGCCGTACCCGCCGGAGTACCCGAAGATGCCCGGCGAACCCAAACGCGTCCAGCCCAGCCGGGCCCGGCGCGCGCCTTGACGGGTGGCGGCACGGGCCGGTGAGCGATCATGACCGGGTGACCCGTGTGCTGACCCGCAGCGATCTGGAGGCCGTGCTCGACCCGGCGGCCTGTCTCCGCGCCCTGCGCGAGGGCTTCCGTACGGCCGGTGAGGCGTCCGTGCCCGGGCAACGGGTCCGCACCGACCTGCCGTTCCCCGGCACCGCCACCGCGCTCATCCCCGGCCTGCTGCCCGGCGTCGACGCCTACACGGTGAAGGTGAACGCCAAGTTCCCCGGCGCCCGGCCCGCCCTGCGCGGGGTGATCTGCCTGCACTCCGGGACCGACGGGGAACTGCTCGCGCTGCTGGACTCCGCGACCGTCACGGCCTGGCGCACCGGACTGGCCGCCGCCCTCGGCACCGGGCTGCTGGCCCCCGCCGGGTACGAGGTCCTCGGCGTCGTCGGAGCGGGCGCGCAGGCCGAGCCGACCCTGCGCGGCCTCGCCGGCGGGCGCCCGTTCCGGGACCTCGTCGTCCACGACACCGACCCCGGGCGGGCCGCCGCGTTCGCAGCCCGGCACGGCGGCCGCGTGCTCGGCTCGGCCCGGGCGGTGGCCCAGGCGGCCGACGTCGTCCTGCTCGCCACCTGGTCGCGGACACCGCTGCTCGCCCTCGCCGACACCCGCCCCGGGCAGCACCTCACCAGCCTCGGCACCGACGAGCCCGGCAAACGAGAACTCGCCGCCGACCTGCTGGACGCCGCCCTCCTCGTCGTCGACGACCGCGAACTGGCCGCCACGGCGGGCGCGTTGTCGGCACCCGGGCCGGTCCGGACCGCCGCCGACGCCACCCTCACCGACGTCCTGCGCGGCACGCACCCCGGCCGGACCTCCGCCCGGCAGCGCACCGTGTACGCCCCGGTCGGACTGCCCTGGCAGGATCTCGCCCTCGCCTGGCACGCGTTCCGTGACGCGGAGCGCCGCGACCTCGGCACGACGGTCGACCTGCTGGGCTGAACCGAGCGGTTCCGGTCACCGCGGGCACCGGCCGGGCGGGCGCCGCGCGGCTATCCTGATCACCAGCCGCCGGGGAGGAGTCCCGAAGTGACCGAGGCAGTGTCGCGTCCCACGCTGGAGGCCGTGGCCGCGCGGGCCGGGGTGTCCCGGGCCACCGTGTCCCGCGTGGTCAACGGCGGCGACGGGGTCCGTGAACCCCTGGCCGAGCGGGTCCGGCGGGCCGTGGAAGAACTGGGCTACGTCCCCAACCAGGCGGCGCGCAGCCTCGTCACCCGACGTCACGACGCCGTCGCGGTCGTCATCGCCGAGCCCGAGGCCCGGGTCTTCGCCGACCCCTTCTTCGCCCTCCAACTGCGCGGCATCAGCAAGGAGCTGACCGCGCACGACAACCAGCTCGTGCTGCTGCTCACCGAGGGCCGCGCCGACCACGCGCGGGTGGCCCGGTACCTCGCCGGCGGCCATGTCGACGGCGCGCTCGTCTTCTCCCTGCACCTGGACGACCCGCTGCCCGGTCTCATCCGCGACGCCGGAGTGCCCACCGTGTTCGGCGGACGCCCTGGCTGGGGCGAGGACAGCCGGGCGCAGGACCCGGGCGTGGTGTACGTCGACTGCGACAACCGGGGCGGGGCGCGCGCGGCCGTACGGCACCTGCTGGACCTCGGCCGCCGGCGCGTCGCGCACCTCACCGGCGCGCTGGACCAGACCTCGGCGGTGGACCGGCTCGACGGCTACCGGGACGTCATGGCCGAGGTGCTGGGCGAGAGCGACCCCCTGCTGGTGGTGGAGAGCGACTTCACCCCGTCCGGTGGCGAACGCGCCATGCGGGAACTCCTCGCGCGCTGCCCGGACGTCGACGCGGTGTTCGCCGCCAACGACCTCACCGCGCTCGGCGCGCTGCGGGTACTGCGCGCGAGCGGCCGGCGGGTGCCCGAGGACGTGGCCGTGGTCGGCTTCGACGACATGCTGCCGGTCACCGAGCAGGCCGACCCCCCGCTGACCACGGTCCGTCAGGACATCGAGGAGATGGGCCGGCTGATGGCCCGCCTGCTGCTGCAGGGCCTGTCCGACGGCCGGGACCGGGAGCGTACGGCGGCCGGTGCGCCGGGCACACCGGCGACGGGAGTGATCCTGCCGACGACCCTGATACGCCGCGCCTCCGCGTGACCGCGGCCGCGGCGCCGCGCGGAGGTTCAGCCCTGCGCCGGCTCGCTTCTGATCACCGCGAAGCGGACCCCGTACGGATCGGCCAGCTTGGCCATGCGGCCCACGCCCTCCAGGGTCGTCGCCGGCATCCGCACCGTCCCGCCGAGCCGCTGCGCCTGTTCCACCACGGCGTCGGTGTCCTCCACCTCGAAGTACGGCAGCCAGTACGGACCCGACTCCTTCTCGGAGGGGTCGTCGGCCAGCGCCACCATCCCGCCGAACATCGCGTCCTCCCCGGCACCGTCCGGATTGACGCAGGTGTACGTCCCGCCCGGGAAGGGCACCCCGGACGTCTCCAGGCCGAGCACCCGCCGGTAGAACGCGGCGGCCGCCGCGATGTCCGGCGTGTACAGCTCGACCCAGCACAGCGCGCCCGGCTCGTTCGCCACGTCCACGCCCCTGGTCCGGCCCGGCTGCCAGATTCCGAAGCGCACGCCCGCCCGGTCGGCGAGGACCGCCATGCGGCCCTGGCCCATCACGTCCGTCGGCTGGAACAGGACTTCGCCGTGGGCCTGTTCGGCGGCCTCGGCGGTGGCCTGGGCGTCCTCGCTCTGGAAGTACACCGTCCAGGCCGGGGGGCCCTGCCCGGGGCCGGTCTGCATGCCGCCCGCCACGGTCCGGCCGTCCAGCTGGAAGAAGCCGTAACCGCCGGCGTCCGGCCCCGCCGACCGGAACTCCCAGCCGAACAGGCCCCCGTAGAAGGAGGTGGCGCCGTCGATGTCGGGACTGCCGACGTCGATCCAGTTGGGCGCGCCGTTGACGAAACGGGTGGTGAGCATCTCGGCCCTCCTCGCAAAGGGGTCCCGTCCTGTGCACTGCCGAGTCTGGCACCGCCCACCGACAATCGCCGCCGGAGCCCCGCGCCGCGCCGTATCGCCCCGCACTCACCCTGCGTGACGGCCCGCGTTCTCGCGGTTTTCGTACCGGCTCCGCGCGCCGCCGTGCGCGCAACCGGGCCGGGGGAGCATCATCGGGGCGGCCGAAGGTACCGGGGCGTGCCGTTGATCCGGCGTTGATCGAACGTTTTTCGGCGTGGGGCAGGCTCCTGGCCATGCACTTCGAAACCATCACCCCGGCCGACGACACCTGGCAGGCGCAGGCCCTGTGCGCGCAGACCGGGCCGGACTTCTTCTTCCCCGACCCCGGCAGCTCGGTACGCGAGGCGAAGCGCATCTGCGCCATGTGCGAGCTGCGCCCGGCCTGCCTGGAGTACGCGCTGGCCAACGACGAGCGGTTCGGCGTCTGGGGCGGCCTGTCGGAGAAGGAACGCCTGGCCCTCCGCCGCACCGCCCACTGACCCGGCCGCCACACACCACCCGCCTGCGCGCCCCCGGGGCCGTGTCACGACACCGGCGCCTCGCCTTGCCCGCCGGAGCCCGCTGGTACCGTCTTCCGGCACCACCGCCCCGTGTCCCCGCCGGGCGCCGCCCGGCACTGCCTGCCGGCGCCGTCGCCCAAGCCGTCCGCAGCCACTGCTTGAGCCGTCCGGAAGGCGCCCCCCGCGCCCCCGTCGGCCCCCGTCGTCCCCGTCGGTCGCAGACCGCTCGTCCCGCGTGCGGGGCGTCAGCCCGCGGCGCGCGCCGCCATCCGGGCCTTGCGCGCGGCCAGCTTCTCGTCGAACTTCGCGGCCTCCGCGTCCAGCCCGCCCATGTACAGACCGAGCTCCTCCTGCGCCTGGAGCCCCTCGGGGCCGAGGCCGTCGATCTCCAGGACCTTCAGGAAGCGCAGCACCGGCTGCAGCACGTCGTCGTGGTGGATGCGCAGGTTGTAGACCTCGCCGATCGCCATCTGCGCGGCGGCCCGCTCGAAGCCGGGGATGCCGTGACCGGGCATGCGGAAGTTCACGACGACGTCCCGCACCGCCTGCATGGTCAGGTCGGGGGCCAGCTCGAAGGCGGCCTTGAGCAGGTTGCGGTAGAAGACCATGTGCAGGTTCTCGTCGGTCGCGATGCGGGCCAGCATGCGGTCGCAGACCGGGTCCCCGGACTGGTGGCCGGTGTTGCGGTGCGAGATCCGCGTGGCCAGCTCCTGGAAGGCGACGTAGGCGATCGAGTGCAGCATCGAGTGCCGGTTGTCGGACTCGAAGCCCTCGCTCATGTGCGACATCCGGAACCGCTCCAGCTGGTCCGGGTCCACCGCGCGGGAGGCCAGCAGGTAGTCCCGCATGACGATGCCGTGCCGGCCCTCCTCGGCCGTCCAGCGGTGCACCCAGGTGCCCCAGGCGCCCTCGCGGCCGAAGAGCGTGGCGATCTCGTGGTGGTAGCTCGGCAGGTTGTCCTCGGTCAGCAGGTTGACCACGAGGGCGATACGGCCGATCTCCGTCACCTTGGACTGGTTCTTGTCCCAGGCCTCGCCGTCCTCGAACAGGCCCGGGAAGTTGCGGCCGTCGCTCCACGGCACGTACTCGTGCGGCATCCAGTCCTTGGCGACCTGAAGATGCCGGTTCAGCTCCTTCTCGACCACTTCCTCCAGTGCGTACAGCAGCCGAGCGTCGGTCCAGACGGACGGGCTGCCGAGGTGAGGGGAAGTGATCGTCACGGGAACTCCAGGGGGACGCCGTACAAGGGGAGCGGAAGGGGTGCCCGGCGAGCGGTGCCGGGAAACCTACGTGATCGTAGGCTACGAAGCCGTAGGTTACGAAGCCGTAGGTTAAGGCTGCGGTAAAGAACTGCTGATCAGCCTGCCCCGACGGCCTTCCGTGGGGATGCCGGACGGCCCCGGGAGCCGCAGGTCCCAGGGCCGTCGGGGCGTCGTGGTCACCCGGTCAGGCGTACAGCTCGCGCAGCCGCACCGAGAGGCAGGTCACACAGCCCTCCAGCTTCTCGAACTCGCTGATGTCGACCGTCACCACCTCGTGGCCGAGATCGGTCAGCAGCTCGGCGGTCTTCGGGGCGCTCGCCGCCATCAGCAGCTTGCTACCGCCGAGCAGCACCACATGCGCGCCGGACTCCTCCGGCACCGAAAGGAAACCCGGGAACAGCGACGGACGGTCGATCTTCGGGATGTGCCCGATGACCGTGCCGTCGGGCAGCGCGGTCACCGCCGACTTCAGGTGCAGCACCCTGCTCACGGGCACGGCCACCACACGGGCGCCGAGCGGCTCGAAGGCCGCCCGCACCTGCTGCACGCCGGCCGCGTTGGTCCGCCCGCCGCGGCCGACGTACACGGTGTCGCCGACCTTCAGGACGTCGCCGCCGTCCAGCGTGCCCGGCTCCCATATCCAGTTCACCGAGCAGCCGAGGCGGGCCACCGCCTCCTCGACGCCGGCGGTCTCCGCCCGCCGGGACTCGGCGCCGGGCCGGGTGATCAGCGCCACGTTCCGGTACATGACGACGGCGTCCTCGACGAACACCGAGTCGGGGCAGTCGTCGGCCGGTTCGACCTCGATCGTCTCCCAGCCGTGCGTGCGCAGGGCCTCGACGTAGGCCTCCCACTGTTCGCCGGCGAGCCCGACATCGACCTTCTCCCGCTCGATGTGCGTCACCAGGCCGTCGGCGAGGCGGGGGCTGGGGCGGCGGACGAGGGCCTTCTTGCTGGGCACGACGGGCCTTTCGAATCGGTCGGTGCGGTTGGTGCGGTGTCCGGCGCCGAGCACGAAGGCGCCGGTCCGTCATCATGCAGGGCGCTCGGGCCAGGACAAAACCCTCGTCGTCCGGCCGTGCCCGTCCCGGGACCCCGCCGGCCGGTCAGGCCGGGTCCCCGAGCGCCTCGGGCGTCGTCTCCGTCAGCACCCCTCCCTCCATCAGCAGCCAGCGGGTGATCCCGATCGATTCCAGGAACGGCAGGTCGTGCCCGGCGACGATCAGCGCGCCCTCGTAGGACTCCAGGGCCGTGGTCAGCTGCCGGACGCTGGCCATGTCGAGGTTGTTGGTCGGCTCGTCGAGCAGCAGCAGCTGGGGTGCGGGCTCGGCGAGCATCAACGCGGCCAGGGCGGCCCGGAAACGCTCGCCGCCCGACAGGGTGGCCGCCTTCTGGTCGGCCCGCGCGCCCCGGAACAGGAAGCGGGCGAGACGGGCCCGGATCCGGTTGTTCGTGGCGCCCGGCGCGAACCGGGCCACGTTCTCGGCGACCGACAGGGTGTCGTCCAGCACGTCGAGGCGCTGGGGCAGGAACCGCAGCGGGACGTGCGCCGTCACCGTGCCGGCCAGCGGCGCCAGCTCCCCGGCGACCGTCCGCAGCAGCGTCGTCTTACCGGAGCCGTTGCGGCCGACCAGCGCGATCCGTTCGGGGCCGCGCAGATCGAGAATGCCCTCCACGCGCGCGTGGCAGGCTGTCTCCAGGTTCTCCAGGGTGAGCACCTGCCGCCCGGGCGGCACGGCCGTGTACGGCAGCTCGACGCGGATCTCGTCGTCGTCCCGTACGGCCTCCACCGCCTCGTCCAGCCGCTCCCGGGCCTCGGCGAGCCGCTCCTGGTGCATGATGCGGTGCTTGCCCGCGGACTCCTGGGCGGCGCGTTTGCGTGCGCCCATGACGATCTTCGGTTCGCGTTTGGCGTCCCACATCTTCTGGCCGTACCGCTTGCGGCGGGCCAGTTTGACCTGGGCGTCGGACAGTTCCCGCTGCTGCTTGCGCACGTCGGCCTCGGCGACGCGCACCATGCGCTCGGCCGCCTCCTGCTCGACGGCCAGGGCCTCCTCGTAGGCCGAGAAGTTGCCGCCGTACCAGGTGACCTCTCCGGAGCGCAGCTCCGCGATCTGGTCGGCCAGGTCGAGCAGTTCCCGGTCGTGGCTGACCACGACCAGGACGCCCGGCCAGGAGGCGACGGCCTGGTACAGCCGCCGGCGCGCGTACAGGTCGAGGTTGTTGGTGGGCTCGTCCAGCAGCAGGACGTCGGGCCGGCGCAGTAGCAGCGCGGCGAGCCGCAGCAGCACCGACTCGCCGCCGGAGACCTCGCCGACGGTCCGGTCCAGGCCGATGTGGCCGAGCCCGAGTTCGCCGAGGGTGACCAGGGCGCGTTCCTCGACGTCCCAGTCGTCGCCGACGGTCTCGAAGTGCTCCTCGGCGACGTCGCCCGCCTCGATGGCGTGCAGGGCGGCCCGGCGCCCGGCGATGCCGAGGGCCTGGTCGACGCGGAGTCCGGTGTCGAGGGTGACGTTCTGCGGAAGGTGGCCGATCTCGCCGGCCGCCCGGACGGTGCCGTCGGCCGGGACGAGCTGCCCTGCCAGCAGCCTGAGCAGGGTCGACTTGCCCGATCCGTTGACGCCGACGAGCCCGGTCCTGCCGGGGCCGAAGGAGACGTCCAGGCCGTCGAAGACGGCGGTGCCGTCGGGCCAGGCGAAGGACAGGGAATGAGCGGTGAGGGAAGCAGACATGGGCGCCTCGCGAGGGGTGTGAGCGTTCGGGTGGACGCGTGTGAGACACCGCGAGGCGGAAACCGAAAGGGCCGGGCACGGGGGGCCACGTAAAAGGGCCTGTGCCGGGGGACGGCTCGGACGCCGAGGTCGTACGCCGCGCACACCTCACCGGTGCGACGCGGTGCCTCAGGACCTCAGACGAGCAACGTCCTTCTCCAATCGACGGCAACAGAACCGTCGTACACCGTAGGAGGGCGCCGGAGGGCTGTCAACGCATTTAAGCGCAGCCCCCCACGCGCGCGTGGCGCGTTCGGGAAGCGGCGTTCAGCAGGCGTCCCGCATCAGCTCGGCCAGGTCGTGGTCGAGGTCCAGCTGGAGGTGTTCCAGGCCGACCGGGACCAGGTTGTCGGCCGCCTCCAGGAACCGCCGGATCTCGCCAGAGCGCACGTGCACGATCGCGGTGCCCTCCGGGGCGTGGAACTCCAGTACCGTGCGGTCGTACCCGTACGGCCGCACCCGGACGTCGCCCTGGCCCTCGGGACCCAGCAGGCCGGCCATGAGCAGTTCGCGGGAGAAGGTCCAGCACACGTCGACACCCTCCAGGGTGGCCGGTGCCGGGAAGGTCATGCGGACGGCGAACGGGTCGCGCCGGTCGTAGCGCAGCGTCGCGGGAATGCTCGGCATACGTGGTGCGGCGGCGACGAGACGGGCCTCTACGGGCTGCTCGATGACGGTGGACAACGCCTTGCTCCCTCGTGACGGCTGGACTGCGCCCGGGTGTGCGGCACCCGGCACTGGAAGAGACGACGGAATCGGCCGATGCGTGCACACGGGTAACGAGTGACCTCGGTCACCGCGTTCATGCACGGGGAACGCACTGCTGTTCCCGTTCGTCCACCGTCGCGTGCGACCCGGCAGGCCCTCTGGACGGGGCCGGGACAGTGGGCTAGCTTCGCCCGCCATGAGGCGCTTGGGGACGCGACGGAGGGGACCGGCGAGCCGGCGGGTGGCGGTGGGAGTGGCGTGCGGGGCGGCGCTGGCAGCCCTGACGGCCCCGGCGGCGGGGGCCCGCCCGCTCGGGCAGGGCGGCGCCGAACCGGCGGGCGGGGTGACGGCGAACTCCGGCCGGGGCGCGGTGCACTGGGCGGTGAAGGACACCGGCACGCCGCAGGTCCGTTTCCGCGGCCTGGCGGCCGTCGACCGGCACACCGCCTGGCTGGCCGGCACCGGCGGCACGGTGCTGCGCACCACGGACGGCGGTGCGAGCTGGCGGAACGTCTCTCCGCCGGGCGCGGCCGACGCGCAGTTCCGGGACGTGACGGCGTTCGACGCGCGGCGCGCGGTGGTGCTGGCCATCGGCGAGGGCGAGGCGTCCCGCGTCTATCGCACCGACGACGGCGGCACCACCTGGACGGAGTCCTTCCGCAACACCGACCCCAAGGCCTTCTACGACTGCCTGACCTTCTTCGACCGCCGGCACGGCCTCGCCCTGAGCGACCCCGTGGACGGGAAGTTCCGCCTGCTGTCCACCGACGACGGCGGGCGCTCCTGGCGTGTGCTGCCCTCCGACGGCATGCCGCCCGCGCTGGAGGGCGAGGCGGGCTTCGCCGCGAGCGGGCAGTGCCTGGTCGCCTCCGGCCCGCGGGACGTCTGGCTGGCCACCGGCGGCGGCGCCCACGCGCGCGTGCTGCACTCCGCCGACCGGGGCCTGACCTGGACGGCCGCCGACACGCCGATCCCCGCGGGCGATCCGGCCAAGGGCGTCTTCGCGCTCGCCTTCCGCGACCGCACCCACGGCCTCGCGGTCGGCGGCGACTACCGCCCCGACCAGTCCTCGCCGCGCTCCGCCGCGGTCAGCGCCGACGGCGGACGGACCTGGCGGGCCGCCGCCACCCCGCCGCCCGCCTACCGATCCGGAGCCGCCTGGCTCCCGCACAGCCGAACCGCCGCGCTGGCCGTCGGCCCGACCGGCACCGACCTGACCACGGACGGCGGCCGCAGCTGGCGCACCATCGACACCGCCTCCTACGACACGGTGGCCTGCACTCCCGACCTCGGCTGCTGGGCGGCCGGCGAACAGGGCCGGGTGGCGCGGCTCGAACGCTGACGGCGCGGCCGGACGGTGAGGTAAGTGCGCGGAAACGCGGGTACTCGTTCCCTGCCGCAAAGGAAGGGAGCGATCATGCCAGCCGGTTCCAGCCCCAAGCGCGAGCGTCAGTACGAGCACATCAAGAAGAGCGCGCAGGACCGGGGCGAGAGCACCGGGCGCGCCAAGGAGATCGCCGCGCGGACGGTGAACAAGGAACGTGCCCGCGCCGGCGAGTCCAAGACCGCCAGCCGCAGTTCGACACAGGACATGTCGTCGTCCAGGCGCGGCGGTCAGCGGTCGGGCAACCGGGTCGGCTCGCACGGCCCGACGCGCGACCAGCTGTACAACGAGGCGAAGCAGCGCGGCATCGAAGGCCGTTCGCACATGAACAAGGACGAGCTGCAGCGCGCCCTGAACGCGAAGAAGGGCTGACGGCCGCGAGGCCGGGCGCCCCGCGGCTCCGGGCCGCGGGGCGTCAGCCGAGTGTCTGCCGGTGACGCGCCAGTTCGGGGGCCGTCTTCGTGGCGATGAACTCCGTGACGCGGTAGGCGCACACGCCGCCCACGACGAACGGGTCGCTCGCGACGAGTTCCTCGATGTGGGCGCGGTCCCCCGCGACGGCGAGGATCACCCCGCCGTCGCGGGGGTTCTTGCGTCCCGAGGCCAGGAAGAGGCCCTTGTCGTACTGCTCCTCCAGCCAGGCCACATGGGCCGGCAGAACGGCGTCCACGGCGTCGAGCGGCGCGGTGTAGGTCAGCTCCAGTACGAACATGATCGCGAGCCTACCCCGCCGGTCCGGCGGCCCGCGGCGGGCCCGTAGAGTCACCCGGCATGACGATCGTCGGCGTACCCGCGGGCTGGCCCGCGACGGAGGAGGAGGCCCGCGCCGTCCAGGACGAGCTGCGCGGACGGGTGGTGCTGGACGAGCCCGGGCCGCCGCCCGGGACGGGCCGGGTCACGGGGGTCGACGTCGCCTACGACGACGGCCTGGACCTGGTCGCGGCGGCCGCCGTCGTGCTGGACGCCGCCACCCTGGACGTCGTCGCGGAGGCGACGGCCGTCGGCCGGGTCTCCTTCCCGTACGTGCCCGGACTCCTCGCCTTCCGGGAGATCCCCACCGTCCGCGCCGCCCTGGAACGGCTGCCGTGCCCGCCCGGCCTGGTCGTGTGCGACGGCTACGGCCTGGCCCACCCGCGCCGCTTCGGCCTGGCGAGCCACCTGGGCGTACTCACCGGCCTGCCGACCATCGGCGTCGCCAAGAACCCGTTCACGTTCACGTACGACGAACCCGGGCCGGCGCGGGGCGGCTCCACGCCGCTGCTCGCCGGGAGCGAGGAGGTCGGACGGGCCCTGCGCACCCGGGACGGCGTCAAGCCGGTGTTCGTCTCGGTCGGCCACCGGGTGAGCCTCGGCAACGCCCTGGCGCACACGCTCGCGCTGACCCCGCGGTTCCGGCTGCCGGAGACCACGCGGAGGGCGGACGCCCTGTGCCGGCGGGCCCTGCGCGAGGCGGCACACGGCCGGGCCGGCGGCGGGGCTCAGGACTCCACGACGCGCCAGGCGCCGACCTCCTGATACGCCGAGTCGTGGACGGCCGAACCGTCGCCGGGTTCCAGGGCGTAATGACGCAGGTTGCCGCCCCAGTAGCGCAGGATGCGCTCCAGCTCGGCCGCCCGGTCCCGCGCCACCGCGCCGTCGTCCACGGTCACCTCCAGTACGAACTTCACGTCCGCTCCGCCTCCTTGGGTCGTCCGGGTTGAGCCTCCATCGTCCCAGCCGGGTGCCCGGACGTGCGGCGGGACGGGCGGCCGCCGGCTAGCGGTGTGCCGCCACCCGGAAGGTGATGCCCGCCGCCCGCAGCCTTTCGGTCAGGGCGTCGCCCATCGCCTGCGCCGTGGTGACCTGGCCGGCCGTCCGCGGAAGGTCGTCGAAGGCCAGGCACAGGGCCGCCTCGGCGAACATCTTCGCCGTCTCGTCGTACCCGGGGTCGCCGCCCGCGACCTCGGTGAACACGCGCCGCCCGCCGCCCTCGCCGACGAACCGCACCGTGAACCAGCTCTTCGCCCGCTTCTGCGCGCTCGGCCCCTCGCCCGGCTCCAGCCGGCCCGACAGCCAGCGCCGCGCGGGCGGCAGCTGGGCCGCGGCCGTCACCGCGCCGACGGCGGCGATCCCGCCGAGGGCGACCGGCAGCCGCCGCACGGCGGCGTAGTGCCGGTACCGGAAGTCCGGGCCGTACCGTTCCAGCGCCCGCGCCGAACGGCGCACGATCCGCGGGTCGATGGTGGGCAGCGGCAGCGCCCACGCGCCCACCTCCGGGGCGAACCTGGGCGTGCCCGTCGGCACCGTCACCCGGCGGCCGGGCAGCCGCGGCTCGTGCCGGGCCCGGTCGCGCGCGGCGGCCAGCATCCGCCGCGCGCGGGCCATCTGGGTCAGAGCCGAGGCCAGGGTGCCGCCGGAGAAGGCCGCGTCGGCGGTCACGTAGCCGTCCACGGTCAGCGGCACGCCCTCGGGGAGCTGCCGGACCGTGAAGTACACGCCCAGGTCGTGCGGCACGGAGTCGAAACCGCAGGCGTGCACCAGGCGGGCACCGGTCTCCCGCGCGCGTGCGTCGTGCCGGACGTACACCAGGTCGACGAACTCCGGCTCGCCGGTGAGGTCCAGGTAGTCGGTGCCGGTGTCGGCGCAGGCGGCGACGAGCTCCTCGCCGTGCAGGACGTACGGGCCGACGGTCGTGGCGACCACGCGCGCGTGCTCGGCGAGGGCGCGCAGGGTGGCCGGTTCGGCCACGTCGGCGCGCAGGACACCGACGTCCGCACCGCCGGGCAGGCTAGCGCGCAGCCGCTCCAGCCGCCGTTCGTCGCGGCCGGCGACCGCCCAGCGCAGGTCCCGCGGCGCGTGCTCGGCGAGATAGTGGGCGGTGAGCGTGCCGACGAAGCCCGTGGCCCCGAAGAGCACCAGGTCGTACGGACGATCCGTCCTGTTCATCCTGCTCATGACACCTCTTGGTTCATGCGGCTGTCGCACAGCCCGCGCCGCTGTCGGTGGCCGAGGCTAGCGTGAGGAGAGCGGAGCCCGACGACCAGCCCGGAGGCAGCGGTGGCCGTAGCCAGGAATGCCCTGACGAAACGGGAGATGGCGCACACGTCCCGGCAGGCCGGTCACTCGTCCGGGTGATGACGGGTGTGCCGGGCACTTGGCTAAGCGCTTGCTCGTTCAGGTCTTGTGTCCGGTGGAACACGTTCTTAGCATCGCCGGTGTTACATCGGTTGTGTCACACACGCTTGGGGGCTGCACGCATGACGACGGCAAGGACGGCAGGGACGCCGCCGACGCCGGGCCACGGCCCGCTGAGCGGTGTGCGCGTGGTCGAGCTGGCCGGCATCGGACCGGGCCCGTTCGCCGCCATGCTGCTGGCCGACCTGGGCGCCGACGTGGTCCGGGTGGACCGCCCGGGCGGGCCGGGCCTCGCGATCGACCCGGCGTTCGACGCCACCAACCGCAACAAACGCTCGATCGTGGTCGACCTCAAGGCACCGGACGGCCCCGCGCGCGTCCTGGACCTCGCCGAGCGCGCAGACATCCTCGTGGAGGGCTACCGCCCCGGCGTCGCCGAGCGGCTCGGCGTCGGCCCCGACGACTGCCACGCCCGCAACCCGCGCCTGGTCTACGGCCGCATGACCGGCTGGGGTCAGGACGGCCCGCTCGCCCAGCGCGCCGGCCACGACATCGCCTACATCGCGCTCACCGGCACGCTCGGCATGATCGGCCGCCCGGACGCACCCCCGGCCGTGCCCGCCAACCTCCTCGGGGACTACGCGGGCGGCTCCCTCTACCTGGTCGTCGGCGTCCTCGCCGCCCTGCACCACGCGCGCGCCACCGGCACCGGCCAGGTGGTCGACGCGGCCATCGTGGACGGCACGGCCCACCTGTCGACGATGATCCACGGCATGCTCGCCGCCGGTGGCTGGCAGGACCGGCGCGCCGCCAACCTCCTGGACGGCGGCTGCCCGTACTACGGCACCTACGAGACCGCCGACGGGCGGTACATGGCGGTCGGCGCCCTGGAGGCCAAGTTCTACGAGGAGTTCCTGCGCCTGCTCGGCCTGGACGACCTGGTCCCCGCCCGCACGGACCCGACCCGCTGGGACGAGCTGCGCGAACGGGTCGCCGCCGCCTTCGCGTCCCGCACCCGGGACGAGTGGACCGCCGTCTTCGAGGGCTCCGACGCCTGCGTGGCGCCCGTACTGAGCCTGCGCGAGGCCCCGCACCACCCCCACCTGGCCGCCCGCGGCACCTTCACCGACCACGGCGGCATCACCCAGCCCGCCCCCGCCCCCCGCTTCTCCGCGACCCCCACCGCCGTCCGCACCGGCCCGGCCCGGCCCGGCGCGGACACGGCCGCGGTCGCCCGGGACTGGGGCATACCGGCACGCCCGACCGACGACCTCGACGATCCCGACGACCTCGTCACCGACCGCGGCTGAGCCCGCCCACCCCGCTCGGCCCACCCTCCCGAAAGGCACCCCAAGTGAGCACCGAAGCGTACGTGTACGACGCGATCCGCACCCCGCGCGGCCGCGGCAAGGCGAACGGCGCCCTGCACGGCACGAAGCCCATCGACCTGGTCGTCGGCCTCATCCACGAGATCCGCGACCGCTTCCCCGGCCTCGACCCGGCCGCGATCGACGACATCGTGCTCGGTGTCGTCGGCCCCGTCGGCGACCAGGGCTCCGACATCGCCCGGATCGCCGCCATCGCCGCCGGACTGCCGGACACGGTCGCGGGCGTGCAGGAGAACCGCTTCTGTGCCTCCGGCCTGGAGGCCGTCAACCTGGCCGCCGCCAAGGTCCGCGCCGGCTGGGAGGACCTGGTCCTCGCGGGCGGCGTCGAATCCATGTCCCGGGTCCCGATGGCCTCGGACGGCGGCGCCTGGTTCAACGACCCGATGACCAACCTCGCCGTCAACTTCGTGCCGCAGGGCATCGGCGCCGACCTGATCGCCACCATCGAGGGCTTCTCCCGCCGGGACGTGGACGAGTACGCGGCCCTGTCCCAGGAGCGCGCCGCCACCGCCTGGAAGGAGGGCCGCTTCGCCCGCTCCGTGGTCCCCGTGAAGGACCGCAACGGCCTGGTCGTCCTCGACCACGACGAGCACCTGCGCCCCGGCACCACCGCCGACTCCCTCGCCGGGCTGAAGCCGTCCTTCGCGGACATCGGCGACCTGGGCGGCTTCGACGCGGTCGCGCTGCAGAAGTACCACTGGGTCGAGAAGATCGACCACGTCCACCACGCGGGCAACTCCTCCGGGATCGTGGACGGCGCCTCCCTCGTCGCGATCGGCTCCCGGGAGGTCGGCGAGCGCTACGGCCTCACCCCCCGCGCGCGGATCGTCTCCGCGGCCGTCTCCGGCTCCGAGCCGACCATCATGCTCACCGGCCCCGCCCCGGCCACCCGCAAGGCCTTGGCCAAGGCCGGCCTCACCATCGACGACATCGACCTGGTCGAGATCAACGAGGCGTTCGCCGCGGTCGTGCTGCGCTTCGTGAAGGACATGGGCCTCACCCTGGACAAGGTCAACGTCAACGGCGGCGCCATCGCCCTCGGCCACCCGCTCGGCGCCACCGGCGCCATGATCCTCGGCTCGCTCGTCGACGAACTGGAGCGCCAGGACAAGCGCTACGGCCTCGCCACCCTGTGCGTCGGCGGCGGCATGGGCATCGCCACCGTCGTCGAGCGCATCTGAACTCCCCGCGGAACCAAGCGACCACCTCAACGGAGACGACTGTCATGACCGAGAGCACCACCATCCGCTGGGAGCAGGACGACACCGGTGTCGTCACCCTCGTCCTGGACGACCCGAACCAGTCCGCGAACACCATGAACCAGGCGTTCCGCGACTCCCTCGCCGCGATCACCGACCGGCTGGAGGCCGAACGGGAGAACATCCGCGGCATCATCTTCACCTCCGCCAAGAAGACCTTCTTCGCCGGCGGCGACCTGCGCGACCTCATCCGGGTCACGCCGGAGACCGCACAGGAGCTGTTCGACGGCGGCCTCGCCATCAAGCGGAACCTGCGCCGCATCGAGACCCTCGGCAAGCCGGTCGTCGCCGCGATCAACGGCGCGGCCCTCGGCGGCGGATTCGAACTGGCCCTCGCCTGCCACCACCGGGTGGCCCTCGACAGCCCCGGCACCAAGATCGGCTGCCCGGAGGTCACCCTCGGCCTGCTCCCCGGCGGCGGCGGAGTCGTCCGCACCGTACGGCTGCTGGGCATCGCGGACGCCCTGCTGAAGGTGCTCCTCCAGGGCCAGCAGTACAACGCGCGGCGCGCGCAGGACAACGGCCTCGTCCACGAGGTCGCCGCCACCCCCGAGGAACTGCTCGCCAAGGCCCGGGCCTTCATCGACGCGAACCCCGAGTCCCAGCAGCCCTGGGACAAGCCGGGCTACCGGATCCCCGGCGGTACGCCGGCCCACCCGAAGTTCGCCGCGAACCTGCCCGCCTTCCCGGCCAGCCTGCGCAAGCAGACGGGCGGCGCCCCCTACCCGGCGCCGCGCAACATCCTCGCCGCCGCCGTCGAGGGCTCTCAGGTCGACTTCGAGACCGCCCAGGTCATCGAGGCCCGCTACTTCGTGGAACTGGCCGCCGGACAGACCTCGAAGAACATGATCCAGGCGTTCTTCTTCGACCTCCAGGCGGTCAACTCGGGCGCCAGCCGGCCGAGGGGCGTCGAGCCGCGCCGGGTCCGCAAGGCGGCCGTGCTCGGCGCCGGCATGATGGGCGCCGGCATCGCCTACGCGTGCGCCCGCGCGGGCATCGACGTCGTTCTCAAGGACGTCTCCCTGGAGGCGGCCGTCAAGGGCAAGGGCTACTCGCAGAAGCTGTGCGCCAAGGCCGTCGCCAAGGGCCGTACCAGCCAGGAGAAGGCGGACGCGCTGCTCGCCCGGATCACCCCCACCGCCGAGGTGGCCGACCTCGCCGGCTGCGACGCGGTCATCGAGGCCGTGTTCGAGGACACCGCCCTCAAGCACAAGGTGTTCCAGGAGATCGAGCAGGTCGTCGCGCCCGACGCGCTGCTGTGCTCCAACACCTCCACGCTGCCCATCACCACGCTCGCCGAGGGCGTGCAGCGCCAGACCGACTTCATCGGGCTGCACTTCTTCTCACCGGTCGACAAGATGCCGCTGGTGGAGATCATCAAGGGCGAGCGCACCGGCGAAGTGGCCCTCGCCCGCGCCTTCGACCTGGTCCGGCAGATCAACAAGACGCCGATCGTCGTCAACGACTCGCGCGGCTTCTTCACCTCCCGGGTGATCGGCCACTTCATCAACGAGGGCGTCGCCATGGTCGGCGAGGGCGTCGAGCCCGCCTCCGTGGAACAGGCCGCGGCCCAGGCCGGCTACCCGGCCAAGGTGCTGTCCCTCATGGACGAGCTGACCCTCACCCTGGCGCGCAAGATCCGGGGCGAGACGAGGAGGGCCGTGGAGGAGGCCGGCGGCACCTGGACCGCCCACCCCGCGGAGGCGGTCGTCGACCGCATGGTCGACGAGTTCGGCCGCACCGGCCGCAGCGGCGGCGCCGGCTTCTACGACTACACCGAGGACGGCAGGCGGGCCGGGCTCTGGCCGGGCCTGCGCGAGCACTTCACCAAGCCGGGGTACGAGATCCCGTTCCGGGACATGCAGGAACGCATGCTCTTCGCCGAGGCGCTGGACACCGTACGCCTCCTGGAGGAGGGCGTGCTCACCTCCGTCGCCGACGCCAACATCGGCTCGATCCTCGGCATCGGCTTCCCCGGCTGGACCGGCGGGGTGCTCCAGTACATCAACGGCTACGAAGGGGGCCTGCCCGGCTTCGTGGCCCGCGCCCGCGAGCTGGCCGAGCGGTACGGCGAGCGGTTCACCCCGCCCGCGCTGCTCGTGGCGAAGGCCGCGAAGGGGGAGACCTTCACCGACGGACGCTGACGGGCCTCACGCGGACGGCGTGCCCCGGGACTCCGCTCCCGGGGCCGTCGTGCCCCCGGAGGGGGCCTTCGGTGCCGCCGCGCCGTCCAGCCACTGGCGCAGCTCCTCCTTCAGCGACCGCTGGAAGGTGGTGAGCAGCGCCTGCACCACGAGCGGGTGCATATGGGCCGACAGCGACTTCACGTCCCGCGTGTCGCGTTCGGCCACGGCCTCCCGCAGCAGGTCCGACAGCTCGTGTGCCGCCGCGCGCGCGTGGCCGGTCAGCACGGTCCGGGCCGCCAGGATCGTCTCCTGGGACAGCGGTACGTCCAGGAGCTGCACCGCGAGCCGCAGCAGACCGGAGTCGACCCGGAAGGACTCCCCGTCCCGCGTCACCACGTTCATCGCGGCCAGCCGGTCCAGGTCCTCCTCGGCCAGCCGGCGTCCCGCGTGCCGCTCCAGCTCCGCACGGGAGACGGTCTCGACGGTGTCCGGCGCCCAGGAGGCGACCACCGCCCGGTGGATCGCCAGATCGTGCGGGCCGAGGTCGGCGGGCAGCTGCCGCAGGTGCCGTTCGATCGCCGCGAGGGTCATGCCCTGGTGCTGCATCTCCTCGATGAGCTGGAGCCGGGCCAGATGCTCGGCGCCGTAGTGGCCCACCCGGCGCGGACCGATCACCGGCGGCGGCAGCAACCCCCTGGTGCCGTAGAAGCGGACCGTCCGCACCGTGACGCCCGCCCGCGCGGCCAGCTCGTCGATGGTGAGGGGCGTCTCCTCGGTACCGGTCGTCATGTGCAGCAGTATCGCTGTCTCACCAATGGTGTGAAACCCGGGGGAGGCCCTCGGCGATCCCGTGACGACGGTGTGAGAAGAACCGCTCTGTGACGTGGACCACCGCGTGCCGGCTGATCCCTCTGGGAAGGTGCTGCCTTGGTCTGTGCCGCAACACGAGGGTGGTGCGGGCCAAGACCTGCACGAACCCCGGACCCACGAGGTCCGGGCGCACCAGGAAGTGGAACCACCCGTGAGCAAGGAAGCCGTGGAATCGGCACCGGCCACCACCCACCCCCAGGTGGCCCAGACGCCCGCGGACGCGGGCGACGCCGGTTACAGCAAGGACCTCAAGGCCCGCCATGTCAACATGATCGCCATCGGTGGCGCCATCGGCACCGGACTCCTCCTGGGCGCCGGCGGCCGCCTGCACAACGCCGGACCGGCGCTCGCCCTGGCCTACCTGGTCTGCGGCGTCTTCGCGTTCTTCGTCGTCCGGGCCCTGGGCGAGCTGGTCCTGTACCGGCCGTCCTCCGGGTCCTTCGTGTCCTACGCGCGCGAGTTCCTCGGCGAGAAGGGCGCCTACGTCGCCGGCTGGATGTACTTCCTGAACTGGTCGACCACCGGCATCGCCGACATCACCGCGATCGCGCTCTACACGCACTACTGGTCCATGTTCACCAGCATTCCCCAGTGGGTGCTCGCCCTGATCGCCCTCGCGGTGGTCCTGGCCGTGAACCTGATCTCGGTGAAGATCTTCGGCGAGATGGAGTTCTGGTTCGCGATCATCAAGGTCGCCACCATCGTCGGCTTCATGCTGATCAGCATTTTCCTGCTCGCCACCCAGCACAAGGTCGGCGGCCACACCCCCGGCCTGAACGTCGTCACCGACAACGGAGGACTCTTCCCGCACGGCATGATGCCGGTCGTCCTGGTCATGCAGGGCGTGATCTTCGCCTACGCCGCCCTGGAGCTGGTCGGTGTCGCGGCCGGCGAGACCGCCGAGCCGGAGAAGGTCGTCCCGCGCGCGGTGAACTCGATCATGTGGCGCGTGGGCCTGTTCTACGTCGGCTCGGTCGTGCTGCTCGCCCTGCTGCTGCCCGGTTCGGTGTACTCCGCCGACCAGAGCCCGTTCGTGACCGTGCTGTCCAAGATCGGCGTGCCGGCGGCCGGCGACGTGATGAACCTGGTCGTGCTGACCGCCGCCATGTCCTCGCTCAACTCCGGCCTGTACTCCACCGGCCGCATCCTGCGCTCGATGGCCATGGCCGGTTCGGCGCCGAAGTTCACCGCCCGCATGAACCGCAGCCAGGTGCCCTACGGCGGCATCCTGCTGACCTGCGCGGTCTGTGTGCTCGGTGTCGGCCTGAACTACCTGGTGCCCAGCCAGGCCTTCGAGATCGTGCTGAACGTCGCCTCGCTCGGCATCATCAGCACCTGGGTGATCATCATGGTCTGCCACATGATCTTCGTCCGCCGCGCCCGCGCGGGCCTCGCGGCCCGGCCGCACTTCCAGCTGAAGTTCAGCCCGGTCACGGAGATCGCCACGATCGTGTTCCTGCTGGTCTGCCTCGGCATGATGTGGAACGACCCCGAGGTCGGCCGGAAGACCATCCTGCTCATCCCGGTGATCGCCGTCATGCTGGTCGCCGGCTGGTTCGGCGTGCGCCGCCGCGTGTCGCAGAACACCGACCAGGAGCTGACCGAGCTCACGAAGTAGCAACTCGGCGCCACTGTCGGTGGCGTCGTCTACGGTGGCGTCACAACGGAGATCATGCATGTCCGGGGTGGCGCCACCGTGCCGTCGGCCGAGGGCGCCCCGAAGGGGGAGCGGGGGATGGCCGTGCGAGCGGACGCGAGCGATGTGCTGGTGCTGGGCGGGGCCGGCGTGGACACGATCGTCCACGTCCCCGAGCTGCCCCTGCCCTACGCCGACAGTTACATGATCGACTCGGGGATCCGCACCCGCGCGGGGCAGACCGGTGACTTCGTCGCCCTGGGGCTGGCCGCGCTCGGCCTGCGCACCCACCACCTCGACCTGCTCGGCGACGACCCCGAGGGCGACCTCGTGCGCGCCCTGCACCACGAGCACGGCATCGGCCTCACCGCGCTCCCGCAGCCGGCCGGCACCAAGCGGGCGGTCAACCTGGTCGGCCCGGACGGCCGCCGCCTGTCCCTGTACGACACCAGCCGCGCCCACCCCGACGACCGCTTCCCCCAGGCCACCGTGCGCGCGCTGGCCGCCGCGAGCCGTCACGTGCACGTGACGATCACCCAGCCCTGCGCCCACGCCCTGCCGGTCCTGCGGGAAACCGGCGTGCCGCTCTCCACGGACCTGCACGACTGGGACGGCGAGAACCCGTACCACGAGCCGTTCGCGTACGCGGCCGACGTCGTCTTCCTCTCCGCCGCCGCCCTCGCCGACCCCGAACGGACCATGCGGCGCATCGCCGAGCGGGGCCGGGCCGACACGGTCGTCGCCACCGCGGGAGCCGACGGCGCCCACCTGCTGACCGGCGGCGAGCTGACCCGGGTGCCGGTGGTGGACCCGCCCGCGCCGGTGGTCGACTCCAACGGCGCGGGCGACGCCTTCGCCGCCGCGTTCCTCTACGGCCGGCTGAGCGGCGAGCCGCCCGAGCGCTGCGCCAGGTACGGCGCGATCGCGGGCGCCCACGCGTGCACCGTCCCGGCCTCCCGCGCGGACGCGATAGGCCGGGCGGACCTCCTGCGGCGGGCGGCCGGGCCGAACCCGTGAGGCGTCAGTGCCCGTGCACCTCGTTCGTGGCCTCGATCTTCTTCCACGACTTCGGCCGCTCCACCGCCGTACCCGTCTTCACCAGGGCGCGGACCGCCGGTGCGGCCGGCTTCGACGGCTGGAACAGCCAGGTGTCGAACAGCGCGGACAGCGGCTTGCCGGACACCTGCTCGGCGTACTCCTGGAAGTCGGCCACCGAGGCGTTGCCGTAGGCGTGCGACTTCGGCCAGCCCTTCAGGACCGCGAAGAACGCGTCGTCACCGATCTCGTTGCGCAGCGCCTGGATGGCCAGGGCGCCCCGGTCGTAGACGGCGGAGCTGAACTGCTCGTCCGGGCCCGGGTCGCCCGGCTTGACCGTCCAGAAGGCGTCGTCGGCCGGGTGGGAGGCGTACACGTAGTCGGCGAGTTCCTGTGCGGTGCCCTCGCCCTCGTGCTCGGACCACAGCCACTGCGCGTACCGGGCGAAGCCCTCGTTGATCCAGATGTCCTTCCAGCCCTTGACGGACACGTAGTCGCCGTACCACTGGTGGGCCAGCTCGTGCACGACCACCGAGGTGTTGGAGCCGTTCGCGAACTGCCGCGGGCTGTAGTAGATCCGGGTCTGCGTCTCCAGGGCGTACCCGGTGGTCGTGTTCGGCACGTAGCCGCCCGCCGAACTGAACGGATACGGCCCGAAGTAGCCGCTCAGCCAGTCCACGAGCTCCCCGGTGCGCTCCACGCTGGCCCGCGCGGCACCGTCGGTGTCGCCGAGGTCCTTGCTGTAGGCGTTGACGACCGGTACCCCGCCGTCGGAGGTGCCGGTGGTGATGTCGAACCTCCCGACCGCGAGCGTGGCCAGGTAGGTCGCCTGCGGCTTGTTCTGCCGCCAGTTGTAGCGGGTCCAGCCCAGCTTCGAGGAAGTCGACTGGAGCGTGCCGTTGGAGAGGGCCTGGGTGCCGTCCGGCACCGCGACCGACACGTCGTAGGTGGCCTTGTCGGTCGGGTGGTCGTTGCTCGGGAACCACCACCAGGCGGCCTCGGGCTCGTTGGCCGCCACACCCCCGTCGGGCGTGCGGTGCCAGGAGGTGAAGCCGTAGGCGCTCTTCGCCGACGGCACCCCGCTGTAGCGGACCACCACCGTGATCGGCGTGCCCTTGGGCAGCGGCGTCTTCGGGGTGACGACCAGTTCGTGCTGGTCGGACGTGGTGAAGGCCGCCTTGGTGCCGTTGACCCGCACCTCGCTCACGTCCAGCAGGAAGTCCAGGTCGAAGCTGGACAGGTCCTGGGTGGTCTTCGCCAGGATCGTCGCCGTGCCCTGCAACTCGTCCGTCTTCGGCTGGTATTGCAGCCTCAGGTCATAGTGCGAGACGTCGTAGCCGCCGTTGCCGTAGGACGGGTAGTAGGGGTCGCCGATGCCCTGCGCGCCGGGGGAGTAACTCGCGGCCGATGCCGGGATCGCCAGCAGGAGGGAGGCCGCCGCCAGTGCTCCCGGGGCGATGATTCTGCGGTGCACGTCAGCTCCAAGTCGTCGGGACCGTCGGTCCGTTCGGAGAAGTCCGTTCAGAGCCTATTCAGTCCCTGCCGCCCCTGACCTGTCCATGACCCCTGCTGTCACACGATCGCCATTCAGCCGACATGCGCCACCGGAGTGCCCTCTTCTGCGGGCGAGTTGGCCGGAGTACCGTCCGCGCATGCCGAAACGCACGCGCTCCGCGCTCTGGAGAACGCTCGTCACCGCCGCCGTCACCGCCCTGACGGCCGCCTTGCTCACCCCGGCCGCCGCCCAGGCCGCGCCCCGGGAGAGCAGACCCGTCTACTCCTACGCCGACGCCGTCCGCGAGTCCGTGTGGGTGGACACCGGCCTCGACGAGGACGGCGACGGACGGACCGACCGCGTCGCCGCCGACATCGTCCGGCCCGCGGAACCGGCCCGGCAGGGCCGCAAGGTGCCGGTCGTCATGGACGCCAGCCCCTACTACTCCTGCTGCGGCCGCGGCAACGAGAGCCAGCGCAAGACCTACGACGCACAGGGCCACGTCGTCCAGATGCCGCTGTTCTACGACAACTACTTCGTGCCGCGCGGCTACGCCTTCGTCGGCGTCGACCTCGCCGGCTCCAACCGCTCCGACGGCTGCGTCGACGTCGGCGGCCGCTCCGACATCCAGTCCGCCAAGGCCGTGATCGACTGGCTGAACGGCCGCGCCAGGGCCTACACCAGCCGCACCGGCGGCACCCCCGTGCGGGCCGGCTGGACCAACGGCCGCACCGGCATGATCGGCAAGAGCTGGGACGGCACCATCGCCAACGGCGTCGCCGCCACCGGCGTCAAGGGTCTCAGGACGATCGTCCCGATCAGCGCCATCTCCTCCTGGTACGACTACTACTTCGCCAAGGGCGCCCCTCTCTACGACGGCGGCCCCGACGAACTGGCCGGCTACGTCGAGAGCGCCGACGCGCGGGCCCACTGCGCGGCCGTGCAGAAGAAGCTCGCCGACGGCAGCCCGCGCAGCGGTGACTGGACCCCGCTGTGGACCGAGCGGGACTACGTCAAGGACGCGGCCAAGGTGCGTGCCAGCGTCTTCCTGGTGCACGGCATGCAGGACCTCAACGTCCGCACGAAGCACTTCGGGCAGTGGTGGGACGCCCTGGCGCGGCACGGCGTCGAGCGGAAGATCTGGCTGTCCCAGACCGGGCACGTCGACCCGTTCGACTACCGGCGCGGCGCCTGGGTCGACACCCTGCACCGCTGGTTCGACCACGAACTCCTCGGCTACGACAACGGCATCGACCGCGAGCCGATGGCCGACATCGAACGCCACCCCGACCAGTGGGTCACCTCCGCCGCCTGGCCCCCGCGCGGCACCCGCACCACCGTCCTGCACCCGGCCGCCGGCACCCAGGCCGGCGTCGGCACCCTCGGACTGCGCCGGACCGCCGGCACCGAGACCTTCACGGACGACCCGGCGCGGAGCGAGACCGACTGGGCCGCGCGGCTCACCACGTCCACTCCGGAGAAGGCCGGCTTCCTCACCGCGCCGCTCGCCCGTGGCGTGCGCCTGTCCGGTTCCTCCACGGTGACGGTCACCGCGACACCGACCACGACGTCGGCGCACCTGTCCGCCGTCCTGGTCGACGTCGGCCCGGACACCATCCGCGACTACGCCGACCCGGCCGAGGGCATCACGACCCTCAGCGACCGCACCTGCTGGGGCGCCAGCACGGCCGGGGACAGCGCCTGCTTCAAGAAGACCGTGGCCAGGACGGCCGCCGTCGACTACACCGTGGTCAGCCGCGGCTGGGCCGACCTCGGCCACCACGCCTGGCCGGCGAAGGGCGTCCCGCTCACCCCGGGCCGGGCGTACACGATCACCCTCGACCTCGCGGCCACCGACCACGTCGTCCCCGCGGGGCACCGCCTGGCCCTGATCGTCGCCGGCACGGACAAGGACCTGATCGACCCGCCGTCCACCAGGCCGACGCTCACCGTCGACCTGTCCCGGACCACGGCCAGGGTCGCGCTGGTGGGCGGTACGGCGGCCTTCGCCCGGGCCGTGTCCGGCGGTGGCGCGGCGCCCACGCCGACGGTTCTGGACGGGGTCCACGCCCCGCGCCCCCCTCGGCACGTTCCGGCGAGCTGACGGGGCGGCGCCGGTTCGGGGGTCCCCGTGGCCGTGGTCCCCGGCCACGGGGACTCGTGGGCGGGGGTGGGAACGCCTGCGGTGCCGCGCGTGGGAACGCCCAGGGGCCGGGAACGCCGTCCCGGCCCCTGCCCACCGGTCGCTCAGGTCCTGGGGAACGCCAGCTCCGCCGCCTCCCGAGCGCAGCCCCAGGCCACCGTGACCCCGGCCCCGCCGTGGCCGTAGTTGTGCACCAGCACGCGGCCGTCCGGCAGGGGCCGGCGCTCCAGCCGTACCGCCTCCCGGGCCGGCCGCAGGCCCACCCGGTGCGCGAGCACGCGCGCCCCGGCGATCTCCGGGCGGACGGCCGCGCACCGGGCGACGATCGCCGCGGCGGTGGCCGGGTCGGGTTCCAGGGACCAGTCGTCCTCCTCGGCCGTGCCGCCCAGCAGCAGCCGGCCCGGCTGCGGAATGAAGTAGGTGGAGGCGGCCGAGGAGTGGTCGACGGAGGTGAACCAGGTGGAGACGCCCGGGTTCTCCACCACGACCAGCTGCCCGCGCACCGGGCGCACCGCCGGGTCCGGCACCAGCGCACGCGCCCCGAGCCCCGTGCAGTTGACCACCACGGCGGCGGGCACGGCGGCCAGATCGGTCACCTCACGGACCTCCACCGCGCCGCCCGCCTTCGCCAGCCGCTCCCGCAGCCACGCCAGCTGCACCGGCATGTCGATCACCGGCAGCCGCGCCGCCAGCCCCTCGGCCACCGCCCGCAGCCCCGGCAGCTGCCCCGCCCACGCGCCCAGCCCGTCCACCCGGGTCCCGTGGTGCACGCCCTCGACCAGGCGCACCCCCGTCTCCTCGGGGCGCTGCGCCAGCTCCTCGTACACCCCGAGGGACGCCAGCGCCCACGCGCCGGCCAGCGGTTCGGGTTCGATGCGGTACGGCCACCACAGGCCGCCGGCGACCGCCGAGGTGGTCCGCTCGGCCGGCTCCCGCGTCCACACCCGCACGCGCCGCCCGGACTCGGCCAGCAACACGGCCGTCGTCAGCCCGGCGATCCCGCCCCCGACCACGATCACTTCGTCTCTCGGCTCACTGTCCACGCCAGGACGATAGGCCCTGCGCGGCCGGCTCCGGCAGGCCTGGCTCCACGCCGGTGACCGGCGGAAAACGTGGCGGAGACGCACCTCGGCCGCCGCTAGGATCGACGTCCTGATGACTGCCACCCTCGTTGCCAAGAACCTCGCCGCCGGGCACGGCGACCGCTCGCTGTTCTCCGGGCTCGACCTCGTGGTCGCACCCGGCGATGTGATCGGGCTGGTCGGCGCCAACGGCGCGGGAAAGTCGACCCTGCTGCGGATGCTCGCCGGGCTCCTCCAGCCCGAGCAGGGCGAACTGCGGCTGTCCCCGCCGACGGCGACCGTCGGGCACCTGCCGCAGGAGCCGGAGCGCCGGCCGGGGGAGACCGTCCGTGAGTTCCTGGCCCGCCGCACCGGGGTCGCCGAGGCCCAGCGGACGATGGACGAGGCCACCCAGGCGCTGGTCGACGGCGCGCCCGGCGCCGACGACGCCTACGCGGTGGCCCTGGAGCGGTGGCTCGGCCTGGGCGGTGCCGACCTGGAGGAGCGCGCGGAGGAGGTCGCCGACTCCCTCGGCCTGGCCGTGGACCTGGACCAGCCGATGACCGCCCTCTCCGGCGGCCAGGCGGCCCGTGCCGGCCTCGCCTCCCTGCTGCTGTCCCGCTACGACGTCTTCCTCCTGGACGAGCCCACCAACGACCTGGACCTGGACGGCCTGGAGCGTCTGGAACGGTTCGTCACCGGCCTGCGCGCCGGCACGGTCGTCGTCAGCCACGACCGCGAGTTCCTCACCCGCACCGTCACCAAGGTGCTCGAACTCGACCTCGCCCAGCAGCAGATCAACCTCTACGGCGGCGGCTACGCGGCCTACCTGGAAGAGCGCGAGGTGGCCCGCCGGCACGCCCGCGAGGAGTACGAGGAGTACGCCGACAAGAAGGCGGCTCTGCAGGACCGTGCCCAGACGCAGCGGGCCTGGATGGACAAGGGCGTCAAGAACGCCCGGCGCAAGGCGGGCAACGACAACGACAAGATCGGCCGCAAGTTCCGCAGCGAGGCCAGCGAGAAGCAGGCCGCCAAGGCCCGGCAGACCCAGCGCATGATCGAGCGCCTGGAGGTGGTCGAGGAGCCGCGCAAGGAGTGGGAGCTGCGCATGGAGATCGCGTCCGCCCCGCGGTCGGGCGCGGTCGTGGCGACGCTGCGGGACGCCGAGGTCCGGCGCGGCGACTTCACCTTCGGCCCGGTCTCCCTGCAGATCGACTGGGCGGACCGGATCGCGGTGACGGGCGCCAACGGATCCGGGAAGTCCACCATGCTCGGCGCGCTGCTGGGCCGTGTCCCGCTCGACGCCGGCCACGCGGCCCTCGGCTCCGGGGTCCTGGTCGGCGAGGTCGACCAGGCCCGGGGGCTGTTCCACGGCCCGGAGACCCTGCTCGACGCCTTCTGCGCCGCCGTCCCCGACACCGAACCGGCGGAGGTCCGCACCCTGCTGGCCAAGTTCGGCCTGAAGTCCGCCCATGTGCTGCGCCCGGCCGCGACCCTCTCCCCGGGTGAACGCACCCGCGCCGCGCTCGCCCTGCTCCAGGGCCGGGGCGTCAACCTCCTGGTCCTGGACGAGCCGACGAACCACCTGGACCTGCCGGCCATCGAGCAGCTGGAGGGGGCCCTCGACGCCTACACGGGCACCCTGCTCCTGGTCACCCACGACCGCCGCATGCTGGACGCGGTCCGGGTGACCCGGCGCCTGGAGGTGGCGGACGGCAAGGTGACGGAGCGTTAGTTCCCGCGCGCCGCGGCCTCCCGCGCCGCCCGTTCCACCCGGTCGAGGTGTGCCGGGTCGCGGGGCGCCACGTTGAGTCCGTCCGGCCGCTGCCCCACGGCCCCGTCGATCAGCTCGCGCACGATGTCCGCGTGCCCGGCGTGCCGCTGGGTCTCGGCGACCATGTGGGTCAGGACCCGGTGCAGCGTCGTCCCGGCCGGCGCACCGGGTACCCGGCCGACCGCGTCCAGGGGGAGCGCCGCGATGGTCTCGTCGGCCCGGGCGCACGCCTGCCGGTACCGCCCGGTGATGTCCTCGCGGGTCTCGTCGGCCCGCGCCCACAGGTCCGCGTCCGGCTCGGCGTCGCCCGTGATCCACAGGGGCGTGCCGGGGAAGGGCCGGCCGAAGGCCGCGCCGAAGTACAGCGCCTCCGCACCCGCCAGGTGCTTCACCAGGCCCAGCAGGTTGGTGCCGGTGGGGGTGAGGGGGCGCCGGATGTCGTACTCGGGCAGGCCGTCGAGTTTCCACAGCAGTGCGTCACGGGCGTCCTGGAGATACACCTGGAGGTCGGCTTTGGGATCTGATCCGGTCATGCGACGAGTCTGACGATCGGGTGATCCTTGTCCACCGGGTTTCGGGGGAACGGGGCCGGGCCGGGCGAGGCGCCTCGCCCGGCCCGGCCCGGCCCCGCACGTCAGCGCTTCTTGGGGTCCAGCAGGCCCGCCCGGCGCAGTGCGTCCGCCATCGCGCTGTTGGCCGGCGCCGGTGCCGGTGCCTGTCGGCCGCCGCGGTCACCGCCGCCCCGGCCCTGCCGCTGGCCGCCGCCCTGCCGCTGCTGCGGCGGACGGGCCCCGCCGCCGCGCTGCTGCCGGCCGCCGCCCTGGCTCTGCGGGGCCGCCTCGTCGTCCAGCCGCAGCGTCAGCGCGATCCGCTTGCGCGGGATGTCGACGTCCAGCACCTTCACCTTGACGATGTCCCCGGGCTTCACCACGTCGCGCGGGTCCTTGACGAACGACTTCGACATCGCCGACACGTGCACCAGGCCGTCCTGGTGGACGCCGACGTCCACGAACGCGCCGAAGGCGGCCACGTTGGTGACCACGCCCTCCAGGACCATCCCCGCGGACAGGTCGGAGATCTTCTCCACGCCCTCCTTGAAGGTGGCGGTCCTGAAGGCGGGACGCGGGTCGCGGCCCGGCTTCTCCAGCTCCTTGAGGATGTCGGTGACGGTCGGCAGACCGAAGGTGTCGTCCACGAAGTCGGCGGGCCGCAGCGAGCGCAGCACGCTTGTGTTGCCGACGAGGGACGCCACCTCCTGGCCCGTGGTCTTCACCATGCGGCGGACCACCGGGTAGGCCTCGGGGTGCACGCTGGAGGCGTCCAGCGGGTCGTCGCCGCCGCGGATGCGCAGGAAGCCCGCGCACTGCTCGTACGCCTTCGGGCCGAGCCGCGCCACCTTCTTCAGCTCGGAGCGGGACGTGAACGGCCCGTTCTGGTCCCGGTGCGCGACGATGTTCTCGGCGAGCCCGGCCGAGATGCCCGACACCCGTGCGAGCAGCGGCACGGACGCGGTGTTGACGTCCACGCCGACGCCGTTCACGCAGTCCTCGACGACCGCGTCCAGCGAGCGGGACAGCTTCACCTCGGACAGGTCGTGCTGGTACTGGCCGACGCCGATCGACTTCGGGTCGATCTTCACCAGCTCGGCCAGCGGGTCCTGGAGGCGCCGGGCGATGGAGACGGCGCCGCGCAGCGACACGTCCATGTCCGGCAGCTCCTGCGAGGCGTACTGCGACGCGGAGTACACCGAAGCGCCCGCCTCGGACACCATGACCTTGGTGAGCTTCAGCTCCGGGTGCCTGGCGATGAGTTCGCCGGCGAGCTTGTCGGTCTCGCGGGACGCCGTGCCGTTGCCGATCGCGACCAGCTCGACCGCGTGCTCCTTCGCGAGCCGGGCCAGCTTGGCGAGGGCCTCGTCCCACTTGTTGGCCGGGACGTGCGGGTAGATCACGTCCGTGGCGACGACCTTGCCGGTGCCGTCGACCACGGCGACCTTGACGCCCGTACGGAAACCGGGGTCCAGGCCCAGCGTCGCGCGCGTGCCGGCCGGGGCGGCCAGCAGCAGGTCGCGCAGGTTCGCCGCGAACACGTTGACCGCCTCGTCCTCGGCGGCCGTCCGCAGCCGCAGGCGCAGGTCGATGCCGAGGTGGACCAGGACGCGGGTGCGCCAGGCCCAGCGGACCGTGTCCGTCAGCCACTTGTCGGCCGGACGGCCCCGGTCGGCGATCCCGAACCTCGACGCGATGATTCCCTCGTACGAGGACGGGCCCTCCGTGGCCTCCTCCGGCTCCAGGACGAGGTCCAGGACCTCCTCCTTCTCGCCGCGCAGCATCGCCAGGATCCGGTGCGAGGGCAACTCGGTGAACGGCTCGGCGAAGTCGAAGTAGTCGGCGAACTTGGCGCCCGCCTCCTCCTTGCCCTCCCGTACCTTCGCGGCCAGCCGGCCGCGCACCCACATGCGCTCGCGCAGTTCGCCGATCAGGTCGGCGTCCTCCGAGAACCGCTCGGTCAGGATCGCCCGGGCGCCGTCCAGCGCGGCCTGCGGATCGGCGACGCCCTTGTCCGCGTCGACGAACGCGGCGGCGGCCGCCAGCGGTTCGACCGTCGGGTCGCTCAGCAGTCCCTCCGCGAGCGGCTCCAGACCGGCCTCGCGCGCGATCTGCGCCTTGGTACGCCGCTTGGGCTTGTAGGGGAGGTAGATGTCCTCCAGCCGCGCCTTGGTCTCGGCGCCGCGGATCCGCGCCTCCAGCTCCTCGGTGAGCTTGCCCTGCTCCCGCACCGAATCCAGGATCGCGGTGCGCCGCTCCTCCAGCTCCCGCAGATAGCGCAGCCGCTCCTCGATGGTGCGCAGCTGCGCGTCGTCGAGCATCTCGGTCGCTTCCTTGCGGTAGCGAGCGATGAAGGGCACGGTCGAACCGCCGTCGAGCAGTTCCACCGCGGCCTTCACCTGCCGCTCCCGTACGCCGAGTTCCTCGGCGATCCTGCCTTCGATGGACCCTGCTCCGAGGGACCCGGGTGTCGTCACGATCCCGTACCGCCTTCTCCACTCAAGGTTGCGCGGCAATTGTGGCAGGTGACACCGACATCCCGGGGATCAGGGCGCATGCGGCGGGGCGCCGGGCCGGAAGTCAGGCCCGGCTCCCGCGCGCGGAGGACGATGCTCCGCCGAACAGCCGGGCGAGTGCCCGGAACGGCAGCGTGACCACCGTGGCGACGGCGCCGCCGATCTGCCGCAGGACGTCTGCGATGGCACGGAACACGGAAAGGCTCCTTTCGTCGGGAACCGCCGGGAATGGCCGGTAATCGTCGGTAATTGTCGACCCCCGGGTACCTCGCTCCGGCCGGCGAAACCGCGCAGGCGCCCGCACACCTGGTCGGGACGCGGCGTGCCGCGGGCCGCTTCACCCGGACCCGGACACGCTCCAGGTGAAGCGCGGCCGCCTGCGCTCCAGGAACGCGGCGACTCCCTCCGCGACGTCACCGCTGCCGCGTGCCTGCGCGGTCCAGTAGGCGTCACGGTCGGTGCGGCCGTCGGCGAACTCCTTGGCGGCGGCCTGGGTGAGCTGCGAGCGGGACACCAGGACCCGGGTCAGGTCCGCTATCCGCTTGTCCAGCTCCCCCTCGGGCAGCACCTCGTCCACCAGGCCGGTGCGCAGCGCCCGCCCGGCGTCGATCAACTCGCCCGTGAACAGCAGGTACTTGGCCGTGGCCGGGCCGACCAGGGACACCAGCCGGCGGGTCGAGGAGGCCGGATAGACGACGCCGAGCTTCGCCGGTGTCACCCCGAACAGTGCCCCTTCCTCGGCCAGCCGCAGATCACAGGCCGCCGCGAGCTGCGCCCCGCCGCCCACGCAGTGCCCGCGCACCGCGGCGAGGGTCGGCTTGGGGAACGCGGCCAGGGCCTCCTCGGCCGCGACCGCGAGGGCCGGCGCCTCCTCCGGCGAGCCCCGGAGGCTGGAGATGTCGGCCCCCGCGCAGAAGGTGCCGCCCTCGCCGGTCAGCACCAGCGCCCGTACGCCGCCGTCCCGGGCCAGCGCGTCCAGCAGCGGGGGCAGCGCCCGCCACATCGCGGTCGTCATGGCGTTGCGCTTGGCGGGATGGCGGATCACCACGGTGGCGACGGAGTCGGTGACCTGGTGGGACAGCTGGGGCTCCATGCCGGGATCGTATCGTCGGCCTCGTACAACCCGACTAGTTCGCGAACCGGCGCCCGGGGAACAGGAACAGTCCCGACCACGACCAGGTCATGCGGAGTCGGTCGTAAACCGTTCGATACCCGCCGACTTGTGTTCAGGTATCCGGGCCGGAGCGCCTCGTTACCAACACTCGACGTGTGGTGACAATCGAGCGCGAGGGTGGCGACCGGACGATGGACGATCATGGGCGCGGGGACGGCCCGCGCCCAGCGGGGGGCGGCGCGGAGCGGCTGCCGGATCCCCTGCCGTACGAAGGTGTCTGGCGGTTCACCGCGGCCGCGGTGGACGCCTCGGTCCCGCAGGCCCGGCACGCGGTGCGGGACCTGCTGCTGCGCCAGGGCGTGCCGGTCTCCGACGACCTGGTGCACGGCCTGCTGCTGATCGTCTCCGAGCTGGTCACCAACGCGGTCCGGCACGCGGCGCTGCTGTCGCCGGTGCTCGCCGTGGAGGTGGCCGTCGGAGCCGAATGGGTGCGGGTGTCCGTGGAAGACAACCATCCCTACCGCCCCACCGCCCTGGAGGCCGACCACGGCCGGACCGGCGGCCGGGGACTGCTCCTGGTGCGCGAGGTGGCCCGGGAGGCGGGCGGGGTGGTCGACGTGGAGCACACCGCGAGCGGCGGCAAGGTGATCTGGGCCGCCCTGCCGCTCAAACCCGCGGCCCTCTCCTGAGGGGACCTACCAGCCGGCGGAGGGGCCGGTCAGTTCCCTGACCGCCGGGCGGGCGGCGTCCAGCACGGTCATGAACCAGGCCGAGAACGGGTCCCTGGCATGCCGCTCGGCCAGCTCGGCCGCCGTCACGAAGGCGGTCTGGGCGACCTCCTCCGGGTCCGGCCCGAGCGGTGCCTGCACCAGGCCGACGAACAGATGGTTGAACTCCTGCTCCACCAGGCCCGAGGCGGGGTCCGGGTGGTTGTACCGGACCGTGCCGGCCTCCGCGAGCAGCGACGGCGACACGCCAAGCTCCTCGTACGTGCGCCGGGCCGCCGCCGCGAACGGCGCCTCGCCCGGGTAGGGGTGACCGCAGCAGGTGTTGGACCACACACCGGGGGAGTGGTACTTGCCGAGCGCCCGCTGCTGGAGCAGCAGCCGGCCCCGCTCGTCGAAGAGGAACACCGAGAACGCCCGGTGCAGCTGCCCCGGCGGCTGATGGGCGGCGAGCTTCTCCGCCGTACCGATCGTCACGCCCTTCTCGTCGACCAGTTCCAGCAAAATCGCCTCTGCGGTGCCGTTCGACGAGCTGTGCGTCGCGGTGGCAGGTGTGATCGGCATACCCATCCTTCGCCTCGGTCTTCGCACCCCAAGTCTGCCGTACGAATCCGGCACTCCCGGCACGTCCACGGGTCCGCGCGCGGCGCGGCACCGGGAGTCGGACCCGGTGGATCATCGTGCCCGGCGGCCGGCGCCGGGAACCGTCCTGGGGTGCGCCGAACGGGAGTGCGTACGGTCAGTGGCACAGCCGCGCTTCGTGCTCCGCGTGGCCGCCCGGCTCCAGCTGGAAGGTGCAGTGCTCCACGTCGAAGTGGTCGCCCAGGCAGCCCTGCAACTCGTGCAGCATCTTCTCGTGCCCGATGGCGTTCAGCGCCTCGGAGCCGACCACCACGTGCGCCGACAGCACCGGCATGCCCGAGGTGATCGTCCAGGCGTGCAGGTCGTGGACGTCCTCCACACCGTCCAGCGCCAGGATGTGCGCACGGACCTCCGCCATGTCGACGCCCTTCGGGGCCGCCTCCAGCAGTACGTCGAGCGTCTCGCGCAGCAGCTTCAGCGTCCGGGGCACGATCATCAGCCCGATGACCAGCGAGGCGACCGGGTCCGCCGGCTGCCAGCCGGTGGTCAGGATCACGGCCGCCGAGATCAGCACCGCCACCGAGCCCAGCGCGTCCGCGGCCACCTCCAGGAAGGCGCCGCGCACGTTCAGGCTCTCCTTCTGGCCGCGCATCAGCAGGACCAGCGAGACGGAGTTCGCGACCAGGCCGACGAGGCCGAACACGACCATCAGGCCGCCCCGGGTCGCCGCGGGCTCCACGAACCGCTGGACCGCCTCGTACAGGACGTATCCGCCGACCACGAGCAGCAGCAGGCAGTTGGCCAGGGCCGCGAGGATCTCCGCGCGGGCGTAGCCGAAGGTGCGGTTGGTGCTCGGCGGGCGGTTCGCGAAGTGCACGGCGACCAGCGCCATGCCGAGGCCCACCGCGTCGGTCGCCATGTGGGCCGCGTCCGCGATCAGCGCGAGCGAGTCCGCGATCAGGCCGCCGGCGATCTCGACCACCATGACCGTCAGGGTGATGCCGAGCGCGACCCGCAGCCGGCCCCGGTACGCGGCCGTGGCCGTGCCCGGGGCCGGCACGTGGGAGTGCGCGTGCCCGTGGTCGTGCCCAGCCCCCATGACTACCGCCTTCCGTGTGCCTGCCCGGAGGCCAGTGAACTACGGGGCCGGGCCATGGGGCAACGCGGCACTGAACACCGTTGTCATGTGCCGTGACCTGCGGAAATGTTCCGCAGGTCAGCGCGGCCCGGGCTCACCGGCCGTGGTGCAGACGCCAGCCCGCCCACGCCGACTCGACCATCTCCCGCACCCCGCGCCGGGCCCGCCAGCCCAGCACCTCGGCGGCCCGTTCGGCCGAGGCCACCGCACGCGGTGCGTCGCCGGGACGGCGGCCCTCCACCACGGGCTCCCGGCGGTCCCCGGTGACCTCCCCGACGACCGAGATCAGCTCGCGCACCGAGACGCCCTCGCCCCGGCCGATGTTCAGCGTCAGATCGCCGGTCGCCTCCCCGCCGGCCAGCCGCCGGGCCGCCGCGAGGTGGGCGTCCGCGAGGTCGGCGACGTGGATGTAGTCCCGGACACAGGTGCCGTCCGGCGTCGGGTAGTCGTCACCGAAGATGCGCGGGGCCTCGCCCCGGGTGAGGCGGTCGAAGACCATCGGCACGATGTTGAACACGCCCGTGTCCGCGAGCTCCGGCGCCGCCGCGCCCGCCACGTTGAAATAACGCAGGCAGACCGTGGAGATCCCGTGCGCCCGGCCCGCCGCCCGGACCAGCCACTCGCCGGCCAGCTTGGTCTCGCCGTACGGGTTCACCGGCGCGCACGGGGTGTCCTCGGTGATCAGGTCCACGTCCGGGTTGCCGTACACGGCCGCCGACGAGGAGAACAGCAGCCGGCCGACGCCCGCCTCGGCGATCGCGTCCAGCAGGGTGGCCAGGCCGCCCACGTTCTCCCGGTAGTAGCGGGTGGGCTGCGCCACCGACTCCGCGACCTGCTTGCGGGCCGCGAGATGGACGACGCCCGTCACGCCGTACTCCGCGAAGACCCGCTTCAGCAGCGCCCCGTCCAGTGTCGAGCCCTGGACCAGCGGCACCTCGGCCGGGAGCCGCGCGGGAACGGCGGCCGACAGGTCGTCCAGCGCCACCACGCTCTCCCCGGCGCCCGCCATGGCCCGTGCCACATGCGCCCCGATGTATCCGGCTCCGCCGGTGATCAGCCACGTCATGGTCGTCCACCCTATGCCGAGCCGCCCGGTGTCCCGGTTGCCCGGGTCTGCCCCATCGGTTTGTGGGCCGGGCCCCCGATCCCCGATGATGATCGCGGCAAAGGCCGGGGCAGCCCCCCCGTGGGCCGGGCCGTGAACGGCCGGTGAACGCGGCCTCCGGCCGATCCGATAGCCTCTGCCGACATGCCGCCCGGGTGCCGCAGGCAAGGGCGCCCCACCACGCAGACCACCGGCGCCCGAGCGCCGGCACCCAGGGAGTGAGTTCGGTTGTCGACCGCCATCGTCACCGGTCAGCCGGTCCCCGGATCGTCACTGGAGCACGATCTGCGGTCCCTCGGCTTCGAGGTGCGGGTGGCGGCCGACGCCGCCGAGACGGAGTCCCTGCTCGCCGCCGTGCCGGCCGACCGGCGCGTGGCCCTGGTCGACTCCCGCTTCGTCGGCCACCCGCACGCGCTGCGCCTCGGCCTGACCGACCCGCGCTTCCCGCTCGCCGCCGTGCCCGGCGCCGTCACGGCCCAGCCCGCCGCCCGGCCCGCGCTCACCCGGGCCGTGGCCCGTGAGACCTCCGCCGACGGCGGCACCGGGGCAGGCAGCGGTCCGGCGCTCGCCGTGGACAGCCTCGCCGACCGGGTCGCCACCGCGCTCGACGCCGACGGCGGCACGGTGCACCGGCCCGAGCTGGGCAGCCTGGTCGCCACGGTGCCGGCCGACCCGCAGGCCCGCAACGAGGCCCGGCAGGCCGTGGCCGCCGTCGACGACGAGGCGGTACGCCTGAAGTCGGCCGTGAAGTCCCGCGACGGCTTCTTCACCACTTTCTTCATCAGCCCGTACTCGCGCTACCTCGCGCGCTGGTGCGCCCGCCGCGGACTGACCCCGAACCAGGTCACCACGGCCTCGCTGCTCACCGCGCTGATAGCCGCGGGCTGTGCGGCGACCGGCACCCGTGGCGGTTTCGTCGCGGCCGGTGTGCTGCTGATCGCCTCCTTCGTCCTGGACTGCACCGACGGCCAGCTGGCCCGCTACGCGCTGAAGTACTCCACCCTCGGCGCCTGGCTCGACGCCACCTTCGACCGGGCCAAGGAGTACGCCTACTACGCCGGCCTCGCCCTCGGCGCGGCCCGCGGCGGCGACGACGTGTGGGCCCTCGCCCTCGGCGCGATGGTCCTGCAGACCTGCCGGCACGTGGTGGACTTCTCCTTCAACGAGGCCAACCACGACGCCACCGCCAACACCAGCCCCACCGCCGCACTCTCCGACAAGCTCGACAGCGTCGGCTGGACGGTCTGGCTGCGCCGCATGATCGTGCTGCCGATCGGCGAGCGCTGGGCGCTGATCGCGGTCCTCACCGCGGCCACCACCCCGCGGATCACCTTCTACGTCCTGCTCGTCGGCTGCGCCTTCGCCGCGACGTACACCACGGCGGGCCGGGTGCTGCGCTCGGTGACGCGGAAGGCGCAGCGCACGGACCGGGCGGCGCGGGCACTGGCGGACCTCGCCGACAACGGCCCGCTCGCCTCGTTCGTGGCCCGGACCACCCGGGGCCGCCTCGGTTCCCCGCTGCTGGTGGCCCTGGCCGGCACGGCCGTCCTCGCGGTGTCCCTCTTCTCCGGTGTGACCTGGGCACCCGTCGCCGGTGCCCTGGTGTACGCGACCGCCGCCGGCCGGGCCCTGTACCGCCCCCTCAAGGGCGCCCTTGACTGGCTCGTCCCGCCGCTGTTCCGGTTCGCCGAATACGGCACCGTCCTGGTACTGGCGGCCGAAGCGGACGTGAACGGGGCCCTTCCTGCGGCTTTCGGCCTGGTGGCGGCCGTCGCCTACCATCACTACGACACGGTGTACCGCATCCGCGGCAACGCCGGAGCGCCGCCGGCCTGGCTGGTGCGCGCCATCGGGGGTCAGGAGGGGCGGACGCTGCTCGTCACCGCCCTGGCCGCATTGCTCACCGCTGCGCAGTTCAAGGCCGCGCTCACGGTCCTCGCCGTGGCCGTCGCCCTGGTGGTGCTCGTCGAGAGCATCCGCTTCTGGGTGTCCGCTGGGGCGCCCGCCGTACACGACGAAGGAGAAACCGCATGATCGGCCTCGTGCTCGCGGCCGGCGCCGGACGGCGTCTGCGCCCCTACACCGACAGCCTGCCGAAGGCGCTGGTGCCGGTGGGGCCCGCGGGCATAGAGGACTCGATCACGGTGCTGGACCTGACGCTCGGCAACTTCGCCGAGATCGGGCTGACCGAGGTCGCGATCATCGTCGGCTACCGCAAGGAGGCCGTCTACGAGCGCAAGGCGGCCCTGGAGGCCAAGTACGGCCTCAAGCTCACCCTCATCGACAACGACAAGGCCGAGGAGTGGAACAACGCCTACTCCCTGTGGTGCGGCCGTGACGCCCTCAAGGACGGCGTGATCCTCGCCAACGGCGACACCGTGCACCCGGTCTCCGTCGAGAAGACGCTGCTCGCGGCCCGCGGCGAGGGCAAGAAGATCATCCTCGCCCTGGACACGGTGAAGAACCTGGCCGACGAGGAGATGAAGGTCGTCGTCGACCCCGACAAGGGCATGACGAGGATCACCAAGCTGATGGACCCGGCCGAGGCCACCGGCGAGTACATCGGCGTCACCCTGATCGAGGGCGACGCCGCGCCGGAGCTGGCCGACGCGCTGAAGACGGTCTGGGAGACCGACCCGCAGCAGTTCTACGAGCACGGCTACCAGGAACTCGTCAACCGGGGCTTCCGCATCGACGTGGCGCCGATCGGCGACGTCAAGTGGGTCGAGATCGACAACCACGACGATCTCGCCCGCGGACGGGAGATCGCGTGCCAGTACTGACCCGGCTCATTCCCTCGCCGGTCGTGGTGGACATCCGCCCGGGTGCCCTCGACGACCTCGGCAGTGTCCTCGCCGACGAGCGCATCTCGCAGTCGGGCCGGCTGGCCATCGCCGTCAGCGGCGGTTCCGGTGCCCGGCTGCGCGAACGGATCGCCCCCTCTCTGCCCGGCGCCAGCTGGTACGAGGTCGGCGGCGGCACCATCGACGACGCGGTGCGGCTGGCGAGCGACATAAAGGCCGGCCACTACGACGCGGTCGTCGGCCTCGGCGGCGGGAAGATCATCGACTGCGCCAAGTTCGCGGCGGCCCGGGTCGGCCTGCCGCTGGTCGCGGTCGCCACCAACCTCGCCCACGACGGCCTGTGCTCCCCGGTCGCGACCCTGGACAACGACGCGGGCCGCGGCTCGTACGGGGTGCCCAACCCGATCGCGGTCATCATCGACCTCGACGTGATCCGCGAGGCGCCCGTCCGGTTCGTCCGCTCCGGCATCGGCGACGCCATCTCCAACATCTCCGCGGTCGCGGACTGGGAGCTGGCGAGCCGGGTCAACGGAGAGAAGATCGACGGTCTGGCCGCCGCCATGGCCCGCCAGGCCGGCGAGGCGGTGCTCCGGCACCCCGGCGGAGTCGGCGACGACGGCTTCCTCCAGGTGCTCGCCGAGGCGCTGGTCCTCACCGGCATCGCCATGTCCGTGTCGGGCGACTCCCGCCCGTCCTCCGGCGCCTGCCACGAGATCAACCACGCCTTCGACCTGCTCTACCCCAAGCGCGCCGCCGCCCACGGCGAGCAGTGCGGCCTCGGTGCCGCCTTCGCGATGTACCTGCGCGGCGCCCACGAGGAGTCGGCGTACATGGCAGAGGTGCTGCGCCGGCACGGGCTTCCGGTGCTGCCGGAGGAGATCGGCTTCACGGTGGACGAGTTCGTCCGCGCGGTGGAGTTCGCCCCCGAGACCCGGCCCGGCCGCTACACGATCATCGAACACCTCGACCTCAAGACGAACCAGATCAAGGACATCTACGCCGACTATGTCAAGGCCATCGGTAGCTGAACTCCGTCCGGTCGTCCACCCCGCGGGGGTGAAGGACCGGCGCAGCGGTGAGCACTGGGCGGGACGCCTCTACATGCGCGAGGTGTCCCTGCGCGTCGACCGCTACCTGGTGAACACCAGGGTCACGCCCAACCAGCTCACGTACCTGATGACCGTCTGCGGGGTGCTCGCGGCCCCGGCCCTGCTGGTGCCGGGGATCGCGGGCGCCGTGCTCGGTGTGGTCGCCACCCAGCTGTACCTGCTGCTGGACTGCGTCGACGGCGAGATCGCCCGCTGGAAGAAGCAGTACTCGCTCGGCGGGGTCTACCTGGACCGCGTCGGCGCCTACCTCACCGACGCGGCCGTCCTCGTCGGCCTCGGCCTGCGCGCCGCCGACCTGTGGGGCACCGGCCGTATCGACTGGCTGTGGGCCTTCCTGGGCACCCTCGCCGCGCTCGGCGCCATCCTGATCAAGGCCGAGACCGACCTGGTCGGCGTCGCCCGCCACCAGACCGGCAGGCCGCCGGTGCAGGAGGCCGCCTCCGAGCTGCGTTCCTCCGGCATGGCGCTGGCCCGGCGGGCCGCCTCGGCGCTCAAGTTCCACCGGCTGATCCTCGGCATCGAGGCCTCGCTGCTCATCCTGGTCCTCGCGATCGTGGACCAGGCCCGCGGCGACCTGTTCTTCACCCGCCTCGGCACGGCCGTCCTCGCCGGCATCGCGATGCTGCAGACCCTGCTGCACCTGGTGTCCATCCTCGCCTCCAGCAGGCTGAAGTGAGCGCGCCCATGAAGGTCGGCGCCGTCATCATCACCATGGGAAACCGGCCCGAGGAGCTGCGGGCCCTGCTGGACTCCGTCGCCAAGCAGGACGGCGACCCGGTGGAGGTGGTCGTCGTCGGCAACGGCTCGCCCGTCCCGGACGTCCCCGAGGGCGTACGGACGGTGGAGCTGCCCGAGAACCTCGGCATCCCCGGCGGCCGCAACGTCGGCATAGAGGCCTTCGGGCCCGGCGGCCGCAACGTCGACATATTGCTCTTCCTCGACGACGACGGCCTGCTCGCCCGGCACGACACCGCCGAGCTGTGCCGGGAGGCCTTCGCGGCCGACCCGGAGCTCGGCATCATCAGCTTCCGCATCGCCGACCCCGACACCGGCGAGACGCAGCGCCGGCACGTACCGAGGCTGCGCGCCTCCGACCCGATGCGCTCCTCCCGGGTCACCACCTTCCTCGGCGGCGCCAACGCCGTCCGCACCCGCGTCTTCGCCGAGGTCGGCGGGCTCCCGGACGAGTTCTTCTACGCGCACGAGGAGACCGACCTGGCCTGGCGCGCCCTCGACGCCGGCTGGATGATCGACTACCGGTCCGACATGGTGCTGTACCACCCGACGACCGCGCCCTCGCGGCACGCGGTCTACCACCGCATGGTCGCCCGCAACCGCGTCTGGCTCGCCCGCCGCAACCTGCCCGCCCTCCTGGTCCCGGTCTACCTGGGGGTCTGGCTGCTGCTCACGCTGCTCCGCCGCCCCTCGGGGCCGGCCCTGAAGGCATGGTTCGGCGGCTTCCGGGAAGGCTGGACCACGCCCTGCGGCCCGCGCCGCCCGATGCGCTGGCGTACGGTGTGGCGACTCACCCGACTGGGCCGTCCCCCGGTCATCTGACAAGCTCGTCCCTGTGCGCCGGCGCGCCCGTGCGCACGGCAGGACGAACGCGAACCCGAAGACGAAAGTTTCCACACCTGTGAGTGAGACCACGCACGACGGCACGGTCACGGTGACCGCGGCCCCGTCGCCCGACGAGGGACTGACGGCGGCCGAGCTCGCCGAAAAGTACGGGCTCTCCGTGAGCGGCGCCCGGCCCTCGCTCGTGGAGTACGTCCGTCAGCTCTGGGGCCGCCGCCACTTCGTCCTCGCCTTCTCCCAGGCGAAGCTGACCGCGCAGTACAGCCAGGCCAAGCTCGGCCAGCTCTGGCAGGTGGCCACGCCGCTGCTGAACGCGGCCGTGTACTTCTTCATCTTCGGGCTGATCCTGCACGCGAGCCGCGGCATGTCCCGGGACGTGTACATCCCGTTCCTGGTGACCGGCGTCTTCGTGTTCACCTTCACCCAGAGCTCGGTGATGTCCGGCGTCCGCGCGATCTCCGGCAACCTCGGCCTGGTGCGCGCCCTGCACTTCCCGCGCGCCGCGCTGCCCGTCTCCTTCTCGCTCCAGCAGCTCCAGCAGCTGCTGTTCTCGATGATCGTGCTGTTCGTCGTGGCGATCGGCTTCGGCAGCTACCCCAGCCCGTCCTGGCTGCTGATCGTGCCGGTGCTGGTGCTGCAGTTCCTGTTCAACACCGGCCTCGCGCTGATCGTGGCCCGCATGGGTGCCAAGACGCCGGACCTCGCGCAGCTGATGCCGTTCGTCCTGCGCACCTGGATGTACGCGTCCGGCGTGATGTTCTCCATCCCGGTCATGCTGCAGGACAAGCCGCAGTGGATCGCGACGGTGCTGCAGTGGAACCCGGCGGCCATCTACATGGACCTGATGCGCTTCGCCCTGATCGACGGCTACGGTGCCGAGAACCTGCCCGCCCACGTCTGGGCCGCGGCCGGCGGCTGGGCCGTGCTCTTCGCCGTGGGCGGGTTCGTGTACTTCTGGAAGGCGGAGGAGAGGTACGGCCGTGGCTGAGCAGAACGCCGGGCAGGACGCGCAGGAGCGTCGCCCCACCGTCATCGCGGACGACCTGCACATCGTCTACCGGGTCAACGGCGCCAAGACCGGCAAGGGCAGCGCGACGGCGGCCCTGAGCCGGATCCTCAGGCGGGGCTCGGACGACGCGGCGCGCGGGGTGCGCAAGGTGCACGCCGTGCGCGGTGTGTCCTTCGTCGCCTACCGCGGCGAGGCCATCGGTCTGATCGGCTCCAACGGCTCCGGCAAGTCCACGCTGCTGCGCGCCATCGCCGGCCTGCTGCCCGCGGAGAAGGGCAAGGTCTACACCGACGGCCAGCCCTCCCTGCTGGGTGTCAACGCGGCCCTGATGAACGACCTCACGGGCGAGCGGAACATCATCCTGGGCGGTCTCGCCATGGGCATGTCGCGCGAGCAGATCAAGGAGCGCTACCAGGACATCGTCGACTTCTCGGGGATCAACGAGAAGGGCGACTTCATCACCCTGCCGATGCGCACGTACTCCTCCGGCATGGCGGCGCGCCTGCGCTTCTCCATCGCCGCCGCCAAGGACCACGACGTCCTCATGATCGACGAGGCGCTGGCCACCGGCGACCGCAAGTTCCAGAAGCGCTCCGAGGAGCGCATCCGGGAACTGCGCAAGGAGGCCGGAACGGTTTTCCTGGTCAGCCACAACAACAAGTCCATCCGCGACACCTGCAACCGCGTGCTGTGGCTGGAACGCGGTGAACTGCGCATGGACGGACCCACCGACGAGGTCCTGAAGGAGTACGAGAAGTTCACGGGCAAGTGACGCGTTTCGGCCAGGGCCCCGCCGGGACTTCTCCGGCGGGGCCCTGCGTCTGCAAAGGAAGCGTCAACTCGGCCTGGCGTAAGGAATCTTGGAGCCAATCGGTGTGTTGTTGTGATGTGCAGGACACCCCGACGGTCCGTGCCGCGTTGTACAACGTAAGCTGTACCGGTGCCGGAAACCGGCAAGTGGGGCGATAATGCGCGACACCCTGCGGCGGGACGACCCCGCGCGGTGCGGGGCGGCGTGTCCGAAATAGTGTGTATTGGGTCGGCAGTGTAGAACGGGAGATGTGACGGCAATGGCTACGGAAACTCCCCTGCTCAGCGCAGCATGTGCCGTCCCAGCCCCGGGCAGCGCCCGATGACGGCCACCGGCACGGCGCCAGACCTGGAACGCGCCACTCTGGACAAGGCCGCGGGCGAGAACTTCCCCGTGGCTCCCTTCTTCCTGCCCAGGGCCTGGCGCGAGGACCTCATGGCCGTCTACGGCTTCGCCCGCCTCGTGGACGACATCGGCGACGGCGACCTCGCCCCCGGCGGCGCCGACGCCCGGCTGCTCGGCCTGTCGCCCGCCGCTGCCGCGGACCGGCCGGCCCTCCTCGACGCCTTCGAGACCGACCTGCGCCGCGTCTTCGGCGGCACCCCGCGCCACCCGCTGCTGCGCCGCCTGCAGCACACCGTCCGCCGCCGCGCCCTCACCCCCGAGCCGTTCCTCGGGCTGGTCGCCGCCAACCGCCAGGACCAGCTCGTCACCCGCTACGAGACCTACGACGACCTCCTCGCCTACTGCGAACTGTCCGCCAACCCCGTCGGCCGCCTCGTCCTCGCCGTCACCGGCACCTCGACCCCCGAGCGGATCCGGCTGTCCGACGCGATCTGCACGGCGCTGCAGATCGTGGAGCACCTCCAGGACGTCGCCGAGGACCTCGGCCGCGACCGGATCTACCTCCCCGCCGAGGACATGAAGCGCTTCCACGTCCAGGAAGCGGACCTCGCCGCGAAAACCGCGAGCGCATCGGTGCGCGCCCTGGTTGCATACGAGGCGCAACGTGCCCGCGATCTGCTGGATGAAGGCGCCCCCCTGGTGGGTAGCGTCCACGGAAGGCTGAAGCTGCTGCTCGCGGGGTTCGTGGCGGGGGGAAGGGCGGCGATCCGGGCGATCGCCGCCGCCGAATACGACGTACTTCCCGGCCCGCCCAGACCCGGCAAGGTCCGGTTGCTGCGCGAGGCGGGCGCGATCCTGCGAGGAGAGGGGTGATCCGGACCGTGGAGTCTCCGCCGCACGTGTCCGCGCCGGTACTCGCCGCCTACAGCTACTGCGAGGCCGTGACCGGGCAGCAGGCCCGCAACTTCGCGTACGGCATCCGGCTGCTGCCGACGGCCAAGCGCCGCGCCATGTCGGCGCTGTACGCGTTCTCCCGGCGCGTGGACGACATCGGCGACGGCGACCTGGCCGGCGAGGTGAAGCTGGCGCGCCTGGAGGACACCCGGGCGCTGCTCGCCCGGATCCGCGAGGGCGAGGTGGAGGAGGACGACACCGACCCGGTGGCCGTCGCCCTCAGCCACGCCGCGGACGCCTTCCCGATCCCGCTCGGCGGCCTCGACGAGCTGATCGACGGCGTCCAGATGGACGTGCGCGGGGAGACCTACGAGACCTGGGACGACCTGAAGGTGTACTGCCGGTGTGTCGCCGGTGCCATCGGACGCCTCTCGCTCGGCGTCTTCGGCACCGAACCGGGCGCCCGCGGCGCCGAGCGCGCGGCCGAGTACGCCGACACCCTGGGCCTCGCCCTGCAGCTCACCAACATCCTGCGCGACGTCCGCGAGGACGCGGCGGGCGGCCGTACCTACCTGCCCGCCGACGACCTCGCCAAGTTCGGCTGCTCGGCCGGGTTCGACGGGCCGACCCCGCCGGAGGGCTCCGACTTCGCCGGCCTCGTCCACTTCGAAGTGCGCCGCGCCCGCGCCCTGTTCGCCGAGGGCTACCGGCTGCTGCCCATGCTCGACCGGCGCAGCGGCGCCTGCGTGGCCGCGATGGCCGGCATCTACCGCCGGCTGCTGGACCGCATCGAGCGCGACCCCGAGGCCGTGCTCCGCGGCCGGGTCTCGCTGCCCGGCCACGAGAAGGCCTACGTCGCCGTGCGCGGCCTGTCCGGGCTCGACACCCGGCACGTGACCCGCCACGTCTCCCGGCGTTCCGTCCGGAGGCGCGCCTGATGCAGCGCACCGCACCAGAGCCGGCCGGACCGGACGGCATGCGACAGGCAACCCTCCCCTGCGGCGTGGCGTCCCTGACTGCGACGGCGGAGCGTGCACCCTTCACTCTCTACGCCGAGCAGGTCCGGAGCGCCCCGAAGGGGCGCGGGGCGGTATCCGGCATGCGGCTCCCGCCGCGTGGGGACGACCAGCCACGACGGGCCGGCAGACGACCGACGGCCCATCACGGTGCCGCCCGCGCAGCGCTCGCACGGAAGGACGCACGATGAGCGACGGGTCATCCCCCGCACCGGCGCGGGCCGGCACCCCGCGCACGGCAGGCCGCAGCGCGGTCGTGGTCGGCGGCGGCCTCGCCGGGATCACCGCGGCGCTCGCCCTCGCCGACGCAGGCGTCCGGGTCACCCTGCTCGAAGGCAGGCCCAGGCTGGGCGGCCTCGCCTTCTCCTTCCAGCGCGGCGAACTGACCGTCGACAACGGCCAGCACGTGTACCTGCGCTGCTGCACCGCATACCGCTGGTTCCTCGACCGGATCGAGGGTGCGGCGCTGGCACCGCTGCAGGACCACCTGGACGTGCCCGTCGTCGACGTCGCCAAGCCCGAGGGGCGGCGGCTCGGCAGGCTGCGGCGCGACCCGCTGCCCGTGCCCCTCCACCTGGGGCGCAGCCTGGCCGCCTATCCGCACCTCTCGCTCGCCGAGCGCGCGGCCGTCGGGCGTGCCGCGCTCGCGCTGAAGGGGCTCGACCTCGCCGATCCGGCCCTGGACACCCAGGACTTCGGCAGCTGGCTGGCCGCGCACGGCCAGTCGGCACGCGCCGTCGAGGCCCTGTGGGACCTGGTCGGCGTCGCCACCCTCAACGCGGTCGCGGGCGACGCCTCGCTGGGGCTCGCCGCGATGGTGTTCAAGACCGGTCTGCTGTCCGACCCGGGAGCGGCCGACATCGGCTGGGCCCGCGTCCCGCTGGGCGAACTGCACGACCGGCTGGCCCGCAAGGCGCTCGACTCCGCGGGCGTGCGTACCGAGGTCCGTACACGCGTCACCTCCGTCTCCTTCAACGAGAACGGGACGTGGAGCGTTCAGGTTCCCGGCGAGAACCTCGACACCGACGCGGTCGTCCTCGCCGTGCCCCAGCGCGAGGCCCACGACCTGCTGCCGCCCGGCGCCCTGGACGCGCCCGAGCGGCTGCTGGAGATCGGCACCGCGCCGATCCTGAACATCCATGTGCTCTACGACCGCAAGGTGCTCGCACGGCCCTTCTTCGCCGCCCTCGGCACCCCCGTCCAGTGGGTCTTCGACCGCACGGACGCCTCCGGGCTCGGCTCGGGACAGTACCTGGCGCTGTCCCAGTCGGCCGCGCAGGACGAGATCGACACACCGGTCGCCGAGCTGCGCGAGCGCTACCTGCCCGAGCTGGAACGGCTCATCCCGGGTACGCGCGCTGCCGCCGTACTGGATTTCTTCGTGACCCGGGAGCGCACGGCCACGTTCGCCCCCGCCCCCGGCGTCGGGCGGCTGCGGCCCGGCGCCCGCACCAAGGCCCCCGGCCTGTACCTGGCCGGAGCGTGGACCGCCACCGGGTGGCCCGCGACCATGGAGAGTGCGGTCCGCAGCGGAGTGAGCGCGGCCGACGCCGCCCTCAGCGCCCTGGGCCGGCCCCGCCCCCGTCACCTCTTCGAGTTCGAGGAGGCGGCCTGATGTCCGATCAGCAGGCGGCACGCCCCCGCACCCCCGGCACCGCAACAAGAGGAGAGACTGTGCCCACTGTGCCCCCGGCCTCGACGCCCGCTCCACGGGCCGCGGTGGACGTCACCGCGCTGCTGGAGCGCGGCCGGACCCTGGCCACACCGGTGCTGCGCGCGGCCGTCGACCGCCTGGCGCCCCCCATGGACACCGTCGCCGCCTACCACTTCGGCTGGATCGACGCCGCCGGCAACCCCGCCGACGGCGACGGCGGCAAGGCCGTCCGCCCCGCGCTCGCCGTGCTCTCCGCCGAGGTCACCGGCGCCGCACCCGAGGTGGGCGTCCCCGGCGCGGTCGCCGTCGAACTCGTGCACAACTTCTCGCTGCTGCACGACGACCTGATGGACGGCGACGAGCAGCGCCGGCACCGCGACACCGTCTGGAAGGTGCACGGCCCCGCCCAGGCCATCCTGGTCGGCGACGCCCTGTTCGCCCTCGCGGGCGAGGTCCTGCTGGAGCTCGGCACCGTCGAGGCCGGCCGCGCCACCCGCCGCCTGACCACCGCCACCCGCGCCCTGATCGACGGTCAGGCCCAGGACATCTCCTACGAGCACCGCGACCGGGTCAGCGTCGAGGAGTGCCTGGAGATGGAGGGCAACAAGACCGGCGCCCTGCTCGCCTGCGCCTCCTCCATCGGCGCGGTCCTCGGCGGCGCGGACGACGCCACCGCCGACGCGCTGGAACGGTACGGCTACCACCTCGGCCTCGCCTTCCAGGCCGTGGACGACCTGCTCGGCATCTGGGGCGACCCGGAGGCCACCGGCAAGCAGACCTGGAGCGACCTGCGCCAGCGCAAGAAGTCCCTGCCGGTGGTGGCGGCGCTCGCGGCCGGCGGCCCCGCCTCCGAGCAGCTCGGCGAGATCCTCGCCGCCGACGCCAAGAGCAGCGACTTCCAGAACTTCTCCGAGGAGGAGTTCGCGGCCCGCGCCGCGCTCATCGAGGAGGCCGGCGGCCGCGAGTGGACGGCCGGGGAAGCGCGCCGTCAGCACACCGTCGCCATCGAAGCCCTCGACGCCGTCGACATGCCCGACCGGGTGCGGGACTCCTTCACGGCGCTCGCCGACTTCGTCGTCGTACGAAAGCGATGATCACGATTGGCTTGATAAGCCTCGCGTAGTCGCCGGCCGGTGCCCGAAGGGTTCAGGACACCGGCCGACGGCGGACCCACAGCAGCACGACTCGCACGACTGCACGAAGGGGAAGCCATGACAGCGACGACCGACGGAAGCACCGGGGCGACCTTGCCGTCCCGCGCTGCCGCGGCCAGCGACACCACACTCATCACCCCCGAGACGGCCGGGGTACAAGAAGCCGCCGCACGCGCCGCCCGGCGCGCCACCGACTACCTGCTCGCCAGGCAGGACGCCCAGGGCTGGTGGAAGGGCGACCTGGAGACCAACGTCACCATGGACGCCGAGGACCTGCTGCTCCGTCAGTTCCTGGGCATCCTGGAGGAGGACACCGCGCAGGCCGCCGCGAAGTTCATCCGCGGCGAGCAGCGCGAGGACGGCACCTGGGCCACCTTCTACGGCGGACCCGGCGAACTGTCCACCACCGTCGAGGCGTACGTCGCCCTGCGCCTGGCCGGCGACGCGCCCGACGACCCGCACATGGCGAAGGCCTCCGCCTGGATCCGCGAGCGCGGGGGCATCGCGGCCGCCCGGGTCTTCACCCGGATCTGGCTCGCCCTGTTCGGCTGGTGGAAGTGGGAGGACCTGCCCGAACTCCCCCCGGAGCTGATCTACTTCCCCACCTGGTTCCCGCTGAACATCTACAACTTCGGGTGCTGGGCACGGCAGACCATCGTCCCGCTCACCATCGTCTCCGCCAAGCGCCCGGTGCGCCCGGCCCCCTTCGCCCTGGACGAGCTGCACACCGACCCGGCCAACCCGAACCCGCCGCAGCCGCTCGCCCCCGTGGCCAGCTGGGACGGCCTCTTCCAGCGGCTCGACAAGGTGGTCCGCGGCTACCGCAGGTTCGCCGTGCGCAGGCTCCGCAGGGCCGCGATGAACTCGGCGGCCCGCTGGATCATCGAACGGCAGGAGAACGACGGCTGCTGGGGCGGCATCCAGCCCCCGGCCGTGTACTCGGTCATCGCCCTGCACCTGCTCGGCTACGACCTCGAGCACCCGGTGCTGCGCGAGGGCCTCGCCTCGCTCGACCGTTTCGCCGTCTGGCGCGAGGACGGCGCCCGGATGATCGAGGCCTGCCAGTCCCCGGTCTGGGACACCTGCCTGGCCACCATCGCCCTCGTCGACGCCGGGCTTCCCGTCGACCATCCGCAACTGGTCAAGGCGGCCGACTGGATGCTCGGCGAGGAGATCGTCCGGCCCGGTGACTGGGCCGTACGCCGCCCGCACCTCCCGCCGGGCGGCTGGGCGTTCGAGTTCCACAACGACAACTACCCGGACATCGACGACACCGCCGAGGTCGCCCTCGCGCTGCGCCGGGTCCGGCACCACGACCCGGAGCGCGTGGACAGGGCCATCGGGCGGGCGGTGCGCTGGAACCTCGGCATGCAGTCGAAGAACGGCGCCTGGGGCGCCTTCGACGTGGACAACACCAGCCCGTTCCCCAACCGGCTGCCGTTCTGCGACTTCGGCGAGGTCATCGACCCGCCGTCGGCCGACGTCACCGCGCACGTCGTGGAGATGCTCGCCGCCGAGGGCCTGGCCCAGGACCCGCGCACCCGGCGTGGCATCGACTGGCTGCTCGCCGAGCAGGAGCCCGACGGTTCGTGGTTCGGCCGCTGGGGCGTCAACTACGTCTACGGCACCGGGTCCGTGGTGCCCGCCCTCACGGCAGCCGGTCTGCCCGGCACGCATCCGGCGATCCGGCGGGCCGTTGCCTGGCTGGAGAGCGTCCAGAACGACGACGGCGGCTGGGGCGAGGACCTGCGCTCCTACAAGTACGCCAAGGAGTGGAGCGGCCGGGGCGCCTCCACCGCCTCGCAGACCGCGTGGGCGCTGATGGCGCTGCTCGCGGCGGGGGAGAGGGAGTCCAAGGCCGTCGAGCGCGGCGTCCAGTGGCTGGCCGGGACCCAGCGGGAGGACGGCACCTGGGACGAGCCGTACTTCACCGGCACCGGCTTCCCCTGGGACTTCTCCATCAACTACCACCTGTACCGCCAGGTGTTCCCGCTCACCGCGCTCGGCCGGTACCTGCACGGCGATCCCTTCGAGCGCGACCTGCTCACCAGGAAGCCGCTGTCCGGGGCCAAGGTGAGCTGAGGTGAACAACCAGCCCGCCCCGGCACCGCTGCTGATCGCCTGCGCGCTCGGCATCGAGCACCTCGCCCTGCGCACCGGCGACCACAGCGGTGCCGGCGGGCCGGTGACCTTCGTCCGCACGGGCATGGGCCCCCGTGCGGCGGAACGCTCCGTCACCCGGCACCTGGCCGGCCAGGCGGCGGCCGACACGGCCGTGCTGGCCACCGGCTTCTGTGCCGGACTCGCCCCCGGTATGCACCCCGGCGACCTGGTCGTCGCCGAGGAGACCCGGGACCCGCGCGGGACCGTCCCGTGCGTGGGCACCGAACTGCTGGTCAAGGAACTCGTGCGCCTGCTGCCCGGACGCACGGTCCACACCGGCCCGCTCACCGGCTCCGACCACGTCGTCCGGGGACCCGAGCGGTCCGATCTGCTCGCCACCGGCGCGATCGCGGTCGACATGGAGTCGGCGGCCACGCTGCTGGCCGCCGTCCGCACGGGCGAACGCCCGGTCGCGGCCGTCCGGGTGGTCGTGGACGCTCCCGAACACGAACTCGTCCGGATCGGCACGGTACGCGGTGGAATATCCGCCTTCCGCGTTCTTCGTTCCATCCTTCCTGCTTTTTTCGAATGGCACCGTTCTTTGCTGCTCCCCCGGAGGTGAGCCAGATGGCCATGCCGTTGCGTCAGTCCATCAAGGTCGCTACGTACCTGGCTGAACAGAAGCTCCGCAGGCGGGACAAGTTTCCGCTCATTGTCGAGCTGGAACCGCTGTTCGCCTGCAATCTGAAGTGCGAGGGCTGCGGCAAGATCCAGCACCCGGCCGGTGTGCTCAAGCAGCGCATGCCGGTCGCCCAGGCGGTGGGTGCGGTGCTGGAGTCCGGTGCGCCGATGGTCTCCATCGCCGGCGGCGAGCCGCTGATGCACCCTCAGATCGACGAGATCGTGCGGCAGTTGGTGGCGAAGCGGAAGTACGTCTTCCTGTGCACCAACGCGATGCTGCTGCGCAAGAAGATGGACCAGTTCACCCCCTCGCCCTACTTCGCCTTCGCCGTGCACATCGACGGCCTGCGTGAACGGCACGACGAGTCCGTTGCGAAGGAAGGCGTGTTCGACGAGGCGGTGGAGGCCATCAAGGAGGCCAAGCGGCGCGGCTTCCGGGTGACCACCAACTCCACCTTCTTCAACACCGACACCCCGCAGACCATCATCGAGGTGCTCAACTTCCTCAACGACGACCTCAAGGTCGACGAGATGATGATCTCGCCCGCCTACGCCTACGAGAAGGCCCCCGACCAGGAGCACTTCCTCGGCGTCGAGCAGACCCGCGAACTGTTCAAGAAGGCCTTCGCGGGCGGCAACCGCAGGAAGTGGCGGCTCAACCACTCCCCGCTCTTCCTGGACTTCCTGGAGGGCAAGGTCGACTTCCCGTGCACCGCGTGGGCGATCCCGAACTACTCGCTCTTCGGCTGGCAGCGCCCCTGCTACCTGATGAGCGACGGGTACGTGCCGACGTACCGCGAACTCATCGAGAAGACCGACTGGGACAAGTACGGCCGCGGCAAGGACCCGCGCTGCGCCAACTGCATGGCGCACTGCGGCTACGAGCCCACCGCCGTCCTGGCCACCATGGGCTCCCTGAAGGAGTCGCTGCGGGCGATGCGCGAGACCGTCTCCGGAAACCGGGAGTGAGGCGATGACCGCCGTCCCCTTGGGCGTTCCCGAGGTACCGGGCCGTCCGGTCGCGCCGCGGCGCCTGTCGCGGCAGGTCCAGGTCGGGCCGGTGGCGGTCGGGGGCGGAGCCCCGGTGTCGGTGCAGTCGATGACGACGACCCGTACGTCCGACATCGGCGCCACCCTCCAGCAGATCGCGGAACTCACCGCGTCCGGCTGCCAGATCGTCCGCGTCGCCTGCCCCACGCAGGACGACGCGGACGCCCTCGCGACCATCGCCCGCAAGTCGCAGATCCCGGTGATCGCGGACATCCACTTCCAGCCCAAGTACGTGTTCGCGGCCATCGAGGCCGGCTGCGCCGCGGTCCGTGTGAACCCCGGCAACATCAAGAAGTTCGACGACCAGGTGGAGGAGATCGCGCGGGCCGCCAGGGACCACGGCACGCCGGTCCGGATCGGCGTCAACGCCGGCTCCCTGGACCGGCGCCTGCTCCAGAAGTACGGCAAGGCGACCCCCGAGGCCCTCGTCGAATCGGCCCTCTGGGAGGCGTCCCTCTTCGAGGAGCACGACTTCCACGACATCAAGATCTCGGTCAAGCACAACGACCCCGTCGTCATGATCGAGGCCTACCGCCAGCTCGCCGAGCAGTGCGACTACCCCCTGCACCTGGGGGTCACCGAGGCCGGCCCGGCGTTCCAGGGCACGATCAAGTCGGCCGTCGCCTTCGGGGCGTTGCTCTCGCGCGGCATCGGGGACACCATCCGGGTCTCCCTGAGCGCACCGCCCGCCGAGGAGGTCAAAGTCGGCATCCAGATCCTGGAGGCGCTGGGGCTCAGGCAGCGGCGGCTGGAGATCGTCTCCTGCCCGTCCTGCGGCCGGGCCCAGGTGGACGTGTACAAGCTCGCCGAGGAGGTCACCGCTGGTCTGGACGGCATGGAAGTGCCGCTCAGGGTCGCGGTGATGGGGTGCGTGGTCAACGGTCCGGGGGAGGCCCGGGAGGCCGACCTCGGGGTTGCCTCGGGCAACGGCAAGGGGCAGATCTTCGTCAAGGGCGAGGTCGTCAAGACCGTCCCCGAGTCGAAGATCGTGGAGACCCTCATCGAGGAGGCCATGAAGCTCGCCGAGCGGACGAGCCCCGCAGACCAAGTGAGTTGAGGCAAGGCACGGACCGAGAGGGGGCCCGAGCGTGACCATTCTGGAGAACATCCGGGGACCACGCGACCTGAAGGCGCTGTCCGAGGCGGAACTCGGTGAACTGTCCGAGGAGATACGTGAGTTCCTGGTGCACGCGGTGTCGAGGACCGGCGGTCACCTCGGGCCCAACCTGGGCGTGGTGGAACTGTCCATCGCGCTCCACCGGGTCTTCGAGTCACCGGTCGACCGCATCCTGTGGGACACCGGCCACCAGAGCTATGTCCACAAGCTGCTGACCGGACGTCAGGACTTCTCGAAGCTGCGCGGCAAGGGCGGGCTGTCCGGCTACCCCTCGCGCGAGGAGTCCGAGCACGACGTCATCGAGAACAGCCACGCCTCCACCGCGCTGGGCTGGGCCGACGGCCTCGCCAAGGCCCACCAGGTGCTGGGGGAGAAGGGCCACGTGGTCGCGGTCATCGGCGACGGCGCGCTGACCGGCGGCATGGCCTGGGAGGCGCTCAACAACATCGCCGCGGCCAGGGACCGGCCGCTGATCATCGTCGTCAACGACAACGAACGCTCCTACGCCCCCACCATCGGCGGACTCGCCAACCACCTGGCGACCCTGCGCACCACCGACGGCTACGAGAAGGTCCTCGCCTGGGGCAAGGAGGTGCTCCAGCGCACCCCGGTCGTCGGCACCACCCTGTACGAGTCCCTGCACGGCGCGAAGAAGGGCTTCAAGGACGCCTTCGCCCCGCAGGGCATGTTCGAGGACCTGGGCCTGAAGTACCTCGGTCCGATCGACGGCCACGACATCCAGGCCGTCGAGTCCGCGCTGCGCCGCGCGAAACGTTTCCACGGCCCCGTCCTGGTGCACTGCCTCACCGAGAAGGGCCGCGGCTACGAGCCCGCCCTCGCGCACGAGGAGGACCACTTCCACACCGTCGGCGTGATGGACCCGCTGACCTGCGAGCCGCTCGCCCCGTCCAACGGACCCTCCTGGACCTCGGTGTTCGGCGAGGAGATGGTACGGATCGGGGAGGAGCGCGAGGACGTCGTGGCGATCACGGCGGCCATGCTGCATCCGGTGGGTCTCGCCGGATTCGCCGAACGCTTCCCGGACCGGGTGTGGGACGTCGGGATCGCCGAGCAGCACGCGGCCGTCTCCGCGGCCGGTCTCGCCACCGGCGGGCTGCACCCGGTCGTCGCCGTCTACGCCACCTTCCTCAACCGGGCCTTCGACCAGCTGCTCATGGACGTCGCCCTGCACCGCTGCGGGGTCACCTTCGTCCTGGACCGGGCCGGCGTGACCGGCACCGACGGACCCTCGCACAACGGCATGTGGGACATGTCCGTCCTCCAGGTCGTCCCGGGCCTGCGGATCGCCGCGCCGCGCGACGCCGGCCAGCTGCGCGCCCAGCTGCGCGAGGCGGTCGCCGTGGACGACGCCCCCACCCTGGTGCGCTTCCCGAAGGAGTCCGTCGGCCCGAGCGTCCCGGCTCTCGACCGGCTCGGCGGCATGGACGTGCTGCACCGCGCCGGCCGCCCCGAGGTGCTGCTGGTGGCGGTCGGCGTGATGGCCTCCGTGTGCCTCCAGGCCGCCGAGCTGCTTGAGGCCCGCGGCATCGGCTGCACCGTGGTGGACCCGCGCTGGGTGAAGCCGGTCGACCCCGCGCTGCCGGGACTCGCGGCCGAGCACCGCCTGGTGGCCGTGGTCGAGGACAACAGCCGGTCCGCGGGCGTCGGTTCGGCGGTGGCGCTGGCTCTGGGAGACGCCGACGTGGACGTGCCGGTACGGCGGTTCGGGATCCCGGAGCAGTTCCTCGCGCACGCCAAACGCAGCGAGGTGCTGGCCGACATCGGCCTCACGCCGGTGGAGATCGCCGGGCGGATCAGTGGCAGTCTGGCCGTCGGGGACGTGGGCGGCACCGTCAAGGAGAGTGAATGACCAGCGAGTTCGACCTCGGCGCCCTGCTCGCCGAGCGCGGAGCCGAACGCTACGAGCTGCACGCGAAGCACCTCAACCCGCAGCTGCCGCGGATGCTGCACACCATCGGCTTCGACAAGGTCTACGAGCGCGCCGAGGGCGCCCACTTCTTCGACGCGGAGGGCAACGACTACCTGGACATGCTCGCCGGGTTCGGGGTGATGGGCCTGGGCCGCCACCACCCGGTCGTCCGCAAGGCGCTGCACGACGTCCTGGACCTGGACCTCGCCGACCTCACCCGCTTCGACTGCCAGCCGCTGCCCGGCCTGCTCGCCGAGCGGCTGCTGACCCACAGCCCGCACCTGGACCGGGTGTTCTTCGGCAACAGCGGCACCGAGGCGGTCGAGACGGCCCTGAAGTTCGCCCGGTACGCCACCGGCAGGCCACGCGTCCTCTACTGCGACCACGCCTTCCACGGTCTGACCACCGGCTCCCTGTCGGTCAACGGCGAGCGCGGCTTCCGCGACGGGTTCGCCCCGCTGCTGCCCGACACCGCCGTGCCGCTCGGCGATCTCGACGCCCTGGCCCGGGAGTTGAAGAAGGGCGACGTCGCCGCGCTGATCGTGGAGCCGATCCAGGGCAAGGGCGTGCACGAGGCGCCGCCCGGCTATCTGCGGGCCGCGCAGGAGCTGCTGCACCGGCACAAGGCGCTGCTCATCGCCGACGAGGTGCAGACCGGCCTCGGCCGCACCGGCGACTTCTACGCCTACCAGCACGAGGACGGTGTCGAACCCGACCTGGTGTGCGTGGCCAAGGCCCTGTCCGGCGGCTATGTGCCCGTCGGCGCCACCCTGGGCAAAGAGTGGATCTTCAAGAAGGTCTACTCGTCCATGGACCGGGTGCTGGTGCACTCGGCGAGCTTCGGCTCCAACGCCCAGGCGATGGCGTGCGGGCTCGCCGTGCTGTCGGTCATGGAGAACGAGCAGATCGTGGCCGGCGTGCGCCGGACGGGCGAGCTGCTGAAGTCCCGGCTCACCGCGCTGATCGACACGTACGAGCTGCTCGCCGACGTCCGCGGCCGGGGCCTGATGATCGGCATCGAGTTCGGCAAGCCGTCCTCGCTGAAGCTGCGCAGCCGCTGGACCATGCTGCAGGCGGCCCGCAAGGGCCTGTTCGCGCAGATGGTCGTCGTACCGCTGCTGCAGAAGCACCGGATCCTCACCCAGGTCTCCGGCGACCACCTGGAGGTGATCAAGCTCATCCCGCCGCTGGTCGTCGACGAGACGGACGTGGAGCGCTTCGTGGAGGCCTTCACCGCCGTGATGGACGACGCGCACAGCGGCGGCGGCCTGATGTGGGACTTCGGCAAGACCCTGATCAAGCAGGCGGTGGCCAACCGCTGACCGCGGCGGCGGGACTGGGGAATCTTTGCCTGTGAGGCAAGAAAATTGCCCCACGGGCAAGGCTGCGGCTCAATGGAGACATGAACGCCTCAGACGCCGCGCCGGCGCCGGGCCCAGCCCCGGACGACGGCCTGTCCGCCGTCGCGCCGCAGCTGCGCTCCCTGCGCCGGCGCGCCGGTCTCACACTGGAGGCCGCGGCCCGCGCCGCCGGGCTCTCGCCGGCCCATCTGTCCCGCCTGGAGACCGGACACCGCCAGCCGTCGCTGCCGATGCTCCTCGCGCTCGCCCGTATCTACGGTACGACCGTCTCCGAGCTGCTCGGCGAGACGGTCGCCGACCGGGACGCGATCGTGCGGGCCGCCGACATGGAGCCGACCCGGGCGGGCGGCTGGACGTACGTCCAGGCCGGCGCGCCCGGCCGCGGCATGCAGGCCCTGCGGGTGCGGGTGCCGTACGGCTCGCAGGGCGACATCGTGCGCGTCCACCCCGGCGAGGAGTGGCTCTACGTCCTCACCGGGCGGCTGCGGCTGCGGCTCGGCGACACCGCGCACCTGCTCGGACCCGGTGACAGCGCGCACTTCGACTCGCTCACCCCGCACCGCCTCGCCGCCGAGGACCACGACGGCGTGGAGCTGCTGTTCGTCCACACCCTGCTGCAGAGCCCCACGGCCACGCTGTGTCTGGGCGCGCCGACCGGAGAGCTGCCATGAGCGACTTCGAGGAGAAGTTCCCCCGTTCCCTGTGGATCCGGCTGATCATCTACATCGCCCTCGGGCACGTCCTGGCCGCCTTCCTCTACCTGCTGTTCGCGGTGGGCGGCAAGGGCTGATCCCGGTACCCGGGTCAGTGCAGCAGGCGCTCGCGCAGCCGGTCGCGGGACTCGGCCGAGAAGCCCAGGCCCCGCGCCAGGTACGTGTCCACGTCGCCCCAGGTCTGCTCGATGCTCGTGAAGGCCGCCTCCAGGTACTCGGCGCGGGCGTCGAATAGCGGGTCGAGCAGCTCCATCACCTCCGGGGTGTACGCGGTGTCGGCGCTGCCGCTGCGGCGGACCTTGTAGCGCCGGTGCCCGGCGGCCGACTCCAGGTAGTCGGCGAGGATCGCGTCCCGCTCCACCCCCACGGCGAGCAGCGTCACCGCCACGGAGATGCCCGCGCGGTCCTTGCCGGCCGCACAGTGCATCAGCGCGGGCACGCTGTCGTCGGCGAGCGCGTGCAGCACACGGGAGTGCTCGGCCGTGCGCTCGGTGACGATCTTCCGGTAGGAGGCGATCATCCGCGCCGCGCCCTTGCCGTCGTCCAGGATCGCGCGCAGCTGGTCGAGGTCGCCCTCGCGGACCATCTTCCAGAACGCGGCGCCGTCCGCCGGGTCGCTCAGCGGCAGGTTCACGTACCGCACGCCGGGCAGCTCGACGTCGGGGCCCTCCAGCTTCTGGTCGGCCGCGTTGCGGAAGTCGAAGACCGTGTGCAGGCCCAGGGAGGCGAGGAAGGCCGCGTCCTCCTGCGTCGCGTGCGCGAGATGGCCGCTGCGGAAGAGGACCCCGTGACGCACCCGCCGTCCGTCCACGGTCGGCAGCCCGCCCACATCGCGGAAATTGCGCACTCCGGCCAGCTCCGGCTCGGTCGACGGGACCTGCTGCGTCACGGGGGCTCCTCCCGGTCGGTCGCCGCCGTCGCGGCTCGTCGGCGGGCGCTCAGTCGACCATACGGCATCGATTTCCTCAGGCAATGAGTTGTCCACAGGCATTGCCAGTGGGGTGCGCGCACCTGATGATGTTTGCACTTGCGCGGATCTGTTGGCACTTGTGAGGTCTCGATGGTGGACATCGCCGAAAACGGTCGTACCTGGCTCCTGTCGGGCCCCAACAGCAGTTATGCGCTGCATCTCACCGACGCGGACGAGCTGCTGCACCTCCACTGGGGGCCGCGGATCGCGCTCGTCGACGCCGAGGCGCTCGCGGTGCGCTCGCTGCCCGGCTACTGGCCCTTCGAGTCCCCGCTCGACGGCCGCGAGGAATACCCCGTCGAGGGCGGACCCCGCTTCGTCCGCCCCGCCCTGTCCGTCCGGACCGAGGAGCGGCGCGGCACCGAGTGGCGGTTCGTGTCGTACGGCACGGAGGGCGACGAACTGCGGCTGCGCTTCGACGACGACGGCGTGGGGATCACGCTGCACTACCGGATGCGCGGCGACGTGGTCGAGCGCTGGGTGACCGTCGTGAACGGCGGCCACACGCGCGTGGAGCTGCTGCGGGCCGACGCGGCCACCTGGACGCTGCCCGACCGCGAGGGCTGGCGGCTGTCCCAGCTGCACGGCCGCTGGGCCGCCGAGTCCCGGCTCACCGCCGCCCCCCTCACCTACGGCGAGAAGGTCATCGGCAGTCGCCGCGGTCACACCGGCCACCAGCACCTGCCCTGGGTCGCCCTCGACACCGACGCCACCGAGGAGCGCGGCGAGGTCTACGGCTGCGCGCTCGGCTGGTCCGGCTCCTGGCGCATCGCGGTCGCCCAACTCCCTGACGCGCGCGTGCAGATCACCGGCGGTGCCGGCCACGACGACTCGGGCCTGCTGCTCCTCGCGCCCGGGGAGTCGTACACCAGCCCGGTCTTCGCGGGCCTGTGGAGCGACGGCGGCTTCGGCGGCGCGAGCCGCGCCTGGCACGCCTACCAGCGCGCCTACGTCATCCCGGACGCCGACCGGGACCGGCCCGTGCTGTTCAACTCCTGGGAGGCCACCTTCTTCGACATCTCCGAGGAGCAGCAGCTCGCGCTCGCCCGCCGGGCCGCCGAGATCGGCATCGAGCTGTTCGTCGTCGACGACGGCTGGTTCGGCGCCCGCACCAGCGACCGCGCGGGCCTCGGCGACTGGACGCCCAATCCCGACCGCTTCCCGCACGGCCTCAAGCCCCTCGCCGACCAGGTGCACGGCCTGGGCATGCGGTTCGGCATCTGGGTCGAGCCCGAGATGGTCAACCCCGACAGCGACCTGTACCGCGCCCACCCCGACTGGGTGCAGTACCAACCGGGACGTAAGCGGACGGAACTGCGCAACCAGCTCGTTCTCAACCTCGCACGCGAGGACGTGCAGGAGTACCTGTGGGAGCGGCTGCACACCCTGCTGTCCAGCGCCCCGATCGACTATGTGAAGTGGGACTTCAACCGCTGCTTCACCGACGCCGGCTGGCCCGGGGAGCCGTACCCGCAGCGCCTGTGGGTGGACCACGTCCGCGCCCTGTACGCCCTGCTGGACCGGCTGCGGGCGGCCCATCCGGGGGTCGCCTTCGAATCCTGCTCGGGCGGCGGCGGCCGGATCGACCTCGGCGTGCTCGGCCGCACCGACCAGGTGTGGACCTCCGACAACACCGACCCGCTGGACCGGCTCGCCATCCAGCACGGGTTCACCCAGATCCATCCCGCGCGCGTGATGGCGGCCTGGGTCACCGACAGCCCCAACACCCAGCTCAACGGGCGGGTCAGCTCACTGCGGTTCCGGTTCGTCAGTGCCATGGCGGGCGTGCTCGGGGTGGGCGGAGACCTGACGGAGTGGAGCGCGCAGGAGCTGGCCGAGGCCCGGCGGTGGGCGGAGCTGTACAAGGAGATCCGCCCGGTCGTACAGCACGGCGAGCTGTACCGGCTGCGTCCCCCGGCGGGCGGCCTGGGTGCCGTGCAGTACCTCCGGGGCGAGGAGACCGTCGTCCTCGCCTGGCTCCAGGCGCAGCACCACGGCGAGCCGGTCCCGGCGGTGCGGCTGCGCGGGCTCGACCCGACAGCTTCGTACGAATGCCGTGAAACGGGCGAAGTGCATCGAGGTGCCGTGCTGCTGCACCACGGGCTGCACACCGCACTGAAGGGCGACTTGGACGCGACGGTCATCCGACTGCGCCGCATCTGAGCTATCTGTCCGAATCGATACGTTCATTCCAAGTCGGTATGTAATAAGGGGGCCTGGGGCGTCTGCGTGAGGAGCGTCATATCCGTGACCGAGCGTCGCGGGTCATGTCCACGTAATGATGGTGCGGGAGCAGGGAATTGACAGAGTGAAGGGTGCGGGAATTCACGGAGGGTGACCGCGCATTCCCGCATCCGATCACCCCGAACACCCCACGGTCGAAGGCGGATGCTTGTTTCCGTGCGTTCCACTCGCTTACGTTCGCCACCCAACCGGACGGAACGCCGAATCCTGCCGCCGTCCGGACTCCCCACTCATGACCCGTGACGGCAGGAGCGGGGGACCCACCAGGTACGACTGCCTGTCCCGGTCTCCGCGACAGGCTAGGGGTGCAGCCGTGCGCGCACGGCCGGGCAGCTCCAGCCCGAACCCGACAGCTGACCTCGCAGGCGCCGGAGAGGAACAGCGCCATGCCCGCCAAGGGTAAGCACCGACGCCCCAAGACCCCGCGTTTTTCCCGCTCCCTCGCCGCCGCCGGTACCGGTGGCGCCGCCCTCGCCCTCCCGCTCGTCGGGGCCACCGGGGCGCACGCCGCGACCCCCGCGCAGTCCGTGTCCGAAGCGGCCGTGCGGTCCCTCCCGGAGACGGCAGGCAAGACCGCCGCCCAGCCGGAGGCGGGCGTGCGCACCTACACCGTGCGCGGCGGCGACTGCCTCGCCAGGATCGCCGAGGAGCAGCACGTCAGCGGCGGCTGGCAGCGGCTCTACGACGACAACCGGCAGGCCATCGGCGCCGACCCGGCGCTCATTCACCCGGGCCTGAAGCTCAGCCTCGGCACGCAGGCCGCGCCGGCCCGCACCGAGTCCGCCACCCCGAAGCCCGCCCGGCCGGCCGCCCCGAAGCCCGCCCAGCCGGCCGGGTCCGGCACCGCGCAGACCGCCTCCGCCGGCTACACCCTGCCGGTGGCCGGCGCCACCATCGGCACCGGCTACCACGTCGCCGGCAGCATGTGGTCCAGCGGCTACCACACCGGCGTCGACTTCGTCGTCCCGACCGGCACCCCCCTCAAGGCCGTCGCCGCGGGCACCGTCGTCTCCGCCGGCTGGGGCGGCGCGTACGGCAACCAGGTCGTCCTCAAGCTCAACGACGGCCACTACGCCCAGTACGCCCACCTCTCGCAGCTCTCCGTCTCGGCCGGCCAGACCGTGACCGCGGGCCGGCAGGTCGGCCTGTCCGGCGCCACCGGCAACGTCACCGGCCCGCACCTGCACTTCGAGATCCGCACCACGCCGGACTACGGATCGGACGTGGACCCGGTCGCCTACCTTCGCGCGCACGGCGTCCCCGTCGGCTGACCCCCGTCGTCCGACTGTCCGGCACCGCCTATTCCTGGCTTGGCAAATTATTTAAGAGTGGCTCATCTCACCGTTCGTCAACCCCGGCCTACGGTCGCGTAGGTCACATCGGAAGGTGAATCATGGTCCGACGTGGCAGACGATTCGAAGAATGACAACGCATCAGTGATCGGGTCGTACGTGGCGGTGGGGGACAGCTTCACCGAGGGCGTGGGCGACCCCGGCCCCGACGGGGCGTTCGTGGGCTGGGCCGACCGGTTCGCGGTACTGCTCGCCGACCGGCGCCCCGAGGGGGACTTCCAGTACACCAACCTCGCCGTGCGCGGGAAGCTGCTGGACCAGATCGTGGCCGACCAGCTTCCCAAGGCCGTCGAACTCGCCCCCGACCTGGTCTCCTTCTGCGCGGGCGGCAACGACATCATCCGCCCGGGCACCGACCCGGACGAGGTCGCCGAGCGCTTCGAACGCGCCGTGGCCCGGCTGACCGAGGCCGCGGGAACCGTGCTGGTGGCGACCGGCTTCGACACCCGGGGCGTGCCCGTGCTGAAGCATCTGCGCGGCAAGATCGCCACCTACAACGGGCACGTCCGGGCCATCGCCGACCGGTACGGCTGTCCCGTCCTCGACCTGTGGTCCCTGAAGTCCGTGCAGGAGCGCAGGGCCTGGGACAACGACCGGCTGCACCTGTCGCCCGAGGGCCACACGCGCGTGGCGCTGCGCGCCGGACAGGCTCTCGGCCTGGACGTCCCGGCCGACCCGGAGCAGCCGTGGCCGCCGCTGCCGCCCCGGGGCACGCTGGACATCCGCCGCGACGACGTCCACTGGGCCCGCGAGTACCTCGTCCCCTGGATCGGCCGCCGCCTGCGCGGCGAGTCCTCCGGCGACCATGTCACCGCCAAGGGCACCCTCTCCCCGGACGACATCAAGATGCGCATCGCCTCGGTGGCCTGACCGGCACACCGCGCCCTGCCGCCTGCCGGGGTCGGCGGGGCGTGGCCGGGCCAGTGGTCCGGGGCGGGTGGGATGCGCGGCCGGTGGGATGCGGGGCGGTGTGCGGGGTGCGGCCCGCTCGGTCACCGTGCCCGTGCGCCCATCGTGCCTGCGTGGTCACCGTGCCCGCCCTGCGCATCGTGCCTGCGTGGTCACCGTGCCCGTGCGCTCCACCGTGCCCATGCGCCCATCGTGCCTGCGTGGTCACCGTGCCCGCCCTGCGCATCGTGCCTGCGTGGTCACCGTGCCCGTGCGCTCCACCGTGCCCGTGCGCCTATCGTGCCTGCGTGGTCACCGTGCCCGCCGTGCGCATCGCGCCCGTTGGTCACCGTGCCCCTCGGTCACCGTGCCTGTTCGGTCAACGTCTTCCGGTCCAGGCCCAGTTCCCGGGCGAGGGCGTCGTCCACCCACTCCTGTGCGCGGGAGCGCGCCACCGCGCCCGGGTACGACGTCAGCTGTACCGCCAGGCCGTCCAGCAGCGCGGTCAGCCGCAGTGCCGCGCCGGCCGGGTCCGCGCACGCGAACTCACCGGCGGCGACGCCCTCGGCGATGACCTCGGCGATCGCCGCCTTCCACTGCTTGTCCAGCTCCCGGGTGACCTCGCGCAGAGCGGGCTCGCGCAGGGCCACGGCCCAGCCCTCGATCCACAGCCGCCAGCCCTTGGCCTGCCCGGTCGGCGCGTACCAGCGCACCGCGGCCCGCAGCCGGCGCAGCGCGGTGGTCCGCCGGCCCACCACCTTGCGCAGGTGTGCGAGGTCGTCCTCGGCCGCGTACGCGAACGCGTCGGCGACCAGCTTCTCCTTGGTGGAGAAGTGGTACAGCACCAGCGCGTTGCTCACACCGAGGGCCGCGGCCACGTCGGCGATCCGCACCGCCGCCACGCCCCGCGCCTCGATCTGCCCGATGGCCGCCCGCAGCAGCTCCTCCCGCCGCTCGGCCACGCTCAACCGCACTCTTGCCACGCGCTCACCCTAGTCGTAGTCGATCGCAAGTGAGCGCTACCGGTCGCAAACGATCCCGCTCCGCCGGTCTCCGTACCGGTGTCACGGAACAGGGACGCCCATCACCGGCCGTCCGCCCAGGAGTTGACGGCGACCTCCGGGCCTCGACGGCCCGACGGGCGCGGAGCCGGCCCCCGGCATCGGTCCGGCGTACCCCTGCCTACCGGGACCGCCGGATGAGCCGACCATAATGGAGGGCCTCACCCACTCCACCGGGAGGTACCGTGACCGGTTTGCGTTCTCCGAGCTCCGGGCTCCGCGCGCTGCGGCCCGCGGCCTTCGGCGCGGACCCGGGCGGTGAGCGCCTGGCACGCATCCGCCGCTCGCCCCACTTCAGGAACGGTGTCTTCCAGAACCCCGGCGGCCCCGCCCGTACCCGCCCGTCCGGCTCCACCGTGGACCTCGCGAAGGTCTTCCTGGACAAGGACACCCGGCCGTTGCGCGCCCCCAAGGGCACCGTCCCGGTGCACCCCACCACCTTCGCCGACCTGGCCGGACCGCCCGCGACGGGACTGCGGCTGACCTGGATGGGTCACTCCAGCGTGCTCGCCGAAATCGACGGTCACCGCGTCCTGTTCGACCCCGTCTGGGGCGAGCGCTGCTCCCCGTTCCCCTTCGCCGGGCCCAAGCGGCTGCACCCGGTGCCGCTGCCGCTGGCCGCGCTCGGCCCGGTCGACGTCGTCGTCATCTCCCACGACCACTACGACCACCTGGACCTGCCCAGCATCAAGGCGCTGGCGGGCACGGACACCCTGTTCGCCGTGCCGCTCGGCGTCGGCGCCCACCTGGAGCACTGGGGTGTCCCGGCGGACCGGCTGCGCGAGCTGGACTGGCACGAGTCCACGAAGGTCGGCGGTCTGACCCTCACCGCCACCCCGGCCCGGCACTTCTGCGGCCGCGGACTGCGCAACACCCAGCACACGCTCTGGGCGTCCTGGACCGTCGCCGGCGACGAGCACCGGATCTACCACAGCGGTGACACCGGCTACTTCGAGGGCTTCAAGGACATCGGCGCCGCGCACGGCCCGTTCGACGCCACGATGATCCAGATCGGCGCGTACAGCGAGTTCTGGCCCGACATCCACATGACCCCCGAGGAGGGCCTGCGCGCCCACCTCGACCTGCAGGGCGGGGCGCCGCACGGCGTGCTGCTGCCGATCCACTGGGGCACCTTCAACCTCGCCCCGCACCCCTGGGCCGAGCCGGGGGAGTGGACGAAGGAGGCCGCCGAGGAGGCCGGCCAGGCGGTGGCTCTGCCCCGGCCGGGCGAGCCCTTCGAACCGGCCGGCAAGCTGCCCGCCGAGGCGTGGTGGCGGGGCGTGTCGGGGGAGCTCCGGCGCACCTGGCGCTCGGTCGGCGCCTTCGTTGCGGAGCCGCCCGCCCGCGCCACCGGCGACCGCTCGGACTGACCCCGCCGCGGGAACACGCGCGTTTCGCGGATAAAACGTACGATTATGAATGAAATGTACGGTGTACCCGGAGTGGGGCGCGGAGTGCGGCCATGGCGGAGCGCGGCAAACCGGAGAGGCGGCGGCGCCTGAGCCGTCCCGTGGTGCTCGCCGCGGCCGTCGCCCTCGTGGACCGGGAGGGGCTGGCGGCCCTGACCATGCGCCGCCTGGCGGCGGACCTGGGAGTGGAGCCGATGGCTCTCTACCGGTACACCGACGGCAAGGAAGGACTGCTCGACGGCCTGGTGGAGGCCTTCTTCGCCGAGGTCAACGAACGGCTGCGGACCTCGGCCGGACAGGTGGGCGCCGACCCGGCCACCGCCTCCGCCGAACCGCCCTGGCGGGCCGAACTGCGGCGCATCGCGCGGGCGTTCGCCGGTGCCGTGCACGCCCATCCCGAGGTGCTGCCCGTGGTGGCCGTCCGCCCGCTCGCCGTCCCCGTGGCCCGGCGGCCCGAGCCCTGGCTCCAGCTCACCGAGCACGTGTTCGCCGTCCTCGCCCGCGCCGGATTCGACGACCCCACCGCGCTCACGATCCACCGCACCTTCGTCGCCTGGACCCTGGGCTGTCTGCTCGTGGACAAGCGCCAGATCGTGGACAACCCCGAGGAGCCGGACCCGATGCTGCGCCTGGGGCTGCACCGGCTGTCCGCCGCGGACCACCCGCGGCTGCGCGCCCTCGTCCCGCACTTCGCCGAGTACGACGACGAACGCGAGCTGACGCAGGGTCTGGACAGCCTGCTGAGCGGCCTGCCCGAGGCCCCACTTGACGCCTTCTACGGCCGCGGAGCACCCTGAAGATACAGCGTACATATCCGGCATAAAGTGCCGTAGCGTGCGTCTCCCGCACGGAAGAAGCCGTCATGTCCAGCACCCCACGGACCGTCCTGCGCGTGCGTGTCACCGCCCGGGACGTCGAAACCCTGCGCGCGCTCCTGCGCGAAACCCGTCCCGACGTCGGAGGGCTCGCCCGCCGCGCCGACGACGGCAGCTGCACCATCGAGGCCTACGTATCCCCCGAACAGGCCGAAGTCCTCGAACGTGAAGGCGTGTCGGTCACCCTGGTCGAGGACGCGACGGCCGCGGGACGCGACCGCCAGGCCGAGGTCGGCCACGGCGACCGCTTCGCCCCCGCCGACGCGGTGCCTCACGGGCCGGCCGACAAGGTCTAGGGCGCCGGGAGGAACGCCATGACGTACCTGAACGTCACCGAGGTCGAGTCCGCCGTGACCAGCCTGGCCACCGCCTTCCCGGGCACGTGCGAGCTGATCGACCTGCCCGAGCCCTCGGTCGAGGGACGCGCCTGCCACGCGCTGCGGATCGGAACCGGTCCGGGCGGGAGCAACGACTGCGCCGTGCTGATCGGCGGTGTGCACGCCCGGGAATGGGGCAGCTGCGAGATCCTGGTGGGCCTCGCCGCAGACCTGCTGGAGGCGTACGGCGCCGGCACCGGACTCGTCTACGGCGGGACCCGCTTCACCGCCGACGACGTCCGCAAGCTCCTGCGCGAACTGGACCTCGTGGTCTTCCCGCTGGTCAATCCCGACGGCCGGCACTACAGCCAGACCGTCGAGCCGATGTGGCGCAAGAACCGCAACCCGGCACAGTCCGGCGGCGATCCGGACCGCATCGGCGTCGACATCAACCGCAACTACGACTTCCTGTTCGACTTCGCAACCGCCTTCGACCCCGCCGCGGCACCGCGCGTCTCCTCCGACCCCGGCGACCTCGTGTACCAGGGGCCCCGGCCCTTCTCCGAACCCGAGACCCGCAACGTCCGATGGCTCTTCGACACATATCCGCGCACCCGCTGGTTCGTCGACGTGCACAGCTACTCCGAGGACATGCTGACCGTCTGGGGCGACGACGAGAGCCAGTCCGACGACCCGTCCCAGAACTTCCTCAACCCCGCCTACGACCACCGGCGCGGCCGTGGCACGGACTCCTACGCGGAGTACCTCGCGAAGGCCGACGCCGACGACTCCATGGTGCTCGCCGAGCAGTTCTGCGCGGCGCTGCACGGCGTACGCGGCCGTACCTACCGTCCGATGTCCGGCTACCAGCTGTATCCCACCAGCGGCACCAGCGACGACTACGCCTACTCGCGGCACATCGTCGACGAGCACAAGGGCAGGATCCTCGGCTTCACCGTCGAGTGGGGCGACGCGTCCGGCGGCTTCCACCCGCCCTGGGACGAGATGAAGCGGATCATCCTGGACGTCGACGCCGGACTCGTCCGGTTCTGCCTCGCGGCACTCACCTGACCGGGTCGCATGGGAGGTCCGAGGCGCCCGCTCCGGCGGGCGCCTCGAACCGCAGTCCGCTCCTCACCCCGGTCAAGGCCAAAGCAGCTACGTTGGGTGACAGTCGGCTCTGCGGGCAGGGTGGTCGGAGCGGGCCCTGGGGGTGTCCCGGCGGGGAGCCGGGAGGGCGTGACGGTGCCCGAACGAATTGCTCGGGGTGCCCCGGGGGATCCGATGCCTGTTCCGTACGCGACCGCTTATGAGCAGGTCGGATCATTTCTGTCGAGGATGCGACCGCGTGCTCCACGCGGGTCATCGGACTTTCGTACGACACCTCATACCAGAGCGGGACCCTCCTCGGGGGACTTTGTCAACTGACCACCACGCGTGATGCTCAGGCAACTACTGTGAGTGTCCGTCGGGCGACGCGGCCGGATCCGCCGGTGCCGCCGGCCGACGCCGTGATGACGCACGCCCGCATCGACGCATGCCCGCGGCGCACCGCACGAGGACACAGGCCCGACGGACAGTACGAGGACGCAGATGTCTCACCTCCGAGCACCGGCCAACCGCGCCGACCGCCGCGAGGGCGGCGGCCGGCACGGGCGGCCGGTCGCCCGACCCGCTCCCGCACTGCCCGAAACCCACATACGGCCCCAGCTCATGCGGCTCGCCGTCCTGCCGCCCCTCGCGGTCGCGCTCAGCGCCACCGCCGCGGTCCTCTTCAGCATCCGCTCCACCGGCGCCCGCACCGGCCCCGTCCTGTGGGCCGTGCTGGCCGGGGCCGTCACCGTGGCCGTCGCCGCGATCCTCATCGCCGCCGTGGCCGCCGACCGCGCCACCCGCTCGGTCGGCGACCGCGTCGACGCGCTGCGCCGCACCGCCGCGCGCGGCGAGGCCGACCTGCACGCCCTGGTCGACGCGCTCCGTCAGGGCGAGACCCCGCCGCAGCGCGGCCCGCTCCGCCGGCCGCCCGCGGACGCCGACGACTTCGAACTGCTCGCCGCCGACCTGGCCCGCGCGTACGACGGCGCCGTCACCGCCGTCGTCCGGGCCGCCCAGCTCTCCAGCCGGGCCGGCAGCGAACAGAAGCTGGAGGTGTTCGTCAACCTCGCGCGCCGGCTCCAGTCGCTCGTGCACCGGGAGATCTCGATCCTCGACGACCTGGAGAACGAGATCGAGGACCCCGACCTGCTCAAGGGCCTCTTCCACGTGGACCACCTGGCCACCCGGATCCGGCGCCACGCCGAGAACCTCGCGGTGCTCGGCGGCGCGGTCTCCCGCCGGCAGTGGAGCAACCCGGTCAGCATGACCGAGGTGCTGCGCTCCGCCATCGCCGAGGTCGAGCAGTACTCCCGGGTCAAGCTCGTGCCCCCCATCGACGGCGAACTGCGCGGCCACGCCGTCGCCGACGTCATCCACCTGCTCGCCGAACTCATCGAGAACGCCACCGTCTTCTCCGCCCCGCACACCCAGGTACTGCTGCGCGCCAACCTCGTCACCTCCGGGCTCGCCGTGGAGGTCGAGGACCGCGGGCTGGGGATGCCCGTCGGCGAACAGAGCCGGATGAACGCCCTGCTCGCCGACCCCGACCAGGTCAACGTCGCCAGCCTGCTGGCCGACGGCCGCATCGGCCTCTACGTCGTCTCCCAGCTCGCCCGCCGGCACCACATCCATGTGCGGCTGCAGACCAACATCTACGGCGGTGTGCAGGCCGTTCTCGTCGTCCCGCAGACGCTGTTGGGCAACCCGCCGGGCGTGCCGGGCACGGGCGCCGGGACAGCCATGCCGCAGCCGCAGCCGCAGCCGCAGCCGCAGCCGCAGCCGCAGCCGCAGCCGCAGCCGCAGCCGCAGCCGCAGTCCCAGGGCCGGCCCACGGCGGACACCGGGACGTCGCCGCAGACAGGAGCGGCCGTGCCGGCGTCCGCGCAGGCATCGGGGAACGGGGGGGCGTCCGGGGCGGGAAGCGTGTCCTGGGGAACGGGCGTGTCCGGGGCCGGGAGTGCGTCCGCGGCCGGTGGCGGCGCCGGGGCCGGGGACGGTGCCGAGGCCGCGGCGGGCTCCGGACGGCGGCGGCACGCCCAGCGCGGATCCGGGCGGCGCGGGGCCGACGGCGACGGGCACGGGCGGCACGGAGCCGCCCCTGCCCCGCTGCCCGTGCGCGGCGCCCGGGAGACGCGGCCCACCCCCGCCGAGGCGGTGCCGGGCGTCAACGCCGGGGACCGGGCGGTGGTGGAGACGCACGCGGGCGTGCTGCCCACGCCGCGCGTCGGCACGGTGCGCGGCACCATGGACAAGCCCCAGCTGCCCCGTCGGCGCGCCCAGGAGCACATCGTGCCCCAGCTGCGCGGCGGCCCCGCACCCCGTCAGGACTCCGACGCCGTCCCCGGCCACGACCCCGGTCTGATGGCCGCCTTCCAGCGCGGGATCGGACTCGCCGAGGCCCAGCAGAGCCTGGAGCCGGAACAGTCGCGGCCGGAGTACGGGGCGTCGTCCGAATACCGGACCCCGGAGTACGGGACACCGCGGCTGGACGGGAAGCCGGAGTACGGGCAGCTGGGCTCGTCCCACATGGACGCCGCCCACATGGATGGCACCCACCTCCCGGCCGCCGCGCCCGACTCCACCCAGCCGGCCCGCGTACGTCCCGACCACGCCAGCGGCCCGGAACACGTCGGCGCCCCCCACAGCGGCCCGTACCACGGGGGATCGGGGCACATGGGGTCCGACCACATGGGACCCGACGACACGGGGGCCACTCACGTGGGCTCCGGCCACACGGGCGTGGACTACATGCCGGGCCCCGACCACACGGGCCCGGACTACACGCGCGCGGACGCCGCAGCCCCGGACCAACCGGCCCGGCCTCTCATGGCCCCACACCACACGGCCCCGGACCACATGGCTCCAGACCACATGTCCCGGCCCAACCGGGCCCCGGACCACACAGCTCCAGAGCACATGGCCCTGCACCACACGGCCGCGCACCACACAGCCCCGGACCCCATGTCCCGAGAAGACATGCCCCCGGCGCCCATACCTCCAGCACACGCCCCCGCGCCCGCGGGCGACGGTGGCCGCGGCACCGGCCGGTCCGAGGGGAGCGCCCCGGCCGGATGACCGCCCCCGCACCTCCACGCCGTACCCCCACCCCCAGCGCTCCCGCAGATCTTCGTACCCCAAGGAGTCGATCCACCATGGCGAGCGACGCGCCGACCGTCCCCGCATCCGACCTCGACTGGCTGCTGAGCGGCCTCGTGCAGCGCGTACCGCACACCTCCAGCGCGGTGCTCCTGTCCTGCGACGGGCTGGTGAAGTCCGTGCACGGCCTGGACGCCGACAGCGCCGACCACATGGCGGCCCTGGCCTCCGGCCTGTACTCCCTCGGCCGCAGCGCGGGCGTGCGGTTCGGCGACGGCGGAGAGGTCCGCCAGGTCGTCGTCGAACTCGACTCGACGCTGCTGTTCGTGACCACCGCCGGCTCCGGCACCTGCCTCGCCGTGCTGGCCGGCCGCGAGGCCGACGCGGCGGTGCTCGGCTACGAGATGGCGATGCTGGTCAAGAGCGTCCGCCCGTACCTGGTGACCGCTCCCCGGCAGCACGCCGTCGAATCCCCGGCGACGAGGCCTTGAGCGTGGCCGCAGCCGGCGAGGGGCCCTGGCTGGACGACGCGGCCGGGCGGCTGGTGCGGCCGTTCACGGTCAGCAACGGCCGCACGAAGCCCAGCATCGCCCTCGACCTGATGTCGCAGGTGATGGCCACGGGCGTCACCCCGCTCGGCTACCTCGGCCCCGAGCACGCCCAGGCACTCGACCTGTGCCGCGCGCCCGTCTCCGTCGCCGAGGTCGCCGCCCAGCTGAAGCTGCCCGCCGTGGTCACCAAGGTGCTCCTGTCGGACCTGGTCGACTGCGGTGCGCTGACCACCAAGCCGCCCGCGTACCACCACACTCCCACCGACCGGTCCCTGCTGGAGGCAGTGCTCGATGGACTACGACGACAGCTCTGACCCGTTCCCGACCGCGCTCAAGATCCTGGTCGCGGGCGGGTTCGGGGTCGGCAAGACCACCTTCGTCGGTGCGGTCAGCGAGATCGCGCCGCTCAGCACGGAGGAGCTGCTCACCACGGTCAGTGTCGGCAAGGACAGTCTCGACGGCGTCGAGAACAAGATGGAGACCACGGTCGCCATGGACTTCGGCCGCATCACCCTCGACCCGGAACACGTGCTGTACCTGTTCGGCACGCCCGGGCAGGAGCGGTTCTGGTTCATGTGGGACGAGCTGTCCGAGGGCGCGCTCGGCGCGGTGATCCTCGCCGACACCCGGCGCCTGCAGGACTGCTTCGCCGCCGTGGACTTCTTCGAGGAGCGCGGGCTCGCCTTCATCGTCGCGGTCAACGAGTTCGACGGCGCCCACCGCTACGACCCCGAGGAGGTACGCGCCGCCATCGATCTCGATCCGGAGATCCCCGTGGTGCCCTGTGACGCCCGGATCTCCAGCTCCGGCGTCCAGACCCTGCTCGTCCTCGTACGCCACCTCCTCGCCCACGCGCCGGCGACCGCGCCCAGCCACGGCGCCCACATGTGATCCCGCCCTACCGCCCACGGAGCCGCTATATGAGTTACGCCCACCGCGACGGAGTCCGGCCATGAGCTACGAGCCGCCCCGGCCGGTCCGGGGCCTGCTGCTCACCCCCGAGGACAAGGAGGCCCCCGCCCGCGTCCACCGGCTGCGCCGACTCGGCCTGGCGGACCGGCCCGATCCCGTGCTCGACACCTTCGCCGGCCACCTCGCCCAGCTCACCGGCGCGCTCTACGCCATGGTCAACTTCATCGGCGAGGACCACCAGTTCTTCGCGGGCCTGAGCGCCCCCGCCACCGCACCGGTCGTCCGGGACGACGGCAGCAGGGCCGCGATCGGCCGGGTGCTGCCCCGGGACCATGGTTTCTGCCCCCATGTGGTCGTCCGCCGCAAGGCACTCGTCCTGGAGGACGTCCGCGACTATCCCCGGTTCGCGGGCAACCCGGTCGTCGACGAGTACGGCATCCGCTCCTATCTCGGCGCCCCGCTCATCGACAGCTCCGGCATGGCGCTCGGCACCGTGTGTGCCGCCGACACCGCGCCCCGCGCCTGGGGCAGGCCGGGGCTGGAAGCCATCAAAGCGCTCGCCGCCGACCTCGTCGTACGCCTGGAACGCAGCGCGGAGGACGGTCTGCCGATCTGACACGCCGGGAGGGCGTGTAGGAAAGCTGAGGCGCCGGTTAAGAAAAGCTCGATGGACCATGGCCCGCGCATACGGCAGATTGCAGGGTGATTCCACCCCTCTGACCCGGTGCGGGCTTCTTCGGCATGCCCGTGGGCCGGGCCTCACCCACAGGAGCCCTAGCGTTGAAGGCGCTCGTCAAGGAGAAGGCGGAGCCGGGACTCTGGCTGACGGACGTCCCGGAGCCCGCCATCGGCCCCGGTGACGTCCTGATCAAGGTCATGCGGACCGGTATCTGCGGCACGGACCTGCACATCCGGGCCTGGGACGGCTGGGCCCGGCAGACGATCCGCACGCCCCTCGTGCTCGGCCACGAGTTCGTCGGGCAGGTCGTCGAGACCGGCCGGGACGTGACCGACATCCGCATCGGCGACCGGGTCAGCGGCGAGGGCCACCTGGTGTGCGGCAAGTGCCGCAACTGCCTGGCCGGCCGCCGCCACCTGTGCCGGGCCACCGTCGGCCTCGGCGTCGGCCGCGACGGCGCGTTCGCCGAGTACGTCGCCCTGCCCGCGTCCAACGTCTGGGTGCACCGGGTCCCCGTCGATCTCGACGTCGCCGCGATCTTCGACCCGTTCGGCAACGCCGTGCACACCGCGCTCTCCTTCCCGCTGGTCGGCGAGGACGTGCTGATCACCGGTGCCGGCCCGATCGGCCTGATGGCCGCCGCCGTGGCCCGGCACGCGGGCGCCCGCAACGTCGTCATCACCGACGTCAGCGAGGAGCGCCTGGAGCTGGCCCGCAAGACAGGAGCCAGCCTCGCCCTGAACGTCGCCGAGACGACGATCGCCGAGGGGCAGCGTGAGCTGGGGCTGCGCGAGGGCTTCGACATCGGTCTGGAGATGTCCGGCCGCCCCGAGGCCATGCGGGACATGATCGCCAACATGACGCACGGCGGCCGGATCGCCATGCTCGGCCTGCCCGCCCAGGAGTTCCCGGTCGACTGGGCCCGGATCGTCACGTCGATGATCACCATCAAGGGCATCTACGGCCGTGAGATGTTCGAGACCTGGTACGCGATGTCGGTGCTGCTGGAGGGCGGCCTGGACCTCGCCCCGGTGATCACCGGCCGGTACGGCTACCGCGACTTCGAGGCGGCCTTCGCCGACGCGGCGAGCGGCACCGGCGGCAAGGTCATCCTCGACTGGACCGCGTGACTCCCTTCACCCGCAAGCACCTTCAGGAGAGCCCCCATGTTCGACACCGTCCGTGAGGACCTGCGCGCCACCCTCGACGAGATCCGCGCCGCCGGCCTGCACAAGCCCGAGCGGGTCATCGACACCCCGCAGTCCGCGACCGTCAACGTCTCGGCCGGCGGCCGCCCCGGCGAGGTCCTCAACTTCTGCGCCAACAACTACCTGGGCCTCGCCGATCACCCCGAGGTGATCGCCGCCGCCCACGCCGCGCTGGACCGCTGGGGCTACGGCATGGCCTCCGTCCGCTTCATCTGCGGCACCCAGGAGGTGCACAAGGAACTGGAGGCACGGCTCTCGGCCTTCCTCGGCCAGGAGGACACGATCCTGTACTCCTCCTGCTTCGACGCCAACGGCGGTGTCTTCGAGACCCTGCTGGGCGAGGAGGACGCGGTGATCTCCGACGCCCTCAACCACGCCTCCATCATCGACGGCATCCGGCTGTCCAAGGCCCGCCGCTTCCGCTACGCCAACCGCGACCTGGCCGACCTGGAGGCCAAGCTCAAGGAGGCCTCCGACGCCCGGCGCCGCCTGATCGTCACCGACGGCGTCTTCTCCATGGACGGCTACGTGGCGCCCCTCGCGGAGATCTGCGACCTCGCCGACCGCTACGACGCGATGGTCATGGTCGACGACTCGCACGCCGTCGGCTTCGTCGGCCCCACCGGCCGGGGCACGCCCGAACTGCACGGCGTCATGGACCGGGTCGACATCATCACCGGCACCCTCGGCAAGGCCCTGGGCGGCGCCTCCGGCGGCTACGTCGCCGCGCGCGCCGAGATCGTCGCCCTGCTGCGCCAGCGCTCCCGCCCGTACCTGTTCTCCAACACGCTCGCCCCGGTCATCGCCGCGGCCTCCCTCAAGGTCCTCGACCTGCTGGAGTCGGCCGACGACCTGCGCGTCCGCCTCGCCGAGAACACGGCCCTCTTCCGCCGCCGGATGACCGAGGAGGGCTTCGACGTCCTCCCCGGCGACCACGCCATCGCCCCCGTCATGATCGGCGACGCGGCCGAGGCGGCCCGCATGGCCGAACTGCTGCTGGAGCGCGGGGTCTACGTGATCGGCTTCTCCTACCCGGTCGTCCCGCAGGGCCAGGCCCGCATCCGCGTCCAGCTGTCCGCCGCGCACTCCACGGACGACGTCAACCGCGCGGTCGACGCGTTCATCGCGGCGCGCGCCGCCCTGGCGGGCTGACCGGACCGATGACCTGGGATAATTGAGGTCATGATCGAAGCACGGCGGCTCCACATCCTCCGTGCGGTGGCCGACCACCGCACGGTCACCGCGGCAGCCGCCGCGCTCTACCTCACCCCCTCCGCCGTCTCCCAGCAGCTGACGGCGCTGGAGCAGGAGACCGGCCACCGCCTGGTCGAGCGTGGCGCCAAGGGCGTGCGGCTCACCCCGGCCGGCGAGATCCTGCTCGGCCACACCAACGCGGTCCTCGCCCAGCTGGAGCGGGCCGAGGCCGAGCTGGCCGCCTACGGCTCCGGCGAGGCGGGCACGGTCACCGTGGCGGCCTTCGCGACCGGCATCGCCCAGGTCGTGGCCCCGGCGGTGGCCCGCCTCGCCCACTCCGCGCCCGGCATAAGGATCCGCGTGCAGGACGCGGAGGGCGACGCCAGCCTGCCCATGGTGCTGGACCGGCAGGTCGATGTCGCGGTCGCCGTCGAGTACCGGGGCGCGCCGCCCGCCGACGACCCCCGCCTGACCCACGTGCCGCTCTACGCCGAGCCGTTCGACGCCGTCGTACCGGTGGGGCACCGCCTGGCGGACGCCCCCGAGGTGCCCCTCGCCGAGCTGGCCAAGGACCCGTGGATCGGCCCGTACCCCGGCAACCCTTGCCACGACGTGGTCGTCCTCGCCTGTGAGAGCGCCGGCTTCCAGCCCCGCCTCGAACACTCCTCCGACGACTTCCGCGCCGTCGTCGCCCTGGCCTCGGCCGACGCCGGCGTGGCGCTCGTACCGCGTTCCGCGCTGCGTGGCATGGACCTCGCCGGTGTGGTCGTACGGCCCGTCGACGGCGTCGCCCCGACCCGCCGGGTGTTCGCCGCCGTCCGCCGGGGTGCCGAGGGGCACCCGCTGATCCGCCCGGTGCTGGAGGCGCTCGGCGAGGCGGCGCACGCGTGAGGTTCCCGTAACCGCGCTGTCTCATATCCGGGATAGCGTCCCGGATATGAGAAACGAGGATCACGTCGATCTCCTCATCGGCACTCGGCTGGCCGAACTGCGCGCCCAGCACGGCTGGTCCCTGGACGAGTTGGCGGAGCGCAGCGGAGTCAGCCGGTCCACCCTTTCGCGCGCGGAGCGCGCCGAGACCAGCCCCACCGCCGCCCTGCTGAACCGGCTCTGCCACGTCTACGGCCGCACCATGTCCCAGCTGCTGAGCGAGGTCGAGGCGGCGCCGGCCCCGCTGGTCCGGGCCGCCGAGCAACAGGTGTGGCAGGACCGCGCCTCCGGCTTCGTGCGCCGGTCGGTGTCGCCGCCGCACACCGGACTGCGCGGCGAACTGGTCGAGGGCCGCCTCACCCCGGGCGCGGACCTCGCCTACGACCGCCCGCCCGTGCCCGGCCTGGAGCAGCACCTGTGGCTGCTGGCGGGCGCCCTGGAGGTGACCGTCGGGGACCGGGTCCACCGGCTCGACGCGGGGGACTGTCTGCGGATGCGGGTGACCGGCGCGACCCGGTTCCGCTGCACCGGCTCCGGCGAGGCCCGCTACGTCCTGGCGGTGGTACGGCCGTGAGGGTGGAGCGCTGGACCGGCGACCGGGTGCGCGACCGGGCCGGCGACCTCGCGGCGCTGCTGGCCGACACCGTGGCCTCGGGCGCCTCCGTCGGCTTCCTCGCACCGCTCGGCCACGCGGAGGCGGCCGCCTGGTGGCGGGAGCAGGCGGAGGCCGCGACGGCGGGCCGGCTCGCCGTCTGGGCGGCCCTGGACCCCACGGACCGGGTGACGGGCACCGTCAGCCTGGCCTTCCCCGGCAAGCCGAACAGCCGGCACCGCGCCGAGCTGGTCAAGCTGATGGTGCACCGCACGGCACGGGGACGGGGCCTGGGCCGCCGGCTCCTGGCCACCGCCGAGCGGGCCGCCGCTGCCGACGGCCGCACCCTGCTCCACCTCGACACCGAGACCGGCAGTCCCGCCGAGCACCTGTACCGCTCGGCCGGCTGGACCGTGGCCGGCACCATCCCGGGCTACGCGGCGAGCCCGGCGGGCGAGCTGCGGCCGACGACGCTGTACTTCAAGCAGCTCCGAGGGTGACTGTCGGTGGCAGGGGCTACCTTGCGTGGCATGCCGGATGCAGAAGACGTACGCCGAATCGCCCTGTCCCTGCCGGACACCACGGAGAAGATCGCCTGGAGCATGCCCACGTTCCGGGTCGCCGGGAAGATGTTCGCGACCCTGCCCGAGGACGAGACGTCCATCGCCGTGCGCTGTCCCAAGGACGAGCGCGACGAACTGGTGCTGGCCGAACCGGAGAAGTTCTGGATCGCCGACCACGAGGCCCAGTTCGCCTGGGTGCGAGCGAGACTCGCCGCCCTGGAGGACGAGGCGGAGCTGCGGGACATCCTCGCCGACTCCTGGCGCCAGGCCGCCCCGCCCCGGCTCCTGGAGGCCCACCCCGAGGTGGGGCTCCCGCCCGCGTCCTGAAAATCCCGGTGGGCGTGCGGCCGGCAGTGGCATGATCCCGCGCGTCGGCGGGCGGCGCTGGGCACACGGGGGGAGCACTCGGGATGACCGGAACGGACACGCGGCGCGGCAGCGCCGCCCGGAGGGGCGGGAACGCGGCGACCGGTGCCCCGGCGGTCTGGTCGCGGGAGTTCGCGCTGTTCTTCACGGCCCGGGCCGTCGCCCGCCTGGGTGACACCATGCTGCCCGTCGCCCTCGCGGCCGGCCTGCTGGAGCACGGGTACGGCGCGGGGGCGGTCGGCCTCGCCATGGCCTCCACGGCGGCCGCGTTCGCCGGGCTCGTGGTGTTCGGCGGGGTCATCGCCGACCGGTTCAGCACCCGCAGGCTGATGATCGGCGCCGACCTGGTCCGGCTCGGCACCCAGTCCCTCGCCGCGGGCCTGTTCCTCACCGGGCACGTGGTGCTGTGGCAGATCTGCGCCGTCGGCTTCGTCAACGGCGTGGCCGGCGCGGTCTTCCAGCCGGGCGTGGCCGGCACCGTGCCCCGTCTGGCCGCCGACGTCCAGGGCGCGAACGGCGCGATCCGGGTCGCCGAGTCCGCCGCCCAGCTCGCCGGCCCGGCCGTCGCCGGTGTCCTGGTCGGCCTCGCCTCGCCCGGCGGTGTCTTCGCCGCGCACGCCGCCACCTACGCGCTCAGCGCGCTGTGCCTGCTGCTGCTCCGGCTGCCGCCGCTCCCCGCCGGGCCCCGCGCCGCCCCCGGCTCCGCCCTGCGCGCCTTCCGCGCCGATCTCGCCGACGGCTGGCGGGAGTTCCGCTCCCGCAGCTGGCTGTGGGGTGTGATCGCCGTGTGGTGCCTCTACATGATCGCCGTATGGGGCCCGACCGTCCCGCTGGTGGCCACCGAGGTCGTACGGCACCACGGGCCGGGCGCCTACGGCCTGGTCAACTCGGCCCTCGGCGTGGGTACGGTGATCGGCGGCCTGCTCGCCCTGCGGCTGCGTCCGCGCCGCATGCTCCGGGCGGGCGCCGTCGCCCTCTTCGCCTTCTTCGGCTTCCCGGCGGCCGTCGGGGCGGGCCTCGGGCCGGCGGCCATGGCGGCCGGTGCCGTGCTCGCCGGTGCCGGGATGTCGTTCTGGGGCGTGATGTGGGCGACCACCGTACAGACCCAGGTGCCGGCCGACGTCCTCAACCGCATCCACGCCTACGAGGTGGCCGGCTCCCTGGCCATGATGCCGGTCGGCCAGGCCCTCGCGGGCCCTGCGGCCGGGGCGCTGGGCGCCGGCCACGTCCTGCTGGCCGCCGGCGCGGTGAGCGTGCTCGTGGCGGCGATCCTGCTCGCCGTCCCGCCGATACGCGACCTGGTCCGGGCCGACACGACCGCACCCGCCGCCCACTGACCCACCGGGCTCACCCGCGCCCTGCCGTCCATGGAGCCGGCGGGCTCACTCGCGCCCCCGTGCATCGAGCCGCCGGGCTCACTCGCGCCCTGCCGCTCATGGAGCTGCCGGGCTCATCCGCGCCCCCGCGCGTCGAGCCGTCAGGCTCACCCGCGCCCCCGCCCATCGAGCCGCCGGGCTCACTCGGCCCCGCCGCCGATCGAGCCGTCAGGCTCACCCGCGCCCCGCCGTCAGCCGCCCGGCGTCCACGAACCGGCCGATCCGCTCCCGCAGGCTCGCCGCGTCCAGCCCGTGTGCGGCCACGTGCTCCTCGATCGTGCCGTAGCGGCGCAGCTCGCGGCGGCCGACGCCGAGGCCGAGCACCCGGTGCGGCACATCGGCCAGCGCCTCGCTCACCGTGGCCGTCGACGTCCCCGCCAGGTACGGCTCGACCAGCACGACGTCCGTACCCGCCGCCTGCGTCGCCCGGCGCAGCCCGGCCGCGTCGAAGGGCCGTACGGTCGTCGCGTACAGCACGGTCACGTCCAGGCCCTCCGTGGCGGCGAGGACCGCGTCCAGCACCGGTCCGACGGCGACGACCACACCGGAGCGGCCCTCGCGGACGGGGCGGAAGTGCTGCCCGTCCACCGCCCGGCCCTGCCGGTTGGACTGCACGGACAGGCGCACGTACACCTTGTCGTCCCCCGCGGCGACCGCGTGCCGCAGCAGCGTCTCGGCCTCGTCCGGATGCCCGGGCACATGCACGGTCCAGCCGTCCAGCGTGTCGAGGAGGGCCACATCCCCCGGGGCCATGTGCGTGAAGCCGCCGGCCGGCCAGTCGAAGGAGGCGGCGGCGCTGACCAGCACCGCGCCCGCGTCCTGGTGCCCCAGGTCCAGCTTGAGCTGTTCGAACGGCCGCTCCACGAGGAAGCTGGCGAAGGTGTGCACGACCGGCCGCAGCCCGGTGAGCGCGAGCCCCGCCGCCGCGCCGACCAGCAGCTGCTCGCGGATGCCGACGTTGATCACCCGGTCGGGGTGCCGGCGCCCGGCCTCGCCGAACCCGTCCCGGCCGATCTCGGCGAGGACGACCGCGACCCGCGGATCCTCGTCCAGCAGCCGGGAGACGACGGGGGCCAGACGGTCACGCATGGTGTCCATGGAGGTGTGCCCTTTCGGAAGGCTTCGCAGAGGGGAGGGGGTCAGGCGTTCTTCGGTTCGACACGGGCCACGACCACGTGCGGCCGGCCCGGGTGCGGCGTGGTGAACGCGGCGTACAGCGCCTCGTGGTCGCGTCCGTCCACGGTCACCGCGGACCAGCCCGCCGCCTCGAACCGGGCGGCGATCCCGCCGGGCAGCGCGTGGCTCGCGGAGGAGTTGTCGATCACGACGGTGTGCAGCCGCTCCAGTCCGGCCGGTCCGGCGAAGGCGATCGCCTCGTGGTTGCTGCCCTCGTCCAGCTCGGCGTCCCCGATCAGCACCCACACCGCCGGGTCGCGCCGGCCCTGCGCCCGCAGGCCCAGCGCGGTGCCCACGGCGATCGGCAGCCCGTGCCCGAGCGATCCGCTGCCGATCTCGGCCCCCGGCACCAGCACCCGGTCCGGGTGGTGCCCGAGCGGGGAGTCGTACGCCCCGAACCCCGGCAGCCAGTCCACCGGCACGAACCCCTTCGCGGCGAGCACCGCGTAGTACGCCATGGGCCCGTGCCCCTTGCTCAGCAGGAACCGGTCCCGGTCCGGATCCTCCCGCCGCTCGGGAGTGACCCGGAGCACCCGGTCGTAGAGCACCCACAGCACGTCGAGGGTGGAGGTGGCCGCCGGGCCGTGCTTCTCGTCGCCGGTCATCATGCCCATCAGCCGGGGCAGGTCGTCGTAGCCGTACGTGCGGCTCTGTTCCGCTGCGGTCGTCATGCCGATGATCGTGCAACCTCAACCAAACTCGAGGTCAACACGGAAAGGGGCGCGCGACCACCGATCCGAGTGCGGTATTGTTTCCCTGCACGTTGCGACCGGGGAAACCCCAGGTCAAACGGCATCGGGACGTGGCGCAGCTTGGTAGCGCACTTGACTGGGGGTCAAGGGGTCGCAGGTTCAAATCCTGTCGTCCCGACTTGCTGAACAAGCAGGTCAGAGGCTGTTTCGGAGGAATCCGGAACAGCCTCTCACTGGTTTCCCGGGGGTCCGAGCCCGTGTTCGTGTGCTACCGGTGATACCGCATCAGCTCTCCGTTGCCACGCACGTGGTACAGCTGCGTGCCGGAACTCGCGATCAGGACCGGAACCGGGCGGCCCGGCAGGCGCCGGTGGGCCATCTGTTCCACCCCGCCGCCCGGCGGGTAGCGGAAGATCTCGCCCGTGTCTAGGAGCTGGTACACGTTCCCCGAGGAGACGCTGATCTCCAGGGCCCGCAGGTCGGTGTCGACCGTCTCCCAGGAGACCCCTCCCAGGTGCCGGCGGATCTGTCCGTCGGCCAGCCGGAACTGGTACATGACCCCGCCGGCGGCGTCGATCCGCGTGGCGCCGCTGCCCGCGAACTCGAGGAGCTCCCAGCCGGTCAGCGGCGTTCCGGTGAACCGGAAGATCGCACCCGTGCTGTGCCGCTGGTACAGCCGGTCGCCGTCGGCCACGATCTGCGCCGCGAAGGGGTTGCTGTCCAGCAGCTCCCACCCGCTCATGGGCGTGCCGGTGTACCGGTAGACGGCGCCGGAGCTGTGCCGCTGGTAGAGGTGACCTCCTGACGCGGTGAGCTGCACCGTGGCCGTGTTGGCGTCCAGCTGCTCCCAGCCGACCAGGGGCGTGCCGGTGTACCGGAAGATCGCGCCCGTGCTGTGCAGCTGGTACAGCTCGCCGCCGTCGGCGACGATCTGGATCGTCGCGGGGTTCGCGTCCAGCACCATCCAGCCGATCATGGGCGTCCCGGTGTACTCGAAGATCGCGCCCGTGTTGTGCCGCTGGTAGAGCCGGTTTCCCGAGGCGGCGAGCTGAGCGGTGGCCGGGTTGCCGTCGATCTGCTGCCAGTAGAGGCTCCGGGCCCGGCTGTTGTCGTTCGCCGTCGGAACCCGCCTGAGCATGTTGGTGTCGAACGTGGGCCACATGACGTCGTGCTGCATGCCCACACCGGCCGCGTGCCGCAGGCCGATGAGATGCCCGACCTCGTGCAGGGCGACGCTCTGCACGTCGAGGCAGCCGAACTCGGCCCCGATACGCCACTTGTGCTCCTCGTCGTCGAAGTGGAGCGGCCGGGGCAGGACGGCGGGGTTGGCACAGCCCGGCGGCGGCCCGGAATGCGCGTGCGTGCTGCCCACCATGTCGGGATAGTCGGGATCGTGCGCGGGAACCCAGCTGATCAGGATGTCGGGGTCCGCCCCGGAGGACACCTCGGTGAACGTCAGGGGGAGGAGTGCCTGCCAGGTGTCGAACGCGGCCCGTACGGCGGTGAACTCGTTGTCACCCGGGATCTGTGCCGTCCCCGCGTCGAACGCGTAGGTGAGGTGGTTCTTGTCCCAGGAGCACTGGCTGCCGAGCGGGTCGAAGATGGGGCTGCCCGAAGCGCGTGCGGTGTCGCCGAACACGATCCCGCAGCGGGGCTTCAGCATCTCCTCGCGGGTCGGGGTGTCGAACGCCCCGGTCGGCGTGAGGGCGCTGTGCTCCTGGAAGCGGGCCAGCGCCAGCGAGGTGACGGGGTCGAGGCGCCCCGGTTCGTAGGAGCGTGCGGGGAGGTACCCGTGCCGCTCCAGGAACATCTGGACGTACTCGAAACCGTCCTGCTTCCGGCCCGGTCCGGTGGCGGCCACCCCGGCGACCGTCGGTCTCGGCTCGGTTGTGTGCTGTCCCATGGCGGACTCCTCCGGCGTCGACGGATATCGAACCGAGTCCTGCAGGAACGGGGTATGCGTTCATTCTTCCGCAGGGCGACGACCCCCGCACTCCGGTGCGAGCCGGCACGGCCGGACCGGGGGAGCGGCGAGGAAGGCGCCGTGGCCGCGTCGAGTTCCGGCAGGCGCGTGGCGGCCGTGCCGTGTGCGCGGGCCCGGGCACACGGCGTCCGGCGACCGCCGTGGGGCGCCGCGTGCCCGGCCCCCCCGCCCCCGCCCCGCGCCGGCCGCCCCCCGAAGGACCGTCAGAACGTCAGGCCCACATGGGCCAGGGCCTGCTTCAGCAGCACCCCGTGGCCGCCCGGCATCTCGCTCTGCACGGCCGGGGAGGCGGCTTCCTGGGGACTGAACCAGACGAGGTCCAGTGCGTCCTGGCGGGGCCGGCAGTCCCCGGTCACCGGCACGATGTAGGCGAGGGAGACCGCGTGCTGGCGCGGGTCGTGGTACGGCGTGACGCCGGCGGTCGGGAAGTACTCGGCGACCGTGAACGGCTGGAGCGAGGCGGGGACGCGGGGCAGGGCGACCGGCCCGAGGTCCTTCTCCAGGTGGCGCAGCAGCGCGTCGCGGACCCGCTCGTGGTGCAGGACGCGGCCGGAGACCAGGGTCCGGCTGACGGTGCCGTCCGGGCCGATGCGCAGCAGCAGCCCGATGCTGACGACTTCACCGCTGTCGTCCACGCGCACGGGCACGGCCTCGACGTACAGGATCGGCATCCGGGCCCTGGCCATTTCCAGCTCGTCCGTGGTCAGCCAGCCGGGCGTGGTTTCGGTCATGTCAGACATTGCTTGATCATACTTTCCGGGTGGGGCGCCCGCCGGAAGGGCGGGCCGGTTCGGATACGGGCGGTCCGTACAGCCGGCGGGCGTTGTCGCGGCCCGTCCAGTCCGCGATCCGCAGGGCGTCGGCGAGGCTCAACTCGTCGGTGTCCACGCGTTCCTGCAGCAGATCGGCGAGGCCCTGCCGGAAGCACAGCGCACCCAGGTGGTGGAACTCGGCCACACCGTAGGCGTCGGAGCTGTACAGCAGTTTGCGGAACGGGGTGATCTCCAGCGCCTCCTCCAGCACCGCCCGGCAGCGGGCGGGGCCGGTGTGGTGGAGGGCGAGACCCACGTCCAGGTACACCTGCTCGAACACCGCGGCGAGATAGGCGGCCTGACGGTGGTACGGCCAGCAGTGCAGCAGCAGCACCGGGACCGTGCCGGCGGTCCGGTGCAGCCAGTCGGTCAGCAGCGCGGGATCGGCACGGTGCAGCCGTACGTCGGCGTCGCCGAAGCCGGTGTGCAGTTGCAGCGGCAGCCCCAGTTCGACGGCGGTCCACAGCAGGTGCCGTACCAGGACCGGATCGTCGAGGCGCCCGCCGCGCGCCAGCCAGCGCCCGGCCGCCCGTGCCACCTCGGCCGCGGCCGGACGCTCCGGGTCCAGTGCGAATCCCGTCCGGTACGCCGCCACCGACTTCACCGCCACCACGCCCGGCCGGCGTACGGCCTCCTCGGCGGCGGCCCGGAACGCGGCCGCGTACCCGCCCGCCTCCACTCCCCGCGCGGCCACCGACTCGGCGACCCGCTCCAGCCGCACGACCTCGCAGGCGGCGGCGCCGGACGCGGCGGCCAGTTCCGCGGGGGAGGTGAGCGGGTGCGGGGCGTAGCCGGTGTCCACGCAGAACACCCCGGCGCCGGACGCCGTCAGGAAGCGGCGGTTGACCTCCTGCCAGCCCAGCTCCGCGCGCCGGGCCACGTAGTCGGCGGGCGGCGCGTGCCGGGGGAGGTCCAGCAGGGGAGCGCAGTGGCGGCGGACGGCCACGCCGGCGGGGCTGTCGAAGGGGGAGACGCCGGGCCAGGCCGCGCCCTCGGTGAGCAGCGACTCGAACTCCGCGGCGCTCAGGTCGGCCGTGACCGCGCCGTGGCAGTGGTGGTCCACCAGGGGAAGCGCGGCGAGCGCCTCGTGGACCGGTCCGGGGGCCGCCATGGTCAGTACGTCCAGCGGTAGGCCGCCGCGACCCGGTCGGGGCCGAGCCCGTCGACGGCCGCCGCCTCGCCGAGCCGTACGGCGGTCACCGCGTCGGCGAGGACCGGGCCCAGCGCGGCCCGCAGCACCGGGTCCGCGCGGAACTCCTCGACGGCCTCGGACAGCGACTGCGGCAGCCGCCGTACGCCCAGGGCCGCCGCCTCGTCGGGGCCGTAGCGGGCCGGGTCGCCGGTGATCTCGTCGGGCAGCGTGCGGGCCGCCGTGACGCCGTCGAGTCCGGCCGCGATCACACAGCCGAGGGCGAGGTACGGGTTGGCGGCCAGGTCGACGGGTTTGACCTCCATGTTGGCGTCCTGGTCGTGGCGGCCGGCCGTGCCCGTGATCATCCGCAGTGCGGCCTCGCGGGTCTCGCGGCCCCAGGCGGTGAAGACACCGGCCCACTGGGAGGGCTTCAGCCGCAGATAGCTGGCCGGGCTCGGGGCGGTCACCGCCGTCAGCGCCGGCAGGCGGGCGAGGACACCGGCCGCGAAGGACTCCGCCTCGGCCGTCATGCCGTACCTGCCCTCGCCGCCCGCGTGCAGGTTCACCCCGTCGCGCCAGCAGGACAGGTGCAGGTGGCCGCCGTTGCCGACGCCCTCGGCGGACACCGCGGGCGCGAACGACACCCGCAGGCCGTGCCGCTGCGCCACCGCCCGGATCGTCTGGCGGACCAGCACGCTGCGGTCGGCCGCGGCCACGGGGTCCCGCGCGCCCACGGAGATCTCGAACTGCCCGGGTGCGTACTCGGGGTGCAGCTGGTCGACGTCCACGTTCTGCGCGGCGCACGCGGCCAGCAGATCGGCGGTGTAGTCGCTCAGCTCGATCTGCCGGGTCGCGCCGTACGCCGGCCCGGAGACCGCCGGTACGAACTCCCCGGCGGGTGCCGAGCCGAGTCCGACGGACCACTCGATCTCGATCGCCGCCTTGAAGGCGAGGCCGTGCCGTTCGGCGGCGTCGGTGACGATCCGGCGCAGAAAGGTCCGGGAACAGCCGGGGTGCCGGGCGCCCTCCTGGGTGATCCGGTCCACCGGCGCCCAGGCCCACCCGGGCTGCCCGGCCAGCGCCACCAGCTCGTCGAGGTCCGGGTAGAGCCGGAGGTCGCCGTCGGGGGAGCCGAGCACGTCGGTGGTGACGATCGAGTCGTGGGCGAGGAAGGTGTCGAACACCGGGGACATGCCGACCCCCGAGGACACGGCCGCCTCCAGCCGCGCGGTGGGGATCGTCTTGACCCGGCCGATGCCCGCGGTGTCGACGTAGCCCAGCACGATGCCGCGGACGCCCCGCGCGGACAGGTCGGCGGTGAGGGCGGCGACCCGGCGCAGGTCGCCGGGACGGCCGCCGGGTACGGGGTCGGCGAAAGTCGTCATACGTCCTCCTCGGCGGGCCCGCCGGCGCGCGCGCCCGGGGTCACGGTGCCACCGCGAGCGCGTCGCACCGCGGCACCGGGGCGGCGGACGCCGGCTCGGCGCGCCACCGGGGGCAGGGCACCAGGCCCGGCCCGGCCGGGAACCTGGCGGTCCCGCTGCGGCCGCCCGCGGTGACCGGCGGGGCCGCCTGGGCGTCCCGGACCCGGTGGGGGCCACGTCGCCCCCGCCGCCCGCCTCCGGGCCGCGGGTCGCGGGGCCCGGACGGGTGAGGACGGCGCGACTGCCGCCCGGCACCGCGCACGTGACGGGTCCGGTCCCGTGCCTCGTGCGCCACGCCGGTGTCCGGCCGTGCCGGACCGGCCGCCGGGGAGTGGCCCTCGCTCACGTATCCGCCCTTCTCGCGTGCGGTCGTCCGCCGTCATTGTGCCGCCCGCCGATCGCGCTGTCCCGGCAACCGGGCACCGTGGGCGGTTCCGGGCACGCGGGGCGCATGAGGAACACTGGACCGGTATCCCCGCCCCCGACCGGAAGCAGGACATGCCCGCCACGCCCGCCTCCCTCCTGGACACCTCCGGACCGCCCGCCGGTCCCGCCGACATCAGGCTGATCGTCACCGACATGGACGGCACGCTGCTCGACGACGCCAAGCGGATTCCCGAAGGCCTGTGGCCGATGCTCGCCGAACTGCGCCGCCGCGGGGTGCTGTTCAGCCCGGCGAGCGGCCGCCAGTACGCGACCCTGCACCGGCAGTTCGCGCAGGTCGCCGAGGGCATGGTGTTCATAGCGGAGAACGGCACCTACGTGGTCCGCGACGGCGTGGAACTCAGTTCCGACCCGCTCGACCGGTCGGTGGCCGCCCGGATCGTCCGGACGGTACGGCGGCTGGTCGCGGACGGCGCGGACGTCGGCGCCGTGGTCTGCGGCAAGCGGGCCGCGTACGTGGAGCGGACCGACGAGGCGTTCCTCGCGGAGGTGCGCACCTACTACGTCGAGCACCGGATCGTCGAGGACGTCACCGCCGTCGACGACGATGTGATCAAGGTCGCCCTGTTCGACTTCGGCTCCGCCGAGCACAGCACCGCCCCGGCCCTCGCGGAGTTCGCCGGCACCCACCAGGTCGTGGTCTCCGGCGAGCACTGGGTCGACGTGATGAACCGCACCGCCAACAAGGGCACCGCCCTGCGCGGTCTCCAGCGGGCGCTCGGCGTCACCCCCGAACAGACCATGGTCTTCGGTGACTACCTGAACGACCTGGAGATGCTCGACGCCGCCGAGTGGTCCTTCGCCATGGCGGGCGCCCACCCCGAGGTGATCCGCAGGGCCCGCCACCTGGCCCCGTCCAACAACGACGAGGGCGTGCTGCGGACCGTGGCCCGCGTGCTCGGCCTGTAGCCCGGATCAGGGCTTGAGCGCCACCCCGCCGTACAGCGAGATCGGCATGTCGGGTGTGTCCTCGGACCGCCACTGGGCGACGGAGACGATCCCCGGCTCCAGCAGCCGAAGTCCCTCGAAGAAGGTGCCCACTTCGGCGTGTGAGCGGGCGACCAGGGTGACCCCGCCCGCCGCGTAGGCCGCTATGCCCTTCCGGACGTTCTCGGGTTCGAAGTCGGCGGTCATCATGGACAGCACCAGGCAGCTGCCCGGTGCCAGCGCGCCGACCAGGGTGTCCACCAGGTCGTGGGCGCCGTCCTCGTCGGCGACGAAGTGCAGCAGGGCGATGAGGGAGAGGGCCACCGGGCGGTCGAGGTCCAGGACGCGGGCGGCCTGTTCCAGGATGCTCCGCGGATCGCGGGCGTCGGCCTGGACGTACTCCGTCACGCCCTCGGGGGTGCCGCGCAGCAGGGCGCCGGCGTGGGCCAGCACGATGGGGTCGTTGTCGACGTAGACCACGCGGGCGTCCGGGGCCACCGACTGGGCGACCTGGTGCAGGTTCGGCTCGGTCGGTATGCCGGTGCCGATGTCCAGGAACTGGCGGATGCCCTGCTCCGCGGCCAGTGCCCGGGTGGTCCGGTGCATGAACGCCCGGTTGGCGCGGGCGGCCTTCGGGGCGCCCGCGTCGATCGCCGCGATCTGCCGGCCCAGTTCCTCGTCGACCGGGTAGTTGTCCTTGCCGCCGAGGAACCAGTCGTACACCCGGGCCGGATGCGGCCGGGTCGTGTCGATGATGTCCTGGATCCGCGGGCCGGTCCCCGTCACGCGCTGCTCCTCCACCCGTCCGGTCCCGGTGCGGTCGGTCCGGGACGTGCGGGGAGAAGTCTGACACGATCATGCGGCGCGGCGCAGACAGTCTTCGGCCACCTGCTTGTCGAGGGCCGCCCGGACCAACGCGGCGGCCAGGACGGCCGGTTCGGTGTCCCCGGCCAGCTCGGTCAGCTTCGCCGGGTCCTTCGGCAGGCCGAGCCGCCCGGCCCCGGACAGCGCCTTGCCGTCCAGGTAGGGCGCGACGTCCGGCCACACCCGCTGCGCCTCCCGCAGGAAGATGTCGGCGCCGGCCGGCCCGATGCCCGGCTCCTGCTGGAGCAGCCGCTTCAACTCGCCGGTGTCGCCGTCCGCCTCCCGGTGCAGCCGGCGCAGGTCGCCGCCCCAGCGCTCGGCCAGCAGCTCGGCGCCGTCGCCGAGCTGGGTGGCGGTGCGCTCGTCGTACCGGCGGTAGCCGCCCCGGCCGAGCGCGTCCACCCGCTGCTGCCAGTCGGCCTCGGCCATCCGGCGGGGGCTGTCCAGGTGGTCCTCGTGCAGCGCCCGGGCGGCGGCCACCGCGACGGAGGCCCGGATCCGGGCGCTGAGCAGCAGGGAGAGCACGAGCAGCCGGTACAGCGGCTGCGGGGTGTCCTTCAGGCGGATGCCGGCCTCCTCGGCGTACGTCCGCCCGTACTCGGACACCAGCTCGCGCACGACCCGTTCGTCCCGGTCCATGGTCCGGCTCCGGTCAGGGCTTGAGCGGGTCGTGGCCGAGCGTCATCAGCCGGTGCCTGCGCCGGGTGTCCTCCGGCGTGTTCTCCGGCTCGGGCTCGTTCTCCATGTCGACCAGGTCATCGACCGTGTCGACGACCTTGTGCATGACCCGGACGTCGTCGTCGGTGAGGTCGGTACGGCGCTTCTGCAGGATGGCCAGGACGTGCTGCCCGGTGGGCGTGCCCGCCTCCTCCGGCAGTGGTTCGGTGTCCTCGTCGGCGTCCCGGACCCTCAGCCAGGCCGCGAGTTCCGCCGAGGTCATGTTCACCACGCGGTGGAAGTCCTCCCACAGCGCCTCGATCTCCAGGGCGTCGGCCATGGGTCTCCCCCTTCCGTGCGGGAGTAGTGCCTGTTACTCGGCGTGGTCGTCAGCGCGGGTGGTTCTCGGCCTCGAACATCCAGCGCTGCTTCTCCAGGTCGGCCGTGACCGAGATCAGCAGGTCCTGGGTGACCGGGTCGGCCTTCTCGGTCGCCTCGATCCGCTCGCGCAGCCGGCCGATGGCCGTCTCCAGCGCCGACACCATCAGCTCGACGGCCTCGGTGTCGCGCAGCCAGCCGTCCTTGGCGCCGGGCAGCGCGAGGGTCGCGGCGATGGTCTCCGGCCGGCCGTCCGGCGGCACGCCCAGCGCGGCGGCCCGCTCCGCCACGGTGTCCGAGTGGTCCCGGGCCGCGGCGACCACCTCGTCCAGCTGGAGGTGGATCGACCGGAACCGGGGTCCGACCACGTTCCAGTGCGCCTGCTTGCCGATCAGCGACAGGCCCAGCAGGTCGACCAGGGTCTCCTGCAGGGCGGTCCCGGTGACGCCGAGCGCCTCCTCGGGCAGCGTGCTCCTGACCACGGTCATGCGGTCACGTCCCCTTTCGTGAGCTGTGCACGGTCATGTCCGCGGGAGCGGGTGCCCGCTGCACGGGGGAGCAAACCGGCTGATCAGCGGGGCAGTACCCGGTCCAGGAAGCCCAGCAGCTCGGCGAAGACGTCCTCCTTGCAGGTCTCGTTGAAGACCTCGTGCCGCGCCCCCGGGTAGATCCGCTCGGTCGGCCGGCCGCCGCTCAGTCGCTCGACCCCGGTCCGGCTGCCGGGCAGCGGCACCAGCCGGTCGTCGTCCCCGTGCAGCCACAGCAGCGGCAGCCGGCCGACGTCACCGCCCCGGGCGATGGTTTCCAGGGTCCGTGCGAACGCCTCCAGCGTCGGCCGCTTCATGGGCCCGTGCCAGACCAGCGGATCCGCGGCGTACGCGGCGCCCACGGAGGGGTCCCGGGAGAGCGCGGCCGGGCTGATCGGCAGGTCCGGGATCTCGTCGAGGGCCAGCAGCCGCCCGGGCAGCTCCCAGGTGCCGATCACCGGGCCGGACAGGACGAGCGCGCTCAGCTCGTCGCCGTACCGCTGGGCGTAGCGGGCCGCGATCAGTCCGCCCATGGAGTGGCCGACCATGACGAGCGGCAGGCCGGGGTGGGCGGCGCGGGCCAGTTCCGCCACCGCGTGCACGTCCGTGACCACGTCCTCGAAGTCCTCGACGAGGACCCGCTCGCCGGCCGAACGGCCGTGGCCGGCGTGGTCGGGTGCGTACACCGCGGTGCCGTGCCCGGTGAGCACCCGCGCCAGCTCCGCGTACCGGCCGGCGTGCTCGCCGTAGCCGTGCACCAGGAGCGCCAGGCGGCGGGGGGCCGGGTGTGGCCACTCGTGTACGGCGAGGGTGCCGTGGGTGCCGTCGAGGGTGTGCTCGCGGACGTGGGGCATCTCTCCTCCAGGTGCCTCGGTGAAGGTCCTGGGGGATCTTCCCAGCGGGGCGGTCGGAGGTCTATAGTCGAAAACTAGCAGTGCTAATTAACTGGTGCTGTGCAGGTCCGTGTCCACAGTGTCGTAGGCAGGAGCCCCAGCCGTGCGTCCCGTCCACTTCGCGGCCGCCCGCCGCACCCCCATCGGCAAGCTGCGCGGAGCACTCTCCTCCGTCCGCCCCGACGATCTGGCCGCCACGGTGATCCGCCACCTGGTGGCGGACGTGCCCGCGCTCGACCCGGCCCGCATCGACGACGTCTACTGGGGTGCCGCCAACCAGGCCGGCGAGGACAACCGCAACGTCGCCCGGATGGCCGTCCTGCTCGCCGGACTGCCCGACTCCGTGCCCGGCGCCACCGTCAACCGGCTGTGCGCCTCCGGACTGGAGGCGGTCACCGCCGCCGCCCGCACCATCGCCGCCGGCGAGGCCGACATCGTCATCGCCGGCGGCTCGGAGTCGATGAGCCGCGCCCCGTTCGTCCTGCCCCGCCCCGACGAGGCCCTGCCGCAGCGCATCGAGACCCACGACACCCGGCTCGGCTGGCGGCTGGTCAACCCCGCCATGAAGGAGCTGCACGGCCTGCTCTCCATGGGCGAGACCGCCGAGGAGGTCGCCGAGCGGTACGGCGTCTCCCGTGCCCGGCAGGACGAGTTCGCCCTGCGCAGCCACCAACTCGCCGCGGCCGCACGGAAGAACGGCCACTTCGACGACGAACTGCTCCCCGTCGAGCGCCCCGACGGCATCGTGGTCGAGCAGGACGAGTGCGTCCGCGAGGACACCTCCCTGGAGAAGCTCTCCCGCCTCAAGCCGGTCTTCCGCGCGGACGGCACCGTGACGGCCGGGAACGCCTCGCCGATGAACGACGGCGCGGCCGGCCTCCTGCTGGTCAGCGAAGAGGCACTGAACGAACTGGGCCTGGAGTCCCTCGGCCGCTATGTCGCGGGCGCCTCCGCCGGCGTCCACCCCGACGTGATGGGCCTCGGCCCGGTCCCCGCCACCCGCAAGGTGCTGGCCCGGGCCGGCTGGGAGACCGGCGACCTCCAGGAGGCCGAGTTCAACGAGGCGTTCGCCGCGCAGGCCCTCGCCTGCGTCGACCAGCTGGGCATCGACCCGGAGCTGGTCAACCCCACCGGAGGCGCCATCGCCCTCGGCCACCCCCTGGGCTGCTCCGGCGCCCGCATCCTCACCACCCTGCTGCACCGGATGCGGCGCACGGGCGCGGAGCGCGGGCTCGCGACCATGTGCGTGGGCGTGGGGCAGGGCAGCGCGGTGCTGGTCGAGAGGCACTGACGCTCCCTCCACGGGGGGCTCCCCGCAAGGGGATCCGTTGCAAAGAGCCGCAGCAAGGAAACGGAGCACCACTCCATGGCAACCCTGTCCGTCGCCGCGATCCTCGCCGAGAACGCCCGGCGCCGCCCCGGCAAGACCGCCCTCGTCGAAGGCGACCTGCGGCTCACCTTCGCCGAGGTGTGGCAGCGGGCGCTGGCACAGGCCGGCGCGCTCACCGGCCTCGGCGTACGGCCCGGCGACCGGGTCGCCCTCATGGCGCCCAACACCGCCGAGTTCCCGCAGGCCTACTACGCGATCGCGGCGGCAGGCGGTGTCATCGTGCCCGTGCACCTGCTGCTGTCGGCCGGCGAGGTCGAACACGTCCTGCGGGACAGCGGGGCCACGCTGCTGCTGGTGCACCCGGCGCAGGCGGAGACCGGCACGGCCGCCGCACGCGCCACGGGCGTCCGAGTGGTCACCCTCGGCGGCGAGTTCGAGAAGCTCGCGGCCGACGCCGAGCCCCTCGGCTCGTACGTCACCCGGGTCGCCGACGACCCCGCCGTCGTCTTCTACACCAGCGGCACCACCGGTGTCCCGAAGGGCGCCGTCCTCAGCCACTTCAACCTGGTGATGAACGCGACCGTCAACGCCTTCGACGCCAACGACATCCGCGCCGACGACATCGCGCTCGGCGCGCTGCCGCTGTTCCACGCCTTCGGCCAGACGGTGTCGCTCAACTCCACCTGGCGGGCCGGCTGCACGCTCGTGCTGCTGCCCCGCTTCGACGCGGCCCGGGCCATCGAGCTGATGGTGCGCGAGGGCGTGAACACCTTCCACGGCGTGCCGACCATGTTCGTCGCCCTCGCGGCGGCCGCCGCCAACGCCGATCGGCTCCCCGCACTGCGGGTGTGCATCTCCGGCGGGGCCTCGCTGCCGGTCGCCGTGCTGGAGCGGTTCGAGGCCGCGTTCGCGACGGAGATCTACGAGGGGTACGGGCTGTCGGAGACCTCGCCCACCGCCACCGTCAACCAGCCGGTGTTCGGCACGAAGCCCGGCACCATCGGCCACCCGCTGTGGGGCGTCGACGTGGAGATCGCCCGCGCCGAGCTGGAGGACCGGATCGAGCTGCTGCCGCCCGGCGAGCTGGGCGAGGTCGTCATCCGCGGCCACAACGTCTTCTCCGGCTACCTCGGCCGCCCCGAGGCCACCGCCGAGGCCGTGGTGGACGGCTGGTTCCGCACCGGCGACCTCGGCACCAAGGACGACGAGGGATTCCTGCGGATCGTCGACCGCAAGAAGGACGTCATCATCCGCGGCGGCTACAACGTCTACCCGAGGGAGGTCGAGGAGGTCCTGATGCGCCACCCGGAGGTCGCCCAGGTCGCCGTCATCGGCCTGCCCGACGACCTGCACGGCGAGGAGGTGTGCGCCGTCGTCGTCCCGGCGCCGGGCAGCGCCCCCGACGCCGCCGCGCTCACCGAGTGGTCCAAGGAGCACCTCGGCCGGCACAAGTACCCGCGGCGCGTGGAGGTCACCGACGGACTGCCGCTCGGGCCGAGCATGAAGGTGCTCAAGCGGGAGCTGCGGACGCGGTACGCGAGCCGTTAGGCGGTACGCCCTAGCCGTCGCACGGGACCGAACGGCGAGACGCTCCTTACGACACACCCATGCATGTGCATAGCATCGGTTCCTCCATGAACACGATGACGCTCTGGCACACGTCCGGCTGGGGGTTCGCGGCGCTCGCCTTCGCGGCCCTGCTCGTCGGCTTCTCCAAGACCGCGGTCAGCGGGGCCAACACGGTCAGCCTCGCGGTCTTCGCCGCGGTCCTGCCCGCCCGCGCCTCGACGGGCGTGCTGCTGCCCGTGCTGATCGCCGGCGACGTGCTCGCCGTGCTCACCTACCGGCGGCACGCGCACTGGCCCACGCTGTGGCGGCTGTTCCCGGCCGTCGCGGCGGGCGTGGTGGCCGGCACGCTGTTCCTGGTGTGGGCCGACGACGGGATCGTACGGACCTCGATCGGCGCGATCCTGCTGCTGATGGCCGGGGTGACGGTGTGGCGCCGGCGGGCCGCGGAGGCCCCGCGGGAGCCGGACGCGGTGACGACCCGGGCGGGCCGGGTGAAGGCGCGCGCGTACGGGGTGCTCGGCGGGTTCACGACGATGGTCGCCAATGCGGGCGGACCGGTGATGTCGATGTACCTGCTGTCCGCCGGCTTCCGGAAGCTCGGCTTCCTTGGCACCTCCGCCTTCTTCTTCCTCATCGTGAACGTGTCGAAGGTGCCGTTCAGCGCGGGTCTGGGGCTGATCGACGGGCGCTCGCTGCTCCTCGACGCCGCGCTCGTGGTGTTCGTCGTGCCCGGCGCGTTGTTCGGCAAGTGGGCTGTGAACCGGATCAACCAGCGACTCTTCGAACAACTCGTGATCGCGGCGACGGTCGTAGGCGGCCTGCAACTGCTACTGCGGTAGCCCCAGCAGCTCCGGAACGTCCGCGAAGGAGTCCAGGACGTGGTCCGGGGTTCCGCCGGCCTGCTCGTGCGTTGCCGGCTGGTACTTGCCCGTCTTCACCAGCACCCCCGTCAGCCCGGCCCGCTGCGCCGCCAGCACGTCCGACTCGATGTCGTCGCCGACCATCAGCGCCTGCTCGGCGCCCACCCCCAGCCGGGCCAGCGCCGCCTCGAAGAACGCCCGGGACGGCTTGCCCGTGACCTCCGCCGTCACGCGCGCCGCCTGCTCCAGACCGAGCAGGAAGGCACCCGAGTCCAGCTGCAGCCCCGCGTCGGTCCGCCAGTACAGGTTGCGGTGCATGGCGACCAGCCGCGCGCCCCGCTGCAGCTCGCCGAACGCCCGGTTCAGCGCCGCGTAGTCGAACCCGGGCCCGGCGCCGCCGATCACGACCACGTCGGCACCCTCCTCGACGAGCGTGACGTCCCCCAGGTCCGCGGCGATGTCCCCGCTGTTCAGCAGCGCGCAGCGGGCGCCCGGGAAGTGCTCGGCGAGATGGGCGGCGGTGACGGCCGGCGCGGTCAGCACGTCCTCGGCGTCCACGGCGAAACCGGCGTCCGCCAGCGTCTCGGCGATCGACGCCCGGGTCCGGGAGGTCGTGTTGGTCACCAGGGCCACGCCGAGCCCGGCCGCGCGGAGCGCGCGCAGCGCCGCCACCGCGCCGGGCAGCGGCTTCCAGGACACGGTGAGGACCCCGTCGATGTCGATCAGGACGGCACGCACGGACGCCATGGATTCCATGGACCGACCGTAGCGACCCGACCGGCGCCCGCACGGGTACGACCGCGCACGCTCACCCCTGTGCCCGCGCGCCGACAGCGCCCGGGCCGTCGGGGCGGCCGCGCCCTGCCGCCCCGTGGGTGTGGCGGTTGCCGTGTGGGTCTCGCGGTCACCGTGCCCTGCGGGTCCCGTGGTCCCCGTGCCCTGCCGGACCCTGGCCCCGGCGGTCGCCGAGGCCGTCCCGCGCCGGTCAGCCCCCTGCCTGGCCGTCCTGCGCGGAATGCCGGCGCAGCAGGTACGTGTCCATGATCCAGCCCTTGCGCTCCCGGGCCTCCGCCCGCAGCCGCTCGATGCGCGGACCGGCCTCGGCGATCGGACCGGAGACGAGGATCTCGTCCGGCGTGCCGATGTAGGCGCCCCAGTAGATGTCCATGTCCTCGTCGGCGTACCGCCGGAAGGCCTGGTGCGCGTCCAGCATCACGACCACGTCGTCCACCCCCTCCGGGAAGCCCTCGGCCAGCCGTCGCCCGGTGGTGATCTGCACCGGCCGGGCGACCCGGTTCAGCCCCGTGCGATGCCGGGCGACCAGCGCGGAGACACTGCTGATGCCGGGCACCACGTCGTACACGAACTCCACCGCGCCCCGCTCGCGCACCTCCTCCAGGATGGCCAGCGTGCTGTCGTACAGCGCCGGATCACCCCACACCAGGAAGGCGCCGGTGCCGTCCTCGTCCAGCTCCTCGCCGATCAGGCGCTCGTAGATCCCGGCGCGGGCGCTGCGCCAGTCCCCGACGGCCGGCGAATAGGCCGCCCCGCCCGCCTTCCGGTCCCGCTCCGGGTCCCGGGCCTCCACCACCCGGTACGACCCCTCGGGCAGGTGCGCGTCCAGGATGTCCCGGCGGAGCTGGGTCAGATCGCTCTTCACCTCGCCCTTGTCGAGCAGGAAGAACACGTCCGTGCTCCGCAGCGCCTTGACCGCCTGCAGGGTCAGCTGGTCGGGGTCGCCCGCGCCGATACCGATGACATGAATCTTTCGCACGACCCGAGTCTGCCGCACGCCCCGGAGCCCCCCTCCACCGCCTGGGCACATGCTGCGTCCGATGCCGGGGCGGGGGGTGCGGTGGGGGCGCCTCGGCGCATACCGAGGCATGTCCCGGTTCGGGGTGCGGTGCGGGGTCGCGGCTTGCGGGGCCGCCGTCTCGGTGCTGGGACCGCCCCTGGGCCGACGAGGGGCCGGCCGCGGCACCCCCGCCCCTGGGTGCGGCTGCGTCCGGGTTCTCGGGCGGGGCGGGGGCCTCGGCGTGTGGTGTGTCCGGGCCCGGGTCAGGGGCCCAGCCGGGGTGCCTCGGCTCGTGGGTCCACCGGGGGAGCGCCGTGCTCCACCCGGGCGGCCAGTTCCCGCGCCCAGCGGGTGAGCCCCGGCAGATCCAGCCCGTACGGCCGGTCCTCGCCCTGCCCGGTCTCCCACGCCTCGACCGCGCCGGCGCCCCGCCGCAGCAGCCGCGCCCCGCCGACGGCGTTCCCGCGGGCCGCGTGGGTGAGACCCACCGCCAGCTGGGCGAGCCCCCGCCACAGCGGGCGCTCGTCCTCGGGGCCCGACTTCCAGGCGTCCTCGAACACCTCGTGCGCGTGGAACGGCCGCCCCTGGGCCAGCAGCGCCTGCGCCTCGGCAACGGTCTCCTCCGGCGTCCGCACGACCCCCTCCGGCTGCCGCGGAACCCCTTCGGCGCCGTACGGCAGCGGGCGCCCCAGTCCGTCCCGGGGCCGCGCGTTCCGGGCCCGCCCGGTCGTGTCCCGGTCCCTGGCGTCCGATGCGCCCGTGTTCGTCATACCGCCGATTGTCCCCCCGCCCCGCCGGGCCTTCTTCGGCACACCCCCCGGCGTGGGGTAAAGTGCTGTCCGCACCATCACGCGGGGCACCGCGGGTGAGGGCAACGGGACGTGGCGCAGCTTGGTAGCGCACTTGACTGGGGGTCAAGGGGTCGCAGGTTCAAATCCTGTCGTCCCGACGGGAGCAACGCTCCGTAGTCGCAGGTCAAAGGGCTCTGCCCCGCACAGCGGGGTGGGGCCCTCGATCATGTTCCGGGGCTTGTGCCACCCGATACCTCGGGCCACACGTCGAGCGGACGGACGGCTCGTCGACTCCGTTGTGCCTGCGCGCGCGGGACTTGGGCCTGCTCCGGCGGTTGAGGACCACGGTTGCGAGGTGTTCGGGGCAGAGTAGCCTGGAGTTGATCGGCGCCACTCTTTTCTGGAGGTAGGCGATGTTGATCCGACTGCTGCGGCTTCGTATGCCGCGTGGGCTTGTTCTTCTCGGCGGCGGCCGCCTGATCCGGGGTTTCAGCGGCGGCGACTACGACGGTCACGGATATCAGTCCTGACACCGTGCACCGGCGCAGGGGAGGTTGTGCGGTGACACAGGACACCGGCGCCACGCAGCACACCGGCGCGACACAGGAGACCGACGCCCTGGCGGCCCTGACGCGGATCCTCTCGCCGCACTGCCGGGTCACCAGGCTCTCCGGCGGGGCGCTCATCGCCGACTGGCGGCGGACGCGGTTTCTCGGCATGACGGCGGCGGACGTCCGCACGTTCGCCGACCAGGACTCCGAGGAACGCGCGGAACTCCTCACCGGTCTCGTCCGAGCCGGCTGCGCCACGGCCCGCCGCAAGGCGTGCACGGACGCCGAGGTCGGACTCTGGCTGCGCGGCGGGCACCTGCTGATCCGGACGCTGGGTTTCGGGCGCGTCCTGCGCCTCCTGCCCCTCCTCGCCCCCGACTACGCCCGGACGGACCTCCCTTCCCCTGCGGACGTGGCACGGCTGAAGCGAGTGGTCCAGGCACACGGCCGCAGCAGCTGGTTCGTCAACGACGACTGCAAGGCCCAGGCCGTCACGGCGTTCATCCTGCTGCGGCGGCGCGGTTTCAAGGCCGTCCTGCATGTCGGTGTGCGCGAGCACCCGTTCGCCCTGCACGCCTGGACGACCTCGGCCGGCCTGTGCATCCCGGACGCCGATCCGCGAGGGCACTCCTTCACACCGGTTCTCTCGATCGGTGGTTGAGGGCGTCGACGTGGAAGCGCTCCGAGTCGAGTTCGCCACGGGCGCGCCCCGGCTCTGGACGGCCGGGGACATGGTCCGGCGGGGCCTGGTGACGACGGTGTCGTCCCCGGCCGGCACCGCTGCGGTCGTCGGCTGGGCCGGCCCGGTCCGCGACCGCCTGGCCGGTGCGCGCGCCCTCCTCGACGCCTTCGCCCGCCCGGGCTGTGAACCGCCGCTGCCCGCCGGAGACTTCGCGGCCGTCCTCGTGTACCGGGACCGCGTCCTGCTGATGCGGGACCGGCAGGCACGCATCCCGTTGTTCTTCAGGGAGTCCGGTGGCCGGGTGAGCGCGGTGAGCACGTCGGCGCGCGGCCTGGGCAGCGCCGCCGAGCTGGAACCCCGCTACTTCTGCCGGTACTCGACCGGCAACCTGGCGCAACCGCACACGGAGCTGAGCCCGTTCGCGGGGGTGCACCGGGTCCTGGGCGGCGAGGTGGTGGCGCTCTCGGCCACCGGGTGGATGCGCGGCCGCACCCGGCGCGCCGACGACCCGCCGGCACCGGTGGCGGACGGATGCGCTCCCGCGCGGGAGCTGCGCCGCGCACTGGAGCACGCCGTCGGGCGCCGCCTCGGCAGGACGGTCGCCTGCCATGTCTCCGGTGGCACCGACTCCACCAGCGTCGCGTTGCTCGCCGCCCGCCTGCTCGCCGTGGAACCAGGCGGCACCGGAGACCTGGTGCTGCTCGGCGGGCGCTTCGACCGGGGAGAGCTGGCCGGGGAGCGGCCGTACCTCGACGAGGCGATGGCGGCGGTCCGCCGGCAGGCACCCGGCGCCCGTCCGGTGATCGTCGACGCCGACGACGTGGCCGACTTCGACGATTTCCTGCACCACGCCGGAGACGCCGACGAGCCCCATGCCCACGCCTTCCGCGCCCCCTTCTGGAGCCGGCTGCACGCCGCGGCGGCGGAGCTGGGCTGCGACACCCTCCTGACCGGATGCGGAGCCGAGCCGGTCGTGGACGCCAACCCGTTCCAGCTGCACGCGCTGGCCCGGTCCGGACAGCTGAGGGAGATGACACGTCAGGCACGGATCCGGGCAGCGGCGAGCGGACAAGGAGTGCGTGACGTCGTCCGCACCCACGTCGTGGAGCCGGCGCTGCCGCTGGCAGCCGAACGGGTCGCCAGGCTCGTCCACCGCGGAACGGTCCTCGGGGGCCTGGGCCCCTTCACCCGACCGCCCTGGCTGCGACGCGGATTCGCGCGGGCGCACGGCTACCGCGCGGCCGGCGCCGCGGAGAGCCGCTTCGTGTTCGGACGCACGCCGGAACAGTCGCTCTACGACGCGGCCAACTACCTCGCCGCGCCCGACCCGCTGTCCTGGCGCTGCGCGCGACAGAACGGATTCTTCCTCTCGCATCCCTTCCTCGACCCGGAGGTCGTCGCGACGATGCGCCGCGCCCCCGCCGAAGCCACGTTCCGCCCGGGCCGGCCGAAGGCGCTGCTGCGCGAGGCCATGGCCGACCTCCTGCCGCCCGGGATACGGGACCGAACGGCGAAGATTCCCTTCAACGAGCCGTACGTCCGTGGTCTGCGGTCGCACGGCGACGAACTGATCGACCTCTGCCGCTCCGCACGGCATCCGCTCACCGCGGAGATGTTCGACATCGACACGCTCTGCCAGGCGGTGCGGGAGGCTCGGCTGGGCATGGGCGACTCCCGCTCCTGGGACCGTATGAACGGCTCGCTCGCCCTGGTGGTGTGGCTGGAGGGACTGCTGGACGGACGCGCCCCGGCACCCGGCGCGGCCGTCCCGGTCAGCGTCGCATCTTGATGTCCGCGAGGGGCCGTTCGACCGGGCCCGTCTCGACCAGCCGGACGCCGTACCGGCCCTCCACCGCTTCCTGGGGTTCGTTCGTCCCGTCCTCCGTGCTGATGGCTTCCACCAAGTCGGCGCCATGGGGGCCGAACCGCCAGTAGACGGTCAGGTAGCGGGGCTCCCTCGTCGTCTCGTCGATCGCGTTGTTCTCGTGGACCCGGCTCTTGTAGACGAGGGCGTCGACCTCCTTGTGCTTCGTCACCCATGAGGGCACCGGGGCGCCACGCCAGCTGTACGACGGGAGGCCGAGGCGCTCCACACGAGCGCGGTCCTTGCGTGTCAGGTGCGCGCTGGCATAGAACGCGAGCTGGTCGTAGTTGGTGTTCATGGGAAGTTGCACGACAACCCGGGCGGAGAACGTGTCGTTGGCGTAGATCCATCCTCCGAAGGGCACCCACGGCTGTGCCGACACCAACTCGCCGGGCTCGTGTTTCTCCCAGCGTGAGAGCGGATTGACTTCCTCGAACTTCGCCCACTGCTCGGCATCGGCCCGCCACTGCTCATGCTGGTCCTCCATGGTGACCGGCACCTTTTCCGCCATGGCGTGGACCTCACTGCCCAGAACGTAGAAGGCCGAGTCGCTCCGGTTCTCGATCGTGATGTCCACCGGGACGGAGAACGCCGTGCCATCCGGACTCGTCATCGACTTTCCCACCGCCAGCTTGATGACGGGCCGGACCTCGCGCTGGGACGGCAGATAGAGGCTCTGGTAGCCGAAGTTCGCCACGGCGATGACCGTGGTGACGATCAGTGTCGCGGCCACCCGCTTGGGAGCGGGGATGTCGACCGATGTGCGGAACACCGAGAAGACGGCCCATGCCGAGCCCGCCGTGAGGACACCGAACAGGGTCTTGAAGAAGGCCGAATCGCCGTCCTTCAGGATCTCGGCCAGGACGAGGAAGTCGGTCAGCAGGGCCGCGAACGTGCCGATCAGTGCCACGAGACCGGAGTAGCGGAAGCTGTGCCACAGCCAGTGGTCCGCGACCGCGACGGCGCCCAGCAGCGTCGTGAACGCCACGGCGATGAGCACGGCGCCGGTGATGCGACCGGCGAAGGTCAGCGCCCCGACGAAGTCCTGGATGCCGAACCAGCCCAACAGCCCGGCCGACGCGAACAGTACCAGCGTGATCGACGCCAGGGACACCTTCGACCTGTTGGTCCTCGCCAGCGTCCGCTGGGCCCGCAGGCGAGAGTTGGCGGACGCGCGGCGGTGGATCCTCACGCGACCACCGCCGGTAAGAGTCGCACCGGTCCGGACCGGCCCGTGCCCAGGTGTTCCACGGCGTGCCTCCTCCGCAGACCCGCGGCGGACCAGGAGACTGCCACCGGGGATGCGTACTCATCCTCCGTGGTGATCGGCCCGCCCGCCATCCACGTGCCTCCGGATGCGGGAGTACGGGGACGTGCGCGCGTCGGGGGAGGGGCCGGTCAGAGACCGGGCAGCTGGACCGTGTCCGTGAACACGGTCCGTTCCTTGATCTCGTCCGGTGTGGAGGTGTGCAGGAACGCGCCCTCGCGGGGTTCGTCGTTGGGGATGAACTCGACCTCGCGGACGCGTACCCGGACGGGCCCGGTGCCCGGGGGCAACCGGAACTCGCCCGTCCACTCCCTGACCCGCGACAGGCCCACCTTCTTCGGGGCCGGGCTGAGCACGTACTCACGCTGCCATGCCGGAACCCCGGGAGGGCTCGTGGGGAAGGAGATGAGGTCGACCTGGTCCGCCGGCACGCCCGCCGGCGCCTGGCAGCGTTCCAGGACCATGTCGACCCGGTCGACCGCGGGGGCCGGCGAGATCACTCCGGTCAGTTTCACCTGGTACCGGTCGGCGAGGCGCGTCACCTGGAGCGTCCGGTCGGGCAGCAGGGGCACGGTGTCCGTCCTGACCACCGGCGACAGCCCGAGACCGTTCAGGCTGTCGGGCTGGTAGCGGGCGACGGCGAGCTGCACCAGCGAGTGGTGGAAGGACGCACCGTCCGTTCCCGCGAGCGCCACGTCGCACAGCCAGCAGCCCTCGTCCTCCTGGTACTCCGGCTGGTGCGGTTTGAGGACGACGTCGGCCTGGGCCTCCTCCAGCCCCAGGCGCCGGTCCGGTCCCGTGGCGCTGGAGACGTGGGCGGCGAACGGCGCGCCGAGGGGCAGGCCCTTGGTGGGGTAGACCGGGTCGCCGCCGGCCACGGAGACGAACGGGGAGAGCCGGTCACCCGGGCCGGTGTCCTCCGGGCGGACCACCACCGCGAGCAGCTCGCCGGTCCCGGTGGTGTACCAGGGCGGTTGCAAGGCCAGCCGGATACGGCCGGCCGAGCGCACCCGGGTGAGCGTGTGGCCCGTCGCCGCGAGGTCGCCGGTCCGCTGCCAGCGGAACGCCGGCCGGGCGGACCGGACCACCGGGGGCGCCGGCCGCGCCGAACTCGGCACGTTCACCGGCGCCAGCTCCTTGGTCAGGGTGAACTCGTCGGCCCGCTGGGGATCGCGGAAGTACTCCCGGAACCGGCCGACCGCTTTGAGCGTGTACGTCACGGTGCGGTGCCGGGTGTCGCCGAACTCGTGGCGGAAGAGGGTGTCCGGGTGCGCCGGGCCGGACGGGTCGACCGGGATCGTCTCGACGGGCACATCGGTCACCTGCTGCCGCCGGGTGTCCCACTGGTCCTCCCAGCGGGCGGTGACGTGCACCTCCGCCGTGCTCTTCGGATCCCACACGTCGGACTGCGGCACCAACGCGGCGAAGGTGGCGTTCTGGGCACGGTCCACCTTCAGGACGGTGTCGGGGCGCCGCAGCGGATGCTGCACCGCGTGGACGAGCGTGAGGGACCGGGCCGGCGTGACCATCGGGTGCCGGCCCTGCCCGAACGCCTTGGTCGCGTTCTCCGGCGGGTCGGCCAGGTGCAGGGCGAAGTGGTCGGTGATGCCCTCCCGGGGGAACGTCGACAGTTCCAGGGTCAGCTGCTGCGCCGGCGCCAGACGGACGACCAGCCGGTCACCCTCCCACGCCACGGCGGGCCGCCCGGGCTGTGGGGTGGTCAGCTGCAGCGTCCTGGGCGGCAGGCCGGGCCACTCGTCCGGGGCCTCCCAGGCCCGGGCCAGCAGGGTGGGCGGGAGCGGCTCGGTGCGCAGGACGGCTATGCCGCCGGCGGCCGGATCCGGCAGGGCCGGTCCCCCGGTCGCCGCGGAATCCGCCGCCAGGAGCGCCCGCCTGACCCATTCCCAGGTCACGCGGTTCGCCACGGCCGGATCGCCGTGCACATCGAGCATGCCGTGCTGTTCGGCGAGGGCCGGTGTGCCGTCCGGTGGCCGCAGCAGCCGCTGGTCGTTCAGCGCGTAGCCGTGGCGTCCGGCGTACGCCTGGACGTCCAGGTCCGCCATGGGGTCGCTGCGGATCACCACCAGCTCGGCCGACTCGCCCGGCGGTACCCGGGCGGGGTCCACGGCCGCGGGGTACCCGACGACCGGTGCTGGCAGCGGCTCGTGGCGGGCGTAGAACTCGGGCCGGGTCCCGTGCTGCTCGGCCGCCTCGTCCCCGGGGCCGAGCCCGCCGCCCGCCAGGTCGGCCACGCGGGCCCGGAGCGTGTAGTGGCGCCCGAAGCGCAGCGGGGGCAGGGTGCCGGGCTCGACCTCGAAGGCCATGCTGAGGCTGAGCCCCGGGGCGGCCGGCGGCTGCGCGGCCGGTGTCCCGTCGAGCTGGGGCCGGGGCACCGCCAGGCTCCAGCCCCGCCAGGCGGCCACGGTCTCGTCCGCGTGCAGCCCGGTCCAGTCGCTGATGGCGGCGTTGGACTTGAGGTGGCCCTCCTCCGGTGCGCCCGCCGCGCCGACGACGAGGAAGTCCTCGCTCAGCCGGCCGTCGGGCAGCCGCCGGTGGGCCCGGTAGGTGGCGTTGCGCCGGTGCAGCGAGAACCAGTGGGCGCCGCCGAGGGTGGGCCGTACGTCGATGCGGTAGCCGAGCACCAGGTCGTCCGCCGTGAGGACGTCCGGCAGCGTCCCCCGGGCCGCTCTGCTCAGCCGTGCGCTCATCTCCTGGCCGCGGCCGCGCAGCACCAGCCGCAGGCCGTCCGAGCGCAGGGCGGGGAGCACCGGGGGGCCGGCGGCCGGGCCGGCGTCGTGGGCGCGGGCCGCTTCGCGCAGCCGCTGGGCGGCGACGTCCACGTCGACGGTCGCCACCTGCCACAGCGGCGCCCCGTGGTCGTCGGTCCGGTCCAGGGTGACCATGCCGTCGCTCACCCGGGCCGTCGAGCCGGGACGGAACCCCGCTCCGAACAGGGTGCGCGGCGAGAGGACGACGGGCAGCGACGCGGGCCGTGCGGGCCACACCACGCGCACGGTCCCGCCGGCGTGGTCGGTGACGTCGTGCGGATCGAGCGTCAGCTCGAAGACCAGGCCCAGGGCTCGCAGGACGGCCGGGTGCTCCCGCAGCAGCGACAGGGTCCGGTGGAAGTCCGGCCGCCCCGGGGAGGCGGGTACGGCCACGGGGGCGGGCGCCGGTTCCTCGGGGCCCAGCCAGTGCTCGTTGCGCAGCACCCGCTGCACCCGCTGGGTGAAGTCCGGTGACCGCGGGCCCAGTTCCGGGTCCACCTCGGCCCGCGCCACGTCCTGGAACCCCTGGGCCACCGCTTCCGCGTCCTTCGAGGTCGCCCGCACGGTCAGCCGGGCGGGGTCCACGGCCCGCCGCGCGTCGACGGTGTCCTCGACCGGCAGCCCGGCGACCAGCCGCTCCCAGACGCCGGCCTGGAACGGGACGACGGGAACGAGGTCCCGGCTGCCGTACGGGGTGGCGGACGGCCCCGCACCCGGCGGGAACAGCTCGATGCGTACCGGGCCCGACGTCAGGGCCGCCGGCGGCCACTGCGCCATGCCGTGCTGCGCCGGCGTGCCGCCGTCGAGCCGGGGCACGACGAGCACCCGCAGCAGCGGGCGGTCGTGCACGAAGCCGCCGGGTACGGAGATCCACAGCATGTCGCTCATGACGCGAACGCCTTCCGGTACTGCTCCCAGGCCTCGAACGCCGCCGCGGAGCGCGCCTCGGCCGCTTCGGGGGCGAGGGCGGTGTGGCCGGGGTCGATGCCGCCGACGAGTTCGAAGGTCCCGCTGTCGACGGTGACCGACTGCGAGTAGAGCGTCAGGTCCAGCTCGATGACGAGGGTCGCCCGGCCCACCAGGCTCGGCCGGCCGTCGTCGTGGAAGAGCAGGGCGACCCGCAGCTCGACCGAGACCGTCACCAGGCCGAGCAGCCGCACGCTGCCGCCGATCCGGATGAACGCCTCCAGCTCCAGCGCGCCGTCGGCCCGGCGCACGAAGCGCACCCCGCCCAGCGCGTGGACCTCGGCCCTGGCGACCACGAAGTCGACGGCGACCATCGCGCCGAACTCCATCGAGATCTCCACCGTCGGCTCGCCCGCACCGGCGATCTCCACCGAGGCGTACCCGCCGCCGCTGAACCCGGTGACGGAGAGGGCGAAGGGGTGTTCCCGGCTCGCGAACCCGAGCGTCACGGTCACCGGTTTCTCCGCGTACGGAACGGTCACCGCCAGCCGCGCCGCCACGTTCTGCATGACGAACATGCCGGCCGCCGTCTTCGGCAGCGTGATCTCGTAGCCGACGGTGACCCCGGTGGGGGAGACCCGGCAGGTGAGGCCTGCGCCGAGGAGCGCCTCCAGCTTGCGCTGCAGCTCCTGGAGCAGCTTCAGCGGACCGCTGAACGCTATCTTCGGCGCGTCCAGGGCGAGCTGCGTCGGGCGGCCCGGCCGCTGGTCGAACGTCACCGAGCCGAAGGACAGCGTCAGCAGCCGTGCGGCGGGCGGCGGGGGCAGCGCGAGGGCGACGTTGCGCAGCACACAGGTCTGCGCGGGCGGAGCGGCCGCCTCCGGCAGGGCCCGGGCCGGCGGGCGGGAGCCGACGGACAGGTCCAGTCGCGCGGCCGTCGCCGGCTGGAAGGCGTTGTACGCCTTGAGCGGGAGTGCCTGCCACTCCATCTCCGTGCTGGTCTCCAGCCCCGTCCACCGCTGCACGATCTTCGGCGGGTTGGGCTTGGTGCTCCCCGAGGTGTCGATGAGAGCGGCCAGCGGGAAGCCGAACAGCGTCGCCCCCTTGAAGGCCCTCTCCAGTGCCGCCGCCAGGTCGGTGCCGCCCGGGAGGGTGTCGGTGACGACGGGGCCCAGCTCGCGGGAGATCCCGTCGGCCTTGAACCTGGGCGCCACGAGCCCTCCGGAGCGGTCGGCGTTCCTGGTGAAGTCGACCAGGAGACCGTCCGGCGCGGCGAAGACCAGGGGGACCCGGGGCACGGACACCGCGGCGGCGGCGGGTTGGCCGCGCAGTGCGGCGGCGTAGGTCATGGGCTGCGGCTGCTCGTGCCCCGAGCCGGGCAGCAAAGTGCGCAGAGCGGACAGGACGACGTCGAACCCGGCCAGGTCCGGGCGGTACCCGGTGCCGTGCGCCGCGGCGGTGAACGTCAGCGACCGGACCTCCTGGACGTCCCCCGGCCTGCCGCCCGCCCCCACCAGGTCGAGGGCGACGCCGGGGACCGGTGCCTTGGCGAACGGACGCCAGCTGTCCACCACCGCCTGCGACGGGCCCGGCCGTGTGTCGGAGACGAAGACCAGCGGAATGGTGAACTGCACGGTGGTCCCGCCGGCGCGGCAGCGGACCGGGAAACGCACGGGCGAGGAGGGGCCGCCCGGCAGGAACTCCAGGAAGTCCGTCGGCTCCGTGGTGCCGGTGAGGGAGAACTCGCAGCCCAGCAGCTCCACCTCGTCGAACGGGAACGTCGGGGCGCGGGTGCCCGTCAGGAGCGGCCGGGAGATCACCAGGGTGCGCTGCCTGCGCAGGGCCGCCACACAGCCGGCGGCGGCCGGGTCGTACCGGGGGAGGAACTCCCGCCGGGTGAAGTCCTGGTACACGCAGGAGAAGCCGAACGGCCAGAGTTTCCCCGACACGGTGACGTCGGCCCGCTGGTCCCGGCCGACCGTCGCCTCGTGGGTCCAGGTCAGCGAGGGCCACTGCGCACCGGCCGACAGGGTGCCGCCCAGCGCGGTCAGCTCCAGCCGGGTGGCGTCGGGCGGCCCGTCCTGGGCGCTCGACGTGACGATGGCCTGCCGCTGGCCTCTCAGCGGCGGCTTCTGGAACGGGCCGTCGGTCGAGGGCGGGGCGTCGGTGTCCCGGAAGGAGGTGGGGCGGATCGCCAGGAGGGCGTCCGTGGCGCCGGCGTCGCCGGCCCGCAACCGCGCGGTCCACAGGCCCACCGCACCCGAACCCGCCACCGGCACCGGCCGCGTCCGGTGGTCCGACAGCACCTGCGCGCCCGTGGTCCGGGCCAGGGGAAGGACGGTGAGTCCCCACGGCAGCTCGATCCCGGAGGCCTGTCCGTCGATGTGCGCCTGCCCGGGGCGGGCGAGCGCGTCGAGGATGCCCTGCGCGGTCAGCTCGATCACGGTGCCCGTCGCGACCCGGAAGACGAGCCGGCTGGGTTCGGACAGCCACGAGTGACTGTGCACGGCGGCGGTGGTGTGGAACTCGGCCGGTGTGGCCTGCTCCAGGATCGCCTGCGGCGGGAAGGTGAGCGTCACGGTCGGGTCGGTACCGGTGGCCACCAGCCTCGGCGCGGCGGCATGCGCGTCCGTACGGACCTCGCATCCGGCCCATTCGACGGCCAGGACGACGAAGTCCTCACCGCGTACGATCAGAAAGGTCGGCCCCGCCATCACTCACCACCCGCTTCGTCGCCGCGGTCCCGCGCCTCATGCGCCTCATGGCGCCAGGCCGTACCGGAGCTCGCTGCCGTTCATGTGCGCGATGTGCGCGCTGCCGTCGCGGTCGAAGACGAGGTCGCTCCACGCTCCGCCGGCCTCGACGTCCTGGATGTCGAAGGTGGCGATGCCGGTCCGCGTCGCGAACTTCAGCCGGCCTCCGGAGCCGTAGACCACACAGATCCGCGAATTGTGGTTCACCCCGCACGCGGAGAGCACGTCGTCCCCGACCACCTGCTTGTCGACGGCTTCCGTGGCCGGGGATTCCGGGAAGTTGCCGAAGATGCAGAGTGTGAGCGTGCGCCCGGTCCGTTCGTAGTACGAGACGAAGCTTTCGCCGGTGATCGAGTGCCCCATCGCGGGGTACTCGCCGCTGATCTGAGGGTCGCTCAGCATCTCCACCTGCCAGCTGTCCGGCTGGCCCGGGAAGTCGGTTCCGGGCACCCGGGTCGCCACGCGCAGCCTGCGGACGGACTGGCCGGTGGCGGACAGGTCGTCGAAGGAGGCGATGCGCAGCGTCTCCTGGGCGTCGAAGTCCAGCACCGGGAACCAGCCCTTCTCCACGAGGTCCCCGCCGTCGACCTTGTGCACGTTCTTCCTCCAGCGCGGAGGATCGTCCGGTGCGTTCTTCGGAGGCGCCTTGGTGGCGTGCCAGAGGTTGAGGCCGGACTGGTAAGCGAGGTTGGGGGTGTCCTTGTACGCGGCATCACTGAACACCCCGGGGTGCAGCCGGAGCGAGACGAACCGCACGCTGCCGGTGAGGACGCCCCCGTTGCTGGGGACCTCCTCGAAGGTCCACTGGTCGGGGCACCTGCCATAGATCAGGTGGTCGTCGGCATCGTTCGCGAAGGCGACGTGCGGCCTCTCGTGGGAGTCGATCGCGAGGCCGATGCGGTACATGTCGCGGGCCGCCGGCCCCGCCGGCAGTTCCGTCCTGGTCCACCCGTCCTCGTCCCGGTGGGCCACGACGACGCTCCCGCCGGTGGTCGCGTACGCGATCCAGGGTGTGTTCGTCTCGTCGACCGCCAGGGACACCTGGCCGGCAGCGGTGCCGGTCTTGTCCACGATCTCGGTGTCGAATGTAGGCGCCATGTTCCTCGTCATCTCCGATTGAATGCTTGCCCGTTAGTTGTCACGTGTTCAATCGAGAGGGATGCGCGCCGCGGACTCGCTCACTCACACGCTAGTCACCGCGAGGGCGTGCTGCACCCCGAAGGATCCGGGCTGCGCGAGTCCGTTCGCGGGAGCAGGATGGATGCGGGGGGATGCAACGTTGGCTCCGGCGTCGGCCTCTGAGGAGACGACCATGGAATCGGGCAGGATCGAGCGCAACCCCCTGGCACCGGAACCCGCGCCGGCGCCGCGAGCCGGCCAGGAGCTGGAACGCGAGGCGGCCGAACGGCTCGACGAGATCCGGCAGTACTTCAAGGACCGGTACGCGCGCCGCGACGTCGTCGCCCGCACCACCACGGCCACCGGTGAGGAACTCGACTGGGTTCCGGCCGGTTCCCACGCGGAGCCCCCCGACCTGGAGGGGCCGCAGCCGCCCGGGGACCCCGGTCGTCCCCGGTCGCCGCAGACCTTCGAGCAGGCCGGACACCAGGCTGAGACGGGTCCTCCCGGCACCGTGCCGGTGGTGCGCAGACCGCTGGACGACATCACCGCGACCGGCACGCTGGAGGACTACCTCGCGAAGGGCACACGCGCGAAGCGCTTCACCCCGCCCGACGACATCGGTCCGGAAACGCGCGCCGCCGCCGCGGTCCACAAGTACGCCCACGCCGCCCAGTGGGTGGCGAACTTCGGCACCGAGGGCTTCATCAACACCTGGCGGCCCTACGTCCAGTGGTCGAACGAGTTCTCCCTGGGGCAGCTCTGGGTGGTGCGGGGCAGCGGAAGCGGGACGGACCTGCAGACCGTCGAAGTGGGCGCGCAGACCTACCGCGACCTGTACGGGGACTGGTATCCGCACCTGTTCATCTTCTACACGACCAACAACTACACGCACAGCGGCGACAACTTCGGCGGCTACAACACCGACGTGAACGGCTGGCAGCAGACATCGCAGCGGGTCTACCCGACCGCGCGGCTGGCGGAGAGCGCGTACGGCGGCGTCCAGTACGACCTCGCGCTGAAGGTCACCCTCTACAACGGCAACTGGTGGGTCCGCGTCGGCGACGAGTGGATGGGGTACTACCCCGCCGCCCTGTTCAACTCCACGGGGCTGCACGACCAGGCACAGGTCGTGGACTGGGGTGGTGAGATCGTCGACGACGTCACCAACCACCCGGAAGCCACCTCGACCTGGATGGGCAGCGGCCACTTCCCGAACGAGGGCTGGAGCCGCGCGGCGAGCATGCACAACCTGGCCTACCAGTCCGACAGCGCCGGGACGATGGCCGGCTTCCGGGGGAACCCGTCCGTGACGAACACGAACGCCTACCAGATCACCACCGACTTCAGCGGCACGACGACCTGGGGGTCGTTCATGTACTGGGGAGGCCCGGGTGGCGTCGAGTGACGTACCGGCGGGGGACGACCGGGCGGAGGTCATCCCCTCCGAGGTCGATCCGGACGTCGAGTGCGTCCGGATCGACAAGGCGGCCGGGCAGGCGGAACCGCCGCCGTCGCCGCCCCCGGAGACGCCGGACGCCAGGCCCGAGGGCACAAGGCTCTGCCCCGAGGGTTATGTGCCCCGGCGCCGCCGCCGCGACTACACGCTGAACGGCAAACGGGTCGTCACCGACACCCCGCCGACCCGCAACCCCGGGGAACCGCCCGCGCACGGGACGCCGCCGGACGACGCGGTGCCGTAGCCGGACCCGCGGCGGCGGACCGGAGCAGGGCCGCACCGAGCCGGCCCGGTCAGCCGCGGGTCGCGGTGACGGTCACCTCTGCTCCGGGGGCGGCCAGTACCCGGGCCCGGCCCGCCGGACCCCGCAGGACGCGCGCGTCGCCGGCGGCCGTGATGCGCCAGGAGCCCGGCGGCAGGGACAGGGTGGTCGTCCGGGGGCCGTGGGGGGCCGCACGGTAGCTCAGCCGGTAGACGCCCGCCCCCGGGTCGTACCCGGCGGAGCGGACCGTGCCCGCCACGGCCTCCGCGTACGGCTCGGCGGTCAGCTCCTTGTTGGCGCGGAAGGCACCGGTGCCGTCCACCGCGCAGTACCCGCCGCCGTAGCACCACACGTAGCCCGCCCAGCCGGAGCTGTAGCGGCCCAGGGAGGCCATCGCGTCCCGGTAGAAGCGGTTCATGTGCGGCAGGGAGCTGTCCGGCGGACCCCACTCGCCGACCACCACCGGGACCCCGTACCGCCTCGGGTACGCGGTGACGGCCCGCTCGTACGCCTCCATCCAGCCGGCCCCGGGATCGTAGTCGGCGCCCGCCTCCATGGCCGCGTTGTAGAAGTGCGGCGCGTACACGACCCGCGGATCGTGCACGCGGCCGAGGCCGGTCGGCACGCCCTCGCCCACGATCGGGGTCGGTTCCACGAACAGCCAGGCGTCCCCGTCGGCCGAACGGACGGCGTCGGCAAGGCGGTTGTACATCGGCGTCAGCTGCTCGCGTTCGATGCGGCGCGCGGCCGTCTCGAGATCCTCTCCCGGTTGCTGCTCGCCCATCGGCTCGTTGACCAGGTCGTAGCCGAGCACGGCCGGGTGGTGGGCGAAGCGGGCGGCGAGGGTGCGCCACATCGCGGCTTGGGCGCGCCGCAGGTCCTCGTCCTCGTAGAGATGGGTGAAGGCGCGCTGCACGGCGGGTTCGAAGTACTCGGCGAACCAGTCGTCCGGGTGCGTGGTGAACGGCAGCCCGTCGGTCCGGGTCGCCCACTCGGGCATGCCGCGATGGCCGAAGGCGGGGCCGAAGACGTCCTGGTGGGCGTCGATGACGACCTTCACGTCATGGCGCCGGGCCCAGTCCAGGATGCGCTCGATCTTCCGCAGGTAACCGCGGCTGTACTGCCCGGGGCTCGGCTCCAGGTCGTCCCAGAAGACCAGCAGCCGGGCGAAGTCGAAGCCCTGCGCCCGCATGTCGCGCAGATGGCGTTCGGTGACGGCGGTCAGGGCCTCCTCGCCCCGGTGCGTCTTGTCCTCGATGTTCCAGCCGTGCAGGGTGAGCACCCGCCCCTGCCGGTCGGTGAGCGGCGGGATGCCCTGCCCGGTCTCCTCGGCGTGGGCGGTGGCGGGGGCCAGCAGGGCGGCGAGGACCGCGCCCGCCGTGAGTATCGCTCGCAGCACGGGAAACCTCCGGGAATCCGGCCTGAGTTCCTTGACCTCGCGTGCACTTCAAGCTGAACACTCCCGTGCTATCAGCCGAGCGAGCAGAGGACCAGCATGAGGTACCGCACCATCGGAACGGATCCGGCCACCCGCAGGGAGGTGAGCGTGCTCGCGCTCGGAGACCGTCGCGGACTTCGCCGCCCTCGTCGCCGAGGGCACCGTCACCGACCGCGCGGCTCCCGCACCACCGCCACGTCGCCCGGCAGCACGGTGACCGAGCCGGGCGCGGCCGTGCCGGTGAGCAGTTCCGTGGCGTCCTGGGCGACCGGCACGGACGCCCCCTGGCCGGTGTGGTCGATGACGAAGAGGTAGTCCGCCTCCGGGCCGCGCCGGAGGACCACTTCCACCCCGGGCGGCGCGGAGCGCACTCGGCCTTCGACCTGACCGACGACGGCACCCATACCTCCGGTCGGGCATGCCGCGCACTGCGCGTCCGCCCTCTGCCGCAGTGAGCCGGGCGGCGGGCTCCGGTGCGGTCGGATCACCGGGTCACGTCTTCCACGGGGCCGAGGGGACAGCCGGGACCGGGACCGTCAGTCGCACCTGCGCCGCCGAAGGGTGCCACCACCTCGCGCACGTCCCGCGCGACACCGGCTCCCCCCCCGCCCCGCTGCGGACGCGGTCCAGCAGGGCGGCCAGCTGTCCGGGTCGGGCAGCGTCGCCAGGTACCAGGCGGCACCGGCGCCGTACCCGTGCCGGGTCACCGCCGGGAGCCCCGCGAGCGCAGCGAGACCGGAGGCCGGGGGAGGGCCGTCGGTGAACCGGGCGACCGCTTCGGCGCCCTCCAGCCGCAGCCGCTGCGACCACAGCCTGCCCGTCGCGCCCTCCGGCACCGCCCGCCGAACCAGGCCGGCGGCGATACCGCTGGCGTGCACCCCGGCCTCGCGCATCAGGCGCATGTTCTCGGCCCGCACCCCTCGGGCCACTGCTCGGGGTTGTAGTCGCCGCCGTACGCGATACCGGGGACGGACAGGGTGCGCTTCACGTGGTTCTGTTTCGGGTGCGGGCGCCTCAGCCCTTGCTGGAGCCCAGGGTCAGGCCGCTGACGAACTGGCGCTGGAGCACGAAGTACACGACCAGGGTGGGGATCGCGGTCAGCAGGGAGCCGGCGGCGACCAGGTTGGGGTCGGTGAAGTACTGCCCGGAGAGGTTGTTCAGCGCCGAGGTGATCGGCATGTTCTCACCGGTGGAGATCAGCACCAGTGCCCAGAAGAAGTCGTTGTAGATCCAGATGGACAGCAGGGTCGCCAGGGCGGCCATCGCCGGCTTGCACAGCGGCAGCGTGATCTGCCAGTACAGCCGCCACACCGAGGCGCCGTCGACCAGCGCGGCCTCGGTCAGCTCGTGCGGCAGCGAGCGCATGTAGTTGCTCAGCACGAAGGCGCAGAAGCCGGACTGGAAGGCCACGTGGATCAGGACCAGGCCCAGTGCGGAGTCGTACAGCTTGCCGCTCGCGGTGATGCCCGGCAGGTCCGTGAGCAGGTACAGCCGGTACAGCGGGGTGATGATGACCTGCTGCGGCAGCAGGTTGCCGGCCGTGAACACCAGCAGCAGCGCGAGGTTGACCCGGAAGTCGAACCGGCTGACGTAGAACGCGACGCAGGAGGACAGGAACAGCGTCAGCAGCACCGCCGGCACCGCGATGAGCAGCGTGTTGCCGAAGTAGTGCATCATGTCCGACTGTTCGAACGCGTTGGTGAAGTTGTCCAGGCTCAGCTTGTCGGGCCAGGACACATAGCCCTTGGCGCTGGTCTCGCTGTAGGGGCGCAGCGCCGAGAAGACCGCCCACAGCAGCGGGGCGAGCCAGGCCAGCGCGGTGCCCGCGAGGAAGACGTGCAGCAGGACGCGGGCGGGGCGGACCGGGGCGCGTCGCTTCAGCGGGAGAGTGGTGCCGCTCATGCGCGCCGCTCCTTCCGGAAGGTGGCGATCAGATAGGGGATGATGACGGCGAGGGAGATCACCAGCAGGACGACGGCGATGGCGGAGCCGTAACCGATGCGGCTGGACTCGCCGATGATGTTGTTGGTGACCAGGATCGACAGCAACTCGGTGCCCTGGGCGCCCTTGTTGAAGACGAAGACCAGGTCGAAGGCGCGCAGTGCCTCGATGATGGTGACGACGAGGACGACCGTGTTGGTCGGGCGCAGGGTCGGGAAGATGACGTTCCTGAACGTCTGCCACTCGCCCGCGCCGTCCAGCGCGGACGCCTCCCTGAGCGACGGGTCGACGCTCTTCAGACCGGCCAGGTACAGGATCATCATGTAGCCGGTGTGCCGCCAGGACGCGGCGATCAGGACGGCCCACAGGTTGAGGTGCGGGTCGCCGATCCAGTCGATGTAGTGTCCGGGCTCGTTGGCGCCGATGATGCTGTTGATCAGGCCCGTGTCCGGGTTGTAGACCAGCTGCCAGACGAAGCCGATACAGGCCATCGAGATGACGACCGGCAGGAAGAACGCGGTCTGGTAGACCCGGGTGAAGCGGATCTTCTTGTCCAGCTGCACGGCCAGGAACAGGCCGAACGGCGTCGGGATCAGGATCAGTACGACGAACCAGACCACGTTGTGCTGGACGGCCGGCCAGAACTGCGGGTTGTCGGTGAACAGCTGCGTGAAGTTGTCCAGGCCGACCCACTTGATCGAGTCGAAGCCGATGCCGTCCCAGGTGGTGAAGGCGAGGAGGATCGAGGCGAGGGCGGTGACCCAGACGAGGATCACGTGCAGGACGGTCGGCACGCCCGCCATCAGGGCGAGCGTGAACCGGTCACGGCGGGTCAGCAGGCGCCGGTGGCCCCGCACGACCCGCTTCTTCTCGGGCGCGGGCCCCGGGGCCGGCACCGCGGCCGGCTCCGGGGTCTTCGTCGTCGTGTCGGTGGTCATCGGGCCGCTCACGAGGAAGCGAAGATCGTCTTCTTCTGGCGCTCGACGGACGACAGCAGGCCGTCCACGCCCTTCGGGTTCTGCAGGAACTTCTGCAGGCCGGGCTGCATCACCGTGGACGTGAAGTCGGGCCGGGAGTCGCGGTCCATGAACTGGGTGAGGCTCTTGGCGCCGGAGATCATCTCGAAGGCCTTCTTCTGCAGCGCCGAGTACGCGGAGGTGGAAGCCTTGTCGGAGGCGGCCACCACGCTCGGGTCGCCCTTCAGGTAGACCTCCTCGGCCTGCGGGGTGCCGAGGAACTCGAGCAGCTTCACCACGCCGGCGTGGTTCTTCGGCGACTTGCTGACCATGAAGCCGTCGGTGGGCGCCTCGACGGTGTCCTGGCCGTACGCGGGGTTGATCTCCGGGAAGGGGAAGAAGTCGAGGTCGTCCAGGTCGGCCTTGTCGGTGAACTGCTGGGCCACGAAGGACCCGAGGAGGTACATGCCGGCCTTCTTCGCCACCAGCGTCTGCGCGGCGTCCTGCCAGGTACGGCCCATGAAGCCGTCCTGGTGGTAGGGGAGCAGCTCGGCCCAGTGGTCGAAGACGGCCTTGACCTTCGCGTCGGTCCAGGAGGCCTTGCCGGCCATCAGCTGGACGTGGAAGTCGTAGCCGTTGAGACGGAAGTTGATCTGGTCGAAGGTGCCCATCGCCGGCCAGGCGTCCTTGTCGCCGAAGGCGATCGGGACCAGGCCGTCCTTCTTCATCTGCTTGCACAGGGCGACCAGCTGGTCCCAGGTGGTGGGGACTTCGTAGCCGTGCTGCCGGAAGACGCTCCTGCGGTAGAAGACCGCCCAGGGATACGTGGTCAGCGGCACGAAGTAGTACTTGCCGTCCGCGCCCTTGCTGAGCTTCTTCATCGCCTCGGGGAAGTTGCCCCCGATCTTCTCCCACACGTCGTCGATCGGGGAGGCCAGGCCCTTGGCCGCGAAGAACTGCATGCGGTAGCCGGCGAACCAGTTGAACACGTCGTCCGGGGTGCCCTGCAGATAGGAGTTGATCTGCTCCTGGAAGGTGTTGTGGTCCTTGGTGTTCACATCGACCTTGATGCCGGACCGCCTGGTGAAGGCCGTGTAGATGTCACCGTAGGCCTTCTTCGGCACGGCGTCGGACTGGTTGGAGCCGACGGTGACGGTCTTCGGGTCCGAACCGGAAGCACTGCCTCCGCAGGCGGACAGCAGGGGTATGCCGGCTCCGGCGACCAGGGCGGCACCGCCCGCTCCGCGGAGCAGGGAACGGCGGCTGGGACCGGGGAGGGGCAGGCCGGAGGGGGAGAGGCGCATGGCGGCTCCTGAGGAATGCAGGGTTCGGCCAAGGGGATGAGTTGATCACCGAAAGGTCTTCGAAACCGCTCAGAAACCAACTCGACCGAACATCGTGGGCGTAATAACAGTCCCAGGTCCGCTCATGCGTCAATAGCTCCGGTCGCGACGGGGGGTCTCTTGCCCGAAACGTAATCGTCACCGTCACCTGCGCCGTTGGTGATGGACGGCCGGGCGGCCCCCGTGTCCCGGGGCGGCCGGGAGGGGGTGTGGGAAAGAGGTGAATCCGCCCCAGGCGGGAGGGGTGGTTCCGCTTCAGGTTCTGACCAGGGGCGGGAAGTCGGAGGCGTGCCGGGATGCCCGGTGGGCATGGCTGCCGTGCTCCGCCGGCCGGCCCGCGGGCGATCACCCGGTGCCGTTCGCCGCGGGGTGCGGTGTACTGGGCTCGTGCCTCCCGGGCGTGCATCCCGCGCCGGGAGGTGCCGCACTGTGGGGCTGTTTGTACTTACATTCGGACCTGCTTGTGAAATGATGTCTTAACAAAGTATTGACAGCGGGCTCGCCAGAGGCTTGTATCCCGTCCCAACGCATCCGCGTCCCTTGCCCCGTCGCACGCACAGTGAGGTGCAGGAAAGATGGACCGCTCTTCTCGCCCCCGCTCCCGCAGACTGGCCCCCGTCGTGGCCATGGCCGCTGCGGCAGCCCTCACCCTCGCCGGCTGTTCCAGCAGTTCCGGCGGCAAGAAGGCCGAGGAGGAAGCGGCGAACGCCTCCGCGGGCAAGGCCGACACCCCCCGCATGACCGTCGCGCTGGTCACCCACCAGGCGCCCGGCGACACCTTCTGGGACACCGTCCGCAAGGGCGCCGAGGCAGCCGCGGCCAAGGACAACATCAAGCTCGTCTACTCCGCCGACCCCAACGCGGGCAACCAGGCCAACTACGTGCAGAACGCGATCGACCAGAAGGTCGACGGCATCGCGGTCACCCTGGCCAAGCCCGACGCGATGAAGGGTGTGATCGGCAAGGCGCAGCAGGCCGGCATACCGGTGGTCGGCCTCAACTCGGGGCTGAGCGACTGGAAGAAGCTCGGCCTGCTGGAGTTCTTCGGCCAGGACGAGAGCGTGGCGGGCGAGGCGTTCGGCAAGAAGCTGAACACCACCGGCGCCAAGAAGATCGTCTGCGTGATCCAGGAACAGGGCAACGTGGGCCTCACCCAGCGCTGCGACGGCGTGAAGAAGACGTTCCAGGGCACCACTGAGACCCTGTACGTGAACGGCACCGACATGCCGTCCGTGAAGTCGACCATCACGGCCAAGCTGAAGCAGGACAAGTCCGTCGACACCGTCGTCACCCTCGGCGCCCCCTTCGCGCTGACCGCGGTGCAGTCGGCGGGCGACGCCGGCAGCAAGGCCAAGGTGGCCACGTTCGACCTCAACAAGGAACTGGTCAAGGCGGTGCAGAACGGCACCATCGAGTTCGCCGTCGACCAGCAGCCCTACCTCCAGGGTTACCTGGCGGTCGACTCGCTGTGGCTCTACAAGAACAACGGCAACTACAGCGGCGGCGGTGAGCAGCCGGTGCTCACCGGACCGGCCTTCGTCGACAAGTCCAACGTCGACAAGGTCGCCGAGTTCGCCGCGAAGGGCACCCGGTGATGAGCATGACCCAGCAGGCTGAGCCGGCGGTCGGCGGGCCGCCGGCGTCCGGCCCGAAGCAGACCGACGGCCGCACCGCCCGCCGCCCACTGGCACTCAGGCTGCTGGCCCGGCCCGAGGTGGGCGTCTTCCTCGGCGCCGTGGCCGTCCTGGTCTTCTTCCTGATCACGGCGCCGCCGGTGCGCGACGGCAGCTCGATGGCGAACATCCTGTACCAGTCCTCGACCATCGGCATCATGGCCCTCCCGGTGGCCCTGCTGATGATCGGCGGCGAGTTCGACCTCTCCTCCGGCGTCGCCGTCATCTCCTCGGCGCTCACCGCGAGCATGCTCAGCTACCAGCTGACCGTGAACGTGTGGACCGGCGTCATCGTCGCCCTGGTCGTGTCCCTCGGGATCGGCGCCTTCAACGGCTGGATGGTGGTGAGGACCGGACTGCCCAGCTTCCTGGTCACCCTCGGCACCTTCCTGATCCTCCAGGGCGCCAACCTCGCCGTGACCAAGATGGTCACCGGCAACGTCGCCACCGACGACATCAGCGACATGGACGGCTTCGGCCAGGCCAAGAAGATCTTCGCCTCCACCTTCGACGTGGCCGGGGTCCAGGTGAAGATCACCGTCATCTGGTGGCTGGTCTTCGCGGCCCTCGCCACCTGGGTGCTGCTGCGCACCAGGTACGGCAACTGGATCTTCGCCGTGGGCGGCAACAAGGACAGTGCCCGCGCGGTCGGCGTCCCGGTGACGTTCACCAAGATCACCCTGTTCATGCTGGTCGGCTTCGGCGCCTGGTTCGTCGGCATGCACAACCTGTTCTCGTTCAACACCGTGCAGTCCGGCGAGGGCGTCGGCCAGGAGCTGATCTACATCGCCGCGGCCGTCATCGGCGGCTGTCTCCTCACCGGCGGCTACGGATCCGCGATCGGTCCGGTCTTCGGCGCGTTCATGTTCGGCATGGTGCAGCAGGGCATCGTCTACGCCGGCTGGAACCCCGACTGGTTCAAGGCCTTCCTCGGCGTGATGCTGCTCGGCGCCGTCCTGATCAATCTGTGGGTCCAGCGCACGGCGACCCGGAGGTGAAGCGATGACCGACGACAAGACCCACGGCACCGTTCTGCAGGACACGCCACCCCCCGCCGACGGCCTCCTCGTCGAACTGCGCGGCGCGGGCAAGTCCTACGGCAACATCCGCGCCCTGCACGGCGTAGACCTGAAGGTCCACGCCGGCCGGGTCACCTGCGTGCTCGGCGACAACGGCGCCGGCAAGTCCACCCTGATCAAGATCATCTCGGGGCTGCACCAGCACACCGAGGGCGAGTTCCTCGTGGACGGCACCCCGGTGCGCTTCTCCACCCCGCGCGAGGCCCTGGACCGGGGCATCGCCACCGTCTACCAGGACCTGGCCACCGTCCCGCTGATGCCGGTGTGGCGGAACTTCTTCCTCGGCTCCGAGATGACCAAGGGCCCCTGGCCACTGCGCCGTCTGGACATCCCCCGGATGAAGGAGACCGCGGACCGGGAACTGCGCAACATGGGCATCGTCCTGGACGACCTGGAACAGCCCATCGGTACCCTCTCCGGCGGCCAGCGCCAGTGCGTGGCCATCGCCCGCGCCGTCTACTTCGGCGCCCGCGTCCTCATCCTGGACGAGCCGACGGCCGCCCTCGGCGTCAAGCAGTCCGGCGTGGTGCTGAAGTACATCGCCGCCGCCCGTGACCGCGGCCTCGGCGTCATCTTCATCACCCACAACCCCCACCACGCCTACATGGTCGGCGACCACTTCAGCGTCCTGCGCCTCGGCACCCTCGAACTGAGCGCCGACCGCAGCGAGGTCGGCCTCGAAGAGCTGACCAACCACATGGCCGGCGGCACCGAACTCGCCGCGCTCAAGCACGAGCTGGCCCAGGTGCGGGGCGTCGACGTGGAGGAACTGCCCGAGGAGGGCGACCTCAGCGCACCCGTGGCCACCTCCCCGGAAGGAACCACCTGACCATGGCGCATCCCACACCGCTCGACCGCATCCGGGTCGGCTCGGCCCCGGACTCCTGGGGCGTCTGGTTCCCCGACGATCCGCAGCAGGTGCCCTGGGAACGGTTCCTCGACGAGGTCGCCGAGGCCGGCTACGACTGGATCGAACTGGGCCCCTACGGCTACCTGCCCACCGACCCGGCACGGCTCACCGACGAGGTGGCCAAGCGGAACCTCAAGGTCTCGGCGGGCACGGTCTTCACCGGCCTGCACCGCGGCCCCGCCGTCTGGGAGGAGACCTGGGCGCACGTCGGCCAGGTCGCCGCGCTCACCCAGGCGATGGGCGCCCGGCACCTGGTGGTCATCCCCTCCTTCTGGCGGGACGACAAGACCGCAGAGATCCTGGAGCCGCCCGAGCTGACCGCCGAGCAGTGGGCGCACCTGGCGAAGGGCATGGAACGGCTCGGCCACGAGGTCAAGGAGACCTACGGCCTCGACATCGTCGTCCACCCGCACGCCGACACCCACATCGACACCGAGGAACACGTCGAGCGCTTCCTGGACTCGACCGACGGCGAGCTGGTCAACCTCTGCCTGGACACCGGGCACTACGCCTACTGCGGCGGGGACAGCGTCAAGCTGATCGAGACCTACGGCGAGCGCATCGGGTACCTGCACCTCAAGCAGGTCGACCCGGACATCCTCGCCGAGGTCGTCGCGGGCGGGGTGCCGTTCGGGCCGGCCGTGCAGCGCGGGGTGATGTGCGAACCGCCGTCCGGGGTCCCGGAGCTGGGGCCGGTGCTGCAGGCGGCGCAGCGGCTGGGCGTGGAGCTGTTCGCGATCGTCGAGCAGGACATGTACCCGTGCGAGCCGGACAAGCCGCTGCCGATCGCCGTACGCACCCGGCGCTTCCTGCGGTCCTGCGGGGCCTGAGGGGCTGCCGGGCCGGGCCGTCCTGCCGAACCGGGCCGCGGTGCTCATGACCGCGGCCCGGTTCCTGCGCTGTCCCGAGGGATTCGGTCCCCGGGTGGCCGGGAACCAACGGGTGCACGCGGTCGTCCCACTGACAACGGGGAACGCCCGCGCGGACGGGAGGACGAGATGACACACCGTACGGAAGCTCGCACCACGCCCCAGGACCCGGCCGAGGCCGCGGCCCTGCGCCGCGACCGCTTCGGCTCGCTGCCTGAGCGGATACGTCCGCAGGACACGGTGGAGACCAGGCCGGCGACCGTGCCGGACCCGGCGCGGGACGCCTACAACCCCGACGAGTGGCTGATCCGGTACTGCGGCTGAGGCGGAACGGACGAGGCGGCGCCCGGCGGATGCCCGGCGCCGCCCCTGGGGCTCAGCCCTGCCGCACCTCGGCCGGCGTCACCGGCCGGTGCTCGTGCAGGGACAGCGTGCAGGCCTCGGCGATCCAGCCGGACTCCAGGGCGTCCTCGACGGTGCACGGGGAGGGCCGGGTGCCCGCCACGACCTCGGTGAACGCCGTCAGTTCGGCGCGGTAGGCGTCGGTGAAGCGGTCCATGAAGAAGTCGTGCGGGGTGCCGGACGGGAAGCCAACGCCGGGCTCGACCGAGCGCAGCGGCAGCTTGTCGTCCAAGCCGACGGCGATGGAGTCGGCGAAGCCGTGGAGCTCCATGCGCACGTCGTAACCACGCTTGTTGTGCCGGGAGTTGGACACCACCGCGATGGTGCCGTCGTCCAGGGTCAGGATCGCGCCGGTGGTGTCGGCGTCGCCCGCCGCCCTGATGTAGTCGGCGCCCCGGTTGCCGCCCACCGCGTACACCTCCGTGACCTCACGGCCCGTCACCCAGCGGATGATGTCGAAGTCGTGCACGGCACAGTCGCGGAAGATGCCGCCGGACGCGGCGACGTAGGCGGCCGGGGGCGGCGCCGGGTCCAGGGTCGTGGACCGGACGGTGTGCAGCTTGCCCAGCTCACCGGCCTGTACGGCGGCCCGCGCGGCGACGAAGCCCGCGTCGAAGCGCCGGTTGTAGCCGATCTGGATCGGCACGTCGCTGCCCTGCACCGCCTTGAGGACCTCGACGCCCTCGCTCATCGTCCGGGCGACGGGCTTCTCGCAGAAGACCGGGACACCGGCCTCGACACCGGCCAGGATCAGGGCGGGGTGGGCGTCGGTGGCCGCCGCGACGACGAGGCCGTCCACGCCGGCCGCCAGCAGGGCCTCGGGCGAGTCCGCGACCTCGGCACCGAACCGCTCGGCGGCGGCCTTGGCCGCGTCCGCGAACGGGTCGGTGACGACGAGCGACTCGACGGCGTCGAGGCCGGAGAGGGTCTCGGCGTGGAAGGCGCCGATGCGGCCGAGGCCGAGGATTCCGATACGCATGGTGCTCCTAGAGTGCGGAAGGGCTGCGAGGAAGGTCAGTCGAGTCCGCCTTCCAGAACGTTCTGGTCCCAGTCGATCACCGACCCGGTGACCACGCCGGACCGCTCGGACAGCAGGAACACCACGAAGTCGGCGATCTCGTCCGGTCGGCCGAGCCTGCCCATCGGCGGCCGGGCCGCGGCCTGCTCCCGCCAGTCGTGCCCGGCGCCGTGGAAGGAGCGCTGGGTGACGTCCTCGCCCTCCGTCGCGGTCCAGCCGATGTCCAGGCCGTTGATCCGGATGCGGTCCCAGCGGTGGGCGTGCGCCGCGATGGGGTCCCCCCGCGCGAGTTCCGTTCGAGCGTGGGCGAGGGTCAGGCCCACCAGGGCCGCCTTGGCGGCGACGTAGCGACCGCCGCCCATAGCGAAGAACGGCCCCTTGAGGTCGACCGCGAACAGCTCCGGCGTGTGCGGGTAGCCGGCCGGATCCGTGGTCCGCTCGACGACGGCGCGGAACGCGCCGAGGTCGCAGTCCTGCTCGGTCAGCCAGGCGCGGCCTGGCACGGTGGCGACGGACATCGGTGTCCCTCTTTCGGTCACGGGAACGGCCACCGCTCACGGGAACGGGCTTCCGGTCCCGGAGGCGGCGCGGCCCTGTCATTCTTGTCAGTACAAACCCCTCGAACAACAAGCACAGAGCCATCAAAAACCCCTCAAGGAGCCGGTTCATGGGCCACCCGTTCCCGATCCGGGAGATCGCACGTCAGGCCGGTCTGAGCGAGGCCACCGTCGACCGCGTGCTGAACGGCAGGGGAGGGGTGCGGGAGAGCACCGCGCGGGAGGTGCACCGGGCCATCGCCGACCTCGACCGGCAGCGCACCCAGGTCCGGCTGGTCGGCCGTACCTTCATGGTCGACATCGTGGCGCAGGCGCCCGAACGTTTCACCACCGCCGTACGCGCGGCCCTGGAGGCCGAACTGCCCGCGCTGCACCCGGCCGTCGTCCGCTCCCGCTTCCACTTCCGCGAGACCGGACCGGTCCGGGAACTGGTCGGCACCCTGGACCGGATCGCCCGGCGCGGCTCGCAGGGCGTGATCCTCAAGGCCCCGGACGTCCCCGAGGTCACCGCGGCGGTCGGCCGGCTCGCCGCCGCAGGCGTCCCGGTCGTCACCCTCGTCACCGACCTGCCCACGAGCGGCCGCGTCGGCTACGTCGGCATCGACAACCGGGCGGCCGGCGCGACCGCCGCCTACCTGATGGGCCAGTGGCTCGGCGACCGGCCCGGCAACGTCCTCACCAGCCTCAGCAGCGGCTTCTTCCGCAACGAGGAGGAGCGCGAGATGGGGTTCCGCAGCGTGATGCGGGCCCGGCAGCCGCAGCGCGCGCTGGTGGAGATCACCGAGGGGCAGGGCCTGGACGCCACCCAGTACGACCTGGTCCGCGCCGCCCTGGACCGCGACCCGGAGATCCGGGCGGTGTACTCCATCGGCGGCGGCAACGACGCCACCCTGCGGGCCTTCGCCGACCTCGGCCGCGACTGCGCGGTGTTCGTCGCCCACGACCTGGACCACGACAACACCCGCCTGCTGCGTGAGCACCGCCTGTCCGCCGTGCTCCACCACGACCTGCGGCACGATCTGCGCGAGGCCTGCCACGAGGTGATGCGCTTCCACGGGGCCCTGCCGCCCGCCGGGCCGGTGCTGCCGTCGGCGATCCAGGTGGTCACCCCGTACAACATGCCTACGGGCTGACCCACCGGCCGCTCCGCGCCGACTCCGCCATGGCGTCCAGCACGGTCGCGCTGTGCACCGCGTCCGCGAGGGTGGTGCCGTACGGCGTGCCCTCGGCGATGGAGCGGACGAAGCGGCAGGCCTCGATCACCTTCAGGTCGTCGTAGCCCATCGCGTTGGCCGCGCCCGGCTGGAAGGCGGCGAACTCGCCGGCGCCCGGGCCGACGTACACCGTGCTCACCGGTTGGTCCTGGTACGTCGTACCGCGGCTCACCTTCAGCTCGTTCATCCGGCGGAAGTCCCAGAACACCGCGCCACGGGTCCCGTGCACCTCGAAGCCGTAGGCGTTCTGTTCGCCGACCGAGACCCGGCAGGCCTCCAGGACCCCACGCGCACCGGAGGCGAAGCGCAGCAGGCAGCCGACGTAGTCCTCGTTCTCGACCGGGCCCGGCTCGCCGCCGGCGGCCAGGGCGTGGCCGGCCGTCGCGCCGCTCGGACGGGCCCGCTGCGGCACGAAGACCGCCGTGTCGGCGGTGAGCGCGGCGATGTCGCCGAGCAGGAAGCGGGCCAGGTCGACGCCGTGCGAGGCTAGGTCGCCGAGCACCCCGCTGCCGCCGCGCTCGCGCTCGTAACGCCAGGTCAGGGCGCCGTCCGGGTGGGCCGCGTAGTCGCTGAAGAGGCGGATGCGGACATGCGTGACCGTGCCGAGCTCGCCGTTGACGATCAGCTCGCGGGCGGCCTCCACGGCGGGCGCGTTGCGGTAGTTGAAGCCCACCGTGCCCTGCACGCCGGACCTGGTGACCGCGTCGGCGACCGCGCGGGCGTCCTCGGCGGTCAGGCCCACCGGCTTCTCGATCCACAGGTGCTTGCCGGCCTCGGCCATCGCCACGCCGATCTCCCGGTGCAGGAAGTTCGGCGCGGTGACGCTCACCGCCTGCACGCGCGGGTCGGCCGCCACCTCCCGCCAGTCGCGGGTCGCCGAGGCGAACCCGAACCGCTCGGCGGCCTCCTCGGCCCGCCCCGGCACCTCCTCGGCGACGGTGACGAGCCGGGGCCGCAGCGGCAGCCGGGGGTAGTGGTGCGGGAGCCGGGCGTACGCCTGGCTGTGCACCCGGCCCATCCAGCCGAACCCGACGACGGCGACACCGAGCGCGTCCGCCATGACAGCCCCTCTCTCTTGGACCGGTCCATCCTCGGTCCAGGCCACCTTTGTTCTGACATGCCCTGGGTGTCAACCCTTTGACAGCGCGGCACGCCACATGGAACGGTCCATCCCATGAGACCGCCGACGATCCGTGACGTGGCCGAACGGGCCGGTGTGTCGAAGTCCCTGGTCTCGCTGGTGCTGCGCGGCTCCGGCCCGGTGCGCCCGGAGAAACGGGAGGCGGTCCTGCGGGCCGTGCGCGAGCTGGGCTACCGGCCGAACGCGGCGGCCCGCAGCCTCAGCGAACAGCGCACCCGCACCGTCGGCGTCCTCCTGGACGACCTGCGCAACCCCTGGTTCGTGGACCTGCTCGACGGGCTCAACCCCCCGCTGCACGCGGCCGGCCTGCGCATGCTCCTCGCCGACGCGCGCCTCAACCGGCGCATCGGCCACGACCTGGCGGAACCCTTTCTGGACCTGGGCGCCGACGGCCTGGTGGTGGTCGGCACGGTCCCGGACGCGGGCGGCCTCGGGGCGCTCGCGCGGCGGATGCCGGTCGTCGTGGCGGGCGCGCGCGAGGCGCAGCCGCCAGGCGTGGACGTCGTCGCCGGTGACGACGAGCAGGGCGCCCGGCTCGCCACCGAGCACCTGCTCGGACTCGGCCACCGCCGGATCGCGCACCTCGCGGGCCACGGCGCCGTCGGCGTGCTGCGCAGGCGGGGCTTCGAGGCGGCGATGCGGGCGCACGGCGCCGAGCCGCTGGTCGAACCCGGTGACCTGACCGAGGAGGGCGGCTACCGGGGGACCGTACGCCTGCTCAGCCGCCCCGAACCGCCCTCGGCGCTGTTCGCCGTCAACGACATGGCCGCGGTGGGCGCCCTGTCGGCGGCCGGGGAACTGGGCCTGCGGGTGCCCCACGACCTGTCGGTGGCCGGGTACGACAACACCAGCGTCTCCCGGCTGCGGCACCTGTGGCTGACCACCGTCGACACCTCCCCGCACGAGGTGGGCCGGCGCGCCGCCCGCTGTCTGCTGGACCGCTTCGCCCGGCCGGAGCGCGAGGGGCGGGTGCACCTGGCCGTGCCGACGCTGGAGGTCCGGGGTACGACGGGGCCGCCCGCGGCCGGCCTCACAGGCTGATCGCGTACGCCTTGCGCAGTGTCTCGTGCACCGTCCAGGTCGTACGGTCGCCCGCGCGGAGCACCGCCATGTCGCCGGGCCCCACCGTCAGCGTCGGCCCGTCCGCCACCTCGATCGTCGCCGACCCGCTGATCACCACGAACAGCTCGTCCGCCTCCGTGTCGGTGACCACGCCCGGGGTGATCTGCCAGATCCCGCGGATCTGCCGGCCGTCCGCCGACTCCCAGACCACCTTCCCGGTGACCTCCGGGTTCCCGGAGACGATCTGCTCCGGGTCCAGGGGCTCGGGTCGGAGGTCGGCGTCGGGGATGTGGAGCGCGAAACTGGGCGTCATGCGGCCGACCCTAGTCGGCGCGCGGGCGGTGCCGCCGTCGACAGGGTGTGCGGCATCGGGCCTGGTCGCAGGACACTTCGTCGGGTCCCGCGGTGGCGGGGGCGCCCGGCGTGCGTGATCGTGGGGTCATGGCTGACTCCACGGCGGTCGGCACGGCACCGTCCCGGCACCAGGGCACGCGCGAGGTCGTCCTCTTCGGCGGGGTGTACGGCGCGGTCCTCGCCAGCTCGATGGTGGCGGCGCTCACCCAGTACGGGCACACCTCCGCCGAGGTCCGCGGCTACGACGCCGCGTGGGTGCTGGTGACCGCGTTCGCGTCCGCCCTCGCCCACGGCTACGCCCACTACATCGCCGAGCGCGTCCCGCGCCGCCGCTGGGACATCGTGCTCGCCCTGCGCAACGAGTGGCCGCTGGTCACGGCCGTGCTGCCCACGGTCTTCCTGCTGGCGGGCGCGCGCTGGGGGTGGTGGCCCGCGAAAGGGGTGGAGTACGTCGCGTTCGCCCTCAACATCGTGATCCTGTTCGTCCTCGGCCTCGTCACCGCCCGGTGGACGGCCCGCACCTGGCCGATGGCCGTCCTGGTCGGGCTGGGGGACGCGCTGCTGGGCCTGATCGTGGTGGTGGCGAACGCGCTCATCAAGTAGCCGGTTCGGGGGGGCCGGCGCAGTCGTCGGGCGGGTCCGCCGGGTCTGGCGCGACCCCCGGGAGGGCTCGTGGGGTCTGCCGGCGGGAGGGGTCAGCGGGTGGTGCGGACGCCGTCCAGGGCGATGGCCAGGACCCGGTCGCGCTGGGCGTCGTTCTCGAAGACCGTCGCCGTGATCCCGGCGACCATCCGCACCAGATCGCCGAACTCCATGTCCGCGCGCGCGACGCCGGCCTGCTGCGCCCGCTCCAGCAGCGGGCCGCCGGCCGCGTACATGGAGTCGCGGCAGGACTGGAAGATGTCCGACTCGCCGTCGAGGGCCTCGCGGACGGCGCGCTTGGTGACCATGTACCCGGCGAACCGGTCCAGCCATGCCGTCAGCGCCTCCCACGGCTCCCGGTCGCCGAGTTCGACGGCCGCCCGGCACAGGGCGTTGACCTCGTCGGCGTAGACGCTCTCGAACAGGTCGCGGCGGGTCGGGAAGTTCCGGTACAGCGTGCCGATGCCGACCCCGGCGCGGCGGGCGATGTCCTCCAGCGAGGCGTCCGCCCCGTGCTCGGCGAAGGCCTCGCGGGCCGCGGTGAGCAGGGCGTCGTAGTTGCGGGCGGCGTCCTTACGGTGCGGCCGGCGGGCCGCCACGATCTCGCTGACGGGGAACGGCGTGGCCGTCACTGCTGCCTCCCGGGAAGGGCATCGATTGAAGCGGAGGGTCACCTCCGCTACAGTGGAGGGGTACCTCCACTTTAACAGTGCGGGGTCGGCTCCGCCGTGGCCGGACGCGGCCCGCCCGGCCGGCTCCGCCGTCCCGCGGCACGGCCCGTACGACCGTGCCCCACGTACTCGATCTCCAGCGTCCCTGATCCGGGAGAGGCTCCTCCATGCCCCGCGCGTCCACCCGCCTCACCTTCACGGTCCTCGCGACCGGTGCCGGCGTGTTCTCCATGCTGCAATCGCTGATCGCGCCGGCCCTGCCGACCGTCCAGCACGCCCTGCACACCTCGCAGTCCACCGCGACCTGGGTGATGACGGCCTACCTGCTGTCCGCCTCCATCTTCACCCCCATCCTCGGCCGGGTCGGCGACCTCGTCGGCAAGAAACGCACCCTCGTCGCCGTCCTGGTGACCGTCCTCGCGGGCTGTCTCATCGCCGCGCTGGCGCCGACCATCGGCGTACTGATCGCCGCCCGGGTCGTCCAGGGCGTCGGCGGCGCCCTGTTCCCGCTCTCCTTCGGCATCATCCGGGACGAGTTCGCCCCCGGTGAGGTCAGCGGCAGCATCAGCAGCCTCTCCGCCGTGATCGCCGCCGGTGGCGGGGTCGGCATGGTGGCCGCCGGGCCGATCGTGTCCGCGCTCGACTACCGCTGGCTGTTCTGGATCCCGGTCGCGGTCGTGGCCGCGACGGTCCTGATCGCCGCGCGCTACGTCCCCGAGTCGCCCAAGAGGGCCGAGGGCAGGGTCGGTTGGGGCGGCGCCGTCCTGCTCTCCGGCTGGCTGGTCGCCCTGCTGCTGCCGCTGAGCCAGGCCGGGCGGTGGGGCTGGGGCTCGGTGAAGGTGCTCGGTCTGTTCGCCGCCGCCGTCGTCCTGTTCACGGTGTGGCTGGCGGCCGAGGCCCGGTCGCGCAACCCGCTCATCGACCTGCGGGTGCTGCGACAGCCCGCGGTGTGGACGACCAACGCGGCCGCCCTGCTGTTCGGCGCCGGCATGTACTCGATCTGGTCCTTCCTGCCGGGCTTCGTCCAGACCCCGTCCGCGGCCGGTTACGGTTTCGGCGCCGGCGTGACCGCCTCCGGCCTGCTCATGCTGCCGATGCTGGTCGCGATGTTCCTCTCCGGTGTCCTGTCGGGACGCCTGGAACCCCGCGTCGGCGCGAAGGCGTTGCTCACCACGGGTGCCGCCCTCGGCGCGGTCGCCTGCGGCTTCCTCACCCTGTGGCATGACGCGCAGTGGCAGATCGCCGTCGTCGCGGGCATGTTCGGCCTCGGCACCGGGCTCGCCTTCGCCTCCATGGCCAACCTCATCGTGGGCAGCGTGCCGGCGGAGCAGACCGGTGCCGCGACCGGCATGAACGCCAACATCCGCACCATCGGCGGCTCGATCGGCGCCGCGCTCACCAGCGTCCTGGTCACCGGCCGGCTCCAGCCCTCGGGCCTGCCTTACGCCTCCGGCTACACCCACGGCTGGGCCCTGCTCGCCCTCCTCTGCCTGGCCGCGGCCGGCGCCGCCCTCCTCGTCCCGGTACGCCGCCCCGCCCACCCGGCCCTCACCGGCCCCGCCCCGGCCCCGACCCGGGCACCCGCCCGCGTACGGTAGGGTTGACCTGCGTGATCACGCGGAACCCGCGTGAGACCGCAACGGGACGTGGCGCAGCTTGGTAGCGCACTTGACTGGGGGTCAAGGGGTCGCAGGTTCAAATCCTGTCGTCCCGACAGAGTGCCTGGGGGTTTTCCCGAGGTCAGGGCCTTGTTCCACTTCGGTGGGACGGGGCCCTTGGTCGTTTCGGGCGGTCCGCCCGGGCGTCATGGCGCTGCTGGCCGCCCCAAGGGGGCGCCCCGCTCGGTGGGACGCCCCCTCGGCGGCACGCTTCCCTCAGATGGTGAAGGGCCGCTGCCGGATGAACCGGGTGTTGGTGCGGCCGGTCACGAACAGGTTCGGGCTCTGCGTCGCCGGCATCTTCGTGAGGATCTCGCGGTGGAACGCCTTGTAGCCGCCGGCGAACTTGCCGCCGTTCCACACCTGGAGCAGGGTCCCGGTGAACAGACCGTTCACCAGGCCGTCGGCCGAGAGCTGGTTGTCCTGGCACGCCGAGATGAGCAGAACCGTCGCGCCGAGGTCCCGGGTGTCCTTGGCGTTGATCTTCCGCTGGATCTCGTCGTAGAGCTGCTTGTCCCGCTCGTAGACCTCGGCCTGCTTGTCCAGGGGCATGATCCTGGCCGTCGTCTCGACCTTGTTGGGGTCGTCCGTCTGGAACTGCTCTTCGAGGGCTTCCGGCGTGAGGATCTCGCGGACCTTGACGCCGCTGCCGCTGTGGCAGCTGTCCAGCAGGCACAGGATCCGAACGCCCTCGGCGAAGCCTTCGAACTCCTTGTAGATCTCGTCGTCGATGTACTCCCGGTCGTAGAGACAGATGGTCTCGTCGAGCCGATCCGGCTCGTCCTCCGGGCCGTTGAGGTCCGCTATCTGTCCACCGTGACCGGAGTAGGTGAAGAACAGCACGTCGCCGGCCGTGAGGGCCTGCGCCGCCTTGCGAAGCTCCGTGGTGACGTTGCCGACCGTGGCGTCGGCGGTGAGCAACGTCGTGCGGTCCTGGAATCCAGCGTCCTTGGCGAGCTGGTCCATGTCACGGGCGTCGTTTTCGCAGGCGATGAGTTTGCCGTCCCAACCGTGGTACTTGCTGGGGTCAACGCCGTTGAGCCCGACGTGAAGAGAGATGCCGCGAGTCATGGGGGTCCTCCCTGCGAGCCTGATTCTGATCTTGAGACTAATCACCCGAACGGGGGATAGCAGATTGATTGGGCTATTCGGGTGATATCGGTTTAAAAGATCAGGTGACGTGGTAGTCCCCACGGCTCCACTGTGGCCTGCCGCGTCGCGGCGCTCACCGTGCTGTTCGGGGGCCGGCGTCGTAGACGACGAGACCGTCGCGGCGGAGGCGTGCACCGGGCGTCGGGGTGTGCGCCGTGAGGCGTCCGTCGTGCATCAGGTGCAGGACGTGCGCGCCACGGGCCAGGACGGCGAAGTCGGCGATCAGCCGCCGGTGGCACCGCCACCACACCGCCTCACTGCACATCACCGCGGTGCGCTCCTCACCCGCCTGCCGCATCAGGACGTCCATCGCGGTGACGAACTCGGGGCTGCGCGTGTGACCGGCGTAGCCGCGGAAGGACTCGTTGCGCCAGACCGTGTCGGGCGAGTCCGGCGTCGGCTTGCGCCACCCGCCCAGCCTCTGCTCCCACCGGTAGGCGATCTCCTCCTCGGGCATCCACCGGGCCAGCCGCTGACGTGACACGTCCGGGTTCCGGCGACTGCCGGGCGCGGTCCTGACGTCCACGACGGCGGCGACGCCGGCTCCGCGGAGAAGACCTGCCAGAGCGGTCCGATCGGCAGTGCCGTGACCGAACGTGATCAGCTCCGGGCGCGCCCCGGACGTGCTGTCCGGGGGGTCGGTCCGGACGTGGCCCATACACCGAGTGCACCACCGATCCGCCGACGCGGCACGCACGACGGCGCCGGGGCCCGGCACGGCGGCCCTCGGCCGGACATCCGTGCCTCCCTGTGCCGGAACCTGTTGCTCTGCTTTCGTGATGCGTACACTCCACTGCGAAGTGTGATCATCGCGGTCGGAGGACGCGGCATGAGTGCACCTGGGACTCCTCGACGGGAAGTGGTCACGGGGGTTCCGCGTGCGGCCCGCGCGGTTCGAGGGGGACACGGGCCCGCGCGTCCCGCTCCCGCCGTCGACTCCCTCGCCCTGCGCGACCTGATGTGCCGTCAACTTCGGCTGGGCTTGCAGGCGTTCGGGGCCCTCGTCGTCCTGCTCGGACTGCTGCCCCTCGTCTTCGCGGCCCTGCCGGACCCGGCGGTGAGGCCGGGCAGCGCCCTGGTCGTGTGGGCCGTCCTCGGGGTCGCCGCCTATCCCGCGCTCGTCGTCATCGGCCGGTGGTACGTCGTACGCGCCGAGCGCAACGAACGGGACACCGCGGACCGCGCCGAAGGGGTCTGACGGTGAGCGACGTCCAGCCGTACCCGTCCGGCCGGGCACCCGGAGCCGCCGGGTGAACCAGACGTACGGCATCGTGGCCGTGTCGGCGGCCGTCGTCGTGACCCTGGTGATCGGCTCGACGGGACTGCGCATCTCCCGCACGACCTCCGACTTCTACGTCGCCTCCCGTACCGTTCCGCCGTACCTCAACGCCATGGCCATCAGCGGCGAGTACCTGTCGGCGGCCTCGTTCCTCGGTATCGCCGGACTCGTCGCCGCCCAGGGCGTGGAGATGCTCTGGTTCCCCGTCGGCTACGCCGCCGGCTACCTCGTCCTGCTCGTGTTCGTCGCCGCCCCGCTGCGCCGCTCCGGGGCCTACACGCTGCCCGACTTCGCCGACGCGCGGCTGGAGTCCCGGGCCGCCCGGCGCGTCGCCAGCGCGCTCGTCGTCGGCGTCGGCTGGCTCTACCTGCTGCCCCAGCTCCAGGGTGCGGGCCTCACCCTCGGCCTGGTCACCGGCGCGCCGCGCTGGCTCGGCGGTGTGCTCGTCGCCGTGGTCGTCACCCTGGCCGTGGCCGCCGGCGGCATGCGCAGCATCACCTTCGTGCAGGCCTTCCAGTACTGCCTGAAGCTGACCGCGCTCCTCGTACCCGCGGTGTTCCTCCTCCTCGCCTGGCACGGCGACCCCCGCCCCGCCGGTGCCCTGGACGAGCCGCCCACCTTCCGCCGGCACACCCAGGTCACCGTCGAGACCACCGTCCGCATCCGGATCGAGGCGCCGCTGCGGACCGTGGCGACCGGTGTCGTGGACGGCCGGGGCCACGACCACGACCGGCTGCTGCTGGACCCCGGCGTGCACGAGGTCCGGGCCGGTACGACGCTCCGGTTCCCGCCGGACACCCCGGTGCCCGGGCGGGAGCCGGACGACGGACGGGGCGCCGGAGCCTCCAGCTGGGCGGCGCCGCTGTCCGGCGGCCGGGACGACCACCCGCTGTACACCACCTACGGGCTGATCTTCGCCACCTTCCTGGGCACCATGGGGCTGCCCCACGTCCTCGTCCGCTTCTACACCAACCCCGACGGCCGCGCCGCCCGGCGCACCACCGTCATCGTGCTCGCCCTGGTCGGCGGCTTCTACCTGCTGCCGCCGCTGTACGGCCTCCTCGGCCGGATCTACGCCCCCGACCTGCTGCTCACCGGCACCACGGACGCCGCCGTCCTGGTCCTGCCGGAACGACTCGTCGGCGGTCCGGGCGGCGACCTGCTCGGCGCCCTGATCGCCGCCGGCGCCTGTGCCGCCTTCCTGTCCACCGCCTCCGGGCTCACCCTGTCGGTCGCGGGCGTGCTCAGCCAGGACGTCCTGCCCTCGCTCGGCGTACGCCACTTCCGGCTGGCGACGCTCCTGGCGGTCGCCGTGCCCGTGACGGTGAGCGTGGCCGCCAGCAAACTCCCCGTCGCCAACGCCGTCGGACTCGCCTTCGCGGTGGCCGCCTCCTCCTTCTGCCCGCTGCTGCTTCTCGGCATCTGGTGGCGCGGCCTCACCGCGCCCGGCGCGATCGCGGGGCTGCTCACCGGCGGCGGCAGCGCCCTCACCGCGGTCGCCCTGACCATCGCCGGGCCCCTCACCGACGGCTGGGCGCACACCCTGCTCGCCTGGCCGGCCGTGTGGTCCGTACCGCTCGGCTTCCTGACCATGATCCTGGTCTCGCTGGCGACCCGGGACCGGATCCCGGCCGGCACCGAGGCCGCCATGGCCCGCCTCCACCTGCCCGAACGCCCGGCCGGCCAGGGCGCGTCCGCCACCCGCCGAGGAGTGACCACCCCATGACGATCCGCCGGCCCGCCGAAGGCGCCCGCGCATGACCGCGCTCGCCCTCCTCGCCGTCGTGGCCCCCGTGGTGTTCGCCGCCGGTCTCACCGCGGGACACCTCCTGGTCCGCCGCGTCGACCGCGACGGCACGGACCACGGCGGCCCCGTGGAACGCGCCACCTTCCACACCCTGCACACCGCGTCCGCGGCCGCGCCCCCGCTGCGCGCCGGACTCACCGAGGACGCGGCCCGCAAGGCGGTACGACGGCTCCGGCCGCTGTTCGGCACGGCCGCGCTCGGTCTGACCGCCGACGACCGGCTGCTGGCCTGGGACGGGCCGGGGCGGCACCATGCGGACACCGCCCTGGACCGGGTCCGCCACGTCCTGCAGAGCGGTCGTACCCAGACCTTCCCCGTCCGCTGCCCGGACCCGGACTGCCCCGTGCGCCGGGGCGCCGCCGCGCCGCTCACCGCCGACGGACGGGTGCTCGGCGCCCTCGTCGTGCTGGGCGCCGGGGAGTCGGCGTCCGCGGCCCGGGCCACCGAGGAGGTGGCGCGCTGGGTCTCCGTCCAGCTGGAACTCGCCGAACTCGACCGCACCCGGACGGGCCTGATCGAGGCGGAGATCCGGGCACTGCGCGCGCAGATCTCCCCGCACTTCGTCTACAACTCCCTCGCCGCGATCGCCTCGTTCGTCCGGACCGACCCCGAGCGGGCCCGTGACCTGCTGCTGGAGTTCGCCGACTTCACCCGCTACTCGTTCCGCCGGCACGGTGAGTTCACCACCCTGGCCGAGGAGTTGCGCTCCATCGAGCAGTTCCTGGAGCTGGTCCGCGCCCGGTTCGGGCAGCGGCTTCAGGTGACCCTGCAGATCGCCCCCGAGGTGCTGCCCGTGGCGGTGCCCTTCCTGTGCCTCCAGCCCCTGGTGGAGAACGCGGTCAGGCACGGGCTGGAGGAGAGCGTCGAGCGCAGCCGTATCGGCATCACCGCGCAGGACGAGGGGGCGACGGCCCGGATCGTCATCGAGGACAACGGAGTCGGCATGGAACCGGACCGGCTCCGCCGGATCCTGCGCGGCGAGGACAGCCCCTCGGCGGGCATCGGGCTGCGCAATGTGGACGAGCGGCTGCGCCAGGTCTACGGCGACGACCACGGGCTGGTGATCGAGACCGGCGTCGGCGCCGGAATGAAGATCACGATCCGGATCCCCAAGTACCGGCCAGGAGTGCACAGCGCGCCCCCGCGCACCGCGTCCGGGAACGTGTGAGGGCCGGCGCCGGACAGGCCCGCTGCCCCCCGGCAGGCGCTGCCGGGGGCCGCAGGCCTGGGGGGCAGAACGTGACGCTGGTCGTCTGCAGGCCGTAGGTCCTGCCGTCCGGGGAGACCAGGTCGATCTTCACATCACCCAGCCACTCGTGGGTGACACCCACCGCCACCTGCAAGGCCTTCGGCGCGCTGCCGGAGAAACCGGCCACCATGATCGGCGCCTCGACCGTGGCGCGGTGCCGACCGCTTGGAACGCCTGCCGGAGGACGGCGAGGGCGCCGCTGACGTGCGGGGCGGCCATGGAGGTGCCGTTCCTGGAGGCGTAGCCGCCGCCCGGAACGGAGGAGACGATGCCGGTGCCGGGTGCGAACACGTCCGGCACCGGGGCCCGGTTGGTGAAGGCGGACAGCTGGTCGTCGTCGGTGGTGGCGCCGACCGCGATGACGGAGGAGACACAGGCCGGGGCGCTCACCACGTCGCCGTACCCGTTGTTCCCGGCCGCGACCACGGTGGCGACGCCGGCGTTGGACACGTTGTCGATGGCCGGCTTGCGGGTCGTCCTCGCAGGCGGTGGCGTCCGGCCGCCGCCGAGGCTGATGCTGGCCGCGACGACCGGCGTGCCGGCCTGCTTGAGCTGCCGTACCTTTGCCGGTGGCCGGATGCCGGGATGCGCTCAGCCCGCTACCGTGCCTGCTTCCGCTGCCGTCGGGCCGCCATCACCGCGTAGACGAGGACTCCGGCGAACAGGAACAGCGCGCCCTGGTAGACCGCCGCGTAGCCGGCACCCGCCATCAGCCAGAGGGTGAAGACCGCGGCCACCGCGGTGATCACGGAGTCCCGCACCAGCCGGGCCCGGTCGACCGTCTCCGGCCGGCCGGTCACCAGGTGGAAGATCTGCGCGGCGGCGGCCAGCAGGTACGGCACGGTGGCGGTGAACGTGGTGACCAGGACCAGGACCTCGAAGACCTTGCCCGAGCCCGAGAAGTAGTTGTAGACGGTGAGCAGCGAGGCGAGGACGACCGTCACGCCGACCCCGACCGTGGGCACGCCCCGCCGACGGCGCGTGAAGGCGCTCGGGAACAGCCCGTCGCGGGCCGCCGCGTACGGCGTCTGGGCACTCAGCAGGGTCCAGCCGTTGAGGCAGCCGGTCATCGACACCAGGGCGGCGAGCGCCACGGCCGTGCCGCCCCAGCTGCCCCCGAACATCGCGTTCACAGCGTCCGAGAACGGCGCGGTGGAGGTCACCAGACGGTCGTGCGCGACCGTGCCGAACACGGACAGCGTGCCCAGCAGGTAGACCAGCGCGGCGCCCGCGGTGCCGATGACCGTCGCGCGCCCCACGTTGCGCCGGGCGTTCCTGACCTCGCCCGCACTGACGGCCGCGGACTCCACCCCGAGGTAGGAGAAGAGCAGCAGCGCGGCGGAGGCGGACACCGCGCCGATCGCTCCCTGACCGCTCGCGTTGAACGGTCCGAGCCGGTCGGGGTCGAAGAAGAACAGCCCGCCGACGGCGACGAGCAGCAGCGGCACGAACTTCAGCACCGTGGACACCAGCTGGACGGCACCGACGTACCGGGTGCCGGCGAAGTTGGCGAGGGCGGGCAGCCACTGCAGGGTCAGCGCGGCCAGACAGGCCGTCCAGCGATGGCCGTTGACCGGGATCAGCACGTCGAGGTACCCGACGGCGGCGACGGCGAGCGCGGCGTTCGACACCCAGGTGGTGATCCAGTACGACCAGGCCGCGAGGAATCCCGCGAAGTCGCCGAACGCCTCCCTGGCGTAGACGTAGGGGCCGCCGGTGCGCGGGTCGCGTGCCGCGAGCCGGCCGAAGACCAGGGCGAGCGCGATGGCGCCGACGGTCAGCACTCCGAAGGCGACCAGGCTGACCGTCCCGTACGGGGCGATGGAAGCGGGGAGCAGGAAGATGCCGCCGCCGATGATGTTGCCCATGACCAGCGCGGTCGCGACGGGCAGGCCGAACCGGCGGGCGTGCCTGCCGGTGTCGCCGTGCGGATCCCCGGCGGGAACCGTGGGGGACTCCGCGGGGATCTCCGCGGGAGCCGGAGCCGGGACGGTTCCGGTGCTGTGCATGGGTGGTGCGCCTCTCATGGAACTGACGTTCCCGGGATCACCGGGACGGGGCCATGGTCGGGGATGCGCCGTTCTGGCGCAAAATCGCCGTTTGTTGTCCCGTGCGGGCCGCCTGGGCATGGAAAATACGTCGTGGCGCGGCCCCGGCGCCGCGAGATGTCCGGTCCCTTCCGTGCGGCTCCTCCGGGCGGGCGCGGTCAGTCCGTCGCCGCCCACAGGCTGCGCACATGCCCGAGGTGCCGGGTCATGATCGCGTGCACGGCCTTCTCGTCGCGCTCCAGCAGCGCGTCCAGCAGCTCCAGGTGTTCCTCGGCGGAGGCGAGCAGCCGGCCCGCCTCCACCAGCGCGGTCAGCCCGTACAGACGGGAGCGTTTGCGCAGGTCGGCCACGACCTCGACCAGGTGGGCGTTGCCGGCCAGGGCGAGCAGACCGAGGTGGAAGCGGGTGTCGGCCTCGACGTAGGCGATCAGATCGCCCGCCACCGCCGCGGTCACGATCTCCCGGGCCGCCGGACGCAGCGCCTCCAGCGAGACGCGGTCGGCGGTGCGGGCCAGCTCCACCACGGTGGGGATCTCGATGAGCGCCCGGATGTGCGTGTACTCGTCCAGCTGCCGGTCGGAGACGGCGGTGACCCGGAAGCCCTTGTTGGGCACGGTGTCGACCAGCCCCTCCTTGACCAGGTCGAGCATGGCCTCCCGCACCGGTGTCGCCGAGACGCCGAACCGGGCGGCCAGCGAGGGCGCCGAGTAGACCTCGCCGGGCCGCAGCTCGCCCGCGATCAGCGCGGCGCGCAGGGCGTCCGCGACCCGCTCGCGGTAGCTGCTCCGCCGGCCGCCCAGCCGGGGGAGCGCGGGCAATTCGGTGTCACGGGTGTTCTGTGCCATGTCACGCATCACCGGGTGAGTCTAGAGGACGCTAGAGGACGAACCCCTCCGGGAAGGGGTCGGTCGGGTCCAGCAGGTACTGTGCGGTGCCCGTGATCCACGCACGGCCGGTGAAGCTGGGCAGCACGGCCGGCACCCCGGCGACCTCCGTGGTCCCCAGCAGCCGGCCGGTGAGCCGGGTCCCGATGAAGGACTCGTTCACGAACTCGGTGTGCAGCGGGAGTTCACCGCGCGCGTGCAGTTGCGCCATGCGCGCGCTGGTGCCCGTGCCGCACGGGGAACGGTCGAACCAGCCCGGATGGATGACCATGGCGTGCCGGGAGTGCCGGGCCGTGGCACCGGGTGCGTACAGGTGGACGTGGTGGCAGCCCCGGATCGACGGGTCCTCCGGGTGCACCGGCTCCGCCTCCGCGTTGATCGCCGCCATCAGGGACAGTCCGGCCGCGAGGATGTCGTCCTTGCGGGCGCGGTCGAAGGGCAGCCCGAAGGCGTCCAGCGGCAGGATCGCGTAGAAGTTGCCGCCGTAGGCCAGGTCGTAGGTGACCGTACGGCCGTCCGGCAGCGCGATCTTGCGGTCCAGTCCGGCCGCGAACGACGGCACGTTCCTGAGCGTCACGTTCCGGGCGGCGCCGTTCTCCACCGCGACCTCGGCGACGACCAGCCCCGCCGGGGTGTCGAGCCGGATGGTGGTCACCGGCTCCGTGACCTCCACCATGCCGGTCTCCACCAGCACGGTCGCCACCCCGATCGTGCCGTGCCCGCACATCGGCAGGTAACCGGAGACCTCGATGTAGAGGACGCCCCAGTCGCAGTCCGGGCGGGTCGGCGGCTGCAGGATCGCGCCGCTCATCGCGGCGTGGCCGCGCGGCTCGTTCATCAGCAACTGCTTGACGCCGTCGCGGTGTTCGCGGAACCACAGCCGTCGTTCGTTCATGGTCGCGCCCGGGACGGTGCCGATCCCGCCGGTGATCACCCGGGTCGGCATCCCCTCGGTGTGCGAGTCGACGGCGTGCAGGACGAGCTTGCTGCGCATGGGGGAGGCTCCTTACGCGAGGCCCGCGGCGACGGCCTTCTCGGTGGCCGCGCGGACCGCGGCCTCCTGCTCGGGCGGCAGCGGGACCCGCGGCGGGCGCACCGGGCCACCGTACCGTCCGACGACGTCCATGGAGAGCTTGATGGCCTGGACGAACTCCGTCCGCGAGTCCCAGCGCAGCAGCGGGTGCAGCTGCCGGTACAGCGGGAGCGCGGTGGTGAGGTCCCCGGCCAGCGCGGCGCGGTACAGCTCCGCGGAGGCGCGCGGCAGGGCGTTGGGGTAGCCGGCCACCCAGCCCTTGGCGCCGGCCACCGCCAGCTCCAGCAGTACGTCGTCGGCGCCGATCAACAGGTCCAGTTCCGGCGCGAGTTCGGCGATGTGATAGGCGCGGCGAACATCACCGGAGAACTCCTTGACGGCGTGCACGAGCCCCTCGCCGTGCAACCGGGCGAGGAGTTCGGGCACCAGGTCGACCTTGGTGTCGATCGGGTTGTTGTACGCCACCACCGGCAGGCCCGCCCGTGCGACCTCCGTGTAGTGGGCGAGCACCGACCGCTCGTCGGCGCGGTAGGCGTTGGGCGGCAGCAGCATCACCGAGGCGCAGCCGGCCTCGGCGGCCTGCTCGGCCCAGCGGCGGGCCTCGGCCGAGCCGTACGCGGAGACGCCCGGCATCACCCGCGCGCCGCCGATCGCGGCCACGGCGGTCTCCACCACCCGGGCCCGCTCCTCCGGGGTGAGCACCTGGTACTCACCGAGCGAGCCGTTCGGTACGACGCCGTCGCAGCCGTTGGCGACGAGCCAGGCGCAGTGCTCGGCGTACCGGTCGTGGTCGACCGAGAGGTCGTCGCGGAGCGGGACGGCGGTGGCGACGAGGATGCCGCGCCAGGGGCGGTGCTGCGGGTCGGTCATGATCTCTCCCCATCAATAGGGTGTGACATTTTACTGTGGTGTGGCGGTACGCGGCCGCGTTCCGCTTGCGGTGCCTCAGTCCGTCTCCGGCAGGGCGGCCAGGACCCCGAGCGGTACCGGCCGGGCGAACGGCCGCCCGGCGGTGAGCGGGCATCCGGTCAGGCCGGCCACCGCGGGCGCGCACATCCGGCCCTGGCACCAGCCCATCCCGGCCCGGGTGAGCAGCTTCACCGTGCGCAGGTCGCCTGCGCCCAGCGTGTCGGCGGATGCCCGCACCTGCCCGGCGGTGACCTCCTCGCAGCGGCACACCACCGTGTCGTCCGGGACCCGGTCCGCCCAGCCCGCCGGCGGGGCGTACACCGCGTCCAGGGCCGTGGCGAACTCCCGCAGCCGGGTCCGGGCCCGGGCGGCGGCGCCCCAGCGGCGTGGGTCGGGCACCGTGCCGTGCAGCCGGGCGGCGGCGGAGCGTCCGGCGATGTGGCCCTCGGCGAGCGCGAGCGCCGCGCCGCCGACGCCGGTGGCCTCCCCGGCGGCCCAGACGCCGGGCACGTCGGTGCGCTGTTCGCCGTCGACCTGTACGGCGGTGCCGGACAGGGTGCAGCCGAGGGTCTCGGCGAGATCGGTGTGCGGCAGCATGCCGTGGCCCACGGCGAGGGTGTCGCAGGGGATGCGGCGGTAGGTGCCGGGGCGGAGCCGTCCGTCCGGGGCGAGCGCGGCCACCGTCACCGCCTCCAGCCGGTCGGTGCCGTGCGCCGCCACGACGGTGTGCCGGGCCAGGGTGCGCACCCCGTGGCGCAGCAGCCGGGCCGCGTAGCCGGCGCCCTCGGCGAGTTTGCCGGGCTCCGCTGCCAGGGCGGGCGCTCGGCGCAGCAGCGCGGCGGGAGCGGCGGACTCCACCAGCGCGGCGACCCGGGCACCGGCCGCGGCGAGCCCGGTGGCCACCGGCAGCAGCAGCGGCCCGGTCCCGGCGACCACGGCCGTCCGGCCGGGCAGCACCAGGCCGCCCTTGAGCATGGCCTGTGCGCCGCCCGCCGTGACGACTCCGGGCAGCGTCCAGCCCGGGAAGGGCAGCACCTGCTCGTACCCGCCGGTGGCGAGCAGGACGGCGTCGGCGCGGACGGTGACGCCCTCCTCCTGCGCGGGGCCGCGCAGGGCGTGCACGGTGACCTCGTCGCAGGCGGAGCCCCTTCGCACGCACCACACGTGATGATCCGTCAGGTGCGTGATGCGGCCGGCCTCGCGGTGCCGGTCCAGCGCGTCCCGCAGTCGTTCCCAGGTGCGCCACTGGTGGTGCAGGGCCTGTGGCCGGCGGGCGCCGAGTGCGCGGGCGGGCTGCCGGTAGAACTGGCCGCCGGCCTGTTCGGCCGCGTCGACCAGGACGACCTCGACGCCTCGTGCGGCCGCCGCCAGCGCCCCGGCGAGGCCGGCCGGGCCCGCGCCGACGACGGCGAGTCGCGGTCGTTCAGCCATCGTCCCGGCCCGTCCCCTCCTGCGTGCGGATCACGTCTCCCGGGCGCACCGGCACCAGGCAGGCCCGCTGGTTCGGGCGGTCGTTGACGGTGACCAGGCAGTCGAAGCACACCCCGATCCCGCAGAACACCCCGCGGGGCCGGCCGGTGCCGCGGGTGCTGCGCCAGGCCGTCACGCCCGCCGACCACAGGGCCGCCGCGACCGTCTGGCCAGGCAGTGCCGTCAGCGGCCGGCCGTCGAAGGTGACGGTGCAGGCCTCGCCCGGCCGGGCGCGGGTCAACTCCAGCGGATTCACCGGACGTCGCCTCCCTCCGTGTCGAACCGCTCCGGCCGGAACGGTGCGAGATCCAGTTCCGGCGCCTTGCCGGTGAGCGCCTGCGCGATCAACTGCCCGGTGCCGGTGGCCAGTCCGATGCCGGCGCCCTCGTGCCCGCAGGCGTGGAACAGGCCGGGCGCCCGCGGGTCCGCGCCGATCGCCGGCAGGTGGTCGGGCAGGTACGGCCGGAAGCCCGCGTACGTCCGCAGGGCGCGGACCCGCTCCAGGAACGGGAACAGCCCGACCGCCCCGGCCGCCAGCGCCCGTACCGCGGGCAGTGACAGCGAGCGGTCGAAACCCACTCGTTCCCGGGTGGCGCCGATCAGCACCGGACCGGCGGCCGTGCCCTCCACGACCGGCGAACTGCGCAGGGCGGCCGAGTCGCTGGCCACGTCGGCCACGTAGTCCGCGGCGTACACCTTGTGCCGGACCATGCGCGGCAGCGGCTCGGTGACCAGTACGAAGCCGCGCCGGGGGAGCACCGGCAGCCGGACGCCGGCCAGCGCAGCGACCTCGCCGCCCCAGGTGCCGGCCGCGTTCACCACCGCCGGGGCGTGGATCTCGCCCCGGTCGGTGCGGACGCCGTACACCGCGCCGTCCGCGGTGCGCAGCACCCCGGTCACGGTCCGGCCGGTGTCCAGGGCGGCGCCGGAGGCGCGGACCAGGTGGGCGGCGGCCAGCGCGGGCATGACCTGGGCGTCCTGCGGGTAGTGCACTCCGCCCGCCATGCCGGGGGCCAAGTGCGGCTCCAGTTCGGCCAGTCGGCGGGCGTCGACCGGTACGGCGGTGACGCCGGCGCCGCGCTGGGCCGCCGCGAACTCCCGCAGCGCGGCCAGGGCTTCGGGTGCCGAGGCGACCACCAGGCCGCCCTTGGGCTCGTACTCGAACGCGGTGCCGTGCTGGTGGGCCAGCTCGGCCCACAGCCGTGCCGAGAGCAGGGCGAGTTCCAGTTCCGGGCCCGGTTCCTTGTCGGAGACGAGCAGGTTGCCCTCGCCGGCGCCGGTGGTGCCGCCGGACACCGGGCCCCGGTCCACCAGCCGGACGTCGAGTCCGGCCCGCGCGGCGTACAGCGCGCAGGCCGCGCCCACCATCCCGGCCCCGACGACCACGACATCGCAGGTCAGTCGCTTCGTCACATCAGTACTATGTCACATGTTTCTCTCTGTGGGGAGTACCCGGCGCCGCCCCCGATTCCCAGGCGTGGACGCCCCCTTGACGTCGTACGGAGCCGGATCGACACTCCAGGGAGGAAATCCTAGTGAACAGGTAGGGAATCATGGCGCGCCTCCAGACGGGCACCGGCTCCACGAGCCGGACGCCGTTGCGCGCTCCCCTGCTCACCTCCCGCCGTCACATCGACCTGCAGCGCGTCTGCAGCGCGATCAGCCGCCACCGCTGAGCCGGGCCCCACCCGCCCCCACCGACCGGCCACGCCCGCGCCGGCGCGCCCGTCCGCACGCCCACCACCCGGGGAGACCCATGTCCATCACTCCGCTCGCAGCCGTCCCGTCCGCCCGCCGCGCCGCCCCCGTCTTCCGCGGGCGGATCGGCCGGGACCCCCGCAGCGGCCACTACGCCGTGCCGCACCGCTACCGGCTCCACCTGTCCACCGCCTGCCCCGACGGGCTGCGCCTCGCCGTCGGCCACAGCCTGCTCGGCCTGGACACGAGCTGTCCGGTCACCCTCCTGCCCCCCGTCCCGGACCGTCCCGGCGGCGGCCACTCGGCACTGCGCCCCCTCTACGAGGCCAGCGCCCACCACTACACCGGCCCGGCGCTCGCACCCGTGCTGAGCGACGACTGGTCCGGACGCATCGTCAGCACCCACACCCCCGACATCCTGCGCGACCTGGACCGGTTCGGCCCCGGCGACCGGGCCCGCCTGTACCCCACCGGACTGGAGTCCGTGATCGAGGCCGTCGAGCGGATGTGCGCCGAGGGCATCGAGGAGGCCGCACAGCGCGCAGGACGGGCCGGGGCCGACCCGGCCGAGCGGGCCGCCGCCCTCGACACGCTGCTCGACACCCTGGGCCGGCTGGAGCGGCGGCTGAGCGGAGAGGAGTACCTGGCCGACGACCGGCTCACCGCCGCCGACGTCGAACTGTGGGTGACCCTGGTGCAGCTCGACACCGTCCACCGCTGCCACCTCGACGCCTCCGCCGTGCACCGCATCGCCGACCACCGCGCCCTGTGGGCCTACGCCCGCCGCCTGGCCGCCCGTCCCGCGTTCGGCCGCCACCTCGACCTCGACGGCATCGCCCGCCGCCACCACGGCCGCTGCCAGGGCCTGGAGGCAGCCGGAGCTGCTGTCCAGATCCTGGACTGGGCAGGCCATGCCGCGGACACTCCTGACGCTTCTCGCAGGTGAGAGCGACTCAACGATGTCCATGTGGCGGACGGCCGTTGACATTCGAACGGCCGACTGCCTTACTTACGGCTCAGAACGGTCATGAGCGTCAGCGCCAAGCCCTGGCTCGCTGACCGGCAACCCTCGCATCGCGGTGGGGTGCCCCAGGTGACGACCGGACCGGACGGCGATTTCGGTAAGCGCGAGGCCCCACGGGGCCGGAACAGTGACAGGTGACGCCATGTACGCAGCTCCCAGGACGGCCACGAGCCGCCCCCAGGGCTGCGTACCGTCGTACGCCGGTCTCCTCGTCGCCGACCGGGCCGTCGACCTGCTCCGCGTGAACAGCGCACTGTGTACCGCACCGGGCTCCGCCCGCTGTCAGGGCTGACGTCTCCTCCCAGCCCCCGCGTTCCCGCCGCACACCCTCCGCCCGGTGTGCCGTTGTCCGCCCAGCCCCCGGCTTCCGCGCGCTCCCGTGTGCCGCCCCGTGCCCCAGTGCCGTAGTGGTTCGCATCCGGCCTGCCGCGGACCCGGGGTGTCCGAATCCGCCGGAGCCCGCCATGAGTGAACCCCCAGGCGCCGCCGTGTCCCTCGCCGAGGCACCACCCGCCGCATCCCCGCCGAAGTCCCTGACCGCCCAGCGCGTTCAGCCGCTGCGCCGGCCCGGCCGGTGGATCGTCACCGCCGTCGTTCTCGTGCTGGTCGCGCAGATCCTGCACGGACTGGCCACGAACCCGTTCTACCAGTGGGCCCGCTTCCGCTACTGGTTCCTGCGTCCCACGATCCTCGACGGGCTCGTCGTCACCCTCGAAGTCGCCGCGCTCAGCGCCGTGCTGGGCCTGCTCGGTGGCATCCTGCTGGCTCTCGGCCGGCTCTCCGGCAGCCCGGTACTGCGGGCGGTGAGCTGGACCTACACCTGGCTGTTCCGCTCGGTACCGCTGATCGTCGTACTGATCTTCCTCTACAACTTCAGTGCCCTGTACAAGACGTTGAGCCTCGGTATCCCCTTCGGACCGGCCTTCGTCAGCTTCGACGAGTCGAAGCTCGCCACCGACATGACGGTTGCCGTCATCGGTCTCGGCCTCAACGAGGCCGCGTACGCGGCCGAGGTCGTGCGCGGCGGCATCCTCTCCGTCGACCAGGGCCAGCACGAGGCGGCGGCCGCGCTCGGTCTGCCCAGGGGCTACCAGTTCACCCGGATCGTCTTCCCGCAGGCCCTGAGGTCCATCACCCCGAACTACGTCAACCAGCTCATCGGCCTGGTCAAGAGCACGTCCCTGGTGTTCTACGTCTCCCTGCTCGACCTGTTCGGCTCGGTGCAGACCATGGGCAGCACCTACCCCGGCGACATCGTGCCGCTGCTGCTCGTCGCCACCGTCTGGTACCTGATCCTGACCAGCGTCGTGTCCGTCGTCCAGTTCTACGTCGAGCGGTACTTCGCCCGCGGTGCCACCCGCAGCCTGCCGCCGACCCCGCTGCAGAAGGCGCGGGCGGGCCTCGCCGACTTCCGGGCCCGGCTGCGCAGGGAGGCCGCCGTATGACCGCCACCGCCACCGCCACCGCCACCCCGGAGACGGCCCCGGCCGCCCTGGAGGTGCACGACGTCCACAAGTGGTACGGCACCCACCGCGTCCTGGACGGCATCGACCTGACCGTGCGCCCCGGGGAGGTCACCGCGATCCTCGGGCCCTCCGGCTCCGGCAAGTCCACCCTCCTGCGGGTCATCAACCACCTGGAGAAACCCGAGATCGGCTACGTGAGCGTCGGCGGCGAGCTGATCGGCGTGAAGCGCAACGGGGGCCGGCTCAAGGAACTCAGCGAGCGCACCATCCTCACCCAGCGCAGCCGGATCGGCTTCGTCTTCCAGAACTTCAACCTCTTCCCGCACCTGACCGTCCTCGACAACGTCGCCGCCGCCCCCGTCGCCACGGGCAGGCTGAACAAGCCGGAGGCGCGGGAGCTGGCACGCGAACTGCTCACCCGGGTCGGTCTCGGCGACCGCACCGGCGCCTACCCGCGGCAGTTGTCCGGCGGCCAGCAGCAGCGCGTCGCCATCGCCCGCGCCCTCGCGCTGCGTCCCGGGATCATCCTCTTCGACGAGCCGACCTCGGCGTTGGACCCCGAACTCGTCGGCGAGGTCCTCTCCGTCATCAAGGACCTGGCCACCAGCGGTACCACGCTCGTCATCGTCACCCACGAGATCGGCTTCGCCCGCGAGGTCGCCGACCGGGTCGTCTTCATCGACGGCGGAAGGATCGTCGAACAGGGCCCGCCCTCCCAGGTGCTGGACAAGCCCCGGCACGAGCGGACCCGGGACTTCCTCAGCAAGGTGCTCTGAGCTTCAGCCACTCCGGTGACCCGGCCGGCCCGCCCAGACCTCCCCCCACGCCACCCTCATCACCCGTCCCGAACGACAAGGACAGCCATGCGCAGCCACTTCTCCCGACGCAGCCTGATACGCGGCATCACCGCGGCGACCACGGTCGCCACCCTGGCCACCGGGCTCGCCGCCTGCGGTGGTGAGAGCGACGCCGCCACCACGACCGACGCCGCCGGCACGGTGACCGTGGGCCGGGTGTCCAACGGCGCGGCCAAGCAGACCGAGCTGAAGGTCTCCGAGGTGAAGTCCCTCAACGCCGAACTGCCCGCCGCGATCCGCAAGAGCGGCACCCTGAGGATCGGTGTCGGCGCCCTGCCCGACGGCTTCCCGCCGCTGGCCTACATCGGCGGCGACCAGAAGACCCTCACCGGTGCCGAGCCGGACCTGGGCCGCCTGGTCGCCGCGGTCCTCGGACTGAAGCCGCAGTTCTCCAACGCCACCTGGGAGAACATGTTCGTCGGTATCGACAGCGGCAAGTACGACGCCGCCTTCGCCAACATCACCGACACCGAGGAACGCAAGAAGAAGTACGACTTCGCGTCCTACCGCAAGGACAACGTCGGCTTCGAGGTGCTGAAGAAGAGCACCTGGAACTTCGACGGGAACTACGAGAACCTCGCCGGCAGGACCGTCGCCGTGGACAACGGCACGAACCAGGAGAAGATCCTCCTGGAGTGGCAGACGAAGCTGAAGAAGGAGGGCAAGACCCTCACCGTCAAGCACTACCAGAGCAAGAACGCCACCTACCTGGCGCTGACCGGCGGCAGGATCGACGCCTACTTCGCCGCCAACCCCGGTGTCGCGTACCACATCACGCAGACCGCGAAGTCACCGAACCCCACCCGCAGCGCGGGCACCTTCTCCGGCGCGGGCGCCACGCTGCAGGGCCTGATCGCCGCGACCACGAAGAAGGACAGCGGACTCGCCAAGCCGTTCGCGGACGCCGTCAACTACCTGATCGAGCACGGTCAGTACGCCAAGTGGCTGGCCGCCTACAACCTCTCCGACGAGTCCGTGGCGAAGTCGGAGGTCAACCCGCCCGGACTGCCGCTCACCAACTCCTGACCACCCGTCACCCCGCCCAGAGACAGCCACCTAGAGAGGACTCCGCTCCCGTGACCCACCCGACCGGCGTCGGTACGAGCCCCCGGGCTCAGCCTGCGCCGCCGCTGCCCGCATCGAGCAGCTGCGCGGCCCGGGAACAACCGGCGCCGGCCGGGCGTTGGACGTCATGACGAGATCCACCGAGCGGACGCCGATCCGGCCCGCCGCGGCCGACGGAGGGAGGTGACGGCCGTGACCCGAGTGCCCTCGCAGGCGCGCCCGCCGCACGCCCCGCACCCGTACCGCTCCGTCCGTCTGCACTCCCGGCCGCACATAGACCTCCAGCGCGTGTCCGCCGCGCTCTGTCGCCACTGACCCTTCCCCGGCCCGCTCCCCGGCCCGGGTCCTTCCCCCCGCCGCGCTCGCCCGCGGCCGCCGCCCCCCGGCCGCCGCCGGGACCGCGAGCCGGTGTTCTCGTACGGACATCAAGGAAGGCACCGACGTGTCCTCGACCTCCCCCGCCCCCCTGCACCTCGCCGTCGCCCTGGACGGCACCGGCTGGCACCCCGCGTCCTGGCGCGAGCCGGTCGCCCGCCCCCGGGACCTGTTCACCGCCGGCTACTGGGCCGACCTGATCACCGAGGCCGAACGCGGCCTGCTCGACTTCGTCACCCTGGAGGACGACCTCGGCCCGCAGTCCTCCCGGCTCCTCGCGCCCGACGAGCGCACCGACCAGGTCCGCGGCCGGCTCGACGCGGTTCTCATCGCCTCCCGCGTCGCCCCGCTCACCCGGCACATAGGCCTGGTCCCGACCGTGGTGGCCACGCACACCGAGCCGTTCCACATCTCCAAGGCGATCGCCACCCTCGACCACGTCAGCGGCGGACGCGCGGGCGTGCGCGTGCGGACCACCTTCCGACCGGACGAGGCCGCGCACTTCGGCCGCCGCACCATCCCCCAAATCGACGGCTTCGACGGCCCCGGCGCCCAGGAGCTGATCACCGAACTGTTCGACGAGGCCGCCGACTACGTGGAGGTGGTCCGCCGGCTCTGGGACAGCTGGGAGGACGACGCCGAGATCCGGGACGCGGCGACCGGCCGCTTCATCGACCGGGACAAGCTGCACTACATCGACTTCGAGGGCCGCTTCTTCAGCGTCAAGGGCCCCTCCATCACGCCCCGGCCGCCGCAGGGCCAGCCGCTGGTCACCGCGCTCGCCCACCGGACCGTCCCGTACCGGCTGGTGGCCCGCCGGGCCGACGTCGGCTACGTCACCCCGCAGGACGCGGACGGGGCCCGCGCGGTCGTCGCCGAGATCCGCGCCGAGCAGGAGGCGGCGGGCCGCGCCGACGAGACCCTGCACGTCTTCGGTGACCTCGTCGTCCTCCTGGACGACAGCCGGGCCGAGGCGGAGGCCCGCCGCGACCGTCTCGACACGCTCGCCGGGGAGCCCTACACCAGCGACGCCCGGATCTTCACCGGCACGGCCGCCGAACTGGCGGACCTGCTGGAGGAGTTCGCGGAAGGCGGGCTGACCGGCTTCCGGCTGCGGCCCGCGGTCGCCGGTCACGACCTGCCCCGGATCACCCGGGACCTGGTGCCCGAGCTGCAGCGCCGCCGCCGCTTCCGGGACGCCTACGAGGCCGGCACCCTGCGCGGCCTCCTCGGCCTCGCCCGCCCCGCCAACCGCTACGCGGCAGCCTGAACCCCGGAGAGGACGACCCTACGCCATGAGCAAGCCGCTGAAGCAGATCCACCTGGCCGCCCACTTCCCCGGGGTCAACAACACCACCGTGTGGAGCGACCCGGCCGCCGGCAGCCACATAGAGTTCAGCTCCTTCGCCCACTTCGCGCGGACCGCCGAACGCGCCAAGTTCGACTTCCTGTTCCTCGCCGAGGGACTGCGGCTGCGCGAACAGGGCGGGCAGATCTACGACCTCGACGTGGTCGGCCGCCCCGACACCTTCACCGTGCTGGCCGCGCTGGCCGCCGTCACCGACCGGCTCGGCCTGACCGGCACCATCAACTCCACCTTCAACGAACCGTACGAGGTGGCCCGCCAGTTCGCCAGCCTCGACCACCTCTCCGGCGGCCGGTCCGCGTGGAACGTGGTCACCTCCTGGGACGCCTTCACCGGCGAGAACTTCCGGCGCGGCGGCTTCCTGCCGCAGGAGGAGCGCTACTCCCGCGCCAAGGAGTTCCTCGCCACCGCCCACGAGCTGTTCGACTCCTGGCACGGCGACGAGATCCTCGCCGACCAGGCCACCGGCACCTTCCTCCGGGACGCCAGGGCCGGCGCCTTCGTGCACCGGGGGCAGCACTTCGACATCCACGGCCGGTTCAACGTGCCGCGCTCCCCGCAGGGCCGGCCGGTCGTCTTCCAGGCCGGTGACTCGGAGCAGGGCCGCGAGTTCGCCGCCTCCAGCGCCGACGCGATCTTCAGCCGGTACTCCACGCTGAAGGAGGGCCAGGCCTTCTACACGGACGTCAAGTCCCGTCTCGCCGCGTACGGCCGCCGCCCCGACCAGCTGCTCATCCTGCCCGCCGCGACCTTCGTCCTCGGCGACACCGACCAGGAGGCCGCGGAACTGGCCCGGGAGGTCCGCCGGCAGCAGGTCAGCGGCGCCACCGCCATCAAGCACCTGGAGTTCGTCTGGAACCGGGACCTGTCGGCGTACGACCCGGAGGGCCCGCTGCCCGACGTCGACCCGGTGGTCGCCGAGGAGCACATCTCCCGGGGCCGCGCCCAGGTGCGGATGTACCGGGACCCGGTCGCCATCGCCCGCGAGTGGCGGCAGCTCGCCGAGGCCAACAAGTGGTCCATCCGCGACCTGGTCATCCACACCGGCAACCGGCAGACGTTCATCGGCTCCCCGGCCACCGTCGCGCGGACCATCAACGACTTCGTGCAGGCCGACGCGTCCGACGGCTTCATCCTCGTCCCGCACATCACCCCCGGCGGACTCGACCCGTTCGCCGACAAGGTGGTACCGCTCCTGCAGGAACAGGGCGTCTTCCGCGCGGACTACGAGGGCACCACCCTGCGCGACCACCTCGGCCTCGCCCACCCCGACGAGGCCCGCGCGGCGGAGCGTGCCGCTTCGTGACGTTCCTCGCCCGGCACGAGCCGTTTCGGCCGACGGCCCGTCGGCCTCGTACTCCGGGACGACCGGGCCACGGGCGCCGGGAAGCCGAGACGCCGGTGTGGGCGTGGACGTCACCTCCCCCGTGGGTGACGTCCACGCCCTTCCCCCCGGCGCCGGTCCGTGGCCGGCCGTCGTCCGTGTGCCGTCACCAGCACATGACCGCCGTCTCCCCCGACCCCCACGTGGAGTACAGGCGGACCCGGACGACGTAGCGGCGGCCCTTGACGAGCCGGACGCGGACGGCGGCGTTCTCCGGTGTGCCGCCGTCGTCGTGGCCCGCGAGGAAGCGCGGCTCCCCGTCGCGCTCCTCGAAGACCACCAGTACGGTGTCGGCGTCGCCGAAAGTGCCCACGGTGTACTCGCGGGTCTCCGGCGGCTCGACCGTGAAGTCGGCCTGCCCGCCCGGCCCGAGACCGAGCGGCGCGGACCGGAACGGCACCAGCGCGGCCGGCCCGGTGGGACCGGTGGGCGGGTACCAGCGCAGCACGAACTCCTTGTCCGCCGGGGACGGCGTGCCGGGCGGATGCAGCCCCCCGCGGTACTGCTCCGGCTCCAGCACCAGCCCCGGCCCGAACGGCAGCGTCATCACCGACTGCGGGTCCCACACCGAGCCGCCCGCCTCACAGGCGTCCAGCTGGCCCAGCACGTTCCGGTACGTCGTCTCCCGGCTGAAGAAGTTCGGCGGGCCCGCCAGCTCGGCGTACACGGCCTCGTCGTCCCAGTGCAGCCCGGCGAACGGACTCTGGTGCTCGTGCACCATGCCCAGTGCGTGCCCGATCTGGTGCAGGACCGTCCCGCGCTCCCCGGGCGCGGTCACGTCCCAGCCGAGGTTCATGGTGCGCTCGCCCCGGCCCACCGACAGGGCGTCCCGGCCCACCGCCGACCAGGACCCGGCACCGGCCTGGAACCCGATCCGCAGCTCCGCCTCGCAGCGGTCCCCGACCTCGGCGAAACCGATGCCGACGCCGAGATCCCGCCACTCGCCGAAGCACGCCCGGACCACGTCCCGCTGCTCCTCGCCGCCCGCCCACGGCACCCGGCGCAGCTCCCCGGTCCCGGGGACCGGGATGACCGAGGCGTCGGTGCGGGCGTCCAGGAAGCAGTAGTGCAGCACGGTGCCGTTGACCCACATCCGCCGCCCCGCGAGCAGCGCGCCCAGCCGCTCGGCCGTCAGCCCCGGGGCGAACGCCGGGGCCGGCTGCCGCGGAAGCGAGCAGAGACGTCGGGTCATGCGGCCAGAGTGCCGCCCGCCCGGCCCCGGCGCCTGAGTCGGGGGCTACTCAAGTCGCCCTGTATCAAACCTGAGTACCCGCGCTCAGCATGACGTGAGGACTTACGAACAGGACGCCAAGACCCTGGAGCTGCCCTGGCCGTTCACCGGCCGGGCGGACGAACTGGAGCTGGTGCGCGGCGCGCTGACCGCCGGCCGGCCCGGCATCGTGGTGACCGGCCCGGCCGGCCACGGCAAGACCCGGCTGATCACGGAGGCCGTCCGGGGCACGGACCACGCCCGGGTGACCGGCACGCCCGAGGCCCGGGACCTGCCCCTCGCCGCGTTCGCGCACCTGCTGCCCGACACCGTCTCGCTGCACTGCGCGGTCCGCGCGCTGTCCGGCGTACGGCTGCTCGTCGTGGACGACGCCCAGCTCCTGGACGAGACCTCCGCCGCCCTGGTCCACCAACTGGCCGTACAGGGCCGCACCCGCCTGGTCGTGGCCGCGGCGGACGGCCCTCCGGCGCCCGCGGCGGTCTCCCGGCTGTGGACCGGTGAACTGCTGCGCCGCCTGCCCCTCGACCCGCTGTCCCACGAGGACACCGCCCAGCTGCTCGCCGGCGCCGGCCTGGAACCGCTCACCGTGCGCCGGCTGCACCGGGCCTGCCGGGGCGACCTGCGGCTGCTGCGCGACCTGGTGACCGCGCTCGCCGGGTCCGGCCGGCTGACGACGGTCCCGGGCACCGGCGAGCGGGCCTGGCGGGGCGCGCTGCCGGTCACCCCGGCCGTCCGCGAGCGGCTCGCGCCCGCCCTGGAGCGGTCCGGGCCCGGCGAACGCGAGGTCCTGGAACGCCTCGCGTTCGCCGAACCCGTGCCCCTGCCGGTGGACGAGCTGGACCTGACCGCCCTGGAACACCTGGAGGCGGACGGCCTGATCGACGTCGACGAGCAGGGCGCCGTCACCCTCGCCCACCCCCTGCACGGCCCCGCGCTGCGCGCCACGGCCGGCCGGCTGCGGGCCCGGCGGCTCGGCCGCGCCCCCTTCGCGTACGGCCCCGCACTGACCGCCGAACAGCGCACGCTGGTCCGGCGGATGGAGCGGCTCGACGTCCGGCCGGTGCCGACGCCGGTGGGGGAGTGGCTGGTGGCGGAGGGCGGTGTGCTGCCCGCCGGGTACGCCGCGGTCCGCGCCCGGTACGCACGCCTGCGGGGCGAGCTGCGGGAGGCGGCGGCCTGGGCCCGGGAGGGACTGCGGGAGACCGAGTCGGACAGCGGGTGCCTGACGGAACTCGCGTTGGCCGAGGGGCGGTTGGGCGAGGTGACCGATCCGGACGGCGTCCACGCGCTCTACGGCGCCGTGCGCCTCGGCGAGCCGGAGCGGGCGGTCGGGCGGCTGCCGGCCGGGAGCGTGTTCGCCCGGCACGCGGACGCGCTCGCGCGCGCGGACGGGGCCGCGCTGGACGGGGCCGCGGAGGAGCTGTCCGAGCGGGGGTTCCTGCTGTACGCGGCCGAGGCGTACGCACAGGCGGTACGGGTGCACCGGGATCCGCGGGCCGCGCGGCTGTCCCGTACCCGGGCCGTCGCCCTGGCCAGGCGCTGTCAGGGGGCCGGTACGCCCGCGCTGGCCGGGCTGGTGCTCGGCGAACTCACCGCACGGCAGCGGCAGATCGTCACGCTGGCCGCGGCCGGGCTCAGCAACCGGGAGATCGCCGAACGGCTGACGCTGTCGGTGCGGACGGTCGGGAACCATCTGTACAGCGCGTACACGCGACTCGGCACCGGGGACCGGGACGCGTTGCCCTGGCTGGTCGAGGTGCCGGAGACGGCTTAGGGAGGACGTGGGGTGGGTCGTGGCCGGGCGCGGGTGCTTTGCGGATGCCCGCCCCACGCGGCCGAGCCGCGTACGAATACTGCCCCGCGCCCCTTCGGCAGGTGCCGTGGGCCGTGGAGGTCACTCCCTCACGCGGCCCCGAACGCCGCGAACGCCCAGCCCGTCGCCTGGTGGAGCGCGTCGCCGGGCAGGGCGGCGCGGGCGTCGCGCAGGGCCTCGGCCAGCGAGAGACCCGCGCCGAGGCCCTTGTGCAGCGACAGCATCAGCGGGACCACCGCCGCGTCGTTGACCGGAGCGCTGCTCGCCACCACCCCCGCCGTGCCCAGCGGCAGCAACGCCGTGACCAGGCCGAGGAGTTCGTCGGCGCCGACCGAGGCGAGACGGGCGGTGTCACAGCTGGACAGGATGATCCGGTACGGACTGCGGGCCAGGCGCTCGAAGTCGTGCACGATCAGCGGGCCGTCGGCCATCCGGAGGGCGGAGAACAGCGGGCTGTCGGCGCGGAACGTGCCGTGCGCCGCGAGGTGGGCGAGGCCCGCGCCGTCGAGTTCCGCCAGCACCCGGGGCACCTGAGCGGCCTCGCCCTCCAGGACGGTCGCCGTGCCGTACCGGTCCGCCAGTTCGGGCACCTCCGCGCCGCCCGTCGCGAGGCCGGGGCCGCGCACCAGCACCGGCCGGCCGTCCGGCGGCGGCGCGGTCTCGTGGGCGCGCAGCCAGCTGCCCGCCGACGGCGACACGCTCAGCACCCGCTCCCGCAGCGCGGGCAGCAGCGCCCACGGCACCCGGTGCAGTGCGCCCGGCGGCACGATCACCACCGGGCCCGAGCCCAGCTGCGGCACCGCCCCGGCCAGCAGGAGTTCCTGCAGACGCCGGCCGGCGGCCTCCACGAGGGGCAGCCGGGCCTCGGCCCCGGGGTGCGCGAGCCGCCGTAGCCCCGCCTGCACGTGCTCGGCCTCGGCCACCGCCTCCGCCAGCGAACCACCCGTGAATCGCCGTACCCGGCCCTGCCCGCACAGCAGGACGTGCACCCGGCCTTCCACCACCGCCAGTTCGACCAGCCGTCCGTCGCCGAGCCGGTCCAGCAGCCGGCCCACGTCGAGCCGGTCGCCCGCGTCGGCCGCGGCCCCGCCCATGTGCCGGGTGCGCGAGCGGATCTCCCGTTCCAGGCGCCGCTGTTCGCGCTCCAGCGCCGGCACCGGGCGGCCCTGCATCCGGGCGGCCTCCGCGCGGGCCGCGATCTCCCGGTAGGCGGTCAGCCCGCTCAGCAGAGCCCGGTCGTCGGGCGGCCGGGTCGGCGGCGCGGAGAGCACGGTCGCCCGCCACCGCTCGCTCCACCCCAGCAACCGGCGCGGACCGCCCTGCGCGAGGCTCACCTCCTGTGCCAGCGCGGCCAGTTCGGCGCCCTGCGCGGTCGCGTGGGCGCGCAGCTCCGAGGCGCCCAGCGTCATCCGGTGGTCGTCCAGCACGTCCAGACCGCGCCGGCACGCCTCCAGCACCCCGCGCCGGGAACCGGCCGCCCGAGCCCGCAGCGCCTGTGCCACCCAGCCCGTCATGCGGGCCGTCGGCGGCCCGCCGTGCCGGCTGCGCGCGGCCACCGCCAGGTGCCGCTCCGCGTCCGCCGTCCAGCCCAGCGCAAGCGCGATCCGGCCCGCCAGCAGCGACGCCTCCGGCGCGGCGGGCGAACCGAAGGAGTCCAGCCTCTCGGCGACCGCCGCCGCGTCCGCGACCATCCGCCCCGACCGCCGCCCGGCCGCCACCCGCGCCTCCAGCAGCACCAGCCGGGCGTGCGTCTCCCACCAGCTCCGGCGCTGCGCCGCGAACAGCCGTACGGCGACGGCGGCGCGGGCTATGGCGGTGTGCGCGTCCCCCGCCGACCGGGCGGCCCACGAGGCGGCGAGCAGCAGCTCGGCCTTGCGGGTGGACTGACCGCCCATCCGGTCCAGCAGCGCGATCGCCGCGTCCGCCTCGGCCAGCGCCTCCGGGGCCAGCCCCGCCGCCATCAGCACCTCGCAGCGCCGGATCGAAAGGTTGTAGGTGGGCGTGCCCAGCTTGGCGTAGCGCTCCTCGGCCTCGTCCAGCAGCCGCAGTGCCGCCGGGATGTCCCCGGACCGGAACGCGGCCAGCCCCCGGCTCTCCACCGCGTCCGCCTTGTCGTGCTCCTGGCCGGTGGTGTCCCACAGCCGCTCCGCCGCCGTGAAGTCCGCGACGGCCCGGTCCACCGCGCCCAGCGCCAGGTGCACGGTGGCCCGCAGGGTCAGCGCCCGCGCGGTCCAGATGTCGTCGGCGGCCTGCCGCAGGACGGGCAGGGCCCGCCGTACGTCGTCCAGGGCCTCCCGGTGACGCCCCAGCACCCACCACACGTAGGCCCGCCGGTACAGCACCCGGGCCCGGGTGTGACCGCTGCCCCGGGCGACCCCCCGCTCGAAGGACGCGAGCCCCTGCCGCGTGCGCCCCGCGTGCACCAGTGCGACCCCCAGCGTGGCCAGCACATCGGCCTCCCGGTCGGCCGACTCGGCGCGCGCCGCCAGGTCCCGGGCCCGCCGCAGATGCCGCAGCGCAATCCGCAGGTCGCCGAAGTCCCGCTGCCAGATGCCGAGGACCTGGTGGGCGACGCTGGCGTGGACCGGCGACGGAGCGGCGCGCAGGACGTGTTCGGCGCGTGCCCGGGCCTCGCCCGGATCGGCGAACACCATGGGCAGCAGTTCGAGAACCGACTCGCTTCCCGCTGTCACGTCTCGCATGGTAGTGGCCTGCTGTATCAGACGGTGACCCCACGACTCTCACTGTCGGACACCGTCTTGAGGGGGAGGACACCACATGGCACCACACCGCTTCCACGAGCAGTTCGAGCACATCCAGCGCTCGCTGCCGGACGTACCCCTGACCATGGGACCGGACGACTCGGCCGGGTTCCTCTACGAGAAGGGCGTTCTGCTGGTCCGCGACGGCGAGGAGGCCGGGTTCGTCGAGGACGCCGTGCGCATCCACTTCACCGAGACCCGGGGGCTGGTCCCCGACCACGTGCGCCGCGTCGGGCCGCAGGCCGGCCGCACCGGTGTCACCCGGATCCGGGTCGGCGACCCGGCCGGGGGCGAGGACACCGTGCCGCACGCGCTGCGCGCGGTGCGGGAGGCCGAGGACCGCCAGGGCCGCCGGCTGGCCGGCCGCAACCACGTGGTGCACATCGCGGTCAACGCCTGCCCCGGCGACGAGCCGGTGCCCGCCCCCCGCACCGAGTCCGTCAACTCGGCGGCCGCCGAGGGGAGTTACGACCCGGCCACCGCGGTCGGCGTGCTCGTTGTCGACACCGGTCTGGTGCACGACCACCGCTCCTACCCGCTGCTCGCCCACACCACGGGCGACGCCCAGCTCACCGAGACCGACGGCGACGGCGTGCTCCGCCAGTACGTCGGCCACGGCACGTTCATCGCCGGGATCCTCGCGGCCGTCGCGCCCAACACCGACATCACCGTGCGTGGCACCCTCAACGACGCCGGCGCCGTGCTGGAGTCCGAGTTCGGCGCGCTGCTCTTCGAGGCCGTCGACCGGGACGGCTGGCCGGACATCATCAGCCTCTCCGCGGGCACCCCGAGTGCCGACACCGACGGTCTGATCGGTCTGGACGGGTTCATGCGGGAACTGCGCGACCAGCGCACGCTGCTGGTGGCCGCCGCCGGCAACAACGGCAGCGACACCCCCTTCTGGCCCGCCGCCTACGCCGCCCTGCCCGAGTACGCCGACTGCGTGCTGTCGGTCGGTGCCCTGCGCGCGGACGGCGAGTCCGGGGCCTGCTTCACCAACCACGGCCCGTGGGTGCGCGTCCACGCCCCCGGCGAGCGTCTCACCAGCGCCCTCACCGGCTTCACCACGCCCGTGCCGTACGTCTACCAGCACTCCACCTACGACGCCTGCCGGTTCGGTGCCGCGTACCCGTGCACCTGCCGGTACCCGCGTCACACCGGTGTGCTGAGCGAGGGCCGGGAGAGCACCGGTGGCAAGCCGGACCAGGTGATGTTCGACGGTCTCGCGCAGTGGAGCGGCACCTCGTTCGCCACCCCGGTGGCCGCGGGCCTCGTCGCCGCCCGGATGTCGGCGTACCGGGAGCGCGACCCGCGGGCCGCCGGAGCCGGGCTGCTGGCGGCCACCACCGAGCGGGCCGAGGTGCGCGGGGCGCACGTGCCGGCGCTCCGGCCGCCCACCTGGCGCCCCGTACCGGTCGCCGCAGCGGCCCTGCCCGTATGAGGTCCGGAACCCTCCACTCCGCGGCGTACGATGACAGGCCGTACACAAGGGGTGGAGCCGTGGACCGAGCAGAGGTCGGCGCGTTGGTCCAGTCTGCCGTCGACGGGGACGCCGCGGCCTGGAAGGCGCTGGTGGAAGGGATGAGTCCGCTGGTGTGGTCGGTGGTGCGCGCACACCGGCTGTCGGACGCCGACGGACACGAGGTCTTCCAGACCACGTGGTTCCGCTTCGCCCAGTACCTGAGCCGTATACGGGAACCCGAGAAGGCCGGTGCCTGGCTGGCCAGTACGGCCCGGCACGAGTGCCTGAAGGTGCTCAAGGGGCTGGCGCGGCTGACCCTGACCGACGATCCGCGGGTGCTGGACCGGGCCAGCGAGGAGCGGACGCCGGAGGAGACGCTGATCGACTCGGAGGAGGCGGCGGACCGGGCCGAGCGGGTCCGCTGGCTGTGGCAGGAGCTGGACGGACTGGGCGAGCGTTGCCGGCAGCTGCTGCGCGTGCTGATGGCCTCGCCGCCGCCCAGCTACGGGGAGATCTCGGCCGCGCTCGGTATCGCGGTCGGCAGTATCGGCCCGCTGCGCCAGCGCTGTCTGCGCCGGCTGCGGGCCCGGATGAACGCACGGGGTGCGGTGTGAACGGCGACGGCGACGGGCCCGAGGGGCCGGAGGAGTTCGCGGACGGGCTGCTGGAGGAGGAGCTGCGCCAGGCGGCCGCCGTCCTGGACCCGGTTCCGGCCGAGTTGCTGCAGGCGGCCCTGGACGCGTTCGCGCTGCATGACCTGGACGCGCGGCTCGCCGAGCTGACCTTCGACTCGCTCGTGGACGCGCTGCCGGTCAGGGGCGTCACGGACGCGCCGCGGATGCTGACGTTCCGCGCGGGCGAGTTGACGGTCGACGTGGAGGTCACTGAGGACGGTCTGATCGGTCAGGTGCTGCCGCCGCAGCCGGCCCGGATCGAGGTCCTCGGCGGCCCGCAGAGCACCCGCGGCCCGCTCACCGCGGACCCCCTCGGCCGGTTCACCAGCACCACCCCACCGTCCGGCCCGTTCGCCCTGCGGCTGCGGACCGGCGCCGAGGTGATCGTCACGGAGTGGCTGCGGGCGTGAGCCGCGGGCGCGGGGGAGCCGTGCCCGGTGCGGCCGCGTGGAGGTGGTCTCCGGGGCGGGGGTGAGCCGTGTCCGGCTGGTTCGCCCGACGGCTGCGGGTCGGCGCGGTGGTGGTCGCCGGGGGTGCTGCGGGCGTCGGCCGGTTGCGTGCTGCGGGTCGGTGTGGAGGTGGTCTCCGGGGCGGGGTGAGCCGTGTCCGGCTGGTTCGCCCGACGGCTGCGGGTCGGCGCGGTGGTGGTCGCCGGGGGTGCTGCGGGCGTCGGCCGGTTGCGTGCTGCGGGCCGGTGTGGAGGTGGTCTCCGGGGCGGGGGTGAGCCGTGTCCGGCTGGTTCGCCCGACGGCTGCGGGTCGGCGCGGTGGTGGTCGCCGGGGGTGCTGCGGGCGTCGGCCGGTTGCGTGCTGCGGGTCGGTGTGGAGGTGGTCTCCGGGGCGGGGGTGAGCTGTGTCCGGCTGGTTCGCCCGACGGCTGCGGGTCGGCGCGGTGGTGGTCGCCGGGGGTGCTGCGGGCGTCGGCCGGTTCGTGCTGCGGGTCGGTGTGGAGGTGGGTGGCTCAGGCGGTGGGGTGGGCGGTGTCGACGAGTGTGGCCAGGGCCGTGGCGAGGCGGTTCAGGCCCGGGCCGGCCGGGCCGCCCGGTTCCGTCATGTAGGTGTCCCGCCGGATCTCCACCATCAGGGCGCCGACGCGCGGGTCCGTGCCGTAGAAGTCCAGCGGCACGTACGTCCCGGCGAACGGGCTGTCCAGGCCCGTCTCGCCGCAGCCGGCGAACGCCTTGCGGGCGGCCTCCGTCAGCTCCGGCGGGGTGTGGAAGGCGTCCGTGCCCAGGCACACCGGCGGGCGCGGCCCGGTGCCGTGCAGCTCGTAGGGGAGCGGTTCGGCCGGATACGAGTGCACGTCGATGATCACGGCCCGCCCGGTCGCGGCCAGCCGCCCGGCCACCGCCTCCGTCATGGCCGCGGCGTAGGGGCGGAAATAGCGGGCGAGCAGCGGCTCCGGGTCGGTGTCCGCGGGCCGCAGCACAGCCCGGCGCGTGGTCCGCGTGTACACCGCGCCCATGCCGACGGCCGCCATCTCCTCCCGCTCGTCCGGGAACCGCTCCGGGTCCACCACCAGCCGCGACAGCCGGTTCACGAACCGCCAGGGCCGCACCCCGGCGAGCGCGGCGGCCCGCTCGGCGATCTCGGCGGTGTGCGCGTCCGTGATCCGGTCCAGCTCCCGCTCCAGCTCCGCGTCGTCCAGCACGATCCCGGCGCGCACGTCCTGCGGTATCGCCCGTGCCGAGTGCGGCACGTGCAGCAGCACCGGCGACTCGGCGGCGCCGGGAAGGAGGTCGAACGAGGGGGTGCTCTCGGACACCGGCTGCTCCTGGGGTGTGGGTGCGTGCACGATCAAGGTGCCACACGGCACTGACAACGGCTCCCGCCCCACACGCCTCCGCCCCGGCCGGGGTCTCCCGGCCGGGGCGGAGGGCACGTCACCTCGGCGGCTCGGGCGCCGCAGGCGCCGGCTGAGCCGCCGCGGGCACTAGCTCAGGGACGCCAGGGCCTCGTTCCAGGTGGCCGACGGGCGCATGACCGCGTCCGCCTTGGCCTTGTCGACCTGGTAGTAGCCCCCGATGTCGGCCGGGGAGCCCTGGACGGCGATCAGCTCGTCCACGATCTTCTGCTCGTTCGCGGCGAGGGTCTCGGCGAGCGGCGCGAAGGCCTTGGCCAGGTCGGCGTCGTCGGTCTGCCGGGCCAGCTCCTGCGCCCAGTACAGGGACAGGTAGAAGTGGCTGCCGCGGTTGTCGATGCCGCCGACGCGCCGGGTCGGGGACTTGTCCTCGTTGAGGAAGGTCGCCGTGGCGCGGTCCAGGGTGTCGGCGAGGACCTTGGCGCGGGTGTTGCCGGTGGCCGCCGCGTACTGCTCGAAGGACGGAACCAGGGCGAAGAACTCACCGAGCGAGTCCCAGCGCAGGTAGTTCTCCTTGACCAGCTGCTGGACGTGCTTCGGCGCGGAACCGCCGGCGCCCGTCTCGAACAGACCGCCGCCCGCCATCAGCGGGACGACCGACAGCATCTTGGCGCTGGTGCCCAGCTCCAGGATGGGGAAGAGGTCGGTCAGGTAGTCGCGCAGCACGTTGCCGGTCACCGAGATGGTGTTCTCGCCGCGGCGGATGCGCTCCACCGACAGCTTGGTGGCCTCGACCGGGGACAGGATGCGGATGTCCAGGCCCTCGGTGTCGTGCTCGGGCAGGTACTGCTTGACCTTGGCGATCAGCTGCGCGTCGTGGGCGCGCGTCTCGTCCAGCCAGAACACGGCCGGGTCGCCGGTGGCGCGGGCGCGGGTGACGGCCAGCTTGACCCAGTCGCGGATCGGGTCGTCCTTGGTCTGGCAGGCGCGGAAGATGTCGCCCTGCGCGACCGGCTGCTCGATCAGGACGTTGCCGGCCTGGTCGGTCAGGCGGACCGTGCCGGCGGCCGGGATCTCGAAGGTCTTGTCGTGCGAGCCGTACTCCTCGGCCTTCTGCGCCATCAGGCCGACGTTCGGGACCGAGCCCATGGTGGACGGGTCGTAGGCGCCGTTGGCGCGGCAGTCGTCGATGACGGCCTGGTAGACACCGGCGTAGGAGGAGTCCGGGATCACGGCGAGGGCGTCGTGCTCCTGGCCGTCCGCGCCCCACATGTGGCCCGAGGTGCGGATCATGGCCGGCATCGAGGCGTCGATGATGACGTCCGACGGCACGTGCAGGTTGGTGATGCCCTTGTCGGAGTCGACCATCGCCAGCGCGGGGCCCTCGGCGATCTCGGCGTCGAAGGAGGCCTTGATCTCGGCGCCCTCGGGCAGGTTCTCCAGGCCCTTCAGGATGCCGCCGAGGCCGTCGTTCGGGGTGAGGCCGGCCGCCTTGAGGGTCTCGCCGTACTTCGCGAACGTCTTCGGGAAGAAGGCGCGCACCACGTGGCCGAAGATGATCGGGTCGGAGACCTTCATCATCGTGGCCTTCAGGTGCACGGAGAACAGGACGCCCTCTTCCTTGGCGCGGGCGACCTGCGCGGCGAGGAACGTGTTCAGCTCGGCGACGCGCATGACGGAGGCGTCGACGACCTCGCCCTCGCGGACCGGTACGGACTCCTTCAGGACGGTGGTGGTGCCGTCCTCGCCGACCAGCTCGATCCTGAGCGTGCCGGCCTCGGAGATCACGACGGACTTCTCGGTGGAGCGGAAGTCGTTCTCGCCCATGGTCGCCACGTTGGTCTTGGACTCGGCGGTCCAGGCGCCCATGCGGTGCGGGTGGGTCTTGGCGTAGTTCTTCACCGAGGCCGGGGCACGGCGGTCGGAGTTGCCCTCGCGCAGGACCGGGTTGACGGCGGAGCCCTTGATCTTGTCGTAGCGGGCGCGGATCTCGCGCTCCTCGTCGGTCTTCGGGTCGTCCGGGTAGTCCGGCAGCGCGTAGCCCTTGGCCTGCAGCTCGGCGACGGCGGCCTTCAGCTGCGGGATGGACGCCGAGATGTTCGGCAGCTTGATGATGTTGGCCGCGGGGGTCTTGGCCAGCTCGCCCAGCTCGGTCAGCGCGTCGGGGATGCGCTGGTCCTCGTTCAGGTACTCCGGGAAGACGGCGATGATGCGCCCGGCCAGCGAGATGTCACGCGTCTCCACGGGCACACCGGCCTGCGAGGCGTACGCCTGGATCACCGGCAGGAACGAATGCGTCGCCAGGGCCGGGGCCTCGTCTGTGTAGGTGTAGATGATGGTCGAGTCAGTCACCGGGTGCTCCGCTCCACGTCTGCAACATTGCTCGACATCAAGATATCTCGTGACCGGGGTCGGCTCGACAGGGGTCCTGGCCGGAAAAAGCGCCACCCGCCATCTCGCGCGCGATCCAGTGGCAGATCACGTCCACCACGTACACGTGTTCGTCCCGGGTCAGTGTCCGCCCCTTCGGGATCCCGTGCCAGCGCTGGAGGCAGCCCCGGCAGCAGGTCGCGGTCGCGTGCTGGGCCACGAAGACCGGGTGCCCCCGGTACGGCGTCTGCTTGCCGTCCTTGTACGGCTCGGCCGGCGCCAGCCGCTTGGCGACCAGGTCGTACGCGTGCCACCTGATCGTCGCCGGGCCCTTGAGCCCGGCGGTCGCCCGGTCCCGCCCGCGCAGGTGGAACCGCGCCCGGAACGGCTGCCGGGCGAGGGCGTCCAGCAGCTGGTCGAGCGAGCGGGGGGCGGGGGACGAGGTCATGTTGCTTCGAGGGTAGTCCGCGCGCCGGCGGCGTGCGCCGGCCGCAGCGGGCGGCTCGCCGTTCACGATCCGGCGTCCGCCCGCTCCCAGGGGCTGGGGCCCGTGCCCCGGCGCCAGGCCTCCAGGTCGTCGCCGTTCACGCAGACGATCCCGCACTGCAGCGCGTACTCCAGGGCGGGTGCCGTGAAGTCGCTCGTGGTGACCACCGCGGCGACATCGGCCTCGTGGATGGTGAAGCAGGTGCCGCCGAAGCGCTGCACGTCCTGGGAGCCGACCTTGTTGTCGTCGCCGTACTGCTTGCACTGGATGACCAGGCGCCGCCCGTCCGGGGTGAGGGCGACGACGTCGGCCCCGAGGTCACCGGCTCCGCCCACCACCTCCACCTCGCGGCACTCGCCGAGCACGCACAGCTCCGCTATCGCCTGCTCGAAACCGTCGGGGTCGAGCGCGGCGAAGTCGGTAGCGGGGAGGCGGACGGCGGGCTCGGCCACCGGCGCGGCGGCGAGAGTGACGGAGGCCTCGTCGGCGGCTTCCTCCAGCGCCCGGGCTGCCCGGCGCGCGTACCCGCCGGGGGAGAGGCGGCGCCGCCGGGAACGGAGCTGGAACGCGGTGGCCGCGGCGAGCACCGCGAGGACACCGGCCCAGACCGGGCGGCGCTCGATCATGCCCGCCGCCGTGCGCGCCAGGAACGCGAGGACGCACAGGACGATCGCGAGCAGTACGAAGAACATCGCGGTGCTGCGCAGATCGAAGCGCCGACGGCGCTCCGCCCCTCCGACCTGGCGCACGGGTACGGTCATGCCGGCTTCCTCCTGACAGCGACGAAGATCTCCTGGCTACGGATGCCCAAGATCCCCGCCCGCTCCCAGGGACGGCCCGGCCGGTGCGGCTCAGTCGGCCACGGTCGCCCCGCCGGTGACGTCCTCCCCGGTCCGCTGGTGCGGGATCACCGCCGGGCCCGGCTGGAGCGAGACCGAGCGGGTGGGCGCCGGGATGCGGATGCCCTCCTCGCGGTAGCGGCGGTGCAGGCGCTTGATGAACTCGTGCTTGATCCGGTACTGGTCGCTGAACTCGCCGACGCCGAGGATGACCGTGAAGCCGATCCGGGAGTCGCCGAAGGTGTGGAAGCGGATCGCGGGCTCGTGCTCGGGGACGGCGCCGGTGACGTCCGTCATGACCTCCGTGACCACCTCCGCGGTGACCCGTTCCACGTGCTCCAGGTCGGAGTCGTAGCCCACCCCGACCTGCACCAGGACGGTCAGCTCCTGCTCGGGCCGGGTGTAGTTGGTCATGTTCGCCTTGGCGAGCTGGCCGTTGGGGATGACCACCAGGTTGTTGGAGAGCTGGCGGACCGTCGTCTGGCGCCAGTTGATGTCGACGACGTAGCCCTCCTCGCCGCTGCTCAGCCGGATGTAGTCGCCCGGCTGGACGGTCTTGGAGGCGAGGATGTGGACGCCCGCGAAGAGGTTGGCGAGGGTGTCCTGGAGGGCCAGGGCGACCGCCAGACCGCCGACGCCCAGGGCGGTCAGCAGGGGTGCTATGGAGATGCCGAGGGTCTGCAGGACCACCAGGAAGCCGATGGCCAGGACCAGGACCCGGGTGATGTTCACGAAGATGGTCGCCGAACCGGCGACCCCCGAGCGGGACTGGGTGACCGTACGGACCAGTCCGGCGATCACCCGGGCCGCGGAGAACGTCACGACGACGATCAGCCAGACCTGGAGCACCTGGTACACGTGGTGCTGGACGGTCCTGGTGCACGGCAGCACGGCCGTGGCCGCCGCCGCGCCGCCCACGATCGCCGCCCAGGGGACGACCGAGCGCAGCGCGTCCACGATGACGTCGTCACCGCTCCAGCGGGTCCGTTCGGCGTGCTTGGCGAGCCAGCGCAGCAGGGTGCGCGCCATGAAGGCGAGCAGCAGGCCCGCCCCCAGAGCGATGCCGGCGAGGACGAGGTCGTCCAGGGTCAGCGTGCGGTTCACCGGTCACCTCCGGGGCGCGGAACCGCTGCGGAGCACCACTTGTGAAGTCTCGTCACGTTGTCACCTGCTCGATGTCCGGGATGTGCGATCGCGCCGGCCGAAGGAACTCCGGTGACCGGCGCGATCGTTCATCCTGCCGCATCCGGTACACCGGTTCGTACCGGACCGGCGCTCTCCGGACAGCCGGCTCAGACGATGCCCTCGGCGAGATCCGCCTGGTCACGGTCGCTGCCGTACGCGGCGGTGGTGGGCGTGCCGTACGACCGGCGGGCGACGTACCACCAGACGCTGGCGAGGATCAGGACCACGGCGAGGGCGATGGCGGCGTAGTTCATCGTGTCGGCCGTGACCGGCGACGCCTGGGGCAGGCAGAACAGAACCGTCACGCACGCCACCCAGACGACCGCGATCCAGCCGATCGGCCTGCTCCAGCGGCCCAGGTGCCACGGCCCCGGCCGGAAGCGGTCGCCGGCACGCAGCCGGAGGAAGACGGGGATGGCGTAGGCCGGGGTGATGCCGATGACGTTGATGGCGGTCACCGCGTTGTAGGCCGTCGTCGAGTACAGCGACGGCAGGGCCAGGACACAGGCCACCACGACGGACAGCCAGACGGCGGCGACCGGGGTCTGGGTGCGGCTGCTCACCTTGCGCCACAGGTGCGAGCCGGGCAGCGCCCCGTCCCGGCTGAACGCGAACACCATCCGGCTGGCCGCGGCGACCTCGGCGTTCCCGCAGAACAGCTGGGCGACGATGACGACGAGCAGCAGGGCGCTCGCGCCGTCGGTGCCGAGGCCGTCGAGCAGGATCTGGGCGGGCGGCACGCCGGTGCCGGTGGTGCGGGTGGCGTCGTAGTCCTGGATGGCGAAGGTCAGACCGGCCAGCAGCACGAAACCGGCCAGCCAGGACGCCCAGATGGCGCGGACGATGCCGCGGGAGGCGGCTACCGAGGCGTGCGAGGTCTCCTCGGACAGGTGGGCGGAGGCGTCGTAGCCGGAGAAGGTGTACTGCGCGAGGAGCAGGCCGATCGCGGCGACGTACAGCGGGTTGTCCCAGCCGGTCTCGTTGACGAACTTCGTGAACACGAAGGACGGCGACCGGTGGTGGTCGGGGACGATGGCCAGCGCGCCGACGATCAGGGCGACGCCCGCCAGGTGCCACCACACGCTGACCGAGTTGAGCACGCTGACCAGGCGGACGCCGAACAGGTTCAGCACCGCGTGCAGCAGCAGGATGGCGCAGAAGATCAGCATGGTCTTGCCGGGCGTCGGCACGAAGCCCCACTGGATGCTGGCGAACGCGCCGGTGAACAGGGCGGCGCCGTAGTCGATGCCGGCGATCGCGCCGAGCAGGCCGAGCAGGTTCAGCCAGCCGGTGTACCAGCCCCAGCGCCGGCCGCCGAGCCGGTCGGCCATGTAGTACAGGGCGCCGGAGGTCGGGTAGGCGCTGGTGACCTCGGCGAGTGCGAGGCCGACGCACAGGACGAACAGACCGACGCCGGCCCAGCCCCACAGCATCACGGCGGGACCGCCGGTGTTCAGGCCGAAGCCGTACAGGGTCATACAGCCGGACAGGATCGAGATCACCGAGAAGCTGATCGCGAAGTTGCCGAAGCCGCCCATGCGGCGGGCCAGCACCGGCCGGTAGCCGAGTTCGCGCAGCCGCTGCTCCTCGTCCTGCTGCGGCAGACCCGGGGCGGGCACGGGGGCGGGCGAGGGTTCGGGGGTGGGGGACACGCGGGGACCTCCGGGATCGACGGTTTCGAACGGGCACGTGCGACGGGCTGTTCAGGGGGTGGAGCGGAGGGCGGTGCGGGGTGCTCCGGGGTGGAGCGGAGAGCGGTGCGGGGTGGAGCCGAGGGGCCGGCTGTGCGTTCCGTGGCCGGAGCGCAGGGCCGTGCGGGCCGTTCAGGGGCGTTCAGGGGCGGGAGCCGTCCGCGGCGGCCCGACAGCGGTCCCGGGCCTGTACGAAGACCTCCACGGCCCGGTCCCGGTCCGCGGTGCGGTACATCCAGGGCGGGGGCGTGAAGTAGGGGCCGATCGCCTCGAACACCCGGGCCGCCTCCGGGAACTGGAGGGAGCCCCACAGGGCGTGCGCCAGGTGGTTGAGGTCCGGCAGCGCGCGCTCGCCGGGGGGCGTCCGCTCGAACCAGGAGTCCAGCGCGCGCCGCGCCTCACGGGCTGCCTCCTCCACCACCCAGTGCAGGTCCAGCGCCGCGTCGTGCCCGCTGTCCCGGCGGTAGCGCTCGACCCGGACGTACAGCGGCAGCAGGTGCAGCGCGGAACCGGGCGGGGCCTGGCCGGCGACCCACTGCGCGTACCCGGAGGCCTCCGCGAGCCGGCCCGAACCGCCGCGCACGTAGAGGAACTGCAGCATCCGGTGGTGGGCCTCGCGGTTGAACGGGTCACGCCTGCCGGCCTCCGCCAGCAGCCCCCAGGGGCCGGGCGGCAGCATCGGCTCCGGCGCGGCGGCCCGGTGCTCCTCCCACCGCTGCTCCGGGTCGAGCTGGGCCAGCGCCAGCAGACACACCCACGGCACCGGGTCCTGCGGGGCGGCCTGGGTGGCCGACTGCGCCGCGTCCCACGCCTCGATCCACAACTCGTGGGTACGGCGGTGCCGTTCTCGCCGGGCCCGCAGGGCGCGCTCCACGCCGACCCGGGCGTGCATCACCACCGCATGGGTGCTGTCCGGCTCCTCGGCGAGCCAGGCCCGCACCACGTCGGTGCCGGCCGCGGCCGCCGCCAGGACCTGGGTGCGCTGGGTCCACTGCCACCACTCGGTGGTCTCCGCGAGCAGGGTGCGCATGGCCATCCAGCGGCCGGTGCGCAGGTCCTGCAGGGCGGCGCGCAGCGCGTGGTCGGGCCCGGCGGGGTCGTAGGTGGGGCGGGCTCCGTCTCTGGCCATCAGCGGGCCCCCGGCCACTGGCGCACGGGCGAGGTGGCGGGGTGACGTTGCAACAGCCCTCCCCTGGGCGGTGATGTGGTGACTCGTGTGGTCGGCGGTCACTATAGAGGCGCACGTTCCGCCGTACCATTGTTGCCAAGTCAACTACCCGGTAAGGCGAGTTGACGTGGAAGGCAGCCCTTGACGCCGGGGCCGGGGCGGCGGCAGGCTGGCGCGGTGATCTTCACGGCTGGAGCGGAGGACGCGCGATGACCGGGCCGGTGCTCGCCGTCGACCAGGGCACGTCCGGCACCAAGGCGCTCGTGGTGTGCCCCGAGCGCGGGGTCATCGGCACCGCCTTCGCCGAGGTGCGCCCCCGCCATCTGCCCGGCGGCCTGGTGGAGGTGGACCCGGCCCGGCTGTACGACTCGGTGGTGGACGCCGGCCGGCGCGCGCTCGCCGAGGCGGGCGAGGACGTCGTCGCGTTCGGTCTCGCCAACCAGGGCGAGACCGTCCTCGCCTGGGATCCGGCCACCGGCCGCCCGCTGACCGACGCCCTGGTCTGGCAGGACCGGCGCGCCGAGACCGTCTGCGCCGAACTCGCCGAGCACGCCGAGGAGTTGCGTCGGCTGACCGGTCTGCCCCTCGATCCGTACTTCGCCGCGCCGAAGATGGCGTGGATCCGCCGCCACCTCACCCGCGACGGCGTCGTCACCACCTCCGACGCCTGGCTGGTCCACCGTCTCACCGGTGCCTTCGCCACCGACGCCGCCACCGCCGGCCGCACCCAGCTGCTCGACCTGGACCGCGTCGAGTGGTCCCCGCGCGCCCTCGACCTGTACGGCCTGGCCGGTGAACGCCTGCCCGAGGTGACCGACGCCGCCCGACCGATCGGCACGACCAGGGCGTTCGGCCCCGAGATCCCGCTCACCGGACTGATCGTCGACCAGCAGGCCGCGCTGCTCGCCCAGCGCGTCACCGGCCCCGGTGCCGCCAAGTGCACCTACGGCACCGGCGCGTTCCTGCTCGCGCACACCGGTGACCGACCCCGGCGCGGCGACTCGGGCCTGGTCAGCTGCGTGGCCTGGCGACTCGACGGACACACCGGCTACTGCCTGGACGGCCAGGTCTACACGGCCGCCTCCGCCGTCCGCTGGCTCACCGGCCTCGGCGTCATCTCCGGTGCCGCCGACCTCGATCCGGTCGGCGGCACCGTGCCCGACAGCGGCGGGGTCACCTTCGTCCCCGCCCTCGCCGGACTCGCCGCCCCCTGGTGGCGCGGCGACGTGCGCGGCTCCCTCACCGGCCTCGGCCTCGACACCACGCCGGGGCACCTGGTGCGCGCCCTGTGCGAAGGGATCGCCGCCCAGGTCGCCGAACTCGCCGAGGCCGCCGCCCGCGACCTCGACGCGCCGCTGGACACGCTCCGTGTCGACGGCGGCCTCACCCGCTCCGCGCTCCTCATGCAGACCCAGGCCGACCTGCTGCAACGCCCCGTGGAGGTGTCCGCGCTGCCCGACGCGACCGCGCTCGGTGCCGCCACCCTCGCCCGGCTCGGCGCGCACCCCGGACTGCGCGTCGAGGACGCGCTGCCCGACTGGCGACCCTCCGCCGTGTACGAGCCCCGCATCACCGCCGACCAGGCCGCCGAACGCCGCGCCGGGTTCCGCGGCGCCGTCGCGGCCCTCCTCGACCCGTGACGGTCACCGCGGACGGTCCGCTGCCCCCGACGCCGTACGACGTGGCGATCGTCGGCGCCGGTGTCGTCGGCTGCGCCGTCGCCCGGGAACTGGCCCGCCACCCCCGCCTGCGCGTCGCCCTGCTCGACGCCCAGGACGACGTCGGACAGGGCACCTCCAAGGCCAACACCGCGATCCTGCACACGGGTTTCGACGCCACCCCCGGCACCCTGGAGGCCCGGCTGGTCCGCGAGGGCTACGCGCGCCTCGGCGCCTACGCGGACGACACCGGCATCCCCGTCGAACGGGTCGGCGCACTGCTGGTCGCCTGGGACGAGGAGCAGCGCGCCGCGCTGCCCCGGCTGGCCGAGAAGGCCGAGCGCAACGCGTACCCCGACACCGCCCTGCTGGGCCCCGAGGAGCTGTACGCCCGCGAGCCGCACCTGGGCCCCGGCGCGCTCGGCGCGCTGCACGTCCCCGGCGAGAGCATCATCTGCCCCTGGACGACGACCCTCGCCTACGCCACCCAGGCGGTCCGTGCCGGAGTGGACCTGCACCTGAACACCGCCGTGCGCGCGGCACGCCGGTCCGGCGGGCATCTGCTGACCACCAGCCGGGGCACCCTGCGCGCCCGCCACCTGGTCAACGCGGCCGGGCTGCACGCCGACACCCTGGACCGCGCCCTCGGCCACGAGGACTTCACCGTGACCCCGCGGCGCGGCCAGCTCCTGGTCTACGACAAGCTCGCCCGCCCGCTCGTCCGGCACATCCTGCTGCCCGTGCCGACCGCCCTCGGCAAGGGCGTCCTGGTCGCCCCCACCGTCTACGGCAACGTCCTGCTCGGCCCCACCGCCGAGGACCTGCACGACAAGCGGGCCACCGGCTCCACCGCCGACGGGACGGCCGCGCTGCGGGAGCAGGGCCGGCGCATCCTGCCCGCCCTGCCGGAGGAGGAGGTCACCGCCGTCTACGCCGGGCTGCGCGCGGCCACCGGGCAGGAGGACTACCGGATCACCGCGCACCCCGGGCAGGCGTACGTCACCGTCGGCGGCATCCGCTCCACCGGCCTGACCGCGTCCCTGGCCATCGCCGCCCACGTCACTGGTCTGCTGGCGGAGAACGGCCTCGACCCGGGCCCGGTCCGGGAGCCGGAGCCGCTGACCATGCCCAACCTCGGCGAGGCCTCCCCGCGCCCCTACCAGCGGGCCGACCTCATCGCCGCCGACCCCGAGTACGGCACCCTCGTCTGCCACTGCGAGCGGGTGTCCCGCGGGGAGATCCGCGACGCCCTCGCCAGTACGGTCCCGCCCCGCACCCTCGACGGCCTCCGCCGCCGCACCCGCGCCCGGGCCGGCCGCTGCCAGGGGTTCTACTGCGGGGCCGTGGTCCGCGACCTGTTCGAGAGGGGGCGGGCGTGACGGTGAAGCGGGCGGGGTCGCGGTCCGTGACCTGTTCGCGAGGGGCCGCCGTGACGGGTGAAGCGGCGAGGTCGCGCTCTGCGATCTGTTCGAGAAAGGGCGGGCATGACGGGTGAAGCTCGCGGGGTCGCGGTCCGCGACCTGTTCCAGAGGGGCCGGAGGTGACGGGCCAAGCGGTGGTCCCGCGCCGGGTCGACGTCCTCGTCGTCGGTGCGGGTCCCGCCGGGCTCGCCGCCGCCGCGCGGCTGGCCGCCGCCGGCGCCGGACGCGTGGAGGTGCTGGAGCGGGAGGCGCAGCCCGGCGGGGTGCCCCGGCACTGCGCGCACGGGGGCTTCGGCACCTGGACCCGTCCGCTCACCGGACCCCGCTACGCCCGCCTGCTCACGGAGGCCGCCGAGCGGGCCGGCGCCACGCTCCGCACCGGCGTGACGGCGCTGGACTGGGCGCCGACGGGTCCCGTGCTCACCACCGTCGGGCCCGGCGGCCCGGAGACCGTCGAGGCACGGGCGGTCGTGCTCGCCACCGGCGCCCGCGAACGCCCGCGCGCCGCACGGCTGGTGCCCGGCACCCGCCCCGCCGGTGTCTGCACCACCGGCGAACTCCAGCAGGCGGTCCACCTGTTCGGGCAGCACATCGGCACCCGCGCGGTCGTCGCCGGCGCGGCGGACGTCTCCTACGCGGCGGCGGCCACCGTCCGCACGGCCGGCGCCGAGGTCGTCGCCCTGGTCACGGAGCACCCGCGCGCCCAGGCCGGCAGGGCCCGCGCCGGGGCGGCCCGGCTGGGCCACGGCATCCCGCTGCTGACCGACACCACGATCACCGAACTCGTCGGCCACGGCCGGCTGTCCGGCGTCCGCGTCCGCCACCGGGACGGCCGGACGGCCGTACTGCCCTGTGACACCGTGGTGTTCACCGGCGACTTCGTCCCCGAACACGAACTGGCCCGGCGCGGCGGCCTCACCCTGGACCCGGGCACCCGCGGTCCCGCCGTCGGCGCCACCCCGCACACCTCGCGCCCCGGTGTCTTCGCCGCCGGCAACCTGCTGCACGCCGTGGAGCCCGCCGGCACCGCGGTCCGCGAGGGCGCCCGCGCGGCCGGCGCCGTCCTGGACTTCCTGGCGGGTACGCCCTGGCCGGAACCGGGCGTGCCCGTGGTCGTCGAGCCGCCGCTGCGCTGGATCGCCCCGAACCGCGTCACCCCCGGCGCCGTACCCGCCCGTCACGTCCTGCGCACCGGCGTCCCGCTGCCCCGCCCGGTCCTGTACGTCCACCAGGACGGGCGCCTCCTGCACCGCCAACGGCTCACCGCCGGCACCGCGTTGCCCGAGCGCACCCTGACCCTCGCCGCCCGCTGGCACGACCGCGTCGATCCCGACGGCGGGCCGGTGCGGGTGAGCACCGGCTGAGCGGGCGTCGTCAGTGCCGTGTGCGACGGTGCGCCCGGTGCCGGACATCGACTGCGCGCCGGCCGCCTTCCCGGTCTGCGCCGGGCCGCCGGAGCGGCAGCGGATCAGGGCGTGCCGAACGAGCCGTGCCGCCCGGCCCCCGAGGCGAACCGGGCGGCGCCCTCCGCGCTCTCCGGCAGCACACCCGCGCCGTGCCGGAGTTCGCCGAGCAGCGCCGTCGGCTCGTCCAGGCCTTCCTGGTCCAGGACCGAGGCGCGATCGCTGCGCAGGCAGGCCTGCGGGAAGCGGGCGATGGCCGCCGCGAGGGCCTCGGCCTCGGCGCGCGCCCGTCCGGCCGGGACCAGGCGGTTCGCGAGCCCCATCTCGTAGGCCTCGCGGGCCGGGACCGGGCGGCCGGTGAGGATCAGGTCCAGGGCCCGGCCGGTGCCGATCAGCCGGGGCAGCCGTACCGTGCCGCCGTCGATCAGGGGCACGCCCCAGCGACGGCAGAACACCCCGAACACCGCGTCCTCCTCCGCGACCCGCAGATCGCACCACAGGGCGAGTTCGAGGCCGCCCGCGACCGCGTGCCCGGACACCGCCGCGATCACCGGCTTGGACAGCCGCATCCGGGTCGGACCCATCGGCCCGTCGCCGTCCTCCGCCACCCGGTTGCCGCGCTCCGTGCCGATCGCCTTCAGGTCCGCGCCCGCGCAGAAGGTGCCGCCCTCGCCCCACAGCACCGCCACCCGGGCGGTGTCGTCCGCCTCGAACGCCCGGAACGCGGCGGCGAGTTCGGCGGCCGTGGGACCGTCCACCGCGTTACGGGCCTCCGGCCGGGACAGGACGACCGTGGTGACGTGCTCCTGCCGTTCGATCCGCACCGGCATGCGGCAGCCTCCTTCATCGGCCCCGGTGTCCGGGGCGGGACGGTGATCCGTCCGTAGCCTGGCAGTCGCGCCCCGGGTCGGGGGACGACCGTGGGCATGATCTGTGGAGCCGGCCCCGGAGGCGTCGCCGAGGCCGGACGCCCGGCGCGCGGCTCCCCGGGCGTCAGGCGGTCAGGTGGGTCACCACCGAGCGCATGGCCCGGCGCAGGGCGGGGACGGTCTCCTCGGGCGCGTCGACGGTCTCGAAGCCGTGGTGGCCGTTCGGGACGTCGACCAGTTCCAGGTGCGCCCCGCAGCCCTCCGCCGCGCTCACGAACGCCTCCACGGTGGCGGCCACCTCGGGTGTCTCCCGTCCCGCACGGAGGAGGACGACGGGCAGGGCACCCGCGTGCGCGACCGCCCGGTCCGGACGGAACCGGCTGCCGGTCAGCCCCCAGTTGGGCAGCGGCGCCAGGACCGGATAGGAGGCGGCCAGGCAGCGCAGCCAGACCGGGGGCTTCTCCAGCCAGTCCGCGGCGAGCAGGCCGCCGCCGGAGAAGAACCACAGGGCGACCCGGTCGGCGTCCACGCGGGGATCTGCCCGCACCAGCTCCACCGCGGCGGTGACGTCCGCGGCGGCGCGCTCGTAGTCGGCGACGTCGTGCAGCCGGTGGTCGAAGGTCACGCCGACCATGCCCTCGGCCGCCGCCATGCGGGCGTACCCCACCAGGGTCGGCCAGTCGCGCGGTGTCGGCCGGGCTCCGGCGGGGACGGGGCCGCCGTGCACGAGGACCACGGCCGGTCGCGGGCCTTCGGCGGCGGGGACGTGGAAGTCGACGTGTCCCTTGCGGTCCCGGGGCGGCTCGGGCACGTCGAGCGGGAACGGGCGCAGATGGGCGGGCGGTTCGTCGGCGCCGGCCGGTCGCAGGCGGCGTCCCCCGCCGGCCGCGGCGCGCCGCAGGACGTCCGCCAGTTCGGCGGGACAGGACAGCATCGGCCAGTGCCCGGTGAGCAGTTCGAAGAAGGTGACCTGGGGGCCGGTCAGGGCCGCCAGCCCGGGGTCGCCGAAGTCGACGAGCCGTTGCAGCATGTCGACGCTGACACCGTTACGGGTGCACAGGATGCCGGTGACGGGCACGGCGGCCACCGCTCCGGTCAGCCGCAGCGGCTGGAGCAGGGTGCCCAGCGGCTGCGGCGCGGCGAGGGCGGTGAGCCGGTCCAGCGCCGCGTCGGAGAGGCCGGCCGTACTGCCCCAGCGCTGCCACTCGTCACGAGCCGGCGGCGCCAACGCGTCTTCGCCGTCCCCGCGTTGCGCCTGTTCGGCCAGCCGCGCGCGCAGGGCCTGGTCCGGTACGGCGGCCAGGGCCGGGACGCCGTTCCGCGGCATCCCGGCGTCCAGGTACACCACCCGGGCGACGCGCTGTGCCCGCCGGTCGACGGCACCGAGCACCGGGTGGATGCCGTAGTCGTGGCCGACGAGCACGATCTCCCGGCCGGACGCCGCGTCCACCGCGTCGATCGCCGCGGTCACGTCCGCGATGTGCGTCTCCAGATCCACGTCGGCCGGCGGGGCGGGACGGCCCGCGTCGACTCCGGTGAGCCGGACCGGGTGCACCTCGCTGCCCGCCGCGGTCAGCAGCGCGGCGGTCTCCTGCCACACCTGGGCGCCGGTGAACACGCCCCCCACCATGATGAACACGGTCATGGCCCTCTCCTCGGGTCCGTCGCATGACGTCACGCCGGTCGCGTACGCCGTGGCCGGCGGAACCGGGAGCCTTCGCCCGGCCCGCGCGCCGGTACCGTAGGAACTCCCCCGGAGGGAGGTTCAACTGTCCACGTCGCACGAGGTCCTGTGGAGCATCGGTGAACTCGCCGAGCGCGCGGGTGCCACCGTGAAATCCGTCCGTTTCTATTCCGACCGGGGTCTGCTGCCCGAGGCCTCCCGCAGCGGCGGCGGGCACCGCCGGTACGGCCCCGAGGCACTGGAGCGACTGCGGCTGATCCGCTCCCTGCGCGCCCTCGACCTGCCGCTGCCCGAGGTGCGCCGGGTTCTCCAGGACGAGGGCGTGGCGGGCCGTGTGCTGGAGGGCGTCGTCGCGGGGCGCCTGCGCGAGCTGGGCAGTGAGCTGAGGACGTTGCGCTGGCGGGAGGCGGCGCTGCGGCTGGTCGGGGAGTGCCCGCCCGCGGAGCGGGCCGAACGGCTCCGGCTGATCGGCACGGTGAGCATGCCGCCGAGCACGGCACCGCTGGCCCGGTTCTGGCGTGCCTGGCTGCCGGCGCGGATGCCGGCCCGGGCGACGGCGGCGTTCCTGGAGGTGGCCGTTCCGCAGCCTCCCGAGGAGCCGGACCCGGCGCAGGTGCTGGCCTTCGCCCGCCTGCACGCGATGACGACGGCTCCCTGCCCGGGTACCCCGCAGCCCCGGCCCGAGGTGCACCGGGTGGCCGGGGCCCGCGGCGCGGCCGTGCTGTACGAGGGTCTCGCCGAGGCCTACGAGCTGGCGGGCCCGCAGCTGCGCCGAGCACGGGATCCGCACCCGGGTGAGGCGCTGGACGCCTACGTGGCGGCGTACGCGAGCGCCTTCGGCAGCCGGGACACCCGGGAGTTCCGCCGCCTGCTGGCCCCGCGGCTCGCGGCCGAGCCGCGTCTGGACCGCTACTGGGAACTGACGGCCGCGGTGCTCACACCGCCGGGCAGCCGTCCGGAACCGACCCCGGGCACCGCGGACGACTGGCTGCGCGCGGCACTGGAGCGGGACAACGCAGGGGCGGCGTGACGTGAGGGGAGGCGGCCGGGGGTGCCGGGAGCCGGTGGGGTGGGCTGCGGGTATTCGGGGAGCGGGAGGACAGGGGGCGGTGTGACGCGCGGGGGAGCATCCGGAGGCGGCGGAGCCGGTTGGGGTGACCGTACGCGCATCAGCGAGCCGGACAGCGCAGGGGCGGCGTGAGGGGAGGCGGCCGGGGGTGCCGGGAGCCGGGGGTGAGCGCGCGCGTATCAAGGGAGCGGGAGGACGGGGGGCGGTGTGACGCGCGGGGAGGCGGCCGGAGGCGCCGGGACCGGTTGGGTGACCGTACGCGCATCAGTGAGCCGGACAGCGCAGGGGCGGCGTGACGCGCGCGAAGGAGCCGAAGATCCTGCGGCCGGGGTGGGCGTGCGGGTGCCCTTCCGTGCGGCGCCCGGCGGTGCGGTCGCGGCGGTCAGATGACCTTCAGCCGCACCAGGGCGCCGAGCGTCAGCGCCCCCGGCAGCAGCGGCAGCCACACGGTGATGAGCCGGTAGGCCAGCACCACCGCCGTGGCCACCGCCGCCGGGCCGCCCACCGCGACCAGCGCGACGATCAGCGCCGCCTCCACCGAGCCGACCCCGCCGGGTGTGGGCACCAGGGCCACCGCGACCGTCGCGGCCAGGTAGGCCAGCACCATGTGCCCGGGCGGCACCGGCAGCCGTAGCGCCTGCCCGACCGCGGCCAGTCCGGCCGCCTGGAGCGCGGGGAAGGCCAGCGAGCCGCCCCACAGCGCCAGCGCGCGGGCCGGCCGCGTGTGCACCGACCGCGCCTCGCCGAGGGCGTCCCGCGCGAACGCGTACACGCGCGTGCGCAGCGGCCGTACGAACACCGGCACGGCCCCCGCGACGAGCAGCAGGCCCACGGCGCCCAGCAGCAGCGGGAGCGCCGAGCCGTCCGGCAGCAGGGTGCCGAGCCGCAGCGCGTCCGGGAACGCGACCAGCAGCGCCGCCAACAGGCCGAGCCGGCCCACGCTCTCGGCCAGCAGGTACAGGACGAGCGCCGCCGAGGAACGGGCCGGCGGCACCCCGCACACGGTCATGAAGCGCAGGTTCACGGCACCCGCGCCGAGCCCGCTCGGCAGCAGATGGTTGGCCGTGGCCGCCGCCAACTGGGTGGCCAGCAACCGCCCCTTGGGCAGGGGTTGCAGCACCGCGCCCTGCCGGGTGAGCGCGGCGGCCACCCAGGTCAGGCAGGTGGCCGCGGCCGCCGCGAGCAGCCACGGCCAGGACGCGGTCCTGAGGTGCCCGAAGCCCTCCGCGAGCACCGAGCGGTGCCGGACTGCGGCCACGGCGACGAGCACGAGCGGCACCAGGCACAGCACCTGGCGGACGGGGACGCGCCGGGGGAGTCGCCCCCGGGGATGCGGGACGGTGGTCACATCCGCACAGGCTTTCCGAGCCGCACCAACGGCGGGTGAAAACCCCGGGACATTGACCTCAACGATGCTTGAGGTTCTACGTTCTCTCCCATGAGCATGGAGACCACCGCCTGGACGCAACTGCACAGCGTGATGAACGCGCAGTCCGAGCGTCGCCCGTTCGCCCGCGCCACGCTGCGCCGCATCGCCGCCTTCGCCCGCCCGCACCGTGCCGGCATCGTCCGGTTCGTGCTGCTCGGGGTGGTGACGGCCCTGCTCGCCGTGGCGACGCCCGTGCTCGCCGGCCGCGTCGTCGACGCGATCGTGGCGGGGCACGACTCCGGCACGGTGGTCGGGCTCGCCCTGCTCATCGCGCTGGTGGCGCTCGTGGAGGCGGGGCTCGGCATCCTCGGCCGCCGGCTGTCGGCGACGCTCGGGGAGGGACTCATCCTCGACCTCCGGACGGCTGTGTTCGATCATGTGCAGCGCATGCCTGTCGCGTTCTTCACGCGTACGCGTACGGGCGCGCTGGTCAGCCGTCTCAACAACGACGTGATCGGCGCCCAGCGGGCCTTCGCCAACACCCTCTCCGGCGTCGTCAGCAACCTGGTCACCCTGCTGCTCACCCTCGCGGTCATGCTCACCCTGTCCTGGCAGATCACCCTGCTCGCACTGGTGCTGCTGCCGGTCTTCGTGCTGCCCGCCCGCCGCATGGGCCGCCGGATGGCCCGTATGCAGCGGGAGGCGGCGGCGCTGAACGCGGCCATGGGCACCCGGATGACCGAGCGGTTCTCCGCGCCCGGCGCCACGCTGGTCAAGCTGTTCGGGCGGCCGGAGGAGGAGTCGGCGGAGTTCGCGGCCCGCGCCCGCCGGGTCCGGGACATCGGCGTGCGCACGGCCACGGCCCAGTCGGTCTTCATCACCTCCCTCACCCTGGTCTCCGCCCTCGCCCTGGCCCTCGTCTACGGCCTCGGCGGCTGGTTCGCGCTGCGCGGCACCCTGGAGCCCGGCGCGGTGGTCTCCCTCGCCCTGCTGCTGACCCGGCTGTACGCCCCGCTGACCGCGCTCGCCGGGGCCCGGGTCGAGGTGATGAGCGCGCTCGTCAGCTTCGAGCGGGTCTTCGAGGTGCTCGACCTGGAGCCGCTCATCACGGAGAAACCGGACGCCCGCGAGGTGCCCGAGGGGCCGGTCGCCGTCGAGTTCGAGAACGTCCGCTTCTCGTACCCGGCCGCCGACCAGGTCTCCCTCGCCTCCCTGGAGGAGGTCGCCGCGCTCGACACCCGCGGCGGCTCGGAGGTGCTGCACGGCATCTCCTTCCGCGCCGAGCCCGGCCGTACCGTCGCCCTGGTCGGCTCCTCCGGTGCCGGCAAGTCGACCATCGCGCAGCTTCTGCCGCGCCTGTACGACGTCGACGCGGGTGCCGTCCGCATCGGCGGGGTCGACGTACGGGAGCTGACCGCCGCGTCCCTGCGGGCCACGCTCGGCATGGTCACCCAGGACGGCCACCTCTTCCACGACACCGTCCGCGCCAACCTGCTGCTGGCCCGCCCGGACGCGGGGGACGAGGAGCTGTGGGACGCCCTCGGCCGCGCCCGCCTCGCCGACGTCGTACGGTCCCTGCCCGACGGTCTGGACACGGTCGTCGGCGAGCGCGGTTACCGGCTCTCCGGCGGCGAGCGCCAGCGCATGACCATCGCCCGGCTGCTGCTGGCCCGCCAGCGCGTGGTCATCCTGGACGAGGCCACCGCGCACCTGGACAACGCCTCCGAGGCGGCCGTCCAGGAGGCGCTCACCGAGGCCCTGGAGGGCCGCACCGCCGTGGTCATCGCCCACCGCCTGTCCACGGTGCGGGCCGCCGACCAGATCCTGGTCGTGGAGTCCGGCCGCATCGTGGAGCGCGGCACGCACGCGGAACTCCTGGCGGCGGACGGACGCTACGCCGAGCTGTACCGCACCCAGTTCGCCCGACGGGACGAGACCCCGGACGCGGTGGCACCGACGGCCTGATTCCCGGGCCGGCCCGACGACCGAGAGGGCCTGGTTCCGGGCCGGCCTGACGACCGAGACGGCGGGCCGGTCCCCCGGGACGGCCCGGCCGGCCGGTGGCTTCCCCGGGCGCCGTTTTTTCGCCACCGCTGTTCCGGATTCACCGTTCCACTTGACGTCCCTGGTCCGTACCTTTAGCTTCACGCCTTAAACAAAGCCCCGCAGGCCCCAACGGCAGACTGTCCCCCGCTGTTGGGCCTGCGGCCTCCCCCCACCGAAAGGCCGCCCGCGCACATGGCCAGACCCCTCCCCGCGGCCGGGTCGCTCGCCGCACTGTCCCTCGCCGACGCCCTGCTCACGGCCGCACCCGTGCCGGCGGCCACCGCCGCTACCGCCGCCCTGCCCACCGGATCCGTCACGGTGGTCAACGCCGCGAGCGGCAGGTGCCTGGACGCCAGGGCGGCCGGCACCGCCGACGGCACCGTCGTGCAGCAGTACGCCTGCAACGTCACCGTCTCCCTCGGCGGCACCGGCACCATCAGTCACGTCGTCAACAACACCGGAGGACCCTCCAACGCGACGACCAACGTCGCGAACCTCGTCCGCTACCCGTGACCAGGGGATGGCCTCCGGCACGTGTGACCCGGCGTGACCTGGATACGCGGTCTGCACGGCTCCCCCGACCGTCCGGAAGGTCATCCCCGCCATGACCAGTGCTTCCCACCACTCCGAGATCACCCTCCGGGTCAACGGCAAACCCCACACCCTGCGCGTCGACCACCGGCGCGTCCTGCTCGACCTGCTGCGTGAGGACCTCGACCTCACCGGGTCCAAGAAGGGCTGCGACCACGGCCAGTGCGGTGCCTGCACCGTGCTGGTCGACGGCCGCCGGCTCAACAGCTGTCTGCTGCTCGCCGTGACCCTCGACGGCAGCGAGATCACCACCGTCGAGGGCCTGGGCGGCGACGGCGAGGAGCCGCACCCGCTGCAGCGGGCCTTCCTGGACCGCGACGCCTTCCAGTGCGGCTACTGCACCCCCGGCCAGCTCTGCTCCGCCGTGGGCATGCTCGCCGAGGCCGCGGCCGGCCACCCCTCCCACGTCACCGGCCCGGAAACCCCCGCCGGCCCGCCCGTGGCGCTGGACCGGACCGAGATCCGCGAGCGGATGAGCGGCAACCTGTGCCGCTGCGGCGCCTACCCGCGCATCGTCGAGGCGATCGAGGACGTGATCTGAGTGAACGGGTTCGGATACGTGCGGCCCGGCAGCGTCCAGGAGGCGGTCGAGGCGTACGCCGCCCAGCCCGGCGCCCGCTACCTCGCCGGCGGCACCAACCTGGTCGACCTGCTGAAACTCGGCGTGGAACGGCCCACCGCCCTCATCGACATCGGCCGGCTGCCGCTGGACGGCATCGAGGAGCTGCCCGACGGCTCCCTCCGGGTGGGCGCCACCGTGCGCAACAGCGACCTGGCCGCCGACCCGCGGGTCCGTGAACGCTGGCCGGCGCTGTCCCAGGCACTCCTCGCGGGTGCCTCCGCACAGCTGCGCAACGCCGCCACCACCGGCGGCAACCTGCTCCAGCGCACCCGCTGCCCCTACTTCCAGGACCTGGACAAACCCTGCAACAAACGGGAGCCGGGCAGCGGCTGCGGCGCCCGGGACGGCGTCCACCGCGACCACGCCGTCCTCGGCCACTCCGCGCAGTGCATCGCCACGAACCCGTCCGACATGGCCGTCGCCCTCGCCGCCCTGGACGCCCAGATCGAGCTGTACGGCACCGATGGCCCCCGGCGCCTGCCGGCCGCCGACTTCCACCGGCTGCCCGGCGAGCATCCCGAGCGGGACAGCTGGATCCGCCCCGGCGAACTGATCACCGGCATCGTGCTCCCGGCCGCCACCGCCGGCATCCCGTCCGCCTACCGCAAGGCCCGGGACCGGGCGTCGTACGCCTTCGCCCTCGCCTCCGTGGCCGTCCTGCTGCGGGTCAGGGACGGCGTCGTCGACCAGGTGGGCATCGCGTTCGGCGGTCTCGCCCACCGGCCCTGGCGGGCCCGGCACAGCGAGCTGGCCCTGCTGGGCGCCCACGCCACCCCCGCCGCCTTCGAGGGCGCCGTGGCCCTCGAACTCGCGCACGCCGAGCCGCTGCGGGACAACGCCTACAAGGTGTTCCTCGCCCGCAGCCTCGCCCTGGACGTCCTGAACCGACTCGCCCCGGCGCCCGCCCCGGCCTGAGCCGTCACCGCAGGAGCAGGAGGATCCCCCATGACCGGCACGACCGGCACGACCGGCACCGCCCTGGGCGCCCCCGCCGAGCGCCGCGAGGGACGCCAGAAGGTCACCGGCGCCGCCCGCTACGCCGCCGAGTACACCCTGCCCGGCCGGGCCCACGCCTGGCCGGTGCCCGCCGCGGTGGCCCGCGGCCGGGTCCGCGCCGTCGACACCTCGGCCGCCCTCGCCCTGCCGGGTGTCCTCGCCGTCCTCACCCCCGGCGACGCACCCCGGCTCGCCGAGCCCGACGACCACACCCTCGCCGTGCTGCAGAGCCCGGACGTGCCGCACCGCGGCTGGTGCGTGGCCCTGGCCGTCGCCGAGACCCCGGAGGCCGCCCGCGCCGCCGCCCGGGCCGTCCGGATCACCTACGACACCGCGCCCCACGACACCGCCCTCACCGAGGACCACCCGGACGCCTACGTGCCCGAGCAGGTCTACAACCAGCCCGGCCGGCTCCAGCACGGCGACCCGGAGGCCGCCTACGCCGCCTCCGAGATCCGCGTCGACGTCACCTACCGGGTGCCGCCCCTGCACAACCACCCCATGGAGCCGCACGCCACCACGGCCCACTGGGACGGGGACCGGCTCACCGTGTACACCTCCAGCCAGGGCGGTACGACCGTGCGGTCGGTGCTCGCGCAGCTGTTCCGGCTGCCCGAGGAGCGGATCACCGTCGTCGCCGAGCACGTCGGCGGCGGATTCGGGTCCAAGGGGACCCCGCGCCCCGACCTCGTCCTCGCCGCGCTGGCCGCCCGGCACACCGGCCGGCCCGTCACCGTGGCCCACCCCCGCCGTCAGCTGCCCACCGTCGTCGGCCACCGCGCCCCCACCGTGCAGCGGCTGCGGCTCGGCGCGCGCCCGGACGGCCGGCTCACCGCCCTGCTGCACGAGGTCACCACCCACACCTCGCGGGTACGGGAGTTCGTGGAGCAGGCCGCGGTGGTGTCCCGCGTCATGTACGCCACCCCGGCCCTGCTCAGCACCCACCGGGTGGTCCCGCTGGACGTGCCGAGCCCGTCCTGGATGCGCGCACCCGGCGAGGCGCCCGGCATGTACGCCCTGGAGTCCGCCGTGGACGAACTCGCCGACGTGCTCGGCCTGGACCCGGTGGAGCTGCGCGTCCGCAACGAACCGGACCGCGAACCCGGCAGCGGCGACCCGTTCAGCAGCCGCCACCTCGTCGAGTGCCTGCGCGAGGGCGCCCGCCGCTTCGGCTGGGCCGGCCGCGACCCGCACCCCGGCGTCCGCCGCGAGGGCCCCTTCCTGCTCGGCACCGGCGTGGCCGCCGCGACCTACCCCGCCCAGGCCTCCCCGTCCACCGCCGCCGCCCGCGCCCTGCCCGACGGCACCTTCCTCGTCCGCATCAACGCCACCGACATCGGCACCGGGGCCCGTACCGTCCTCGCCCAGGTGGCCGCCGACGCCCTCGGCGTGCCCCTGGACCGGGTGCGCGCCGAGGTAGGCCACAGCGACCTGCCCCCGGCCCCGCTGGCGGGCGGCTCCATGGGCACCGCATCCTGGGGCTGGGCCGTCCACGAGGCCTGCGCCGACCTGGCGTCCCGGCTGGCCGCGCACACCGGACCGCTGCCCGCCGAGGGGATCGAGACCCGCGCGGACACCTCCGGGAAGGCCGACGCCGACAGCCCCTGGGCGCGGCACGCGTTCGGCGCGCACTTCGCCGAGGTCGCCGTCGACACCGTCACCGGCGAGACCCGGGTGCGCCGGCTGCTCGGCGTCTACGCCGCCGGGCGCATCCTCAACGCCCGTACCGCGCGCTCCCAGTTCACCGGCGGCATGATCATGGGTCTCGGTATGGCCCTCACCGAGGGCAGCACCCTGGACCCGGCGTTCGGCGACTTCACCGAGGCCGACCTCGCCTCCTACCACGTCCCCGTCCACGCCGACGTCCCGGACGTCGAGGCCGACTGGATCGACGAGGACGACCCCCACCTCAACCCCATGGGCAGCAAGGGCATCGGCGAGATCGGCATCGTCGGCACCGCGGCCGCCCTCGGCAACGCCGTCCACCACGCCACCGGCATCCGCTTCCGCGAACTCCCCCTCACCCCCGACCGGATCCTCGCCGGCCTGCTGTCCGAGGGCTGATGGTGGACGGGCCCACCTGGGAGTACGAGGGCTACCGGCCCGCGGAGGAACGCCTGCGGGAGTCGCTGTGCACCCTGGGAAACGGCTACTTCGCCACGCGCGGGGCCCTGCCCGAGTGCACCGCGGACGACGTCCACTACCCCGGCACCTACGCGGCCGGCTGCTACAACCGGCTCACCTCCGAGATCGCCGGGCGCCGGGTCGAGAACGAGGACATGGTCAACCTGCCCAACTGGCTGCCGCTGCGGTTCCGGCCGGCCGGCGGGGAGTGGCTCACCCCGGACACCACCCCCGTCGCCGAGCACCACCAGATGCTCGTCCTCGACCCCGGCCTGCTGGAACGCCGTACCCGCTACCCGCTCGGCACCGACGCGAGCCTCCTGGTCCGGCAGGAGCGCCTCGTCCACCTGGCCGACCCCCATCTCGCCGCGCTGCGCACCGAGTTCACCGCCGAGGGCCGTCCCGTCGAACTGGACGTCGAGGCCGCGCTGGACGGGGGCGTCACCAACGCCGGGGTCGCCCGGTACCGGGAGCTGGACGGCCGGCACCTCAGCCACGTCACCGTCGGCACCGCCGTGCCCGGCACGGTCTGGCTGCGCTGCCGTACCCGCACCTCCGACATCGGCTTCGGACTGGCCGCCCGGCTGACGGTCCGGGCGCCGGTCACCCACGCCAACGAGGCCCACCGCGCGGTGCAGCGGCTGCTGCTGCGGCTGCCGCCCGGCCGGACCGTCACCGTCGACAAGACCGTCGCCCTGCACACCTCCCACGACCCGGCGATCAGCGACCCGCTGCGCGCGGCCGTGGACCGGGTCGGCACCGCGCCCGGCTTCGAGGAGCTGCGCGAGACCCACCGCTCGGCCTGGGAGCAGCTGTGGCGGCGCACCGCGCTCGACGTGCCCGGCGAGGCCGGCAGCATCCTGCGCCTGCACCTGTTCCACCTGCTGCAGACCCTCTCCCCGCACACCGCGGACCTGGACGTCGGCGTGCCCGCCCGCGGACTGCACGGCGAGGCCTACCGCGGGCACGTCTTCTGGGACGAACTCTTCGTCCTGCCCTACCTCAACCTCCACCTCCCCGAGGTCTCCCGCGCCCTGCTCCACTACCGCCACCGCCGCCTGGACGCGGCCTGCCGAGCGGCCCGCGACCTCGGCCGGTGCGGCGCGCTGTACCCGTGGCAGAGCGGCAGCGACGGCCGCGAGGAGACCCAGCAGGTGCACCTCAACCCGCGCTCGGGCCGCTGGCTCCCGGACCACTCCCGGCTGCAGCACCACGTCGGCTCGGCCGTGGCCTACAACGTCTGGCAGTACTGCGAGGCGACCGGCGACACGGAGTTCCGGCACGGCGAGGGCGCCGAGATCTTCCTCCAGATCGCCCGCTTCTGGGGAGAGTCGGCGAGGTGGGACGACCACCTCGGCCGGTACCGCATCCGGGGCGTGGTCGGCCCCGACGAGTACCACGACGCCTACCCCGGTGCGCTCCGGCCCGGCCTGGACGACAACGCGTACACCAACGTCTCCGCCGCCTGGGTGCTCACCCGCGCCCTGGAACTGCTGGACGGCCTGCCCGAGCCGCGCCGCCGTGAACTCGGCGAGCACATCGGGCTGGCCGCCGACGAGCCCGCCCGCTGGACCGAGGTCTCCCGCGGCCTGCACGTTCCCTTCCACGACGGGGTGATCAGCCAGTTCGACGGCTACGGCGACCTCGCCGAGCTGGACTGGGACGGCTACCGCAAGCGGTACCACGACATCCGGCGCCTGGACCGGATCCTGGAGTCGGAGGGCGACACCGTCAACCGCTACAAAGCGTCCAAACAGGCCGACGTCCTGATGCTCGGCTACCTCTTCTCGCCCGCCGAACTCCGGTCGCTCTTCCAGCAGCTGGGCCACCACCTGGACGAGCACGGCTGGCTCGCCACCGTGGACCACTATCTGCACCGCACCAGCCACGGCTCGACCCTGAGCGGCCTGGTGCACGGCTGGATCCTGGCCCGTGCCCGCCGCGCCGACGCCTGGACCTTCGTGCAGGAGGCGCTGCGCGGCGACATCGCCGACCTGCAAGGGGGCACCACCGGGGAGGGCATCCACCTCGGCGCGATGGCCGGCACCCTCGACCTCGTGCAGCGCGGGCTGACCGGTCTGGAGACCCGCGGCGGCGGCCTGTGCCTGGACCCGGTCCCGCTGCCCGAACTGTCCTCCTACGGCTTCGCCATCCGCTACCACGGCCACTGGGGCGTGCGGCTGCGGCTGCGCAGCGGCCTGCTGGAGATCGCCGTACCGGAGTCCGACCAGTCGCCCATCGACATCCGCCTGCACGACCGGGTGATCCCCGTCGGACCGGGGGAGACGGCCCGGCTGGTGCTGCCCGACTGAGGCCCCCGGCCAACCCGGGTCACGGCACGGACACACCGTCGTCCGTGATCTCGACGCCGCCCGGCCGACGGGACCACCATGGGGGAGCGGCCGAGGACGGAGGGAGCTGCCGGACATGAGGGTGACCGACGTGCCCTTGCGCGTCTTGGCCGTGGACGACGAGGAACCCGCGCTCGCGGAACTGCTGTACCTGCTGGGGGAGGACCCCCGGGTCGGCACCGTCGTCCCCGCCCTCACGGCCGGCGAGGCGCTGCGGCGGCTGGGTGGAGCCACGACGGGCGGCTCCGAGCGCTCGGGTGGCTCGGTCGGCGTGCACGGCGAGGAGGGTGCGGAGGGCTTCGACGTCGTCTTCCTCGACATCGACATGCCCGGCCTGAGCGGTCTGGAACTGGCCCGGCTGCTGGGCGGCTTCCCCGCCCCGCCGCTGATCGTCTTCGTCACCGCCTACGAGGACTTCGCCGTGCGCGCCTTCGATCTCAAGGCCGTGGACTACCTGCTCAAGCCCCTCCGCAAAGAACGCTTCGCCGAGGCGGTACGGCGGGTCGCCGAGCTGGTCGGGGCCGGACAGGGGCCCCGCCCCGCCGCCCCCGTGGCGCCCGGGCCCGCGGCGCCCGCCCTCGGTGACCAGGTGCCCGTGGAGCTGGGCGGGGTGACCCGGTTCGTGCCCCTCGCCGACATCACGTATGTCGAGGCGCAGGGCGACTACGCGCGGCTGCACACCGGCCGGGGCAGTCATCTGGTGCGGATCCCGCTGTCCACCCTTGAGGAGCAGTGGCGCTCGCGAGGCTTCGTCCGGATCCACCGCAGCCGGCTCGTCGCCCTCGGCCGGATCGAGGAACTCCGGGTGGAGGGCGGCAACCTGACCGTCCGGATCGGCGACCGGGTGCTCGCCGTGAGCCGGCGCAACGCCCGGGAACTGCGGGACCTGCTGGCGGGCCGCGCGGCGGGCCGGGTGCGCTGAGCCGGCCCGCGACGGCCCGCGACGGCCCGCGACGGCTCGCGTCGGCCGGGGGCGGCTATGGCGACCGAACCGGTGCCGCCCTTCGGCCACGGTGGCCGAACTCCGACCTGCCGTCACCGCGTGAACGGCCTTTGTTCTCCGTGGTGTTGGTCACGTTCAGGAGAGCGCTCGAAGGGGCAGGGCTAGTCCCCGGGACGCGCGGGGCGGCGAGCCGCCTTGCCGCGCGGGCAGGGATGGGACTTGTGTGGGGGAATGGTGAACGCGGGCCGTGGCCGCGCGCGCTCCGAGCCAGTCGTCGAGGAGCGTTAACGGCAGCGTCACAGCGATTCGTGGTACTTCACCGAATGAATACGTATCGTTGTGCGAAGGGATCGACGAGTAGGTGGCGGGAGTGCAATTTCTCGCCAGCCTTGTGACGTTCGTGCGCGACTGCGTTTCACCACACGTGTAGGCAACACGGACAACTGGTCACAGGCCAGGGGGGTTTAGTTGATGTCCTTCGACACATCGGGCTGTGACAGGCAGCGGCGGCTTCGGCGAGGCGGGGTCCGCAGATCGTTCGTTTCCGGAGTGCGGCCGGCCGGGCGCTGACGCACAAGCGGTGAGGTGCGCAATCGTGCCAGGGGGCAGATCACCACCGGCGTTCGGCAGCGGCCGGACCACATGCGCGACGGGGGATGACGGGAGCAGCGCATGCACGATTCCGGAAGAAACGATCGACGGGTCAGAGCGACACCCCACGAGTTCAGAACGCCACCCCGATAACACGTCAGAGGTTTGTAGTGCCCCCGCGATATTCAGTCATCACTGAGCAAACCCTTCTGGAATCGTCTTCCGAGCCAGGCCGTTCCGTCGCACAATCAGCACTCTTCTGGCTCGACGGACGGCTCGGCAAAAGCATGGAGTTAGCCGCCGCCGCGTCGGAACCGGCCGGGCCGGACCAGCCCGTCCGTGAGGCGCGGCTGGAGGCGCGCATCTGGTACGCCACGCTGCTGACGCGTGTCCGCGGTCTCCAGCCCGCCGAACGCCTCCTCACCGGCGAGGATCCCTGCGGGGAGCCCGGCGCGGAGCCCGTCGCCGACCGACCGCACCGCCCCGAGGCGCAGGCCGCGCTGCGGCTGTGCGAGGCGGAGATCCATCTCGCCGGGGGCAGACTGACCGAGGCGGCGACAGCGGCCGAGACCGGTCTCCGGCTGGCCGCCCAGGCCGGGAACCGCGGACTCCCCCCACGGGGGCACGTGGTCATGGCCGTGTGCTCCGTCCGCTCCCTGGACCTGACGACCGGTCTTCTCTACGCCAACCGGCTGCGGGACGCGGCGTTGCTCGGGCAGGAGAACCTCATGCCGGGACAGTGCGTCTGGGCCGCCGCCCAGGCCCTGGAGGCGCGCGACGGCATGGAGAGCGTGGCGCACCTGCTGAAGGGCATCGTCCACGACGAGGTGCTCACCCGCGACCTGCTGGTCTCCCAGCCGGCGGCGGCGCCCTGGCTGGTCCGGGCCGGCCAGCGCCTCGGTGACGCCGACCTCGCCGAGCGCACCGTCCGCACGATGAACCGGCTCGCCGTGATGAACCGCAGCTTCCGCAGCGTGCAGGCGGCCGCCGAGCACGCCACGGGGCTGTACGCCCGCGACGCCGACGCCCTGGAGGCCGCGTCGGAACGGCACCTGGACCCCTGGGCCCGCGCGTCCGCCCTGGAGGACGCGAGCCGGGTGCGTTCCGCCCGCGTCGCGGAACGCGACCGGGCGGTCGACCTGCTCCGGCGCGCGGCAGGCGCCTACCTGGGCGCCGGGTCGTCCCGGGACCTGGCGCGGGTGCAGAGCCGGCTGCGCGAACTCGACGACCACGGCGGCCGGCCCACCCGCAGCCGGACGAGGGTCAGCCAGCTCACCGACACCGAGTTCGCCGTGGCCGAACTGGTCAGCCAGGGGCTCACCAACGGCAGGGTGGGCAGCCAGCTCTACATCTCCCCGCACACGGTGGCGTTCCACCTGAAGAAGATCTTCCGCAAGCTCGACGTGACCTCCCGGGTGGAACTGGCCCGCTCCTGGAACCGGATCCTGGTGGAGGAACGCGACGACCATCCCCGCGAGTCCGGGCCCGACTTCCTGGTCCGCTCCGCCGTGGCCGCCCGGCAGGCCGGGTAGCCACCGGCCGGCGCGGGACCGTCAGCGCAGGTGACGGCTCCGCGCCGCCCCTACCACCCCCGCCCTACCAACCTGAGGGATGCCGCCGCGGCGGTCCCCCCACGTAGCCTCCAGCAAGGGAAGCACCGTTTCTCACCGTGTCGTGCCGTCCCGCCGGCGAGCGCCGGCCGGGTGGGACCGGGCGGGTTGCCGAAACAGCCGTACCGACTGGCCAGGAGTCATGCCATGACCCATCTTCTGCACATCGACGCGAGCATCCGCTCCGGCGAGTCCGTGACGCGGCAGCTCACCGCCGAGTTCGTCACCCAGTGGCGGCAGAACCACCCGGACGCCGGTTACACCTACCGCGACCTCGGTGCCGAACCGATTCCGCACATCACGCACGAGGTCCGGGAGTGGCTCTTCGACCCGACCGGCGACCTGCACGGCGTCAGCCCCGAGGAGCAGGCGCTCACCGAGGCACTGCACGCCGAGGTCCGCGAGGCGACCACGATCGTGCTGGGCATCCCGATGTACAACTACACGATCCCGTCGTCCATCAAGGCCTGGATCGACCGGCTGGTCACCCCGGCGCACATGCTGCCCCCGGGTGCCGAGTCCGGCGCGCTGAGCGGTAAGAACGTCGTCGTCGTCACCGCCCGCGGCGGTTCCTACGCCCCCGGCACCCCGCGCGAGGGCTGGGACTACCAGGAGCCCTACCTGCGGGCCGTGCTGAGCGCCATCGGCCTCGCCGACCATCTGAAGTTCGTGCACGCCGAGCTGACCTTCGCGGCGATCGTGCCCGCCATGGCCCAGCTGAAGCCGCTGGGCGAGAAGTCCCTCGCCGACGCCCGCGAGACCCTGCGCAAGCTGGCCGTCTGACCTACGGCACCACCATCGCGGGCGGGCGCACCCGGGCGCGGGTGCGGATTTCCGCGGACGGATACGTGCGCACACACTGTGGGGAAGGTGCTTCATGAGCGAGATGCTGTCCTTCGAAGACGTCTGGTCACGCACCCATCACTTCGACCCTCCCGCGATCTTCGACAAGCTGCGGGAGGAACGCCCGCTCGCGAGGATGGCCTACCCGGACGGTCACATCGGCTGGTTCGCCACCAGCCACGGGATCGTCCGGGAGGTCCTGAGCGATCCCCGTTTCAGCCACAGCCTGGAGATCGGGCACTTCCCCGTCACCAAGTACGGGGCCCCCGTACCGCAGTTCCCGGCGATGCCCGGCATGTTCATCCACATGGACCCGCCGGACCACACCCGGTTCCGCCGGATGCTGGCGCGGGAGTTCACCGTGCGGCGCATCGCCGAACTCGCCCCGCGGGTCGAGTCGGTGGCCGCCGAGCAGATCGAGGAGATGCGCGAACAGGGCGCACCCGCCGACCTGCTGACCACCTTCGCCAAGCCGCTCGTGCTGCGGGTCCTGTCCGACCTGGTCGGCCTGCCGTACGAGGAGCGCGAGCGGTACGCCGACGCGCCCGCCCTCACCCACGACCCGGACGGTGACGCCGAGGAGTCGATGGCGGTCTTCCAGCAGGTCGGCGCGCTCATCGGGGAGACCATCGCCCGCAAGCGCGAGCAGCCCGGCGACGACATCATCAGCCGGCTGCTGGCCGCCGGCGAACTCACCGACGAGGAACTCGGCAACATCGTGGCCCTGCTGCTGTTCGCGGGCTACGAGACCACCGAGAGCGCTCTCAGCGTCGGTGTCATGGCGCTGCTGCACCACCCCGAGCAACTCGCCGCCCTGCGCGCCGACCTGTCCCGCGTGGACGCGGCGGTGGAGGAGATCCTCCGCTATGTCACCGTCAACCAGTACGAGATCTTCCGCACCGCCCTGGAGGACGTCGAACTGGACGGCCGGCTGGTGAAGAAGGGGGAGACCGTCACGGTGTCCCTGCCGGCCGCCAACCGCGACCCGGCCAAGTACGGCTGCCCCGCCCACCTCGACCTGGACCGGGACACCGCCGGACACCTGGCGTTCGGCCACGGCATCCACCAGTGCGTCGGCCAGAACCTGGCCCGCCTCGAACTCCGCACCGGCCTGCGCGCCTTGCTGCAGGCCTTCCCCGACCTGCGGGCGGCCACGCCGGCCGAAGAAGTCCCGCTGCGCACCCGCGGATCCGTCTTCGGCCTGAAGAGCCTCCCGGTCACCTGGTGAGTCCTCGGCTCCGCTCGTGAGCGCCCCGGTGCTCTGACCGTACGTCCGCCCCTCCCGGCCACGGGCGGTACGGCGGCCCTCCGCGCGAGCCTGCGCGGGGCCCGCCGCCACCGCCTGCTCCGGCCCGCCCCGGACCGGCCCCCCGGCCGTCCGTGGCGGTGGGAACGGCCCCTCCGCCCGCCCCGGCGGCGGGACCGGCCGCTCCCGCCCTGTCCGGGCGCCTGACCGCCGCGCGCACCGCCGCGGCGGAGGGACGTCTGCCTCCGTCGTTCCGGACGACGGCCGGCTGTACAGCGTCGTACAGCCGTCCGCGCAGCGTCCGGAGACCACCCCCGACCTGCTGCTCCCGGTACCCGCTGCCGCCCTGTGGAAGGAGTCCGAGGCGTGCGTTCCGACCTGGTCACACCGCTTGCGGTCACGCTGCACGAGCACGCTCTCCGCATCCCGGAGAAGGTCGCCTTCGCCGACGGCCGGCGCGCGGTCACCTACGCCGGGCTGGAGGCGCGGACGCGGCGGCTCGCCGGGCATCTCGTCCGGCTCGGGCTGCGTCGCGGCGACCGGGTGGCGCTCTGCCTCGGCAACTCCGTCGCGATGGTGGAGGGGTACCTGGCGGTCGTGCGGGCCGGCGGGGTCGGCGTGCCGGTCAACCCGCGGTCCGCGGCCGCCGAACTGGAGTATCTGCTCGCCGACAGCGGGGCGCGGTTCGTGCTCGCCGAGGCGAGTAGTGCAGTGACGTTTCTTCAGGTGGTGTCGGACACCGCCCCGGACACCACCGTCGTGGTGGCCGGCACCACCGACGTGCCACCGGGCGCCCACGCCTACGACGACCTCGCGGCCACCGACCCCGGCACCCCCGCCCCCGACGACCTCGGCCTGGACGAGGTGGCCTGGATGTTCTACACATCCGGCACCACCGGGCGCCCCAAGGGCGTGCTGTCCACCCAGCGCAACTGCCTCTGGTCGGTCGCCGCCAGCTACGTCCCGATCCCGGACCTGCGCCGGGACGACCGGGTGCTGTGGCCGCTGCCGCTCTTCCACAGCCTGTCCCACATCGCCTGCGTGCTGTCCGTGACCTCCGTCGGCGCCACCGCCCGCCTCACGGACGGCAGTTCCGCCGACGACGTCCTCGACCTGCTGCGCACCGAGCGGGCCACCTTCCTCGCCGGCGTCCCCACCACCTACCACCACCTCGTCGCCACCGCCCGCCGCACCGGCCTGTCCCTGCCCCACCTGCGCATCGGACTCGTCGGCGGCGCTGTCACCGGCTCCGAACTGCGCCGCTCCTTCGAGGAGACCTTCGGTGTCCCGCTGGTCGACGCCTACGGCTCCACCGAGACCTGCGGCGCGATCACCATGAACCCGCCGGACGGCGCCCGCGTCGAGGGCTCCTGCGGACTGCCCGTGCCCGGCGTCGACGTCCGCATCGTCGACCCCGACACCGGGCACGACGTGCCCACCGGACAGGAGGGCGAGGTCTGGGTCAGTGGCCCCAACGTCATGGTGGGCTACCACAACAGTCCCGAGGCGACCCGCGCCGCCCTGCGCGACGGCTGGTTCCGCACCGGCGACCTGGCCCGCCGGGACGAGGCCGGCTACTTCACCGTCTGCGGCCGGCTGAAGGACCTGATCATCCGCGGTGGCGAGAACATCCACCCCGACGAGGTCGAGGCGGTCCTGCGTACCGCGCCCGGCGTCGCCGACGCCGGTGTGGCCGGGGCCGCCCACGACACCCTGGGCGAGGTGCCGGTCGCCTGGCTGGTTCCCGGACCGGACGGCCTCGACCTCACCGCCGTCCTCGCCCACTGCCGCGCCCGGCTCTCCGCCTACAAGATCCCCGAGCGGATCCACGAGGTCACCGCCGTCCCGCGCACCGCCTCCGGGAAGATCGTCCGCAGGCTGCTCGCCGCCCAGCCGTACTGGCCGCGCCACACGGCCGACGGCCACCACGACGCCCTGCTGACCCCCGCGTGGCTCCCCGCACCGGCCGGCACCGCCGACGCCACCCGGCCGGCCGTGTGCGCCGTCGCCGGCGAGGACACCGCCGGAATCGTCGCCGCGCTGCGCGCCGCCGGGGTCCCCGCAGAACTCCACCCCGACCTGGCGTCCGCGGCCGGTACGGCCCCCGGCCTCACCGTCCTGCCACCGCCGCCCGCCTGCGCCGACCCCCTCACCCCGGCCCGCCTCCTCACCGAGCACCTGACCGGCCAGGGCAACCCCGGACCGCTGGTGGTCCTCACCCGGCGCGCCACATCCGCCGGTGACACCGCGCCCGACCCCGTCGGCGCCGCGCTGTGGGCCGCCGTACGGTCCCTCCAGGCGGACGGACACCGGCAACTGACCGTCGTCGACCTCGACACCGGCGCCCCGGACCCGCGGACCCTGCTCGCCGCCGTCACCTCTGGCGAACCACAACTCGCGCTCCGAAGCGGCCAGTTGCTCGTCCCCCGGCTGCTGCGCACCCCCGTGGACGGCAGGCCCCGCCCGGCCGCCGCCCTCGCCGGCACCGGAACCGTCGTCGTCACCGGCACGGACACACCCGCCGGCGCCGCGCTCGCCCACCACCTCGCCGACGTCCACCGGGCCGCCCGCCTGCTCCTCGTCCACGCGCCCGGCACGACCGACCGCACCGACCCGGACGCCTGGCCCCCCGGCACCGACACCCGCAGCGTGGCCGCCGACTCCGGCCTGCCCGCCGCCCTGACGGACGGCCACCCGGTCGGCGCCGTGGTGCACACAGCCGACGACCCGGCACTGGCCCGCACCCTGGACGAACTCCTCGACAGCACCGGCGAGTTCATCACCGTCACCGACGGCTCCGCGACCCTGGGCGCCCCCGGCGACCCGGACCGGGCGGTGCGCGCCGCCCTCACCGAGGCGGTCACGCACGCCCGCCGGCAGCGGGGCCCGGCCGCCGCCACCCTGGCCTGGGCACCACACGGGGACCCGGACCGGCTCGCCGACCTGCTCGCCGCGTTCGACGTGCTCCTCGCCGGCCGGGCCCCGGCCCTCTTCGCCCCGCGCCCGGCCCCGCCCGACCCGTCCCGGCCGGTCCCCGCGCTCCTGCGCGCCCTGGCCGAACCGCCGGCCCCGCAGGCCCGCCCGGACGCCAACGTCACCGCCGCCCTGCGCGCACGCCTCGCCGACCTGGACGAACGAGCCCAACTGGCCCTCCTCGAACGACTGGTCGGCGCACAGGCCGCCACCGTCCTGCACGGCCCCGACGCGGCTCCCCTCCCGGCCGACCGCGCCTTCCGCGACCTGGGCCTGACCTCGGTCGCCGTCGTCGCCCTGCGCGACCGGCTGACCGAGCACACCGGGCTGCGCCTGCCCACCACCGTGACCTTCGACCACCCGACCCCGCGGGAGCTGGCCGCCCACCTGCGCGCCGCCGTCCTCGGCCTGGCCGACCCCGCGGCCGGCCCCGAACGCCCGGCCGCGGACACGGACCCGCAGGAACCCATCGCCATCGTCGGCATGGCCTGCCGACTCCCCGGCGGCGTCAACACCCCGGACGAACTCTGGCAGTTGCTGGCCGCGGGCCGGGACGCCGTTGCGGACTTCCCGACCGACCGGGGCTGGGACCTCGACGGCCTGTTCGACCCCGACCCGGAGAAGCCCGGCACCTCCTACGTCGACCAGGGCGGATTCCTCCCGGACGCCGGCCGGTTCGACGCCGGCTTCTTCGGCATCGCGCCACGCGAGGCGCTGGCCATGGACCCGCAGCAGCGACTGCTCCTCGAAACCTCCTGGGAGGCCCTGGAACGCGCGGGCATCGACCCCCACGCCCTGAAGGGCACGGACGTCGGCGTGTTCGCCGGAGTCATGGGCCAGGGCTACGGCTCCGGGGGGCAACTCCCGGCTGAACTCGAAGGCTTCGTCACCACCGGGACCGCATCCAGCGTGGCCTCCGGCCGCATCTCCTACGTCTTCGGCCTCGAAGGCCCCGCGGTGACCGTGGACACCGCCTGCTCCTCCTCCCTGGTCGCCATCCACCTCGCCGCCCAGGCCCTGCGGCGCGGCGAGTGCTCGATGGCCCTGGCCGGCGGCGCCACCGTGATGGCCACCCCGGGCACCTTCGTGGAGTTCTCCCGGCAGCGGGCGCTGGCCGCCGACGGCCGCTGCAAGTCGTACGCCGACGCCGCCGACGGCACCGGCTGGGCCGAGGGCGCGGGCGTGCTCGTGCTGGAGCGGCTGTCGGGGGCCCGGCGCAAGGGTCACCGGGTGCTGGCGGTGGTCCGCGGCAGCGCGGTCAACCAGGACGGCGCGTCCAACGGCCTGACCGCCCCGAGCGGCCCCGCCCAGCAGCGCGTCATCCGCAGGGCGCTGGCCGACGCCGGACTGGTCCCGGCCGACGTCGACGCGGTGGAGGGCCACGGCACCGGAACCACCCTCGGTGACCCGATCGAGGCGCAGGCCCTGCTCGCGACCTACGGCCAGGACCGCGAACGCCCGCTGTGGCTGGGCTCGTTGAAGTCCAACATCGGGCACACGCAGGCCGCCGCCGGTGTCGCCGGTGTCATCAAGATGGTCCAGGCGATGCGGTACGGCGTCCTGCCCGCCACCCTGCACGTCGACACCCCGTCCTCCCAGGTCGACTGGTCCGCCGGTGCCGTCGAACTGCTCACCGCGTCCCGGCAGTGGCCGGAGACGGGTCGACCGCGCCGGGCCGGCGTGTCCTCGTTCGGCGTGAGCGGCACCAACGCCCACGTGATCCTGGAGCAGGTACCCATGGAGCCGGTCGCCGCGCCGGAGCCGCGGGCCGGTGTGGTGCCGTTGGTGGTGTCGGCGGCGTCGCGGGGCTCGTTGTCCGCTCAGGCGGAGCGGCTGGCGGTGTTCGCCGGGGACACGGACGCATCGCCGGCGTGGATCGCGGGGGCGTTGGCTCGGCGGGCGGTGCTGTCGGAGCGTGCCGTGGTCGTCGCGGGGTCCCGGGAGGAGGCGGTGGCGGGGCTCGGGGCGTTGGCTCGGGGTGAGTCGGGTGCCGGGCTGGTGGCGGGTTCTGCGGGTGCGCCTGGGCGGACGGTGTTGGTGTTCCCGGGTCAGGGTTCGCAGTGGCTGGGGATGGGCCGGGAGTTGCTGGAGTCCTCGCCGGTGTTCGCGGAGCGGGTCGGGGAGTGTGCCCGGGCTCTGGAGCCGTGGGTGGACTGGGACTTGGTGGCTGTGCTGCGCGGGGACACTGATCTGCTTGCGCGGGTCGATGTGGTGCAGCCGGCGAGTTTCGCGGTGATGGTGGGCCTGGCCGCGGTGTGGGCGTCCGTGGGTGTCGTACCGGATGCGGTGGTCGGTCACTCGCAGGGCGAGATCGCCGCCGCCTGTGTGGCCGGTGCGTTGTCGCTGGAGGACGCGGCGCGGGTCGTGGCGGTGCGCAGTCAGGTGATCGCGGGTGGGTTGGCGGGCCGGGGTGGTATGGCGTCGGTGGCGCTGTCCGAGGCGGAGGCTGCCTCCCGGATCACCGCCTGGGACGGCCGGGTTGAGGTCGCAGCCGTCAACAGCCCTTCCTCGGTGGTGATCGCCGGTGACGCGGAGGCGTTGGACGAGGCGCTGGCCGCGCTGGAGGCGGACGGGGTGCGGGTGCGCCGGGTGGCGGTGGATTACGCCTCCCACACTCGCCACGTCGAGGCGATCGAGGGGACGCTGGCGGAGGCGTTCGCCGATGTCCGCAGTCAGGTGCCGGTGGTGCCGTTCTTCTCGACGGTGACCGGTGGGTGGGTGCGCGAGGCGGGTGTCCTGGACGGCGGCTACTGGTATCGCAACCTGCGCAGCCGGGTCCGCTTCGGCCCGGCGATCACCGCACTCCTCGCCGAGGGGCACTCGGTGTTCATCGAGTCCAGCGCCCATCCGGTCCTTGTGCAGCCGGTGAACGAGATCGTGGACGAGACGGGGTCGGAAGCCGTCGTCAGCGGCTCGCTGCGCCGTGAAGAGGGCGGTGTGCGGCGGCTGTTGACGTCGATGGCCGACGTCTTCGTCAAGGGGGTTCCCGTCGACTGGACCGGTGTGCTGCCCGAGGGTGCCGGCGATGTTCACCTGGACCTGCCGACGTATGCCTTCGACCACCGTCACTACTGGCTCAAGCCCGCCCCCGCGGCCGACGCCGCCGCCCTCGGGCAGGCGGGCGCCGACCACCCCCTGCTCGGTGCGGTCGTCGGGCGGCCCGACTCCGGCGGGTTCATGACGACCTCCCGGTGGTCCCTGCGGTCGCAGCCGTGGCTGGCCGAACACCTCGTCGGGGACGACGCGGTGCTGGTGCCGAACGCGGCCCTGGTGGAGCTGGCGGTCCGGCTCGGTGACGAGGCCGGCGCGCCGGTCGTGGAGGAACTCGTCGTCGACCGGCCGGTGGTGCTGCAGGTGCGCGGCGGCCGGGGAGTGCAGACCGTGGTCGGCGAGGCCGACGGCACCGGGCGGCGGACGGTCGAGGTGTACTCGCGCGCGGACGACTCCGCGCTGGACGACGCCTGGACGCGGCACGCCCACGGCACCCTCGCGCCCGCCCCGTCGTCCGCCGATGACCGGCCGGCCGACGGGCCCGGCGTCGAGGTGGCCCTCGGCGAGGCCGCCGGGGACGCCGACCGGTACGGCGTACACCCCACCCTCCTCGACGCGGCCGTGCGGACGGCGCTGCCCTCCGGGACCCTCGCGGTCACCTGGCGCGGGGTCAGCCTGCACGCGTCCGGCGCGAGTGCCGTCACCGTGCGGTCGGGGGGAGCAGAGGCAGAGGGAACCCGGCTCCGTCTGACCGACCCCGCCGGACGGCCCGTGCTCGCCGTCGACGCGGTGCTGTCCGCACCGTTCGACCCGGTGCGCGCCGGGCTCGCCGAGGCGCTCACCCACGACGCGCTGTTCCGGGTCGACTGGACGGAACTGCCGCTGCCGGCGGGTGACGGTACGCCGTCCGTCGTCACCGTACGGACCGCGCAGGACGTCACCGCCGGTGCGGCGGACGCCGACGCGCTGCTGTACGTCCTCGACCCCGCGGTGACCGAGCCGCGCACCGCGCTGGCCGCCGCGCTCGCCGTCCTCCAGGCGTGGCTGGCCGAACCCGCCCTGGAGCGGACCCGGCTGGTCGTCGTGGCCGGCGCGGACGACACGGACCTCGCCACGGCCGCCGTACGGGGGCTGTCGCGGTCCGCGCAGTCCGAGCACCCCGGCCGGATCCTGCTGGTCGAGTGCGCGGATCCGGGCGAGGGGCAGGATGCCGAAGCGGTGGTCCGGGCCGCGCTGCCCGGCCTGCTCGCCTGCGGTGAACCGGTGGTACGCGTCGGGGCCGCGGGCGCCGAGGTGCCCCGGCTGGTCCGGGCCGGGACACCGGCGGGGGAGAGCGGTACCGCGCGGCCGGGCCCGCTGCTCGATCCGGACGGGACCGTGCTGATCACCGGAGGCACCGGCACGCTCGGTGCGCTCACCGCCCGGCACCTGGTCACCGAGCACGGTGTCCGCCGTCTGCTCCTGCTCAGCCGGCAGGGCCCCGCGGCGGACGGCGCGGCCACGCTGACCGAAAACCTGACCACGCTGGGCGCCACCGTCACGGTCGTCGCCTGCGACACCGCCGACCGCGACCAGCTGACGGCCGTCCTGGACGCCGTACCCGCCGACCACCCGCTGACCGCCGTCCTGCACACGGCCGGTGTCCTGGACGACGGCGTGGTCACCGCGCTCACCCCGGACCGCGTCGACGCCGTCCTGCGGCCCAAGCTGGACGCGGCCCTGCTGCTGGACGAGCTGACCCGGGACCGCGACCTCGCCGCGTTCGTCCTGTTCTCCTCGGCCGCGAACGTCTTCGGCAACCCCGGCCAGGCCAACTACGCCGCCGCCAACGCCGCCTTGGACGCGCTCGCCCGGCAGCGCCGCGCACAGGGGCTGCCCGGGACCTCGCTGGCCTGGGGCTACTGGGAGCGGGCCAGCGGGATGACCCGGCACCTGGGCGCCGCGGACCTGCACCGCAACCGGCGGCTCGGCATGGCCGCGCTGTCGGAGGCCGAGGGCATGGCGCTGCTGGACCTCGCCCTGCGCCCCGGCACCGCACTGCCCGCCGCCCTGGTGGCGGCCAAGCTGGACCTGCCCGCGCTGCGCGCGGCGGCCCGTACCGCGCCCGTGGCCCCGCTGCTGCGGGGCCTGGCGCCCGCGCCGCGCTCGGTGGCCCGCGCCGCCGGCACCGCGGACCAGGGCAGCCTGCGCGACCGTGTGACCGCGCTGGACCCGTCGGCCCGGTTGGCCCTGCTGCTGGACCTGGTCCGGCGCAACGCCGCCGACGTGCTCGGGCACGGCACCGCCGACGCCGTCCGCGCCGACCGGGCCTTCAAGGACGCCGGGTTCGACTCGCTGACCGCGGTGGAACTGCGCAACCGCCTGGCGGCCGCCACCGGTCTCACGCTGCCCTCGGCCGTCGTCTTCGACTACCCGAAGCCGACCGCGCTCGCCGAGCATCTGAGGGCCCGGCTGGTCGGCGACACCGCCACCGCGTCCACCACCCACGCACCCGCCCCGGGGCCCGCCTCGGCCGACGAGCCGATCGCGATCGTCGCGATGGCCTGCCGCTTCCCCGCCGGGGTGCACAGCCCCGAGGACCTGTGGCGGGTCGTGGCCGACGGGGTCGACGCCGTCACCGAGTTCCCCGACGACCGCGGCTGGGACATCGACCGGCTCTACGACGCCGATCCCGACAAGGCCGGCACGACCTACGTGCGGCACGGCGCGTTCCTCGACGACGCGCCCGGCTTCGACGCCGCCTTCTTCGGCATCTCCCCGAACGAGGCCCTCGCCATGGACCCGCAGCAGCGGCTGCTCCTGGAGACGTCCTGGGAGGCGTTCGAACGCGCCGCGATCGACCCCACCGGGCTGGGTGGCCGGGACATCGGCGTCTTCGTCGGCGTCAACAGCCACGACTACACGGTACGGATGCACCACGCGAGCGATGCCGAGGGATTCCGCCTCACCGGCGGCTCCGGCAGCGTCGTGTCGGGCCGCGTCGCCTACCACTTCGGCTTCGAGGGCCCTGCCGTCACCATCGACACCGCCTGCTCCTCCTCCCTGGTCGCCCTGCACCTGGCAGCACAGGCTCTGCGCAACGGGGAGTGCTCCATGGCGCTCGCCGGCGGTGTGATGGTGATGGGCAACGTGGAGACGTTCGTCGAGTTCTCCCGGCAGCGCGGCCTGGCTCCCGACGGCCGCTGCAAGGCGTTCGCGGACGGCGCGGACGGCACCGGCTGGTCCGAGGGCGTGGGCGTGCTGCTGGTCGAGCGGCTCTCGGAGGCCGAGCGGCAGGGGCACCAGGTGCTCGCCGTGATCCGGGGCAGCGCGGTCAACCAGGACGGCGCGTCCAACGGCCTGACCGCCCCGAACGGGCCCTCGCAGCAGCGCGTCATCCGCAAGGCGCTCGCCAACGCCGGGCTGGCACCGACGGACGTGGACGCCGTGGAGGCGCACGGTACGGGCACCGTCCTCGGCGACCCGATCGAGGCGCAGGCCCTGCTCGCCACCTACGGCCAGGACCGCGAACAGCCCCTGTGGATCGGGTCGGTGAAGTCCAACCTCGGGCACACCCAGGCCGCGGCCGGCGTGGCCGGCGTCATCAAGATGGTCATGGCGATGCGGCACGGCCGGCTGCCCCGCACCCTGCACGTCGACCGGCCCTCCACCCACGTCGACTGGTCGGCGGGCGCGGTCGAGGTGCTCACCGAGGCACGCGACTGGCCCGGGACCGGCCGCCCGCGCCGGGCCGGCGTCTCCGCCTTCGGCATCGGCGGCACCAACGCCCACCTCGTCCTGGAACAGGCCCCCGAGGCCGTGGCGACGGACAGCGCCGGCCCGGCCGCCGACGACGGCACCTCCCCCCTCCTCTTCCCCCTCTCCGCCCGGACCGCCGCCGGTCTGCGCGGACAGGCCGCCCGGCTCGCGGACTGGGTGACGGACCGCACCGGCACTCCGCTCGGGGCCACGGCGTACGCGCTCGGCACCGCCCGCGCCCACCTCGACCACCGCGCGGTCGTCCTGGCCGCCGACCGGGAACGGCTCACCGACGCCCTGCGCGCGCTCGCCGTGGGCACCGCCGGCGCGGACACCGTCACCGGCGGCCCGGCCGACGGAAAACTCGCCTTCCTGTTCACCGGGCAGGGCAGCCAGTGGCCCGGCATGGGCCGCGAACTCGCCGCCTCGCACCCGGTGTTCCGCGAGGCGTTCGACGCCGCCTGCGCCGCCGTGGAACGGCACCTGGACGGCCTCGAACACCGCCTGAAGGACGTGGTGTTCGCCGAGCCCGGCACCGCACCGGCCGCTCTGCTCGACCAGACCCTCTACACCCAGGCCGCCCTGTTCGCCCTGGAGACCGCGCTGTTCCGGCTGTTCGCCTCCTGGGGCGTACGGCCCGGCCTGCTCGCCGGCCACTCGGTGGGCGAGATCGCCGCCGCGCACGCCGCGGGCATCCTGGACCTCGCGGACGCCGGCGAACTGGTCGCCGCCCGGGGCCGGTTGATGCAGGCCCTGCCCGAGGGCGGCGCGATGATCGCCGTCGAGGCGGCCGAGGCCGAGGTGGCGCCGCTGCTCGCCGGCACTCCGGGGGTCGTCGGGATCGCGGCGGTCAACGGGCCGCGGGCCCTGGTCCTGTCCGGCGCCGAGGACGCCGTCGTCGCCGTCGCCGGGCGCCTCGCCCGGGACGGCCACCGGACCCGCCGGCTGTCCGTCAGCCACGCCTTCCACTCCGCGCTGATGGAGCCGATGCTCGACGAACTGCGTACCGTGGCCGGCCGGCTGCGCTACCGGCCGGGCACCACACCCGTCGTCTCCACCCTCACCGGGGAACTCGCCGACGAGGGGCTGCTCGCCACCCCCGAGTACTGGGTGGACCAGGCCCGGCACGCCGTGCGGTTCGCCGACGCCGTCACCACCCTGCGCGAGCAGGGCGCCCTCACCCACCTCGAACTCGGCCCCGGCGGCGTCCTGAGCGCCATGGTCCTCGGCACGCTCGGCCCGGACACCCGCGGCTGTGTCACCACCCTGCGTCGCGACACCGCCGAGGACACCGCCGTGCGCACCGCGCTCGCCGAACTGCACGTGCGCGGGGTCCCGGTCGACTGGACCGCCGTCCTCGGCCGCCCCGGCCCGGCCGTCGGCCCCGAACTGCCCACCTACGCCTTCCAGCACCAGCGGTACTGGGTGGACGGCGGCACCGCCACCGACGCCGAGGCGCTCGGCGCCCGGTCCGCCGGCCATCCGCTGCTGGGCGGCGTCGTGGAGGTCCCCGGCGAGCACGGCGGCACCGGCGTCGTCCTCACCGGCCGGTTGTCCGGGCGCGGCCCCGGCCTGCTCCCCGGCACCGAGGGCGCCCTTCCGGCCGGTGTCCTGCTGGAACTGCTGGTCCGAGCCGGTGACGAGGCCGGCGGCGGGACGGTCGAGCGGATCACCGTCGACGCGCCCCTCGTCGCCCCCGCGCACGGCGACCTCCAGCTCCGCGTCTTCGCGGACGCGCCCGGCCCCGACGGGACACGCGCCGTCACCGTGCACAGCCGGCCGGCCGGACAGGAGGGGGAACCGTGGCTCCGGCACGCCCGCGCCGCCCTGGTGCCCGGCGTCCCGCGGCACGCCGTCGACCTGCGCACCTGGCCGGACCAGCCTGCGGAAACCGGTGCCCGGGACGGGGTGCGCGGCCTGTGGCGGCAGGACGGCCGGATCCTCGCCGACCTCGCCCTGCCCGCCGAACTGACCGACCAGGCGGGGGAGTTCACCCTCCACCCGGTGCTCCTCGACACCGCCCTGCGGATCGCGGCCGAGGCCTCGGACGGTGCCTCCCTGACCGAGTGCGCCACCCTCGCCGTGTACGCGGTGGGCGCCACCGAGCTGCGGGCGAGCGTCACCCCGGCCGCCGACGGCCGGCACCTGGTGGAGCTGGCCGACCCCGACGGCCGGCCCGTGGCCCTGCTCGGCCCGGTGACGTTCGCCGCCGGTGAGCATGCCCTCGCCGAAGGCGCTCCCACCGCGACCACCCCCGGCTCCGCCCCCGCCCGCCGCGTCATCCGCCGGGAACCGGCCGCCGACGGCAACGAACTGGCGGCCCGGCTGGCCGGCCTCGCCGACGCCGAACAGCGCCGGATCCTGCTGGACCTGGTCCGGGAGAGCGCCGCGGTCGTCCTCGGCCACCGGGACACCGACGGCTTCGACGAGGCCCAGCCGTTCAAGAACCTCGGCTTCGACTCGCTCACCGCCGTCAAACTCCGCAACCGGCTGCACGACTTCACCGGCGTCAGCCTGCCCAGCAGCCTGGTCTTCGACCATCCCACCCCGGCGCTGCTCGCCGACCACCTGCGCGGCGAACTCCTCGGCACCCGCCGTCGGACGCCCGCACCCGTCCGGCGCGGCACGGCGGACCCCGACGAGCCGATCGCCGTCATCGCCATGAGCAGCAGGCTGCCCGGCGGCGTCAACAGCCCCGAGGACCTCTGGCAGCTCGTGATGGACCGGCGTGACGCCATCTCCGGGTTCCCCACCGACCGCGACTGGGACCTCGACCGGCTCTACCACCCCGACCCGGCCCACCCCGGCACCAGCTACACCCGGGCGGGCGGCTTCCTGCACGACGCCGCCCGGTTCGACGCCCAGCTGTTCGGCATCTCGCCGCGCGAGGCCCTCGCCATGGACCCGCAGCAGCGGCTGCTGCTGGAGACCTCCTGGGAGGCCATGGAACGGGCCGGCATCGACCCGCTGTCCACCCGCGGCCAGGACGTCGGCGTGTTCACCGGCATCGTCCACCACGACTACGTGACCCGGCTGCGCCAGGTCCCCGAGGACGTGCAGGGCTACACCATGACCGGTACGGCCGCCAGCGTGGCCTCGGGCCGGGTGTCGTACGTCTTCGGCTTCGAGGGCCCCGCCGTGACCGTGGACACCGCCTGCTCGTCCTCCCTGGTCGCCATGCACCTCGCGGCCCAGGCGCTGCTCGGCGGCGAGTGCTCCCTCGCGCTCGCCGGCGGCGCCACCGTCATGGCCACCCCGGACGCCTTCCTGGAGTTCTCCCGGCAGCGCGGCCTGTCCGCCGACGGCCGCTGCAAGGCGTACTCCTCCACCGCCGACGGCACCGGCTGGGCCGAGGGCGTCGGCGTCGTCCTGCTGGAGCGGCTGTCCGAGGCACGGCGCAACGGCCACCGGGTGCTGGCGGTGCTGCGCGGCAGCGCGGTCAACCAGGACGGCGCCTCCAACGGCCTGACCGCCCCCAACGGCCCGTCCCAGCAGCGGGTGATCCGCAGCGCGCTGGCCTCCGCCGGACTGCGACCGGTCGACGTGGACGTGGTGGAGGGCCACGGTACCGGCACCGTCCTCGGCGACCCGATCGAGATTCAGGCGCTGCTGGCGACCTACGGCCAGGACCGCGAGGAGCCGCTGTGGCTGGGCTCGGTGAAGTCGAACATCGGGCACACCCAGGCCGCCGCCGGGGTCGCCGGTGTGATCAAGATGGTGGAGGCGATGCGGCACGGCGTCCTGCCGCCCACCCTGAACGTCGCCGAGCCCACCCCGCAGGCCGACTGGTCCGCGGGCGCCGTCGAACTGCTCACCGAGGCGCGGGAGTGGCCCCGCGCCGGCCGGCCGCGCCGGGCCGCCGTCTCCTCGTTCGGCGCGAGCGGCACCAACGCGCACGTCATCCTGGAGGAGGCGCCCGACACCGGAGCGGTGGCCCGGCCGACGGGTCCCGCCGGCGTCGTACCGCTGGTGGTGTCCGCCCGGAGCACGGCCGCTCTCGCCGCGCAGGCCGGGCGCCTGGCCGCCTTCGCCGCCGCTGCGGAAGCCGCTCCCGCCGAGGTCGCGGGCGCGCTCGTCGCCCGGCGGGCGCTGCTGTCCGAGCGGGCCGTGGTCGTCGCCGGATCCCGCGAGGAGGCACGGACCGGGCTGGGCGCGCTGGCCCGGGGCGAGAGCAGCCCGCTGCTCGTGACCGGAACCGTCGCCGGTTCCGGGGGTCCCGGCAAGACCGTGCTCGTCTTCCCCGGCCAGGGGTCGCAGTGGCCCGGCATGGGCCGCGAACTGCTGGACACCTCACCGGTGTTCGCCGAGCGGATCGCCGAGTGCGCCCGCGCCCTGGAACCCTGGACGGACTGGGACCTGAAGGCCGTGCTGCGCGGTGACGTCGACCTGCTGGACCGGGTGGACGTCGTCCAGCCGGCGAGCTTCGCCGTGAACGTCGCGCTGGCCGCCGTATGGGCGTCCGTGGGTGTGGTGCCGGACGCGGTGGTCGGTCACTCGCAGGGCGAGATCGCGGCTGCGTGTGTGGCCGGTGCGCTGTCGCTGCAGGACGCGGCGCGGATCGTCGCGGTGCGCAGTCAGGTGATCGCCGGGGAGCTGGCGGGCCGGGGCGGCATGGCCTCCGTGGCGCTCCCCGAGGCCGCGGCGGCCGAACGCATCGCCCGATGGGACGGCCGCGTCGAGGTGGCCGCCGTCAACGGGCCGTCCTCCGTCGTGGTCGCCGGTGACGCCGAGGCGCTGGACGAGGCGCTCGCCGCGCTGGAGGCCGACGGCGTACGCGTGCGCCGCGTCGCGGTGGACTACGCCTCCCACACCCGCCATGTCGAGGCGATCGAAGGGGCCTTGGGCAAGGCGTTCGCCGACATCCGCAGCGAGGCTCCCGTGGTGCCGTTCCTCTCCACGGTCACCGGAGCGTGGGTGCGCGAGGAAGGCGTGCTCGACGGCGACTACTGGTACCGCAACCTGCGCAGCCGGGTCCGCTTCGGCCCGGCGATCGCCGCCCTGCTCGCCGAGGGTCACACGGTGTTCGTCGAGTCCAGTGCCCACCCCGTCCTCGTCCAGCCCGTGAACGAGATCTTCGACCAGGCCGCGGACGACAACGTCCGGCTCCGTGCCGTCGCCGCCGGTTCGCTGCGGCGCGAGGAGGGCGGACCGCGGCGGCTGCTCGCGTCGATGGCCGAGCTGTTCGTCAAGGGCGTGGCCGTCGACTGGACGGGCGTGCTGCCCGCCGAGGCCCACGACGCCCCCGTTGACCTGCCGACGTACGCCTTCGACCGGCAGCACTACTGGCTGCGGGAGGCGGAGACCGGCACGGACGCCGCACCCGCCGCCGAGGGCGCAGAGAACGACTTCTGGACCGCCGTCGAACAGACCGACGCCGACTCCCTCGCCCGGCTGCTCGACCTGGCCGCGGCCGACCAGCGCGAGGCGCTGCGCACGGTCGTCCCCGTGCTGGCCGACTGGCGCGGCCGGCGGCGCGAACGGTCGGCGGCCGAGAAGCTGCGCTACCACGTCACCTGGCGGCCCCTCGACCAGGAGGGCAGCGGTGTTCCCGGCGGCACCTGGCTGGCCGTCGTACCGGCCGAGCGGCCGGCGGACTCGCCGCCGGACGCACTGCTGCGGGAACTCACCGCACAGGGACTCGACCTGATCCTGCTGGAGGTCGCGGCGGCCGACACCGGCCGCGCCCGGCTCGGCGAGCGCCTGCCGGCCGTCCTCGCCGAACACGACGTGACCGGAGTGCTGTCGCTGCTCGCGCTCGACCCGGGCGGCGAGGACGGCCCGCAGGACCCCCTCCCGCTCACCGCGGCCACCCTCGCACTGGTGCAGGCGCTGGGCGACGCCGGGGCCGCACAGCCGTTGTGGTGCCTGACCCGGGGCGCCGTCAGCACCGGCATCCAGGACACCGTCACCGCACCGGCTCAGGCCGCCGTCTGGGGCCTCGGCCGGGCCGCCGCACTGGAACGCGGCGACCGCTGGGGCGGCCTGATCGACCTGCCCGCCACCCTCGACAGCCGCGCCGTACGCCATCTGCTCGGCGCACTCGACCACCCGGGCGACGACGACCAGCTGGCCGTGCGCCGGTCCGGTGTGCACACCCGCAGGCTGCTGCGCAAGGCCGCCCCCGACCCGGCCGCCGGCACCTCCTGGCAGCCCACCGGCACGGTCCTGGTGACCGGCGGCGCCGAGGGCCTCGGCCGGCACGCCTCCCTGTGGCTCGCCCGGTCCGGTGCCCGGCGGCTCCTCGTCACCACCACGGCCGGCGCACCCGAGGGCGCCCTCGCCTCACTCTCCGCGGACATCGCCGCGCTCGGCACCGGCACCACCGTCGAGGCGTGCGCCGACACCGACCGGACCGCACTCGAACGCCTCCTCGACTCACCCCCCGGCGACCAGCCGCTGACCGCCGTCGTGCACACCGCCGACATCGCCCGGACCAGCTCCGTGGACGACACCGGCGTACCCGAACTCACCGAGGTGTTCGCCGCCAAGGTCGACACCGCCCGCCGGCTCGCCGAACGGTTCGCCGACACCCCCCTCGACGCCTTCGTGGTGTTCTCCTCCATCGCCGGCATCTGGGGCGGTGGCGGGCAGGGCCCGTCCGGCGCGGCCAACGCCGTCCTCGACGCCCTCGTGGAGTGGCGCCGCGGCCACGGCCATGCGGCCACCGCGATCGCCTGGGGCGCCCTGGACGAGATCGGTGTCGGCATGGACGAGGACACCCTCACCCAGCTGCGTCGGCGCGGCGTGCTGCCCATGGCCCCGCACATCGCCGTCACCGCCTTCGAACAGGCCGTCCAGGCCCAGGAGAAGGCCGTCACGGTGGTCGACATGGACTGGGACGCCTTCATCCCGGCGTTCACCTCGGTGCGGCCCGGCCCGCTCTTCGCCGACCTGCCCGAAGCGCAGGCCGCACTGCGGGCCACCCAGCCGGACACCGAGAACGGCGACACCACCGCCGGCCTCGTGGACTCCCTGCGCGACGTCCCCGAGGCCGAGCAGAACCGCATCCTGCTCCGGCTGGTGTGCGGACACGCCGCCACGGTCCTCGGCCACAGCGGCGCCGAGAGCATCGGGGCGCTCCAGGCCTTCCAGGAGGTCGGCTTCGACTCGCTCGCCGCCGTCAACCTGCGCAACAGCCTGCACGTGGCGACCGGCCTGCGGCTGCCCGCCACCCTCATCTTCGACTACCCCACGCCGGACGCCCTCGTCGGCTACCTGCGCTCCGAGCTCCTGCGGGACGCGGACGACGGGCTCGACGGGCGGGAGGACGACCTCAGGCGAGCCCTCGCCACCGTCCCCCTCGCCCGGTTCAGGGACGCCGGCGTCCTGGACACCCTGCTCGGCCTCGTGGACACCGAGGACGCCCCGGCGTCCGGAGCGCCCGAAGCGGCGGCCCCGGCCGAGGACGACGAGACCCTGATCGACGCCATGGACGTTGCCGATCTCGTGCAGCGTGCTCTGGGCAGGACGAGCTGACCCCATGACAGCGGACGCACCACGGAGGACGGATATGTCGGGCCCGGACGACCAGATCGTCAACGCGCTGCGCGCCTCCCTCAAGGAGAACGCGCGCCTGCAGCAGGAGAACGGCAAACTCGCGGCGGCCGCTGCCGAGCCCATCGCCATCGTCTCCATGGCCTGCCGGTACGCGGGGGGCATCCGCACCCCCGAGGACCTGTGGCGGGTGGTGACCGACGGCACGGACGTCTACACGACGTTCCCGGAGGACCGCGGCTGGGACCTGGAGGGGCTCTACCATCCCGACCCGGACAACCCCGGAACGACGTACGTCCGCGAGGGCGCCTTCCTGCACGACGCCGGCGAGTTCGACGCCGCGTTCTTCGGCATCTCGCCCCGTGAGGCCCTCGCCATGGACCCCCAGCAGCGCCAGCTGCTCGAAGTGTCCTGGGAGACCCTGGAACGGGCCGGCATCGACCCGCACTCCGTGCGCGGCAGCGACACCGGCGTCTTCGCCGGCATCGTCCACCAGGACTACGCCCCCGACCTGAGCGGCCACGAGGGCTACCTCAGCCTGGAGCGGGCCCTCGGCACCGCGGGCGGTGTCGCCTCCGGCCGGGTCGCCTACACCCTCGGCCTTGAGGGGCCCGCGGTCACCGTCGACACCATGTGCTCCTCCTCCCTGGTCGCCATCCACCTCGCCATGCAGGCGCTGCGCCGCGGCGAGTGCTCCATGGCGCTCGCCGGCGGCTCCACCGTGATGTCCACCCCCGGCGGCTTCGTCGGCTTCGCCCGCCAGCGCGGCCTCGCCTTCGACGGCCGCTGCAAGTCCTACGCCGCCGCGGCCGACGGCTCCAGCTGGGCCGAGGGCGTCGGTGTCGTCCTCCTCGAAACGCTCTCCCAGGCCCGGGAACGCGGCCACCGCGTACTCGCCGTCATCCGCGGCTCCGCCGTCAACCAGGACGGCGCCTCCAACGGCCTCACCGCCCCCAACGGCCCCTCCCAGCAGCGCGTCATCCGCAAGGCGCTGGCCGGCGCCGGACTGACCACCACCGACGTCGACATGGTCGAGGGCCACGGCACCGGCACCGTCCTCGGCGACCCCATCGAGGCCCAGGCCATCCTCGCCACCTACGGCCAGGACCGCCCCGCCGGACAGCCGCTGCGGCTGGGCTCCGTCAAGTCCGTCATCGGCCACACCCAGGCCGCCTCCGGTGTCGCCGGCGTCATCAACATGGTCCAGGCGCTGCGCCACGGCCTGATGCCGGCCACCCGGCACATCGACGCCCCCACCCCGCAGGTCGACTGGTCCTCCGGCGCCGTGGAACTGCTCACCGAGGCCCAGGAGTGGCCCGACACCGGCCGCCCGCGCCGGGCCGGCGTGTCCTCGTTCGGCGCCAGCGGCACCAACGCCCACCTGATCCTGGAACAGGCGCCCGACGAGGAGGCACCGGCGCCCTCCGCGACGGACGGCGGTGCCGTACCGCTGGTCGTGTCCGCGGCCTCCGCCGCCTCCCTCACCGGGCAGGCCGGCCGGCTCGCCGCCTTCCTGGAGGCCGAACCCGGCACCCCGCTCGCCGCCGTCGCCGGCACCCTCGCCACCCGGCGGGCCGTCCTCGGCGAACGCGCGGTCGTGGTCGCCGAGACCCACGACGAGGCCCTGGCCGCCCTCACCGCCCTCGCCCGCGACGAGCAGGCAGCCGGTACCGTCCGGGGCGCCGCCACCGCGGCCGGCGCCGGCAAGACCGTCCTGGTCTTCCCCGGCCAGGGCACCCAGTGGATCGGCATGGGCCGCGAACTGCTCGACTCCTCACCGGTGTTCGCCGCCCGGATCGAGGAGTGCGCCCGGGCCCTGGACCGCTGGGTCGACTGGGACCTGGAGGCCGTGCTGCGCGGCGAGACCGACACCGACCTCTCGACCCGCGTGGACGTCGTCCAGCCGGCGAGTTTCGCGGTGATGGTCGGCCTGGCCGCCGTATGGGCGTCCGTGGGTGTCGTACCGGACGCGGTGGTCGGCCACTCGCAGGGCGAGATCGCCGCCGCCTGCGTGGCCGGCGCGCTCACGCTGGACGACGCCGCCCGCATCGTCGCCGTGCGCAGCCAGGTCATCCGCGGCCGGCTCGCCGGGCTCGGCGGCATGGCGTCCGTCGCGCTCACCGAGGAGGACGTCACCGCCCGGCTGGAGCGGTGGGCCGACCGCGTCGAGGTCGCCGCCGTCAACGGGCCCGCCTCCGTCGTGATCGCCGGTGACGCCGAGGCCCTCGACGAGGTCCTGGACGCCTTCGAGGACCAGGGCGTGCGAGTGCGCCGCATCGCCGTGGACTACGCCTCGCACAGCCGGCACGTCCAGGCCGTGCAGGAGGCCCTGACCGAGGCCTTCGCGGACATCCGCGGCCAGGCGCCGGCGATCCCGTTCCTGTCCACCGTGACCGGCGAGTGGGTCCGTGAGGCCGGCGTCCTCGACGGCGGCTACTGGTACCGCAACCTGCGCCGCCAGGTCCGCTTCGGCCCGGCCGTCGAGACGCTCCTCGCCGAGGGTCACACGGTGTTCGTCGAGTCCAGCGCCCACCCCGTCCTCGTCCAGCCCGTCACCGAGATCGCCGACACCGCCGACGCCACCGACGCCGTCGTCACCGGCTCCCTGCGCCGCGACGACGGCGGCCTGCGCCGCCTGCTCACCTCCATGGCCGAGGTCTTCACGGCCGGCGTCCCCGTCGACTGGAGCGGCGTCCTGCCCGAGGCCGCCCGCACCGCCCACGCCGACCTGCCGACGTACGCCTTCGACCGCCGCCACTACTGGATCCGGCTCACCGCGAACGGCGGTGACGCCGCCTCCCTGGGGGTGACCGGCAGCGACCACCCGCTGCTCGGCGCCGTCGTCCCGCTGCCCCAGACCGACGGGCTGGTCTTCACCTCCCGCCTCTCGCTGCGCACCCACCCCTGGCTCGCCGACCACGCCATGCAGGGCGTGGTCATCGTGCCCGGCACCGTCTACGTCGACCTCGCCGTCCGCGCCGGCGACGAGTTCGGCTGCGGCACCCTCGAAGAACTCGTCATCGAGGCACCCCTGGTCCTGCCCGAACAGGGCGGCGTCCGCGTCCAGGTCGCCGTCGGCGGCGCCACCCCGAACGGCTCCCGCACCGTCGACGTGTACTCGCTGCGCGAGGACGCCACCGACGGCGAGGGCCACGGCGAGTGGACCCGGCACGCCACCGGCCTGCTGTCCGGCAGCTCCGCGCAGTTCACCGCGCCCGCCGTCGACTACGCCGCCTGGCCGCCGCCCGGCGCCGAACCCGTCCCCATCGACGACTTCTACACCGCCCTCGTCGCCCGCGGCTACGCCTACGGCCCCGCCTTCCAGGGCCTGCGCGGTGTGTGGCGGCGCGGCGCGGAACTCTTCGCCGAGGCGGCCCTGCCGCAGGACCACCGGGAGAACGCCGACAAGTTCGCCATCCACCCGGCCCTGCTCGACGCCGCCCTGCACACCAACGCCTTCGCCAACCCCGACGACGACCGCAACGTGCTGCCGTTCGCCTGGAACGGGCTCGTCCTGCACGCCGAGGGCGCCACCGCGCTGCGGGTCCGGGTCGCGCCCGCCGGGCCCGACGCCCTGTCCTTCCAGGCCGCCGACGAGACCGGCGCCCTCGTCCTCACCATGGACTCCCTGGTGTCCCTGCCGGTCTCCGCCGAGCAACTCGGCGCCGCGGCCGGCACCCACCGCGACGCCCTGTTCGCCGTCGACTGGGTGCACCTGCCCGCCGCCGAAGGCGTCACCACGGCGCCCGCCTGGGTGACCGTCGCCGACGCCGACGACGTCACCGCGCTCACCGCCCGCGACAGCGCCCCCGGCGCCGTGATCCTCGACGCCGACAGCGACGGGGCCGACGCGCAGGCCCTCACCACCCGCGTCCTGCGCGTCCTCCAGGCCTGGCTGGCCACGCCCGGACTGGAGGCCGCCCGGCTGGTGGTGGCCACCCGGGGCGCGGTGGCCGCGGGCGGCGACAGCGCGGTCACCGACCCGGCCGGCGCCGCCGTCTGGGGCCTGGTCCGCGCCGCCCAGGCGGAGAACCCCGACCGGGTGATCCTGGTCGACCTCGACCCGGCCGCCGCCACCGGCGCAGGCCCCGTCCTCGCCCAGCTCCTCGCCGCCGCCGAACCCCAGCTCGCCGTGCGCGGCACCGCCCTGTCCGCGCCACGCCTGGTCCGCGCCGAGACGCCGGACACGGGCGCTTCGACCGGCACGGAGCCGCCCGCGGACGACGCCGCTCGGGCTGCCGCGGCCGGTACGGGGGAGCCCGCGGACGACATCGCTCGGGCTGCTGGGGCCGGTACGGGGGAACCTGCTGACGGCACCGCTCGGGCTGCCGCGGCCGGCACGGAGCCGCCCGCGGACGACGCCGCTCGGGCTGCCGCGGCCGGCACGGAGCCGCCCGCGGACGACGCCGCTCGGGCTGCCGTGGCCGGTACGGGGGAGCCCGCCGACGACACCGCCGCCGCCTTCGACCCCGACGGCACCGTCCTCGTCACCGGCGGTACCGGCTCGCTCGGCGGGCTGGTCGCCCGGCATCTGGTCGGCCGGCACGGCGTACGGCACCTGGTGCTGGCCGGCCGGCGCGGCCCCGACGCCGACGGCGCCGCCGAACTCACCGCCGAGCTGACCGGCCTCGGCGCCACCGTCTCCGTCGTCGCCTGCGACGTCTCCGACCGGGACGCGGTCGCCGCGCTGCTGAGCGCCGTACCGGCCGAGCACCCGCTGACCGGCGTGGTGCACCTCGCCGGCATCCTGGACGACGGTGTGATCAGCGCGCTCACCGAGGAGCGGATCGCCGGGGTCTTCGCCCCCAAGGCCACCGCCGTACGACACCTGGACGAGCTGACCCGCGAACTCGCCCCCGCACTGCGCTCGTTCGTGGTGTTCTCCTCCGCCGCCGCCCTCCTCGGCTCCGCCGGACAGGGCAACTACGCGGCCGCCAACGCCTACCTGGACGCCCTGATGGCCCACCGCCGCGCGGCCGGCCTGCCCGGCGTCTCCCTCGCCTGGGGCCTGTGGGAGCAGAGCGAGGGTCTGACCGCCCACCTCAGCGAGACCGACCAGGCCCGCATGAGCCGCGGCGGCGTCCTCGCCCTCACCCCCGAGGAGGGCCTCGCCCTCCTCGACACCGGCCTGCGCGCCGACCGCGCCCTGCTGGTCCCGATCAAGCTGGACCTGCGCGCCCTGCGCTCCGACGCCGCCGGAGGCGCTGCCGTGCCGCATCTGCTGCGCGGCCTGGTCCGGGCCGGCCGGCGCTCGGCCCGGGCCGCGGCCGGCGACGGCAGCGGCCTGCTGCGCCGTCTCGCCGGTCTCGCCGAGGACGAGCAGGAAGCCGTCCTGCTGGGCATCATCCAGGCCGAGGCCACCGCCGTCCTCGGCTTCAGCGGACCCGAACTCGCCCAGGGCACCCGCGGCTTCGGCGACATCGGCTTCGACTCGCTCACCGCGATCGAACTGCGCAACCGGCTCTCCGCCGCCACCGGCGTCAAGCTGCCCGCCACGCTCGTCTTCGACTACCCGACCCCGGTGGCGCTCGCCCGTCACCTGCGCGAGGAGCTCGGCGAGAGCGCGGCCGGTGCCGCCGCGCCCACCGTGGTCGCGACCGACCCGGACGAGCCCATCGCCATCGTCGGCATGGCCTGCCGGCTGCCCGGCGGCGTCACCGACCCGGCCGGCCTGTGGCGGCTCGTCACCGAACGCCGGGACGGCATCACGGAGTTCCCCGACGACCGCGGCTGGCACCTGGACGAGCTGTTCGACGCCGACCCCGACAAGGCCGGCACCTCCTACGTCCACAAGAGCGGATTCCTGCACGGCGCGGCCCAGTTCGACGCCGAGTTCTTCGGCATCGCCCCCCGCGAGGCGCTGGCCATGGACCCGCAGCAGCGGCTGCTGCTGGAAGCGACCTGGGAGGCCCTGGAGAACGCCGGCATCGACCCCGGCTCGACCCGCGGTGCCGACATCGGCGTCTTCTCCGGCGTCTCCATCCACGACTACCTGGAGTCCCTCAGCAACATGCCCCCCGAGCTGGAGGGCTACGTCACCACCGCGACCGCCGGCAGCGTGGCCTCGGGCCGGGTGTCGTACGTCTTCGGCTTCGAGGGCCCCGCGGTCACCGTGGACACCGCCTGCTCCTCCTCCCTGGTCGCCATGCACCTTGCCGCACAGGCGCTGCGGCAGGGCGAGTGCTCCCTGGCGCTGGCCGGCGGTGTCGCGGTGATGGGCTCGCCCATCGGCGTGCTCGGCATGTCCCGGCAGCGCGGCCTCGCCGCCGACGGCCGGGTCAAGGCGTTCTCCGCCGGCGCCGACGGCACGATCCTCTCCGAGGGCGTCGGCATCGTCGTCCTGGAGCGCCTGTCGGAGGCCCGCCGCAACGGGCACCAGGTGCTGGCGGTCGTCCGTGGCAGCGCGGTCAACCAGGACGGCGCGTCCAACGGGCTCACCGCCCCGAACGGTCCCTCGCAGCAGCGGGTGATCCGCCGGGCGCTGGCGGCGGCCGGACTGTCCGCGACGGACGTCGACGTGGTCGAGGCACACGGCACGGGCACGGCGCTCGGCGACCCCATCGAGGCCCAGGCCCTGCTGGCCACCTACGGCCGCGACCGTGGACAGCCGCTGTGGCTGGGCTCGTTGAAGTCCAACATCGGCCACACGCAGGCCGCCGCCGGAGTCGCCGGTGTGATCAAGATGGTCCAGGCGCTGCGCCACGGCGTCCTGCCCCCCACCCTGAACGTCACCGAGCCGACCCCGCAGGTCGACTGGTCGGCGGGCTCCGTCGAGCTGCTGACCGAGGAACGGGAGTGGCCCGAGACCGGCCGCCCGCGCCGGGCCGGCGTCTCCTCCTTCGGTATCAGCGGCACCAACGCCCACCTCATCCTGGAACAGGCACCGCAAGAGCCGGCCGCCGCACCGGTGCCGCACGACGGTGTGGTGCCGCTGGTGGTGTCGGCGGCCTCCGAGCGCTCGCTGGCCGCGCAGGCGGAGCGTCTGGCCGCGTTCGCGGGCGACACGGACGCGTCCCTGGCGGACGTCGCGGCCGCCCTGGTGACACGCCGGGCCGTCCTGTCCGAGCGGGCCGTGGTCGTCGCCGGCAGCCGGGAGGAGGCGGTGGCCGGGCTGGCCGCGCTGGCCCGCGGTGAGTCGGCCTCCGGACTGCTGACCGCTGCCGGGGGAGCGGCCGGGCGGACGGTCCTGGTCTTCCCGGGGCAGGGCTCGCAGTGGACCGGCATGGGCCGGGAGCTGCTGGAGACCTCCCCGGTGTTCGCCGAGCGGATCGCCGAGTGCGCCCGGGCCCTGGAACCGTGGACGGACTGGGACTTGACGGCCGTGCTCCGCGGCGAGGCGGACCCCGACCTCGTCGCACGCGTCGACGTGGTCCAGCCGGCGAGCTTCGCGGTGATGGTCGGCCTGGCCGCCGTATGGGCGTCCGTGGGTGTCGTGCCGGACGCGGTGGTCGGTCACTCGCAAGGTGAGATCGCGGCTGCGTGTGTGGCCGGTGCGCTGTCGCTGGAGGACGCGGCGCGGATCGTCGCGGTGCGCAGTCAGGTGATCGCCGGGGAGCTGGCGGGCCGGGGCGGCATGGCCTCCGTGGCGCTCCCCGAGGCCGAGGCGGCCGAACGCATCGCCCGATGGGACGGCCGCGTCGAGGTCGCCGCCGTCAACAGCCCCTCCTCGGTGGTGATCGCCGGTGACGCCGAGGCGCTGGACGAGGCGCTCGCCGCGCTGGAGGCCGACGGCGTACGCGTGCGCCGCGTCGCGGTGGACTACGCCTCCCACACCCGCCACGTCGAGGCGATCGAAGGCGCGTTGGCCGAGGCCTTCGCCGACATCCGCGGCCAGGCGCCGCTGGTGCCGTTCCACTCCACCGTGACCGGCGAGTGGGTGCGCGAGGCGGGTGTCCTCGACGGCGGATACTGGTACCGCAACCTCCGCAGCCAGGTCCGCTTCGGCCCGGCCGTCGAGGCGCTCCTCGCCGAGGGCCACACGGTGTTCGTCGAGTCCAGCGCCCACCCGGTCCTCGTCCAGCCGGTCAGCGAGATCGCGGACGGGACGCGGGCGGACGTGGTGGCCACCGGCTCCCTGCGCCGCGAAGAGGGCGGGCTGCGGCGGCTGCTGACGTCGATGGCCGAGGTGTTCGTCCAGGGCGTCGCCGTGGACTGGACCGGTGTGCTGCCCGAGGGCGCCGGCGACATCCACGTGGACCTGCCGACGTACGCCTTCGACCACCGCCACTACTGGCTGAAGACCGCTCCCGCGACGGACGCGGCCTCGCTCGGCCAGTCCGCCGCCGACCACCCCCTGCTGGGCGCGGTCGTCCCGCTGCCCCAGTCCGACGGGCTGGTCTTCACCTCCCGTCTCTCACCGCGCACCCACCCCTGGCTGACCGATCACGTCGCCGGTGGCGCGATCGTCGTCCCCGCCACCGGCCTGGTCGAACTCGCCCTGCGCGCAGGCGAGGAGGCCGGCACCCCCACCCTGGACGAGCTGACCGTCGAGACGCCGCTGGTGCTGCCCGAGGAGGGCGGCATACGCGTGCACGTCGCCGTCGGCGGCCCCGGCGACAGCGGCGCCCGCACCGTCGACATCTACGCGGCCGGCGAGGACCCCGAGCCCGCCGCATGGACCCGGCACGCCACCGGACGGCTGTCGCCCGCCCCGCTCACCCCGCCGGAGGCGAGCGCCGACCTGACCCTGTGGCCGCCCACCGGCGCCCGCCCGGCCGACGCCGACGAGCTCTACGCCGACCTGCTGCGCCTCGGCCACCCGCTCGGCCCCGCCTTCCGGGGCGTACGGGCGCTGTGGCGGCGCGGTGACGAGGTCTTCGCCGAGGTGGCGCTGCCCGAGGAACAGCGGGCCGGCGCCGAGCGGTTCGGCATCCATCCCGCGCTGCTCGACGCCGCCGTGCAGTCGGGGCTGCGGCACGCGGCCACGGCCGACCCGGACGGTACCGGACAGCGGCTGTGGCAGCCCGCCGCGTGGCAGGGGCTCACCCTGCACGCCACCGGCGCGACCACGCTCCGCGTGCACCTAGCGCCGGCCGGCGCCGGCCGGCTCGCGCTGGAGGCCGCCGACGAGGCCGGCGGGCTCGTCCTGACCCTGGACGCCCTCGGATTCCTGCCGGTCTCCGCCGACCGGCTGACGGCCGTCTCCGGTGACAGCGGGCACTCGCTGTACCGAGTGGAGTGGACGGAACTGCCCGCGCCCTCCGCAGAGGCGCGGCAGGCCCCGCAGTGGGTGCCGCTGTTCCACGCGGACGAGGTCGAGATCCTCGCCGGCACGGCGACCGGCCCCGTGGTCGCCGTGGTGGAGGCCGTGACCCCCGACGGCGGCCCGGACGCCACCGCCGCCGACGCCCTGTCCCAGGCCAACCGGATCCTGGCCATGCTCCAGGCCTGGTTCGCCGCCCCCAGCCTGGAGGAGTCCCGGCTGGTGGTCCTGACCCGGGGCGCCGTGCCCGCCGGCGGCGACGGCGCGGTGACCGACCCGGCCGGCGCGGCCGTGTGGGGTCTGGTCCGCGCGGCCCAGGCGGAGAACCCCGGCCGGATCGTCCTGATCGACACCGACACCGACCCGGACATCGCCTACGGCACCGCCGTCGAACCGCTCCTCGCCACGGTCCTCGCCTCCGGCGAGCCGCAGGTGGCGGTGCGCGGCCCGCTGCTGTCGGTGCCGCGGCTGGTCCGGGCGCCCGAGAGCGAGCCGGTGGTGGTGTTCCGTCCGGAGGGCACGGTGCTCGTCACCGGCGGCACCGGTTCGCTGGGCGCGCTGGTGGCCCGGCACCTGGTCGAGCGGCACGGCGTGCGGCACCTGGTCCTGGCCGGCCGGCGCGGTGCCGAGGCGGAGGGCGCCACCGAGCTGGCGGCCGAACTGGCCGAGCTGGGTGCGGAGTCGGTGGACCTCGTGGCCGTGGACGTGTCCGACCGCACCGCGGTGGCGCGGCTGCTGGACTCCCTTCCGGCGCTCACGGGCGTGATCCACACGGCCGGCGTCCTGGACGACGGCGTGATCGGCGCTCTCACCCCCGAACGGATGGCGGCCGTCTTCGGCCCGAAGGCGCACGCAGCCGCCCACCTGGACGAACTCACCCGCACCCGGGACCTGGCCGTCTTCGCCGTGTACTCCTCCGGTGCCGGCCTGTTCGGCTCGGCCGGCCAGGGCAACTACGCCGCCGCCAACGCCTACCTCGACGGCCTGATGGCCCGCCGCCGCGCCGCCGGACTCCCGGCCGTGTCGCTGGCCTGGGGCCTGTGGGAGCAGAGCACCGGCCTCACGGCCCACCTGAGCGCCACCGACCAGGCCCGCATGGGCCGGGGCGGGGTCCGCGCCCTCACCCCCGAAGAAGGCCTGGCCCTCTTCGACACGTCCCTCGGCGCCGAACAGGCCCTCGTCGTCCCGATCAAGCTGGACCTGCGGGCGGCCCGGGCCGACGCGGCCTCCGGCGGCACGGTCCAGCCCCTGATGCGCGGCCTGATCCGGGTCACCCGGCAGGCCGCCCGGACGGCCACCGCGGACCGCAGCGGCGGCGGCCTGGCCGACCGGCTCGCCGGACTCGCCCCGCAGGAGCAGGAGGCGCTGCTCCTGGACGTGGTCCGTGGCCAGGTCGCCACCGTCCTCGGCCACGCCGGGGCCGACCAGATCAAGGCGGAGAAGGCGTTCAAGGACGCCGGCTTCGACTCCCTCACCTCCGTCGAACTGCGCAACCGCATCCGGGAGGCCACCGGCCTCAGCCTGCCCACGACCGTCGTCTTCGACTACCCGACCCCGCTCGCCCTCGCCCGCCACCTGCACAGCCACTTCGGGCATGTCACCACCGCCCCGGCCGCCCCGGCACCGGCCGCCGCCACGGCCGACCCCGGCGAGCCGATCGCCATCGTCGGCATGGCCTGCCGGCTGCCCGGCGGCGTCGACAGCCCCGAGGACCTCTGGCAGCTGGTGGCCGAGGGCCGGGACGCCATGTCCGGCTTCCCGTCCGACCGTGGCTGGGACCTGGAGGGCCTGTTCGACTCCGACCCCGGACGCGTCGGGACGTCGTACGTCGACCAGGGCGGCTTCCTCTACGACGCCGGCCTGTTCGACGCGGGCTTCTTCGGCATCTCCCCGCGCGAGGCGCTGGCGATGGACCCGCAGCAGCGCCTGCTGCTGGAGACCTCCTGGGAGGCGCTGGAGCGGGCCGGCATCGACCCGCTCTCCCTGAAGGGCACGGACGTCGGCGTGTTCTCCGGCGTGATGACCCAGGGCTACGGCTTCGGCGGCGAACTCCCGCCGGAACTCGCCGGGTTCACCGCCACCGGCTCCGCGGGCAGCGTGGCCTCCGGCCGGGTGTCGTACGTCTTCGGCCTGGAGGGCCCCGCGGTGACCGTGGACACCGCCTGCTCCTCCTCCCTGGTCGCCATCCACCTCGCCGCCCAGGCCCTGCGAGGCGGCGAGTGCTCGATGGCCCTGGCCGGCGGCGCCACCGTCCTCGCCAACCCGTACACCTTCGTGGAGTTCTCCCGCCAGCAGGCCCTCTCGCCCGACGGCCGGTGCAAGGCCTTCTCCTCGTCCGCCGACGGCACCGGCTGGGCCGAGGGCGCGGGCGTCGTCGTACTGGAACGCCTCTCCGAGGCACGGCGCAAGGGCCACCGGGTCCTCGCGGTGCTCCGCGGCAGCGCCGTCAACCAGGACGGCGCGTCCAACGGCCTGACCGCCCCGAACGGGCCCTCGCAACAGCGCGTCATCCGCAAGGCCCTGGCCGGCGCCGGGCTGTCGGCGTCCGAGGTGGACGCGGTGGAGGCGCACGGCACGGGCACCGTCCTCGGCGACCCGATCGAGGCCCAGGCCCTGCTCGCCACCTACGGCCAGGACCGTGAAGAGCCGCTGTGGATCGGCTCGGTGAAGTCCAACATCGGCCACGCCCAGGCCGCCGCCGGTGTCGCCGGGGTCATCAAGACCGTCGAGGCGCTGCGGCACGCGGTCCTGCCTCCCACCCTCCACGTCGACCGGCCGTCGACCGAGGTGGACTGGTCGGCGGGCGCGGTCGAGGTGCTCACCGAGGCACGCGAGTGGCCCGAGACCGGCCGCCCGCGCCGGGCCGGCGTCTCCGCCTTCGGCGTCAGCGGCACCAACGCCCACGTGATCCTGGAACAGGCCCCCGAGGAGCCGGCCGCGGCACCGGTGGCGCCGGCCGACGGCGTGCTGCCGGTGGTGGTCTCCGCGCGGAGCACCGGCGCGCTCGCCGGACAAGCCGCACGGCTCGCCGGGTTCGTCCGGGACACCGGGGCTACCCCGGCGGCCGTCGCCGGAGCGCTCGTCGCCCGGCGCGCGGTGCTGTCCGAACGCGCCGTAGTCGTCGCCGGCTCGCGCGAGGAGGCGGTGTCCGGTCTGACGGCGCTCGCCGCCGGCGAGTCCTCGCCGATCGTGGTCACCGGCTCGGAGAACACCGGCGGCACGGTCTTCGTCTTCCCCGGCCAGGGCTCGCAACGCCTCGGCATGGGACGCGAGTTGTACGACCGCTACCCGGTCTTCGCCCGGGCCCTGGACGAGGCCTGCGCCGCCCTGGACGCGCAGCTCGCCGGCTGGGCGGACCACCCCGTCAAGGACGTCGTCTTCGGCGAGGTCGGCAACGCGGGCGGCGGCCTGCTCGACCAGACGGTGTTCACCCAGGCCGGTCTCTTCGCGGTGGAGACGGCCCTGTTCCGGCTCGTGGAGTCCTGGGGCGTACGGCCGGACGTGGTCGCCGGGCACTCCATCGGCGAGGTCGTAGCGGCCCATGTGGCCGGGGTGCTGTCGCTTGCGGACGCGGCGGCGCTGGTCGCGGCGCGCGGCCGGCTGATGCAGGCCCTGGCGCCGGGCGGCGCGATGATCGCGGTCGCCGCCACCGAGGCGGAGATCGAGGAGTACCTCGGCGCGGGCGTCGACCTCGCCGCGGTGAACGCCCCCGGCTCCGTGGTCCTCTCCGGTGACGAGGGAGCCGTCGTGGCCGTGGCGGAGAAGCTGCGCGAGCAGGGCCGCCGTACCAAGCGGCTCACCGTCTCGCACGCCTTCCACTCGGCACTGATGGAACCGATGCTGGCCGGCTTCGCCCAGGCCCTGGCCGGGCTGACCTGGAACGAGCCGACGATCCCGGTGGTGTCCAACGTGACCGGCCGGCTCGCCGAACCGGGCCGGCTGACGGACCCGGCGTACTGGGTCGACCACGTCCGCCGCCCGGTCCGCTTCGCCGACGGCATCGCCGCCTCCGACGGCTCGGTGTTCCTGGAACTCGGCCCCGGCGGCGCGCTGAGCGGCGCCATCGCGGAGTCGGCCGGCGAGGACGCGGTGAGCGTTCCCGCGCTGCGCGACGACCGCGGCGAGGCCCGGACCCTGCTGCTGTCCGTCGCCGAGCTGTCCGTCCGCGGCGCGAAGGTCGACTGGGCGGCCACCCTGCCCGAGGGCGCCACCGAGGCCCACGTGGACCTGCCGACGTACGCCTTCGAGCACCAGCACTACTGGCTGCACATGGCTCCCGCCACCGACGCGGTCGCCCTCGGCCAGAGCACGGCCGACCACCCGCTGCTCGGCGCGGTCGTGGAGGTCCCCGAGACCGGCGGGGTCCTGTGCACCTCCCGGCTGTCCCTGCGCACCCACCCCTGGCTCGCCGACCACGCCGTCGGCGGAGTCGTCCTGGTACCCGGCACCGGCCTGGTGGAACTCGCCGTGCGCGCCGGTGACGAGGCCGGCTGCGGAGCGCTGGACGAACTCGTCATCGAGGCACCCCTGGTGGTGCCCGAGCAGGGCGGGGTCCGGGTCCAGGTCGCCGTCGGCGGACCGGACGCCGAGGGCCTGCGCAGCGTGGCCGTCTACTCCGCCCGGGAGAACACCGCCGGCGAGATCGGCACGGACGCCTGGACCCGCCACGCCACCGGCACCCTGACCGCGGCGACGCCGGACACCCCCGCCTTCGACACCACGGACTGGCCGCCGGCCGGCGCCGAACCCGTCGACCTCGACACCACCGCCTTCTACGCCGACCTGGCCGGCCACGGCTACGCCTACGGCCCCGCCTTCCAGGGTCTACGCGCGGTGTGGCGGCGCGGCGAGGAGATCTACGCCGAGGTGGCCCTGCCGGACGAGCAGCGCGACGAGGCGGCCCGGTTCGGCCTGCACCCCGCCCTGCTGGACGCGGCCCTGCACACCGACGCCTTCGCCCAGCCCGACGACGGACACAACGTCCTGCCGTTCGCCTGGAACGGCGTGGCCCTGCACGCCGCCGGCGCCGCCGCCCTGCGGGTGCGGATCGCACCGCGCGGAACCGACGTGCTCTCCCTCGTCGCGGCCGACGACAACGGCGGTCTCGTCCTGACCGTCGACTCGGTCACCTTCCGCCCGGTGGACGTCGACCAGCTCGACGCCGCCGCGACGGCGGACCAGGGCCGCGACGCCCTGTTCGGCGTCGCCTGGACCGAACTCCCCGCGCCCGCCACGACGTCGGCGCCCACCTGGACGCGGGTCACCGGCGCCGCCGAGGTCACCGCGCTGAAGGGCGAGGTGCCCGACGCCGCAGTCCTCCAGCTCCAGGGCTCCGGCGACGGCGACGAGGAGGCGCTCGCCCGGACCGCCGCCGCGCTGGAGGTCGTGCAGGCCTGGCTCGCCGACGCCGAGTTCGAGGACGCGCGGCTGGTGGTGGTGACCCGGGGCGCGGTGCCCGCGGGCGGCACCGCCGCACTGACCGACGCGGCCGGCGCGGCCGTGTGGGGTCTGGTCCGCGCGGCCCAGGCGGAGAACCCCGGCCGGTTCGTCCTGCTCGACCTGGACCCGGCCACCGACACACCCGCCGTCGAACCGCTCCTCGCCACGGTCCTCGCCTCCGGCGAGCCGCAGGTGGCGGTGCGCGGCCCGCTGCTGTCGGTGCCGCGGCTGGTCCGGGCGCCCGAGAGCGAGCCGGTGGTGGTGTTCCGTCCGGAGGGCACGGTGCTCGTCACCGGCGGCACCGGTTCGCTGGGCGCGCTGGTGGCCCGGCACCTGGTCGAGCGGCACGGCGTGCGGCACCTGGTCCTGGCCGGCCGGCGCGGTGCCGAGGCGGAGGGCGCCACCGAGCTGGCGGCCGAACTGGCCGAGCTGGGTGCGGAGTCGGTGGACCTCGTGGCCGTGGACGTGTCCGACCGCACCGCGGTGGCGCGGCTGCTGGACTCCCTTCCGGCGCTCACGGGCGTGATCCACACGGCCGGCGTCCTGGACGACGGCGTGATCGGCGCGCTGACACCCGAACGCCTCGCCACGGTCTTCGCACCCAAGGTGAGCGCCGTACGGCACCTGGACGAACTGACCCGCACCCGGGACCTGACGGCGTTCGCCCTCTTCTCCTCGGCGTCCGGCCTGTTCGGCTCGGCAGGCCAGGGCAACTACGCGGCCGCCAACGCCTACCTCGACGCGGTCGCCCACCAGCGCCGGGCCGCCGGCCTGCCCGCCACCTCCCTCGCCTGGGGACTGTGGGAGCAGACCAGCGGCATGACCGCCCACCTGGGCACCGCCGACCAGGCCCGGATGAGCCGGGGCGGAGTCCTGCCCATCGGCCCCGCCGAGGGCATGCGGCTCCTCGACGCGGCCCTGGACACCGGTGAGGCGCTCCTCGTCCCCATCAAGCTCGACCTGAGGGCCCTGCGCGCCGACGCGACGGCGGGCCGCACCGTGCAGCCCCTGCTGCGCGGCCTGGTCCGCACCGGCCGCCAGCAGGCCCGCGCCACGGCCGGGGACGGCACCGGCGCACTCACCCGCCGGCTCGCCGGACTCGCCCCGGCCGAACAGGAGAACCTGCTCCTGGACCTCGTCCGCGGCCACGTCGCGACCGTCCTCGGCCACGCCGGGGCGGAGCAGGTCGGCCCCGAGACGGCGTTCAAGGACGCCGGGTTCGACTCGCTCACCTCCGTCGAACTGCGCAACCGGCTCCGCGAGACCACCGGACTCAAACTCGCCGCCACCGTCGTGTTCGACTACCCGAACCCGCTCGCTCTGGCCCGCCATCTCCACGCGGAACTGGGCACCACCAACGACGCCCTGTCACTGGTGCACGAAAAGATCGAGGACATCGAGTCGCTGATCGCCGGACTGCTTTCCGACGAGTCCAAGAAGGCCGACATCGTGCTTCGCCTCCAGGGCCTGGTCGCGAAGTGCAACGGAGCGGTCGAGGAGACAGAGGGTTCCGCGGTCGCGGAGCAGCTGGAATCCGCCTCCGCCGATGAAGTCCTCGACTTCATCAACGACGAACTCGGAATCGTCTGACCGTCACCCTTTCGCGGACCGTCAAACCCTCGGTGAGGAATGGAAGATGGCCACAGAGCAGGAACTCCTCAAGTACCTCAAGCGCGTCACGACCGAACTGCACGACCTGCGCCGGCAGGTCCGGCGGAACGCGGACGAGCCGGTCGCGATCGTCGGCATGGCCTGCCGGCTGCCCGGTGGCGTGACGACGCCGGAGGAGCTGTGGCGCCTGGTCGCCGAGGGCCGGGACGCCGTGTCCGACTTCCCCGCCGACCGCGGCTGGGACCTGGACGCACTGTTCGACGACGACCCCGACACGACCGGCACCACCTATGCCCGCCAGGGCGGATTCCTGCGCGACGCCGGCCTGTTCGACGCGGAGTTCTTCGGCATCTCCCCGCGTGAGGCGCTGGCGATGGACCCGCAGCAGCGCCTGCTGCTGGAAACCTCGTGGGAAGCCCTCGAACAGGCCGGCATCGACCCGCTGTCCCTGAAGGGCGCGGACGTCGGCGTCTTCAACGGCATCATGGGCGTCGACTACTTCTTCGGCGGCAGCCTCCCGCCGGAACTGGAGGGCTACGCCGGCACCGGCGGCGCGGGGAGCGTCGCCTCCGGCCGCATCTCCTACGTGTTCGGCTTCGAGGGCCCGGCCGTGACCGTGGACACGGCCTGCTCGTCCTCCCTGGTCGCCATCCACCTCGCCGCCCAGGCCCTGCGGCGTGGCGAGTGCTCCATGGCCCTGGCCGGCGGCGCCACCGTCATGGCGACCCCGCACACCTTCGTGGACTTCTCCCGCCAGCGCGGCCTCGCCGCCGACGGCCGCTGCAAGTCGTACGCCGACACGGCCGACGGCACGGGCTGGGCCGAGGGCGCGGGTGTGGTCGTGCTGGAGCGGCTGTCGGAGGCGCAGCGCAAGGGCCACCGGGTGCTGGCGGTCATCCGGGGCAGTGCCGTCAACCAGGACGGCGCGTCCAACGGCCTGACCGCGCCCAACGGTCCTTCGCAGCAGCGGGTGATCCGCAAGGCCCTGGCCGCGGCCGGCCTGACCCCTTCCGACGTGGACGCGGTGGAAGGCCACGGCACGGGCACCGTCCTCGGTGACCCGATCGAGGCGCAGGCCCTGCTCGCCACCTACGGCCAGGACCGCGAACGCCCGCTGTGGCTGGGCTCGTTGAAGTCCAACGTCGGTCACACCCAGGCCGCCGCGGGCGTCTCCGGTGTCATCAAGATGGTCCAGGCCCTGCGCCACGGCATCCTGCCCGCCACCCTGCACGCCGAAGAGCCCAGCACCCGCGTCGACTGGGACGCGGGCGCCGTCCGGCTCCTCCACCACACCAGCCCCTGGCCGGAGACCGACCGGCCACGGCGCGTGGGCGTCTCCGGGTTCGGCGTCAGCGGTACCAACGCCCATCTGATCCTGGAGCAGGCCCCGGAGGAGCCCGCCGCCGAGCTGCCGGCTCCGGTCGACGGTGTGGTGCCGGTGGTCGTGTCGGCGCGGAGCACCGGTGCGCTGGCGGGGCAGGCCGGGCGACTGGCGGAGTTCGTCGCCGACACCGATGCGCCGCCGGCGGCCGTCGCGGGAGCGCTGGTCTCGCAGCGGGCGCTGCTGTCCGAACGCGCTGTGGTCGTCGCCGAGAGCCGCGAGGGAGTGGTTTACGGGCTGCGGGCACTGGCCGCCGGGGAGACGGCTCCCTCCGTGGTCACCGGGTCGGATGCCGACGGCAAGGCGGTGTTCGTGTTCCCGGGGCAGGGGTCGCAACGGGTCGGTATGGGCCGTGAGTTGTATGAGCGGTATCCGGTGTTCGCGCGGGCGCTGGACGATGCGTGCACCGCGTTGGACGGGCAGCTCGGCCTGCAGCAGTCGGTCAAGGATGTGATCTTCGATCACGCGGACCTGCTGGATCAGACGGTGTTCACGCAGGCCGGGTTGTTCGCGGTGGAGTCGGCGCTGTTCCGGCTGGTGGAGTCCTGGGGTGTACGGCCGGACGTGGTGGCCGGGCACTCGATCGGCGAGGTCGTCGCGGCGCATGTGGCGGGGGTGCTGTCGCTGGAGGACGCAGCGGCGCTGGTGGCCGCGCGGGGCCGGCTGATGCAGGCCCTGCCGACGGGCGGTGCGATGGTCGCGGTGGCCGCGAGTGAGGGCGAGGTCGCCGAACACCTCGGTGACGGCGTGGACTTGGCGGCGGTGAACGCACCCGGGTCGGTTGTCCTCTCCGGCGATGAGACGGCCGTTGTGGCGGTGGCGGAGAAGCTGCGCGAGCAGGGCCGCCGCGTGAAGCGGCTCACCGTCTCGCATGCCTTCCACTCGGCCCTGATGGAACCGATGCTGGCCGACTTCACGGCAGCCTTGGAGGGGCTGGCGTGGAACGAGCCCGTCATCCCCGTCGTATCGAACGTGACCGGAAGGCTCGCGGTGCCGGGCCAGTTGACGGACCCGGCGTACTGGGTCGACCACGTCCGCCGCCCGGTCCGCTTCGCCGACGGCATCGCCGCCTCCGACGGCTCGGTGTTCCTGGAGCTCGGTCCCGGTGGTGCGCTGACCGGCGCGATCACGGAATCGGCGGGCGAGGACGCGGTGAGTGTCCCCGCCCTGCGCGACGAGCACGGTGAGACGCGGACGCTCCTGCTGTCCGTGGCGGAACTGTTCGTGCACGGTGCGCACGTGGACTGGGCGGCCGTGCTCCCCGAGGGCGCCACCGAAGCCCACGTGGACCTGCCGACGTACGCCTTCGACCACCAGTACTACTGGCTTCGGATGTCGGAGTCGGTGGTCGACGCGGCGGCCTTGGGGCTGGCCGGCGCCGGGCACCCGCTGCTCGGTGCGGTGGTGCCGTTGCCGCAGTCGGACGGGCTGGTGTTCACCTCCCGGCTGTCCCTGCGCACGCACTCCTGGCTGGCCGAGCACGCCGTCGGCGGAGTGGTCGTCGTGCCCGCCGCCGGGCTGGTGGAGCTGGCCGTCCGTGCCGGTGACGAGGTCGGCTGCGGGGTGCTGGACGAGCTGGTCGTCGAGGCACCCCTGGTCGTCCCCGAGCAGGGTGCCGTACGGGTGCAGATCACCGTCGGCGGGCCTGACGAGACCGGCGCCCGCAGCGTGGAGGTGTACGCGGCCCCCGACGACACCACCGGGGCGGGCGAGCAGGTCACCTGGACCCGGCACGCCACCGGAATCCTCGCGCCGGCCACCGGCGAGACCGCGACCGGCGGCGCCTTCGACTTCACCGCCTGGCCACCGCCCGGCGCCCAGCGGGCCGAGCCGGACGACCTCTACGCCGAGCTGATCGCCCACGGCCACGCCTACGGCCCCCTCTTCCAGGGGCTGCGCGGTCTGTGGCGGCGGGGAGACGAGCTGTTCGCCGAGGCCGCGCTGACGGAGGACGACCACACCGAGGCCGACCGGTACGGCGTTCACCCGGCACTGCTGGACGCCGTCCTGCACCCCGCCGTCCGGGAGGCCGTCGCCGGCGACGACGCGCAGGTGTGGCAGCCGCTGGAGTGGAACAGGGTCGTCCTGCACGCCACGGGCGCCACGGTGCTGCGGGCCCGGCTCGTACGGTCCACCGCCGGTGTCCTGTCGGTGGAGGCCGCCGACGAGACCGGCGGCCCGGTGCTGACGGCGGACGCCGTGACCCTGCGGCCCGTTCCCGCGGACCGCCTCACCACGGCGGGACCCGCCCCGGACGCGGCCGACGCGCTGTTCCGCGTGGAGTGGACCGAGCTGCCCGCACCCCGGCCGGCCCGGGCGGTACCGGACTGGATCGCGCTGACCGAGCCGAGCGAGGTGACGGCGCTGGCGGCCGGCGCCGACCTGCCGGCCGCCGCCGTGCTCGACAGCGTCGCGGACGGCGCGGACGGTACCGCCGCGCTGACGCTGACCAGCAGGACACTGGGCCTCGTCCAGGCCTGGCTGGCAGAGCCCCGGCTCGAAGGCACGCGCCTCGTCGTGCGTACCCGGGGTGCGGTGCCCGCGGGCGGGGACGCGGCCGTGACCGACCCGGCCGCCGCGGCCGTCTGGGGCCTGATCCGGGTCGCCCAGGCGGAGAACCCGGACCGGATCGTCCTGCTCGACACGGACACGCCCCCCGGCACCGACGACGAGTCGCTGCTCGCCGCAGTCCTTGCCACCGGCGAACCGCAAACAGCCCTCCGTGGCGACCGCTGGTTCGCGCCGAGGCTCGCCCGCCCCATGCAGGAGGACACGCCGGTCGCCTTCGACCCGGCCGGGTCGGTCCTGGTCACTGGCGGCACCGGCTCCCTGGGCGCTCTGGTGGCCCGGCACCTGGTGGAGCGCCATGGCGTACGGCATCTGGTGCTGGCCAGCCGGCGGGGACCGGCGGTCGAGGGTGCCGAGGAGTTGGTGGCCGAGCTGTCGGGGCTGGGTGCCGAGTCGGTGTCGGTGGTGGCGTGCGACGTGTCGGACCGGGAGGCCGTGGCCGAGCTGCTGGCCTCGGCGTCGGCGGAGCGTCCGCTGTCGGGTGTGGTGCACACGGCGGGTGTGCTGGACGACGGTGTGATCGGCGCGTTGACCCCGGAGCGGCTGGCCGGGGTGTTCGCGCCGAAGGTGGACGCGGTTGCGCATCTGGACGAGCTGACGCGCGAACTCGCCCCGGATATCGGCGCGTTCGTGGTGTTCTCGTCGGCTGCGGGGGTGTTCGGTTCGGCGGGGCAGGGCAACTATGCGGCGGCGAACGCGTATCTGGACGCGGTGGTGCAGCGTCGGCGGGCCGCCGGGTTGCCGGGTGTGTCGTTGGCGTGGGGTCTGTGGGAGCAGGCCACCGGCATGACCGCCCACCTGAACGACGCCGACCAGGCCCGCATGAACCGCGGCGGATTCCAGGCGATCGCCGCCGACGAGGGCCTGGACCTCTTCGACGCGGCCCTGCGCACCGGCGACCCCCTGCTCGTCCCGATCAAGCTGGACCTGCGGGCGGTACGCGCCGAGGCCGCAGCCGGCGGCGACATACCGTCCCTGCTGCGCACACTGATACCGCACAGCCGCCGTGCCGCCGCCCGCATCGCCGCCGGACGCGGCAGCGGCCTGGCCGGCCGGCTGGCGGGCCTGACCCCGGCCGAGCAGGAGACCCTGCTCCTGGACCTGGTCCGCACCCATGTCGCGACGGTGCTCGGTCACACCGGCCCCGAGAAGGTCAAGGCCGACAAGGCGTTCAAGGACGCCGGCTTCGACTCGCTCACCGCCGTCCAACTGCGCAACCGGCTCCGTGACACCACCCGGCTCAGCCTCCCCGCCACCCTCGTCTACGACTACCCGACCCCGCTCGCCCTCGCCCGCTTCCTCCGCGACGAACTGGCGGGGCCGAGCGGGGACGCCCTCGGCGCGGCGGCTCCCACGGTCGTCGTGGCCGACCCGGACGAGCCGATCGCCGTCGTCGGCATGGCCTGCCGGCTGCCCGGCGGTGTCGACAGCCCCGAGAAACTGTGGCGGTTGGTGGTCGAGGGCCGCGATGCGATCTCCGGCTTCCCCGCCGACCGCGGCTGGGACGTGGACGACCTCTTCGACACCGACCCCGAGAACATCGGCACCTCGTACGTCGACCAAGGCGGCTTCCTGCACGAGGCGGGCCTGTTCGACGCGGGCTTCTTCGGCATCTCGCCGCGTGAGGCGCTGGCCATGGACCCGCAGCAGAGGCTGCTGCTGGAGACGTCCTGGGAGGCGCTGGAGCGGGCGGGCGTGAACCCGTCCGCGCTGAAGGGCTCGGACGTCGGCGTGTTCTCCGGCGTGATGACCCAGGGCTACGGCATCGGCGGCGACATCCCGCCCGAGCTGGGCGGCTTCACGGCCACCGGGTCCGCCGTGAGCGTGGCCTCGGGCCGGGTGTCGTACGTCTTCGGCTTCGAGGGCCCCGCGGTGACCGTGGACACCGCCTGCTCCTCCTCGCTGGTCGCCATGCACCTGGCCGCGCAGGCCCTGCGAGGCGGCGAGTGCTCCCTCGCCCTGGCCGGCGGCGCGACCATCATGGCGACCCCCGGCACCTTCGTGGAGTTCTCCCGGCAGCGGGCCCTCGCCCCCGACGGCCGGTGCAAGGCCTTCTCCTCCACCGCCGACGGCACCGGCTGGGCCGAAGGCGTCGGCGTGGTCGTCCTGGAACGCCTCTCGGAGGCACGCCGCAAGGGCCATCGCGTCCTCGCCGTACTGCGGGGCAGCGCGATCAACCAGGACGGCGCCTCCAACGGGCTCACCGCCCCCAACGGTCCCTCGCAGCAGCGGGTGATCCGCCGGGCGCTGGCGGCGGCCGGACTGTCCACGACGGACGTCGACGCGGTGGAGGCACACGGCACGGGCACGGCCCTCGGCGACCCCATCGAGGCCCAGGCCCTGCTGGCCACCTACGGCCGCGACCGCGAACAGCCCCTGTGGCTCGGCTCGGTGAAGTCCAACATCGGCCACACCCAGGCCGCCGCCGGCGTCGCCGGCGTGATCAAGATGGTCGAGGCGCTACGACACGGTGTCCTGCCCCCGACCCTGCACGTGACGGAACCCACCCCCCAGGTCGACTGGTCGGCCGGCTCCGTCGAACTCCTCACGGAGGTCCGGGACTGGCCGGACACCGGCCGTCCGCGTCGCGTCGGCGTCTCCTCCTTCGGCCTGAGCGGCACCAACGCCCACCTCATCTTCGAGCAGGCACCGGAGGAGCCGGTCGCCGCACCTGAGGCGTACGACGGTGTGGTGCCGCTGGTGGTGTCGGCGGCGTCGCCGGGCTCGCTGTCGGCCCAGGCGGAGCGACTGGCGGCCTTCGCCGGGGACACGGACGCGTTGCCGGCCGAGATCGCGGGGGCGCTGGCGGCCCGGCGGGCGGTGCTGTCGGAGCGGGCCGTGGTCGTCGCCGGGTCCCGGGAGGAGGCGGTGGCCGGGCTGAGCGCGCTGGCCAAGGGTGAGAACAGCCCCGCCGTGGTGCTCGGGTCCGCGGGTGCGCCTGGGCGGACGGTGTTGGTGTTCCCGGGTCAGGGTTCGCAGTGGCTGGGGATGGGCCGGGAGTTGCTGGAGTCCTCGCCGGTGTTCGCGGAGCGGATCGGGGAGTGTGCCCGGGCTTTGGAGCCCTGGGTGGACTGGGACCTGACGGCTGTCCTTCGCGGTGACGTCGATCTGCTGGCGCGGGTGGATGTGGTGCAGCCGGCGAGTTTCGCGGTGATGGTGGGTCTGGCGGCGGTGTGGGCCTCCGTCGGGGTCGTACCGGACGCGGTGGTCGGGCACTCGCAGGGCGAGATCGCGGCTGCGTGTGTGGCTGGTGCGTTGTCGCTGGAGGACGCGGCGCGGATCGTGGCCGTGCGCAGTCAGGTGATCGCGGGTGGGTTGGCGGGCCGGGGCGGTATGGCGTCGGTGGCGCTGTCCGAGGCGGAGGCGGCCTCCCGGATCACCGCCTGGAACGGCCGGGTTGAAATAGCCGCCGTCAACAGCCCTTCCTCCGTGGTGATCGCCGGAGACGCGGAAGCGTTGGACGAAGCCCTCGCCGCTCTTGAAGCCGACGGTGTACGGGTGCGCCGGGTGGCGGTGGATTACGCCTCCCACACCCGCCATGTCGAGGCCATCGAAGGGGCCTTGGCGGAAGCCTTCTCCGACATCCGCAGCCAGGCACCGCTGGTGCCCTTCTTCTCCACGGTCACCGGGGAGTGGGTGCGCGAGACGGGTGTCCTGGACGGTGGTTACTGGTACCGGAACCTGCGCAGCCAGGTCCGCTTCGGACCTGCCATCGCCGCTCTCCTCGCCGAGGGCCACTCGGTGTTCATCGAGTCCAGCGCCCATCCGGTCCTTGTGCAGCCGGTGAACGAGATCGTGGACGAGACGGGGACGGAGGCCGTCGTCAGCGGCTCCCTGCGCCGTGAAGAGGGCGGTGTGCGACGGCTGTCGACGTCGATGGCCGAGCTGTTCGTCAAGGGCGTGGAGCTGGACTGGACGGGTGTCCTGCCCGCCGGTGCGGATGCCGTGCAGGTGGACCTGCCGACGTACGCCTTCGACCACCGTCACTACTGGCTCAAGCCCGCCCCCGCGGCCGACGCCGCCGCCCTCGGGCAGGCGGGCGCCGACCACCCCCTGCTCGGTGCCGTGGTCGAAGTGCCCGAGACCGGCGGTGTGTTGTGCACGTCCCGGCTGTCCCTGCGCACGCATCCCTGGCTGGCGGACCACGCGGTCGGCGGGGCAGTGCTCGTCCCGGGAACCGGGCTGGTGGAGCTGGCCGTGCGGGCCGGTGACGAGGTCGGCTGCGGAGTCCTCGACGAACTGGTCATCGAGGCACCGCTGGTGCTGCCGGAGCACGGCGGGGTACGCCTCCAGGTAGCCGTCGGCGGCCCGGTGGAGACGGGTTCCCGGACGGTCGCCGTGTACTCGGCGCCCGAGGACGCCGGCGGAGACGTCGGTGGCGACGCCTGGACCCGGCACGCCACCGGCACCCTGACCGCGCCGGCGCCGGCCGACCCGGCCCCGCCGGTCGCCGACCTCGCCGTGTGGCCGCCGACCGGTGCCCGGAAGGTGGACGTCTCCGGTGGCTACGAGCTGCTGGCGGCGGCCGGTTACGGGTACGGGCCGGTCTTCCAGGGCGTACGAGCCCTGTGGCGGCGCGGCGACGACCTCTTCGCCGAGGTCGCGCTGCCCGAGGACCAGCGGGCCGGCGCCGCCCGGTTCGGCATCCACCCGGCCCTCCTCGACGCCGCGCTGCACCCCGCGATGCTGGACGTGGCGCTCGCCGACCCCGTGGGCGAGAACCGCACCGACGACGGCAACGGCGTCCACCTCCCGTTCGGCTGGAACGGGCTGCACCTGCACGCGGCCGGCGCCTCCGCGCTGCGCGTGCGCCTGACCCGGTCCGCACCCGACGCCCTGTCCCTGGAGGCGGCGGACGAGACCGGTGCGCCGGTGCTCACGCTGCGGTCGCTGGTCTCCCGGGCCGTGTCCGCCGACCAGCTCGGCGCCACGGCCGACGACAACCGGCACTCCCTGTTCCGCGTGGAGTGGACGGAACTGCCCGGCAGCACGGAGCCGGGCATGGACCTGCCGCCCGCCTGGGTGCCGATCACCGAGCCCGCGCACGTGGCCGCGCTGCGGGACGGCTCGGGTGTGCCCCCGGTGGTAGTGCTGGAAGCCGGCCGCACCGAGGCGCCGGACGAAGTGGCGGCGCTCGCCCTGACGGGCCGCGTGCTGGAGATCGTCCAGGCGTGGCTGGCCGGCCCGGGTCTGGACGCGGCCCAGCTGGTCGTCGTCACCCGGGGTGCGGTGCCCGCCGCCGGCGAGCAGGCCGTGACCGACCCGGCCGCCGCGGCCGTCTGGGGCCTGATCCGGGTCGCCCAGGCGGAGAACCCGGACCGGATCGTCCTGCTCGACACGGACACGCCCGCCGGTACCGACGTCGAGTTGCTGCTCGCCGCCGTCCTTGCCACCGGCGAACCCCAGATCGCCGTCCGCGGCACCCGCCTGTTCGCGCCGAGGCTCGCCCGGGCGACCGCGCCCGCGGCACAGGACGACACCGGGGCTCCGCGCTTCGACCCGGCGGGGGCGGTCCTGATTACGGGCGGTACGGGCGTGCTGGGTGCTTTGGTGGCTCGGCACTTGGTGGTGCGGCATGGGGTACGGCATCTGGTGCTGGCGAGTCGGCGGGGTTCGGCGGCCGGGGGTGTCGGTGGGTTGGTGGCCGAGCTGTCGGGGCTGGGTGCCGAGTCGGTGTCCGTGGTGGCGTGTGACGTGTCGGAGCGGGAGGCCGTGGCCGGGCTGCTGGCTTCGGTGTCGGTGGAGCGTCCGCTGTCGGGTGTGGTGCACACGGCGGGTGTGCTGGACGACGGTGTGTTCGGTGCGTTGACCCCGGAGCGGCTGGCCGGGGTGTTCGCGCCGAAGGTCGACGCGGTTGCGCATTTGGACGAGCTGACGCGCGAACTCGCCCCGGACATCGGCGCGTTCGTGGTGTTCTCGTCGGCTGCGGGGGTGTTCGGTTCGGCGGGGCAGGGCAACTATGCGGCGGCGAACGCGTATCTGGACGCGGTGGTGCAGCGTCGGCGGGCCGCCGGGTTGCCGGGTGTGTCGTTGGCGTGGGGTCTGTGGGAGCAGGCCACCGGAATGACCGCCCACCTCGACACCGCCGACCAGGCCCGGGTGAGTCGGAGCCGCAGTCAGACCATCGCCCCCGACGAGGGCCTGGAGCTGTTCGACGCGGCCCTGCGCACCGGCGACCCCCTGCTCGTCCCGATCAAGCTGGACCTGCGGTCCATGCGTGCCGATGCCGCAGCCGGCCGTGGTGTACAGCCCCTGCTGCGCGGCCTGGTCAAGGTGGCCCGGCAGGTCGCGCGGGCGGCAGCCGCCAACGACGGCACCGGGGAACTGGCTCGCCGTCTCGCCGGGTTGGACACGGCGGAGCAGGAGACGTTGCTGTTGGACCTGGTGCGGACGCACGCGGCGACCGTGCTCGGCCACTCCGGTCCGGAGGGCATCAAGCACGACACGGCGTTCCGTGACTCCGGGTTCGACTCGCTCACCTCGGTCGAACTGCGCAACCGGCTCCGCGAGGCCACCGGCCTCAAACTGCCCGCCACCGTGGTCTTCGACCACCCGACCCCGCTCGCCCTGGCCCGCTACCTGCACGGCGAACTGGGGGAGACGACGGCCGCGATCGCCGACACCCCGGCCCCGGCGGTCACACTCGCCGACCCGGACGAGCCGATCGCGATCGTCGGCATGGCCTGCCGTCTGCCCGGTGGTGTCAACAGCCCCGAGGAGCTGTGGCGGTTGGTGTTCGAGGGCCGGGACGCGATGTCCGGCTTCCCCGACGACCGCGGCTGGGACCTGGAGGGACTGTTCGACTCCGACCCCGACAAGGCCGGCACCTCCTACGTCGACCAGGGCGGCTTCCTGCACGAGGCGGGCCTGTTCGACGCGGGCTTCTGGGGGATCTCGCCGCGTGAGGCGCTGGCGATGGACCCGCAGCAGCGGCTGCTGCTGGAGACGTCCTGGGAGGCGCTGGAGCGGGCGGGCATCGATCCGCTGTCGTTGAAGGGCACGGACGTCGGCGTCTTCTCCGGCCTCATGGGCCAGGGCTACGGCTCCGGCGGCGACATTCCCGCCGAACTGGAGGGCTTCGTCACCACCGGCGCCGGCAGCAGCGTGGCCTCGGGCCGGGTGTCGTACGTGTTCGGCTTCGAAGGCCCGGCCGTGACCGTGGACACCGCCTGCTCGTCCTCCCTGGTCGCCATCCACCTCGCGGCCCAGGCGCTGCGCGGCGGCGAGTGCTCCCTCGCCCTGGCCAGCGGCGCGGCCGTCATGTCCAGCCCCGGCGCCTTCGTCCAGTTCTCCCGGCAGCGGGGTCTGGCCTCGGACGGACGTTGCAAGTCGTACGCGGATGCGGCCGACGGCACGGGCTGGGCCGAGGGTGCGGGTGTGGTCGTGCTGGAGCGGCTGTCGGAGGCGCGGCGCAAGGGTCACCGGGTGCTGGCGGTGGTGCGGGGCAGTGCGGTGAACCAGGACGGTGCGTCCAACGGCCTGACCGCTCCCAACGGTCCTTCGCAGCAGCGGGTGATCCGCAAGGCGCTGGCGAACGCCGGGCTGACTCCGGCGGACGTGGACGCGGTGGAGGGGCACGGCACGGGCACCGTCCTCGGCGACCCGATCGAGGCGCAGGCACTGCTCGCCACCTACGGCCAGGACCGCGAACGCCCGCTGTGGCTGGGCTCGTTGAAGTCCAACATCGGTCACACCCAGGCCGCCTCCGGCGTGGCCGGTGTGATCAAGATGGTGGAAGCCATGCAACACGGCGTCCTGCCGCCCACCCTGCACGTGGACGCTCCGTCGTCCCAGGTCGACTGGACGTCCGGAGCGGTCGAACTGCTCACCGAAGCCCGAGACTGGCCCGAGACCGGACGTCCCCGCCGGGTCGGTGTCTCCTCCTTCGGGCTGAGCGGTACCAACGCCCATCTGATCCTGGAGCAGGCGCCGGAGGAGCCCGCCGCCGAGCCGCCGGCTCCGGTCGACGGTGTGGTGCCGGTGGTCGTGTCGGCGCGGAGCGCTGGTGCGCTGGCGGGGCAGGCCGGGCGGTTGGCCGCGTTCGTCGGTGGGACCGATGCGCCGCTGGCGGCCGTGGCGGGGGCGCTGGCGTCCCGGCGGGCGGTGCTCTCGGAGCGGGCCGTGGTCGTCGCCGGGTCGCGTGAGGAGACGGTGGCCGGGCTGCGGGCACTGGCCGACGGGGAGACGACGCCGCTCGTGGTCACCGGGTCGGATGCCGACGGCAAGACGGTGTTCGTGTTCCCGGGGCAAGGCTCGCAACGAGTCGGTATGGGCCGTGAGTTGTATGAGCGGTACCCGGTGTTCGCGCGGGCGCTGGACGATGCGTGTGCGGCCTTGGACGAACAGCTCAACGCGGAACTCCCCCTCAAGGACGCGATCTTCGATCACGCGGACCTGCTGGACCAGACCGTGTTCACGCAGGCCGGTCTGTTCGCGGTGGAGTCGGCGCTGTTCCGGCTGGTGGAGTCCTGGGGCGTACGGCCGGACGTGGTGGCCGGGCACTCGATCGGCGAGGTCGTCGCGGCGCATGTGGCGGGGGTGCTGTCGCTGGAGGACGCGGCGGCGCTGGTGGCCGCGCGCGGCCGGCTGATGCAGGCCCTGCCGACGGGTGGTGCGATGGTCGCGGTGGCCGCGAGTGAGGGCGAGGTCGCCGAACACCTCGGTGACGGCGTGGACTTGGCGGCGGTGAACGCACCCGGATCGGTCGTGCTGTCCGGCGATGAGACGGCCGTTGTGGCGGTGGCGGAGAAGCTGCGTGAGCAGGGCCGCCGGGTCAAGCGGCTCACCGTCTCGCATGCCTTCCACTCGGCCCTGATGGAGCCGATGCTGGCCGACTTCACGGCAGCCTTGGAGGGGCTGGCGTGGAACGAGCCGTCCATCCCGGTGGTGTCCAATGTGACCGGAAGGCTCGCGGTGCCGGGCCAGTTGACGGACCCGGCGTACTGGGTCGACCACGTCCGCCGCCCGGTCCGCTTCGCCGACGGCATCACCGCCTGCGGCGGTTCGGTGTTCCTGGAGCTCGGCCCCGGTGGTGCGCTGACCGGCGCGATCACGGAATCGGCGGGCGAGGACGCGGTGAGCGTGCCCGCCCTGCGCGACGACCGCGGCGAGGCCCAGACCCTGCTCACGGCCGTGGCCCACCTCTTCGTACGCGGCACGACGGTGAACTGGGCGGCGATCCTTCCGGAGGGCGCCACCGAAGCGCACGTGGACCTGCCCACGTACGCCTTCGACCACCGCCACTACTGGCTGCACATGGCCCCCGCCACCGACGCCGCCGCCCTCGGACAGAGCACGGCGAACCACCCGCTGCTGGGTGCGGTGGTGCCGTTGCCGCAGTCGGACGGGCTGGTGTTCACCTCCCGGCTGTCCCTGCGCACGCACTCCTGGCTGGCCGATCACATGATCGGGGGAGTGGTCGTCGTGCCCGGCGCCGCGCTGGTGGAGCTGGCCGTACGGGCCGGTGACGAGGTCGGGTGCGGGGTCGTGGAGGAGCTTCTGATCGAGACGCCGCTGGTGATGCCCGAGCAGGGCGGTGTGCGGATGCAGGTCACGGTCGAGGCTCCGGACGCGGAAGGCCGTCGTGCGGTGACCGTTCACTCCGCGCGGGAGGATGCCGTAGGTGAGACGGGCGCCGACGGGTGGACCCGGCACGCCACCGGAAGCCTCACCGGTGCGGTTCCCGCGACGGCCGGCGCCTTCGACTTCGCCGCCTGGCCCCCGCCCGGCGCGCAGGCGGAGGACCTGACCGGTGCCGAGGAGCGGCTGCTCCGGCACGGCTACGAGTACGGCCCGGTCTTCCAGGGCCTGCGGGCGGTGTGGCGGCGCGGCGAGGAACTGTTCGCCGAGGTCGCGCTGCCGGACGGGCAGCGGGACGCGGCGGCCCGGTTCGGCATCCATCCCGCCCTGCTGGAAGCCGCCCTGCACCCGGCGCTGCTCGATGCCTCGGCCGCCGACGACGCTCGGCTGTGGCAGCCGCTGGAGTGGAGCCGGCTGGCGCTGCACGCGGAGGGCGCCGGCGTGCTGCGCGTGCGTCTGGCGCGGTCCGCCTCCGGCGCCCTGGCGGTCGAGGCCGCCGACGCGGCCGGTGGCACCGTGGTCACGGCGGAGGCCGTCACGCTACGGCCGCTCTCGGCCGAGCAGCTGTCGACGGCGGCCGGTACCGGCGCGGACGACGGGCTGTACCGGGTGGAGTGGACCGAGCTGCCGTCCGCGGCCGGCGCCGGTGAGGTGCCCGAGGCGACGGTGGTCGAGGCGCGGTCCGGTGACGACGACACGCCCGTGGCGTTGGCGGGGCGGGTACTGGAGGCCGTGCAGGCATGGCTGGCGGAGGAGGGCACCGAGGACAGCCGGCTGGTCGTGGTTACCCGGGGTGCCGTGCCCGCCGGTGGCGATGCGGCGGTCACCGACCCGGCCGGCGCGGCCGTCTGGGGCCTGGTGCGGGCCGCGCAGGCGGAGAACCCCGACCGGATCGTCCTCGTCGACACCGAGACGGGCGAGACCGACCTAGGTCCCGTCCTGGCGAGCGGCGAGCCGCAGGTGGCCGTCCGGGGCACGGCGCTGTACGTGCCGCGGCTGGCGCGGCTGGCCCCGGCCGGCGGCTCCGGGACACCGGCGCTGGACCCGGAGGGCACGGTCCTGGTCACCGGCGGCACCGGGACGCTCGGCGCCGAGGTCGCCCGGCACCTGGTCGAGCGGCACGGCGTACGCCATCTCGTGCTGGCCGGCCGCCGCGGGAGGGCAGCCGAGGGCACCGACCGGCTCGTCGCCGAACTCGGGGAACAGGGAGCCGACGTGTCGGTGGTGGCGTGCGATGTCACCGACCGCGCCGCGCTCGCCGCGCTCCTCGCCGCCGTACCGCAGGCGCACCCGCTGACCGCCGTCGTGCACGCGGCACGCGTCTTCGACGCCGGGGTGATCGGCGAGATGGACCGGGACCGGCTGGCCCGGGTCTTCGCCCCCAAGGTGACGGCCGTCCGGCACCTGGACGAGCTGACCCGCGAACTCGCCCCGCAACTCGCCGCGTTCATCCTGCTGTCCTCCGCCTCCTCCGTCTTCCTGGGCGCGGGCACCGGCGGCTACGCGGCGGCCAACGCCTATCTCGACGCGGTGGCCCACCGCCGCCGGGCGGCCGGTCTGCCCGCCGTCTCGCTGGCCTGGGGCCCGTGGGAGCCGACCACCGGCCAGGATCCGGCCACCGGTGAGGCCGCACCGCATCGGACCGGCCGGCGCGGCGGTGTCGTACCGCTCACGCCGGGGGAGGGGATGGAACTGCTCGACGCGGCCCTGCCGGCCGGCGAGGCGCTGGTGCTGCCCGTGAAACTGGACCTGCGGGCACTGCGCGCCGACGCCGCGCTCGGCGCCGGTGTCGCGCCCCTGCTCCGCGGCCTGGTGCGGACCGGCCGGAAGGCCGCCCGGACCGGCGCCGGGGACTCCGGCGGACTCGCCCGCAAGCTGGCCGCGCTGTCCCCGGCCGAGCGGGAGACGCTGCTGCTGGAGCTGGTGCAGGGCCGGGTGGCGACCGTCCTCGGCCACACCGGGGCGGACCAGATCAGGGCCGAAACAGCCTTCAAGGACGCCGGGTTCGACTCGCTCACCTCGGTCGAACTGCGCAACCGGCTCCGCGAGGCCACCGGCCTCAGCCTGCCCGCCACCGCCGTCTTCGACTACCCGACCCCCCTCGCCCTCGCCCGCTACCTGCACGACCGGCTGGCCCCCGGCGACCAGGCCGCTCCGACCACGCACCCCCTGCTCGCCGAACTCAGCAAGCTGGAGACCCTCTTGGCCGGCACCGCGCCCGACGACACCACCCGCGCCCAGGTCGCCACCCGGCTCCAGGGCCTGCTCACCACCTGGTCCACCGCGAACGTCGGCGAGCCGGACACCGAGGAGGACCTGGACTTCGCCTCCGCATCCGACGACGACCTGTTCGAACTCATCGACACCGAATTCGGCCACTAACCACCGGAGACCGGTCACCGGCCTCCCGTCATCGGTCTCCGACCGGGCGGCCCGGCGCCCGGTCACTGCAGTACCCCCACGCCATGTCCACGCCCGCCCCGCAGTCCACCTGACGCCTTAGCCCCACTAGGAGCTGACCCGCAATGGCGGATGAAAGCAAGCTTCGCGACTACCTCAAGCGCGTTCTCGCCGACGCGCGCCGCTCCCAGCAACGCGTCCGTGAACTTGAGGCCGAGAAGGCGGAGCCGATCGCGATCGTGGGCATGGCGTGCCGGCTGCCCGGCGGGGTGACCGGCCCCGACGACCTGTGGCGACTCGTCCACGAACGCGGCGACGGCGTCTCGGAGTTCCCGACCGACCGCGGCTGGGACCTGGAGGCGCTGTTCGACGCCGACCCCGACAAGACAGGCAAGTCCTACGTCGACCAGGGCGGCTTCCTGCACGAGGCGGCCCTGTTCGACGCGGGTCTGTTCGGGATCTCCCCGCGCGAGGCCGTGGCGATGGACCCCCAGCAGCGGCTCCTGCTGGAAATGTCCTGGGAGGCGCTGGAGCGGGCCGGCATCGACGCGCTCACGCTCAAGGGCTCGGACGTCGGTGTCTTCGTGGGCGTCATCAACGAGGGCTACGCGACCGGCGGCCCCGTCCCACCCGAGCTGGAGGGCTTCACCGGCACCGGTACCACCGGAAGCGTCGCCTCGGGCCGCATCTCCTACGTCTTCGGTCTCGAAGGCCCCGCGGTGACCGTGGACACCGCCTGCTCCTCCTCCCTCGTCGCCATGCACCTGGCCGCCCAGGCGCTGCGCCGCGGGGAGTGCTCGATGGCCCTGGCGGGCGGTGCCACCGTCATGGCCGGACCCGGTATGTTCATGCAGTTCTCGCGGCAGCGGGCGCTGGCCGCCGACGGCCGCTGCAAGTCGTACGCCGACGCGGCCGACGGCACCGGCTGGGCCGAGGGCGCCGGTGTCGTCGTACTGGAGCGCCTGTCCGACGCCCGCCGCAACGGACACCGGGTGCTGGCCGTCGTCCGCGCGTCCGCCGTCAACCAGGACGGCGCCTCCAACGGCCTCACCGCCCCGAACGGGCCGTCCCAACAGCGCGTCATCCGCAAGGCGTTGGCCGAGGCGGGCCTGACCCCGGCGGACGTGGACGTGGTCGAGGGCCACGGCACGGGCACGGTCCTCGGCGACCCGATCGAGGCGCAGGCCCTCCTCGCGACCTACGGCCAGGACCGCGAACGCCCGCTGTGGCTGGGGTCGTTGAAGTCCAACATCGGGCACACGCAGGCCGCCGCCGGGGTCGCCGGTGTCATCAAGATGGTCCAGGCGATGCGGTACGGCGTCCTGCCCGCCACCCTGCACGTCGACACCCCGTCCTCCCAGGTCGACTGGTCCGCCGGGGCGATCGAGCTGCTCACCGAGGAACAGGACTGGCCCCGGACCGGCCGCCCCCGCCGGGCCGGCGTCTCCTCCTTCGGCGTCAGCGGTACCAACGCCCACCTGATCCTGGAAGAACCCCCGGAGGAACCGGCCACGGAGCCGGTGCCCCCGGGCGTCGGCGTGGTACCGCTGGTGGTGTCGGCGGCCACCGAAGCAGCACTGGCCGGCCAGGCCGGTCGCCTGGCCGCCTTCACCGGCGACACCGACACACCACTCGCCCACCTCGCGAGTGCCCTCCTCACCCAGCGAGCCTTGCTGAACGAACGTGCCGTGGTCGTCGCCGGGAGCCGGGAGGAGGCGGTGGCCGGGCTGGGCGCGTTGGCGAACGGGGAGAGCAGTCCCGCGGTGGTGTTCGGTTCTGTGGGTGCGCCTGGGCGGACGGTGTTGGTGTTCCCGGGTCAGGGTTCGCAGTGGCTGGGGATGGGCCGGGAGTTGCTGGATTCCTCGCCGGTGTTCGCCGCCAGGATCGAAGAGTGTGTCCGGGCTCTGGAGCCGTGGGTGGACTGGGACTTGGTGGCTGTGCTGCGCGGGGACGCTGATCTGCTGGCGCGGGTGGATGTGGTGCAGCCGGCGAGTTTCGCGGTGATGGTGGGCCTGGCCGCGGTGTGGGCGTCCGTGGGTGTCGTACCGGATGCGGTGGTCGGTCACTCGCAGGGCGAGATCGCCGCCGCCTGTGTGGCCGGTGCGTTGTCGCTGGAGGACGCGGCGCGGATCGTGGCCGTGCGCAGTCAGGTGATCGCGGGTGGGTTGGCGGGCCGGGGTGGTATGGCGTCGGTGGCGCTGTCCGAGGCGGAGGCTGCCTCCCGGATCACCGCCTGGGACGGCCGGGTTGAAATAGCCGCCGTCAACAGCCCTTCCTCCGTGGTGATCGCCGGAGACGCGGAAGCGTTGGACGAAGCCCTCGCCGCTCTTGAAGCCGACGGTGTACGGGTGCGCCGGGTGGCGGTGGATTACGCCTCCCACACCCGCCATGTCGAGGCCATCGAAGGGGCCTTGGCGGAAGCCTTCTCCGACATCCGCAGCCAGGCACCGCTGGTGCCCTTCTTCTCCACGGTCACCGGGGAGTGGGTGCGCGAGGCGGGTGTCCTGGACGGCGGCTACTGGTATCGCAACCTGCGCAGCCGGGTCCGCTTCGGACCTGCCATCGCCGCTCTCCTCGCCGAGGGGCACTCGGTGTTCATCGAGTCCAGCGCCCATCCGGTCCTTGTGCAGCCGGTGAACGAGATCGTGGACGAGACGGGGTCCGAGGCCGTCGTCACCGGTTCCCTGCGCCGCGAGGAAGGCGGCCTGCGGCGCCTGTTGGCGTCGATCGCGGAGGTCTTCGTCAAGGGCGTCCCCGTCGACTGGACCGGCGTCCTGCCCGCCGGCGCTGATGCCGTACAGGTGGACCTGCCGACGTACGCCTTCGACCACCGCCACTACTGGCTCCGGCTGAACGGAGCGAGCGACGCCACCGCGCTCGGCCAGGCATCGACGGACCACCCGTTGATCGGTGCGATCGTCGAGGTGCCCGAGACGGGCGGGGTGTTGTGCACCTCCCGGCTGTCCCTGCGCACACACCCCTGGCTGGCCGATCACACGGTCGGCGGAGTGGTCCTCGTCCCCGCCGCGGCCCTGGTCGAGCTGGCGGTGCGGGCCGGTGACGAGGTCGGGTGCGGAACCGTGGACGAACTCACGGTCGGCGTGCCGCTGGTGCTGCCGGAGCACGGCGGGGTGCGCGTCCAGGTCGCGGTCGGCGGTGTCGACGAGAGCGGCTGCCGTCCGGTCACCGTGTACTCGACGCGCGAGGACGCCACGGAGGTGAGCGGCGCGGAGGCCTGGGTGCGGCACGCCACCGGTGTGCTGACGGCGACGCCCAAGCCGGGCGAGAGCCCGCTGGCCGACTTCGCAGCCTGGCCGCCGGCCGGTGCCCGGCGCGTCGACGTGGAGGCGCTGTACGACGGTCTGGTCCGGCGCGGCTACGAGCACGGGCCCCTCTTCCGGGCCGTCCGCGGGCTCTGGCGGTTCGGTGACGAGATCCTCGCCGAGGTCGCCGTACCGGAGGACGAGCGAGAGGAGGCCGGGCGGTTCGGGCTGCATCCCGCGCTGCTGGACGCGGCCCTGCACCTGGCGCTGCTGGACGCCGCCGCGGCCGACGGCGGCTCCCGGGTGTGGTACCCGATCTGGCACGGACTCGCGCTGCACGCCGTCGGCGCCACGGCGCTGCGGGTCCGGGTCACGCCGCAGGGCCGCGACGCGCTCGCGCTGGAGGCGGCCGACCCCGCCGGCGGGCTGGTGCTGCGGGCGGAGTCGGCGGAGCTGCGGCCGCTGTCCGCGGAGCAGTTGGAGAGCGCCGCGGGTACGGCGAGCGACGACTCGCTGTTCCGTGTCGAGTGGACCGCGCTGCCCGGAGCCGAGGCGCCGGCGGACGAGCCGCCGGCCTGGGCCGCGGTGCGCTCCGCCGCCGACGTCACCGCCCTGGCGGAGGGCTCGGCCACGGCGTCGGACCTGCCCGCGCTCGTCGTACTGGAGGCCGTCGCGGCCCACGACCAGGGCGAGGACGACCCGGCGCTGGCCCTGACGAACCGGGTGCTGGCGGCCGTGCAGGCCTGGCTGGCCGCCCCCGCCCTGGAACCGACCCGGCTGGTCGTGGCCACCCGGGGAGCGGTACCGGCCGGCGCCGACGGCGCGGTGACCGATCCGGCGGGTGGCGCGGTGTGGGGCCTGATCCGTGCCGCGCAGTCCGAGAACCCGGACCGCCTCGTCCTCCTCGACCTCGACCCCGCGCTCGACCCCGGCATCCTGTTCGAGAACTCCGCCGACGTCCTGACCCGCCTGACAGTGGACACGGAGCCCGAACTGGCCCTGCGCGGGCAGACCTTGTACATCCCCCGGCTCGCCCGTGCCACCGCGGCGGGCCACGACCAAGCGGCAGCGGAAGCAAAGGCACCGGTGGCACTGGACCCGGAGGGCACGGTCCTCATCACCGGCGGCACCGGCTCGCTCGGCGGACTGCTGGCCCGGCACCTGGTCACCCGGCACGGCATCCGCCACCTCCTGCTGGCCAGCCGCCGCGGCCAAGCAGCCGATGGCGCCGCCGAACTGGTCGCCGAACTCACCGAACTCGGCGCCACCGAGGTCACGGTGGCATCCTGCGACGTCACCGACCGCGACGCGGTCGCCGCGCTGCTGACCGAGGCCCGCCGGGGTGGCCGTCCGCTGACCGGGGTCGTGCACACGGCGGGCATCGCGGACGCCGGAGTGATCGGCACCATCCAGCCCGAACAGGTGGCGCGGGTGTTCGCGCCGAAGGTGACAGCGGTGCGGCACCTGGACGAACTGACCCGCGAACTCGCCCCGGAACTCGCCGCGTTCGTCGTCTTCTCGTCCGTCTCCTCCGTCTTCCTCGGCGCGGGCACCGGCAGCTACGCGGCGGCCAACGCCTTCCTGGACGCCGTGGCCCAGCAGCGCCGGGCCGCGGGCCTGCCGGCCACCTCGCTCGCCTGGGGTCTGTGGGACCAGGCCACCGGCGGTATGGCGGCCGGCATGGACGACCTCACCCGAAGCCGGATGAACCGGCGCGGCGGTGTCCTGCCCATGTCCCCCGACGAGGGCATGGACCTCTTCGACGCGGCCCTGCGCACCGGTGAGGCCCTGCTCGTCCCGGCCAAACTGGACCTGCGGCAGCTGCGCACCGACGCCGGCGCCGGCCGGGCCGTCCCCACCCTGCTGCGCGGCCTGGTGCGCACCGGCCGGCAGACCGTGCGGGCCGCGGCCGGCGACAGCGGCGGCGGCCTGGCGGACCGGCTGGCCGGGCTGGGCACGGCCGAGCAGGAAGCACTGCTGCTGGACCTGGTGCGGACGCACGCGGCGACCGTGCTCGGCCACTCCGGTCCCGAGGGCATCAAGCCCGAGACCGCCTTCCGTGACTCCGGGTTCGACTCGCTCACCTCGGTCGAACTGCGCAACAGGCTCCGCGAGGCCACCGGCCTCAAACTGGCCTCCACCGTGGTCTTCGACCACCCGAACCCCCAGTCCCTCGCCCGCCACCTGCACGGCGAGCTGGCCGAGACGACGGCGACCACCCCGGCGCCGGTCACGGCGGTCAGGGCCGCCGACCCGGACGAACCGATCGCTATCGTCGGCATGGCCTGCCGCCTGCCCGGTGGCGTCGACAGCCCGGACGAGCTGTGGCGGTTGGTGTGCGAGGGCCGGGACGCGATGTCCGGCTTCCCCGACGACCGCGGCTGGGACCTGAGCGGCTTCTTCAGCGACGACCCGGACCGGACCGGCACCTCGTACGTGAGCCAGGGCGGCTTTCTCTACGACGCCGCACTGTTCGACGCCGGTTTCTTCGGCATCTCGCCGCGTGAGGCGCTGGCGATGGACCCGCAGCAGCGGCTGCTGCTGGAGACGTCCTGGGAGGCGCTGGAGCGGGCGGGCATCGATCCGCTGTCGTTGAAGGGCTCGGACGTCGGCGTCTTCTCCGGCCTGATGGGCCAGGGCTACGGGACCTCGGGCCCGGTACCGCCCGAGCTGGAGGGTTTCACCGGGACCGGGGGCATGGGCAGCGTCGCCTCCGGCCGCGTCGCCTACGTGTTCGGCTTCGAGGGCCCCGCGGTGACCGTCGACACCGCCTGCTCGTCCTCCCTGGTCGCCATCCACCTCGCCGCCCAGGCCCTGCGCAACGGCGAGTGCTCGATGGCCCTCGCCGGCGGAGCCACCGTCATGGCGACGCCGGGCACCTTCGTCGAGTTCTCCCGGCAGCGGGGTCTGGCCTCGGACGGTCGTTGCAAGTCGTACGCGGATGCGGCCGACGGCACGGGCTGGGCCGAGGGTGCGGGTGTGGTCGTGCTGGAGCTGCTGTCGGAGGCGCGGCGCAAGGGGCACCGGGTGCTGGCGGTGGTGCGGGGCAGCGCGGTGAACCAGGACGGTGCGTCCAACGGCCTGACCGCTCCCAACGGTCCTTCGCAGCAGCGGGTGATCCGCAAGGCGCTGGCGAACGCCGGGCTGACTCCGGCGGACGTGGACGCGGTGGAGGGGCACGGCACGGGCACCGTCCTCGGTGACCCGATCGAGGCGCAGGCCCTGCTCGCCACCTACGGCCAGGACCGCGAACGCCCGCTGTGGCTGGGATCGTTGAAGTCCAACATCGGGCACACCCAGATGGCCGCGGGCGTCGCCGGCGTGATCAAGATGGTTCAGGCCATGCGGCACGGCGTCCTCCCGGCCACCCTGCACGTCGACTCCCCGACATCCCAGGTCGACTGGTCGGACGGCGCCGTCGAACTGCTGACGGAGGCCCGGGAGTGGCCGGACGTGAACCGGCCGCGCCGCGTGGGCGTCTCCGGGTTCGGCGTCAGCGGCACCAACGCCCACGTCATTTTGGAGCAGGCGCCGGAGGAGTCCACTGCCGAGCCCGTGGTCCCGGCCGATGGCGTCTTTCCCGTGATCGTGTCGGCGCGGAGCGCTGGTGCGCTGGTCGGGCAGGCGGGTCGACTGGCCGCGTTCGTCGGTGGGACCGATGCGCCGCTGGCGGCCGTGGCGGGGGCGCTGGTGTCCCGGCGGGCGGTGCTCGCGGAGCGGGCCGTGGTCGTCGCCGGGTCGCGTGAGGAGGCGGTGGCCGGGCTGCGGGCACTGGCCGACGGGGAGACGACGCCGCTCGTGGTCACCGGGTCGGATGCCGACGGCAAGACGGTGTTCGTGTTCCCGGGGCAGGGGTCGCAACGGGTCGGTATGGGCCGTGAGTTGTGTGAGCGGTATCCGGTGTTCGCGCGGGCGCTGGACGATGCGTGTGCGGCCTTGGACGCACAGCTCGGTGCGGAACTCCCCCTCAAGGATGTGATCTTCGATCACGCGGACCTGCTGGACCAGACCGTGTTCACGCAGGCCGGTCTGTTCGCGGTGGAGTCGGCGCTGTTCCGGCTGGTGGAGTCCTGGGGTGTACGGCCGGACGTGGTGGCCGGGCACTCGATCGGTGAGGTCGTCGCGGCGCATGTGGCGGGGGTGCTGTCGCTGGAGGACGCGGCGGCGCTGGTGGCCGCGCGCGGCCGGCTGATGCAGGCCCTGCCGACGGGTGGTGCGATGGTCGCGGTGGCCGCGAGTGAGGGCGAGGTCGCCGAACACCTCGGTGACGGCGTGGACTTGGCGGCGGTGAACGCACCCGGATCGGTCGTGCTGTCCGGCGATGAGACGGCCGTTGTGGCGGTGGCGGAGAAGCTGCGCGAGCAGGGCCGCCGCGTGAAGCGGCTCACCGTCTCCCATGCCTTCCACTCGGCCCTGATGGAGCCGATGCTGGCCGACTTCGCGGCAGCCTTGGAGGGGCTGACGTGGAACGAGCCGTCCATCCCGGTGGTGTCCAATGTGACCGGAAGGCTCGCGGTGCCGGGCCAGTTGACGGACCCGGCGTACTGGGTCGACCACGTCCGCCGCCCGGTCCGCTTCGCCGACGGCATCACCGCCTCCGGTGGCTCGGTGTTCCTCGAACTCGGTCCCGGCGGAGCGCTGACCGGCGCGATCACGGAATCGGTGGACGCGGTGAGCGTCGCGGCCCTGCGCGACGACCGCGGCGAGGCCCAGACCCTGCTCTCGGCCGTGGCCCACCTCTTCGTACGCGGCACGACGGTGAACTGGGCGGCAGCCCTCCCGAAGGGCGCCACGGAAGCCCACGTGGACCTGCCCACGTACGCCTTCGACCACCGCCACTACTGGCTGCACATGGCCCCCGCCACCGACGCCGCAGCCCTCGGACAGAGCACGGCGGATCATCCACTGCTGGGTGCGGTGGTGGAGGTGCCGGAGACCGGCGGTGTGCTGTGCACGTCCCGGCTGTCCCTGCGGACGCATCCCTGGCTGGCGGACCATGCCGTCGGGGGAGTGGTCCTTCTGCCCGGCACCGGGCTCATCGAGCTGGCGGTCCGCGCCGGTGACGAGGTCGCCTGCGGGATCGTGGAGGAACTCGTCATCGAGGCGCCGCTGGTCGTGCCCGAGCAGGGCGGCGTACGCGTCCAGGTCGCCGTCGGCGGGGCGGACGACGAGGGGCTGCGGACGGTGGCGGTGTACTCCGCCCGGGAGGACGCGGCCGGTGAGATCGGCAGCGCGGCCTGGACCCGGCACGCCACGGGCACCATGACCGGCACGGTCCCCGCGACCGGCGGTACCTTCGACTTCACCGCGTGGCCGCCGCCCGGCGCCGAGCGGGCCGAGGTCGACGTCGACGCCTTCTACTCCGGTCTCATCGAGAAGGGGTACACCTACGGCCCGGTCTTCCAGGGGCTGCGGGCGGTCTGGCGGCGCGGCGACGAGGTGTACGCCGAGGTCGCCCTGCCGGACGGGCAGCGAGAGGAGGCGGCCGGGTTCGGTATCCACCCGGCCCTGCTCGACGCGGCCCTGCACGCCAACGGATTCGTCACCCCGGCCGACGCCGCTCCCGGCGATGCGCCGCGCACGGTCCTGCCGTTCGCGTGGAACCGGCTGGCGCTGCACGCAGGCGGCGCCTCGGCGCTGCGGGTGCGGGTGGCGCCGTCCGGGCCCGACGCCGTGGCGGTGCAGGCCGCCGACGAGACCGGTGCGCCGGTGCTCACGACCGAGTCGCTGGTGTTCCGCGCGGTCAGCGCCGAGCAGTTGGAGGCCGCGGCCGGCGCGCCCGGCGGGGACGCGCTGTTCCGTGTGGAGTGGACCGACCTCACCGTGCCGGTCCGCACGGGCACCCCGGCGCCGGCCTGGACGCGGGTCGCCACCGCCGCCGACGTCGCCGGTGACGGCGTGCCGGAGGTGCTGGCCGTACCGGCGGACGGCTCCGACGACGCCCTGGAGCGCACCGCCCGGGTCCTGGACGTCCTGCAGGCCTGGCTGGCCGACGAGCGGCTCGCGGAGTCCCGGCTCGTGGTCCTGTCCCGGGGCGCGGTGCCCGCCGCCGGCGAGGACACCGTGACCGACCCGGCGGGGGCGGCCGTCTGGGGGCTCGTACGGGCCGCCCAGGCGGAGAACCCCGACCGGATCACGCTCATCGACACCGATGCGCCGTGGGAGGACGACGACTCCCTCACCGCCCTCCTCACCACCGCGGCGGCGGCCGGGGAACCGCAGCTCGCGCTGCACGGTACGACCGTCCGTGCCCCGCGCCTGGCACGGGCCACCGCCGCCCCCGGGGACCCGGGTTGGGACCCGGAGGGCACCGTCCTCGTCACCGGCGGCACCGGCTCGCTCGGCGCCCTGCTGGCCCGGCACCTGGTCGAGCGGCGCGGCGTCCGGCATCTGCTCCTGGCGAGCCGGCGCGGCCCGGACGCCGAAGGCGCGCGGGAACTGGTCGCCGAGCTGACCGCGCTCGGCGCGACGACCGTACGGGTGGCCGCCTGCGACATCGCCGACCGGGAGGCGCTCACCGCCCTGCTGGACTCCGTACCCGACGAGCACCCGCTGACCGCCGTCCTGCACACCGCGGGCGTCCTGGACGACGGTGTGATCGGCACCCTCCACCGCGAGCGGCTGGCCCACGTCTTCGCGCCGAAGGTGGCGGCCGTACAGCACCTGGACGAGCTGACCCGCACGCGGGACCTGACGACGTTCGCGGTGTTCTCCTCCGCCTCCGGGCTGTTCGGCTCGGCCGGTCAGGGCAACTACGCCGCCGCCAACGCCTGGCTGGACGCCACGATGGCCCGGCGCAGGGCAGCGGGCCTGCCCGCGCTGTCCCTGGCCTGGGGACCCTGGGAGCAGACCACCGGGATGACCACCGGCGCGGAGGCGGCGGCCCGCACCCGCGGCAACCGGCGTGGTGGCATCCTGCCGCTCGCGCCGCAGGAGGGCCTGGCCCTCTTCGACGCCGCCCTGACCGGCGACGACACGCTGCTCGTCCCGGTCAAGCTGGACCTGCGGGCCGTACGCGCCGAGGCGGCCACGGGACCCGGAGTGCCGCCGCTGCTCCGCCGACTCGTCCGCACCGGGCGGCAGTCGGCGCGGGCCGCCGCCGGCGACGGCGGCGACGGCCTGCTGCGCCGGCTGGCCGGCCTCGACCGCGACCGGCAGGAAGCCGTGGTGCTGGACGTCGTCCGCGGTCATGTGGCCGGCGTGCTCGGTCACACGGGAGCGGACGGCGTCGGAGCGGAAACGGCGTTCAAGGACGCCGGGTTCGACTCCCTCACCTCCGTGGAGCTGCGCAACCGGCTGCGCGCCGCGACCGGCGTCAACCTCTCCGCCACCGTGGTCTTCGACTACCCCACACCGCTCGCCCTGGCCCGCCACCTGCACGGCGAACTCGTCCCGGAGGGCGCGACAGGGCAGCGGCCGGCGGCGGAGGCGGACGAGGAACGGCTGCGCCACGCGCTGATCAGCCTTCCGCTGGAGCGGTTCCGGGAGGCCGGCCTGCTGGACGCGCTGGTGGAGCTGGCCGCCCTGGAACCCGGCGCACCCGTGCCCGGCGAACCGGACACCGCTCCCGGAGCACTGGCCGGCCTGGACGTCGACGACCTCGTACACCTCGCGCTGGGCGACAGCGGAACCCTCGAAGGCTGACGCGGCACACGACAGATTGGGGCAGGGACAGTGAGTGCTTCCTACGAGAAGCTTGTCGAGGCGCTGCGCAAGTCGCTGGAAGAGGTCGGCACGCTGAAGAAGCGGAACCAGCAGCTGCTGGCCGCGTCGCGCGAGCCGATCGCGATCGTGGGCATGGCCTGCCGGCTGCCCGGCGGTGTCGACACGCCCGAGGACCTGTGGGAGTTGGTCGCCGAGGGCCGCGACGGGGTGTCCGGCTTCCCGGACGACCGCGGCTGGGACCTCGACACCCTGCTGGACGCCGACCCCGAGAAGACCGGCACCTCCTACGTCGACCAGGGCGGGTTCCTGCACGGCGCCGGTCGGTTCGACGCGGAGTTCTTCGGCATCTCCCCGCGTGAGGCGCTGGCGATGGACCCGCAGCAACGGTTGCTGCTGGAGACGTCCTGGGAGGCGCTGGAGCGGTCCGGCATCGACCCGCTGTCGCTGAAGGGCACCGACGTCGGCGTCTTCAACGGCATCATGGGCGTCGACTACTTCGCCGGTGGCAGCGTCCCGCCGGAACTGGAGGGCTTCACCGGCACCGGCGCCGCGTCCAGCGTGGCCTCCGGCCGCATCTCCTACGTCTTCGGCTTCGAGGGTCCCGCCGTCACCCTGGACACCGCCTGCTCCTCCTCCCTGGTCGCCATCCACCTCGCCGTGCAGGCCCTGCGACGCGGCGAGTGCACGATGGCCCTGGCCGGCGGCGCCACCGTCATGGCCACACCCGGCCTGTTCATCGACTTCTCGCGGCAGCGGGGCCTGGCCGCCGACGGCCGCTGCAAGGCCTACTCGTCGTCCGCCGACGGCACCGGCTGGGCCGAGGGCGCGGGAGTCGTCGTCCTGGAGCGGCTGTCGGAGGCGCGGCGCAAGGGCCACCGGGTGCTGGCCGTCGTGCGCGGCACAGCGGTCAACCAGGACGGCGCGTCCAACGGCCTGACCGCGCCCAACGGTCCTTCGCAGCAGCGGGTGATCCGCAAGGCCCTGGCCGCGGCCGGCCTGACCCCCTCCGACGTGGACGCGGTGGAGGGCCACGGCACGGGCACCGTCCTCGGCGACCCGATCGAGGCGCAGGCCCTGCTCGCCACCTACGGCCAGGACCGGCAACAGCCGCTGTGGCTGGGCTCGTTGAAGTCCAACATCGGGCACACCCAGGCCGCCGCGGGCGTCGCCGGTGTCATCAAGATGATCCAGGCCATGCGGCACGGCGTCCTCCCGGCCACCCTGCACGTCGACGAGCCCTCCCCCCGCGTCGACTGGGACACGGGCGCGGTACGACTGCTCACCGAGCCCCGCGACTGGCCGCGCCTGGACCGGCCGCGCCGCGCCGGCGTCTCCGGCTTCGGCGTCAGCGGCACCAACGCCCACGTCATCCTCGAACAGGCACCGGAGGAGCCCGGCATCGCACCGGTGGCCCCTGCCCAGGGCCCGATACCGGTGGTGGTGTCGGCACGCAACGAGACTGCCCTCGCCGGACAGGCGGGGCGACTGGCGGACTTCCTCACCGACACCGGTACACCGCCGGAGGTCGTCGCGGGGGCGCTGGTGTCCCGGCGGGCGGTGCTTCCCGAACGGGCCGTGGTCCTCGCCGAGAGCCGCGAGGGAGTGGTTTCCGGGCTGCGGGCACTGGCCGCCGGGGAGACGACTCCCTCCGTGGTCACGGGCTCGAACACCGACGGGAAGACGGTGTTCGTCTTTCCGGGGCAGGGGTCGCAACGGGTCGGTATGGGCCGTGAGTTGTGTGAGCGGTATCCGGTGTTCGCGCGGGCGCTGGACGATGCGTGTGCGGCCTTGGACGCACAGCTCGGTGCGGAACTCCCCCTCAAGGATGTGATCTTCGATCACGCGGACCTGCTGGACCAGACGGTGTTCACGCAGGCCGGTCTGTTCGCGGTGGAGTCGGCGCTGTTCCGGCTGGTGGAGTCCTGGGGTGTACGGCCGGACGTGGTGGCCGGGCACTCGATCGGTGAGGTCGTCGCGGCGCATGTGGCGGGGGTGCTGTCGCTGGAGGACGCGGCGGCGCTGGTGGCCGCGCGCGGCCGGCTGATGCAGGCCCTGCCGACGGGTGGTGCGATGGTCGCGGTGGCCGCGAGTGAGGGCGAGGTCGCCGAACACCTCGGTGACGGCGTGGACTTGGCGGCGGTGAACGCACCCGGGTCGGTTGTCCTCTCCGGCGATGAGACGGCCGTTGTGGCGGTGGCGGAGAAGCTGCGCGAGCAGGGCCGCCGGGTCAAGCGGCTCACCGTCTCGCATGCCTTCCACTCGGCCCTGATGGAGCCGATGCTGGCCGATTTCGCGGCAGCCTTGGAGGGGCTGGCGTGGAACGAGCCCGTCATCCCCGTCGTATCGAACGTGACCGGAAGGCTTGCGGTGCCGGGCCAGTTGACGGACCCGGCGTACTGGGTCGACCACGTCCGCCGCCCGGTCCGCTTCGCCGACGGCATCGCCGCCTCCGGTGGCTCGGTGTTCCTGGAGCTCGGTCCCGGTGGTGCGCTGACCGGCGCGATCACGGAATCGGCGGGCGAGGACGCGGTGAGCGTGCCCGCCCTGCGCGACGACCGCGGCGAGGCCCAGACCCTGCTCTCGGCCGTGGCCCACCTCTTCGTGCACGGCACCAGGGTGAACTGGGCGGCGATTCTCCCCGAGGGCGCCACCGAAGCCCACGTGGACCTGCCGACGTACGCCTTCGACCACCAGCACTACTGGCTCCCGGCCCCCCGCCCCCTTCTGGACGCCACGGCCCTGGGTCAGGGCGCGGCGGATCACCCGTTGCTGGGCGCGGTGGTGCAGTTGCCGCAGTCCGACGGGCTGGTGTTCACCTCCCGGCTGTCCCTGCGGACGCATCCCTGGCTGGCGGACCACGCCATCGGGGGAGTGGTGCTGGTGCCCGGCACCGGGCTGGTCGAACTCGCCGTGCGGGCCGGTGACGAGGTCGGCTGCGGGGTGCTGGACGAGCTGGTCGTCGAGGCGCCCCTGGTCGTCCCGGAGCAGGGCGCCGTACGGGTCCGGGTGGCCGTCGGCGGGCCGGACGAGACCGGGGCCCGCAGCGTGGAGGTGTACTCCACGCGCCACGAGGTCGGCACGGAGAGCGGCCCGGAGGCCTGGACCCGGCACGCGGGCGGGACGCTGAGCACCGGCGTCACCTCCGCCGGCACCTTCGACTTCACCGCCTGGCCGCCGCCCGGCGCCCGGCAGGTCGACATCTCCGGCGGCTACGAGAAGCTGACGCGCGCGGGATACGGGTACGGCCCGGCGTTCCAGTGCGTGCAAAAGGTGTGGCGGCGCGACGGCGAGCTGTTCGCCGAGGTCGTCGTACCGCAGGAGCAGCGGGAGAACGCCGCCGGGTTCGGTATCCACCCGGCGCTGCTCGACGCCGCGCTGCACGCGAGCATCCTGGACGCCGCCGCCGAGGTGACCGACGGTGCCGTGGCGCAGGAGGAGGCGGTCGTACGGCTGCCGTTCGCCTGGAACGGGCTCACCCTGCACGCCTCCGGTGCCACGTCGATCCGGGTACGGCTGCTGCGGCCCGACCCGGACACGCTGTCGCTGGAGGCCGTGGACGACACCGGCGGCCTGGTGCTGACCCTGGACTCGCTGGTCTCGCGGGCCGTCTCCGGCGAGCAGCTCGAAGCGGCGGCCGGTGCGCCCGGCACCGACGCGCTGTTCCAGGTGGAGTGGAGCGAGCTGCCGTCCGTGGCCGGCGCCGGCCAGGTGCCGGAGGCCACGGTGGTCGAGGCCCGTAGCGGCGCCGGTGACACGCCGGTGGCGTTGGCGGGGAGGGCGCTGGCGGCCGTGCAGGCGTGGCTGGCGGACGAGGCCGCCGGGGAGGGGCGGCTGGTCGTGGTCACCCGGGGTGCCGTGCCGGCCGGTGGCGACCGTGCGGTCACCGACCCCGGTGGCGCGGCCGTGTGGGGTCTCGTGCGTGCCGCGCAGGCGGAGAACCCCGGCCGGATCACCCTCGTCGACACCGACCCCGACACCGACGAGGCAGACCTCGGTCCCGCGCTCGCGGCCGGCGAGCCGCAGGTGGCGGTGCGGGGTACCGCGTTGTACGTGCCGCGCCTGGCCCGTGCGGCCGGCTCGGGGGAGCCGGGCCTGGACCCGGACGGCGCGGTCCTGATCACCGGCGGTACCGGTTCGCTGGCCGGTCTGCTGGCCCGGCACCTGGTGACCCGGCACGGCATCCGGCACCTGGTCCTGGTCAGCCGCAGCGGTCTGCAGGCCGACGGGGCGCCGGAGCTGGTGGCGGAGCTGGAGGCGCTGGGCGCGGAGTCGGTCGCGGTGCCCGCCTGTGACGTGACCGACCGGGACGCCGTGGCGGCCCTGCTCACCGGCCTGACCGGGAGCGGGCCCCGGCTGACCGCCGTCGTCCACGCGGCCGGGGTCTTCGACGCCGGTGTGGTCGGCGAGATCGAACCCGGGCGGCTGGAGCGGGTGTTCGCGCCGAAGGTGACCGCCGTGGAGCACCTGGACGAGCTGACCCGTGAACTCGCGCCCGATCTGGACGCGTTTGTCGCCTACTCCTCAGTCTCCGGTGTCTTCCTCGGTGCGGGCACCGGGAGTTACGGCGCCGCGAACGCCTGCATGGACGGGCTGATGGCGCGCCGCCGGGCGGCCGGGTTCCCGGCCCGGTCCCTCGCCTGGGGACTGTGGGAGCAGACCACCGGGATGGGCGCCGGCCTCGACGATCTGTCGCGCAGCCGCATGAGCCGCCGCGGCGGCGTGCTGGCGCTCGGGCCCGTGGAGGGCATGGAGCTGTTCGACGCGGCCCTGGGCAGCGGACAGACACTGCTGGTGCCGGTGAAACTGGACCTGCGCGGGCTGCGGGCCGACGCGAGTGCCGGGGCCACCGTGCCGCCGCTGCTGCGCGGACTGGTCCGCGCGGGCCGGCGTGCCGCGCGCGGCACCGGACGCGAGGGCCGGGACGGACTGGCCGGACGGCTGGCCGGGCTGGCGCCCGCCGAGCGGGAGGCACTGCTGCTCGACCTGGTCCGCACCCACGTCGCAGGCGTCCTCGGGCACACCGGGCCGGAGCGGGTCAGGGCCGAGACGGTGTTCAAGGACGCCGGGTTCGACTCGCTCACCTCCGTCGAACTGCGCAACCGGCTGCGCGAGGCCACCGGCCTCCACCTGCCCGCCACCGCCGTCTTCGACTACCCGACCCCGCTCGCCCTGGCCCGGCACCTGCACGAGGAGTTCCAGGGCGTGTCCCCGGCCGCGTCCGCGACGCAGGCCGTGGTGCACGACCCGGACGAGCCGGTCGCCGTGGTCGGCATGGCCTGCCGGCTGCCCGGCGGGGTCGCCGGCCCCGAGGACCTGTGGCGCCTGGTCCGCGAGGGCCGCGACGGCGTCACCGGGTTCCCCACCGACCGCGGCTGGGACCTCGACACGGTCTTCGACGCCGACCCCGAACACGCCGGCACCTCCTACGTCGGCCAGGGCGGGTTCCTGCACGAGGCACCGCTGTTCGACCCGCTGTTCTTCGGGATCTCCCCGCGCGAGGCGGTGGCCATGGACCCCCAGCAGCGGCTGCTGCTGGAGACGTCCTGGGAAGCGCTGGAGCGGGCCGGTATCGACCCGCTGTCGCTGAAGGGCACGGACGTCGGTGTGTTCAGCGGCATCATGGGCGTCGACTACTACTCCGGCGGTGACGTGCCGGAGGAGGTCGGCGGTTTCGCACTGACCGGCGCCGGGGCGAGCGTGGCCTCCGGCCGGGTGTCGTACGTCTTCGGCTTCGAGGGCCCGGCCGTGACCGTGGACACCGCCTGCTCCTCCTCGCTGGTCGCCCTGCACCTGGCAGCGCAGGCCCTGCGAGGCGGCGAGTGCTCCCTGGCCCTGGCCGGCGGCTCCACGGTGATGGCCGGGCCCGGGATGTTCATGGAGTTCTCCCGGCAGCGGGCGCTCGCCACGGACGGGCGGTGCAAGTCCTACGCCGACGCCGCCGACGGCACCGGCTGGGCCGAGGGCGCCGGTGTGGTCGTACTGGAACGGCTCTCGGAGGCGCGGCGCAAGGGGCACCCGGTGCTCGCCGTGATCCGCGGCAGCGCCGTCAACCAGGACGGCGCCTCCAACGGGCTCACCGCCCCCAACGGACCCTCGCAGCAGCGGGTGATCCGCAAGGCGCTGGCGAACGCCGGGCTGACCCCGGCCGACGTGGACCTGGTGGAGGGCCACGGCACCGGCACCGTCCTCGGCGACCCGATCGAGGCCCAGGCCCTGCTCGCGACCTACGGCCGGGAACGGGACCCGGAACGGCCGCTGTGGCTCGGCTCCCTGAAGTCCAACATCGGGCACGCGCAGGCCGCCGCCGGGGTCGCCGGCGTGATCAAGGCCGTACAGGCGCTGCGGCACCGCGAGATGCCCGCCACCCTGCACGTCGACGCGCCCTCCTCCCAGGTCGACTGGTCGGCCGGTGCGGTGCGCCTGCTCACCGAGGCCCGGCCGTGGACCGACCCGGGACGGCCGCGCCGGGCCGCGGTGTCCTCGTTCGGGCTGAGCGGCACCAACGCGCACGTCATCCTTGAGGAGGCCGCAGAGGAGGCCGCCGAGGGGCCCGCGCCGCGGCCCGCGCCGGAGCCGGCGGACACGGCCGCTGTCGTACCGCTCGTGGTGTCGGCACGCGGCACCACGGCGCTCGCCGGACAGGCCGCCCGGCTCGCCGCGTTCCTCGACTCCGCCGACGCCGCGCCCGCCGACGTCGCGGCGGCCCTGGTGACCCGGCGGGCCGTCCTGCCGGAGCGCGCCGTGGTGGTGGCCGGCAGCCGTGCGCAGGCCCTGGCCGGACTGGGTGCGCTGGCCCGCGGCGAGAGCAGCCCCGCCGTGGTGACCGGAACCCCCGCCCCGGCCGGCGCCGGCAAGGTCGTCTTCGTCTTCCCCGGCCAGGGCAACCAGTGGGCCGGCATGGGCCGTGAACTCCTCGACGCCTCACCGGTGTTCGCCGAACGGATCGCCGAATGCGCCCGCGCCCTGGAACCCTGGGTGGACTGGAAACTGGAGGACGTGCTCCGCGGCGAGGCACCGGACGGCCTGCTGCGGCGCGTCGACGTCGGCCAGCCGGCGGGCTTCGCCGTGATGGTCGCCCTCGCCGCCGTGTGGGCCGCGGCCGGGGTCGTACCGGACGCGGTGGTGGGCCACTCCCAGGGCGAGATCGCCGCGGCCTGCGTCGCAGGAGCGCTGCCGCTCGACGAGGCGGCCCGGCTCGTGGCGCTGCGGTCCCAGGTGATCGCCGAGCGGCTGTCCGGGCACGGCGGCATGATCGCCGTTTCCCTGCCCGAGGGCGAGGCGGCCGCCGCCGTCGAACCCTGGGCGGGCCAGGTGCACGTGTCCGCAGTCAACGGCCCCTCCTCGGCCGTGGTGGCCGGGGACGCAGGCGTCCTGGACGAGGTCGTCGAGACGCTGGCGGCCCGGGGCGTCCGGGCCCGGCGGATCGCGGCCGACTTCGCCTCCCACACCCCGCACGTGGACGCGGTGCGCGAATCCCTCGCCAAGGCGTTCGGCGACGTCCGCGGCCAGGCCCCGGTCATCCCCTTCCACTCCACCGTCACCGGCGAGCGCGTCACCGAGGCCGGCGCCCTGGACGCCGACTACTGGTACGCCAACATGCGCCGTCAGGTGCGTTTCGGCCCCGTCGTCGCCGGCCTGCTGGAGACCGGGCACACCGTGTTCGTGGAGGTCGGTGCCCACCCGGTGCTGGCCCCCGCGGTCAGCGAGACGGCCGACGGCGCCGACGTGCTGGTGACCGGCACGCTGCGCCGCGACGACGGCGGCCCCGGGCGGCTGCTGGCGTCCCTGGCCGCACTGTTCGTGAAGGGCGTCCCCGTGGACTGGACGGGCGTCCTGCCGCCCGCCGCCCGCCCCGTCGACCTGCCCACCTACGCCTTCGACCACCAGCACTACTGGCTGCCCGCCCCCGCCGCCGCGGGCGACGCCGCCTCGCTGGGACTGGCCGGCGCCGACCACCCGCTCATCGGCGCGGTGGTCGAGGTGCCCGACACCGGCGGCGTACTGTGCACCGCCCGGCTGTCGCTGCGCACCCACCCCTGGCTCGCCGACCACGCCGTCGGCGACGTCGTCCTGCTGCCCGGCACCGGCCTGGTGGAACTCGCCGTCCGCGCGGGCGACGAGGCCGGTTGCGCCACCCTGGACGAACTCGTCATCGAAGCCCCGCTGATCCTGCCCGCGCAGGGCGGCGTACGCGTCCAGGTCGGCGTCGGCGGCCCCGACGACCAGGGCGCCCGCACCGTCACCATCCACTCCGCGCGCGACGGCGCGGCCGGCGCCGACGGCTGGACCCGGCACGCCACCGGCGTCCTGACCCCGGCCCCCCGCACCCGCCCCGCCGCCCACCCCGACCTCACCACCTGGCCGCCGCCCGGCGCCGAACGCGTCGAGGTGACCCCGGAGGACTTCTACGCCGGACTGCGCGACCACGACTACCGCTACGGCCCCGTCTTCCGCGGCCTGCGCGCGGTGTGGCGGCGCGGCGAGGAACTCTTCGCCGAGATCGCCCTGCCCGGACAACAGCGCGCGGCCGCGACGGAGTTCGGACTCCACCCCGCCCTTCTCGACGCCGCCCTGCACACCAAGGCGTTCCTCGCCGACGGCGAGCACCGCACGATGCTTCCCTTCGCCTGGAACGGGCTCACCCTGCACGCCTCCGGAGCCGCGTCCCTGCGGATCCGGGTGGCCCGGCCCGCCCCGGACGCGCTGTCCCTGGAAGCCGCCGACGAGACCGGCAGCCCCGTCCTGAGCGCGGACTCGCTGGTCTTCCGCCCGGTCGCCCCGGAGCAACTGCGCATCACGGGCGGTGCCGAGATGCTCTTCGGCGTCGACTGGGTCCCGCTGCCCCGGCCGGCGGCCGCCGGGGCACCGTCCTGGCTGCGGCTGTCCACCGCGGAAGAGGTGGCGACCCTCGCCGAGGACACTCCGGACGGCGCCGAACTGCCCCGCGCCGTCGTACTGGGGGCCGTGACCGGCGGTCCGGAGGACACCCCGCTCGCCGTGACCGACCGCACCCTGGAGGTCGTCCAGACCTGGCTCGCCGGGGGCGGCCTGGAGGACAGCCGGCTGGTCGTGCTCACCCGGGGCGCGGTGCCCGCGGGCGGCGACGGTACGGTCACCGACCCGGGCGGCGCGGCCGTCTGGGGGCTGGTCCGTGCCGCGCAGGCCGAGAACCCGGACCAGATCGTCCTCGTCGACACCGACAGCGAACCGGCGGACCCGGGGGCGCTGCTCGGCGCGGTCCTGGCCACCGGTGAACCGCAGCTGGCGGTGCGGGGCACGGCGTTGTACGTGCCGCGCCTGGCCCGTGCGGCCGGCTCGGGGGAGCCGGGCCTGGACCCGGACGGCGCGGTCCTGATCACCGGCGGTACCGGTTCGCTGGCCGGTCTGCTGGCCCGGCACCTGGTGACCCGGCACGGCATCCGGCACCTGGTCCTGGTCAGCCGCAGCGGTCTGCAGGCCGACGGGGCGCCGGAGCTGGTGGCGGAGCTGGAGGCGCTGGGCGCGGAGTCGGTCGCGGTGCCCGCCTGCGACACGACCGACCGGGACGCCGTGGCGGCCCTGCTCACCGGCCTGACCGAGAACGGCCCCCGCCTCACCGCCGTCGTCCACGCGGCCGGCCTGTACGACGCGGGCGTGGTCGGCGAGATCGAACCCGGGCGGCTGGAGCGGGTGTTCGCGCCGAAGGTGACCGCAGTGGAGCACCTGGACGAGCTGACCCGTGAACTCGCCCCCGATCTCGACGTGTTCCTCGCCTACTCCTCCGTCTCGGGTGTCTTCCTCGGTGCGGGCACCGGGAGTTACGGCGCCGCGAACGCCTGCATGGACGGGCTGATGGCGCGCCGCCGGGCGGCCGGGTTCCCGGCCCGGTCCCTCGCCTGGGGACTGTGGGAGCAGACCACCGGCATGGCGGCCCGCACCGACGAACTCACCCGCGGCCGGCTCAGCCGCCGCGGCGGCGTCCTCGCCCTCACACCCGAGGAGGGCATGCAACTCTTCGACGCGGCACTGGGCAGCGACCGGACCCTGCTCGTGCCGGCCAAGCTCGACCTGCGCGGACTGCGCTCCGACGCCAGTGCCGGGGCCACCGTGCCGCCGCTGCTGCGCGGACTGGTCCGCGCGGGCCGGCAGTCGGCGCGGACGGCCGTCACCGGGGACGAGCGGCGCCGGCTCGCCGAACGCCTGGCCGGGCTGCCGGCCGGAGAACGGGCCGAGGCCCTGCTGGAACTGGTGCGCACCCAGATCGCCGTCGTCCTCGGCTACACCGCGGACCACCAGGTCGACGCCGACCAGGGCCTGTTCGAGATCGGCTTCGACTCGCTGACCGCGCTGGAACTGCGCAACCGGCTGGGCGAGCTGACCGGCACCAAGCTCGGCGCGGGCCTCGTCTTCGACCATCCGACGCCCGCGCTGATCGTCGCCCATCTGACCGAGCGCCTGTACGGCGAGGACGCGACCGGGCCCGTGGCCCTGTCCGTCTGAGGCGTCCACCCACCGCACCGACCCCGAAGGGACCAGCTGACCCCATGATCGACGTGGATGCCTACCTCCGCCGCATCGGCTGGACGGCAGGGGTGCCGATGCCGGACCTCGACACCCTGCGCACGCTGCACAAACAGCACCTGATGGCCCTGCCGTACAACGTCGCCGGGCAGGGCTTCGCCGACGGCGTCCACCTCGTGGACATCGACGAGGACGAGGTGTTCCGCACCGGGATCATGGAGGGCCTGGGCGGCACCTGCTTCCAGCTCAACCGGCTCTTCTTCCGCCTCCTGTCCGAACTGGGCTACGACGTCTCCCTGCTGGCCGCGAGCACCGCCGAGGGCCGGGAGAACTTCGGCACCGAGATCGAGCACATGTTCATCCGGGCCGTCCTCGACGGCGAGGAGTGGCTCGTCGACGTCGGCTACCCCGGACCGTCGTACCTCGAACCACTGCGCGTCGGCGACGAGGTGCAGACCCAGTACGGCTGCCAGTACCGGCTCGTCCACGGCGACGACGGTGTCATCGCCCTGCAACGCCGCGGCCGCGTCACCCGGTGGGGCACCGTCTACGCGTTCCGGCTGCGGGCCCGCCAGTGGCACGACTGGAAGGAACTGGAGGACCGGGCCCGAGCCCACCACGCCACCGCCGCCGAGGACGACTCCCAGGGCACCCTGTGCGGCCGGACGTTCCACAACGGCCAGGCCGTGCTCAAGGGCCGCCGGTACCTGGTCGTGCGCGACGGCCGCGAACGCGTCCGCACCGTCGTGGACGACGCCGAACACCGAAGGCTCGTCGCCGCCATCCTCACCGGCGACCTCGACTCCGCCGACCTCGCGTGACCGGCCGGCAGACCAACCGAACCAACGTCACCAGCACACAACCGGAAGGACATTCCATGGGCAACAACTCGGCCGACGTCGTCGTCATCGGTGGGGGACCCTCCGGCGCGGTGAGCGCCTACACGCTGGCCAGGGAAGGGCACTCCGTGGTGCTCCTGGAGCGCGAGGAGAACCCGCGCTTCCACATCGGCGAGTCCCTGCTGCCGTACATGATGGGCCTGTTCGACCGGATCGGCATCCGGGACGCGGTGGAGACCGGGGGATACGTCCCGAAGTTCGGCGGCGAGTTCATCGACCCGACCGAGACCAAGTTCTTCTCCGGGGTCTTCCGGGCCGACTTCGCCAAGCAGGGCGAGGGCCGGTACGACCGGGCCTTCCAGGTCGAACGGGCCAGGTTCGACCGCATGCTCGTCGAGGAGGCCGGCAAGGCCGGCGCCGAGGTGCACTACGGCGCCACCGTCGGCGACCTGCTGATGGAGGGCGACCGCATGGTCGGCGTCCGCTACACCAAGGACGGCGAGGAGCACGAGGTCCGCTCGCAGTACGTGGTCGACGCCAGCGGGCGCGCCGGGCGCATCGCCCACAGGTTCGGGCTGCGCAAGACGCTGGAGAAGCTCCGCATGGTCGCGGTGTTCCGGCACTACGACGGCCTGGACGAGCGGCACAACCTCGGCGTCGAGGGCGACATCCAGGTCGGCGCGCACGCCGACGGCTGGGTCTGGGCCATCCCGCTGTCCAAGGACGTCATCAGCGTCGGCACCGTCATGCCCCGCGACGTCTTCCGCGCCTCCACCCCGGAGCAGGTCTTCGAGGAGCACCTCGCCCGGGTGCCGCGGATCACCTCCCGGCTGACCGGCACCCGCCCGATCATGGACCTCAAGGTCGAGACCGACTACTGCTACCACGCCGACACCGTCACCGGCCCCGGCTGGGTCATGGTCGGCGACGCCGGCTGCTTCGGCGACCCCATGTTCTCCGGCGGCGTGCTCGTCGCCTCGGCCACCGCGGTCCGCGCCGCCGAGAACCTGAGCCGGGCCCTGAAGAACCCGCAGGAAGCCGACCGGCTCATCGACGAGTACGAGAACTTCTTCAAGACCGGCTACGACACCTACATCCGGCTCATCCACGCCTTCTACGACGGTGAACTGGTCGCGGTCGCCGCCGACGCCGGCCGCACCACCGACCGCGACACGCTGGAGCGCTACCTGATCCGGCTGATCGGCGGCGACTTCTGGAGCGAGCACAACGCGGTCGCCCAGGAGATGCGCCGGCGCACCGAGTGGGACACCTTCGAGCCGTTCCAGCGGGTCTTCGGCTGCCCGTCCTACCCGCACCTGGACGAGCAGGACCGCAAGGAGCGCGCCGAGTCCCGCATCCGCCGGGTGACCGCCGGCCAGTAGCCCCACCGCGCCCTCCGGGGCCCCGTCCGCCCCGGAGCCCGGCCGCGGTGTGCCGCCGCCGGCCGGGCTCCGGGCGACCGACCGAGTCCGCGCGCTACCGAACAAGGTGAAGCGGAAGTGACAAGACAAGTCCCGGTGCGCTGCGGCGACCGGTCCTACGACGTGCTCATCGGCCCCGGAGTCCGCTCCGCCCTGCCCGGGATCATCGACGCGATCGGCGCCCGGCGCGTCGCCGTCGTCTCGGCCCGCCCCGTCGAGTGGGTGCCCGACACCGGCGCGGAGACGCTGCTGCTGCCCGCCCGGGACGGCGAACCGGACAAGAACCTCGCCACGGTGGAGGCCCTGTGCGCCGCGTTCGTGCGGTCCGGGCTGACCCGCTCCGACGCCGTCGTCTCCGTCGGCGGCGGCACCACCACCGACGTCGTCGGCCTGGCCGCCGCGCTCTACCACCGCGGGGTGCCCGTCGTACACCTGCCGACCACCCTGCTCGCCCAGGTCGACGCCAGCGTCGGCGGCAAGACCGCCGTCAACCTGCCCGAGGGCAAGAACCTGGTCGGCGCCTACTGGCAGCCCGCCGCCGTGCTGTGCGACACCGACTACCTGACCACCCTGCCACCGCGCGAACTGCGCAACGGTCTCGGGGAGATCGCCCGCTGCCACTTCATCGGCGCCCCCGGCCTGCAGGGACTGCCCCTCTCCGAACAGATCGCCGCCAGCGTGACGCTCAAGGCGGGCATCGTCTCCGCCGACGAACGCGACACCGGACTGCGGCACCTGCTCAACTACGGCCACACCCTCGGCCACGCCCTGGAGGCGGCCACCGGCTTCGCCCTCCGGCACGGCGAGGGCGTCGCCATCGGCACCGTCTTCGCGGGCCTGCTCGCCGGTACCCTCGGCCGCATCCCGCCCGAGCGGGTGAGCGAACACCGGGCGGTGGTCGCCTCGTACGGCCTGCCCACCGCCCTGCCCGACGACGCCGACCCCGGCACGCTCCTCGCGCTGATGCGCCGGGACAAGAAGGCCCGCTCCGGCCTCACCTTCGTCCTGGACGGCCCGGCCGGCGCCGAACTCGTCGCCGACGTACCCGAACGGGCCGTGGCCCACGCCCTGGCCCGGATGGAGCGCGCACCCCTGGACCGGCTCGTCACCGGGGCCGCGGGAACGGAGGCGGCGGTGACATGACGCACACCCCACGGTGGCCGCCCGGCACCCCGGGGCGGATCCGGCGGCGGGCGGTCGAGCGCATCCTCGCCGACCGGCTCGAAGCGGCCCTGGCCAGGCCCGCCGCACAACAACCCGGCTGGCCGGACCCGGACCGGGCCCGGGCCGTGGTCCGCCGGCTCGCCGCCGGCGAACCCCTCGTCACCCCCGCCGAGACCCGGCGGCTGCTCGACCGGCTCGGCGCCGTCGCCCGCGGCGAGGCCCTGCTGCTCCAGTCCGGCGACTGCGCGGAGACCTTCGCCGAGACCACCGAACCCCACCTGCGGGCCAACCTGGGACTGCTCAGGCGGATGGCGCTGGTCCTCACCCACGGCGCCGGCCTGCCCGTGGTCACGGTGGCCCGCGCCGCCGGACAGTACGCCAAGCCCCGCTCCGCGGCCGTCGGCGCCGACGGACTGCCCGTGTACCGGGGCGACATCATCAACTCCGCCGAGGCGACCCCCGCCGCCCGCACCCCCGACCCCGAACGCATGGCCCGGGCACACGCCCATGCCCGCGAGGCGATGACCGCCCTGCGGCGGCTCTCCCGCGGCCACCTCGCCGACGCGCACGCCCTGCACGAGGAGAACCGTCGCTTCGTCAGCACCGCCCCCGGCGGCCGCCGGCACACGGCACGGGCCGAGGAGATCGGCCGCGGGCTGCGCTTCATGACCGGCATCGGCGCCCCCGCCCCCCGGCTCGGCGAGATCTGGACCAGCCACGAGGCCCTGCTGCTGGACTACGAACGCACCCAGTTGTGGGTCGACACCGAAGGCCCCGAACCCCGGCTGTCCAGCGGCCTCGCCCACTTCCTGTGGATCGGGGAGCGCACCCGGCGGCCCGACGGCGCCCACATCGCGTTCGCCGAACTGCTCGCCAACCCCATCGGCATCAAGATCGGTCCCGGCACCACCCCGGAACAGGCCGTCGAGTACGTACGCCGCCTCGACCCGCACGGCGTGCCCGGCCGGCTCATCCTGGTCAGCCGGATGGGCCACGACCGGGTCCGCGAGGTGCTCCCGCCGATCGTGGAGAAGGTCACCGCCTCCGGCCGCCAGGTGATCTGGCAGTGTGACCCCATGCACGGCAACTCCCGCACCACCGCCGCCGGTTACAAGACACGGCACTACGACGACATCCTCGACGAGATCACCGGCTTCCTGGAGGTGCACCGGGCGCTCGGCACCCACCCCGGCGGTCTGCACCTGGAGGCGACCGGCGAGGACGTCACGGAGTGCACCGGCGGCGCCCGCGGCCTTGCCGAGGAGGACCTGCCCGCCCGCTACCGCACCGCCTGCGACCCCCGCCTCAACGCCGAACAGTCCATGGAACTCGCCTTCGCCGTCTCGGAGTTGTTCGCGACCGGGGCGGCGCGCAGCACGGAGGCACGACGATGACCGACACCACCCGGCCGGCCCCCACGGGCACCCCGCAGCAGACCCTGGTCAGCGGAACCACCCGGCTCTACGCCGTCCTCGGCGACCCGGTCACCCAGGTCCAGTCGCCCGGACTGCTCAACCCGCTCTTCGCCCGCCTCGGCATCGACGCCGTGCTCGTCCCCGTGCACGTCGGCCCCGCCGACCTGGAGACGGTCGTCCGGGGACTGCAGCGCGTCGGCAACCTCGACGGCCTCTTCGTCACCGTCCCGCACAAGACGGCCGCCGCCCTGCTGGCCGACCGGCGCAGCCGCACCGTCGAGATCACCGGCAGCGCGAACGCACTGCGCCGCGAACCCGACGGCGCCTGGCTCGCCGAGAACTTCGACGGCTCCGGCTTCGTGTCCGGTCTGGCCCGGGCCGGGCACCAGCCGAAGGGTGCCCGTGTGGCACTGGCCGGCGCGGGCGGCGCCGGCAGCGCCATCGCGGCGGCCCTGCTCGGCGCCGGCGTGGACCGGCTGACCATCACCGACCCCGACACCCCGAAGCTGACCACGCTCGTCGGCCGGCTCGCCGCCCACTGGCCCGGCCGTGTCCGCGCCGCCGTCGAACCACCCCTCGCCGACAGCGACATCGCCGTCAACGCCACCCCGCTCGGCCTGCGTCCCGACGACCCGCTGCCCTTCGACCCGCACGCGCTGCCGCCGGGCGCGGTCGTCGCCGACATCATCATGAAACCCCGCGACACCCGGCTGCTGCGCGAGGCCACCGCACACGGACTCCGCGTGCACCACGGAAGCCACATGCTCACCGGACAGATCGACTCCTACCGCGCGTTCTTCGGACTGCGCACGCCATAGGGCGCATCGAAACAGAGCAGGGTGGGAACGGGCCGCACACGCCTGCCATGATCGTCGTTCATGGGGATACACATCGCACCGGCCGCGGTGGCCGATTTCCACCAGGTCCTGACCGATCACTCCCGTTACTGGGGCGAACGCGACCTTCGGTCGCTGCACCTTCTGGCCCTGGTGCAGGAGTTCGGTTCCACCTGCCTGGTCGCCCGGGCCGAGGACGGGATCCGCGGGTACGTCTTCGGGTTCGTCACCCCGGACGGCACCGGGTACGTGCATCTGATCGCCACGCGGGACGATGTCCGTGGCACCGGTCTCGGGCGTCGTCTGTACACGGCGTTCGCTGAGGCAGCGGAACGTCACGGTGCACGGAAGCTGAAGGCGATCACGTCGGTCGAGAACACCGGCTCGATCGCCTTCCATCGCAGCCTCGGCTTCGACACGGAGATCGTCGACGACTACAACGGCCCCGGCCGGGCCATGGCCGTCTTCCACCGAGACCTGCCGCTCAACGTCTCGCGCCCCTGACCACCAGCCGTCACCGGCAATCGCTTGCACCATCGCGGACAAGGCCAACCAGGTCCGCAACCGCAACCGGACGCCGGCCCGGCCCGCGACCGCAAGACCGACCGACACCAGCGTCGACCGCAGCCGCTCGGTCCGTCGTCCGAACGTGCCAGTGGGACCGGGTACTTGCGATCATCCAGGGAACCGGGAGGCGCTCTACCGGCGGACCGCCGAGATCAGTCCGCCGGGCCGCTCCTCGCGCTGCGGCGGGGTGCTGATCGGGCGGCCGTAGGCGGCAGCGCGCTCGCGCAGGGTGTGACTGTCGGCCTCCCAGCCGTGCCCGGCCAGCCAGCCCACCGGGTCGTCGGGCATCTCCGAGACCCACATGGACGCGGCCGACCCCGGCACGGCGTCCGCGCCGAAACGCTCGACCACGCCGCGCGAGCCCAACGTCAGCCCCATCCAACTGCCCGCCGCCGACTGCGCGCTGATCCGGGCCAGCAGCAGCTCCACCGCGTCCTCGGGCAGATAGATCAGCAGTCCTTCGGCGATCCACACGGTCGGCACGGTCGGGTCGTGCCCTGCGGCGGCCAGCGCGCCTGGCCAGTCCTCACGCAGATCCACCGCGACGGTGATCCGCTCGCAGCGCGCGACGGCCCGCTCCTCGCGCAGCACCGAAGCCTTGAAGTCCAGTGGCGCGGCTGTGTCGACCTCGAACAGCCGGGTGCCCTCGGGCCAGTCCATCCGGAAGGCCCGGCTGTCCATGCCGGCGCCGAGCAGCACGACCTGCCGGACCCCCGACGCGGAGGCCTGCCGCAACAGGTCGTCGAGGAACTTCGTCCTGATGACGATCGAGAACGACACGGCCAGCCGACGGCGTCGCGCGGCCTCGTCATCGGGCGGCGGCGAGGAGGGCCACAGGCCGCCGGCGGCGGCGAAGGCCTGCGCCAGTGGGTCGCGGAACAGCGCGTTCTCCCGCGCCGTCTCCAGCGCCCGAACCCTGGCCACCCCCACCGCCGTGGCCCACACTCCCGACGGCTGCACCCGCTGCTGCTCATCAGTCACCGCGCAAGCCTAACGACCGATTCCAAGAGGCTGATGAGTGGACTTTTGAAGGGACCTGCCGATGCAGCCGAGTCGTGTCGCCCGCTCGCAACAGGGCTGCCACAAGCTGCCGGGATCGCTTGTCCTTGCCCCAGAGCGAAGGGCGACAGTGTCTCCGTAGATCACACGAGCGAGAGGTGTGCCCTCGCCAACCGGGCAGGGCGGACAGGGGGAGTTCGAGTGGCGGCGACCTGCGTCATTCTCGATATCGGCGGAGTGCTGGAGATCACGCCGGAAACCGGGTGGGTACGACGGTGGGAAGAGCGGCTGGAGTTGCCGCTCGGCACTGTGCACGAGCGGATGCGCGACGTGTGGCAAGCCGGGAGCGTCGGGAGCATCGGTGAACGAGAGGTGCACCAGCAGGTGGCAGCACGCCTGAGGCTGGAGGCGCCCCAGGTCGAAGCCTTCATGGCCGACCTCTGGACGGAGTACCTGGGAACGCCCAACGAGGAGCTCATCTCCTATGTGCGAGGGCTGCGGGGAAGCTGCAGGCTGGGCATCCTGAGCAACAGCTTCGTCGGCGCCCGGGAGCGGGAGACGGCGCTGTACCACTTCGACGAACTGGTCGAGCAGATCGTGTACTCGCACGAGATCGGCATCGAGAAGCCGGACCCGCGTGCCTTCGAGGCCGCATGCGCCGGCCTGGAGGTGCGGCCGGAGAGCTGTCTGTTCATCGACGACTACGCAGGAAATGTCGAGGCTGCCCGGGCGGCGGGCATGCAGGCGCATCTGTTCGAGGACAACGCCCGGACGATGATGCGCATCGCAGCTCACCTGGACGCCGGCCCCCGGGTTGCAGGGGTTGATCCGCCCGGATGACGTCGGCCCGGTCGGCCTTCAGCGGTTGCCGACCATGCGGTGGAGCGGTTGATCAGCCCGGACCGCGCAACGCCGACGCCCGTCACCGCGACATCATGGCCGCCGAACCCAAGGAACGGACCCGCACCCGAAGCGAGAAAGGCATCCGCTGGCGCGGATGCCCCCTCGATGCCGCCGCCTGACCGATCCGGCGAACCTACGCGGTCACCAGCACACTAGTGAGCCCACGGCGGTGTGATGGTGGTGCCGTCAGCCAGTTCGGCGGTGAGTCCGACACGCGTGGTGACCCACATGTGGGCGGGCTGGTCGGTGGTGTTGGCGACCGCCAGTTCGGAGCCCGCAGGTGCCACCGCCGCGTCCCCTGCGCGGAGTTCGGCGCTCTCACCGTCGATGGTGAGCCGGAGGCGACCGGAGAGGACGTAGAAGGCCTCCTCCTCGCTGATCGTGTGGGCCGGCCCCACCATTGCGGCCGGGAGCTCGACGCGCCAGGCGGCGAGCTCCCGGCCGCCGGTGTCCGGGCGGACGTAGGAAACGAAACGGCCACCGTGAATCTCGTGCACGACGGCCTCGTCACTGCGGATGAACGGCATGCTTCAACCCCCATCTAGACAAGTTGCTTGTCCATATAGACAAGCTGCTTGACGAGTTATAGTCAAGCCCATGGACGACGCCCTGGCCTTCTCCGCACTCGTGCTGGCACTCTCCGGACAGCTGGTGCAGGAAATCCACACCGGCGTGTCCCAGCAGGGATTCGAGGACCTGCGACCTGCACACGGCTTCGCCTTCGCCCGCATCTCGATGGGCGGCGCCACCACGGCCGACCTGGCCGAGCACCTGGGAGTGACCAAACAGGCCGCAGCCCAGCTGGTCGATGAACTGGTCCGAAAGGGATACGTGGAGCGGCACCCACACCCCCGCGACGCCCGCGCCCGCCTCCTGGGACTGACCGAGACCGGCTGGGCCGCCACCCGCGCCGCCGACCAGGCGGCCCGGGCTGCCGTCGCACCGTGGCGAGAAACACTGGGCGAGGCGCGGTTCAGCGAACTCGTCGCCGACCTGGCACTCCTCGCCCCGCCCGGACCGATCCGCCCCGCCTGGTGAACAGCAGGGGCGCCGGCGGGGCAATGGTCCCGTGTCGTACGGACCGACTACCGCGAGCCCCACGCGGTCGAATGCGGGATCAACCGCCTCAAGCGCCGGTGCGAGAGCTGAACCGCTTGAGCACCGGCTTCCACGGCCTCGCGCGCCGGCGTCCGATGTGATTCGTCGGACCTGTCAGTCACCCGAGGAAGACCACGAGTCGACTACGGCACTTTCACCACAGGCCCTGGCAGCCCCGCCACCGGTCGACTACCAGACCGAGGGATGGGAGTCCCGGCACACCCCGTCCTAGTCTGAAAACGGCCAGCACTGCGCGAACGTCCGGACCGGCTCTGTCGCCCCCCTTTTCGCCTCGCCCGCTCACTCCCGCCCAGCCCGTTCCCCACGGAGATTTGGAGAACCATGAACGCGCGACCGGCACCGGAATTCCCGAAGTGGCCGCAGTACGACGACGACGAGCGGACCGGACTGGTCCGGGCCCTGGAACAGGGCCAGTGGTGGCGCATGGGCGGGGAGGAAGTCGACTCCTTCGAGCGGGAGTTCGCCGACTTCCACGGCGCCCCGCACGCCCTCGCCGTCACCAACGGCACCCACGCCCTCGAACTCGCCCTCCAGGTCATGGGGGTCGGCCCGGGCACCGAGGTGATCGTGCCGGCCTTCACCTTCATCTCCTCCTCCCAGGCCGCCCAGCGCATCGGCGCGGTCGCCGTCCCCGTCGACGTCGACCCGGACACCTACAACATCGACGTCGCCGCGGCGGCCGCCGCCGTCACCCCGCGCACCCGGGCGATCATGCCCGTGCACATGGCCGGTCTGATGGCCGACATGGACGCCCTCGGCAAGCTCTCCGCCGACACCGGCGTACCGGTCCTGCAGGACGCGGCCCACGCCCAGGGCGCCCGCTGGCAGGGCAAGCGGGTCGGCGAACTCGGCACGGTCGCCGCGTTCTCCTTCCAGAACGGCAAGCTGATGACCGCCGGCGAGGGGGGCGCCGTCCTGTTCCCCGACAGCGACCTGTTCGAGGCGGCGTTCCTGCGGCACAGCTGCGGCCGGCCGCGCACCGACCGGCACTACCTGCACCAGGTCTCCGGCACCAACATGCGGCTCAACGAGTTCTCCGCCGCCGTGCTGCGCGCCCAGCTGCGCCGCCTGCCCGCCCAGACCGCCCTGCGCGACCAGCGGTGGGCGCTGCTGTCCCGGCTGCTCGGCGCCGTCGACGGCGTCGTACCGCAGGGCGGCGACGTCCGCGCCGACCAGAACACCCACTACATGGCGATGTTCCGGCTCCCGGGCATCGCCGAGGAGGACCGCAACGCCCTCGTCGACCGGCTGGTCGACGCCGGGCTGCCCGCCTTCGCCGGGTTCCGCGCCGTCTACCGCACCGACGCCTTCTGGGAGGTCGGCGCGCCCGACGAGACCCTGGAGCAGGTCGCCGAGCGCTGCCCGAACACCGAGGCCATCAGCAGCGACTGCGTCTGGCTGCACCACCGGGTGCTCCTCGCCGCCGAGCGGGACCTGGAGCTGACGGCCGAGATCATCGCGGACGCAGTGGCCGCCGTATGAGCGTGCGGGCCGCCGTGGTGGGGCTCGGCTGGGCGGGGCGGGAGCTGTGGCTGCCCCGGCTGCGGTCCCACCCGGACTTCGACCTGGTCGCCGTCGTCGACCCCGACCCCGCCGCCCGTGCGGCCGTCGGCGCGGTGACGGGCGCCCCCGCCCACGCCGGGCCGGACGCACTCGACGCCCGGTCCGTGGACCTCGCCGTCGTCGCCGTACCCAACCACCTGCACACCACGGTCGCCGCCGGCCTGCTCGGCCGGGGCGTGTCGGTCTTCCTGGAGAAGCCGGTGTGCCTGTCCAGCGCCGAGGCCGACGTCCTGGCCGCGGCGGAGCGCGACGGCGGCCTGCTGCTGGCCGGCAGCGCCGCCCGGCACCGCGCCGACGTCCGCGAACTCGCCGCCCTCCTGCCGGAGTTGGGGCGGGTACGGCACGTCGACCTGGCCTGGGTACGGGCCCGCGGGGTGCCCCGGGCGGGCGGCTGGTTCACCCGGCGCAGCGAGGCCGGCGGCGGCGCCCTGGTCGACCTCGGCTGGCACCTCCTGGACACCCTGACCGCGCTGCTCGGACCGTCCCCGGTCCGCCAGGCCGTCGGCGCCACCTCGGACGACTTCCTCAACGCCGGTGCGTGGTCGGCGGCCTGGCGCCGCGAGCGGCCCGCCGCCGCCCTGACCGGAGACGTCGAGGACACCGCCCGCGGGTTCCTGCTCCGCGAGGACGGCATCTCCGTGTCCCTGCGGGCCAGCTGGGCCTCGCACGAGGCGACGGACCTGTCCCTGATCCGGATCGAAGGCAGCACCGGCACCGCCGAACTGCGCTGCACCTTCGGTTTCAGCCCCAACCGGCAGCCCGAGTCCGTGCTGACCCTCACCCGCGAGGGCACCACCCACGGGGTGCCGGTACCCGCCGAGCCCGTCGGCGCGGAGTACGGCCGCCAGCTGGACGGTGTGCCGGCCCTCCTCGCCGACCCCGCCGGCCGGGGCCGGGCCGTCGCCGAGGCGCGGACCACCGTACGGCTCATGGAGCGCCTCTACGCCTCCGCCCGGGCCGGCCGCGACGGGCCGAGCGAGCCCGTGTACCAGCAGACCACCAGCAGATGAGGACCCCATGACAGTCCACTCGACCGACCGGCCCCTCGCCCCGGCCGGCCTCCTGACGACACCCCGGCGGGCCGTCGTCTTCGACCTGGACGGGGTGATCGTCGACAGCTTCGCGGTCATGCGGGAGGCCTTCGCGGTCGCCTACGCGGAGGTCGTCGGCGACGGCCCGGCCCCGTTCGAGGAGTACGTGCGCCACCAGGGCCGCTACTTCCCCGACATCATGCGGATCATGGGGCTGCCGCTGGAGATGGAGGAACCCTTCGTCCGCGAGAGCTACCGGCTCGCCCACCGCGTGGAGGTCTTCGACGGCGTCCTCGAACTCCTGCTGACCCTGCGGGTACGCGGCCTCAGGCTGGCCGTGGCCACCGGCAAGGCCGGCGACCGCGCCCGCTCGCTGCTCGACGGACTCGGTCTGCTGCCGTTCTTCGCGCACGTCATCGGCTCCGACGAGGTGGCCCGGCCCAAGCCCGCGCCCGACATCGTGCGGCGCGCGCTGGAACTGCTGGACGTGCCGCCCGAGCAGGCCCTCATGGTCGGCGACGCGCCCACCGACCTGGCCAGCGCCCGGGACGCCGGCGTCGCCTCGGCCGCCGCGCTGTGGGTCGGCCCCGACGAGGAGGAACTGCTCGCCGCCGGCCCCGACGCGGTCCTGCGCCGCCCCGGCGACCTGCTCGCCCTGTGCCCCGCCGTACCGGGCGACTGAGCGTGCCCGCTCTCCGGGACCAGCGGCCCGGCGCCGCGTCGGCGCCGGGCCGTCTCGGCATCGACGTCGGCGGCACCAAGGTCGCCTTCCGCGCGGAGAGCGGCGACGGCCGGACCGAGGAGTCCTCCTTCACCTGGGGCCCGCACCGGGACGCCGACCGCGACCTGGCCGACCTGGCCGCGCACCTGAAGGAGTTCCCCGGCGCGGCGGACGTACGGGCCGTCGGCGTGGCCATGCCCGCCACCGTCGGCCCCGACGAGCGCATCACCGCCTGGCCCAGCCGCCCCGCGTGGACCGGGCTCGCCCTGGGGCCCGCCCTGCGCGCGCTGTTCCCCGGGGCGAAGGTCGCCTGGGCCGACGACGGCGACCTCGGCGCCCTCGCCGAGGCGGACGCGGCCGACTGCCCGAACCTCCTCTACGTCGGCGTGGGCACCGGAGTCGGCGGCGGGCTCGTCCTGAACGGCAGCCTCTGCCCCGGCCCCGCCCGCGGCTCCTTCGAGATCGGCCACCTCGTCATCGACCGGGACGGCCCGGAATGCGTCTGCGGCCGCCACGGCTGCCTCCAGGCGACCGCGTCCGGCCCGGCCACCCTGGCCCACGCCACCGCGCTGCGCGGCGGGCCGGTCACCTTCGACGAACTGCGCGCCGCGCTGCGCGACCGCGTCCCCTGGGCCGTCGCCGCGCTGGACCGCACAGCCCGTGCCCTCGCCACGGCCATCGCAGGCGTCGGGGAACTCCTCCACCCCGAACGCGCCGTACTGGGCGGCGGCTTCGCCGAGGGAATCCCCGCCCTCCTGGGCACCCTCACCACCCACCTGGCCGCCCTGTCCCGCCCCGGCCACCCCACGCCCACCCTGACCCCGGCCCGCCTGGGAGGCCTGTCGTCCCTACGGGGCGCCGTCCTGCTCGCCCGCCAACTGTGACCCCGGGCGCAAACCCGCCCCCGAGCCCGCCACCGACGCCTGCCGGATCCGCCACCGACGCCTGCCGGATCCGCCTCCCGCGCCTGCCGGGTCCGCCGTCGGCGTCTGCCGGGTCGGCCGCGGCGTCTGCGGGGTCCGCCACCGACGCCTGCCGGATCCGCCTCCCGCGCCTGCCGGGTCCGCCGTCGGCGTCTGCCGGGTCGGCCGCGGCGTCTGCGGAGTCCGCCACCAACGCCTGCCGGGTCCGCCACCCGCACCTGCAGGGTCCGCCGCTAGCGTCTGCCGGACGCGCCTCCCGCGCCTGCCGGGTCTGCCACCGACGTCTGAGGGGTCCGCCATCAGTGTCTGCCGGGTCCCCCCCGGCGCCTGCCGCCGCCCGGCAGCTCCGGCGCCCCGCCTGGCTCGGCCCGCGACGTCCCGCCTGGCTCAGACGCGCCCCGGGTTGGCCGGCGTCGCCGCGGTCAGCTGGGTGTGCAGGTCGTCCGCCAGGGCGGTCACCTCGCCTGTGCCTGCCGCCGCCCCGCCTACTCGGCTCACGCACCGGGCGTGGCTCAGACGTGCCCCGCCCGGCTCGGCCCGTGACGTCCCGCCTGGCTCAGACGCGCCCCGGGTTGGCCGGCGTCGCCGCGGTCAGCTGGGTGTGCAGGTCGTCCGCCAGGGCGTTCACCTCGCCTGTGCCTGCCGCCGCCCCGCCTACTCGGCTCACGCACCGGGCTTGGCTCAGACGCGCCCCGCCCGGCTCGGCCCGCGACGTCCCGCCTGGCTCAGACGCGCCCCGCGTTGGCCGGTGCCGCCGCGGTCACCTGGGTGCGCAGGTCGTCCACCAGGGCGTTCAGCCCGGCCGGGTCGGCCGCCGTGCCGAAGACGTGGTAGTCCGGGCGTACCAGCAGGGCGGTGGCGCCGTAGCGGTCGAGGTACCCGTGCAGCACGCCGTCGGCGTCGACGGCGTCGACCGCGTCCACCGCGCCGCCCGTACCGTCGTACGACGTGTCCGCCGGCCGCAGGCGGACCACCTGCGCGCCCACGCCCCGCAGGAAGGACAGCCGGTCCGGGCCGAGGGCCGGCTCCGTCCCGGAGCTGGTGAACAGGACGAAGCCGCGACCCACCGGGTCCTCCAGCGGCGCGCCGGACGGACCGAGCAGCCGGCCGTGCGGCAGCACCTCGCCCGTCGGCGGTACCCGGGTGTCCGCACCGGTGCCCTCCGGACGGTGCAGCAGGCCGCAGGTGATCGGCCGCGCCGGATCCGGCCGGCCCGGCCCCCGCCCGCGCCGGTTCGCCAGCACCGTCGCGTCCCGCTCCGCCGCGGCCGCCGCGTCCGTCACACAGATCAGCCGTCCCAGCTGCACCGACGCCAGGATCGACTCCCTTACCTGCGCCCTGCGCTCCTCGGTGTAGCTGTCGAGCAGGGACTCCGGTGCGGACCCCCGCAGCACCAGGTCCAGCCGCCACGCCAGACCGACCACGTCCCGGATGCCCGAGCACATGCCCTGCCCGGCGAACGGCGGCATCAGATGGGCCGCGTCACCGGCCAGCAGCACATGCCCCACCCGCCACTCGTCGGCCCACCGGGCCTGGAAGATGTACGTGGTGCTGCGCAGCAGCCGCGCGGTGTCCGGCGTGACGTCGAACGGCGCCAGCAGCCGCCACGCGGTCTCCTCCCGGTTCAGGTCGGCCGCCCGCTCGCCCGGCAGCCGCATGAACTCCCAGCGCCGGTGCCCCGGCCCGCTCCCGACCAGCGTGGTGGGCCGCGCCGGGTCGCACAGCTGCACGTTGGTCGGCAGGAACACGCGCGGCTCGCGCAGCTCCACGTCGCACAGCAGCCACTCGTAGGAGAACCCGAGGTCGGTGACGGACACGCCCATCCGGTCACGTACGAAGCTGTTGGCACCGTCGCAGCCGACCACCCACCGCGCCGTGAACGTCCGCGCCGTCCCCTCGTCGTCCTCGGCGGTCACCGTCACCCCGTCCGGCCCGTCGGCGATGTCCACGACCCGGCGGTCCCGCAGCACCGTGATGCCCGGCAGCTGCGCGGCGCGGGCGGCGAGCACCTCCTCCAGCGCGGGCTGGTGCATGGTGTTGGCGTCGGGCCAGCCGTACGGCCCCTCGGTGGTGAACTCGATGTCCAGCAGCGTCCTGCCGTCCGCCGTACGCCACTGGTAGCCGGTGCCCGGCTCGGTGATCCCGCCCAGCTCCCCGCCGATGCCCGTACCAGCCAGCAACCGGGCGGTCTCCCCGTCGAAACTCGTCGCCCGGGGCAGCGTGTACGGCCGCCGCCGGCGTTCGAGCACCGTCACCCGCCAGCCGCGCTGCGCCAGCAGCACGGACAGCACCGAGCCGACCGGTCCGTATCCGACGACGAGCACATCCGTCTCCGGCCCCGGCCGCGGTGAACTGCTGGACGTCATCGGGTCGTCGGTGGGTACAACGGACATGGAAACCCCCTCGGTGCGGCCCGGCTCACGGGCCCTGCTCGGGTGACTTCGGTGAGCGTACGGCCCGGCGGCCGGCTGCGGCCGTGATCCGCCCGCGGGCTATCAGGTTGAGGGATACCGGCCCCGCTCGGGCTCGGCCTACTCTGCCGAAGTCCCGTACCAGACGCTGATCCCCGATGTCCCCGACGTGAAAGCGAGCCCTTCGGCATGCCTGGAGCAACGGCACAGTTCGAGAAGTGGGTCAGCGTCTTCCGCCCCTCGCCGGACAGCGCGGTACGGCTGGTCTGCCTGCCGCACGCCGGCGGCTCGGCGAGCTTCTTCTTCCCGGTCGCCACGGCCCTCGCGCCCACGGTGGAGGTCCTGGCCGTCCAGTACCCGGGCCGGCAGACGCGCCGTCAGGAACCCGGCATCGACAACATCCCCGACTACGCCGACCAGATCTTCGCGGCCCTGCGCCACCTGGACGACCGGCCGCTCGCCCTGTTCGGGCACAGCATGGGCGCCGTCCTCGCCTACGAGGTGGCCCTGCGCATGCAGGAGGCCGGACTGCCCTCTCCGGTACGGCTGTTCGCCTCCGGCCGGCGTGCCCCCTCCCGGTACCGCGACGAGCACGTGCACGACGCGACCGACGAGGAGGTGCTGGCCGAACTGCGCACCCTGAGCGGCCCCAACCAGGCGGCCCTGGCCGACCCCGAGGTGCTGGCGATGTTCCTCCCGGCGATCCGCAGCGACTACACCGCCATCGAGAGCTACCGGCACGACCCCGGCCGGCTCCTCGACTGCCCGGTGACCGTGCTCACCGGCGACGCCGACCCGCGGACCACGCTCGACGAGGCACACGCCTGGGAGGAGCACACCACCGGCCCGACCGACGTACAGGTCTTCCCGGGCGGTCACTTCTTCCACGTCGAACACAGCGCCGAGGTCATCGCGCTGCTGTCCCGCAGCCTGATCAGCCAGGGCGCCGACACCACCCGCTGACCCCGCCGACCGTTCCCGACGAGGGAAGAGCCCGTGACGCTCGCCAACCCGGTGCCCACCATGGCCCCGCACTCGCTTCTGGTCTTCCTCCTCCAACTCGCCTTCCTGCTGCTGTTCGCCCTCGTCCTGGGCCGGCTGGCCGAGCGCTTCCGTATGCCGGCGGTGGTCGGCGAGCTGTGCGCGGGCCTGCTGCTCGGCCCGTCCGTGCTCCAGCACGTGCTGCCCGGCTTCTCCGCGTGGCTGCTGCCCCGGCAGCCGGAGCAGATGCACCTGCTCGACGCCACCGGCCAGCTCGGTGTGCTGCTCCTCGTCGGAGTCACCGGCGCCGAGCTGAACTTCGGTCTCGTCCGCAAGCGCGGCGCCACCGCCGCCCGGGTCAGCATCGCCGGCCTGGTGCTGCCGCTCGGCCTCGGCATCGCCACCGGCTTCGCGCTGCGCGGCGTCCTCCTGCCGGACGGCGTCGACCCCACCGTCTTCGCGTTCTTCCTCGGCGTCGCGATGTGCGTCACCGCGATCCCGGTGATCGCCAAGACGCTCCTCGACATGAAGCTGTTGCACCGCGACATCGGCCAGCTCATCCTGTCCGCCGGTGTCGTGGACGACGTCGTCGGCTGGTTCCTGCTCTCCGTGGTCTCCGCGATGGCCACCGCCGGACTCACCGCGGGTGTCATGGCGACGTCGGTGCTCTGCCCGGTCGGTGTCGTGCTGTTCGCCGTGTTCCCCGGCCGCCCGCTGGTGGGTGCCGCGCTGCGCCGGGCGGGCCGTGCCGAGGGCTCCGCGCCCACGATCACGACGGTCGTCGTCCTCGTCCTGTTCGGTGCCGCGGCCACCCAGGCGATGAAACTCGAAGCGATCTTCGGTGCCTTCGTCTGCGGCGTGCTGGTCGGCACCAGCAAGGACCTGGACCGGGAGAAGCTCGAACCGCTGAAGACGACCGTACTGGCCTTCCTCGCCCCGCTGTTCTTCGCCACCGCCGGGCTGCGGATGGACCTCACCGGGCTGCGCCACCCGGAGGTCCTCGCCGCCGCCCTCGCCGTGCTCGCCGTCGCTGTCCTCGGCAAGTTCTCCGGCGCCTTCCTCGGCGCCCGGTTCAGCCGCCTCAACCGCTGGGAGGCGCTCGCCCTCGGGGCCGGCATGAACTGCCGTGGCGTGGTCGAGGTCGTCGTGGCGATGACCGGCCTGCGCCTCGGCGTCCTGGACACCGACGCGTACACCATCGTCGTCCTCGTCGCCATCGTGACCTCGCTGATGACGCCGCCCGTCCTCCGGCTCGCGATGGCCCGCGCCGAGGAACTCGCCGACGCCGGGCTCACCTTGGAGGAGGCGGCCCCGCGCGCCCCCGGACGGACCGGCGCACCCGACAATGAGGTGATCCCATGAGCACCCTGCTCCTGCTGAACGGCCCCAACCTCGGCATCCTCGGCCGCCGCGAGCCGGAGATCTACGGCACCGACACCCTCGCCGACATCGAGAAGGCCGTCGCCACCGAAGTGAGCGGCGCCAGCTGGGAGGTGCTCTCCCTCCAGCACGACTCCGAGGGCGACCTGGTGCGCGACATCAACCGGCACCACTCCGGCACCGTCGGCGCCATCGTCAACCCCGGGGCGCTGATGATCGCCGGCTGGAGCCTGCGCGACGCCCTCGCCGCCTACCCGCAGCCCTGGATCGAGGTGCACCTGAGCAACGTGTGGGCCCGGGAGCAGTTCCGGCACGAGTCCGTGATCGCCCCGCTGGCGTCCGGCGTCGTCGTGGGCCTCGGCTCCCTGGGCTACCGGCTGGCCGCGCAGGCCCTGCTGGAACTGGCCGGGGCGAACCGCTGACCACCGGCGGGCCGGCCCGCGCCGCGCCCGCACCTCACCGTACCCGTGTCGCGAAAGGACACCCCGCTCATGAAGCTCGCCCTGCACGAGGCCGGCGACGGCGACCGGACGGTACTGCTCGTCCACGGCGTGATGTCGTCCGCGGACACCTGGCGCCGGGTGGCGCCGGCCCTCGTCGAGCGCGGATACCGCGTGCTCATGCCCGACCTGCGCGGCCACGGGGACAGCCCGCACGCCGACGAGTACACGCCCGAACTGCTCGCGGCCGACCTCGTGGAGACCGTCCCGGCAGGCGTCGACCTGGCCCTCGCCCACTCCTTCGGCGCGCCCGTGCTCGCCCTCGCGGTGGCCGGCCTGCGCCCGGCCCGGGTCGTCTACAGCGACCCCGCGTGGAAGCTCGGCGCCAAGTCGGTCGACGAGGTGAGGGAGTTCGCGCAGGCCACCAAGTCCGCCACCGCCGACAGCATCCGGCAGCTGTGCCCCCGCTGGCTGCCCGAGGACATCGAGGCCGAGCTGGCCGGGTACGCCCGCTGGGACGTCCGGGCCATCGAGTGGCTGCGGAGCGACCGGGACCTGATCCCCGCGCGCGCCGAGGTGCCCTCGCTCGTCCAGGGCGCCGGCGACCACCACCTCGTACCGGACGAGCTGGCCGAACGGCTCCGCGGGCGAGGCTTCGAGGTGGTGTACGTGCCGGACACCGGCCACTGCATCCACCGCGACGATCTCGACGGCTTCCTGAAGTCGCTGGACGGCTGGCTCTGACCGCGCGGGCGGGGCGCCCGGCCGGCGTCCCGCCCCGTGTTACGTTGATCCAATGGACGCAGGTCACCTCACGCGGGTGGACACGGGCAGTTCCCCGGTCACGGGCCCCACGCCCCCCGTGCTGCACGGCTCCTTCGCGATCGAGCTGGACTTCACGGTGCCGCGGGCCGAGGTGTTCCGCGGCTTCGCCGACCCGTCCCTGCGGCGCCGCTGGTTCCGGCTGCCCGGCGGTTCCGCCACCGCCCGGCACGAGCTGGACTTCCGGGTCGGCGGCGGAGAGAGCGCCGGCAACGTCTTCGTCTCCGGCGACACCGAGGAGCACCTCGCCTACCGCTCCCGGTTCCTGGACATCGTGCCCGACACCCGGATCGTCCACGTCTACGAGGCCGAGGTCGACGGCAGCCGCCGCTGGATCTCCCTCGTCACCGTCGAACTCGCCGACCGGCCCGCCGGCTCGGGCCTGACCTGGACCGAGCAGTACACCTGGCTCATGCCCACCGGAGACGGCAGCCAGGACACCGCCCACCTGCGCGGCGGCACCCGCCTCCTTCTCAACGGCCTTTCCACGGTGGTGAATCCGGACCGCCACCACCGCCTGTTCCACACCGGGACACCGGCGGGCCACGGCTGACCTGCGGCGCCGCCCGAGCAGCGGGGGCGATTACCTGTCAGGTCATCGATCTTCGCGCGCCCGCATGCCACGATCATTGGCGTACGGAGGCCGACCGACCGGAAGGACATCATGCCCGCCTACGCCATAGCGCACCTGCAGGAGGCCGCCCCGCACCCGGAGATCGCCGAGTACATCGAGCGCATCACCGCCACCTTCGAGCCGTACGGCGGCCGCTTCCTCGTGCACGCCGCACAGCACGAGGTCAAGGAGGGCAGCTGGCCCGGGCACGTCGTGGTGATCTCCTTCCCCGGTATCACCGAGGCCCGGGCCTGGTGGGACTCACCCGCGTACCAGGAGATCGCACCACTGCGCTCCCGGCACATCGCCGGCGACATCGTCCTGGTCCCGGGCGTCCCCGAGGACTACGATCCCGCCGGAACCGCGAAGGCGATGCGGGAGAGCCTGCCTGCCGAGTAGCGCCGGGGCGGTCCGCCCGGCGGACGTCACGAGATCGAGGCGCGTCGCGACCACCAGGGCGTCGGCCGCGGACCACCACGGGTTCGGCCGCGTGCGGCCCCGCCCGGTGGCGTGGCCGGCTCGCGCCGCCCGGGGCCGGGGTCTATCGGTCGTCGGAGAACCCGTCGGGGTCGCGTGCGACGCGGACGACCAGTCGGCTGGAGGTGTGCCGGCGGAAGGCACCACCCAGGTGGAAACCCTGCCGTTGCACCCTGGCCGCCAACTCCGGTGTGAATCCGAAGTCCTTGTTCGACTCCAGTACCGTCGAGGCCCGCGCCAGCGTGCCGTCCACCAGCGTTTTCACCATGTCGTGCAGCACCGGCTCGGTGGCCAGCAGGGGATGCGCCAACGGGTCGGCCCCCTCGGCGCGCTGCAACGGACCGGGGCTCTGCCAGCGGTACACGGCGCGGGCGTCCCTCTGCCAGGACACGGCGCCCTCGGCTGCTGCCTGGCCGACGGGCACCCCTGACTCCGTCACCAGGGGCAGCCCCAAGGCCACCCGCAACTCGTGGTCACTGACCGTGTCCGCGGCCTCGATCTCGACGAATCCGGCCCCGGCCGACCGCAGCAGGACCCCCAGCTCCTCCACGCGGGAGCGCAGCAGGTAACCGTGCACATCGGGCAGCGGGTAGTAGCTGTCGTGATGATGGGGATGGGCGGCGTAGACCGTGCCGCTCACCGGGCCGCCGTCCGGGAACGTGAAGATCCGGGCCGCCTGCACCGTCACGGTGGTGATACCGAGCGATCGTCGGCGGTGCCACTGCCAGCCGGCGATGCTCCACCCGACGACCGGCACCGCCGCCGAGACGGCGAGAACCGCCCAGTCCGCCCCGGTCAAGTCCTTCAGCGAACTGCCCGCGTCGACCGCCAGAAGCTTGCGACGCTCGTACGGAACCTCTTCCAGGTTCAACGGACCTCCCCCCTCGGGAGGGGCCCCGCACCCCGGTACGACACCCCGCCCCTGCGCCCCACCCCTGTCCGGCGACGCTAACCGGACAGCCGACCGATTGTCAGGAGCGCACGACGGGGCGCGTTTTCCGCCCCAGGGCGCACACTGCCGTGCCGCGAGCCGGGTCGGGATGACGTCGCCATCTTCGGCGCGACGGGAGGTACGGCCGACGACGGCTCCCTGACGGCCCGCCGCTGCCACGGCCCCCGCTGCCTCATGCGCATATGATCGCCGGAAGTCCTGCAGGTCGGAGCCCTATGACGGCCGTCGTCCAAGCCGGCGGGGACTTCCCCGGAGCCGATGGGAGACGGCTGGGGGAGTGCGTGATCGAGGCAGAGGGAGGGGCAGGGCGGTGGGAATCCACACGCGTCGTCCTGAGGAGTACGTCAGGCCCGCCGGGCGGATACTGCTCGACGACCATTTCGAGCCGTCCGGGGAGTTCTACGCGTCGGGGGCGTACTACCACCAGCGGTCGCTGAGCGGATTCCACGCGGGACAGCGGGTCGAGGCCGAGCTGGTGCCCGAGCCCCACAACCCGTGGGACGCGCGTGCGGTCGCCCTGGACGTGAACGGCGAGCGCGTCGCCTACCTGCCCGCTGCCTCGGCCAAGATGTGGCATGACGTCGTACGAGCGTGGAACGCCGCGGGTTTCGCGGTGTACACCGGCGCCGAGACGAACCGCTGGACGTCGGGCGGCGGCGACCGCTTCGGTCTGACCCTGCCGAAATGGGACTGGGACAGTCTGCTGGAGCTGGCGGAGGCCGCGGGACTGCGCACCGGCTGGGCGGCCGCCATGGCCGGCCTCACCGAGGAGCAGCGCCTGGGGCTGCAGGAGGACCGGGGTTACAGTCCGGACGAGTCCGCGGTGAAGGCGCTGTGGAACAGGCGCTCCGCGCACCCCCTGTTCAACTGGGGCGCGAAGAGGGACGGGGACCTGACCGAACGGATGCCGTTCTGGTACGGCTACTTCGTCCGCGAGCAGATGCGGGAGGAGCACGAGGAGCGGCGCGAGCGCCTGTGGTTCGCCCGGTCCGTCAGGTCGGATCTGCTCCACGCGTTCAAGGCGGAGATCCGCAGGAGACGGGAGCGGGACCGCGAGCAGTCGCTCGTGCAGCGCGCGGACCAGGACGAACGCGCACTGCGGCTGCAGCGCGAGGGCCGGCGCGTCGCGGAGATCGCCGCCGAGCTGGGGCTGACCCACAAGCAGGCCGAGAGCGCCCTGACCCGTGCGCGCGGAGCCGCGGGAGTCACCCCCCGGCGGGCGGAGGACCTCCAGGACGAGCGCCGCCGCCAAGCGGCCGAGGCGGTCGCTCTCAAGAGGTCCGGGATGACGCGCGCCGGAATCGCGCGGGCCATGGGCCGCTCCGCCGACACCGTCGACGAACTGCTCAAGGACGGGCTCTTCCACGAGGCACCCGAGGACCATCCGGAGCGGCTGGCCCTCGCACGGCGCTGTGCCGAGCTGCGGGGCACGGGCCTGGCCAAGGAAGACGTCCTGCTCCGGCTGGGAGTCAGCCGCAAGCAGGCCCTGAGAGCGTTCCGGGACGCCTCCTTCCTCGAAGCCGATGTCAGACCTGCCCAGTAGCTTGGTGACATGACGTCCCTCAGCCTCGCACCGTGGTCCGATCAAGGGCTCGACCTCCTCCACCGGCAGAACACCGCCGAGTCGACCGAACACCTCGGGGGTCCGGAGACCGCCGAACAGCTCCGGCGCCGTCACGAGCGGTACCTCGCTGTCGCCGACGGCCGGATGTTCCTGATCCTGCTGGACGGACAGGCCGTCGGCTCGATCGGGTACTGGACGCGGGAGTGGGAGGGGGAGCGGGTCTACGAGACGGGCTACGGCATCCTGCCCGAGCACCGAGGGCGGGGCTTCGCGGCCGCGGCACTCCGTCTGTGCGCCGAACAGGCCGCCCGGCAGGGCTCGCGCCGGTGGCTGCACGCCTTCCCCTCCGTGCGTCACGACGCGTCGAACGCGGTGTGCCGCAAGGCGGGCTTCGAGCTGGTGGGGGAGTGCGCGTTCGAGTACCCGCCGGGGAACCCCATCCGGTCCAACAACTGGCGACTCGGGCTCACTCGGCCGACCGCCGGTTGAGAGAAGAGGGCCCGCCGTTCGGGTGCCGCGCCCCGCGCCGCCGGTGCGCGGAGCCGGCCCCTGGCCACCCGCAGAAAACCGCTTGCCCGCTCGCGCCGGTCGTGGAACAGTGTCCCGCGTTCTGCGACGCGGCAGAACACTCACGGTAAGGAACGAAGCCCATGGTTGCGGCGCCCCCCAGCGGCCGCCGTCGGCACTGAGCGCCTGCTCCGCAAGCAGCCTCGGCCTGCCACGCCGTTCCCACGGCGGCCCCACGACACGGTGCCTGACGCACCGCCACTCTCCCGTGCCCCGGACTCCCCGAGTTCGCCGAGGGCTCCCCTGAGACTTCGTGAGGTCGACACCCACCATGGACATCCAGGTCCAGAGCTTTGCCGTAGCCAACCTCCGCCGCCGACCCGTGGTCGTCGAGACCGGCGGCTTCGTCGCGGGCCTCACCCCCGGCACCGACAACCCGTACCTCAACTACGCGACCCCCCTGCCCGGCGCCGAGCCCACCGAGCACGACGTCGCGGAGCTGATCGGGGTCTTCCGTGACCGCGGCCTGCTGCCCCGGCTGGAGTTCGCCCCGCAGGCCGCGCCCGGCGTGGCACCGGTACTGCGGGCGGCGGGCTTCGCCACCGAGGCGGTGCACGAATACCTCGTCTGCACTCCCCGGACGCTGGTGCCCCGGTCCGCCGGCTCCCCACGCGTGGAGAGCCCGGCCACCGATCGGGACTACGCCGAGCTGGACACCGCGCTCGCCGAGGCGTTCGGCGGCGTCTTCGCCCCCTCCGCGGAGGGCGCGGCCCGACTGCGCCGCACCCAGGAGAACGGCGGAGCGGTGCGCTTCGTCCGTGCCCCACAGGGCGGGATCGCCGGCGGGGCGTCCTGCTCACCGCCGGCCGAGGGCACCGCAGAGCTGGCCGGTGTCGGCACCCGCCCCGCCCACCGCGGCCGTGGCGTCGCCGCCGCGGTGACCGCCGCCCTGACCGAGGCGATGTTCGCCCAGGGAGCCGGATCGGTCTGGCTGGAGTACTCGGGCGAAGGCTCCCGCCGTGTCTACGAGCGCACCGGCTACCGCCCGCAGGGCACCCGCCTCTACGTCTCCCTGCCTCCGGCGCAGCAACCCTGACGACACCGGGCTCCGGCATGGACGGAAACCACGGAGCGGCGCTGCCGGAGCACGACTCGCTCCTGATCGCCTCCCGCCCCACCACCGCCCGCAAGGTCCGCGATCGGCTGCGGACCTTGCGGCCCGGCTGCTCGGCAACGTCGGTGGGGGTTCGGTGGCGTGCCGGGCCCGCGCCGCATGCGCACCCCCTGGACCGGCGTCGGTGCGCCCCGCCCGTCTGCTCCCGGTGCGCCCGGATTGCGCCCTTCCCGCAGTCCCGGGGCGGGCCGCACGCTCGACGGCATGGGGGACACCGACCACATCATCCCGTTACCCGGACCCGGCCCGGACGGTTCCCGGCAGCCGCCCGCCGGCACGCTCGCGCCCTGGGAGACCGCCGACCGCGCCCAGGCCGCCCTCGACGGCGCCACCGGCCCCGAGCCGCCCCGGCCGCCGGTCTGCCCGCACTGCGGCCTCACCGGCGACCGCCGCCCCACGTACACCGGACAGCACGTCCTCCTCGAACCCCGCCTCACCGTTCCCGCCCACCTCGTGCCCGGCGGTCACCGCTGGCACCTCGACGGCAATGGCACCGCCTGGAACGGCGGCCTGGACGAACCCCTGCCCGGGGCGACGTGCCGGATCCCGCACCAACTGGCCTGCCCGGGCCTCACGCTGGACGAGATCCAGCCGTGGCGGTGGCTGACGGCGGTCAGGGAGTACAACGCGCTGGCGGCGCGGCACAGGGCCGACGGGGCCGACTCGCCCGGGACGTTGCCGGACGCCGGATGACACGGCCGACCGGCCCCGCACGGGGCCGGCGTCAAGGGCGCCGCCGCGGTCGTACGGCGCCTGACCTACGGCGTCTCCGCCGACGAAGTGCTGTGCAGCTTTGGCCCCCGCTGGTCCGCCGCCCCGGGAGTGGCGGACCAGCGCCACTGAAGGCGCCTTCGCGGGGTAACCGGAACCTACGCGCCCGACACCCCCCGACGGAAGAGCCGCGAGTGTGGCCCAGGTCATACCGGCCGGGCCGGACTACGGAACGGAATCCGCTGACCTGGGGAAACGACAGGCGTGCACCCATCGTGTCCGCCACATTTCCTCGGGTGACCGCCGATCCGTCCGGCCGCGCCCGGCGTGCGTCGCCCCCCGCCCGCAGCCGCCAAGGCTCCTAGCCCTCGGCCCGCAGCACCGCCCCCCGCTGGTCCAGCCGGCGGAGTGCCATGTCCCCCCAGTGGAGGTTCTCCCGCTCGAAGGACATGCCGCGCAGCAGGGTGAGGTACGGGCCGATGCGCTCGGCCTCCGCGAAGTACGCCTCCTCCGAGCGCCCGTCCAGCAGGCGCTGCCGGATCCGCTCGTAACGGGCCAGCTTGGCGGTGGCCCATTCCATGCGCTCGGCGACCGCCGCCCGCACCGCCGCCATGTCGCCGGCGTCCGCGCACTGCACCTTGACCAGCAGTTCGTCCCGGATCACGGCGGGCCTGCCCGGAGGCTCGGCCGTGTAGGCGCGTACGGCCTCCCGGCCGGCGTCCGTCAGGGAGAACAGCCGTTTGTTGGGGCGGCGTTCCTGCTCCACGACGCGGGCGGCGACCAGTCCCTCGGCCTCCATGCGCTCCAGCTCCCGGTAGAGCTGCTGGGGTGTCGACATCCAGAAGTTGGCGACCGTCGCGTCGAACGCCTTCGCGAGGTCGTACCCGGACGCCTCGCCCTCCAGCAGCGCGGCCATCACCGCGTTCCGCAAAGCCATGGCGTCACGCTAACAGCACTGCGACTACTCAACGAAGTGACCGTGAGTCCCTCCTTCTCCTGAGGTCGCCCCATGGACAGGGCAAGGGCGGCCCTCTAGTCTCCACCCCACATACTCAATTTGTTGACTATGCGAGGTGGGCGCATGCATCCCTTCCGCAAGGCCGTCGAGAGCGGTGACATGGACGCCGTGGCCGCCCTGCTGGCCGACGACGTCGTCTTCACCAGCCCGGTCGCCTTCAAGCCGTACCCGGGCAAGGCGATCACCGCGGCGATCCTGCGCGCCGTGTCCCGCGTCTTCGAGGACTTCACCTACGTCCGCGAGATCGCCAACCCCGACGGCCGCGACCACGCGTTCGTCTTCACCGCCACCGTCGCCGGCAAGAAGCTCCAGGGCTGCGACTTCCTGCACTTCGACGAGAACGGCAGGATCGACGAGTTCACGGTGATGGTGCGCCCGCTCTCCGCCGCCCAGGCGCTGGCCGAGGCCATGGGCGCCCAGTTCGACCGGATCGCCCGGGAGGCCGCCGGGCAGTGACCCGACGACCGCCGGCCGTCCGGGTCATCCGGGGCGGGGGCTGAGGACGCCTGCGGCAGGAGATCCAGGACCCACCGTCGCAGGCGTCCGTCAGCCGCCCGTCTAGTCGCACGTCAGCGTCGGCACGGCCCAGTCGCCGTGGTCGTTGCCGTTGCCGTCGCCCGCGTCGCCGACCTTGAGGCCGATCACCTGGGCACCGCTGACGTCCACGTCGATCGGCACCGCGGCCTGCTTGCCGCGGATCGTCGGTGTGGTCACCAAGGTCCTGCCGTCGGCGACCACGGAGAAGGTCACCGACCCCGCACCGCGTGTCTCGTCGTCGACACCGACGTCCGCCGTCAGCCGGGAGCACTTTCCGGCGACGTAGATCTCGACGTCGCTGACCGCGTTGGTGCCCAGCCCCTTGGCGTGACCGGCCCCGGCGATGCTGATCGGCCGCCCGTCCCCGGCCGCCTGCTCGCCGACGCTGGTGTCCCGCTCGACCGGCCCCCACCCGTTGGTGGAGGACAGGAACGGCAGGGCGCTCACCGCGCTCTTCCCGGCCGGCGGAGCCGGCGGGATCCCGCCGACGATGCGCTCGTCACCACCGGAGGCATGCCGTCCGTTCTGCCGGTAGCGCACGGTGGCGGTGAGCGCCGAGGCGGAGGGCAGCTCCCCGGCCGGCGGCTGCACCTTCCAGGTGAAGGCGGCCGATCCGCCGGGTCGCAGGCGTTTGACCGACGTGGAGCCCGTGGCGGTCGCGCGCCAGCCGTCGGGCGCGGAGAGCGAGGCCGTCAGGTCCGAGGCGGACGGTCTGTCCTTCGGCACCCGCACCGTCGCCTCGGCCGTGAAGGCCTGTCCCGGCTGAGCGGTGTCCGGCACGTCCAGGGTCACATCCGCTCCCGGGCGCTTCGGCATCGCGTACTCCCGGTGGTCGTAGCGCGGGCTGTCGTTCTGCGCGACGCGCAGGGACGAGGCGTAGCTGCCGTAGTCGGTGAGGGAGACCTTGCCGAGCCCGCCGGTGCTGCCGTCCAGGTTCCACACGGCGACGGCGATGCTGTTCCGGCCGTTCGGGTCGAGGATCCCGTCGGGAACCGGGAAGGTGTGCTGCGGGCCGAGGTAGTTGACGTAGTTGCCGACCTGCCAGCCGTTCACGAAGATCGTGGCGCGGTACCTGCGTGACGGGTCGTCGGTGAACGTCAGCCCGAGCGAGGTGTCCTGGCCGTGCGGCAGGTCCAGGGTGACGTCGGTGCGGTACCAGGAGACCCCGGGCCGGGTGTCGTTCGCCGGCAGGGACACCTTCTTCCAGTCGCCGTCCGGGTAGCCCGGCAGGGACCAGCCGGCCCGCTCGCCGTACAGGCCGCCCGTGGAGAGCGGGCCGCGCACCGGGTCCTGCAGGTCCTCGCCGCCCCGTACGCCCTGCAGCCGCCAGGTGACGGCGGTCAGCGGGGCCCCGATAAGGGAGGCACTGGTCAGGCCGCGCGCGGCCTTGTTCCCGTTCGTCGAGTTGTAGTCCTCCTCGTGCCCCATGTTGACGGTGAGCACGGAGACGACGTTGTCCCCCTTCGGCTTCACCGCTCCGGCCGGGAAGGCGAAGTCGGCACTGCCTGTGGTGGAGCTGCCGAGAAAAGTGCCGTTGAGCCAGGCGGAGAACGCCTGCGCGTCTCCGCCGGAGTCCGAGACCAGGTGGATGCCGGTCTCCTTGCCGCTCGCGCGGAAGCGGCCGCGGTACCACGTGTTGCCGGTGTGGAAGCCGTAGTCGTCCGCGTAGAGCACCGGCGGCGCGTTGACGCCGGAGACGCTGTTGGTGGTCGTCCGGTCGGCCACCTGCCAGCCGGAGTCGTCGAATCCGGGGGCCGCTTCGGGGGACTCCTCGGCGTGCTTCCAGTCGGTCAGCGCCGGCAGCTGGACCGGGGCGGCCACCGGGATCGCCCCGGTGAGGCTGCCCGTGCCGGTGGCCCGGGTGTCCACTGCCCTGCCGTTCCAGGTGACGCGGTCCGCGGAGGTGAACACCTCGATGTTCGTGTCGTCGGCGTTGTCGCCGGTCAGAGCCACGGTGTGGCCGCCGTCCAGACCGGTCGCCGACCGCAGCAGGTGGGTGCCGCGCACGAGTACCGGGCCGGTCGCCGTGTCCTGACGCCAGAAGGTCTCCGCCGTGGCCTTGTCGCCGACGAGCAGCAGCAGCGGGCGCTGTCCGCCGCCGCTGAGGCCGATGCGGGTCAGGCCCTTGTGCGTGTAGTTCAGGCGCAGGTCACCGGTGGCCTCGTCCCAGGTGGTCGTGACCGTGCCGCCGCTGGTGGTCACGGTGGGCCGGGAGGAGTAGCGCAGCACGGTCTCGCCGTCGCTGCCGGGGTTGCCGTAGAGCACGGCGACGTCCCGGTCGCCGATGTGCGCGTGGGTCGCGATCTCCGACGTCGAGTACTGCAACTGCGAGTCCCCGAGCCGGTAGTTCGCCACGATCACGTGCGAGTCACGCCCGTCGAGCGTGATCGCGGTACCCGGCTGCTGCGGCACCACCGGGTAGGTCGGCGTCGCGGTGGCGGCCGCCGGCACGTCGATGGCGTCGATGGACACGTAGTTGTCCGTGGACCCGGAGGCGTGGTTGCCGTTGACGACGATCCTCAGCGTGTGCGCCCCGGGCGTCAGGCCGGTCCTCTGGAAGACCACCGCCTGGTTCTCGCCGCCGGAGTCGTCGACCGTCGCCTCCTTGGTGCCGTCGAGGTAGACGTCGGCGTAGCCGTGGTTGCCGGTCCTGGAGCCGATCCAGCGGATGGCGGTGCCGTCGAAGGGGACGGTGACCGAGTCGCCGGCCTTGTCGGAGAACGACTCGGTGTGCTTGTAGTCGCCGTCGGTGTAGCTCTGGTCGGCCACGTGCGACCACGAACCGGTGTACTGCACCGCGGAGTCGGGATCGTCCCAGGTGTACGTGGTGTCCGCGGACGGCCGGGCGGCGAAGTCCAGCGAGACGTGGGTCCTGTCGACCGCCGTGGACGTGGAGTTGCCGTGCCGCAGCACGTGGAACTGCGTCCCGGTGTCGGGGTTCATCCGGGCGGTGTCGACGACCGCCGGGTCGTCCGGCGGGGTGGCCCTGATCGCCTCGGTCTTGGTCAGCGGGGCGACCGACTGTGTGAAGTACCCGATCAGCTTGTCCTCGTAGTACTTCGGATCGAGCTGCCGGTTCTCGCGGATCGCGGCCCCGTAGTCGTACGACGTGTAGTTCTGCGGCATGCCCAGCCAGCCCCAGTTGGTGCCGCCGTAGGTCATGTAGAAGCTCTGCGCGGTGGCGCCCACGGCTATGTTCTGCTTGTAGAACACGTTGGCGAACCGGTCGTTGATCAACTGGGCGCACTTGTCGTAGCCGGGCCCGCCCCAGGGGTCGAAGGCGCCGCCCTGGAACTCCGGCGAGTACAGCGGCTTGCCGGCCGGGTGGTCGTAGCCGATGTCGGGTACGCCGTTCCACTTCGCGGGGTTCGAGCAGTTGAAGCCCTGCGGGTAGGAGTCCGGTCCGTCGACGTCCAGGGCGCCCGTACCGGAGTTGAAGGTGCCGTTGTTGTTTCCGGTCAGCGGTACGGTGATGCCGTCGGCGCGGGCCTTGTCCTCCAGGTGCTTCATGTAGGAGTGGCCGGCGGCCGAGCCGTTGTAGTACTCGTTCTCGACCTGGTAGGCGATGACCGAACCGGTGCCGTTGGTCAGCTGGTGGCGGGCGATGATCCGGTCGATCCGGGTCAGCCACTCGTCGGCGTTCTCCAGGAACCGCGGGTCGTCACTGCGGTTGCGCCCGGCCTTGGTGGTCATCCAGGCGGGCAGGCCGCCGCTGTCGACCTCCGCGTTGATGTACGGCGCCGGGCGCGCGATCACGTAGAGCCCGGCCTGCTCGGCCATGTCGAGCACCTTGTCGGCGTCCCGCACGCCGCTGAAGTCGTACACACCCGGCTTGGGCGAGTGGTATCCCCAGTCGAAGTACAGCGAGGTGCTGTTGAACCCGGCGGCCTTCATCTTCTGGAAGATGTCGCGCCACAGGTCCGGACTCGGGAGCCGGAAGTAGTGGAACTCGCCGGACCACAGGTAGGTGCGCTTGCCGTCGACGAGGAACGAGTACCCGTCGAGACTCACCGTGTGCGCCCCCGCACCGGCGGCGAGGGTCCGCGCGCCGGCGTCCCGCGCCGCGGCGGGTGCGGTCATGCCCGCGGCCAGGGCGATGGTCGCGGCCGTCGCGAGGACCGGACTCCGCCACCGACGGCGACCGGGTCTCGCAGCTTCTGAACCGATCCGATTACTCCGCACTGCGGCCTCCATACCGCCTGAGCGATCAGTATCAAACAGACTCAGGCAAAGCCGAACAGTAAAGCCGCGCAAGGAGCAACACAATGGGGCGGTAGGACACGGTGGTTGACGGAGGGAAGGCCGGACCGACGACTTCCTCGCCCTTGGAAGCGCCGTGATGCGGACCGCGGCCGGCGGACCGCGGCCGCTCGCGGACGACGCCACCCCGGCGGGAGTAGATGACCCGGACGCAGAGGGGTACCCGGGTGCCGGCAGAAACCGTTGCACCGTGGGAAGGGAGCCCTGCCATGGCCCAGCACGTACGCGACATCATGACCAGCGATCTCGTGACCGTCGAGCCCCAGGCGTCGGCGGCCGCCGCGGCCCGGCTGATGCGTGACGAGGACGTCGGCGCCGTCCTGGTGACGGAGAACGGTCACCTGCGGTGCCTGGTGAGCGACCGGGACCTGGTGGTGCGGGTCTTCGCTGAGGGCGCGGACCCGGAGCAGACGACCGTGATCCAGGCGGGCAGCGAGGACCTGGTCACCGTCGGCCCGGACGACAGTCTGGACCGGGCCCTCGGCCTGATGCGCGAGCACGCCGTCCGGCGCCTCCCGGTCGTCGAGGGAGACCGGCCCGTGGGCATCGTCTCCCTGGGCGACATGGCGATCGAACGCGGCGAGGACACGGCTCTGGGGGACATCAGCGCGGCCAGGCCGAACACGTAGGCCCAGACCTGCGCGCCGGATCCCGAGGTCTTCCCCAGCCTGGGGTCCCCCCCGGCGATGCTGGAGGTGCCTGGTGACCAGTACGGGCGATCCGGCCACCGACACCGCGGAGCTGGACGCCGTCTTCGCGGAGACGGTGCGCCGGACGGGCGCGACCATCGGCGCCCTGTACCTGCTCGCACCGGACGAGCGGATGCTGCGGCTGGAGGCGCTGTGCGGAGTGGGGGCCGGGATGGCCGCTCCGTGGGAGACGGTGTCGCTGGCCGCGCCGGCCCCGCTGACGGACGCGGTCCGGCACGACCGCCTGGTCTGGGTGGGCAGCCAGGAGGAGATGGCCCGGTCGTATCCGCGGACCGCGATGGTGCTTCCCTACCCGTTGGCGCTGGTCGCCGCGCCCGTGACCGGCCTCAGGCGGTGGGGCGGCCTGCTGCTGATGTGGCCGGCCACCCGCCCCCCGTACATGACCGGGCGGGAACGCGCCAACATCGCGTCCAGCTGCCGGCGGGTGGCCCGGGCGCTGGAGGAGGCCGCCGACCGCGGGCCTCCCCTCGGGGCCGGCGGCAGGGCCCGCGTCGTCCCCGCCGGAACCGGCCGCCCGTCCACCAGCCCGGAAACGGCCGTCGCCGACTTCGTCGAGCGATTGCCCGGCGGCAGCTGCGCCCTGGACCTGGAGGGGCGCTTCACGTTCCTGAGTGCCGGCGCCTGCGAGCTGCTCGGCGTCGACGCCGGCCGACTGCTCGGCACCCTGCCGTGGCAGTCCCTGCGCTGGCTGGACGACCCCACGTACGAGGACCGCTACCGTGCCGCGGTGATCAGCCGGGCGCCGGTGGCCTTCACCGCGTGCCGCCCGCCGGACCAGTGGCTCGAATTCCACCTGTACCCGGACGACAGCGGCATCAGCGTCCGCATCGTCAGCACCAGCGAGGAGCCCCCGCCCGCACCGGCCCACCGGTCCGCGGGCGCTGCCGCACCCACCCGCGCCGGCCGGCTCTACCAGCTCACCCACCTGGCCGCCACGCTCTCCGAGGTCGTGGGCGTCCAGGACGTGATCGACCTGGTCGCCGACCAGATCATGCCCGCGTTCGGCGCCCAGGGACTGGTGCTGTCGGCCGCCGAGGGCGGCCGGCTGCGGATCACCGGTCACAGCGGCTACTCCAGCGAGACCATCGAGCGCCTCGACGGCCTGCCCCTCGACACCCGCCTCACCCCGGCGGGGCGCGCCCTGAGCACCGGCATCCCGGCGTTCTTCGCCGACCGGGAGGAGATGCGGCGCACCTACCCGGAGGCGCTGCAGATCAGCAGCGCCCACGCCTGGGCCTTCCTGCCGCTGGTCATCTCCGGCCGGCCGGTCGGCTGCTGCGTCCTGTCGTACGACCACCCCCACGAGTTCCCGGCCGAGGAACGAGCCGTCATGACGTCGCTCGCCGGGCTCATCGCCCAGGCCCTCGACCGCGCCCGGCTGTACGACACCAAACACGAGATCGCCCGCGGCCTGCAGGCGGCGCTGCTCCCACGCACCCTGCCCGAGGTCGGCGGCCTGACGGTCGCCGCCCGCTACATGCCCGCCACCCGCGGGATGGAGATCGGCGGAGACTTCTACGACCTGGTGCGCCTCGGCGACACCGCCGCCGCGGCCGTCATCGGCGACGTACAGGGCCACAACGTGGCCGCCGCCGCTCTCATGGGCCAGGTCCGTACCGCGGTCCGCGCCCACGCGGCACTCGGCACGCCCCCCGGCCAGGTCCTCGCCGGAACGAACCGGCTCCTCGCCGACTTCGGCCCCGACCTGTTCACCAGCTGCCTCTACGCCCGCCTCGACTTCTCCCGCCGGAGCATCACCCTGGCCAGCGCCGGCCACCCGCCACCCCTGCTGCGCCTCCCCGGCGGCGACACCCGGCCCGTCGTCGTCCCACCCGGACCACTCCTGGGGATCCTCCCCGACGCCGTGTTCCCCGTGACCGAGATCGCGCTCGTGCCGGGGATGATCCTCGCCTTCTACACCGACGGTCTGGTCGAGCGGCCCGGAGTCGACCTGGACGACTCCATCACCGCCCTCGCCCGGCACCTCGCACGCGCCGACGACCGGGACCTGGACCTGCTCATCGACGACCTCGTCAGCGAAGCGGACACGACCGGGCAGCGCGCGGACGACATCGCGCTCCTCCTGCTGCAGCACCGTGCCGGCGCACGGTGAGCCCGACCTCGCCGGGGCCATCCGGAGGCATCGCGGTGGCGCCCGCCAGGACGCGCCCACACGCTGGATCGGGATGCGAACGTCCGCACCGCGCCCTGCGCGGCAAGCAAGGTTCTGGGAGGAACGAGTGACCGCTTCGTCGCCCGCCACCGACGCACCGCCGGCCCGTTACGACGACCTGCGGGCCCTGGTGATCAACTGCACGCTCAAGCGCTCGCCGGAGACGAGCAACACCCAGGGGCTGATCGACCGCAGCACCGCCATCCTGGGCGCGCAGGGAGTGCAGACCGACGTCGTACGGGCGGTGGACCACGACATCGCCACCGGTGTGTGGCCCGACATGCGGGAGCACGGCTGGGACAGGGACGCCTGGCCGGACCTGTACCGGCAGGTCCTGGCGGCCGACATCCTCGTCCTGGCCGGACCCATCTGGCTCGGTGACAACAGCTCCGTGATGAAGCAGGTGATCGAGCGTCTCTACTCCTGCTCCAGCCTGCTCAACGAAGCGGGACAGTACGCCTATTACGGCCGCGTGGGCGGCTGCCTGATCACCGGCAACGAGGACGGCGTCAAGCACTGCGCCATGAACGTCCTCTACAGCCTGCAGCACCTGGGCTACACGATCCCTCCCCAGGCGGACGCCGGCTGGATCGGCGAGGCGGGCCCCGGCCCCTCCTATCTGGACCCGGGCTCGGGCGGCCCGGAGAACGACTTCACCAACCGCAACACCACCTTCATGACCTGGAACCTGCTGCATCTGGCGCGGGCGCTGAAGGACCTGGGCGGCATCCCCGCCTACGGGAACCAGCGCACGGCCTGGGACGCGGGCTGCCGCCACGACTACGAGAACCCGGAACACCGATAGAGACGCAAGCGGTACCGGGACCGGTGCACTGCGCCACGTCCCGGCCGGCCGAGGTGGGCCGACCGGGACGCCGGGCTCAGGCGAGGTCGAACCGGTCGAGGTTCATCACCTTGTTCCACGCTGCCACGAAGTCACGTACGAACTTCTCTCCCGCGTCCTGGGACGCGTAGACCTCCGACACCGCTCGGAGCTGGGAGTGCGCACCGAAGATCAGGTCGACAGCGGTGGCGGTCCACTTGACCTCGCCGGTGGCGCGGTCCCGGCCTTCGAACACGTTCTCGTCCGTGGTCGACGCCTTCCACTCCGTGCCCATGTCGAGCAGGTTGAGGAAGAAGTCGTTGGTCAGCATGCCCGGCCGGTGGGTGAAGACACCGTGGGCGGACCCCTTGAAACCGGTGTTCAGGGCCCGCATGCCGCCGATCAGCACCGTCATCTCCGGAGCGGTCAGCGTCAGCAGGTTGGCGCGGTCCAGCATGAGCGTCTCCGGCGACAGCTTCTCGCCCGCCGGAAGGTGGTTGCGGAAGGCGTCCGCCTTGGGCTCCAGCACGGCGAACGACGCCACGTCGGTCTGCTCCTGCGAGGCGTCCGTACGCCCCGGTGCGAACGGCACCGTGACGTCGTACCCCGCGTTCCTCGCGGCCTGCTCGACGGCCGCGCACCCGCCGAGGACGATCAGGTCGGCGAGGGAGACCCGCGTGCCGCCGGCCTGGGAGTCGTTGAAGTCCCTCTGGATCCGCTCAAGGGTGCGCAGCACCCCGGTCACCTCGGGGACGTCGTTGAGCTCCCAGTCCTTCTGCGGCGCGAGCCGGATCCGTGCCCCGTTCGCCCCGCCGCGCTTGTCGGTGCCCCGGAAGCTCGCCGCCGACGCCCACGCGGTGGTGACCAGGTGGGAGAGGGAGAGGCCGGAGGCGAGGATCCGGCTCTTGAGGGCGGCGATGTCCTCGTCCCCGACCAGTTCGTGATCGACCGCGGGAACGGGGTCCTGCCACAGCTGCGGCTCGGGAACCCACGGGCCGAGGTAACGCGAGAGCGGCCCCATGTCACGGTGCAGCAGTTTGTACCACGCCTTGGCGAAGGCCAGCGCCAGCTCGTCGGGGTTCTCGTGGAACCTCTTCGTGATCGGGCCGTAGACCGGGTCCACCTTCAGCGCGAGGTCCGTCGTCAGCATCATGGGGGCGTGCCGCTTCGACGGATCGTGGGCGTCGGGCACGGTGTCCCGGGCCGCGGGATCCGTGGGAGTCCACTGGTGGGCGCCGGCGGGGCTGCTCGTCAGCTCCCACTCGTACCCGTAGAGATTGTCCAGGTACCCGTTGTCCCACTTGGTCGGCTCGGTGGTCCACGCGCCCTCCAGACCACTGGTGAGCGCGTGGGGGCCCGTGCCGCTGCCGTAGGTGTTCCGCCAGCCGAGACCCTGCTGCTCGATGGCGGCGGCCTCGGGTTCCGGGCCGATGTAACTGGGATCGACCGCGCCATGACACTTGCCGAAGGTGTGGCCGCCGACGATGAGTGCGACCGTCTCCTCGTCGTTCATCGCCATGCGCCCGAACGTCTCCCGTACGTCCCGGGCGGCAGCCATCGGGTCGGGGTTTCCGTTGGGCCCCTCCGGATTGACGTAGATCAGTCCCATCTGCACGGCGGCGAAAGGACCGGCGAGGTTCCTGTCGCCGCTGTAGCGCTCATCTCCGAGCCATGTGTCCTCAGGCCCCCAGAAGATCTCCTCGGGTTCCCAGATGTCCTCACGCCCGAATCCGAATCCGAACGTCTTGAACCCCATGGATTCCATGGCACAGTTTCCGGCGAAGACCAGAAGATCGGCCCAGGAGATTTTCCGGCCGTACTTCTGTTTGACCGGCCACAGCAGCCGGCGGGCCTTGTCCAGGCTGGCGTTGTCCGGCCAGCTGTTGAGGGGGGCGAAACGCTGTGCGCCGCTGCCGCCACCGCCGCGGCCGTCCGCGATGCGGTACGTCCCCGCGGCATGCCAGCTCATCCGGATGAAGAGCGGACCGTAGTGACCGTAGTCGGCAGGCCACCAGTCCTGGGATGCCGTCATCACCTCGAAGACGTCATGCTTCAGTGCGTCGACGTCGAGGGTGGCGAACTCTTTCGCGTAGTCGAAGTCCTCGTCCATCGGGTTGGCTCGGGGCGAGTGCTGATGGAGAACCTGGAGGTCCAGTTGATTCGGCCACCAGTCCCGGTTCGTCCTGGGCCGCCGAGTGGGAGTGGGCGTCGGTGAAGGGATTGCTGGATTCTCGCTTTCACTGCCGGACATGCCCGTCCTTCTTCCTGTCTCGGTGATCTGTGCCGCGTCCGTATGGTCGCGCACAGCAGGCCACACCTCTATGAAACACGCAGAGCAATCCGCATGACAGACGTGAAGGAAAAGGGCGGCCTTTCTTCACACGGGCCGATTTCCGGCGCCGGCCGAATCGAATAGGACAGCCCCCCGGCCGGCAACGAGCGGTGGCCGGTCGCCGGGGCCCGGACGAGTGCCCGGACGTGCCGTGGAGCGCGTGCTGTGGAGGAGGTGTGTGGGGCCGATGGCGTGTGATCCTCCGTGTTCACGCTGCGTGTTAGCCTGCCCGCGATCACGATCGAATGTGTACGGGGGAGGCACGGTGGGCTCGGAGGGCTACCAGGTCAGGGCGGGTATGACCGGCCAGGCCGGGCAACTCGACGCTGCCGGAACGGACATGGACGCCGTCAGCTCGGCCGTCAGGTCCCGCACGAGTTACTCGTACGGCGAAGTCGGCGGCGAGGACGCCGCGTCGGCGCTGAACGCGTTCGTCAAGGCCTGGGAGGCGGAGGCCAAGACACTGGCGTCGGCGTTGCACGAGCTCGGCGGCAAGGTGCAGTTGGCCAAGAAGACCTACCACGGCACCGACGGTCTGGTGAAGACGCACGTGGACGGCGTCCCCGTCGGCGGCACGAGCAGCCTCACCGACACATCGACGCGAGGCGGGCGCCCCTCGGCCCTGTCGGGTTACTGAGGAACGGGCCGGTGTCCTTCTTCTCCTCTCCCCTCGACTCCCCTTCCTTCCGCCTCGCGTGGCTCGCCGGGCTGTCCGAGAAGATGCTCGCCGCCGGGAGCAAGAACGAGCTCCTCGACCTGATCGACGACGCCCTCTCGGTGCCCGAACCGGGCGGTGACCAGGCCGTGCTGGAGGGCCTGGCGAGCCTGTACCGCAGCCAGGTCGACCAGGTCGGCAGCGTCTTCGACCAGGTCGACCGGGTGGGCCGCAAGGGTCTTCCCGAGGTGTGGGTCGGCGACACCAGCGTCCTCGCCTCCGACGTGGTGAACGCCGCCGGGCGGTCGGTGACGCAGATGAGCGAGGCGTTCCAGGGCTGCGCGTCGGTGCTGCTGACGCTGGCCGACGCGATCGGCGCCGCGCAGCGCAAGGACGAGCAGGGCCGCGGACAGCTGCTGGAGCAGAAGAAGACGCTCGGCGGCAAGGACGGTTTCTTCGACGACCTGCACGAGAACGACGAGGAGGAGTGGGACCGCAAGAACGCCGCCCACTTCGGCTCCTACGCGGTCGGCCTGATGCACGCCGCCGTCTCCGACGCGCAGGAGGCCACCCGCGTCGCGGCCCGGGACCTGAACAAGTGGGCCGCCGAGGCCCGGGCCGGGAAGATGGAGACCAGCGAACTCACCGCTGTCGACAAGCTGATGCTCGCCGACACCGGCGTGGCCGGCGCCGACACCGAGCTGAACGAGATCCTCACGGCCGGCGACCTGACGCGCGCGTCGGCACGGATGGACCTGCTGAGCCTCGACGACGAGATGGCCATGGAGCGGATGCTCGCCACGTCGGACAGCCCGCAGGAGCGGGCCTACCTGATGAAGGCCCTGGCCGCCGGCCACAGCGTCGCCGAGATCGGCACCTTCCAGAACAAGATCCACGGCAAGGACCCGGACTGGCTGCGCCGGCACCTCACTCCGGTGGTCACCGGCGCGGACAGCATGAAGGACGAGGGCCTGGCACCGGACGGCTCGAACAACAACAAGGACTACGTCACGTTCGACGGCCAGCGCTGGATCCAGGGCGGCGACGGCTCCGAGGGCACCTGCGTGGCCTCGTCCACCGTCACGTCCCGCGCCATGGTCGACCCCGTGTACGCGCTCGATCTCACCGGCGGCCCCGACGGGCAGCAGGACGACCCCGAGGCCTTCAAGCAGCGCCTGGTGGCCGAACAGCACCGGCTGCACACCGAAGGCGACGGCGGCAAGAACTGGGGCGGCATGGGGCCCGAGGGCCAGGAACGGATCAACGACACCCTCGTCGGCAGCGCCACCGGCACCGACTACGAGCGCCAGGACCTGAACAGCGCCGCCGACCGCAGGGCGGTCCTCACCGAAGTCGAGAAGTCGGTGGCGCAGGGGCGGCCGGTGCCGGTCGACGTCTCGGGCAAGGAGGGCGCCCACGCCATGACCATCATCGCCCAGGAGGGTGACATGCTTCAGGTCTACAACCCCTGGGGCTCGACCACCTGGGTCAGCGAGGACGACTTCATCAACGGCCACATGGGCAAGGCTTCCACCAGTGATCTCCCCAATGCGTACAGCGTCTATCTTCCGCGGTAGCAGGGGCGGTGCCGCGGTCGCGGCGGTCGCGCTCCTCGCTCTCGCCACGGGCTGCGGCTCGGGCACCGACGAACCGGCCGGCGGCTCCCCGAGCACCGTGAGCCACCCGGTGAAGGACACGAGCATCGATTCCAGGCCGGGCGAGCGATTCACGCTCACCGTCGACCAGAACGTCTCCACCCGCGAGTACTGGTACCTGGTCGACCCCAAGCCCGACAGCTCGGTGCTGGTCAGCCGCGGCCAGGAGTACGCGTCGGACTCCGGCGACGAGCCGGTGCCCGGCGCCGGCGGCCGGCTCACCTTCACCTTCGAGGCGAAGGGCAAGGGGACCACCCGGTTCACGCTGCTGCACTGCACGTTCACCACCTGCCAGGGCAACACCTCCACCCGGCCCCCCGAGACGACCGGACCCTCCGCCACTCCCACCACGGGAGCGACCGCCCCCGCCCAGGCCCCCGAGCGCATCACCTACACCGTCACCGTCGACTGAGCCGCAACGGACCAGTCGGACGAGGCGAGACATCCGAGGCCCCGCCATGAACCACGCCCCGCACCCGCCGGACCGCACGGACGACGAGCTGGCGCGGCTCGACATCACCGTCCTGCTGCGGTACGGCCTCACCGCCGAGCCCGGCGCCCGGCGCACCGCCCTGTTCGGTGACGGCGCCGCGGCCGCGGCCGTCATCCTCGACCGCCTCGGCACCGAGCCCCGCTCGGTCGCCTTCCTCGCCGACACCGTGCGCGCCGGCGGACTCGCCCGCGCCGCGGAGCTGCCCGAGCCCCTGCCTCGCAGGGAGGCGGCCGTCCTCGTACGGGAATGGCTGCGGGCCGGCACCGAACTCGCGGGCGGGATCGCCGCCGACGACGCCGCGGCCACCTGGCTGCACGCCGTCGCGACCATCATCGAACTCAGGCAGCTGACCCGGGGGCGGGGCCGGAGTACGTGATCGGCGGAGCCGATCCGGGTACGGCGGCGGGGGCGGGGCCACGGGACGGCGCTTCGTCACTCAAGGCCGCCGTTGCTCCGGAGAAGCTGGGCGTTGATCCATCCGCCCTCTGCTGAGCAGAGAAACGAGACGAGGTTCGCGCAGTCCTGCGGCACACCGAGGCGGCCCAGGGGAGTGGAGCGGATCAGGTCCGCCTTCTGTTCCTCGGTCATCCACCCGGTGTCGGTCGGTCCGGGATTGACCGCGTTGCAGGTCACTCCCCGGTGGGCCAGCTCACGGGCGGCAGCCAGCGTGATCCGGTCCATCGCCCCCTTGCTTGCTCCGTAGGGCAGGTTGCCGACGGTGTGGTCGCTGGTCAGGCTGACGATCCGCCCGCTGCCGTGCTGCCCGCGGAACCGCAGTCCGTACTCCCGGATCAGCAGCCAGGTTGCCCGCGCGTTGACCGCGAAGTGCAGGTCGAAGCTCTCCACCGTGGTGTCCAGCAAGCCGGAGTCGACCGACTCGCAGTGGCAGAGCACCAGCGCGGTGACGTTCCCCAGCGCACGCTCGACGCTGTCGAAGAGCTGAGCCGGCACAGCCGGATCGCTCAGATCCGCCTCGGCCGCAAGCGTTCTCGCCCCAAGCGAGGCCACCTTCCTCCGCAACTCTTCGGGCGCACCCGGCTCCACGCCCCACCGCATCCGTGCGTCATAAGGGGTCCAGTACGTGAAGGCCACGTCCCAGCCGGTCCGGGCCAGCTCCAGCACCACGGACGCCGCGATCCCCGCCGAGCGTCCCGCCCCCGTGACCAAGGCAAGCGGGCGCTCGGCCTCTCCCACGTCCCGCCGACTCCCCGCGCCCGTCCCACCAGCCATGCTCCTCATCCTGGCGGGCCGCCCTCCACACGGCACCCGATTTTCCCGAGACCACCACGCGGCAGTATGGAGAGGAGGGCATGGAATCCGCTCAGTCGCAACCCTCCGGAAGCCATGAAATCCTTCGACTCGCAAATCCGCCAGAGGGCACAGAATTGTGCAGTCCGCACATCCGGAAGAGGGCATACAGTCCCTTCGAATGCAACAGTATTGGCGGGAAACTCCTCGCTTGACGGCGTCTTGTGGTTATCACCCATACGGCCAGGACCACCCAGGCCTCGACGACGTCGCCGTGCCGCCGCAGGGGGTTGTTCCGCCATCGCCAAAGCGGCTTCTTCGCCAACCGGTTCCCGTTCATGAGCCTGCCTCTCCACTTCGTCGCATCGCCCACGAATGTGACAGCCGGAAGCGGGCCGCGGCATGGGCCGACCAGGCAGCCGGGGAGGGGCTTTCGGACCTGCTGGCCCCTGCCCGGTGGGCCGTTGGACCCGGCCCCTGGCTAGGCATCCCCGGTCAGCCGCCCGCGGGGCAGAGCGCCTTCCCGGGTGCCGCCGAAACGGCTTCGGGCAGTCGGTCGCAGATCTCGAAGGCGTCGCCGAGCCCCACCGCGTTCATGATGCGCAGAAGCCGCAAGCTGCCGGACACGAGGCGCAGCCGGCCGCCTCGTTCCCGCACCCGGCTCCGCGCACGGCACAGCAGCCCCAGTCCGGCGCAGTCGATGAAGGACACGGCGCGCAGGTCCACCACGAGGTCCGGGCGGGCACAGGCCGTCAGGTCGTCCAGGCACGACATCACGGACGGTGCCGTGAGTATGTCGATCTCGCCGTACAGCTCGACGACGCTCGTGCCACCGACAGCGCGTACGCGGTGGGTGCCTCCGGGCCTGATGAGGGTTTCGACCATGATCAGAGCAAACCCGGGCCCGGGGCCCGTCCGGAAGGGCCGTTCGGCCCCCAGTGCACGGTTCGCTTCCGTGGGCCACTCTCCGGCAGGGACGGGACGGCCGGCACTCACCGGTGGCGGCTGCCGGGTCCAGCATGGACAGGACCCGAGCACACGAGGGAGGGCCGGCTCATGTACCCCAACGACGGTTTCCGCGAACTCGGTCGCGACGAGTGCCTGCGTCTCCTGGCGACAGCGCCCGTGGGCCGAGTCGTCCACACGCGGCAGGCCCTGCCCGCCGTGGTGCCCGTCACCTTCGGTCTGGACACCGACGGGGCGGTGCTGCTGCGCACGTCGGCCGCGTCCGAGCTGGCCCGCGCGGTCGACGGTGCGGTCGTCGCCTTCGAGGCGGACGCCATCGACGTGGCGAGGCAGGCCGGCTGGAGTGTCGTCGTCACCGGCCACGCGGAGATCGTGACCGACCGGGCCGAACGGGGACGCCTCGAGCGGATGGTCCCGGGATCCTGGGCGCCGTCACCCGACGAGGCCTTCGTCCGTGTCGCCGCCGAACTGGTCACCGGGCGTGAACTCGTGGGCGGCCGGACCCTGTACGGCGTGCCCCTGCCGGCCTGACACCCGTGCACGCCCCTCCCCGCCGGGACCGAACGTCCCTGCATCCGTGGGGCTGGACGGCGGGGAGAGGGGCTCCCGCCGGCCCTGCCACGCTGGGGGTCAGCGCGTAGTCGGCGAGCGAGTACTTCTTGCCGGTGGCCGGGTCGGAGATGACGGCGAAGGGGGTGACCTCGCCTCCGGTGCCGGAGGTGGTGGGAATGCACACCAGGCGTGCGCGGGCGCCGAGCGGCGGGAAACGGAAGGCGCGCTTGCGGATGTCGGAGAACTTCTGCCGCATGTCGGCGAAGTCGACGTCCGGGTGCTCGTACAGCAGCCACATCACCTTGGCCGCGTCCATCGGCGAGCCGCCGCCGAGCGCGATGATCGTGTCGGGGCGGAAGTCACGCATGAGCCGGGCGCCCCGCTGGACGGAGTCGATGCTCGGCTCGGGCTGGACGTTGTCGATGATCTGCAGCGTCACAGGCTCGTCGCGGCGCTGCAGGACGCGGCTGACACGGTCGACGAAGCCGACGAGGCCGGCGAACCAGGCCGGCTCGGCGCACCCGTCTGCCGGAAGGAGGCCGGTCACCTGAACCGGCGGACAGGCCGTCCGCCCAACCGTCTTCAGGCCCGCGCCGACTCCGCACGACCCAGGAGCCCGGCGTGCCGAGAGGTGCCGCATCGGCACGCAGTGTGCGGTTGGCAGGCCGCGGTTCCGGCCCGGCACCCCGGGGCCGCACCCCTGCGAACACGAAGGGACGGACGACGATGCTGCGGGGGCCCGGCCTGGGCGCGATCGCGTTCCTCGCCCTGGGCGCCGCGCTCGGCGCGGGCAGCGGTGCCGCGTTCGCCCTGCTGCTCGCCCCGGCGAACAAGGTCGGCTCGGTCACCGGCGTCACCGGCGGCTTGGGCGGCTTCGTTCCGCCCCTGGTCATGGGCTCGTTGTACGGCGCCTACGACTCGTACGCCGTCGGTCTGGCGGCGGTGGCCGCCGCAGCCCTCGCCTTCACCGGCACCGGCGTCCGCCACGCGCTGACCGGCGCGCCCCGGCGCGGGCCCGCTGAGCAGAACGACGGCGCGGCGCAGCCCACGACAGCCGTCGCGCGCCTGCGGGTAACCGGCACCGTCGAGACATCTAGCCGGCGACGGCCTTCGACCAGCCCTGGGTGACCGTCTCCCTGGCCTTCTCCAGTTGCGCGTCCGTCGGGAACCGCGGTGTTCCCTCGACCGTCGGCAGCCGTGCAGCGGCGGCCTTGTCGAGGGTGCCGTCCTGCCTCATGGCGTCCATGAGCACCGGGCGGGCGTAGGCGGGCAGGCGGAGGTTCTGGCCCTCTGGGCTGAACAGGTACTCCTCCCAGAGGCGGGCAGCCGCCGGGTGCGGGGCGTTCTTGTTGACCGCCAGCGCGAAATACTGGGCGAAGCTGCCGTCGAATGGGATCGCAACCTGCCAGTCCACGCCCTTGTGGCGGAGCCGGTCGGCGTAGTGCAGGTTGTTGTAGTCCCAGTTGATACTGATGGGGGTCCGGCCGTCCTCGACCGTTGCCGTGTTGGAATTGAGGGGGTTGAAATTGCCGATCCTCTTGAGTTCGGCGAAGAAGTCGAGGCCGGGCTGAACGTCCTCGAACGACCCCTTGTTCGCCAGCGCGGCCGCGTAGACGCTGTCGAAGGCGGTGGCCGAGCGGGTCGGATCGCCCACGAGCGCGACCTTACCCTTGTAATCGGGTTCAAGAAGATCGGCGAAGGTCTCCGGACAGCGCTTGACCCGGTTGGCGTCGCAGCCGATGGAGATGTAGCCGCCGTAGTTGTTGTACCAGCGGGCCCTCGCGTCCTTCTGATTGACGGGGATCGAGTCGTACGCGGCGACCCGGTACGGCGCGAGCAGGTTCTGTTCCGCCGCCTGCCGCGCAAACGTATCGCCCACGTCGATCACGTCGGGCGCTGTGGGCCTGCTCCCTCTGTTCCTCACGGTGTCGATCTCGTCCTGGCTGTGGCCCCGCGGATCGTCGACCGTGACCTTGATCCCGTAGTGCTTCTCGAAGCCGTCGATCAGGCCGCCGTAGTTGGCCCAGTCACGGGGCAGCGCGATCGCTCTGAGCGTGCCCTCCTTTTTCGCCGCGGCGATCAGTGCGTGCATGCCGCCCACGTTCTCGGCGGACGTGGCCACTGATGGCTTCACGACTCTGGCGGTCGGTTTGTTCTCGCAAGCGCTCAGGCCCAGTGCCACGAGAGCGAAGCATCCGAAGAGCGCTGCGGCTCGGGCACACGGTGTAGTCACGACTGCTCCCGGGCGTGGGGGATGAGGTGGTCACCTCGACCGGTTGTCGGCAGCACCACGGGTCCGGAATCGGCGGGCCTCTCGCTGTGCCACCCGGCCTGGAAGCACAGCGCCGACGAAGTGGTCGTCGAGGCCAGAGTACGGCCGCCTCGACGGCGGAATGTCGCACGGAAGCCTGCGGTCAGCGTCTTTCGCCGGCTGAACGCGTCTTCCCTGCACCCTGAGCCCAGGCGCACCCATGCCGGCACGCGGCGTGCGCGAGGGGAGAGGGGATGGACGTACACGCTCACCTCACAGTGCCGTATCGTCCCATTGATCGAGCAGCGTCTCGCCGAGTCCCTCCGCTTCCGGCGTGCCGCCGTTGTGCAGGGACCGTTCGGCCCAGATGACCTTGCCGGTGGACGTGTAGCGGGTTCCCCAGCGTTCGGCGAACCGGGCGACCAGGAAGAGGCCGCGGCCGCCTTCGTCGGTGACCTTCGCCCGGCGCAGCCGCGGCGAGGTGCTGCTGCCGTCGGAGACCTCGAAGATCAGTGCGCCCGCGGCGGGGCTGCTGGTCGGCACCGTGCGGAGCAGCCGGACGGCGATGGGCTCGGCGCCGTAACGGATGGCGTTGGTGATCAGCTCGCTGAGGATGAGTTCGGCGGTGAAGCCGACCTGCTCCAGCCCCCACTCCGTCAGCCGACGGGTACAGGCGGCGCGCACCGGAGCCACCGCTGCCGGGTCACGGGGCACGTTCCACTCGGCGATCTGCTCCGGTCCGAACCGGCGGGTGCGGGCCACCAGCAGCGCGATGTCGTCCCCGGGCCGGTCGGACAACATGGCCTCCATCACCGCCGCGCAGGTGGCCTCCGGCGTGCGACCCGGCCCTGTCAGGGCATTGCGCAGGGCCTCCAGACCGGCGTCCAGGTCTCGGGTGCGGTCCTCGATCAGTCCGTCGGTGTAGAGCACCAGCCGGGAACCCTCGGCCACGGTCAGCTCGGCGGTCTCGACAGGAAGGCCGGCTCCGAGTCCCAGTGGCGGGGAGATGGGCAGCACGGGGAAGTCGACGGCCCCGTCGGGCCGGACCACCGCCAGTCCCGGATGGCCGGCGGTGGCGACAGCCAGCCGCCCGGAGGTGGGGTCGTAGACGGCGTACTGGCAGGTGGCCCCGGTGATCATCCCCTGCCCGTCCTCCCCGGCGGTGACCTCCTCGGCGTCGATCTGCGCCACCAGTTCATCCATCCGGCCCAGCAACTCCTCCACGGGCATGTCCAGGCTGGCGAAGTTGTGCACGGCGGTGCGCAGCCGGCCCATGGTCGCCGCGGCGTGCAGACCGTGGCCCACGACGTCGCCTACGACCAGTGCCACCCGGGTACCGGACAACGGGATGACGTCGAACCAGTCCCCGCCCACCCCGGACCGGGCGGGCAGGTAGCGGTAGGCCACGTCAAGGGCGAACTGATCAGGCAGCGCGCGTGGCAGCAGGCTGTGCTGCAGGGTGACGGCCATGGCGTGTTCGCGGGTGTATCGGCGGGCGTTGTCGATGCCCACCGCTGCCCGGGCGGCCAACTCCTCGGCGAAGGACACGTCCTCACCCTCGAACGACGGGGAGCCCTTTGCGCGCCAGAAGCACACCACTCCGAGCACCACGCCGCGGGCGCGCAAGGGAGCCACGAGCAGCGAGTGGATGCCGTGATCGAGGATCCGCCGGGCACGTTCGGGTTGCTGGGCCCGCCAGCCGTCGGAGCCGCTCAGCTCCCTGACCAGCACCGGTCGGCCCTCGGCCATCGCCGTGGAGATGGGGTGGGCCGGGACGAACCGGATCAGCTCGCGGACGGGGTGGAGGGGAAGGTCTGCGTCGAGACCGGCGATGGCGGTGCGGCGCAATTCGGTGATCCCGGCGGTTGCACCGGAGGACTCCTCGCCGCGCAGCACCGGGTCCAGCAGTTCGACGGTGGCGAGGTCGGCGAACCGGGGCACCACAACCTCGGCCAGTTCCTCGGCTGTGCGCTTCACATCGAGCGTGGTGCCGATCCTCAGCCCGGCGTCGTAGAGCAGCTTCAACCGTTCGCGCGCCACCTCCGCCCGGCCGGAGAGCACCCGCAGTTCGGTGGTGTCCCGGAGGGTCACCACGCTGCCGACCGGCCCGTGAGGCGCGGTGAGCCGCTTGCTGACCGCGAGCAGCCGATCGGCCGCCTGGTACACCTCGTCGGTGGCGGGGCGGTCGGAGGACAGTAGCCCGGCGAGGTCCTCATCGAGTCCCAGATCGGTGATGTGTCGCCGCTCCGCGTCCGCCGGCAGGCCCAGAAGCCGTCGTGCCTCGTCGTTGGCCAGCAGCAGCCGGCCGTCACCGCCGACGATCAGCACCCCTTCCCGTACTGCGTGCAGCACCGCGTCGTGGTGCTCGTACATCCGGGTCATCTCGGTCGGACCCAGGCCGTGGGTCTGCCGCCGCAATCGTCGGCTCACCATGCCGGATCCGCCTGCGGCGACGACAAGGGCTGTGGCGGCGCCGCCGAAGAGGACCGGCAGTTGCCGGTTCACCCTGTGCTGCACCGTCTCGACCGTGACGGGCACGGAGACGATGGCGACGACCGAGCCGTCGGGACCCCTGACGGGAACCGCCGAGACCACGGAGAGCCCCAGTGAGCCCTTGAACGTGCTGGTGAAGGGCCTGCCGGTCGCCGCCGCCGCATAAGGCCCGATGACGCGTTTCCCGATCTGGTGCGGGTCACTGTGGGCGAGGGTGATTCCGTTCAGCCCGTACACGATGATGGCGTCGACGCCCGTTGCCTTCCGGGCCGCCTCGGCGTGCGGCTGCAGCACCGTGCTCGGGTGCGCGCTGTTCAGTGCCGCAACGATCCCCGGCGAGTTCGCGAAGGTCTGCGCAGCGGTGAGCGTCCGGTTGCGCGCGTCCGTCATGACATCGCGTCGGGCCTGCACCACGAGCGCCACCAGGGCGGCGGCGACGAGCAGAATCACGACCACCAGCTGGAACAGGAACACCTGGCCGGCGAGGCTGTGCACGCTCAACAGCGAGCCCGACCGCCATGCCCCTCCCCTCTGCCGGGGCCGACCGAGCCGATGCATCCGCAGGGATGCATCAGGCACGTCATGCCCGGATTGACCCGAAGCATCGCTCATACACCCTTTTTATCGTTTCTGGGTGGCCGAACACGAAGCGACTGCGGCGGACCGGTCCGCGCGGAGGCGGCGACGGGTGTCGATGGCGTCCGCCACCAGCGCCGACGGCCGGCCGTTGGGTGCGGAGGCGTGGACGGGATTCGGGGGGCGCGGGGGCTTGGCCAGTAGCTAAGCGACTGCTTAGTATCTGCCTGGCGGGAAGAGCCTGCCCGTGCCGCCCCTCCCCCTCAGGAGTCCACTGTGACCTCACTGTTCTCCCTCTCCGGTAAAACCGCCCTTGTGACCGGGGGTTCCCGCGGCATCGGCCTGATGATCGCCCGGGGCCTGGTCGAAGCGGGTGCCAAGGTCTACATCAGCTCCCGCAAGGCGGAAGCCTGCGAGGAGGCCGTGCGCGGGCTTTCCCGTCCCGGCCAGGCGGTCGCGCTGCCCGCAGACCTGTCGCGCGAGGAGGAGTGCCACCGACTCGCCGCAGACATCGGAGAGCGGGAGGAGCGGCTGGACATCCTGGTGAACAACGCCGGCGCCACCTGGGGCGCGCCCCTGGACGAGTTCCCGGTCAGCGGCTGGGACAAGGTGATGGACCTCAACCTGCGCAGTCCCTTCCTGCTCACCCAGGCCCTCCTGCCGAAACTGCGCGCCGCCGGGTCGACGGAGGACCCTGCGCGGATCATCAACGTAGGATCCATCGACGGCCTGCACGTCAGCCCCACCTCGGCCTACTCCTACGCGGCCAGCAAGGCCGGTCTGCACCACCTGACCCGTGTGCTGGCCAAGGAGCTCGGGCCACAGGGCATCACGGTGAACGCCATCGCCCCCGGCCCCTTCGAGTCGAAGATGATGGCCGCGACCCTGAACGCCATGGGCGAGGAGATCGCCGAGGCGGCTCCGCTGCGCCGGATCGGGCGGCCGGACGACATGGCGGGCGTCGCCGTCTATCTGGCCAGTCGTGCGGGCGCCTACGTCACCGGCGCCGTCATCCCCGTCGACGGCGGCCTCGGCACCACGGTCTGACCGGCCGTCGACAACTCCCCTCCCTCGCACAGGCAACCCGAACCCGAGAAGAAGAGCACCATGACTTCCCTCCTGCTCTCCCGCCGAGACCTCGACTTCCTGCTCCACGAGTGGCTCGACGTCGAATCCATGACCGCGCGCCCCCGCTTCGCCGACCACTCGCGCGAAACCTTCGACGCGGTACTGGACCTCAGCGAGACGATCGCCACCCGGCACTTCGCCCCGCACAACAAGAAGAACGACACCCAGGAGCCGCGCTTCGACGGCGAGCGCGTGCACATCATCCCCGAAGTCGAAGAGGCCCTGAAGATCTTCGCCGACGCGGGGCTGATCGGCGGAGGCATGGACCACGAGGTGGGCGGCATGCAGTTGCCCAGCGTGGTGGCCAACGCCTGCTTCGCCTGGTTCCAGGCAGCCAACGTGGGAACGGCCGCCTACTCGTTCCTCACCATCGGCAACGCAAACCTGCTGCTGGCCCACGGCACCCCCGGGCAGATCGACACCTATGTCCGTCCGATGGTCGAGGGCCGCTTCTCCGGGACCATGTGCCTGTCCGAGCCACAGGCGGGCTCCTCGCTGGCTGATGTGCGCACCCGAGCGGAACCGGCCGACGACGGCACCTACCGCCTGTTCGGCAACAAGATGTGGATCTCGGGTGGCGACCACGAACTGACGGAGAACATCGTCCACCTGGTCCTGGCCAGGATCCCCGGTGGCCCGCCCGGGGTGAAGGGGCTCTCGCTCTTCATCGTCCCCAAGGTCCTGGTAGGGGCCGACGGGACGCTCGGCGAGCGCAACGACGTCGCCCTGGCCGGCCTCAACCACAAGATGGGGTACCGAGGGACGACCAACACGCTGCTGAACTTCGGTGAGGGCGCCTTCCGGCCCGGCGGCGCCCCCGGTGCCGTCGGCTTCCTGGTCGGGGAGCCCCACCGCGGACTGTCCTACATGTTCCACATGATGAACGAGGCCCGCATCGGTGTGGGACTCGGTGCCACAGCGCTCGGTTACACCGGCTACCTGCACGCCCTGGACTACGCGCGCACACGGCCCCAGGGGCGCCCGCTCATGGCCAAGGACGCCACCACCCCCCAGATCCCGATCGTCGGGCATCCCGACGTCCGACGGATGCTGCTCGCCCAGAAGTCGTACGTCGAAGGCGCGCTGGCTCTCATCCTGTACTGCGGGCGGCTGCTGGACGACGAGCGCACCGCCCCGACGGCCGACGAGCGGGCCAGCGCCGGTCTCCTGCTGGACATGCTCACCCCGATCGCCAAGAGCTGGCCTTCCCAGTGGTGCCTGGAGGCCAACAACCTCGCCATCCAGGTCCACGGCGGCTACGGCTACACCCGCGAGTACAACGTCGAGCAGTTCTACCGGGACAACCGCCTCAACCCCATCCACGAGGGGACACACGGCGTCCACGGCCTCGACCTGCTGGGCCGGAAGGTCGTCATGGACGGCGGCGCGGGGCTCCGCCTGCTCATCGACACCGTCTCCATGACGACCGCCCGCGCGGCAGCCGGGGACGACGAGGTCGCCGGCTTCGGACGGCAGTTGGACGCCTCCGTGGACCGCGTCGCCGCCGTGACGCAGCGCCTGTGGGAGTCCGGGGACGCCGAGACCGCCCTCGCCAACGCCTCGGTCTATCTGGAGGCCGTGGGACACGTCGTGGTTGCCTGGATGTGGCTGGAGCAGATGCTGGCCGCCGCCGGACGCAGCGGCGCCTTCTACGAGGGCAAGCGCCGGGCGGGGCAGTACTTCTTCCGCTACGAACTGCCTCGCACGGAGGCGCAGTTCGCGCTGCTGGAAAGCCTCGACCGCACCACCCTCGACATGCCCGCGGACTGCTTCTGAGCCTGTCCTGCCTTCCCACGGGTGCGGGCTGGTGGCGGCGTGGGGTGCGTCAGGGCGGGCGGGTTGACGGCCAGGTACCAGGTGGCCTTCTCCGGCAGTCGGGCTGGGCCGGGGGTGGCTACGCGCTGTGGGGCCTTGCAGCAGCACCACACCGGCATCACGGCACGTGACGCCCCACCTCGCTGGTCCTGTCAACGACACCTGGGTCGTACCGGCCGGGGCGCGACGGCTGCAGGGGCACGTGATGGCAACGGGTCAGGGTGAGCCCAAGTCCAAGATCGATACCAACCGGGTGGGACGGGACCCCGCACCCTGCGCTGCAGGACGACGAGCCACCCGCGACTGAACGGGCGCTCCTGCCTTCTCGGGGATCGGCGGATTTCGGTGTGCCGGGGACCGGACCGGGGTATGCCGGAAGGGCTGCCGGGCTGCGTCGGTTCACGCGAGGGGCGATCGGTATCACGGGCGATGGTGTGCCTCGTGTTATCCTCGTGCGTTTGCGTGGTCGTCGCGGTGGGCGTTCTGTCCGTTCGGTTCCGCTTGTGCGTGGGCTGTACCAACCTGCCGGGCCTTCCTCGGTTCGTTCCTCTGCGGAAGGCTGTTCATGAAGCACCCCGATGACTCCGGCATCGCTCACGGCGGTCCCGCCCGGCCTGAGGCCACGATCCCGGCGCTGCCCCCAGCCGTCTGCTTCGCCGGTCTGGAACTGCCGGCGGGGGTGCTGCGGACACTGAGCCGACTCGGGGTGCGTGAACCTTTTCCGATCCAGGCTGCCACACTTCCCGATGCCCTGAAGGGGCGCGACGTCCTGGGACGTGGACGCACCGGATCGGGCAAGACGCTCGCCTTCGGCCTGCCGCTGCTGACGCGTACGGCCGGGCGGCGCGCCGAACCGAAGCAGCCTTTCGCTCTGATCCTTGTGCCCACCCGGGAGCTGGCCCAACAGGTCACCGAGGCCCTGGCGCCGTACGCCGAGGCCCTGCAGCTGCGGATGGCCACGGTCGTCGGCGGCATGTCGATCGGCCGGCAGGTCGCCGCGCTGCGCCAGGGAGCCGAGGTGGTCGTCGCCACCCCCGGACGCCTGCACGACCTGATCGAGCGCAACGCCTGCCGCCTGGGACGGGTAAGGATCACCGTGATGGACGAGGCCGACCAGATGTGCGACTTGGGATTCCTGCCGCAGGTCGTCGACGTGCTCGACCAGGTACACCCCGACGGTCAGAGGATGCTGTTCTCGGCCACTCTGGATCGCGAGGTCGATCAGCTGGTCCGCCGCTACCTGCACGACCCCGTCGTCCACTCGGTCGACCCGTCCGCGGGCACGGTCACGACGATGGAGCACCACGTTCTGGTCGTCCACGGCCCTGACCGCTACGCCGTCATCACGGAGATCGCCGCCCGCGACGGCCGCGTACTGCTGTTCCTCGACACCAAGCACTCCGTCGACCAGCTCACCCGCCATCTACGGGCCAGCGGGGTGCACGCCGGGGCCCTGCACAGCGGCAAGTCCCAGCCGCAGCGCACACGGACCCTGGCGCAGTTCAAGAACGGCGAGATCACCGCTCTGGTGGCGACCAATGTCGCGGCCCGTGGCCTGCACGTCGAGGGCCTCGATCTCGTGGTCAACGTCGACCCGCCCACGGACCCCAAGGACTATGTGCACCGGGCCGGCCGCACCGCCCGCGCCGGTGAGTCCGGCAGCGTGGTCACGCTCGTGCCGGCGGGCCAGCGCCGCGAGACGAGCCGCATGATGGCCGGGGCCGGCATCGAGCCGACCGTCACCAAGGTGCGCTCGGGCGAGGCGGAGCTGAGCCGGATCACCGGCGCCAAGGCTCCCTCCGGCACCCCGCTCGACGGCGGGCCCGCCGTCCCCCGGCCCAAGAACAGCAACGCTCCCTTCCGCGGCCTCGGCACCAGCAAGGACCCGTCCCGCGGTGCCGGCGGCAAGTCCCGCAAGGCCGGCGAGGCACGCAAGCTCGCCGAGGCCCGCAAGGCCGCCCTCGTACGTCGCAACGGCTGAGACCCGCTGCCCTGTCAGCGACTCTCGTGGCCACGGGATCGAGAGCTGGAGAGGAAAACCGGCCGAAACGGCGCAGGATGATGTTGCCGGCGTCCCGGGTCTCGCCCGGCATGACAAGCTGTGCTGGCCCACCCCCGAACCCAGGAGGTCACCATGACTGAAGAGCCCGTCATCACGGAAGGTTCGGAACCGGCTGCCCCCGAGACGTCCCCTCTGTCGCCGGACAGCGACGGCAACTACGACCTCAAGCGCAGGTTCCGTGAGGCCCTGGAGCGCAAGCGCGGTGCGCAGGGGGACGGGGCCGATGCTGCCGCCAACCCGGATGCTTCCAAGGTGCGTGCAGCGCACGGCCCGGCTGCGAGCCAGCGGTCGTTCAGGCGCAAGAGCGGCGGCTGAGCCGATCAGTCCCGCAGTCCGGCCGCCTGACCGGCACTCTGCGCGCTTCCACTCGCGCGCTCGGTGCCGTGGCCCGCAACGTGCGCATGTCCATGTGCGCGTTGCGGGCGAGGTGTAGCCGGCGGTCCCGCCTGAGACAGGGCCCCCAGGGCAGGGATCAAAGGACCTTCTTCCCCAGGTGGGTTCCGGCGCTGGTCCGGCGAAGCGTCCAGGGGCCGGTGTCCGGGCTTGCAACCGGGCGAGGACGAGAGCGGTGCAGGAACGCCTGCCGACCCCTCGGAACGAAGGCACCCCCCGGTGCGACATACTCTCCCGATGAGTTCACGCACCTCGCCGATCAGTCAGCAGGTCACCATACGGAGGGCCGTCGCGCGGGATGCCAAAAGGCTCACACGGCTCGTGCGTGGCTCAGGCGCCTACGAGGGTAAGTACGCGGCCGCAGTCGCGGGCTACCGAGTCGGTCCTGACTACATCGAGGCCCACCGCGCCTACGTCGCCGTCGGCTCCGACGAGCATGGAGGCCGGGTCCTCGGGTTCTACTCGCTCGTGCTCGCTCCACCGGAGCTCGACCTGCTGTTCGTCGCCGACGAAGCGCAAGGACGGGGTATCGGACGACTGCTCGTCGAGCACATGCAATCCGAGGCCCGTGCCGCCGGGCTCGATCGCGTCAAGGTCGTGTCGCATCGTCCCGCCGAGGACTTCTACCACCGCGTCGGTGCCATACGGACCGGGACCGCCCTCGCGAACCCGCCCGCCGTCCTGTGGGACCGTCCCGAATTCGAGTTTCGTATTCCTTCGGAGTGACGCGGTGTGCCCGGTTCGCCGGGCACCGGCTTCGCCTGCATGGCGCGCTCCGTCTGCGCCGTCGGCCTGCCCTGGCGAGGGGATCGCCTGGGCCGGCGGCCTCTCCCTCACCGAAGGCCGGCGATCTGGAAGAGCGTGCGACGGAGGCACCGGGCACTGCCAGTCGTAGTCGGCCCCGGCGCTTCGCGCGATTCGGTGGGTGGAGGGTGTTGACGCCGCTGAAGTCCATGATCGTGACGCCGCCGAGGCATCGAGAAGCGAGGGGCACTGTCCCGGTCGGTTTCGCCGCTGACCTCGCCATACCGAGGCCCTCGAAGCAGGCGTGCGTGATCGACGAGCCGGCATCGCTGAATGCTGCCACCGCGCCTCCGCCGGGAAGCGGTCGCCACGTCTCGCAGGTTTCTCCAGTCGGAGAGCCGTCCTGATCCGGGCCCTCGGCCGGTCCCACCGAGGACTGCTGTGCAGGAAGGGGGGGCCGCCATTCGAGCGGGCACTCTTCCTGGTGCGTCTGCGGTAGAAGCAGACGTACACACCATGCAGAAAAACTGTCATGGCGACAGTAGACATTCCGCTGTCACAGGGTTAGCGTTGTCTTCGTAACCAGAAGTCGAAGTGAGCACAGCAGGCACGAACTGCTGTGCAGGCAGACCAGAAGGACACGGCCCCAGCAGGGCTGTGAGCAGTACCCGCGGTATCCGTGTAATCGAAAGGTAAGGAGCAGAACGCCATCAGGATCGCCCGGGCGAGGAAGCAGTCCGCCCGGGTACCGCAAGGCCCCGGATTGGAAGGTGGTCCCCGGTCACGCATCCGCGATCCCCGCAGCCCCGCCCTCCCAGGCGGCACCTGCGGAAAAAGAAGGTCGGCGCAGTGCGCCGGTAGATGGTGTTGAAAGCTCGGGGCCCGGGTGCCGTACTGGCACCCGGGCCCCCCGACGCGTCCCCGAAAGAAGAGGTCTATGCCGCCTGCCGGTTCCCGTCCCGTCGGCCCTCTCGACGATGACAACTACCCCGCCTACACCATGGGCCGCGCCGCCGAGATGCTCGGCACCACCCCTGCCTTCCTCCGTGCCCTCGGGGAACACCGCCTGATCACCCCGTTGCGATCCGACGGCGGCCATCGCCGCTACTCCCGGTACCAGCTGCGCATCGCTGCCCGCGCCCGCGAACTCGTCGACCAGGGCACCGCCATAGAGGCCGCCTGCCGCATCGTCATCCTCGAAGACCAGCTCGAAGAGGCGCAGCGCATCAACGAGCAACTGCGCGCCGAGGGCCGCGAGCCTCAGCCGAAGACATCGACCTGATCAGAACGCCCGAACCCGAGGCACCCGATGCACGGCAGGCGGACGAGGCCGCTGAGGGACCTTGCCGTCGCGGGCGGTGCCGCGGCGGGAACGGGGACCGGCTGCCGGGCCGGGCTCAGGCGTCGATGATGACGGGGATGATGAGGGGCTTGCGGCGGTGGGTGCGGAACGCCCAGTTCGCCACGGCGCGGGCGAGGAGCTGTTCGAGTTGCCGCGCGTCCCCGACGCCTTCCTCGGCTGCGGTGGCCAGGGTCTTCTCGATGACGGGGATGACCGGCTCGAAGGTGGCTTCGTCGTGGACGAAGCCCCGGGCCAGGAAGTCGGGGGCCTCGGCGAGGGCGCCGGTGTCGGCGTCGACGATCGCCACCACCGTGACCACGCCTTCGGCGGCGAGGGTGAGGCGATCCTTGAGGGATGCTTCGGTGGCGCCGCCGACCTCCATGCCGTCCACGTAGACGTTGCCGGCGGGGACCTTGCCGGTGATGGATGCGCGCCCGTCGACCAGGTCGACGACGACGCCGTCCTCGGCGATGACGACCCGGTCGGGGTCGACACCGGTACGAATGGCGAGGTCGGCGTTGGCCCGCAGGTGGCGCCATTCGCCGTGCACGGGCATGACGTTGCGGGGCTTGACGATGTTGTAGCAGTACACGAGTTCGCCGGCGCTGGCGTGTCCGGAGACGTGCACCTTGGCGTTGCCCTTGTGGACCACGTGGGCGCCCCACCGGGTGAGTCCGTTGATCACCCGGTAGATGGCGTTCTCGTTGCCAGGGATGAGGGAGCTGGCGAGCAGGACGGTGTCGTCCTTGCCGATGCGGATCATGTGGTCGCGGTTGGCCATCCGTGACAGCGCGGCCATCGGTTCGCCCTGGGAGCCGGTGCACACCAGAGCGATCTTGTGATCCGGGAGCTTCTCCAGCTCCTTCGTGCTCACGACCAGACCGGAGGGGACCTTCAGATAGCCCAGGTCACGGGCGATGCCCATGTTGCGGACCATCGACCGGCCGACGAAGGCGACCTTGCGGCCGTGCTGGTGGGCGGCGTCCAGGACCTGCTGGATGCGGTGCACGTGGCTGGCGAAGCTGGAGACGATGACCCGGCGCGGCGCGGTGCGCATCACCTGCTCGATCGCTGGGTTCAGCTCTCGCTCGGAGGTGGTGAAGCCGGGTACTTCGGCGTTGGTGGAGTCGGTGAGGAAGAGGTCCACGCCCTCCTCGCCGAGGCGGGCGAAGGCGCGCAGATCGGTGATGCGGTCGTCGAGAGGGAACTGGTCCATCTTGAAGTCGCCGGTGTGCAGCACCATCCCGGCCCGGGTGCGGATCGCGACCGCGAGGCTGTCGGGGATGGAGTGGTTGACCGCCACGAACTCGCAGTCGAAGGGCCCGAAGCCACGGCGGTCGCCCTCCCGCACCCGCACCGTGCGCGGGCGGATGCCGTGTTCCTTGAGCTTGGCCTCCAGGAACGCCAGCGTCAGCTTGGAGCCGACGACCGGAATGTCGGACCGCTCGCGCAGCAGGTACGGCACGCCGCCGATGTGGTCCTCGTGGCCGTGGGTGAGTACCACGGCCACGATGTCGTCCAGCCGGTGCCGGATCGAGGTGAAGTCCGGCAGGATCACGTCCACGCCGGGCTGCGTCTCTTCGGGGAACAGCACGCCACAGTCGACGATGAGCAGCTTGCCCGCGTGCTCGAAGACGGTCATGTTGCGGCCGATCTCACCCAGGCCGCCCAGGGCGATGACCCGCAGCCCTCCTTCGGGAAGGGGCGGGGCGGCTTTCAGTTCGGGGTGTGGATGACTCATACCCTGACGGTACCCGGAGAGCGGGACAGGATGATCCATCGCCAGACCGCGCCGCAGGACAGCACCTGCCGATTTCCCCAGGTCAGGGCTCCCGGGCCCGGGCCAGCAGAACATGCTGGATGCCGGCTCCGGAACTCCCTGGAAGATCTGTGACCGGGGTGCCCTGCCTCCCGTAACCGCGGACGCCGACCAACGGGGGTGGCGGTCCTGGGAGTGGAGAGGTGCCGGGACGTCTTGTGGTTGCCGGGCTCTCTCTGGTGGGGGAAGTGATCAGCATCGAGGTGTTCCCGGACATCGGGGCCGGATACAGCGAATCCCTGGAGTGGGCCAAGGGGCTGGGCACGGTGCGGCGGGCCGGAGCCGAGGGGAGTGGCTCCCTCGCGACGGCCCTGTCCCGCTACCCGCTGGCCCAGGACGTAGCAGTGTTCGACGTGAACCGACCCGACAGGCCCGACCGTCGCCGGCGCGGCAAGTCGGACCCGCTCGGCACCGCCCGGAACGCGGCCCGGGCGGTGCCGAGCGGGCGGGCGCGTGCCCAGGCCAACTCAGTCGATGGACCGGTGCAGATCGCTCGGATGTACAAACGCGCCAAGGACATGGCGGTCTGGGCCCACACATAGTCGATCAACCAGCTCAAGGCTGCCCTCGCCGTCAGAAGCGTCCGTCGTGCACCGGGTGGATGCCCTGAACGGCCCGACGACCCTGTGCCGGGTCCGAACGAGGTGGCCTGCGGCCAGGCCCGAGGCTGGGGGAGGGAACGTGGCCTGCGGACGGGTACTCGGCCGCCGGGCCGCGCTCTAGACTGCGACCGCTCCGAAATCTGACGATCTTTTGGAGGGTGCGCAGGATGAACCGAGCTCTCATGACCGCATGGGCGGCGGCAGTGTTGGCCGTGTGCGGGAGCAGCACCACCGCCTCCGCTTCCGATGCCCCGGCGCGCACCACGCACGGTCCCTGTCAGTACACCCAGACACCGAACGAGCCGGCGGCGCGGCCGGTTCACCTGCCGCCCGACCCGCGGCACACCCCCGGTCACGGCACGGTCGACATGGCTGTCCCGACCAGCCAGGGCCCGCTCCCGCTGCGTCTGGACCGGGCGAAGGCGCCGTGCACGGTCCAGAGCTTCGTGCACCTGGCGCGGCACCGGTTCTACGACCGTACGGTGTGCCATCGGCTGACCGCGTATCCGACGCTGAAGGTCCTGCAGTGTGGCGACCCGACCGGCACCGGCGAGGGTGGGCCGGGGTACGCGTACAAGGACGAGCTGCCGGTGGACCTGCCGCCGGCACCGAGCGATCCGACCGGCGCCCGTCGCCTTTACGGGCGCGGTCTGCTGGCGATGGCCAACGCCGGGCCGAACACGAACGGTTCGCAGTTCTTCGTCGTATACGGCGACTCCGCGCTGCGACCGAACTACACGGTGTTCGGCACGGTCGGTACCGCCGGTCTGAAGACGCTCGACAAGATCGCTGCCGGCGGGATCGAGCCGACTACGCAGGACCCGGCGCCTGTGGACGGCACGCCCGTCCTGCGGACCGAGCTGCTCAGCGTCCGGCCGTCCTGTCGGCCCTGAGGAACTGCGGTGCGGTCACCGTGGGGCCGGCCACGTGCCTGGTCTCACGGTGATGTGACGTAGCCGTTGCCGATGTCTGATCACCAGGCGGGCGGCTACTACACCGTCGCCCCGCACGCCGCCGCGGAGCCTGTCGTGCTGGCGGCAGCGACACATCACGTCACCGACCACCAGCACGCGCAGCGCTCCTGCGCCCTGTCCGCACAGCACTGGATCACCACGGACCGCACCGCCGTTCAGACGAATGCCACGCCGGACGCATTCGACGGCCGTCCGGAACGGCCCGGCACGTCCTGCCGGCGCAACGGCCAAGGGCATCGCGAGAGGCCGGGGCAAGCGCAACCACCCACTGCTCCGCCGGTCGGCGAAGTCGTGCGGGACAGCGGCGGGTGTGACGCGGACGGCGCCGCGCTCCACGATGGGGAGCACTGTTCTCCCGTGGGTGTCTCCGGCCTCGAAGCGCCGGTGGCAGCGCCGTGCGGCGACGTCCGCGACCGCGCGAGCGGTGGCTCTCCGGGAGCCGGACGGCCCGGGCCACCGCTTGCCGGGGATCCCGCAGTGGTGCCTCACGGGGACAGGGAACCGGTCGGGTCGAGCCACTCGTCGGCACCCCGGCCCAGCAGTTCGTGCAGCAGCGGGGTCGCGGGCAGTGCGGGGTGGAGGTACACACGCTCACGGCGCTGTCCGACCGCGGCCAGCATCGTGCGGAAGGTGGTCCTCGCCGCCTCGGCGCGCCCGCTGTCCACCTGCGCCTGCCCCAGCAGGCCCAGGTGGAGGGGGTAGCGTACGTACGTCCCGGACCGACCCAGTTCGGCCAGCGAGGTGTGCATGAGGGTCAGGCCCTCGTCGTGGTCTCCCGCCTGCGCCAGGCCCCACCCCTTGACGACACCCAGCATCGCCTTCCAGTAGAGCAGTCCGTACTCGCCCGCGACCCGGACCCCCTCGTCGCTGGAGGTGAGCGCGGTGTGGACGTCACCCTCCCAGGCCGCCACGACCCCGTCCACGTACAGTGCGAAGGAGCGGTCGGAGGGCCTGCTCTCGTACTCGGTGATGCTCAGTAGTTCCCGCCGGCGCGCATCGGCGGTCTGCCGGTTCCCGAGGAGCCAGTGGGTGAAGGTGTCGTAGGAGCGGCACGAGACGCGCGGGTCGTGCTGGAAGGTACGTGCCAGCACATGGCCCTCGTCGGCCACACGGTCCGCCGTGTCGACGGCGTGCTCCAGTTGGACGAGCGCCTGCGGCAGCATTCCGCGCACATGCAGCACGATGCCTTCACCGTAGGCCGCGCCGAGCGCCGCCACGGGCTCCCAGGTCTGGCGCGAGATGTCCCGCAGCAGGCCGGACAGCTGCCGCGAGGTGTCGTAGCGGCCGGTGACCAGGTGCGCCGCGCACAGCGCCCAGAGCACCGACGGATCCTCGGGAGCCTGCGTAGCCGCGTTCAGGGCGCGACCGTGTGTCAGGGCCGTCTCGGCCTCGCGGTCTCCGTAGCCGCGCGTGGTGGCGAGTACCTGGCCGAGCTGGATGTGCAGTTTCTGCTCCAGCCGCACAGTGGCGGGATCGTCCGGCGGCAGGAACCCGATCAGGTGCTGTGCGCGGCGCAGCCAGATCTCCACCTGCTCGTACGCCATGGACAGCTCGGCGTGTTCCGCGGCGAGCAGCAGCCGGGGCAGCACCTGGGCGGCGGGCAGCACGCTCTTGGCGTGCCAGCTGTGATGCGCCACCCGCTCCTCGTCGCCCATCTGCCCGCTCCGGCGTGCGCTCAGCGCCTCGGCGATCCTGGCGTGCAGGTGGTGGCGGTCCGCACGGGGCAGTTCGTCGATGAGCGTCTCCTGGACCAGGGCGTGAGCGAAGTGCAGTCGCCCCGGATCATGCGGCTCCTCCCCGAGCAGACCGGCGCGCAGGGCAGCTTCGAGACCGGTGGCGACCGGTTCGTCGGGCGTGGCGGTCCGGTGCAGCAGGTCGGTGTCCACCTCGGTGCCGATGACGGCGCACAGCCGGAGCAACCGCAGCACCGGCTCGGGCAGTGCGGCGAACCGTTGGTGCAGCACTTCGCGAATGCCGGTGGGAATGTGCGCCAGGAGCGCGTCGGCCGCGTCCGGGCGACGGAGTCTGCGCGGGTCGCCCACGAGGGAGAGCAACTGCATCACGAAGTACGGGTTGCCCTCGCTGCGCCGGTGCAGTACCTCGACGACGTTCGGGTCCACACCGGACCCCGCATGTGCCTCGACAAGGTCGGCGATGCCGTGCAGGGAGAGCCCGCCCAGCCGCAGCGTCTCGGTTCTGGGCCCGCGTAACACGTCGGAGACGATCCGGCGCAGCGTCCCGTCCGACTCGGCCTCGTACTCCCGGGCCGTGAACACGATCCCGAGCGGATGGCCCTGGCCCCGGGTGCGCAGCAGCCTGAGGAGGTCGAGGGAGGCGGTGTCCGCCCATTGCAGATCTTCGAGGAGCAGCACGAGCGGGTGTCGCCCGGCGAGGTCGAGCAGCACTTCGCAGACGGCGTCATGGGCGAGGAAGAGGTCCTGGGGCCCGTTGGCGGACACGCAGGGGTCTGCGGTCCGGGCCGCCGACCGTTCGGGCATGAGCCTGGCGAGCAGGGCGTCGTACGGTCGTGTCGCCTCACGGAAGGCGTCCGGCCGGGTGGCGGACAGCCGCCGCAGGACCTGGGTCCACAGCCAGTAGGCGGGGACGCCCTCATCGGGGAAGCAGTGGCTCCAGACGACCTCCAGCCCGGTGTTCTCCTGCTGCCCCTCCGTGCTTTCCAGACGTGCGGCGAGTTCGAGCAGCAGGCGGGTCTTTCCGACGCCCGGGGGGCCGAGGACGCCGGCCGCGTGGCCGTGGCCCACGGCGGCGCTCGCGGCAGCGGCCGTCAGACGGTCGAGTTCCTGGCCTCGGCCGGTGAACGGTGACGGGGCAGCCGTCCGCCCCGACGCGGGCTCCGGGGATGCGTCGGCTCCCGGGGCAGTTGCCGGCTCGTACGCCGGCCAGGGTAAGCCTCGCCCCCGTGCTCTCCCGTCCTGCGCGCCGTCGGCGTCCGCCCGTGCCCCGGGCGGCAGAACGGCCCGCGCCTTCGGGCGCGCGTCGGTCCCCGTGTTCCCGTCGCGTCCGACGGACGACGGTGAGCCGGCTGCCGCGAGGGCGTCGTCGGTCGCCACGGCCCTGCCGTGCCCGCGATCCGTGACGGCCGTGCTGCCTTCCTCGGAGCCGTCGGAGCCGTCGGAGCTTGCCGAGCCCGGTGGCGCGCCGACTGCGGTCTCGTTCCTCACCGGCGGCGCAGGAGAGGGGCCGGTGGACGCGAGCTGTGGGGGAGGAAGCTTCTCGGTAGAAGCGCTCGCTCCCGGCTCCTGGCGCACTATCAGGTCTCTGACCTGGCGCAGTTCGGCCGCGATGTCGACACCGAACTCCTCGGCCAGAAGGCTGCGCGTCCGCTCGTACACCTCCAGCGCCTCGGCCTGTCGGCCGAGTCGGGACAGTGCTGTCATGAGGTGGCCGACCAGTCGCTCGCGTGTGGGATGACGCCGCGCTTCGCCGTCCAGATCGGCGGCGACCTCCTCGGCCGCGCCGAGAGCCAGCCGCGCCTCCGCGCGGGACTCCACGGCGGTGAGCCGGATCTGTTCGAGTCGGGCACACTCGTCGCTGAGCGGCGGATGGCTGTCGAACTCCGCGTACGGCGAACCGCGCCACAGCCGGAGGGCCTCGGTGAGCCGGGCCTGCGCGGTACGCGGATCGCTCTGCCTGAGCAGCCGCCGTCCGTCGGTGACCAGACGCTCGAAGCGGCAGGCATCGACGTGCTCGGGATCGAGGTCGAGGACGTAGCCGGGTGTCCTGTGACGCAGCACCGAGGGGCGACCCGCTCCCGCCGCCGCGTGCAGTGATCGGCGCAGATGGGAGATATGGCTCTGCAGGGTGGCGACGGCGTGCCGGGGCGCTCCGTCGCTCCACAGTTCCTCCACGAGCAGTTCGGTAGGCACTACGCGGCCGAGACGGATGAGCAGCAGGGCCAACAGCGTCCGTCGGCGCGGCGGGCCGAGCGGGATGTCGTGTCCGTCGAGGTGCGCCGACATGGGTCCCAGAACGCTCAGGAAGGGCTCGGCCTGGCTGGTGTTCGTGGGTGACCCGTTCGCGGTCGGGGGTACGGGCATGACGGTCCCCATCGTTCAGCCGCGGCCGGAGTTGATGCCGACGGTCGACAGCGGTGAAGTGCCGTCGGCGATTTCGGCTGCATCGCGGAGGAGTGGGTACTGGGTAGAACTGATCATGAAGAAACCGTAATGGTGTTACCCGCGGTCATGACAGGTGGCCTTTGCGCGTGCATGCACGTTGATGGCCGATACCGCTGGGTAGGTACGCCGGGGGATCGTCGACCGCGCAGGCCGCGGCGGAGCCACGGGAGGCCGCGGTCGGAGTGACGCGCGAGACGGTGTCCCAGGTTTGGCGGACGCGCCGACTCGGCGAGTCACGGGCCCCGCCCTCGCTCCGATCGGCAAGAAATCGGCAGGCTTTGGGCAAGGATTCCGTCCAGGGGGCGGAAGAAGGGCGGCGGCCGACGGCAAGGGGCCGTCAGTGGCTCGACCAGGACCCTGCAAGGGTGATGACGCACGATTCCGGTGTCCGGAGACACTGCTGGTCCAGGGCCGATGACGCCCCTGCGGACGGTCCGACGACCGCACACCGGCCTTCGGACCGTTTCGTGCTCAATTTCGGACAGGGGGCCTTTTCTTGCTGAGTACAGCACGTGCAGCTCCGGGCCTGTGGGTGGCAGGCCTCGATATCGCACTGATCGTCCAGCAGGTGAACCGGGATTTGCCGGCAGTTCACCGGCTGGTTCGATGACGCGTCCGAGGACCTGTTCTCGGAATTGCTGCCTTCACAGTGCCTTTGGCGGAAAACCGCTGCTTCGGCCGCCCGAGGTCGTCGATACATCGTGAGGTGAACGGGCGCGGGCGCGCGTCGCCGGTCACCCGCCGGCGACAGGGCAGGACGGCTGGAGCGAGTCCGCGCGCCGTGGTGAGGCGTCTCACCGGTGCCCGCCCGCGGTCCCTGGTCCGGGACGGCCCGGACCGGCCGCGTTCCACCGGCTGCCGCTCGGCCCGGCGCACGCCCGAGGACGCACGTGTGAGCGTGGGTCCGCCCGTGAGCGAACCGTGCCTCACGCCCTCTTCCGCACGTTGAGTGGCCGTCCGCCCATGGCCCGGCCTCCGCACCGTCCGCGAACCCGATCCGGATGTCGGCGACCGCCTTCGCACTTCACCGGACACACACCAGGCCGCACAGGCCCGGCCGGCCTGCGGGTTCCTCTTCTTCCTCCTTTTCCCTTTCCCCGCCTTCACCGCTCAGGAGCACAGCACATGAACGCACACCAGTCCCTGTCGCGCCGCCGCATGCTCGGTCTGGCGGCCTTGGGCGCCGCCGCACTCGCAGGGCAGAGCACGATCACCGCGGCCCCCCGGGCCGCCGCCGCCCCCGCGGCCGGTGTCTCCGACGGCACGTTCGTCCCCGCTGTCGTGGTCGGCACCGGATACGGCGCGGCCGTCTCCGCCCTGCGTCTCGGCGAGGCGGGAGTATCCACCCTGATGCTGGAGATGGGCCGGCTGTGGAACCAGCCGGGTCCCGACGGCGACGTCTTCTGCGGGATGCTCCAGCCCGACAAGCGCTCCAGCTGGTTCAAGACCCGCACCGAGGCTCCGCTCGGCTCCTTCCTGTGGCTCGACGTCGCCAACCGGGACATCGAGCCCTACGCCGGTGTACTGGACCGGGTCAACTTCGACCAGATGTCCGTGTACGTGGGACGCGGTGTCGGCGGCGGTTCGCTCGTCAACGGTGGCATGGCGGTCACGCCCCGGCGCTCGTACTTCGAGGAGGTGCTGCCCCAGGTCGACGCCGACGAGATGTACAGCACGTACTTCCCGCGCGCGAACTCCGGCCTCCGCGTGAAGAACATCGACAGGGGCTGGTTCGAGCAGACGGAGTGGTACACGTACGCGCGTGTCGGGCGTGAGCAGGCTGCGAAGGCGGGCGTCGGCACCACCTTCGTGCCCAACGTGTACGACTGGGACTACATGCGCCGTGAGGCGGACGGCACGGTGCCCAGGTCCGCGCTGACCGCCGAGGTCATCTACGGCAACAACCACGGCAAGGTCTCTCTCGACAAGAGCTATCTGGCCGCTGCCCTCGGCACCGGAAACGTCGTCATCGAGACCCTGCACCAGGTCAAGACGATCCGGCAGCGCAGCGACGGCACCTACCTGCTGACTGTCGAGCAGAAGGACGACGGCGGCAAGCTGCTCGCGACCAAGGAGATCTCCTGTCGCCACCTCTTCCTCGGCGCAGGTAGCCTCGGCTCGACCGAACTGCTGCTGCGTGCCCGGGAGACCGGCACGCTCGCGAACCTCAACTCGGAGATCGGCGGCGGCTGGGGCCCCAACGGCAACGTCATGACCGCCCGGGCCAATCACGTGTGGAACCCGACGGGCGCCAGGCAGTCGTCGATCCCCGCCCTCGGCATCGACGACTGGGACAACCCCGACCACCCTGTCTTCGCCGAGATCGCCCCCATGCCTGCCGGCCTGGAGACCTGGGTCAGCCTGTACCTGGCCATCACCAAGAACCCGGAGCGCGGCACCTTCGTCTACGACGCCGCCAAGGATCGCGCGGACCTGCGCTGGACCAGGGAGCAGAACGCGCCCGCGGTCGCGGCCGCGAAGTCGCTGTTCGACCGCATCAACAAGGCCAACACCACCATGTACCGGTACGACCTCTTCGGCAAGCGGCTCAAGGCCTTCGCCGACGACTTCTGCTACCACCCGCTCGGCGGCTGCGTCCTCGGCAGGGCCACCGACAACTACGGCCGTGTCACCGGATACAAGAACCTCTATGTGACCGACGGCTCGCTCATACCCGGCAGCATCGGCGTCAACCCGTTCGTGACCATCACGGCGCTGGCGGAGCGGAACGTCGAGCGCATCATCCGGGAGGACGTCAAGGATTCACACCGTGATTGACGAAACGCGTGCCACGGCGGTGGCCCATGTTTCGTCCACCGCGACGAAACAAAGAGCGGAGTACGGTGAGATATTCCGGTTGATGTTCGAGCAGTCAGGGCTGTGCATGGCCACGCTGGATCGTTCCTTGTGCCTGCGTGAAGCCAACATCGACTTCCTCGCACAGTTCGGCCGCAACCTCCAGGACAGTTACGGTCGTCCGTTCTCGGCGTTCCTGCATCCGACGGTACGACGATCCATAGGCCGCGATCTGGAACTGCTCAGCGCCGGTGAGCGTGACCGTGTCGGGGGAAAGTTCATCGCGGTCAGGCAGGACGGTGCGCTGCTGTTCGGTGAACTGATCGCCGTATCGGTGGTCAGGTCACTCGGTGAGGTCGATTCCATTCTGGTGTTGGTGGGACGGACTTCCCGGGTCGGCGAGGCGCAGGCAATGGTTCAGCGTGGAATGCTGCTCGTCCCGATGGATGCCAAGATCCTGGAAGGCGTCGCGGCAGGGATGTCCACGGGCAAGCTGGCCACCGTTCTGCACATGAGCCGGGGCGGGGTGGAGTACCGGATCACGGCTCTGTTGCGCAGGTTCAAGGCCGTCAACCGAACCGAACTGGCCTCGAAGGCCTACTCCATGGGCCTGCTGACCACCGACAGCTGGCCGCCCACCGTGCAGTCGGCCTACGTACAGGCCTGAGAGGACGACAGGGAGCGGAGCCGCCCGATGGCCTGCCGGGCGGCTCCGCTCCCTGTCGGTTCGGGGTTTCAGCCGGACTCGTCAGGGGCTTTTGACGTACTCCTGCTGCACCCGGGGTGGCCAACTGCCGCTGCTCAGGATGCCCAGCGTGTAGGCGCGGGAGACAAGCGCCGGCCGGTTGGGCACGTCCAGCTTTCGCAACATGGCGCTGACGTGGTACTCGATGCCTTTGCAGCTCAGGTGCAGCTGACCGGCCAACTGCACGGTGGAGGCACCGGCGGCGACCTTCTCGAGGATTCTGGCCTCCATCTCGCCCAGCAGGGTCGGCCGGGCACCGCCCGGCGGGCATTCGGGGGTCGGAGGGTCGAGCTGGACCAGTACGAGGAGCGGGCTGTCGGCGCGGGCGTCGGCCCGCATCCGCAAGGCCGTGAGATTGCCCCCCACCGCGTTCTCCGGACGCGGTACCTTGACGTACTCGGTGAGACGGCCGGTGCGGCCGAGGCGGAGCTGATCGAAACCGACCCGTAGCCGGGAGCGGCTGTCAGGGTGGAGAAGGTCGGTGAACGCGATGTCACGGACCTCGGAGGTGTCGCGGTCCAGCAGGGCGAGCATGGCATCGTTGGCCCGCCGGATCCTGCTGTGCGAGTCCAGCGCCGCCATTCCGACTCCGGAACGCTCGAAAAGTGAACGGAACATGGCCGCCGACCGGGACGGTGTGCGTTGCTGCACCGAGTGATTGATGTCAGCCCAAATGTGTTCCGTCGGACCATCTAATGCATCTGGCATGAAGTTCCTCGTCGGAAGGTGTCAGACGACTGCGCCAGTGGCTTCTGCTGGGCTGGTCAACATCACCCGGAGCCCCGATGCGCGAAGTGTCAGACGAAGCGTCAGTGTCGGACGGAAGTCGTCGGAAAATCGGTTCCAGCCCAGATACTTCTTGTATCGAAGGCTAGTTGCACGTTTATCCACGACGCAACTCGACGTGATTAGCGTCACGGTTCCCGCCCGGTGTCATCGCGTCGGGTGTCCGTCGGCTGTCTAGGGATTTCCTGCCGACGGCCTCGTGAGACTGTCCGGTGCTACCGGCCTTCATGCGGAGAGGACGCGAGCCATGACCATGGCCGAAAACAACATTCCCTCGATGGCGTCCCTGACTGCGCCACTGCTCGGCATCAACGAGGAACTGCGGGCGATGCAGGAGGAACGGCCCATCTGGAAGGTCAGGACCTACACCGGTGACGAGGCCTGGCTGGTCATGGGTGCTTCGGAGATCAAGCGGCTGCTTGTCGACAGGAGGCTGGGCCGCTCGCATCCCGACCCGGCCAACGCACCGAAATACGCGCCGAGTCCGGTCTTCGAGCAGATCATGGCCGAGTTCGAACGTCATGCCGAGATCCGGGCGTTGCTCACGCCGTACTTCTCCCGCACGTCCATGCGGGCGATGCAGCCCAAGGTCGAAGCGACCGTGGCGGAACTGGTCGAGACGATGCTGGCCGGCGACCCCCCGGCGGAACTGCAGAAGATGCTGGCGCGGCCGTTGGCCATGCGAGTGCTGTGCGAGCTCGTCGGCATCCCCGTGGCCGACCAGGAACTGGTCGGCCGACTTCTGCACCGGATGGCCGGCCTCGGCGCGGGCGACGGCGATGCCACCCTCGGCGCCTACCTGACCGGGATCGCGGCGCAGAGGCGGGCCGAACCGCGCGAGGACATGATTTCCGGACTGGTCGCCGCGGGACAGACCGACGAGCGGGTGGCGACGCTGGTCGCGATGCTGCTGTTCGCCGGCGGCGAGAGCGTCGCCACGCACATCGGGTTCGGCGTGGCTCGCCTGGCCACCGATGACGCGCTGCGAGAGGCGTTGAGCCATGACCACGCGCTGATCGAGCCGGTGGTCGAGGAGATGCTGCGCACCGCGAGTCACGGGGGCGGGGCGCAACCCCATTACGCCAACGCGGACATCGAGATCGCAGGGGTGACCATCCGGGCCGGAGACCTCGTGCTGCCGGACTTCGCGCTGGCCAACTTCGACGCACGGGCCTTCGAGAACCCGGAGGTCGTCGACCTCACGCGCAGCCCGAACCAGCACCTGGCGTTCGCGCACGGAAGCTGGCACTGTCTCGGTGCGCCCCTGGCCCGGATGGAGCTGCGGACCGTCTACACGATCCTGTTCGAGCGAGCGCCCTCCATCCGTCTCGCGGTGCCGCTCGACGAGCTGAACCGCGAGACGGACCGGCTGTTCTCGACCATGCCCGAGCTGAGCATCACCTGGTGAGACCGCTCTGTCGGGAGGCACCCCCTTGTGTGTCTCCCGACACCGCTTCGAACTGCGCCGTGTACAGGCGGGCGTAGGCGCCGTCGGCGGCGAGGAGTTCGTCGTGCGTGCCCTGCTCGACGATCCGGCCCCGGTCCATGACGAGGATCAGGTCCGCGTCGCGGATGGTGGACAGTCGGTGTGCGATCACGAAACTGGTGCGGCCCCGGCGCAGCCCTGCCATGGCCTGCTGCACCAGCAGTTCGCTGCGTGTGTCCACCGAGCTGGTCGCTTCGTCGAGGATCAGCACGGACGGCGAGGAGAGGAACGCCCGCGCCACCGTGATGAGCTGTCTCTCGCCGGCGCTCATGCCCGCCGCCTCGTCGAGCACCGTGTCGTAACCCTTCGGAAGCGTCCGCAAGAAGTGGTCCACCCGCATGGCCCTGGCTGCCGTGACGATCTCCTCGCGCGTCGCCCGCGGGCGCCCGTACGCGATGTTCTCCGCCACCGTCCCCTCGAACAGCCAGGTGTCCTGGAGCACCAGTCCCATGCGCGAGCGGAGAGCCTCGCGGCTCATCGTCGCGATGTCCACGCCGTCGAGCAGGATCCGCCCGGCATCGGGTTCGTAGAAGCGCATCAGCAGGTTGCCGAGTGTCGTCTTGCCCGCGCCGGTCGGTCCCACGATCGCGACCGTGGTCCCCGGCGGCACCGACAAGGAAAAGTTCTCGATCAGCGGACGGTCCCGTCTGTAGCGGAAGCTGACGTCGTGGAACTCGACATGACCGGACACGGTGGCGAGCGAGGCCGGTTCGGTGGGTTCGGCCGATTGCTCGTCGGCGTCGAGGAAGGCGAAGACGCGTTCGGCAGAGGCCAGGCCGGACTGGAGCTTGCCGACCACCGCGCCGATCTGGCCGGCCTGGTTGCTGAACTGGTTGGTGTACTGGAGGAAGGCCTGCACCTCGCCGAGGGACAGTGCGCCCGAGGCGACCCGCAGCACACCGATGACGGACACGGCGACGTAGTTCAGGTTCGACACGAACCCCAGCGCGGGTTCGACGGTCGCCGCGAGGAACTGCGCGGCCGAGCCCGCCCGGTACGCCTTCTCGTTGTGCTCGTCGAACTCCGCCTCGCTGTGGGCCTGCCGTCCGAACACCCGTACAAGCGCGTGTCCGGTGTACATGTCCTCGACGTGCGTGGCCAGGGCGCCGGTCGCGGCCCACTGCTCGGCGAACCGCGGCCGTGCCCGGGCACTCAGCTTCGCCGCGATCACGGCGCACACCGGGAGGCTCGCCAGCAGCAGAGCTGCCAGCAGCGGCGAGATCACGAACATCACCGCGGTGAGGCCGCTCGCGTACATTACGGCGGTGCCCAGCTGGCTGAGCGTCTGCTGGAGCACCTGTTGCAGATTGTCGACGTCGTTGGTGACGCGGTTCAGCAGCTCGCCGCGCGGCTGCCCGTCGAAGTAGCCGAGGGGCAGCCGGGCCAGTTTGGCCTCCGCCCGGGTCCTGACGTCCCGGGCGATCGCCTGCACGACGTTCGCCGCCATGCGCTCCTGCACGAAGTTGGCGGCCGACCCGGCCGCGTACAGGGCCAGCGCCGTCGACAACACCGACGCCACCGCCGCGAAGTCGATGCCGCGACCGGGCGTGAAGTCGACCGTGTCGTACACGGATGCGAGGGTGCCGTGGCCCTCCGCGCGGAGCCGGGCCAGTGCCTGCCCCTTCGTGAGCCCGGCCGGCAGTGCCTCACCGGCCACGCCGGCGACGATGAGATTGGTGGCGTGCCCGAGGCGGAGCGGGGCGATGATGTTCACCACGACACCGGCGAGGCTCACCAGAACGGTGACGGCGAGGACCGTCCGGTGCGGGCGCATCAGCCGCGCGATCGCCCGCAGGGTTCCCCCCGGGTCGGCGGCCTGCTTCTTCTCGGTCACGCCGCTTCCTCCACGTTGTCGAGCTGGGACCGCACGATCTCCCTGTACGTCCCGTTCTCCGTCAGCAGCTGCTCGTGAGAGCCCCGGCCCACCACGCGGCCGTCCTCCAGCACGAGGACCAGGTCGGCGTTCTTGATGGCGTCCACCCGCTGCGCGACGATCACCACCGTCGCGTCGGCGAGTTCCGGGGCCAGCGCGTTGCGCACGGCCAGGTCCGTCGCGGCGTCCAGGCCGGAGAAACAGTCGTCGAACAGGTAGATCCCGGGCCGTCGCAGCAGGGTTCTCGCGAGGGCGAGCCGCTGCCGCTGGCCGCCCGAGACGTTCGTGCCGCCCTGGGTGATCTCCGCTTGCAGCCCACCCGGCATCGCCGCCACGAACTCGCGGGCCTGGGCGGTCTCGAGCGCGTGCCAGAGATCCGCGTCGGTGGCGTTCTCGTTGCCCCAGCGCAGGTTGGACGCGACTGTTCCCGCGAAGAGGTAAGGCTGCTGCGCGACCATACCCACGGTGCGACTCCGGGTGCCGGCGTCCAGATCACGCACGTCGACCCCGTCCACCAGCACCGATCCGGACGTGGCGTCGAACAGCCGCACCACCAGGTTCAACAGGGTGGTCTTGCCGCTCCCGGTGCCGCCGATCACCGCCACGGTCTGGCCGGGCCCGGCGCTCAGGTCGATGTCGTGCAGGAACGGCTCCTCCGCGCCGGGATAACGGAACCCGACGCCGCGCAGTTCCAGGTGCCCCGGCCGCGGCCCGGACACGACCGGCTGGCAGGACGTGGCCATCCCCGGGTCGGTGTCGAGTACCTCACGGATGCGCCGCGCGGCAGCGGCGGCCCTCGGAACCGTGAGCATGACGTACATGGCGATGACCATCGAGGTCAGCACCAGCACGATGTAGCCGAGGAACGCGCTCAGCGCTCCGACCTGCAGTGCGCCCGAGGCGATCCGCTTAGCGCCGATCCACGCCACCACCACGGTGAACCCGTTGCCCAGCAGCCACACCAGCGGGAACATGCCGGCCGCGAGCCGACGCACCCTGCGGGTCAGCACGAACATCTCGGTGTTCGCCGTGCCGAACCGCTCCTGCTCGTGCGTGTCCCGGACGAAGGCACGTACCACGCGCACGCCGGTGATCTGCTCACGGAACAGCCGGCCGATGGTGTCCATGCCGCCCTGGATGCGGTCGTAGAGCCGGCCCATCCGGGTCAGGATCACCGCCACCACGACCGTCGTCACCGGGATCAGCACGATCACGACCAGCGCCAACGGCACGTCCTGGCGCAGCGCGAGCACCACGCTCACCACACACATGATCGGCGCGGTGATGATGCTGCTCAGCCCGTCGGCCGCGAGGGTCTGGACCTGCTGCACGTCGTTGAGTGTCCTGGTGGCCAGGGAGGACGTGCCGAAGCGCCCCACGTCATGTGCGGAGAACCGCTGCACGTGGCGGAACATCGCCGACCTCAGATCGCGGCCGACCGCGGTGGCAGCACGAGCGGCGAAGTACTCGGCTCCCAGCCGCGCGGCGAGTTGGACCACGACGACGAGCAGCATCCCCGTGCCCAGCCAGATGATCCCGGGCAGCGACCCCACCAGCAGTCCCCGGTCGATGACCTGTGCGCTCAGCGTGGGGAGCATGAGGAGCGCCAGCGTCTGCGCGATCTGGAGGGTGACGGTCAGCGCGACCCAGGTTCGGTAAGGGCGTAGGTACGTCCTGAGCAATCGCAGGGGCACGCGGTACTCCGGAGGTCGATGGCGGTTGGCCGCCGGGCGCGTGCGTCCGGCGCGGGCAGCGTCACCCGGGCCGGGTCGGTGATTCCCTAGTGTCCCCACACATCTTTCGCTCCCGACACTAGGAAATTCCGGCTGCCCGGAGATCGAGACTGCACGAGGGTGTCCGCGAGTGAATGGAAGCGACATGGATCGTGCGATGGGCAACGAGCAGCGCCTTCGGGACTACCTGAAGCGTGCCACCGTCGACCTTCGGCGCACCCGGCAGAAGGTGCAGGAACTGGAGGAGGCGGCGGCCGAGCCCATTGCCATCGTCGGCATGGGCTGCCGTTACCCCGGTGACGTGCGCGGCCCCGAGGATCTGTGGGCGATGCTGGAGCAGGGTGGCCACGGCGTGACCGACTTCCCGGCCGACCGGGGCTGGGACCCGGAGGCGCTGGGCACGTCCTCGACGCTGTCGGGTGGATTCCTGCACGACGCCACCACGTTCGACGCCGACTTCTTCGGCATCTCACCGCGTGAGGCGCTGTCCATGGACCCCCAGCAGCGGGTGCTGCTGGAGACGACGTGGGACGCGCTGGAGCGCGCGGGCATCGACCCTACGGGCCTGAAAGGCACTCAGACCGGCGTGTTCGTGGGCGCCATGCCCCAGGAGTACCGGGTCGGTCCGGCCGACGACATCGACGGGTACCGGCTGACCGGTAACACGTCCAGCGTGATCTCGGGCCGTCTGTCGTACTCCTTCGGACTGGTCGGCCCGGCCGTCACCGTGGACACCGCGTGCTCCTCCTCGCTGGTCGCGCTGCATTTGGCGGCCCAGTCGCTCCGGGCGGGGGAGTGCGACCTCGCGCTGGCCGGCGGCGTCACCGTCATGTCGAGCCCGCTCACCTTCGTCGAGTTCTCCAAGCAGGGCGGTCTCGCCGCCGACGGGCACTGCCGTTCCTTCGCCGAGTCCGCGTCCGGCACCGGCTGGGCCGAGGGGGTCGGCGTGCTCGTGCTGGAGAAGCTGTCCGAGGCACGCCGACGCGGGCACACGATCCTCGCCGTGGTACGCGGCTCGGCCGTCAACCAGGACGGCGCGTCCAACGGCCTGACCGCCCCCAACGGGCCCTCGCAGATCCGCGTCATCGAGCAGGCGCTGCTCAACGCGCGGCTCTCCGCCGACCAGGTCGACGTGGTGGAGGCGCATGGCACCGGCACGACGCTGGGCGATCCGGTCGAGGCTGAGGCGCTGCTCGCCACCTACGGCCGCAACCGCCCCGCCGACCGTCCGCTGCTGCTCGGCTCGGTGAAGTCCAACATCAGCCACACGCAGGCCGCCGCCGGTGTGGCAGGCGTCATCAAGCTGGTACTGGCGATGCGCCACGGAATGCTGCCGAAGACGCTGCACGTCGACGCACCGACATCCCATGTGGACTGGTCCGGCGGGTCGCTGGCGCTCGCGACCGAGAACACGCCGTGGCCCGCGGAGGCGGACCGTCCGCGCCGTGCCGCCGTCTCCTCGTTCGGGCTGAGCGGCACCAACGCGCACGCCATCATCGAGCAGGCACCTGCCGACGAGGACCAGGCGTCCGACGAGGACGAGCCGTCCGTCGGTGACGTCGTGGCCGGCGCGGTGCCGCTGCTGGTGTCCGCGCGTACCCGTGAGGCTCTCGGGCAACAGGCGGAGCGCCTGCTGTCCGCGGTCGACTCCGGCACCCTGGCCGACACCGCCTTCTCGCTCGCGACCACTCGCGCCGCGTTCGAGCACCGCGCCGCCGTCGTGGCGACCGATCACGAGCAGGCCCGGGCCGCGCTGGCGGCGCTGGCGGCCGGCGGGACGCCGGCCGGGCTCGTCTCGGGTGTCACGCGCGGCAAACCCAAACTGGCCGTGGTGTTCACCGGCCAGGGCGCGCAGCGCGCCGGCATGGGCCGCGGACTGTACGACCGCTTCCCGGTGTTCGCCGCGGCACTGGACGAGGCGTGCGCGGCGCTGGACGCCCACCTCGACCGCCCGCTGCGCGAGGTCATGTGGGCCAGGACGGCACGTACGCTCAATCGCACGGAATACGCCCAGCCGGCGCTGTTCGCCGTCGAAGTCGCGCTCTACCGGCTGGTGGAGTCGTGGGGCATCAAGCCGGACTACCTCGCCGGCCACTCCATCGGCGAGCTGGCCGCCGCGCACGTGGCCGGTGTCCTCGACCTGACCGCGGCGGCGGCTCTCGTGACGGCACGCGGGCGACTGATGCAGGCGCTGCCCGCCGGCGGCGTGATGACGTCCGTGCGGGCGTCCGAGTCCGAGGTCGCGCCGCTGGTCTCCGGGCATGCCGGCACCGTGTCGATCGCGGCCGTGAACGGCGTGCGGTCGGTGGTGGTCGCGGGCGAGGCCGACGCGGTCGCCGAGATCGAGGCGGCACTGGTCGAGCGGGGGCACAGGCCGAAGCGGCTGCGGGTGTCGCACGCGTTCCACTCGCCGCTGATGAACCCGATGCTGGACGAATTCCGCGCGGTCGCCGAGGATCTGACGTTCCGCGAGCCGTTACTGCCGGTCGTGTCGACGGTGACCGGTGAGCAGGCCACTGTCGAGCAGCTGACCAGCGCGGACTACTGGACCGACCACGTGCGCCGTCCGGTCAGGTTCCACGACAGTGTCGGCTGGCTGCGCGAGCACGGAGTCGGCGCCTTCCTGGAGCTGGGCCCGGACGGGGTGCTCACCGCGATGGTGCGGGAGGACTTCCCGGACGCCGGCGTGGTCGCGACGCTGCGCGGGGCGCAGCCCGAGGACGCCGCCCTCGCGGCCGCGGCTGCGGGTCTGCACACGCTCGGTGTCCCGCTGCGCTGGGCCGACTACTTCGCAGGCACCGGCGCCCGCCGCGTCGATCTGCCGACGTACGCCTTCCAGCGCCGCCGCTACTGGCCGCGTGACGCTCACGCCTCGCCGGGAGACATGCGCGCCGCCGGACTCGGCTCGGCGAACCACCCCCTCCTCGCCGCTGCCGCGTCCCTGGCGGACTCGGACGGCGTGCTGCTCACAGGCCGGCTCTCCGTGGCGTCGCACGCATGGCTCGCCGACCACGCCGTCCGCGGCACGGCCGTGCTCCCCGGCACCGCGCTGCTCGAACTCGCGGTGCGAGCCGGAGACGAGGTCGGCTGCGGCCGGATCGAGGAGCTGACGCTCGCCGCGCCGCTGGTGCTGCCCGACCAGGGCGGCGTACAGGTACAGCTGTGGATCGGCAGCCCGGACGCCCATGGCCACCGCACCCTCACGGTGTACGCGCGGTCCGACGCGGGCGACGCCACCGACTCGGGCGAGGACCGCCCCTGGACCCGTCATGCCGACGGCGTCCTGGCCCCCGGTGAGCAGGCCGGTTCCTTCGATGCCGCTGTGTGGCCGCCGGCCGGGGCGGAGGCGGTCGGCCTCGACGGCTTCTACGAGCGCGCGGCCGAGGCGGGGCTGGAGTACGGACCGGCGTTCCGTGGCCTCGCCGCGGCCTGGCGGGCCGGCCCGGACGGCACGGTCGCCGCCGAGGTCGAGCTGCCCGAGAGCGTCGCGGCCGAGGCGCCGTCCTTCGGCATGCACCCGGCGCTGCTGGACGCCGCCCTGCACGCGGTCGCCCTCACCGGTCTCGGCGACGGCGGCGCCATGCTGCCGTTCTCATGGGAGGGCGTGCGCCTGCACGCCACGGGTGCGACCGCGGCCCGCGTGCTGCTCGTGCCGGTCGGCGATTCCGCGGTGTCGATCGAGGTGACGGACGCCGCCGGCGCGCCGCTGCTGTCGGTGGCGTCCCTGGCGCTGCGGCGTCTCGGGGACGAACGCCTGGCCGCCGAGCCAGGCAGGGACGCGCTCTTCCGGCTGGACTGGGCGCCGGTGTCCGGTGGAACGGCGCCCGAGACCGTTGCGGTCCTCGGGCCGAGCGCCCCCATGCTGCCCGGAGTGGAGGTGCTGGTCGCCGCCGGTGTCGCCGACCTGCCCGGCGTGGTGCCGCCGGTGGTGCTGGCACCGGTGCCGACGGGCACGGGTGACCCGGTGGCCGATGCGCACGCGAACGCCGTCTGGGCCACGGGCATCGCACAGGACTGGCTCGCGGACGAGCGCTGCGGTGGCTCCCGTCTGCTGTTCCTCACGCACAACGGCGTGGCCGTGCGGCCGGAGGACACGGTCGACCCGGCTCAGGCGGCCGTGTGGGGTTTCGCGAGGGCGGCCGAGGCGGAGAATCCCGGACGGTTCGGTGCGATCGACGGCGTCTCGGTGCCGGCCCTCGGTACCGGCGAGCCGCAGACGGCGGTGCGGGACGGCGAGGTGCTCGCCGCCCGCCTCGCCCGTGTGCGGTCCGCCGACCACGGTGCCGCGGACTGGGGCGACGGTGCCGTCCTGGTCACCGGTGGTACGAGTGGTCTCGGCGCCCTGGTGGCACGGCACCTCGCCGAACACCACGGTGTGCGGCGGCTGGTCCTGGCCGGCCGCCGCGGTGCTGCCGCCGAGGGCGCTGCGGAGGTGGCGGCCGGGATCGCCGGGCTGGGCGCGCAGGTGACGTTCGCCGCCGTCGACGCGGCCGACCGGGACGCGCTGGCCGCCGTGTTCGCCGCCGAGGGGCCTGTCACGGGCGTCGTGCACGCTGCAGGCGTCCTCGACGACGGCGTCCTGCCCTCGCTGACGGCCGACCGCATCGACGCCGTGCTGCGGCCGAAGGCCGACGCGGCCTGGAACCTGCACGAACTGGCCGGGGACGTATCGGCGTTCGTGGTGTTCTCCTCGGTCGCCGGTGTGGTGGGCGCGGCGGCGCAGACGGCTTACGCGGCCGGCAACGCCTTCCTCGACGCACTGGTCACCCAGCGACGCTCCGAGGGCCTGCCGGGAGTGTCGCTGGCATGGGGGCCATGGACGCAGGAGACGGGCATGACCAGCTCCCTCGGCGCGTCCGGCATGCGCCGTCTGGCCCGTGCCGGCACGTTGCCGCTGTCCGTCGAGGACGGTCTCGCGCTGTTCGACGCGGCGGTTGCCGGTCCCGACGCCGTGGCGGTCCCGGTACGGCTCGACCTGCCCGCGCTGCGCGCCCGCGACGAGGTGCCGCCCGTGCTGCGCGCCCTGGTCCGGCCCCGGGCCCGCCGGGCCACCGCGGAGAGCGTCGCCGCGAGCGGCCTTGCGCAGCGGCTCGCGCGGCTGAGCGCCGTCGAGCGTGCCGACACCGTGCTGGAGCTGGTGCGGGCCCAGGCAACCTCCGTGCTCGGCCACACGGGCACCGATCGCATCGACCCCGACCGGACCTTTGGCGACCTCGGCTTCGACTCCCTGACGGCGGTCGAACTGCGCGGTCGGCTCGCGGCAGCCACCGGCCTGCGGCTGCCGGCCACACTCGTCTTCGACCGCCCGACCGTCGGCGCGCTGTCCGCGTACGTGCTGGACGAACTGCTCGGCGCCGAGGAGCCGGCCGAGTCGGTCACCGGGTCGACGGCCGTCACCGACGACCCGATCGTCATCGTCGGCATGTCCTGCCGCTACCCGGGAGGCGTCTCCTCACCGGAGGACCTCTGGCGGCTGGTCAGCGAGGGCGCCGACGCGATATCGGGCTTCCCGACCAATCGCGGCTGGGACCTGGACACCTTGTTCGATCCGGATCCCGACCACATCGGCACGTCGTACACGCGTTCCGGCGGCTTCCTGCACGACGCGGGCGAGTTCGATCCGGCCTTCTTCGGCATGAGCCCCCGTGAGGCGCTCGCCACCGATGCCCAGCAGCGCCTGCTCCTCGAGGCGTCCTGGGAGGCCGTCGAGCGGGCCGGGATCCCTCCCGCCGCGCTGCGCGGCAGCCGCACGGGTGTGTTCACCGGCGTCATGTACAGCGACTACGTCCACGCGCTCGGCGGCGGCGAGTTCGAGGGCCACCAGGGCACCGGCACGTCCCCGAGCGTGGCCTCCGGCCGTGTGTCGTACACGCTCGGCCTGGAGGGCCCGGCGGTCAGTGTCGACACGGCCTGCTCGTCCTCGTTGGTGGCGTTGCACCTGGCCGCGCAGTCGCTGCGTGCGGGGGAATGCTCCCTCGCCCTCGCCGGCGGCGTGACGGTCATGTCGACCCCGACGTCGTTCCTCGAGTTCTCCCGGCAGCGAGGCCTCGCCGCCGACGGCCGGTGCAAGGCCTTCTCGGACGCCGCCGACGGCGTCGCCTGGTCCGAGGGCGTCGGCGTCATCGTGCTGGAACGCATGTCCGACGCCCGCCGCAACGGGCACGAGATCCTTGCCGTGGTCCGCGGTTCCGCGGTGAACCAGGACGGCGCGTCGAACGGCCTGACCGCGCCGAACGGTCCGTCCCAGCAGCGGGTGATCCGGGCCGCGCTGGCGAACGCCGGGCTGTCGGCCTCCGACGTGGACGTCGTCGAGGGGCACGGCACCGGCACGGCGTTGGGCGATCCCATCGAGGCACAGGCGTTGCTGGCCACGTACGGCCGTGACCGGGAAGCGCCCTTGCTGCTGGGCTCGGTGAAGTCCAACATCGGTCACACGCAGGCGGCGGCGGGTGTCGCCGGGATCATCAAGATGGTACTGGCGATGCGGCATGGTGTCGTGCCCCGCACCCTGCACGTGGACGCGCCGTCGACGCAGGTGGACTGGGCAGCCGGCGCGGTGAAGCTGGTCACCGACCAGACCCCGTGGCCGGCCTCCGGCCGGCCGAGGCGTGCGGCGGTGTCGTCGTTCGGCTTCAGCGGCACCAATGTGCACACGGTCCTGGAAGCCCCGCCCGCGGTGGCGGAGTCCGTCCCGGAGCCGTTGACCACAGCCGGTGTCGTACCGGTGCTGGTGTCGGGGCGCACCCGGGACGCGCTGAGGGCGCAGGCGGAGCGGCTGCTGGCGTACGTCGACTCGGCCGATCCGCTGGACCTGGCCCACTCGCTGGCGACCACCCGTTCGCGGTTCGAACAGCGGGCGGCGGTGATCGCACCGGACGCCGGGACACTGCGTCGGGCCCTTTCCGCGCTGGCAGCCGGCCGGCCCGACCCGGCCCTGTCGGAGGGGGAGACGCTCCACGGCCGTACGGCCTTCGTGTTCGCGGGTCAGGGTGCCCAGCGGCTGGGCATGGGCCGTGAGCTGTACGCCAGGTTCCCGGTCTTCGCCGAGGCGTTCGACGCGGTGACAGCGGAGCTCGGCGAGGGCGTTCGCGAGGTGATGTGGGGTGAGGACGCGGAGGCGCTGAGCGAGACGGGCTGGGCGCAGCCGGCGTTGTTCGCGCTGGAGGTGGCGCTGTACCGGCTGGTCGAGTCGTGGGGCGTGCGACCCGACTTCCTGGCCGGGCACTCGGTCGGTGAGATCGCGGCGGCGCACGTCGCCGGCGTCCTGTCGTTGAGCGACGCTGCGGCGTTGGTCTCGGCGCGCGGCCGGCTCATGCAGGCACTGCCGGCCGGCGGCGGCATGACGGCCATCGAGGCCGGTGCTGACGATGTCGCCGCCGAGCTGGTCGAGGGCGTGTCCATCGCAGCGGTCAACGGTCCGCAGTCCGTTGTCGTGGCCGGTGGGACCGACGCGCTCGCCCGGATCGAGACGGTGTTCCGCGAGCGGGGCTGCCGTACGAAGGCGCTGCGGGTCTCGCACGCGTTCCACTCGCCGCTGATGGATCCGATGCTGGACGCGTTCCGGTCCGTGGTCGAGGGCCTGTCCTTCGGCGAGGCGCGGATCCCGCTGGTGTCCACCGTGACCGGCGTTGTCGCCGGTGACGAGCTGGCCACGCCGGAGTACTGGGTCAGGCACGTCCGGGAGGCCGTGCGGTTCGCCGACGGCGTACGGACCCTCGTGGACCGTGGGGTGCGCGCGTTCGTCGAACTGGGGCCGGACGGCACCCTCTCCGCGATGGTCGGGGACAACGCCGCCGATGTCGCCGCCGTCGCCACGCTGCGGGGCGAGCGGGACGAGGAGCGCGCCGCCGTCACCGCCCTGGCGCGGCTCGACACATGGGGCGTGCCCGTCGACTGGGCCGCCTTCTTCGCCGGCACCGGCGCACGCCGCGTCGACCTGCCGACCTATGCGTTCTGCCGTGAGTTCTACTGGCCCGAGGCCCGCACGCGGCCGCCCGGCGACCCGGCGGGCGACCGGCTGTGGGCGGCCGTCGACGAGGGCGACGCCGCCGGGCTCGCCGAACTCCTCGGCCTCGGCGAGGACCAGCGCAGCTCGCTGGACGCGTTGCTGCCCGCGCTGTCGTCGTGGCACCGGGACCGTCACGAGCGTGCCCTGCGCGACACGTGGCGCTACCGCGTCGAATGGGCCGCCTTGGCGGAGCACGCGGCGACCCTGTCGGGTGCCTGGCTGCTCATCGGCACGACCGAGCATCCCGATCTCGCCGAGGCGCTGCGGGCGCACGGCGCCGAGGTCCGCACCCTGGTGGTGACCGAACCCGACCGTGCCGCGCTCGCCGCTCGGCTCGCCGCGACCGGCGATCACACGGGGGTGGTGTGGGTGTCGCCGTCCGGGGAGGAACCGGCGGTGTTCCCGCTCGGACTGGCCCTGACCGTCACGCTCGCACAGGCGCTCGGCGACGCCGGCATCACCGCTCCGCTGTGGGTTCTCACGCGCGGAGCGGTGTCGGCGGCCCCCGGCGACCCGGCACCCCGCCCGTCGCAGGCCGCGGTGTGGGGTCTCGGCCGCAGCGTCGCGCTGGAGCATCCCGACCGCTGGGGCGGCCTGATCGATCTTCCCGCGGCGTGGAACGACCGAGCCGCCTCCCACCTCGCCGCCACCCTGGCCGGGACCGACGGCGAGGACCAGGTCGCGGTCCGGCCGGCCGGACGCAGCGGCCGACGTCTCGTGCGGTACACCGCTCCCTCGCCCGCCGGCGAGTTCACCGCTCGCGGGACCGTGCTCGTCACCGGGGGCACCGGTGGCCTCGGCAGCGAGGTCGCGCGCTGGCTCGCCCGTTCCGGTGCCGCCGACCTGGTGCTGACCAGCAGACGCGGCCCGGACGCGCCCGGCGCCGCCGAGCTCCGCGCCGAACTGGAGCACCTGGGCGCGCGCGTCGAGATCACCGCCTGCGACGTGGCCGACCGGGCCGCGCTGGCCGCGGTGCTCGCCGAGCACCCGGTGACCGGTGTGGTGCACACGGCGGGTGTCAGCGACATGAAGGCGCTCGCGGACACCACCCTCGCCGAGTTCGACTCCGTGCTGTCCGCGAAGGTGGCCGGCGCCGTCAACCTCGACGCCCTGGTCGGGGACGTGGACTTCTTCGTGCTGTTCGGCTCCGTCGCCGGCACGATCGGCAGCGGCGGCCAGGCGTCCTACAGCGCTGCCAACGCCTGCCTGGACGCCATCGCCGAGACGCGTGCCGCACGCGGCCTCAGCGCCACGTCCGTGGCGTGGGGACCGTGGGCCGAGACCGGCATGGCGACCGACGACGCCATGACCGCGAGCCTGCTGCGGCAGGGCCTGCGGTTCATCGCGCCGGCCGCCGGCATCGCCGAACTCCGCGACGCCGTCGTGCGCGGCGACACCACCGTCACCGTCGCCGACGTGGACTGGACGCGCTACGCGCCGGTCTTCACCGCCTCCCGTCCGAGCCCGCTGCTCGCGGCGCTGCCGGAGGCGGCGGCGCAGGCCGATGAACCGAACAGCCGCACGGAGTTCGCCACCCGCCTGGCCGCATTACCCGCCGAGGAGCGGGAACGGCAGCTCGTCGACCTGATCCGCACCGAGGCGGCCGGCGTGCTCGGCCACGGCTCCGTGGACGGCGTGCCGGAGCAACGGGCCTTCCGCGACGGCGGGTTCGACTCGCTGACCGCCGTCGAACTGCGCAAGCGCCTCAGCGGTATCACCGGACGTGCCCTGCCCAGCACCATGGTGTTCGACTATCCGACGCCGTCGGCGCTGGCGCGCTTCCTGGCCGGGGAACTGCTCGACGCCGACAGCGCCGCCGCGCGGGTGACCGCCGCGGCCGGCGCCCCCGACGAGCCCATCGCGATCGTCGGCATGGCATGCCGGTTCCCGGGCGGCGCCGCCACGCCCGAGGAGTTCTGGGCCCTCATCGAGGACGGCGTCGACGCCAGCAGTGAATGGCCCGTGGACCGCGGCTGGGACGCGACCGCGCTGTACGACGCCGACCCGGACAAGCCGCACACCACCTACACCACGCGGGGTGGCTTCCTGCACGACGCCGGCGACTTCGACCCGGCGTTCTTCGGCATCTCGCCGCGCGAGGCCCTGTCCATGGACCCGCAGCAGCGCCTGCTGCTGGAAACCTCGTGGGAGGCACTGGAGCGGGCCGGCATCGACCCGGCAGCACTGCGCTCCACCACGACCGGCACGTTCGTCGGCTCCAGCTTCCAGGAGTACGGCGCCCAGCACGTCGAGGACCTCGAGGCGCACGTCGTCACCAGCACCATCCCCAGCGTGCTGTCCGGCCGCCTCGCCTACGTGTTCGGGCTGGAGGGTCCGGCGGTCACGGTGGACACCGCCTGCTCGTCGTCGCTGGTGGCGATCCACCTCGCCGCGCAGTCGCTGCGCAACGGCGAGACCACGCTGGCGCTCGCCGGCGGCGCGACGGTCATGCCGAACCCCGGGCCGTTCACGGCGTTCAGCCGGCAGCGGGCGCTCGCCCTCGACGGCCGGTCCAAGGCGTTCGCGGAGGGCGCTGACGGCATGGCGCTCGGCGAGGGCGTCGGCATGCTGCTCCTGGAGAAGCTGTCCGACGCGCAGGCCAACGGCCACCCGGTGCTCGCGGTGATCCGCGGCTCCGCCGTCAACCAGGACGGTGCGTCCAACGGTCTGAGCGCGCCGAACGGGCCCGCGCAGCAGCGGGTCATCAGGCAGGCCCTGGCCAACGCTCGGCTGGCGCCGTCCGACGTGGACGCCGTGGAGGCGCACGGCACCGGCACCGCGCTGGGCGACCCGATCGAGGCCCAGGCGCTGCAGGCCACCTACGGCGTGGACCGGGACCCTCAGTGGCCGCTGCTGCTCGGCTCCGTGAAGTCCAACATCGGCCACACGCAGTCCGCCGCGGGCGTCGCCGGCGTCATGAAGATGGTGCTGGCCCTGCGAAACCGCGTGCTGCCGCCCACGCTGCACGCCGGGACACCGTCCTCGCACATCGACTGGAGCGCGGGCACCGTGCAGCTGCTGCACGAGGCCCGGCCGTGGGAGCCGGGGGAGCGGGTGCGCCGCGCCGCCGTGTCGTCGTTCGGCATCAGCGGCACCAACGTCCACCTCGTGCTGGAGGAATCGCCGGCCGTGCCGGCACCGGACGAGCGTGCGCCCGTGCCGGCTCCGGCGGTGCTGCCGCTCGTGCTGTCGGCGCGGTCCGCCCCCGCGCTGCGTGACCAGGCCGCCCGCCTGGTCGGCTGGAACGCGGACCCGGTCGATGTCGGCTACTCGTTGGTGACCTCGCGGTCGCTGTTCGAGCACCGGGCCGTGGTCCTCGACCGCGCCGCCCTGGACGGCTACGCCCGCGGCGGGGCCACGACCGAGGTGGTCGAGGGCGTGGCGGACGTCGAGGGCCGGACCGTGTTCGTGTTCCCGGGCCAGGGCTCACAGTGGGCCGGCATGGGAGCGCGGCTGCTCGACGAGTCGCCCGTGTTCGCGGAGCACATCCACGCGTGCGCCGCCGCGCTGTCGGAGTTCACGGACTGGTCCCTGCTGGACGTGCTGCGCCAGGTGGAGGGTGCGCCGGGCCTGGAGCGCGTCGACGTCGTACAGCCCGCGTCGTTCGCGGTGATGGTGGCGCTGGCGGCGCTGTGGCGGTCGCAGGGCGTGCACCCGGACGCCGTGGTCGGACACTCCCAGGGCGAGATCGCCGCGTCCGTGGTCGCTGGTGCGCTGTCCCTCGGGGACGGTGCCCGCGTGGTCGCCCTGCGCAGTCAGGCCATCGCACGGCGGCTGGCGGGCAGGGGCGGCATGATGTCCGTGCCGCTGCCCGCGGACCGCGTCGAGCCGCTGCTGCCTTCTGACGGTACGGTGCAGATCGCGGCCGTCAACGGGCCGGGTTCCGTGGTCGTGGCCGGCGCTCCCGCCGCGCTGGACGCGCTGTTCGACGCCCTGGCCGCGGACGGAGTCCGGGTGCGGAAGATCGCCGTGGACTACGCCTCGCACTCCGCCCAGGTCGAGGACATCCGGGACGAGCTGCTCGAACTCCTCGCCCCGATCATGCCGCGGACCGCCGAGGTCCCGTTCTACTCCACCGTGACGAGCGAGTGGCTCGACACCACGGTCATGGACGCCGACTACTGGTACCGCAACCTGCGCGGCACCGTGCACTTCGGTCCGGCCGTCACCACCCTGCTCGGCGAGGGCCACCGCGCGTTCATCGAGTGCAGCGCGCACCCGGTGCTGCGGATGGGCATCGCCGAGGCGGTCGACGCGGCCGGCGTGCGAGCCGTGGTGACCGGCACACTCCGCCGCGAAAGGGGCGGCCTGGACCGCGTCCTCACGTCCTTCGCCGAGGCGTTCGTCCGCGGCGTCGACGTGGACTGGGCCGCCCTGTACCAGGGCGGTCGCCGGACCGACCTGCCCACCTACGCGTTCCAGCACGAACACCTGTGGATCCCGGTGCCGTCCCCCGTGGTGTCCGGCGGTACGGACCCGGTCGAGGCGGACTTCTGGCGGGCCGTCGAGACCGGCGACCTGGCCTCGCTCACCACCGACCTCGCCGTGGACGAGGAGGCCCTCGCGGCCGTGCTGCCCGGCCTGTCGGCATGGCGTGGCCGCCGCCGCGACGAGACCCTCGTGGACGCCTGGCGCTACCGCGTGGCGTGGACGCCGGTCAGCACGGGCACCGCCGCGTTGACCGGACGCTGGCTCGTGGTCACCGCCGACGGCGTCGCCGACGAGGACGTGCTCTCCGCGCTGAGCGCGCACGGTGCGACGCCGGAGCGGCTGGTCCTCGACGCCGCCTGTGCCGACCGGGCCGTGCTCGCCGCACGCCTCGACGGCATCGACGCAGTCACGGGTGTGGTGTCGCTGGTGGCGGGTGCCGAGCGCCCGCTCGCGGGCCGTTCCGCGACGAACGAGGGTCTCGCGCTGACCGTGGCGGTCGTGCAGGCCCTCGGCGACGCCGGAATCGACGCCCCGCTGTGGTTCCTCACCCGTGCAGCCGTGTCGACGGGCCGCGCCGACGAGCTGCTCAACCCCGGTCAGGCACAGGTGCTCGGCGTCGGCTGGACCGCCGCGCTCGAGCACCCGCGGCGGATCGGCGGCACGGTGGACCTGCCGGTCGAACTGGACACGCGCGCGGCGGGCCGGCTCGCCGCCGTGCTGTCCGGCACGCCGGGCGAGGACCAGCTCGCTGTGCGTGCCGCCGGCACACTGGCGCGGCGGATCGTACGTGCGCCGAAGACCGCCGACGGCTCGGACTGGACCGCCCGCGGCACCGTCCTGATCACCGGCGGTACCGGCACCCTGGCCCCGCATCTGGCCCGCTGGCTCGCCGGCCGGGGCGCGGAGCGGATCGTGCTCACCAGCCGCCGCGGCCCGGCCGCCCCGGGCGCGGCCGAGCTGGTCGCGGAGCTGACCGAGCGCGGTGCCGCCGCCGAGGTCGTGGCCTGCGACATCACCGACCGCGACGCCGTAGCCGCACTGCTGGACCGGCTGCGTGCGGACGGGCCGCCGCTGCGGACCGTGGTGCACACGGCCGCCGTGATCGAGCTGTGCACCATCGCCGACACCACCCTCGACGAGTTCGAGCGGGTGCTGGACGCGAAGGTGACCGGTGCCGGCATCCTGGACGAGCTGCTCGCCGAGGACGAGCTGGACAACTTCGTGCTCTACTCGTCCACCGCGGGCATGTGGGCCTCCGGCGCGCACGCCGCATACGTCGCGGGCAACGCGTACCTGCACGCGCTGGCCGCGCGCCGCCGTGCCCGCGGGCTGCCTGCGATCGCCCTGTCGTGGGGCATCTGGGCGGACGACATGAAGCTCGGCCGGGTCGACCCGGAACAGATCGTGCGCAGCGGCCTCGTGTTCATGGAGCCGCCGCTCGCGCTGACGGCCCTGCGCAACGCCCTCGAGGGGGACGACACCGCACTCGCGATCGCCGACATCGACTGGGACCGCTACCACGAGGTGTTCACCTCGACCCGGCCGACGACGCTGTTCGACGAGATCCCCGAGGTCAAGGCACTTACCGAGGTCCGGGAGCAGAACACCGTGACCGGTGGTGCCAGAGGCGGTTTCGCCGCGACGCTGCGGGCGCTGCCCGCCGCTGAGCGGGAGCGCACGCTGCTGGACCTGGTGCGGGGCCAGGCCGCCACCGTGCTCGGCCACACCTCCGGCGACGCGCTCGGCGAGCAGCGGGCGTTCCGCGACGCCGGCTTCGACTCCGTGACCGCGATCGACCTGCGGACCCGGATCGCAGACGCCACCGGCCTCACGCTGCCCAGCACCATCGTCTTCGACTACCCGAACCCGGTCGCGCTGACCGAGTTCCTGCTGGCGGAGATCGCCGGCGACACGCCCGCGGCCACGAGCGCCGCCGCCGCGGCCGCGCCGGACGAGCCCATCGCCATCATCGGCATGAGCTGCCGCTACCCGGGCGGGGCCGACTCGCCCGAAGACCTGTGGCGCCTGGTCACCGAGGGCGTCGACGCGATCAGCGGCTTCCCCGCGGACCGCGGCTGGCCCGCGGACGAGCTGTACGACCCGGACCCCGACCGCGCCGGCAAGACCTACTCGGTGCAGGGCGGCTTCCTGAGGGACGCCGCGGAGTTCGACGCGGACTTCTTCGGCATCTCACCGCGTGAGGCGCTGGCCATGGACCCGCAGCAGCGGCTGCTGCTGGAGACGGCGTGGGAGGCCTTCGAACGGGCCGGTCTCGACCCGCACGGTCTGCACGGCAGCCTCACCGGCACGTTCATCGGAGCCAGCTACCAGGACTACACGGCGTCGGTGTCGCGCACCGCGGACAGCTCCGAGGGCCACATGGTCACCGGCTCACTGGGCAGCGTCCTGTCCGGCCGCCTGGCGTACCTGCTCGGCCTGGAGGGTCCCGCGGTCACGCTGGACACCGCCTGCTCGTCGTCGCTGGTGGCGATCCACCTCGCCGCGCAATCGCTGCGCACCGGGGAGAGCGCACTGGCGCTGGCCGGCGGCGTGAGCGTCATGTCCAATCCGGGCGCGTTCATCGGGTTCTCCCGGCAGCGGGCGCTCGCCGTGGACGGGCGCTGCAAGGCGTACTCCGACGACGCCGACGGCATGACCCTCGCCGAGGGCGTCGGCGTGGTCCTGCTGGAGAAGCTGTCCGACGCGCTGGCCAACGGGCACCAGGTGCTCGCCGTGCTCAAGGGCTCGGCGGTGAACCAGGACGGCGCGTCCAACGGCCTGACCGCGCCGAACGGACCCGCGCAGCAGCGGGTCATCCGCGCGGCGCTGGCCAACGCCCGGCTGACGGCGTCCGAGGTGGACGCGATCGAGGGTCACGGCACCGGCACCGCGCTCGGTGACCCGATCGAGGTGCAGGCACTGTTCGGGACCTACGGCCGCGAGCGGGACCCGGAGCGGCCGCTGCTTCTCGGCTCCGTGAAGTCCAACATCGGCCACACCCAGATGGCCTCCGGCGTGGCCAGCGTGATCAAGCTCGTGCTGGCCATGCAGCGGGGCGTACTGCCGCGGACCCTGCACGCGGAGACGCCGTCCACGCACGTCGACTGGTCCAGCGATGCCATCAGCCTGCTGAGCGAGCAGGTGCCGTGGCCCGAGACGGGCCGGCCGCGCCGCGCCGCCGTGTCGTCGTTCGGGCTCAGCGGCACGAACGCGCACGCGATCCTGGAACAGGCGCCGGTCGCGCAGGAGTCCGTCACGCCCCGCGTCGACGGCGTGCTGCCGTTCGTCCTGTCCGGCCGGACCGACGCCGCGCTGCGGGCGCAGGCCGGGCGTCTGCTCGACCTCCTGCGCACGCGGCCCGACACGCACCCGGCCGACCTCGCGTACTCGCTGGCGACCGGCCGCGCGGCGTTCGAACGGCGCGCCGCCGTCGTCGCGGCGGACCTGGCGGAGCTGGGCAGCGGCCTGACGGCAGTGCGGGACGGAGCGCCGGGCGCGGGTGTGCTGCGTGGCTCGGTGGAGCGGGGCGGCCTGGCCGTGCTTTTCACGGGCCAGGGCGCGCAGCGCAGCGGCATGGGCCGCGAACTGTACGAGCGCTTCCCGGTGTTCGCCGACGCCCTCGACGAGGTGCTGCTCCACCTCGACAACGAGCTGGACCGTCCACTGCGGGATGTCATGTGGGCGGACGACGCCACCGAGCTGGACCGCACCGGCTACACCCAGCCGGCGCTCTTCGCGGTGGAGGTGGCCCTCTACCGGCTCGTGGAGTCCTGGGGTGTGCGGCCGGACCACGTCGCCGGCCACTCGGTCGGCGAGCTCGCCGCCGCGCACGTCGCCGGAGTGCTGTCGCTGGCCGACGCCACCAAGCTCGTCGCCGCGCGCGGCCGGCTGATGCAGGCGCTGCCCGAGGGCGGTGCGATGGTCTCCGTCCGGGCGTCCGAGGCGATCGTCGCGCCGCGCCTCGACGAGCGGCGCGTGTCCATCGCCGCGATCAACGGTCCGGAGTCCGTGGTGATCGCCGGCGACGAGGACGTGGTGCTTGCGCTGGCCGAGGGCTTCGAGGCCGACGGGTACCGTACGCGGCGGCTGCGGGTGAGCCATGCCTTCCACTCGCCGCGCATGGACGCGGTACTCGACGACTTCCGCCGGGTCGCGGCGACTCTGACGTACCAGCCGCCGCGCATCCCCGTCCTGTCCAACGTGACCGGCGAGCCGGTCACCGCCGGGCAGGTCTGCGATCCCGAGTACTGGGTGCGGCACGTGCGCGCCGCGGTGCGGTTCGCCGACGGCGTCACATGGCTGGCCGGGCACGGCGTGCACGCCTTCCTGGAGCTCGGCCCGGACGCGGTGCTGACCGGCATGGCGCAGGAGAGCCTGCCCGACGACGGCGTGGTGGTCGTCGCGTCGCAGCGGCGCGACCGCTCCGAGACCTCCGCCCTCGCCACGGCCGTCGCGGCCCTCAACGTGCACGGCGTCCCCGTCGACTGGACGGCGTTCTTCGCGGACACCGGCGCCCGCCGGACCGACCTGCCGACCTACGCGTTCCAGCACGAGCGCTTCTGGCCGGAGCAGGACGTCAACGCGGCGCCGCGGCCCGGCGACACCGTCGACGCCACGTTCTGGGCGGCCGTGGAGGAGGCCGACGTCGACTCCCTCACCACCGCCCTCGGTCTGCCCGCCGACACGGTCTCGGCGATGGTGCCGGCGCTGTCGACCTGGCGTCGCCGCCGCGACGAGGAGTCCGCCGTGGACTCCCTGCGCTACCGCGTCGTGTGGGCGCCGATGCCCAGCGGCTCCCCGTCGCTCGGCGGCACCTGGCTGGTGCTCGCGCCCGGCGACTCGGAGTGGGTTACCGCGGTCATCGGCGGTCTCGTCGCCGCCGGGGCGGACACCGTCCGGCTCGACGTCACGGAGCCCGACCGGGCCGCGCTCGCCGACGCGCTGCGCGACCAGGCCGCCGGGGGCGGTTTCGCGGGCGTGGTGTCGCTGCTGTCGGCTGCCGCGTCCGGCGACGGCGAGGTGCCCGCGGGCCTGGCCCTGACCACCGTCGCCGTGCAGGCGCTCGGCGATGCCGGGATCACCGCGCCCTTGTGGTGCGTCACGCGGCACGCCGTCGCCGTCGACAGCACGGAGAGTCCCGACCCCGCCCAGGCCGCGGTGTGGGGGCTCGGCCGGGTGGCGGCACTGGAGCAGCCCGCGACCTGGGGCGGTCTCGTCGACCTGCCGGCACGACTGGACGCTGTCACCGCACAGAGGCTCGGCGGAGTCCTCGCCGGGGCCGGCGAGGACCAGGCCGTCGTGCGCGCGGCGGGCGCGTTCGCCCGCAGGCTCGCCCACGCCGCCTCCGGCACCGGCCGGCCGTACCGCCCGCGGGGCACCGTGCTCATCACGGGCGGTACCGGCGGCATCGCCGCGCACCTGGCGCGCTGGCTGGCCGGGGCCGGAGCCGAGCACCTCGTGCTGACGAGCCGACGCGGTCCGGACGCACCCGGCGCCGTGGAGCTCGCCACGGAGCTGGAGGCGCTCGGCGCGCGGGTCACCGTCGCCGCGTGCGACGCCGGTGACCGCGAGGCGCTGGCCGCGCTGCTCGCCGACGTGACGCCCACGGCTGTCTTCCACAGCGCAGGGGTGTTGGCCGACGGCGTGCTGGACACGCTCACGCAGGAGTCGTTCGCGACCGTGCTGCACGCCAAGGCGACGGCGGCCCGGAACCTGGACGAGCTCACCGCGGGGCTGGAACTCGACGCGTTCGTGCTGTTCTCGTCCACCGCCGGCACGATCGGCGCGCCGGGACAGGCGAACTACGCCGCCGCGAACGCCTGGCTGGACGCCTTCGCCGCGTGGCGGCGGGCGCAGGGCCGGGTCGCGACCTCGATCGCGTGGGGCCCGTGGGCCGACGCGGGCATGGTCGCCGACGGCGGGCTGGCCGCCCGGGTACGGCGCGGCGGGTTCGAGCCGCTGCGTTCGCGGACGGGTGTCGCAGCGCTGCGCCGGGCCGTCGAGCTGGACGACGTGGCGGTGGTCGTCGCCGATGTCGACTGGGCGACGTTCGTGCCCGCGTTCACGCTGATGCGGCCCACCCGGCTGGTCGAGGACCTGCCGGCGGTCAGGGCGCTGCGCACGGGCCCGGCCGTCGAGCGGCCGTCAGGGGCCGGCCTGCGCGCGGACCTGTCGGGCCGCAAGGAGAGCGACCGCAAGAAGGTGCTGCTGGAGCTGGTGCGGGCGCAGATCGCCGCCGTGCTCGGGCACTCCGACACCGGCCGGATCGAGCACGACCGCGCGTTCCGAGACCTGGGCTTCGACTCGGTGACGACGCTGGAGTTGCGCAACGGTCTGGCCGCGGCGACCGGCACCACACTGCCCGCCTCACTCGTCTATGACCATCCGACGCCGACGGATCTGGTGGACTTCCTGCTCGGCGAGATCCTCGGGAACGCGGAGGTGCCGGCGGCCGTGGCCGCGACGCGCCCCGTGGACGACGAACCGATCGCCGTCGTCGGCATGGCCTGCCGCTTCCCGGGCGGCGTCAACTCGCCCGAGGAGTTGTGGGAGCTCGTCGCCGGCGGACAGGACGGCATCGGGGCGTTCCCCACGGACCGAGGCTGGGACCTGGCCGCCCTCGCGGCGGGTGCGTCGGCCACCATGGAGGGCGGTTTCCTCGATGGCGTCGCCGACTTCGACGCGGCGTTCTTCGGCATCTCGCCGCGCGAAGCCCTGGCGATGGACCCGCAGCAGCGGCTGCTGCTGGAGACGGCGTGGGAGGCGGTGGAGCGCGCCGGCATCGATCCCACCGCACTACGCGGCTCGCAGACCGGGGTGTTCGTCGGCACCAACGGGCAGGACTACCTGACCGTCCTGCGGACCGCCACCGAGGATGTGCGCGGCCATGCCGCCACCGGCAACACGGCGAGCATCCTGTCCGGCCGGCTGTCGTACACGCTGGGTCTGGAGGGCCCGGCCGTGACCGTCGACACGGCGTGCTCTTCGTCGCTGGTGTCGATGCACTGGGGCACGCGCGCGCTGCGCTCCGGCGAATGCTCGCTCGTGCTGGCGGGTGGCGTGTCCGTGATGTCCACACCGGACTCGATCATGGAGTTCACCACACAGGGCGGCCTCTCGCCGACCGGTCGGTGCCGGTCGTTCGCCGACGACGCGGACGGCACCGCCTGGGCCGAGGGCGTCGGCGTCCTGGTGCTGGAGCGGCTGTCCGACGCGCGGGCCAACGGCCACCACGTGCTGGGCCTGGTGCGCGGCACCGCCATCAACCAGGACGGCGCGTCCAACGGTCTGACCGCGCCCAGCGGCCCGTCGCAACAGCGGGTCATCCGCGCCGCGCTCGCCGACGCCGGTCTGTCCATGAGGGACGTGGACGTGGTGGAGGCGCACGGCACCGGCACCTCGCTCGGCGACCCGATCGAGGCGCACGCACTGCTGGCCACCTACGGCCGGGACCGCGAGACGCCGCTGCTGCTCGGCTCCGTGAAGTCGAACATCGGTCACACCCAGGCCGCTGCGGGTGCAGCCGCTGTCATCAAGATGGTCATGGCGATGCAGCACGGCATCGTGCCGCCGACCCTGCACGCGGACACGCCGTCCTCACACGTCGACTGGTCGGCCGGCGCGGTCGAACTGGTCACCGACTCGATCGCGTGGCCGGAGACCGGCCGTCCGCGCCGGGCGGGAGTGTCGGCCTTCGGCATCTCCGGTACCAACGCGCACGTGGTCGTCGAGCAGGCCCCGGAGGCGGAGTCGGCCGCCCGCTGCGTCAGCCCGGAGATCCTGCCGTGGCCGGTGTCGGCGCGCACCCGCGAGGCGCTGGACGCGCAGCGCGGGCGGCTGGAAGCCTTCGTCACCGACCACGAGCGGGTCGACGTGGCGTGGTCACTGGTCAGCACCCGCGCCCAGCTCGCCCACCGCGCGGTGCTGCTGTCCACACCCGACGGTGTCGTGGAGACGGTCACCGGCACGGCACGCGGGGACGGCGCACTGGCGGTCGTGTTCTCCGGTCAGGGTTCGCAGCGGCTGGGCATGGGGCGTGAGCTGTACGCACGGTTCCCGGTGTTCCAGGAGGCGTTCGACGCGGTGGTCACGGAGCTGGAAGCCGATGTCCGTGCCGTGATGTGGGGCTCGGACGCCGACGCCCTGGACGGCACCGGGTGGACGCAGCCGGCGCTGTTCGCGGTGGAAGTGGCGCTGTACCGCCTGATGGAGTCGTGGGGCGTCGAGCCCGGCTTCGTCGCCGGTCACTCCGTCGGTGAGATCACGGCGGCGCATGTGGCCGGTGTGCTGACGCTGGCCGACGCGGCGGCACTGGTCTCGGCACGGGCACGGCTGATGGCCGCGCTGCCGGCCGGCGGTGGTATGACGGCGATCGAGGCCGGCGAGGACGAGGTCCGCGCCGAACTCGTCGACGGTGCGGTGGTCGCGGCCGTCAACGGCCCGCGGGCCGTTGTGGTCGCCGGTGAGACCGAGGCGGTCGCCACGGTGGCGGCGCGGTTCACGCGGTCCCGTGAACTGCGGGTGTCGCACGCGTTCCACTCACCGCTCATGGACCCGATGCTGGCCGAGTTCCGCTCCGTGGTCGAAGGCTTGTCCTTCGCGCCGGCGCAGATTCCGGTGGTGTCCAACGTGTCCGGCGGTATCGCCGGCGACGAGCTGGCCACGCCGGAGTACTGGGTCCGGCACGTCCGAGAGGCGGTGCGGTTCGGCGACGGCGTGGCGACGCTGCTCGACGCGGGCGTGACGACCCTGCTCGAACTCGGCCCGGACGGCGTGCTGTCCGCGATGGCGGCCGAGACCGTGCTGGCGCGCGGCGCCGAGGCCACCCTCGTGGCGGCGCTGCGTCGCGACCGCGGCGAGGAACGCGCTGTCGTCACGGCGCTGGCGCGCCTGTACACGCAGGGCGTCGACATCGACTGGACGGCGTACTTCGCCGACAGCGGCGCACGCACCATCGACCTGCCCACCTACGCGTTCCAACGCGAGCGGTTCTGGCCGACGGCGGCGCCTGTCACCGCGGCCGATCCCGTGGACGCGGAGTTCTGGGCGGCGGTCGAGCGTGCCGACCTCGACACCCTGGCATCGGCCCTGGAGCTCCAAGGCACTGAGCTCTCCGCGGTGGTGCCGGCGCTGTCGCAGTGGCGTCGCCGTCGCCGTGACCGTGCGGCAACGGCCGACCTGCGCTACCGCATCACGTGGCGTCCCGTCCGGCAGGAACCCGGCGACGGGCGTTGGCTGGCACTCGTGCCGGCCGGCTGGCAGGCGGACGAGACCGTGGCCTCCGTCGTGGCGGCGCTGGACATGGTGCCCGTGGTGCCGGGCGCGGACCTCCCCGACACCGACGGTTTCGCCGGGATCCTGTCCCTGCTCGCCGCCACCGACAGCGACGACGTCCCCGACGAGGCGTGGCCCGAGGCGCTGCTGGCAGCGTTCGGGGGAACCGGGCTCCCGGTCTGGCTCGTGACGCGCGGGGCCGTCGCCGTCGTAGACGGTGAGCAACCGGTGCCCGCTCGCGCCGCGCTGTGGGGCGCCGGCCGGGTCGCGGCCCTCGACCACGCCGACCGCTGGGGTGGCCTGCTCGACCTGTCCGGCCCGGTGACGACGACCACCGTCGAGCACGTCAGGTCGGCGCTCGGCGGAGCGGAGGACAACGTCGCCGTGCGCGATCACGGCGTGCTGGGCCGCCGGCTCGTCCGTGCCGCGGGTCTCGCCGCGGAATGGAACGCCACCGGCACGGTGCTCGTCACCGGCGCGGACACCCCCGAAGGTGCGCGCACGGCGCGCTGGTTGGCCGACCGCCGGGTGCCGGGCCTGCTGCTGCTCGGCAGCGACCCCGGCGACCTGGGCGTCCCGGTCACGGCGTCCGATGTGGACCCCGAGGACCGGGACGCGCTGGCCGCGCTGCTCGCCGAGCACATCGTCTCGACGGTCTTCGTCACCGGCGACGCCGGAGCCGACAACCTCGCCGCACTGCTGCACGACACCCCGCTCGACGCGTTCGTGCTGTTCGGGTCGGTCGCCGGCACCTGGGGCGTGCGGGACCGGGCCGGGCAGGCCGCCGCCGACGCGCGGCGCGAGGCCGTCGCCGCCGCGCGACGGGCCCGTGGCCTGGCCGGAGTCGCGGTGGCGTGGGGCGCCTGGGCCGGCAGCGAGGGCGACGGGATGGCCCGGCACCTGCACCTCAACGGCCTGCCGGCCATGGAGCCCGGCCGGGCGCTCGCCGCCCTGGACGGCGTGCTCGGCGGCGCCGTCGATGTGACGGTCGCCGACGTGGCATGGGAGACCTTCGCCCCCGCCTTCGCGCGAACCCGGCCCAGCAGGCTGTTCACCGAGCTGCCGGAGGCCGCCGTCGCGGAACCGGCGGTGCACGGTCTGCGCGAGAGCCTGCTCACCCTGCCCGAACAGGATCGCGCCCCTGAGGTGCGCACCCTGGTCCGCGACCGGGTGGCCGCGGTGCTCGGCCATGCGGGCGGCACGGCGATCGATCCGGACCTGCCGTTCAAGGACCTCGGCATCGACTCGCTGACCGCGGTGGACCTGCGCGACCAGCTCACCGAGCTGACCGGGCTGCCGCTGCCGGCCACCCTCGCCTTCGACCACCCGACGCCGGCCGTGCTGGCCGACCACCTGCTCGCCGAACTGCTCGGCGAGCGGACCGAGGACCTCGCACCGGTGCGCGCCGTGGCCGCCGACGACGACCCGGTGGTCATCGTCGGCATGGCCTGCCGCTACCCGGGTGGGGTGGGGTCGCCGGAGGAGCTGTGGGAACTGATCACCGCGGGCACCGACGCCATCGGCCCCATGCCCACGGACCGCGGCTGGGACCTGGCCGGGCTGTTCGAGCCTGGACCGGTCGGCCGGCCGCGCTCGGTGGCGCGCGCCGGTGGATTCCTCGCCGAAGCGGCCGACTTCGACCCGGCGGTCTTCGGTATCTCACCGCGCGAGGCGGTCATCATGGACCCGCAGCAGCGGTTGGTGCTGGAGTCGGCGTGGGAGGCGCTGGAGCGAGCCGGCGTCGACCCGGCCGGGCTGCGGGGCTCGGACACCGGCGTCTACGTCGGTGGCATCAGCGGCGACTACCGGCCCGTTGCGGAGGGGCGTGACTGGCAGACCGCGCAGTCGGCGAGCCTGCTGTCCGGCCGCCTCGCCTATACCTTCGGCCTCGAGGGACCGACCGTCTCGGTGGACACGGCGTGCTCGTCGTCGCTGGTCGCGATGCATCTGGCGGCGCAGGCGCTGCGGTCCGGCGAGACGGACCTGGCACTGGCCGGTGGCGTGGCGGTGATGTCCACGCCGGTCAACTTCGTGGAGTTCACCGACCTCGGCGCGCTGTCGCCGGACGGCCGCTGCAAGGCGTTCTCCGACGCGGCGGACGGCACCGGCTGGGCCGAGGGCGTAGGCATGGTCGTTCTCGAGCGGCTGTCCGACGCCCGGCGCAACGGCCACGAGGTGCTGGCGATCCTGCGCGGCTCCGCCATCAACCAGGACGGCGCGTCCAACGGCCTGACCGCGCCGAGCGGCCCCGCGCAGCAACGCGTCATCCGCCGGGCGCTGGCCGCTGCCGGCCTGGCACCGTCCGACGTGGACGCCGTGGAGGCGCACGGCACCGGCACCAAGCTGGGTGACCCCATCGAGGCGCAGGCGCTGCTGGCGACGTACGGCCGCGACCGGGAACGCCCGCTGCTGCTCGGTTCCGTGAAGTCGAACATCGGCCACACCCAGGCCGCGTCCGGTGTCGCCGGTGTCATCAAGATGGTGCTGGCCATGCGGCACGGCATGCTGCCACGGACCCTGCACGTCGGCGAGCCGTCCTCGCACGTGGACTGGTCGTCCGGTGCGGTGCGGCTCGTCACCGAGGCGACGGCCTGGCCGGAGACCGACCGGGCTCGCCGCGCGGCGGTGTCGTCCTTCGGCGCCAGCGGCACCAACGCGCACCTGATCCTGGAACAGGCGCCGCCGGCGGTGACCGAGACCGCCTCCGGACGACCGCACGGGGTGCTGGCGTTGCCCCTCTCCGCGGTGACCGGTGCGGCACTGCGCGATCAGGCCCGCCGTCTGCTCGACACGGGCGTCACTTCGCTGCCGGACCTGGGGCTGTCCCTCGGTACCACCCGCAGCATGTTCGATCGGCGCGCCGCCGTGCTCGCGGCCGACGTCGACACCCTGCGGGCCGGGCTCACCGCCCTCGCCGAGGGCACGCCGTCGGCGGCCGTGCGCACGGATCGCGCCGGCAGCGGCGCAGTGGCGTTCCTGTTCACCGGGCAGGGCGCGCAGCGCGCCGGCATGGGCCGTCGCCTGTACGAGCTGTACCCGGTGTTCGCCGAAGCGTTCGACGCGGTCGTCGCGGAGCTGGACCCGCATCTGGCACAGCCGCTGCGTCAGGTGATGTGGGACGGCACGGACGGCGCGCTCGACCGCACGGAGTTCACCCAGACCGCGCTGTTCGCGCTGGAGGTGGCCCTGTACCGGCTGGTGGAGTCGTGGGGCATCAAGCCCGACTTCCTGGCCGGGCACTCCGTCGGCGAGCTGGCCGCGGCCCACGTGGCCGGTGTGTTCTCGCTGGCCGACGCGGCGGCGCTGGTCGCTGCCCGCGGGCGGCTGATGGAGGCGCTGCCGACCGGCGGCGCGATGGTCTCCGTGCAGGCGTCCGAGGACGAGGTGATCCCGCTGCTCACCGATGCCGTGTCCATCGCGGCCGTGAACGGCCCCGAGGCGGTGGTGATCGCCGGTGACGCCGACGCGGCCGACGCGGTCGCCGCGCACTTCGCGCGCCGGGGACGCAGGACCAGGCGGCTCAACGTCAGCCACGCGTTCCACTCCCCGCACATGGACGCGATGCTCGCCGACTTCGAGCGCCTCGCCCACCAGGTGACCTACCACGTTCCGACGATCCGGCTGGTCTCCACGCTCACCGGCGTGGTCGTCGAGCCGGGGAACCTCGTCACCGACCCGGCGTACTGGGTCCGGCACGTCCGCGACGCGGTCCGGTTCGCCGACGGCGTGCGGACCCTGCTGGCCCGCGGCGTCACGACGTTCCTGGAGATCGGCCCCGACGGTGTGCTCACCGCGATGACCCAGGACACCATCGCGATGAACGGCGCAGGAGCGGTCGCGGTGGCCTCGCTGCGCCGCGACCGGGACGAGGACGCGGCGCTGGCCGCGGCACTCGGCACGCTGTTCACGCGGGGCGTCCGCGTCGACTGGGCCGCCGTGTACGCCGGCGCCCGAAGGATCGGGCTGCCCACCTACCCCTTCCAGCACGAGAGGTTCTGGCCGGAGACCACGGCGACCACGGTCGTCCCCGCCGGCCGACGCGACGACGACGGGTTCTGGGCGGCCGTCCAGGACACCGACCTCGAAGCGCTGGAGTCCATGCTCGACGTCGACGGCGAGGCGCTGGCGAAGGTCATGCCGAAACTGCTCGACTGGCGGCGCGCGAGGGACGAGCAGTCCACGGTGGACAGCTGGCGGCACCGGATCGCCTGGCGCCCCGTCACCGGACGCCGTACCGCCGTCACGGGCACGTGGCTCGCGGTGCTGCCGGCCGACCGGGTCGGCGACGCCTGGGCGGACACCGTGGTCGGCGCGCTCGGCCCGGACACGGTCCGGGTCGAGATCGGCGACACCGATCGCGGGCGGGTGGCCGTACGGCTGCGTGAGGCCGTGGACGGCACGCGGGTCGCGGGCGTCCTGTCACTGCTGGCGCTGGACGAGACGATCGTCGGCGCCGTACCGAACGGCGCGCTGCTGACCACCGCGCTCGTGCAGGCCCTCGGCGACGCCGGCATCACCGCGCCGCTGTGGTGCGCGACCCGTGGCGCGGTGTCGGTGGACGCCGACGAGCCGTTGACGCAGCCGGTGCAGGCGGCGGTGTGGGGCCTCGGCCGCGTCGTGGCTCTCGAACACCCCGACCGCTGGGGCGGTCTCGTGGACCTGCCGTCCCTTCTGGACGGCGCCACGGCGACCCGGCTGCCGGGCGCGCTGTCCGGCGAGGGCGGTGAGAACCAGGTCGCGGTGCGGCCGGGCGCGGTGTTCGGCCGCCGGCTCGTGCCGGCGTCGGCGGCCGACCCGGACCGCCTGTGGACGCCGGACGGCACGGTCCTGGTGACCGGCGGCACCGGAGCACTGGCCGCGCACGTCGCCAGGTCGCTCGCCGCGGAGGGAGTGCCGCACGTGCTGCTCGCCGGCCGTCGCGGAGAGGCCGCGCCGGGTGCCGCCGAACTGCGGGCGGAACTGGAGGGCCTCGGCACGCGGGTCACCGTCGCGGCGTGCGATGTGGCCGACCGGGCCGGCCTGGCCGCGCTGCTGGACGGTATCCCGGCCGAACACCCGCTGACCGCGGTCGTGCACACGGCGGGCGTGCTGGACGACGGCGTCGTCGACGCCCTGACGCCGGACCGCTTCCAGGACGTGTTCCGCGCCAAGGTGACCTCGGCGCTACTGCTCGACGAGCTGACGCGTGATCTCGACCTGACCGGATTCGTGCTGTTCTCGTCGGCATCGGGCGCGGTGGGCAACCCCGGCCAGGCCAACTACGCCGCCGCGAACGCCGTGCTGGACGCGCTGGCCGAGCAGCGCCGGTCGAAGGGCCTCCCGGCCACGTCGATCGCGTGGGGCGCCTGGGACGGCGGCGGCATGGCCGCCACCGCACGTGCCGAGGAGGGCGCGCAGCGCACCGGCGTCGGCACGATGGACCCGGCGCTGGCCGTGATGGCGCTGCGGCAACTCGTCGCGGAGCCGGTGGCGGCCGCGGTGGTGGCCCGAGTGAGCACCGCGGCGTTCCTGCGCGGCGCCACGGGGTCCCGCCTGTGGACGTTGCTCCAGGAACTGCCCGGCGGCGAGGACATCGACACCCCGGCGCGGCGGCAGGAGGAGGCGCCGCGGCTGCTGACGCGGCTCGCCGGCCTGACGCCGGTGCGGCGCCGGGAGCAGGTACTGCGGCTGGTGCAGGACAGCGCGTCCGCGGTGCTCGGCCACGCCGACGCCGAACTGGTCGGACCCGACAGGGCGTTCCGGGACATGGGCTTCGACTCGCTCAGCGGCGTCGAGTTGCGCAACCAGCTCACCGCCGCGACCGGGCTGACCCTGCCGTCCACGCTGGTGTTCGACCAGCCGACGCCCTCGGCGATGACCGCGTACCTGCTCGACGAACTCGGGCTGGACGAGGAGACCGACGGCGCCGTGGCCGACGGCGACGAGGTGGCCATCCGTTCGCTGCTCGCCTCCGTGTCGCTCGCCCGGCTCCGCGAGATCGGCGTGCTGGAACCCCTGCTGCAACTGACCGGCCGCGGCGAGCCGGACGACGCCGCCAAGCAGGTGGACGTCGACGACATGACCGTGGACGACCTGGTCCGAGCCGCGCTGGACGGCTCGTCCGACCTGACGGTCGACTGAGGGAGGGAAGATCCGGTGTCTACACCCAAGGACAGCACCGACAAGGTGGTCGAGGCGTTGCGGGCGGCCGTGAAGGAGACCGAGCGGCTGCGCAGCCAGAACCAGCGGCTGGTCTCCGCCACCACCGAGCCGATCGCGATCGTCGGTATGGCGTGCCGGTTCCCGGGCGGCGTCACGTCGCCCGAGGACCTGTGGCGGCTCGTCGCTGACGGCGACGACGCCATCACGCCGGTCCCCGCCGACCGCGGCTGGGACATCGGGGAACTGGCGGGCGGCGACACCACGCTGCTCGGCGGGTTCCTCCCGGATGCCGCCGACTTCGACGCCGCCTTCTTCGGCATATCACCGCGCGAGGCGCTGGCGATGGACCCGCAGCAGCGGCTGCTGCTGGAGACCTCGTGGGAGGCGGTGGAACGAGCCGGCGTCGACCCGGCGTCGCTGCGCGGCAGCCGGACCGGCGTGTTCGTCGGTACCAACGGCCAGGACTACGCGTACCTGATGGTGCGCTCTCCCGCGGAGAGCACGGGTGAGGTGGGCACCGGCATAGCTGCCAGCGCGATGTCCGGCCGGCTCTCCTACACGCTGGGCCTCGAGGGGCCGGCGATCACGGTGGACACGGCGTGTTCGTCGTCGCTGGTGGCACTGCACTGGGCGGCGCAGGCGCTGCGCGCCGGCGAGTGCACGCTGGCGCTGGCCGGCGGTGTGAACGTGATGAGCACGCCGGGCGCGCTGGTGGAGTTCTCCAAGCAGGGCGGCCTCGCCTCGAACGGGCGCTGCAAGGCGTTCGCCGACGAGGCCGACGGCACCGGCTGGGCCGAGGGCGCCGGCATGCTGCTGCTGGAGCGGCTGTCCGACGCCCGCCGCAACAACCACCCGGTGCTCGCGGTGGTGCGCGGCTCGGCCGTCAACCAGGACGGCGCGTCCAACGGCTTCACCGCCCCGAGCGGGCCGTCGCAGCAGCGCGTGATCCGCGCGGCGCTGGCCAACGCCCGGCTCACCGAGAACGACGTCGACGCCGTGGAGGCGCACGGCACGGGCACCGCACTGGGCGACCCGATCGAGGCGCAGGCACTGCTGGCGACCTACGGCCGCGACCGGGAACGCCCGCTGCTGCTGGGCTCCGTGAAGTCGAACATCGGGCACACGCAGGCCGCCGCGGGCGTCGCAGGCGTGATCAAAATGGTCGAGGCGATGCGGCACGGCGTGCTCCCGCGCACCCTGCACGCGCGCAATCCGTCATCGCACGTGGACTGGTCGGCGGGCTCGGTCGAGCTGCTGACCGAGGAAGTGCCTTGGCCGGAGACGGGACGGCCCCGCCGTGCCGCCGTGTCGTCGTTCGGCATCTCCGGCACCAACGCGCACACCGTCCTGGAGCAGGCGCCCGAGCCGGCGCCGGCCGAGCATGGCCCGGTGTGCGACGCGGTGGTGCCGTGGGTCGTGTCCGGTCGGACGCTGCCCGCACTGCGGGACCAGGTCGCGCGGCTGGTCGCGAACGTCGGGGCGACGACGAGCGCCGCCGACGTGGCCGCCACGCTGGCCACCGGCCGTACCGCCCACGAACACCGTGTGGCCGCCGTCGGCCGTGACACCACGGACCTCGCGGCGGCGCTGTCGGCGTGGGCGTCGGGCGACCCCGCGCCGGGCGTGGTGTCGGACACAGCCGCGCGGACCGGGAAGCTGGCCGTGCTGTTCACCGGCCAGGGCGCGCAGCGGCTCGGCATGGGCCGTGAACTGCACGCCCGGTTCCCGGCGTTCGCCAGGGCCTTCGACGAGGTCGCCGCCGAGCTGGACCGGCATCTGCCCGGCTCGGTCCGTGACGTCCTCTGGGGTACCGACGCCGACAGCCTGAACAGCACGAACTGGTCGCAGCCCGCCCTGTTCGCCGTAGGAGTGGCGCTCCACCGGCTCGTCGAGTCCTGGGGCGTGCAGGCCGACCTCGTCGCCGGCCACTCGCTCGGTGAGATCACCGCCGCGCACGTGTCCGGGGTGCTGAGCCTCGCCGACGCGTGCCGGCTGGTCGCCGCCCGCGCCGTGCTGATGGGTGCGCTGCCGGACGGCGGCGCGATGCTCGCCGTGGCGGCGACCGAGGAGGAGGTCGAGCCGCTGCTGGACGCAGCGGTGTCGGTGGCGGCGGTCAACGGCCCGACGGCGGTGATCGTCGCCGGCGCCGAGGACGCGGTCGAGCGGGTCGCCGGCGCGGCCGACGAGCGCGGGTGGAAGCACAAGCGGCTCGCGGTGTCGCACGCCTTCCACTCGGCGCGCATGGACCCGATGCTGAGCGACTTCGCCGACGCCATCGCGGACATCGAGTTCGGCGACGCGCGGATCCCGCTGGTGTCGTCCGTGACCGGCAGCGTCGCGGAGGCGGCGCAGATCCAGGACGCCGCCTACTGGGTGGCGCACGTGCGACGACCGGTCCGGTTCGCCGACGCCGTGCGCGCGCTGCTCGCCGCCGGGGCGACGACCTTCCTGGAACTGGGACCCGACGCAACGCTGTGCGCGATGGTGCAGGACACCGCGCCGGATCCCGTCACCGCCATCCCCGTGCTGCGTGCGGGCCGCGACGAGGAGACCACCGTGGTGAGCGCGCTCGCGAGACTGTCCGCACGCGGCGCGCACGTCGCGTGGGACGCGTTCTTCGCGCCCCTCGGGACACGTCCGGTGGAGCTGCCCACGTATGCGTTCCAGCGCTCCCGGTTCTGGCCGGACGGCGGTGTGGGCGGCGACGTCGCGTCGGTCGGGCAGTCGGCGCTGGGCCACGCGCTGCTCGGTTCGTCCGTGGAACTGGCCGGCGACGGCGGTGTGGTGCTCACCGGCCGGCTCTCGCCGGCCACCCAGCCGTGGCTGGCGGACCACGTCATCCTGGGCCGGATCCTGTTCCCCGGCACAGGCTTCGCGGAGCTGGCGCTGCGCGCCGCCGACGAGGTCGGCGCGGATCTCGTCGAGGAGCTGACGCTGTCGGTGCCGTTGGAGCTGCCCCGGCACGGCGCCGTCGCCGTCCAGGTGCGGGTGGGCGCGGCCGACGAGGACGGCCGCCGGCCGGTGGGCATCTACTCCCGCGACGCCGAGCACGCCGGCGAATGGCTCCAGCACGCCGCGGGCAGGCTCGGGACCGGAAGCCCTGACGCCGGCACCGACTTCACGTCGGCGTGGCCGCCGCCCGGCACCGATCAGGTCGACCTGGCCGGCTTCTACGACGGCGGTGACTACGGGCCGGCCTTCCAGGGCCTGCGCGCGGTGTGGCGGCGGGACGGCGAGGCGTTCGCGGAGGTGGCACTGCCGGCCACGGCCCGTGGTGCGGACCGGATGGGCATGCACCCGGCGCTGCTGGACGCCGTGCTGCATGCCGTCGGCTGGGTCGAGTCCCCGGACGGCGGCCGTGGCGTACTGCCGTTCTCGTGGGAGGACGTGGCCCTGCATCGCACGGGCGCGACAAGGCTGCGCGTTCGGCTCACCCGCGGCGGCCAGGGGGCCGTCGGCATCGAGGCGGTGGACGGCGCGGGCCGGCCGGTGGTGACCGTGGGCAGGCTGATGCTGCGTGCGCCGTCGGAGGAGGACACGGCGCGGCGCCCCGACTGGCTGTTCCGCGTCGACTGGACACCGTTGGCCGTCCGGCCGGTGACCGGGGCTTTCGCGGTGCTCGGCGCGGACTCGGGCGGACTCGCCGGCGCGGTGCGGTACGACACCGTCGACGCCGCGCTCGCCGCCGCACCGGACGTGGTCTTCGCGCCGGTCACGGGCGCCGGCGTGCTCGATGCGACGACGCGGGCGCTCGGCCTGGTCCAGGAGTGGCTCGCCGACCGGCGCGCCGAGGACGTGCCGCTGGTGTTCGTCACCGACGGCGCCGTGTCCGGCGCGGACGTTCCGGCCGCCGCCGTGGGGGGTCTGGTGCGGACCGCACAGGCCGAGCACCCGGGACGCTTCCTGCTGCTCGACGCCGCTGCCGATGAGTGGCCGCTGCTCGCGGTGGCACCGGAACTGGTGGCGGCGGGGGAGACCCAAGCCGTCATCGAGGGCGGCACCGTGAAGGTCGGCCGACTGGCCCGGTTCGCGGGCGCGGAGCGGCCGTCCGAGTGGCACCCCGACGGCACGGTGCTCGTCACCGGCGGCACCGGCGGCCTCGGCGCGCAGCTGGCCCGGCACCTCGTCGCGGAGCACGGCGTGCGCAAGCTGCTGCTCCTCAGCAGGCGCGGCCTCCGGGCGCCCGGCGCGGGCGAGCTGGCGGCCGAGCTGTCCGGTCACGGCGCGCACGTCGACATCGTCGCCTGCGATGTCGCGGACCGCGACGCCCTGGCCGCCGTGCTCGAGGGGCGCAGGGTCACCACCGTGGTGCATGCCGCGGGTCTGCTGGACGACGGCCTCGTCACCACGCTCACCCCGGAGCGGCTCGACGGCGTGCTACGGCCCAAGGTGGACGCCGCACGGCACCTGCACGAGCTGACGGAGGACCTGGACGCGTTCGTCCTGTTCTCCTCCGTCGCGGGTACGCTCGGCAGCCCCGGCCAGGGCAACTACTCCGCCGCGAACGCCGCCCTCGACGCGCTCGCCCGCGAGCGCCATGCGGACGGTCGGACCGCGCTGTCGCTGGCGTGGGGCCCGTGGACGCAGGACGCCGGCATGACCGGTGCGCTGACCGAGGCCGACCTCAGGCGCATGGCGGATTCCGGCTCCGCGCCGCTCACGGTGGCGCAGGGCATGGCGCTCTTCGACGCGGCCGTCGCCACCGACGAGCCGGTGCTGGTGCCGCTGGCGGTACGCCCCGGCGCCGGCGTCGGCGCCCCCCATCCGTTGCTGCGCGACCTCGTGCGCACGCGCCGTCGGCGCCCGTCGGCCGATGCGGCCCCGGCGGCGCCGGTCACGGCGCGGCTCGCAGGCCTGGACGAGCAGGCGCGCTCGCGGTTCGCCCTGGACCTGGTGCGTGCCGAGGTGGCGGCGGTGCTGGCGCACGACTCCACGGACGGCGTCGCCGATGACCGCGAGTTCCGCGACCTCGGCATGGACTCGCTGACCGCCGTGGAGCTGCGCAACCGGCTCGCGACGGCCACCGGGCTGCGGATGTCCGCGACCCTGGTGTTCGACTACCCGACGCCCGCCGCGCTCGCGGACCACCTGCTGTCCCGGCTCAGCGGCGCGGCGACCGCCAAGGCCCAGGCCGCGAACCCGCTGGCGGAACTGGACCGGCTGGAGTCCGCGCTGGCGGGCGCCGACCCCGACCCGATCACACGCGCCGGCATCACGGCCCGGCTGCGGAGCCTCGCGGCGCAGTGGGCCGGCGTCGAACCGACGCCCGACGCCGAGGCCGTCACGGAACAGATCTCCTCGGCCAGCGCCGACGAGATCCTCGCCTTCATCGACCACGAGCTCGGCCGGATCAACGACCGCTGAACTCCCCACATTCCGCACCGAAAGGTAGCCATTTGCGATGGCGGACGACACCAAGCTGGTCGAGTACCTGAAATGGGTGACGGCCGATCTGCACCGGACCCGGCGCCGACTGGAAGAGGCCCGGTCCGGCCACCACGAGCCCGTCGCGATCGTGGGCATGGCCTGTCGGTTCCCCGGCGGCGTCACCACCCCCGAGCAGCTGTGGGAGCTGGTCGCCGACGGCCGCGAGGGGATCGTGCCCTTCCCGACCGACCGCGGCTGGGACCTGGACCTGCTCTCGGGCGAGGGTCCCGGCCACAGCGCCACCCTGCGCGGCGGCTTCCTGCACGACGTCGCCGGATTCGACGCGGCCTTCTTCGGCATCTCGCCGCGTGAGGCCGTGGTGCTCGACCCGCAGCAGCGGCTGCTGCTGCAGACGTCATGGGAGGCGTTCGAGCGGGCCGGCATCGACCCGGCGTCGCTGCGCGGCAGCCGCACCGCGGTGTTCGCCGGCACCGACGGGCAGGACTACGCCTCGCTGGTGCTGGACTCCGTCGAGGACGCGGAGGGGCACGCCGGCACGGGCATCGCGGCGAGCGCGATCGCCGGCCGCCTCTCCTACACGTTCGGCCTGGAGGGACCCGCGGTCACCGTGGACACCGCCTGCTCGTCGTCACTGGTGGCACTGCACCTGGCGGCGCAGGCACTACGGGCCGGGGAGTGCGACCTCGCACTGGCCGGCGGCGTCACCGTGATGTCGACCGCACTCCGGTTCGCCGGCTTCACCCGCCAGGGCGCGCTCGCGTCGGACGGGCGGTGCAAGGCGTTCGCGGACGCCGCGGACGGCACCGGCTGGTCCGAGGGCGTCGGCATGTTCGTGGTGGAGAAGCTGTCCGACGCTCAGCGGCTGGGCCACCCCGTCTGGGCGGTGGTGCGCGGCTCCGCCGTCAACCAGGACGGCGCTTCCAATGGCTTCACCGCCCCCAACGGGCCGTCCCAGCAGCGGGTCATCCAGCAGGCGCTGGCCGGCGCCGGCCTGACCGCCGGCGATGTCGACGTGGTCGAGGCGCACGGGACCGGCACCAGGCTCGGCGACCCGATCGAGGCGCAGAGCCTGCTCGCCACCTACGGCCAGGACCGCGAGCGGCCGGTGCTGCTCGGCTCCGTGAAGTCCAACATCGGCCACACCCAGGCCGCGGCCGGCGCGGCCGGCGTCATCAAGATGGTCATGGCGATGCGGCACGGCGTGGTCCCGCAGACCCTGCACGTGGACACGCCCTCGTCCCATGTGGACTGGACGCAGGGCGCGGTCCGGCTGGCGACGGTCGCCACGCCGTGGCCGGAGACCGGACGCCCGCGCCGCGCCGGTGTGTCGTCGTTCGGCGTGAGCGGCACCAACGCGCACACGATCCTGGAGCAGGCGCCCACGCAGGAACCCGTGGAGAGTGCGCCGGAGACCTCGGTGATTCCATGGGCGCTGTCGGCGAAGACCGCCGCCGCGCTACGTGATCAGGTGACCGCGTTGGTGGAGCGCGCCCGGCGGGAGCCGGACTGGTGCGCCGCGGACGTCGCGGCGGCGCTTGCCGCACGGACTCGGTTCGAGCACCGCGTGGTGGCGACCGGCCGCACCCGGCGCGACCTGGCCGACGCGCTCTCCGCGTGGGCCGCCGGCGGCGCGGCGCAGGGCGTCGTGGCCGGCACGGTGCAGCGCGGGCGGATCGGGATCGTCTTCACCGGCCAGGGCTCGCAGCGCCTGGGCATGGGCCGCGAGCTGTACGAGCGTTTCCCGGTCTTCGCCGAGGCGTTCGACGCCGTCGTCACGGAGCTGGGCACCGAGGTCCGCGACGTGATGTGGGGCGGGGACGCCGAGGTGCTGGACCTCACCCGCTGGTCGCAGCCGGCGTTGTTCGCGCTGGAGGTGGCGCTCTACCGGCTGGTGGAGTCGTGGGGCGTCCGACCCGACGTCGTGGGCGGGCACTCGCTGGGGGAGATCACCGCCGCGCACGTCGCGGGTGTGTTGTCGCTCCCCGACGCCTGCCGCCTCGTGACCGCGCGGGCGGAACTGATGGGTGCGCTGCCGGAGGGCGGCGCGATGCTCGCCGTTTCGGCGGCGGAGGCCGACGTGGTCGCCGTGCTCGGCGAGGGGGCGGCCGTCGCGGCGGTGAACGGGCCGGCGGCGACCGTCGTCGCGGGCGGCACGGAAGCGGTGGAGCGGGTCGCCGCCGTGGCGGCCGAAAGAGGCTGGAAACACAGGCGGCTGTCGGTGTCGCACGCGTTCCACTCGGCGCTGATGGACCCGATGCTCGACGGCTTCGCCGCCGCCGTCGCCGACGTCACGTTCGCGCGGCCGACGATCGGCCTGGTCTCCGGCGCCCCGACCGACCCCGGCTACTGGGTGCGGCACGTCCGCGAGCCGGTCCGGTTCCTGGAGACCGTCACCACCATGGCCGAGGGCGGTGTGACCACGTTCATGGAACTTGGGCCCGACGGCACACTGTCCGCGATGATCGCAGCGACGGTCGACACCGCTGCCACGGTGCCGATGCTGCGGCCGGACCGTCCGGAGGAGGAGTCGGCACTCACCGCGCTCGCCACCCTGCACACCCGCGGCGTCGCCGTCGATCTGGGTACGGTGCTGCCGCCGGCGCGGCCGGTCGATCTACCGACCTACCCCTTCCAGAACGTCCGCTACTGGCCACAGGCCCGCTCCGCCGCGGCCGACGTCACAGAGGCAGGTCTCGGCTCGGTCGCGCACCCACTGCTCGGCGCGGCCGTCGAACTCGCCGACGGCGACACCGTGCTGACCGGACGGCTGTCGCTGCGCACGCATCCGTGGCTCGCGGACCACGTCGTGGCCGGCGCCGTCGCGCTCCCGGCCACCGCTTTCGCGGAGTTGGCGTTCCGCGCGGCCGACGAGGTCGGCTGTGACACCGTCGAGGAACTGACCATCGCGGCCCCGCTCGGCCTGCCCGAGACCGGTTCGGTCGCGGTGCAGGTGCGGGTCGCCGCCGCCGACGAGCGGGGACGTCACCGCGTAGGCGTGTTCTCCCGCCAGGACACCATCGGTGCCGCCTGGCTGCCCCATGCCACCGGCACCCTCACGACCCGCGGCGTGACCGGCGCGACCTTGGAGTGGCCGCAGCGTGACGCCGAATCCGTCGACATCAGCGCGCACTACGACGGCTCCGGCTACGGCCCGGCGTTCCAGTGCCTGCGCGAGGTCCGGCGGGCCGGCGACACCGTGTACGCCGAGGTGGGGCTGCCGCATTCGATCGGGGACGCCGCGGACTTCGGTGTGCACCCGGCACTGCTCGACTCGGTGGTGCAGGCGGTGGCGTTCCTGCCGGACGCCGCCGGCCGTGTGCTGGCGCCGTTCTCGTGGGAGGGCGCCTCGCTGCACGCCTCCGGGCCGGCGCTGCTGCGCGTGGCGATCAGCTCGCTCGGCGGCGACGCCGTCTCCATCAGGGCGGTCGACCCGACCGGCCGTCCCGTGGTGTCGGTGGCGTCGCTGGCGCTGCGTGAGCCCGTCGCCGCCGGGCCGGTGCGGCCCGAGTCGGACTGGCTGTTCCGTCTCGACTGGACGCCGGTCGACGTCGCCCCGGTGCCGGGCAGGCGATGGGCGGTGCTCGGCGCCGACACCTGCGGCCTCGGTGCTGCGCTGGCGCGCGCGGGCTGCGACGTGCTCGGCCACGGCGACACCGCCGACGCGGTGCTGGCCACGCGGCCCGACCTCGTGCTCGCGCCAGTCACGGGCGGTTCGGTGCAGGACGCCACCACTTCGGCACTCGATCTGCTCACGTCCTGGCTGGCGGACGAGCGTGCCGACGATGTGCCGCTCGTGCTGGTCACCTCCGGTGCGGTGACCGGTGCGGACGTGTCCGCGGCCGGCGTGTGGGGTCTCGTGCGGGCGGCCCAGGCGGAGAACCCTGGTCGGTTCCTGCTGCTCGACGTCGACGACACGGACGAGTCCCGGCTGCTCGTCGCCGCGGCGCCCGGCCTGCTGGACGAGGACGAGACACAGGCCGTTCTCACGGACGGGGCGGCCGCCGTCGCCCGGCTGGCGAGGTTCGGCAGCGCGCCGGAGCCCCGGGCGTGGGACCCGGACGGCACGGTCCTCATCACCGGCGGCACCGGCGGCCTCGGGAGCGCCCTGGCCCGGCACCTCGTCGCGGAACGGGGCGTGCGCAAGCTGCTGCTGGTCAGCCGACGCGGCCCGGAGGCCCCGGGCGCGCGGGAGCTGACGGCCGGGCTCACCGAGCAGGGCGCCGACGTCACGCTGGTGGCGTGTGACATGACCGACCGCGATGCGGTGGCCGCCCTCCTGGCCGAGCACCCGGTCCGGGCGGTCGTGCACACGGCGGGTGTGCTGGACGACGGCGTGATCGGCACGCTGACGCCGGACCGGCTGGCGGCCGTGCTGCGGCCGAAGGTGGACGCGGCGCAGCACCTCGACGAACTCGTCGGCGACGTGGACGTGTTCGTGCTGTACTCCTCCCTCTCGGGCGTGATGGGTGGCGCCGGCCAGGGCAACTACGCGGCCGCCAATGCCGCTTTGGACGCCATCGCGGCCCGGCGCCGAGCCGCCGGGCGTCCCGCGCTGTCGCTGGCGTGGGGCGCGTGGGCGCAGGACGCCGGCATGACGGGAGCGCTGTCGCAGGCCGAGATGCGGCGGATGGCGAACTCGGGTTCGATGCCGCTCACCGTGGCACAGGGCATGGCCCTGTTCGACGCCGCGTCCGCCACCGACGAGGCGCTCCTGGTGCCGCTGGCGGTGAAGCCCGGTGTGAAGAGCGGACCGGCCACGCACCCGATCCTGCGCGGCCTGCTGCGGGCACCGCGCCGCCGGGCTGCCGCGGACGCGTCCGAGGTGTCCACGGCGACGTTGCGCGAGCGGCTGAGCGGCCTCTCCGCCGCCGACCAGCACACGGTGCTGTGTGAGCTGATCGTCGACTACGCGGCGGCCGTGCTCGGCCACGCCGACGCGAGCGGCATGGACCCGGAGCGTGACTTCCTGGAGGCCGGCTTCGACTCGCTGATGTCGGTCGAGCTGCGCAACCGGCTCGCCGGCACGGTCGGTCTCCGGCTGCCCAGCACGGTCGTACTCGACCACAAGACACCCGCAGAGCTGGCCCGGTGGCTGCGCGGCCGGCTCGCCGATCACATCGGGCCGGCCCCGACGGCCGCGCCTGGGCAGTCCGGCGACACCGTCGGCACGCTGTACTTCGACGCGGTCCGGGCGGGCAAGGTCGACGAGGGCTGGGAGTTGCTCAAGGCCGTCGCCCTCACCCGCCCGCTGTTCGAGGCGCCGGCCGAGCTGGAGGAGCTGCCCCAGCCCGTCACCCTCGCGGACGGGCCGGCCGAGCCACGGCTGATCTGCATCAGCTCACCGGTGTCCGTCGGCGGCGCGCACCAGTACGCCCGTCTCGCCGCCCACTTCCGCGGCGACCGTGGCGTGCAGGCATTGCCACTGGTCGGGTTCGCGGCCGGAGAGTGCCTGCCCAGCTCGTCCCGGGCCATCACACGGGCCGCCGCGGAGAGTGTGCTGCACGCCAGCGACGGGGACCCGTTCGTGCTGGTCGGCCACTCGTCGGGCGGTGCGCTGGCCCTGGCGGTGGCCGGGCTGCTGGAGAGCATGTGGGGGGTGCGCGCCGACGGCGTGATCATGCTCGACACGCTCAGCCTGCGGCACGAGCACGGGGACAGTGTGGACTACCGGCAGCTGGCCAGGAGGTTCATGGGCGAGACGGACTCGGCCACCGTGACGGTGGACAGCAACCGGCTGTCGGCCATGGCGCACTACCTCAACCGCATGTCCGCCCTGGAAGTTCCGCCGACCACCGCGCCGACGCTGCTGGTGCGGTGCAGCGTGCCCCTGCTCGGAGATCCCGACACACGGGTGGAGCACGGGCAGCAGGAGCTGCTCGTCCCCGCGGAGACGGTCCGCACCATCGACGCCGACCACTTCTCCTTGGCGCAGCGGGACTCCAACGTCACGGCGACCGTCATGAAGGAGTGGCTGGCCACGCTGTGACGGCCAACCACACAAAGACGCAGCGTGCGCCCGCGAACAGGAAGCGGGCGCACGCTGCGCGGCAGGGAAGACGTCCTAGCGGCTCAGAGTGATCGTGCCGGACGGGCACACCTGCGCCGCCAGCGCCGCGGCGGCGGCCTGCGTGCCGTCCGGCTCGGCGTCGAGCACCTCCACCAGACCGTCGTCGTCGCCCTGGTCGAACAGCGCCGGCGCCGTCAGCGCGCACTGGCCCGCGCCGACGCACCGGCTCCTGTCCACATGGATCTTCATGACTTCGCTCCTCTGGTTCACCAACGGACGGGCAACTCGTGCAGACCGAACAGGGTGCCGTCGTACTTGAACGGCAGGGCGGTGACGTCGGCGTCGACCGCGAGCGTCGGCACCCGGCGGAACAGCGTCTGGTAGACGATCTCCATCTCGGCACGCACCAGGTTCTGTCCGAGGCACTGGTGCACCCCGTAGCCGAACGCGACGTGGTGGCGCGCGGCCCGGCCCGGATCGAACTCGTCGGGCCGGTCGAAGCTGTTCAGGTCGTGGTTGGCGCCGGCTATGAGCGGGATGATGCCCTCCCCGGCCCTGACGACCTGCCCGCCGATCTCCACGTCCTCCACCGCCACGCGCAGCGCGACCAGGTCCGCGACCGAGTGGTAGCGCAGCAGCTCGTCCACTGCGCGGTCGTCGCCGATCCACTGCGGGTTCGACAACAGGGTCACCACGCCGAGTGCGATGTTGTTCGCGGTGGTCTCGTGCCCGGCGATCAGCAGCAGCATGACGACCCCGGTCAGCTCTTCCGGGGACAGGACCGCGGACTCCAGCAGCCGGGAGATCAGGTCGTCACCCGCCCGCCTCTGCTTGACCTTGATGAGCCTTCCGATGTACCGCAGCAGCTCCTGGACGGCCACGCCCCGCTCGTCCTCGGTGGTGGTCTTCAGGTTCACCAGCGTTTTGGTGCGCGACTCGAAGAACTCCCGGTCCACGAACGGCACGCCCAACATCGTCGAGATCACCAGTGAGGGAACTGGCAGCGCGAACTCGGAGACCAGATCGGCGGAGTCGCCGAGGGAGAGCAGGTGGTCGACGCAGCGGTCCACGGTCTCCTGGATGAGGGGCCGCCACTGCCGGATGCGCCGCACGCTGAACTCGGGGATCAGCGCCTTGCGGAACCTGTCGTGCTCCGGAGGGTCGATGCCGACGAACCAGCCGGGAATCTGATCCCGCGTCGGCACGCCGCCGGTCCTGGCGACGTTGGGAAAGCCCTCGCGCGCGGGATCGGAGCTGATCCGGCGGTCGGTCAGCACGGTGCGCACGTCCTCGTACCGCGACACCAGCCACACCGGGCTGCCCGTCGGCAGCGTCGAGCGGATCAGACCGGGCTGCTCGCGGAAGTCGGCGTACTGAAGGGGCGGGAAGGACTCGCCGGGTAACCGTACCGGGAACTCCGTCGCCTCGGGTTCGGAAAGCGTCATGGGTACACGTCCCATCGGGATCGGGGCGCCGGTCAGCCGGCACCGTAGAACTTGCGGACCCGGCCGACGATGAAGTCCTGGTCCTCGGGGCTCAGATCGGTGTAGGTCGGCAGGTAGAGGCCCTCCTGCGCGAACCGGGTGGCTCTGAGCGAAGGCCACACCGGGTCGCGGTACATCGGCTGCCTGCTCATCGGCTGGAAGAAGTAGCGGGTCTCGATGCCGTTCTCCGTGAGGAACTCCATGAGCTCGTCGCGGTCCCGGGCCAGCACGTCGTACATCCACAGCACCTGCCGTGACGGCATCAGTGTGATGCCGTCGACGCCGGAGAGCTCGCGGTCGTAGAGCGCTTCGATGCGCGCCCGTGCCGCGAGGATCTCGTCGATCCGCTCGGTCTGTGCCAGGGCGACGGCGGCCTGCAGATTGGTCATCCGGAAGTTGTAGGCGAGCTTCTTGTGCAGGAAGTTGTGCTCCCGGCTGAACGCCATGCCCCGCAAGTGCTCCATCTGGGCGGCCAGACGGGGGTCGTCGGTGACGCACACCCCGCCCTCGCCCGAGGAAATGATCTTGTTCGCGAACAGCGAGAAACACGCGATGTCCCCGACCGGGCGGATGCCGTGCGCCTCGGCGGAGTCCTCGACCACCCGGAGGTTGTACTCGAAGGCGATCTTCATGATCGCGTCCATGTCGCACCGCCTGCCGTAGACGTGCACCGGCATGATGGCCCTGGTCCGCGGAGTGATCTTGTCCTCGATCAGCGTGACGTCGATGTTCAGGTCGTCGCCGCAGTCCACGAACACGGGCGTGGCACCCGTGTACGACACCGCCCAGGCCGTTGCGACCATGGTGAACTCCGGAACCAGCACCTCGTCGCCCGGCCCGATGCCCAGCGCCCGCAGCGCCAGGGTCAGTGCCGTGGTGCCCGACGAACAGGCGACGGCGTGCTCGACCCCGTTGTATCGGGCGAACGCCTGCTCGAATCGCGGAATGTAGGGTCCCTGCGCGGAGATCCATCCGCTGGTGACCGCGTCGGTGACGTACTCCAGTTCGCGCCCCTTCATGCTGGGCCTGGAGACCGGGTACTTGAATCCCATGGGGTCCTCGTTCGTTGAGTGGTGCCGGCGCCGAAGGGGATTGCTCGGGGTAGCGCTTCGAGGCGGTCAGGAAGCCAGGGCGGGCAGGTCCAGCACCAGATCGGTGGCGGCAGCCGCGCCGCCGGCGGCGCGCAGCACCTTGCCGAAGTGCTGGGCGCGCTCGCTGAACGACGGCTCGTCCAGTACCCGTCGCAGCGCACGGAAGATGTCGTCACCGGTGCCGCGGTGCGGATCGACGGTCAGGCTGACGCCGAAGTCCTCGCCGCGCACCGCCTGGTCGTAGCAGTCCACCCACAGGGGGCGGATGACCATGGGCTTGCCGAAGTAGAGGCCCTCGTGGAAGCCGTTGCCACCGCCGTGGGTCAGGAACGCCTTCACGTTCGGGTGGGCGAGCACGTCGAGCTGGGAGGGCACCCAGCTCTCGATGCGCACGTTCTCGGGCAGCGGCTCGTCGGGCAGCAGACGCTGCTGCTCGACGGGCAGCTTCCACAGGATGTGGTGGTCGTTGCCCAGCCGCCGTGCCACCGTGAGCATGTCACGCACCTGTTCGGAGGTCAGGCGGGTGGTGGTGCCCAGGCCGACGAAGATCACGGAGTTGTGCGTGGCGAGCCACCCGCTGACGTCCTCGTCCTCGGGTGCCTGAGGCAGCGGCGGGATCAGCGCGCCCACCATCCTCATGTTGTCCGGCGCCCGGAAGGGGTAGTCCAACTCGGCCAGTGAGCCGTTCACGACCAGTTCGGCGTGTTCGATCCTGGCCAGGAAGCGCCGCGCCTCCGGGGCGATGCCCAGCTGCTGCCGGGTCCGTCTGTCCCGCTTGAGGACCCGCGCCATGGACGGGCGCAGGAAGATCCCCAGGGTGCGCACACGGAAGAGCCGGTTCTCGATCCGCTGCCGCAGCGTCATGTGCACGGACAGGCCCGAGTGCGGCACGGGGAAGTCGGGGTCGGTGTACGCCTTGGTGAAGGGGGTGTACGCGGTGACGTAGTTGCTCGGCAGGAAGGGCGAGACGAGCACGTACGGGATCCTGCGGGTGATCGCGATGTCGATGGCGTACGCGGTGAGGCTCTCGATGACCATCAGCGCGGGCTCGAGTTTCTCCACGATCTCCAGGAGCCGCCTGTACTTGTCGACGTGCAGCGCCGGGTCGTAGGTGTGGCGGATCACGGCGGCATGCGCGGCGAACCGCTTCGGGCCCGTCACCTTGGCGTAGACTTCCTCGTCCCACGTCAGGGCCGACAGCTCCGGCACCACGTCGCCGAGTGAGGCGAAGCGTACCGTCGACACGTCGGCCAGCGCCTCGATGTCGCCCCGACGTTCCTCGTCGGTGGCGAACCACAGGTCCTGGACGCCGCGCCGTGCGAACTCGCCTGCGATCGTCTGGACCGGGTTGAACAGACCGCTCTCCGGGAGGCTGACGAACAGGATCGGCCGCGAGCTGGATGACATGCGGGGCACCTTTCGGGCGGGCTTATCCACGGACGGGACCGGCATGCGCCCCCGAGGTCCCGTTTATCCCACCGTCGACGGCCGGAATTCCCTAGACCGGCAGGGAGCCGCGCAGGCCCCCGCGCCCGTGCCGCACCTGTAGGGAAATACGGGTTGGACCGTGCATACGCTCCACCGCTGAGTCCCTGTCGTACCTACCGGTCTGAGGTGGTCCCACGTCATGAGCGAAGCCGGCAACGAGAACCCGGAAGTGACCGACCCGGTGGTGATCGTCGGTACCGCGTGCCGCCTTCCCGGGGGCATCGACTCGCCGGAGGAGCTGTGGCGCCTGCTGTGCGACGGCGAGGACGTCTTCGGGCCGTTCCCGACGGACCGCGGCTGGGACCTCGACGCGTTGTACGACCCCGACCCGGCGGCACCGGGCCGGAGTTACGTGCGCGAGGGCGGGTTTCTCGCCGGCGCCACTGAGTTCGACGCCTCGTTCTTCGGGATCTCACCACGTGAGGCCGAGGCGATGCACCCGCAGCAGAGGTTGCTGCTGGAGGTCGTGTGGGAGGCGCTGGAGCGCGCGGGCGTGGATCCCGCGACGCTGCGCTCCACCGCCACCGGCGTGTTCGTCGGTGCCGAGGCGCATGAGTACGGCCCGGGGCTGACCAACGCGCACGGTGCCGAGGGTCACCTGCTCACGGGCACCGCGGGCAGTGTCGCCTCCGGCCGTGTCGCCTACGAACTGGGTCTTCGCGGACCCGTGCTCACCGTGGACACGGCGTCGTCCAGCTCGCTGGTTGCTCTGCACCTCGCGGTGCGGTCGATACGCAGCGGGGAGTGCGCGCAGGCCGTCGTCGGCGGCGTCACGGTCATGCCGACTCCGGCAGCCTTCGTCGCGTTCAGCCGGCAGCGCGCACTGTCGCCCGACGCCCGGCCGAAGCCCTTCGGCGCGGACGCCAACGGCACCGCGTGGAGCGAGGGCGTCGGCGTGCTGTTCGTGGAGCGCCTGTCGACGGCCCGTGCCGAGGGACATGAGGTGCTGGCCGTGGTGCGGGGCTCGGCGATCAACTCCGACGGCGCCTCGGCAGGACTCACCGCGCCGAGCGAAGAGGCGCAGCGCGAGGTCATCGTCGCGGCCCTCGTCGACGCGGGCCTGCTTCCCTCCGAGGTGGACGCCGTGGAGGCACACGGCACCGGCACCCCGCTCGGCGACCCGGTCGAGGCCCGAGCGCTCATCGCCACGTACGGACAGAACCGCGACCGGCCGTTGTACACGGGGTCGCTGAAATCCAACGTGGGGCACACCCAGGCCGCGGCCGGCGTGCTCGGCGTGGTGAAGATGGTGGAGGCCCTGCGGCGCGGCGTCCTGCCCGCCACCCTGCACGCCGAACCACCGACGCCGCACGTGGACTGGTCGTCCGGTGCCGTCGGACTGCTGACCCGGAAACGGGACTGGCCGGCCGGTGACGCCCCGCGCCGGTGCGGCGTGTCGTCCTTCGGGTTCAGCGGCTCCAACGCCCATGTCCTGCTGGAGGAGGCCCCGCCCGCACCCGACCCGGCGGTACGGGAGACCGTGTCGCATCCGGCCGCGTTGCCGCTGGTGCTGTCGGCGCGCTCCGCGGCGGCGTTACGTGGTCAGGCCGCCGGCCTGGTCGGACTGGAGGCCGATCCGCGGGATCTCGGACATTCGCTGCTGACCTCGCGTTCGCTGTTCGAGCACCGGGCGGTGGTCCTCGCTCGTGACGGGCTGGAGCAGTTCGCCCGGGGTGAGGTGACGCCCGCCGTTGTCGCCGGTGTGGCGGACGTCGAGGGCGGGACGGTATTCGTGTTCCCCGGTCAGGGTGCGCAGTGGGCCGGCATGGGGGCGCGGCTGCTGGACGAGTCACCGGTGTTCGCGGAGCGGATCGGCGAGTGTGCGGCGGCGCTGTCCGGGTTCACCGACTGGTCGCTGGTGGATGTGCTGCGTCAGGCCGAGGGTGCGCCGGACCTGGATCGCGTGGACGTGGTGCAGCCGGTGTCCTTCGCGGTGATGGTGTCCCTGGCGGCGTTGTGGCGTTCGCGGGGCGTGCATCCGGACGCGGTCGTCGGCCACTCGCAGGGTGAGATCGCTGCCGCCGTCGTCGCCGGGGCGCTGTCCCTGGAGGACGGTGCCCGCGTGGTCGCCCTGCGCGCCCGGGCCATCGCCCGACGGATCGCGGGTGACGGTCTCATGATGTCGGTGCCGTTGCCGGTGGAGCGCGTCGAGCCGTTGCTGCCCGCCGACGGGTCCGCGCAGATCGCGGCTGTGAACGGGCCGGCGTCGGTTGTCGTCGCCGGTCTGCCCGCCGCGCTGGAGACGCTGTTCGACACGCTGACCGCCGACGGTGTACGGGTGCGGCGTATCGCCGTCGACTACGCCTCGCACACGACGCAGGTCGAGGCGATCCAGCATGAACTGCTCGACCTGCTCGCGCCGATCCGGCCCCGGACCGGGCAGGTGCCGTTCTATTCGACGGTGAGCAGCGAATGGCTGGACACCGCGACGATGGACGCCGGCTACTGGTACCGGAACCTGCGCCACACGGTGAACTTCGGGCCCGCGATCGCCACGCTGCTCGACGACGGACACCGCGCCTTCATCGAATGCAGCCCGCATCCCGTGCTCCGTGTCGGTATCGCCGAGGCGGTCGAAGCGGCCGGTGTGCGGGCCGTCGTGACGGGCACGCTCCGCCGTGGCGAGGACGGTCTGAACCGCGTGTTCACGTCGTTCGCCGAGGTGTTCGTGCGGGGTGTGACGGTGGACTGGTCCGGTCTGTACGAGGGCGGCCGCCGGATCGGCCTGCCCACCTACGCGTTCGACCGCCGCCGGTACTGGCTGGCCGGTCCCGGTGCCACGGCCGGGCCCGTGCGCCGACCGGAGCCCGTCGCCGACGTCCCGGCGCTCGATCGCGCGGCGCTCCTCGACGCCGTCCGGACGCAGGCCGCCGGCGTGCTGGGGCACACGGATCCGGCCGCGATCGACACGTCCCGGGAGTTCCGCGCCCTCGGTTTCGACTCGATCACCGCCGTCGACCTCCGTGAGCGGCTCGTCGCCGCACTGGGCATCGCGCTGCCCACGTCCACCGTCTACGACCACCCGACACCCGACCGGCTCACCGACTTCCTGCTCGCCTCCGTCACCGGCGAGACCGAGGAATCCGCCACGACCTCGGCGTCCGCCACCTCGGCATCCGTCGACGAGCCGATCGCGATCGTCGGCATGGCGTGCCGGTTCCCGGGCGGCGTCGCCGGCCCCGACGACCTGTGGCGGGTCGCCGCCGAGGGACGTTGCGTCGTCGGCGGCTTCCCGGCCGACCGCGGCTGGGACCTGGACGCCCTGTTCGCCCCGGGCTTCGACGGCACGCCCGCCATCGCCACTCGCTCCGGCGGCTTTCTCCCCGACGTGGCAGGCTTCGACGCCGAGTTCTTCGGTGTCTCGCCGCGAGAGGCCAAGGCGATGGATCCCCAGCAGCGCCAACTGCTGGAGACCACGTGGGAGGCGCTGGAGCACGCCGGCCTGGACCCGACCTCCCTGCGCGGCACCCGGACGGGCGTGTTCGTCGGCACCTTCGGCGGCAGCTACGCATCGTTGCTCGGCCGGCGCGACGACTCCCGCGGCTTCGTGATGACCGGTACGACGCCGAGTGTCATGTCGGGCCGGACGGCGTACGTGCTCGGCCTCGAGGGCCCGGCGCTGACCGTCGACACCGCGTGCTCGTCGTCGCTGGTGGCGCTGCACCTGGCCGCACAGGCACTGCGCGCCGGGGAGTGCGGGCTCGCGCTGGCGGGCGGCGTGACCATCATGTCCACGCCCGACAACTTCGTGGAGTTCACGCGGCAGGGCGGCCTGGCCGTCGACGGTCGGTGCAAGTCGTTCTCCGACGCCGCCGACGGCACCGGCTGGTCCGAGGGCGTCGGCGTGCTGGTCCTGGAGCGGCTGTCCGCCGCCCGCGCGAACGGACACCGGGTACTCGCCGTCGTGCGTGGCTCGGCCGTCAACCAGGACGGAGCCTCCAACGGCCTGACCGCACCGAACGGACCGTCGCAGCAGCGGGTGATCCGTGCCGCGCTGGCGAACGCGGGCCTGCGCCCGTCCGAGGTGGATGCGGTCGAGGCGCACGGCACAGGCACGAAGCTCGGCGACCCGATAGAAGCCCAGGCCTTGCTGGCGACATACGGCCGGGACCGGGAGACGCCGCTGCTGCTCGGCTCGCTGAAGTCCAACATCGGCCACACGCAGGCCGCCGCCGGTATCGCGGGTGTCATCAAGATGGTGCAGGCCATGCAACACGGGAGGCTGCCGCAGACCCTGCACGTCGAACAGCCGTCGTCGCACGTGGACTGGTCAGCGGGTGCGGTGGAGCTGCTCACCGAGGCCGCACCATGGCCCGATACGGGCCGTCCGAGACGCGCGGCGGTCTCGTCGTTCGGCATCTCCGGCACCAACGCGCACGTCATCCTGGAGCAGGTCGCCCAGCCGGAGCCCGCGCCCGAGACGAACGGTGTCCTGGTTCCGTGGGTGGTGTCGGCACCCACACCGGAGGCGCTGCGCGCGCAGGCGACGCGGGTCGCGACCGCGTCCGGCGGTGCGGCCGACGTGGCGCTGTCCCTGGCCGGCACCCGCACGCACTTCGCCCATCGTCTCGCCGTGACCGGCCGGGACGGCGACACCCTGCGGGCCACGCTGGCCGACCTGACCGACGCGGTCCAGGGCTCGGTCGTCCCGGGCAAGCTGGGCGTGCTGTTCACCGGCCAGGGCTCGCAGCGCCTCGGCATGGGCCGCGGCCTGTACGAGCGGTTCCCCGCGTTCGCCACGGCGTACGACGAGGTCGTCGCGGCACTGGGCACCGAGGTCCGGGACGTCATGTGGGGCCGGGACGCGGCGGAACTCGACCGGACCCGTTGGACGCAACCCGCGCTCTTCGCGCTGGAGGTCGCCCTGTACCGGCTCGTGGAGTCGTGGGGCGTCGAGCCGGACATGGTCGGTGGCCACTCGGTCGGTGAGATCGCCGCCGCGCATGTCGCCGGCGTGCTGTCGCTGGCCGACGCGGCGACGCTCGTGCTCACGCGGGCCGGCCTGATGCAGGCCCTGCCCGAGGGCGGAGCGATGCTCGCCGTCGAGGCGACCACGGCCGAGGTCTGCCCGCTGCTGGTGGAAGGAGTGTCCATCGCGGCCGTGAACGGACCGATGTCGGTCGTGGTGGCCGGTGTCGGCGAAGTGGTGGCCGGGATCCGCGACACCTTCACGGAGTTGGGCCGTCGCACGAAGCCGCTGCCGGTCTCCCACGCCTACCACTCGCCGCTGATGGACCCGATGCTGGCCGAGTTCGGCGAGGCGCTGGAGGACTGCACGTTCCAGGAACCGCGTATCCCGTTCGTGTCCGCACTCACCGGGCGGATCGACACGCCCGACAGCGGAATCTACTGGGTGCAGCACGTGCGGCAACCGGTGCTGTTCACGGACGCTGTCCGGGCGATGGCCGACGCCGGTGTCCGCACCGTGCTCGAACTCGGACCGGACGGCACGCTCAGCGCACTGGTTCCCGATGCCGCCGGCGACGTCGACCTGCGCGCGATCCCGGTGCTGCGCCGCGACCGGCCCGAGGAGGACCGGGCCGTCACCGCGCTGACGGAGCTCCACGTGCGCGGCACGAAGGTGGACTGGGCGGCCTTCCTCGCAGACACCGGAGCGCACACCGTGGCCCTGCCCACCTACGCGTTCCGCCATCAGCGGTTCTGGCCGGACAACGGCAGGACGGATGACGTCATCGGCGCCGGTCTCGACCAGGCCGGCCACCCGTTGCTCGGCGCGGTCGTGCGGTTGGCGGACGGCGATGGCGTGCTGCTCACCGGCCGGCTGTCCGCCACCGCACACCCCTGGATGGCGGACCACGTGGTCGGCGGCCGGACCCTGTTCCCGGGCACGGGATTCGTGGAGCTGGTGCTGCGCGCCGGCGACGAGGCCGGTTGCCGACGGCTGGACGAGCTGACGCTGGCCGTGCCGCTCGCGCTGCCCGCGCGCGGCTCGGTTCCCGTGCAGGTCGCGGTCGGCGCGGACGAGGGCGGCCGCCGCCCGGTGAAGGTGTCGTCGTGGGCCGACGGCACCTGGACGCTGCACGCCACCGGACACCTCACGGCGGACGCTCCCGCGCCGGACACGACGTTCGCGCGAGACGCGTGGCCGCCGGCCGGCGCGCAGGCCCTGCCGCTGGACGACTGTTACGAGCGGCTGGCCGCGATGAACCTCGCCTACGGCCCGGCCTTCCGGGGCGTGCGCGCCGTGTGGCGGCGGGATGCCGAGGTGTTCGCGGAGGTCGCGCTGCCCGACGTGGTGGCAGGCCAGGCCGGTGCCTTCGGTCTGCACCCCGCGCTGCTCGACGCCGCCGTGCAGGTGGCGTTCCTCGGCGAGATGGGTGTGGCACCCGGGGCCCTGCCGTTCGCGTGGGAGGGCATCTCCCTGGCGGCCGCCGGCGCGGCCGTACTGCGGGTCCGCCTGACCACGAAGGGCCCGGGCGTGTCCATCACGGCCGCGGACGTGCTCGGTGATCCGGTCGCGGTCGTCGAGTCGCTGACGCTGCGGGCAGCCGCCACGCCCGTCGCCGCGCACGCCTACGACTCGCTGTTCGCACTGGACTGGACGCCGCTGCCGGAAGCCGGGGCGATAGAGCCCGCCGCGGTGATGGAGTTCGCGCCGGCCACCGGCGACATCGCAGCGGCGACGCACGCGGCGGCGATCAAGGCGCTCGAGGCCGTGCAGGAGTGGACTTCCGGCAACAGGGCGGAACCGCTGCTTTTCGTGACACACGGAGCGGTGACGGGCGAAGATCCGGCCTCGGCTGCCGTGTGGGGCCTGGTGCGGACCGCGCAGACCGAGAACCCCGGCCGCTTCCTGCTGCTCGACCTGCCGGAAGGCCAGGACCCCTCGACGGCGTACGGCGCGTTGCTGGCGTCCGGCGAACCCCAGGGCTGGGTGCGGGACGGCGTCGTGCACGCCGCCCGGCTGGCGCGCCTCGGCGCGGACGCGGGTCTGTTGCCGCCCGGCGGCAGCGGGTGGCGGCTGGACGTTCCGCAACGGGGAAGCATCGACAGCATCGCCCTCGTCCCGTACCCCGAGGCCGAGCGCGAACCGACCGGCCGGCACGTACGCGTGCGGGTGCGCGCGGCGGGCGTGAACTTCCGGGACGTACTCAACGTCCTGGGCATGTACCCCGGCGACCCGGGCGCGCCCGGCGCCGAGGGCATGGGCGAGGTCGTGGCGGTCGGTCCCGACGTGACGGGCGTGCGAGTCGGCGACCGCGTCATGGGCATGATCACGGGTGGCTTCGGCCCGCTGGCGGTCGTGGACGAGCGGTTGATCGTGCCCGTACCGGCGGCCTGGCCGGACGAGGTGGCCGCAGCCGTCCCGCTGGTGTTCCTCACCGCGTACCACGGTCTTGTCGACCTGGCGGGGCTGCGCAGCGGCGAGCGCGTACTCGTCCACGCCGGTGCCGGCGGCGTGGGCATGGCCGCGATCCAGCTGGCGCGGCACCTGGGCGCCGAGGTGTTCGCCACGGCGAGCGAGGGCAAGTGGGACACGCTGCGCGCCCTCGGCGTCGCGGACGACCACATCGCCACCTCCCGGACGCTCGACTTCGCCGAGGCGTTCGGCAGGGTGCTGGGCGAGCAGCGGATCGACGTCGTGCTCAACTCGCTGGCCGGGGAGTTCGTCGACGCGTCCCTGGGCCTGCTCGCCGACGGCGGCCGTTTCGCGGAGATGGGCAAGACGGACGTGCGTGACCCCGCCGGTCTGCCCGGCGTGCGGTACCTGCCGTTCGACCTGATGGCGGTGGAACCGGACCGCGTCGCCGCCATGCTCGCCGAACTGGGTGAGCTGTTCGAGGCCGGGGCGCTGGCGCCGCTGCCGGTGCGATCGTGGGACGTGCGGCGCGCGCGCGACGCGTTCCGCTACATGAGCCAGGCCAAGCACATCGGCAAGATCGCCCTGACGATGCCGGCGGGACCCGCCACCGATGGCACGGTCCTCGTCACCGGCGGCACAGGCGGACTCGGCAGCAAGCTCGCCCTGCATCTGGCCGGGCAGGGCGTGGCCCGGATGGTGCTCGCCTCACGCCGCGGACCGGCAGCGGACGGTGCGGCGCAACTGCGCGAGGAACTGGCACGACGCGGTGCCGAGGTGCGGATGGTCGCCTGCGACATCGCGGACGCCGACGCCACCCGCGAGCTGGTCACGAGCATCCCCGATCTCACGACGGTCGTGCACACCGCGGGTGTGCTCGACGACGGCGTGGTCGGCTCGCTCACGCCGCAGCGGCTGGCGACCGTGTTGCGGGCGAAGGTCGACGCGGCCTGGAACCTGCACGAGGCGACCAAGGACAGGCGCCTCACGGGCTTCGTGGCGTTCTCCTCGGTCATGGGAGTCGTCGGCGGGGCCGGGCAGGCCAACTACGCCGCCGCGAACGCCTTCCTCGACGCACTGGCGGCGCACCGCCGCTCCTCGGGCCTGCCGGCCCTCTCACTGGCCTGGGGCGCGTGGGCGCCGGGCACCGGCATGACCGCGACGCTGTCCGAGGCGGACCTCGCGCGAATGGCCCGCGACGGCATGGCCCCGCTGTCGACGGAGCAGGGCATGGCGTTGTTCGACGCCGCGCTGGCCGTCGATGCCCCGGTGCTGGTGCCGATGCGGCTGGACCTGCCCAGGCTGCGCGCGAGGAGTGACGTACCGGCCGTGTTGCGCGGTCTCGCCGGCACCGGACGCCGCACCGCCGCCTCCGCCGCAGCGGCGGACACCGCCACACTGGCATCGCGGCTTGCCGGCGCGGCTCCCGACGAACGCGTGCGGCTGGTGCTCGGCGTGGTACGGACCGAGGCCGCTGCCGTCCTCGGCCACGGTTCACCGGCGGCGATCGAGCAGTTCCGCGAGTTCCGGCAGCTCGGCTTCGACTCGCTCACCGGCGTCGAACTGCGGAACCGGCTCAACACGGTCACCGGCCGCCGACTGCCGTCCACGCTCCTGTTCGACTACCCGACTCCGTCGGCGCTCGCGGAGTACCTGCGGGACGAACTCACGCCTTCCGCCGAGCCCGAGGCGGCCGGGACCGGCACGCCACTGGAGCAGCTGGACCGGCTGGAGGCGGCCGTCGCGGCCGCCGGCTCCACGACCGATCACGCGGCCCTCGCCGACCGGCTCGAGCAGCTCGGCCGACGGCTGCGGCAGGCGGAAACAGACGCGGCCGGACACGTCGGAGAGATCGACGTCGACAAGATCAACTCGGCTTCGGTCGACGAGCTGTTCACGATCATCGATGGCGAGCTGGGCATCTCCCAGAACTGAACCGCCCGCCGCCCCCCGTTCGTTGATGGAGAAGAGGACCTGCGATGGATGACCACGGCCAGCAGGACAAGGTTGTCGAGTATCTGAGGCGTGTCACGGTCGACCTGCGCACCGCCCGCCAGCGCATAGAGGAACTCGAGCTGAAGGGACGCGAGCCGATCGCCGTGGTCGGCATGGCGTGCCGGTACCCGGGCGGTGTGCGCTCGCCGGAGGACCTGTGGCAGCTGGTCGTGGACGGCACCGACGCCGTCACCGAGTTCCCGGCCAACCGCGGCTGGGACCTCGACACCCTCTACGACGCCGACCCCGAGCACCTGGGCACGTCCTACGCGCGGGCCGGCGGATTCCTCCACGATGCGGGGAACTTCGACGCCGAACTCTTCGGCATGAGCCCGCGGGAGGCCATGGCGACGGACGCGCAGCAGCGTCTGTTGCTGGAGACGTCATGGGAGGCGTTGGAACGGGCGGGTATCGACCCGGCGTCGCTGCGCGGCAGCCGCGCAGGCGTCTACGCGGGGGTGATGTACAGCGACTACCGGGAACTGCTCGCCGACGACGCCTTCGAGGGCTACCGCACCAACGGCAGCCTGCCCAGCGTCGCCTCGGGCCGCGTGGCCTACACACTGGGGCTGGAGGGGCCGGCGGTCACGGTCGACACGGCGTGTTCGTCGTCGCTGGTGTCGCTGCACCTGGCCGCGCAGGCGCTGCGCAACGGCGACTGCACGCTGGCCCTGGCCGGCGGCGTGACGGTGATGTCCACGCCGAGCACCTTCGTGGAGTTCTCGCGCCAGCGCGCCCTTTCCGCGGACGGCCGGTGCAAGGCCTTCTCCGACTCGGCCGACGGCACCGGCTGGGCCGAGGGCGTGGGCGTACTCGTGCTGGAGCGCCTGTCGGACGCACGGCGGCTCGGCCACCCGGTGCTCGCGGTGGTGCGGGGTTCGGCGGTGAACCAGGACGGCGCGTCGAACGGCCTGACCGCGCCGAACGGACCTTCGCAGCAGCGGGTCATGAAGTTGGCGCTGGACAGCGCCGGGCTGCGAGCGTCCGAAGTGGACGTCGTCGAGGCGCACGGCACGGGCACGACGCTGGGTGATCCGATCGAGGCGCAGGCGCTGCTGGCGACCTACGGGCAGGATCGTGAGACGCCGTTGCTGCTGGGTTCGGTGAAGTCGAACATCGGGCACACGCAGGCCGCCGCCGGTGTCGCCGGTGTGATCAAGATGGTCATGGCGATGCAGCATGGGCTCGTGCCGAAGTCGCTCCACGCCGAAACGCCGTCGTCCCATGTGGACTGGTCGGCGGGTGCGGTGACACTGGCGGCGGAGGCGAGCCCATGGCCGGCGGTGGACCGGCCGCGCCGGGCGGCGGTGTCGTCGTTCGGGATATCCGGCACCAACGCGCACACGATCCTGGAGCAGGCCCCGGATGCCGAGCCGCGCGCCGAAGCGCCGGTCGACGCGGTCGTGCCGTGGGTGCTGTCCGGGCACACGCCGACGGCGTTGCGCGCGCAGGCGAAGCAGCTGGCACTCCGGCTGGACACGGGTGCGCATCCGGCGGACGTCGGCCTCACCCTGGCCACCGGCCGAGCGCACCTTGCGCACCGGGCCGCGTTCGTCGGCCGGGACGCCGCCGGCCTCGCGGCGAAGCTGACGGCCTGGGCCGCGCTGGAGGGGGTGGCTGGTGATGGCCGGTTGGGTGTTGTGTTCACGGGTCAGGGTGCGCAGCGGTTGGGGATGGGGCGTGGGTTGTATGGCCGGTTCCCGGTGTTCGCGGAGGCTTTCGATGCGGTGGTCGCGGAGTTGGGTGCGGATGTCCGGGAGGTGATGTGGGGCGGGGATGCTGATGTGTTGAACCGTACGGGGTGGTCGCAGCCGGCGTTGTTCGCGCTGGAGGTGGCGTTGTTTCGGTTGGTGGAGTCGTGGGGTGTGCGGCCTGAGGTGGTGGCCGGGCATTCGCTGGGCGAGGTGGTGGCCGCGCATGTGGCGGGTGTGTTCTCGCTGGGGGATGCGTGCCGGTTGGTGCGTGCGCGTGCCGCTTTGATGGACGGGCTGCCGGCGGGCGGTGCGATGCTCGCGGTGTCGGCTTCGGAGGCCGATGTGAGTGGCCTGCTCGCTGCTGGGGTGTCCATCGCCGCTGTCAACGGCCCGACGTCGGTGGTCGTGGCCGGCACGGAAGACGCCGTGGAGAGCGTTGCGCGGGCGGCGGGTGAACGGGGTTGGAAGCACACGCGGTTGTCGGTGTCGCATGCGTTCCATTCGCCGTTGATGGATCCGATGCTGGAGGAGTTCGCGGCTGCGATCGAGGGGATCGAGTTCCGTGAGCCGGTGATCCGGCTGGTGTCGGGTGATCCGACGAGTCCGGAGTACTGGGTGCGGCATGTGCGTGAGGCCGTGCGGTTCGCCGATGCGGTGCGGGCGATGGTCGATGATGGTGTGGGTACGTTCCTGGAGCTGGGGCCGGACGGGACGCTCTCGGCGATGATCCAGGAGACTGCGGCCGTCACCACGGTTCCCGCACTGCGCCGAGACCGGGATGAGGAGGAGTCGGTCGTCACCGCGCTCGGCGCCTTGCACTCGGCCGGCGTGCAGGTCGAGTGGGCAGCGTTCTTCGGGCCCCTGCACGCCACCCGCGTGGACCTGCCCACCTACGCCTTCCAGCACCACCACTACTGGCCCGAGCCGGCCGATGACGAGCCGGGCGCGACCGACCCGGTGGACGCCGAGTTCTGGGACGCCATCGAGAGCGAGGACCTCGACAGCCTCGCCGCCGGCCTCGGTCTCACCGGTGAGGAGCTGTCCGGAGTGGTGCCGGCGCTCGCCGCATGGCGCCGCCGCCGACGGACCGAACGCGACCTCGATGCCGTGCGCCACCGCGAAACGTGGGCACCGCTGACCGGAGCCGTCACCGGCGCCCCGCGCGGCACCTGGCTCGTGATCGTGCCGGAGGGAGCCGACGAGACCTGGGTGAGCCGCGTCGCCGGCACGGCCGGTCCGGGCGCGATCCGTGTGGACGTACCGGTGACCGCCGACGCCGACGCTCTCGCCGCGCGGCTGTCCATCGCGGAGGGCACGGGCTTCGCGGGCGTGCTGTCGTTACTGGCCGAGGACCCGGCCGGACCGGTTGCCACGGCCACGCTGCTCCGCGCTCTCTCCGGGCTCGGCACCACCGCGCCCCTGTGGGCGGTCACGCGCGGCGCCGTCGCCGCCGTCGAGGACGACACCGTCGAGCACCCCGAACGCGCCGGCGTCTGGGGGCTGGGCCGGGTCGCCGCGCTCGAGCACCCGGACGGCTGGGGCGGTGTGATCGACCTGCCCGTCGAGCCCGACGACGCCGCACTCACGCGTTGCGCCGCCCTGCTCGCGCATCCCGGCGGCGAGGAAGAAGTCGCCATCCGCAACGGGGGCGTCGCGCTCGGCCGACGGCTGACACCCGCGCCCGCCGGGGACGCGCAGGAGTGGATTCCGACCGGCACGGTGCTCATCACCGGCGGTACCGGTGCGCTGGGCGCGCGCGTGGCCCGCTGGCTCGCGGACCGAGGTGTCGCACGTCTCGTACTGGTGAGCCGCCGGGGTGGCACGGCGCCGGGCGCCACCGAGCTGCACGACGAATTGACCGCCTCCGGCGTCGAGGTGGACCTGGTCGCGGCGGACACAGCGGACCGGGACGCCATGGCGGCCGTCCTCGCGGCGATTCCCGCCGACCAGCCTCTGACCGGCGTCGTCCACGCGGCCGGCGTCCTCGCGGACGGCGTGCTGACCAGGCTGGGCGGAGAGCAGTTCGAGACGGTGTTCCGGGCCAAGGCCGCCTCGGCTCTGGTGCTGGACGAACTGACCCGCGGTCACGACCTGTCGGTGTTCGCCCTGTTCTCCTCGGCCGCCGGTTCCGTCGGCAACCCCGGCCAGGCGAACTACGCCGCGGCCAACGCGGTCCTCGACTCCGTCGCCCAGCGTCGCCGCGCGCTGGGGCTGCCCGGCACCTCGCTGGCGTGGGGCGCGTGGGCCGGGGACGGCATGGGCGGCAGCGCGACGGGCGTCGGCGCCGCCGCGCTCGACCCGCGACTGGCCCTCACGGTGCTCGGACAGGCCGTCACGGCGCCCGACCCCACGCTCACCGTGCTCGATATGCGCCACCCCGACGTGGTGGCCACCCTGCTCACACCACGGCCGCACCGCCCTCTGCTGTCGGCACTGCCGGAGGCGCGCCGCTTCGCCGAATCCTCCGCCGTTCCGGCGTCCGGACTCGCCGCAGAGCTGCGGGCTCTCGACCAGGACCAACGCCTGGCACGGGTCGCCGGCGTGGTGCGGGGCGCCGTGGCGGCGGTCCTGCACAGGATGCCCGGCGACATCACGCCGGACCGCGAGTTCGGCAAGCTGGGCTTCGACTCTCTGGCCTCCGTCGAGCTGCGCAACCGGCTTGTCGCGGCGACCGGGCTCAGCCTGCCCGCGTCCCTGCTCTACGACCACCCGACCCCGGCCCGGGTGACGGAGCTCCTGCTCGCCCAGCTGCTCGACAGCCCGAGAACCACCGTCACGGCACCGGTCGCCGCCGTCACTGACGAGCCGATCGCCATCGTCGGCATGGCGTGCCGTTTCCCCAACGGCATCGACTCGCCCGAAGCCCTCTGGGCGCTGCTGGCCGAGGGCAGCGACGCGATCGGGCCGTTTCCCACGGACCGTGGCTGGGACCTGGACGGTCTCGCAGGCGACCGACCGGACCGCAGCGCCACGCAACGGGGTGGCTTCCTGCATGACATCGCCGGCTTCGACGCGGAGTTCTTCGAGGTCTCCCCGCGGGAGGCGGTGGCGATGGACCCGCAGCAACGACTCCTGCTGGAGACGTCGTGGGAGGCACTGGAACGCGCGGGGATCGACCCCCTGTCGCTGCGCGGCAGCTCCTCGGGCGTGTTCGTCGGCACGAACGGCCAGGACTACGGCGACGTGCTCGCCGGCACCGAGGCCGGCCGCCAGGGACACACCGGCACGGGCCTCGCCGCCAGTGTGCTGTCCGGCCGCCTCTCGTACACGCTCGGTCTGGAAGGACCGGCGGTCACCGTGGACACGGCGTGCTCGTCCTCGCTGGTGGCGCTGCACTGGGCGACGCAGGCACTGCGCGGTGGTGAATGCTCGCTGGCGCTGGTCGGCGGTGTGACGCTGATGACGACGCCGTGGCTGTTCGTGGAGTTCTCCCGGCAGGGCGGGCTGGCGCCGGACGGCCGGTGCAAGGCGTTCGCCGAGGACGCCGACGGCACGGGGTGGTCCGAGGGCATCGGCATGATCGTGGTCGAGCGGCTGTCCGACGCCGTCCGTAACGGGCACGAAGTCCTCGCTCTGGTGCGGGGTTCGGCGGTGAACCAGGACGGCGGGTCGAACGGCCTGACGGCGCCGAACGGACCTTCGCAACAGCGCGTGATCCGGGCCGCGCTGGCCAGTGCCGGTCTCGAGCCGTCCGGAGTGGACGCCGTGGAGGCGCACGGCACGGGCACGTCGCTGGGTGATCCGATCGAGGCGCAGGCGCTGCTGGCGACCTACGGGCAGGACCGTGAGACGCCGTTGCTGCTGGGTTCGGTGAAGTCGAACATCGGGCACACGCAGGCCGCCGCCGGTGTCGCGGGCATCATCAAGATGGTCCTCGCGCTGCGCAGCGGCGAGCTGCCGAAGACGCTGCACGTCGGTGAAGTGTCGTCCCGGGTGGACTGGGACTCGGGTGCGGTGTCGGTACTGACCGAGGCGAGGGCGTGGCCGGTGGTGGAGCGGCCGCGGCGGGCGGCGGTGTCGTCGTTCGGGATCTCGGGGACGAACGCGCACACGATTCTGGAGCAGGCGCCGGCCGGTGAGGTCGTTGAGCCGGCGGCGGTGGATGTCGTGGTGCCGTGGGTGGTGTGCGGCCGGTCCGGGGTGGCCGCCCGTGAGCAGTTGGCCCGGTTGGCGGAGGTTTCCGCGCGGCCGCTGGACGTGGCGTACTCCTTGTTGGCGCGGTCGCGGTTCGACCACCGTCTGGTTTCGGTGGGCCGGACGTCGGGTGAGCTGTTGGCGGCCGGGGTGGAGGGGGTGGCTGGTGATGGCCGGTTGGGTGTTGTGTTCACGGGTCAGGGTGCGCAGCGGTTGGGGATGGGGCGTGGGTTGTATGGCCGGTTCCCGGTGTTCGCGGAGGCTTTCGATGCGGTGGTTGCGGAGTTGGGTGCGGATGTCCGGGAGGTGATGTGGGGCGGGGATGCTGGTGCGTTGAACCGTACGGGGTGGTCGCAGCCGGCGTTGTTCGCGCTGGAGGTGGCGTTGTATCGGTTGGTGGAGTCGTGGGGTGTGCGGCCTGAGGTGGTGGCCGGGCATTCGCTGGGCGAGGTGGTGGCCGCGCATGTGGCGGGTGTGTTCTCGCTGGGGGATGCGTGCCGGTTGGTGCGTGCGCGTGCCGCTTTGATGGACGGGCTGCCGGTGGGCGGTGCGATGCTCGCGGTGTCGGCTACGGAGGCCGATGTTGTCTCCGTGTTGCCGGAGGGTGCCTGTGTGGCGGCGGTGAACGGCCCGACGTCGGTGGTCGTGGCCGGCACGGAAGACGCCGTGGAGAGCGTTGCGCGGGCGGCGGACGAGCAGGGGTGGAAGCACACGTGGTTGTCGGTGTCGCATGCGTTCCATTCGCCGTTGATGGATCCGATGCTGGAGGAGTTCGCGGCTGCGATCGAGGGGATCGAGTTCCGTGAGCCGGTGATCCGGTTGGTGTCGGGTGATCCGACGAGTCCGGAGTACTGGGTGCGGCATGTGCGTGAGGCCGTGCGGTTCGCCGATGCGGTGCGGGCGATGGTTGATGATGGTGTGGGTACGTTCCTGGAGCTGGGGCCGGACGGGACGCTGTCGGCGATGATCCAGGAGAGCGCCGAGGTGACGACCGTGCCGATGCTGCGGCGCGATCGTGATGAGGAAACGTCGGCGGTCACCGCCGTGGCCGGCGTGTTCGCGCACGGGGTGGCCGTGGACTGGGAGGCGTTCTTCGCAGGCACGGGCGCCCGCCGGGTCGAACTGCCGACCTACGCCTTCCAGCACGAGCGGTACTGGCCGGAGCGCACCGGTGCCACCGGAGACGTGTCCGGGGCCGGACTCGCTTCGGTCGAACACCCACTGCTGGGCGCGGCCGTTGCCGTCGCCGGTGGCGAGGTCACCGTGCTCACCGGGCGGCTGTCCGTGCGGTCCGTGCCGTGGCTGGCGGATCATGCCGTGCACGGCCAGGTTCTGTTCCCCGGCACCGGGTTCGTCGAGCTGGCGCTGCGCGCCGGCGACGAGGTCGGGCTCGACCGGATCGACGAGCTGACCCTGGCGGTCCCGCTCGTTCTGCCCGAAACCGGCGCGGTGCACATGCAGGTGCGGGTTGACGGCACTGCCTTCGGCGTGTTCTCCCGCCTCGAACACAGCGACGGTCCGTGGACACAACACGCGTTCGGCGCCCTGGCCGCCTCCGAGGCCGCCACGGCCGACTTCTCCACGTGGCCGCCGGCCGGTGCGGAAGCCATCGCCCTGGACGGTTTCTACGAGCGGCTCGCCGGCCTCGGCTTCGGCTACGGCCCGATGTTCCGCGGTCTCACGGCCGCCTGGCGCCGGGGCGGCGATATCTACGCGGAGGTCGTGCTGCCGGACCGGGCGGCCGGCCAGGCCGACGCGTACGGCCTGCATCCGGCGCTGCTGGACGCGGTTCTGCACGCGGCGTCGCTGACCGGGGGCACCGATCGCAGTGTGCTCCCGTTCGCCTGGGAGGGCGTGACCCTGCACGCCTCGGCGGCCGCCGCGCTGCGCGTGGCCCTGACCGGCAATCCCGCTGACGGCGTCACCATCGCCGCCGCAGACACAGCCGGCAACATGGTTGCCACCGTCGACTCGCTCGTGTTCCGCGAGTTCGCCGCCGACCAGGTCAGCCCAGGCACCGACGCGCTCTACCGGATCGACTGGTCGGCACGGGCACGCGCCGGCAACGAGCCGGTGACCGCCGTCGTGCTCGGCGACGATCCGCGCGGTGTCGCCGACCGGTTGCGTTCGGCAGGTGTCACTGTCTCGGCCACCGTCGACCTGGCCACGCTCGGTGACGCCCCCGGCGCCCCCGACGCCGTCGTCGTACCTCTCGCTGCCGACGGTGATGTGCTCACCGGAACCCATGATCTCGCCGCCCGTGTGCTGAGCCTGCTCCAGCGCTGGCTCGCGTCCGACGTGTCGTCCGACGGGACCCGGCTGGTGTTCGTCATCGACGGCGCCGATCCGGCCACGGCCGCGACGTGGGGCCTCGTGCGGTCCGCCCAGACCGAGAACCCCGGCCGCTTCGTCCTCGTCGATGCCGACCACGGACCGCTGCCGCTGGGCGCGGTCCTCGGTACGGACGAGCCCCAGGTGCGCGTCCGGGACGGCGAGGTCCGGGCCGCTCGGCTCGCCCGCCTCACCGCCCCCGCCGCGAGCACGCACTGGGACGCCGACGGGACGGTCCTGATCACGGGTGGCACCGGCGGGCTCGGCGCGAGCCTCGCACGGCACCTCGTCGCCGGGCACGGCGTGCGGCACCTGCTGTTGCTCAGTCGCCGCGGACCCGACGCCGAGGGCGCCACCGAGTTGGTCGCCGATCTGACAGGACTCGGTGCCACCGCAACGGTCCTCGCCTGCGACGTGACGGACCGGGAGGCGCTGGCGGCGGCACTTGCCACCGTGGCGGCCGAGCACCCGCTGCGTGCCGTCGTGCACGCCGCCGGTGTGCTGGACGACGGTGTCATCGACTCCCTCACGCCCGAGCGCCTCGCCACGGTGCTGCGAGTGAAGGCGGATGCCGCCTGGCACCTGCACGAGCTGACCACCGACCTCGACGCCTTCGTGCTCTTCTCCTCGGTCGCCGGCATCCTCGGCGCGGCCGGCCAGGGCAATTACGCTGCGGGCAACGCGTTCCTCGACGCCCTCGCCGCCCACCGCCGCGCCCACGGACTGCCCGGCCTGTCGCTCGCGTGGGGCGCGTGGGCGCCCGGGACCGGCATGACCGCCGGGCTCACCGACGCCGACCGCGCCCGCCTCGCCCGTGAAGGCGTGCCGCCGCTGACGGTCGAGCAGGGCATGGCGCTGTTCGACGCGGCCCTGTCCGTGCCGGACGAGGCGGTGGTGTCGCCCGTGCTGCTCGATCTGGCGGCGGTGCGGGCTCGTGGCGAGGTGCCCGCCTTGCTGCGCGGGCTCGTGCGCATGCGGGGCCGGCGGCTCGCGGCGCACGGAGGGGAGGTGGCCGACGGCCTGGCCCACCGCCTCGCAGCGCTCCCAGAGGCCGGCCGCACGGAGGTCGTGCTCGACCTGGTTCGTGGCCGTGTGGCGGCCGTGCTGGGCTACGACGCCTCGGCGCCGGTGGATCCGGAGCGCTCGTTCCGGGAGCTGGGCATGGATTCCCTGACGGCGGTGGAACTGCGCAACGGCCTGGCCGCCGTGACCGGGTTGCGGCTGCCGGCGACGCTCGTGTTCGACTACCCGACCTCCGCCGGGCTGGCGGCCTACCTGATCGGGGAACTGCTGGGGACCGAGCCGGCGGAGACGCCGGTCGCGTCACTGCCGTCCGTGTCCGACGACCCGGTGGTGATCGTGGGCATGGCGTGCCGGTACCCGGGTGGGGTGCGCTCGCCGGAGGACCTGTGGCAGCTGGTCACCGACGAGGTGGACGCCGTGTCGGCATTCCCGGACAACCGGGGCTGGGACCTCGACGGCCTGTACGATCCCGACCCCGACCACCTCGGCACCACGTACGCGCGTGAGGCGGGTTTCCTGCACGACGCGGGGGAGTTCGACGCGGAGTTCTTCGGCATGAGCCCCCGGGAGGCGCTTGCCACGGACGCGCAGCAGCGTCTGCTGCTGGAGACGTCGTGGGAGGCGCTGGAGCGGGCGGGCCTCGATCCGGTGTCGCTGCGGGGCAGCCGCACCGGTGTGTTCGCCGGCGTGATGTACAGCGACTACGCGGAACTGCTGAACACCCCGGAGTTCGAGGGGTACCGCGGCAACGGCAGCGCACCGAGCGTGGCGTCCGGCCGCGTCGCCTACACCTTCGGCTTCGAGGGTCCGGCGGTCACGGTCGACACGGCGTGTTCGTCCTCGTTGGTGGCCCTGCACTGGGCGGCCCAGGCGTTGCGGTCGGGTGACTGTGATCTGGCGCTGGCCGGCGGGGTGACCGTGCTGTCCACCCCGAACCTGTTCGTCGACTTCTCCCGCCAGCGGGGTATGTCCGTCGATGGCCGCTGCCGGTCCTTCGCCGACTCCGCTGACGGTGTCGGGTGGTCCGAGGGTGTCGGCATGCTGGTGGTGGAGCGGCTGTCGGACGCGGTGCGCAACGGGCACGAGATCCTTGCCGTGGTGCGGGGTTCGGCGGTGAACCAGGACGGCGCGTCGAACGGCCTGACGGCGCCGAACGGGCCGTCCCAGCAGCGTGTGATCCGCCAGGCTCTGGCCGGGGCAGGTCTGTCGCCGCTCGATGTGGATGTCGTGGAGGGTCACGGCACCGGTACGACGCTGGGTGATCCGATCGAGGCGCAGGCGCTGCTGGCGACCTACGGGCAGGATCGTGAGACGCCGTTGCTGCTGGGTTCGGTGAAGTCGAACATCGGGCACACGCAGGCCGCCGCCGGTGTCGCCGGTGTGATCAAGATGGTCATGGCGCTCCGCCGCGGTGTTGCGCCGCGGACCTTGCACGTGGACCGGCCCTCGTCACACGTGGACTGGGAAGCCGGTGACGTCGAGCTGGTGACCGAGGCGAGGGCGTGGCCGGTGGTGGAGCGGCCGCGGCGGGCGGCGGTGTCGTCGTTCGGGATCTCGGGGACGAACGCGCACACGATCCTGGAGCAGGCGCCGGCCGGTGAGGTCGTTGAGCCGGCGGCGGTGGATGTCGTGGTGCCGTGGGTGGTGTGCGGCCGGTCCGGGGCGGCCGCCCGTGAACAGTTGGCCCGGTTGGCGGAGGTTTCCGCGCGGCCACTGGACGTGGCGTACTCCTTGTTGGCGCGGTCGCGGTTCGACCACCGTCTGGTTTCGGTGGGCCGGACGTCGGGTGAGCTGTTGGCGGCCGGGGTGGAGGGGGTGGCTGGTGATGGCCGGTTGGGGGTTGTGTTCACGGGTCAGGGTGCGCAGCGGTTGGGGATGGGGCGTGGGTTGTATGGCCGGTTCCCGGTGTTCGCGGAGGCTTTCGATGCGGTGGTCGCGGAGTTGGGTGCGGATGTCCGGGAGGTGATGTGGGGCGGGGATGCTGGTGCGTTGAACCGTACGGGGTGGTCGCAGCCGGCGTTGTTCGCGCTGGAGGTGGCGTTGTTTCGGTTGGTGGAGTCGTGGGGTGTGCGGCCTGAGGTGGTGGCCGGGCATTCGCTGGGTGAGGTGGTGGCCGCGCATGTGGCGGGTGTGTTCTCGCTGGGGGATGCGTGCCGGTTGGTGCGTGCGCGTGCCGCTTTGATGGACGGGCTGCCGGTGGGCGGTGCGATGCTCGCGGTGTCGGCTTCGGAGGCCGATGTGAGTGGCCTGCTCGCTGCTGGTGTGTCCATCGCCGCTGTCAACGGCCCGACGTCGGTGGTCGTGGCCGGCACGGAAGAGGCCGTGGAGAGCGTTGCGCGGGCGGCGGGTGAACGGGGTTGGAAGCACAAGCGGTTGTCGGTGTCGCATGCGTTCCATTCGCCGTTGATGGATCCGATGCTGGAGGAGTTCGCGGCTGCGATCGAGGGGATCGAGTTCCGTGAGCCGGTGATCCGGTTGGTGTCGGGTGATCCGACGAGTCCGGAGTACTGGGTGCGGCATGTGCGTGAGGCCGTGCGGTTCGCCGATGCGGTGCGGGCGATGGTCGACGATGGTGTGGGTACGTTCCTGGAGCTGGGGCCGGACGGGACGCTCTCGGCGATGATCCAGGAGAGCGCCGAGGTGACGACCGTGCCGATGCTGCGGCGCGATCGTGATGAGGAAACTTCGGCGGTCACCGCCGTGGCCGGCGTGTTCGCGCACGGGGCGGCCGTGGACTGGGAGGCGTTCTTCGCCGGCACGGGCGCCCGCCGGGTCGAACTGCCGACCTACGCCTTCCAGCACGAGCGGTACTGGCCGGAGACGCTCGGATCGACCGGCGGCGTGTCCGGTGCCGGGCTCGAGTCCGTGGAACACCCGCTGCTCGGTGCCGCCGTCGAACTGCCGGACGGCGGCGGTGTCATCCTCACTGGCCGACTGTCGCTGCGTGCGCAGCCCTGGCTGGCGGATCACGTCGTACACGGCCGGGTCCTGTTCCCCGGCACCGGTTTCGTGGAGCTGGCGCTGCGCGCCGGGGACGAACTCGGCCTCCAGCAGATCGAGGAACTGACGCTGTCCGTCCCGCTGGAGGTGCCCGAAACGGGTGCGGTTCCCGTGCAGGTGAGGGTCTCGGAGCCCGACGCGAACGGCCGCGCCGAACTCGATGTCTTCTCCCGCGACGGAGAGGAATGGATCCGGCACGCGACCGGCGTCCTCCGTGCGGCGGCCGTCGAACCGGCCTGGGACGCGGGGCACTGGCCGCCGACCGGGGCCGTCGCGCTCGACCTCACCGGCTTCTACGACGGGACCGACTACGGCCCGACCTTCCGGGGCGTGACCGCTGCCTGGCGCGTCGGGGACGACGTGTTCGCCGAGGTCACGCTGCCGGAGCTTGTCCGAGACGTGGCGGCCTTCGGCATCCACCCCGCACTGCTCGACGCCGTGCTCCACGGGGCCGCGTTCCTCGTGAGCGCTGAGCCCGGCACCCTGCTGCCGTACGCGTGGACGGGCGTGGGACTGCACGCGAGCGGCGCGGCCACCGTACGGGTGCGACTGAGCGGTTCCGCGTCCGACGGTATCGGGATCGCGGTCGCCGACGGCACCGGCAGGTCGGTTGCGACAGTCGGCACGCTGCACCTGCGCGCCCCCGAACACGCCGATCGCGTGCGCTCCTTGTATCGGGTGGAGTGGGTGACGTCGGTGCCGGCGGTCGAGGTGGGTGATGTGCAGTTCGTGGAGTTGGTGGGTGGCGTTGATGTGGTGGCGTCGGCGCGTGCGTTGGCGGTTCGGGCGCTGGAGCTGGTGCGGGAGCCGGATTCGCGGGTGGTGTTCGTGACCCGGGGTGTGGTCAGTGGTGCGGATCCGGCTGCTGCTGTGGTGTGGGGTCTGGTGCGGTCGGCGCAGCGGGAGTTGCCGGGCCGGTTCTGGCTGGTGGATGTGGAGGGCGGGGGTGAGCCGGTTGTCACGGATGAGCCGGAGGTGGTGGTGCGTGGGGGTGAGGCGTTCGCGGCTCGGCTGGTCCGGGCCGGGGCTGAGGGGGGTGGGGGTCGGTCCTGGAGTGGTGAGGGGACGGTGTTGGTCACTGGTGGTACGGGTGGTCTGGGTGCGTTGGTGGCGCGGCATGTGGCTGAGCAGGGTGTGCGCAGGCTGCTTCTGCTGAGTCGGCGTGGTCCGGCTGCGGAGGGTGTGTCGGAGCTGGTGGCCGAGTTGGCTCGGTTGGGTGCGGATGCCGAGGTCGTGGCGTGTGATGTGGCGGACCGGGCGGCGTTGGCGAAGGTGCTCCACGGGCGTGTGGTGTCGGGTGTGGTGCACGCGGCTGGGGTGGTGGACGATGGTGTGCTGGAGGCGATGACACCGCAGCGGCTGGACGGGGTGCTGGGGCCGAAGGCGGATGCGGCGTGGTATTTGCATGAACTGGTCGGGGATGTGGATCAGTTCGTGATGTTCTCGTCGGTGGCGGGGGTGTTCGGTGCGGCCGGTCAGGCGAACTATGCGGCCGCCAATGCGTTCCTGGATGCGCTGGCGGCTCATCGTCGGGCCCGCGGCTGGTCGGGAGTGTCGCTGGCATGGGGTCCGTGGGAGCGGAGCGCGGGCATGACCGAGCAGTTGGCTGCGGCCGATGTGGCGCGTATGCGGCGCTCGGGTGTCCTGCCGCTGGGTTCCGCGGAAGGTCTGGCCCTGTTCGACGCCGCGACCGACCCGGTGATGGTGCCGGTGAAGCTGGACCTGACGGGACTGCGGGCTTCCGGTGAGGTGCCGCCGCTGCTGCGCGGCCTCGTCCGCACCCCGGCCCGCCGTGGTGTCGCACGCACCGGCGAGGCCGGTGACCTCGCGCACCGCCTGGCCGGCCTGCCCGCTGAGGCCCGCACCGACCTGGTGCTCGACCTGGTGCGCGGGCGGGCGGCGACCGTGCTCGGGCACGTGGACGGTTCACTGGTCGATCCGGAGCGCTCGTTCCAGGAACTGGGCCTCGACTCGCTGACGGCGGTGGAGCTACGCAACGGCTTGTCGGCGGCCACCGGGTTACGGCTGCCGGCGACCCTCGTGTTCGACTACCCGACCTCGGCCGCGCTCGCGCACCACCTGCTCGACGAATTGCTCGGCACCGCTGAGCAGACCCCGGTTCCCGCCGGGGCACTGCCGTCGCTCTCCGACGATCCGGTCGTGATCGTGGGCATGGCGTGCCGGTATCCGGGTGGGGTGGGGTCGCCGGAGGACCTGTGGCAGTTGGTCACCGAGGGCGTCGACGCCGTCGGTGACTTCCCGGACGACCGCGGCTGGGACCTCGACGCCCTCTACCATCCCGATGCGGCGCACACCGGCACGTCCTACACCCGATCCGGCGGGTTCCTGCACCAGGCCGGGGAGTTCGATGCCGCGTTCTTCGGCATGAGCCCCCGGGAGGCGCTCGCCACGGACGCGCAGCAGCGTCTGCTGCTGGAGACGTCATGGGAAGCGCTGGAGCGGGCGGGCCTCGATCCGGTGTCGCTGCGGGGCAGCCGCACCGGCGTGTTCGCCGGCGTGATGTACGGCGACTACGCGGAACTGCTGAACACCCCGGAGTTCGAGGGCTTCCGTGGCAACGGCAGCTCCGCCAGCGTGGCCTCCGGGCGCGTGGCGTACTCGCTGGGCCTCGAGGGGCCGGCGGTCACGGTCGACACGGCGTGTTCGTCCTCGTTGGTGGCCCTGCACTGGGCGGCCCAGGCGTTGCGGTCGGGTGACTGTGATCTGGCGCTGGCCGGCGGGGTGACCGTGCTGTCCACCCCGGAGCTGTTCGTGGAGTTCTCGCGGCAGCGAGGCATGTCGGCAGACGGCCGGTGCAAGGCGTTCGCGGACTCCGCTGACGGTGTCGGGTGGTCCGAGGGTGTCGGCATGCTGGTGGTGGAGCGGCTGTCGGACGCGGTGCGCAACGGGCACGAGATCCTTGCCGTGGTGCGGGGTTCGGCGGTGAACCAGGACGGCGCGTCGAACGGCCTGACGGCGCCGAACGGGCCGTCGCAGCAGCGCGTGATCCGCCAGGCTCTGGCCGGGGCAGGTCTGTCGCCGCTCGATGTGGATGTCGTGGAGGGTCACGGCACCGGTACGACGCTGGGTGATCCGATCGAGGCGCAGGCGCTGCTGGCGACCTACGGGCAGGATCGTGAGACGCCGTTGCTGCTGGGTTCGGTGAAGTCGAACATCGGGCACACGCAGGCCGCCGCCGGTGTCGCCGGTGTGATCAAGATGGTCATGGCCATGCGCAACGGCCTTGTGCCCCGGACCTTGCACGTGGACCGGCCCTCGTCACACGTGGACTGGACCGCCGGCGACGTCGACCTCGTCACGGAGAACACCGTCTGGCCGGAGGTGGAACGGCCGCGACGGGCGGCTGTGTCGTCGTTCGGTATTTCCGGCACCAACGCTCACACCGTCCTCGAGCAGCACATCGTCAGCCCGGTCGAGCCGGAACCTGCCGACGTCGTGGTGCCGTGGGTGGTGGCCGGCAAGACAGCGGCCGCCCTGAAGGAGCAGCTCGCGCGGCTCGCCCGCAGTCACGGACGGCCGCTGGACATCGGCTACTCGCTGGCGACGACCCGCTCGGCGTTCGAGTACCGGGCTGTGCTCGTCGGACGGACCAAGGACGAACTGTCGGCGGCCGGGGTGGAGGGGGTGGCTGGTGATGGCCGGTTGGGTGTTGTGTTCACGGGTCAGGGTGCGCAGCGGTTGGGGATGGGGCGTGGGTTGTATGCCCGGTTCCCGGTGTTTGCGGAGGCTTTCGATGCGGTGGTCGCGGAGTTGGGTGCGGATGTCCGGGAGGTGATGTGGGGCGGGGATTCTGGTGCGTTGAACCGTACGGGGTGGTCGCAGCCGGCGTTGTTCGCGCTGGAGGTGGCGTTGTTTCGGTTGGTGGAGTCGTGGGGTGTGCGGCCTGAGGTGGTGGCCGGGCATTCGCTGGGTGAGGTGGTGGCCGCGCATGTGGCGGGTGTGTTCTCGCTGGGGGATGCGTGCCGGTTGGTGCGTGCGCGTGCCGCTTTGATGGACGGGCTGCCGGTGGGCGGTGCGATGCTCGCGGTGTCGGCTACGGAGGCGGATGTTGTCTCCGTGTTGCCGGAGGGTACCTGTGTGGCGGCGGTGAACGGCCCGACGTCGGTGGTCGTGGCCGGCACGGAAGACGCCGTGGAGAGCGTTGCGCGGGCGGCGGGTGAACGGGGTTGGAAGCACACGCGGTTGTCGGTGTCGCATGCGTTCCATTCGCCGTTGATGGATCCGATGTTGGAGGAGTTCGCGGCTGCGATCGAGGGGATCGAGTTCCGTGAGCCGGTGATCCGGTTGGTGTCGGGTGATCCGACGAGTCCGGAGTACTGGGTGCGGCATGTGCGTGAGGCCGTGCGGTTCGCCGATGCGGTGCGGGCGATGGTCGATGATGGTGTGGGTACGTTCCTGGAGCTGGGGCCGGACGGGACGCTGTCGGCGATGATCCAGGAGAGCGCGGCCGTCACCACGGTTCCCGCACTGCGCCGAGACCGGGATGAGGAAACGGCTGCGGTGTCGGCGCTGGCGGTGCTGCACGCCCATGGTGTCAGGGTGGACTGGGAGGCGTTCTTCGCCGGCACGGGCGCCCATCGGGTCGAACTGCCGACCTACGCCTTCCAGCACGAGCGGTTCTGGCCGCAGCCGTCGGAAGCAGCGCCCTCGACGGCCGGCCACCCGCTTCTCCACTCCGTTGTGGCACTGGCCGACGGCGACGGCGTGGTCCTCACCGGCCGGCTGTCGCTGCGGACACAGCCGTGGCTGGCGGATCACGTCGTACACGGCCGGGTCCTGTTCCCCGGCACCGGTTTCGTGGAGCTGGCGCTGCGCGCCGGGGACGAACTCGGCCTCCAGCAGATCGAGGAACTGACCATGGCGGCGCCGCTGGTGGTGCCGGAGAAGGGCAGCGTCGCCCTTCAGGTGTCGGTCGACGGGACCGGCCGGATCGGTGTCTTCTCCCGGCCCGACGGTACGGACGGCCCGTGGACGCAGCATGCCACCGGCACCCTGGGCCAGGGCACCAGGCCCGCCGCCGACATCGGCGCGTGGCCACCGGCCGGTGCGGAACCCCTGTCGCTCGACGGGTTCTACGATCGCGTGCTGGAGCTCGGTTTCGACTACGGACCGGCGTTCCAGGGTCTGCGGTCGGTCTGGCACGCCGCCGACGGCGTCTTGTTCGCCGAGGTCGAACTGCCCGAACACATGTCGGGACAGTACGGCTTGCACCCGACACTGTTCGACGCAGCCCTGCACACCCTCGGCACGACCGCGCACGGCGAGCCGAGCCGGGTGCCGTTCTCCTGGGAGGGCGTGTCCCTGCACGCGACCGGCGCCACAGCACTGCGGGTCCGGCTGGCCGTCGACGGCGACACCGCGTCGCTGACCGCGGTCGACCCGGCGGGCACTCTCGTGCTCTCCGCCGATGCGCTCACGCTGCGTACCGTCACGCCGGATCAGCTCGGCCAGGTCGACTCCTTGTATCGGGTGGAGTGGGTGACGTCGGTGCCGGCGGTCGAGGTGGGTGATGTGCGGTTCGTGGAGTTGGTGGGTGGCGTTGATGTGGTGGCGTCGGCGCGTGCGTTGGCGGTTCGGGCGCTGGAGCTGGTGCGGGAGCCGGATTCGCGGGTGGTGTTCGTGACCCGGGGTGTGGTCAGTGGTGCGGATCCGGCTGCTGCTGTGGTGTGGGGTCTGGTGCGGTCGGCGCAGCGGGAGTTGCCGGGTCGGTTCTGGCTGGTGGATGTGGAGGGCGGGGGTGAGCCGGTTGTCACGGATGAGCCGGAGGTGGTGGTGCGTGGGGGTGAGGCGTTCGCGGCTCGGCTGGTCCGGGCCGGGGCTGAGGGTGGTGAGCGTCGGTCCTGGAGTGGTGAGGGGACGGTGTTGGTCACTGGTGGTACGGGTGGTCTGGGTGCGTTGGTGGCGCGGCATGTGGCTGAGCAGGGTGTGCGCAGGCTGCTTCTGCTGAGTCGGCGTGGTCCGGCTGCGGAGGGTGTGTCGGAGCTGGTGGCCGAGTTGGCTCGGTTGGGTGCGGATGCCGAGGTCGTGGCGTGTGATGTGGCGGACCGGGCGGCGTTGGCGAAGGTGCTCCACGGGCGTGTGGTGTCGGGTGTGGTGCACGCGGCTGGGGTGGTGGACGATGGTGTGCTGGAGGCGATGACACCGCAGCGGCTGGACGGGGTGCTGGGGCCGAAGGCGGATGCGGCGTGGTATTTGCATGAACTGGTCGGGGATGTGGATCAGTTCGTGATGTTCTCGTCGGTGGCGGGGGTGTTCGGTGCGGCCGGTCAGGCGAACTATGCGGCCGCCAATGCGTTCCTGGATGCGCTGGCGGCTCATCGTCGGGCTCTGGGTTGGTCGGGAGTGTCGCTGGCGTGGGGTCCGTGGGAGCGGAGCGCGGGCATGACCAGCGAGCTGACCGGGGCGGACGTGGCGCGCATGCGGCGTTCGGGTGTGCTGCCGCTGGGTTCCGCGGAGGGTCTGGCGCTGTTCGACGCCGCGACCGACCCGGCGATGGTGCCGGTGAAGCTGGACCTGACGGGACTGCGGGCTTCCGGTGAGGTGCCGCCGCTGCTGCGCGGCCTCGTCCGCACCCCGGCCCGCCGTACGGCGGCCACCGCGTACTCCGGTGGCGGGATCGTCGCGGCACTTGGCGCGGCCGCGCCCGCCGACCGGCCGGAGCTGGTGCTCGAGCTGATTCGCAGGCACGCCGCCGCCGTCCTCGGGCACGGTGACGCGGCGGAGCTCTCCCCGGACCGGCGGTTCCAGGACCTCGGGTTCGACTCGCTGATCGCTGTGGAGTTCCGCAACAGGATCGGTGCGGAGATCGGGCAACGGCTGCCCGCAGCACTGCTGTTCGACTACCCGACTCCGGGTGACCTGGTCGACCACCTGCTGCCCAGGCTCGTCGCCGACGAACCCACCGGGCCTGCCGCGCTGCTGGCGGATCTGGATCGGCTGGAGCGCGCGCTGGACGAGACCACGGTGGACGACGAGCGCCTGCATCGGCAGATCGCCGGCCGGCTGGAAGCGCTCCGCAGCAGGTGGGCGGCAGATCGACAGGAAGAAGACGGCTTCGATGTCGAGTCGGCCACCGACGACGACATGTTCCGCCTGCTCGATGACGAGCTGGGCCTGAACTGAGGACCAGGGAGCGCGTCGTGGCAGCGGGTGCCTGACCGGGCATTCGTGGGCGGTGAGGGCCGGGCGTGATCGCCCGGCCCTCACCGCCGAACGCTCGGAAACGACGGCCTCGCCGCCGTACCCGGCCCGGGAACGACTACCTGATGGCGGCCCCGTTGGAGACGGCGGACAGCGCGGACGCCAACTCGGCGTTCACCTCGGCCTGGTGCTCGACCAGGTAGAAGTGGCCGCCGGGGAACGTGCGGAGGCGAAAGGCGGCGGTGGAGTGTTCGCGCCATTGGTCGGCCTCCGCGACGGTTGTTTTCGGGTCGTCATCCCCCACCAGTACGGTGATCGGGCAGTCGACCGTGCTGCCCGGCACGCCCTGGTAGGTCTCGATGACCCGGTAGTCGCCGCGCACCGCCGGCAAGGCCATCCTCACGATCTCCTCGTCGCCCAGTAGGTCCGCCTGGGTGCCGTTGAGCATCCGCAACTCGTCGAGCAGGCTCTCGTCGTCCCGCAGGTGCACGCGCTCGTTGCGGTGTGTGGCCGGCGCGCGCCGACCGGACGCCACGATCGCTCGGGGCGCGGCGGGTGTGTCAGCGAGTGCCAGGGCTGTCTCGAACGCGAGCACCGCACCCATGCTGTGTCCGAAGTAGACAGTCGGCAGCGGCCTTTCCTGCTCGAGTACCGGCCCGATGCGAGCGACGTACTCCGCGACGCTGGGCACCAGTGGCTCATGTCTGCGGTCCTGGCGGCCGGGGTACTGGAGGATCACGACGTCGGCGGCTGCTGCGTGGGTCATCGCGACGGGGTGGTAGAAGCTCGCGGAGCCGCCCGCATGCGGGAAGCAGACGAGCCGTACGCGGGTACTGGCGTTGGGCCGGAAGCGGCGCAGCCAGCGCTCCGCGTCGGTGCCGGGGACGGGCATGAGGTCTCCTCGGGGCAGTCGTCAGAGGCGAGTAGGTCCCATTCCTGACCGGAGAATCCCCAGTCCCGAGAAATGATCGTGCCAATTCCCAGTGATGCACTAGGGTGCTCCGACTTTCGTTGACACTGCGGACTTGCGGCTGTGAATGTCACTACCAGGGACTGCTCCCGCGAAAAGTTCACAGCGCGTAGCGGTCATTTTTCCCGTCGCGGCAGAAGGGAATGTCGTGTCCAAGCGTGCTCTCATCACTGGGGTCACCGGTCAGGACGGCTCGTACCTCGCAGAACACCTGCTGGCACAGGGCTACCAGGTATGGGGTCTGATACGGGGCCAGGCCAACCCGCGAAAGTCACGGGTCAGCCGCCTCGCGTCCGATCTCTCCTTTGTGCACGGTGACCTCATGGACCAGGCCAGCCTGGTCTCGGCGCTGGACCACGTCCAGCCTGACGAGGTGTACAACCTCGGAGCCGTCTCGTTCGTGCCGATGTCCTGGCAACAGCCGGAACTGGTGACCGAAGTCAACGGCGCCGGTGTGCTCCGAATGCTGGAGGCCATTCGCATGATCAGTGGGCTGAACACATCCAGGTCGACCCGCTCCGGTCGGATCCGGTTCTACCAGGCGTCGTCCTCGGAGATGTTCGGGAAGGTCGCGGAGACTCCGCAGCGGGAGTCGACCCGGTTCCACCCCCGTAGCCCGTACGGGGTGGCCAAGGCCTATGGCCATTTCATCACGCGTAACTACCGTGAGTCGTTCGATATGTACGGCGTCTCCGGCATCCTGTTCAACCACGAGTCCCCGCGCCGTGGTGCCGAGTTCGTGACCAGGAAGATCTCGCTGGCCGTCGCTCGGATCAGGCTGGGACTGCAGGACAAGCTGGCGCTGGGCAACCTGGACGCGGTGCGTGACTGGGGCTTCGCCGGCGACTACGTCAAGGCGATGCACCTGATGCTCCAGCAGGACGAGCCGGGGGACTACGTGATCGGGACCGGCGTCATGCACTCGGTCCGTGACGCGGTGCAGATCGCCTTCGACGCCGTGGGCCTCAACTGGGAGGACCACGTCATGATCGACCCATCGCTGGTCCGCCCGGCTGAAGTGGAGACGCTGTGCGCCGACTCCGGCATGGCCCGAGCCGCGTTGGACTGGGCGCCCACGGTGAAGTTCGAGGAACTGATGCAGATGATGGTCGAGTCGGACCTGGAGCAGGCATCGCGGACCCGCGATTATGGCGAGCTGTTGGCAGCCGCCGACAGCTGGTGACGCCATGACCGACAAGCAAACCGGCCCCACCCTTCCGACGCCCGGGAGCAACGCCAGTAGCCGTCACCTGCCCAGCCCAAGCGTCGGTTGCCCACCCTACGGTTCCCCGGAACGTCCACCCGTCTTGACCTGACTCCTATGCTGCAGGGCGGCGTGCGGGTGGCCAGGGTGATGCCGGCCTCCACGCATGGTCATCAGGGTGAGCGCAGCGGTCATGCTGCCGCCCACCGAGTCCCCGGACACGGCCGGCCGGGAGCCGTCCAGACCGTGGGACGCGCCCTCGTCCACCACCTACTGGGCGACGGCGTAGTCCTGCTCGGTGAGGCACCGGGTGGCGGGCCGCGGGGGAGAGGTCGTACTCGGGAAGGACCACTACGGCCTCGGCGCCCACCGTCGGCTCGCGCGCCGGACGGTCATACGTATGCCGACGGGCCAGTGTGAGCCCTCGAACACCCGGCGACAGCTGACCACACAAAGCCTGGCCGCTGGGCAGGTGACCGGTGGCCCGGGCACGGTCCGGATCTCGGTCGGCGCCGGCCTGAACGTTCCCGCGTCGACGGGGACGACCTCCAGTCCCGGTTCAACGGGAACTCCGGGCACGGAAACACTCCAGTGCCTTCGAACTTGGCCTCGCCGTTCAACTCCGGGACCCGATCGGCAGCGGGTGTTCCACAAGAACTGTCAGCGTGTGGTTTCCGCTGGGCGGGGCATTCTGGGCCCGTTCCGTGTTCGGCACCGTCCCACTGGAACCGGCCAGTGGGACGTCTGCTTTGGTACCGCGTCCACGGTGCTCCTGTCCGCGTACGGCGGACGAGGGGCGGCTTCCCGGCCGTAGTGGCCGGGCCGACGAGCGAGCGGATCGGGCCACTTGCGCCGGGGCGCCGATCGTCGCCCGCGTGAGTCGGAAGGCGGCCCGTGCCGAGGTGCAGGTCGTCGATTCGGGGCAATCGCACCCTTTCCGGCATGGCGGAAAATAATCGCTCGAAGTGGCGGCAAGCGGCTTGGCCGGTTCGTGACCCTTGACGGCCGGACAGGTGACCGCCAAGGCTTTCTTCGTCGCATTCGCGGCAAGTACGTGCAGCACATTGGGCCGCCGATCGCCGATCGGCAAGCCCTTTCCCACTGTTTGACCGACAGTAAGGAGTGCAGCCATGTCGAAGTACACCCTGGAAAAGAAGCCCGCGTTCTTCCGCGCCTCCGACGTGGAGGTTTTCTTCGAGGCGGAGGCCATGGAGACCGAGGCCGTGATCAGCAGCCTCGGCGAGGAGCTGGAGGTCGACGCCGAGCTGGACGCGATCCTCGGCGAGCGCTGACCAAGGCACCCAGGAGGGAGCGGCTCCGGCCGCTCCCTCCGTCCGCGAGCTGTTCCGAATTTCCGAAGGAAACGTGCTGACGTGCCAAGACTGCGGACGAAAACCGCGTTCGCCGGACTGAGAACGGTCGCGCCCGGCGCAGTGCCGCCGGACGCCGCCGCGGCGGTCGTCGGTTCCGGTTATTCCCTCGGCAGCGCCCACCAAGGGGCCGAAAACGGCCCCTTCTTTCTCCGGACGCTTTCCAAAGCGCATACCTGGGGTGCGGAACAGCCCGGTATCGTCCAGCTGCGCAACGGACGCGTCCCCCTGGAACGCGCGGTCGACATCGGCGACGTGCTCTTCGACGGCATGGCGCTCGCCGACGCCCAGGAGGCGCTCGCCCAGGTGATCGCCGCCCTGCCCGCCGGCACCGTCCCCGCGGTGATCGGCGGCGACCACACGGTCACCCTGCCGGTCGTCCAGGCGCTGTGGAAGCGGCGCCGGCGCCCCTTCACGGTCGTCCAGTTCGACCACCACCTGGACCTCCAGCTCTGGGACGGCGCACCGACCCGGGACGTTCCCCGGGACCCGATCTTCAACACCAACGTGATGTCCCACGTGTCCGACCTGGTCGGACCCGAGCGTCTCCTCCAGGTCGGGGTGGCGCCGTACGCCACGGTGGAGGCCGACAGCGCCGACGGCCTGGACGGCTTTCTGCACGGGGTCGGACGGCAACTGCCGCTGCTGGCCCCGGAACTCGACGACCCCGAAGCCTTCCGCGCCGCCCTCGGCACCGGTACCGACGTCTACCTCACCGTCGACATCGACGTCCTGGACCGTTCGGTGATGTCCTCCACCGGCTATCCGGCGGAGGCCGGCCTGGGCACCCGGGACCTGCTGCGCCTCATCGACTGGGTGCTCCGGGACAACCGGCTCGTCGGCTTCGACCTGGTGGAGTTCGCCGCTCCGGCCGACGCCCGCGACGCCACCACGCTCTCGGATGCCGGCCGCGCCGTACTGGTGTTCCTGCATCTTCTCAACTGGGCATGCCGCCAGGCGGCAGAGAGGGCGTGACGACGATGAGCGGAGCAACCCCGGACCGGATCGCGTTCGAGACGGTCGAGGTCCAGGCCAACACCTTCCAGGAAACCCTGCTCGGGCTGGAGTACACCACCGGCCCCGGCCGGCCGGCCGACCTGTTCTCCCGGGCCTGCGTGGAGCAGTACGCCGACCTGCGGCTCGATCGCTTCGGCTACCTGCTCGCCCAGGTCTTCGAACCCAACGTCCTGCACGAGGCCGCCCTCCTCGCCGGCCTGTCCTACGACTCGCTGGCCGACCTGAGCCACCGGCCGACGGAACCGGTCGAACGGCTGGCCGCACTCGTCCGCGACGCGGCCGACCTCCCGGTGACCGCCCTGGTCAACACCGCGGCCGCGCTGATCAGCGTCTCCCGCTTCGACCCCGCCGAACGCCTGCTCGCCGACGCCTACGCCAGGGCCGCCACACCGCGCGAGCGGTTCGAGGCCGCCATGCTCGCCTTCGTCGTCACCAATCGCCGCGACGACGGCGCCGACTCGCCCCGCCAGTTCCACCGCATGCGCGAGGCCGCCGAGACCGGCGAGGTGCCCGAGGACCGCGTCCTGGACGCCTGCTCCCAGGCCGTCGTCTGGTTCCTCAAGCGCAAGGAGCTGCCGGAGGCGGAGTACGAGTGGTTCCGCGCCACCGGCGTCCGGCTGGCCGAGGCACACGACCGGCTCGACTCCGGCGCGATCTCCTCCTGGTACCGCGCCCTCGCCATGGTCCCGGCCGCCGTCGGCGAGGCGGAGACCACCCGCCGCTACATGGAGTACGCGCGGCAAGCCGCCGAGGACACCATGGCGCGCCGCCCCCGCGCCTACGAGACGCACTTCCTGAAGACGTACCACGAGTCCTCGCTCAAGGAGCACATGTACCTCACGCGCGACCTCGACCGGGCCGAGGAGGCGGGTCGGGCCCTGATCGCCCTCGACCCGGCCTGGGCCCCCAGCTACGGCGAACTCGCCGAGGCCTACGCCGCCTTCGGCCGGCTCGGGGAGGCAGCCGAGTTGTACGAGCAGGCGGTCGCGGCCGGTCCGCCGTACGTCGGCCACCACATGCTGCGCGCAGCAGGCTGCCACCGGAAGGCCGGCGCCGCCGACCGCGCCCTCGCCCTCCACCGGGACCTGGCCCGCCTCGCCCCCGAGGACGAGCAGGTACTGCGCGACGGCCTCGACCTGGCCGACGGCCTGGGCGACGACACCTCCCGCCACCGGTTCCAGGCCGCGCTGGAGCGGCTCGGCCACGACGGCACCCGCGGCGCCGGCCCACAGGCGGGGGACCGGTAGCCGCCATGGAGCACACCCGGTTCACCGTACGGAACTACACCGGCTACACCGCGGTGGTCTTCGGCCTGGGCGTGGTCTCGGTGGGGTTCGGCGCCCTCGACCTCATCATGGTCGCGCCGAAGGGCCTGGACCAGGCGGCGGCCGTCGGCCAGGCGGATGTGCTGATCTCGGCCATCTACGCCGTCTTCATCGGCGTCGTCGACGTCTTCAGCAGCCGGCTCGCCATGGCCGAGGGCGAGCAGCGGACCGGCCACCGCCTGCCGGTGCTCGGCACCGCCCTGCTGCTGTTGCTGATCCCCTGTCAGCTCCTGGGCATCGCCCTCGGCCTCGGCATCGAGCCGCTGCTGCGGGCCACCGGGCAGAAGGCGGAGCTGATCCCGCTGGTCGGCGACTACGTCCAGGTCCGCACCTACGGCATCGCCCTGGTCCTCGGCTACATCGTCATCAGCGCGTCGCTGAAGATCTGCGGCCTGAAGAACCTGTCGGCCGTCAACCTGGTCTTCGGCCTCGCGGTGAACGCCCTGTTCAACTGGATCTTCCTGGACACCGGCGCGGCCCGCCTGTTCGCCTCCCCGGCCCAGGCCGTCGCCGCGTCGACCCTGGTCGCCCAGGCGGTCATGGCCACCACCGGCGGCATCGTCCTGGTCCGCCGGCTGCGCACCCGCCCGGACCGTTTCGTACGCCCCCGACGCCATGAGGTCCTCACCGAGTTCCGTTCGATGGCCCGCACCGCACCCGGCATCGGACTGCGCCACTTCAACGACTACATGGGCACGACCATCCCGCTGCTGTTCATCGGCACGCTCGGCGTGGTCCAGCTGGCCGCCGCCACCGTGGCCACCAAGATCTACACCCTGTTCTGCCGTGTCCCGCAGGCCTGCTTCGCCGGGTCCTTCGTCTTCTACGGCTACGCCCTGGGCCGCGACCCGGACGACCTCACCCGCACGGTACGCAAGATGCGCCTGTACGCCGCCGTACCCACCGTGGTGGCGACCGCCGTCACCGCGCTCGCCGCGCCCTGGCTGGTCGACGCCTTCGCCAGTCCCGGCCTCGACCGGGACCTCGCGCGCAACCTGCTGCTCGCCTATCTCCTGTACGTACCCGCCTACTTCTTCGAGCAGCTCTTCGGCGAGATGCTCACGGTCCACCAGCGCGGCGGGCTGCTGTTCGTCTCCTCCACCGCGGTGACGTACCTGCTGACCATCCCCCTCGCCTGGTGCGCGGTGTTCGCCCTGGACTCCACCTTCCTCGCCGTCGCCTGCAAGGGCATCCCCACCGCCGTCCTCGCGTTCGTGTTCTGGCGCGCGCTGCGCCGCACCGGCCGGCCCGGTGCGGACCGAGCGGAAAGCGAGATGAGCCTTGCCCAGTAGCCTCCCGGCCGGCTCGCCCGGCCTGCCGGCCGACTCGTCTCCCCTCCCGGCCTTCCGGCACGACCCGGTCAAGTCGGTGCTGCCCGGCCGCGGCGGCGGCGCCTTCCACTGGGACCGCGAGCCCGCCGTCTGTGGACACCGGCGCCTCACCCACGACAGCGCCCACCTCGGTCAGACCGTCCCCGTCCCGGTCAGCTCCACCCCCGCCGTCGTCGCCGGCGTCGGCGTCGTGGTCGCCAGCGACGACGGGCGGCTGCGGTTCTTCGACCCCGGCCTCGGCAAGGTCTACTGGGAACGCCGCCTGGACCGCTCGGTGTACGCCTCCCTCGTCGTCGACCAGGCGCGCCGCCATGTCATCGTCGCGACGACCAGCGGGCTGATCACCTGCTTCGACCTGCGCGGCACCCTGGTGTGGTCGCGCAAGGCCGAGTTCCCCGTCTTCGCCACGCCCACCGTGCTGCCGGGCGCCGACCTGCTCGTGGTGGCGGCCTTCCACAGCCGCTGCCTGGGCCTCGCCCTCGGCACCGGCGAGATCGTGTACGACCGCCCGCTGCCCCGCCCCTGGTCGGCGGCCCACGGCGGCGTCGCCGCCTACCGCGACCCCTACGCCAGCCCCGTCCCCGCCGCCGACGACACCGCCGTACTGTGCTGCGGGGAACACGTCGTCGCCCTGGCCACGGACGGCACCGAGGTGTGGCGGCAGGAGATCGGCCACCCCGTCAAGGCGTCGCCCGCGCTGCTGTCCGACACCGGCCGGCTGGCCGTCTGCCCGGTCGACGGGCGCTGCGTCCTCCTCGACGCCAAGACCGGCCGCCCCGAGGCGGAGGTCCGGCTCGGAGCCAAGATCACCGGCAGTCCGGCGGTGTCCGGGGACGTCCTGGCCGTCGGCACCCAGCTCGGCACGGTCACCGGTCTGACATCCTCGGGCGAGGTGCGGTGGACCTCACCCCAGGGCGCGCCCCGCTCGTACACCTCGCTCACGGTGCTCCCCGACGGGAACTTCGTGGCGACCGCCGAACGCGGCAACATCGTGTGCCTCGCTCGCGAGGACGGCCGGTTCCTGTGGGAGAGCAGCCAGGTGCTCGGCCTGCCCGACCACGAACCGGCCCTGGACATCACCCCGGTCGCGGCCGCCTCGGGCAGCATGTACGCCGCGTCGTACGGGGGCGACCTCTACCAGTTCCTGTTCCAGCCGTGCGACGAGGAGTGACCTCATGTCCGTAGACCCCGTTCTGGCGCCGGACCGGGAGAGCCTCACCGCCATGGAGGAGGCCCTGGAGGCGATGATGAGCCGGCTCCGGGAGATCGTGGCCGAGCCGCGGCTGACCCAGGAGACCCTGGTCGAGATCACCTCGATCTACAACAACGTCGCCTACATCTTCCTCTACCTGGAGGCCAATGAAGAGTTCGTCGACTTCGAGCGCCTGCTGCCCTGGCGCGACGCCTTCCACAAGGACCCGGAGCTGGACCGGCAGATCCTGGAGAAGCTGCTGCTGTTGCGCTGCCCGGACCCGGAGGCGGAGGAGTCCCGACTCGCCTACGTCGCCCAGCTGAGCGCCAAGCAGGAGCCCGCGGACATTGCCGTCGAGGAGGAACTCGACGCCCTGCTCACCGAGGCCAAGGGCGTCCTCGACGACGTCCAGCGCGACCAGGCCCGGCTGCTGGAGCGCCTGGGCACGCCCGCCGGATCGGGCACCCCGTCGGCCGTGTTCTACAAGCTCTCCAGCCAGGTCGGCAGCCCCGCCACCCGCGGCAAGCTCGCCCGGGCCTGGCAGGGCGCGCGCGAGGCGCATCTGCCGCGGCTGCTCGGCCTGGTCGACGGGTTGATCGAGGCGCGGCGGCGGCAGAGCGCCGCGCAGGGCCACCCAAGCGTGCTCGCACGGACGTTCACCAAGTGCGCTGTCGAGGAGGCCGACGTGGCCGCCTTCCTGGAGCGCCACCTGGCGCGGGCGCTGACCGCCCACACCGAACTGGAGGCGGAAATACGGCGGTTGTGCCCAGACGCGGGCGACGAGCCGTTCGCCCACTTCGCGCACAGCGTCCGTACGGCGACCGGCGGGGCCAAGCCGCCGATGTTCGACCTCGACGACTGCCTCGACTACATCTTCGCCGTCGCCCGGCACGTCTTCGGCCTCACCCTCACCCGGCAGGCGACCGGCGCCGCACAGGTCGTCACCGTCGCCGTCCGCTCCGAGCACGGCGAGGTCGGCCACATCAACTTCGACCTGTGGGACACCGGGAACAAGACGATCGGGGCCAACCACACCAAGGGCATCCGCAACCGCACCGACTGGAGCGGCGTGGTGCAGCGGCCGGTCGCCTACGTCTCCTGCCGGTTCCGGCCGGGAGCCGACGGCGGGGGACGGATCACCTTCCAGAACATGCACAGCCTGTTCCACGAGTTCGGGCACGCCCTGAACCACCTGCTGATCCGCAAGCGGATCTCCAACCGGTCCGGCCTGGAGTACCTGCCCCTGGAACGGCTGGAGCACCTCAGCATGTGGTGCGAGAAGTGGGCCTACCACCCCGACCTGGCCCGGTACCTCTCCCTCACCCCGGCCGCGGAGGAGGGACTGGCCCTGTGCCGCCGCATCAAGATGATCGAGTACCGGCGCACCTACCTGGAGCGCGCCGTGCTGGCCCTGCTGGACTTCGACGTCCACCGGCACGCCGACGGCGGCCTCGAGGACTCCTTCCGGCGCCTGGACGAGCGGTTCGGCATCGGCCGCCACTGCACCCTGGGCGACTTCCCCGGCTACTTCACCTGGCCCATGTTCACCGCCAACCCCGGCGCCAACTTCGCCTATCTCTTCGGCGCCGCGGACAGCGCCCAGAAGTTCGCCCCCTTCCACCGCACAGCCCTCGCGGACGTCACGCCCGACCAGGCACCCGAACTGTTCCTGCCCTGCTTCGACTTCGACGCACCCACCACCCGGCCGGACAGCGAGGCCCTGTTCGCCTTCTACGACGCCGCCCGCCTCCACGACGGCACCGCGCCCTCGGCGCCGGCTGGGACCCGCGGCGCTCAGCACCCGGGAGCAGACGCGTGACGACGATCCCGCACGGCTACATCCGCGCCGTCCTCGGCCCCCGCGAGGAGGTGCTCGACGGCATCCTGCGGCGCTCCCTGCTCGACGACCGGCTGCCGACCATCCAGGTCGACGACAACGCGGGCCGCGTCCTGCAACTGCTCACCCTGCTGCGCCGGCCCCGGCAGGTGCTGGAGATCGGGACGCTGTTCGCCTACTCCACCATCCACCTGGCCCGCGGCCTGCCCGAGGGCGGGCGGGTGACCACGCTGGAGATCGACCCGCGGGCCGCCGAGGCCGCCCGCCGCAATCTGCGCACCGCCGGGGTCGAGGACCGGGTGGACATCGTCGTCGGCGACGCCCGCGCCTACCTGGAGACCGTGCCGCCCGGCAGCGTCGGCCTGATCTTCATCGACGCCGACAAGAAGTCGTACCCCGACTACCTGCGGCTGTGCTACCCGCTGCTGGAACCCGGCGGCGTGCTGATCGCCGACGACGCCTTCGCCCAGGGCGACTTCACCGCCGAGCGCACCGAGGGGTCCGACGAGGACCGCGAGGCGAAGGCCATCCACCGCTACAACCGCGCGGTCGGGCGCAGCACCCGGCTGTTCTCCGCATTCGTCGGGACCCAGAGCGGTCTCCTGGTGAGCGTCAAGGAATAGACATGGCCCAGCACGCCCTCGTCACCGGAAGCAGCCACGGCCTCGGCGCCCACCTGGCCGCCCGGCTCGCCGCCGACGGCTGGAAGGTGACCGGTCTCGGACGCCGCCCCGCGTCCGAGACCCCCGGCACACCCGGCGTCGACCACCTCCAGGCCGATCTGTCCCGGCCCGAGACCCTGGAGCGGATCACGGACCGGCTCGGCGAGGCACCCGACCTCATCGTCCACAACGCCGTCAGCTACCCGCCCCGCCCCGCCCACGAACTGTCCCTGGCCGAGCTGGAGGACGTCTTCCGGGTCAACGCCCTCGTCCCCTACCGGCTGACCCTGGACCTGCTGGCCGCCACCCCCGACACCCGGTTCACCTCGATCGTCGTCATCAACTCGGAGTCCATGTTCCACGCCGACCGCGACTCCGGCGCGTACGCGGCGAGCAAGGCCGCGCTGCGCGTGCTCACCGGCTCGCTCGCCGACGCCTGCCGCTCCCGCAACACGGCCGTCGCCACCCTGCTGCTGGGCCCGCTGGCCGATCCGGACAAGGTGGCGCAGCTCCAGCGGGTCGCCGCCCGCCGCGGCGTCGACGAGGCCGAGATCACCCGGGTGTTCCTGCGCAAGTCCAACCCGGACCTGGTCATCGAGGAGCTGATCGACTTCGACGCGTGCTACCGCAGCGTCCAGTACCTCGCGGGCCTCGGGCGGGCGGCCAACGGCATGCTGTGCCGGCTCGACGGCGGCTCCGCCGGCTCGCTGATCTGAGCCGGGGGAGCGAGGAGCGCCGTATGACCAAGGTGACGTACCGTCTGCTGGGCCGCACCGGACTGAAGGTGTCGAACATCGCCCTCGGCGTGGCCACCTTCGGCTCGCAGTGGGGGCCGCGCTGGACCATGCCGGCCGCGGAGGCGGACGCGCTGCTCGGCGTCGCCCTCGACCACGGCATCAACTTCTTCGACACCGCGAACGTCTACAACCGTGGCGAGAGCGAGACCTGGCTCGGCCGGGCGCTGCGCCGCCGGTCCGCACTGGACCAGGTGGTGATCGCCACCAAGTGCGGGTACCGCACGGACCCGCGGGACGTGAACTCCGGCGGATGCAGCCGCCGCAACCTCGTCGCGTCCGTGGAGCGGTCGCTGCGCCGCCTCGGCACTGACTGCATCGACCTGCTCTACCTACACCTGTGGGACGGCGTCACCCCGGTCGAGGAGAGCCTGGCCGCGGTGGCGGACCTGGTCTCCGCCGGGAAGGTCCGCTACGTCGGGCTGAGCAACGTGCCGGGCTGGTACGCCGGTCAGGCCGAGGCCGTCGCCCGGTGGCGGGGCTGGCCCGTCCCGGCGGCGGTCCAGCTCAACTACAACGCGCTGGAGCGGACGATCGAGCACGAGTTCTTCCCGTTCACCGAGGCCACCGGCGTCGGTCTGGTCGCGTGGGGGCCGCTCGCCAACGGCCTGCTGACCGGCCGGTACCGGGTGGACCTGGAGGAGCGGCGGATCACCGGCGACGGGCGGATGACGCAGACCTTCACCACCGGCGACGTCGACCCCTTCCGCCCGGTCGTGCCCCGCGTCATCGCGTGTCTGACCGACCTGGCGGCGCGGACGGGGCGTAGGCCCGGACAGCTGGCCCTGGCCTGGATCCTGAGCAAGCCGGAGATCACCAGCGTTGCCGTGGGCGTCTCCTCCGGCGAGCAACTCCTGGAGAACCTGGCCGCGCTGGAGATCTCGCTGCCGCCGGAGGACCTCGCCCGGATCGACGAGGCGAGCGCGCAGCCGACCCCGTACCCGTACACCTTCCTCGCCGACGGCGTCCAGGCACTGGTCCATGGTCCCGAACAGCTGAGGGCAGTGCGGCCCACGACTCCGTAGCGAAGGGAAACCGGTATGACGTCAGACCTCCCGTTCGAACAGCCGTCCTTCGACTTCGACCTCTTCTTCTCCGCCTACTGGCGCAAACGGCCCCTGTACGTCCCCGGCGGGGCGAAGGAGCTGCTGGGCCGTGTGTGGACCGACGACGACTTCGACGCCGCTCTGGCCGGGGCGCGCGCCGACGGCACGGAGGTCAAGGAGCGGCCCGGTGAGGTGACGTTCATCGAACAGGTCTCCCGTTTCGACACCGGCCTGCGCGACCGCGCCGACCGGCTCGCGGGCGTCTTCGGCGCGCCGCAGGCCTGGTTCGACGCGATCCGCACGTACGCGCGCAGCGGCATCGGCGCCCACTTCGACCACAGCGACAACTTCGTGCTCCAGCAGAACGGCACGAAGGAGTGGACGCTCGCCTCCTCCGAGCACCTGGACCGCCAGGACGTCGTACGGCGCATGATGAACCACCCCGGTGTGGGCGCCCACGATCTGCCCGACGGCGACAGCGTCCGCTTCACCGTCGGCCCCGGCGACCTGCTCTACATCCCGCTGCTGTGGCTGCACTCCGGCGTCTCCCGCGGCGACTCGCTCAGCGTGTCCCTGGTATGCCCCGCCGTCTCCCTCCAGGCCGCCGTCCTCCCGCTCCTCGCCCAGGTGCTGCGCGCTCGCGGCGTCGGCCACCAGCCGGTCCCGGCCCTCCACACCGGACTGTCCCCGCAGCAGCGCGCCGACGCCACGGCCGCCCTGGCCCGCGCGACCCGCGCCTTTCTGGAGCGGATGAGCGACGACGCGCTCGCGGACGCGGTCCTCGCGCTCCAGCACCGGCGCCTGACGGGGGAGAGCGCCCGCCCGGCGACCGACACCGCCTGAGGCGTCGACCGCCGCCCGGCACCACTCAGAGCCGGCCGAACCCTGCGCGGCCGCGTGCTGCCAGCCACCGACCGCCGGGTCGCGATCGGTCTTGGTCCACTTGCCCCCGACCAGGTGATCGAAGCGGGTGGCGGCCGGCGCGAAGAAGCGGTCGACATGCTCATCGCGGTCGAAGAGGAGGCGTCGTAGTTGGCGCCGGACGGACGGCGTGGTCAGCGCGGTGACGGGAATGCCCTCGATGGGACACCGTCCACTGCGTTGCGCACGAGCTGGTCGCCGTAACTCGGCGCGATGCCTGGGGCCTGCTGCACCTGGCAGGCGCACAGGGCGCCGGCCACACCGGCTCCGACGATGACGACGTCGTACGGGGTTTTCATGGGACCTGTGTCCTTGCCTCAGGGATGCTGGGTCCAGTAGCCGTATCCGGACGGCGCGGGCGGGGTGGGGGCGGCGGAGACCGGGTGGGCCTGGATCACCTTCCACACCAGGCCGGCGGGTACTGGCCGGGCGTCGCCGGTGGGTCCACGGTGTTGTCGGGCCGCTTGAACTGGGCGGTGTGCCAGACGGTGATGGTCTCGCGCGCGACGCGGGCCAGTGCGGTGTCGGCGTCCATGGCCGCCTGGAGCGCAGCCGCCGGGTCAGCGGTGGTGGCCGCCGCCCGGTAGACGCTGATCAGCCGGGGAACGTTTCGGTGGCGAAGGCGGTGGTCAGGCGTTGCCGGTAGGCGTCCGCCGGCGCGGGGTCGAGCGTGGGCTCGCCCGTGAGCAGTTCGGACAGGGCGAGGAAGTCCACGGTGTCGGTCATGGTCGCGGGGCCTCTCAGCCCTCGTCGAAGAGCAGGTCTTCGATCGGACGGGTCAGCCGGACGGTGTGCCCATTGGTGACCGTGACGACGTGGTGCAGGCCGACGAGGCGCTCGCCGGTGGACAGCACCGTCACCATGTCCTCCTTGCCGGCGAGGTAGGCCGGGAAGCAGGGGACCGGCATGCCCAGCTTGAGGTAGTCGACCAGACGCCGGAACAGCTTGGGCATGATCACGGCGTGGTCGGTGATGGTCGTCAGGTCGTCGACTTTGAAGCCGGTGGTGGTCACGTCCTGCGCCCACACGCCCTGGCGGGCCGCCCGGGCTTGCTGGGCGACGGCGGTGAGTTCCTGCCGCAGGTCGGCGAAGAGACCGGCGTAGAATGTCGGATAGGCGAGGCCCAGGGCTGCCAGGTGGTGGTTGGCGGTCTGCCGCAGCAGAGGTACGTCCACGACCACCGCCGTACCGCTGGCCGCGGGAGGTGCGCCCCGGCCGGCGAAGGCCACGGCTCGGTTGTTGACGTCGCCGCCGCCGGTGAGGATCCAGCCGGGCACGGACTCGGGCGTCGAGGCGGTGACGTTCTCGTTCGGCTCGCGCCGTACGTCGTTGAAGCCGAGCCAGGTGAGCAGCTCCGCCGCGGCGGCGTGGGCCAGTTGCAGGGGCTGGTTCTCCCCGGCGTAGTGGGTCTCCAGAGCGTCGATGGCCTCCAGGCGGAGTGCCGCGTCACCGCTGCTGGAGGCGTTCACGGGGTGCTTGCCGCCGACGAGCTTCCACTCGTCGGGGTTGTCGGCGACGAAGTGGACGGTGTCTCCGTCCGGCTTTGTGTTTTTCAGGCGGTACTTGCCCTGGATGAGCAGCAGAGGCATGGGGGCTCCAGCGGGGACGGGAGGGGAGCGGGCAGGGAGCACCGTCGTACGGACACCCGGGCGAGATTCGAACGTACGGACATAGTGCTCATAGCAGATAAAGGTATCGGCTTCGGTGGTGGATCCTCGGTGAGGCGCGCGGAGGCCGCGCAGATCCGGGCCGGGCGGCCCGGACAGCGCTGCGGCCCGCGTCGCGCACGCCCATTTCTCCCCAACGCCTCGTGTCCCAGCACCACTTACTGGGGAACCTGTTCCCGAAGTGACGGTTCAGGGGGAAGCCATGGATCCGGCCAGTGTCAGTACGACCGCGCGTGTCGCCTCCTCGGTGGCACGTCCGATCATCGCCAGGCTCTTCGCCCGGGAGGGCCAGGGCGCGGGACTCGTCGACAAGCCCGTCCGGCTGTCGGGATGGGTGCGGTGGGGCGGTGAGAAGCAGGGCCTCGGCAGGCTCGACATGTGGAAGATCGCCAGGGAGCTGGTGAAGGCGGCCACCGAGGCGAACCCGTACGAGCCGCCGGTCGGCTCCGAGGAGCGCGAAGCGCTCGCCGACGCCCTCGCCGAGACCCTCGCCGCCCTCGGCGACCTCGACATGGACGACGTCCAGGCCGTGCGTCTGGGACACCGGGAGCTGGCGCGCAGCCTCGCCGCCGCCCGTCCGGACGCCACCCGCGACCTGTCGGGCGACGCGACCGCCCTGTACGACAGCCTCCTGGAACTCAGCTGCCTGCACATCCTGCACTTCTTCACCCAGCGCTCCACCTTCGTCGCCCACGCCCAGGTCGCCCAGACCCGGCTGCTCGACGAGACCCTGCGCCTGCTGGACGCCCTGGTGGACCGCATCCCGCGCCCGGGCAGCGCGGACGAGGCGTTCGAGGCGCGCTACCTCGCCCACATCGAGCGCAAGTACGGCAAGCTCAACATCTTCGGCCTCGACCTGAGCGGCCCCGGCCAGGCCCGCTGGCCCCTGGACGCCGCCTACCTGAACCTCGAACTGGCCTCGCACCGCGACGGAGGCTCCCCGTCCGCCAACCGCCGGCGCGTGGAGGAGGCGCTGTCCGGCTGCAACCGGGCCGTGCTGCGCGGCCTGGCGGGCTCGGGCAAGACGACGCTGATGCAGTGGCTGGCCGTCTGCGCCGCTCAGGACTCCTTCGGCGACGAACTGGCCGGCCTGCGCGGCCGTGTGCCGTTCATGCTGCCCCTGCGGGCGATGGCCAAGGAACCGGGACTGCCCGACCCCGAGCGGTTCCTCGGCGCGGTCGGCAACATGCTGCACGGACTGCAGCCCGACAGCTGGGCCGACCGCGTGCTCAGCAGCGGCCGGGGCATGCTGCTGATCGACGGCGTGGACGAGGTCTCCGAGAGCGAACGCCCCGTCGTCAGACGCTGGCTGCTGGACCTCGTCGACCTCTATCCGGAGGCGTTCTTCCTGGTCACCACCCGGCCGTCGGCCGTGGAGACCCACTGGCTGGCCGAGGTGGACTTCGCGGAGTTCAACCTCCTGCCGATGAACCGCCACGACGTCGACCGCTTCGTGCACCGCTGGCACGACGCCGTCCTGACCGCGGTGGACGACCCCGAGGAACGCGTGGCCGTCGAGCGGTGCCGGGACGCCCTGCGCACGACCCTCCGGCAGAAGCACGACCTGTACCGGCTGGCCACCAACCCCCTGATGTGCGCGCTCATCTGCGCCCTGCACCGGGACCGGCTGACCCATCTGCCGGAGCGGCGCATGGAGCTGTACGCCGCGGCGCTCAGCATGCTCCTCGTCCGCCGCGACAAGGAGCGCGAGATCCCGGTACCGGAGGGCCTGGTGCCCACCGAGGAAGCGCAGGTCCAGCTGCTCCAGCGGATCGCGTACTGGCTGATCCGCAACGGCCGGTCGGAAGCCGCCCAGACCACCGCCGTACGGATCATCCGGGAGAAGCTCCCGGCCATGCCGGCGCTCGCCTCGCCCGACCGTGCCGAGGACGTCTTCCGCTACCTGCTGCTGCGCAGCGGACTGCTGCGCGAGCCGTCCGTCGGCATGGTGGACTTCATCCACCGCACCTTCCAGGACTACCTCGGCGCGAAGGCCGCGGTGGAGGCGGAGGACCTCGGACTGCTGGCCGAGTCCGGACGCGACGACCAGTGGGACGACGTCATCCGGCTGGCGATCGGGCATGCCCGGGACGGCGAACGCGCCTACCTGCTGCGCCGGCTGATCGAGCTGGGCGACCAGGCCTCCGACCCGCAGCTGCGCCGCCGCTACCATCTGCTGGCCGCCGCCGCCCTGGAACACGCCACGACCCTCGACCCGGCCGTACGCGCCGCGGTGTCCTTGCGCGCGTCGGCCCTGATTCCCCCCGACACGCCCGCGGACGCCGAACAGCTCGCGACGGCCGGCGACATCGTCCTCGACCTGCTGCCCGGTCCGACGGACCTGAACGCCGAGCAGGCGCGGGCGACGGTGATGACGATCGCGCGGATCGGCGGCGAGGTGGCCCTGCACCAGCTGGCCGCCTTCCAGCGGGTGCCCGTTCGCGAGGTACGGCAGGAAGTGGCCCTGTCGTGGCCGTACTTCGACGCCCAGTCCTTCGCCGAGGAGGTCCTGTCCGGACTCCCGGCGGACGACATCGTGCTATTCCTCTCCAGCCCGGAGCAGGCGGCCGGCGTCCATCTCCTCAACCGCGCGCCGCACCTGTCCCTGCGAGGCCAGCTGCTGACGTCCGACCTCGTCGCGGTACTGGCCGGCCTGGAGGTCAGCTCCCTCGTCGTCGAGGCGTCCAGCGCGGTGTCCATCGGCCTGCCCTCCCTCGCCCCGCTGGGATCGCTGCGCCGCCTCGTCGTCGAGTCGTGCGACGTCGTCACCAACCTGGAGATCCTGGCCGAGTGCCGGGCCGAAGAACTCGTTCTGCACCGGCTGCCCCGGCCCGCCGGCCTCGCCTTCCTCGAACGCGCCCCGAACCTGAGGTCGCTGACCCTGTCCTCGGAGTACGGCGTACCCCTGCCCGCCGTGCCCCTGCCGCGGGTCGGGGCGCTCGAGGCGGACGGTGTGCTGACGGGCGAACCGCTCCCGGACCTCGCCGCCGCGTTCCCCGGCCTGTCCTCGCTGAAGCTGCGTCTGACCTGCCAGAGCTACCAGTCCGCCGTCGACCTGTCCCCGCTGGCCGCGGTACGGCGGGGGCAGATCGAGGTCACCCTGGTGGGCGCGGGCAAGGTCCACGGTCTGGACTGCCTGCCCGCCGACCGGGTCACCGTGCGGCACGAGGGGCGCACGGGGCCTCACGGCCGAACCCGGCTGGGCCTGCTGCGCCGGCGGCGGCCCTGAGCCCGATCATCCTCGGGTCGGCGAGGCTGCTATGTTGCCGCGCTCGTTCGGTCCTCGGGATCTTGGATGAACTTCAGGGGGCCTCCACCTGCGGGGTGCGTCGGCCGCCTCTGACCACCCTCCAGACTGCCCGAGTGACGGTCATCACGGATGCCCTTGAGGGGGTGCTGCGTAGGCTTGAGCCGTCCTCTCCGCGGGGGACGGGAGAGCGGGCGAAGCCCTCCTCCAGTCGCCTGGCGAGGCGTCAGAAAAGTCAGCAAGTGGTCAGCGTGAGTCCTGAAAAACCTGGGGAAAGCTGCCCGAACGTGCGACTCGTTGTAGGGTGTGGAAACAGCCCTTGACCTGCAAAAACGCAGGCAGGGAGCCTACTTGTGGGAGTGCCCCGATGTTGCGTACCATGTTCAAGTCCAAGATCCACCGTGCCACCGTCACCCAGGCCGACCTGCACTACGTGGGATCGGTGACCATCGACGCCGAGCTGCTCGACGCGGCCGACCTGCTGCCCGGGGAACTGGTCCACATCGTCGACGTGACCAACGGGGCCCGGCTCGAGACGTACGTCATCGAGGGGGAGCGCGGGTCCGGGGTCATCGGGATCAACGGGGCCGCTGCCCATCTGGTGCAGCCCGGTGATCTGGTGATCATCATCAGTTACGCTCAGGTCACCGACGCGGAGGCGCGCGAGCTGCGGCCCCGGGTCGTGCATGTCGACGCCGGCAACCGGATCGTGTCCCTCGGCGCCGACCCGTCCGAGCCGGTGCCCGGTTCGGACCAGCAGCGCAGCCCGCAGGCCGTGGGGGCCTGACCGGCGGACCGAGGACCGCGGACCAGGAGCGTGCGTGCCCATGGGCGGGACCGAGATCCGCGACGACCGGGGGCGGGCCGCTTGGAGGCCGTCGGAGACGGTGAAGTCGTCGGCCGCATCGACTTCGTGCCGGAGTCGCCCGCGCGCGCCCTGGTCCCCGTCCACACGATCGTCGAGCCTGACCACGCGGGGAAGGGAATCGGCGGTTCCCTCGCCCGCGAGCCGTACGCCCTCGCCGAGCGCGAGGGCGTCCCGGTGGCGCCCCTGTGCCCGTACGTCGTGAAGTGGGCCGAACGCCACGCCGAGCCGGCCCCGCCGGCCGGCCCGACCCTGCAGTCGGCCGCGAAGAACCGGCTACGCGCCCCCCGGGCCGGTTCTGAGTGGTCGGCGGTCCCGGAGGGGCCCCGCTGCCCGACCCCGGGCGCGTCCCGGAGGCCGGTCCCGTGCTCGCGGCTGCCACCCACCTGGACCCCTCCGGTGCTGCCCTCGGGTGAGTGGCCGCGCGGGCGAAGGGTAGGCGGGGGAGTAGTCCAGAGGCGACGTGCCGTGACTGCCCGGAGGACACCATGACGAACCCGCACCCCGACCCGGTCCCGCCGGGCCCGACACCGGGTCCGGGCCCGACACCGACCCCGCCCGATCCGTACCCCAGCCCGGTCCCGCCGCCGGAGCCGGCTCCGCAGCCCACCCCGCCCGCGCCGGGTCCGAACCCGACCCCGCCTCCGGCCCCGCCCCACCCGGGCCCCCCGGAGCCGTCCCCGTCCCCGATCCCGCCGGGCCCCGAGCCCGTACCCAACCCGGAACCGGGCCCACCGCTCACCTGAGACACGGAACCGCGTCGAGGGGCACGCCCCGCCGGCGCCCGACCGGGAGGCCGGACCGTGCCTGGGACAGGGGGTCACCCGGAGGGGCGCATGCCCCGTGCCCGGTCCGGAACCGGATTCGCCTCTCACCGGCCCGTACCAACTCGAACCGGGCCCGCCCCGCGCCTGAGACACGGGACGGCGTCGTCGGGCACGCCCCGTCGGCGTCCGACCGGGAGGCCGGGCCTCTCCTTCCGTGCCTGGGACACGGGGTCACGCGGAGGGGCGCCCAGCCGCGCACACCCGGTGCCGGGCGCGGAACCGGATCCGCCTCTCACCGGCCCGTACCAACTCGGAACCGGGCCCGCCCCGCGCCTGGGACACGGAGCCGCGTCGTCGGGCACGCCCCGTCGGCGTCTGACCGGGAGGCCGGGCCTCTCCTTCCGTGCCTGGGACAGGGGTCACCCGCAGGGGCGCCCAGCCGCGCACACCCGGTGCCGGGTGCGGAACCGGATCCGCCTCTCACCGGCCCGTACCAACTCGGAACCGGACCCGCCCCGCGCCTGAGACACGGGATCTCCCGGAGGGGCGCCCAGCCGCGCACACCCCGTGCCCGGTGCGGAACCCGTGCCGCCCCTCACGAAGGCCGTGCCCGCCCCGGCCCCTCGGTCGGAGAACGCCCCGGACACGCCGAGGGGCGCGGGGAGCCGCATGTCGTATGCAGCCCGTGCCCGCGCCCCGGTCGTCCGTGCTACGCGGACACCTCGGACCGGTCCCCGCCCCACAGCGTGTGGAACGAGCCGTCCCGGTCCACCCGCCGGTACGTGTGCGCGCCGAAGAAGTCCCGCTGCCCCTGCGTCAGCGCCGCCGGCAGCCGCGGGGCCCGCAGCGCGTCGTAGTACGCCAGCGCCGCGGCGAAGCCGGGCGTCGGCACGCCCTGCCGGGTCGCGGCGATCAGCACCTCGCGCCAGTCGTCCTGCGCGTCGGCGATCTCCCGCGCGAACGTCTCGTCGGACAGCAGGCTGGGCAGCCCGGCCCGGGCGTCGTACGCGGCGCGGATGCGGTCCAGGAAGGCCGCACGGATGATGCAGCCGCCGCGCCAGATCGCGGAGACCGCACCGAGGTCGATGTCCCAGCCGTACTCCTCGCTGCCGGCCGCGATCTCGTGGAAGCCCTGCGTGTACGACACGATCTTGGACGCGTACAGCGCCTGCTCCACCCGGTCGGCGAAGGCCGCCGCCTCCGCCTCGCCCAGCGGCGACGCCTGCGGCCCGGCCAGCCCCCGGGAGGCCTCCCGCAGGGCCGCGTGGCCCGACAGGGAGCGGGCGAAGACCGCCTCGGCGATGCCGGACACCGGAACCCCCAGGTCCAGCGCGATCTGCACCGTCCAGCGGCCGGTGCCCTTCTGCTCGGCCTGGTCCACCACCACGTCCACGAACGGCTTGCCGGTGGCCTCGTCCACATGGGACAGCACCTCGGCGGTGATCTCGATCAGGTACGAGTCCAGCCGGCCGGTGTTCCAGGTGCGGAAGATGTCCGCGATCTGCGCGGGCGTGTACCCGGCGACATCCCGCAGCAGCTGGTACGCCTCGCCGATCAGCTGCATGTCGGCGTACTCGATGCCGTTGTGCACCATCTTCACGAAGTGACCGGCGCCGTCCGGGCCGACGTGCGTGACGCACGGGGCGCCGTCCGCGGCCTTCGCGGAGATCTTCTCCAGCATCGGGCCCAGCGAGTCGTACGACTCCTTCGGACCGCCCGGCATGATGCTCGGCCCGTGCAGCGCGCCCTCCTCGCCGCCGGAGACGCCCATGCCGACGAAGTGGATGCCCTGCTCGCGCAGCGCCTTCTCCCGGCGCCGGGTGTCCGCGAAGTGCGCGTTGCCACCGTCGATGATCATGTCACCGGGCTCCAGCAGCGGGGCGAACTCCTCGATCACCGCGTCCGTCGGCTGACCGGCCTTGACCATGATGACCAGACGGCGCGGCCGCTCCAGGGCGGCCACGAACTCCTCGGCGGTCTCGGCCGCGACGAAGTCGCCCTCGTGCCCGAACTCCTCCACCAGCGCCTTCGTCCGCGACGCCGTACGGTTGTGCACGGCGACCGTGTAGCCGTTGCGCGCGAAGTTCCGGGCGAGATTGCGGCCCATGACCGCGAGGCCCGTGACACCGATCTGCGCTGAAGTGCTCATACCGCCTGCTCCCTGGTTGCCTCGTGTACTACGGCTCCGTCAGTACGGGTCCTCGCCCATCCTGACGTGCCGCTTCGGCGAGCGCACATCCGACCCGCCACGCATGTGTACGCGGCGGGGCGGCCTTTCGCCTCAGCCACCGGCCCGCCGGCTCAAGGAGGGGCCGTTCTTGGCCATTTGGACCGGACGGGAGGCCGATTTACCGTCTTGTCATGGCCTGTTCGCGGCGCTTACTTTTGCCGCTCCTGACGCATGCCGAGGGGATTTCGGACATGGCCGTACGCGGCCGGCACCGCCGGTACCAGCCGAACAGGATCAACCGCGCCTCACTCACCGTCACGGCCGGCGGTGCCGGCCTGGCGCTCCCGCTGGTCGCCGCCGGCACCGCGGACGCCGCCGACGCGGCCACCTGGAACAAGGTCGCAGCCTGCGAGTCCAGCGGAAACTGGAGCATCAACACCGGCAACGGCTACTTCGGCGGGCTGCAGTTCACGCAGTCCACCTGGGAGGCCTATGGCGGCGCCCGGTACGCGCCGCGCGCCGACCAGGCCACCCGGGCCGAGCAGATCGCCGTCGCCGAGAAGGTCCTGGACGGGCAGGGGCCCGGCGCCTGGCCGGTGTGCTCGGTACGGGCCGGGCTCACCCGGGGCGGAGCCGCCCCCGACGTGCACACCGAGAACACCTCCGCACGCCACGCGAAATCCGGCTCCGCGAAGTCCGGCTCCGCCCGCTCCGGCTCCGGCTCCGTCAAGGACGTACAGCCGCAGATCACCCCGCAGTCCCGGGCCGGCCGGGCCGAGATGTACACCGTGGTGCACGGCGACACCCTCTCCGGCATCGCCGGCGACCACCACGTGCCGGGCGGCTGGCACGCGCTGTACGCGGGCAACCGCACCACCATCGGTGCCAATCCCGACCTGATCATGCCGGGGCAGCGGCTCAGCCTGAACGGCACCCCCACCCGCCCCGCGCCTCCCAAGTCCCCGAAGAAGAAGACGCCTTCGGAGCACCCCACCAGGCACCGCACCACGCCCCCGGCCCGGCACGCCCTCGTCGCCCCGGTGACCGCGTCCGTCGGCACCGGCTACCACGTGGCGGGCTCCCACTGGTCGAAGGGCTACCACACCGGCGTCGACTTCCTGGTGCCCACCGGCACCTCCGTGAAGGCGGCGGCGGCCGGGCGGGTCGTGGCCGCGGGCTGGGGCGGCTCGTACGGCTACCAGGTGGTGCTCCGGCACGCCGACGGCCGCTACACCCAGTACGCCCACCTGTCGGCCATCTCCGTGCGGACCGGCCAGAGCGTCACCGCCGGCCAGCGCATCGGCCGCTCCGGCGCCACCGGGAACGTCACGGGCCCGCATCTGCACTTCGAGGTGCGGACGGGGCCGGGATTCGGCTCGGACATCGACCCGCTGGCCTACCTGAGGGCCGGCGGCGTCAGGATCTGACGCGGCTGCGCTGCCGGTCCAGGACCGGCAGCGGCACGGGAACGCTCCGGTGCGGTGCGGGGTACGAGGCGGGCAGCACGCCGTCGGCCGGTGGTCCGCCACCGTCGGCGTCCGGGCCGTTCCCGGCCGGGCCCGGCAGCAGCGGCCCGCGCGGCGCCGGTCCGTCCGGCCCGGCGCCGGTCTCGGCGGGTCCGGCCGGGCCCGCTCCGGTGCCCGTGGTCCCGCGCTGCCGCGGCACGCCCGGACGGGTCTGCGCAGTGGCCGCAGAAGGGACGGGCGGCGAAGCAACGGCCGGTGACCCCCCGGCGGTGGCCGCCGCGCGCTCCATCCGCTCCGTCGTCAGCATGATCAGGCCGCCCGCCGCCACCACCGCGCAGCCCAGGGCGAGCACGGTGCCCGTGGTGTCGTAGCGGAACGTCTCGCCGAACATCAGGATGCCCACCGCGGCCGCCAGCACCGGATTGACCACCGTCAGGGTGGCCAGCGGGGCGGCGAGGCCGCCGCCCCGGTAGGCGGCCTGGGACAGCAGGACGCCGGCCATGGTGAACAGGCCGATGACCGTGAGCGAGGACAGGCCGCCCAGGCCGATGCCGTGGGTCCAGTCGACGGCCACGGTCTTGGTGAACACCGACGACATGCCGAAGGCGGTGCCGGAGGCGGTGGCGAGCAGCACGCTGCGCACCGCGGGATGCCGGTGCGCGGCCAGGCCCGCGCACAGCAGCGCCACCACCGCCCCGCCGGTGACCAGCGCGACCACCAGCCGCTGGGCCGGGGCGAGGGAGTGCGCGGCGGAGGAGCCGACCAGGGACAGCAGGCCGGCGAGGCCCGCCGTGGTCATGAGGGCGCCGCGCCAGGCGGCGGCGCCGGCCCGGCGGCCGACGCACAGTGCCGCCAGGGGCAGCGCGAAGACGATGGTCAGCGCGCCGAGCGGCTGGACCAGACTGAGCGGCCCGCAGGCCAGCGCCACCACGTGCAGCACGCCGCCGAGACCGTTGAGCCCCAGCGCGCCCCACCAGCCGGGCCGGCGCAGCGGGAGGTACCCGCGGCCGGGGGAGGCCACCGCGACCTGCTCCTGCACGATCGCTCCGCCCGCGTAGGCGAGGGCGGAGACGACCGAGAGGAGCACGGACAACGCCAGGGCACTCATCCGTGTCTCCTCTGCGTGCCCTGGGCGTGCTCGCTGCGGCGCGGCGTGCGGTCGGCTTCCATGGCCCACACTCTGCCCGCCCGCGCGCCGTACGTCGTCGTACCTGAGCACCCAATGCGTCCTACTGCCGATGGAGTACACCGGTCGGTTGATCATCCCCTGGTCGGGTGGCGCAGGGTGCACACCCGCCCGCTCGCCCCGGCGGCACGCCTGGTACTAGTGCCTGTCGTGGACCTCGACCCCGATCTCACCGCGCTGCGCCCGCTCGGCGGCTTCTTCGTCCTGCGCACGCTGCCGGGTACGGCCGGCGCCGGGCCGTGGCGGCTGCCGACCCTCGCGGACGGCTACGCCGGCGGCACATCGGACCCCCGGCGCAACCCCGTGGCCGTGCGGGTCGCCACCGTCGCCGACCGCCTGCGGACCGCCGAGCCGCGCGTCGCCGCCTCCCTCGCCCATCAGGGCCTGGCCGCCCGGCTGTGGTCGGCGGCGCTCGGCTGCGCCGTCCTGTACGGCCGGGTGCCCGACCTGGATCCGCGCCTGCTGCGCTGGGACGCCCGCGCCACCGCCCCCGACGACCTGTGGCTCACCGAGCCGCGCGCGCTGCCCGGGGACGCGGCCACGCTCGCCGCGACCGTGCTGCACGGCCATCTGGAGCCCCTGACGGCGACCTTGCGGGCCCGTTACGGCGTCGCGTCCGGCCTGCTGTGGGGCAACGCGGGGTCCGCGCTCGCCGCGACCGCCCGGGAACTGAGCCGCTGGGCCCGCGCCCACGGCCGTACCGACGTGGCGGCCCGCACCCGCGCGCTCACCGGCGAACTCTTCGCCCACCCCCTGCTGGACGCCACCGGCATCCGCGACGGCACGGTCTTCCGGCGCCGCAGCTGCTGCCTGTACTACCGGGTCCCCGGCGGCGGGCTCTGCGGCGACTGCTGCCTCGCCCGGCCGCCGCGCTCCTCCCCGCGCTCTTCCGCGGGCGGCGCATCTGGGTGACCATGAGGGGGACGTGCCGCCGAGACCAGGGGGTTGCCGGGTGCGTGTGGGACTGCTGACCCGGGAGTACCCCCCGGATGTGTACGGTGGCGCCGGTGTCCATGTGGAGTTCCTCGCCCGCGAGTTGGCCGCCCTGGTGGACCTGGAGGTGCACTGCTGGGGCGAGGGGCGCGGGGTCGGTGTCGTACGCCATCGCCCCTGGTCCGCCCTCGACGGCTCCAACGACGCGCTGCGCACGTTCTCCGTGGACCTCGCCATGGCCGCCGGCCTCGAAGGCCGCGAACTCGTCCACTCCCACACCTGGTACGCCAATCTCGCCGGGCACGTCGCCAAGCTGCTGTACGGCATCCCCCATGTGGTCACCGCCCACTCGCTGGAGCCGCTGCGCCCCTGGAAGGCCGAGCAACTCGGCGGCGGGTACGCGCTGTCGGGCTGGGCCGAGCGCACCGCGATCGAGGCCGCCGACGCCGTGATCGCCGTCTCGGGTGCCATGCGGGAGGACGTCCTCGCCTGTTATCCGGCGCTGGACCCGGCCCGGGTCCACGTCGTGCACAACGGCATCGACACCCGGCTGTACCGCCCCGACCACGACACCGACGCGCTCACCCGGCACGGCATCGACCCCGCCCGCCCGTACGTCCTGTTCGTCGGCCGGATCACCCGGCAGAAGGGCGTGCCCCATCTGCTGCGCGCCGTACGGGACATCGACCCCGGCGCCCAGGTGGTGCTGTGCGCGGGCGCGCCCGACACCCCGGAGATCGAGCGGGAGTTCCGGGAGCTGTTCGAGGAACTGCGCCGGGTGCGAGCGGGCGTGTTCTGGATCCCGCAGATGCTGCCGCGCGTGGAGGTGGTCCAACTCCTGACGCACGCCGCGGTGTTCGCCTGTCCCTCGGTGTACGAGCCGCTCGGCATCGTCAACCTGGAGGCGATGGCCTGCGGCATCCCGGTCGTCGCGTCCCGGGTCGGCGGCATCCCCGAGGTCGTGGCGGACGGCCGCAGCGGTCTCCTGGTCGAGGTCGACGACGGCTTCGAGGCCGGGCTCGCCCGGGCGCTGGACACCGTCCTCGGCGACCCGGACGCGGCCCGGCGGATGGGGCAGGCCGGACGGGAGCGCGCGGTGCGGGAGTTCGGCTGGGACGCGGTGGCCCGCCGCACGGCGGGGCTGTACGAGGAGATCCTCAAGCAGGCTTAGTCCGGTCTGCTCGGGGCAGCCATGGTTTCAACCACGGTGAGGGGAGCGGCCATGCGTCGTGGAGGGCCTTCCGTACTAGGAATCGTGCTGGCGGGCGGCGAGGGCAAGCGCCTGATGCCGCTGACCGCGGACCGCGCCAAGCCGGCCGTCACCTTCGGCGGCACCTACCGGCTCGTCGACTTCGTCCTGTCCAACCTCGTCAACGCCGACGTGCTGCGCATCTGTGTGCTCACCCAGTACAAGTCGCACTCGCTGGACCGGCACATCACCACCACCTGGCGGATGTCCAACCTGCTCGGCAACTACGTGACCCCGGTTCCGGCCCAGCAGCGCCTCGGCCCGCGCTGGTACCTGGGCAGCGCCGACGCGATCCTGCAGTCGCTGAACCTCGTCCACGACGAACAGCCCGAGTACGTCGCCGTGTTCGGCGCCGACCACGTGTACCGCATGGACCCGCGGCAGATGCTCGCGCAGCACATCGAGGGCGGCGCGGGCGTGACGGTGGCCGGCATCCGGGTGCCGCGGGCGGAGTCCTCCTCCTTCGGGGTGATCACACCGGGCGCGGACGGCCGTGGTGTCGAGCGCTTCCTGGAGAAGCCGGCGGACCCCCCGGGGCTCCCGGACGACCCGGAGACCGTCTTCGCCTCGATGGGCAACTACATCTTCACCACCAAGGCCCTGATCGAGGCGTTGCAGCGGGACGCCGAGGACAGCCAGTCGGTGCACGACATGGGCGGCTCGATCCTGCCCCAGCTCACCGCGCGCGGCGAGGCGCAGCTGTACGACTTCAGTGACAACCACGTGCCCGGCGAGACCAGCCGTGACCAGGGCTACTGGCGGGACGTGGGCACCCTGGACGCCTACTACGAGGCGCACATGGACCTGATCGCCGAGCGCCCCGCGTTCAACCTCTACAACCGTCAGTGGCCTGTCTACACGCACTCCTACCAGCTGTCCCCGGCCCGGTTCAACGCGGGCGGCATCGCGAGCGAGTCCATCATCAGCGCGGGCTGCCTGATCCGCGGTCAGGTCACCCGGTCCGTGCTGTCACCGGGCGTACGGGTCGACCCGGGCGCGGTCGTGCAGGGCTCGGTGCTGCACGACAACGTGCACATCGGCCGGGGAGCGGTCGTGCGCGGTGCCGTGCTGGACAAGAACGTCGAGGTGCCGCCCGGCGCGACGATCGGCGTCAACCCGGAGCGCGACGCCGAGCTGTACACCGTCTCCAAGGGCGGCGTCATCGCACTGGGCAAGGGGCAGCGGGTGCCGTAGCGGGCGTTGGGGCCGACGCCGTGCCCGCTGCCTTCGCAGGGAGAAACACGAGCGCGCCTTCGCCGCCATCGAGCAGGACCCGCGCAACGAGGTTCTGGTCCTCGCCGAGCACGGCACCGGCACGGTGGTGGGCTGCCTGCAGGCGACGTACGCCCCGGGCTCGGCAGGGGCGGTGCCGAGCGGGCGCTGATCGAGGCGGTGCGGATCCGGGCGGGCGGCGGGCGCGGCCGGATCCTGATGGGGCACGCGATGACCGGAGCACGGGCACGCGGGTGCTCGCTCGTCCAGCTCACCAGCAACAAGAACCGCGAGGACGCCCACCGCTTCTCCACCGGGCTGGGGTTCGCCGCCGGCCACGAGGGCTTCAGGCCGGCCCTCTGACCGCCCATCAGCTCTCGGCTCTCTGCGCGCCCGCGCGACGCGTTCCATGGAAATATCCATGAATGCCCGGGTTTTCGGCCTCCGCCGTCCAGGATGCAGGCAACGATGTCCAATCAGCGGAGGTCATCCGACATGAGAGGGACCCGGCGCACGCGGCTGTGCCTGGCCGGGGTGATGGCAGCGTCCGCGCTGATCGCCACCCCCGCCGCACGGGCCGCCGAGCGGACCGACGGCCACCTCACCGACCTGGTCAACCCGTTCATCGGGACCCAGAACGAGGGCAACACCTTCCCCGGCGCGGCCGTGCCCTTCGGCATGGTGCAACTCTCCCCGGACACCGGGCACAACACCGGCTACGACTACGCGCAGAACCGTATCCGCGGCTTCTCCCTGGTCCACCTCTCGGGCGTGGGCTGCCGGATCGGCGGGGACCTGCCCGTGCTGCCCACCACCGGCGACGTCACACAGACGGACTACGCCCGGTACGCGGCGGCCTTCTCGCACGACGACGAGCAGGCGAGCCCCGGCTACTACCGGGTCGGCCTCGCCTCCGGTATCCGCGCCGAACTGACCGCCACCGCCCGCACCGGCGTACAGCGCTACACCTTCCCGGCCACCGACAAGGCCAACGTCCTGCTGAACGCCGCCCAGTCGCTGCACAAGCCGGTGAGCAGTTCCGTGCAGATCCTGGACGACCGCACCGTGCGCACCGAGATCACCGGCCACGGCTTCTGCCGGGACAGCGGCCCCTACACGGTGTACACGATCACCCGCTTCAGCCGGCCCTTCACCGCCTACGGCGCCTGGGACGGCGGGACCGTCACGCCGGGCGCCCGGAGCGGGGCCGGCGGCGCCTACGTCCGCTTCGACACCACCAAGGACCGCACGGTCGAGGCGACCACCGCCCTGTCGTACGTCGACTCGCGCGGCGCCGCCGGCAACCTGCGCGCCGAGGGCGGCCGGTCCTTCGACGCCGTACGGCACCGGGCCCGGGAGGAGTGGGAGGCCCGGCTCTCCGCCGTCCGGGTGAGGGGCGGCACGCCCGCGCTGCGCCGCACCTTCTACTCCTCGCTGTACCGGTCGTACCTCGCGCCCAACACCGGCAGCGACGCCGACGGCCGCTACTTCGGCTGGGACCGCCGTACCCACCGCGCCCAGGGCTTCACGTACTACCAGAACTGGTCGCTGTGGGACACCTACCGCACCCAGGCCCAGCTGCTCGCCCTGCTCGCCCCGCGCGAGGCCCGGGACATGGCCAGGTCGGTGGTGGCGATCGACGAGGACGGCGGGTGGCTGCCCAAGTGGGGGTACGGCCCGGTCGAGACGAACGTCATGAGCGGCGACCCGGTCACCCCGTTCCTGACCACCGCCTACCGGATGGGGCTGCTCAAGGGCTTCGAGGAGCGGGCCTACCGCGCGCTGAAGAAGAACGCCGACGGGGTGCCGCCCGCCGAGTACCCGGGCATCGGCCGGGAGGCCAACGCCGAGTACATCGCGAACGGTTTCGCGCCCTACATCAAGGACCGCCCGCTGGCCAAGATGGGCGACTCCGACTACCACCACGGCGCCTCCGTCACCCTGGAGTACGCGCTCGCCGACGCGATGCTCGCCCAGATGGCCCGCGGCCTCGGGCACGCGGACGACGCGGCCCGCTACGCCGCCCGCTCGCGCAACTACCGGAACGTCTTCGACCCCGCCACCGGCTTCTTCCGCGCCCGCGACGCCGCCGGCGCCTTCACCGGCTCGCCCGACCCGGCCCGCGGCACCGGCTTCCACGAGGGCACGGCCTGGCAGTACCAGTGGCTGGTGCCCCAGGACGTCCCGGGCATGGTCGGCCTGATCGGCGGCACGAGCGCGGCCAACGTCCGCCTGGACACCTTCTTCGCCTACGACCGGCTGCTCGCCGACCCGGAGCGCACCGCCCGCGAGGTGTGGGTGCACGGCGACCCGTACGCGTACTACAACGCCGCCGTGTACAACCCGATGAACGAGCCGGACCTCGTCGCGCCCTACACGTACCTGTCCACCGGCCAGCCCTGGAAGACCACCGACGTGGTGCACGCGGCGCTGACCCTGTTCACCGACAGCCCCACCGGCATGACCGGCAACGACGACCTCGGCACCATGTCCGCCTGGAACGTCCTGTCGTCCATCGGGCTCTTCCCGGTCCAGCCCGGCTACGACACCTGGGGCCTGACCACCCCGGTCTTCGAGCGCGTCGACCTGGCCCTGGACCGCCGCTACTGGCCCGGCGGCCGGCTGACGGTGACCGCGCCCGGCACCTCGGCCGCCGACCGCTATGTCCAGGCCGTGCACACGGACGGGACACCGCACGGACGGACCTACCTGACCACCGGTGCGCTGCGCTCCCTGCGCTCGCTGGCGTTCACGGTCGGCCCGCGCCCGTCGGAGTGGGGTACGTCACCCGAAGCGGCGCCGCCCGTTCTGAGGTGACCTCAGGTGTCTCCTGAGTCCCGCCGCCCTCACCGGGGGCGGGACTTAACCTGACGTTAACTGAGCGTAGCGTGATCGTACTTGACCGTAATCGACCAGCCGGGATTGACTGCTGATCCGCCCGTCGCCGCACGCGTGAGGCAAGCCCTTGACTTCCGACCTGCTCGCTCCACTCGACCTGGCCTTCTGGAACATGGAGTCCGACCGGCACCCGATGCACCTCGGGGCGCTCGGTGTCTTCGCGGCGCACTCGCCCACCGCCGGCGCCCACGCCGCCGACCTGCTCGCCGCCCGCGCCGCCGCCGTACCCGGCCTGCGGATGCGTATCCGCGACACCTGGCAGCCGCTCGCCTTCGGCGGCGCGACCCGCGAGAGCGACCCGGACTTCGACCCGCTGAACCACGTACGGCTGCACGCTCCGACCGGCGACTTCCAGGCGGCCGCCGGCCGGCTGATGGAGCGCCCGCTGGAACGCGGCAGGCCGCCGTGGGAGGCGCATGTGCTGCCCGGCGAGGACGGGGTGTCCTTCGCCGTGCTGTTCAAGTTCCACCACGCCCTCGCCGACGGGCTGCGCGCGCTGAAGCTCGCCGCCGGCGTGCTGGACCCCGTCGACCTGCCCGAGCGTGCGCCCCGCGCCATCGAACCGCCGCACGGCCTGCTGTCCGACGTGCGGCGGCTGCCCGCGCGGGTGCCCGGGCTGATCAGGGGCGCGCTGTCCGACGTCGGCCAGGTCCTGGACATCGGCGCCTCGCTCGCCCTGTCCACGCTCGGCATGCGCCCGACCGCCGCGCTGGCCTCCGCGTCGAGCGGCACCCGCCGCACCGCCGGGGTCGTCCTCGACATCGACGACGTGCACCGGGTGCGCAAGAGCGCCGGCGGCACCGTCAACGACGTCCTCATCGCCGTCGTCGCCGGGGCGCTGCGGCGCTGGCTGGACGAGCGCGGCGACGGCAGCAAGGGCGTGGCGCCCCGCGCGCTGATCCCCGTCTCCCGGCGCCGCCCGCACGCCGCCCAGCGGCAGGGCAACCGGCTCTCCGGGTACCTGATGCGGCTTCCGGTGCACGAGCCCGACCCGCTCGGCCGGCTGGAGACCGTGCGGACGGCGATGGTGCGCAACAAGGACGCGGGCCCCAACCGGGGCGCCGGCGCGGTGGCGCTGCTCGCCGACCATGTGCCGGCGCTCGGCCACCGGCTCGGCGGGCCGCTGGTCGGGCAGGCGGCCCGGCTGTGGTTCGACATCCTGGTCACCAGCGTGCCGCTGCCCGGTCTGGGGCTCCGGCTCGGCGGGCACGAGCTGACCGAGGTGTATCCGCTGGCTCCGCTGGCGCCCGGGCAGGCACTGGCGGTGGCGATCTCGACGTATCGCGGGCGCGTGCACTACGGGCTGGTCGCCGATGCGCGGGCGGTGCCGGACCTGGACCGGTTCGCTCACGCGGTGTCGGCGGAGGTCGAGACACTGCTGGCGGTGTGCGACCGCTGACACCGGCTTCCGTCCGGACGCGGCTTCCCGCCCGCACCACGCGGACAACACCGTCGCCGGGGGCTCGCGACCCCCGTCGCGCGGACACGCCGCCGAGGGCTTCGGGTGCGGTGCCTGGTGGTGGGGGGCCGGAGTGCGGGTGGGCCGTCGTCGGGTGAGGGTGGTGCGGCCCGGGGTGGGTGTGCGCTGTCGTCGGGTGCTGTGGGACGGCCCGGGGTGGGGGGTGCGCCGTCCCACCCGGGCCCGGTGACGGCGCACGCCGGCCTACCTGCACCTTTCACCCGCACCCGCACCGGCACCCGATGTGCGGCACGGCCCGTCGGTGGGGGACGGGTGTGTGGTGGAGCGTCGGCGGGCCTCGGTGGGCGCCCGGAGGGATGGCCCCGGGCGGCGTGTGGGCGAGGCTCGGCGGATCCGGGGCGCCGGGTTCGGGGAGCGGAGCGGTTTGGTTCCGGGGGCGGGGCTCCGTAAAATCCGCTGTTCGAAAGCGGGCGCGAGTCGGAGCGCTGCGCGGGTGATCAGGGAAGCGGCAGCGCGATGACGGTGACAGAGGACGGCTCGGCGTCCATGGACATGCCCACGGAGGCCTCCGTGGACGAGCTGGTCCACGGGCCCGGTATCGACCCCGAGCGGCTGGCCGTCTGCCTGAGCGTGCTGCAGGAGCTGGACCGGCTCGACGTCGACCACCCCGACGCGATCGCGGTCCGCCGGGCCACCTCGCACATCTACCGGACGGTGAAGCAGCGCCGCCGCCAGGAGCGCCGGGCCGCGAAGACCGCGCACGACCGCGCCGTGACGGAGGCCACCGCCACCGGCTCCGCCGAGCGCATCGACGACGAGACCGAGGGCATCCTGCCCTCCTCCAAGGTCGAGGCCGGCAAGATCGCGGGGATACTCCAGCGCCCGCGCTCCTGCTACACCTGCAAGGCGCGATACGTGGAAGTCGACTACTTCTACCACCAGCTCTGTCCGGACTGCGCCCGCGTCAACCGCGCCAAGCGGGACGCCCGCGCCGACCTCACCGGCAAGCGCGCCCTGCTCACCGGCGGACGGGCCAAGATCGGCATGTACATCGCGCTGCGCCTGCTGCGCGACGGCGCGCACACGACGATCACCACCCGGTTCCCGAAGGACGCCATCCGCCGTTTCAAGGCGATGGAGGACTCGGCGGACTGGATGCACCGCCTGGAGGTCGTCGGCATCGACCTGCGCGACCCGGCCCAGGCCGTCGCCCTGGCCGATCAGGTCGCCGAGGCGGGCCCGCTGGACATCCTGATCAACAACGCCACGCAGACCGTACGCCGCCTGCCCTCCGCCTACGCCGCCCTGGTCGAGGGCGAGAGCGCCCCGCTGCCCGCCGGGGAGCTGCCCGCCCACCACGTGATCGGCGCCTTCAACTCCGGCGCGGTCGACGGCCTGGCAGCGCTGCCCCTGGGCACCAGCGGCCTGGACGCCCAGAAGGTCGCCGACCTCGCGCTGGTCGCCGGCAACGCCAGCGTCGCCCGGCACCTCGACGGCACAGCCATCGACGCGGGCGGCCTGCTCCCCGACGTCGTCGACAGCAACACCTGGGTGCAGACGATCGACCAGATCTCCCCCGTGGAGCTGCTGGAGACCCAGCTGTGCAACTACACGGCGCCGTTCATCCTGATCAGCAAGCTCCGCCCGGCCATGGCCGATGCCGCGAAGAAGGCGGCGAGCGGACGGGCGTACATCGTGAACGTCTCGGCCATGGAAGGCGTCTTCAGCCGTGGCTACAAGGGCGCGGGCCACCCCAACACCAACGCCGCCAAGGCCGCGATGAACATGGTGACGCGGACGAGTGCCCAGGAGATGTTCGAGACCCACGCCATCCTCATGACCTCGGTCGACACCGGCTGGATCACCGACGAGCGCCCCCACTACGACAAGCTGCGCCTCGCCGAGGCAGGCTTCCACGCACCGCTCGACCTGGTCGACGGCGCCGCCCGCGTCTACGACCCGGTGGTGCGCGGCGAGGCGGGCGAGGACCTGTACGGCGTCTTCATGAAGGACTACGCGCCCGGCAAGTGGTGAGCCGCCGCGCGGGTGGCGGGGTACGGCGGCCGGCCGGGCGTCAGTCGACCGCGTCGAGCCGCGCATGACGGCTCGCCACCAGCTCCAGCACCGTGCGCCAGTCCTCGGGCACGCCCGCGTCGAAGCCGGCCGTACGGCTCTCCTCGGCGGCCTGGCGCAGCCGCAGCGCATCGTCGTCGGCGGCGTCCGCGTCCGCGCCCACCAGCCGGAACACCCGTTCCCCGAGCAGGGAGCGCACCGCCTCGGCCGCGGTCCGCGCCGCTGTCGCCGCGTCGCCCGGGCAGAGCACCTGCCCGATGCCGTGCACCAGCCCCGCCACCTGGAGTTCCTTGTCGGCGGGACGGCTTCGGCGCAGCAGCGCCGCGGTCCGCAGCGCGTGCCGGCACCGGCCGGCGTACAGCAGATCCATCAGCTCCTCGACGCTGCGCAGCTCCATGCGTCAGTCCTTCCGCGAGACAGCCGTTGCCGCGCCAGCAGACCATGGCGAGCTTGCCACTCGGCCAACAGCGCTTGAAGAGGTGTTCGCCCCTGTAGGCCACATGGGTGATTCGCGGGTCGTACGAGTGAGCGTCTTGTTTCAAAAAGCCCCATATTAGGGGGTATTGAGCGGCTGGTGGAAGCGTATCGGTTACCGCTTGTTTGCATTCCCTATCGAGCGGATGCCCGCTCATCTGGTTAACCTGGAGGGGACGGACAGCGACAAGGGGTCCCACCCACACCCATCGTCCGTCCTGGGGTGAGCCGGTCCACCACGGCCTGCTCCGACAGAGACACCGGCGCCACCGCGTCCGAACTGGCCTTCCATCCAGACCCGAGCGGGCGTCGAACGCCGGAGCGCAGACTGTCCGGTACGCCCCGAGGGGTGACCCGACACATAAGGAGTGCGCGGTGACACCGGAGAAGACGAAACGCGAACAGCGCCCCGAGGAACACCCGGAGCGCGTGGGCCGCCGGCCCGGGGAACTCGGCAGTCTCGACGTGTGGGCCCGGTCCGCCCCGATCCGCCTCGCGGGTTACGAGGACGACCTCGCCGAGCCGCACATCCTGCCGAGCGTGGACTGACCCCCGGGCCGGACGCTTCGCGATCGCCGCACGCAGGGGCGTTCCCGCCGCGCGTCCATGCCGTTCACACGAACCGCGGCCGAGGACCGGCCGCGGTTCCGGCTTCTTCGGCGGCAGGGCCCTTCACACCGCGGCCCGCGTGGCCGCTTCCGCCCTCAGGTCCGGCCGGTCACGGGGGCCGTCCGCTGCCACGGGCTCAGCTCCTCCAGTTCCTCGGCCAGATCGAGCAGCAGGGCCTCCGTGCCCGGCCGGCCCACGAGCTGCACGGCGCAGGGGGCGCCCGAGGGCAGGGTGCCGGCCGGGACGGACATCGCGGGCCAGCCGGTCAGGTTCCACGGCGGGGTGAACGGCGAATAGGCGGTGTTCGCCAGCACGTTGGGCAGCCAGCCACGCTCGTGCCACGGGCCGGCCTGCGGGGAGCGGCGGGCCAGCGCCGGGGTGAGCAGCACGTCGTACTCGGTGAAGAACGGCGTCAGCCGGGCCCGCAGCCGTTCGCGGGCCTCGCCGGTGCGGACCCGGCGGACGAACGGGCGGCCCACGGCCGCGTGCACCCGGGTGCGGCGGGCCAGCCGTGTCCTGTCCAGCCCCTCGGCGTCCACCGCCGTGCCTGCCGTCCAGTGCCGCAGCGCGGTCACGCCGAGCGAGAGCGGGTACGGCGGCTCGGCCCGCCGCACCTGGTGCCCGGCCCGGGCCAGCACCCCGGCCGCCTGCCGGACCGCGATCGTATACGGCCGGCTCACGCCGACCCCGGCGAGCGGGCTGCGCACCGCGGCGGCGATCCTCCGGCGGGGCCGCTCCTCCGTGGGCGCGAACTCCCTGTCCGCGAGGACCGCCAGCATCAGCCGCAGATCCCCGACCGTCGTGGCCAGCGGGCCGTTCTCCGACATCCCGAACCAGTCGCCGTTGCCGATCCCGGCCGGCACCACCCCGTGCCCCGGCTTCAGCGTGACCAGCCCGCAGTTCGCGGCCGGGATGCGCAGGGAGCCCATGCCGTCGTTGCCGAGCGCGAGCGGCACCAGCCCCGCCGCGACCGCCGCCGCGCTGCCGCCGGAGGAGCCGCCCGCCGTACGGGAGAGGTCCCACGGATTGCGGGCGATGCCGTACGGGCCCTCCGTGGTGCCGAAGACGCACAGCTCGGGCACGTTCGTCAGGCCGACGACCACCGCACCGGCCGCACGCAGCCGGGCCACCGTCACATGGTCCTCGCCGGCCGGGGCGTCCGGGGTGGCGGCGGAGCCGTTGCGGGCGGACTCGCCGCACACCGCCAGGTTGTCCTTGACCGCCAACGGCACGCCGGCGAGCGGGAGTCCGTCCAGATCGGCGCGGGAGGCCACCTCGTCGGCCTCGGCGAGCGCCGCCTGTGCCCGGACCTTCCGGAACGCCCCTACCCGGCCGTCGAGCCGCTCGATCCGCGCGAGATGCTCGGCCACCACCTCCCGTGGCGTGACCCGCTTCTCACGGACGGCGGCGGCGATCTCGACGGCACTCCGGCCGGCCCAACTGCTCACGGGCACTCCTCGTTACTCATCGGTACGGACGACGGTAGGAGAACTCTGCACGGCCGGGCGGAGTACGTCGAGAGGACGCGTCCGGCGGACCGGAGCCGACCGGCCATCAGGGCGCCGTGCCGACCGGGCTGCCGGGGCGCACGGCACCCGTGCTGCCCCGCCCCGTCAGCCGCGGCACCGGTACCCCCACCGCCCGTGCCGGGGCGCCGTCCAGCAGGGCCAGCAGCTCCCGGGCCGCCGTGCGGCCGAACTCGGCGCTGTCACGGGACAGGGCGGACAGCCGCGGGGCGACCATGCGGCACAGCGCCGAGTCCTCCCAGGAGACGACGGAGACGTCCTCCGGTACGCGGCAGCCGAGTTCGGCCGCCGCCGAGACCCCGGCCACCGCCATCACGTCGTTGTCGTAGATCAACGCGGTCGGAGGAGCCGGGGAGTTCAGGACCCGGCGGGTGACCGCGGCGCCCTCGGTGTCGGAGTAGTCCGTGGTCACCGATCGGACCTCGGACAGCCCGCGCCGCTCCGCCTCCGCGCGCAGGGTGGCGATCCGGCGCCGGGTGTGGGCCAGGTCCGGAAGGCCGGCGATGTGCACGATCCGCCGGTGGCCGAGGGCGGTCAGCTCGTCCACGACGGAGGCCATCGCGCCCGCGTCGTCCGCCCAGACGGTGGACAGACCGGGGTGGCGTTCGTCCGGTGCGCCGCCGATCACCACGGCGGGCAGGCCGAGTTCGTCCAGCAGGTCGGGGCGCGGGTCGTCGGCGCGCGGGTCGGCCACCAGGACGCCGTCCACCCGGTGCTCCGCCCACCAGCGCCGGTACACCGCGCACTCGTCGCTCACGTCCTGCGCCACCTGGAAGAGCAGGCCCAGGTGCCGCTCGGCCAGGACCTCCTGGATGCCGGAGACGAGCTGGAGGAAGAACGAGTCCACGCCCAGCGTGTGGGCGGGGCGGGCCAGGACGAAGCCGACCGTCGCCGCGCCCTCTCCGGACAGGGCGCGGGCGGCCGTGCTGGGGCGCCAGCCGAGCTGCTCGGCGACCCGGCGGACCCGGGCGCGGGTGGCCTCGGACACGCCGGGGCGGCCGTTGAGCGCGAAGGACACGGCGCTCTCGGAGACCCCGGCGCGCCGGGCGATGTCCTTCATCGTGGGCCGGCGGGCGGGGGACCGTCTGGTCGGCACGTCTCTCCCCTTCGGAGGGTGATTGCTAATGCGCTTGAGTGCGTGGAGGTGTCAAGACCCTAAAGCGCATTAGTGAATTGCGGCAAGCGTCCGGAACAAAACTCTCTGACCTGCACTGATGAAGGGCTTGTTTCTTTAGCTCGGTGAATCCATTGACTTTCTCGGAAGGCCCCGGGCAAGGTCTCTGACGCCACGAACCAGCCCCGGAACAGCAAGGGAGCCGTGTCCCCGTGCCCATGTCCCGCAGAGCCCTCACCGCCGCTGCCGTCGCCCTCGTCCTGCCGCTGAGCGCCTGCGGCTCGGGTGGTGACGACGGCGGTACGACCGACGCCTCCGGCAAGGTGGAGGGCGACATCACCTTCCAGACCTGGAACCTGCGCGCCAACTTCAAGCCGTACTTCGAGAGCCTGATCGCCGACTTCGAGAACAAGTATCCGGGCACCCACGTGAAATGGGTCGACCAGCCCGCCGAGGGCTACCCGGACAAGCTCAGCGCCGACGCGGCCGGCGGCACCCTGCCCGACGTCGTCAACGTCTCCCCGGACCTGGTCGCCCCGCTCGCCGAGGCCGGCCTCGCCCTCGACCTCGACAAGGCAGCCGCCCAGTACAGGTCCGAGTACCTGCCGGGCGCTTGGGCCGGCCATCGAATACCGGGCAAGAAAGGCATGTACGCCTTCCCCTGGTACCTCAACACCGGCCCGCTCTTCTACAACAAGGCGCTGTTCCGGCAGGCCGGACTCGACCCGGAGCAGCCGCCGAAGACGTACGACGAACTCTTCGCCGACGCCCTGCGGATGGCCGGGCAGAGCGACGGCAAGGTAGCCACCCTCGCCAACGTGCCCACCATCGAGGACTTCGGCCGCTACGGCGTCCCGCTGATGAACGAGCAGGGCACCGCCTTCACCTTCAACGACGCCAAGGGTGTCGAACTGCTCACCAGATACAAGCAGTTGTACGACGCCAAGGCCCTCGACCCGCAGGCGCTGACCGCCACCGGGGAGTCGGCGGGCAAGAAGTTCCTCACCGGCGCCGTCGCCATGAACCCCGGCAGCGCCCTGGACCTCGGCAACTTCAAGAAGAACGCGCCGAGCCTGTACCGGAACATCGGCATCACCGACCAGATCACCAGCACCGGGCACGTCAACATGTACGTGATGGGTGTGATGGTCAACTCCCGCACCCGGCACACCCCGGCCGCGGTCGCCTTCGCGCACTTCGTCACCGACGCGCGGCACCAGATGTCCTTCGCCAAGCAGGTCGCCATCTTCCCGAGCACCGCCGGCTCCCTCGACGACCCGTACTTCACCAAGGAGGACGGCACCGACGAGACCCGGGTACGCGTCGCCGCCGCCAAGTCCCTGAAGAACGCGGTCAACTACACGCCGGTGCTGTTCAGCGAGCAGATGAAGACCGCGCTGCGCAACGAGGTCGCCAAGGCGCTCCAGGGCAAGGAGAGCCCGAAGGAAGCCCTCGACAACGCTGTCAACGCCGCCGACCGGCTGCTCCGGCAGGGCTGACCCGCCATGGCGACCCCCCTCCGCATCAGGCGCCAGCTTCCGTCCAGCCCCTGGCTGTTCGCCGCGCCCGGACTGCTGATCACCGGCGCGTTCGTGCTCTACCCGTTCCTCTCCACGCTGGGGAACTCCTTCACCGACCGCCGCACCCTGGTCCCCGGCCGCTTCGTCGGCTTCGCCAACTTCCGCGAGCTGCTCCACGACGACATGTTCTGGACCGGCCTGCGCAACAGCACCCTGTACATCGCCGGTGTCGTACCCGCCCTCGTCGTCCTGCCGCTGCTGCTCGCGCTGCTCGTGCAGAAGAACATCCCCGGCATCACGTTCTTCCGCTCCGCCTTCTACACCCCGGTCGTCGCCTCGATCGTCGTGGTCGGGCTGATCTGGGTGTGGCTGCTGGACGAGCGCGGCCTGGTCAACTCCCTGCTGGAGACCGTCGGGATCGGCCGGATCGGGTTCCTGAGCGACCAGTGGCTGCTCCTGCTGAGCGCCATGGCGGTCACGGTGTGGAAGGGCCTCGGCTACTACATGATCATCTATCTGGCCGCGCTGGCGAACGTACCGCGCGAATGGCACGAGGCCGCGGCCGTCGACGGCGCCGGACCGGTGCGCCGCTTCCTCTCCGTCACCGTGCCCGCCGTGCGCTCCACCATGGTGCTGGTCGCCGCGCTGTCGTCCGTCGCCGCCTTCAAGGTGTTCTCCGAGGTCTACCTGATGGCCGGCCCGAGCGGCGGTCCGGCCGGCGAGGACACCACCCTCGTCATGCTCGTCCAGCGCACCGGCACCGGCCTCACCGGCCGGGTCGGCTACGCCTCCGCCCTCTCCGTCGTCGTGTTCGCCGTCACCGTCGCCCTGATGCTGCTCGTACTGCGCGCCGACCGGAAGGAGGAGTCGTGAGCGTCCTGGAGAAGGTACGGCCCGAACGGCCGGCCACCGAGGTCCGCGAGCCGCGCGTCACCGACGAGCACGGCCGCCGGATCCGGGCCGGCGAGCTGATCGGGCGCTACCTGCTGCTCCTCGCCGTCCTCGCCCTGACCGCCGGCCCGTTCCTGTGGCAGCTGTCCACCTCCCTCAAGGGCCCCACCGAGGACATCTACAGCTCCCCGCCCCGGTTCCTGCCCGGCCACCCCACCCTGCACAACTACAGCCGGGTCGCCGACACCATCCCGGTCTGGGACTACGCCCTGAACTCCCTGAAGGTCGCCACCGCAAGCGTCGTGACCAACTGCGTCGGCTCGGCACTCGCCGGATACGCCCTGGCCCGGCTGCGCTACCGCGGCCGGCGCGCGGCCACCCTCGTCTTCGTGCTGGCGATGCTCGTGCCCGTCGAGGGCATCGTCATCGCCCAGTTCACCACCATGCGCGAACTCGGCCTGAACAACACGCTGATCGGCGTCGTGCTGCCCGGCGCCGTCGGCGCGATGAACGTGCTGCTGATGCGGGGCGCCTTCCGCAACCTGCCCTACGAGATCGAGGAGGCGGCCTACGTCGACGGCGCCGACGTCTGGCAGCGGTTCTGGCGCGTCGCCCTGCCGTCGGCGAAGGGCACCCTCGCCGTCGTCGCGATCTTCGCCTTCATGGGCGCCTGGGACGACTTCCTGTGGCCGCTCATCGTGCTGAGCGACCCGTCAAGGTTCACCCTGACCATCGGCCTCAACTATCTGCACGGCACCTTCGCCAACGACGAACGCCTCGTCGCCGCCGGGACCGTGATCGCCGTGGCACCGCTCATCGTCCTCTTCGCCTGCCTCCAGCGGTACTTCTTCCGCGGGGTCGGCGAGGGCGCGGTCAAGGGCTGAACCCTCCTCGACTGCCCCCCGAGTGCAAGGACACCGCATGCCTGCTGCCGTGCGCTTCGGCGTCAACTACACCCCCAGCGAAGGGTGGTTCCACCACTGGCTCGACTTCGACCTCGACTCCGTGCGCGCCGACCTCGACGCCATCGCCGCGCTCGGCCTCGACCACATCCGCGTCTTCCCGCTGTGGCCGTACTTCCAGCCCAACCGCACCCTGATCCGCCCGCGCGCCGTCGACCAGCTCGTGGCCCTCGCCGACGCCGCCGCCGAACGCGGCCTCGACGTCAACGTGGACGGACTCCAAGGGCACCTGTCCAGCTTCGACTTCCTGCCCGCCTGGACCCGCACCTGGCACCGCCGCAACCTCTTCACCGACCCGGACGTCACCGACGGTCAGGCCGCCTATCTGCGCACCCTCGCCGCCGCCCTCGCCGACCGGCCGGCCTTCCTCGGCATGACCGTCGGCAACGAGGTCAACCAGTTCGCCGCCGGCCCCCACCCCGACCCCGACCGGATCACCCCCGGGGAAGCCGAACGCTGGCTCACCCGGATGCTCGCCGCCTGCGCCGAGGGCGCCCCCGGCCGGCTCCACCTGCACGCCTCCTACGACGCCGCCTGGTACCAGGACGACCAGCCCTTCACCCCCGGCCACTCCGCCCGGCTCGGCGACCTCACCGCCGTGCACTCCTGGGTCTTCAACGGCACCGCCCAGCGGTACGGCCGTACCTCGGTGCCCACCGAGCACCACGCCGCCTACCTGGTCGAGCTGAGCAAGGCCTGGGCGGACGAGCCGCACCGGCCGGTGTGGCTCCAGGAGGTCGGCGCCCCCGCGCCCCTCGTGCCCGCCGAGCACGCCGCCGCCTTCGCCGAGGAGACCCTCGCCCACGTACTGGACTGCCCGGACCTGTGGGGCGTCACCTGGTGGTGCTCCCACGACGTCCCGCGCACCCTCGCCGACTTCCCCGCCCTCGAGTACTCCCTCGGCCTGCTGACCAACGACCGGCGGCCGAAGGACATCGCCCGGGTGCTGGCCGGAGCGGCCCGCCGGACCCCCCGCGCCCCGGCGGTGCGCGGCACGGCCCTCGTCGTACCCGCCGCGCCCGGCCGGCGCTCCCGCTGCGCGCCCGGCGGCGACGTCTTCGACGCCTTCTTCCGGCTCGTCGCGGACGGAGCCCGCCCCACCACCGTCCTCGACACGCGCGCCGACGACAAGGACCACCTCGCCGCGCGCGGCATCACCGACGTCGTCACTCCCGACCAGGTACTCCCCATCCCCCAAGGAGGCACCCGCTCGTGCACCCCACCAGACGCACCGTCCTGATCGCCGCAGGCGCCGCCGCCCTCGCCCCCGCCCTGCCCGCGGCGGCCGCCCCGCGCGCCACCGCCGCGACCCCGCCGTACGCCGCGTACTGGTACCCGGACTCGCTGCCCGCCGGCAGCCCCGGGCCCGGCATCACCTGGCGCAGCCTGAAGAGCTGGCGCGCGGCCGACGACGCCGACCTCGCCTTCAACGCCGCGACCGTGCCGCTCGCCCCCCGCTTCACCCCCACCCCGGCGAACCCCACCGCCCGCTCCGGCCAGGCCCGTGTCCAGGCGCTCGTCTCCTTCGGGCCGACCTCGGGCAACCCCTCCCAGGGCTCGGCCACCGCCGACCACTACGCCCTGACCCACTGGGCGTACCTCGACGAGCTGGTGTTCTGGGGCGGCTCGGCGGGCGAAGGACTGATCCTCGCGCCGAACGCGCCCGTCGTGGACGCGGCCCACCGGCACGGCGTCCCCGTCCTCGGAAACGTCTTCCTGCCCCCGGTGGCCTACGGCGGACAGCTCCAGTGGACCCGGGACCTGGTGCAGAAGGACGCCGCCGGCCGCCACCCGCTCGCCGCGCAACTCGTCGCGGTCGCCGCGGCCTACGGCTTCGACGGCTGGTTCGTGAACGCTGAGACCGGCGGCGGCGACACCGCGCTGGGCACGGCCGTACTGGGCTTCGTCCAGGAGCTCAAGGCCCTCGCCGCGGCCAGGGGGCAACGAGTGACCTGGTACGACGCGATGACCGTGAACGGCACGGTCGGCTGGCAGGGCGCCCTGAACAGCCGGAACCAGGCGTTCTTCCAGGCCTGCGACGACATGTTCGTGGACTTCCGGTGGAGCACGGCCACGCTGGCCGCGTCCGGTACGAAGGCGGACCGGCTGGGCCGCAGCCGCTACCAGCTGTGGGCCGGCGTCGACGTCGAGTCGAACGGGTCCGACACGTATGTGAACTGGGACGCGATCGTGCCGGCCGGCCCGCCGCACGTCACCTCGATCGGTTTCTACCGGCCCGAGTGGACCCGCAACCACCTGCCCGCCGACCGGCGCGCGCCCGTGGACTTCCACGCGGCCGACGACCGGTTCTGGACCGGTCGTTCGCTGGACCCGGCGCGGCCGGACGCGGGTGATCCCTGGCGGGCGCCGGCGGTGTCCGTGGCGGACCGGTCGACGGTGACCTCGGTGCCGTTCGCCTCCGTGTTCAACACCGGGCACGGACTGCGCTGGTACGAGGAGGGGACGGTCGCCTCGGCGGTGCCGTGGAACCATCTCGGGCTCCAGGACCGGCTGCCGTCACGGCGGTGGATCGTCCGGACGGCGGGGGAGCGGCCGGCGGTCGCCTTCGACTTCGCCGACGCCTGGCGCGGCGGGAGCAGCGTGCTGGTGGCCGGTGAACTGGATCATCCAGCGGTCGTGGACCTGTACGCGACGCGGCTGCCGATCGGTGTGAGCACGGTTGTCGACCTGACCTTCCGGAGCGAGGCTGGGGGTGTGAACGTCGAGCTGGCGGTGGCGACGGCCGAACCGGGGATGCCGGGGGCGACACCGCCGTACACCTATCGCGCTGTGAACCCGGTCAACCACAACATCCGGGTGCGATCGGTCAACGGCTGGCAGACCGTGACCGTCCCGCTCACCGGCCTGTCCGGCACCGTCCACGCCCTCGGTGTCCGCCTCACCGCCACGGACGGCCCGGTCCGCTGGCGGCTGGGCGGCCTCGCCGTCCGCCCCGACGGCACCCCGCCGCCGCCCGCCGCTCCCACCGGTGCCCGCGTCACGGCGGCGAACGGAGGCGACCTCCGCCTCGCCTGGAACGCCGCCCCCGGCACCGTCCGCCACTACACCCTCCACCGCCTCCTCCCCGACGGCACCCGCCGCTTCCTCGGCGCCACCGGCCAGCGCGCCTGGTTCGTCCCCGGCCAGCGGCCCGAACAAGGCGAGACGACCGCACGGTTCGAAGTGCGCGCGGTGGGGGAGCTCTACAACGCCTCGGCCCCCGTCACCGTCACCCACCCCTGGTAAACACCGGAACCCGCAGGGAGCACCCCGCATGCATGACGACCGCACGCTGGTGGAAGCCCGCCTCAGGCGCGTCCTCGACGAACGTATCCGCCCTGCCGTGTACCCCGAGTCCGTGCCGCTCCGGGTCGCGGTGTGGCACGCGCCCGGCGAGCCCGTGCCGGTCGCGCAGGGGCTCGCCGCCGAGCCCGAGCCGATCGAGGTGGGCACCCGGTGGGGTGCTCCGTGGGGCACCAGCTGGTTCCGGGTGACCGGGACCGTGCCCGAGGCCTGGGCCGGGCGGACCGTCGAGGCGCTGCTGGACCTCGGCTTCGACGAGAACATGCCCGGTTTCCAGTGCGAGGGCCTGGTCTACCGGCCCGACGGCACCCCGGTGAAGGGCCTCAACCCACGCAACCAGTGGGTGCGGATCGGTGCGCCGGTCGCGGGGGGCGAGGAGGTGCGCCTGCACATCGAGGCCGCCTCCAACCCGGTCATCCTCGACTACCACCCCTTCCGGCCCACCCCGCTCGGCGACAAGGAGACCGCCGGCGCCGAGCCGCAGTACACGCTCACCCGCATGGACCTCGCCGTGTTCGACGAGACCGTCTGGCAGCTGGTGCTGGACCTGGAGGTGCTGGGTGAGCTGATGGCCGAGCTGCCCGTCGACTCCGCACGCCGGCACGACATCCTGCGCGCGGTCGAACGCGCCCTGGACGCCGTCGACCTCCAGGACGTGAACGGCACCGCGGACCGGGCACGGGAGCGGCTGACCGGCGTGCTGTCCGCCCCCGCCGTGCCGTCCGCGCACCGGATCAGCGCCGTCGGGCACGCGCACATCGACTCGGCGTGGCTGTGGCCGCTGCGCGAGACGGTGCGCAAGGTGGCCCGTACGACGTCCAACATGACCGCGCTCGTCGAGGACGAGCCGGACTTCGTGTTCGCCATGTCCCAGGCGCAGCAGTGGGCCTGGGTGAAGGAGCACCGGCCCGAGGTGTGGGCGCGGGTGAAGAAGGCCGTGGCGGAGGGCCGGTTCGTGCCGGCCGGCGGGATGTGGGTGGAGTCGGACACCAACATGCCCGGCTCGGAGGCGATGGCCCGGCAGTTCGTGCACGGCAAGCGGTTCTTCCTCGACGAGTTCGGCATCGAGAACGAGGAGGCCTGGCTGCCGGACACCTTCGGCTTCGCCGCGGGCCTGCCGCAGATCATCAGGGCGGCCGGCTCCAAGTGGCTGCTGACGCAGAAGATCTCCTGGTCGCAGACGAACACGTTCCCGCACCACACCTTCCACTGGGAAGGCATCGACGGCACCCGCGTCTTCACCCACTTTCCGCCCGTCGACACCTACAACTGCTCGATGAAGGGCAGCGAACTCGCCCACGCGGCCCGGAACTTCAAGGACCGGGGCCGGGCCCGGCACTCCCTCGCGCCCACCGGCTGGGGCGACGGGGGCGGCGGCACCACCCGCGAGATGGTCGCCAAGGCGGCCCGGCTGCGCGACCTCGAAGGCTCCCCGACCGTGGTCTGGGAGGCACCGCGCGCGTTCTTCGAGAAGGCCGAGGCCGAGTACCCCGAACCGCCCGTCTGGGTGGGCGAGCTGTACCTGGAACTGCACCGCGCCACCCTCACCAGCCAGGCGAAGACCAAGCAGGGCAACCGGCGCAGCGAACACCTGCTGCGGGAGGCCGAGCTGTGGGCGGCCACGGCAGCCGTACGCACCGGATTCCCCTACCCGTACGAGGAGCTGGACCGGATCTGGAAGACGGTCCTGCTGCACCAGTTCCACGACATCCTGCCCGGATCCTCCATCGCGTGGGTGCACCGGGAGGCACGGGCGACGTACGAGCGCGTCGCCGCCGAGCTGAACGGGATCATCGGTGCGGCGCAGCGGGCCCTGGCCGGCGAGGGCGGCACCGAGCTTGTCTTCAACGCGGCCCCGCACGCCGGCCACGGCGTCCCCGCGGGCGGTGCCGCCCCACCCGCCGTGACGGGACACACGCGGCTCGCCGCGCGCGAGGACGGCGGGTTCACGCTGGACAACGGCCTGCTGCGGATCACCGTCGACGCCCGGGGCCTGGTCGTCTCCGCCTACGACCCCGCCGCCGACCGCGAGACCGTCGCCCCCGGCCGGTCCGCCAATCTCCTCCAGCTCCACCCGGACTTCCCGAACATGTGGGACGCCTGGGACGTCGACTCCTTCTACCGCAACACCGTCACCGACCTCACCGACGCCGACTCGGTCACGGCCGGCGAGGACGGCACCTCGGTGCGGATCGTCCGGACCTTCGGCTCCTCCCGGGTCACCCAGCTGCTGACCCTGCCGCCGGGCGAGCGGCGGCTGCTCGTCGACACCGAGGTCGACTGGCACGAGACGGAGAAGTTCCTGAAGCTGGCCTTCCCGCTCGACCTGCACGCCGAGCGGTACGCGTCCGAGACCCAGTTCGGGCACGCCTTCCGCCCCACCCACACCAACACCTCATGGGAGTGGGCCAAGTTCGAGGCCTGCAACCACCGCTTCGTCCACCTGGCGGAGCCGGACTGGGGCGTGGCGGTCGTCAACGACTCGACGTACGGCCACGACGTGACCCGCACGGTCCGCACCGACGGCGACCGCGGTACGACCACGACGGTCCGGGTGTCCCTGCTGCGCGCCCCGCGCTTCCCCGACCCGGAGACCGACCAGGGCGTCCACCGCTTCCGGCACGCCCTGCTCCCCGGCGCCTCGATCGCCGACGCGGTCCGCGAGGGCTGGCGGGTCAACCTGCCCGAACGCCGGCTGACCGGCGCCCGCGAGGTCACCCCGCTGGTCACGGTCGACAACGACGCGGTGGTGGTGACGGCGGTGAAGCTCGCCGACGACGGCACCGGAGACGTGGTCGTCCGCTTCCACGAGGCCCACGGCGGCCGCGCCCGGGCCACCCTGACGGCCGGCTTCGAGGTCGCGGACGTCACGGCGACCGACCTGCTGGAGCGGCCGTGGGACGAGGGGGCGCCGCCGGTGCTCGACGGTGACCGGGTCACCGTGCGGCTGCGCCCGTTCGAACTGGTGACCCTGAGGCTGCGCAGGGCCTGAACCCACGGTGGGCGAGGGTGCCCGGGCCGCCCTTGCCCACCGCCCGGGCTTTCCCCGGCCCGGTCACAGCCGCGATGATGTCCCGATGCAACGAAGAAGGGTGCCCGACAACTCCTGGGCCGCGGAGCCGGATCCCCTGCTGGCGCTCGCCCGGAAGGACCTGGCGTTCTACGCGCGGGCCTCGGACCGTGCCAGGCGGCTGCACCACGCCACCGAACTCGGCGCCCTGCTCACGACATCGGTGACCGTCGTCGCCGCCGGCCTGCACGCCCCCGCCTGGCTGACCGCGCTGATCGCGGGCGGCGCCGTCTTCTTCACCGGGATGCGCCAGCTGTACGGCGCCGGCTCGCGCTGGGTGCTGGCCGCGCAGGCGCGGGAGTCGTTGCGCCGGGCGATCGACCGCTACCTGCTCCTGCCGGAGGCCGAACGTGACGCGGCGGCCCGGCAGGCGCTGCAGGCGGTGGTCGAGGAGATCGGCGCCACCGAGCTGCGCGCCTGGTCCGAGGCGCAGAGCGGGCGCCCGGAGGCGCCCCCGCCCCCGGTGGGAGCCTGACCGAGGGGCTGCTCAGGGACCCAGCTGCGTCGTGAGCCACTCCTCCACCTCGCCCACGTGGGCCGCTGCCGCCGCGCGTGCCGACTCCGGGTCGCGGGCGGTGAGGGCGCGGTGGATGGCGGCGTGTTCGCGGCGGGTGCGGGCGAAGGCGCCCTCCTCCTGGTAGCCGCGCCAGACGCGGGCGCGGAAGGTGCGCGAGGACAGGCCGTCCTCGCCGTACACCGAAGTCCACGCGCTCACCGAGGAGTTGACCGCGGGGCTCGGCGAGGCGGAGCGCACGGCGCTGTTCAGGACCACCGCGACCCGCGTCTACGACCTCTGAACCGAGCCCGCCAGCCGCGTCGGCGGCAGGTACTCCCGTACGAACGTCCGCTCCCAGCACGCCCCCGTCTCCCGCAGCTCCCGCCAGCTGGTGAACCGGTAGCGGAACAGCCGGGCCCGGACATAGCGGGGCGGGGTGTCCGGCGGGAACGGGGAGCGGCGCAGCAGCCTGAGCGTGTCCCGGTCGTTCTCCAGCAGGCGCTCCACCAGCCCCCCGAACCACTCCCCGGCGTAGCCGGGCGACAGCGCCGCGAACCACATCAGCCAGTCCAGGCGCAGGTGGTAGGGGGCGAACTGGCGCGGCCAGTGCCCAGGGTCGCCGGGCTTGCCCCGGAACGTGTACTCACGCCAGTCGGAGTCCGGGTGCGGAGTGTCGTCCAGCGTGCCCTCGACCACCACCTCGTAGCGCACCCGGCTGACGCTGCCGAACGCGCCGTAGGTGTTCACCAGGTGCAGCGGGTCGAAGGAGCGGTTCATCACCTGGCGGCGGGAGACCATGTTCGTCACGGGCCGGTAGCTGAGGAGGACCAGCAGGGCGGCGACCGCGAGCACCAGCACCTCGTACCACAGCGGCGCCGCGGGCACGGACGGCGCCGTCGCCGGCAGCCGGAGCGCGGACAGGGCCAGCACGATGGTGACCCAGTTCAGCCAGGAGAAGTTCCCGGAGAGCACCAGCCACAGCTGGGTGACGATCATCAGGGCGGCGGCGGCCGTGGCGATCGGTTGCGGGGTGAACAGCAGGACCGGCACGACCAGCTGGGTGACGTGGTTGGCGGCCACCTCCGCCCGGTGCAGCGGCTTCGGCAGATGGTGGAAGAACCAGCTGAGGGGGCCCGGCATCGGCTGGGTCTCGTGGTGGTAGTACAGGCAGGTCAGCTTCCGCCAGCAGGCGTCGCCCCGCATCTTGATCAGCCCGGCGCCGAACTCCACCCGGAACAGGATCCAGCGCAGCAGGAACAGCACGAGCACCGGCGGCGCCACCTCGTCGTTGCCGAGGAAGGCGGCGAGGAACCCCGTCTCCAGCAGCAGCGACTCCCAGCCGAACGCGTACCACGTCTGGCCGACGTTGACGATCGACAGGTACAGCGCCCACGGCACCAGCCACAGCAGGATCCCCGCCCACAGCGGCAGCGCGGAGTCCGCCCCGGCCAGCAGGGCCGCCGCCACCGCGCAGCCCGACCAGGCGCAGGCCGCGAAGAAGCGGTCGGAGTAGTGCAGGTGGAACAGGCTGGGGGCGCGCCGGAACCGCACCCGGGCGACGAAGCGGGGGACGGGCAGCATCCCGCGCTCGCCCAGCAGGGCCCGGAACTGCAGGGCCGCCGTCAGGAACGCGACCAGGTACAGGCCCGCCAGAGCCCGCTGGAAGACCAGCCGGCTCAGCCAGTAGCCGGGTGCGGTGAACCAGTCCACGGCCGTGCACGCCTCCTGTGCGGGACCACCGGCGCCGTTCTCGGCCCGACGGTCCCCGAGTTGCCAGGCAAGGCTGGGCAATGCCAACAATAGGGCGTAATCACCCACAGTGATGCGGAGTGTGCGGTGCGGATACCCACCCGAACCATCGTCACGGCCTGCGCGTTCCTCGTGACGCTCCTGGCCACGGGCTGTGCGGGCACCGGCGTCAAGCAGACCAGGGCGGGGGAGCTGGTCCTCCTGCAGGCCGCCACCGAGCGGGGTCCCGAGCCCTTCACCGAGTCCACCGACACCGGTGTGCCGAGGTCCCAGTCCCCCCGGGTCACCGCCCGGGTGCAGCCCGGCGACGTCGAGGCGCCCCTGCGCGCGGCGCGCACCCTGTCCGGCGCGACACCCGGCCTGTACCGGGGCTCCCCGCGCGTCGCCGGCTGCGACGTCGAGCGGCACATCCGCCACCTGGCGGCGGACGAGGACAGGGCCGACGCCTTCGCCGGGGTGGCCGGCGTCACCCGGGCGGAGCTCCCCGGATACCTGCGCGGTCTGACCCCGGTCCTCCTCGCCGCCGACACCCGCGTCACCAGCCACGCCTACCGCGACCACGCGGCGGCCCGCTACCAGGCCGTGCTCCAGGCCGGCACCGCCGTACTCGTCGACAACCGGGGGGTGCCCCGGGTGCGCTGCGCCTGCGGCAACCCGCTCGACCAGCCCACACCGACCCGCGGCGGAGCCGGTGCACGCGGCACCCCGTGGGCCGGATACCGGCCGAACCAGGTGGTCGTGGTGGCCCCGGCGTCCCGCCCCGTCACCAGCCTCACGATCGTGGACGCCGCGAGCCGCACCTGGATCGAGCGCCGGGTCGGCCCCGACGTCCGCCGGGACCGGGTCGTGCCCGCGCCCCCCGGGGCCACCGGCCCGGCCGACCCCGAGCGGGCGGACGCCGGAACGGCGGTCACCGGGCAGCCCCGTCCCGACGGGAGCGGCCCGCCCGCCTCCCCGGGCGGCACCGGCATGCCGCCGTCGCCCTCCGTCCCCGCGGCACCGGACCGCCGTACCGGCCCCCCGGACCGGAACACCGCGACACGGCCGCCATCCCTCGCCCCCGATCCCGTCCTCTCCCTCGCCACCTCCGGCGAGACCGGCCCGCCCCGCATCCAGGACAAGCCCGACGGCGCCGGCACGACCCCGGCCGACCCGCCCCTCATGGCATCGGGCACGGCCACCCGCGCCCCGACCGGGCCGGCCGGCACCGCCCCCGGCAGTCCCGTCGGCTGAGCGACCGGTGAGGCCGCCGATCAAGTCGAAGAATCGGCCGGATCCTGGCAGTGTGGGCCCCATGGCCGATCGGGGAGCGAGCTCCCTGTCACTCCCGGAGGACTGGCCCGCGCACCCGGACCCGATCCTCGCGCTCAACCGGATGGGCAGTTTCGACTGGGACCTGGACGCCGGTCTCTTCCACATGGACGCCCAGGCCTTCGAGGTGTTCGACCTGCGGCCCGACGAGTACGACGGACGCCCGGAAAGCCTGGCCGTCCGGGTGCCACCGCCGGAGGCCGCCCGGCTGGACGCGGTGGTCGCCCGCGCGATCAAGGACGGCAGCGAGAACTACGGCACCTACTTCCGCATCCGCTGCCGCGACGGCGCCCTGCGCTGGACCCATACCCAGGGCTACATCCGGCGCGACGAGACCGGCCGCCCGCGCCGAGTGGTCGGCATCGTCCGCGACGCCACCGAGGAGCTCGCCGACAGTGCCGCCCGCAGTCTGCGCGCCGCCCAGGACGAGGCCTTCCGGCAGCAGACCAGCGTCGTCCAGGTCATCTCCGCCGCCCTCGCCCACGCCCGCAGCATCCAGGACGTCATCGACGTCCTCAAGGACACCCACGGCGTCCGCCACCTGGGTGCGGCCAGCCTGGTGATGGGCCTGGTGGAGGCGGGCCGGATCCGGCTGGTGGCCGAGGGGCCCGCGGGCAGCTCGGTCCCCGGCACCCGCATCACCCGGATCGACGAGCCGTACCCGATGAGCGAGGTCGTCCGCACCCTCAGCCCCCGGTTCATCGAGTCCCCGGAGGAGTTCGCCGCCGGCTACCCGATCCTCTGGCCGGACCTCACCGACCTGCACATCACCTCGGCCGCCTATCTGCCCCTGATCGCCCAGGCCCGCCCGATCGGCGCGATGGGCCTGCTCTACGACGACCGGCGCGGCTTCTCCGCCGAGGAACGCGCCGTCCTGGTCGCCCTGGGCAGCAGCATCGCGCAGAGTCTCATGCGGGCCATGCTCTACGAAGAGGAGAAGGACCTCGCCCAGGGCCTCCAGCAGGCCATGCTGCCCCGCACCATCCCGAGCGTCCGCGGTGCCGACGTCGCGGTCCGCTACCGCTCGGCAGCCCTGGGCCGGGACATCGGCGGCGACTGGTACGACCTGATCCCGCTGCCCGGGGGCACGCCCTCCGGCGGCGGCCGGGTCGGCGCGGTCATCGGCGACGTCCAGGGCCACGACACGCACGCGGCGGCCGTCATGGGCCAGCTGCGGATCGTGCTGCGCGCCTACGCCGCCGAGGGCCACACCCCGGCCGCGGTGATGGCCCGCGCCTCCGTCTTCCTCCACGAACTCGACACCGACCGGTTCGCCACCTGCCTGTACGCCGAGGCCGACCTGTCCACGGGGGTCGTCCAGGTGGTGCGCGCCGGGCACATCGACCCACTCGTCCGGCACAGCGACGGCAGCTGCACCCGGGTCACCGTCGAGGGCGGACTGCCGCTCGGCCTGTCCGCCGAGTTCGGTCGGCTGGAGTACCCGGTCGCCACCCTGGAACTCGATCCCGGGCACACGCTGCTGCTGTGCACCGACGGGCTCGTCGAGAAGCCCGGCACCGATCTCGACGACGGCATGCGCGGCCTCGCCGCACTCGTCGCGGACGGCCCGGACGAGGTGCGCGACCTCGCCGACCGGCTGATCCAGCTGTCCGAGGAACAGGGCGGCGAAGACGACGTGGCCCTGCTCCTGCTGCGCCGCTGCGTCCCCGGGACCGCGCCCGCCGGCGGCCGGCTCCGGCAGTACGTGGCGCCCGACGACCCGGAGGCCCTCGCCCGGGCCCGGCACATGATCCGCGCCGCGGTCCGCGCCTGGGGCGCCCGCGACCGCTCCTACGAGATCGAGCTGGCCGCCGACGAGCTGATCACCAACGCGCTGATGCACACCGAGGGCTCCGCGATCGTCACCCTGCGGGCCCTGTCCGGCGGCGGCCGCCGGCTGCGCATCGAGGTCGAGGACTCCTCCAGCGCGCTGCCCCGGCGCCGCGACGCGGGGGAGAACCGGGTGTCCGGCCGCGGTCTGCTCCTCGTGGACCGGCTCGCCGACGCCTGGGGCGTGGAGGCGCGCGGCGGCGGCAAGGCGGTGTGGTGCGAGTTCCGGCTGCCGTGAGGCACCGGCCGGGCGGACCGCAGGGCGTCGTCGGTGCCGGATGGCACTCTGGACGTATGCCGGAACTGCCCGAGGTGGAAGCGCTGACGGATTTCCTCACCGAGCACCTGGTCGGCCGCCGGGTGGTGCGGGTGCTGCCGGTCGCCGTCAGCGTCCTGAAGACGTACGACCCCCCGGTCACCGCCGTCGAGGGCGGCGCGGTGACGGCCGTGCGCCGGCACGGCAAGTTCCTGGACGTGGAGACGGACGGCGGGCTGCACCTCGTGGCCCACCTGGCCCGTGCGGGCTGGCTGCACTGGAAGGACCGGCTGCCGGACGCCCCGCCGAAGCCCGGCAAGGGCCCGCTGGCGCTGCGCGTGGCGCTGGAGACCGGAGAGGGCTTCGACCTGACCGAGGCCGGCACCCAGAAGCGGCTCGCCGTGTACGTCGTCCGTGACCCGCGGGAGGTCCCGGGCATCGCCCGCCTCGGCCCGGACCCGCTCGCCGCCGACTTCGACGAGGAACGCTTCGCCGCCCTGCTCAAGGACGAACGGCGGCAGCTGAAGGGTGCGCTGCGCGACCAGTCACTGATCGCGGGCGTCGGCAACGCCTACAGTGACGAGATCCTGCACGCCGCGAAGATGTCCCCGTTCAAGCTCGCCGCGTCCCTCACCCCGGAGGAGACCCACCGGTTGTACACGGCGCTGCGCGACACGCTCACCGAGGCGGTCGAGCGCTCCCGGGGCCTGGCGGCCGGCCGGCTGAAGTCGGAGAAGAAGAGCGGCCTGCGCGTCCACGGCCGTACCGGCGAGCCCTGCCCGGTGTGCGGCGACACCATCCGCGAGGTCTCCTTCAGCGACTCCTCGCTCCAGTACTGCCCGACCTGCCAGACGGGCGGCAAGCCGCTGGCCGACCGCCGGCTGTCCCGCCTGCTGAAGTGAGCCCGGGCTCAGCGTTGGCTGTTGCGGAAGCCGATGACCACCGCTCCCCACCAGCACACCTGGGACACGACAGCGGTGGCGGCCCCCCAGGCGAGCAGGCGCGGCGCGACCGACCCGTCCCGCCGCGCCCGCATGCGCCGGGCGAGCAGTCCGGCCTGCAGGCCGTTGAGGGTGAGCCCGAGCACCAGGGCGAGCTTGATCCGGGTGAGGGGGGCGCCGAGGTCGGGATGGAGCAGGACTCCGCTGGCCACCAGCCCGGCGAGCCCGGCCCAGATCGGCACGTGCAGCCGGTGGGTGCCTTCCAGGGCGTCGGCCAGGGAGCAGCGGCCGGTCAGCCAGAGCAGGACGTGGTAGTCGGCGGCCAGTACGGCACCGAAGCCCAGCACCAGGGAGGCGAGGTGGACGAAGAGCGCCGCGGAGTGCAGGGCGGCGTCCACCCTGAGGTGCGCGGAGACCCAGGCGCAGGCCGCGAGGCCCAGACCGACGCTCACCGCCGCCGCGCCGACCGTCCACCACGTGTCGTAGACGCCGAGCCGCGACGCGGAGGGCGGCTGGGGGGACAGGGAGGGTTCGGGGCGTACGGACACGGACTGCTCCTGGAAGACTCAAATAAACCTAGGCAAGGCTTACCTAAGATGAATCTTCGGTCAAGTCGTGGCGCCGTTACCGTTCCCCTACTGTGACCAGCAGCTTTCCCTCTGCCGTGCGGACCTCGTAGCGTGCGATCTGGTCCGGGTGCATCGCCGCGGCGCCCATGGTGGTGGTGGGCCGGGTCCCGTCACCGGGGTTGGTCCAGCCGGCGACCACCTGTTCGCTGCCGTCGCGGCCGACCGCGACCAGCCGGCAGGTGTGCGGCCCGGAGCCGTCCTTGACCTCCAGACGCAGATCGCTGCCCCAGTCCTGGTCCGCGGAGGTGACCCGCGCCCACACTCCGGTGTGCGGATCGGTCGCCGCGGTGACCCGGGGCGCGGCCGGCTCGGCGTGGCCGGCGAAGGCCACGATCCCCGGACCGGCGACGGCCAGCACCACCGAGGCGGCCAGGCCGTACAGCAGCCGGCGGCGCCGCGCCCGGTGCCGGTGCGCCAGCTCGCCGAGCAACCGGTCCAGCAACCGGGGACCGGGCTGTGCCATGGGGTGCACGAAGCGCGGCGTGGCCCGGCGGTACAGCATCAACTGCCGGGTCGCGGGCCCGAATTCGGTCACGCGTGCCGCGCACTGAGGGCACTCCATGAGGTGGTCCTCGAAGCGGAAGGCCTCCGCCTCGTCCAGCACGCCGAGCGCGTACGCGCCGACGTCGCGATGCCTTTCCAGGGACCTCATGCCGAATCCTCGTGCCGATGGGTGCGGGTGGGGTTACTCCTTGCTCCCACCCGTACGCAGCCGACCGCCGAATCACTCAAGCCGCGCACAGAATCGCGGACAAGAGATTCGGAGCGGCCCGGCTCGCGGATTGGTGTGAATTCCGGAAGGTTCAGAAGAGGTGGATCGCGAGGTGCCCCAGGGGCAGTCCGAGCCGCCAGGCGGGTGTCCACACCTTCGGCCCGTCGTCCTCCCCGAACATCCCGCCGCCCGGCACCGCGTCCAGGTCCGGCGCCAGCAGCTCGGTCTCCTCCAGCCACCGCCAGGCGTCCGCCGCCAGTGCCAGGTCGGGGTCGGGGGCGTCCGAGCCGGCCGCCCGCTCCGTCAGCTCGGCCATGCGCGCCCGCACCCAGTCCCGCCACGGCTGGTCGTAGGCGGTCAGCGACAGCCAGTTCTCCAGCTGGGAGATCACCCGGATGCCGGACAGCTCCCCGTCGGTGTCGGAAAGGAAGACGGTCAGCGCCAGTGCGTCCCGGCCGGCCCGGAACTCGAAAGACGTCGGTGGCATCAGATCGCCGGTGCGCAGCAGCTCGTCGGCGATGTACTCGGCGTACAACCAGGCCATGGGGACGGCCAGTTCACCGCCGTCGGTGCCGTCCGTGCTCTCGTGCCCTGTGTGCAGCATCCCTTCCTGCCCTTCCTCCGGTGCGTGCGCGTCACCCGAACCCCGGGGCCGCGTCCGACCGGAACGCGGATGAGGACAGCCCATTGCCCGAACGGGGGCCACAGCAAGGCGCTTTACCGAGGTTTGACCAGGCTGTCGGTTTCACCGCAGGTCGGCCGCGTAACCCGGAAGGACCCGGCGCAGGGCGCGCAGCGCGTAGTACGCGCGGGATTTCACGGTACCGGGTGGTATCCCCAGGGTCTGCGCCGCTTCCGCCACACTGGCCCCGAGGAAGTACACGAGTACCAGGACGTCACGGTGCTCGGGCGTGAGTGTCTTCACAGCCTCCCGGACGTCGAGCATCGCCGCGGCCCGCTCGGCGTGGTCGGCGGTCACCCGCGCGTTCTCCGGGACCTCGTCGCCGATCTCGGGTGGCCGTGCCTGCCGGGCCCGCCGGGCGTCGATGGCGAGCCGCCGGGCCACGGTGAGCAGCCAGGGCCGTACCGAGTCGAAGTCGTCGGCGTGCAGTGCCTCGGGGTGCTGCCAGGCGCGCACCAGGGTCTCCTGCACGAGGTCCTCGGCGCGCTGCCGGTCTCCGTCGCAGAGCCTGAGGAGCAGGGCGAACAGGGGGCCGCCGTGCTCGCGCTGGAGCGCGGCCAGCTCGTCCTCGGCGGTCGTCGTCCCGTGGGTGAGTGAGGTTCCGGCCGTCATGGCCGTATCGCAGCGCAGGGCCCGGTCCGGCGGACAGGGGGCGTACCCGGTTGTGCGACGGACGGTCGATCGCGTCGGCGAACGGTCGGCCGAGCGGTACGCCGGAACACCGGACGGGCTAATGACACCACCCGGGCTGTTTATCCGGCACACCAGATTCATACCCATATGCCCGTCACGGCTTCGTCTGTATATACGACAATCCTGGGGTGAGTTGATGATCGGACGCAGACAGCAGGTGGCCCTGGCCCTGACCGCCGTCCTCGCGGCCGGGGCGGCCTGCCAGAACCAGCACCGCGAGACCGGCGCCCAGGGACGCTCGGCTCCCGCCGCGCCCGGCGGCTTCACCCTCGTCGCCTCCGGGGACGTCCTGCCGCACACCTCCGTCATCGAACGGGCCGCCTACGACGCCGGCGGCAACGGCCACGACTTCCGCCCGATGCTGGCCGGCGTGGCACCGGTCGTCTCCGGCGCCGATCTGGCGCTGTGTCACATGGAGACCGTCTACGGCGCCGACGGCGACTACACCGGCTACCCCGTCTTCAAGTCCCCGCCGCAGATCGCCGCGGGTCTCGCCGCGACCGGCTACGACGGCTGCTCCACCGCCTCCAACCACGCCCTGGACGACGGCGCCGCCGGCATCCAGCGCACCCTCGACGCCATGGACCAGGCCGGTCTGCGGCACTCCGGGACCGCCCGCAGCGAGGCCGAGGCCCGCACGGTCACGATCCTGCGGGCGGGCTCGGCCAAGGTCGCCCACCTGTCGTACACCTTCAGCACCAACGGCAACCCGATGCCGCCCGGACAGCCCTGGGCGGTCAACCTGATCGACGCCGACCGGATGATCGCCGACGCCCGCGCGGCCCGGCGGGGCGGCGCCGACGTGGTCGTGCTCTCCGTGCACTGGGGCACCGAGTGGCAGGACGAGCCCGACCGGCTCCAGCTCGGCCTCGCCCAGCGGCTCACCGCCTCGGCCACCGACGGCCACCCGGACATCGACCTGATCCTCGGCACCCACGCCCACGTCCCGCAGGCGTACGAGAAGGTCAACGGCACCTGGGTGGTCTACGGGATGGGCGACCAGATCGCCGGCGAGATGTACAACGGCGACGGAGCCCAGGACCCGCGGGGCAACGAGTCCACCCTCGGCCGCTTCACCTTCGCCCCGCCCGCCCGGCCGGGCGGGGCCTGGCGGGTCACCAAGGCCGAGTTCGTCCCGCAGGTGTACGACCTCGACGCCGGCCGCGTCCTCGACCTCAACCACGCCATCGCCCAGGGCGCCGAACTGGAGGCCGTCCGCAACCGCATCAGGGACGTCGTGCTCAGCCGGGGGGCCGCTCAGGACGGCCTGGTCATGGCGGAGTGATCAGCCCTGTCCGGAAGGCCGCCGCGGGGCCAGCGCCGAGCGCCGGTAGGAGTAGCCGAAGTAGATCGCGCAGCCGATCAGGAACCAGACCGCGAACCGCACCCACGTCTGCCACTGCAGGAACGTGATCAGCCAGATCGAGAAGACGACACCCAGCGCGGGCACGACCGGCATCCCCGGGGTCCGGAAGGAGCGCGGCAGCTCCGGCCGCCGGTAGCGCAGCACGATCACGGCCGTGCACACCACCACGAACGCCAGCAGGATGCCGATGTTGGTCAGCTCGGCCGCCTCGCCGATCGGCACGAACCCGGCGATGGCGGCCGAGGCCGCCCCGACGATCCAGGTCACGCGGGTCGGCACGTGCCGCGTCGGGTGCGTCTTGGCGAACCACCGGGGCAGCAGCCCGTCCCGGGACATCGAGAACCACACCCGGGTCACGCCCAGCATGAACGTGAACATCACCGTGAGGATGCCGATGATCGCGCCGACCGCGATGACGTTCGCCAGCGCGTCCAGGCCCACCGACTTGAACGCCGTGGAGAAGCCGCTCTCCTTGTCGATGTCCTTGTAGTTCTGCATGCCGGTCAGCACCAGGCAGGCCGCCACGTACAGCACCATGGAGATCACCAGCGAGTAGATGATCGCCTTCGGCATGTGCCGCTGGGCGTCCTTCGACTCCTCGGCCGCCGTCGACATCGCGTCGTAGCCGAACACCGCGAAGAACACCGTCGCGGCGCCCGTGAACGCCCCGCTGATGCCGAACGGGAAGAACGGGGTGTAGTTGGCCGTGTTGATGTGGAACACGCCCACGCCGATCACCAGCAGCACCACCAGCACCTTCAGCACGACCACGAAGGTCTCGAAGCGGGCCGCGCTGCGGATGCCCAGGTTCAGCAGCCACGCGATCAGCAGGCACAGCACGAGCGCGAACAGGTCGACCCGGTGCCCGGACCCGGTGCCGGGCGCGCCCAGCATCCAGTCGGGCAGGTCCGCGCCCACCGCCTCGACCAGGAAGCCGAAGTAGCCGGAGATGCCGATGGCCACCACGGCCACGATCGCGGTGTACTCCAGCAGCAGGTCCCAGCCGATGAACCAGCCCGCGAACTCGCCGAGCACCGCGTACCCGTAGGTGTAGGCCGAGCCCGCCTTTGGGATCATCCCGGCGAACTCGGCGTACGACAGCGCGGCGCAGGCGCTCGCGAGACCGGCGATCAGGAAGGACACCAGCACCGCGGGCCCCGCCGTGCCGTTCGCCACCGTGCCGGCCAGGGTGAAGATACCCGCGCCGATGATGCCGCCGACGCCGATGGCGGTCAGCTGCCAGAGCCCCAGCGACTTGTCCAGCCGGGTGCCCTCGGTGACCTCGGTCTCCTCGATGTGCTCGATGGGTTTGCGGCGGAGAATCCCCTCACCCGCACGGAGCTTGGCCATACGCCTCACCTCTTCGCCGACGGCAAACGGCTGACGGCGGATCATGATGGCTCAGCCCGGAGCCACAGGGAAGACGCCACGCACGGCGGGACCGGCGTCCGTGCCAGGCGCCCCGGCGACGATCCCGAGCCGGCCTCGCCTCCCTACCCGGCTCCGCCGGCCTCGCCCCCCTACGCGGCTTCACCGGCCTCGCCCCCCTGCCCGGCTTCACTGGCCTGGTGTCTCGTGCCCGGCTTCACCGGTCTCGTCTGTCGTGCCCGGCTTCACTGGCCTGGTGTCTCGTGCCCGGCTTCACCGGTCTCGTCTGTCGTGCCCGGCTTCACCGGCCTCGTGCCTCGTCCCCGGCTTCACCGGCCTCGCCCCCCCCGCCCGGCTCCCGCCCGGCCCCACCCATCGGCCGACCGCCGGGGCAGGCGCCGGGGACCCGTCGCGGCGGGTGTCGCCGGCCGGTCTCCGGCTCCGGGGCGTCCTGCCGGTGGTCAGGGGGGCGGCAACGTCGGCCGGCCTCGGGCGCGGGATGTTCTGCCGGTGGCGGGTGGTGGGGGATCGTCGGCTCGTCTGCGGCGCGGGGGGTTCTGCCGGTGGCGGGTGTCGCCGGCCGGTTTCCGTCCCCGGGGCATCTCGCCTGCTGCCGGCGGTGAGGGGACTCGCCGGCCGGCCTCCGTCTCAAGGGCGTCCCGCCGGAGGCCCGTGGTGGCCGAGGGCGGGCCGGTCACCGCGCAGGTGTGTTCAGCCCCCCCTTCCGGCCGTCGGGCGCCCCGGCGGCCCACGGGTGGCGTGGCCGTGGCGCTCTACGGCACGACCGTCACCGGCCAGCGGCCCGTCTTCACCAGGCGGACCGCGACCGAGCCGATGATCCGGTGGCCGGCCTGCTCCGAGGCGCCCACCACGACCGCGTCCGCCTTCAGCTCGTCCGCCGCCTTGACCAGCCCGTTGTAGGGGTCGCCACGGAAGGTGTGGAACTCCCAGCGCACCTCGAAGATCCCCTTGAGCCGCTCGGCACCCTCCCGGATCTGCGCGACCAGGTCCTCGGCGATCTCGTCGGTGGTCTCCGCCACCGGCGCCCCGAGCGCCGCCCCGGCGGCGAGCACCGGCTGCACGTACACCACCGCCAGCAGCGCGTGCTGGCGCCGGGCCAGCCCGGCCGCGTACGCGGCGGCCCGCATCGAGGAGTCGGAGCCGTCCACGCCGGCCACGATGACCTTCGGACCGTCCGTGCCGCGCTCGAACCGGTGTGCGGGCGAGTGCTGCTCGTGCTGTTCCGTCACGGTCGTGAGGCTATCGGAACCGACCGTTCCTGAAGAAGCGGCGGCTGCCCGGCCGCTCGACGGGCGAGCCACGGCGCCCCTTCCTAGAGTCGGAACCATGACCGCCACCGCGGAGCCCGCCTCCGGGAGGGACGCCACGGCCCCGGCGCTTCCGCCCCCCGGCGGGCGCCTCGGCTGGGTCCCGAAGGCCTTCGCGACCCTCTTCGCCGTCCTCGGCCTGCTGTGCGCCGTGCTCGCCGTCGTCCCCCCGCTGCGCCACCCGCTCCGCCCGGTCGTCCGCGCCCTCGACCTGCTCCTGGTCCCCATCAGCGCCAACCTCGCCTACGCCGTCTTCCTGTTCCTGCTGGCCGGCGCCACCGCCGCCCGCAAGAGGGTCGCCTGGTGGCTGGTCGTCGTCTATCTCGGCCTGCTCGTCCTCGGCGACGCGGCCGGCGTGGCCGTCGGCCTGTACGCCGCGTCACTGCCCTCCCTGGTGCTGTGCGCGCTGCTGCTGCTCCTGCTGGTGCTGGCCCGCCACGAGTTCTACGCCGCCTCCCGCCGCGGTGCCGTGTGGCGGGCCCTGGCCGTGCTGCTGGCCGGGCTGGCCGTGGCGATCCTGCTCGGCTGGGGCCTGGTGCTGCTCTTCCCGGGCACGCTCCCGGCGGACCAGCACCTGGCGTGGGCGGCCGACCGGGTGTGCGGCGGACTGGTCTCTTCCGGCTCCTTCGCCGGCCGCCCGCCGCGCGAGATCACCTTCCTGCTCGGGCTGTTCGGCGCCCTCGCCCTGCTCAACGCCGCCGCCACGCTGTTCCGCTCGCAGCGCCTGGAGGCCGCCCTGCACGGCGACGAGGAGGCCCGCATCCGCGCCCTGCTGAGGACGTACGGCGAGCGGGACTCCCTCGGCTACTTCGCCACCCGGCGGGACAAGGCCGTCGTCTTCTCACCCAGCGGCAAGGCGGCCGTCACCTACCGCGTCGAGGCCGGCGTCTGCCTGGCCGGCGGCGACCCCGTCGGCGACCCGGAGGCCTGGCCGCACGCCATCGACGCCTGGCTGGACGTGGCCCGCAGGCACGCCTGGGCGCCCGCCGTGATCGGCGCCTCCGAGGCCGGCGCCCGCGCCTGCGCCCGCGCCGGACTGGGCGCCCTCCAGCTCGGCGACGAGGCCATCGTGCACGTGGCCTCCTTCGACCTGAAGGGCCGCGAGATGCGCGTCACCCGGCAGGCCGTGCACCGGGTCCGCCGTACCGGAGCCGTCTGCCGCGTCCGCCGCCACGCGAACCTCACCGAACGCGAGATGGAGGAGATCGTCGACAAGGCCGACGCCTGGCGGGACACCGAGACCGAACGCGGCTTCTCCATGGCCCTGGACCGGCTCGGCGACCCCGCCGACGGCGACTGCCTGCTCGTGGAGGCCCTCGGCGAGGACGGCCGGCTGCTCGCCCTGCTCTCCTTCGTGCCCTGGGGCCGCGACGGGGTCTCCCTGGACCTGATGCGCCGTGACCGCGCCGCCCCCAACGGGGTCATGGAGTTCATGGTCGCCGAACTGTGCGCCGCCGCGCCGAAACTGGGCGTGCGCCGCATCTCGCTGAACTTCGCCGTCTTCCGGTCGGTCTTCGAGGAGGGCGCCCGCATCGGCGCCGGACCGGTCCTGCGGCTCTGGCGCCGGCTGCTGCTGTTCTTCTCCCGCTGGTGGCAACTGGAGGCGCTGTACCGCTCCAACGCCAAGTACCGCCCCGAGTGGTACCCGCGCTTCCTCTGCTACGGCGACACCGCCTCCCTCGCCCGCATCGGCCTCGCCTCCGGTATCGCCGAGGGCTTCGTCTCCGTACCCAGCTTGCACAAACTCTGGGGAAAGGGGCACCCGGGGACCGGACGGCGGTCCACCGCTGCGGCGGTCCCGCCGTCCGTGCCGGCGCTCGGCCTCGCCGGAGGGGACCAGGCCGGGCCCGCCGCCCCGGACGCGGGCCTGCCCGACCAGGTCCGCGTCCGGTACCGCACCCTGGACCGGCTGCGCGCCACCGGCACCGACCCCTACCCGGTCGGCGTCCCGGCACCCACCCACGCCCTCGCCGACGTCACGCCCGGCGCGCAGGTCACCGTCGCCGGACGCGTCCTGCTCGTCCGCGACTTCGGCGGCATCGTCTTCGCCGTGCTGCGCGACTGGTCCGGCGACCACCAGATCGCCCTCACCCGCGACGGCTCCGGCCCGGACCTCGACCGCTTCACCCACGACACCGACATCGGCGACCACATCACCGTCACCGGCCGCGCCGGCCTGTCCGACAAGGGGGAACCCACCGTCTTCGCCGGCTCCTGGCAGCTCACCGGCAAGTGCCTGCACCCGCTGCCCGACAAGCGCCGCGGCCTGACCGACCCCGAGGCGAAGGTCCGCCGGCGCCACCTGGACCTGATCACCAGCCCCGACGCCCGCGCCGTCGTCCGCGCCCGCTCCGCCGCCGTACAGGCCCTGCGCCAGGGCCTGCTGGACCGCGGCTACCTGGAGGTCGAGACCCCGATGCTCCAGCAGGTCCACGGCGGCGCGAACGCCCGCCCCTTCACCACCCACATCAACGCCTACGACCTCGACCTGTACCTGCGCATCGCCCCCGAGCTGTATCTGAAGCGGCTGTGCGTGGGCGGCCTGGAGAGGGTCTTCGAGCTGGGCCGCACCTTCCGCAACGAGGGCGTCTCCTACAAGCACAACCCCGAGTTCACGATGCTGGAGGCCTACCAGGCCCACGCCGACTACGACGTCATGCTCGACCTCGCCCGCGAACTGATCCAGGCCGCGGCGACCGCCGCCTTCGGCCGCCCGGTGGCCCGCAAGGACGGTGTGGAGTACGACATCTCCGGGACCTGGCCGGTCAGGACCGTGTACGGGGCGATCTCCGAGGTGGCCGGGGAGGAGATCGGCCCCGGCACCGAACTGCTGCGGCTGCACCGGATGTGCGACCGCACCGGCGTGCCGTACACCGCCGACGACGGACCCGGTGACGTGGTGCTGGAGATGTACGAGCGGCTGGTCGAACACCGCACCGGACCGCCCACCTTCTACAAGGACTTCCCGACCGACGTCTCCCCGCTGACCCGGCAGCACCGCACCGACCCGCGGCTCGCCGAACGCTGGGACCTCGTCGCCTTCGGCACCGAACTCGGCACCGCCTACTCGGAACTGACCGACCCCGTCGAACAGCGCCGCCGGCTCACCGAGCAGTCGCTGCTGGCTGCCGGCGGCGATCCGGAGGCCATGGAACTGGACGAGGACTTCCTCCAGGCCCTCGCCTACGCCATGCCCCCGACCGGCGGCCTCGGCCTCGGCGTCGACCGGATCGTCATGTTCCTCACCGGCCTGACGATCCGCGAGACGCTCCCGTTCCCGCTCGTGCGCCGCCGGTGACCCGTGCACGCCGCGACACCCGCGCTCACACGCGTGTTCCGAGGAGTACGATCACTGCGCCGTCCGGGTGTAATCCGCCGCCGTACCGGTGTTGTTGAGCCGTGCCGGTGCTCGGTGGGGCGACTGATGGGGGATGCAGAAGGATCAGTTGTTCACGCGGCGCCGGATGCTCCTCGCCGGCATCGCCGCTCTGGGAGCGGCGGGTACCGCCGGGGCCATCGTGGCGGGCGGCGAGGAGACCACCCGGACCGCCGCGGCCCCCGTCGCGGGCCCGCAGGCCCGCCAGGCCCTCAAACCCTCCGCCTTCCGGCTCCAGCCGCTCACCGGATACGGCCCGCCGCGCACCGCGCCCCGCAGGCTGAAGGTGCGGGACGAACCCGTCCTGCGGGTCTCCGGACGCGGCCGGCGCATGGTGCTGACCTTCGACGACGGACCGAACCCCGAGTACACCCCGCGCATCCTGGACACCCTCGCCAAGTACGGCGTACGGGCGATGTTCTTCGTGTGCGGCGAGTGCGTCGTGGAGAACAGGGAACTGCTGGCCCGGATGGCCGACGAGGGCCACGTGGTCGGCAACCACACCTGGACCCACCCGCTGCTGACCGAGCTGGGCCGCGGTGAGATCCGCTCCGAGATGGAGAGCACCAGCGACGCCATCGAGGACGCCTACGGCGAGCGCCCGCAGTGGTTCCGCGCTCCCTACGGCGCCTGGAACCGCGCCGCCTTCCAGCTGGGCGCCCGGATGGGCATGGAACCGATGGCCTGGACGGTGGACACCACCGACTGGATGGAGCCGGGCACCCGCACCATCGTGGACCGGGTCGAGAGCGGCGCCGCCCCCGGCGTCGTGGTGCTCTCCCACGACGCCGGGGGCGACCGTTCGCAGACCGTCCGCGCGATCCGGGAGTGGCTGCCCTATCTGATCGACTCCGGGTACCACCTCACCGTGCCGCCCCGGCGCGCCTAGCCGTCGGTCCTCACCGTCCCGCCTGGTCGCGGCGGTTCACGTGACCGCGGCCAGGCGGGCGAAGACGACGACGTTCCCCTCGTAGCCGTTCTGCTTGGAAAAGCCGCCTCCGCAGGTGATGACCCGGAGCTCCGCCGTTCCCTTCGCGCCGTACACGCGGTCGCCGGGGAAGTTGTTCTTCGCGAAGACCTCGACCCCGTAGATCTCGAACACCGCGGTCTTGCCGTCCTGGCGCAGGACCTCGACCTGGTTCCCCTTCTGCAGCGCCCCGAGGCCGTAGAACACGGCGGGGCCCTGCTTGTTGTCGACATGGCCGACGATGACCGCGGTGCCCTTCTCCCCCGGGGACACGGCGCCGGTGAACCAGCCCGCCAGGCCCGGGTTCTCCGGCGGTGGCGCGGCGACCCAGCCGTCCGCGTCCAGCCCGACCTGTACGACGGGCGCGTCCACCCGGATCGCCGGGATGCGGATCCGCTGCACGGGGGAGAACGGCAGGGCGGTGGGCGCGGGCGCGAAGGAGCCCAGGGTGGCGCGGCTGTCGGGCGCCGCCGCCGAGGCGGGTTGTGGCGGACCGACGTCGAACTCCCCGGAGCCGTTGCGGATCAGGGCCAGACCGGTCAGCAGAACAAGCGCTATCACGCCCCAGGGGGCGCGCTTCCTCCGCCGCTCCTCCTCTTCGGCCAGCTCGGCCAGCTTGGACGCAGACATTCGCCATCCCCTCTCGACGCGGTCGCCGCCACGCCCGTCGCGCATGGGAAAACGCTAAGTCCCGCGCGGGCGGCGGGCGACGGGGTGATCGGCGAACGGGTGGCGGCCCGCACGCTCGGTGAGCCATCCGAGTTGCCGTTCCCGGGAATTTTCTGACGGTCCGTGACCTGCGGCAATATCGGATTGTGTGGTTGTCCGTCGGCGTGTCGGATCACCAGGACGGACCATTCTCGACATGCGGGCGTGTTCCGCGCGTCCGAGGGTCTATGCGGGAGGTGATTTCTCGCCGATCCACCGGGGACGGGACCCGGTGACCTCCCGCGGAGGATCACATGCGCAACCAACGTGCCCTGGCGGCGGCGTGCACCACGGTCGCCGTGCTCGGGCTCGCCGCCCCCGTGGCCGTCGCGGACGGCATGGGCAACGGGGGCGGTCCGAGCAGCACCGACAACACCACCGTCATCGTGCCCGGCACCGGCAACATCGGCACCTTCAGCGGAGGCGTCGTCGGCCCCGGCACCGGCAATCTCAACGGCAACGGCCACTTCAACGGAAACGGGAACTTCAACGGGAACGGCAACGGCAACTTCAACGGAAACGGCCGCGAGGGCTTCGGCAACGGCCGCGGGGGCGAGGGCGGGAACAACGGCCGTGGCGGTGAGGGCGGCAACAACGGGCGCGGGGGCCGCGGGGACGACTTCGGCCGTGGGAACGGAATCGGCGGGGAAGGAGGCCGTGGCGAGGGCTTGGGCAACTCCCGCGACATCTTCGTCACGCCCGACATCGTGTCCGCCGGCGGCCAGGTCACCATCATCGTCAACGGCTGCAGCAGCGGCACGGCGAGCTCCGACGCCTTCGGCGTCACCCGGCTGGAGCCGTTCCGCGACGACACCGCCCGGGGTGTCGCCACCGTCGACCGCGACGCCCGCCGCGGCCGCTACGACGTGACCGTCCGCTGCGACGGCCGCACCATCACCCGCCGGGACGCCTTCACCGTGATCGGCGGTGTGCACGCCGGGTTCGGCGGCGGCAGGATCAGCGGCGCGACCCCCACCGACATGGCCATCGGCGGTGGCCTGGTGGCCTCTGCCGTGATCGGCGGGGGCGCCTTCTGGCTGCGCCGCCGGCACGAGAAGCGCGTCTGAGTCCCCGGTGCGCCGCCGAGGCCACCGGATCCGACCCCGTCCCCGTCCCCGAGCCGTGAACACCGACAGGCCTTCGCCCCGATTCCTCGCGGAAGCGGGGGCGAAGGCCTGTCGTGGCCGCCGTGCCGGCCGGGCGGCGCACGCCGCTCCGGCGGCCGGGGGCTATCCGGCGCCCGGGAACATGCTCAGGAACGGCTCCGCGGTGACCGCGATGCCGCGGCTGTAGGGCGCGTCGAAGTCCCAGATGAGGAACAGCATGAAGGCGATGGTCGCGGAGAACAGCCCGGCCAGGACCAACTCGCGCCGGGTGCGCCGGATCTGGAGCGCGAACACCATGCCGACGGTGATCAGTGCCCCGGTGAGCAGCCCCCACCACACCACCGGCGGCATGACGGCCCCGGTGGCGTCGGCCCGTGCGTTGCGCGCCTGGTCGGCGGTGGCGAGCTGGTCGAGCAGCGGCTGGTAGGCCTGCGCCTCGAAGTCGTTGCGCGGCTGGTAGTCGGTGACGTCCGCCCGCACCGTCTGCAGCAGCTCCGCGCCGCGCTCCGTGACCCGCTCCTGGTCCGCCATCGTCCGCCACTCGGTGTGCACGACGTACCCCACGTAGGCGTCCACGTCGGCGCGGACGCGGTCCCGGACGTCCGGCGGGTAGACCCGGACCCGCTCCGAGATCTCGTGCAGCGCCTGGGCCTCGGTCTGGACGTGATCCTGGGCCGCGTTGCGGGCCTCCCAGACGCCCGCGATGGCCAGCCCCAGCACGATGGCGTAGACGACGCCGATCCACATCGTCATGTACTCGATGACGTCCGGGGTCTCGCTCGGATCCTCGTCCTCGGCGGCCGTCCGGTGCCGTAGCAGCGTGATGACGACCACGACGGCGCAGGCCCCCAGCATCGCGAGGACGAGAACAAGCCAATCCGACAACTGGTGCCTCCAGAAGTGAGCGGGCCGGCGCGTCAGCGCGGGCGCAGCGCCGCGACGGCGACGATCGCGGGGACGGTGATGAGCAGGACGTAGGTGACGGGCGAGGTACGGCCGCGGGTGGGGCGGCTGACGGCGTGGGGGTGGTACGCCGGGTAGCTCACCGGGGTCGCAGAGGGCCGTGGGGTGGGCCTGGGCGCAGGCTTCGGCGCGAGGGCGGGCCGAGGCGCCGGCGGAGGGGCGGGAGGGGGCGTCGGCCGGGGTGCCGGGGGTGCCGGGGGTGCCGGAGCGGGCCTGGGCGGCCGCGGCGTGGGCGGCGGCGTCGGCTTCGGCGGCGGCGTCGGGTCAGGTGTCGGTGTCGGTGTCGGCGTCGGCTCGGGGGTGGGTGTCGGTTTCGGCGGAGGCGGCGGAGGCGGCGGTGTCGGCGTGGGGGTGGGCGTCGGCGTGGGCGGACACGGGGGCGGGGGCGGCTTCGGGCAGGGCGGGTCGGGCCAGTGGTGACCGCCGGCGTAGGCCACGGCCACCGTGCCGTCCGGGCCCGTCGAGGCGGACGCGCAGGCGTCGGCCGACGCGCCGCCGGCCGGCCATCCCACCAGCGCCCAGGTCAGCGTCAGGAGGGCCAACACCCGCGGGGCGGGCGCGCGTCGGGTCACTTCGGGTCCATGCACGACGAAGATCATGAGGGGCGACCGGCCGCCCGCACCCCCCGGTACGCCGAGATTGCACTGAAAGAGGGAGATGGGGTGATCACAGGTTTGGCAGGCGGAAGAGCCCGAATCAGACCGGTCCATCCCGGTACGCGCACCGGTGGCTCCCCGGGCGCGTCACAGGATCCCGAAAGAAATTCCGGCCGCCGTTGAACACCGCGGCCCCTACGCCGCGTACCCATGGCCGTGCGGCGGCACAGCAGGCGCTGCAATATCCAGGCGATGATGGGGAGTTTGACGATGAAGACCTCCTGGCGGACCGCCTCACTGGTGGCCACGGCCGCTTCGGTGCTGGCGCTGACGACGGCGTGCGGTCAGGACAACGCCACCGCTCCCGCGTCGGCGGCCCAGAACGTCGGGGCCACGGCCGCGGCCGGCGACTACGGCAACCCGGGCGCCGGGACCGCGACCGGCGCGGGCAACGGATACGGCGCCGACGGCAACAAGACCTCCGCCTCCCCGGCCGCGGTCGCCCCCGCGGGCAAGCTCACCGTGGCCGCCAACCCGGACCTGGGCAACGTGCTCACCGACGGTTCCGGCCTCACCCTCTACCGGTTCGACAAGGACACCGCCAACCCGCCCAAGTCCAACTGCGCCGGCGACTGCGCCACCACCTGGCCGCCGGTCCCCGCCGACGACGCCACCGCCGGCGCCGGCATCGACAAGGCGCTGCTCGGCGAGGTCACCCGCGCCGACGGCACCAAGCAGCTCACCATCGGAGGCTGGCCCGCCTACCGCTACGCCAAGGACGTCAACGCCGGCGACGTCAACGGCCAGGGCGTGGGCGGCAAGTGGTTCGCGCTCGCCCCCAACGGCAAGAAGGCCACGCTGTCCGACCTGCCCGGCCTGTCCGTCCGCAAGGACCCCAAGCTGGGCGACATCGTCGTCGACAAGAACGGCATGACGGTCTACCGCTTCATGAAGGACCAGGCCTGGCCGAAGTCCGTCTCCAACTGCACCGGCTCCTGCCTGGAGAAGTGGCCGGCCGTCGGCCCGGTCGACGCCGACGACACCAAGGGCGTGAAGAAGAAGGGCCTGATGCCGTTCACCCGTCCCGACGGGGTGAAGCAGATGACCGTGAACTGCTGGCCGATCTACACCTTCTCCGGGGACAAGGCCCCGGGCGACACCAACGGTCAGGGCGTGGGCGGCACCTGGTACGCCGTCTCGCCCGACGGCAAGCCGGTCGGCGCGCCGGGCGAATAGATCACCTCCCCAGGGTCGATCGTCCCGCCCGACCCGGCGCGCGGCCGCAGATCCGCCCCCTCCGCACCGCACGGAGGGGGCGGATCGTTGTGTGCGGTGGACGCGCGGCCGGACGGCCGTCACACAGCGGGGCCGTGCGGGCACTTGCCGCAGGCAGTGACCGGGAACGGATGGTCAATTTCCGGTTCAGGTCGCCCGTTTGGCGGGCGATCAGTAGCCTCTGCTCGAACACCGGAACGCATGTCCCTGTCGCCTACGCCTTGGAGTGATACATGGAGCGCCCCGCCTGGGCCCCCCGGAGCATCGACATCTCGGTGCCGAGCGTCTCACGGATCTACGACTACTACCTGGGCGGTTCGCACAACTTCGAGGTGGACCGGGAAGCCGCCCGCAAGGCCATGGAGTTCATGCCGGGACTGCCGAAGATCATGCAGGCGAACCGGGCGTTCATGCGCCGGGCCGTGCGGTTCGCGGCCGGGGAGGGCATCACCCAGTTCCTCGACATCGGCTCGGGCATCCCGACCTTCGGCAACGTCCACGAGGTGGCGCAGACGGCCGTACCGGGCGCCCGTGTGGTCTACGTCGACCACGACCCGGTGGCGGTCGCCCACAGCGAGGCGGTCCTGGCGGGCAACGACGACGCCGACGTGATCGCGGCGGACCTGCGCAAGCCCCACGAGATCCTCTCCAGCCCCCGGCTGGACAGCCTCATCGACCTGAAGCGGCCAGTGGCCCTCCTCCTCGTTGCCATACTGCACTTCGTGGAAGACGCGGACGACCCCTACGGTGCGGTGGCCGAGCTGCGCGAGGCGCTCGCGCCCGGCAGCCTGCTGATCCTCACCCATGCCTCGTACGAGGGAATCCCGCTGCCCGCCGAGCGGGCCGAGGGCGCGGTGGACGTGTACAAGGACATTCGCAACCCGCTGATCATGCGCTCGCGCGAGGAGATCGCGCGGTTCTTCGAGGGGTACGACATGGTGGAACCCGGACTGGTGCCGATGCCGCACTGGCGCCCGGACGCGGCACCGGAGGACGAGGACCCGTACGCCTTCTCCGGGTTCGCCGGCGTGGGGCGCACGGCATGAGCGCGGAGCCGGACGAGCCGGAGGGCAGACTGCGCCGGCTGACGACGATCTGGAGCCGGGCGCTCTTCCCGGTGACCTCGACGTCGTTCACCCGCGCCGAGTTCGAGGAACAACTCCTGCCGCTCGCCCGCCGGTTGAGCGAGCTGCTGCGCGCCCGCAGCTTCGACGCGGACGCGGCGAAGGCCGTCGGCGCCGCCCTGGTCGAGGCGCACTGCACCGACCCCGAGGCGCTCGCCCGCACCCTGGACTGCGTCGACGCCTACCTGGTCCTGTACTGCGGCGAGGACGGCCCCCAGGACGAACTGCGCATGCGCTCCTCGCGCCTGCAGCACGCGATGGCCGCCGGCTACGCCCAGGCGCTGCGCGAGCGCACCCTCGCCGAGCAGGAAGCCATTGCCCAGGCCGCGCTGCGGGCCCAGGGCGTGGTGGCCCAGGCGCTGCACGCGACCGAGGCCCGCTTCCGCGCGGTCTTCGAGGGCGCCGCGATAGGGATCGGCATCGCCGACCTCGACGGCAACGTCCTCCAGGTCAACGAGGCGCTGCTGCGCATGTTCGGCCTCCCCGAGCAGTCCCTGCGCGGCCGCCGCGTCCAGGACTGGATCCACCCCGAGGACGCCCCGCAGACCTGGCGGCTCTACGACGAACTCGTGCGCGGCGAACGCGAGCACTACCACCTGGAGAAGGCCTTCAACCGCCCCGACGGTACGGCGCTGTGGACCAACCTGACGGTCTCCCTGCTCCGCGACGCCGACGGCACCCCGCAGTACCAGCTCGCCCTCATGGAGGACACCACCGAGCGCCGGCTGCTCAACCTCCGGCTGCGCTACGAAGCCACGCACGACGCCCTCACCGGCCTGCCCAACCGCACCCTGTTCTTCGAACGCCTGGAGAAGGTGCTGAGCGCGGGCGAGGGCCAGCGCTTCGGCCTGTGCTACCTGGACCTGGACGGCTTCAAGACCATCAACGACAGCCTCGGCCACGCGGCCGGCGACCGGCTGCTGGTGGAGGTCGCCGACCGGCTCCAGTCCTGCGCGACCGCGCCCGGCGAGATGGTCGCCCGGCTCGGCGGCGACGAGTTCGTGGCCCTCACCACCGGTCCCGGCACCGAGCGCACGGTGGACGAACTCGCCGAGCGCATCATGAACGCGCTGGTCACCCCGATCAGCATCGACGGCCGCGACCTCCTGGTCCGCGGCAGCCTCGGCATCGTCGAGGGCCCGGCCGGCGAACGCACCGCCGCCGAGGTGCTGCGCAGCGCGGACATCACCATGTACCGCGCGAAGTCGGCCGGCGGCAACCGCTGCGAACTGGCCGACCCGGAGGCCGACGCCCGCGCCATCACCCGGCACGGCCTGACCACGGCCCTGCCGACCGCCCTGGAACGCGGCGAGTTCTTCATCGAGTACCAGCCGCTCGTCCACCTCGGCGACGGCAGTGTGCGCGGCGCCGAGGCCCTGGTGCGCTGGCTGCACCCGCAGCACGGCGTCCTCGGCCCCGACCGGTTCATCCCGCTCGCCGAGCACACCGGCCTGATCGTGCCGCTCGGCCGCTGGGTCCTGGAGGAGTCGATCCGCCAGGCCCGCGCCTGGCGCGAACGCTACGGCGAACAGACCTCCGCCGGCCCGCTGCGCATCAACGTCAACCTGTCCCCGTGCCAGCTCAGCCACCCCGGCCTGGTCCAGGACACGGTCGACATCCTCGAACGCTCCGGCGTCGCCCCGGACGCCCTCTGCCTGGAGGTCACCGAGTCCGCGCTCATCGGCGCCGACGACGACCTGCTCAAACCGCTGCGCCGGCTGGCCGAGATGGGCGTCGACATCGCGCTGGACGACTTCGGCACCGGCTACTCCAACCTCGCCAACCTGCGCCGCCTGCCGGTGAGCATCCTCAAACTCGACCGCTCGTTCACCCAGAGCATGCAGCAGTTCCCCGCCGACCCCGTCGACCTGAAGATCGTGGAGGGCATCGTCTCCCTCGCCCACAGCCTCGACCTCGCGGTCACGGTCGAGGGCGTGGAGACCGGCGCCCAGGCCGAACAGCTGCGGATCCTGGGCTGCGACACGGCCCAGGGCTGGTACTACGCCCGGCCGGGCCCGCCGGAGAGGCTCCAGGACCTGGCCCTGGTCGACGCGACGGGCTGACCGGCCCGCGCGTCGTCGTACCCCTCCCGGGCGGACGCGGCCACGGCGGTGGCCGCCCGGACGAGTGCCGCGGTGGCCGTGGAGCGGGACTGCTGCGGCCAGACGACCGCCAGCAGTGAGGGCGGCGCGTCCGGGACGGCCCGGTAGACGACGCCCGGACGCGGATAGCGGTCGGCGACGGACGCCGGCAGCACGGTGACCAGCTCGCCCAGGGCGACGCAGGTGAGCAGCTGGGCGAGGTCGCGGCCCCCGTGCCGCATCCTCTCCAGGAACCGGTGCAGGTCCCCGGGGCGCAGCCCGAGGTCGGCCAGCAGGACGTGGTCCCGGGCGGCGAGCGGGTGGGCCGCGCCGAGCGCGGCGACACGCGGCTCGGCGATCAGGGTCTCGCTGTCCAGGCCGGTGCGGTCGAAGGGCTCGTGGACCAGCGCGGCGTCGGCCTCCCCGCGCCGCAGCAGCCGCGGCTGTTCCAGCCAGCCGCACAGCCGGACCGTCACCGGGACGGCGGCGGGGTCGGCGGCGAAGCGCTCCAGGATCGGCTCCAGCAGTCCCGCGTCGCCGTCCGCCTTGACCGCCAGGACCAGCGTGCGGTCCGGCCCGGCCGCGCGCCGGGCCCGCCGCCCGGCCGCCTCCAGGGCGTCCAGCGCGAACCGCGCCTCCGTGAGGAGGACCTCGCCCGCCGGGGTCAGGGCGACGCTGTGGGTGGTGCGTTCGAAGAGGGCGACGCCGAGATCCGTCTCCAGCCGGCGGATCGCCCGGGACAGGGGCGGGGCGGAGATGCCCAGCCGCTCGGCCGCGCGGGCGAAGTTCAGTTCCTCGGCGACGGCGACGAAGTAGCGCAGCGGGCGGGACTCCATGGCTTCGCCTCCCTCCGGTATTGCCCTGAGGGTAACAACCGGGAGCGAAGCGGTCCTTCAGTTCCCGGACGCCGGACGGCAGGCTCGATCACGACCCGACCCCCTCCCTCCTGGAGCCTTCAGTGATCCTTGTCACCACCCCGACCGGCCAGATCGGCAGCCAGGTCCTCGACTCGCTCCTCGACGCCGGGGCCGCGGCGGGAGACATCCGGGTGATCGTCCGCGATCCCGCGCGCCTGTCCCCGCGCGTGCGCGACCGGGTCGAGGCCGTCGCCGGCTCGCACGCCGACCCCGAGGTCACGGCGAAGGCGTGCGCGGGCGTCGACCGGGTGTTCTGGCTGGTGCCGCCGGCGCCCGCCGCCGACAGCCTCGACGGCCACTTCGGCGCCTTCACCCGGCCGCTGGTCGACGCGATCCGCACCCAGGGCGTCGAACGGGTCGTCGCCGTCTCCACCCTGGGCCGCGGTACGGCCCGCGACGCCGGGCAGATCTCGGCCTCGCTGGCCATGGACGACGTGGTCCGGGCCACCGGGGTCCACCACCGGGCGCTGTGTCCGCCGTACCTCATGGAGAACCTGCTCCACCAGGCCGCGGCGATCCGCGACAGCGGAGTGATCTCCATGGCGACGTACGGCGACCGGGTGCTGCGCACCTGCGCCACCCGTGACATCGGCGTCACGGCGTCACGGCTGCTGCTCGACGGCTCCTGGACCGGTCAGGAGGACGTGCCGACGGTCGGTCCCGACGCGCTGACGCCCGAGGGGATGGCGCGCGTCGTGTCCGAGGTGCTGGACCGGCCGGTCCGCTTCCGGCGGCTGAGCGGGGCGGAGTACAAGGCGTCGCTGCTGCGGCACGGGGCGAGCGAGGCCTGGGCGCAGGGCACGGCCGACCTCGTGGCCGCGACCGCCGAGCAGGGTTTCTACGGCAGCGCGGCGCCCACCACGCCCGACACCGCGCCCACCTCCTTCCGCCGGTGGTGCGAGGAGGTGCTCCGGCCGGCCGTCCTGCGCTGACCGGCACCGCTGACCGACGCCGCCTACCGCTCCAGCAGCATCCGCTGCAGTTCCCGGGCCGCCCGCGGCGGAGCCACGTCGCTGCGGTGGGCGAGCGCGATGGTGCGGTGCAGACCGGGGCGGGCCAGCGGGGTGACCCGCAGTCCCCGGCCCGCCCGGGCGGCCACCATCCGGGGTACGACGGCCACGCCGAGCCCCGCCCGGACGAACCCCAGCACCGCGTCCATCTCGCCGCCCTCCACCGCGAAGTCCGGCTCGAACCCGGCGGAGCGGCACGCGGCGACGGTCAGTTCGCGCAGGTCGTACCCGTGCCGGAACATCACCAGCCGCTCGCCCTCCAGGTCGCCGATCTCCACCGCCCGCCCGCCCCGGCCGGGCACCGGCGCCTCCGGCGAGGACACCACCACCAGGTCCTCGCGCAGCAGTTCCACGGTCGTCAGCGCGGGCGCCGGCGTCGGCAGCGGCAGCACGACCAGCGCGAGGTCGAGCGCGCCGCGCGCCAGCTCCCGCACCAGGTCGTGGGAGCCGCCCTCCTCGATCAGCAGCTGAATGCCGGGATACCGGTCGTGGAAGGCGCGCAGCACGTCCGGCAGCAGGCCGGTGCACAGGCTCGGCGTCGCCCCCAGCCGTACCCGGCCCCGCCGCAGCTGCACCAGCTCCTGCACCTCGTGCCGGGCGGTGTCCGCGTCGGCGAGGATGCGCCGGGCGAGCGGCAGCAGCGCCTCGCCCGCGTCGGTGAGCGTGATGTTGCCCCGGGCCCGCAGGAACAGATCCGCGCCCAGTTCCCGCTCCAGCGCCTTGATCTGCTGGGACAGCGACGGCTGGGCGACATGGACACGCTCGGCGGCGCGGGTGAAGTGCCGGGTCTCGGCGACGGCCACGAAGTACTGGAGCTGCTGGAACTGCACCCTCCCAGCATAGCGTCAGCCTATGGAAACGAGCTGGACCATGTCTTGGACCGATCGGGACCTTCGGCCCTAGCGTGCTGTGTCATGGCACTGGTAACGCGGACGGACCGACGGCCGTCCATGGCACGCACGATGTGGGACTCCACCGTCGGCAAGAAGACCGTGATGGCCGTCAGCGGCGTGATCATGCTGCTGTACCTGGTCGCCCACGTCATCGGAAACCTGAAGATCTTCTTCGGCGCGGGGGAGTTCAACCACTACGGGCACTGGCTGCGCACGGTCGGCGAACCCTTCATGCACTACGAGTGGACGCTCTGGCTGATCCGGGTCGTCCTCCTCGTCGCCGTGGTCGCCCACGCCACCTCCGCCTACCAGCTCAGCCGCCGCGACATCAGGGCACGTCCCGGCAAGTACGTGCACAAGAAGCCCCGGGCCGGTTACGCGACCCGCACCATGCGCTGGGGCGGTGTCATCCTCGGCCTGTTCATCGTCTGGCACGTCCTCGACCTGACCACCGGCACGGTGCACTCCGGTGGCTTCCAGGAGGGCCATCCGTACCAGAACGTCGTGGACACCTTCTCCACCTGGTACGGCAACGTCGTCTACATCGTCGCGATGCTGGCGCTCGGCCTGCACATCCGGCACGGCTTCTGGAGCGCCGCCCAGACCCTAGGCGTCGGCAGCCGCACGCGCGACCGCGCCCTGAAGACCCTTGCGAACGTCCTCGCGCTGCTGCTCACGGCCGGCTTCATCGCCGTACCCGTGGGCGTCATGACCGGAGTGGTGAGCTGACATGACTGCCTACGCCGACTACGCGACCGGCGCGCCGGTCACCGACACCAAGGCCCCCGCCGGGCCCGTCCACGAACGCTGGGACAAGCGCCGCTTCGAGGCGAAGCTGGTCAACCCCGCCAACCGGCGCAAGCACACGATCATCGTCGTCGGCACCGGACTGGCCGGCGGCTCCGCGGGCGCCACGCTCGCCGAACAGGGTTACCACGTCGTCCAGTTCTGCTACCAGGACTCCCCGCGCCGCGCCCACTCCATCGCCGCGCAGGGCGGCATCAACGCGGCGAAGAACTACCGCAACGACGGTGACTCGATCCACCGCCTCTTCTACGACACCGTCAAGGGCGGCGACTTCCGGGCGCGCGAGTCGAACGTGCACCGGCTCGCGCAGATCTCCGTGGAGATCATCGACCAGTGCGTGGCCCAGGGCGTGCCGTTCGCCCGCGAGTACGGCGGCCTGCTCGACACCCGCTCCTTCGGCGGCGTCCAGGTGTCGCGGACGTTCTACGCCCGCGGCCAGACCGGGCAGCAGCTGCTCCTCGGCGCCTACCAGGCCCTCAGCAGGCAGATCGCCGCGGGGAACGTGGAGATGCACCCGCGGACCGAGATGCTCGACCTGATCGTGGTCGACGGACGGGCCCGCGGAATCGTCGCCCGGGACCTGATCACAGGAAAGATCGACACCTACTTCGCGGACGCCGTGGTGCTCGCCTCCGGCGGCTACGGCAACGTCTTCTACCTGTCGACCAACGCCATGAACTCCAACGCGACCGCCGTCTGGCGGGCGCACCGGCGCGGCGCCTACTTCGCCAACCCCTGCTTCACGCAGATCCACCCGACCTGCATCCCGCGCACCGGCGACCACCAGTCGAAGCTGACGCTGATGAGCGAGTCGCTGCGCAACGACGGCCGGATCTGGGTGCCCAAGGCCCAGGGCGACACCCGCCCGCCGGACGAGATCCCCGAGGACGAGCGCGACTACTACCTGGAGCGCATCTACCCCTCCTTCGGCAACCTCGTGCCCCGGGACATCGCCTCCCGCGCCGCCAAGAACGTCTGCGACGAGGGCAGGGGAGTGGGCCCCGGCGGGCAGGGCGTCTACCTGGACTTCGCCGACGCCATCAGGCGCATGGGACGCAAGGCCGTCGAGGCCAGGTACGGCAACCTCTTCGAGATGTACCAGCGGATCACCGACGAGGATCCGTACGAGGTGCCGATGCGGATCTACCCGGCCGTGCACTACACGATGGGCGGCCTGTGGGTCGACTACGACCTCCAGACCACGATCCCGGGCCTGTTCGCGATCGGTGAGGCCAACTTCTCCGACCACGGCGCCAACCGGCTCGGCGCGTCCGCGCTGATGCAGGGCCTCGCCGACGGCTACTTCGTGCTGCCGGCCACCATCAACGACTACCTGGCCCGCAACCCGCACCAGGAACCGGTCACCGACCAGCACCCCGTCGTGCAGGAGGTGCTGGCCGAGACCGAGGACCGGATCAACCTGCTGCTGGCCGTGGACGGCGACCGCACACCCGACTCCTTCCACCGTGAACTCGGCGAGCTGATGTGGGAGTTCTGCGGCATGGCCCGCAGCGACGCGGGGCTGCGCAAGGCCCTGGAGCGGATCCCGCAGATCCGCGAGGAGTTCTGGCGGCGGATCAAGGTGCCCGGCACCGGCGAGGAGTTCAACCAGTCGCTGGAGAAGGCCAACCGCATCGTCGACTACCTGGAGCTCGCCGAGCTGATGTGCCTCGACGCGCTGCACCGCACCGAGTCGTGCGGCGGCCACTTCCGCGAGGAGTCCCAGACCCCGGACGGCGAGGCGGCCCGCAAGGACGACGCGTTCTCCTACGCCGCCGCCTGGGAGTTCACCGGCACCGGCCAGGCCCCCGTCCTGCACAGGGAAGACCTGGTCTTCGAGTACGTCCACCCCACCCAGCGGAGCTACGCATGAAGCTCACCCTGCGCGTCTGGCGGCAGAAGAACGCCGACGCCCAAGGAGCGATGTCCACCTACGAGGTCGACGACATCTCGCCCGACATGTCCTTCCTGGAGATGCTGGACGTCCTCAACGAACAGCTCATCCTCTCCGGGGAGGAGCCGGTCGCCTTCGACCACGACTGCCGCGAGGGCATCTGCGGCGCGTGCAGCCTGGTCATCAACGGCGACGCGCACGGGCCGGAGCGCACCACCACCTGCCAGCTGCACATGCGGTCCTTCCGGGACGGCGACACGATCGACATCGAGCCGTGGCGGGCGTCCGCGTTCCCGGTGATCAAGGACCTCGTGGTGGACCGGTCGGCGTTCGACCGGATCATCCAGGCCGGCGGCTACATCACCGCGCCGACCGGCTCCGCGCCGGAGGCCCACGCCACTCCGGTGCCCAAGGCCGACGCCGACTTCGCGTTCGAGCACGCGGAGTGCATCGGCTGCGGGGCGTGCGTGGCCGCGTGCCCGAACGGCGCGGCGATGCTGTTCACCTCCGCCAAGGTCAACCATCTGAACGTGCTCCCCCAGGGCGCGCCCGAGCGGGAGACGCGGGTGCTGGACATGGTGGCCCAGATGGACGCCGAGGGATTCGGCGGGTGCACGCTGACCGGTGAGTGCGCCACCGCCTGCCCCAAGGGCATTCCGCTGATGTCGATCACCAGCATGAACAAGGAGTGGCTGCGGGCCACCCGGAAGGCGGGCAAGAGGTAGCCGCCGCCTGAGGACGTTCGCCGACCAGAGGCGGGCGGGCGGGGCCGGGGAGGTGCTCATCCGGCCCCGTCTGGTGTTCCGGCCCCCTGTAGCCTGCCGCCATGATGCTCGGGAACAAGGGGAATGGACGGTTCCGCGGTGCCGTAGCCGGTTTCGAGGCCGCCGTACGCGCGCAGGACGCCGACCGCTCGCTGCAGCACTTCCAGGAACTGCACCGGTACTTCGGCCAGGCGGATGACCAGGAGTTCCGGGAGGCCGGGCCACGCCTGGCAGCGATCCTGGACGAGATGCCGGCCGCCCCCCGCGCCACCGTCGCCGTGCTCGTCGGCGCGTGCGTCGAACGCGGCGCCGACCCCACCGCCTGCGCACCCCAGGTCCTCGCCGGCCTCGCCGGAGCCCTCGAAGGCGCCCACGGGTTCTGCGAGCGCTGGGCGGCCACCGGCGGCGGCGACTTCCCCGACCCGCAGGCCGAGGAGCCGCCCGAGGATCTCCTCGACCGGGTCGGCCAGGACCAGGCCATCGCCTGGCTCACTCTCCGCCACTGGGAGATGGCCGCCGTCGCCATGCTCAACCACGCCGCCGTCCGCACCGCCCTCGACGCCGGGACCCGCGCCGGCCTCCTCCAGGTGCTGCGCTCGGTGGAGGAGGCCTCCGGGCACGACTTCAAGTGCCTGGCCTACGCCCTGCTCGTCCTCGACGACGAACCGCTGGTCGTCCTGCACCGCCCCACCGGCACCGGCTACGCGATGCGGATGACCGGCATCGGTGACAACTTCCAGCTGCACACCCTGCTCGCCGACGTCCTCGTCGGCGGCGGCCACCTGCCCGGCCGCGCCCCTTCCGCCGAGGAGGCCGCCGTCTGCCGCGACCAGCCCGGCCAGGTGGACACCACCGGCTCCTTCAACCTCGTCACCCCCTCCGGCGACTGGGTGTGGAACGAGGGCACGCCCTCGGACATACCCGTCGTGGACGGCGTACGCCTGCTCGTCCTGGACCCGCCGCCGTACGAGCGGAGCTGGCCCGCGGGCCGCTTCTTCCCGCACATGCACGGCGACCTGGTCCTGGAGCGGGTGCTCGACGAGGAGGAGGCCGGGCGGCTGCTCGCCGGATGCGTCGCCGAGGACGGCTGACCAAGGCGTTCACCGCCCCCACATCCGCACTCCTGGCACCGGTCACACGCACGCCAACCGGCGTCGGAAGAACAGGAGCGGCGGGCCGCACCAGGCCCGCCGCCCCCGTCGCCGACCCGGCCCGTGCCCAGGAGAGAGCCATGACCGGCGTGACCACCCTCGACCGTCCCCCGCTGCCCGCGGCCCCCACCCGCTACACCGTCACCCTCGCCCGTGACGAGGCCGACGTGCGTGCCGCGCAGCGGCTGCGGCACGAAATCTTCGCCGGGGAGATGGGAGCCCTGCTGGCCACCGCCGAGCCGGGGCACGACGTCGACGCCTTCGACGCCTACTGCGACCACCTGCTCGTGCGCGAGGAGGTGACCGGGCAGGTCGTCGGCACCTACCGGCTGCTGCCCCCGGAGCGGGCCGCGGTCGTCGGCCGGCTCTACTCCGAGGGCGAGTTCGACCTGAGCGCGCTGGACGGGATCCGGCCCGGCCTGGTCGAGGTCGGCCGCTCCTGCGTCCACCCCGGCCACCGCGACGGCACCGTCATCGGCCTGATCTGGGCAGGGATAGCCCGCTACATGACCGACCGGGGCCACGAGTGGCTCGCGGGCTGCTGCTCCGTACCGCTCGCCGACGGCGGGGCCCTGGCCGCCGGCACCTGGGAGCGGGTCAAGGACAGGCACCTGGCGCCCGCGGAGTTCCGGGTCCGGCCGCTGCTCCCGTGGACCCCGAACACCCAGGCCCCGGCCGCCCGCACCGACCTCCCCGCCCTGCTGCGCGGCTACCTCAGGCTCGGCGCCTGGGTGTGCGGCGAGCCCGCGCACGACCCGGACTTCGGGGTCGCCGACCTGTACGTGCTGCTGTCGATGCGCCGGGTCAACCCGCGCTATCTGCGGCACTTCCTCTCCCTCGTCCCGGCCTGATGAGCGGCTGGCTGCCCACCGCGCCCTGCACCCCGGACGCCTGTGTGGCGCCGGCCCCGGCCGCCGTGGCCGTGCCGCGTGCCGTGCTGCGGCTGGCCGCGGTCGCGACCCTGGTGCTGGCCGGGATCGTGCTGTCCCCGCTGGGCGGCCGGATCCGGGCCGAGTGGGTCGCGCGGTGGTGCCGGATGATCGTGCGGGCCGTCGGGGTGCGGGTGCGGATCACCGGTGCCGCCCCGCCGGACGGTGGGCTGCTGCTGGTCGCCAACCACGTCTCCTGGCTGGACATCCCGCTGCTCACGGCCGTACGCCCGGCCCGGATGCTCGCCAAGACCGAGGTGGGGCAGTGGCCCGTGGCGGGCGTGCTCGCCGCGCGCGGCGGGACCCTGTTCATCGAGCGGGACCGGCTGCGCGCCCTGCCCGGCACGGTCGCCCGGATCTCCGGCGTCCTGCGCGCGGGGGCGGCCGTGGCCGCCTTCCCCGAGGGGAGCACCTGGTGCGGACGCGCCCACGGCCGGTTCCGCCGGGCCGTCTTCCAGGCCGCGCTCGACGCGGGGGTGCCCGTCCAGCCGGTCAGTCTGCGCTACCGCCGGCAGGACGGCGGGCCCGGCACCGCGGCGGCCTTCGTGGGGGAGGACACCCTGCCGGCCTCACTGTGGCGGGTGGCGCGGACCCGCGGCCTGGTCGCCGAGGTGGAGGTCCGGCCGGTGATCCCGCCGGGCGCCCACCCGGACCGGCGTTCCCTCGCCCGGGCCGCCCAGACGGTGGCCCCGGAGCCGGCCTGGACGCACGCGGCGCTGGTCACCGAAGGAGAGCGCGTCACCGTGCACGCATAGACCACATGTCCGAAATGAGTAGATTCGGCGCGAGAGGGAATTCGGAGAGTGCACATCACTACTCCCTGAGGAGCGTGCGCCCATGTCCACGGGAACGCTTCTGGCGATCATCATTCCGATCGTGGTGGTGATCGCTCTGGCCGCTGTGGCGGTCTCACTGCTGATGCGACGCCGTCACCTCCGTGAGCGCTTCGGTCCGGAGTACGAACGGACGGTCGAGGGATCCGACAGCCGGCTCTCCGCCGAGCGTGAGCTGAGGGAGCGTGAGCGGCGACACGACTCGCTGGACATCAAGGAGCTCCCCCCCGTCTCACGGGACCGCTACACGCGGGAGTGGACCAGCGTCCAGGAGGAGTTCGTCGACCGGCCGGAGGATGCGGTGCACGACGCGGACCGGCTGGTGACCTCGCTGATGCACGAGCGCGGGTATCCGACCGAGGGGTTCGAGCAGCAGATGAAGGACCTCTCGGTGGAACACAGTTCCACGCTGGAGCACTACCGGGCCGCGCACGAGGTGGAGGCCCTCTCCACCCGCAAGCGGGCGACGACCGAACAGCTGCGCGGCGCCATGGTGCACTACCGCGCCCTGTTCGACGAGTTGCTCTCCGACGGCGGCGGCCGGGCGCAGCACGCCCGGTCCTGACCACGATCAGCACTCCGCACGGAGGAACGCATGCACAGGAACGAGGACGCGGCCCGCACCGCCGGCGATCTTTCGACCGAGGACCTCGCCCAGCCGACGGCCACCGGTGCGGGCGCCGAACCGGAGGAACCACCCTCGGAAGCTCCGGTGTACCCCGGTGAGAGCACCGGGACGCCGGGCACCGGAACACAGGACGCGGAGGACACGGCCGCCGGCGGCGGGACCGGTACCGACGCCGACGCCTCGGCTCCGGAGAGTGCCGAGACCCCGGCCGCCACCGGCGCTCCGGCCTCGGACGACGAGGCTCCGCAGCTGCTGACGGACGACGAGGAGCGGACCTTCCGCGACCGCTGGCAGGCGATCCAGAACCGGTTCGTCGACGACCCCCGCGAGGCGGTGCACGACGCCGACGCCTTGGTGGCGGACGTCATGCAGACCCTGGCCTCCACCTTCGCCCAGCACAAGAAGGACCTGGAGAGCCAGTGGGCCGAGGGCGAGAAGGTGGACACGGAGGAACTCCGGGGAGCGCTGCGGCGCTACCGTTCCTTCTTCAACCGCCTGCTGAGCACCTGAGCCCCCGCGCCCGCCGCCCCCGGCGCCCCGCCCGGCTCAGGGCATGACCCGCGCGAGGTAGGGCGCCGTGGCGCCGGCCTCCGCCCGCGCCACCCGCTGCGGCGGGCCGGCCGCCACGATCCGGCCGCCCCGGTCGCCGCCGCCCGGGCCCAGGTCGATCACCCAGTCGGCGCCCGCGACCACCGTCATGTCGTGCTCGACCACGACGACCGTGTGCCCGGCGTCGACGAGCCCGTGCAGCCGCTCCATCAGCACCTCCACATCGGCCGGGTGCAGTCCGGTCGTCGGCTCGTCCAGCAGGTACAGGGTGTGGCCGCGGCGCCCGCGCTGCAGTTCGCTCGCCAGCTTGATCCGCTGCGCCTCCCCGCCGGACAGCTCGGTCGCCGGCTGGCCGAGCCGCAGATAGCCGAGGCCCACGTCGAGCAGGGTGCCCAGGCTGCGGGCGGCGCCCGGCGTGTCCGCGAAGAACTCCGCGGCGGCCTCCACGGTCAGGTCGAGCACATCGGCGATGCTCCGTCCCCGGTACGTCACCTGGAGCGTCTCGGGATGGTAGCGGGCGCCCCCGCAGTCCGGGCAGGGCGCGTACGTGCTGGGCAGGAACAACAGCTCCACGCTGACGAACCCCTCGCCCTGGCAGGTCTCGCAGCGCCCTCCCGCCACGTTGAAGGAGAACCGCCCGACCCCGTACCCGCGGGCCCGCGCCTCCTCGGTGCCGGCGAACACCTTCCGTACGACGTCGAACAGCCCCGTGTAGGTCGCCAGGTTGGACCGCGGGGTGCGTCCGATGGGCCGCTGGTCGACCCGCACCAGCCGCCCGACCCCCTCCAGGTCCTCGGTCAACTCGCCGATCAGGGTGGACTTTCCGGAGCCGGAGACACCGGTGACCGCGGTGAACACACCGAGCGGGAAGGCGGCCGTCACCTCGCGCAGGTTGTGCCGGCTCACCGGACCCACCGTCAGCCAGCCGCGCGCTTCGCGCACTTCACGCGCCGGCCCGGGAGACTCGTCGAAGAGGAACGCGGCGGTCGCCGACTCCTCGACCGAGGCCAGCTCGGCCGGCGGCCCGCTGTACAGCACCCGCCCGCCGTGCTCGCCCGCGCCGGGGCCCACGTCGACCAGCCAGTCGGCGCCGCGCACCACCTCCAGGTGGTGCTCCACCACGAACACCGAGTTCCCGGCCGCCTTGAGCCGCTCCAGCACGGTCAGCAGGGCCTCGGTGTCCGCCGGGTGCAGTCCGGCGGACGGCTCGTCCAGCACGTAGACGACGCCGAACAGCCCGGAGCGCAACTGGGTGGCGAGCCGCAGCCGTTGCAGCTCGCCGGCGGACAGGGTCGGGGTGGCCCGGTCCAGGCTGAGGTAGCCGAGGCCCAGCTCGACCACCGGCGCGATCCGGGACCTCAGGTCGGCCGTGAGCACCCGGGCCGTCTCGTCGCCGCCGTCGAGCAGTCCCGCGAGGTCGGTCAGCGGCAGCGCGGCCAGCTCGGCGATGGTCCGGCCGCCGAAGGTCACGGCGAGCGCCTCGGGCCGCAGCCGGCTGCCCCCGCAGGCCGGGCAGGGCGCGCTGGTCAGGAACCGTTCCGCCTTCGCCCGCAGGGTGGGCGACCTGGTGTCGGAGAAGGTCTTCAGGACGTACCGGCGGGCGCTCGTGTACGTGCCCTGGTAGGGCCGTTGGATGCGGTCCGCGTCCCGGACCGGGTGCACGGTGACGACCGGCTGCTCGTCGGTGAACAGGATCCACGCGCGCTGCTCGGCGGGCAGCTCCCGCCACGGCCGGTCCACGTCGTACCCGAGCGTGTCCAGGATCTCCCGCAGGTTCTTGCCCTGCCAGGCGCCCGGCCAGGCGGCGACGGCGCCCTCGCGGACGGACAGCGAGGGGTCCGGGACCAGCAGTTCCTCGGTGGTCTCGTGCACCTTTCCGAGGCCGTGGCACTCGGGGCAGGCGCCGGCCGCCGTGTTCGGCGAGAACGCGTCCGAGTCGAGCCGCTCGGCACCCGGCGGGTAGCTGCCGGCGCGCGAGAACAGCATCCGCAGCGAGTTGGAGAGGTTGGTGACGGTGCCCACCGAGGAGCGCGAGGTGGGGGCCGCGCGGCGCTGCTGGAGCGAGACCGCGGGCGGCAGCCCGGTGATCTCACCGACCTTGGGCGCCCCGACCTGGTGGATCAGCCTGCGCGCGTACGGGGCGACCGACTCGAAGTACCGCCGCTGGGCCTCGGCGTAGACCGTGCCGAACGCCAGCGAGGATTTGCCCGAGCCGGAGACACCGGTGAACACGGCCAGGACGTCCCGGGGGATGTCCACGTCGACGCCCTTGAGGTTGTGCTCACGGGCGCCGCGGACGCGGACGTACGGGTCCTGGGGGCTGTGCATCGGGGGATACTCCAACCGCCCCCGCCCGCTAGACCTGCGGAGGGTTGTCCCGGTCCTGCGGCCGGGTGCCGAACTCGTCCCGCAGCTTGTCCTGACCGGTGTCGACCTGCGACCGGTACTTGTCGCCGGTGCGCCGGTCGACCTGGTCCCCGCCCCTGTCGATGCCCTTGTCGGCCATGCCCTCGTGGCCCTTGAGCATGCCCTTGATCTTGTCCATGAAGGACATGACAGCCCTCCTCGTCGCGTTCAGGCCTGCCTCCCCAGGGTCACCGGCCCGGGCCGGAACCGCATCTCGAACGTCACGGCGGCTCGGCGGCTGGGAGGCTCGGGGGCCTGGTCGGCTCAGCGGCCCGGCGCGAAGAGCGCGGCGAGCCGCCGGTGTGAGTCCAGCAGGGCCGTGCGGTCGTAGGTGCTGGTGGTGACGAGCACCTCCTCGGCGCCGGTCTCCTTCAGCACCGACTCCAGCTCGTCGGCGACCTGCTCCGCGGTGCCGGCGATGTGCCCGGCGAGAGCGGACTCGTAGAGGTCCCGTTCCCGGGCGGTCATCGTACGGGTCTCGACCGCCTCGGCGGGGGCCAGCGGCGGGAAGGTGCCGTGGGTGCGGGAGTATGCCGTCGACCAGGCCTCGGGGACCAGCAGCCGGTGCGCCTCGGCCTCGGTGCCGGCGACCGCGACCGTGCCGGAGATCACCACGTACGGCTCGGACGCCCAGGGGGAGGGGCGGAACAGCGAGCGGTACTCGTCGATGCCGCGCAGCATCTTCTCGCGGCCGCGCAGGTCACCGATGACCATGGGCAGGCCTGCGCGGGCCGCGATCCGCGCGCCCTCGCCCATGGCCAGCACGAACGGCGGCACCCGGAGGCCCTCCGCGGGACGGGCGTGCACCCCGGCCGGCGAGCCGCCCGTGAACCAGCCCAGCAGTTCCCCGAGCTGCGCCGCGAAGTCCTCGGCGGCGCCCTTGTCCCGGCCGAGCGCCCTGCGCACCCCGTCCGTGAAGCCCACGGAGCGGCCGAGCCCCATGTCGATCCGCCCCGGGAACAGCGCCTCCAGCACCCCGAACTGTTCGGCGACGACCAGCGGTTGGTGGTTGGGCAGCATGACCCCGCCGGTGCCGACCCGGATGGTGCGGGTGGCCGCGGCGACAGCGGCGGCGAGCACGGTCGGCGCCGAGCCGGCGACCCCGGGCACCCCGTGGTGCTCGGACACCCAGAACCGGTGGTAGCCGAGCGCCTCCGCCTCCCGGGCCAGCGCGACGGTGTCCCGCAGCGCCTCGCCGGGCGGGCGGCCCTCGCGGGTGCGGGAGCGGTCGAGGACGGAGAACCGGGTCCGGCTGATCACTGAGCTGCTCACGCAGGGTTCAACGCCCTGCCGGACGCGGGATTCCCGCGGCTACGCCCGGTCGGTGCCCGGGCACGGACGGTGTGGCGCGGCGCGTCAGCGGTGTGGGGCGCGGGTCCGGATCGACGTGGTGCGCACCAGGTGCTCCCGGGCGTCGGCGGACTCGTGTCGTACCCCGGTGGCCGCCGGTGGCGCGGAGGTTGCCGGGACCCGTGGGCTGGCTAGGGTGGCGGTGTGACAGACAGCAGCAAGCGCCCGCTCGCCGTGTTCGACCTCGACAACACGCTTGCCGACACCGCCCACCGCCAGCACTTCCTGGAGAGCCGGCCACGCGACTGGGACGCGTTCTTCGCCGCCGCGCCCCAGGACCCGCCGCTGGCGGAGGGCGTGACGCTGGCCGTGGAGAGCGCCGGCGCGTGCGAGGTCGTCTACCTCACCGGCCGTCCCGAGCGGTGCCGCCGGGACACGCTGGACTGGCTCGCGGCCCACGGGCTGCCCGAGGGGCGCGTGTACATGCGGAGCAACGCCGACCGCAGGCCGGCCCGGTTCACCAAGCTGCAGATCCTGCGCCGGCTCGCCCGGGACCGGGAGGTTCGGGTGCTGGTGGACGACGACGAGCTGGTGTGCGACGACGCCGAGCGCGCCGGGTTCACCGTGGTACGGGCCCGCTGGGCCGCGAAGTCGCCCGCGCTGGAGGAGGCGCAGGAGCGTGAAGGGCGTACGTGAGACGCCGTACCGGGCGGCTCAGTCGGCGTCCTCCAGGCGGAAGCCCACCTTCAGGCCCACCTGGTAGTGCTCGACGCGGCCGTTCTCGATCTGGCCGCGGATCTGGGTCACCTCGAACCAGTCCAGGTTGCGCAGGGTCTGGTCGGCTCGGGCGATGCCGTTGCGGATGGCCTGGTCGAGACCTTCGTGCGAGGTGCCGACGATCTCGGTGACCCGGTAGGTGTGGTTCGACATGCGGGTGCTCCTCTCGTGTCACGCCGTACTCCACCGTGCCGTATCCGCGCTCCGTCCGCACGGCGTCGCCGGCGTACCGCCGGTAGCCCTTGACCTCCGCATTGGTCCATACCAAAATCCACCACACCCGTACGAGCCCTGCGCTCGTCCCCCACGTCGGGCCCCCCTTCCCTGTCCCAGCACCCCCGCCAGACAGAACAGGACCCCCCGTGAGACGACGTCTGCTCGCCCTCATCTGTGTCACCGGCGCCCTCGTCAGCGGCTGCGGGATGCTCCGCGGCGACCACGAGCGCAGGACCGTCACCGTGTGGCTGATGAAGGACAGTGCCTCCAAGGAGTTCCTGCAGCGGTTCACCGAGGACTTCGAACGCACCCACGAGGACCTGCGGTTGGACATCCGCATCCAGGAGTGGACCGGCATCGTCCAGAAGGTCCGCACCGCGCTGAAGGCCGGCTCCGGCGACGGCCCGGACGTCATCGAGGTCGGCAACACCCAGGTGCCGCTCTACGCCGACGGCGGCCGGCTCGCTGACCTCACCCTGGAGTCGATGCGGGACTGGGGCAAGGAGAAGTGGCTGCCCGGCCTCGCCCAGCCCGGCAAGGACGGCAACAAGCAGTACGGCATCCCCTGGTACGCGGCCAACCGCGTCGTCATCTACCGCAAGGACCTGTTCGACCAGGCCGGCGTCACCCGCCCGCCGGGGACCCGCGAGGAATGGCTCGCGGCCACCGAGAAGCTCGACTCCGGTGGCACGCAGGGCATCTACCTGGCCGGACAGGACTGGTACACGCTCTCCGGCTTCATCTGGGACGAGGGCGGCGACCTCGCCCGGGAGCAGGACTACACGTGGCGGGGCACCCTGGACACTCCGGCCGCGCTGCGCGGCATGGACTTCTACCGCCGGCTCCAGGCGCTCGGCAGGGGACCCGTGGACGCCGACGAGGAACACCCGCCCCAGGCCGGGGTGTTCGCCGGCGGCAGGGTCGCGCAGATCATCGGTGTACCCGGGCTCGCCCGGGCCGTCGTCCGGCAGAACCCGGCCCTGGAGGGCAAACTCGGCTTCTTCCCGGTGCCCGGCAGGACCGCCGGGCGGCCCGGCACCGTCTTCACCGGCGGCTCCGACCTGGTCGTCCCGCGCAACACCGACGACCAGTTCGCCGCGACCGCCGTCGTCGCGGCGCTCACCGGCGCCAAGTGGGACACCGAACTCGCCCGCACCATGAACTACGTGCCCAACAAGACCACCCTGGCCGGCGCGGTCGCGGGCGAGGAGGGGGTCGCCGCCATGGCCGCGGGCGCGGCACACGGCCGGGCGACCCCCCACACCCCTCAGTGGGCCGACGTGGAGGCCGACAACCCGATCAAGGAGTACATGACCCGGGTGCTGAACGGCGCGGACCCGGTGACCGAGGCCCGCCGCGCCTCCCGCAGGATCACCGAGGCGCTCGCCCCGAACGTCGGCTGACCGGCCCGGACCGGCTCACCGCAGCACGCTCAGCGACAGCGCGAAACGGCCCTGCGGGTCCGTCCACCAGTGGGTCAGCTCCAGGCCCGCGGCGGCCAGTTCAGCGGTCACGCCCTCCTTCCGGAACTTGGCCGACACCTCGGTGCGCAGCTCCTCGCCCGCAGTGAAGTGCACGGCGAGATCCAGTGCGGGCACCTTCACGGTCTGCGCGGTACGGGAGCGCAACCGCATCTCGATCCACTCCCGCTCGGCGTCCCACACGGCCACATGGTCGAACGCGTCCGGATCGAAGTCGGCGCCCAGCTCGCGGTCGACCACGGCCAGCACGTTCTTGTTGAACGCGGCCGTCACCCCGGCCGCGTCGTCGTACGCCTGCACCAGCACCCGCTCGTCCTTGACCAGGTCCGTGCCGAGCAGCAGCCCGTCGCCCGGGGCGAGCAGCGAGCGCACGGAGGCCAGGAACCGGGCGCGTTCGTCCGGCAGCAGATTCCCGATCGTGCCACCGAGGAACGCCACCAGCCGGGGCCCGGGCGTGGCGGGCAGGTTCAGCGGGGCGGTGAAGTCGGCGATCAGGGCGTGCACGTCCAGGTCCGGGCGCTCCTCGATCAGCGCCTGCCCGGCCTGGGTGAGGGCGCTCTCGCTGACGTCGACCGGGACGTACGCCGACAGGGGGAGCGCGTCGATCAGATAGCGGGTCTTCTCCGAGGAGCCCGAGCCCAGTTCGACCAGGGTGCGGGCACCGCTCGCGGCGGCGATCTCACCGGACCGGGCGGTGAGGATCTCCCGTTCGGCACGGGTGGGGTAGTACTCGGGCAGTTCGGTGATCTGCTCGAACAGCTCGCTGCCGCGGGCGTCGTAGAACCACTTCGGCGGCAGCCACTTGGGTGTGACGGTGAGGCCGTGCAGGACGTCGGCGCGCAGCGCGGCGTCCGTCGCGTCCTCGGGGAGCGTGCGGGTGACGTGCAGGGGGCTCAACGGCAGGGCTCCTTCGGTGATGCGGGCGCCGGTTCGTCCACGGGGGCGAGCAGCACTCCGGCGCGGCTCGCGGTCAGCGCGGTGCGGTCGGGGACCTCCTGCCAGAGGGGGTCGTCGTCGTACGGCTCGGAGGCGACGACGGTGCTCCGGCCGGGCTCCGTGCGGTACCAGAGCGAGTCGCCCCAGGCGGTGGCCGCGATCGTGGTTCCGTCGGTCAGCAGCAGGTTCAGACGGGAGGCGGGGGCCGCCAGGGCCAGTTGGCGCACCGTTTCGCCCAGGGCTTCGCCGGGCTCGTCGCCGCTGCGCAGCCGGTGCAGGACCAGCGCCCAGACGAACGCCGAGTCGGTGCGGGCCTGGAGCGACAGCAGGTCGACCGGCGGCAGCGCGGACACCAGGGGTGCCGCCGAGTCCGGCCAGCCCGCGATCACGCCGTTGTGGCTGAACAGCCACCGCCCGGCCGCGAACGGGGCCGCCGCGGCCTCCGCGTCGGCCCCCGCCAGGGTCGCGTCCCGGACGGCCGCGAGCACGGCACCGGAGCGCACCACCCGGCCCAGGTCGGAGAAGGACAGGTCGGCCCAGATGGGCCCGGCCCGCCGGTAGCGCGCCGGGACGGGATCGCCGGAGGTGTACCAGCCCACCCCGAAACCGTCGGCGTTGACCGTCCCGTACCGCTGCCGGCGCGGCGCCCACGACTGCCGGAACAGACTGTGCGGGGGCTCCGTGAGGATCCGGCCGAGCGGCTCCTCCGGGCCCAGATAGGCGAGGTGACGGCACATCAGACGGTCTCCGAGCGGGCGGTGCGGAACCCGGAGAAGATCTGCCGGCGGATCGGGTAGTCCCAGTTGCGGAACGTGCCCCGGCAGGCCACCGGGTCCACGGCGAACGAACCGCCGCGCAGCACCTTGTACTCGGGCCCGAAGAACACCTCCGAGTACTCCTTGTACGGGAAGGCCGTGAAGCCCGGGTACGGCAGGAAGTCGCTCGCCGTCCACTCCCACACGTCACCGATCAACTGCCGGACGCCGAGCGGCGATTCACCGGCCGGGTAGCTGCCGGCGGGGGCGGGCCGGAGGTGCCGCTGGCCCAGGTTGGCGTGTTCGGGCGCCGGGTCGGCGTCGCCCCACGGGTAGCGCCGGGAGCGGCCGGTGGCCGGGTCGAAGCGGGCCGCCTTCTCCCACTCCGTCTCGGTGGGCAGCCGCCGTCCGGCCCAGCGGGCGTAGGCGTCCGCCTCGTACCAGCACACGTGCAGCACCGGCTCGTCCGGCGGGACCGGTTCGGTGATCCCGAACCGGCGCCGCAGCCACTGGCCGCCGTCCCGCCGCCAGAACAGCGGGGCCGAGATGCCGTGCCGCCGGATGTGCGCCCAGCCCTCCGGCGACCACCAGCGCTCGGTGTCGTAGCCGCCGTCCTCGATGAACGCCTGGTACGCCGCGTTCGTCACCGGGGTCGTGTCGATCCAGAACGGCGCCACCTCCCGCGGGTGCGCCGGGCGCTCGTTGTCCAGCGCCCAGGGCTCGCCGGAGGTGCCCATCGTGAACGGGCCGCCGGGCACCAGGACTTCGGCGGGGCCGGTGAACAGCGGGACCGGATCCGGGTCCGGGGCCGTCAGGACCCGCGGGCCCTTGCGTAGCTGATGGGTGATCAGCATGGTCTCGTCGTGCTGCTGTTCGTGCTGGGCGATCATGCCGAAGGCGAAGCCGGCCTCGGTCAGCCGGGTGCCGTGGAAGTCGGCCGCCTCCAGCAGGTCGAGCGCCCGGCCGCGGACGTCGGCCGCGTACCGGCGGGCCTCGGCGGGCGGCAGCAGCGGCAGGGAGGGGCGCTCGGCCCGCGGGTGCTCGAAGGCGTCGTACAGGCTGTCTATCTCGGGCCGCATCGCCTCCCGGCCGCCGACCGCCCGGAGCAGCCACAGCTCCTCCTGGTTGCCGATGTGCGCGAGGTCCCACACCAGCGGGGACATCAGCGGGGAGTGCTGGGCGGTCAGATCCGGTTCGTCGACGCAGCTGGTCAGCAGGGTGGTGCGGGAGCGGGCGGTGGTGAGCGAGGCCAGTGCGCGCTCGCGCAGCGCCTCGGTGTCCGTCTCCTCGGCCTGGGTCTGGGTCTCGGGGGCGGTCATGTACGGATGTCCTTCCTCCGATGGGCGGTGCGGGCGCCCCCGGCCGGGCCGGAACGGGGCGGTTCTGTTGCGGGCAGCCGGTCCAGCAGGTCGTCGGCCGGGCAGCGGCCCCGGGCGACGAAGCGGTCCCGGAAGGCGGCCACGGCGTCGGTGACCCGGGCGGTGGCGCCCAGCCGGGGCAGCGCCTCCAGGGCCGCCGCGAAACAGATGTCGGCGGCCTCGCGCAGCTCCGGGTCGGCGAGCCCGAGCCGGGCCGCCTCCGCCCACAGCGGGTTGTGCGGCGCGGGCCGGTTCAGGTCCCGTTCGGCCAGCGGTTTCACGGTCCGGTAGGCGCGCTCGGCGGCCTCCGGGTCGTCGAACAGCGCCGCCGTCACCGCGAGCGGCACCAGCCAGCCGTCCGCTCCGGGCTGCGCGTCGATCATCCGCAGCTCCAGGTGGCCGCGCGGCCGGACCGGCGGGAACAGGGTCGTCAGGTGGTAGTCGAGGTCCGCGCGGGTGGGCGGCCGGGGCGACCCGGAGCGGGTCCACTCCCGGAAGGTCAGCTCCGCGGGCACCTCCCACGGCCCGCTCTCCCGGCGGACGCACATCACCGGCGAGTCCAGCACGTGCCGGGCCCAGGCAGCCCGTGGCTCGCCGTTCAGCGGGGGAGCGCCGGCCCGGCCGGCACCGATCTCCATCCACATCAGCTGCCGGGTGGACTGCCAGCCCGTGGGCCGCCGGCCCAGCAGCGGCGAGTTGGCGAACGCGGCCACCAGGACCGCGCCCAGCTGGTGCGCCAGCCACCAGCGCCTGGCGTGCCCCAGCGGGCCGGGCTCCTCGTGGCCGGCGTCCAGGCAGACCTGGACGGAGGCCGACAGGCACATCATGTTCCGGCCGGCCGGACCGTTGCGGTCCAGGCAGGCCTCCATGGCGTCGTAGCGCGGCTCGTGCAGGAACCTGCGGGGGGCGTGCCAGGGGTCGTGGCCGATGCCCGCGAGGCCGAGGCCGTCCTCCGCAAGGACCGCCCGTACGGTGTCCAGGTCGGCGGAGACGGTGTCGACGCACTCCATGAGGGAGGCGGCGGGCGGGGAGCTCAGCTCCAGCTGGCCGCCGGGTTCGACGGTGAGCGACGAATCCAGCGGTACGGCCCGCAGGGTGGCGTAGGCCGCTTCGAGTCGTTCGGGTGTGACCGGGAGCTGCGGCAGCTCCAGCGAGTGGACGAGCCACTCCAGCTCGACACCGAGGGTGCGGGGCGGCCCGGTCTTGAAGCAGATGCCCCGGACCAGGGCCTCCACCTCGGCCTCGGTGACGGCGGTGCGGTGCTCCGTACAGTCACCGCCGTCGCTCTGTGTATCGGACATGTCGGGTCCTCCTGAAGGTTCCACCATGCCAACCGGCCCGGGGTGGTGTCCGGGCAGGCGCTCGTCCCACCCAAGACCTTTCCGCCGCATCGCACAAGGGTGCCAACCGGGACGTTCCGGATCCGTCACCTCCGTTTCCTTGCGCGTTCCCGGGCCGTTCCGGGGCGGGAAACTCCGTTGCACCGCATCACCAGCATCACCCAGGATGCCTGCATGAGCACGACGGGGGAGACCGCGCAGGCCGCGTTCGTGGCGCCCACGGGGGTGGCGCCGTGAGCGCGCGCCTGCGCGGGATCGCCGCGGAGACGGAACGTATCGTCGCTGCGGGCTGGTACCGGGCGCCGGACGGGCGGGAGGTGCCGGTCGCGGACGCGGTCCGGGCCGCGCGGGCGGGCACCCGGACGTTCGGTCCCGCGCCGGTGCCGGTCGCGCCTGTCGGGCCCGCGAGCCGGACGGTCTTCGAGGTCACCGGCGAGAGCAGCCTGGAGGCGGCCCGCCGGCTGGCCGACGCCCCCGTCGCCGTCCTGAACTTCGCCTCGGCCCGGAACCCCGGCGGCGGCTACCTCAACGGTGCGCAGGCCCAGGAAGAGGCCCTGTGCCGTGCCTCCGCGCTGCACACCTGCCTGCTGACGGCCCGCGCCTTCTACGACCACCACCGCGCCGACCGCGACCCGTTCTACACCGACCGGGTGATCCACTCCCCGGCCGTCCCCGTCTTCCGCGACGACCGGGGCGTGCTGCTCGCCGAGCCGTACCACGCGGGCTTCCTGACGGCCGCCGCCCCCAACGCGGGCGTGATCCGCCGTACGGCCCCGGAGCGGGCCGCCGAGCTCCCCGGCGCCCTCGCCGTGCGCGCCGAACGCGTCCTGGAGACGGCCGCGGCCCACGGCTACCGCCGGCTGGTCCTCGGCGCCTGGGGCTGCGGCGTCTTCCAGAACGACCCGGCCCAGGTCGCGCACGCCTTCCGAACCCTGCTGGGCCCCGGCGGCCGGTTCGCCCACGCCTTCGCACACGTGGTGTTCGGCGTGCTGGACCGGACACCCGGGGCCGTGGTGCGGGAGGCGTTCGCACGGGCCTTCCCGGAGCCGGAGGCCGTGGCCGCCGAGGGCGGCCGTACGGAGCGGGCCGGTCAGGTCCAGCCGTAGCGCTCGTAAAGGCGCCGGCGGACCAGGTCGAAGCGCATCCGGTCCAGGGCGCACGCCTCGCGGCGCATGCCCTCCTCGTGGAGGCGCAGCACGCGGTCCACGGCCACCCAGGAGTCCCGGCCCGACCGGTCCCAGGGCCCGCTGCCGATCGCCACCCAGTCCCGGTCGCTGTCGTGCCGCCTGCTGGACAGCTGCACGGCGAGCAGCGTGCCGCCCGGCTCCCGGGCGACCACCAGCACCGGACGGTCCTTGCCCCGCCCGTCGTTCTCCTCGAACGGAACCCAGGTCCACACGATCTCCCCGGGGTCCGGGTCGCCGTCGTGGGCGGGGGAGTACTCGGTGCGCACCCGGCCGACGGCGCGCGGATCGGCCTCGGTGGTGGCGTGCGGGCCGTGACGGCCGGGGACGTTCTCAGCGGTTGACGTGGTCACGCAGGCACTCTAAAGGCTGCCCCTGAGAGGTGACGCCGTGGGCGGCTGTCTCCCGGAGGACGCTCAGTCGATACAGAACTCGTTGCCCTCGACGTCCTGCATCACGATGCACGAATCGTTGCCGTCGTAGAGGAGCCGCACGCGTACCGCGCCGAGCGGGACCAGCCGCGCGCACTCGGCCTCCAGCACGGCGAGGCGCTCTTCACCCACGAGCCCGGTACCGACCCGCACGCAGAGATGCACCCGGTTCTTGACGACCTTGCCTTCGGGCACGCGCTGGAAGAACAGCCGCGGGCCCACCCCGGTGGGATCACTGCACGCGCACCACGCTCCCCCGTCCTCGGGAGCCCGGGAGCGGTTGAACTCTTCCCAACTGGCGAACCCCGCCGGTGGCGGAGATATGACGTATCCCAGCACCTCGCACCAGAAGCGGGCGACGCGCTCGGGTTCCGCGCAGTCGAAGGTGACCTGGAACTGCTTGATCGCTGACACCAGCGCACCATACCGAACCGCACCGCCACGTCGGGCGCGTGCGAACTCGCGGCCGCCGTACGGGCGTTATCCCGTGGCGCCGGGCTGCGGGAGCGATGTGACGCCGGGGCGCGGGCCGATCCGCATGCCGGGGCGCCGGTCGTGCACGGTCACGTACGTCAGTCCGGTCCCGCCCGCGGTGATGCTGCGCGGAGCACCGTGCGGCAGCCAGACCAGGGCGCCCTCGGCCAGCGGCTCCGCCGCCTCCGCGGTGCCGTCGCCGAGCGTGCCGTCCCCGGCGACGACCAGCACCAGCACGTCCAACTGGGCCTCGGTGTGGGCCGTGACCCGTCCGCCCGGTGCCAGCCGGACCACGTTCGCGTCCAGTTGCCGCCCGCTCTCCGCCAGCTTCCACAGCACACCCGCCGGTACCGGAGGCGCCTCGGCCAGTGCGCGGGTGTCGCACAGGACGCGCGGGGCCGGGCTGTCGGCCGGTGCGGTGTCGATCGCGGGCGGCGTCATCTGGTGGTCCCCTCGGCTCTTCCGTTTCCCTGCCCTCGGTGCCCCTCCACTCTACAATTAATACAGGTACGATTCGTGAAAAAGAACCAGCAGGTGGAAGAGGGGTGTCCGGACGTGAGCACGCGGGAGAGCCCGCGCCGCCGGGAGGTGCTGGAGCTGCTGCGCACCGCGCCCGCGCCGCTCGGGGTCGCGGAGGCCGCCGAGCGGATGGGGCTCCATCCCAACTCCGTGCGGTTCCACCTGGACGCCCTGGTGGCCGACGGTCTGGTGGAGCGCCGGGCCGAGGCGTCCTCGGGACCCGGCCGGCCCCGCGCCGTCTACACCCCGCGCCCGGGCATGGACCGCGGCGGCCTGCGCGACTACCGGCTGCTGGCCCGCATGCTGCTCAGCCGGTGGGCCGCCGCCGACCCGGCCGAGGCGCGGGCGGAGGCCATGGAGACGGGCCGCGCCTGGGGGCGCTTCCTGGTGGACCCGCTCCCGCCGGACGAGCCGCCCACCGTCGAGCGGTCGATGACCGCGCTGCTCGCCCTGCTGGACGACCTGGGCTTCGCACCGCGACCGGAAGGGGGCGGTGGGTCCGGCGGGCCGCCGGAGCGGATCCGGCTGCGGCACTGCCCGTTCCTGGAACTCGCCGAGGAGCGGAGCGGTGTGGTGTGCCCGCTCCACCTGGGCCTGATGCAGGGCGCGTTGGCGCGGCTGGACGCACCGCTGACGGCCACCGCGCTGGAACCCTTCGCCGAACCCGACTCCTGCGTCGCCCACTTGACCGGATCGTCGGCCCGCTGACCCGTCGCAGGCGCGAGCCGTCGACTGCCCGCTCATGTCCCGCCGGGCCCGCGAGCGGTAGAACGTCCGCCCCTGCCCCACCGCTTCCTGCCGGCCGCCGCATCCGCAGCCCCGGACCCCTCCGACTATCGCCGCCCCCCGCGGAGAAAGGCCCCCGCCCATGAACGTCACCTCCGCCGCCACCGCCGGTGCGGTCAGTTTCGTCTGGCTCGGGATGGTGCTGGCGATCTCCTTCCTGGAGGCCCCGCTCAAGTTCCGCGCACCCGGCGTGACGATCCCCGTCGGGCTGGGCATCGGCCGGCTGGTGTTCCGCGCGCTCAACGCGGGGTGGAGGCCGTCCTGGCGGTCGCCGTGGTCGTCGCGGTCGGCCTGGGCGACGCCCCGGCCGGGATCGCCGGGCCGGCCGCGGCGGTGACGGCGCTCCTCGTCGCCCAGCTGGCCGTCGTACGCCCCCGCCTCAACCGCAGGTCGGACCGGATCCTCGCGGGTGAGGAGCTGCCCCGCTCGCGCAGCCATCCGTGGTACGTGGCGCTGGAGATCCTCAAGGCGGGCACCCTGGTCGCCCTGGGAGTCTCCCTGCTCACGGTCTGATCCCGTGGGACCGGACGGCCGGGCACGGGACAGACGGGGGCCACGGAACATGCCGGCACCGCGGGAGGTTCCGGGCCCAAGCCGACCGGCCGGCTCGTGCACGCGCGCGGCCGGGGCCCCGGTGAGGGGCCCCGGCCGTGACGGACGCCGCTGTCTCAGCCCTCCTGCTCCACGGGCACCTTCTGCGGCGGAGGAGTCACCAGCCCGTTGAGCGAGGGCGAACCACCGTTCACCGGCTGCCCGTTGTCGCCCATCGTCGCGAGCAGCTTGCGGGCCAGACCCAGGCCCGTGCCGCCCATGGTGAGCGCCTTCGCGAACAACTCGCCCATGCCGTCGGCGCCGTTGAGCAGCACCATGTTGTCGACGTTGCCGAACGCGGACGCGCCGGCCTCTACGATCTCCGGCCACTTCTCGGCGAGTTGCTGGGCGACGACCGCCTCCTGGTTCTCGGCCAGGGCCGCCGCCCGGGCCTTGATGGCCTCCGCCTCCGCCAGACCCTGGGCCCGGGTCGCCTCGGCCTCCGCCAGGCCCTTCGCCTGTGCGGCGGCGGCCTCGGCCTCACCGGTGGCCCGGGTGGCGGCGGCGCTGGCCGTACCCCGGGTCTTGGTCGCCTCGGCCTCGGCGGCCGCGGCGGTCTTCACCCGGGTCGCCTCGGCCGCCGCGGCCAGCTCCGTCTCCTTCGCCTTGGCCTGGGCCGCCGAGATCCGTGCGTCGCGCTCGGCCTCGGCCAGTGTCCGCTTCTCGTACGCCCTGGCGTCCGCCGGCTTGCGGACGTCGGCCTGGAGCTGCTGTTCGCGCCGGTGCGCCTCCAGTTCGGCGACCCGGGTCTCCTGCACGACGACCTCCTGCCGGGCCGCCGCCGCGGCGAGCGGGCCGGCCTGCTGGGCCTTCGCCGCCGCCTTGTCCCGCTCGGCCTGGTAGCCGGCCTGGAGGATCTCGCTGTCCCGGGTGGCCTCCGCCATCCGCGCGAACGACTGCTGTTCGGCCTCTGTGGCCAGCCGGTTCGCCTCGGCCTGCGCGATGCGCGCGTCCCGCTGGACGGCCGCCGCGTGCGGCATCGCCAGGTTCTGTATGTACCCGGTCGGGTCCTCGATCTCGTGGATCTGCAACGAGTCCACGATCAGACCGAGCTTCTCCATCTCGGTACCGCAGGCCGCCCGGGTCTGCCCGGTCAGCTTCTCCCGGTCGCGGATCATGTCCTCGACCGTCAACCCGCCGACGATCGACCGCAGATGACCGGCGAAGACGTTGTGCACCCGCTCCGACATGAGCCGCTGCTGGTCCAGGAACCGGCGGGCCGCGTTCGCGATCGACACGAAGTCGTCGCCGACCTTGAAGATGACCACGCCCCGCACCTTCAGCGGAATGCCCTGGTGCGTCACGCAGTCCACGTGCAGCTCGGTCTCGTTCAGATCCAGCGAGAGCTTGCGCACCGCCTGCACCCCGGGCAGCACCAGCGTGCCCCGCCCGGTGACGATGCGGAAGCCCATGCCCTCCTCAAGGCCCTCGGTGCGGTGCTTGGACCCGGAGATGATGAGCGCCTCGTTCGGCTCGGCCACCCGCCACATCATCTTGAACAGACCGATCAGTACGAGGACGGCAACGACGACCGCCCCCGCAACGACGCCGACAATCATCGGCATACGCCCCCTTTGCATGGTGCCCGTTCGGCACCGAACGAAGGGAGTGTGCGCCTGCCGGGGCCCCGGGTGAAGACGCCGGCGAATCCTTGTCGCAATCTTGACGCGCCGCCCTCACCTGGGGCGACGCGGGCTCAACCGTCGTACGCCGGCGTCACGTAGACCGTCCTGGGGGGCAGGTGCTCCACCACCATCACCACCGTCCCGGTCGCGATCCGGCTCCTGCCGTCGGCCGGATGGGCGAGGAAGTGCTCCGCGCCACCGCGCACCCGCACCATCACCTCGCCCACCAGACCGGGCCCGACCGTCCCCGTCACCCGCCCCATCAGCCCGACCATCGCCGCGTCGTCCATGGCCCCAGCGTACGGGCGGAACACCGTCACACGGCCGGGCTGTCCGCGTCCGCCCGCCGCGGCGGCCACAGCTCGTGCCAGGCCAGCTCCGCCTCCAACTGCGCGGCCAGGGACACCAGGCGCGGCTCGCTGTGGGCCGGGCCGAGCAGCTGCGCGCCCACCGGGAGCCCGGAACCGGTGAACCCGGCGGGCACGTTCACCCCCGGCCAGCCGAGCACGTTCCACGGCCAGGCGTACGGGCAGGCGGCGATGATCGCCCGGTCGGTGGCGAGCCCGCCGAGCCGGGCGAAGGCGCCGATCCGCGGCGGGGGCAGGGCGGTCGTCGGCGCGAGGATCACGTCGTACGACCCGAAGAACGCGCCGATCCGCCGGTGCAGCACCGCCTCGGCACGCCGGGCAGCTCGCAGCGGGACCCCGCCGAGCAGCCGGCCGAGCCGGGCCGCCCCCAGGGTGCGCGGGTCGAGCAGCGTGGGATCGGGTGCCTCGCTGACCCACTCGGCGATCCCGGCGGTGGCCCGCGGCACGAAGGCCAGCCCGATCTGCCCGTACGGCGGATCGGCCTCCTCCACCACGTGCCCCAGCCCGGCCAGTCTGTCGGCGAGTTGGACGACCCGGGCGCGGATCTCCGGGTGCAGCCGAGCGGGTACGGCGGTGAACGGCGGCTTCAGGGACAGGGCGATGCGCAGCCGGCCCGGGTCGCGGCCGACCGCGTCCGCCACCACCAGCGCGGGCGGCCGGTGCGGGTCGCGGTCGTGGTTGCCGCCGGCCGCGTCCAGCAGCAGGGCCGCGTCGGCGACCGTACGGGCGAGGGTGCCGTTGACCGTGATGCCCTGGAAGGACTCGGCGCGCGGCCAGGTCGAGATGCGGCCGCGCTGCGGCTTGATGCCGATCAGATGGGTCCAGGAGGCGGGGATGCGTACCGAGCCGGCGCCGTCGGAGCCGAGCGCGGCCGGGACCAGCCCGGCGGCGACGGCGGCGGCCGACCCGCCCGAGGAACCGCCCGGCGTGTGCCCGGTGTCCCACGGGTTGCGGGTCTCGCCGAACGCCGGGCCCTCGGTGAACGGCCACTGCCCCAGCTCGCAGGTGTTGGTCTTGCCCACGATCACCGCACCGGCCGCGCGCAGCCGCCGTACCGCCTCCCCGTCCGAGGCCGCCGGCGGGAACTCACCCCGGCAGCCGAACGCGGTCGGCTCGCCCGCCACGTCCATGTCGTCCTTCACCGCCACCGGCACCCCGAGCAGCGGGCGCCGCACACCGGCGGCCAACTCCCGGTCGGCGGCGTCCGCTTCGGCGAGCGCGGCCTCGGCGCGTACGATCCGGAAGGCGTTCAGCGTCGACTGCGTCGCCTCGATCCGCGCCAGCGCCTGCTCCACCAGCACCCGGGAACTCACCTCCCCGTCGGCGAGAGCACGGCGACTCTCCGCGAGACCCGCGGCACGGTCAGGCGTCATGGGGAGCACCTCCGGGAGGCTCCGGGCACGGTTTCTACTGAACGGTAACCTCAGATCGGGGTGCGCGTACGGTTTTCGCGCGGGTGTTTTCCACGGGGCGTGGCGGCGATCTCTGGACGCTACAGTCTTCTCGTGTGTGCCACATCACACAAAGGTGCTCGGCGGGCCCCTGATGACGTGTGCCCGCGGGGAAGTCACAGCGATCTGGGGGGATTGTTCGTGCGTGAGATGGTGAAGGGCTCGAATGCGACGCTCTCTGCCCTGAGCGACGACGTCGGCTCGGTGCTCGTCAGCCTGCGCTGGGCCAGCCCGAGCGGCGAGGGCGACGCCGACGTGTCGGTCCTGTTGCTGGGCCCGGACGGCAAGGTGCGCAGCGATGCCGACTTCTACTTCTACAACAACCCGGTCGCGCCCGACGGCAGCGTGCAACTGCTCGGCAAGGCCCCTGCGGAGCAGGGCGACGAGGACCGGATCGGCTTCGACCTGACGGCGGTACCCGAGGACGTCGACAGGATGATCGTCGCCGCGAGCCGGTACGGCGGCGCCCGCTTCGGTGAACTGGAGGACCTCACGGTCACGTTGTCCGACGGGACCGGTGAGGCACTCCTCCGGTTCGCGATCGACGACGCCGCAGCGGTGAGCGCGGTCATCTTCGGCGAGCTGTACCGCCGGGACGGCGCCTGGAAGTTCCGTGCCGTCGGGCAGGGCTACGCCGACGGCCTGGCCGGTCTGGCGACAGACTTCGGCGTCGACATCGACGACGACGCGGCGGAGGGATCCGCTCTGGACGAAGGGACGGCCGAGGAGGAGGACACGGCGGTCGAGGCCGCCGCAGCCGGTCCGGACCCGGCGACCGCGTTGCCCGCCGTTCCCTCACCCCGCAGGTCCGCGGAGACCGCCCCGGCGCCCGAGCCGGCGCCTCGCCCCCGCACGGCCAAGAGGAAGATCACACTCCCCAAGGCGGCGAAGAGGTCTCTCGCCGAGCACGAGTCCTGGAGGGAGGCCAGGCTGTTCCCGGTCTCCGCGCTCAAGAGCGACCGGGACCGAGAGGCCCGCGCGACCTCGGTGCTGCTGTCGGTCATGGCTCAGGTGCCGGAGTTCGGCAGGCGGCTCGTGGCCGGGTTCGGAGCGCCGGCGGGCCGCATGGAGACGTTCGTCGAGGTGTCGCTGCCGCACGGAGACACGCCACGGCGGCCGGACGGGGTCGTCCGGGTGGAGCGGGCGGGGAAGCTGTGGACCGCGCTGGTCGAGACGAAGACCAACGGCAACGTGCTCAAGAGCGAGCAGGTCCAGGCGTACATGGACATCGCCGCGCGCCGCGGCTACGAGGCCGTGATCACCCTGTCGAACGACGTGGCACTGGAGGGCAGCCCCCTGGTGGACGTCAAGGTCGACGGCCGGCGCAAGCACAAGGTGGCCCTGTGGCACCTGTCCTGGGCGGAGGTCACCTACCACGCCCAGCTGCTGATCCGGCACGAAGGCGTCGGCAACGCGGCGCACGCGTGGCTGCTCCAGGAGCTGCTCCACTATCTCCAGCACGAGAACTCCGGCTGCCACGGCTTCCAGAACATGGGTCCGGCCTGGGTGCCGGTGCGCAACGGCATCGATGACGAGACCCTGTGCCAGGGCGACCCGAGGGCGCTGGAGGTCGTGGAGAGCTGGGAACGGCTCATCCGCCAGGTGTGTCTCGGGCTCGGTGGCGAACTCGGCCGCAAGGTGCTCCCGGTGCAGCGGGGCAAGCGGGGCAGGGATCCCCGGGAGCTACGACGGACCCAGGCCGACCAACTGTGCCTGCACGGCCGGCTCCAGGCCGAACTCCGCATCGACGGCACATCCGGTGTGCTGTCGGTCGGCGCGGACCTGCGCACCGGCAGGCTCCGGGTCTCCACCGACATCCCGGCACCCGACCAGGGCTACCCCCTGACATGGGCCAAGAGGCTCGTGCGCCGGCTGGCGGAGGCACCGGCCGATCTGCACATCGAGACACTGGTCGACGGTGAGACAGGCGGACCGAGGGGAACGCTGGAACGGCTGCGTCCCGAGCCGGCGGACCTCCTGCCCAAGGCCGACGGCACCCGGATCACCGGCTTCCGCCTGTCCCTGTTCAAGAGCATGGGCAGTGGCCGCGGCAACGCCGAGACCGGCTTCATCCGCAGCGTCGACAACGCCGTCCAGAGGTTCTACGGCAGCGTCGTGGTGCACTTCGACCGAACGCCGCGGCGGACACCCGCCACGGAACAGGTCGCGTCCGGCTGAGGCACCGCCTCCCCGCGCGGCAGCGCGACGACAGCCACGGGTTCACCCGAGCAGTCGGTGCGGCCATGGGGTCGACCCGGTAGCAGGCGCGGCCACGGATTCACCCGGGCAGCGGCGCGGCCACGGGTTCAACCCAGTAGCCGGCGCAGCCAGGCGATCCGTGCCGCGCGGGCCGTGCGGGACAGGGAGGCCTCCGGGGCGAGGGCGTCGAAGCCGTGGCAGCCACCCGGCCAGACGTGGAGTTCGGCCACGCCGCCGGCCTGCCAGATGCGGGAGGCGTAGCCGACCACCTCGTCCCGGAAGGTCTCCGCCGAGCCGACGTCCAGGAAGGCCGGGGGCAGGCCGGCGAGATCGGTGGCGCGGGCGGGGGCCGCGTACGGGGAGACTTCCGGGCCGCCGCGACGGTCACCGAGCAGCGCCGTCCACGCGGTCTCGTTGGCGGTGCGGTCCCACACGCCACAGCCGGCCATCTGACGGCTGGAGACCGTGTCGTTGCGGTCGTCCAGCATCGGGCACATCAGCAGCTGGCCGAGCGGGCGCGGGCCCCTGCGGTCCCGGCAGAGGAGGGCGAGCGCCGCCGTCAGCCCGCCGCCGGCGCTGGCGCCCGCGACCACGATCCGGTCCGGGTCGCCGCCGATCTCCCGGGCGTGCTCCGCGGTCCACAGCAGTCCGGCGTACACGTCCTCGACCGGTGCCGGGTGCGGATGTTCGGGCGCCAGCCGGTACTCCACCGACACCACCACCGCGCCCAGTTCGCCGGCCCAGGCCAGCGGTTCCGTCACCCCTGCCCGGTTGGTGCCGGCCACCAGGCCGCCGCCGTGCACGTGGTAGATCACCGGCAGCCCGGCCCCGGCGGGCGCGGCCGTGGGCCGGCACACGAGGAGGGACACGTCGGGGGCACCCTGCGGTCCGGGCACCGTACGGTCCTCCGCGTCGAAGGCGCCGTCCACCGTCACGTCGACCATCCCGAGGGCCGCGCCGCGCCGGGCCGCCTCGACGTCGTCCGGGGTGAGCCCGGGCGCGATCACCTCCCGGAACGACTCCAGCACGGTGGCGAGTTCCGGATCGAACGGCGGCGGGACCAGGGACATCGCTACTCCTCCCATGACTGGCCGACTCGTGGGTGGCACCCACCCACCGACCGACCGGCCGACTACGGCGGTTCACCGGCGCGCCGGGCGGTGACCGGGGTGCTGCTCGGCGGGCGCGCCTGCCGGCGACGGCCGGCGTTCGTACCCGGCCACGGCGGCCGGGGTCCGTCGTCCGCTGAACCTCCCCTCTCCGGCGGCGGCCGGCGCCCCGCCTCACGGCGCCGCCGGCCGGGTACCGCCGCAGGGAGCCCCCGTCGGGTGCGCCGCCCCGGCGTACACGGTCACCAGCCGTCTACCCCGTCGCGCCCGGACGACGACCTGCCGGCGTCACGATGTGCCGGGCCGGGGTTGTCGCGGCGGGGACGGCGTGCCGTCAGGTGCCGGAGCAGCCGCCGGTCGCCGGGCGCTCGCCGCGACCCAGCGGCGGCAGCGCGGGCGCACAGGCGGCGGCGCACAGGCCCGCACCGGTCGGCCCGAGCAGGGTCACCAGCAGCGGGCGGGCAGCCGGTCGCCGAGCGGGACGAGCGGGAAGCCGCCCGCCGCGCAACAAGGGCCGGTGCCGAGACATGCGGCAGGGCCGGAGCCACGGCGGCTCCGGCCCTTGCGGGGGTCGTACGGCTGGGGGCCTGCGGGGGTCGTCAGGACCGGGGACCTCGCGGGAGTCGTACGGTTCAGGCCGCCGCGCCCACGTTGCCGTGCAGGCGGGCCACGACCTCGGTCAGCTGGGCGGCGACCTCGGCGTCGTCGGCCGGGTGGGTCTCGGCGAAGCGGGTGAGGGAGCCGGGGATGGACAGCTTGATGTCCTCGATCACCTTGCCGCCGGCGATGCCCACGGCCTTGCGGGCCTCGTCCTGCGCCCACACGCCGCCGTACTGGCCGAACGCGGTGCCGATGACGGCGACGGGCTTGCCGCCGAAGGCTCCGGCGCCGTACGGACGGGACAGCCAGTCGATGGCGTTCTTCAGGACGGCCGGGATGGTGCCGTTGTACTCGGGCGAGAAGAGCAGGAACGCGTCGGCGGCGTCGGCGGCCTCGCGCAGCCTGACGGCGGCGGCCGGGACGCTGCCCTCGACGTCGATGTCCTCGTTGTAGAACGGGACGTCGGCCAGGCCCTCGAACAGCTCGACCTCGACGCCCTCCGGCGCGAGCTTCACGGCCGCCTCGGCGAGCTGGCGGTTGTGCGAACCGGCGCGGAGGCTGCCGACGAGCGCGAGGATGCGAACAGACATGGGAACTCCAAAGGGCTGAAACATCGCTGTCACGATCCGGACCGAGGTCCGTTTAATTTTCTAGCACCCTAAACGGACCGTGGTCCAGTTTTCTTCCCGATGCTTTACGCTGTCTTCATGTCCAGCGCTGTCCCGCCCTCCCCGAAGCCCCAGGAGCCCCTCGGTACACCCCAGTTGCTGGAAGTCGGCCCGCCCGACGAACCGTGCCTGCGTGCCGACGCGGCCCGCAACCGGGCGCGGCTGCTGGAGGCCGCCGCCCGGCTGATCGCCGAGCACGGGGTGGCCGGGGTCACGATGGAGGCGGTGGCCGCCGCGGCCAAGGTGGGCAAGGGCACCGTCTTCCGCCGCTTCGGCGACCGCACCGGACTGCTGACGGCCCTGCTCGACCACTCGGCCAAGCGGCTCCAGGCCGACTTCCTGAGCGGGCCGCCGCCGCTGGGCCCCGGCTCGCCGCCCCTGGAGCGGCTGCGGGCGTTCGGCGTGGCGGTGCTGTACCGCACGGCCGAGCAGCTGGATCTGCAGCTGGCCGCCCAGCCGGAGCCGACCCGCCGTTTCTCTCACCCCGCGTACGAGTCGCTGCGCATGCACATCACGGTGCTGCTCCGGCAGATCCTGCCGGGCGCCGACTGCGACCTGCTCGCCCACACCCTGCTGGCCTCGCTGGACCCGGCCCTGATCCACCACCTGACGCGGCAACGCGGGCTGTCCATGGAGCGGCTGGAGGCCGGCTGGCTCGACCTGGTCGACCGGGTGACCGGCACGCAGCCGCAGCGCTGACCACCGCCGCCGTGACCGGGCCGGGTGAGCCGGTGCTCCGGGCCGTCGTCGGACCCGGTCAGTCGTCCCGCCCGGTGAACATCCGCACCAGCCCCTGCGGGGCGTCCGCACGGAACAGCAGGTCCTGGCCGTGTGCGGAGTCCCTGGCGGACGCCTCCGCGCGCTGGAACATCCGGGCCTCGTAGGCGGCCAGCGCGGCCTCGGTGTCCCCGGGGGCCGCGGCCAGCGCGAGGCCCAGTTCGGCGCCGTCGAGCAGGGCCAGGTTGGCGCCCTCGCCCGCGAACGGCGACATCAGGTGGGCGGCGTCCCCGAGCAGGGTGACCCCGGGCACCCGGTCCCAGCGGTGGCCGGCCGGCAGGGCGTGGATCCGGCGCGGCACCAGCGCCCCGTCCGCGTCCGCGACCAGCGCCCGCAGGCTCTCGTCCCAGCCGTCGAACTCCTTCAGCACGGCCGCCTTGGCCGCCTCGGTGTCGGTGAAGTCGATGCCGTCCAGCCAGTCCTCGGGCGCCGTCACGGCGGCGTACACGTGCAGGCTGCCGTCGGTCTCGCGGTGGGCGAGCAGGCCGCGGCCCGCCCCGAGGGCGAACAGCATGCCGCCGCCGACCACCTCGGCGCTCGCCGGGTGGCGCCGATCCGCGGGCAGCAGGTCCGCCTCCACGAAGGACACACCCGTGTACGCGGGCCGGGCGGCGGAGACCAGCGGGCGCACCCTGGACCAGGCGCCGTCCGCGCCGACCAGCACGTCGGTGGTGAACGCGGTGCCGTCCGCGAGCGTCACCCGGTGCCGGCCGCCGTCCAGCGGGTGGGCGGCGGTGATCTTGGCGCCCCAGCGGACCGTGCCAGCGGGCAGGGAGCCGAGCAGCAGGGCGCGCAGGTCCCCCCGGTCCGTCTCGGGACGTCCGCCGGTGCCGTCGTCGGGCTCGGCCAGGTGGACGGTGCCGTTCCGGTCGAGGACGCGGGTGGCCTGGCCGCCGTGGTGGACCCGGGCGAGGAACTCCTCGTACAGCCCGGCGGCCCGCAGCGCCTCCTGGCCGGAGTCCTCGTGGATGTCGAGCATGCCGCCCTGGGTCCGGGCGTCGGGTGACGCCTCCAGGTCGAACAGCGCGGCCCGGATGCCGTGCACGTGCAGCACGCGGGCGAGCGTGAGCCCGCCGAGGCCCGCGCCGACGACGGCGACGGGGTGGTGGGGGAGGGGAGCGGCGGTCATCGGGCCTCCTGGCCTTCGGTGGGTACGGCGGTCCGCTCGATGCCGTTGATCAGGGCACGGAAGGCCCACGACAGGCGGGCCTCGGGGGTGCCGGACAGCAGTGCGTCCGCGTCGGCGGCGATGTGCGGATGGGTGGCGGCGGGTGCCTCGCGCAGGGCCCGGATCAGCGCCTGCCACTCGTCCGGGGCCTCGTCCCCGGCGTGCTCGGCCGCGGTCGCGGTGGCGTGCTGCAGCAGCAGGTCCACGCCCCAGGCCGCCTGGGCGGCAGGCACCCCGCCGTCCCGGAGGAGACCCAGCAGGGTCTCGATCAGCCGCAGGTAGTGCGGGCCGCTCGGCCGGGCGGTCAGCGCCGAGCGGGCGAGGGAGGGATGCTCCAGGAGCATCGCGGTGTACGCGGTGAGCACCCGCTCCAGCCGCTCCCGCCAGTTCCCCTCGGCCGGTGCCGGCCCGACGGTGCCGAGCAGTTCGTCCAGGACGGCCGCGTGCAGTTCGTCGGTGTTGCGGACGTACACGTAGAGCGAGGCGGGGCCGGTGTCGAGTTCCTGGGCGAGCCGGCGCATGGTCACCTTGCGCAGTCCTTCCGCCCGCAGGATCGCGACGGCGGCGGCGACGATGCCCTCCCGGGTCAGGGCGGGCTTGGCGGGGCGCTCCCGGCGGGAGCGTGGAGCGTCGGTCATGCCCTCACCGTATCGAACGTGTTCGTTAAGAACAAGTTCGCGACGAACATGTTCGTCAACTTCGGCGATGTGCCGCGTTTGTCGAACGATGAACCACCTTGCCCCGCCCGCTCCGGGCCTCCGCCCCTCTGCCAAGATGCGGTCTGTCATGGTGCAGATACCGAACACGCCCACGAGTGCCGACGTGGCCCGCCTGGCCGGCGTCTCGCGCGCGACCGTGTCCTACGTCCTGAACAACACCAGCGCCGTACGGATCAGCGAGGTCACCCGCCGGCGCGTGCACGAGGCCGCCCGGGAACTGGGGTACGTCCCGCACGCCGCCGCCCGCAGCCTGCGCGCCGGACACAGCCGTATGGTCCTCATGCCCGCCCCGGCCATCCCGGTGGGCCCGCTCTACGGCGGGTTCCTCAACGAACTCCAATGGGCGCTCGGCCGGCTCGACTACACCGTCGTGCAGTACGGCAGCGTCGGCCTGCAGGGCGACGAAGCCGCCCGCGCCTGGGCCGAGTTGCGGCCGGTGGCCGTCCTGGTGCCCGGCGCCGGTCTCGGCCCGGAGGGCGTCGCCCTGCTCAAGCGCTCCGGTACCCGGGCCGTGGTCACCCTCGGCCCCGACCGCGTCGACGGGGCGCACGCCTTCCTGATGGACCACGACGCCGTCGGCCACTGCGCGGCCGCCCACCTGTACGAGCGGGGCCGGCGCCGGATCGGTGTCGTCCTGCCCGGGGAACCGGGTCTCGCGGCCTACTCGCGGCCCCGGCTCGCGGGCGTGCGTGAGGCGCTGCGCGGCACCGACGCCGTGGTGACGGAGCTGCCGCTCGCCTACACCGAGGAGGCCGCGGCCGAAGTGGCCGCCCGCCGGCGCGAGTCGGGGCTGGACGGGGTGTTCGCGTACAACGACGCGTACGCGATGCTGCTGATGCGTGCCCTGCAGGACGAGGGCGTGCGCATCCCCGAGGACGTGGCCGTGATCGGTGCGGACGACCTGATGCTGGGCCGGCTGCTGCGGCCCCGGCTCAGCACCGTCCACATCGAGCTGCCCTCGGGCCGCGCCCTCGCCGAACTGGTCGACCGCGCGGTGCGCGACCCCGGCGGCGAGCCGGAGGTCCACACCGTGCTGGGGGCCTCGGTGGTGCAGCGGGAGTCCAGCTGACCCGGTGCCGCTGCCCCCGCACGGGCTACTCCTGCGTCTGACCCTGCTGGGCGGCGATGCTCTTGCGGACCTCGTCCATGTCGAGGTTGCGGGCCTGCCCGATCAGGTCCTCCAGCACCGGCGCGGGCAGGGCGCCCGGCTGGGCGAAGACCGCCACCTGGTCACGGATGATCATCAGCGTCGGGATCGACTGGATGTCGAAGGCCGCGGCCAGCTCCGGCTGCGCCTCGGTGTCCACCTTGCCGAACACCAGGTCGGGGTTGTCGGCCGCGGCCTTCTCGTAGACGGGCGCGAACTGCCGGCACGGAGGGCACCACTGCGCCCAGAAGTCGATGAGAACGAACTCGTTCTCACTGACGGTCTGGTCGAAGTTCTCCTTGGTCAGCTCCACGGTGCTGCTCATGGCGTGATTCCCGCTTCCTGGTGTAGGGGGTGTGCCGACGGCGGAAACACGGTCGCCGGGCCGCCTATTCCACCCGTGCACGCCTGGGTTCCGCGCGCGTACCCGTGTGGCCACGGCGCACACCACCCACCAGACTGACCCCATGACGGAAACGGAATCCATCGCCTACGACGTCGTGGTGATCGGGGGCGGACCGGTGGGGGAGAACGTCGCCGACCGCACCCGCGCGGCCGGGCTGACGACCGCGCTCGTGGAGAGCGAACTGGTCGGCGGCGAGTGTTCGTACTGGGCCTGCATGCCGAGCAAGGCCCTGCTCAGGCCGGTCATCGCACAGGCCGACGCCCGCCGCCTGCCCGGCCTCGCCCAGACGGTCCGGGGCCCGCTCGACGCCCCGGCCGTCCTCGCCCGCCGGGACGACTACACCTCCCACTGGCACGACGACGGCCAGGTGGCCTGGCTGGAGGGCACCGGCGCCGACCTCTACCGTGGCCAGGGCCGGCTGGCCGGGCCGCGCACGGTGACCGTCACCGGCTCCGACGGCACGGTCACCACCCTCACCGCCCGGCACGCCGTCGCCGTCTCCACCGGCACCCGCGCCCAGCTGCCCGACCTGCCCGGACTCGGCGACGTCAAGCCCTGGACCAGCCGCGAGGCCACCAGCGGCAAGGCGGCCCCGGACCGGCTGATCGTCGTGGGCGGCGGTGTCGTCGCCACCGAGATGGCCACCGCCTGGCAGGCCCTCGGCTCCCGGGTCACCCTGCTGGTGCGCGGCAAGGGGCTGCTGAACCGCATGGAGCCGTTCGCCGGGGAACTGGTCGCCGAGGCCCTCACCGAGGCGGGCGTCGACATCCGCACCGGCACCTCGGTGGAGTCCGTGAGCCGTGAGAACGGCACGGTCGTGGCCGTCACCGGCACCGGCGACCGGATCGAGGCCGAGGAGATCCTCTTCGCCACCGGGCGCGTCCCGCACACCGACGACCTCGGCCTGGAGACCGTCGGCCTGGAACCCGGCTCCTGGCTCGACGTGGACGACAGCCTCCGCGTCACCGGCACCGACTGGCTGTACGCGGTCGGCGACGTCAACCACCGCGCCCTCCTCACCCACCAGGGCAAGTACCAGGCCCGCATCGCCGGCGCCGCGATCGCCGCCCGCGCGGCCGGCGGCACCCTCGCGGAGGAGCCCTGGGGTGCCCACGCGGCCACCGCCGACCACCACGCCGTACCCCAGGTCGTCTTCACCGACCCGGAGGCCGCCGCCGTCGGCCTCTCCCTCGCCGAGGCGGAACAGGCCGGCCACCGCGTCCGCGCCGTCGACGTCGAGTTCTCCTCCGTCGCGGGCGCCGGCCTGTACGGCGACGGCTACAAGGGCCGCGCCCGCATGGTCGTGGATCTGGAGGAGGAGATCCTGCGCGGAGTCACCTTCGTCGGCCCCGGCGTCGGCGAACTCATCCACTCGGCCACCGTCGCCGTCGCGGGGCGCGTCCCGCTCGGCCGCCTCTGGCACGCGGTTCCGTCGTACCCGACCCTGAGCGAGGTGTGGCTGCGCCTGCTGGAGGCCTACCGGGACAACTGACCTCCCGTCAGGGCAGGTCGAAGCCGAGGGCCGCGGCCGCCGCCGCAGGTGTCGGCCCGCCCCACAGGGCTGCCACCGCCTCGTTGGTCGACAGGGAGCGCAGCTCCGCGCGGTCCAGGTACAGGGTGCCGTCCAGGTGGTCCGTCTCGTGCTGGACGATGCGGGCCGGCCAGCCGGTGAACAGCTCGTCCAGTGGGCGGCCGTGCTCGTCCTCGGCGCGCAGCCGCACCTCGGCGTGCCGGGCGACCACCGCCTGCCAGCCCGGCACGCTCAGGCAGCCCTCGAAGAACGCGGCGCGGGCGGTGCCGACCGGCTCGTACACCGGGTTGACCAGCACCCGGAACGGCTGCGGGACGCGGCCCCGGGCCACCGCGACCTCCTCCGGCACCGGCGCCGGGTCCTCCAGGACGGCGATCCTGAGCGGTACGCCGACCTGCGGCGCGGCCAGGCCCACGCCGGGGGCCGCGTGCATGGTGACGCGCAGGGCCTCGACGAACCGGGCCAGCAGCGCGGGCCCGAGCTGACCGTCGTACGGCTCGGTGCCGTGCCGCAGCACCGGCTGTCCGGCCGCGACGATGGGCAGGGGACCGCCGGCGGCGAGGAGTTCCTCGACCCGCTCGGCGAGCGGCGCGTGATCACGGGGAGGTGCCATCGCGTCAGGATGCCACGCCCGTCCACCCGTTCCTGTGGCACAGGTCACCAACACCCCGGGGAACTCCGCCGCTTCGCGGTCCGACTACTCGACCGCCACCGCTTCCGCACCGAGCCCCGGAGAAGCCCGCCGATGACCACCGCTCCCTCGACCACCCAGGCCGAGGCGTCCCGCCCCGCCGCCCGCGGCCGCTGGGCACCCCTGCGCCCGCTCGTGCTGCGCCTGCACTTCTACGCCGGCGTGCTGATCGCGCCCTTCCTGCTGGTCGCCGCCGTCACCGGCCTGCTGTACGCGGGCTCCTTCCAGGCCGAGAAGCTCGTGTACGACCATGAGCTGACCGTCCCGGCCGGGGAGCGCGAGCTGCCGGTCTCCGCCCAGGTGGCCGCCGCCCGCAAGGCCCACCCCGAGGGCACCGTCACCGCCGTACGCCCCGCGCCCGAGGCCGGCGCCACCACCCGGGTGCTGCTCTCCGGCGTCGAGGGCGTCGACCCGGAGCACACCCTCGCCGTGTTCGTGGACCCGTACACCGGGGAGGTCCGCGGCGCGCTGGAGCAGTACGGCGCGACCGGCGCGCTGCCGCTGCGCACCTGGATCGACGAACTGCACCGCGATCTGCACCTGGGCGAGACCGGCCGGCTCTACAGCGAGCTGGCCGCCAGCTGGCTGTGGGTGATCGCGGGCGGCGGCCTGGTGCTGTGGTTCTCCCGGCGCCGCGCCCTGCGCAGGGTCCGCGGCACCACCGGCCGGCGCCGCACCCTCGGCCTGCACGGCACGGTCGGCGTCTGGACCGCGGCCGGGTTCCTGTTCCTGTCGGCGACCGGTCTGACGTGGTCGGCGTACGCCGGCGCGAACATCGACGAGCTGCGCACCTCGCTCGGCCAGGCCACCCCGTCCGTCTCGGCGGCCGTGTCCGGCGGCGAGCACGCGGGCCACGGCTCGGCGGCGGGCACCGGCGGCACGGCCGAGCACGGGGTGGGCCCGGACAAGGTGCTCGCGGCGGCTCGTGCGAAGGGTCTGGAGGACCCGGTGGAGATCGTGCCGCCGGCCGACGCGGACAGCGCCTGGGTCGTCAGGCAGATCCAGCGCGGCTGGCCCACGAAGCAGGACTCCGTCGCCGTCGACCCGGCCACCGGACAGGTCACCGACGAACTGCGGTTCGCCGACTACCCGGTGCTCGCCAAGCTCACCCGCTGGGGCATCGACCTGCACACCGGCGTCCTGTTCGGGCTCGTCAACCAGATCGCCCTCGCGTTGCTCGCCCTCGCCCTGATCCTGCTGATCCTGTGGGGCTACCGCATGTGGTGGCAGCGCGGCCGGGGCTCCGCCTTCGGCCGGCCGATCCCGCGCGGCGCCTGGGCTGAGGTGCCGCCGTACCTGCTCGTCCCGGCGCTCGCGGCCGTCGCCGTGCTCGGCTGGTTCGTGCCGCTGCTCGGCATCCCGCTGGCCGGCTTCCTCGCCGTCGACATCCTCCTCGGCGAGATCGCGCACCGGCGCGGCCACCGCACCTACGGGGGTGCCGGCGGGGTGAAGTAGCAGGAACCGCGCCCGGGACAGGGCCGGGGGCCCGGTCCCGGACAGGAAGCGCGCCCGAGGCATGCCGGGGGCCCGGTCCCCGACGGGAACCGGGCCTCCGGCCTGCTCACTCCTGCGGGAAGTCGCCCGCGAGCGCCGAGGCGATGCGCAGGTGCCGCTCCGCCTCCTCGTGCCGGGCCTGCCGTTCGAGCGTGCGGCCCAGCATCAGCCGGGCGTAGTGCTCCACCGGGTCCCGCTCCACGATGGTGCGCAGCTCGGTTTCGGCGCGGCGCAGCTGGGCCGAGTGGTAGTAGGCGCGGGCCAGCAGCAGCCGCGGTCCGGTCTGCTCCGGCACCTCCTCGACCAGCCGGGCCAGCACCCGGGCCGCGCCCGCGTAGTCCTTCGCGTCGAAGAACCGCTGCGCGCGCTCCCAGCGCTCGGCGGGCGTGCCCCGGTCGTAGTACGTGGTCTCCACCTGGGTCTCCACTCGTGACCTCCTTCGACGGCCACAACGGAACGCGGTTGTTCAATATTCCACTAAGCGGGCCGTGCCGCCGGCTTCCGGAGCGCGGGGCGTTCCGGGCGCCAGGTGGCGACCAGTGCGGCCGCGAGCAGGAGTTCGGCGATGTCACCGCCGTAGTACATGATCTCCGCGCCGCCCCGGACCTCGGCGGCGGGAGCGTGCACCTGCACCCAGAAGCCGCCGTACATCAGCTGAGCGACGACCGCGTGCACGGCGATCGCGCACCCCAGCACGACCAGCCGGGTCCGCACCCCGGGGCGGGCCGGGGCAGGGTCGGGCCCGGCGACGGAGTACGCGAACAGGCACCCGGACAGCAGGAAGTGTGCGTGCAGCAGCCAGTGTCCGGCCGGGTGGGCCAGCACGGTGTCGTAGAGCGGGGTGAAGTACAGGACCGGGAGGCTGCCCGCGGACAGCAGCAGGGCCGGCGCCGGGTGCGAGAGCAGGCGGGACGGGGCGCTGTGCAGGAGCGCGGTGACGCGGCGGGCACGGGACGCGGGGAGGGCGCGCAGCAGGAGCGTGACCGGGGCGCCGAGCGCGAGCGCGAGCGGGGCGTACATGCCGAGGAGCAGGTGCTGGGCCATGTGCCCGCGGAAGTCGCGGTGGGCGAGGGGCGCGAGCGGCGGCAGCAGTGCCACCGCCAGCAGGGCCAGCCCCGCGCCGAAGCTGACGGTACGCCGGACACTCCAGGGCCGGTTGCGGCGGCGCGCCCGGCGTACCAGCAGCAGGTAGCCGGCCGCGCACACCAGCAGGGCCAGGGCCGGCAGCAGCACGCCGAGCACACCGCCGCCGTCCTGGTGAGGGGCGTGGTGGTGGCCCATCAGGCGTCGCGTCCGTCTCGTCCGGCACGCGGGGCCGCGGGGTCGAACGGCCGTGCGCCGCGCCGCAGCAGCCCGCCGCCGGCCAGCAGCAGTGCGCCGAGGGCCAGGAAGGCGAGGTCCCACCACACCTGGTACGGACCGCCGTGGACGTGGTGGATGCCCAGGATCTGATGGTCCAGCAGGCCTTCGACGAGATTGAACAGCCCCCAGCCGGCCAGGATCCAGCCCCACAGCACCCGCGAGGCCCACACCTGCCGCCGGCCGGTGGTCACCCGGGCGTAGAGGACGGCGAGTCCGCCGAGGACGGCGAGCCAGCACACGGTGTGGAAGATGCCGTCCCACAGGGTGTTCATCTGCAGCCCGGAGACGGTGTGCGGGTCGTAGTACCGGACGCCGATGCGGTCGTGGTTCGTGCTGCTGAGCATGTGGTGCCAGCGCAGGAGCTGGTGCAGCAGGATGCCGTCGAGGAATCCCCCGAGCCCCACTCCCAGGAGGAGCCCGGGCAGTTGCAGACTGGCGGGCGCGGTCTCGGTACGGGGGTCACGCACGGTGGTCGCCATCGCTCCTCGTCTCGGTCGGTTCCTCGGTCGGTCGCGGGCAGCGCATGCCCTACCGAGAGCTACCAGTTACCCGGCTTCACCGCTGCGGCACGCTCGGCCATGTGTGAGAAGCGGGCGGAACGGCCGGAACCTCTCCGCCCGGGCACGGCCCTGCGGGCGCACACACGTGCCCTTCGGGCCGGGCGAAGGGTCGGCAAGCCAGGTCCGGCACGACCGGCCGGGAGGGCCGATCCGCGCCCCGGCCGGTCCCGGATCCAGGGAGCACCGGGCACGCCGGCCGGTCCCCGATCCACGGACCACCGGGCACGCCGGCCCGCCCGGCAGCAGCCGCGGGCAGTGTCACCAGCCGGTGAACAGCAGATGGTTCAGCAGGAGCGCGAGCACCGCCTGCGCGGCGAGCCAGCCGCGCGGTCGCGGCAGGAACGCGCAGGCCGCGAGCAGCCACGTCGCGAACGGCAGCCAGATGCGCTCCGTCTCCGCCTTGCTCATCCCGGACAGGTCCGCGACCAGCAGGGCCGCCAGGGCCGCCGCCACGACGAGCGCGAGGCGGAGCTCGCTCCGGGGCGCCGTGCGGCGGGTGGCCGACGCACCGGCCCGCCGCAGCCCGGCCGCCGTGGCCAGGCCGGTGATCAGCACCGTGCAGGCCAGGTTGGCCCACACCCAGTAGCCGTAGGGACGGGTGCCACCCACGCCCTGGTAGTAGCGCGTGACCAGCAGCCGGTACCCCTCCCACCAGTCGAAACCGGACAGCGTGAACGCCACCGGGACGACGGCCACCCCGGCGAGGAACAGCACCGGCAGGACCGGTCGCTCGCGGACCCGCTGCCGGCCCGCCACCAGCACGGCAGCGCCGATCAGCGCGAAGAGCGTGAGGCCGTAGGAGAGGTAGCAGGTCAGGCCGTACAGCAGCCCGCTGCCCGCCGCCCAGAACACGGACCGGCCGGTGACCGCGAGGGCCAGCAGGGCCACGGACCAGGCGGCGACCGCCGCGAAGTACCCGTCGGCCGAGACCCCCGCCCAGACCGCGGCCGGAGCCATGACCAGGAACGGCGCCGCCCGCCGGGCCAGGTCCTCGCCGGCCAGGGCCCGCACCGCCACCAGCACCGCCACACAGGCGGTCGCACCGACCGTGAGGCACCAGGCGGCCGCCCAGCCACCGCCGCGCAGACCGGCCCGGTCCAGGAGCACGAAGGTGAGGGTGGCCGCCGGGGGATGCCCGGCGATGTGGGCGGGCCAGGGGGCGGGGGAGCCGCTGACGATGTGGTGGGTGAAGTCACGCAGGGCGGCCGGGATGTCGTGGAAGCGGCCGACGACCGTGAGGTACTCGTTGCGGGTGGTGAGCCGGCCGGCCACGCCCCGCTGCCAGCCGTCGACCAGTGCCAGCGACCCCGTCCAGGCCAGCGCCGTGCCCCAGGCCGCCGGCAGCAGCCCCCGCCACGGCAGCCGCGCGGCGGCGGACGGCCCGTAGGCCACCACGACGAACGCCACCAGGACGGCGGCCGGCGTGCCCGGGCCCAGGTGCGGGTCCCAGTCGGCGAACAGCGGCGGCCAGTGCACGAACAGCGTGCGGCGGGTGTCCTGGAGGTGCCGGCCGACGAGCACGGCGGCGAGGACGAGCAGGACGGCGGCGGCAGCGGCACCGAGGTCGGCGCGCAGGCCGGAGTACCGGTCACGGAGGGGAGCCTGGGTCACACCGGAACGCTAGGTCCGCGATCGGGCGAAGAACGCCACCAACGGCCGGACGTCAGCGTTTCGTCATGGGTTGCGGGCCCGTTCCGGGTGTCCTTCCGGCCTACCGTCGGACCATGCGAGACCACCACCCGCGACTCCCCTCCTCCCCGGGCTTCTGGCGCAGCCCCCTGCGCGGCCCCTGGTTCACCTCCGTGCTCGGTCTGGTGCTGCTCGCCGGCATCACCGTGCTGTTCGTGACCGGACTGGTGTCGTACGCGGCCTACAACCCGGGTCTGTCCAGGGTGAACGACCAGACACCGGGCAAGGGGATCCTCGGCTTCTACCTCTTCGCCTGGCCCACCGGGCCGGTCTGGCTGTACCGGTTCACGCAGGGCGTCCACGTCACCCTCGGCATCACCCTGATCCCGGTGCTGCTGGCCAAGCTGTGGTCCGTGGTGCCGAGGCTGTTCGCGCTGCCCCCGGCCCGCTCGGTCGCGCACGCGCTGGAGCGGATCTCCCTGCTGCTGCTCGTCGGCGGCGGCCTGTTCGAGTTCACCACCGGTGTGCTCAACGTCCAGCTGGACTACGTCTTCCCGGGCTCCTTCTACCCCCTGCACTTCTACGGCGCGTGGGTGTTCTTCGCCGCGTTCGTGGCGCACGCCGTCCTGAAGGCGCCGACGGCCCTGCGGGCGGTGCGGGGGCGACTGCGCGAGGAAGGCGACCTGGTCACCCCGCGTCCGGACGCCCCCACCGTCTCCCGGCGCGGGGCGCTGGCGCTGGTCGGCGGCGGCTCGCTGCTGCTGTTCCTGACCACCGTGGGGCAGAGCCTGGGCGGGCCCTTCCGCCGTACGGCCCTGCTCGCGCCGCACGGCGCGGCCGACCCCGGCGGCGGCCCGAACGGGTTCCAGATCAACAAGACGGCCGCGTACGCCGGAATCACCCCGGCCGACACCCACCGCGACGGGTGGCGGCTCGTCGTCACCGGGCGCACCGGAACCGTGCGCCTCAGCCGCGCCGAGCTGCTCCGGCTGCCGCTGCACAGCGCGTCGCTGCCCATCGCCTGCGTGGAGGGCTGGTCGACCGCCGACCAGTGGTGGCGTGGGGTGCGACTGCGCGACCTCGCGGCGCTCGTCGGCCACGACGGCGACCCGCCGGACGTGTTCGTGGAGTCGCTCCAGCGGCACGGCGCGTTCCGCCGCGCGGCCCTGCGCGCCAACCAGGTGGCCGACCCCCGCTCGCTGCTCGCCCTGTACGTCAACGGCGAGGAGCTGTCCCCCGACCACGGCTACCCGGCGCGGATCATCGTGCCCGCCGCGCCCGGTGTGCTCAACACCAAGTGGGTGGCCCGGCTGACCTTCGGAGACCTGTGATGCGCCCGCGCCCGCCCCTCGGCAATCCCTTCCAGATCCTGCTCCTGGCCTGCTCGTTCGCGCTCGCCGGCTATGCCGGGGTGCGGCTGCTCGCGGGCGACTGGCGGGCCGTGGCGCTGTGGGTGGTGGGGGCGGCGCTGCTGCACGACCTCGTGCTGCTGCCGCTGTACACCGTGGCGGACCGGGCGGTCGTCCGCGGGCTCGGCGCCGCGGGGCGGCGGGAGTGGACGCTGTACGTCCGCGTCCCGGCCGCCCTGTCCGGGCTGCTCCTGCTGGTGTGGTTCCCGCTGATCAGCGGGATGGTCGACCGGCGCTACCGGTCCGCCACCGGCCTGTCCCCGGACGGCTTCCTCGCCCGCTGGCTGCTGATCAGCGCCGTGCTGTTCGGCGGCTCCGCGCTGCTGCTGGCGGTGCGGAGCCGAGCGCGGGCCAGGCTGCGCAGCGAGACGAAGCGCCGCCCGCCGGCAGTCCACTGACCCACCGTCCGCCAGCCCGGCCGGCCCGCGTACCGCAGCAGGGCCGGGGTGCCGAGCCGGGCCCACGGGAACGCGCCACCGTCCGCCCCCGCCCCGGTACCGGCGACGACCTGCACCTCGGACCGTTCGTCGACGTCCACCGCGGCCGTCTCGGCGATCAGCAGGCCGCCGGGACACAGCAGCCGGGCCACCCGGTCCAGCAGGGCGCGCGGATCGCCGCCGATGCCGATGTTGCCGTCCATGAGCAGCACCGTGCCCCAGCGGCCCTCGCCGGGCAGCGGCTCGAACACCGAGCGCCGCAGGGCCTGGCCGCCGAGCCGCACGGTGTGCTCGACGGCGGCCTCGCTGACATCGATCCCGAGGACGGTACGGCCCCGGACGGCGAGTTCGGCCACCAACCGCCCCGGCCCGCAGCCGACGTCGAGCACGGCGCCCTCGCAGCGGTCCAGCACCGCCCGGTCGACCGGGTCCGCCCGTGCGCACCACCGCTCGACCTCCAGCGGCAGCAGCCAGCCGTCGCTGCGGCGCAGGAACAGCGGGCCGCGCCCGGTGCGCAGCGCGTCCGCGTAGGGGTCGGCGCCGGCCCAGGCGAGGGCCGGCGGTGTGCTCATCGGGCGGTCCCGGGGCCGGTGTGCGCGGTGCACCGGGCGAGGCGGGCGGCGAACCGGCCGTGCGGCACGAGCGCGGCGACCGCCGCCGCGTCGGCGGCGGTGTCCACGTCGCGCAGCCGGGGCAGGTCGCGCACCCGCAGCCCGGCGGCCAGCAGCCGCCGCCGCTGCACGGCACCCGTCCACCGCGTCGACATGGGCACGCCCCGCAGCAGCCGCGGGTCGGGCTCGGCCAGGCCCAGCGCCCAGAACCCGCCGTCCGCCGCCGGCCCGAAGCACGCGTCGTACCCGGCGAAGTCCACGCTCAGCAGCTCCGGGGTCACCTGCGGGGTGTCCATGCCGATGAGCAGGGCGGGGCCCGCGCACCGGGCGAACGCGTCGGCCAGCCGGGCGTCCAGGCCGCCCGCGCACTGCGGTACGACGTCGAAACCGGGCGGCAGCCAGGGGCCGGGAGACCCGTCCAGCACCAGCACGCGCCGGGTGGCGGGCGCAGCCGCCACGGCCTGCAGCGTGTCGGCGAGCGCCGCCTCGGCGAGCGCCGCCGCCTCCGCGGGGCTGAACGGCGGGGTGAGCCGCGTCTTGACCCGCCCCGGCAGCGGTTCCTTGGCGATGACGAGCAGCGTGGTCACCGTACGGCCCTCCGGTCGGCCGGGGGTTCGGCCAGGACACGGCTCATGTCCCGCACCGCCTGCCAGGTGCCGCGCCAGGTGCCCGTCACCTTGGAGCTGCCGGCGCGCGGCAGGTACGGCACGTCGTGCTCGGTGATCCGCCAGCCCGCGTCGGCCGCCCGCACCACCATCTGGAGCGGATAGCCACTGCGCCGGTCGCTCAGATCGAGCGCGAGCAGCGGCTCCCGGCGAGCCGCGCGCAGCGGACCGAGGTCGCGCAGCCGCAGTCCGGTACGGCGGCGCAGCAGCCGCGCGAGCGCGAGGTTGCCGGCCCTGGCGTGCGCGGGCCAGGCGCCCCGGCCCCGCGCCCGCCGCCGGCCGAGGACCAGGTCGGCCCGGCCGTCGAGGACTTCCTGCACGAAGGGCACGAGGTGCCCCGGGTCGAGGGAGGCGTCGCAGTCGCAGAAGCAGACGACGTCGGCGGTGGCGGCGGTGAGCCCGGCGTGGCAGGCGGCACCGAAACCGCGCCGCGGCTCGTGGACGACGGTCGCGCCGAGGGCGCGGGCGATGTCCGGCGAGCCGTCGGTGGAGCCGTTGTCCACGACGAGGGCGCGCCAGCCGGCCGGGATCCGGGCGAGCACCCAGGGCAGGGCCGCCGCCTCGTCCAGGCACGGCAGCACCACGTCCACGCTTGCCGGTGAAGAGGGTGATGAGGTGGTCACGCCGTTCACCCTACGAACGTGAAGGGGACATATCGGACCAGTGCTCCTTACGAAACGCGGACGTCGGGGCCGGGACCCGGCCGCGGACGCGACACCCGCGACGGCCCGGTGCGAGGCTGGGACCATGCAACAGCCGCACCTGTCCAGCACGGGCAGCGCCACCGAGGGGATCGCCCCAGCAGCCCCCGCACCGGCTCCGCCGCCGGCCCCCGGTGCCGCCCGGGTCCTGGTCGTCGACGACGACGCCACCGTGGCCGAGGTCGTCGCCGGATACCTCGGCCGCGCCGGGTACCTCGTGGACCGCGCCGACGACGGCCCCACCGCCCTCATCCGCGCCGCCGCCCACTGGCCCGACCTGGTGGTCCTCGACCTGATGCTCCCCGGCATGGACGGCCTGGAGGTCTGCCGCCGGCTGCGCGCGCGGGCCGCCGTGCCCGTCGTCATGCTCACCGCCCGCGGCGACGAGGACGACCGCATCCTGGGGCTGGAGGTGGGCGCGGACGACTACGTGACCAAGCCGTTCAGCCCCCGCGAACTGGTCCTGCGGGTGCAGTCGGTGCTCCGCCGCGCCCGCCCCGCCGTGGCCGCCGGCCCGTTGGCCGCCGCCGGGCTCACCGTCGACCCCGCCGCCCGCCGCGCCACCAAGAACGGCACCGAACTCGCACTCACCCTGCGCGAGTTCGACCTCCTCGCCTTCTTCCTGCGGCATCCGGGACGGGCGTACAGCCGGGAGGACCTCATGCGCGAGGTGTGGGGCTGGGACTTCGGCGACCTCTCCACCGTGACGGTCCACATCCGCCGGCTGCGCGGCAAGACCGAGGACGACCCGGCCCGGCCGCGCCTGATCCAGACCGTGTGGGGCGTCGGCTACCGCTTCGATCCGGGCGCCCGGGACGCGGAGGGCTGACATGCGCGACACCCTGCTCATCGCCCTGTACGCCTTCGCCGGGGCCGCCGCCACCGGCCTCGCGGGGGCCGCCGCGCTCCGGCTGCTGCGGCGCCGCTCGCTCACCGTGTCCCTCGCCGTCGTCGCCGCGGTCGGCGTCGGCGGTGTGCTCGCCGGCACCCTCGCGGTCGCCTGGGCGATGTTCCTCTCCCCGCACGACCTGACCGTGGTGACGACGGTCGTCGCGATGGCGGCCGTGGTCTCCCTGGCGACCGCCCTCCTGCTGGGCCGCTGGGTCGTCGCCCGCAGCCACGAACTCGCCCTGGCGGCCCGCTCGTTCGGTGAGGCCGGCGACTTCGCGGCCCCCGCGGTCCCGGCCACCGCCGAACTGGCCGAACTGAGCCGCGAGCTGGCGGCCACCAGTGCGCGACTCGCCGAATCCCGTGAGCGGGAACGCCTGTTGGAGACCTCACGCCGGGAACTCGTCGCCTGGATCTCCCACGACCTGCGCACCCCGCTCGCCGGGCTGCGCGCCATGTCGGAGGCCCTGGAGGACGGGGTCGCCGACGATCCCGGCCGCTATCTGAAACAGATCCGCACCGAGGTCGAGCGCCTCAACGACATGGTCGGCGACCTCTTCGAGCTCTCCCGCATCCACGCCGGCACGCTTCCGCTGACGCCGTCCCGGATCTCCCTCTACGACCTCGTCGGGGACGCCCTCGCCGGAGCCGACCCGCTCGCCCGCGCCCACGGCGTCCGGCTGGTCGGCGACCGGGTGGAGCCGGTCCCGGTGGAGGTCGACGCCAAGGAGATGAGCCGCGTCCTGGGCAACCTGCTGGTCAACGCCATCCGCCGGACCCCCGCCGACGGCACGGTCGCCGTCGCCGCCGAGCGGTCGCCCGACGGCGTGGTCGTCTCCGTGACGGACGGCTGCGGCGGCATCCCCGAGGAGGACCTGCCCCGCGTCTTCGACACCGGCTGGCGCGGCACCCACGCCCGCACCCCGCCGGCCGGCGCGGGCCTGGGCCTCGCCATCGTGCGCGGCATCGTCGAGGCCCACCGGGGCCGGGCCACCGTGCACAACATCCCCGGCGGCTGCCGCTTCGAGGTCACCCTGCCCGCGGCACCGTAACCCCGGCCTGGGCCCGGCGGCAGCCTAGGCCTGGCTCGATGGCGGGCTCGGCGGTAGTCCGGGCGCGGCTGGATCGTGGGCTCGGCGGTAGTCCGGGTGCGGGTCGGTCGTGGGCTCGGCGGCAGTCCGGGTGCGGCTCGGTCGTGGGCCCGGCGGCAGTCCAGGCCTGGCTCGGTCGTGGGCTCGGCGGTACCCCGGGCGCGGCTGGATCGTGGGCTCGGCGGCAGTCCAGGCGCGGCTCGGGTCGCGGGCCCGGCGTCCAGGCCCGGCTCTGTCGCAGACCCCGTGGCACCCCAGGTCCGGCTCGATCGCAAACCCGGCGGCACCTCAGGCCCGGCTCACTCGCAGAGCGCGAACTCCCGCATGCCCTCCGCGAAACCGACCTCCGGCTTCCAGCCCAGCTCGGTCCGCAGCCGCGAGGAGTCGGCCGTGATGTGCCGGACGTCGCCCAGGCGGTACTCCCCGGTGATCACCGGCGCGGGCCCGCCGTGGGCGTCGGCCAGCGCGCGGGCCATCTCGCCGACGGTGTGCGGCTCGCCGCTGCCGGTGTTGTACACGGTGAGCACACCCGGGGCGGAACGGCCCTCCAGCGCCACGAGGTTGGCGGCGGCCACGTCCCGCACATGCACGAAGTCCCGCCGCTGCCGCCCGTCCTCGAACACGCGGGGCGCCTCACCCCGGGCGAGGGCGGAGCGGAAGAAGGAGGCGACACCGGCGTACGGGGTGTCCCGGGGCATCCGGGGCCCGTACACGTTGTGGTAGCGCAGCGACACGGCGGACCCGCCCGTCGACCGGGCCCAGGCGGCGGCCAGGTGCTCCTGCGCGAGCTTGGTCGTGGCGTACACGTTGCGCGGATCGGCCGGCGCGTCCTCGCCGACCAGCCCCGCGCTCAGCTCCGCACCGCACACCGGGCACCCCGGCTCGAACCGGCCCGCGTCCAGGTCGGCGACCGCCCGCGGCCCCGGCCGTACGACCCCGTCACGCGGACACGCGTACCGCCCCTCCCCGTACACCACCATCGACCCGGCCAGCACGAGGTGCCGTACCCCCACCTCCGCCATGGCGGCGAGCAGGACGGCCGTCCCCAGGTCGTTGCGGGAGACGTACTCCACCGCGTCCCCGAACCCCATCCCGAGCCCGACCATCGCGGCCTGGTGGCACACGGCGTCCACGCCGGCCACGGCCCGGGTGACCGCCGCGGGATCGCGCACGTCCGCGCCGGGGTCCGCGCGCACGTCGAAGACGACCGCCTCGTGCCCGTGCGCCGTCAGCGCCTCCACGACATGGGACCCGATGAACCCGGCACCGCCGGTGACCAGTACACGCATACGCCCACGCTAGGCCCGCCCCGCCGCCGCACCACCCGGCCGCGCCCGCACGTCACGACTTCGTAAGCCCTGCGGCGCAGGACCGGACAGGCGCGGTGGGCGACGGCTCGGGCAGCCGGGGGCCGGCGCACGACTGCTCGGGGCCGGGCGAGCGTGCGCGGCCGGGGCCTCTCGTCGCATCGCCGGCCCGAGCCACGGCCATTGCTGACCGGTCGTTAGGCTGGTGGCCGTGACCGATGCAGTGGGGGAGACGGGGACCGCGCAGTGGTCCAGGACCCGTTCCTGGGTGGAGCGGAACCTGCGGCCCGGAGAGCGGATCGGCGGTGTGGCCGGACTGCGCGGGGGCTGGACCTCGCAGATGCGGCGGCTCGACGTCGAGGGGAACGGAGAGCGGTACTCCCTCGTACTGCGGTCGTTCGTCAAGCCGTTCTACGTCAGACACGCGCCGGGACTGCTGACCCGGGAGGCGGACGTCCTCCGGCTGCTCGCGGACACCGGCGTGCCGGTGGCCCGACTGCACGCCGTCGACGCGGCGGCCGAGCACTGCGACCACCCGTCCCTGCTGATGTCCCTGCTCCCGGGAACGCTCCGGCTCACCGGGGAGGACCTGGAGCGGACGACGGAACTCCTGGCCGGGCAACTGGTGGCGATCCACGCGCTGCCCGTACCGGAAGCAGCCCGGCCGCGCGCCTACCAGGCATGGACCGCTCCGGACCGGGTACGGCTGCCCGAGCGACCGGGGCGGCCGGACGTGTGGCGGCGCGCCGTGGAGGTGATCCGCCGCCCGGCCCCGGCGCACCGGCCCTGCTTCCTGCACCGCGACTTCCACCCGGGGAACGTGCTCTTCTCCGGAACGGGCGCCGGTCTGACGATCACCGGTGTCGTGGACTGGGTGGAAACCTCCTGGGGCCCCGCCGACCTGGACGTGGCCCACTGCTCCACCGCCCTCGCCCTGCTGCACGGCGTACCCGCCGGCATGCGGCTGGCCGATCACTACGTCGCCGCCGGCGGCACACTGAGCGAGGAGCCGGCGGACCACCTGTACTGGCGGGTGCTCGACGCGCTGGCCTTCGCGCCGGACGCGGAGAAGGTCGCCGAGCCCTGGCGGGAACTCGGCAGGGCGGACCTGACGGCGGCCGTGCTCACCGAGCGCCTGGAGGCCTACCTCCAGGCGCTCCTCGGCCGGTACGGCTGACGATCCGGCGGCCCCGGCCCACCGGTGCCGTCGGGCGCCGGCCTTACCAGGTGACCGGCAGGCTCAGCGGGAAACGGCGGATGGTGCCGGTGTCCCACCGGATGTCGTCGGGGGAGACGTCGAGGCGCAGGTCGGGGAAGCGGGCCAGCAGGCCGGTGACCGCGCTGTCCAGCTCCGCGCGGGCGAGCGGCGCGGCCAGGCAGTGGTGCCCGCCCCAGCCGAACGTCATGTGCGGGTGCACCGGCCGTGCGAGGTCGAGCCTGTGCGGATCCGGGAAGACGGCCGGGTCGCGGTTGGCCGCCAGGTAGGACACGTGCACGTAGTCGCCGGCGCTGATGGCCGTTCCCTCGATCTCCGCGTCCTCCAGCGCGATCCGCGGGATGCCCACGCCCTTGCGGAACGGGATGAACCGCAGCAGCTCCTCCAGGGCGCCGGGGAACCGCTCCGGCTCCCGGGCGAGTGCGGCGCGCTCCTCGGGACGGGTCAGCAGCAGGTAGGCGATGTTGCTGATCTGGCAGGTCGCGGTGTCGTTGCCGCTCAGGATCAGCGTCACGGCCAGGACCGCCAGCTCGTCGTCGCTCAGCGGCTCCTCGCCCTCCGGCACCTCGGCCGTGGCCATCGCGCTCAGCAGGTCCTCGCCCGGCGTGCTCCGCCTGGCCGGGATCAGTTCGGCGAAGTACTTGCGGAGGCGGGCCTTGGCGTCGGCCGCGTCCTGCCGGGCGTCCGGAGAGGTGGCCAGCAGCCGCATGGTCCAGTCCCGCAACTGCTCGCGGTCGGCCTCGGGGACGGCGAGCAGCTCGCAGATCGTCAGGTGCGGCAGCGGCACCGACAGATGCGTCACCAGATCGGCGGGCGGCCCCGCCTCGGCCATCGCCGTGAGCAGCCCGGCCACCACCTTGTCGACGGCCGGCCGCATCGCCGCGACCCGCTCGCGGGTGAACGCCTGCGCCGTCACGTGCCGCAACCGGGTGACGTGCGGCGGGTCCGTCACGTTGATCGATTCCGGCGACACGATGGGCTCGGGAGTCATCCTCGGATAGTCCCGCCCGACGATCGCCGCCCGGCTGAACCGGGGGTCGCACGTCACCTGACGCACTCCGGCGAAGCTGGTCACCAGCCACGCCTCCGCCTCGCCGTAGGGCAGCCGGATCCGGCTGACCGGACCGCGCTGCGCCAGCGAGGCCAGCGAGGGGTCGAACTCCAGCGCGTCGGCGAAGTCGAAGGGGCAGTGGAGCACTGCCGGGTCCTGGAACGACATACAGCCTCCCTTGCGCGCCGCGGGGGCGCGTCGCCTCCGAGGGTGCGGGGTCTTTCCCGTGTTCTTTCCGTGTCCTTCCCGTGCCGACCGCGCAGCGCCGTCGCGGCGGCCGCGATCCCGGACAACGATGTCAGGCGCCCCGGAAGAGGCCACCTCGTTCACTATGCGGTAGTTCGGCCGGCTCTGCAGCACGGACGCTCCGGGCCGCGAACCACAGCAGGAACCCGTGCGCGGCGGGGTGCGGACCGGCAGGCTCCGCGGTACGAGGGCGGGTGGTGGGGCGCGGTGGCCTTCCCGCGGGCCACCGCGCCTGTGCCGGTCAGCGCTGTCGGCCGGGACCGGACCGGGTGCCGTCCCGGTGGAGCTCCAGGGCCACGGGAGCAGCGGTGAACACGGAGGAGTACGTGCCGACGGCGAGGCCGGTGAGGAGGGCCAGGGCGAAGTCGGTGAGGGAGGATCCGCCGAGCACGGCGAGGGCGGTGAGGATGAAGGCGGCGCCCATGCCGGTGTTCACGGTGCGGGGCAGCGTCTGCAGGACCGCCTGGCCGGCGAGACCGGGCAGCGGTGCCCGGGGGTCTTTGCGGGCCAGTTCCCTGACGCGGTCGAAGAGGACCACGGAGTCGTTGACCGAGTAACCGATGACGGTGAGCAGGGCCGCCAGGAACACCCCGTCGACGGGCTTGCCCAGCCAGACGAAGACGCCGACGAGGATCACCACGTCGTGGACGAGGGCGGCGACGGCGGCAGTGCCGAACACCCAGCGGAAGCGGGCCACGAGGTAGAGCAACTGGGCGCCGAGGGCCACGGCGAGCGCGACCACGGCTCCCCGGCGCAGCTCCTCGCCGAGGCTGGGACCGATCAGTTCGTCACGGACCTTGTCCGCCCGGCCGACGAGGTCGCGCACCGTGCCGGTGACCTCGGCCTCCTGGGCGTTGGTCAGCGGCTCCGTGCGCACGGTCAGACCGGTGCCGCCGGAGGACTGCACGACGGCACGGGGGAATCCGGCGTCGGCGAGGGCGGTGCGGAGCCGGTCGGGGTCGACGGGAGTGCTGGTGGCGTACTCGACGAGACGGCCCCCGGTGAACTCGACGCCCAGGTCCACGCCGCGCACCGCGATGCCCGAGCCGGCCAGGACGAGCACGGCGGCGGACATGGCCAGCCAGCGGCGCGGCCGGCGCATCAGCCTGGGGGTGCGGCGGGTGAGACGGTCGCGGACCGGGCCCGCGGTCGCTATGCCGGTCAGGTGCGGATGGCGCCGTACGGAGGGACGGCTCGCGGTGAACTCCGCGAGCACACGGGTGATCACCAGAGCGCTGAACATGGAGGCGAGCACGCCGATGCCGAGGGTGACGCCGAAGCCGCGCACGGGCCCGGAGGCGAGGAGGAACAGCAGGGCGGCCGCGATCAGCGTGGTGATGTTGGAGTCGGCGATCGCGCTGAAGGCGTGGCGGAAACCGGCCGTCAACGCCGAGCGGGGACTGGGGCGCCGGCGGCTCGCGTACTCCTCGCGGGCCCGTTCGAAGACCAGCACGTTGGCGTCCACGGCCATCCCGATCGCCAGGACGAAACCGGCCAGACCCGGCAGGGTCAGGGTGGCGCCGAGCGCGGCCAGGACGGCGTACGAGATCAGGCCGTAGGCGAGGAGTGCCACGGCGGCCAGGAAGCCCATCAGCCGGTAGACGACGATGACGAACAGCGCGGTCAGCGCGGTCCCGATGGCTGCGGCCCAGGCGCTCGCGGTGATGGCGTGCGTGCCCAGGGTCGCCCCGACCGTGCGCTGCTCGACGGTCTCGACGGGCACGGGGAGGGCGCCGCCGTTGACGAGCAGGGACAGCTCGCGGGCCTCCTCCGGGCCGAAGGAGCCGGTGATCCGGGTGGCGCCGTCGCGGATGCCGGTCCGGCAGACGACGGACGGGTCGATCTGCGGTGCGGAGACGACCTTGTCGTCGAGGACGATGGCGACCCGTCGTGCCGGGTCGCCGGCCGGGTGACAGGCGGCCTCGCCGGTCAGCCGGGCCCAGCCGTCGCGGCCGGGGCCCTCGAAGTCGACGGTGACGTGCCAGCCGGCGCCGCCGTGCTGGTCGAACCGGGCGGCGGCCCCCTTGACGTGCTCTCCGGTCAGGGCCGCCGTGCCGAGGCGCAGCGGCAGGCCGGACTCGTCGGGAAGGACGCGTTCCGGGGACCGCTTCGGCAGCGGGCGCGAGGTGCCGTCGGAGCCGTCGGCGGCGCCGAGCACCGGATGGAAGGTCAGCTGCGCCGTACGGCCAAGGACGTCGGCGGCCTTCTTCGGGTCCTGCACACCGGGCAGGTCGACGATGATCCTCCGCTCGCCGGACCGGACGAGGGTGGGTTCGGCGACGCCGAGCGCGTCGATCCGGCCGCGCAGCACCTCCAGGGTGCGGTCGGTCGCCTCGCTGTCGGTATCGGCGGTGGGAGTGGAGCGGGTCTCCAGGACGATCTGCGTACCACCGCGCAGGTCCAGTCCGAGGCGGACCGGCACGGTGACGGCGACGTACAGGGACACGGAGATCACGGCGAGGGCGAGCAGTGCCCTCACGCGCAGGGAACGGTTCAACGCGGGCCTCCGGCAGGCGCACCACGGCTGGCGCGGGCGCCGTCGGGTGCTGTCGGGGAGAGGGAAAGGGGGGGAGTGTCAGGTGCCGGAGGCCGCAGGGGGTGCCCGGTCCCGGTCATGGGGTGCCCGAGGCCGGGAGGAGGGGACGTGGTCGCTCGGCCCTGGGAACCACGCAGCGCCGCCCGGGGTGACGGTCGTACCGTCGACGCACGTGGCGAGAGGGCCGCGCGGAGCGGCATGCTCGCGGTGCGGCTCCTGGCGCATCGCCGCCCGGACGGTGCAGGCGGTGTCGCACGCTGCGTCGGCGTGCGGTCTGGTGTCCCGGTGGTGGACCGCCGCTGCCACCGGGTGGGCCGCCGGTCCGCCCGCCGGTGCGGGCCCGGCGACACCGAGTGCGGCCAGCAGCGTCAGGACGACGGCCGCCAGTACCGCTGTGGCGGGAGGCCGGGCGCCGCCCGTGCCGGGGGCGGAGCGCGCAGCGTGGTGCATGCGCCGCCCCCTCTCGTCGTGGTGTGCGGGTTACCGGGCGGAGGCCGGCCGGGAGGTCAGGGTTCGATCAGACCGACGCGGATGGCGTAGCGGGTGAGTTCCAGGCGGTCCCGCAGGCCCAGCTTCTGCAGCAGGTTGGCGCGGTGCCGCTGGACCGTCTTGACGCTGATGAACAGCAGCTCGGCGATCTCCTTGGAGGAGTGCCCCTCGGCCACCAGTTTGAGAACCTCCTCCTCGCGGGGAGTGAGGATCTGGTCGGGGGTCTCCTCGCCGTGGCGGGCCCGGTCGAGGTAGTTGCGGATCAGAGCGGTGACCGCGCCGGGATACAGGAAGGGCTCGTCCCGCATCGCCGCCCGGCAGGCGGCGACCAGGTCCCGGTCGGCGACGGACTTCAGCACGTACCCGCTGGCCCCGGCCTTCAGGGCCTGGAAGAAGTACTGCTCGTTGTCGTGCATGGTGAGCATCAGAATCCGCAGCCCGGGCTTCAGGGACGCCAGTTCGCGGGCGGCCTGCAGGCCGGTCATGCGGGGCATGGCGATGTCGAGCACGGCCAGGTCGACGTCGTGCGTGCGGGCCAGCTCGACGGCCTCGGCGCCGTCACCGGCCTCCGCGACCACCGTGAGGTCCGGTTCCTGGTCGAGGATGAGCCGCACACCCCGGCGCACCAGCGCGTGGTCGTCGGCGAGCAGGATGCGGATCGTGCTCGTCCCGGTCCGGGCAGGCGTGGTCGTGTCGGGCATGGTCAGAGCTGCTTCCGGAGAACGGGTGCGGTGAGCTGGACCCGGGTGCCGGTGCGTGGGGCCGGGACGATCTCCAGGCTGCCCCCGACGAGCAGGGCCCGCTCCCGCATTCCGCGGATGCCGGCGCCTTCACGGGATGCCTGGATGCCGGAGCCGTCGTCGGTGACCGTCAGCACCACGCTGTCGCCGTTGTGGTGCAGCGCGATGGTGACCCGCTCGGCGTCCGCGTGGCGGGCGACGTTGGTCAGCGACTCCTGAGCGACGCGGTAGAGGACCAGTTCGGTCTCCGGCGCAAGCGCGGGCAGGTCGGCGTCGAAGCGGCGGGTGACCTGCAGCCCGGTGTGGGTGGCGAAGTCCTCGGTGAGCGAGGTCAGCGCGCTGACCAGACCCAGGTCGTCCAGCACACCGGGGCGCAGCCGTCGCACCAGGCGACGGACCTCGTCCAGGCTCGCCCGCGTGATCTCCTGCGCTTCGTGCAGGTCCTCGCGCAGCGGTGCCGGTGCGTGGTCCGCGGCGCGCTTGAGGCCCAGCAGGATCGCGGTCATGCTCTGGCCGACCTCGTCGTGCAGTTCCTGCGCGATGCGGCGGCGTTCGGCCTCCTGGGCCAGCAGTGCCCGGGCGCTGCTGGCGGCCCGCTCGTGTTCCAGCCGCTCCAGCATGGCGTTGAACGTGCGGATCACCTCGGCGACCTCGCCGCCGCCGGACGCGGGCAGGCGCTGGCCGGGGCGCAGCAGGTCGACGGTCCTCATCAGCTTCGTGAGCCGGTCCAGCGGGGCCAGGCCGAGCCGCAGCAGCACGGCGTTGGCGACCAGCATCACGGCCAGACCGCCGACCAGGATGACCGCCTCGGTGAGCACCACCGGCACTGACACGGTCACCGGGGCCCACAGCAGCAGCGCCGTGGCCGTGCCCAGCACCACGGCGTTCAGGGCGAAGATCCGCCAGAACAACGACACCCGCTCCACGCCTCCCCTCCTCCCGCCTCGCTTCACCTCCACTGTCGGGCATCGCGCCGCCCCACCGCGTCCACGCTGCCGGACCGCCCGAGTGGGCCTCCCGCCAGCCTCCCCCCGTCCCGGGCAGCCCGTCGATGGGACCCGGAGCCCATTTGACGGGGCGCGCAGCACCCACGGCGCGTACGGATGGATCCCGCGCCCCGGCGCATATGGGGCCCGCGCCCGATGGGTATCCGCCGCCGGCCCGGCCAGGGTGGAAGCCATCACGCCGGCCGGCGGGCGGCCCCGAAACGCCGCCCGGCCTCTTGTCGGCGTGACGGGCGCGCCCCGCGCCCGCCTGCCGTACGCCGCCGAGAAAGGGACCGACCATGTCGCTCGACATCACCCGGACAGCGCCCCACCCGGACGAGGCACGCCGGCGCCTGGAACACGCCCGCACCTCCCGGCTGGCCCAGCTGCGGGCCCTCACCGAGGGCGTGCAGAGCGCGGACGACCACCTGCTCGCCGAGCAGAAGACCGCGATGGAGCGGGTCGTCGAAGAGATCGAGGAAGCCTTCGCCCGCATCGACGCCGGCACCTACGGCACCTGCCTGGCCTGCGCCAGACCCATCCCCGCGGAACGGCTGGAGATCCTCCCCTACACCCGCCACTGCGTCACCTGCCGGCGCCGCACCGCCTGACCACCGCCCGCACCGACCTCCTACGCCCTGCCCTCAGAGGGGTGAAGTGGTGAACCACCAGACCATCGGCCAGGGCCGCACACACCTGTCGGCCGAGGACCTCGCCGCACTGCGCGAGAGCCTCCACGAGCAGCGCCTGTTCCGCCGGGAGCAACTCCTGCAGCTCACCGGACCGGTCACCTCCCGCGTCGAGCACCGGCTCCAGCGGCAGGCGCCCGCGCAGATCGAGGTCCAGGTCAAACTCGCGGCCACGGCCCGCATGGTCCTCACCGACATCGAGGCAGCCCTGACCCGTATGGACGACGGGTCCTACGGCAGCTGCGAGCTGTGCCGCCGCCCCGTCGAACGGGAACGGCTGGAGATCGTCCCACAGGCCCGCTACTGCGCCCGCTGCCAGCAGTGCAGGGAGGCGGTCCCCTGACCGGCAGCCGCCACGCGGGTACCACCGCTGCCCGGCACAGGACCGCGCTCCCTGGTCAGGCCTGATCCGGATCGGAACGGAAGACCCTCCCGCCCCATTCGGCACCCCGCGTCCACCGCCGGAAGGAGGCCACATGCCCGGCCGCACACCCCCGCCGCCTCCGCAGGAGCTGCCCCGGGTCGTGGCCTGGCGCCTGCGGCGCAATCCCCTGCGGCGCCGCAGCGACCTGGTGCAGGCCTGGCTCGGCCTCGGGCTGCTCCTGGCCGCGCTCGCCGTCACTCCCGTCGCGACGGTTCTGGTCGGCGACGCCGCGCACCGGCACTACACCCGCATCGCCGTGCGCCAGGCCGACACGCGCCACCACACGACCGCCACCCTCCTCCAGGACGCCCGGCAGCACCCCGAACCCGGCTCCGTGGAAGCCAGGAAGACCCGCTACCCGACCCGGGTCCGCTTCGCCGACCCCGGCGGACACGTCCGCACCGCCACAACCGACGTGCCGCCCGCCCTGCGCAAGGGCAGCACGATCCGCGTCTGGGCCGACACCGACGGGAACATCACCGATCCGCCGCTGAGCCCCGGCCGGGTCCGCGACCGGGCCAAGGGTGCGGCCGTCATCGCCGCCCTCGGCGTCCAGGCCACCGCGGCCGCTGCCTACGCCACCGCCGCACGCGTCATCCAGCGCCGCAACGTCGCCGCATGGGACGCCGCCTGGGCCGAAACGGCACCCCGCTGGACCACGTCGCCGTGACCCCCGGGCCGGAGTCGGTGCGCGTGGTCACCGCCCTGGCATGGCAGGCGCCGCAGCGGGCGGGCACCTACTTCCTGACCGCCCCGAGTCGATCCCGTGGACCGCTCGTGGAAGTCCCGGCGAGGGGAACCCGGCTCGACGGAACAGACCGTGACGACCTCAGACGGGCGCGTCCGTCGGGCAAGGAACGTCATGAGCACCTTGGACGATGCGATCGACCTCCACTTCATCGGCAACGCGACCGTCCTGCTGCGGTTCGGTGACCTCACCCTGCTGACGGACCCCAACTTCCTGCACCGTGGCGAGCGGGCGCACCTGGGCTACGGGCTGGTCAGCCGGAGGCTCACCGAGCCGGCCCTCGACGCGGCGGACCTGCCCCGCCTGGACGGCGTCGTCCTCTCCCACCTGCACGGTGATCACTGGGACCGCCGGGCCCGGCGGCACCTGGACCGCTCGGTACCGATCGTCACGACCCGGCACGCGGCGCGCCGTCTGCGTACCTGGCAGGGGTTCCGCCGGGCAGGAGGACTGCGTACCTGGGAGAGCTGCACACTCAGGCGCGGCGAGGCGCAGGTCCGTGTGACGGCGCTGCCCGGACGGCACGCTCTGCAGCCCCTCCTGTGCGGCATGCTGCCGCCGGTCATGGGCAGCATGCTGGAGTTCGGTCCTGTGGACCGGCCCCCGCGTCTGCGGCTCTACGTCTCCGGCGACACCCTGCTGTTCGACGGCCTGGAGGAGATCGCCCGGCGGTTCCCCGCCGCCGACCTGGCGGTGCTCCACCTGGGCGGCACTCGGCTGCCCGGCGGATTCGTGGTGACCATGGACGGCGCGCAGGGAGCCGAACTCGCCCGGCGTCTCGATCACCGGCGCGTCCTCCCGGTGCACTACGACGACTACACCGTCTTCCGCTCGCCGCTGCACGACTTCCTGACCGAGGCAGGCAGGCTGGGGCTCGACGAGCGGATCCTGCACTGTCCCCGTGGAGAGCACGCTCGACTGGTCCCGGGCGGCGACCGCCCCACCGTCCGCTGACGGTCCTTCCCGCCGATCTCGGTGCCGCGCTCTGCCACGAGCTGCCAGGGCCGCGCGCCTGTGGCGGGCCCCCGGCCGACGGGTGCTGCGGTGCGCGGACCGGGTCCCGTCGGCCGCCCGGGGCCGGACATCCGGTCGAGGCGGAGGTGTCCACCCCCACAGGTGCCCGACCTTGCAGGTCGCGGCCGGCGAACGCCCGTGGTCCGCCGGCCGCCGGTGCCTCCGACGCGGCGCCGCCGGCCTCGGCCGGTGCCTCTCAGCCCAGGCGCTTCAGCAGTTCCTCGGCGACCGCTGCCGAGGACGCCGGGTTCTGGCCCGTGATCAGGTTGCGGTCGACCACGATGTGCGGTGCCCACGGTTCGCCCGCCCGCACGTCGAGGCCCGCCTCGGTCAGCCGGTCCTGGAGCAGCCACTTGGCCTGGCCGGCGAGGCCGCCCTGGGTCTCCTCCTCGTTGGTGAAGGCCGCCGCGCGGTAGCCGGCGAAGGCGTTGGTGCCGTCGGGCCGGACCGCGGCGAGCAGGGCGGCCGGACCGTGGCAGACCACGGCCAGCGGCTTGCCCGAGTCAAGGGCCGCCACCAGCAGCCGGCCCGACTCGGCGTCGACGGCCAGGTCCTCCATGGGGCCGTGGCCGCCCGGGTAGAACACGGCGGCGAACTCGTCGAGGTCCACCTCCTCCAGCTTCATCGGCGTGCGCAGCTCGGTCATCTCCTCCAGCGCACGGGCGACCTGTTCGGCGCCCTCCTGGCCGCCGTTGAACTCGGGCGCGAGGCTCGCCCGGTCGACCGGCGGCACCACACCGCCCGGCGTGGCGACGACGACCTCGTGTCCGGCGGCCTTGGCGGCGCGGTAGGGGACCACGGCCTCCTCGGCCCAGAAGCCGGTGGGGTGCGCGGTGCCGTCGGCGAGCGTCCAGTGCTCGGCGCCGGTCATCACGAACAGGATCTTCGACATGGGGTCTCTCTTCCTAAAGGGTGGTCTGCGGAAAGAGCGGCTGCGGACCAAGAACTCCGTGAGGAAGACCGTAGGCCGCCGGACCCATAGGCATCCAATGAAGGATCGAATGGCTGACATAGGATCCCCTATGGGTCCGCGGGAATACCGGCCGGTGATACTCGGTGCGTGGAGACCGCTTCCCTCGACCTGAACCTGCTGCGCACCTTCCTCGCGGTGTACCGCTCCGGCTCCTTCACCGGCGCCGCCCGGCTGCTCGGACTGTCCCAGCCCACGGTGACGACGCAGATGCGGGCGCTGGAACGGCAGACCGGCCGGGAGCTGTTCGAACGGCTGCCGCGCGGAGTCACGCCGACCCCCGTCGCCGACGAGCTGGCGGCCCGCGTCGCCGCGCCGCTGGACGAGCTGGCGGCCGTCGCCGGCCCCACCCCGCCGGCCGGGACCGGGGCCGACCCCGTCCACCTGGCCGGCCCGGCGGAGCTGCTGTGCACCATGGTCCTGCCGGTCCTCGCGCCGCTGGTCGCCGAGGGCCTGCGGCTGCGGGTGGCGACCGGGCTGACCGATCCGCTGCTGGACGAACTGCGCGCCGGCCGCCACGACCTGGTGATCGCCACCACCCGTCCGCGCGGCCGCACCCTGTACGCCGTTCCGCTCACCGACGAGGAGTTCGTGCTGGTCGCCGCGCCGGTCTGGGCCGAGCGGCTGACGGGCGGCCGGCACGCGCAGGACACCGAGGGCCGGGAGCCCGGGGTGCAGGGGTCCTTCGACCCCACCGTCCTGCAGGGGGTCCCGCTGCTCACCTACGCCGAGGATCTGCCGATCGCCCGCCGCTACTGGCGGCACGTCTTCGGCCGGCGCCTGTCCCGAACCGCCGCGGTGACCGTGCCCGACCTGCGCGGCGTCCTCACGGCCGTGGCCGCGGGCGCCGGGTTCAGCGTGCTGCCCCGCTATCTGTGCCAGGACCTGCTGGAGTCCGGCGCGCTCGTCGCGCTGCTGGAGCCGGAGGACCCGCCGATCAACACCGGCTACCTCGTCCAGCGGCCCGGCGCCTCCGACAACCCCGACGTGGCCCGCGTCCGCGCCCTGCTGCTGCGGGCGGCGCGCGGCTGGTAGCCCGGCCGCCGGGCCGGTCAGGCCGCGGTGGCTCCGGGGGCGGTCCGCCACTGCGGGGCCGGCACCTCCCAGGTCCCCCTCGCCGCGCCGCTCGCTCCGGTACGGGGCCGGTGCGGACGCGGTCCGGACCTGACATCGTTGTTCCGCGTCGCTGGATGGCGGGGCCGGGTTGCGGGGCCGACGATGGTGGCGTGGGGTACGGCCGCCGCCGCAGCACCGGTGCCGTCGGAGGTCGCCGGGGACGGAGACCGGCCCCGGCCGCGGTCAGCGGCCGGAAGGGAGGACACCGTCATGCTGGAAGTGAAGACGGTCGAGAAGCCTGACGAACGGCGCGACTTCCCCCGCGGTCACCTCGAAGCCCTCCACCTGACCGGGCTCGACTTCGCAGTGGGCACGTTCGAACCGGGATGGCGCTGGTCGGAGTCCGTGGCGTCGATCGCGGGCACGGAGAGCTGCATGGTCCACCACAACGGGTATGTGGTGCAGGGACGGATGCACATCCGCATGGACGACGGCGGCGAGGGCGAGGTCGGTCCGGGCGACGTCTTCGTCTGCCCGCCCGGCCACGACGCCTGGGTGGTCGGTGACGAGCAGGTCGTCGTCCTGGACTTCGCCGGGACGATGGCGAACGAGTACGCGAAGGGCTAGCCGCCCATCGATCGGTATCCGTCCGCCTGTTCCTGCCACCGGGCCGCACCGCGTGCGGCCCGGCGGTCTGTGCGGGGGGACTGTCAGAGGGCGGCCCGGTGGTGTGTCCGCGGCGGATGTCCGCCCTTCATGGGCCGCAAGTCTCCGCAGTGTCCGCCCTTCACGGGTCGCGGACCCCGCCGGTGTCCACCCCTCACCGGTCGAAAACCCCCGCCCCCTCCTCCGCGAACCCCACGGCGTCCGGGTGGCCGAACAGGCCCGGGAGGCCACCGGTGTGGAGGAGGACCGTCTTCTCACCGGGGCGGACGGTGCCGTCGGTGATCGCGGCCTGCAGGCCGGCCAGGGCCCGGCCCGTGTAGACGGGGTCGAGGGGCAGGCCCTCGGTCCGGGCGGCCAGCCGGAGCGCGTCGCGTACCGGGCCGGTCAGCACCGCGTACCCGGCGCCCACCTGGTCCCGGCGGATCCGCAGCCCCTCCGGCGAGACCTTCTCCGAAGTGAGCGGTGCGGCGAACTCGACCACCGCCGCAGCCGGGTCGGCCAGCGCGCCCACGTCGATGCCCAGGACGGCCCCGCTGCCCAGGGCCGCGACCAGCCCGGCCATCGTCCCGCCCGAGCCGAGCGCCACCACCGCCGTGCGCAGGTCCGGCAGTTGCTCGCGCAGTTCCGCGCCGCAGCGCAGATAGCCGCGGGCGCCCAGGACGCTGGAACCGCCGAACGGGACCAGCGCCGGACGGGCACCGCCGGCCCGCAGGCGCGCGCAGACCTCGGCCGCCGCCGCGTCCAGCCCGGCCTGGTCCACCTGGCCGGCCCAGGCGAGCCGGGCCCCGAAGAGGCCGTCGAGGGCCAGGTTGCCGGAGTGGGAGGCGCCCGGGGAGCCGCGCAGCACGAGGACGACCGCCAGGCCGAGCCGGGCGCCCGCGGCGGCGGTCAGCCGGGCGTGGTTGCTCTGCGGGGCGCCGGTGGTCACCAGCGTGTCCGCGCCGTCGGCGAGGGCCGCGCCCAGCGTCCACTCCAGCTTGCGGATCTTGTTCCCGCCGCCGCCGAGACCGGTCAGGTCGTCCCGTTTCACCCACAGGTCGTCCGGGCCGAGCCCCAGCGCGGCGGCCAGCCGGGGCGCCGGTTCCAGCGGGGTGGGGAAGGTGCCCAGCGGCACGTGCGGGTGAGTCATGGCGACGCGTCCTCGGGTCGGGTCCGGCGAGGGGCCCAGTGGATCACGGACCGGCCTCCGGCGTCACACCGGCAGCAGCCCCGCGATGAGCCCGCTCAGCTGCCGGGCCGTGCGGCACTCGTGCATCTCGACCAGATCGGCGTAGGCGGGCGCGGCCGAGTCGCCGGTGCCCCAGCGGTCGCGGGGCTCGGGGTTCAGCCAGTAGACGCGCCGGGCCCTCCCGGCCACCTCGCGTACGGCGGGGAGATTGGGGTCGCTCATGTTCGTCCGGGCGTCTCCGAGGACGAACACGGTCGTCCGCGGGCCGACCGCACCGCCGTACCGCTCGGCGAACTCGCCCAGCGCCATGCCGTAGTCGCTGCTGCCGTGCCAGCCGGTGAGCACGGCCTCGGCGCGGATCCGGGCGCTCAGCCCGTCGGGGTCGGCGCGGCCGTGGCCGAGCAGGCCGGTGACCTCGTCGAGCCGGTTGACGAAGGCGAACACGCGCACCTTGCCGAACTGGTCGTGCAGGGCCTGCACGAGGAGCATGGTGAAGTCCGAGAAGCCGGACACCGAGCCGGACACGTCGCACAGCAGCACCAGTTCGGGGCGGACCGGGCGGCGCCGGCGCAGCACCGGTCGCATCGGCACGCCGCCCGTGGACAGCGAGGAGCGCAGCGTGCGGCGCAGGTCGATCGTGCCGCGCGCGGCCCGGCGGCGGCGCGCGGCGAGCCGGGTGGCCAGCTTGCGCGCCAGCGGCTGGACGGTCCTGCGCAGTTCGGCGAGTTGGTCCCGGTCGGCGAACAGGAAGTCGACCCGGTCGGCGGTCGGCCTGACGCCCCGCCGTGCGATCTCGTCCCGCCCGCGCCGCTCCGCGACCCGGCGCCGTGCCTCCGCCCCGACCATCCGCCGGAACTCCTCGATACGCCGCCGGATCTCGTCGTCCAGCAGCCGGTCCGCGAATCCGGCGCCGCTCCCGCCGCGGCCCCGCACCTCGGACCGCACCCGGGCCAGCAGGGTCTGCGGGCGCAGCCGGTCCAGGGTCTGGTACGCCGACCAGCCGTCCGAGCCCGCCGAACTCCCGTAGCCGCCCAGGCCGTCCACGGCTTCCACCGCCAACCGGGCCAGCTGCGCCCGGTCGTCGGCGGCCAGCGCCTCCGTGAGCCGGTCGCGCAGGGTGTCGCGGTCCGGGGGAGCACCGTCCGGGCCGCCGACCCCGCGCGGGAAGTACAGGTCGAAGACCGAGTCGAACAGGGCTCGTTGGCCCGGACCGTGCAGCAAAGTGGCCGCCAGCCCCTCGCGCAGGAGCTCCCGGTCCGCGAGGCCCAGGGCCTCCACGGCGCGGGCCGCGTCCACGGTCTCCCCGGTGCCGATCCGCACCCCGTGCGCGCGCAGCGCCCCGGCGAGACCCGTGATCCGGTCGGCGACGCCGGTCACAGCGCGTCCAGGTCGAGCTTGGCCGCCGCCTTCTGGATGTCGTCCTGGTGCTTGAGGATCACGCCGAGGGTGTCCCGTACGACGGTCTCGTCCAGGGTGCCGGCGCCCAGGGCCAGCAGGGTGCGCGCCCAGTCGATGGTCTCGGCGACGGAGGGCACCTTGCGCAGGTCCATCGCGCGCAGCGTCCCGACGACCCGGACCACCGACTCGGTCAGCGCCTCGCCGAGGCCCGGCACCTTCAGCCGTACGATCCGCCGCTCCAGCTCCTCCTCAGGGAAGCCGATGTGCAGGAACAGGCAGCGGCGGCGCAGGGCCTCGGACAGCTCGCGGCCGGCGTTGGAGGTGAGGACGACGAACGGGCGGCGGGTCGCGGTGACCGTGCCCAGCTCCGGGACGGTGACCTGGAAGTCGCTCAGCACCTCCAGCAGCAGCCCCTCCATCTCGACGTCGGCCTTGTCGGTCTCGTCGATGAGCAGCACCGTCGGCTCGTCACCGCGGATGGCGGTGAGCAGCGGGCGGGGCAGGAGGAACTCCTCGCTGAAGATGTCGGTGCGGGTCTCGTCCCAGCTCTCGTCGCGGCCCGCGCTGATGCGCAGCAGCTGCTTGGCGTGGTTCCACTCGTACAGGGCCCGGGACTCGTCCACGCCCTCGTAGCACTGGAGCCGGACCAGCCGGGCCGCGGTCACCTGGGCGACGGCCTTGGCCAGTTCGGTCTTGCCGACCCCGGCCGGGCCCTCGACCAGCAGCGGCTTGCCCAGCCGGGCGGCGAGGAAGACGGTCGTGGCGACGGCGGGCGAGGCGAGGTATCCGGTCTCGGCCAGGCGGGCGGAGACGTCGTCGACGGACGTGAACAACGGGGCCTCCGGCGGGTCGGGGAGCGGGCTCCTGGAGAAACAGCGGCCGAGCCCTATCTAAGCGCTTGTTCAGCTCCGGCGCCATGGGTGTGAACCCGGCCGACGGGCTCGCCCGCGGCGGCGACCGCCCCGCCGGACGCGGCCGGAGTGCGGCGGGCCGCCTCCCCCGGACGGGCCAGCCCGGCGCGCCGACGCCCTGGGCCGCCCGGTCCAATGGAGCCGTGACCGCGCCCCCGGACGACTGCCTCGCGCGCAACGAGTGGATCTGCGGCGCCTATCTGAGCACCCGCCGGCAGATCCTGCTCGACGCGGTCGTCCAGCACCTCCAGCTGACCTTCCTGTCCGTCCTGACCGGCCTGCTCGTCGCCCTGCCGCTGGCGGTACTGGCCCGCCGCCGGCGCTGGGCGGCCGGCCCGGTCCTCGCCGTCACGACGGTCCTCTACACCATCCCGTCGCTGGCCATGTTCTCCCTGCTCCTGCCCCTGTACGGCCTCTCGGCCACCCTGGTCGTCGCCGGGCTGGTGCTGTACTCGCTCACGCTGCTCGTCCGCAACATCCTCGCCGGACTGCGCGCGGTACCGGAGGAGATCCGGCAGGCCGCGCTCGGCCTCGGCTACGGTCCGGTCCGCCTGCTCCTCGCCGTCGAGCTGCCCCTCGCCCTGCCCACCGCGATGGCCGGCCTGCGCATCGCCACCGTCTCGGCGGTCTCCCTGGTCACGGTCGGCGCGATCGTCGGCTTCGGCGGCCTCGGCAACCTCATCTACGCGGGCATGAACACCTACTTCAAGGCCCAGGTGCTCACCGCCTCCGTGCTGTGCGTGCTCATCGCCGTCGCCGCCGACCTGCTCCTGCTGGGCGTGCAGCGGCTGATCACGCCCTGGACGCGGGCGGCCCGCGCGTGAACACCCTCGCCGCCGCCTGGGAGTGGCTCACCGACCCCGCGCACTGGCCGGGCGACGACGGCATCCGGCACCGGCTGCTCCAGCACCTCGTGCTCACCGTCGTCTGCCTGCTGCTGAGCTGTCTGATCGCACTGCCCGTCGCCCTCGTCCTCGGCCACCTCGGCAGGGGCGGGGCCCTCGCCGTGAACATCTCCAACGTCGGCCGGGCCGTGCCCACCTTCGCCGTCCTGGTGCTGCTGCTCCTGACCCCGGTCGGCAGGTGGAGCGAGGGCCCGACGGTGGTCGCCCTGGTGCTGTTCGCCGTGCCGCCGCTGCTCACCAACGCGTACGTCGGCATGCGCGAGGTCGACCGGAGTGTGGTCCAGGCCGCCCGGGGGATGGGGATGACCGGTCGGCAGGTACTGTTTCACGTGGAACTGCCCCTTTCGTTCCCCCTGGTGCTGAACGGGGTGCGGATCGCCGCCGTCCAGCTCGTGGCCACCGCCACCATCGCCGCGCTCGCGGGCGGCGGCGGCCTCGGCCGGATCATCACGGCCGGGTTCAATCTGGCCAGCACCCCGCAGGTGGTCGCGGGCGCCCTGCTCGTCGCCGGGTTCGCCCTCCTCGTCGAGGGGGTCTTCGAGGCCGTCGAGCGGCTGGCGCCGGTGTGGGCCCGGGGCGGCCGGTGAGGGGGCGTGCGGCACCCGCCGCGTGCGCGCTGCTCATGCTGGGTGCCTGCGCCACGGGCCCGGCCCTGGAGCACCGCGGGCAGGTCACCGCACCGCCCGGCGACAGCCGCCACCTGACCGTCGGCTCGGCCGGCTTCACCGAGAGCGACCTGCTCGCCCAGCTGTACGCCCAGTTGCTGAACCGGGCCGGCTACCGGACGTCCGTCCTCACGGTCGCCAACCGGGAACTGTACGAACCGGCTCTGGAGTCCGGGCAGATCGACGTCGTGCCCGAGTACGCGGCCACCTTCGCCGACTGGCTGAACGCCAAGACCCACGGCGCCGGCGCGCCCCCGGCCGGCTCGCCCGACCTCGCCGCCACGATGCGGGCACTGCGCGGCCTCGCCGCACCCCGCGGGCTCACCGTCCTCCCGCCGGGCCGGGCCGTCGACCAGAACGCCTTCGCGGTGACCGCCGCCTACGCCCGCCGGCACCGCCTCAGGACCCTCAGCGACCTCGGCGCCTCCGGGCTGAGGGTACGGCTGGCGGCGGGCGACGAGTGCGTCCAGCGGCCGTACTGCGCGCCGGGCCTGCGCAAGGTGTACGGCATCGACATCACCGGCATCGATCCCAAGGGGGTGGGCACCACCCAGGCCAAGCGGGCCGTGCAGACCGGCCGGGACCAGATGGTGCTGACCACCACCACCGACGCCACCCTCGGCTCCTTCGGCCTGGTCCTGCTCGCCGACGACAAGCGGCTGCAGAACGCCGACTACGTCGTCCCGGTCGTCAACCGCTCCCGCGCGGGCGGCCCCGGTGTGGCGAAGGCACTCGACCGGCTCAACGCCGTCCTCACCACCGGCGACCTGGCCGCCATGAACCAGCAGGTCGACAGCTGGCGCCGGCTCCCGGCCGACGTGGCCCGCACCTATCTCAAGGACAAGGGCCTGCTGGGATAGCCCGCCTCAGGCGTCCGCCACCGAGTCGAACGGCACCTGCCCGCGCGTCACTCCGCGCGCGTCCGCGTCGACCGAGCGGCGCAGTGCCTCGTGCAGCTTGGCCGGGGTCAGCACGCCGAGGAACCGCGCCCCGTCCAGCACGGCGACCCACCCGGCGTCGTACTGGAGCATCACCCCGAACGCCTGCTTCAGCGGGGCACCGACCGGCACCCACGCGGTCATCCGGTGGGTCAGCTCCCCGACCGTGCCGCCCGCCACCAGTTCCCCGGTGCCGACCCAGCCGTGCAGATCACCGCCCTGGTCCAGGACCACGGCCCACCGGGCGCTCTGGGCCCGCAGCCGCTCCAGCGCCCGCCCGGCGGGCTCGTCCAGGCGGGCCACCGGCGGCTGCTCCAGGTCGTCCGGTTCGATGGTGGTGACCGAGAGCCGTTTCAGCCCGCGGTCGGCGCCGACGAAACCGGCGACGTACGGCGTCGCGGGCGCCCCAAGCACCGCGCCCGGCGTGTCGAACTGCTCGATGCGGCCCTGCCCGTACACGGCGATACGGTCGCCGAGCCGGACGGCCTCCTCGATGTCGTGCGTGACCAGCAGCACCGTCTTGCGCACCGCGGCCTGCATGCGCAGGAACTCGTCCTGCAACTGCTCGCGCACCACCGGGTCGACGGCGCCGAACGGCTCGTCCATCAGCAGCACCGGCGGATCCGCGGCCAGCGCCCGCGCCACGCCGACCCGCTGCCGCTGCCCGCCGGACAGCTGCGCCGGGTAGCGCGGCCCGTACGTCTTCGGATCGAGGCCCACCAGGTCCAGCAGCTCGGCCGCCCGGGCCCGCGCCTTCGCCCGCTTCCAGCCGAGCAGCGCGGGCACGGTCGCGGTGTTGTCCAGGACGGTGCGGTGCGGGAAGAGGCCCACCTGCTGGATGACGTAGCCGATCCGGCGGCGCAGCCGCACCGGGTCGACGGTCGCGATGTCCTCGCCGCCGACGAGGATCCGGCCCGAGGTCGGCTCGATGAGCCGGTTCACCATCATCATGGTGGTCGTCTTGCCGCATCCGGACGGTCCCACGAGCGTGACCAGTTCCCCCTCGGACACCTCGAAGGACAGGTCGTCCACGGCCGTCGTGCCGTCCGGATACCGCTTGGTGACCTGCTCGAACCGGATCATTCCCTCACGCTACGGCAGCGTGTCGCGGGCCTCATCCCGCCGTGCCCCGACCGGCGGACACCGGCGTTCACCGCCCGGCGGTCAGCACGCAACCGCCCGGGCACCGCGAGCACCGTCTCAGGCGGAAAGCGGTCGGCCGAGCAGGATCACCTCCAGGGTGCGGGGGCCGTGCACGCCCTCCACCCGGTCGAGTTCGATGTCACTGGTGGCCGACGGGCCGGAGATCCAGGTCAACGGGCGTGTGGGGTCGAGGCGTTCGAGGGCCTGCGGGACGGAGGAGACGACCTGCTCCGGGACGCGGACGACACAGATGTGGTGGTCCGGGACGAGCGAGATACGGCGTCGGCCCTGGTCCGGTGAGCCGTCCAGGACGATGGTGCCGGTCTCGGCGATCGCCACGGCGCAGCCCGTCACCACGCTGTCGACCCGGTCCAGCCGCTGGGGAGTGTCCGCCGCCCGGTCGTGGATCCGCACGGGACCGGCGGCCGGCAGCCACTCCGGCGGCAGCCCCGGCGGGACCAGCACCTCCCGGGCGCCTCGCTCGGCCAGCAGCCGCGTGACCAGCAGCGGCAGCTCCTCGCCGTCGGCGCGGTGCACGATCGCCCGGTAGTCCGCCAGGTTCTCCGCCAGCAGCTCCACCGTCTGCCGGACGGTCAGCTCCCCGTGCTCGCGCAGGTAGTCCCGGGGCACCGCCTCCTCGTACGGCCGGTCCTGCGGTGTCACGTCCGCGAGCGCGCGCCGCACCCGGCCCAGGACCCGTTCCCTGCTGTTCACCTGGCGCCGTCCTTTCCGCCGCGCGTGCGCTGCCACCAGTCACGGAAGGGTTCCGGCGGCACGGCCGGCAGGTCCCGGGTGCCGCTCCAGGCCCGGCCGGGGCCCGGCAGCGTACGGGGATGCAGCCGGCGGGTCCGGGAGGCCAGCCGCTGGCCCGCGCGCAGGGCGCCCGGGTGGCTGAACGCCCAGCGCGCCGCCCGCATCGCCGCCCGCTCGGCCGCGTGCCCCTTCGCCGGCCGGAGCACCACCCTGTTTCCCTCCCGTACCGCCGGACCGCCCTCCACGACCCGCTCGCGCAGGTGCACCAGCACCTCGGGGATGTCGATGGCGACCGGGCAGACCTCGTAGCAGGCCCCGCACAGGCTCGACGCGTACGGCAGCGAGGCGTCGATCTCGCTCGCCGTGCCCCGCAGTTGCGGGCTGAGGATGGCACCGATGGGGCCCGGGTAGACCGAGCCGTAGGCGTGTCCGCCGGCTCGCTCGTACACCGGGCACACGTTCAGGCAGGCGGAGCAGCGGATACAGCGCAGGGCCTGGCGGCCGACCCGGTCGGCGAGCGTGTCCGTACGGCCGTTGTCCAGCAGGACCAGGTGGAAGGTGCGCGGGCCGTCCTCGTCCGTGGTCCCCGTCCACATGCTGGTGTACGGGTTCATGCGCTCGGCGGTGGAGGACCGGGGGAGGGTCTGGAGGAAGACCTCCAGGTCCCGCCAGGCGGGCACCACCTTCTCGATGCCGACGACGGAGATGAGGGTCTCGGGCAGGGTGAGGCACATCCGGCCGTTGCCCTCGGACTCCACCACGACCAGCGTGCCGGTCTCGGCGACCATGAAGTTGGCGCCGGAGATGCCGACCTTCGCGCGCAGGAACTTCTCCCGCAGGTGCAGCCGGGCGGCCTCGGCGAGTTCGGCGGGCGCGTCCGTCAGGTCCTCCGGCGTCGGGCGGCCCCACTCACCCATCTCGGCGCGGAAGATGTCCCGGATCTCGCCCCGGTTGCGGTGGATCGCCGGGACCAGGATGTGCGAGGGGCGGTCCTTGCACAACTGCACGATCAGCTCGGCGAGATCGGTCTCGTAGGCGCGGATCCCCTCGGCCTCCAGGGCTTCGTTGAGGCCGATCTCCTGCGTGGCCATCGACTTGACCTTCACGACCTCCGACTCACCGGTCTCCTTGACCAGCCGGGCCACGATCCGGTTGGCCTCGTCGGCGTCGGCGGCCCAGTGGACCGTACCGCCCGCCGCCGTGACGGACTCCTCCAACTGCAGCAGATACCGGTCGAGATGGCGCAGGGTGTGGTCCTTGATCCGCCTGCCCGCCTCGCGCAGCTCCGCCCAGTCGGACAACTCGCCCACCGCCTTGGCCCGTTTGGCGCGGATGGTGTGGGTGGCATGCCGCAGGTTGCCGCGCAGGGTGGGATTGTGGACGGCGTCGGCCGCGGCCTTCGGGAAGGCCGGCATACCGAGATACGTTCCGGTCATACCGCCGGTTCCTCCTCCGTGCTCGCCAGGATCTCCGCGATGTGCACCGGCCGCAGGTCCGTCCGCAGCCGGCTCATCGTGCCGCCGAGGTGCATCAGGCAGGAGTTGTCGGCCGCGCACAGCACCTCCGCGCCCGTCGACTCGGCGTTGCGTACCTTGTCCGCGCCCATCGCCGCTGACACCTCGGCATTCTTCAGCGCGAACGTGCCGCCGAACCCGCAGCACTCCTCGGCACCGGGCAGCTCGACCAGTTCCAGTCCCTTGACGGCCCGGAGCAGCCGGTGCGGCCGGTCGCCCAGGCCCAGACCGCGCAGCCCGTGGCAGGTCGGGTGATAGGTGACCCTGTGCGGGTAGTAGGCGCCGACGTCCGTCACCCCGAGCACGTCCACAAGGAACTCGGTCAGCTCGTACGTCTTCGGCACCACCGGCGCCAGCGTCCGCGCCAGCGCGTCCCCGCGGCCCTCGGCCCGGGCCCGCTCGCCCAGGCGCGGATACAGCTCGCGCACCATCGCCCCGCACGACCCGGACGGCGTCACGATCGCCTCGTAGTCGCGGAAGACATCGGAGAACTGCCGGGCCAGCGGCTCGGCCTCATGGCGGTAGCCGGTGTTGTAGTGCGCCTGCCCGCAGCAGCTCTGGCCCATCGGGAAGTCGACGTCGACACCCAGTCTGGTCAGCAGCTTCACCACGGCACGCCCGGTGTCCGGATACAGCGTGTCGTTGACACAGGTCAGGAACAGGGCGACACGCATCGCGGCTCCTCGGTGACGGTCATCGGACGAGTTGCAGGGTAGTCGGCGGGTCTCGCCGAGGGGAGAGCGCGGCTCACCGCGGGCCGGGCCGGGCCTCGGCCGCCCGCCACCGGCCGGTGTCGCCGCGGGGCGCGTACCGGGAGAGCGGCTGGGTCCGGGACAGCAGCCTGCGCAGGTCGGCCAGGTCGCCGACGAGTCCCTGCGCGCGAGTCTGCCCGAGGGCGTTGCCGGGGGCGGCGGCCTCGGTCGCGCCGGCCACCACCGGCAGACCGCAGGCGTCGGCCGTCAGCCGGCACAACAGCGCGTTGCGGGTGCCGCCGCCGACCAGGTACACGACGGGCACCGGACGGTCGGCCAGCGGCTGCGCGTCCATCACGGCCCGCCAGTGGGCGAGGGCGAGGGAGTCCAGGACGCACCGGGTGATCTCGTCCCGCGGCCCGGGGACCGGCTGCCCCGCATCCCGGCACGCCTGCGCGATCCGCTCCGGCATCCGCCCCGGCGCCAGGAAGGCCTCGTCCCCGGCGTCCACCACCGAGCGCAGCGTCGGTGCGGTGGTCCGCGACCGCCGCACCGGCGCGCTGAACGCCCTCGCCGAGGCGACGCTCGGCCCCGACGCCCTGCGCGAAGCTGCCCACCGAGCGGCTCGACGCGGCCGCCGGCCGGGACGCCGGCGCCCGGCTGCTCGGCCTCGCCGACCGGCCCACCGCCGTCTTCTGCGCCAACGACCTGCTCGCCCTCGGGGTCCTCCAGGCCGTGTACGCGGCCGGTGTCACCGTCCCGGACGACCTCGCGAGCGCCGGCTACGACGACATCGAGTTCGCCGCCGCGGCCGCCGTGCCCCTCACCTCCGTACGGCAGCCCGCCGTCACCATGGGGCCCTCGCCGCCGAACTGCTGCTGGAGGAGACCGGGCAGGGCGGGCGCAAGCGGCCGCACGAGCACCGGCGGGTGGTGCTCCAGCCGGAGCCGGTGGTGCGCCGCTCCAGCCTCGCCGCGCGCTGAGCCGGGTCACGCGCCCGGTCCCCGTGCTGACCGGAAGTTCAGTAACGATCCATGATCCCGGGGCTCGGCCCCCGCCCCCTCGTGTGCTCAACTGGGACACGTCCAGCCCGTCCGTCCCAGGAGACCCGTTGAGCCTCAGCTACCGCCAGCCCGGCGTCGTCCTCACCGACCGCCACTTCACCGTGCCCCTCGACCACGCCGACCCGGGCGGGGAGACCATCGAGCTGTACGCCCGCGAGGCGGTGGCGAGCGACAAGGCCGGGCAGGACCTGCCCTGGCTGGTGTATCTGCAGGGCGGCCCCGGCTTCGGAGCGAATCGTTTCGTCGGACGTCAGACCTGGCTCGACCGGGCCCTGAAGGAGTACCGCGTCCTGCTGCTCGACCAGCGTGGCACCGGCCGCTCCACACCCGCCACCCGGCAGACGCTGCCGCTGCGCGGCGGTCCCGCCGCGCAGGCCGACTACCTCACCCACTTCCGCGCCGACTCCATCGTCCGTGACTGCGAGGCCGTCCGTCCCCAGGTCACCGGCGGCGCCCCGTGGACCGTGCTCGGCCAGAGCTTCGGCGGCTTCTGCACGGTGTCGTACCTCTCCCTCGCCCCGGAGGGCATCGACACCGCGCTCATCACCGGCGGCCTGCCGTCCCTGCACGCCCACGCCGACGACGTGTACCGGGCCGCCTACCCGCGCATCGAACGCAAGGTCACCGCGCACTACGCCCGCTACCCGCAGGACGTGGAGCGGGCCCGCCGGATCGCCGACCACCTCCTCACCCACGACGTGGTCCTCCCGAACGGCTACCGTTTCACCGTCGAGGCCTTCCAGTCCCTCGGCCTGATGCTCGGCACGGGAGACGGCAGCCACCGGCTGCACCACCTGCTGGAGGACGCCTTCGTCCGCACCCCCGCCGGCCCGGAGCTGTCCGACGCCTTCCAGGAGCAGGCCCAGGCCCTCCTGTCGTACGCCGGCCACCCCCTCTACGCCCTCGTCCACGAGGCGATCTACGGCCAGGACGCCCGCCCCACCGCCTGGGCCGCCGAACGCGTCCGCGCCGAGTTCCCGCAGTTCGACGCGGCCAAGGCGCTCACCGGGGACGGCCCGGTGCTCTTCACCGGCGAGACGGTCCACCCCTGGATGTTCGACGCCGACCCGGCCCTGCGCCCCCTGCGCGAGACGGCCGGGCTGCTCGCCGCCCGCACCGACTGGCGGCCCCTCTACGACCCGGCACGCCTGGCCGCGAACGAGGTCCCGGTCACCGCGGCCGTGTACCACGACGACATGTACGTCGACACCGCGCACTCCCTGGAGACGGCCGCCGCGATCCGCGGCCTGCGCCCCTGGGTCACCAACGAGTACGAGCACGACGGCCTGCGCGCGGGCGCGCCCCGCGTCCTGGACCGCCTGCTGGCGCTGGTGCGCGACGAGGCGTGACGCGACGGGGCGCGCCCCGTAAAGAGGTTGCGCACCGGACGGGGCGGCATAGTCTGCCCACCATGACGGAGTCCAAGATCACCCAGCTCCAGCCCCTGCCCGACGACTGGCAGCGAGCCCTCGCCGTGGTGGCCCACCCGGACGACCTCGAATACGGGTGCTCAGCGGCGGTCGCCGCCTGGACCGACGCCGGCCGGGAGGTCACCTACCTGCTGGCCACCCGCGGCGAGGCGGGCATCGCCACCCTGGACCCCGCCGTCTGCGGCCCGCTGCGCGAACGCGAGCAGCGGGCCGGTGCCGCCGTCGTCGGCGTCCGCACCGTGGAGTTCCTCGACCACCGGGACGGCGTGATCGAGTACGGCGTCGCGCTGCGCCGCGACATCGCCGCCGCGATCCGCCGCCACCGGCCCGACCTCCTCGTCACCCTCAACCACCGTGACACCTGGGGCGGTGTCGCCTGGAACACCCCCGACCACGTCGCCGTCGGCCGCGCCACCCTGGACGCCGCGGCCGACGCCGGCAACCGCTGGGTCTTCCCGGAACTCGCCGAGCAGGGCCTGGAACCCTGGAACGGCGTCCGCCGGGTGGCCGTCGCCGGGTCCAGCAACCCCACCCACGCCGTCGACGCCAGGCCCGGCCTGGAACGGGCGGTGCGCTCGCTGCTCGAACACCGCAGCTACGTCGAGGCGTTGACCGACCAGGACCCCGAGGCGTACGTCCGCGACTTCCTCACCGAGACCACCACCGCCACCGGCAGGCGCTTCGGCGGCATACCGGCGGTGGCCTTCGAGGTGTTCGGCCGGTAGCGCGTCCGGGGCCCCTCCGGGTCGACCCTCCCCTTACGTCAGGGTCGAGGCTGTGACCGGACGAAAGGGCAGGCGCATGGGCTACTCGGTGGGGCAGGTCGCGGCGTTCGCCGGAGTGACCGTGCGGACGCCGCACCACTACGACGAAGGCGGGGCTGCTCTCGCCCGGCGAACGCAGCCCCACCGGCTACCGCCTTAACGGGACGCCGACCTGGCCCGGCTCCGGCAGATCCCTTTCTACCGCGAACTGCGCTTCCCGAGGAGCGGCTGCCCGCCGGCCTGGAGGACTGCCTGGAGGCGGGGCCCCGGCTCGTCCTCGTCGGCTTCGGGAGTATGGCCACGGGAGAGGGCGAGCGGCTGAGCGAGATCGCCGTCGCGGCGCTGCGGCGCGCCGGGCTGCGGGGCATCCTCCAGGCGGGAGCGGCACGGATCGCCGCCGACGAGGACGACATGCTCACCGCCGACGAGGTGCCGCACGCCCTGCTCTCCCCGCGGCTGGCCGCCGTCGTGCACCACGCCGGGGCGGGCACGACCGCGGTCGCCGTGCCGGTCACCGCGGACCAGCGGTTCTGAGCCGCCCGGCTCGCCGCGCTCGGTGCCGCCCCCGCCCCGGTCCCGCTGCGCGCCCTCGGCGCCGAACGGCTCGCCGCCGCGCTCGGCCTCGTGAGGAGCCGGCCGGCGTACGCCCGGGCCGCCCGGCACATGGCGGGGGAGGCCAGGGCCATCTGCCCGACCGTCCGGAGCACGCGGCCGACGGCGGGGGACAGGCTGCTTCCGCAGGTCAGTAGGCTGAACCTCATGCCGGATCAGATAGCCGACCCCGCCACCGACCTGCGCGGCGACTGCGCGCGGTGCTTCGGGCTGTGCTGCGTCGCCCTGCCCTTCGCCCGCTCCGCCGACTTCGCGCTGGACAAGCCCGCGGGCAAGCCCTGCCCGAACCTCCAGGGCGACCACCGCTGCGGGATCCATGCCGGCCTGCGGAAGAAGGGCTTCACCGGCTGCACGGTCTACGACTGCTTCGGCGCCGGCCAGAAGGTCTCGCAGGTCACCTTCGGCGGACAGGACTGGCGTACCGGACCGAAGGAGCACGCGCGCCGGATGTTCGACGTGTTCCCGGTGGTCCGGCAGCTGCACGAGCTGCTGTGGTACCTGACCGAGGCACTCGGCCTGCCCGCCGCCCGGCCCGTCCACCCCGAGCTGCGGCAGGCGCTGGAGAAGACCGAGCACCTCACCCGGCAGACCCCCGGGGAGCTGGCCGCGCTGGACGTGGCCGCGCACCGGCAGGAGGTCAACGTTCTCCTGCTGCGCACCAGCGAGCTGGCCCGGGCCGGCGCCGGCGGCAACGGCAGGGGCAAGGGGAAGGGCAGGGGCAGGGACCGGCGGGGCGCGGACCTCGTCGGCGCCCGGCTCAGGGGCGCCGACCTGCGCGGGGCAAGCCTGCGCGGCGCCTGTCTGATAGCCGCCGACCTCACCGGTGCCGACCTGCGCGACGCGGATCTGATCGGTGCCGACCTGCGCGACACCGACCTGACCGACGCGGACCTCACCGGCGCTTTCTTCCTCACCCAGCCGCAGGTCAACGCGGCCCGGGGCAGCGCGGGTACTCGGCTGCCGGCCTCAGTCACCCACCCGGTGCACTGGACAGCGGCCCGCTGACAGGGGCTCCGACGGCTCGGCCGGCCCACGCCGTGGTTCGTCCGCCGCTCCGCCGTCGGCCGGCCGTCCGGCCCCCTGTGGGTCTGCGGTGAGCCGCGGTCGGCGCTCCAGCCGCAGCCGCAGCCCCTCCGGCATCAGCGTCAGGCGTTCGGTGACGGTGAGCCGGTAGCCGGGGTCGGCGTGCAGCTCGTAGCGGCGCAGCAGCAGGCCGAGGACCAGGGTCGCCTCGTGCAGCGCGAACTGGCGGCCGATGCAGGCCCGGGCGCCGGTGCCGAACGGCTTGAAGGTGTGCGGTGGCCGGGCCCGCACGGCCGCCGCGGTGAAGCGGTCCGGGTCGAACCCGTCGGCGTCCTCCCCCCACACCTCCGGCTCGCGGTGCAGCATCGGCGTCAGCACCAGGGCCCACGCGCCCCGGCGCATCGGATGCTCCCCGGCGAGGACCGTGTCCTGCCGGGCCTCGCGGGCGAAGGCGGGCGCCGTCGGCCACAGCCGCAGCGACTCGTCCAGCACCCGGCGCACGTAGCGCAGCTTGGCGACCTGGTCGTAGCCGGGCCGCGGGGCGTCGCCCCAGACCCGGTCCACCTCGGCGCGGGCCCGGGCGGCGATCCCGGGGTGCCGGGCGAGGTAGTGCAGGGCGAAGGACAGGGCGCCCGAGGTGGTCTCGTGGCCCGCGACCAGGAATGTGATCACCTGCTTGCGGACGTTCTGCGCGGACAGCTTCTCCCCGGTCTCCGGGTGCGCGGTCGCCAGCATGCGGTCCAGCAGGTCCCCCTCGCCGCCACCGGACCGGCGCCGGGCGGCGACCAGGTCGTCGACGGTGCGGTCGAGGTACGCCATGTCGGCCGCGTTGCGCCGGGCGGCGGCGCGCAGCAGCAGCGGGGCGAGCGGCCCGGGCACGCTGTTCAGCCGCTGGGCGTAGGTGAGGGTGCCGACCATCGCCGTGACGAAGGGGTGCGGGCGGTCCCGCTCGAAGGAGCCGAAGTCGTGCCCGAAGCCGGTCCGGGCGATCGTCTCCAGGGTCAGCCGGGTCATGTCGCCGGGCACGTCCACCGTGCGCCCGGCCGCCAGCTCGCGGTCCCAGTGGTCGGTCAGCCGCCCGGCGACCGCGAGCATCATGCCGTGGTAGCCCTCCATGGCCTCCCGTGCGAACCCGGGAGCCAGGACGTCGTGCGCCAGCTGCCAGTTGGGCTCGTCGTTGTAGGCGGTGAACAGGCCGTCGCCGGCCACCGGCCGCAGATTGGCGACGCCCAGTCCGACGTGCTTGGCGAACCGGGACTCGTCGGCGAGGTCGGCGGCCAGCCGCGCCCCCCACACGAACACGAACTCCTTGCCGAAGGCCCGGCGCCGGAAGATCGGCCCGAGCTCGCGCGCGAAGCGCATCGAGTCCTGCACCGGCCGCCTCCGGTCGGCGCCGAGCACATCGCCGAGCAGCGGCAGCCGGTGCGGCGGGTGCGGTATGCGGTGCAGCCCGGGCCAGCCCTGCTCGGCGCCCCGGAAACCCTTCGGCAGCCCGGTCCCGGTGGCCCCCGTCGTCTCCGCCATGACGCGATCTCCCTTGATCAGCGGATGGTTTGAAGCAGTGACGCGCGCGTGTTGTACGTGGGTTCAATAACGGGTTCCAGTGTCGTCCTGTTGTTGAATCCACGTCAAGTAAAGTGACGTCATGCCCGCGAACCAGGGGGAACGCGCCCGGCGCAGACTCAGCACCGGGGAGCGCCGTGAGCAGCTGCTGTCGGTCGGCGCGAAGCTGTTCTCGGAGAGCCCCTACGACGACGTGTGGATCGAGCAGGTCGCCGAGATCGCCGGGGTCTCGCGCGGGCTGCTGTACCACTACTTCCCGACCAAGCGGGAGTTCTTCGCCGCCGTCGTGGAGCGGGAGAGCGCGCGGATGCTGCGCATGACGGCGGCGGTGCCCGGGGTGCCGGTGCGCGAGCAGCTGACCGCCGGCCTCGACACCTACCTCGGCTACGTCGAGGCCCACGCCCACGGCTTCCGCGCCTTCCACCGCGCCGACGCGGCCGGCGACCAGGCCGTGCGCCGGGTCTACCGGCAGGCCCTGGCCGCCCAGGAGAAGCAGATCCTGGCCGCGCTCGCCGCCGACCCCGAGTTCGGGCCCGTCGTCGAGACCGCCCCCCAGGTGCGCCTCGCGGTGCGCGGCTGGCTCGCCTTCACCACCGCCGTCTGTCTCGAATGGCTGCGCGGGGAGGGCGAGTTCAGCCGGGAACAGGTGCGCGACCTGTGCGCCCGTGCCCTGCTGGGCGTTCTCGCGCACTCCTGACGACTTCACCCGACGGTGCGGCCTGGTTGGCGTGCACCCCGATCTCCGATAGGTTAGGCAAGGCTTACCTAAGGAGGTCTCATGGGTGACACGCAGGACTGGACGGCCGCCCCCGGCGCGGCGGAACGGGCCCGCTCGGTGCTGGCCGCCGCGTGGTCGTGCGCGGTGACCGCGGACGGCGCGCGCGAGGAGTACGCCGGCGCGCACACCGTCACCGAGGACGGCGCCGTACGGCTGACGGTGCCTGACGACAGCGCCCTGTTCGGGGCGGTCCTGTGCGCCCCACGCCAGGAGCCCTCCGCCCTGCTGGAGTTCGCCGACGTGGCACCCGTACCGGTGCGCCACCGCATCCGCGCCCGGCTCTTCCTCTCCGGCTGGTTCGCCCCGTCCGAGGGCACCCTCCTCTTCCAACCCACCCGCGTGGTGCTGCGCCGGCCCGCCGGGGCGGTGGTGGTCGACCGGGACGAGTTCGCCGCCGCACGCCCCGACCCCCTCGCCGACGCCGAGGCCCGGCTGCTCACCCATCTCGCCGACGCCCACCCGGACGCCGTCGAGCGCCTCACCCGCCTGGTGCGGCCCGAGAGCCTGCACGCGGCGACGCGGGTGGCGCCGCTCGCCGTCGACCGGCACGGACTGACCCTGCGCATCGAACGCACCCGCGCCCACGGCGACGTACGGCTGCCGTTCCACGCGCCCGCCGACGACGTCGCCCAGCTCACCGAGCGCATGCACGCCCTGCTGGCCCAGGCCGCTGCCGCCGGCTGCCCCCGCGCGCTACAGCGGCAGCGCGCAGACGGCGACGGGTGACGCGAACGGCTCGCCGGCCGGGCCGAGTTCACCGCGTTCGGAGTCGACACGGAAGACGGTGACCGTGCCGGAGCGCTGGTTCGCCGCGAACAGCAGCCGGCCGTCCGGCGAGAACGCGATCTGCCGCGGGAAGTCCCCGCCCACCGGCACCGTGCCGAGCAGCCGCAGCCGGGCCCCGTCGGCCTCGACGGCGTACCGGGCCAGGCTGTTGTGGCCCCGGTTGGCGAGGAAGGCGTACCGGCCGTTCGCCGTCACCAGGATCTGCGCCGGGTAGTTGGTGCCGCCGTCCGACCCCGTCGGCTGCGGCTCGCCCACACGCAGCCGGCCGGACCGTGGGTCGTACGCGCACACGGCCACGGTGTCGTCCACCTCGTTGGCCAGATAGGCGTACCGGCCGCCCGGATGGAAGGTCAGGTGGCGCGGGCCCGCGCCGGGCCGGGTCTGCGCCCGGGCCACCTCGGTGAGCCTGCCCTCGGCCGGGTCGAGGCGGTAGGTGTACACGGTGTCGGTGCCCAGGTCGACGGCGAGGACGTGCCCCCCGTCGGGGCTGGTGACGAACTGGTGGGCGTGCGGGCCCTGTTGGCCGGGACCGGGTGGGGGAGAAGTGTGCGTGACCAGGTCGGTGCGCTCGCCCAGGGCCCCGGAGGCGTCGATCGGGTGCACGGCGACACTGCCCGAACCGTAGTTGGCGCTCAGCAGCCAGCGCCCGGTCGGATGCACCGACAGATGGCAGGGCGCGGCACCGCCGCTGCTCCGGGTGCCGAGGACCTTCCGGTCCGCGAGGCGTACGGCCGTCACCCCGCCGTCCTGCCGCTCGTCCACCGCGTACAGCGTGCGGCCGTCCGGGTGTACCGCGAGGTACGACGGGTCGGGGACGTCGGTGAGCGTGCCCGACCCGGTGATCTGCCCGGACTGCGGGTCGTACGACGCCAGGCCGATGCCGGTGCCGCCCCCCTCGACCGAGGTGTACGTGCCCACGTACAGCGGCCGGGGTCCGGACGGCCTGCGGGGCGGCGGCGCCGCGTCCGGCACGGTCCGCGGGACCTCGGTGCGCGCCGGCGGGGCGGCCGGGGACGGCACCGCCACGACGGCCGCCGCGCCGGCCACGGCCCCGACGAACCGGCGTCTGGTCCAGCCGCCGCGCTCGCCGTCCCGCCGGGCCGGGGAAGGTCCCTCTTCCGCCGTCCGTGCCTCCGTGTCCATGCCGCACCTCAGGTCGTCGGTCGCCCCGCTGGTGACAGCCACCTTGGCCCGCGCCCACCGGCAAGGGCAAGTCCGGCAACAGCCGTTGCGCGGCACGCGACGGCGATGACTACCACTGACCGTCCTCGACCGGCTTGCCCGGCGCGTCCTTCAGCGGTGTCACCTGGCCGGCGGACGGCGCCTGCCACGGGTCCAGGTCGTCCCCGAGCCACTGACCGACCGGCTCGACCGTCTCCAGGGTGTCCGTGGGGGCGAGATCCTCGGCGTCCGCGTCGTAGTAGTCGTACCAGGGCAGGCCCGCGCGGGTGTACGCCGCCCGGTCGACCGGCGACGGCGGGGGCGCCTCGCCGGTGATCCGGCGCCACTCCGGGGGCGTGACCAGGTGCACGAACACCCGCCCGGCCGGCTCCTCGGACCAGTCGCCGAGTGGCCGGTCGTCCCGGTAGACCTCCTGCCGCATCGAGCCGCCGACACCCAGCCCCATGGCCGCGGCGCGCTGCGGGGCAGCGGCGGCCGGGGGCGGGGGAGCGCCGAAAGCGGCGGCGGCCGGAGGCGGCGTCGAACCGGCGGGCGGCGGCCCGCCCGGGGCCGGCGCTGCCATGGGCAGGGCCGCGCCGAAGCCGCCGGCCGGGCCGTAACCGCCGGTCGCGCCGTAGCCGCCGAGCGGGCCCGCCGGGCCCGGCCGCAATGCCCGCTCGCGCTCCCGCTCCTGGCGCCGCCACTCGGCGAGGGCGCCCTCCTTCAGCGGGAACGACTGGAGCTGGACCCCGCCCCACACCTCCTCGCCGGTGACCTGCCCCTCCACGGTCGCGCCCAGCCCCAGCGGTACGGCCACGAACTGGCGGACCGTGCCCTTGCCGGAATTGATGCCGTCCAGCCAGGGCTGGCGGGGCAGCACCACGTAGTTCTGCGGGCGCCGGGACAGCCGGCCGCGCCACGGCTCGCCGGACACCGCGCACACCTTCCCCACGCCGACCTGGAGCGCGGCCGGCTCCGTCGTACCCGTGAAACTCAGCCACATCGCCTCGCGCAGATACACCGGCAGCATCACACCGCCGCGTGCCCGCATCGGCTCCGGCACCCGGTCGGCGTAGTCCGCCACCCGCCGGACCGGGAACTCGCCCAGCCCCGGCGGCAGCGGATGCGTGCCGCTCTCCGGCAGCCGCAGGGTGCGGACGAACCGCACCGCCACCCCGCCGGGCAGCCGCAGCGTGTTCCCGTCGATCCGGACCCCGCCACCCGTCATCCGCCCGCTCCCTCGCCTCCCGCGCCGGCTTGCCCCGGCGGCTTCCTCACCGAGAACGCTCACCGAACCCCGCGCGGTTCCGCCACAGCTCCTCCTGCACGCCGAGGCGGTCGCGCAGCCACGCCAGCCGGGGCAGCTTGGCCCGCTGCCCGCGCGAGACCCGGTCCAGCTCCTCCAGCAGGCGGCGGGCGCGGTGCTCGGTGTGCAGCTCGTCGATGATGCGGGTCGTCTCGGTCAGGACCGCCCCGAGCAACTGCCAGTGCGCCCAGTCCTTGCGGACCTCCTCCTGGAGCAGCTCGGCCAGCCGGTCCCGGGTGCCGGCCGCCGTGCGCAGTTCGGCACTCAGCCGCTCCTCCGCCGACTCGGCGTTCTCGCTCAGATGGGTGGTCACCAGCACGGCGAAGCTCACGACGGCGTCGGCGATCTCCGACAGCAGCTGCTCCACCGTCGCCCCCACCCGCGGCGGGAACAGCTCCTCGGACCCGCGGGCCTTGGCCAGGTCCGTGAACGAACGGGCCAGCACCCGCAGCACCACCGTGCAGATCTCCAGCGTGTCCAGACCGGTGCGCAGCACCACCCGGTGCAGCAGCCCCTCCTTCACCCTCGGATTGAGCCGCAGGCTGTCCTCGGCCTGCCGCAGGGCCGCGTCCACCTGGACGATGTCGTGGTCCAGCCGGCGCGCTTCGTGCAGCCGCTCGGCCGCCTGCTGCCAGGGGGTGCGGCCCGCGGCCTCCTCACCCATCCGCAGCATCAGCTGGCGCACCCGCCGCGCGAGGTCCTCGATCGACCGGCCCGCCTCGTCCACCCACACCGGGGGCGGCAGCAGCAGGTTGCAGGCGGTGCCGACGACCGCGCCGATCAGCGTCTCCACGATCCGCGCCCACGCCGTGAACCCGACCGTGGTGACCCCGAGCACCAGCATGGCGCTGATCGCCACCTCGGCCACGTACTCGTCGACGCGCACCAGGTGCCCCACGGCCAGTGAGGCCACGATCAGCAGCGCGAGGCTCCACCAGGTCAGGCCCACCAGCACACTGAACGCGATGGCGACCAGGACACCGGCGACCACCGAGTTCACCCGGCGGATGCCGTTGGTCAGGGTGGCGTAGAAGGTCACCTGGACGACCAGCAGCGCGGTCAGCGGCGCGGTGAGGGGGGCGGGCTCCGGACTCAGCCGGAGCGCGATCACGTAGGCGATCGTCGCCGCCGCCGCCGACCGCAGCGTCTGGACGACCACCGGCTCCCGGCGGCGTTTCGCCAGACGCCGCAGTCCCGTGTTCCACTCTCGTACGTCGCGCATCCCTTGGCCTGTTCCCGTTCCTCGGGGGCGTCGAACGTGGCTGTTTGCGGACTGTTTCCGTCTACTTCAGGCCAGATGCTCAGGCCGAGAGCTTGTCGAGGAATGCGTCCAGGTTGCCCCTGGCGCGGGCTATCTGCTCGTCCAGCGTCAGGCTCTCCTCGAACCGGGCGCCGGACTCCGGGGTCCTCCTGCCGCGCACGTACAGGGAACAGGCCAGGTCGGCGCACATGTACAGCCCGACCGAGTTGCCCTCGCGGCCCGCCGCGCCCGCCTTGCGCGCGGTCATCAGCGACACCCCGCTGCCCCGGTGCGTGGTGAGGCACACCGAGCACATGCTGCGGTGCAGGAAACCGTGCCGGCCGGCCGGGAAGCGCAGGGCGACGCCGACGAGTCGGCCGTCCCGCTCGGTGACCAGATAGCTGCGGTCCGGGGCGCCGGGATCCCGCCAGCCGAGGAAGTCCAGGTCGTCCCAGGGGCGTTCACCGAGATCACGCGGGACCGCCACGCGTTTGGCCTCACCCTTGGAGCAGTTGACGAACGAGGTACGGATGTCCTGCTCGGTGAGCGGTCTCATGGGGGAGTCCTTCCGTATCCGGCTGTGCCGATGAACCTAGACCCTCTAGGCTGATCGCTAGCCTAGTTAGCCAGATGAGGTAGATGCCAACGAATTTCCCGTGGGGCTCTTGATTCCGCCGTCCCCGGCTTAGCTCACAGCGTGAACTAAGGGTTGGGAGAATCTCGCGTCCCGGTGCCCGAAGGGGTATGTTGCAGGTCGGGCACGGTTCGTGAAGGGAGCCACATGGCGGGGCGCAACGGACGCACGGTACGCGACCTGAGGCGGGGCAACCGGACGGCGGTGCTCCAGCGGCTCTACTTCGACGGCCCGCTCAGCCGGTTCGAGCTCGGGCCGGCCACCGGGCTCAGCTCCGGCTCGGTCAGCAACGTGGTCGCGGATCTGATCGCCGACGGACTGGTGGAGGAGGCCGGCAGCGTCGACTCCGACGGCGGCCGGCCGCGCACCCTGCTGCGGGTCGCCCCGCACAGCGGTCAGATGATCGGCGTCGACGTCGGCGAGACCCGGGTCCGGGTCGAGCTGTTCGACCTGGCCCTCACCGAACTGGCCCGCGCCGAACGCCCGTTGGCCCCCCAGGGCTACGACGTCGAGGTCATCGCCGGTCACATCCGCGACGGTGTCGCCGAGGTCCTCGCCGCCGAACAGGCCGCCCCCGACCGCCTGCTCGGCGTCGGCGTCGGCGTCCCCGGCATCGTGGAACACACCGCGGACCGGGGCGCCGTCGTGCACGGGCAGACCATCGGCTGGGACGCGGTCCCGCTGGAGCGGCTGCTCCGCTCGGCCTCCGGGCTGCCCGACGGGGTGCCGTACTTCATCGACAACGGCGCCAAGACCCTCGGCCAGGCCGAGATGTGGTTCGGCGCCGGGCGCGGCGCCCGCAACGCCGTCGTCGTGCTCTTCGGCTCCGGCGTCGGAGCCTGCCTGGTCACGCCCGAGGTGGAGAACGGGCGGGCCGTGGAGTGGGGGCATCTGACGGTACGGGTGCGCGGGCGCCGCTGCCGCTGCGGTGCGCCGGGCTGCCTGGAGGCCTACGCGGGCGCCGAGTCGCTGCTCGCCCGCTGGCGTGAGGAGGGCGGCCGGCCGCCCGAGGACACCGACGAGGAGACCGCGCTCACCGCGATGCTCGCCGCCGCGTACCCGGCCGGGGACACCGCGCCGGACCCGGTCGCGCTGGCCGTCCTGGAGGAGACCGCGGAGTACGTCGGCGCCGGCCTCTCCGACCTGATCAACCTCTTCCAGCCCGAGCGGATCCTGATCGGCGGCTGGGCCGGGCTCCAGCTCGGCGCGCGCTTCCTGCCGGCCGTACGCCGGCACGCGGCGACGTACGCCCTGCGGCACCCGGCCGACAAGATGACCATCGAACTCGGCAGGCTCGGCCCGGACGCGGTCACCGTCGGCGCCGCGATCCTTCCCCTGGCCGAGTTCTTCGCCGACGGCGGTCGCCGCCCCGAACGAACCCCCGAGGAACGGCTTCCGGCCTGGAGCACCGCCCTCAAGGACCGCGCCCCCCACTGACCCCTCCGGGGCCGCGGGACACGAGGCGCGAGCCGACGCCCGACCACCGGCGAGAGCATGGGCCGACGGCCGGCCCCGGGTCGCCCGTCTGGCGCGCCCGGCTGCCGGCTGTGCGCCGACTGAAGCCGGCATGCCCCCGCGGGACGCAGGCCACCGGCACATACGCAACCCGGCCGCCCTCGAGCGCGCAGGCCGACGGCCGGCCGGTATCGCCCGCCCCGGCTCCGGGCCTGTGCCCTGACACCGGGCGTCCCCCGGCGGGGGGCTGGCCCCCATGGGAAACCGGATGCTCGCCTGCCCGGCACGACTCAGGCCGACGGCTCCTGCGGCGCCGGGTGTTCCGGGTGGACCGTGCCCGAGCGGGGGGCGCCGCTCGGGCCGGTGCCGGCCTCGTCCGTGTCCGGGACGGAGGCCTCGTCCGGCTCGTCGTCCTGCGTGCGGCCCGGGGCGACGTCCCAGGGGTCCTCGTCCGGCCGGGCCTGCTGGTCGGGCATGTCCCGGGGGACCGGCCGCTGCTCGGCGCCGGGCCGGCGCTGCTGCTCAGGCATGGTGTTCTCCGCTCCTCCGTAGGCTCGGGCGCATCCGGTCAGCCGACCTTCCGCCCCCGCATCGGCTCGGTCCCCATCCCGCCGCCCTGCTGCAGGCCGTCCAGGAACTCCTGGAACACCTCGGTCGCGGTGTGCCGGGGCTCCCACTCCAGCTCCGCGCGCGCCCGGGCGCAGTCCATCAGCGGCAGCCGCAGCACGGCGTCGAACAGGTGCGGGGACGCGGGCAGCAGGCGCAGCCCCCAGGCGGCGGCGATCGCCGACCGGGCCGCCGTACGCGGCAGCCGCACCGGCCGGGACCCGAGCAACTCGGCGAGGACACCGGCGTCCAGCGGGGGATCGGCCGCCAGGTTGAAGGCGCCCCGGGCGCTGTCCGAGCGCACCGCCAGCCGGTAGGCCTCGGCGGCGTCGTCCGTGTGCAGCGCCTGCACCCGCAGGCCCGGGATGTCCGGCAGGAACGGCAGCAGTTCCGGCCGGGCCAGCGGACCGGGCAGGAACTTCCCGCCGAAGATGCGCCGCTGCTCGCTCGCCGACTCCCACTTGAACAGGAACGCCGGGCGCATCCGGACCACCCGCACCTCGGGGTGGTCGCGCTCGAAGACGTCCAGCGTGCGCTCCAGGTAGGCCTTCTCCCGGCAGTACGCGGCGTCCGGCCAGCCGTGCGTGGGCCAGGACTCGTCCACCGGGCGGTCCTTCGGCCCCGGCGAGTACGCCCCGACGGAGGAGGCGTGCACCAGTACCGGCACCCGGGCGGCGGCGACCGCCTCGAACACCCGGATGGAGCCGAGCACGTTGGTCCGCCAGGTGGTGACGGGATCGTGCGTCGGCTGGAACGCCCAGGCCAGATGGATCACGGCGTCGGCGCCCTCGAACCGCTCGGCGACGTTGGCCTCGTCCGAGCCCAGGTCGACGGCGGACCACTCGGTCTTCGGCGGCGACCAGTCGGGCGTGCGCCGGGCCAGTCCCCGTACCGACTTGATGCCCGGATCCTCCGAGAGCAGACGCACCACACTCGTCCCGACATTGCCGGTGGCGCCTGTCACGACGACCCTGCTGCCCGCTGAGCTGCTCACCTTCGGCTCCTCTCGTCGGCACGGCGGAGGCTGCGACGAGCGGCCGGGTACCCGGGCGGCGGACCCGCACACGCGGCGCCGCCGCGACAGCGGCAACAGCGGCAAGGGAAGCCCCGGTAGTGACGGCGGCAAGGGAAAGCCCCGGTCGTGACGGGGGAATCACGGCCGGGGCGGTCGGAGTGTGGGCGCGGATGGCGGTCGCCTCTCGGCGAAAGGCTCCACAGGGCTTCAGCCGAACGATCGTCCCTGTGGGCAAAAGGTGAGGCCCGGGGACACTGTCCCATCCGCACCCACAGCTCGTTCAACGGGCAACCACCCCTGGGTGTTCCGTCCGTGTTCGTGACCTGTGTCACCACCGGGCACCGCTCAGCCCAGCGGGCTCCCGGCCAGGCGCGCCAGCAGGTCGGCGGGGTCGGCGTACACCGCCTGCGCGCCCGCCTCCTCCAGGTCGGCCCGGGGGATCCCACCGCACAGCAGCCCGACACAGCGCACCCCGGCCTTGCTGCCCGCCCGCATGTCCCACACGGTGTCCCCGACGAACACCGCCCGCGAGGCCGGCACCCCGGCCAGCTCCAGCGCGTGTTCCACGGGCTCCGGGGCCGGCTTGCCCCGCTCGACGTCGTCGGCGCTCGCCATGCCGGTGATGGCGTCGTCCGCGTCGATCGCCCGGCGCAGCGCGCCCAGCTCGGCACCGCTCGCCGAGGTGGCGAGGACCACCGTCCAGCCGTCGGCGTGCAGCCGCCGCAGCAGGTCCCCGGCCCCCGGCAGGGCCGGGAGCCGCTCGAAGAACTGGCCGTACAGCGCCGTGTGCGCCGCGCTCAGCCCGGCGTCCTCGTCGGGGTCCCGGTCGTCGCCCAGCAGATGGGCGATCAGATCCGTGGAGCCCAGACCGACGGCCCGGTGCACGTCGTGCATGGACACGTCGTGACCGGCCTGCCGGAACGCCTCCCACCAGGTGACGACATGCAGGGCATTGGTGTCGACGAGCGTTCCGTCGACGTCGAACACGGCGGCACGGTCCATCCGGGGATCCCTTCTCTCAGCTTCCGGACCGGGTACCACGCCCGGACCCGGCCACGCGTGCCGGCACCCGGCCCTCACGGGTCCAGTCCAGCAGCTCCTCGGCCGACCAGGTGGTCACCACCCGTTCGGGCGGCACCCCGCACTCCTCGGCCCGGGCGCAGCCGAGGATCTGCCAGTCCAGCTGGCCGGGCGCGTGTGCGTCGGTGTCGACCGAGAACAGCACCCCCGCCTCGACCGCCCGGCGCAGCAGCCGCCGGGGCGGGTCCAGCCGTTCCGGGCGGCTGTTGATCTCCACGGCGGTGCCGGACTCGGCGCACGCGGCGAAGACCTCGTCCGCGTCGAACCGGGACTCGGGCCGCCCCCGGCCCGTGACCAGGCGTCCCGTGCAGTGCCCCAGGACGTCGGCGTGCGGGCTGCGTACGGCGGCCACCATCCGGCGGGTCATGGACCGTGCGTCCATCCGCAGCTTGGAGTGCACCGACACCACGACCACGTCCAGCTGCTCCAGCAGCTCCTCCTCCTGGTCCAGCGAGCCGTCGTCGAGGATGTCGCACTCGATGCCGGTGAGCAGCCGGAACGGTGCCCAGCGGGCGTTCAGCCCGGCCACCACCGCGAGCTGCTCGCGCAGCCGCTCGGGCGACAGCCCGCGGGCCACGGTCAGTCGCGGAGAGTGGTCGGTGAGCGCGGTCCACTCGTGCCCCAGCTCGGCCGCCGCCCGCCCCATCTCCTCGATCGGGCTGCCCCCGTCGGACCAGTCCGAGTGCGTGTGGCAGTCGCCGCGGATCAGCGCCCGCAGCCCGGCACCGGGCCCCTCGGCGCCGGCCGGCGTCCCGGCCTCCTCCTCCAGCCTGCGCAGATAACCGGGCACCTCACCGGCCAGCGCCTCCCGCACCACCTGCGCGGTCTTCGGCCCGACCCCCTTGAGCGACTCCAGCGTTCCGTCCGCGGCCCGCGCCGCCACCTCGCCCTCGGGGAGCGCGGCCAGCGTCCGGGAGGCGGTGCGAAAGGCCCGTACCCGATACGTGGGCGCGAGCGCCCGCTCCAGCAGGAAGGCGATCCGGTCGAGGGCAGCGACGGGGTCCATGGGAACCAAGGGTGCACCAGCCGCCCCGGAGGGGCGCGGGGAACCGCGCGGGTGACCGGCCACGAGCCGCGGCCCGCGACGGTCGGTGACCCCTCACGGCGAAACCCGTTTGCCCCCACCGCCCCCGGGTACTGCGGTGACTCGTCCGGACACCCACCGTGAGGAGGCGAGCCATGCCCGCACCAGCCGTGCAGCGAACGGCGCTGATCACCGGCGCGGACTCCGGCATCGGCCGGGCCACCGCCGTACGCCTAGCCGAGGCCGGCCTGGACATCGGCATCACTTGGCACGCGGACGAGAAGGGCGCCGAGGAGACGGCGCGGGAGGTCCGCGCGCACGGCCGCCGCGCGGCCGTCGCCCAGCTGGACCTCACCCGGCTGCCCGAGGCCGCCGACACCGTGGACCGGCTCTGTGACGAGCTGGGCCGGATCGACGTACTCGTCAACAACGCCGGTACGGGCACCATGACCCCCTTCCTGGACCTGACCCTGACCGATGTGCGCCGGGTCCTGGACGTCGACCTCGTCGGCCCGTTCCTGCTCGGTCAGCGGGCCGCGCGGCGCATGATCCGGCAGGGCGACGGCGGCCGGATCGTCAACGTCACCTCCGTGCACGAGCACCAGCCCCGGGTCGGCGCGGCCCCGTACTGCGCGGCCAAGGGCGGCCTCGGCCTGCTCACCCAGGTGATGGCCCTGGAGCTGGCCGAGCACGGCATCACCGTGAACGCGGTCGCGCCGGGCGAGATCGCCACCCCGATGACCGGCCAGGAGGACACCGACGTCCACACCGAGCGGCGCCCCGGCGTGCCGCTCGGCCGGCCCGGTGACGCCCGCGAGGTCGCCGCGGTGATCGCCTTCCTCGCCGGCCCGGACGCCTCCTACGTCACCGGCGCCTCCTGGAGTGTCGACGGCGGCATGCTGCGCATGGGCCCGCAGGCCGGCTCCCATCTGACCAGCGACGACTGGCGCCGGCCGTGAGCCGCCGCTGAGAGGCCGAGGAGGGCGGAGGAGGTCGAGGGTGAGGCTGCGCACCAGCTCGTGCGACGGCCCCGGCTACACACGTATCCGCTGCGGCCGGGGTTTCCGCTATGCCGACGCCACCGGCGAGCCCCTCACCGACCCCGAGCAGCTCGCCCGCATCCGGGCCCTGACCGTCCCGCCCGCCTGGCGCGACGTGTGGATCTGCCCGTGGCCCAACGGCCACCTCCAGGCCGTCGGCACCGACGACGCCGGGCGCCGCCAGTACCTGTACCACGAGCAGTTCCGCGCCGAGCAGGACAAGGCCAAGCACGAGCACGTACGGCAGGTCGCGCGGACCCTGCCGGAGCTGCGCGCCAGGGTGGCGCTCGACCTGGCCGGACGCGGGCTGAGCCGGGACCGGGTCACCGCCTGCGCGGTCCGCCTGCTCGACCTGGGCTTCTTCCGGATCGGCAGCGACCGGCACACCCGCACCAGCGAGACCTACGGCCTGACGACCATGCTCCGTGAGCACGTCGACTGCGGCCGCGGCGAGATCACCTTCAGCTACCCGGCCAAGGGCGGCACCGCGATGGTCCGCGCCCTCGTCGACGAGCAGGTCCACGAGGTCGCCCGGGCCCTGGTGCGCCGCCCGCGCGGTGGCGACCGCTTCCTCGTCTACTGGGACCGCCGCGCCTGGCACGACCTGCACGGCGACGACCTCAACGAGGCCCTGCGCCGGCTGTCCGGCACCGATGTCACCGCCAAGGACTTCCGCACCTGGCACGCCACCGTGCTGGCCGCCGTGGCGGTCTCCGTGGCCGCGCGCGACGCCCGGGCGACCGATGCCGCCCGGCGCCGGCAGATCACCCGGGCCGTCCGCGAGGTCAGCCACTACCTGGGCAACACGCCCGCGGTGTGGCGGTCGTCGTACATCGACCCGAAGGTGTTCGAGCTGTTCGAGCAGGGTGTGACCGTGGCCCCCGCGCTCACCCGGCTGGGCGAACACGGGGAGTTCGGGCGTCCGGCCACCCAGGGGGCCGTCGAGGCTGCCGTACTGGATCTTCTGGACGGAGCCGCTGGATGACCCGTCGGCGCGGGTTGCGTTCTACCCTCGATTGCATGACCGAACAAGCAGCTCCCCACATCTCCCATCCGCGGGTCCTGGTCCACGGGGTGTGCCCGGGCCGGCACGGCGAGCCGCCCTTCCGGATCATGGAGATCGACGGTCAGGTGGTCGGCGAGGCGAGGACCATCACGGACGTGCTGGAGACGGCCGCCTCCTACGGCATCCCCATCCACGACCTGGACGACCCGGACGCGGTTCGCTGGGTGGGCGGTGACAAGTACACCTGGAGAGTGCGCTGACCGGCCGGCGCGTCGGGCTCAGCCGACCGTCCACTTCTGGTTGGCGCCGCCCGTGCAGGTCCAGATCTGCAGCCGGGTCCCGTTGGCCGCGTTGCTCCCGGTCACGTCCAGGCACTTGTTCGCCTGCGGGTTGACGATGTCGCGGGCCGCCGGGAGGGCCCACTTCTGCGCGGCGCTGCCGTTGCAGTCCCACAGCTGGACGGGCGTGCCGTCGGCGGTGCCGCCGCCGCTGACGTCCAGGCACTTGCCGAGCGCCCGGAGCGTGCCGTCCGAGCCGACGGTCCACGCCTGCGCGCCCGTGCCGTTGCAGTCGTAGAGCTGGACCGGGGTTCCGTTCGCGGCGTTCGCCCCGGCGATGTCCACGCACTTGCCCGCGAGGCCCCGGATCGGCACGCCGGCCGCGCTGTCGCTCGTCGTCACCGACACCGAGTCCACCACCAGCGCTTGCGGGAACTGCGTCGAGCCGTCCGGGTCGCCGGGCCAGTAGCCGCCGACCGCGAGGTTCAGGATCAGGAAGAACGGCTTGTTGAACACCCAGGTCTTCCCGCCCAGGTCGGCGGGCGTGCGGCGCTGGTAGACGTTCCCGTCCACCGACCAGGTGATCGAGTCGGGCGCCCAGTCGACGGCGAAGGTGTGGAAGGCGTCCGCGAAGGCCTGCCCGTTCGGCAGCGAGTACGGGGCGCCTATGCCGCCCGAGCCGGAGTAGCCGGGGCCGTGGATGGTGCCGTGCACGGTGGAGGGCTCGAAGCCGACGTTCTCCATCACGTCGATCTCACCCGAGTCCGGCCAGTTGACCGGCGTGCCGAGCATCCAGAACGCGGGCCACATGCCCTGCCCGCGCGGGATCTTCATCCGGGCCTCGACATGGCCGTACTGGGCGTTGAACTTCCCGGCCGTGTTCAGCCGGGCCGAGGTGTACTGGCAACTGCCGTACCAGCACTGGTAGCCGGCCGGGTTCTCCTTGCGGGCCGTGATCACCAGATGGCCCTGGCCGTCCAGGGCCGCGTTCTTCGTGCCCGAGGTGTAGTACTGCCGCTCGTGGTTGTTGACGTTGTCGCCGGTCTCCAGGGTCCACTTCGAGGAGTCGACCGCGGCGCCCGCGGGCCCGTCGAAGGTGTCGGAGAAGGTGGTGACGGCCGCGGCCGCCGGGGCGGCGGTCCGGGCCTGCGCCGGGCCGACGGCGGCGGAGCCGACGAGCGCGGCGGAGAGGGCGGCGAGGAGACATCTGCGGAGCAGGCGCGAGGAGGCCATGGCTCTCCGTTCGGTGGGGGGCGGGAGCGGTGTGCCTCTTGATTTAAGAAGTGAGATAAGGGAGCGTCAAGTCCCTGGTGCAGACCTGCCCCTGACCATCACCCGGCCGACGGCCCGGCCACCCGACGGTGCACGCCCCGCCCGAGCCGCCGCCCCAGCAGCAGCCAACCCAGCAGCGCCCCGGCCGTGTTGAGGATCACGTCGTCGATGTCGAAGGCCCGCCCGGTGACCAGCGCGCCCTGGACCAGCTCCACCATCAGCATCACCAGGGCCGTCAGTGCCGTCACCCGCGCCGCTCCCCGGGCGCGTGGCGCGAGGATCGGCACCAGCACCCCGAACGGCACGCCCAGCAGCACGTTCCCGCCGAGCTGCCGGAGCGCGTCCCGCAGCGACGCCTGCTCCAGATAGGCCCTGAGCGAGCGGCCCGGGTGCAGGTTGCTGTGCGTCAGCGGCACCGAGGCGGGCGACGGCTGGAGCGTGATCCGGGCCAGGACGACGGCGAACGCCACCATCAACGCGAACGCCACCAGGACGGCGAGGAGCCGGAGGGGGAGCGGCAGCGCGTGCCGCGGGGGGCGCGAGGGCTCCGAGGGCCGGACCTCCTCCGCCGGGCGGCGCCTGCGGACGGCGCGCAGAAACCCCGGCAGTCGCGGGACGGTTCGGTCCATACGGTCCTCCAGTCGTCAACGTCCTGGTTCCGCACGTCGGTTACCCGCACCGCGGCCCGGGATGCCCCCGCCCGGCACCCCCGCTGGTTTCCGTTCACGCCTCCGGGGCACTCCGGATGCGGACCCGCGCGCCGCCGCTCCCGCCCGGGTCCGGCGGTGCTTGGATGCCCCCAGCGGCACTCCGGATCCACCGCCGCACACCCGAGCACAGCGGACCGAGGAGGCGCTGTATGACCCGCGGTACGGCCCCCCGCGCGTTCCTCCTCGCCGCCGGTGAACTCCTCGCCTGGTGGGCGGCGCTGGCGCTGCTGTGGCTGGTGCTCATCACGACCGTCGACACGCTCGAACGGATCGTCGGCGCGAGCTGCGCCGCCGTCGGTGCGCTGCTGGCCCGGACCGGCCGGCGGGCGGTGACCTGGCGGTGAACGGCTGGATCCTCGCGGCGACCGTCGAACTGGGCGGGGGAGGCGCGGCCACCCTCTGGGGCGTGTCCACCGGCCCGCCGGCCCGCCGGTTGATCGCCCAGAACCTGACCACCTCCGTCGTCTGCCCGGCCCTGCTGCTCCTCGCCCAGGGTTACGGCCGCCCGTCCTACGTCGACCTCGCCCTGCTGCTCGCCCTGCTCGGCCCGGTCGGCACGCTCGTCTTCGCCCGTCTGCTGTCCGACGAGCCGGCCCGGCGCCCGAGCGCCTGGGGGCTGACCTGGGTCGCCGCGGGACTGGCCGCGGCCGTCGTCGTCGCCCTGTGCGCGGCCGGCACACCGGGCCGGTCCATGGTGAAGCTGCTGCTGATCGGCACCCTGCTGATCAGCGGCAACATCATCGCCTCACGCGCCCTGGCGGGCGGTTTCCGGGGGGTGCGCGGTGGCTGACGGGATGCCGGGGCGCGCGGTCGCGGGGCGTGCGCCGGCTCGTGGGGCGAGGGCAGGTGGCGTGTGTCCGACGCGGTGATCGTCGTCGTCCTGCTGCTCGTGGCCGCCTCCGCCACCGCGGCCGTGGCCCAGCGTGACCCCGCCCGCCAGGCGCTGGTGCTGTCCTTCCTCGGCATGGCGCTGGCCGCGCTGTTCACCGTGCTCCAGGCCCCGGACGTCGGCCTGTCCCAGCTGGCCGTCGGCTCCGCCCTCACCCCGCTGCTGATCATGCTGTCCGTGCGCAAGGTCAGACGCCGGGGCCGGAGGAAGGAGGAGCCGAAGTGAGGCGGCTGCGGCTGTACCTGCTGGCCGTCGGCGGCGCCGGGCTCGCCGCCCTGCTCGTCGCCGCCTGCTTCGGCCTGCCCGGCTTCGGCGGACGCCGGCACCCGTACGGCGACCGCGCCGTCCACGCCTCCCTCGCCCGGCACACCGCGAACACCATCGCCTCCGTCAACTTCGACCAGCGCGCCTACGACACCCTCGGCGAGATGAGCATCCTGTTCGCCGCCGTCCTCGGTTGCGTGGTGCTGCTGCGCCAGGCCGGCGACGAGTACCGGGCACGGCCGGAACCCGCCGAGGTGGTCCGCCCGGTCCGCCGCTACGCCCTGCTCGCCCTGCCCGTCGCCCTGGTCACCGGCCTGTACGTGATCGCCCACGGCCAGCTCAGCCCCGGCGGCGGCTTCCAGGGCGGGGTCGTCGCCGCGACCGCCCTGCACCTGCTCTACCTCGGCGCCGACTACGGCGCACTGGAACGCGTCCGCCCGCTCGGCGTCTTCGAGACCACCGACTCCCTCGCGGTCTGCGCCTACCTCGTACTGGGCACCGCCGGCGTCCTGGCCGGCACCGCGTTCCTGGCCAACACCCTGCTGCCGTACGGCACCTTCAACACGCTGTCCTCCGGCGGCACCGTGCCGCTGCTGAACGCGGCCGTCGGCATGGAGGTGGCCAGTGCGGTCGTCGTCCTGCTCGCCCACTTCCTCGACCAGGCCGTCGAGATCGAGGAAGAGCCCGGGAGGTGAACACCGCGATGCACGTCCTGCCGTACCTGGTGGCCGCCTACGTCTTCCTGACGGGCTGCTACGGCCTCGCCACCAGCCGGAACCTGATCCACGCCGTCGGCTGTCTCGCGGTCTGCCAGTCCGCCACCTACGTCCTGCTGCTGGCGGTCGGCTACCGCGACGGCGCCACCGCGCCCGTCTTCTCCGACATCAAGCCCGGCTCCCGGCCGGTGGTGGACCCGGTGGTGCAGGCGCTCACCCTCACCGACATCGTCGTCGGCGCCACCGTCACCGCGCTGCTGCTCGCCCTCGTCCTGCAGATCGCCAAACGGCACGGCACGATCGATCCCGACGAACTGCGGGAGCTGCGCGGCTGATGCACCACCTGATCCCGCTCCTGGTCGCCGTCCCGCTGCTCGGCGCCGCCCTGCTGGTGGCCACGGGCCGCCATCTGCCCCGCATGGCGGCCGAGATCGTGGGGTTCGCCGTCTCCGGCGGTACGGCCGCCCTCGCGCTCGTGCTGCTGCTGAACTCGGCGCCGCCGATGGTCGAGTGGGTCGGCGGCTGGCTGCCCGTCGACGGCGAGAGCGTCGGCATCCTCGTCCTCGGGGACGGTCCGGCGCTCGGCATGGCCGCACTGGCCTCCCTGCTGACCCTCGCCGCCCTCGCCTACTCCTGGCGCTACTTCGACGAGCCGCCACGGGACCGCACCGGCTCCTTCACCGCGCTGATGCTGGTCTTCCAGGGCGCGATGTGCGGATTCGCCGTAGCCGGCGACCTGTTCAACGCGTTCGTGTTCTTCGAGCTGATGAGCGTGGTGGCGTACGCCCTGACCGGCTACCGCATCGACGAGGCGAAGGCCGTCCAGGGCGCCCTGACCTTCGGGGTCGTCAACTCCCTCGGCGCGTACGCCATGCTGATGGGCATCGCCCTGCTGTACGCCCGCACCGGCGAGCTGGCGATGGCGAAGATCGGCCGCGGGCTCGACGCCGCCGGGCAGGGCGGCCCGGACGCGCTGGTCCTCGCCTCCTTCGTGCTGGTGCTGACCGGGCTGCTGGTCAAGGCGGCGGCGGTGCCCTTCCACTTCTGGCTCCCGGACGCGCACGCCGTCGCCCCCACCCCGGTCTGCATGCTGCTGTCCGGCGTCATGGTCGAACTCGGCGCCTACGGCGTGTGGCGGGTGTACGGCACCGTCTTCGCCGGACCCGGCGGCATCCCCGCCGCCGACCTGACCCGGGCCCTGGTGACCCTCGGCGCCCTCACGGCCGCGACCGGCGCCGTCATGTGCTGGTACCAGCGGCACATCAAACGCCTCCTCGCCTACTCCACCGTCGCCCACACCGGCCTGTTCCTCGTCGGGCTCGGCGTCCTCACCCCCGAGGGCGACGACGGCGTGGCCCTGTACCTCCTCGGGCACGCCGGGGTGAAGGCCGCGCTGTTCGCCTGCGCGGGCGTCCTCCTGGACCGGTTCGGCAGTGTCGACGAGCACGCGCTGCACGGCCGGGCCCGGCAACTGCGCGCCACCGGGGTGATGTTCGCCGTCGGCGCCCTGGGCCTGGCCGGCCTGCCGCCGTTCGGCACGGCGCTGGGGAAGTCGATCGCCGAGGAGGCGGTCGGCGGACCGCTCACCGTGGTCTTCGTGGTCGCCTCCGCGATCACCGCGGGCGCGGTCCTGCGCGTCACCGGCCGTGTCTTCCTGGGCCTCGGCCCGCGCCCGGAGGACGCGGAGTACGAGACCAGCGGCTCCGACGAGGAACCGGAGACGTCCGGCCTGCTGCGCCGGGTCCCGGACACCATGACGATCGTGCCCGCCGTGCTGCTCGCCGCCGCCTTCGCCGTCGGGGTGGTCCCCGGCTTCGGCGCCCTGGTGGCCCGCTCCGTCAACGAGGCCGGCTCGGGCGGCGCCCATACCTCGGTGCACTGGACCGCGCACGGCGTCCTGCTGGGCGTGGCCTCCACCGTGCTGGCCGTGGCGCTGGCCGGGCTCGCCGTCACCCGGCCCCGCTGGGTGGCCGCCCCCGACTGGGCCGCGCCCCTCAGGCGCCTGCAGTCCGGGCACGTCGGCGACTACGTGGCCTGGCTGCTGGTGGGCGCGACCGTCCTGGGGGCGCTGGCCCTGCCGGGGGTGCTGGGCGGCTGATCAGGTCCCGTACGTGATGTGCACCTCCTTGAAGCCGAGCGAGCGCAGCAGGCCCTGGAGCATGCCGGTGGTGTTGCCCTCGGCCCGGGCGGTCAGCCCGCTGCGCTTCGCCGCGTCGGCGATGTGCCGGACGGCGAGCTTCTGCACGGCCTGCTCGCTGTTGGGGTTGTCCGAGAACAGGTCGCCGAGCCGGTCCAGCAGACCGCGCTGCTTGGACACGGCGTAGGAGTGGTCGGGGTCCAGGGCCGGCCTGCCGAGCCGCGCGTGCGGCAGCCGGATCGTGGCGGTCGTACGGTCCTCGTCGACCCGCACGTCCCGCTCGCCGACCCCACCGAGGTCGACGTAGGCGTCCACGGTGCCCGCGCCGACGTACAGGGTGCGGGTGCCGCGCAGGGCGTCGGGCAGGAACCTGGCGTCCTTCTCCAGGTCCACGACGACCTGGAAGTTGCCCGAGGCCGCTTGGTAACGGCTCATGTCCTGGATCGACCTGAGCAGGGTGGGTCCGGAGCGGTCATGGGTGTCGGTGCCGAACAGATCCTTGATGCCCGGCAGTACGGCCAGCCGGATCCCGGCGAACAGTACGGCGAGCACCAGCACGAGCGCCGCCACGGCCTTGGCCCAGCCCGGCAGGCGCCTCACGGAAGTCGTCATCGCGACGGTCCTCCTTCCTGCCGACCGGATGCCCGCCACATCCCGATGCACAACAGGCGCGTGGACCTCGTCGTGTCCTTGACACAGACGGCCGGGACGGAAGGCCGCGCCGACGGCCCCGCTCACAGGGAGCCGGACGCGGCCTCCGAGCGGGCCAGGGCCTCGTCCAGGCTCGGGTGCGGGGGCAGCAGCCGGGCCAGGCCGGTGACCCGGAACACCCGCAGGGTCAGCGGGTGCGTGCACACCACGTGCAGTTGCCCGCCGCGCTCCAGCACCCGGACGCGCGCCCGGTACAGCAGCCGCAGCCCCGAGCCGTCGAAGAACTCCACCGGCCGCAGGTCGATGACCAGCCGCACCTCGGGCCGTTCGGTGATGCGGTCGAGGAACGGGCCGATCTCCGACGCCGAGGCGATGTCGATCTCGCCCCGCAACTCCAGCACCGTGTGCCCGCGATCCTCGTACATGCCCAGTTGCCGGGTGAGAGGTACGGGTTCGTGTCGCACCTCGGCACCACCTCCCACCCGCGCCCCGACGTCGCTTCCCGATCGTCAAGTTACCCTCGATGGAAGGAATTTGAGCATGTTCGATTGACATATGTCTTCGGGTTTGACGTGTGTCGCGGGTGCGGAGGCGGTGCGGGTCGCTCAGTCGGCCAGCAGCACCAGCTTGCCGGTGGTCCGGCCGGTTTCGCCGAGCGCGTGCGCCTTCGCGGCCTCGGCCAGCGGGAACGTCCCGGCGATCGCCGCCTTCAGCCGCCCGGACCCGGCCAGTTCCGCGATCGCCCGCATCCCCGCCCGGTCGGCGTCGACCAGCATGCGCACCGCCCGCACGCCCAGCCGCTCGGCCTCCTGGTGGAAGTCCTCGGAGCCCACCGGCAGGATCGACACCACCACACCGCCCGGCCGCAGCACCCGCAGGGACCGCACGGAGGTCTCGCCGCCGAGCGTGTCCAGGACCACGTCGACGTCACGCACCGCCTCCGTGACGTCCGTGGCCCGGTAGTCGACCGGCTCGTCCACGCCGATCTCCCGTAGGAAGTCGTGCTTGCCGGCGCTCGCCGTACCGATCACGTACGCCCCGCGCGCCTTGGCGATCTGCACCGCCACATGGCCCACCCCGCCGGCCGCCGCGTGGATCAGCACCCGCTGCCCCGCCTGGACGTCGGCGTGCTCGGTCAGCGCCTGCCACGCGGTCAGGGACACCAGCGGCAGCGCACCCGCCTGCACATGGTCGAGGGAGGCCGGCTTGTGCATCAGGGCCCGCGCCGGGACGGTGACGTACTCGGCGTGCGAGCCGTGGCCGAAGGGGTACGGCACCATCCCGAAGACCTCGTCGCCGGGCCGGAACGCGGCCACCCCGATCCCGGTCTCCGCGACCTCCCCGGAGACGTCCCAGCCGAGGACGAACGGGGGCTCGCCCAGGAACCCGCCGTTGGCCCGGTGCTTCCAGTCGGTGGGGTTCACCCCGGCGGCCCGCACCCGGACCAGCACCTCGTTCGGGCGCGGCCGCGGCCGCTCGACCTGTACTTCCCTCAGCACCTCGGGACCGCCGAGGACGTCCTGGCTGATGGCTCGCATCGTGTTCACATCGCTCATGGTCCCCAGCCTGCCGGAGCCCACCGGCCCGGGAAATGGCACGATTGCCAACCTTCGATAGAATCGTGCCATGTCTGATCTGGAGCTGCGCCCCCGCCCGGAACGGGTCGTCGTCCTGGCCCTCGACGGCGTCTACCCCTTCGAGCTGGGCATCCCCAGCCGCATCTTCGGCGCGGCCGACGGCCACTACGAGGTGCTCACCTGCTCGGTCGACGGCCGGCCGGTGCGCACCAACGCCGACTTCACCGTCGGTGTCGCCCACGGCCCCGAGATCCTGGACACGGCCGACACGGTGATCGTCGCCGCCGTGCCGCCCGCGCACATCCCGGCCGAGCTGCCCCCGGAGCTGGCCGCCGCGCTCGCCCGGATCCGCCCGGACGCCCGGATCGTATCCATCTGCACGGCGGCCTTCGTCCTCGCCGCGGCCGGGCTGCTCGACGGACGCCGGGCCACCACGCACTGGCAGGTGGCGGACCGGTTCCGCACCCGGTACCCGCAGGTGGACCTCGACCCGGACGTCCTGTTCGTCGCCGACGGCCGCATCCTCACCTCGGCCGGCGCGGCCTCCGGCGTCGACATCTGCCTGCACATCGTCCGCACCGACCACGGCAGCGAACTGGCCAACTTCGTCGCCCGCCGCTGTGTCGTGCCCCCGTTCCGGGACGGCGGCCAGGCCCAGTACATCGAGCAGCCGGTCCCCGAGAGCGGTGCCGCCAGCACGGCCGCCACCCGCGCCTGGGCACTGGAGCGCCTGGACGAGCCGCTCACCCTGGCGGACCTCGCCGGGCACGCCCGGATGAGCCTGCGCACCTTCGCCCGCCGCTTCGGCGAGGAGGTCGGCCTCAGCCCCGGCCGCTGGCTCATCCAGCAGCGGGTGGCCCGCGCCCGGCACCTGCTGGAGGCCAGCGACCTGCCGGTGGACCGGATCGCCGCCGAGGTCGGCTTCGCCACCGGCGCCTCACTGCGCCAGCACCTGCACGCGGCCATCGGGGTGTCCCCGCAGACCTACCGGAGGACCTTCCAGCAGACCCGCTGAACGTTCCGGCCCGCACCGGCGTCGAAGGACCGCACGGACGCGATCAGGCGCACAGGAGAACAGGGGCGGGGATGCGGAGAGTGCTCACGGTGGTGGCCCTACTGACGGCGGTGGCGGTGGCGGGGTGCGACGACGGCCCCCGCCCGGATCTGGTGGTGAAGGGCTCCCCGCCGGCCAGCCCCTACAGCGGTCCGCTGCGCGTCCCCGCCAAGGAACTCGACGGGCACGGTCCCCGGGCGCTGCGCCTGGCCTCCGGGGCGGCCGGCCGGGCGCTGGAGTGCGACGGGGAGATCTTCGACGGTTCCGGACCCGACGGGTGGAGCAGGTCCGACGGCGGCGCCACCCCGGAGGAGGGGCTGGCCCTCTACTTCGACATCGCCCGGCCGGAGTTGCCCGACCACGGCTACCGCGTCGAGCGCGCGGAGCCGGACCGGGTGCTGTACTCCTACGACGTGGGCGGCCGTACGAAGGTGGCGGTCGTGGTGGCCAAGGACCAGAAGGACCGCCCCGGCTGGGGTCCCGAGACCGACGCCTCCTGCGATCCGGCCGAACTCCCCGAGAGCTTCACGGCCACCACGGGCTGGGAGATCTGGACGGACCGCGCCGGCCGCAGGGTCCCGGTGGCCCGGCTGCACAGCGCGCCGGGGCCGGAGCACTGCGACTGGCAGTCCGCCCACTTCCTCGCCCTGGACGAGCGGACGTACGCCCGCGACCCCGACGGCGTGCTGACCCGCGACGGTCTGCTCCGCGCGCCGTACCGCAAGGACGTCCGCATGCCCGCCGACGCCCGTGACACCGGGTACCACCACCGCGGCCGGCGCCTGTGGCTGACGGCGGACAGGGCCACGGCGTACGTCCGCACCGACCGCGGGGTGGAGGCGTGGCCGCTGGTCAAGGAGGGCGTCGGCTGCGACTGACCGGCGCGGGCGGGGGAGAGGACCCCGAAGGGCGCGGGCACCAGCGCGACCGGTCACCGCACCCGCGGACCGGAGACGGCCCGCGCCCCCCGGCACGTCCTCACCCCGCGGCGTACACGCACTCGCCCCCGACATAGGTGAGCGCCACGGCCGTCTCCGCGATCGCCTCCGGCGGCCCGGCGAACGGATCGCGGTCCAGCACCACCAGGTCGGCCAGCGCACCGACGGCCACCCGGCCGGTGTCGTCGAGGTGGTTCACGTACGCCGAGCCGGCCGTGTACGCCGTCAACGCGTCGGCGAGGCCGAGCCGTTCGCCCGGCAGGAACACCGGCCCAGTGCCGCCCGGCTCGACCCGGTTGACCGCGACATGGATGCCCTGGAGCGGATCGGGGCTGCTCACCGGCCAGTCGCTGCCCGCCGCGAGCCGCGCCCCGGAGCGCAGCAGCGCCCCGAACGGATACTGCAGGGCGGCCCGTTCGGGTCCGAGGAACGGGATCGTCAGCTCGTCCATCTGCGGCTCGTGCGCGGCCCACAGCGGCTGGATGTTCGCGGTGGCGCCGAGCCGGGCGAAGCGCGGCACGTCGTCCGGGTGCACGACCTGGAGATGCGCGAGATGCGGCCGGGTGTCGTTCGGCCCGTTCGTGGCGCGGGCCGCCTCCACCGCGTCCAGCGCATCGCGTACGGCCCGGTCGCCCAGGGCGTGGAAGTGGCACTGGAAGCCGAGCGCGTCCAGCTCGGTGACGAAGTCCGGAAGTCGCTCCGGGTCGATGAAGCTCTTGCCGAGGTTGGCGGTCGGGCATCCGCACCGGTCCAGATACGGGTCGAGCAGCGCGGCCGTCCCGTTCTCGGCGACGCCGTCCAGCATCAGCTTCACCGTGCCCGCCCGGAACCGTCCCCGGCTCGACGCGGCACGCTTCTCGATGAGTTCGGGGATCTGCTCGGCACCCCGCTCCCGGTCCCACCACAGCGCCCCCACGACCCGGGCGGTCAGCGAACCGTCCTGCGCGGCGGCGAGATACGCCTGGGCCGGGTCGTCCATGCCGAGGAAGTCGCCGACGAGCGCGTCCTGCCAGGCCGTGATGCCGAGCGCGTGCAGATGCCGCTGGGCGTGCAGCAGCGCGGCCAGCCGGTCGGCGGGGGTGGCGGGCGGGGTCAGCCGGCCGACCAGCTGCATCGCACCCTCCTGGAGGGTTCCGCCGGGCTCCCCGGAGGCGTGCCGCTCGATCCGCCCGTCGGCCGGGTCCGGCGTGTCCCGGCCGACACCGGCCAGCTCCAGCGCCCGGCTGTTCACCCAGGCGCCGTGGTGGTCGCGGTTGGGCAGGTACACCGGCCGGTCCGGGACGACCGCGTCCAGCAGCTCCTTCGTCGGCGTACCGCCGGCGAACGCCTCCATCGACCAGCCGCCGCCCAGGATCCACTCCCGCTCCGGGTGGGCGTCCGCGTAGGCGCGCACGGCGGCCACGGTCTCCTCGGCCGTCGTCGCCCCCGTCAGATCGCACCGGGACAGTTCGAGCCCGGCCGGCACCGGATGGACGTGCGCGTCCTGGAACCCGGGCAGCAACAGCCGCCCCGCCAGGTCCACCACCTCCGTGCCGGGCCCGGCGAGCGCGCGTACCTCCGCGTGCCCGACGGCGGTGATCCGGTCGCCGGTGACGGCCACGGCGGTGGCGGTACGGCCCTCGGGGGTGAGGACGGGGCCGCCGATGAAGAGCAGGTCAGCGTGCATGGTGCCTTTCCAGGTGGGTCGGTCGGAGCGGGAGAGCGGTCTTCCCGGATGCACATCGTCCCGGTCCGGGCCGCGAAGAGCATCCCCGGCGGGAGGTCGGAGGTACGGCGGGCCGCCGACGGCCGGCCGCCCGCTGTCGCGCACCGCCGCCCCGGACACGCCCCGGGCAACTCCGTGCGCGGACCGGGGATCCGCGGTCACACTGATCGTCACGATCATCCAGAGGAGGCCGTACGTCATGACCCCGCCCCCCGCCCGCAGTGCCGAGCAGCGCAAGAAGGACACCCTCCACCGGCTGGAGAGCGACGTAGACGCGTGGGTGGCCACCGCCGGTCCCGACGGCGCCGCCCCGTATCTCGTGCCGCTGTCGTACGTGTGGGACGGCACCTCGCTGCTGTTCGCCACGCCGGCCGAGAGCCCCACCGGCCGCAATCTCGTGGCCACCGGCCGGGCCCGTCTCGGCATCGGCCCCACGCGGGACGTCGTCCTGGTCGAGGGCATCGCGCAGGCGGTGACGCCCGAGGACCTGCCCGAGGAGGACGCCGAGATCTTCGCCGGGAAGACCGGCTTCGACCCGCGCCAACTGGCCACCCGGTACCTGTACTTCAGGGTCCTCCCGCAGCGGGTCCAGGCCTGGCGCGAGGCGAACGAGCTGCGCGGGCGGGAGTTGATGCGCGACGGCGAGTGGCTGCCCGCCGACTGAATCCGGGGGCCCGGGATATCCGCAGGGAAGAGGACGCATCCCGGGAGGATCCATGGCACTGGTCAAAGCGGGCGTGGTCGTACTGGACTGCGCGGAACCGGAGAAACTCGCCGAGTTCTACCGCGAGTTGCTGGACGGCGAGCGGACGGCGGCATCCGCCAACCTGGTGGAGGTCCGGGGCGCCGACGGCGTCCGGCTGGCCTTCCGGCGCGACGTCAACGCGACCCCGCCCAGCTGGCCGCGCCCCGAGAACTCGCTCCAGGCCCACCTCGACTTCCTCGTCGAGGACCTGGACGAGGCCGAACGCCGGATCGTCGACCTCGGCGGCCGCCCCATCGAAACCAGGGACGTGGCGGGCCCCTACGAGGAGCGCGGCTAGGCCGACCCCGCCGGCCACTCCTTCACCCTCCGCCTCGTACCCCCGACGGCCCCCAAACAGGGCTGACGCCGGACGCGGAGGCGTACGGCGCGAACGGGGGCGCGGTGCCGCCGAGCCGGCTCGGCGGCACCGAGAGCGGGCCGGCCGCCGGCACCGGGCACGTGCGCGCGTACGGCGGGCTGCCGGCGGTGCCGGCACGGGCCCGCCTCGCGGTGGCGAGGCGGGCCCGTCCGGCGGTGTTCAGGTGAGGTCGGCCGGTGGTACCGGGGCCGGGACGGCCGGTGGGGCCGGGGGGGGGAGGCTGGGCGGGGTCAGTCGCGGCCGCCCTTGTCGGTTGCCGGCCAGACGCCTGTCGAACGGGCGATGGCCTTCGCGCCGGTGCGGTCCACGGCGCTGCGTACGACCGCGAAGATCGCGCCCTGGACCGCCGCGGCCAGCAGGACCTCACCCCAGCTGCGGTCCGGGTCCAGGGCGTCGGGCGCGTCCTCCTCGTGCCGGATCGCCATCCACGCCTTGCGGAAGGCCATACCGGCCAGCGCGCCACCCGCCCAGCTGAGCACGAATCCGATCGGCTGGTAGGCGAGAGGTAGTTTCTTCTTCTTGTTCTTGGCCATGTGTGTCTACTTCCTCGTCAGCCGCCCCTCATGCGGGCCGTCCTTGCGGGGCCACCCGTTCGCCCGGGGGCACCGGCCCCGGCGGCGTTCCGTCCCCGAACGGCCGGCCGCCCAGTTCCTCCCGGCCGTGGGGGCTCAGCCAGCCGGCGAGGTCCGGGCCGAGCGGCACGATGCCGGTGGGGTTGATCCCGGAGTGCACCTGGTAGTAGTGCCGCTTGATGTGGTCGAAGTCGACCGTGTCGCCGAAGCCCGGCGTCTGGAACAGATCCCGGGCGTACGCCCAGAGCACCGGATGCTCCGCCAGCTTCCAGCGGTTGCACTTGAAGTGGCCGTGGTAGACCGCGTCGAACCGCACCAGCGTGGTGAACAGCCGGATGTCCGCTTCCGTGAGCGTGTCACCGGCCAGATACCGCTGTCCCGACAGCCGCTCGCCGAGCAGTTCCAGCCGCCGGAACACGGCCGCGCACGCCTCCTCGTACTCGCTCTGGTGCGTGGCGAACCCGGCCCGGTACACCCCGTTGTTCACGTCCTCGTAGACCTCGGCCATCACCCGGTCGATCTCCTCGCGCCGCCTCGCCGGGTACAGGTCCGGCGCGCCGGCGCGGTGCAGGGCCGTCCACTCGGTGGCCAGGTCCAGGGTGATCCGCTGGTAGTCGTTGGTGACCAGTCGCCCGCTGGGCACGTCCACGATCGCGGGCACGCTCACCCCGCCCGGACAGCCGGTCTCCCTCCTGTCGTAGGCCTCGCTCAGGAACCGGATGCCGAGCACCGGGTCCCGGCCGCCGGGATCCAGGGTGAACCGCCAACTGCGGTCGTCCTGGATCGGGTCGGCCACCGCCATCGGGAGCGCCTCCTCCAGCCCCAGCAGCCGGCGTGAGATCACCGCCCGGCTCGCCCACGGGCAGGCACGGGAGACCACCAGCCGGTATCGGCCCGCTTCCACCGGCCAGCCGTCCCGGCCGTCGGCGGTGATCCGGTCCGTGAAGTGGCTCCTGGACCGGCTGAAGCTCCGGTGTCCGTAGGCGCGGTTGCCGTCGCCGCCCATGTCTCCTCCTCGCCGCCCGGGTCCGCCCGGGTCCGCCCGGGCCGTCCGGGTCTCCTCGTCCCCGCGTTCCCCGTTCGGCGCGTCCCGCACGGTGTGAGCCGTCCGGTCGGGGGCAGTCGCCGAAGGGTGAGTGGGACATCCTCGGAACGTGAGACGGCCGCACGGACGGCCGAGGACAACGCACCGGGGCCGGCGCACGCCCCGGACCCCGGAACGGCACCGGCGCACGCCCCGGACAGCGACAGGCGACCGGCACGCGCCCCCGCGGGCGGCGATGCCGACGGCGCGCCCCGCGGCCCGGCCGGGTCCGGGACCGACCGGCACACCAGGGTCACCGTCCTGGTGGCCCTCGCGGCCAACCTGGTGATCGCCGTCGCCAAGGCGGCCGGCGGCGTCCTCGCGGGCTCACCCGCCCTGCTGTCGGAGGCCGCGCACTCGGTCGCGGACAGCCTCAACGAGGTCTTCCTGCTGGCCGCACTGCGCCGCAGCCGCCGCCCCGCCGACAGCCGGCACCCCTTCGGCTACGGCAAGGAACGCTTCTTCTGGTCGCTCCTGGCCGCCGTCGGCATCTTCGTCATGGGCGGCTGCTTCTCCTTCTTCCAGGGCGTCGAGGCCCTTCGCAGCGGCGCCGAGGAGACGTTCAGCGGCTATGTCGCGGGCCTGATCGTGCTGGGCGTGGCGCTGCTCGCCGAGGGCGTGTCGCTGCTGCGGGCCCTGCACCAGGTGCGCCGGCAGGGCGGCGGCCTCGGCGCGCTGCACGACCCGGCGCTGCGCACGGTGGTCGCCGAGGACGGCACGGCGGTGCTCGGCGTGACCCTCGCCCTGGTCGGGATGGTCCTGCACATGGTGACCGGGCAGGTCGTCTGGGAGGCGTCCGCCTCGCTGGCGATCGGCGCGCTGCTGGTCTACGTCGCCTACCGGCTCGGACGCGACGCCCGCGCCCAGCTGATCGGGGAGGCCGCGGATCCGGAGCTGAGCGGCAGGATCCGGGCACAGCTGCGGGCGCAGCCGGAGATCGACAGCGTGGAGGCGCTGTTCACCATGAAGACGGGCCTCGACTCCGTGCTGGTCGCCGCCCGCGTCGACCTGGTGCCGGGCCTGGACAGCGAACGCGTCGAGGAAGTCGCCGTACGCATCAAGCGGTCCCTCGCCCGGACGTTCCCGGACGCCGGCCAGATCTTCCTCGATGTCACCGACCGGCCGGCGGGCGAGGCACGGGAAAGCCCCGCCGCGACGGGGGAACGCGGCGGGGCCTGACGCACCAGTGCCCGCCCGCGGGCCGGTTCACACGTCCCCGAAACAGATTTTTCTGAAATGGAGCCGTGTCCGGCCTGAATCAGCTCTCGTCGAGCGGCTCCAGCACGAAGACCGGGATCTCCCGGGAGGTCTTCTTCTGGTAGTCGGCGTACGGCGGGTACGCGGCCACCGCCCGCTCCCACCACGCGGCCTTCTCCGCCCCGGTGACCTCCCGGGCCCGCATGTCCCGCTTCACCGGGCCGTCCTGCAGCTCGACGTGCGGGTCGGACTTCACGTTGAAGTACCAGACGGGATGCTTGGGCGCGCCGCCGAGGGAGGCGACCGCCGCGTACCGGCCCTCGTGCTCCACCCGCATCAGCGGCGTCTTGCGGATCTTCCCGCTCTTCGCGCCCCGGGTGGTCAGCACGATCACCGGCAGCCCGGTGTCGAGCAGCGTCGTCCCCTTCGTCCCGCCGGAGCTCTCGTACAGCTCGACCTGCTCGCGCACCCACTGCGTCGGGCTGGGCTCGTACTCGCCCTCAAGAGGCATGGGTTCCGCTTCCTTTCGTCGGTCCACGGTCTGTCTGCCACCGGCGTCAACACCGATGGCCGCCGCACACATCCCTACCGCGCGCGGCGTGCGCCGACGCGGCGATCACCTCAGGGACCGTCGCACCGCTCCGGCCACGCATCGGCCGCCCTGACCCATGGCCGGCTGCGGGCTGCGGGACGGTGGCCGGTTCCCGCCCCCGGACCCCGGGTGCTTCGGCCAGATGACGGAGGTCACCGAAGTGGCCGAACTTGACGTCGACCCATAGATGCCTGGGGCATCTAATGAAGATCGGCACGACGCACTTCTTCGTCTGCGAGGTCTTTCCATGACGGAACTGACGGACATCAGCGGCCCGGCTGCCCAGGCCGAACCCGTCGCCTTCCCCCAGGACCGCACCTGCCCCTACCACCCGCCCACCGGATACGCCCCCCTGCGCGACGGGCGACCCCTGTCCCGCGTCACCCTCTACGACGGCCGTGAGGTCTGGCTGGTCACCGCGCACGCCACCGCCCGCGCCCTGCTCGCCGACCCCCGCCTGTCCACCGAGCGGCACCGCCCCGGCTTCCCCGTGCCCACGCCCCGGTTCGAGGCCGGCCGCAACCGCAGGGTGGCCCTGCTCGGCCTGGACGACCCCGAGCACCACCGGCAGCGGCGGCTGCTGATCCCGTCGTTCACCGTCAAACGCGCCGCGGCCCTGCGGCCCTGGATCCAGCGGATCGTGGACGACCTGCTGGACACGATGATCGCGCAGGGCCCGCCCGCCGAACTCGTCTCCGCCTTCGCGCTGCCCGTGCCGTCGATGGTGATCTGCGGCCTGCTCGGCGTGCCGTACGCCGACCACGAGTTCTTCGAGGAGCAGTCCCGCCGGCTGCTGCGCGGCCCGACCGGTGCCGACACAGTGGACGCCCGCGACCGGCTGGAGGAGTACCTCGGCGGGCTCATCGACGCCAAGGCCGCGGACGCCGAGCCCGGCGACGGCATCCTCGACGAGCTGGTCCACGAGCACCTGCGCACGGGCGAGCTGGACCGCACCGACGCCGTGTCGCTCGCCATCATCCTGCTGGTCGCCGGCCACGAGACCACCGCCAACATGATCTCCCTCGGCACCTACACCCTGCTCCGGCACCCCGACCGGCTGGCCGAGCTGCGCGCCGACCCCGCGCTGCTGCCCGCCGTCGTGGAGGAGCTGATGCGGATGCTGTCCATCGCGGACGGGCTGCAGCGGGTGGCGCTGGAGGACATCGAGATCGCCGGCAGCACGATCCGGGCCGGCGACGGCGTGCTCTTCTCCACCTCGGTGATCAACCGCGACACGGCGCTGTACGACGACCCCGACGCCCTGGACTTCCACCGCCCCGAACGCCACCACGTGGCCTTCGGTTTCGGCATCCACCAGTGCCTCGGCCAGAACCTGGCCCGCGCCGAACTGGAGATCGCCCTGGGCAGCCTGTTCACGCGGCTGCCCGGGCTGCGGCTGGCCGCCCCGGCGGAGGAGATTCCGTTCAAACCCGGCGACACGATCCAGGGGATGCTGGAACTCCCCGTGAGCTGGTAAGAGGCTCTGCTCATGCACATCGACATCGACAAGGACGTCTGTATCGGCGCCGGGCAGTGCGCGCTGGCCGCGCCGGGCGTCTTCACCCAGGACGACGACGGCTACAGCACCCTCCTGCCCGGCAGTGAGGACGGCGCGGGCGACCCGATGGTCCGGGCGGCGGCCCGTGCCTGCCCGGTGAGCGCGATCACCGTGCGGGACAGCACCGGCTGACCGGCGTCCGGCGGCACGGTGACCGCGGGCCGTCGTGCCGCCGGACGGGTATCGTCGGCGGGACCTCAGCGCACCTTGCGCACGTACCCGGCGCTGCCCGGGACCGACACGTCCCGGTCGCGGCGGACGACGCTCAGGCGGCCGCCCCAGCGGGCCCGGGCCGCGCGCAGGCCGCCGTCGGTGTACTCGATGTCCACCACCCGGTCGTCGAACGCCTTCGCGTACACCTCGCACTCGTCGTACTGTCCGCACTCCTCCGTCACCGCGAAGTCCAGTCCCGCACGCCCGCGCTGCCCGGCCAGCCCGGCGGTGTTCTTCTGCCCGATCGCCAGGTGCCGGGCGTGCGCGCGCCGGGAGAGCAGACGCATGAACGCGGTCGCGTCGGCCGCCGTGAGCAGCCGGTGGGAGCGGGTGTAGCTGTCGTAGTTGTCCGGCTCGACGGCGTCGTACCCCTTGTCGGCGCAGCCGTCGATCCACCGGCCGACCCGCTGTGCCACCCGTTCCCGCTTGGCCGGGGTGCCGATGTCGAGCAGCGGCTCGTTCCAGTCCTCGTCGATGACGACCCTGCCCCGCGCGTCGCGCAGCAGCAGCTCGGCCGGCCAGGAGGAGCGCTCGGCGGGCTGCGCCTGGAACGCGTTGACGTAGCAGATGTTGTACAGCCCCGGCGCCGGGGGGTCGGACCGGTCGCGGCTGACGATCCGCACGCCCGCGGGCGGGGGATAGGCACCCCCGATCTGGTAGTCGAACCCGGCGTGCCGCGGAGGCAGCCGCGGCGGGGCGGTCTTCGGCCCGCCGCCCTCCTCCCGCTCGCCGGAGGCACAGCCGGCCACCGCCGACACCACGACGACCAGTACCGCCGCCAGCGCGCCCAGGGCCGTGCGCGACCCCGTGGCACGGCGCACACCCGTGGGGGGCAAGTCCGCTCCATCCTGCCCGCGCCGGGCGGCGCGGCACGTTCCCGGATCAAATCCCCCGCACGGCGGAGGAGTCAAATCGCCGACAGGCCGCCGTCGTAGGCTCTGTCGTGACCATCGTCCCGAAGGCAGGAGCAGCAACGATGCAGTACGTGAAGCTCGGTTCGACGGGCCTGGACGTCTCGCGGATCTGTCTGGGCTGCATGACCTACGGCCTGCCCGACCGCGGCGTCCACGAGTGGACCCTCGACGAGGAGGCGTCCCGACCGCTGATCCGGCAGGCGCTGGAGGCGGGCGTCAACTTCTTCGACACCGCGAACGTCTACTCCGACGGCACCAGCGAGGAGATCGTCGGCAAGGCGCTGCGGGACTTCGCGAACCGCGACGAGATCGTGCTGGCCACCAAGGTGAACGGCCGGATGCGGCCTGGGCCCAACGGGGCCGGACTGTCCCGCAAGGCCATCATGAGCGAGATCGACCACAGCCTGCGCCGGCTCGGCACCGATTACGTCGACCTCTACCAGATCCACCGCTACGACCACGCGACTCCGGTCGAGGAGACGATGGAGGCGCTGCACGACCTGGTGAAGGCGGGCAAGGTCCGCTACATCGGGGCGAGTTCGATGTACGCGTGGGAGTTCTCCAAGGCGCAGTACACCGCCGAGCTGCACGGCTGGACCAAGTTCGTGTCCATGCAGAACCACTACAACCTGCTGTACCGCGAGGAGGAGCGCGAGATGCTGCCGCTCTGCGCGGACCAGGGCGTCGGCGTGCTGCCCTGGAGCCCGCTCGCCCGCGGCCGGCTCACCCGCGACTGGGGCACCGTCACCGAGCGCAGCGCGAACGACGACTTCGGCAGCCGGCTCTACCTGGAGAGCGACCGCGCGATCGTCGAGGCCGTCACCCGGATCGCGGGCGAGCGCGGTGTGCCCCGCGCCCAGGTGGCCCTCGCCTGGCTCCTGCACCAGGACACCGTGGCGGCCCCGATCGTCGGCGCCGCCAAGCCGCAGCACATCGAGGACGCGGTGGCGGCGGTCGAACTGGAACTGACCGGCAAGGAGATCGAGGAGCTGGAGCAGCCCTACGCGCCCCACGACATCAGCGGCCACTGAACCACTCCCCAAAGGGACGCGGGGAACTGCGCGACCAGCCACGGACGACCCGCAGCCGAACCACGGCCCGGTCCGCGGAGCACCCGGTGCGGACCGTGCGGCGCGAACTCCGCGCCGCACGGCCCCGCCCCCCTCGCTGTCCGGCAGCGCCACCCGCGCCCAGAAGCGGTCGGTGCTGCTGCCGTTGAAGAACAGCACGTCCCCCCGGGGCCGGACCTGACGGTGGAACGGGTGGCGGCGGCCTCCGGATTCCCGAGCCCGCGGGCGGGCGAACGGCAGTAAAGGGAGGAAAAGGCTGTCGTTGACGAGATGTCAATGAAGAAACCCGTGGCGGGGAATACCGGGAATCGGGAGATCTCTTGTTCGGACGTGATCGGCTGTGTAAAAGTGTGCGCTGTCGGCGCGCGGGCAAATACATTCCCTGTGTATGCGCCAGGCCGCTCCCGTACACCCCCCACGCTTCACAAGAGCCGCCTCAGGTGGACGTTCGAGCTGCCCATGCCTTCGTCATACCGTTTGGTATGGACTAATTCCGGTAGTGCATTCGGGAGGAATTCGGCCGTGACCGAGGCAGGCCTGTCGGACGAGCAGCTGAGCGCCGAACTGAAGAAGTGGACGGGCGCGTCACCCGCCCTGCATCCCGTCGGCGAACTCCTCGACCGGCACTGGGCGGCGGCCTTCGCCTACGCCCGGCTGTGCACCGACGGTCCGCGCGCCGCCGGCATGCTCACCACGGCCGCCTTCACCCGGCTCTTCGGCGCGTCCCTCCGGCAGACCGGCCCGACGGCCGCCTGGCGGCCCCAGGTCCTGGTCGCCGTCCGCCGTATCGCGGCCGAGTGGGACACCGACGGCCGCCAGGAACTCCTCCACCCCGGGCTGCGCTCCGGCGACGGACCCGGCGAGCGTGCCGCGGCCCGGCTGCTGCCACCGCCCGAACGGCGGCTGCTGTCCCGCGCGTTCCAGCGGATCCCGGAGACCTCCCGTGCCGTGCTGTGGCACGTCGAGGTCGAGGCCGAACCCCTGGCCGTGCCCGCCGCGCTGCTCGGCCTGGACGAGGAGGACACCCGCGTCGAACTGGGCCGCGCCCGCGAGAGGCTGCGCGAGGAGTGTCTCCAGGTACACCGCGAACTCGCCCCGGAGGCCGAGTGCCGGCGCTACCTGCGCATGCTGGACGTGACGTTCCGGCGCGGCGGCACCGACATCGACCCGGACCTGCGGCAGCACCTGGCCGGCTGCGCCCACTGCGAGCGGACCGCCGGCCAGCTCGCCGAGTTCAACGGCACCGGCCTGGGCCTCGCGCTCGCCGAGGCGGTCCTCGGCTGGGGCGCCCACGGCTATGTGGAGTCCCGGGCGGTCCGCGCCGAGGAGCCCGCCGCACCGGTACCGGCCGCGGCCGCCGTCGTACCGCAGGGCGGCGAAGCCTTCACAGAGGCCGCCCCCGCCGAACCCGCCGCCCCCGCCGAACACGCCGTGCCCGGCCCGGGCACCGCCCGCCGCCGAGCGGCCGGCCGTGGCGTCCCGCCCGCCCGCCGCCGGACGTCCGGTTCCCCCGCCCCCGCCGGAGGCACCGAAGTCACCGCGGGCACCGAACCCGCCACCTCCCCCCGCTCCGCGCACCGCGCCGCCCGGCGTGCCCGGCGCAGGACCCTCGCGCTGGCCGTCGTCACCGTCAGCGGCCTCGTCGTCCTGCCCCTGGCACTGTGGTCGGCACTCGGCTCCCCCGACGGCCCGGCGCCCGGCGCCGCCGGCACGCCCTCCCGCACCCCGGGCAAGGACAGGCCCTCCCCGGGCGCCTCCTGGGCCGGCCGGAACACCCCGGGCCAGGGCACCCTGCACGGCAGGCTGCGCAACCTCGCCTCCGGCCTGTGCATCGGCGTCGTCGGCGGGCAGGCGGCCGAGGGTGCCGAGACGGAACTCGCCGACTGCTCCGCCGCCCCGAGCCAGCAGTGGACGTACGAGACCGACGGACTGCTGCGCAACACCGCCGCCCCCGACCTGTGCCTGGACTCCCACCTCGGCTACTCCGTGCGCCTCGCCCCCTGTACGGCCACCGGCAAGGCCGCCCGCGACATCCGCTACGACTTCACCCTCCAAGGCGCCCTGGTGCCACAGGCGAACCAGGGGCTGGCCCTCACCCCGTCCGCCACCGACGGCTCCGGCGCCCTCGTGCTCAAGATCCGCGCCGCGGGCACCGTCCAGCGCTGGTCCGTCGACACCGCCCACCCGGACCTGCGGATGGAGAACGTCAACTGGCACCGGGACAACGCCCTGGCGTCCACCCCGCCCGCCCCTCCCACGACTCCCGGACCGGCCGCACCCACGCCGTCCCGGACGGCCGGGCCGACGCCCACGCCGTCCGCGACGACGTCCGCCCCGGCGCCCTCGCCGACCACCAGCGCCGACCCGTGCGCGAGGTACCCGCAGAACTGCGGCTGGGGTGGCGGCGGCTGGGACGGGGGCGGCGGACGCCACCGCCGCTGACGTCAGGGACGGTGCGCCGGCGGGGGCGGGATCGTCCCCAGGCCCGGGGCCGGTTCCGGCCACACCAGCAGCACCGGGCAGGGCGCGTGGTCCACGGCGAACCGCACGGCAGGACCGAGGCTCTTCGGGCCGAGCCGGGACCGGTCCCCGTCCCGGGCCAGCACCAGCAGCCCGGCCCCCTCGGCGGCGGCCACCACCTCCCGCTCGACCCGGCCCGAGCGCTCCTCTCGCACACAGGGCCGGCCCAGCCGCTCGGCCGCCGCGGCGAGCAGCGAGGCCGCCGACGTGCCGCCGAGCGCCTCGACCCGGTCACCCGGGTCCGCCTCCCGGTGACCGCGGCCCAGCAGCCCGGCGAAGGCCCCGTGCGCCACCGCGGGCACGTCCGGTCCGCTCACGTGCAGCAGCACCACCTCGGCGCCGTCCGGCGCGTGGGCGCGCACCGCGTCCACGCAGGCGGGCCAGGTGCCCTCCACGAGCCAGGCGATCACCCGCATCCCTCGGCCTCCCTCGGCTCACGCGAACCCGTCACAGAATCCGCAGCGACCCCCACAGTGCCACCACCGCGACCGCGAGGGAGGACGGCACGGCGAGCAGCCCGAGCCGGGTGAACTCCCCGAGGTCCACGTCGTGCTCGTGCTCGTGCACGATCCGCCGCCACAGCAGCGTGGCCAGCGATCCGGCGTAGGTGAGGTTCGGGCCGATGTTCACGCCCAGCAGCACGGCGAGCACCGCCCCCGGCCCGGCGGGCGCCGCCAGCGGCAGCAGGACCAGCACCGCGGGCAGGTTGTTGATCAGGTTGGCCAGCAGCGCGGCGAGCGCGGCGATCCCGAGCAGCGCGGGCAGCCCGGTGCCGGCCGGCAGCACGTGTCCGAGCACGTCCGCGAGCCCGTTGTCGACCACGGCCCGCACCACGATGCCCAGCGCCAGGACGAACGCGAGGAAGGCCGGGGCCGCCGCGCGCACCACGGTCAGCGGGCTCGCCTGCCGCCGCACCAGCGCCCGTCCGGCCAGCACCAGCGCGCCGGCCGCCGCCACCCAGGCGGGGTCCACGCCGAACGCCGACGCCACCACGAACCCGGCCAGCGTGCAGCCCACGGTCACCAGAGCGAACAGCGGCAACGCGGGCACCTCGTCGGTGTCCCGGCCCGCCGGGGCCGCCGCCGTGAGGTCCCGGGCGAAGAACCGCCGGAACACCAGGTACTCGGCGCCGATCGCGGCCAGCCACGGCAGCGCCATCAGCGCCGCGAACCGGGTGAAGGTCAGCCCGCTCGCCGCGAACGCCAGCAGGTTCGTCAGGTTGGACACCGGCAGCAGCAGCGACGCCGTGTTCGACAGGTGCGTGCAGGCGTACACATGCGGTTTGGGCCGTACGCCCGTCCGCGCGGCCGTGGCGAAGACCACCGGGGTCAGCAGCACGATCGTCGCGTCCAGGCTGAGCACGGCGGTGATGGCCGACGCCAGCGCGAACACCGCCGTCAGCAGCCGTACCGGCCGGCCCGCCGCCCACCGGGCCATCCACGCCCCGCACGCCTGGAACAGCCCCTCGACGTCGCAGAAGTGGGCGAGCACCAGCACCGCGGCCAGGAACCCGACCACCGGGCCGAGCCGTTCGGCCTCGGCTCGGGCGTGGTCGAGGGAGATCGCGCCGGTCGCGACCGCGACGGCGGCGGCGGGGACGGCCATGACCGCCTCCGGCCGGCCGAAGGGCCGTACGACGGCCCAGGCCAGCACGGCGGCCAGCAGAACGGCGGACAGGGCCTCGGCGAGCGGGGTGTTCAGGGCGGGTCCTTCCGGAGTCGGGCACGGGGCGCCCGCCCATGAAAACAGACCACGTCGGACGCGTTACGACGACCGGCTGCCCGCCGCGCCCAGGAACTCCGCCCAGCCGCCCGCCGGGGCCTGCCCGGGCGGCAGGGTGCGCAGCCGGCGCAGCACCGCCTGGTCCTGCGCCTCCAGCCAGGCGACGAGCTGCTTGAAGGACACGAAGCGCACGTCGTCGTAGGAAGCCATCTTCCCGATGGCCTCCTCGACGGCGTCCATGTAGATGCCGCCGTTCCAGCGTTCGAAGTGGTTGCCGATGAACAGGGGGGCGCGGTTGGTCTCGTAGGCCCGCCGGAAACCGGCCAGGTAGGTGTCACGGGCCTGGGCCCGCCAGGTGTCGTACTTGGTGCGGTCGCCGAGCGGGTTGCCGCCGGACTGGTTGAACATCAGGTTGTAGTCCATCGAGAGCACCTGGAAGGAGTGCCCGGCGAACGGTATGGACTGCAGCGGGAAGTCCCACAGCTTGCCGCCCTGCACCTTGCCCGGCCAGATCTGGAGCCCGCCGGGGGAGCTGGCGTCGTACTTCCAGCCGAGCGCGGCGGCGGTCGGCAGCAGGTTGGCCTGACCCTCCAGGCAGGGGGTGCGGCCGCCGATCAGCTCCTTGCGGTAGTCGAAGGGGAGCGGGTCGAGGTCGGTGAAGCCGGTGTTGGTCTTCCACTTCGTCACGAAGTCCACGGCCTGGTCGATCTCGCTGCGCCACTCGGCCGGGGACCACCTGCGCACGCCGGTCGCGCCGCAGAAGTGCCCGTTGAAGTGGGTGCCGATCTCGTGGCCCTCCAGCCAGGCCGCCCGGACCTCCTGGAGGGTGGCGTGGATGTGCCGGTCGGCGAGGTAGCCGATGTCGGAGGCGCCGACCGGGTGCTGCGGCGGACGGTACAGGTGCTTCTTGGACTCGGGCAGCGTGTAGATGCCGCTGAGGAAGAACGTCATCTTCGCGTCGTGGTCGGCGGCCACCTTGCGGAACCGGGAGAACAGCTTGTTGCTCAGCTCGCCGGCCCCGTCCCAGGAGAACACCACGAACTGCGGCGGCTGCTGGCCCTCCTTCAGCCGGTCCGGCTTCGGCTGGTGCGGCTGGGCGCCGGTGTCGGCGGTGGAGCCGTCGCCGATCGGCTTCACCGGCCGGGCCTGCGCCGTGCCCCGGCCGCCCGCCGGGCCCGGCCCGCCGGTGCCGGAGGAGCAGGCGGCCAGTGTCCCGAGTGCGCCCGCCGCCACCCCGGCCGTCAGCACCCGCCTGCGTGAGATCCCGCTCATCGTCTCCCCGATTCCCTGGTCATGGCCCCCGCGGGGCCTGTTCGCCGTGCGGTCGACCGGGTTCGATGACCACGGGCCGGGGAAAGATCGCGGCCGACGGCGCCTGTTGCCGTCCTGTGACAGTTGTGGCACCGGCATGACGAACGGCGCTGCCCTCGCGCCGGCATGGCGAACCGGAACTCCCGGGACCGGCATGCCGGACCGGGCCACCGCGGGGCCGGCATGGCGAACCCCGCTGCCTCGGGGGTGGCAGCGGGGTTCGCGTGGAGGGGGCGGGGGGAGGGGCTCAGGGGCCGGTGCCCGGGGCGAGCACCGTCAGGCGGACGGAGGAGGAGTTTCCGGAGACCGGCACCGGCCCGCCCGACCAGACCGCCCTCAACGAGGCCCGCTCGTCCGGCGGAGTGACCAGCAGCGCGGCCGGCGTGGCCGTCTTCGCTCCGCTGATCTCCGGGTTGGAGAAGGTCAGCCCGGCCCAGGCGCTCCGCCCTGGCTTGAGCGTGACGGTCACCGGGGTGCCCGGCTCACGCCGGGGGTCGGGGCCGAGCTGGGTGCCGGAGGCGTTGACGAAGGCCGCGCCCGGATAGCCGTGCAGGGTGCAGGTCCGGGCAGAGGTGTTGGTGAGCACCACCGGGAAGTTCTCCTGGCCGGCGCCCGGGTCGTTGCGGCCCACGGAGGCACGTAGTTCGGAGGTGTGGCAGCGGGAGCTCGCCGCGGCCGGGACGGTCGTGGCCGCGGCGCGGCCCGAGGTGCCGGTCGCCTTCGGCGCGGACGACGAGCCGGTGCCCGCCGGGGAGGAGGCCGTTTTCGCGAGGGACGCCGGGGGCTGCGAGGTGTCCCGCGCGGGGGCGGCCGTACCCAAGACGGTGACCGGGCCGGCGCTGTGCGCGCCGGAGCCGTCACCACAGGCGGTCAGGAAGCCCAGCACGGCGACCGTGCCCACGAGCAGGGCACCGTGCCGCGCGGACCGGGGGATGTACACCATGTCGCTCAACACTCCTGGAGGTCACGGCACGCGACCGGGACGCGTGCCTACGGCGCCGGGTGCGCCGTCCTCTCCGTCCGATGCACGGACCGCCGGAAAAGTTCGGGACGCGCCGGGTTCTGTCCGGTTCTCTTCCCCGCCGTGCCGCTCGGCAGGCGTCGGTCAGGCCACTCGCAGCGAACGGAGCACGCCGTCGGTCGCGTCGTCGCCGTCCCGCTGACGCACCTGCACGTACACCTGCGGCCGGGTCGCGCCGCCCGCCGGGACCAGCGCGGACTCGGTGACCGAGCCGCCGTCCGGGCAGCTGTTCCAGGACCTGACCAGCCCGTGCCAGTCGGCGTCCGCGAAGGTGCGGGCACCCGCGTACCGGCAGCCGGAGTGCGCCAGCGCCTTCACCTTGGCGGTGATGTCACCGTCCGCACCGACCCCGACGAACACCCCGTCCACCGGGGCCTTCGGGTCGGACCAGCGGGACAGGTCGTCGGCCACCGCGAGACCGGGCTGGTGCCCGGCGGCCAGTCCGAGCGCCCGCGGGTCCCAGCCGGAGTCGCGCAGCTCGCGGCCGAACCCGTCCGGCACCCGCAGGCTCACCCGCCCGGTGGCGTCCGTGACCCGCACCTCGTCGTCCGCGGTGCCGTCCCGGTGGAGGGCCGCGGTCACCGTGACCGCGGCCCCGCCGGCGGCGAGGACCGCGGCGAGGGCCAGGGTCAGGGGAGTGAGCCGGCCGCGCACCCTGTCCAGGCGCCGCGCGGGCCGTACCGACGGCGCCGCGGCCAGCCGGTCCAGCTCCGCCGCGAACTCCCCGGCGCCCGGCCAGCGCCGCGTCCGGTCCGGCTCCAGCGCGCGCAGCAGCACCCGCTCGACGTCCGCGTCCAGTCCCGGCCGCAGCCGCCGGGGCGGTACCACCTGCCCCGGCGGTCCCGGCACCGTCCCGGTCAGCAGTTCGTAGCCGACCGCGCCCAGGCTGTAGACGTCCGCCCGCTCGTCGATGCCCGCGCCGGGCTCGGCCTGCTCCGGCGGCCGGTAGCCCGCCGAACCCGCGGCCAGCGTCAGCACCGAGGCCTGCGTGAGGCTCTTGGCCAGCCCCAGGTCGGCGAGCAGCACCCGCCGGGTGCCGTCCGGGGCGGTGTGCAGCAGCACGTTGGTCGGCTTGATGTCGCGGTGGACGATGCCCGCCTCGTGCAGCGCGGCGGCGCCGCGCGCGGCCTCGGACGTCAGCGCGAGCGCCTCCCGCACCGGCAGCGGACCGTCCGCCAGCAGATCGGCGAGGGTCCCGCCGCCGGCGTACTCCATCACGAAGTACGGCCTGCCGTCCGGGAGTTCACCGATGTCGTAGACCTGCACGACCCGGCTGGAACCGGCCCGGCGCAGCAGCCGCGCCTCGGACAGGAAGCGCTCCCTGATGTCGAGCCGGTGCGCCCAGTTCTCGGCGAGCACCTTCACCGCGACGGGGGCCTGGAGCTCGGGGTCGTGGGCGAGCCACACGGTGGCGAAGGCGCCGCTGCCCAGCGGCTGTTCCAGGCGGTGGCGGCCGATCCGCTCCAGGGGGTGCATACGACTATCATGCCTGGCCTGAGATCGACTCGGAGGGGGGCCCGTCCGTGCAGGACCAGGCGCTGACGGAGGAGTTCGCCCGGCGTGCCGCCGCCGGCGACGGCACGGCCCTGGACCGGCTGCTGACGGAGATACGGCCCGAGGTGGTGCGCCGCTGCGCGCGCTTCCTGCCCTGCCGGGAGGACGCCGAGGAGGCCGCCCAGGACGTGCTGCTCCAGGTGGCCCGGCACATCTCCGGCTTCGAGGGCCGCAGCCGCTTCGGCACCTGGCTGTACACCGTCGTCGCCAACTGCTGCCGGCAGAAGTACCGCGAGCTGAAGCGGCGGGCCGCCGAACAGCCCGCGGCCATCGAGCCGGGGCACGCCGTCGACCCGCGCACCACCAGCGTCATCGCCGGCTCCCGGGTGGATCTGCTGGAGGCCCTGGAGCGCCTGGAGCGGGAGCATCCGCACCTGGTCGCGCCGCTGGTCTACCGGGACATCTGCCAGCTCGACTACGCCGAGGCCGCCGAGCGCGCCGGCATCCCGCTCGGCACCCTCAAGTCCCGGCTGCACGAGGCCCGCAAACAGGTACGACCGTGGCTGACGGCCTCTTGACGACGGTCTGCTGAGGGCGGGCTCTTGACGGCGGCGGCTTGAGGGCGGCCTCCTAGCGGCGGCGGGTTCCTGACAGCGGTCTGCTGAGGGCGGGCTCCTGACGACGGCCGCCTGACGAACGGCCGCCTGACGAACGGCCGCCTGGCGACGTCCTCGTGAGGGCGGGCGCTTGGCGGCGTCCGCTTGAGGGCGGCGGCTTGAGGGCGGCCTCCTAGCGGCGGCGGGTTCCTGACAGCGGTCTCCTGAGGGCGGGCTCCTGACGACGGCCGCCTGACGAACGGCCGCCTGGCGACGTCCTCGTGAGGGCGGGCTCTTGGCGGCGACCGCTTGAGGGCGGCGGCTTGAGGGCGGCCTCCTAGCGGCGGCGGTCTCCTGAGGGCGGGCTCCTGACGAACGGCCGCCTGACGACGTCCGTGAGGGCGGGCTCTTGGCGGCGGTCTCCTGACGGTCTCCCTGAGGGCCGTCCGGGGGCTACTCGTCCTCCTCGTACAGCGGCAGCTCCGCCCAGATCGTCTTGCCCTCCGCATGGTGCCGGCTGCCCCAGCGCTGGGTGAGCTGGGCGACCAGCAGCAGACCCCGGCCGCCCTCGTCGAAGGTCTTGGCCCGGCGCAGGTGCGGGGCGGTGGGGCTGGTGTCGGAGACCTCGCAGATCAGCGTGGCCGCGTCGTGGATCAGCCGGAGCCGGATCGGGTGCGCGCCGTAGCGGATGGCGTTGGTGACCAGCTCGCTGACCACCAGCTCCGTCGTGAACGACGCCTCGCTGAGCGACCAGGTGTCCAGCTGCTCCACCACCTGCTTGCGGACCGGCGCGACCAGCGCGGGATCGGCGGGGATGTCCCAGGTCGCCACCTGCCCCGTGGGCAGGCCCCGGGTGCGGGCCAGCAGCAGCGCCACGTCGTCCGGGGCGCCACCGGCCGGGAGCAGCGTGTGCAGGACGCGGTCGCAGGTCTCATCCAGGGAGTCCGCGTACGAGCCCAGCGCCTCGTGGAGCATCTCCCGGCTCGTCTCCGGGTCGCGCTCCCGGGACCACACCAGCCCGTCGGTGTACAGCGCGAGCAGGGTGCCGTCGGGCAGTTCCACCTCGGTCGACTCGAAGGGCAGCCCGCCCAGGCCGAGCGGGGGACCGGCGGGCACGTCCAGGGCGTGGGGCGTGCCGCCCGGCCGCAGCAGCACGGGCGGCGGATGCCCGGCGCGGGCCAGCGTGCAGCGCCGGGACACCGGGTCGTAGACGGCGTACAGACAGGTCGCGCCGACCTCGCCGGGGCTGCCGTCCTGGCCCGGGCTGACGTCACCGCCGGACTCCTCCGACAGCCGGACGACCAGGTCGTCGAGGTGGGTGAGCAGCTCGTCCGGGGCCAGGTCGATGTCGGCGAGGGTGCGTACGGCGGTGCGCAGCCGGCCCATGGTCGCCGAGGCCTGGATGCCGTGCCCGACGACGTCCCCGACGACCATCGCGACCCGCATCCCGGACAGCGGGATCACGTCGAACCAGTCCCCGCCCACGCCGGCGCGGGCGGCCGGCAGATAGCGGGAGGAGACGTGCAGCGCGGCCGTGCGCGGCAGCGACCGGGGCAGCAGGCTGCGCTGGAGCGCGAGCGCGGTCTCCCGCTCGCGCGAGTAGCGGCGGGCGTTGTCGATGCAGACGGCGGCGCGCGCGGTGATCTCCTCGGCCAGCAGCACGTCGTCCGGGGTGAAGCCGTCCGGGCGGCGGTGCCGGGTGAGCACCGCGACGCCGAGGGTCAGCCCGCGCGCCTGGATGGGCACCGACATCGAGGAGTGCATGCCGAACTGCCGGACCCGCTCCCCGCGTTCCGCGTGCCAGGTCCGCCACTGGTTGGTGGCGCCGGAGGTCACCGAGGTGATGATCGTGCGACCCGCGGTCATCGAGTCGGCCTGCGGGGAGAAGTCCCGGTACTCCTCCGCCGTGCCGGGCTTGATCACGGCCTCGGGCACGTCGGGCAGCACGGACCGGTGGGCGGTGCGGCGCAGCCGTACCGGGGCGGTGACGCGGGCGGGCGGCTCGCCGCCGTACTCCTCCGGGTCCAGCAGGTCGATGGTGACGAAGTCGGCGAGCGCGGGCACGCACACGTCGGCCAGCTCCTGCGCGGTCCGGGTGACGTCGAGCGTGGTCCCGATGCGCACGCTGGCCTCGTTGACCAGCTGCAGCCGTTGCCGGGCCCACTGGTTGTCGGTGACGTCGTGCGCGGCCAGGCACACGCCCCGCACCCGGCCCGCCGCGTCCCGGACCGGAGCCATGCGGGCGAGCCAGGCATGGGCCCGGTCCTCGCCGCCGGTATGCATGAAGGTCTGCACGTCCAGCGGGCGGCCCGTGGTCAGTACCCGGAGCATGTCCTGCTCCAGCTCCTCGCTCTGGGGCCTGCCGCCGATCTCCGCGAGCCTGAGGCCCCGCAGCCGCCGCTCCGGCAGCCCGATCACGTCGGCCATCGCGCCGTTCATCCGGCGCAGCCGCAGCCGGTCGTCGTACACCGCGACCGCGCACGGCGACTGGATCAGGCCCGCCTCGGTGAGCGGGTCGCCACCGGGCGGCGGGTCGTCGCCGGCGAGCGGGGTGACCAGGAGCCAGCCGCCCGGGTGCTCGTCGTCCGGCGGGCGGCGGTGGGCGAGCAGCCAGACGGAGACGGTACGGCCGTCGCGGTGGCGCAACCCGACCGTGCCCGCCCAGCGGGTGCCGGCGGGCGGGTCCGGGGGCTCGGCCTCGGCGAGCAGCTCGGCGGCGGGGCGGCCCAGGACGGCGGCGGCCGGGTGGCCGAGCAGGCGGTGGGCGCCCTCGTTCCACTCCGTCAGCGTTCCGTCGTCGCGGATGACGGCTCGGGCCGTGGCCGCATCGTCGAACGGATAGACCCGGCTCATCGTCGCCGCTCCCAAGCGCACACTCACAGTGAACGGGTGGCTCCACCCGCTGGTCCAGCCTAGTGCTTCGCGTCCTCCCCTGAGCGGCGGCCGGGGGCGACGATCGTGTGTGCCAGAACGCCGGGATCTGTTTGATGACGATCGGATGTGAGCACTTCTGGGCCCTGCTGAGGGCGGGCCGCCCGTGACTGTCGGCAACCGGACACCGCCCTCGGAGCCTTCCGGTACCGCAGTGAACCCGAGCTGACCTGCGGGTATTTACGCATGAGTACCCGCGCGGTACCGTGTGGGCCATGCCAGCTCTCAACGTGGAGTTCAGCGAACGGGAACTAGAGGACCTGCGGCAGATCGCCAAGGAGCGCGGTACGTCGATGAAGGCCCTCGTCCGCGAGGCCGCCGCCGCCGACATCGCCCGGCACCGCGCCCTGCAGGAGGGTGCCGAGGCCTTCCGCCGCTTCTTCGCCGGCCATGCCGAGGAGTTCGCGGCGGCCTTCCCCGACGACGAGCGTCCCGCCAAGGGCGAGGCCGCCTGAGCGATGACCTCCTCCGTCATCCATATCGACGTCCCGTGGCTGCTCCAGCGGCATGAGGAGGTCCTGCCCGACCAGCCCGCCGTGGACGACTTCTCCGCGCTGGTCGCCGCCGTCGCCCGGCACCGGGTGGACCCGCCCCGGCTCGGTGTGGACTCCGACGCGGCCTGGCGCGCCGCCGCGCTGCTGCACACCCTCGCCGTGCTCAAGCCGCTGCCCGCGGCCAACGCCCGCTTCGCCTGCGCCACCGCCGTGGCCTACATGTTCGTCAGCGGCGTCGGCATCGACCCGCCCTACGGCGCCCTCGTCGACCTGGCCCGCGACCTGTTCTCAGGCAGGACCGACGTGTACGGCGCCGCCGACCGGCTCCGCTCCTGGCAGATCTGACCCCGCGCGGGCCGTGCCCGCCCCGGCCGGCGGAGGGAAGCCGCCGGGACCGCCGGCCGGGGACGGGCCTCCGAGGAGGACCGGCTCCCAGTCCACTACCGGCCGGCCGGCTCCGGGAGCGTGCGCGCCCGGCCGGTGTGTGCGCACGCTTCACACGGGGCGCATGAGGAATAGGGCCGCATTTCCGCCAAGCCCCGGTCGCGGCCCTGTTTCTGACTTTCTTTCAAAACCGTCCATGTCGCACGTGCGCCTTGTTGCCCGTGTGGAAGTTGTGCAAGGGTTCAAACGCGGTGAATTTCCGCTCGCACCACGCGCCAAAAGGAATCCGCTCCGTGCTCACCCCCCACCCCCCTCGTCCCGCCTGGCCGCCTTCCGGCGCCGAACCCGGGGAATCCGACGAGTTCCTCGCCGGTCCGCTGCGGGCCGGCTCCGACGCGGAGGCCTCCCGGTCGGCCGCCCTCCTGATGGCCCGGCACTGGCAGCCGGCCCAGGAGTACGCGGTCATCTGCCTGGCCACCCCCGGCTCCCTCGCCCACATGGTCACCGCCACCGCCTTCCACCAGGTCCTCGGCCGGCTGGCGCTCGGCGAACCCGCCGACGCGCTGCGGCCCCGCCTGCTGGTGGCCGTCCGGGACACGGTCCTGAACTGGTCCGCCACGGACCGGATCACCGCCGTCCTGCCGGGCCTCACCCAACCCGCCGGGGGCCGCGGGATGCGCACCGCGCCGACCCTGATACCGGAGAACCGCGTCCTTTCCGACCGCTCGTTCCACGCCCTTTCCCGGTTGGAACAGGCATTGTTGTGGCACACCGAGGTCGAGGCGGAGCCGCCTGCCGTGCCCGCCGGACTGCTCGGCCTGGACATCCAGAGCGCGACCGCCGCGCTCGACCAGGCCCGGGAGAAATTCCGCGAGGGCCTGGTGCGCGCCCACCGGGAACTCGCGCCCGGCAAGGAGTGCCGTTACTACAACCGCCTGCTCGACGTGCCGATCCGCCGGGGCGGTGCGCTGCTGCCCGATGTGCAGGACCATCTGGCCGGCTGCGCCTACTGCCGGCACGCGGCCGAGCAACTGGGCCACGTCGACGCCGCCCTGGGGGTGCTGCTCGCCGAGGCCGTCCTCGGCTGGGGCGCCCGCCGCTACCTCGACTCCCGCCCGGGCCGCCGCCAGGATCCCGGCCGCGCCGGCGCCCGGCGGTCCGGCGGACGCCGGCGCGGTGGCGGGCGGCGCCGGGCCGGCGACGGCGGACCCGGGTGGCCGGCCCGGCTCCTCACCGCCGTGTCCGCGCGCCGCGCGCCGGGCGCCTGGTCGTCCCGGACGCTGCTGCTCGGCGTCGGCGTGGCCTCGGCCGGGCTGCTCGCGACGGTCCTCGCGGTGAGTGTGTGGCCGGACGGCGGCGACGGCACCGAGCCGGTCGCCACCAGCGCCGTCCCCGGCACGTCGGCTTCGCCGAGCCCCACGGGCCTGCCCGCCGCCGGCCGGCCCGGTCCGCTGCGCAACGCCGCCGGTCGGTGCCTGGACGTCAAGGGCACACCGGAGGCGGGCGCGAGTGCCGTGCTCGCCGCGTGCTCCGGCTCGGCCACACAGCGGTGGACGTACGAGACGGACGGGCTGCTGCGCAGTGCCGCCGACACCGGTCTGTGCCTGGACTCGCACGCCGACGCCGGGGTGGTGCTCCTCGGCCGCTGCGCCGGCGCCGGGTCGCAACGGGGCGACGACGTGCGCTACGACCTCACTCCCGAGGGCGAGTTGCTGCCGCGCTGGGACCGGACGCTCGCGCTCGCCGCCGGCGGTGACCAGGCGGGGGCCGACCTCGTCGTCAAGGTCCGGGACGGGTCCGCCGGTCAGCGGTGGACGGCGGCGTAGCGGTTTCGTCCGGGGCGGACCGGATCAGGCCGCGGCGTCGCTCAGGGAGTCGCGCCGCCGTCGGCTTCCAGGTCCGACCGTGTCACCGTGCCCGGCCGGGCGTGGCCCGACAGGGCCAGGGTGAGGTCGAACTCCGCCAGCAGGCAGCGGATGACGTGTTCGACGCCCGCCCGCCCGTCCAGGCCCAGGCCGTACACGTACGGGCGGCCCAGCAGGACCGCCCGCGCGCCCAGTGCGAGGGCCTTGAAGACGTCGGCGCCGGTACGCACGCCGCTGTCGAACAGGACCGTCAGCCGGTCGGCGACCGCGTCCGCGACGCGGGGCAGCGCGTCGGCCGCCGCGACCGAGCCGGCGACCTGGCGGCCGCCGTGGTTGGAGACCACCACGCCGTCCATGCCGGCGTCCGCGGCGAGCCGGGCGTCGTCCGGGTGCAGCACGCCCTTGAGGACGATCGGCCCGTCCCAGTGGGCCCGCAGGAACGCCAGGTCGGGCCAGGTGTGCCCGGCGTCCCCGAACAGGCCGAGGAAGTGCAGCACCGCCGCCTTCGGGTCCTCGTGCACCGGCTTGGCGAGGCCGGCCCGGAACGCGGGGTCGGTGTAGTAGTTGGCGGTGCCCACGCCGTGCAGGAACGGCAGGTACGCCTGGTCCAGATCGCGGGGCCGCCAGGCCAGCAGCGGGGTGTCCAGCGTGACGACCAGCACCGAGAAGCCGGCCGCCCGCGCCCGGGCGAGGAAACTCCGGGTCACCTCGCGGTCCTTGCCCCAGTACAGCTGGAACCACCGCTCGGCGTCCCCCATCGCCTCCGCCACCTGCTCCAGCGGGGTGCTCGACGCCGACGACAGGACGAACGGCACGCCCTGCGCGGCGGCGGCCCGCGCGGCGGCGGTCTCGGCGTCCGGATGCATGATGGACAGCACCCCGACAGGCGCCAGGGCGAGCGGAGCCGGCAGGGTCCGCCCGAGCACCTCGGTCGTGAGGTCCCGCTCGTGCACGTCCCGCAGCATGCGCGGCACGATCCGGCGCCGGGCGAGGGCCTCCCGGTTGGCGCGGGCCGTGCCGCCGTCGCCCGCGCTGCCCGCCACATAGCCCACCGGGCCCGGACCGAGCCGGTGCTCGGCCAGCTCCTCCAGCCGGGTCAGATCGGTGGGGAGCCGGGGCACCGCCCCGGTCGTCCCGTTCAGGTAGATCTCGTGCTGGAAGTCCGCCCAGTGCCGTGCCATCCGTCAACTCCCGTACGTCGTCGGCCGCCTGCGCACCTGACGATACCGACCGGTACGTCGGAGGGGACCGTCCCGGACCGGGCCGGCCGGCGCGGCCCGCGGGGACGGCGGCAGGGGGCGCCGGCGGTGCGGCGGGTGGAAGCCGTTGCCTCAGAGGGCAGTTCGTCCGGGTTTCGGTCCGTCGAGGGAGGAACCGTCCATCGGCGCGCCGGTGATCACTTCATGAACACAAGGAGTCATGAGGGGACTTGTGGCGGCCACAGTCGGAATGTTTCAGGACGATTAACGAACAGCTGATTTTCGGCCATCCGGCCGCCTCGGCGACGGGGGAACGGCTCTGTTCCGGGGTCACGGCGCTCGAGTTCCGTGACTTCACGCCACTGCTTCAACACGAAAGGTTACTGAAACCCATGGGTTCGATGTGAGTTTCGCCGGTGGAGTCGGCAGAGTGGCGCTCGCCGCTCCGGCGCCCGACCGGACCGGAGACGGCACTTCGTCTGATCGAGCGGAAGGATGCACACAATGCGGAACACCGCGCGCTGGGCAGCGGCCCTCGGCCTCACGGCCGCCGCCGTCTGCGGACCCTTGACCGGGGCCGCCGTCGCTGCACCGGGCGCCGCCCCGTCGTCGCTCTACGCCCCCTCGGCCATGGTGCTCACCACCGGCCACGGCACCGACGCGGCCACGGCCACACCGGAGCGCGCCGTCACCCTGAACTGCGCCCCCTCGGCCTCGGGCACCCACCCGGCCGCGGCACAGGCCTGCGCCGAACTGCGCGGCATCGGCGGCGAACTCGACGCCCTGAAGCCGGCCGACGGCGTGATGTGCACCAAGATCTACGACCCCGTCGTCGTCACCGTCCAGGGTGTCTGGCAGGGCAAGCGCCTCTCCTACGAGCGCACCTTCAGCAACACGTGCATGCGGGATGCCGTCGGCGGCGGCCTCTTCGCGTTCTGAGACCGGGATCGCAGGAGTCCTCGTGGACACCGGATCAGGTTCGCAACTGGGGAGTGCGGCCCCTGGAGCGGGGAACCTGTGATCTCGCACCGGGGTCGGACGGGCGGAGTGGGGCCGCCCGCCGGACCCGGGCACACAGCCGCTCCCCGGGCGGTCCGTGGGGGGCCGTCCCGGGGAGCGGCGAAAAACAATCTGTTTCAACGGGGTGCTCAGGCCTTGCGCCGGTGACTCGTGTCGCACCAGGGGTAGCGGCGACTGCGCCGGCAGGTACACAGAGCGACACGGAACCGGTCCGAGAAGACCGTGCTCCCGTCCTCCAGTTCGATCTCCACGGGCCCTTCCACCAGGAGGGGCCCGCGCCGTTGCACGGTGAGCCGGCGGGCGCCGGGCGCCGGGCCGGCGGAGTCGTTCGGCGCCGCGTCAGCTGGGTCGTTCGGCACGGATGACCACCAGTTCCTCCCTGTCGTCGGCCGGTGCGAGCAGCCCGCGCCGGCGCAGCCAGTCCTCCCGGGAGCGCAGCACCGGCCCGAACGGGACCCAGCGGCGCCGCACCACCGCGGCCTTCAAACCGGCGTCCCGCAGCAGCTCCAGGGTGCGGTCCGGACCGCTCAGCGCCGAGTGCACGATCAGCAGCACGCCCTGGGGGCTCAGCAGCGCCGGCGCGTCCCGGCAGATCCGGTCCAGCAGCAGCCGTCCGTCGCGCCCCGCGTCCCAGGCGACGGCCCGGCCGCGCGGCCCGCGCCCGGTGTCCGGCGCCGGCACGTAGGGCGGGTTCGCCAGGATGAGGTCGTACGTGCGGCCCCGTACGGGTGCGAACAGGTTGCCCCGCCGGATGCGCACCGGCAGCCGGGACAGCCACGCGTTCAGGCGGGCGGTCCACACCGCGCGCCGGGACACGTCCACGGCGGTCACCTCGGCGCCCCGCCGGGCCGCAGCAAGGGCCAGCGCACCGCTTCCGGTGCCCACGTCCAGTACCCGGGTGCCGGGCGGCGGGGCCACCTCGTCGAGGGCCTCGGCCAGCAGCTCGGTGTCGTCCTGCGGGGCGTACACGCCCGGAAGCATCACAGCGATCACACCGTCCGAATACCCGGGGGCTCAGGATGTATGGGACATCTCCTGTTCCCGTGGTGCCTGTGGGGACGATGCCCGGGGCGCCGGCGGTGTCCGCAGCGAGGACCGTCCCGCGCGCCAGCAGTCGAGCAGCCGCCGGCCCAGCCGGTCCTCCAGGTACTCGGTCGCGTCGATCCCGAAGACGATGTCCGGCGCCAGCTCCGGCTCCTCGGCGAGCAGTCCGCCGATCACCTCGTGCCGGACGATCTGCTCGTGCACCGCGTCCGCGGTCACGTGCTCGTCGTAGAAGAACTCCGCCGCCGGTCCGGCGCCGGTGCGGCGCATCGCCTCGGCCAGCCGGCGCGAGCCGGGCGAGGAGGTGATCTCCACCTCGGCGAAGTGGCCCACCAGCGCTCCGCGCAGTTCGCGGTGCAGGCCGAACAGGGACATCAGGTTCACCACGGCGAGCATCTCGGCCGGGGCCGCGTCCAGGTACCGGCCGTACGCCGTGTCCAGGTCCAGGTCCCGCATCAGGTCGGCGAACAGGCGCGCGTGCACCCGTTCGGCCCGGCCGCCGCCGAACTCGTCGTACTCCACCGCGGCCATCGCCGCCTTGGCCCGGCCCCACAGCCGCGGCAGCACCCAGGCGTGCGGGTCGGCCTCCTTCAGGTGGTACAGCGAGCGCACCGCCGCGTACTCCCGCAGCTGCCACAGCTCGCCCTCGGCGGACAGGAAGTGAGACACGCCCGTGCCCTCGGCCGGTTCCACCAGGAGGGCGGCGAGCGCCTCGTCCAGGCTGTCGTGGACCGGGGTGTCGGCGCGCAGCGCGGACCGGAAGCGCTCCTCCAGCGCGGCCCGCACGCGCAGCAGCTCCGGGTCCCACTCGGCCTCCGCGGGGACCCCGGCGAAACCTCGGTAGTGCAGCTCATAGCACAGGTACAGGGCGAGCTGGAGGTCGTCGCCGTACGGGTCGGCGTCCGCGGCGTCCGCGGGGCGGGGGAGCGGGCCCGTGCCGCGCAGGTGGGCCGTGACCGCGGCGGAGAGCGGGCCGCGGGACGGGGGCAGCAGGGGGTGTCGCAGATCGTCGTTCATGCGGCTCGGGTACCCGGCCCGGGGGAAAGCACCAGGAGGACCGGGGCGCCGGCGACGAGGGCGGCGCCCGCCGGGTGACCAGCGGGATGCAGGGCGCGCCCGCGTACCGGCACCCCGGCTGCCCGGTGGGCGCGCCGCCCGGCCGGCTCAGTCGCCGTTCGCCTGCTCCTGCGCCCCGGTGTTCGGGGTGATGGCGTCCCCGGCCTCGCCCGGGGCGCCCTTGTCCTCGTCCCGCTTCTCGGCCTCCTCGACCTCCCGGAGCACCTCCTCCAGGGCCGACTCCGGCCGGTCCTCGTGATCATCGCGGCCGTTCCCGCCAGGCATGACGTCTCCTTCCGTCGGACGAGGTGATCTCCCCTGCGAGTTACCCGGCGGGGCCGTCCCAAGCGTCCCCAGGACAGGCACCCCCCCCCGCCGGTGGGGGAGGGATCTGTGACCTCCCGAGCGAAACGGCAACGTTTCTTTACGGCGGGCAGGTGCACGGTCGGTGCTTCGCCGTGCGCGGTGTTTCAGTGTGTGGCGCCCTGGATACACCGCGAAGATTCGGCCCCGGAGCTCGCGAACTCGTGCACGCCGTCGCAGTGAGGTCGTCACCATGTCCCACGCCCCGTCCTCCGCAGGACCGTCGAACGACACCCGGCCGGTCCCGGCCTCGGCCGGCCGGGCGGCCGACGCCCCGCGCGCCGCCCGCGGCGGCACCGCTCTGGTGACGGGTGCCTCCTCGGGCATCGGTGCCGCCGTGGCCCGCCGGCTGGCCGCCGAGGGCGGCTGGCGGCTGGCACTGAACGGACGCGACGTCACCCGACTGGAGCAGGTGGCCGCCCAGTGCGGAGCGGTCGCGCTGCCCGCGGACCTCACCCGGCCCGGCGCCGACCGCCGGCTCGCCGGCCTCGCCCTGGACCACCTCGGCCGGCTGGACGCGCTGGTGGCGGGCGCCGGCGTCGGCTGGGCCGGGGAGTTCACCGCCATGCCCGCCGCCCGGATCGACGAGGTCGTGGGCCTGGACCTGCTGGCCACCGTGCACCTGGTGCGGGCCGTGCTGCCGCACATGGTGGCGGCCGGATCCGGACGGATCGTGCTCGTCGGGTCCCTCGCCGGCAGCGTCGGCGTGCGCGGCGAGGCCGTCTACTCGGCGGCGAAGGCCGCCCTGGCCACGTTCGCCGACTGCCTGCGGTACGAGCTGCGGGGCACCGGAGTGGGCGTCAGCCATGTCATCCCCGGCGTGGTCGACACCCCCTTCTTCGACCGGCGGGGCACCCCCTACGCACGCTCCTGGCCGCGGCCGGTGCCCGTCGAACGCGTGGCGGACGCGGTCTGCGCCGCCGTCCTGCACGGCCGGGACGAGGTGTACGTCCCCGGGTGGCTGCGCCTGCCCGCCCGCGTGCGCGGTGCCGCGCCCGGGCTGTACCGGCGGCTCGCCGCCCGCTTCGGATGACCGCCATGACCGCCGTCACGGTGCTGCTCGCCCTCCTCGCGGCCCTCTCCAACGCGTCCGCCTCGGTGCTCCAGCGCCGCGCCGCCGTGCAGGAGCCGGACCACGGGGCCGGGGCCGGGTCCGTCGTGCGCCGGTTCACCCGGCTGCTGCGGCGCCCCTACTGGCTGGCGGGGGCCGGGCTGCTCGCGCTGTCCAGCCTGCTGCAGGCCGGGGCGCTGGCCGTGGGCAGCCTGTCGCTGGTCCAGCCGCTGCTCGCCGCCGAACTGCTGTTCACCCTCGCCGTGGGCAGCGTCGTCTTCCGGCGCCGCCCGGACGGCCGGACCTGGCTGGCGTTCGTCGCCCTCGCCGGCGGGCTGGCCCTGTTCCTCCTCGCGGCCGCGCCGTCCGCCGGCCGGTCCACCGCGCGGCCGGAGGACTGGCTGCTGGGCGGCGGCGGGGTGCTCGGCGCGGTGGTGGTGCTGCTGCTGGCCGCCCGCGCGGCGCGGGGCGCCTCCCGGGCCGCGCTGCTCGGCCTCGCCTCCGCCGTGTCCTTCGCCGCCACCGCGGCGCTGCTCAAGGAGGCCGTGGGGCGGCTCGAACAGGGCCCGGCGGCGATGTTCGGGCACTGGTCGCTGTACGCCACGGGGCTCGCCGGGCTCGTCGCCTTCCTGTTGCTGCAGGGCGCGCTCGGCGCCGGCTCGCTGACCGCCTCCCAGCCGGCGCTCACCCTCGGCGACGCGCTCACCAGCGTCGTACTCGGCTGGGTGCTGTTCGCCGAGTCGATCCACCTGGGGCTGAGCCTGCTGCCCGAGGCGGTCGGTGTCGCGCTGATCGGGGCCGGCAGCATCGGCCTGGCCCACGCCGCCTCCATCGGCGGGGAGTGGGACGCCGCGGGCCCCGAGGCGTCCCCGGGATCCACCGCGGCTCTGCCGCGCCCCCCGAGGAGGTAGGTCACCGATGTCCCCCGTGTCCGGCCGTGCCTGGCGGACGGCCGCCGTCCTGCTGCCGGCCGGTGCGGCCGTGGCCCACATCGGCCCGGCGGTCACCTGGCTGCCGGGCGTACGGCTGCTGCTCTTCCCGGGGCTCGCCGGCACCGGGCGACCCCGGCACGTCGCGCTCACCTTCGACGACGGACCGGACCCGGAGTCGACCCCGCACTTCCTCGACACGCTGGACGTGCTCGGGGTGCGGGCCACCTTCTTCGTGGTCGGCGAGCACGCGGTCCGCCATCCCGAACTGGTCCGGGAGACGGTACGGCGCGGGCACGAGCTGGGCGTGCACGGCTGGACCCACGACCGGCCCTGGCGGCCCGCGTTCGCCCGCGACGCCGCGGAGGTGGCCCGGACCGTCCGCGCGGTGCACGGCCTCACGGGCCGGCGCCCGCGGTGGTACCGCCCGCCGTACGGCATCCTCACCGCGAGCCGCTGGCGGGCCGCCCGGCGGGCGGGCCTGCGCACGGTCCTGTGGTCGGCGTGGGGCAGGGACTGGACGGCCGACGCCACGCCGGCGTCCGTACGGGCCCGGGTCGCCGCGGACCTGCGCGGCGGCGGCACCGTCCTGCTCCACGACTCCGACCACCACTCGGCCCCCGGCTGCTGGCAGGCGACCCTGGCCGCCCTGCCGGCCATCGTCCAGGACTGCTGGGAGGCGGGCCTCACGGTCGGCCCCCTCCGCGACCACGTACCGGACGGTGCCGGGGGCCGGGGGCGGCCGGACCACCGGCCCTCTCCGTGACCGCCCCCGCCACCGGGCCGGACAGCCGGCCGGCGCACCGGCCGGACCGGCGGCCGGTGACCGGGAGACCGCCGTGCAGGACGGCCCACGCGGGCGGGCCGACGGGTGACGGTCCGCCCGCGTGGCACGGGACCGCGGCACGCGCTCGCGGAGGCGGGCCGGCTGGTTCGCGGGTCCGTTGGAGGGTGTCGTACGGGGCCGGCGGGTCGGTGTGTGGTGGTCGTCGGGGGTGGCGTGGGGCCGTGGTCGGGTCACAGGTCCGTCAGGCAGTCCAGGGCGTCCCGTCGGAACAGCGCGTGGCCGCGTGCCACCCGGGTCGTGCGGTCGGGGGAGTCCTCCCGGAGGCGGGTCAGGGCCGCCAGCAGGGCGGGCCCGTTCGAGGCCGGTTCGGACAGGCCCAGCTCGGCCATGCGGCGTACGCCCTCCGCGCCGTGACCGGGCAGCGGGCGGTAGCCGATCACCGGCAGGCCCGCGGCGAGGGCCTGGACGGCGGTCTGGCCGGCGGCGTTGTCCACCATGGCGTGGCAGGCGGCCAGCAGCCCGGGCATGTCGTCGACCCAGCCCAGGGCGAGGCCCGCCGGTTCCCGGGAGAGACGGGCGAGGAGCCGCTGGTCACGGCCGCACAGCACCACCGGCAGGTAACCGCCCGCCGCCAGCAGCCGGGCGGTGGCGGCCGGGCGGGACGCCGCGCCCCAGGCACCGGCGGACAGCAGGACCGGGGGCCGGCCGGGCGCCCGCCGGGCGAACCGCTCCCGCCACCGGGCCGCCCCGGGGGCCGGTGCCCGGAACGCGGGCGCGACCACCGGGCCGGTCGTGACCACGGGTACGGCGAGGTGGCGGCGCACCTCCGCGGCCGCCGCGTCCGTGAGGCACAGGTACCGGTCGTTGCCCGGATGCAGCCACTGCCGGTGCACCGCGAAGTCGAGCAGGAAGACGGCGCTCGGCACCCGCAGCCCGCCCCGGGCCCGCAGGTGCCCGGTCAGCTGGGCGGCGAGATGGAACACGGACACCACCACATCGGCGCCCAGCCGGTCCACCAGCTCCGTCAGCCGGTCCCCGGCGAGCCGGGCCAGCGGCACCCCGCTGGGCCGCCGGCCGGGCCCGCCGCGCAGGAACGCGCCGTAGACGCCGGCGTACAGCCACGGCAGGTGCCGTACCGACGCCTGGTAGCCGCGGCGCAGCCCGGCGCCCAGGCCGTACGGCAGGAGCCGCAGCACGTCGGCCACGTGAACCTCGTGGCCCCGGGCCGTGGCCCGGCGGGCGAGTTCGGCGGCCACGGTGTCGTGGCCGGCCCCCATGCTCGCGCTCAGGATCAGCGTGCGTCGCGGGCCGTCCGGCGCGTGGTGGTCTGTGGTGGGCACGGAGTCCGATTCTGCGCCGGTGAAGGGCCCGCACGCCGGACCCGGCCGACCGTGTCGCCGGGCGGGACGGTCACTCGTGCGCACCAGTGTCCCGTGCGGCTGCCCGCCCTCCGGCTGCGAGTCGCCCGGTGCGTGCCACGCTGGATGAACCGGCACGGGAGAGCGTGTGGGCGGCGAGCACGGGAGGAGCCGTGAGGCGGTTGCGGCGCGGCCTGCACCGGGCGTGGGAGTGGCTGCGCCTGCGGGCCCTGTTCGAGCACGGCCGTGAGCTGGAGCTGATGCACCGGGCCATGGGGTTCGCCACCCTGTCCCTGGTGACGCTGGCACCGCTGCTGATCGTGGTCGCCGCGGCCGACCCCCTGGTGCGCGGCGGCTTCGCGTCCTGGCTCACCGACGGCATGGGGCTGTCCGGGCGGTCCGCCCACGTGGTCACCGACGTCATCAGCCCCCCGCGCAAGGTCATCGGCACCACCAGCGTCTGGAGCGGCATCCTGCTCGCCGTCTTCGGCGTGTCCTTCGGCGGCAGCGTGCAGAACGCCTACGAGCGGATCTGGGGCCTGGTCTCCGGGCCCTGGCACCGGGTGTGGCGGCAGGCGACCTGGCTGATCGTGCTGACGGCGTACCTCTACCAGGAGGTGGCGTCCAAGTCGACGCTGCACGGGACGCAGCGGATCGCGCTGTCCACGCTCAGCGGGATCCTGTTCTTCTGGTGGGGGCAGCGCTTCCTGCTCGGCGGTCAGGTGCACTGGCGCTCGCTGCTGCCCGGCGCGCTGGCCACCGTCGTCGGACTGGCCGGCCTGCGCGCCTTCTCCTACCTCGTGTTCACCCCGCTCATCGTCACCAACGCCCTGAGCTACGGCGCCGTCGGCACCGTACTCGTCGTCGAGTCCTGGCTCATCGGCGTCGGGTTCGTCATCTACGGCGGCGCCATCTTCGGCCGCTGGTTCACCGAACACCACTGGATGCCGTCCCACCACGAGGACGAGCCGGCCGGGCCGGCCGACGGGGAGGGGTCCGCCCAGTAGTGCTTCGCCAGGTTCTGGCCGTGGTTGTGCGTGTGGTGGGGGATACCGGAGCTCAGCCGTGGGTCAGGGTACGGCCGAGAAGGGGCAGCAGGCGGTCCCAGTGGCGCTGCAGTGCGGCGGGGTCGAAGGCATCGGTGTCGGACAAGGTGAAGCCGTGAACGGTGCCGGGGTAGATCTCTGAGGTGTAGCCGACACCTGCGGCGTCCAGGGTCCGGTTGAGCTCGCCGAGTGCCTCGGGTGTCATGTCGCCTTCGGCGTGACCGAGGTGGACCTGGGCGGTGAGCCTGGAGAGAGGTTCGGGCCCGTCGGCGGCCACGGGGCCGTGGAACGCGGCGACGGCGGCCACCTGGCCGGGGTGGGCCGCGGCGGTGCGCACCGCCAGGAGGCCGCCTATGCAGTAGCCGGTCACCGCGAACGGACCGGCGCAGACCTCGGACCGGGTGGTGAGGAACCTGAGGTAGGAGTCGGCGTCGTTCAGGGAACGCTCGGGGGTGTGCGCCTCGATCAAGGGCATCAGCCGGGCGAAGACCGCGGGCCGGACCTCTTCTCCGATGTGCTCGGGGAGTTCGATCACGGGTGCGGGGCCGTGCCGGTAGAAGAGGTTGGGGACGAGCACGTAGTACCCGTGCCGGGCCAGTTCGTGGGCCATGTCCCGCAGCACGGGCCGGATCCCGAAGCCGTCCGGGTACATCAGCACCCCCGGGTGCCGCCCGCCTCCGTCGGGGAAGGCGGCGAACGCGTCGGCGTGACCGTCCGCGGTGGGAATGTGCAGCGTCTTGCAGGGCATGAACTCTCCTGTCGTCGTTGATGTGTGGAACCTGTGATCAACACGACGGAGGCGGAGCCCGTGCGGCAACGCGGGATCCCCGGTCCGGAAGCGGGCCCGCAGCGGCCCGTACGGCGCTCAGAAGGGCACCGGGTCACCCATCCGTGCGTGGCGCAGGGCCGTCCCGGTAGTCATGGCGGCGCAGCGTAGTCCACCGAACCAAGCCGACGCCAGCACGGTCGGCGAAGCCGGTCCCGGCCCACACCTCCAGGTGGCCGCACGGCATCCGCCACCGGCCCTACACTTCCGCCATGCCGCTCCAGCCCCGGTCCGCAAGCTCTGCCGAGGAACAACTGTCGGTCATCGATGCGCTGATCGCTCTGCCGTTCCCCGAACGGGAAAGCAAGTCGAAGACGCACCACGGATGGGGCGGGCCCGGGTATCACATCGCCGTTCTCCGGGAGAGCCGGGACTTCTGGGACGTTCCTGATCCGGAGGCGATGACGGCGGCCGAGGAGGAGTTGGAGGCAGACCTCACCGTACTGGTCACGGTGCTGGCCGGGCGTTGGGGCCGTCCGACCGTGGTCGATCTGTGGCCCTGTCCCGGGCTCGACGACCCGGAGCACCCGGACATCGAGGCGCCCGAGCCCCTGGGCTCCCTGTGCAACCTCGCCGGCAGCATGCAGACGTGGCACGTGCCGTCCACTGGGCGCTGGCTCGGACTCACCATCGGCCAAGTCGATCGGGAGTTCCCCTTCGAACTGCTCGCCGCCGTCGGCGAGACCTCCACGCTTCCGAAGTGATACGTCGTCGGGCGGATGCACCCGGCTGACCATCCCGAGCGGCAGGCCCTCAGGCCAGCTGGCGGCGCACCAGTTCGTGCAGCCGGCCGCCGGTGTCCGCGAGGAGTTCGGCCGGGGCGCCCTGCTGGACGACCTTGCCGTCCTCCATCACGATCACCCGGTCGGCGTCCAGAACGGTCGACAGGCGGTGGGCGATGACGATCCGGGTGGCGTTCAGCTTGCGGGTGCTGTCGATGACGATGCGCTGGGTGTCGTTGTCCAGGGCGCTGGTCGCCTCGTCGAAGAAGAGGATGCGCGGGCGCCGGATGAGGGCCTGCGCGATCATCAGGCGCTGCCGCTGGCCGCCGGAGATCGCGCCGTTGCCCGCCACGATCGTGTGCAGCCCCATCGGCATCCGCTTGATGTCCTCCGCCAGCCCCGCCAGCTCGGCCGCCGCCATCGCCTCCTCCGGCGTGTACGGCTCGGCGCCGCAGATGACGTCCATGATCGAACCGGTGAACGGCTGCGCGTGCTGGAGGACCACCCCGCACTGGCGGCGCACCGCCGACTGGTCGAGCGCCGCGAGGTCCTGGCCGTCGTACAGGACACTGCCGGAGACCGGCCGGTCGAAGCCGATGAGCAGCCGCAGCAGCGTGGACTTGCCGCAGCCGCTGGGACCGACGATCGCCACGAACTCGCCCGGCCGCGCCGCGAAGGACACGTCGTCCAGGACCAGCGGGCCGTCGTCGGCGTACCGGAAGGAGACCCGGCGGGCCTCCACGGCTCCGGACAGCGGGCCGGGCCGGGTGCTCGCCGTGCGCACCTCGGGCGTGGCCTCCAGCACCGGCCTGATCTCCTCGAACAGCGGCAGCGCCGCCACCGCCGACACGAACGCGCCGGTCAGCTGGGTGACCGAGGTCAGCACCATCGTCACCGAGGTGCTGAAGGTGAGGAAGTCCGCCGCCGACATCGTCCCCTTGGCCGGACCCGCCAGCAGCATGAACATCAGCAGGGTGCACACCGGCAGGTAGACCGCGCCGAGGACCGTGGTGAGGTTCTTGATCCGGCCGGCCCGCTGCTGGAGCTCCCGGCTGCGCGCGAACTCCCGCGCCCATGCCGCGTACGCGTAGTTCTCGGCCGCCGCCACCCGCAGCTTGGGCAGCCCGCGCAGGGTCTGGAACGCCTGGTTGTTCAGCTTGTTGCCGAGCGTCACCAGCCGCCGCTGCCAGCGCACCTGCCACAGCCCGAGCCCGGTGAACACCGCCGCGATGACGACGAGCATGCCGATCGCCGCCGCGGCCATCGCCGGGCTGTACCAGAACAGCAGCCCCAGGTTCATCGCGCCGACGGTCACCGACTGGGCGACGACCGGGCCGACGCCCGCCAGCAGCCGGCGGATCGCGCTGATGCCCATGGCCGCGCTGGCCAGTTCACCGGTGGAGCGCTGGGTGAAGAAGCGGGTGGGCAGCCGCAGCAGCCGGTCCCAGACGGCCGGCTGGAGCGCCGCCTCGACACGGCCCTCCAGGCGCAGGATGGAGAGGTTCTCCAGCAGCGTGAACGCCGCCGCGACCACCCCGCTCACCATCACCGCCAGGCACACCTGGACGATCAGGCCCTCCTGGGCCCGCGGCACGTACTCGCCGAGCACCTTGCCCGTCGCGATCGGCACCAGCGCACCGATCGCCACCGTCACCAGCCCCGCGAGAAGCAGGTTGAGCAGATCGGCGCGGGTGCCGCGGAGGCTGAACCGGAGCAGGCCGAGCGGTCCGAGACGCTTGTCGGGCAGCGGCCGGTAGAACATCACCGCGCGCGGCTCGAACTCCTCGGCGTTCGCCTTCTCGACGGGCGTCTCACGCCCCGTCCCGGGATGTACGGCCACATAGCCGCCGCGCCGCCACAGCAGGGCGACCGGCGCGCCGGACAGGGCCCGGTGGCCGACCAGCGGGCCCACGTCCTCGCGCCACCAGCGCCCGTCCAGGCGGACGGCCCGGGTGCGCACCCGGGAGGCCAGCGCGACCCGTTCCACGGGGTCCAGCCGGTCGCTCTCGGTGCCGCTCTGCGCGGGCTCGGCGAGGCTGATGCCGGCCGCCTCGGCGACCAGTTTGCAGGCCGCGTAGGTGGCATCCGCGTCGGCCGACGTGGTGCGGCGCGCGGAGCGCTTGCCGATGGAGGCCAGCAGGGTCCGGTCGGCCTGGGCGCGCACGGCCTCGCCGGCCTTGATCCCTTCGGCCGTGCGGGTCTCGTGGGTGCGCTCCAGCTGCTCGATCCACCGGTCGAGCGCGGCCAGCAGCCGGTACTGCTGGTCCACCAGGCTCTGCCACAGCGCCGGGTCCATCAGCAGGTCGGCGGCGGCCTCCGCGCCGTACAGCGAGCCGTACTGCACGCTGCCCGGCGGCACCTGCATCCAGAAGACCTCGTCGTCGGCCGGGGCCGCGGTCCGCTCGTCGGCCAGCGGTGCCTGGAAGAGGACGGACAGGCCGCGGCCGACACCGAGGGCGAGCGCGTACTCCAGCGGGCTCGATGTCGGCGGCACGTACTGCGGGTTGCCGTACTCGTCGTACGACCAGGTCTGGGTCTGCGCCGGCTGGTACAGCTCGCGCAGGTTGACGCGGTGCACCACGCAGTCCCGCACCGGCCGGGCCACCAGCGTGTGCTGCGGTCCGGCGACCGGACCGAGCAGCAGCGTGCCCGCCTCCAGCCGGCCCAGGTGGTGCCAGTGGCCCTGCTGGGCGGCGTCCACCGCGAACAGGTCCAGCGCGCCGGCCGCGACCAGCCACAGCACCTGCGGGCCCTCCAGGTCCAGGCGGCCCAGGCCGGCGCAGTCCAGCCGGGTGCCCAGCGAGCCGAGCGCCCCGAGGACGAGGTCGCCTTCCGAAACGGACGTCATCTCACCGCTCCCTGACCAGCGCCGCGTACGCGCCGCCGCGCGCCACCAGCTCCTCGTGCCGTCCGCGCTCCACGACCGTGCCGTGCTGGAGGACGACGATCTCGTCGCTGTCGCGGACCGTGCTCAGCCGGTGCGCGATCACCACGCAGGCACAGCCGCGCCGCCGCAGGTTGTCCATCACGACCTGTTCGGTCTCCGCGTCCAGCGCGCTGGTCACCTCGTCCAGCACCAGGATGCTCGGCCGGCGCACCAGCGCCCGCGCGATCTCCAGGCGCTGGCGCTGCCCGCCGGAGAAGTTGCGGCCGTCCTGCTCGACCCGGCTGTGGATGCCGCCGGGCCGGCGCATGACCACGTCGTACAGCGCCGCGTCCTTCAGCGCCTCCGCCACGGCCTCGTCGGGGATCGACGGGTCCCACAGGGCCACGTTGTCGCGGACGGATCCCTCGAAGAGGAAGACCTCCTGGTCGACGAAGGAGACGGAGGCGGCGAGCGCGCCGCGCGGGATGTCCTCCAGCCGGCGGCCGTCGATGCGGATCACCCCGTCCCACGGCGTGTACAGGCCCGAGATGAGCCGGGAGACCGTGGACTTGCCGCTGCCCGAGCCGCCGACCAGGGCCACCTGCTGACCGGGGCCGACGGTCAGGTCGAAACCGGTCAGCAGCGGCTGGTCCAGCGGGCTGTAGCCGAAGGAGACGTTCTCCAGCTCGACGTGCCCGTGCAGCCGCCGGGTCGACTCGCCGCCGCCGGGGCGGGCGTACAGCGGGTCGGTCTGGAAGTTTTCCACGTCCTTCAGCCGGGCCACGTCGGCCGCGAAGTCCTGGATGCGGCCCGCCACGCCGTTGAGCCGGGTCAGCGGCGCGGTGAAGCGGGTGACCAGGGCCTGGAACGCGACCAGCAGACCGACCGAGATGTGCCCCTCGACCGCGCGCAGCCCGCCGATCCACAGGATGAGCGCGCTGTTGAACGTGGCGAGCGTCGGCGCGACCACGCCGAGCCAGGCGCTCGGCACGCCGAGCCGCTGCTGCTCCTCCAGTGTGGTGGCGTGCTGCCCGGCCCACTTGCGGAAGTAGCCGTCCTCGCCGCCGGTCGCCTTCAGCGTCTCGATCAACTGCAGGCCGGTGTACGACGTGTTGGTCAGCCGCGCGGTGTCCGCGCGCAGCTTCGCCGTGCGCGTCGCGCGCAGCCGTACGACGAGCCGCATGGCGACCACGTTCAGCAGGGCCACGGCGATCCCGACGAAGGTCAGCTGCGGGTCGTAGGTGTAGAGCAGGACCGCGTACAGGACGACCACGATCGCGTCGACGCCGGCCGCCGCGAGGTCGCGGGCCAGGGTCTCGGCGACCTGGTCGTTGGACTGCAGGCGCTGCACCAGGTCGGCGGGGGAGCGCTGGGCGAAGAACGTCACCGGCAGCCGCAGCAGATGGCGCAGGAAGCGGGCGCTGGAGAGGGTGGAGGAGATGATCCGGCCGTGCAGCAGGTTGGCCTGCTGGAGCCAGGTCAGCACCAGCGTGAGCAGCACGCAGACGGCCATCGAGGTGAACAGCACGCCCAGCAGCGAGGTCTGCCCGCCGATGAGGAACATGTCGATGTAGGTGCGGCTGAGCGCCGGTACGGCAGCGCCGACCGCGACCAGCAGCAGGCTGGCCAGCACCGCCGCCGGGAGGGTGCCCGCGGTGCCGCGCAGCCGGGCCGGCATCGCGCCGAGCACACCGGGCTTGCGCCCGCCCCTGGTGAAGCCCTCGCCGGGCTCCAGCACCAGCACCACGCCGGTGAAGCTGCCGTCGAACTCCTCCATGGGCACGAAACGGCGGCCCTTGGCCGGGTCGTTGACGTACACCCCGCGCCGGCCGAAGCGGCGGCCCATGCCGTCGTAGACGACGTAGTGGTTGAACTCCCAGAAGAGGATGGCCGGCGCCCGCACCTCGGCGAGGGCGGCCAGGTCCATCTGCATGCCCTTGGCCGTCAGACCGTAACCGCGGGCCGCCTTCAGCAGGTTGGAGGCGCGTGAGCCGTCCCGGGAGACACCGCAGGCGATGCGCAGCTCCTCCAGCGGGACGTGCCGGCCGTAGTGGCCGAGGACCATCGCGAGCGAGGCGGCGCCGCACTCGACGGCCTCCATCTGGAGCACGGTGGGGGTACGGACCGTGCCGGTCCGGGACTTGGGGACGGGTCGCTTCGCGGGAGCCGCCCGTCTGCGGCCGCGGGTTTCCTGGGCGGTGGTCACGGGAGCAGCCAATCGACGGGACGCTGGTCGGCGAGCCGGACGGAGCCGGTGGCGAGGGTCATGGAGTCGAGCCGGAACGGCGGCCCGCCGGCGGTGGACCAGCGGTAACCGCTCCTGGTGGACGAGGACGTGTCGAGTTCCACCAGGACGGCCACCGGTCGGCCCTTGCGGGTGAACTGCTCGCCGAGCTGGCTGTCGCCGAGGAACGCGGAGATCGACTGGGCGGACTGCGCGGTGCGGTCCACCGACTTCACCTGGCCGCGCAGCACGCCGTACTGCTGTGTCGGTACGGAGGACACGGTCAGGTCGACGGAGGCGTGGGCGGGGATGGCGGCGGCGTTCTCGGCGGGCACGTACACGGTCGCGTACAGCGGGTCGGAGGCGTGGGCCACCTTCTCGACGGCGGCGACGTTCGTGCCGGTCCGGATGATCTGGCCGATGGTCGCGGCGAGCGTGGTGACGCGGCCCGCGGCGACGGTCCGGACCACCGTGTCGCCTTCGGCGGTACGGACTTTGAGGACGGGCGCGTCGGCGGGCAGCCGCTCGCCCTGCCGGGCGAGGACGGCCGTCACCTGCCCGGCCACCGGGCTCTGCAGCAGATAGCTGCCCTGCCCGTGGGTGAGGATGGCGGGTGCGCTCACCGTGGAGGCGACCGAGCCGGTCACCGCCCACACGGAGGCGGCGGCCATGACGACGACGGTGACGCCGAGCGCGAGCCAGCCCTGCGGGCGGGCCAGCCGCACCGGAAGGTCCAGCTCCTCCGGCGACTGGAGCTTGGCGAGGGCCTGTTGGCGGAACTGCACGGGACTTCCCTCACCTGTGGGAGAGACGCATGTGTGTCAGGGCATCGCTGAGCCCCGGAGCCGTGGGACGGCTCCGGGACCGCGATGGCGCAAAAGTGCGATCAGAGACCGGCGACCAGGCCGTTGACCGGGGCGGTGTTCAGGCCGGACACGCCCTCGACGGTGCCGACGACCGTGTTGACCAGGCCGTTGACGCCCGGAGCGACCTCGTTCACGGTGCCGAGGGTGCTGTTGAGCGTGTTCACGGACAGGCCGCCGGAGACGTTGTCCAGCTCGGCGTCCGAGATCTCGACGGTCTCGACCTGGGGGGTGGAGTTCATGGTGGAACTTCCCTTCATATGGATATTTCACAAGGGGGAGCGGCCCCCTCTGGGGACAGACGGACGGCCGCGACCGCGGGCGCCGGGCACCCGTCTCCGGGCGGCCCGCCGGACCCCGCGGTGCGATGGATCAAAGCACGCAGGCGGGGCGCGCTTCCAATCAACCAGGGCTCCCACCTGGGCACTTGGCAAGCGAAGGGTTTCATCCGTGCAGGTCTGCGCACGGCTTGTCGGCGACTCCTTCACATGCCGCACGGCATCGTCGCGGCGGGCGGCCTGCCCGCCGGACGGCGAATCCGGCACTCCTCGCCAAAGGCGTGTCGGAGGGCGTGCGCTTGTGCAGATCCCTCAGCGCCGGTGAGGTGGCTGAGTGCGGGATGTGCAGATTCCCTGAAGGAGGGATTCCGCTTCAGGTCGGGAACCGACCGTTACCGCTCGGTGGCCGAGCGTGTCCGCCCGGTCGCCGACCGAGCCTGTCAGCCGAGGATCGCGTAGACCGTGCTCGCCCGGGCGGCGAGCGCGCCCGAGGCGGCATCGCTCAACGTGACGTCGGCGAACGCCATCCGGCGGCCCAGCTTCGTCAGGACCGCTTCGATCAGGACATCCGAACCGGTCACCGCCCGCTGGAACGAGGTCGACTGCTGCACCGTCGTCATCGGCACGAACCCGCCCCGCGCGGCCGACACCGCGATCACCGTCGCCGTGTCGGCCGACGCCATCAGCGCCTGCCCCGACAGCCCGCCGCCCTCCCGGGCCAGCCGCTCCGACCAGGGCAGTCGCAGCACGGCCCGGTCCTCGCCCACCGCCTCGACGGTCAGCCCGAGATCGAGCACCCAGGGGGCGAAGTTGACGGAGAGGATCTTGTCGGCTTCGGCGGTGGTCATCGTCATATGGGGGATTGTTCCCGGCCCCCTGCCGCGCCACGCGGAGCGTGGCCGATTCGCCACGCCGGTACGGCCGTTCGGAACCGGAATTGAACACACCATGCGGCCGGCGCGTACCTACGGCCATCCAGGCGCCGCGATACCCACCCCCCGATACGAACTGCCCGCGAGCGGCAGACCCCCCCGTCCCCAGGAGGTCGAGAAGTTTGAGTCACAAGCGAATGCCGAAGCGCAAGGCCGCGATAGCGGTGGGCGGTGTCGCGGCGCTCGGAGCGGCGGCCCTCCTGCTGCCCAACGCCAACGCGTCCCAGGACAAGGACCAGGCGTCGGGCACCACCGGCACCGCGAAGACCCTGAAGGCCGCGGACGCCTCCGGCCTCGCCGCCCAGTTGCAGAAGATCCTCGGCGACGCCTTCGCCGGCTCGTACTACGACAGCGCCAAGCAGCAGCTCGTCGTCAACGTGGTCAGTGGCGACGACAACGTCATCGTCCAGGCCAAGAAGGCGGGCGCGGTCGTCCGCCAGGTCGACAACAGCACCGCCGAACTCAAGGCCGCCGCGCAGACGCTGAAGAAGAAGGCGACCATCCCCGGCACCTCCTGGGCCGTCGATCCGCGCACCGACAAGGTCGTGGTCACCGCCGACGCCACGGTCACCGGCAGCAAGTGGAACAGACTGCAGTCGACCGTGCGCAGCCTCGGCTCCGACACGGCGACCCTGAAGAAGTCCTCCGGCACCTTCAAGACGTTCGTGTCGGGCGGCGACGCCATCTTCTCCCAGGTGCAGGGCGGCAACGTCCGCTGCTCCCTCGGCTTCAACGTCACCGCCTCCGACGGCAGTCCCGCCTTCCTGACGGCCGGTCACTGCGGGGTCGCCGCCAAGGACTGGTCCGACTCCCAGAACGGGCAGCCCATCGCCACCGTCGACCAGGCCACCTTCCCCGGCGAGGGTGACTTCTCCCTGGTCAAGTACAACGACCCGGCCACGCAGGCGCCCAGCGAGGTCAACGTCGGCAACGGCCAGACGGTGCAGATCAAGCAGGCCGCCGACGCCACCGTGGGCGCGACCGTGTTCCGGATGGGCTCCACCACCGGGCTGCACGACGGCCAGGTCACCGGACTCGACGCCACCGTCAACTTCCAGAGCGAGACCGACCCCAACGGCGTCGACACCGTCACCGGTCTCATCCAGACCAACGTCTGCGCGGAGCCGGGCGACAGCGGCGGCTCGCTGTTCACCCAGGACGGCAGTGCCCTCGGCCTCACCTCCGGCGGCAGCGGCGACTGCACCAGCGGCGGCGAGACCTTCTTCCAGCCGGTCACCACCGCCCTCCAGGCCACCGGAGCGACGCTCGGCGCGGGCGGCCAGGCGGGTGCCGGCGGCCAGGCCGGTGCGGGCGACCAGGCGGGTGCCGGTGACCAGTCGGGCGCGGGTGCCGGTGACCAGGCCGGTGCGGGCGACCAGGCCGGTGCCGGTGACCAGTCGGGTGCCGGTGCGGGCGATCAGGCGGGTGCCGGTGACCAGTCGGGCGCGGGCGCCGGTGACCAGGCCGGTGCCGGCGGTGACCAGATCGGCGGCAGCGCCGCCCCGTCCGCACCGTCCGACGCCTCCGGCTCCGGTGCGGCGCACGACGGTTCGTCGTCCCTGAGCGGCACGCGCTAGCGGACCGGTTCGCCCGCAAGGATCCCCGGCCGGCCTCCCCCTCGGTACCGGCCGGCGGGGAAGTGGTCCGGCCCTCCCGCGGGAGGGCCGGACCACGGCCGTGCGCGTCAGCCGTCGTCGCGCGCCCGCAGCAACAGCACCGCCACGTCGTCCACCCGCTCCAGCCCCGCCGCACCGTGCCGGATCACCTCGTCCGCCAGGCTCTCCAGCGGCTGGTTGCCGACGTCCGCGAGCAGCGCGCCGAGACCGACCAGCGCGTCCTCGATGTCGACGCCGGGGGACTCCACCAGGCCGTCGGTGTAGAGGAGGAGGACCGAGCCCGGTGTCAGGGACACCTCGGTCGTCGGATACACGGCCCCGGCGTCGATCCCCAGCAGCGGACCCCCGGCCAGGTCCAGCACCCGCACCCGCCCGTCCGGCCGGCGCAGCAGCGGCGGCGGATGACCCGCCCGGGCCATCACGGCCCGCCCGCGCGCCGGGTCCAGACGCAGGTACAGGCAGCTCGCGAACAGGTCGGCGCCCAGATCGATGAGCAGCCGGTTGGTGCTGCTCATCACCTCGTGCGGCGCCTGCCCCACGGTGGTGTACGCCCGTACGCCCGTGCGGATCTGGCCCATCAGGCCCGCCGCGGTCACGTTGTGCCCCTGGACGTCCCCGATCACCGCCGCCGCCAGCGGACGGGTCGGCACCAGGTCGTAGAAGTCGCCGCCTATCTCCATGCCCTGGGTGGCCGGCAGATAGCGGGCCGCCGCCTCGATGCCGGGCGGTGGCGCCAGCGAGTGCGGCAGCAGCGCCTGTTGCAGACCGTGCGCCAGGCGGTGTTTCGCGTCGTAGAGCACGGCCCGCTCCAGGGCCTGCGCGATCAGCCCGCCGAGCGAGGTGAGCACCGCGCGTTCGTCGGCCGGGAAGGGGTGCGGCCCGGCGTAGGCCAGCACGCAGATGCCCACCGGCCGCCCGGACGCGATCAGCGGCAGGTACGCCCAGGCCGCGAAGCCGTCCGGGGCGTCCTGCCGGTCCGGATACAGCCGCTCCAGCTCCTCCCGCGAGCCGAAGAACGCGGGTACCCCGCTGTTCAGGGCGTGTGTGCCCGGGGTCCGCTCGGACAGCGGCAGTCCGTCGAACCGCTCCGCGACGCGCGCGGAAGGGTAGCCGCGGTGCCCCAGCACGTGCAGCCGCCCGCCCTGCGCCCGCAGCAGCACCAGTGCCCGGCTGCCGACGGCCGGCGCCACCTCGTCCCACACCAGCTGCACCACGTCCTGCACCCCGACCGCCTCGGTCAGCGCGCCCGCCAGGCTCAGAACCTGCGAGATCGTCACCAGCCGGGACGGTCCCGGACCCGCCTGCGGGGTCGCGCGGGTCATCTCCGCCACCGCCCGGGCCCGGCTGATGCGCACACTCAGCCCGGTCGTGCTCGGGTACAGGCGGAACGACAGCCACTCGCCGGGCGGGCGCAGCGCCAGGAACGACGTCGTCTGCTGGCTGATCAGCGCCGCCCGGTACCGGTCCTCGTACATCGGGTCGTTCAGCCAGGGCACCGACGCCCAGGGCAGCGTGCCCAGCAGCTCCCCGACGGTCCTGCCGAGCAGTTCGGCGGCGGCCGTGTTCGCGAAACCGATCCGGCCGTGCAGATCCAGCGACATCAGCCCGTACGGCAGCCTCGACACCATCCGCACCGCCTCGATGGAGCCCAGGGTGCCCGCCACGCCCGACACCGGCGCCGCCAGGACGTCCGGCTCGTGGCCGATCGGCCGGTCCTCCCGCGCGGCCCGCTCCAGCCGCAGCGCCAGCCGTTCGCAGGCCGCCGTCAGGTGCTCGCGCTCCCAGTCCGACAGCTCCGGAGGGTGCGCGCCCGGCCAGGTGACGAACAGGGAGCCGTACACCGTGCCCTCCGTCGCCACGGGTGCCGCGGCCAGCGCGAAGGGGTACGGCAGCACCACCGAGATCCGCGGATAACGGCGGGCCATCTCCTCCTCGCCGCCCACCCACACGAGCCGTCTCTCGCGCGCCGCGTCCGCCACCGGCACCGGCGCGCTGAGCCCCACTCGCTCCCAGGGCGCCGCGAACGCCCGGGGCATGCCCGCCATCACGGCCATCTCCAGGACCGGCTCGTCGGGCCTGAGCAGATACACCGCGCCGGAGTGCGCGTGCAGGTCCTCCAGCAGCGAGGCCAGCGCGAGCGACAGCACCGGCTGCCGGGCCGGCGCCTGGCTCGTCCCTGGCCCGTCGGACACGCCGACCACCTCCTCGTACGGCCGCGCGTCGCATCCCGGGCACAAGACTCCCTCGCGGCGGCGCCCGGCGCACGGCGAGCGTGCGCGGGGCGCCGCTCACGCCCCCGCACGTCGGATGCCTTCGCATACCCCGCCGGACCGTCTCCATGCGCCGGCGCCGCCCCGGAGCCGGCAGGACCCGCGAGCCGGCCGGTCGGCGTCGCGGCGGGCCGTCGGCGGGCGTGGCGTCCGGTGGCTGGCGTGGCGTCCGGTGGGGGACGAGGCACGGGAGGTGTACGAGTTTTCTGTGTGCGCCCCCGTCGCGCCTGGTTGGCCGATTCCATACGCAGGGGGCGACATTCCCGGCCCCGGCAGCGCGGCGGGCGGGCGGAGACGTGCACGGCGGCAGGGGCGGATCGGCGGTGTACCGGGGTGGTGCGCCGGGCGTGTCGTCGTCGTTCCCCGGCGGCGTATCCGGAGTGTCCGTCGGCCGGATCATCACCCCAGATCAGGGGCAGTCCGGCCAACCCGTCGAACAGCGGAGCGGAAGGACGGGTCGGCGGCGGCCGAGTGGCGGACGGCGCTGCCCGGCCGGGCCCGGCGGCGGTCTTTTTCTCGCCTGCCCGGTTTGCGGGCGAGATGCCGGGGCACACGCGGGGGCGACGATCCGGCCAAGGCCCCAGGCACGCACGGGGCTTCGCCAGACGGCCGGAGAGTGACGCAAAAGCACCGCAAGAGTACTCTCCGTTCAACTTCAGGGGGTTGCTTGCGCGTGACTCACCGTGAAGACTGTGGCCGAGTTCCATCGAAACGAAGGTGCTACGGGGTACGCATCATGCCAATCGTGGGACGGCACGTCCTACGGCTGCGTATTCTCACACCTCGTTCCGGACGGCCGGGGCCGCGGGTCCCGCTGTCCGTTCACGAGCCGGGAGGGCCCCGCGCGATCGCCGCGCGGGAGGTGTCGCCGAGGGGATGGGTTATGTCGGGTTGGCGTGTCGCACGACCGGGCTCGGCGCGGGGCCGGAGCCGGCCCCGCGGCCGCCGCGTCCTGCACCGCATGTGTTGAGGGCCTGCGGCCCACCCCGGCAGCACACCGACGGCGGCTGACCGTCCCGCCGCGCACGAGGAAGCCGCACGGGACGTGCGCACGTCCCGTCCGGACCGCCCGGCAGCGGGGCGCAGCCGTGCCCGGAACCGCCCGCGGCCCAGGCCGCACCGGCCCACGGCGTAAACCCCGTGCGTGACTCCGCCGTGCCCGCACGCGCTAGCAAGGAGACAAGGTGATCAGCAGGCAACCGACGGGCGAACGGATCCTCCTGGAGGAGTTACCCGACCGCTGGCGGGGCTTACGCGAGGCCGGGCCGGTGCGGTACGACGAGACCCAGGGCGTCTGGCAGGTGGTGGACCACGAGACCGTCGCCACCGTGCTCGCCGACCCGGCGACGTACTCCTCGGACCTCTCCGCCCTCGCCCCCACCCAGTCCGACTTCGAGACCTTCCGGCAGGGCAACTTCGTCGGCATGGACCCGCCGGAACACCGCAAGCTCCGCACCCTGGTGAGCCAGGCTTTCACCCCCCGGGTCGTCCAGGGGCTCGGACCCCGGATCGAGGCCGTGTGCGCCCGGCTCCTGGACGAGGTCGCCGACCGCGACCGGTTCGACCTGGTCGACGCGCTGGCCTATCCGCTGCCCATCATCGTGATCGCCGAACTGCTCGGCATCCCCGCCGAGGAACACCGGCTCTTCCAGGAGTGGGCGAGCGTCCTCTTCGGAGGTGACCAGCTAGGCGAGGCGCCGGACATGGCCGATCTGGAACGGGCGCTGGAGGCCATCGCCCCCACCGTGCGCGAGATGAACGGCTACATGCTCGACCACATCCGCGCCCGCCGCGCCCACCCCGGCGAGGACCTCACCAGCAGACTCATCGCCGCCGAGGTGGACGGCGTCCGCCTCGCCGACCAGGAGATGGTCGGGTTCGTGGCGCTGCTGCTGGTCGCCGGGCACATCACCACCACCGCACTGCTGGGCAACGCCGTAGTCACCTTCGACCGGCACCCTGGCACGGACGCCGCGCTGCGCGCCGACCCGGCGCGGATCCCGGCCGCCGTCGAGGAGGTGCTGCGCTGGCTGCCGCCCTTCCCTGAACTGGGGCGCCGGGTCACCCGGCCCGTGGTCCTCGGCGGCCACGAGATTCCGGCGGACAGCCTGCTGATGGCACATCTGGGCGCCGCCAACCGGGACCCCGCCCGCTTCGCCGCGCCCGACGTCCTCGACGTGACCCGGAACCCCAATCCCCATCTGACCTTCGGGCACGGCATCCACTTCTGTTTCGGCGCGCCGCTGGCCCGGCTGGAGGCCCGGATCGCTCTGCGTAAGTTGCATGAACGATTCCGCATCCTGGCGATCCCCTCCTACGAGGACATCGCCTACCAGAATCCGGCCGTGATCATCGGCGTACGGCAGCTGCCCGTCGAGGTCGGCAGGCCGTAGCCCGAGCGCGCACCGCGCACCGGCCGGCCCCCACACCGCTCAGGGGCCGGACCGGCACACCTGCACATGAGACCCATCCAACGGGAGTCCCCTTCTCATGCCGTACACCTTCCCCGTCGCTCCGGCCGCCTCCCGGACGCCGTACCTGCTGCAGCAGGAGCTGCAGGACCGCATCGACGCCCTCGCCCGGACCCACCGGGTGCCCGGCGCCCAACTCACCCTGGACACGGGCGCGGACGTCATCACCGTGTACACCGGCACGGCCGACACCGCGACCGGCAGTGCCCTCACCGCGGACACGGCGGTGCCCCTCGGATCGCTCACCAAGCCCTACACCGCCGCGCTCGTCATGCTCCTGGCCGACGACGGCGACCTCGACCCGGACGAACCCGCCGCCGCACACCTCCCGGAACTGGGCGATGTCCCCGAGGTGACCATCCGTCACCTGCTCGCCCACGTCGGTGGGTTACCCACCGGACCGGACTCGGACACGGCCGGCGCGACCACCGCGCCCCGCTATCTCGCGGCCGTCTGCACCGCCGGCGACACGCTGTTCCCGCCGGGGGCCGACTTCTCCTACTCCAACGCCGGCTACGTCGCCGCCGGCCGGCTGGTGGAGGTGGTCACCGGGATGCCGTGGCGCGAGGCGGTCCGGGCGCTGCTCCTCGAACCCCTCGGCACCGTACCGGTGTTCCTCGGGGACGCGGTGCCCGCACGCCATGTGGCCGCCGGACACGCCGTCAACACCGCCACCGGGCAGGCCCGTCCGGCCCGGCAGAACCTCGCTCCGCTGGAGGCGCCGGCCGGAGCGCTGCTCGCCAGTGCCCGGGACCTGGCCGCGTTCGGCAACGCGCTGATCGGCCGCGCGGACCTGCTGCCGCCCGCCGTAGCCAAGGAGATGCGCCGCGCCGAACCGGCCGCCCGCCCGGGCACGCTGGCCGACGGCTGGGGCGCCGGACTCGCCCTGTACGAACGCGACGGCCGCGTGTGGTGCGGGCACGACGGCAACGCCCAGGGCACGTCCTGCCATCTGCGGGCCGACCCGGAGAGCGGGGTGGTGGTCGCCTTCACCGGCAACGCCGGCGGCGCGACCGCGCTCTGGCACGACCTCGTGGCCGAACTGGGCCGGCTGACCGGCATACGGGTGCCCGCCGGCGCGCGGGCCGCGGGCCGGGGCCGCCCCGTCGCCCTGCCCGACTGCACGGGCACCTACCGCAACGGCACCACGACGTACCGCGTGGCGCCGGGGCCGGACGGCTCACCGGCCCTGTCCGTGGACGGCGACCTGCCCCTCCCGCTGGTCTGCTACGCCGACCTCTCCTGCGACCTGCGCGATCCGGCCACCGGGCGCCTCGAACCCGGGGGCCGGTTCCACCGCGATCCGGCCACCGGCAGGGTGGACCGGGTACAGATCTCCGGCCGCACGGCCCGGCGCACCGCCGACGGCTGACCGGCCGGCTACCGCCGGGTTTCCGTTCCCGGCCCGGCTCGGTGCCGCCGCCCTCCCGCCGCATACCGGTGCCGCCCGTACCCGAGCCGGGTGGCCGCGTCGCCCGCCGCACCGGACGGGCTACGGCACCGGTGATCCCCACCGATCGGGTGCCGCCTCGAACCGCCCGGCACCGTCGGCCGGCACATCCCTGCTCCGCCCCCCGCACGCAGCACCGTCGCGCACCCCCGGTGGGCCGCCCCGGCCCAGCGCGCCGCCACCGTGGCGGTCCCCGGCGCCGCATCGTCCCGCTCTCCAAAGGACTTCACCCATGACGGACCTGCACGACAAGCCCGTACCGGCGTCCTCCCTGCCGCGGCAGGCGGGCCCCGCCACCGACGTGCCGGAGAGCGGCACGGCCCCGGCGTATCCGACGCTCGGCGAGCTGTTCGCCGCCTGGGTGGCCCGCACCCCGGACGCACCGGCCCTCACCGACGGCAGACGCACCTGGACCTACCGCGAACTGGCCGCACGCGCCGACCGGTTGGCCGTACACCTGACCCGCCGGGGAGCCGGGCCCGACCGGGTGGTCGCCCTCGTCCTGCCCCGCTCCATGGAACTCATCGCGGCGGAGCTGGCCGTCGCCCGCGCGGGCGCGGCGTTCCTGCCCGTGGACCCCGCCTACCCCGCCGAGCGCCGCGCGCTGATGCTCGCCGACGCCGCGCCCGCCGTCACCCTGGACGATCCGCGCAGAGTCGGCGAGCTGCTGGACACCGGGGACGGCGCGGGGCCCGAGGCCCGTACCGAGGCCGACGCCGACCACGCCGCCTACGTCATCTACACGTCCGGCTCCACCGGCACCCCCAAGGGCGTGACGGTCACCCACCGCGGCATCGGCGGCTTCACCACGGCCGCCGCCGAACGGTACGCGGTGGGCCCCGGCGACCGCGTGCTCCAGTTCTCCTCGCCGAGCTTCGACGCCTCCGTGCTGGAGCTGTGCGTCTCCGTACTGTCCGGCGCCACACTCGTCGTACCGCCGCACGGCCCCTGGCTGGGCGACGAACTCGCCGCGGTCCTGGACGAGCACCGCATCACCCACGCCCTCATCCCGCCGGCCGCGCTGGCCACCCTGCCCGGCCCCGCGCAGGGCACCGCCCGTCACCTGCGCACGCTGATCGTGGGCGCCGAGGCCTGCCCGGCCGGGCTCGTGGACCGCTGGGCACCCGGCCGCCGCATGATCAACTCCTACGGCCCGACCGAGGCCACCATCGTCGCCACCTGGACCGGACCGCTCACCGCCGGCCGGGGCACCCCGACCATCGGCGGGGCCCTGCCGCACACCCGGGTGTACGTCCTCGACGCCGCGCTGCGTCCCGTAGCGCCGGGGGCGGACGGCGAGTTGTTCGTCGGCGGCGACGCGGTGGCCCGAGGCTATCTGGGCCGTCCGGGCCTGACCGCCGCCCGCTTCGTCGCCGACCCGTTCGGCCCGCCGGGGGCCCGGCTGTACCGCACCGGGGACCGGGCGCGCTGGACCGCCGACGGGGAACTGGAGTTCCTGGGCCGGCTGGACCGGCAGGTGAAGATCCGCGGCTTCCGCGTCGAACCGGGCGAGATCGAGGCGGCCCTGCGCCGGGCCGGCGCAGGCACCGTCGGCGAGGCGGTCGTGGTGGTACGCGAGGACACGCCGGGCCACCAGCGCCTCGTCGCCTACGTCACCCCGGCCGGAGCCCCCACCGAGCCCCAGACCGATACCGTCACGTCCCGCGGCTCGGGCACTTTGGCCCCCACCGCCGACGGCCCGCAGCCGCCCGCGCTCGCCCTCGATGCCGCCGCCGACGGCCCGCAGCCGCCCGCGCTCGCCCTCGACCCCGCCGCCCTGCGCGCGGCCCTCGCCGCCACGCTGCCCGCTCACCTGGTGCCCTCGGCGATCGTCGTACTGGAGCGGATGCCGCTCACCCCGCAGCACAAGATCGACCGGAGGGCGCTGCCCGCCCCGGAACGCTCGGTCGCGGCCGGGCATGTGGCGCCGCGGTCGGAGCGGGAGCGGGCCCTGGCCGCGATCTGGGCGGAGGTGCTGGGCGCCGAGACGGTCGGGGTGACGGACGACTTCTTCGAGCTGGGCGGCGAATCGATCCTCGCCGCCCGTGTCCTGGCCAGGATCCGGGAGGAGCTGGGCGTCCGGCTGACCGTGCGGGACGTGTTCACCGCGCGGACGATCGCCGCTCTGGCCGCGCTGCCCGGCGACCCGTCGGGTGCGGCACCGTCCGAGCCGATACCGCCGGCCCCCCACGAGGCCACCCTGCCGCTGTCCAGCGCCCAGCGGCGGCTGTGGTACCTCGACGACCTCACCGCGGGCGGTACCGAGTACAACACCGGGGTGTCCCTGCGGCTGCGCGGCCCGCTGGACCCGGACGCGCTGCACCGCTCCCTGCACCGCCTCGCGGCCCGCCACGCCTCCCTGCGCACCACCTTCACCACCGTCGACGGCCAGGGCGCCCAGCGTGTCGCGCCGGACCCCGAACTGCCCCTCAGGTCCGCCGATCTGACCGGCGTACCCGACGCGCGCCGCGCCGAGGCCGCCGAGGCGCTGCTCACCGAGGAGCTGAGCCGCCCCTACGACCTGGCGGCCGGCCCGCTCACCCGGGCCCTGCTGGTCCGGCTGGCCGCCGAGGACCACCTGCTGCTGCTGGCCCAGCACCACATCGTCACCGACGGCTGGTCGGTGGGCATCCTCACCCGCGAACTCGCGGCCCTCTACCACGCGGAGATCACCGGCGAGCCCGACGGGCTCGCACAACCAGCCGTGCAGTACCCGGACTTCGCGGTGTGGGAGCGGGAGCACCGGGCCGGCGACGCGGACGCCGCCGACCTCGCCTACTGGAGACGTCACCTGACGGATCTTCAGCAGCTGGAGCTGCCCACCGACCGGCCGCGCCCCGCCGTGCGCACCACCGCCGGGGCGGCCCACCGGCACCCGCTTCCCGCCGAGTTGGTGGCCCGGCTGCGGCAGCTGGCCGCGGGCCGCGGAACCACCGTGTTCACCCTCTTCGCGGGCGCCTCCGCGCTGCTGTTCTCCCGTTACTCGGGGCAGCGGGACGTCGCGTTCGGCACCGTCACCACCGGCCGCCCACGACGCGACCTGGAGGACGTGCCCGGCTTCTTCGCCAACACGGTGGTGCTGCGCGGCGAGGTGGACGAGCGGGCCACCGTGGACCGCTTCGTGGAGAGCATGCGGGCGACCGTGCTGGACGCCTTCGCGCACGACGGGGTGCCGTTCGACCGGGTGGTCGAGGAGCTGGCGCCACCGCGTGACCCGAGCCGTACGCCACTGGTCCAGGCGCTCGTCGTGCAGCAGACCGCGCTGCCGGTGCCGCCGCTCTCCGGCGGGGTGCGCTTCGACGAGCACCCGCTGCCCCGCCCGGCCGCCCGCTTCGACCTGGTCCTGGAGTTCACCCCGGACGCGGACGGCGGCTGCGTGCTGACCGCCGAGTTCAACACGGACCTTTTCGAGGCGGCCACCGTGGCCCGCCTGACCGCCCACCTGCACCGCCTGCTGGAGGGCATGGCGGACGGCCCGGGCCGCACCCTGGCCGAGCTGCCCATGCTGTCCGCCGAGGAGCAGCGCACCCTCGTCGAGACCTGGAACCCGCCCGCCCGCCGGTCCCCGGACACCGAACCCGCCACCCTGCCCGACCTGTTCCACGCCCAGGCGGCCCTAACCCCCGACCGTACCGCCGTCGTCTGCGGCCCGGTCCGGCTGGACTACGCCGAGACCGCCCGGCGCGCCAACCGGCTGGCCCGGCTGCTCCTCGCGCGCGGCGCGGGCCCGGAGACCCTGGTCGCGCTGTGCCTGCCGCGCACCGCCGACCTCGTGCCCGTGCTGTGGGGCGTACTCACCGCCGGCGCCGGCTATCTGCCCGTCGACCCGGCCCATCCCGCCGAGCGCGTCCGCTTCGTGCTCGCCGACGCCCGGCCCGCCCTGGTGATCGCCACCCGGGAGACCGCCGCCGCCCTGCCCGCGGACTGCGAGCCGCTGCTCCTGGAGGACTGCGCCGACCCGGCCGTGCCCGACACGGACGTCACCGCCGCCGACCGGCCCCGGCCGCTGCTGCCGGACCATCCCGCGTACGTCATCTACACCTCGGGTTCCACCGGCCGCCCCAAGGGGGTCGTGGTCACCCACCGCACGGTCGTCGCGCTGGCCGCGTGGGCGGAGGAGCGGTTCGGGGAGCAGGGGCCGGTCCACGTGATCGCCTCCACCTCCCTCAACTTCGACGTCTCCGTGTTCGAGCTGCTCTGCCCGACCACGGCCGGCGGCACCGTCGAGGTCGTCGCCGACCTGCCGGCCCTCGCCGACGGCAGGGGCCCCCGGCGGGCCGGGCTGCTGAGCGGAGTGCCGTCCGTCGTCTCCCGGCTGATCGCCGGCGGTACGGCACCCGTGACGGCGGACACCGTCGTCCTCGCCGGTGAGGCGCTGCCCGCGCAGACCCTGTACGACCTGCGCGCCGCGCTGCCGGGCTGCCGGATCGCCAACATCTACGGGCCCACCGAGGCCACCGTGTACGCCACCGCCTGGTTCGCCGGCGACCGGCTGCCGGACCAGGCCCCGCCCATCGGCGAGCCCGTGGCGCTCACCCGCGCCTACGTCCTCGACCACGCGCTGCACCCCCAACCGATAGGAGTCACCGGCGAGTTGTACCTCGGCGGCGGCGGGCTGGCCCGCGGCTACCTGAACCGGCCGGGCCTGACCGCCGCACGGTTCGTCGCCGATCCGTTCGGCGCGCCGGGGGAGCGCATGTACCGCACCGGCGACCTGGTGCGCCGCCGCGCCGACGGCATTCTCGAATACGTGGGCCGCATCGACCAGCAGGTCAAGGTGCGCGGATTCCGTATCGAACTGGGCGAGGTGGAGGAGGCCTTGCGCCGCTGCGCGGGCGTCGCCGAGGCCGCGGCCACGACCACCACCGACAGCGACGGCCACCGGCGTCTCGCAGGCTACGTCGTCCCGGCCGCCGGCGAGCGGGTGGAACCGGAGGCCGTACGCCGGGAACTCGGCCGTACGCTGCCCGCCTCCATGGTGCCGTCGGCCGTCGTCGTGCTCGACGCCCTGCCGCTGAACCCGAACGGCAAGCTCGACCGCGGCCGGCTCCCCGACCCGGGCCCCGCCGTCCGCGCCGTACGGCATGTCTCGCCCCGCACCCCCACCGAACACGCCCTCGCCGCGATCTGGGCCGAGGTGCTGCGCGCCGAACGGATCGGCGTCGACGACAACTTCTTCGAACTCGGCGGCGACTCCATCCTCAGCATCCAGGTGGTGGCCCGTGCCCGACAGGAGGGACTGCCGCTGACCTCCCGGGACGTCTACCGGCACCAGACGGTCGCCGCCCTCGCCCGCTGCGCGGACGCCGCCCGAGGCCCGCGCGAGACCGCCCCCGCACCGGAGGCGGCCACCGGCCCGGCCCCCCTGACCCCCATCCAGCACTGGCTGTTCGACACCGCCGCCGAGCGCGCCGGCCACTTCGCCCAGGCACTGTCCGTCCAGGTGCCCGACGACGTGGACCCGGCGGCGCTGGAGGACGCGCTGAACGACCTGGTCGCCCACCACGAGGCGCTGCGCTCCCGTTTCGTCGCCGACGGCACCGCCCCCGGGGTCCGCTGGCACATCGAGGAGCGGGCGCCCCGCGTCCACCTGGCCCACCACACCGGCCCGGAGTCCGAGACCCCGCACTTCGGGCCCTTCGACCTGGCCCGGGGGCCGTTGCTGCGGGCCGTCCTGCACGACCGGGGAGCCGGCCGGCCCCCCGTGCTGCACCTGGCCGTCCACCACCTGGTGGTCGACGGGGTGTCGTGGCGGCTGCTGCTGGACGACCTGGACCGTGCCTACCGGGCCCGCCGCGCCGACGAGGACGGCCCGGCCGCGCTGCCCCCGAAGTCCTCCCCGCTGCGCGCCTGGGCCCGCCGGCTGAACGCCCACGCGGCCGACGGCGGCTTCGCCGACGAGCGGGACCACTGGGCCCGGGCGGTGCCCGGCACCGAGGCCGCCGTCCCCGCCGACCTGCCGGGCGGCACCAACACCTACGCCTCGCAGCGCGCGGTCACCGTGCGGCTGAGCCCCGAGGACACCTCCGCCCTGCTGCGCACCCTCCCCGACACCTACCGCACCCAGGCCAACGACGTCCTGCTGAGCGCCCTCGGCCGGGCGCTGTGCGTTGGGACCGGACGGGACCGGGTGGTCGTCGACATCGAGGGGCACGGCCGCGAGGAGCTCTTCCCCGAGCTGGACATCAGCCGCACGGTCGGCTGGTTCACCACCCGGTACCCCGTCGCCCTCGCCGTTCCCGGGAACGCCGGCTGGGACGCCGTGCTGAAGCAGGTCAAGGAGCAGCTGCGCGCCGTACCCCGGCACGGCCTGGGCCATGACGCGCTGCGGTACCTCGCCGGGCCCGGGGAGGCCCCGCGCACCCCGGCCGCGCAGATCAGCTTCAACTACCTGGGCCGCATGGGCCTGCCGGAGGACCCGGACGGCCTGTACCGGGGCACCGTACGCCCGCTGGAGCTGGACGCCGACCCGGCGGCCGAACGCCCGCACGCCCTGGAGGTCGTCGGACAACTCGCGGGCGAAAGCCTGGAGTTCACCTGGTTCTACTCCGACCGGCTGCACCGGCGGGACACGGTCGCCGACCTGGCCCGGCGCTTCGCCGACGCGCTCGCCGGCCTGGCCCGGCACGCCACCCGTCCGGGGGCCGCCGGGCGCACCCCGTCCGACTTCCCGCTGGCCCGGCTCGACCAGGCCGCCGTGGACCGGATCACGGGCCCGGACCCGGCGTCGGTGGCGGACGTGTACCCGCTCACGCCCACCCAGGCGGGCATGCTGTTCCACGGCCTGTCACAGGACGACCGCGGGGTTTACTTCCAGCAGCTGACGTTCGTCCTGGACGGCGTGCCCGACCCGCGGGCCCTGGCCGCCGCCTGGCAGCACGTCACCGACCGCACCGAGGTGCTGCGCGGCCGGGCCGTCTGGCAGGACGTGCCCGAGCCGCTGCTGGTGGTGCAGCGCCACGCGGCAGTCCCGGTCACCCACCTGGACTGGCGGGACCTGACGGCGCGGGAGCGCCGCGCCCGGCTGGACGACGTGCTGGCCCGGGACCGCGCGGAGGGCATCGACCTCGGACGGGCCCCGCTCCAGCGCCTGCTCCTCGCCCGCGTCTCCGACACCGCGGTGCGCGTGGTGTGGTCCTTCCACCATCTGCTGCTGGACGGCTGGAGCCTGTTCCAGGTGCTCACGGACGTCTTCGCCCGGCACGCGGGCACCGGCCCCGACGCCCTCCCGGACCGGCCCCCGTACGCCGACTACGTGGCCTGGCTGCGACAGCGCGACCCGGCCACCGCCGAACGGCACTGGCGGCACCGCCTGACCGGCCTGGACGAGGCCACACCGCTGCCGTACGACCGTGAACCGCGCGAGGCCCACCGCGCCGAGTCCACGCACGCGGTCCGGGCCACGCTGCCCGCGGCCGCCACCCGCGCGCTGGAGGAGCTGGCGCGGACGTCCGGTCTGACCCTGAACACCCTGGTGCAGGGCGCCTGGGCGCTGCTGCTGGCCCGGCAGGCCGCCCGGGACGAGGTGGTGTTCGGCACCACCGTGTCCGGACGGCCGCCCGAGCTGCCCGGCGCCGACGCCATGACCGGCCTGTTCATCACCACCCTGCCCACCCGGGTCCGGGTCCCCGCCGACGGCACCCTGACCGACTGGCTGCGCGCGCTCCAGCACGAGCAGAGCGAGGACCGGCGGTTCGACCACCTGCCGCTCACCCGGATGCGCGCGTTCACCGAACTCCCCGAGCGGGTCGGCCTGTTCGACAGCATCGTCGTCTTCGAGAACTACCCGGTGGACGACGACCTCGCCGCCGCCCACGGGCTGCGCCTGACCGAGCTGGAGGGCGTCGAGACCACCAACTACCCGCTCGGTCTCACCGCCTACCCGGGCCCCGAGCTGACCCTGCGCCTCGGCTACGACCCCGACCTGTTCGACGCCGGCACCGTCGAGCGGATGGCCGAGTACCTGACCGTCCTGCTCACCCACCTGCCCGCCGGGGCCGCGCGACCGCCCGCCCGGCTCCCGCTGCTCGCCCCGGACCGCCGCGAGCAGGTGCTGCGCGCCTGGAACGACACCGCCACGGACCTGCCCGGCACCACCGTCGCGGACCTCTTCGCCGCACAGGTCCGCCGCACCCCCGACGCCGTGGCCCTGGAGGCCGGCGACCGGCACCTCACCTACCGCGAACTCGACGCGCGGGCCGAGGAGCTGGCGGTGCGCCTTGCCGGGCTCGGCGTCCGTCCGGAACGGTCCGTCGGCGTGCTCATGGACCGTTCGGTGGAGCTGATCGTCACGCAGCTGGCGCTCGTCCGCACCGGCGGGGTGTACGTGCCCCTGGACGGCAGGGCCCCCGTCGACCGGCTGCGCCGGACGCTGACGGAGGCCGGCGCCGGGCTGCTGCTCACCGACGCCGGCCGGGCGGAGACGGCCCGGGAGCTGCTGCCCGGCGACCGCGTGGTGCGCGTCGACGACGTCCCCGGTCCGGACGGCCCCGCGCCCGCGCACAGCGTGCACCCCGACAACGTCCAGTACCTGATGTTCACCTCGGGCTCCACCGGCATCCCCAAGGGCGTCGCCGTCCGCCAGCGGGACGTCGTCGCCCTCGCCCTGGACCGGGCCTTCGCCGGGCACGACCGGGTCCTCGTGCACTCGCCGCACGCCTTCGACGCCGCCACCTACGAGGTGTGGGTGCCGCTGCTGCGCGGCGGCACCGCCGTGCTCGCCCCGCCGGCCGACCTGGACGCCGCCCAGGTCCGGCACGCCGTCACGGAACGGGGCGTGACCTGCCTGTGGCTGACCGCCGGGCTGTTCCGCCTGCTGGCCCAGGAGGACCCCGGCTGCCTGCGCGGCGCGCGCGAGGTGTGGACCGGTGGCGAGGCCGTGCCGGGTGCCGCCGTACGCCGGGTCCTCGACGCGTGCCCCGGCCTGACCGTCGTCGACGGCTACGGACCCACCGAGACCACCACCTTCGCCACCCGCCGCGTCTTCCGCTCCGGCGACCTGCTGCCCGCCGTGCTGCCCATCGGCCGCCCGCTGGACAACACCCGCGTGTACGTCCTCGACGCCGCCCTCCAGCCCCAACCCCCCGGCGTACCGGGAGAGTTGTACATCGCCGGCGCGGGGCTGGCCCGGGGCTACGCGGGCCGGCCCGGAGCGACCGCCGCCCGCTATGTCGCCGATCCCTTCGGGCCACCCGGCACCCGGATGTACCGCACCGGCGACCTCGTGCGCTGGAGCGCCGACGGCGAACTGCACTTCGTCGGCCGCGCCGACGACCAGATCAAGATCCGCGGCTTCCGCGTCGAACCCGCCGAGATCGAGGCGCTGCTCACCGCCCACCCCGCCGTCGCCGAGGCCGTGGTCTCCCTCTACGAGGACGCCGGCCGCAAACGGCTCGCCGCCCACCTGGTACCGGCCGGCGGCGCCGACGTGCCCGCCGCTGCCGAGCTGCGCGCCCACCTGACGGCCGGACTGCCCGACTACATGGTGCCCGCCGCGTTCGTCACCGTGCCCGAACTGCCGCTGACCGCCAACGGCAAGGTCGACCGGCGGCGGCTGCCCGCCCCCGACTGGTCGGCGGGCGGCGACCGGGCCCACCGGGCCCCGCGCACCGGGACCGAGCGGATCCTCGCCGGGATCTGGGCCGAGCTGCTCGGCGTCGAACGGGTCGGCGTGGACGACAACTTCTTCACCCTGGGCGGCGACTCCATCCTCAGCATCCAGGTGGTCTCCCGGGCCCGGGCCGCGGGGCTCACCCTCACCCCGCGCGATCTCTTCCGGCACCCCACCGTCGCCGAGCTGGCCGCCGCCGGCGGCGATGCCGCGCCCGCCGTGGCCGGCACCGAACCGGTCAGCGGACCGGCGGACCTCACCCCGATCCAGCACTGGTTCCTCGACCCGCGGCCGGCGCACCCCGGGTTCTTCAACCAGTCCGTCGTCATCGAGGCCGCCGGCCCGGTCGACGAAGACGCCCTGCGCCAGGCCCTCACCGCCCTGTGGACCCACCACGACGCCCTGCGCGCCCGGTTCGCCCTCGGCGGCGACGGCTCCTGGAGCCAGGACATCGCCGCCGGCAGCCCGGTCCCGGAGCTGCTGCAGGTCCACGACCGGGAGGCGGAGGGACCCGTCACGGCGGCGGCCCACGCCGGACTCCGGCTGGAGACCGGCCCGTTGTTCACCGCGCGCCTGTTCACCGCCGACGGCACCCGGCCCGCCCGGCTGCTCCTCCTCGCCCACCACCTGGTGGTCGACGGCGTCTCCTGGCGGATCCTGCTGGAGGACCTGGAGACCGCCTACGCGCAGGCCACCGCCGGACAGCCGGTACGCCTGCCCGCCCGCACCACCTCCGTACGGGAGTGGACCCGCCGGCTGCGCGAGCGCACCGGCACCTTCGCCGGCCGGCTCGACTTCTGGGAGCGGGCGGCCCGGCACTGCGCCGACCCGCTGCCCGTGGACGGCGACGGCGGCACCACCATGGCCGACGTCCGGGAGGTGACCGTACGGCTGGACCGCGACCGCACCGACGGCCTGCTGCGCCGCGTCCCCGGCGTCTACCGCACCCGCGTCGACGACATCCTGCTCACCGCGCTGGGCCGGGTCCTCACCGACTGGACCGGACGCGACACCGTCGCCGTCGGCCTCGAAGGGCACGGCCGTGAGGACCAGCTGTTCGACGACGTCGACCTGTCCCGCACGGTCGGCTGGTTCACCTCCCTCCACCCGGTCGCCCTGACCGTCCCGGCGGCGGACTGGGGCACCGCCCTGAAGTCCGTGAAGGAGCAGCTGCGGGCCGTGCCCGACCGGGGACTCGGCTACGGCGCCCTGCGCCACCTGGCCCGCGACCCCCGGCTCACCGCCGCGCCCGCGCCCGGCATCACCTTCAACTACCTGGGCCGCTTCGGCTGGTCCGACGGCGGCGGCACCCTGATCGGGGCGGTTCCCGGCGGACTGGGCGGCGCCGAGGCGCCCGGCACCGAGCGGCCGCACCTGCTGGACGTCGTGGCCCGCGTCGAGGACGACCAGTTGGAGATCACCTGGTACTACGGCGCCGGACGGCACCGCGAGGAGACCGTCACCGCGCTCGCCGAGGGCATGCTGCAGGCCCTCACCGACATCGTCGCGCACTGCGCCCGCCCCGACGCGGGCGGCCGTACCCCGTCGGACTTCCCGCTGGCCCGCCTGGACCAGGCCGCCGTGGACCGGATCGCCGGCGACGGCCGTGACGTCGCCGACGTCTACCCGCTCACCCCGATGCAGGCGGGCATGCTGTTCCACAGCCTGCTGGACGCCGACAGCCGCACCTACGTCAACCAGGTGCAGCTGGTGCTGTCCGGCGTCACCGACCCGCACGCGCTCGCCGAGGCCTGGCAGCACACCGCCGACGCCAACCCGGTGCTGCGCACCGGCCTGGTCTGGCAGGAGACCCCGGAACCGCTCCAGGTCGTCCGGCACCGGGCCACCGTGCCCGTCACCCACCACGACTGGTCCGGACAGCCCGCCGAGCACTGCGCGCGGGAGCTGGACCGGCTGCTCGCCGAGGACCGGAGCACCGGCATCGACCTCGGCGCGGCGCCCCTGATGCGGCTGACGCTGATCCGGCTGGCAGCGGACCGGGTCCGCCTGGTGTGGACCTTCCACCACGTCCTGCTCGACGGCTGGAGCGCCGCCCAGGTCTTCGACGAGGTGTGCGAGCGGTACGCGGCCCTCACCTCCGGGCGCCGCCCGCGAATCCCCGAGCGCAGGCCCTTCGCCGACTATCTGCGCTGGCTGTCCGGACGGGACACAGGCCGGGCCGAACGGTACTGGCGCGAGACCCTCGCCGGGTTCCAGGCGCCCACCGAACTGCCCAGGGACCGGCGGCCCGCCGAGGCGCACCGTGCCTCCTCCTGCGGGTCGGTGCGCATGAGCCTCGGCGCGGACGTCTCGGCGCGGCTGCGGGAGACCGCCCAGCGGTCCGGGCTGACCCTCAACACCGTCCTCCAGGGCGCGTGGGCGCTGCTGCTGTCCCGCTACGGCGGCGGCACCGACGTCGTGTTCGGCACGACCGTCTCCGGCCGGCCCGCCGAACTGCCGGGCGTCACCTCGATGGTGGGCCTGTTCATCAACACCCTGCCCACCCGGGCCCGCGTCGACGGGCGCCGCCCGCTGCTGGACTGGCTGCGCGACCTCCAGGCAGCCCAGTCCGAGGCCCGCCGCCACGACTTCGTCTCGCTGGCCCAGGTCCAGTCGTGGAGCGAAGTACCCGGCGGCACCGCCCTGTTCGACTCCATCGTGGTCTTCGAGAACTACCCGTTCGACGAGGGCGCGCTGGCCCGGCACGGCCTCGCCATGGAACAGGAACGGGACCTGGAGCCCACCAACTATCCGCTCAGCGTGGTCGTGGCACCCGGCGACACCCTGGACGTGCACCTCGACTACGACCCCGCCGCCTTCGACGCCGCGACGGTGCGGGCGCTGGGCGAGAGCCTGCGCGCCCTGCTCACCGGCATGGCCGCCGACCCGGACCGCCGGCTGGCCGAGCTGCCGCTGCTGGACCCGGCCGCGGGGCGGGCCCTGGTGGACCGGTTCGGCGGACGGCAGGCCGAGGCACCGTACGACACCCTGCCCGAGGCGTTCCGCCGGCAGGCCGGGCGCACCCCGGACGCCCCGGCCGTCCGGCACGGCGACACCCGCCTCACCTACCGCGAACTCGACGCCCGCTCCAACCGGTTGGCGCGGCTGCTCATCGCCGCCGGCGCCGGCCCGGAGCGCTTCGTCGCCCTCTGCCTGCCCCGCACCGCCGACCTGCTCGTGGCCCTCCTCGCGGTGCTGAAGACCGGCGCCGGCTATCTGCCGGTCGACCCCCAGTACCCGGCCGAGCGCGTCGCGTTCCTCTTCGACGACGTACGGCCCGACGCCGTGATCACCGCCACGGAGACCGCCGGCCGGCTGCCCCAGGGCCCCTTCACCCGGATCCTGCTGGACGAGGACCCGGGCGCCGGCCTACCGGACACCCCGGTCGGCGACGGCGAACGGCACGGCCCCCTGCTGCCCGGCCACCCGGCCTACGTCATCCACACCTCCGGCTCGACCGGCCGGCCCAAGGGCGTGGTCGTCAGCCACGCCTCCGTGCTGGCCCTGACCGACTGGGCGGCGGCCGAGTTCACCGGCCGGGGCCTGCACCACGTGGTCGCCGCCACCTCGCTCAACTTCGACGTGTCGGTCTTCGAGATCTTCTCGCCCCTGCTGTCCGGCGGCTGCGTGGAGGTCGTCCGCGACCTGCTGGCCCTCGCCGAGCGCCCCGGGCCCTGGCGCGCCGGACTGCTGAGCGCGGTGCCCTCGGCCCTGGACCGGCTGCTCGCCGAGGACGCCGTACGCATCACCGCGGACACCGTCGTCCTCGCGGGGGAGGGGCTGCCCGCCCGGACCGTACGCCGGGTCCGCACCGCGATCCCCGGCAGCCAGGTGCACAACATCTACGGCCCCACCGAGGCCACCGTCTACGCCACCGCCTTCACCTGCGACCCGGCCGATCCGGACCGCGACCCGCCGATCGGCCGGCCCCTCGGCGGGACCCGCGCCTACGTCCTGGACGAGCGGATGCGCCCGGTGCCCGTCGGCGCGCCCGGCGAGCTGTTCCTCGCCGGGACCGGCGTCGCCCGCGGCTATCTGCGCCGGCCCGGCCTGACCGCGAGCCGCTTCCTGCCCGACCCGTTCGGCCCGCCCGGCAGCCGCATGTACCGCACCGGCGACCTGGTCCGCTGGACGGCCGACGGCGACATCGTCTACCTCGGCCGCGGCGACGACCAGGTCAAGGTGCGCGGCTTCCGCATCGAACTCGGCGAGGTGGAGGCGGCGTTGGCCCGGCACCCGGCGGTGGCGGCCGCCGCGGCCCGGGTGATCGAACACGCGGGCCACCGCCGCCTGATCGGCTACGCGGTGCCCCGCACACCGGCCCGGCCCGACGCCACCCGGCCCGATGCCGCCCGGCCTGATGACGCCTGGTCCGATGCCGCTCGCCCCGATGCTGCCCGGCCGGATGCCGCCTGGCCCGCTGCCGCCTGGCCCGATGCTGCCCGGCCGGATGCCGCCTGGCCCGATGCCGCCCGGCCCGGCGCCGCTCGGCCGGATGCTGCCCAGCCCGCTGCCGCCTGGCCCGATGCCGCCCAGCCCGCTGCGCCCGCCCTGCCCGACCCCGCAGAGCTTCGTGCCTTCCTCGCCCGCAGCCTCCCCGACCACCTGGTCCCGGCCCTCGTCGTGCCCTTGGAGCGGCTGCCGCTCGGTGCCACCGGGAAGCTCGACCGGAGGGCGCTGCCCGTGCCGGAGTGGTCCGCCCCCGGCACCGGCGAGGCCGGCCGGCCGCCGCGCACCGAGGCCGAGCAGGCCCTCGCGGCCATCTGGTCGGAGGTCCTCGGCGTCCCCGACGTCGGCGCCGACGACAACTACTTCGCGCTCGGCGGCGACTCCATCCTCGGCATCCGGATCGTCTCGGCCGCCCGCCGCGTGGGGCTCGCGCTGACCCCCCGGCACCTGTTCACGCACCAGACCCTCGCCGAACTCGCCGCCGCCGCGGAGCGCGTCCCGGTGGCCGCGGTCACCGCCGAGCAGGGCCCGGTGACCGGCGACGCCCCGCTCACCCCCGTACAGCACTGGCTGCTCGACACCCTCACCGGCGACCCCGCGCACTTCAGCCAGACGGTCGCGCACGAGCTGGCCACGGACCCCGACGAGAGCCTGCTGCGGGGCGCCCTGGCCGCCGTACTGGAGCACCACGACGCGCTGCGGCTGCGGTTCGAGCGGGACGGGAACGGGCGGTGGCGGCAGTACGGCACCGCGCCCGGCGCCGAACCCCCGCACCTGGAGGTGCACCGCCGCGCGGAGCCGCGCGCGGTGGCCGAGACACTCGCCGCCGGCTTCGACCTGGCCGCGGGGCCGCTGCTGCGGGCCGCGCTGTGCCGGCCGGACGACGGCGGCCGGCCGGTCCTGCTGCTGGCCGCCCACCACCTGGTGGTGGACGCCGTGTCCTGGCGACTGCTCCTGGAGGACCTCGACACGGCCTACCGGGCGCTGCGGGACGGCGAGCGGCCCGCCCTCGGACCCAAGAGCACCTCCTTCCGGGACTGGGCCCGCAGGCTCGCCGCACACACCGAGGCCGGCGGCTTCGACGCCGAACTCGCCCACTGGCAGGGGCTCGACGCCGGCACCGCGCTGCCCGTGGACCACCCCGGCGGCACGAACACCGTCGCCGACGAGGAGAGCGTGACCGCCGGCCTCGACGCCGAGGAGACCCGCCGGCTGCTCCAGGACGTGCCGGACGCGTACCGCACCCGGGTCAACGACGTCCTGCTGTGCGCACTGGGCCGGGTCCTGGCCCGGTGGACCGGCCGGGACCGGGTGGCGGTGACCCTGGAAGGCCACGGCCGCGAGGACCTGTTCCAGGACACCGACCTCGCCCGTACGGCCGGCTGGTTCACCGCCATGTACCCGGTCGCCCTGGACGTGCCCCGGGACGCCGGCACCGGAACCGTGCTGAAGGCGGTCAAGGAGAACCTGCGGGCCGTACCGCACGGCGGACTCGGCTACGGCGCACTGCGCTTCCTGCATCCCACGGCCGGCCGGGAGCTGCCCGGTCTGCCGCCGGTCTGCTTCAACTACCTGGGCCGGCCGGACGGGACCCCCGCCCCGGGCGGCCTGCTGTACGCGCCCCACGGCGGCCTCACCGGCGGCATGGACCGCTCGGCCGACCGGCCGCACCTCCTCGACGTCCTCGGTGAAGTGACCGACGGACGACTGGAGTTCACCTGGTCATACAGCAGCGCGGTGCACCGGCGGGAGACCGTCGGCCGTCTTGCCGCCGAGCTGACCGAGGAACTCCGCGCGATCGTCCGGCACTGTGCCGAACCCGGCGCGGGCGGCCGTACCCCCTCCGACTTCCCGCTCGCGCCGCTCGACCAGGCGGCCGTCGACCGGCTCGTCGGCAACGGCGCGGACGTCACGGACGTGTATCCGCTCACGCCCACCCAGACCGGCATGGTGATGCACGGCCTGGACGAGGCCGAACACGGCCTGTACGTCGAGCAGATCACCTTCGTGGCGGAAGGCGCCGACGACCTGGGCACCCTGGCCGCCGCCTGGCAGCACGTCGTGGACCGCACCCCGGTGCTGCGCACCTCCGTCGCCCTGCGCGGTGTGCCCGTGCCGCTCCAGATCGTCCACCGGGCCGTGCCCCTGCCGGTCACCGAGCACGACTGGAGCGGGCTGCCGGCGGACCGCCACGAGGCCGAGGTGGAGCGGCTGCTCGCCGACGAGCGGGCCCGGGGCCTCGCCCTCGACCGCGCGCCGCTGCTGCGGCTCGCCCTGGTCCGGCTCGGCCCGGACGCGGTCCGCGTGGTGTGGACCTTCCACCACGTCCTGCTGGACGGCTGGAGCGTCTTCCACGTGCTGTCCGACGTCATGGCCGCGCACGCCGCCCTCGCCCGCGGCGAGCGGCCCCGGCTGCCCGAGCGCCGGCCGTTCGCGGACTACGCCGCCTGGCTGGCCGCCCGCGACACCGGTCCCGCCGAGGAACACTGGCGCGGCGTCCTGGCCGGCCTCGCCGCGCCGACCCCGCTGCCGTACGACCGCCGGCCCGCCCCGGGTGCCACGGCCCGCTCCGGGACCTGGCTGTCCCAACGGCTCGGCGCCGAACAGACCGGTCGGCTGCAGGAGTTCGCCCGCCGGCACCGCCTCACCCTCAACACGCTCGTGCAGGGCGCCTGGGCGCTGCTGCTGGCGCGGTGGAGCGGGCAGCGGGAGGTCTGCTTCGGCACCACCGTCTCCGGGCGGCCCGCCGACCTGCCCGGCGCCGACACCGTCACCGGCCTGTTCATCACCACCCTGCCCGCCCGGACCGCGGTCGACGGCGACGCCCCCTGCGCCGCCTGGCTGCGCGCGGTACAGGAGGCACGCGCCGAGGACCGCCGGCACGACCACCTGCCCCTCGGCACACTGCACTCCCTCACCGAACTGCCCTCGGACACCTCGCTGTTCGACAGCCTGGTGGTCTTCGAGAACTACCCGGTCGGCGACGCGACCGCGGGCGCGCACGGGCTCGCCCTGCGCGGTCTGGACGCCCGGGAGGCCACCAACTACCCCCTCACCGTGGTCGTCTCGCCCGGCGACCGGCTGGCCGTCGAACTCGGCTACGACCCGCGGTACTTCGACGCGGCCACCGCCGCGTCCCTGGCCGCGCAGCTGCTGCACACCCTGCACACGCTGGCCGCCTCCGACGGCACCGCCCGCCTGGACGACCTCGACGTCCTGCCGCCCGGCGAGCGGGACCGGCTGCTGCACGGCCCCGCCCGCCCGGCGCTCGGCCCGGTGACCCCCGCCCCCCTGCCCGCCCTGGTCGAGGCCGCCGTCGACCGCGCGCCGACCGCACCCGCGCTCGGCGCGCCCGGCACGCTGCTCACCTTCGCCGAGGTCGAGGCGCGGGCCAACCGGCTGGCGCACCACCTCATCGCCCGCGGCGCGGGACCCGGCGACCTCGTCGCGCTGCTGCTGCCCCGCTCGCCGGACATGGTGCTGGCGCAGCTCGCGGTGGCGAAGGCGGGCGCCGCGTTCCTGCCCGTCGACCCCGCCTATCCCGAGGAGCGGATCGCGTTGATGCTGCGCGACGCCGCCCCCGCCCTCACCCTGGACGCCAAGGAGGTCGCCGGCCTGCTCGCCGCCCCGCCGGACGACGTACCCGGACACCGGCCCGGTGACGACGACCGGACCCGCCCGCTCGACCTGGACGACCCGGCCTACGTCATCTACACCTCCGGCTCCACCGGCACCCCCAAGGGGGTCGTCGTCACCCACCGCGGGCTCGCCGCCTTCTCCGCCGCCGAGGCCGCCCATTACCAGGTCGCGCCGGGGGACCGGGTGCTGGCCTTCGCCACGCCCAGCTTCGACGCCTCCGTGCTGGAACTGTGCACGTCCCTGCCGCACGGCGCCCGTCTCGTCGTACCCCGGCCCGGACCGCTGCTCGGCGCCGAACTGGCCGACACCCTGCGGGCCGAGCGGATCACGCACACCCTGCTGCCGCCGGCCGCGCTCGCCACCCTGCCCGCCGGCACCCCCGGCACGCTGCCCGACCTGAAGACGCTGATCGTCGGCGCGGACGCGTGCGGCGCCGAACTCGTCGCCCGCTGGGCCCCGCACCACCGCATGGTCAACTCCTACGGCCCCACCGAGGCCACCGTCGTCGCCACCTGGTCCGCACCCCTGGCCGCGGACGGCACCGCCCCGCCCATCGGCCGCCCGCTGCCCGCCACCGGCGCCTACGTCCTCGACGCCCGGCTGCGACCGGTCCCCGACGGCGTCGCCGGTGAACTGTGGCTCGCCGGACCGGCGCTGGCCCGCGGCTACCTCGGCCGGCCCGGACTGACCGCGGCCCGGTTCCGCGCCGACCCGTTCGGTCCGCCCGGCACCCGCATGTACCGCACCGGCGACCTGGTGCGCCGCGACGGCGGGGGCGAACTGCACTACCTGGGCCGCACCGACCACCAGCTGAAGCTGCACGGCCACCGCATCGAGGCGGGCGAGGTCGAGGCGACCCTGGTCCGCCACCCGGGTGTGCTGGACGCCGTGGTGACCGTGCGGGAGGACGAACCGGGCCGACCGCGGCTGGTCGCCCACCTGCTCACGGCCCCCGGCGCGCAGCCGCCCACCCCGGACGAGCTGCGGGCGCTGGCCGCCCGCTCGCTGCCCGGCTACATGGTGCCGTCGGCGTTCGCGGTGCTGGACCGCTTCCCGGTCACCGAGAACGGCAAGACCGACCGGGCCGCCCTGCCCGCCCCGGCAACGGCCGAGGAGCGGGCACGGCCCGGGTACGTGGCACCCCGCACACCGGCCGAGGAGGCGCTGGCGGCCATCTGGGAGGAGACCCTCCAGACGGCGGTGGGCGCCGAGGACGACTACTTCCTGCTCGGCGGCGACTCCATGCGCGCCCTGCTCATCGCCTCCCGCGCGAACGACGCGTTCGGCGTCACGCTCACCCCCCGCGACGTCCTGCTCTCCCGCACGGTCGCAGCCCTGGCGGAACTCGTCGAGGAACAGGTGCTGAGCGAACTGGAGGACGCGGCGTACGGCGACCCCGACGCCGACGGCGACGTGTACGGCCCCGACTCCGAAGACGCCGCGTACGGCGGCCACGACCACGAACGGTGAGGATCCGACGACCATGACGTCTTCGACCCCTTCCAACCCCTCCGGCTCCGCGCGGCCCTCCCGGCCCTCTCTGCGCGACCGTGCCGAGGCGCTGCCCGAGGAGCTGCGGGAGGCGCTGCGGCGGCGGCTGGCCGGCGGCACGGCACCGGCCACCCGGCAGGGCATCCCGCGCGCCGACCGCGACCGCCCGCTGCCGCTGTCCTTCGCCCAGCAGCGGCTGTGGTTCCTGGACCGGCTGCGCCCCGGCGACCCCCGCTACAACAGCGCTGTCGCGGTCCGTCTCACCGGCGCCCTGGACCGCGCGGCGCTGGCCGAGGCCCTCACCGCCGTCGTGGCCCGCCACGAGGCCCTGCGCACCACCTTCGAGGAGACCGACGGCCGGCCGGTGCAGCGCGTGCACCCCGCGGGACCGGTGCCGGTGCCCGTCCAGGACTCCGCCGACCTGGACGCGGACCTGCTGGCCGAGTACTCCCGCCCCTTCGACCTGCGGCAGGGGCCCCTGCTCCGGGCCCTGCTGCTGCGCGAGTCGGCCACCGCGCACGTCCTTCTGCTGACGGCCCATCACATCGTCACGGACGGCTGGTCGATGGGCGTGGTCCTGGACGAGCTGTGCACCGCCTACGACGCCCTCGCCCGGGGCGCCCGGCCGGACCTGCCCGCGCCGGCCACGCAGTACCCGGACTTCGCGGTGTGGCAGCGCGCCCAGCTCTCGGGCCCCCGACTGGAGCGCGAACTCGACTACTGGCGCGAACAGTTGTCGGGCTCGGTCGCCCCGGAGCTGCCCCTGGACCGGCCCCGGCGCGGCGAGGAGGCGGGGGAGGGCGCCGTCCACACCTTCACCGTCCCGGCCCGCCTCACCGCCCGGCTGCGCGATCTCGCCAGAGAACAGCACAGCACCCTCCACACCGCCCTGGTCGCCGCCACCCAGGCGCTGCTGGCCCGCTGGTCCGGCCAGGACGACATCACCGTCGGCTCACTGACGCCGGGCCGGTCCCGCACCGATCTGGAACGGACCGTCGGGTTCTTCGTGAACACCGTCGCGCTGCGCACCCCGGTGGACGCCTCCGGATCCTTCCGTGACCTGCTGGCGAAGGCGGCCGGGACGGTGGGCGACGCCTTCGCCCACGGCGACACGCCGTTCGAACGGGTCGTGGAGGCGGTGGGCGCCCCCCGGGAGGCGGGCCGTAACCCGCTGTTCGACGTGATGGTCCTGCTGCACCCCGAACCGCCCGCCGCGACCGCCCCGCGCTCCCTCGCCACCAGCCCGGTCACCGTGCCCCGGCAGGCGGCCACCTTCGACCTGAGCATCGAGTTCGTGCCGGACGGCACCGCGCTGACCGGTCTGCTGGAGTACCGCACCGACCTGTTCGACGCGGCCACCGCCGAGCGGCTGGCCGGACAGCTGCTGCGCCTGCTCCACGGGGCCGCCGACACCCCGGACCGCCCGCTGGGCACCCTGCCCCTGCTGTCCGGGGACGAGGTACGGCGCCTCGTCCACGACTGGAGCGCCGGCCCGCACCTGTCCGTGGACGACACCCTCCTCCCGGCCCTCTTCGAGCGCCGCGCGGCCCGCACCCCGGACGCCCTCGCCCTCGTCGCGGGCGGCGAACGGCTGGACTACGCCACGCTCAACGCCCGCGCCAACCGGCTCGCCCACCACCTCGTCGCGCTCGGCGCGGCCCCCGAACGGCTGGTCGCGCTGCGGCTGCCGCGCACCGCCGACATGATCACCGCGATCCTCGCCGTCTGGAAGTCCGGCGCCGGATACCTGCCGCTCGACCCGGCCCTGCCCGAGGAACGCGTCCGGTACCTGCTGGACGACACCCGCCCGGCCCTGGTCCTGGACGAGGCCGCCCTGCGCGCCGTACCCGCGACCGCCCCGGACACCGACCGGCGTGCCCCGCTGCACCCCGAGCACACCGCGTACGTCATCCACACCTCCGGCTCCACCGGCCGGCCCAAGGGCGTCGCCGTGTCCCACCGCGCGGCGGCGCACCTGTTGGCCGCCCACCGGGCCGGCTTCGTCGCCGAGGCGGGCGGCGGTCCGCTGCGGGTCGCGCTCACCGCGTCCTTCTCCTTCGACACCTCCCTCGAAGGCGTGCTGCTGATGGCCGACGGCCACCCGCTGCACCTGGTGGACGAGGCGACCCGGATCGACCCGGCCGCCCTGGTCGAGTACGTCGTCCGGCACCGCGTCGACTTCCTCGACGTCACCCCCTCCTACCTGCGGCAGCTGCTGCCCGCCGGACTGCTCACCGACCCCCGGCACCACCCCCGGGTCCTCATGCTCGGCGGCGAGGCGGCCGGGCCCGCGCTGTGGCGGGAGCTGGCCGCCCATCCGGACGTGACCGCCCACAACTTCTACGGCCCCACCGAGTGCACGGTCGACGCGCTGTCCTGCCGGATCGACGGCGACCGCCCGCTGGTGGGCCGCCCCCTGCCGGGCCTGCGGGCGTATGTGCTGGACGACCGGCTTCAGCCGGTGCCGCCCGGTGTCGGCGGTGAGCTGTACCTCGCGGGCCCCCAGCTGGCCCGGGGCTACACCGGCCGCCCCGGCCTGACCGCCGCCCGCTTCCTCGCCGACCCCTACGGGCCGCCCGGCACCCGCATGTACCGCACGGGGGACCTGGCCCGCTGGACCGCCGACGGCTGCCTCGACTACCTCGGCCGCGCCGACGACCAGGTCAAGGTGCGCGGCCACCGCATCGAGCCCGGCGAGATCGAGGCCGCCCTGCTCGCGCTGCCCGGCATCACCGCCGCCGCGGTCGTCGCCGTGCCCGACCCGCACGGCCACTCCCGCCTCGCCGCCTACGTCGTTCCCGCGCCCGGCGCACCCCGGCCCGCCCCCGCCGGCCTGCGCTCGGCCCTGCGCCGGGTGCTGCCCGACGCGCTGGTGCCGTCCTCCTTCACCCCGCTGGACGCACTGCCGCTGACCACCAGCGGCAAACTGGACCGCCGCGCCCTGCCGGCCCCCGAACACGACGCCGGCACGCGGGAGTTCGTCGCCCCGCGCACCCCCGACGAGGAGACCCTGGCCGGCATCTGGGCCGAGGTGCTCGGCGTGGACCGGGTCGGCGTCACGGACAACTTCTTCGAGCTGGGCGGCGACTCGATCCTGAGCATCCAGGCCGTCTCCCGGGCGCGCGCCGCGGGCATCGGTATCGGCTCCCAGGACGTCTTCCGGCACCAGACCGTCGCGGACCTGGCCGCCGCCGCGTCCCACCGCACCGGGACCCCGCCCGCCCCGCGGCGCCCGCACGCGGACGGACCCGCCCCCCTCACCCCGGTCCAGGAGTGGTTCTTCGCCACGCACGGCCCGCTGCGGCACTTCGGCATGTCGATGCTGCTCGACCTGCCGTACGACCTGGACGAGCGGGCGCTGGAACGGGCACTGGAGGCCCTGCCGGCCCGGCACCCGGCCCTGCGCACCCGCTTCACCCGCACCGGGGACACCTGGCGGCAGCACCCCGGCACCGGCCCGGCCACCGGGCTGCTCACCCGCCACGGCCCCGGGACCCCGCCCGCCGAGGCGGCCCAGGCCGCCCGCGCGGCCCTGGACCCGGCCACCGGAGCCCTGTTCCGCGCTGCCCTGCTGACCGGCGGGCAGCGCCCGCAACTCTTCCTGACCGCACACCACCTGGCGGTCGACAGCGTCTCCTGGCGGGTGCTGCTCGCCGACCTGGAACAGGCCTACCGGCAGGCCGCGGCGGGCGAGGAACCCCGACCGGAGCCCGAGCACACCCCGTTCGCCGACTGGGCGCGCGACCTCGCCGACCGGGTCCGGGCCGGCGGCCTGGACGACGACCTGCCGCACTGGACGGCGGAAGCCGCGCTCCCGCGCACCCCGCTCCCCGTCGACCTGCCCGGCACCCCGCTCGCCGGATCCGTGCACACCGTCCGCACCCGGGTGGACCGCGCCACCACCGAGGCGCTGCTGCGCCGCGTGCCCGGGGTCTACCGCACCCAGATCAACGACGTGCTGCTGAGCGCACTGGCCCGGGTGCTGGCCGACTGGACGGGCACGGACCGGGTGACCGTCGCCCTGGAGGGCCACGGCCGCGAGGAGGACCTGGTCGAGGGTGCCGAACTGTCCCGCACGGTCGGCTGGTTCACCACCCAGTACCCGGTCACCCTGACCCCGGCAGGCCCGGCCGACTGGGGCGCCACGCTCAAGTCCGTCAAGGAGCGGCTGCGGGCCGTTCCCCGCCGTGGCCTGAGCTACCAGGCGCTGGGCCACCTCGGATCGCCCCGCCCCGCCGCCCGCGCCCTCGCCGGACTCCCGCTGCCCCAGGTGTGCTTCACCTACCACGGCCAGTGGGAGGCGCCCGGCGGAGGGGACTTCGCGCCCGTGGCCGACGTACCCGGCCGGGACACGGACCCCGGTGCGCCCCTGGACCACCTGCTGGACGTGTCCGCGCTGGTCGCCGACGGCGAAATGGAGATCACCTGGCACTACAGCGACCAGGTGCACCGCCCGGGTACCGTCCGGGAGCTGGCCGAGGGCATGGTGCGCGCGCTCGCTGCCATCGCCGAGCACTGCGCCCGGCCCGGCGCGGGCGGCCGTACCCCCTCCGACTTCCCCCTCGCCGGCCTCGACCAGGCCGGCGTGGACCGCCTGGCGGGGGACGGCCGGGACGTGGAGGACCTGCTGCCGCTGACCCCGCTCCAGGAGGGCATGCTCTTCCACCGGCTGGTCGGCGGACCGGACGACGTGTACGTCGACCAGGCCGCACTGCTGCTGGACGGGGTGACCGACCCCGACGCCCTCGCCGTGGCCTGGCAGCGGGTGACCGACCGTACCCCCGCCCTGCGCACCTCGGTCGTGTGGGAGGACGTCCCGGTACCGCTCCAGGTCGTGCACCGACACGTCACCGTGCCGACGGAGCAGTTGGACTGGCGCCACCTGGACGCGGGGGAGCGGGCCGGGCGGCTGGACCGGCTGCGCGCCGACGACCTCGCACGCGGCCTGGACCTCGGCACCGCACCCCTGATGCGGCTCACCCTGGTCCGGCTGCCCGACGACCGGCTGCACCTGCTGTGGACCTCCCACCACCTGATCCTGGACGGCTGGAGCCTGGCCCAGGTGCTCACCGACGTCTTCGCGGAGTACGCGGCCCTCACCACCGGCGCGGGAACCCCGCCCCCGGTACGCCGGCCGTTCGCCGACTACGTGCGCTGGCTGGCCGGCCAGGACACCGAGGCCGCCCGCGCGCACTGGCGGGGCGTCCTCGCCGGGTTCGCCACCCCGACCCCGCTGCCCGTCGACCGTGTCCGGCGCCCGGGGCACGAGACCCGCTCCGGCCGCGTGCACACCGCCGGTCTGTCCGGCGAGGTGTCCGCGCGGCTCGCCCGCACCGCCCGCGCGGCCGGACTGACCCTCGGCACGGTGGTCCAGGGCGCCTGGGCGCTGCTGCTGTCCCGCTACAGCGCCGAGCGGGACGTACTGTTCGGGACCACCGTCTCCGGCCGCCCCGACGACCTGCCCGGCGTCGAGTCGATGGTCGGCATGTTCATCAACACCCTGCCCACCCGGGTCCGCGTGGACGGCCGCCGCACCGCCGCCGCCTGGCTGCGGGAGCTGCAGGAGGCGCAGGCCGAGGCCCGGCGGTTCGCCGCGGTGTCCCTCGCCGAGCTGACCTCGCTCAGCGACGTGCCGGCCGGCAGCCCGCTGTTCGACAGCATGGTCGCCTTCGAGAACTACCCCTTCGACCAGGCCCGTTCGGCCGGCACCGGGATCCGTCTGGCCGACGTCTCCGCCCGCGACGCCACCAACTACCCCCTCGTGCTGCGGGCCTACCAGGGCGAGCGGTTCGGCTTCGACCTCGGCTACGACCCGGAGCTGTTCGACGCGACGACGGTACGGTCCCTCGCCGACCGGCTGTGCCTGCTGCTCACCGAGCTGGCCGACGACCCGGACCGGCCCGTGCGCGCCCTCGCCTGGACGACCGCCGAGGAGCGGCGCCGGATGCTGGCCGACTGGAACGGCACCGAGGAGGGCCGGCCCGCCGAAACCCTGGACGCCCTCTTCGCCGCCCAGGCCGCCCGCACCCCCGGGGCCGAAGCCGTCACCTGCGGCGACGACCGGCTCGACTACGCCACCCTGGACACGCGGGCGAGCCGGCTCGCGCACCGGCTCGCCGAAGTCGGCGCCGGACCGGAGACGTTCGTGGCCCTCGCGCTGCCCCGCTCCACCGACCTCGTCGTGGCCGTCCTCGCCGTCCTCAAGACCGGCGCCGCCTACCTGCCCGTCGACCCCGCGCTGCCCGCGGAACGCGTCCGGGACCTGCTCGCCGACGCCCGGCCGGTGACGCTGGTGACCACCCGGCAGACCGCGGCCGACACGGCCGTACCGGTCCTCCTGCTGGACGACCCCGGCGTCCGCGCCGACCTGGCCCGGCGCCCGGCCGCCGGCCCGGCCCGCCGCGCACTGCCCGAGAGCCCCGCCTACGCCATCTACACCTCCGGCTCCACCGGACGGCCCAAGGGTGTCGTCGTCCCGCACGCCAACGTGGTCCGGCTCTTCACCCGCACCCGGCACTGGTTCGGCTTCGGCCCCGACGACGTGTGGACGCTGTTCCACTCCTACGCCTTCGACTTCTCGGTGTGGGAGCTGTGGGGCCCGCTGCTGCACGGCGGCCGGCTGGTGATCGTCCCCGAGGACACCGCCCGCTCCCCGGAGGACTTCCTGCGCCTGCTCGCCGACGAACAGGTCACCGTCCTCAACCAGACCCCCTCCGCCTTCCACCCCCTCAGCCGGGCCGACGCCGAACTCCCCGACGTCAGCAACAGGTTGGCGCTGCGCACGGTGATCTTCGGCGGTGAGGCGCTGGACGTGACCCGGCTCGCCGACTGGTACACCCGCCACCCGGACACCGCGCCCCGCCTGGTGAACATGTACGGCATCACCGAGACCACCGTGCACGTCACCCACGCTCCGCTGGACCGCCGGGCGGCCGGCGCCGGCACCGCGAGCCCCATCGGAACCGGCATCCCCGACCTGCGGCTCTACGTCCTCGACGACACCCTCCAGCCGGTGCCCCCAGGTGCCGTCGGCGAGCTGTTCGTCGCCGGCGAGGGCCTGGCGCGCGGCTACCTGAACCGGCCCGGCCTCACCGCGACCCGCTTCCTCGCCGACCCGTTCGGACGGCCCGGCACCCGCATGTACCGCACCGGGGACCGGGCCCGCCGGCGGGCCGCCGGCACCCTGGAGTACCTGGGCCGCGCCGACCAGCAGGTCAAGATCCGCGGCTACCGCATCGAACCCGGCGAGATCGAGGCCGCCCTGCACCGCCACCCCGGTGTGGGCGCCGCCACCGTCGGCGTGTACGAGGACACCGCCGGGACCCGCCGGCTCGTCGCCCACGTCGTCGGCACCGGCACCGGCGACCGCGCCGTACCGCCTCCGCCCGCCGCCGAACTCCGCGCCCACCTGGAGGCGTTGCTGCCCGCGCATATGGTGCCGGCCGCCTATGTGCCGATGGCCGCGCTACCGCTCACCGCCAACGGCAAACTCGACCGGCGCGCACTGCCCGCGCCCGGCCCCGACGGCTTCGCCGCCGACGGCCCGCGGACCCCGCCGCGCACCCCGGCCGAACGGCTGGTCGCTGCCGCGTGGACCGACGTCCTGGACACCGACGAGGTCAGCGCCGACGACGACTTCTTCGCCCTCGGCGGCGACTCCATCCTCGCCGTCCGCGTCACCGCCCGGCTGCGCGCCGCCTTCGGCGCGGACGTCTCACCCCGGCTGCTGTTCACCCACTCCACCGTGGCCGCCCTCGCGGCCGCACTGGGCGAACCCCGCAGCGGGAACACCGCCGACGCCATCCCGGCCGCCGCCGCGGACGCCCCGGCGCCGCTGTCGTACGCCCAGCAACGCCTGTGGTTCCTCGACCGGTTCGAGCCGGGCAGCACCGAGTACACCACCCTGTCCGTGCTGCGGCTGCGCGGCCCGCTCGACACCGCCGCCCTGCGCACCGCCCTGGACGGCCTGGTCGCCCGGCACGGGACCCTGCGCACCACGTTCACCGAACTCGACGGCCAGGCCCGGCAGGTCGTCCACCCGGCGCGCCCCGTCGACCTCCCGGTGGACGACCTCCCGGACACCACCGCCCTCGACGCCCTGCTGGACCGGGAGGCCACCACCCCCTTCGACCTGGCCACCGGGCCGCTGTTCCGGGCCCGCCTGGCCCGGTTCGCCGACGACGACCACGTCCTCGTGCTGGCCGCGCACCACATCGTCACCGACGGCTGGTCCACCGGCGTGCTGGCCCGGGACCTGGGCGAGCTGTACGCGGCGGCCCTGGAGGACCGCCGCCCCGACCTGCCCCGGCTGCCCGTCCGCTACACCGACTACGCCACCTGGCAGCGCACCCGCGCCGAGCGGGCCGAGGCCGAACTCGCCCACTGGCGCCGGGTCCTGGACGGTGTGACTCCGCTGGAGCTGCCCACCGACCGGCCCCGGCCGGCCGTCCGCACCCGCGAGGGCGCCCTGGTGACCTTCACCCTGCCCGCCGCGCTGACCGAACGGCTGCGCGAACGGGGCCGGGAGGCCGACGCCACCCTCTACATGACGCTGGTCACGGCCTGCCAGATCCTGCTCGCCCGCTGGGCGGGCCAGGAGGACGTCACCGTCGGTACCGTCACCGCGGGCCGCGAGCGGTCCGAGCTGCACGACGTGGTCGGCATGTTCGTCAACACGCTGGTGCTGCGCGCCCGGATCCGGCCCGAACTGCCGTTCCGGGAGCTGCTGGCCGAGGTGCGCACCACCGTCCTGGAGGCGTTCGCCCACCAGGAGGTGCCCTTCGAGCGGGTGGTGGACGCCCTCCAGCCCGAGCGGGACACCAGCCGCACCCCTCTGTTCCAGGTCATGGTCGCCCTGCACAACCTCGGTGGCGAGCCGCCCCGGCTGCCCGGCCTGGCGGTGGAACCGGTGACGCCGCCGGTCCGCACCGCCACCTTCGACCTCGCCTTCGACTTCACGGAGACGGACGGTGGGCTCACCGGCTACCTGGAGTACAACACCGGGCTCTTCGACGCCGACACCGCCGAACGCCTGGCGGCCCGGCTGCGCGTCCTGCTGGAGGCCGCCGCCGAGGATCCGGGGCGGGCCGTGGGGCACCTGCCGCTGATGACCGGCGACGAACGGCGTCTTGTGCTGCGGTACGGGCAGGGCGCCCGGCTGCCCGAGCCGGACACCACCTTCCCCGCCCTGTTCGAGGCGCAGGCCGCCCGGACCCCCCGCCACACCGCCCTGGTGGCCCGGGACACCACCCTGGACCTCGGGGCGCTGAACGAGCGCGCCAACCGGCTGGCCCACCACCTCATCGCCCAGGGCACCGGCACCGAGGACGTGGTCGCCGTACGGCTCCCGCGCACCTCCGACCTGGTGGTGGCGGTGCTCGCGGTCCTCAAGGCGGGCGCCACCCTGCTCTGCCTGGACCCCGAACTCCCCCGGGAGCGAGTGGACTTCCTCCTCTCCGACGCCCGTCCGCACACCCTGCTGACCGGCCTCGGCGAGGTGCCCTGGGACCGGCTCCCCGCCCACGACCCGACCGACGCCGACCGCGTCCGGCCCCTGCTGCCCGAACACACCGCCTACATCGTCTACACCTCCGGCTCCACCGGCCGCCCCAAGGGCGTCGCCGTCGAACACCGGCAGCTGGTCAACCTGTGCCACGACCACCGCGCGCACCTGCTCGCCCCGCACACCGGCGGCGGGCTGCGGCTGCGGGCCGCACTCAGCGCCTCCTTCTCCTTCGACACCTCCTGGGAGGGGCCGCTGCTTCTCGCCCTCGGCCACGAGGTCCACCTGATCGACGAGGACGTACGCCTGGACCCGGAGGCGTTCTGCGCCCGGATCGCCGCACACCGCCTCGACCTCGTCAACGTCACCCCGTCCTTCCTGCGTGAACTCACCGCCGCCGGCCTGCTCGCCCCCGGCCGCCACCACCCGCGCCTGCTGCTCGTCGGCGGCGAGGCCGTCTCCCCGGCCGACTGGCGCGAACTCGCCCGCGCCGAACGGGAGTCGGGCGTGGCGGTGTACAACATGTACGGACCCACCGAGTGCACCGTCGACGCCGCCTACGGCCGCCCCGCCGACCGGTCCGACCGCCCCGTCATCGGCCGTCCCGGCGGCAACCTGCGGGCCTACGTGCTCGACGGCGCCCTGCGCCCGGTGCCGCCCGGAGTGCCCGGCGAGCTGTACCTGGCCGGGGCGCAGGTGGCCCGCGGCTATCTGCACCGGCCCGGCCTCACCGCCGCCCGCTTCCTCGCCGACCCGTTCGGCGCGCCGGGGGAGCGGATGTACCGCACCGGGGACCGCGCCCGCTGGGACCGGGACGGGCTGCTGGAGTTCCTTGGCCGGGTGGACGAACAGGTGAAGATACGCGGGTTCCGCATCGAGCCCGGCGAGGTGGAGGCCGCCCTCCTGGACCACCCGGACGTCGCCGACGCCGCGGTCACCGCACGGGAACACGCCGGCCGGCTCGTCCTCGTCGGCTATGTGGTGCCCGTCGGCGAACGCCTCCCGTCCGCCGACGAGCTGCGCCTCGCGCTGCGCCGTACCCTGCCCGACCACATGGTGCCCGCCGCGTTCGTGCCGCTGGCCCGCATCCCGCGCACCACCAGCGGCAAGACCGACCGGCGTGCCCTGCCCGCGCCGCCCGCACAGCCCGACAGCAGCACCCCGTACGTCGCCCCCCGGCCCGGCACGGAGGAACGCCTGGCCGCGATCTGGGCCGAGGTGCTCGGCGTCGAACGGGTCGGCGCGCGCGACAACTTCTTCGCGCTCGGCGGCGATTCCATCCTGAGCATCCAGATCGTCTCCCGCGCCCGGCAGGCCGGCCTCGCCCTCACCACCAAGGACGTCTTCCGCCACCAGACGGTCGCCGAACTCGCCCTCCGGGCGAAGGAGTCCGCCCCGCGCCCGGTTGCCGAACAGGAGACGGGCGAGGCGCCGCTCACCCCGATCCAGCACTGGTACCTGGACGGCCGCGACCCCGCCCGGCCGCTCCGGTTCACCATGACCCAGCGCCTCGAACTCGCCCCCGGCACCGACCACCCGGCCCTCGCACAGGCCGTCGGCGCCGTCGTACGCCGGCACCCGGCCCTGCGCACCCGTTTCCACCGCACCGCCGACGGCTGGTACCAGGAGGCGCTGCCCGAGGCGCCGGACGGCGTCTTCACCCGCCACGACACGGCCGGGCTGGAGGACACGGAGCTGGAGGCCGCGGTCCAGCGGCTCACCGACGAGGCGCAGGCCGGCCTCGATCCCCTGGCGGGCCGGGTCGTCCGCGTCCTGTTCTTCGACCGGGGCCCGCAGCGGCCGGGACAACTGGTCGTCACCGCCCACCACCTGGTGGTCGACGGGGTGTCCTGGCGCATCCTGCTGGCGGACCTGGAGGCCGCCCACCGGGCCGCCGCGGCCGGCCGGCCCGTCGAGCTGCCCGCCACCGGCACCCCCTACGGCCACTGGGCCGCCCGCCTCGACCGGCACACCCGCTCCGGCGCCCTCGACGCCGACCTGCCGTACTGGACACGCACCGGCGCGGCCCCGGCCGAGCTGCCCGCCGGACGCCCGGGACCGAACACCCACGGCACCGCCGCCACCCTCACGGTCACGCTGGACGAGGAGGCCACCGACGCCCTGCTGCGGCAGGTCCCGGAGGCCTACCGCACCCAGGTCAACGACGTCCTGCTCAGCGCCCTCGGCCGCACCCTGGCCCGCTGGTGCGGGCGCGACACCGTCATGCTCGGCGTGGAGGGACACGGCCGGGAGGACCTGTTCGAGGACGTGGACCTCTCCCGGACCGTCGGCTGGTTCACCGCCGAGTTCCCGCTCGCCCTGCGCGTCGCCCCGGACGCCGGCTGGCACGACACCCTCCGCTCGGTCAAGGAGCAGCTGCGCGCGGTGCCGCTGCACGGCCTGAGCCACGGCGCCCTGCGCCACCTGCGACCCGACAGCCCGCTCACCGGCACACCGGCCCCGCAGGTCGGCTTCAACTACCACGGCCAGTGGGACACGGCCGGTGCCGACGGCCTGTTCCGGGGCGCCCTGCCCCCGGCCGGCCGGGACACCGACCCGGACGAACCCCGCCCGTACCTCCTGGACGTCACCGGAGTGGTCCAGCAGGGCCGGCTCGAACTCGGCTGGACCTATCCGCCGGCGGTCTACGACGAGAGCACCGTCCGCCGGCTCGCCGAGGACACGCTCGCCGCCCTGCGGGACATCGTGGCGCACTGCGGCCGGCCCGGCACGGGCGGCCGTACCCCCTCCGACTTCCCCCTCGCCGGCCTCGCCCAGGACCAGCTGGACCGGCTCGTCGGCACCGGCCGGCACGTCGAGGACGTCCTGCCGCTCACCCCGCTGCAGTCCGGCATGCTCTTCCACGGCCTGGTGGACACCGAACACGCCTACTTCGACCGCACGGCGGTACGGCTGTCCGGCGTGGGCGACCCGCGCGCCTTCGCCGCCGCCTGGCAGCAGGTCGCCGACCGCACCCCGGCGCTGCGCACCAGCGTCCACTGGCAGCACCTGCCCCACCCGGTGCAGGTGGTGCACCACCGCGCCGAACTGCCCGTCACCCACCTCGACTGGCGCGCCCTGACGCCCGCGCAGCGGGCGGAGACCACCGAGCGGCTGCTCGCCGATGACCGCGCGGCCGGCCTGGACCTCACCGCCGCACCGCTGACCCGGCTCACCCTGGCCGCCCTGCCCGGCGACGAGGTGCTGCTGCTGTGGTCCACCCACCACATCGTCCTCGACGGCTGGAGCACCGGGCAGCTGCTCACCGAGGTGTGCGAGCGGTACGCCGCCCTGACCGGCGGCCCCGACCCGGCGCCCCCGGCACGGCGGCCCTTCGCGGACTTCCTGCACTGGCTGCGCGAGCAGGACGAGCCGGCGGCCGAGCGGCACTGGGCCGAGGCGCTGGCCGGGTTCACCGCCCGCACCCCGCTGCCGTACGACCGTACCCCCGCCGAGGCCCACCGCGCCCGGTCCGCCGCCGCCGTCCACCACGAGCTGGACGCGAACGTCTCGCGCCGGCTGCGGGAGGCCGCCGCCCGCGCCGGGCTGACCGTCAACACCGTGGTGGCGGCCGCCTGGGCGCTGCTGCTGGCCCGCTACAGCGGCCGGGACGACGTGGTGTTCGGCACCACCGTCTCCGGCCGGCCGGCCGAACTCCCCGGCGTCGACGGCATGATCGGCATGTTCATCAACACCGTGCCGACCCGGGTCCGGATACCCGCCGGGCCGGTGCTGCCGTGGCTGCGCGGCCTCCAGGACCGGCAGAGCGAGGCCCGTCGCTTCGACTTCCTGGCCCTGCCCCGCATCCAGGCCGTCGCCGAAGTCCCGCCCGGCGAAGCTCTGTTCGACAGCATGGTGGTCTTCGAGAACTACCCCGTGGACGAGTCGGCCACGGCCCGCACGGGCGTCCGGGTCGAGGAGGTGCGCGCCGACGACGCCACCACCTTCCCGTGGTGCCTGCGCGCCCACCTGTCCGAACGGCTCGGCTTCGACCTGGCCTACGACCCCGACCTGTTCGAGGCCGGCACCGCCGAACGCGCCGCGGACCGGCTGGCCGCCCTGCTCACCACCCTGGCCGACGGGTTCGACACCGACCTGGCCGCCCTGGACCTGCTCACCCCGGCCGACCGCGACCTGCTGGCCGCCTGGAACACCACCGCCCGGCCGGCCGTCCCGCGCAGTCCCGTGGACCTGTTCCGGGAACAGGTCCGCCGTACTCCGGACGCGCCCGCGGTCCGCGACGGCGACCGCGAGCTGACCTTCCGCGGGCTCGACGAGTGGGCCCGCGCCGTCGCCGCACGGCTGGTGGCCGGCGGGCTCGCGGCCGAGGACCGGGTCGCGCTGCTGATGGACCGCTCCGCCGAACTCGTCGTCGCCCAGCTCGCGGTGCTCATGGCCGGCGGCGCCTACGTCCCCGTCGACGCCCGGGCCCCCGAGGAGCGCCGCCGCGACCTCCTCGCCCGGGCCGGCGTCACCGTCCGGCTCACCGCCGCCGAGGTGGCCGCCGCCCGCACCGGCAGCGGCGACGGGCGGACACCGGCCGCCGATCCCGACCGGCTGGCCTACGTGATGTTCACCTCCGGCTCGACCGGCCTGCCCAAGGCGGTCGCGGTACGGCACCGGGACGTGGCGGCGCTCGCCACCGACAGCCGGTTCTCCGACGGCGTCTGCGCCCGGGTGCTGCTGCACTCGCCGGTCGCCTTCGACGCCGCCACCTTCGAGGTGTGGGCTCCGCTCCTCACCGGCGGCTGCGTGGTCGTGGCCCCGGGCGAGAGCGTGGACGCGGCCCTGCTGCGCCGGCTGGCCGCCGACGGCGGGCTGACCGCACTGTGGCTGACCGCCGGACTGTTCCGGCTGCTCGCGCAGGACGCCCCCGACTGCTTCCGGGGCCTGCGGCAGGTGTGGACCGGCGGCGACGTCGTGCCCGCCCAGGCCGTGCGCCGGGTGCTGGCCGCCTGCCCCGGCCTGACCGTCGTGGACGGCTACGGGCCCACGGAGACCACCACGTTCGCCACCTCCTGCGCCCTCACCGACCCGGCCGCCGTACCCGGCACCGTGCCCATCGGCCGGCCGCTGGACGACATGCGGGTGCACGTCCTCGACGCCCGGCTGCGCCCCGTACCGCCGGGCTGCGCGGGCGAGCTGTACCTGGCCGGCGAGGGCGTCGCCCGCGGCTACCTGGGCCGCCCCGGCGACACAGCGGCCCGCTTCCTCGCCGACCCCTGCGGCCCGCCCGGCGCCCGCATGTACCGCACCGGCGACCTGGCCCGGCGGCGGCCGGACGGCACCGTCGAGTTCCTGGGCCGCGCCGACGACCAGGTCAAGATCCGCGGCTTCCGGGTCGAGCCCGCCGAGGTCGAGGCCGCCCTCGCCGCCCACCCGGACGTCGTCGACGTGGCCGTGCTGGCCCGCGAGGACCGGCCGGGCGCCAAACGGCTCGTGGCCTACGTCGTCGGACCGGCCGGAGGGGACGGCGAGGAGCTGCGGGCCTTCGCCGCACGCACCCTCCCCGACTACCTCGTGCCCACCGCCGTCGTACCGCTCACCGCCCTCCCGCTCAGCCGCAACGGCAAGGTCGACCGGGCGGCCCTGCCCGCACCCGAGGCCCTGCCGGGGGGCACCCGGGTCGAGCCCCGCACCGAGGCCGAGCGCCGCACGGCCGCCGTGTTCGGCGAGGTGCTGGGCAGCGAACCGCCCGGCGTGGAGGACGACTTCTTCCAGCTCGGCGGCGACTCGATCCTCAGCATCCGGCTCGCCTCCCGCCTCGCCGAGGCCTTCGACACCGACGTCACCCCGCGCGCGGTGTTCACCTACCCCACGCCGGCCGGACTGGCCCGCCTGCTCGGCGCACGGCAGGGCGCCGGCCGCGCGGCGATCACCCCGGTCACCCGGGAGGGGGCCGCGCCGATGTCGTACGCCCAGCAACGCCTGTGGTTCCTGGAGGAGTTCGCTCCGGGCGGCGCGGAGTACGTCACCGCGCTCGCCCTCCGCCTGCGCGGCAGCCTGGACGCCCGCGCCCTGCGCGCCGCCCTCGGTGCCCTGGTGGCCCGGCACGAGTCGCTGCGCACCACCTTCGACAGCGTCGACGGGCACGGCGTCCAGCTCGTCCGCCCGCCGCAGGACGTGCCGCTGCCCGTGCGCGACCTGACCCGGGTGGCCGCAGGTGAACGGGAGCAGGCGCTGCGGCGCCTGCTCGCCGAGGAGCGCTCCCGCCCCTTCGACCTGCGCGAGGGACCGCTGCTGCGCACCGGACTGGTCCGGCTGGCCGAGGACGAGCACGTGCTCACCCTCACCCTGCACCACATCGTCACCGACGGCTGGTCAACCTCCGTCCTGCTCGGCGACCTCGCCCACTACTATCGAGCTGAACTAGGCGTTCAAGAGAGCGAGTTGGCGCCGCTGCCGGTCCGGTACGCCGACTACGCGCACTGGCAGCGCACCGCCGGGGAGACCGGCGCGCAGGAGCACCTCGCCTACTGGAAGCGGCACCTGGCCGACACCGCACCGCTGGACCTGCCCACCGACCGGCCCCGGCCGCCGGTGCGCACCAGCGCCGGCGCGACCACCCGGCTGACCGTGCCCGCCAGGACCGTGCGGGGGCTGACCCGGCTCGCCCGGGAGCACGGGACCACCCTGTTCACCACGCTCGTCGCCGCCGCCCAGGCCTACCTCGCCCGGGTCTCGGGCGCCGAGGACATCGCCGTCGGCACCGTCACCTCCGGCCGCGACCGGCCCGAGACGCAGGGCCTCGTCGGGTTCTTCGTCAACACCCTGGTGCTGCGCTCCCGGGCCGAGGCCGAGCAGCCCTTCACCGGGTTCCTCACCGCCGTACGGCAGACCGTCCTCGACGCCTTCGCCCACCAGGACGTGCCGTTCGAACGGGTGGTGGACGAGGTGCAGCCGGTCCGCGACACCAGCCGCAGCCCGCTCTTCCAGGTGATGGTCGTCCTCCAGAACACCCCGGCCGCCGGCCTCGACCTGCCCGGACTGGACGTCACCGACGTCGAACCGGAGTCGGAACAGGCCGCGTTCGACCTCACCCTGGAATTCGCCGAGACCGGCTCCGGAGCCCTGCACGGCCTGCTCACCTACAACACCGACCTGTTCGACCCGGCCACCGCGGAACGCATGGCCGGACAGCTCGGCACCCTGCTGCACGCCGTCGCCGAGGACCCGGACCGCCCGCTCGGCGCCCTGCCGCTGGCCTCCGCCGACGAGCTGAAGGCGCTGCCGGACCAGGGCCGGGGCACCTTCCGCCCGGTGCCCGAGGCCACCCTGCCCGCTCTGTTCGAACGGCAGGCCGCCCGTACCCCGGACGCGCCGGCGCTGGTGGACGGCGACCGGGAACTGACGTACGCGGAGGTGGACCGGGCCGCCAACCGGCTCGCCCACCGGCTCCTCGGGGACGGTGCCGGACCGGAGCGGGTGGTGGCCCTGGCGCTGCCCCGCTCGGCGGCGGCCGTCGTGGCCCAGCTCGCGGTCGCCAAGGCCGGCGGCGCCTTCCTGCCCGTGGACCCCGACTACCCGCCGCAGCGACGGGAGTTCATGATCCGGGACGCGGGCGCCCACCTCGTCCTCGACGACCCCGCCGAGGTCTGGGCCGCCGACGGGCCGCAGACGGCACCCACGGACACCGACCGCCCCACCGCCCTCACCCCCGCCCACCCGGCCTACGTCATCTACACCTCCGGCTCCACCGGCACCCCCAAGGGCGTGGTGGTCACCCACCGGGGCCTCGCCTCCTTCGCCGCGGCGGCCGCCGCCCGGTACGCGGCCGGCCCCGGCGACCGGGTCCTGCAGTTCGCCTCGCCCAGCTTCGACGCCTCCGTGCTGGAGCTGTGCGTCTCCCTGCTGAGCGGGGCCGCGCTGGTCACCGGAGAGGAGGGGCCGCTGGTCGGGGAGCGGCTGGCGGAGGTGCTCGCCGAGCGGCGCGTCAGCCACGCCCTGATCCCGCCGGCCGCGCTGGCCACCGTACCGGCGCAGACCGCCGCCGCCCTGCCCGCCCTGCGCACGCTCATCGTGGGCGCCGAGGCCTGCCCGGCCGACCTGGTCGACACCTGGGCCCCCGGCCGCCGGATGATCAACTCCTACGGGCCCACCGAGGCGACCGTGGTCGCCACCTGGACCGGCCCGCTGACCCCGGGCACCGGCGCCCCGTCCATCGGCCGCCCCGCCGGCCTCACCCGCGTCCGCGTGCTCGACGCCGCCCTGCGTCCCGTACCGCCCGGCGTGACCGGCGAGCTGTACCTCGCCGGCCCAGGTCTCGCGCGCGGCTACCTGCGCCGGCCGGGACTCACCGCCCAGCGGTTCGTCGCCGACCCGTTCGGCGCGCCGGGGGAGCGGATGTACCGCACGGGGGACCTGGTCCGCTGGACCGCCGACGGCCGGCTCCGCTTCGCCGGACGCGCCGACGACCAGGTCAAGCTGCGCGGCTTCCGCATCGAACCCGGCGAGATCGAGAGCGCGTTGCGGCGCAGCCCCCTGGTGCGGGACGCGGTCGTCGTCGTCCGCGCGGAGGAGGGCCCCGGCGCGCCCGCCCGGCTCGTCGCCTACGTCGTTCCGGCCGAGCCCTCCGCCGCCGGGCTGCCCGTCGGCGAACTGCGGCTGCACCTGGCCGGGTCGCTGCCCCCGCACATGGTGCCGTCCGTCTTCGTACCGCTCGACCGGCTGCCGCTCACCCCGAACGGCAAGACCGACCGGCGGGCCCTGCCCGCACCCGGACCGGTGCGCTCCGCCGACGGCCCGCGGACCGCGCCGCGCACCGACACCGAACGCCGGATCGCCCGCATCTGGGCCGACGTGCTGGGCATCGATGAGGTCGGCGCCGACGACAACTTCTTCGCGCTCGGCGGCGACTCCATCCTGACCATGCAGGTCGTCTCGCGGCTGCGCCGCGACGGCCTGCACGTGGCCACCCGGGACCTGTTCACGCACCAGACCGTCGCCGAACTCGCCACCGTGGTCCGCACCGCGCCCCGCCGGTCCGACCACGGCCCGGTGACCGGCGAGGTCCCGCTCACCCCGATCCAGTCGTGGTTCCTCACCACTCCCCGCGCCGCCCACCACCACTTCAACCAGTCGGCGCTGCTGGAACTCGACGGCACCCCCGACCCGCGGGCCCTGCGCACCGCCCTCGACGCGCTGCTGGAACACCACGACGCGCTGCGCATGCGCTTCACCCGGGAGGCCGGCGGCTGGCGCCAGTTCACCCCGCCGCCCGCCGCCGGACACGAGCTCCTCGTCCGGTACGACCTGACCGGGCTGTCCGCCGAGGAGGCCGACGCGGCCATGGCGAAGGCCGCCGACGAACTGCACGCGGGCTTCGACCTGGCCCGCGGCCCGCAACTGCGCGCGGCCCTGTTCACCGCGGACCCCGGCCGGCCCGCGTTCCTCCTCCTCGTCGCCCACCACCTGGTCGTGGACGCCGTCTCCTGGCGCATCCTGCGCGACGACCTGGAGACCGCCTACCGGCAGGCCCTCCAGGGCGACCCGGTCACCCTGGGCGAGCGCGGCACCAGCTTCCGGGACTGGGCCCGCGGCCTCGCCGCACACGTCGCCGAGGGCGGACTCGACCACGAACTGCCGTACTGGGAACAGGCGGTGGACGCCGAGGACGTACCGGCCCCGGAGCCCGGCGCGGGCCCGGCCGCCACGGTGAGCGTGGAACTCGGCGAGGACGACACCACGGCCCTGCTGCGCTCCGCACCCACCGCCTACCGCACCCGGGTCAACGACGTACTGCTCGCCGCCCTGGCCCTGGCGCTCGCCCGCTGGACCGGACGCGACCGGGTCCGCCTGGACCTGGAGGGCCACGGCCGCGAGGACCTGTTCGACGGCGTCGACCTCTCCCGCACCGTCGGCTGGTTCACCACCGTGTACCCGGTCGCCCTTCAGGTGCCCGACCCCGGCGACCTCGGCCCGGACCGCGACTGGCGGTCCCTGGTGAAATCGGTGCGCCGCCAGCTGCGCGCGGTGCCCGGCAACGGCATCGGCTTCGGCGCGCTGCGCACCTTCGGCCCGCCCGAGGTCCGCGAACGCCTCGGCGGCGCCGCCCACAGCCAGGTGGTGTTCAACTACCTCGGCCAGTGGGACGCCCGCCCCGAGACCGCCGACGGCGGCCTGGTCCGCGCCGAACACGGCTCCTTCGGGCAGGACCACGACCCCCGCGACCCCGGCTCGCACCCGGTGGAGGTGGTCGGTGCGGTGCAGCACGGCCGGCTCGCCTTCACCTGGCACCACCGGCCCGGCGTCCACGACACCGGGACCGTACGCCGGGTGGCCGAGGAGTTCGCCGAGGCCCTGCGCCACCTCGCCCGGCACGCCCGGGGCGGCCGGTGACGACCGGCCGGCCCGGACCCCGCGCACCACCGCAGGCTCCACCGACCACCGACCACCGACCACCGCCCACCCGAACGGACCACGAAGGGACACGACATGGACGAGAACACCCGCTACCAGGTGCTGCGCAACGACGAGGAGCAGTACTCGCTCTGGCCGGCCGACATCGAGGTGCCCGCCGGCTGGCAGCCCGTCGGCAAGGAGGGCACCGAGGCCGAGTGCTCCGCCTACGTCGACGAGGTCTGGACCGACATGCGCCCCAAGAGCCTGCGCGAACGCATGGAGAACGCCGGCGCCTGACCGCCACGGACCCGCCGGGCCGGCGTCGCACACGCCGGCCCGGCCCCCGCCTCCCCGCCCCCACGTGCCGCCGTCCCGGCGCCCCACCGCCCTCGGCCCGCGCCGCGCCGCATCATTCCCGAGGAGCCCGCCATGACCCCCGTCCTGCGCACCGAACGCCTGGAGTTCCTCCCCTACCGGCCCGAACACGAGGACGCCTTCGTCACCCTGCTGCGCGACGCGCAGGTGTGCCGCTGGATGGGTCAGGACCTCGTGCCCGAACCGGAGATCCGCGCCCTCTTCCGCACCGTCCTCACCGAGGTCTACCCCCAGCGCCGCTTCGACGTCTGGGGCCTGTGGCACGCGGGCGGCTACGTCGGCCACGCCGAGGTGAAGCCGACCGGCAACGTCGACGGCCACGAACTCGTCACCGCGCTCGCCCCCGCCCACTGGGGCCGCGGGCTGGGCGGCGAAGCCGTCCGCGGCCTCCTCCGCCACGCCGCCGACAACCTCGGCCTCACCGAGGCCTACGGCATGGTCGGCGCCGCGAACACCGCCAGCCTTGCCATGTGCCACCGCCTCGGCTTCCGACACGTCCGTGACGTCGTCGCCGACGACGGCACGGTGACGAAGCTGCTGGTCATCCCCACGGGGCTGGGTGCGACACCGGACGGGGCGGCGGTGGTCGCGGACGGTGCCGGTGGGGTCGTCCGCCGGGAGGAGGCCGTATGACGCGGGCGTCGGTCAGCGAGGGGGCGGCCGGGGCCGCGGGCGGCGAGCGGGCGGGTGGCCTGTGGCGGAACCGGGACTTCACTCTCCTCTGGGCCGGTCAGTGTCTGTCCGATCTGGGCGGTGCCATGGTGGACCTCGCGCTGCCGCTGCTGGTGCTGGAGCAGACCGGCTCGCCGGCCCGGGCCGGGCTGGTCGGGACCGTCGGGCTGGTCACCGCCCTGGTGTGCCGGCTGCCGGCCGGGGTCCTCGCCGACCGTGCCGACCGCCGCCGGCTGATGATCGCCTGCGACGTGCTGCGGCTCGTCGGGTACGCCCTCCTCGGCTGGGCGGTCCTCACCGGCAGGGCCGGGCTGCCCGTGATCCTCGCGGTGGTGGTCGCCGGCTCCGCCGCCACCGCCGTCTTCTCCACCGCCGAACACGCCTCGGTCCGCAACCTGGTCCGCCCCGACCAGCTGGCCTCCGCCGTCGCCCGTAACGAGGCCCGGACCTACGGTGTCTCGCTGGCCGGTCCGCCGCTGGGCGGCCTGCTGTTCGGGCTCGGCCGGGCCCTGCCCTTCCTCGGCAACACGCTCGGCCTCCTGCTGTCCCTCGTCGCCGTCTGCCGTATCCGCAGCCCCCTTCAGCAGCCCCGGCGCGAGGGCGCCCCGTCCCTCGGCGCGTCCGCCGTGGAGGGCCTGCGCTTCCTGGTGGGGCACCCGTTCCTGCGCGCCCTGCTGGTGATCGCCGCCCCCCTGAACATGGCCTTCACCGGCATGATCTTCGCGATGACCCTCGCGCTGCGCCGCGCGGGCGTCTCCCCGGCCCTCGTCGGTCTCGCCGGCGCGATCTTCGCGCTCGGCGGCCTCCTCGGCGCCCTCGCCGCCCCGGCGCTCCAGCGGCGGCTGCGGCTGCCCGTCCTGATCACGTTGCTGTGCTGGGCGACCGCCGCGCTGATGGCGGTCGGCGCGCTCCTGGCCGGCACGGTGGCGGCCGCCGTACCGCTGGCCGCCGCCGTGTTCCTCGGGCCCACGGCGAACGCCGCCCTCTTCGCCCACCAGGCCGCCGTCACCCCCGATCACCTCCAGGGACGCGTGGTCGGCGGCGTCCTGCTCGCCGCCGGTTCGGCCGCCGCGCTCGCCCCCGCCCTGGCCGGCGCACTGCTGGCCCGCTGGAGCCCGGTCCAGGCCACGCTGGTCTTCCCCGCGCTGGTCACGGCCGCCGCGCTGACGGCCACCCTGAGCAGGGGCATCCGGACCATGTCCGCCTAGGCCCGTCCGACGAATCGGCCTGCGCCGTGCGACGCCATGCACGCACTCTCGCCGCACCTGCCCCGGACCGGAGCACGTCCCGTACGAGGGCCCGGAGCCGGCACTGCGCCGGCCTCCGGCCGGGGGACCCCCGGAGCTCGCACCTGATGCCGCGCGGCCGCCCTCCGGGCGACGACACGAAGTGTCAGACAGGCCCGGGCCCGCGGTCGCAGGGGCTGCGCAGGCCGCTCATACGCGCTGTAATGGCGAGGTGGTGAGTGAGGGCGCTGCGGTCAGCGGGACGAGAACGGCGCCGGAGCGTGCCGAAGTCGCCCTCGCCTCCCTCATGGCATCGCCGGACAGCCCCGACCGGCTCCGCCGCCTCCTCGAACTGGCGCTCGTGTTCGCCGGGGCGTCCTTCGCCGGGGTCTACACGCCCGGCGACGATCCGCCCCAGCTCTGTCTGGCCGAGTCGGCGGGCCTGCCCCGCACCCTGTACGGCCTGCGGGACTGCTACCCGGTCACCGGCGGCTTCCCGGTCGCCGAGGTGCACTGCACGGGACGCCCGCGGTGGCTCGGCCCCGCCGAGCTGGCCGGCTGCCCGGACGCGCGCCGCACCCCGTCCCCGGACTTCTCCATGGCCGTCCTGCCGCTCGGCCGGGCGGGTGCCGGCTGCCTGCTGGCGGTCGGCGAGCACCCCGGCGGCTTCGGCACCGACGACCGGGCCTGCCTGGAGCTGATCGCCGGCGCGGTCGCCGTACCCGCACCGGCCGCCGCGGGCGAGACCGGCGAGCTGCCGGAGGACGCCTTCAGCCTGGCCATGGACACCGGCCGGGTCGAGGTCGGCGAGGCCATCCTGCGGCTGTTCGGGATCGGCCGGGACGACTTCGACGGCCGCGTGGAGAGCCTGCTCGGCCGCGCGGTTCCCGAGGACCTGCCCGCGCTGATGTCCGTGGTCGAGGCCGACCACATGTCCATCGGCGACCGCGAGCTGGAGTTCCGCATCCTGCAGCCCACCGGCCCGCCCAAGTGGGTGCGGCTGCGCGGCCGGCTGCTGCCCGGTGGTGAGGGCCGTATCGCCCGTCTCGTCGGTACCGTCGCCGACGCCTCCACGCTGCGCTCCGACGTCACCGACGTGGCCCGGGTGCAGCGCCTGGCCGCCGCCCTCGCCACCGCCGGCACCGTCAAGGACGTCGGCCAGGCCGTCGTGGCCGCGCTGCGGGGGCCGCTGCAGGCCGACCGGATCGCGCTGGCCGAGCTGGAGAACGACCGGCTGGTCGTCACCGTCCTCGACCCGCCCGAACCCGAGGCCTGGCCCGAGGTGTGGCGCCACGAATGGCGCACCGAGTGGCCCGACGCGCCGGTGCGTGCCATGCCCACCCTGGCCGCCGCGCTGCGCGAGGGCCGCCCCCGGATCTGGCCCGCCGGCAGCCCGCTGGAGCCCGCCCTCGCCGAGGTCGGCCCGGGCGGCCTGGCCGTGCTGCCGCTGCCCGCCGGCAGCCGCATGGCCGGCGCCTGCCTGATCGGCTGGGACCGCCCGCACGAGTTCGCCCCCGACGAGCGCGCCCTGCTCACCGCCTGCGCCGGTCTCGCCGGCCAGGCCCTGCTGCGCGCCCACGCCTTCGACGCCGAGCACGAACTCGTCGGCATGCTCCAGCGCACCCTGCTGCCCCGCCGCCTGCCCCGGCTGCCCGGTGCGGTCGCCGTCGCCCGCTACCTGCCCACCACCGCGGGCCTGGAGGTCGGCGGCGACTGGTACGACGTGATCCCGCTCGCCGACAACCACGTCGCCCTCGTCATCGGCGACGTCCAGGGCCACAACGCGGGCGCCGCCACCCTGATGGGGCAGATGCGCACCGCACTGCGCGCCTACGCCGCCGAGGGCCACTCCCCGGACGTGGTCGTCGCGCACGCCAACCGGCTGCTGCTGGACATGGAGACCGACCTCTTCGCCACCTGCGCCTACGTCGACGTGGACACGGAGCAGGGCACCGCCTGGTGCGTACGGGCCGGGCATCTGCAGCCGGTGCTGCGGCACCCCGACGGCACCGCGGAGATCGTGCAGGCCGAGGGCGGCCCGCCGCTCGGGGTACTCGCGCAGGCCGAGTTCCCGATGACCCCGCTGCGCCTCCAGCCCGGCACCGTCCTCGCGCTGACCACCGACGGCCTGGTGGAGTCATCCGACACCGACCTGGACGCCGGCATGGACCGGCTGGCCCGCCGGCTGTCCGCCGCCGACCCCGCCCACCTCGGCCTGGTCGCCGACGCCCTGCTCTCCGGCGCCCACCGCGGCGACGACGTGGCGCTGCTGCTGGTGCGCTACGACGGCATGGCCGTACGGCCGCTGCGGGAGAGCTGGACGGTGTGGCGGGTGCCCGAGGCGGTCCGGCACGCCCGCCGCTTCACCCGGCGCACCCTGCGCACCTGGGGCGTGTCCCCGGACACCCTCGACGCGGCCCTGCTGGTCGTCTCGGAACTCGTCACCAACGCGCTGGTGCACACCGGCGGCCAGGTCCGGCTCGACCTCAGCCTGGTCAACCACCGGCTGCGGCTCGCCGTCGCCGACGCTTCCCCGCGCAGCCCGGTGAAGCCCACCAGCATCGGCTGGGAGGCGACCGGCGGCCGGGGCATCCTGCTGGTGGAGGCCGTGTCGGCGGCCTGGGGCACGGTCCCGGTGAGCGGCGGCAAGCAGGTCTGGGCGGAGCTCGTCCCCGACGACTGACCCCCACTCGGGTGCGTGGGAGAGCCGTTCAGACAGGCTGGAGAGGCGTGCTCCGGCGTCCGTGCCTAGGGTCGTTTGATGTGGCACACACCTTCGAAGAACTGGTGCAGAAGCAGCGCGCGGCCGCAGCGGCCCACACCATGGTCGAGGAACTGCGCGACGCCTACGGCCCGCCGGCCGAGCGGCGGATGACGGGCGCCCAGTCGGGCACCTACGAGACCGCTCTGCGCGCCTGGCGCGACCTGGCCCGCGACGTGCAGACCGCGGTGAGCGAGTACGCCAAGGAGACCGGCCGGTCGCGGCGCGAGGTCGAGGCCGAGGTGGAACGGGCGGCCGCGTCCCAGGACGACAGGTGAAAGGCGGCGCCCGCCGCGCCGAGCGCGCCGCCGCGGCCCTGGACGCGCGGCTGCCGCTCACCGAGGGCGGTGCGCTGATGCGCAAGGCGTTCCCCGAGCACTGGTCCTTCCTGCTCGGGGAACTGGCCCTGTACAGCCTGCTGGTGCTGATCCTGACCGGGGTGTGGCTCACCCTGTTCTTCCAGCCGGAGATGCGCGAGGTCGTGTACGCCGGGTCCTATGTGCCGTTGCGCGGGGTGCGCATGTCGGCCGCCTTCGACTCCACCCTGCGCATCAGTTTCGACGTGCGTGGCGGCCTGCTGATGCGGCAGACCCACCACTGGGCCGCGCTGGTCTTCGTCGCCGCGATCGGCCTGCACATGCTGCGGATCTTCTTCACCGGCGCGTTCCGCCGGCCGCGCGAGCTGAACTGGGTGATCGGGCTGACCCTGTTCGTGGCCTCCCTCGCCGAGGGCTTCGCCGGCTACTCGCTCCCCGACGACCTGCTCTCCGGCACCGGGCTGCGCATCGCCCAGGGCATCATGCTGTCCCTCCCGGTGGTCGGCACGTACGTGGCCTTCTTCGCGTTCGGCGGCCAGTACCCGGGCCACGACATCATCACCCGGCTGTACCCGCTCCACATCCTGCTGCTGCCCGGCCTGCTCATCGGCCTGGTCACCGTGCACCTGATCCTGGTGTTCCACCTCAAGCACACCCAGTGGCGCGGCCCCGGCCACTCCAACCGCAACGCCGTCGGCAAGCCGATGTTCCCGCAGTTCTCCGGCACCTCCGCGGGCCTGTCCCTCACCGTCTTCGGCGTCCTGGTGCTGCTCGCCGGCCTCGCCCAGGTCAACCCCGTCTGGAACTACGGCCCCTACCGCCCCGACCAGGTGTCCACCGCCTCCCAGCCCGACTGGTACGTCGGCTTCCTGGAGGGCGCGCTGCGGCTGGTGCCCCCGTGGGAGACGAACGTCGCCGGGCACACGTTCATGTGGAACGTGCTGCTTCCGGCCGTCGTCCTGCCCGGCCTGCTGTTCGCCGTGCTCTACGCCTACCCGTTCGTGGAGCAGCGCCTGACCGGGGAGTGGCAGCACGAGCAGCACCTGTGCGACCGTCCGCGCGAGCGTCCCGTCCGCACCGGCCTCGGCGCGGCGGGCACGGCGTTCTACGGCGTGCTGCTGCTCGCCGGCGGCAACGACGTCATCGCCCAGACCTTCCGCGTCTCCGTCAACGGCATCACCTGGGTGCTGCGCGCCGCGCTGATCGTGGCGCCCGTCCTGGCCTTCCTGGTGACCCGGTGGCTGTGCCGGGCGCTGACCGCGGCGGAGCGGGAGCGGCTCGACGAGGGGGTCCCGACCGGCGAGATCCGGCAGACCGTCAGCGGCGGCTACGACGGCGGCCACGAGCCCGTCACATCGTTCCGGCCGGGCGCCCCGCGCAGGTCCCTCACCGGTGCGCGTACTGGAACACCATCCCGAAGACCCCGCGAGCCAGAATCCCCAGACCGATGAGGAAGAGCCACAGCCCGAAGACGACGCCGCTCGCCGTCACCGCGAAGCCGAACGCGGTGACGATCGGCCAGCCGCTCTCGTCGGGGAAGAACGCCACCGGCCCGGCCGCGTCCGCCACCTCGGCCTCCGTGCGGTCCTGTGCGCGGCTGCCCCGGCGCCGGTACTGGATCAGGCAGAAGAAGGCGACCAGCGCCGCCATCGCGCACGCCACGACCAGCACGACCGTGCCGGTCTCGTCCTGCGACCACACCCCGTACAGGGCGGCGGAGCCGCCGAAGAACAACGCCACCCCGCCGAACAGCAGCGCTTCCGTCCTCACCGGATCAGCTCCTCTCCGGGCGGCTGGTCGATCTCGGGATGGTGCAGGTCGAAGGCGGGTGACTCCGAGCGGATGCGCGGCAGGGCCACGAAGTTGTGCCGCGGGGGCGGGCACGACGTCGCCCACTCCAGGCCGCGCCCCCACCCCCAGGGATCGTCCAGGGTGACCCGCTCGCCGCGGACGGCCGTACGCCAGACGTTGTACAGGAACGGCAGCGTGGAGACGCCGAGCAGCAACGCGCCCGCCGAGGACAGGGTGTTCAGCAGGGTGAAACCGTCCGCCGGGAGGTAGTCCGCGTACCGGCGGGGCATCCCCTGCTCGCCGAGCCAGTGCTGCACCAGGAAGGTCAGCTGGAACCCCGGGAAGAGCAGCCAGAAGTGGATCTTGCCGAGCCGTTCGTCCAGCATCTTGCCGGTGAACTTCGGCCACCAGAAGTAGAAACCGGCGAACATCGCGAACACCACCGTGCCGAACAGCACGTAGTGCAGGTGCGCCACGATGAAGTAGGTGTCGGTGAGATGGAAGTCCAGCGGCGGCGAGGCGATCAGCACCCCGCTCAGCCCGCCCAGCAGGAACGACACCAGGAAGCCCATCGACCACAGCATCGGTGTCTCGAACGAGACCGAACCGTTGACCATGGTCCCGATCCACGCGAAGAACTTGATGCCCGTGGGCACCGCGATCAGGAACGACATGATGGAGAAGAAGGGCAGCAACACCGCTCCGGTGGCGAACATATGGTGCGCCCACACCACCGCGGACAGCATGGTGATCGAGGTCGTCGCCCCGATCATGGGCACGTAGCCGAACAGCGGCTTGCGGGAGAACACCGGGATGATCTCGGAGATGATCCCGAAGAACGGCAGCGCCACGATGTAGACCTCGGGGTGCCCGAAGAACCAGAACAGGTGCTGCCACAGCAGCGCTCCGCCGTTCGCCGCGTCGAAGACGTGCGCACCGAACTTGCGGTCCGCCTCCAGCGCCAGCAGCGCGGCGGTGAGCACGGGGAACGCGGGCAGGATCAGGATCGACGTGAACAGCACGTTCCAGGTGAACATGGGCATCCGGAACATCGTCAGGCCGGGCGCGCGCAGGGCCACGATCGTGGTGATGAAGTTGACGGCGGTCAGGGTCGTGGACACACCGCTCACCACCAGGCCCATCGCCCACAGGTCGCCGCCCGCGCCGGGGGAGAAGTAGGAGCTGTTCAGCGGCGCGTACGCGAACCACCCGAACGCCGCCGCACCGCCCGGCACCAGAAAGCCGGACACCACCATCAGCCCGCCGAACAGGTACATCCAGTACGACAGGGCGTTCAGCCGGGGCAGGGCCAGATCCGGGGCGCCGATCTGCAGCGGCATCACCGCGTTGGCGAACCCGGCGAACATCGGTGTGGCGAACAGCAGCATCATGATCGTGCCGTGGATGGTGACGAACTCGTCGTAGCCCTGCTTGCTCAGCAACTGGAGGCCGGGCCGGGCGAGTTCCGCGCGCATGCCGAGCGCCAGCAGACCGGCCAGCAGGAAGAAGCAGAACGCCGTGACCATGTAGAGCCGGCCGATCACCTTGTGATCGGTCGTGGTGGCCCAGCGCAGCAGTGCACGGCCGGGACGCGGAGCGGGGGCCGTGTAGCGTGCGACGATCTCGAACGTTTCCGGCACTTCTGGCAGATCGGTCATCCCGGGCGAGGTTACTCCCGGTGACCGAGGGCCCGCTCGCGCCACGCCCTGCACACAACCGGTCGTATCCGCCGCCCGGGCGGGTACCCGGCGTTCATGAACACTGCCATGTACCAAGCGGCCACCGGCGCTCAGGTGTTCGGATACGTCCTGATCCTGCTCGCCGGGCTGGTCTGCGTCGCGGGACTGATCTGGGCCTTCCGGCTGGGCATCAAGGTGCGGGAGCGGGAGTCGGCGCCGCCGCGCCCCGAGGAGCAGCCCAGGCTGCCGGCGTCCGGGCCGGTCCACGAGACCCGCGAGGTCCGTGAGCCCGACGAGGTGCCCCGCGCGGCCGACGACAGCGAGCGCCTGACCCCGCACCAGCTCGGCAACGTCCGCAGCAAGCGCGCCGACGACCAGCGCCGTCCCCGCTGGTCGCCCGGTTCCAGCGGGTCCTTCGGCGGCGGAGGCGGCGGCCGTACCTGAACCGCCGCGGACCGGGCCCGTGTTTGCGGGCCCGGCCGCCCGGGGACTCGGTGGGGCACAGATCCACAGCCCGGACCCTTCGAGGGTCCGGCGAACGGCTCCCGCACCGGGCGGGGCGCAGAAGGAAGATGAACGTCGTGACCGCGCATGCCAGTGAGAAACCCGCCGTACCTCCCGCCGAGACGGGCTGGGCCGCCGCCCACCGCTCGCGGAACCGGGCGGTACGCACCTGCGTGCCCGCCGTCCTGGACCGCGCCTCGGCGCAGCGGCAGGGCGCGGACACCGAGGACAACATCGTGCGCGGTGAGGACTGACCCCGACGCTCAGGCGCGGGTCTTGGCGAGCAGTTCCAGGGTCTCGGCGGTCGTGCCGGTCTCGCCGAGCCGCGGGAAGATCCGCTCGACGCTGTTGGCGTGTGCCTCGGCGTCCGCGTCGGCCATGGCGTCCGTGGCGAGCGTGACGTGGTAGCCGTGCGCGTAGGCGTCGCGGGCGGTGGACTCCACGCCGATGCTGGTGGCGATCCCGGTCAGCACGATCTGCGTGACGCCCCTGCGGCGCAGCTGGACGTCCAGGTCGGTGCCGTGGAAGGCGCTCCAGTTGTGCTTGGTGACCCGGATGTCGCCGGCGTGCCCGGACAGTTCGCCGACGACGACGTCCCAGCCCTCGGGGAAGGCGAGCCCGCGCGGCCCGCGCTCGGTGCGGCCGGGCACGGCGTCCGCCCAGTCGGGCGCGAAGGAGACCCTGACCAGGACCACGGGCAGCCCGTGGGAGCGGAAGGCGTCGGCCAGGCCGGCCGTGCGGGCGACGACGTCCGGACCGGGGTACGGGTGGGTGGGCATGGCGACGATGCCGCTCTGGAGGTCGATCGCGACGAGGGCGGTGCGGGGGTCGAGCGTGGTGAGCGACATGGGTCGGTCAGGCCTTTCGGTCATGGGGGCGGCGGAGGACGAGCCGGCCGGGGCGAGTGCTGTGCGTGTGGGCGCAGAAGCTCGGTGTCACGGCCGCGACAGCCGTTCCATCAGCTCCAGCGCCGCGAGGACCGTCTGCCGCTCCTCCTCGGAGTAGCGGTCCTCGAAGGCGCGGGCCAGCCACTCCTCACGGACCTGCCGGTTGCCCTCGATGCGGGCCCGGCCGCCGTCGGTCAGCGTGACCAGTTGGCGGCGGCCGTCGTCGGGGTCGGGGGCGCGCCGGATCAGCCCGTGCCGCTCCAGGGCGGCCAGCGTGGTCGCCATGGACTGCGGGCGCACCCCCTCGGCGGCGGCGAGCGCGCTGGCCGTGGCGGCGCCGTGCTTGCCGACCAGGGTGAGAGCCGACTCCTGCGAGGGGCTGAGGTCGGCGTCCTGCGCCACCTCGCGGATGCGCCGCCGCAGCCTGCTGAAGACCACGCGCAGATCGCGTGCGGCGCGGGCGGCGGAGTCGGAGATGTCGGCCATGGCCTCAGGCTATGACCGACAGCCGAAACTGTCCAGTCCAGACTGTTCAGTTTTGGCTGTGTGCTCGTCTGGGTACTCGCGGCCCCGGACAACACAGCACGGCGGTCTACCCGACTCAGCCAGAGGAGCGCAGATGACCCCTCCGGACAGCTCCGGCCTGGAAGCGGCACTCCGGGCCGAGGTGGACGGCGAAGTCCGCTTCGACGCCGGCAGCCGCGGCGCCTACGCCACGGACGGTTCCAACTACCGGCAGGTCCCGCTGGGCGTCGTCGTGCCCCGTACCGTGGAGGCGGGCGCCCGCGCGGTGTCGGTGTGCGCACGCTTCGACGCCCCCGTCCTCTCCCGGGGCGGCGGCACCAGCCTCGCCGGACAGTCCACCAACACCGCCGTGGTGATCGACTGGAGCAAGTACTGCACCGGGGTGATCTCCGTCGACCCCGAACGGCGCACCTGCACGGTGGAGCCCGGTATCGTCCTGGACGAACTCAACCGCCAGCTCGCCCGCCACCGGCTCCAGTTCGGCCCCAAGCCGTCCACCCACAGCCACTGCGCCCTCGGCGGCATGATCGGCAACAACTCCTGCGGTGGCTCCGCCCAGGCCTACGGCAAGACCGTCGACAACGTCCGGCGCCTGGAGATCCTCACCTACGACGGGCAGCGCGCCTGGGTCGGGCCCACGCCGCCGGACGAACGCGCCCGCATCATCGCCGGCGGCGGCCGGCTCGCCGAGATCTACGCCGGCCTCGACCGCATCGCCACCGAGTACCTGGCCGACATCCGCCGCGGCTACCCCCAGATCCCCCGCCGCGTCTCCGGCTACAACCTCGACTCCCTGCTGCCCGAGAACGGCTTCGACGTCGCCAAGGCCCTCGTCGGCAGCGAGGGCACCCTGGTCACCGTCCTGCGGGCCGAACTCGACCTCGTACCCGTGCCGCCGTACAAGTCCCTGCTCGTCCTCGGCTACGACGACATCTGCGCCGCCGCGGACGACGTCCCCCGCCTGCTGGAGCACTGCTCGCCCAGCCAACTGGAGGCCCTGGACGGGCGCATGGCCCAGCTGATGCGCGAGGAGGGCGCCTACCTGGACTCCCTCGCGGTGCTGCCCGAGGGCGACAGCTGGCTGCTGGTGCAGTACAGCGGCGACAGCCAGGAGGACGTCGACGCCCAGGCACACGCGCTGCTGCGCGCCCTCGGCCGCAGCGAGAAGGACGCGGACGTCGCCTTCTCCGACGACCCCGCGCGCGAGGAGAAGATGCTCAGGGCCCGCGAGGCCGGCCTCGGCGTCACCGCCCGGCCGCCGGACGACCGGGAGACCTGGGAGGGCTGGGAGGACTCCGCCGTACCGCCCGAACGCCTCGGCGACTACCTGCGCGACCTCAAACAGCTGTTCCAGGAGTTCGGCTACGACCACCCGTCCCTGTACGGCCACTTCGGGCAGGGCTGCGTCCACACCCGCATCCCCTTCGGGCTCCGGACCGCCGAGGGCGTGGCGGACTTCCGGCGCTTCCTGGAACGCGCCGCCGATCTCGTCGCCTCCTACGGCGGCTCCCTGTCCGGCGAGCACGGGGACGGCCAGTCCCGCGGCGAGCTGCTCACCCGCATGTTCGGGGAGCGGCTCGTCACCGCCTTCGGCGAGCTGAAGGCGCTCTTCGACCCCGGCAACCGGATGAACCCCGGCAAGATCGTCCACCCCAACCCGGTCGACGGGCAGCTGCGGCTCGGCCCCACCTGGCGGCCGGCCACCCCGGCGACCCACTTCGGCTTCCCCGAGGACGAGCACTCCTTCAACCGCGCGGTGATGCGCTGCGTCGGCATCGGCAACTGCCGCAGCCACTCCGGCGGCGTCATGTGTCCCTCCTACCGCGCCACCATGGAGGAGGAACACTCCACGCGCGGCCGGGCCCGGCTGCTGTTCGAGATGCTCGACGGGCACGCCGACTCCGCGGTCAAGGACGGCTGGCGCTCCACCGCCGTGCACGACGCGCTCGACCTCTGCCTGGCCTGCAAGGGCTGCAAGTCCGACTGCCCGACCGGCGTCGACATGGCCACCCTCAAGGCGGAGTTCCTCTCTCACCACTACGCGGGCCGCCCGCGCCCCGCCGCCCACTACGCCCTGGGCTGGCTGCCGCTGTGGGCGCGGCTCTCCCGCGTCGCGCCCTCCCTGGTCAACTCCGCGCTGCACGCGCCCGGTCTGGCCCGCGCCGGCAAGCGGCTGGCCGGCGTCGACGCGGCCCGCCCGGCACCCGTGTTCGCCGAGGAGTCCTTCCTCCAGTGGTGGCGGGCACGCGGCCGGGAGGAGCCCGACCCGGCCGACCCGCGCACCGTCGTCCTGTGGCCCGACACCTTCAGCACCTACTTCCACCCGTCCATCGCCCGGTCGGCCGTCCGGGTCCTGGAGGACGCCGGCTTCCGGGTCGCCGTCCCCACCCGCCCGGTGTGCTGCGGCCTCACCTGGATCTCCACCGGCCAACTGCCCACCGCGAAGCGGGTGCTGCGCCACACCCTCGACGTCCTGCGCCCGTACCTGGAGGCGGGCACCCCGGTCATCGGTCTGGAACCCTCGTGCACGGCCGTCTTCCGAGCCGACGCCCCCGAGCTGATGCCCGGCGACCAGGACGTTGAGCGGCTCGCCGCACAGACCCGCACCTTCGCGGAACACCTCGTCCACCACGCCCCGGACGAGTGGCGGCCACCGCAGCTCGCCCGTCAGGCGACCGTACAGACCCACTGCCACCAGCACGCCATCATGAAGTTCGACGCCGACCGGGAACTGCTGCGCCGGGCCCATGTGGACGCCGAGGTGCTCGACGAGGGCTGCTGCGGCCTGGCCGGGAACTTCGGCTTCGAACGCGGCCACCACGAGGTGTCCATGGCCGTCGCCGAACAGGGCGTCCTGCCGGCCGTCCGCGGCGCCGCCCCGGACAGCCTGGTCCTCGCCGACGGCTTCAGCTGCCGCACCCAGATCGAACAGGGCGGCACCGGCCGCCGCGCCCTGCACCTCGCCGAGGTCCTCGCCCTCGCCCTCGACGGCAACCTGCCCGCCGACCACCCCGAGCGGCTGGCCGACCGGCCCGCCGAGCCGTCCCGTACGGCCCGCTGGGCGACGACCGCCACCGTGGCCGCCCTCGCGCTGGGCGTCGCGGGCGGGCTGCGGCAGCTGAGGAGGTGACCATGAGCGACCAGCCGGCCGTCGAGGCCGTGGACACCGCCGTCTACACCGTGCCCACCGACACGCCCGAGGCGGACGGCACCCTCGCCTGGGACAGGACGACCCTCGTCCTGGTCACCGTCCGCGCCGGCGCCACCACCGGGCTCGGCTACACCTACGCGCCCGCCGCCACCGCCCACCTCGTCCGCGAGCTGCTCGCCGCCACCGTCACCGGCCTGTCCGCGTACGACGTGCCGCGCGCCAACGAGCGGATGTGCCGGGCCGTGCGCAACGCCGGACTGCCCGGCGTGGCCGCCCAGGCGATCGCCGCCGTCGACATCGCCCTGTGGGACCTCAAGGCGCGCCTGCTCGGCCTGCCCCTGGTCCACCTGCTGGGCGCCGCCCGCGACGACGTTCCCGTCTACGGCAGCGGCGGCTTCACCACCTACGACGCCGCCCGGCAGGAGCGCCAGCTGCGGGGCTGGGCCGAGAAAGAGGGCATCCCCCGCGTCAAGATCAAGATCGGGGAGTCGTGGGGCACCCGGGAGGACCGCGACCTGGACCGCGTCGCCCGGGCGCGGGCCACGGTCGGCGACACCGTCGAGCTGTACGTCGACGCCAACGGCGGCTACACCGCAGGCCAGGCCGTACGGATGGCGGGCCCGCTCGCCGACCACGGCGTCACCTGGTTCGAGGAGCCCGTCTCCTCCGACCACCTGACCACCCTCGCCGACGTCCGCGCCCGCACCCCGATCGACGTCACCGCCGGCGAGTACGGCTACACCCTCGCCTACTTCGAGCACATGCTGGCCGCCGGAGCCGTCGACTGCCTCCAGGCCGATGTCACCCGGTGCGGCGGCATCACCGTCTGGCTGCGCGCCGCCGCGCTCGCCCACGCGCGCGGGATCGACGTCTCGGGGCACTGCGCGCCCCACGCCCACGCCCATGTCGCCGCCGCCGTACCCAACCTGCGCCATCTGGAGTGGTTCCACGACCACGTCCGCATCGAGCGGCTCCTGTTCGACGGCGTCCTCGACCCCGGCGGCGGCAGCATCACCCCGGGCGCCGACGGGGCACCCGGACTCGGCCTGACCCTCGTGGAGGAGCGCGCGGCACCGTACCGGACGGAGTGAGCCGGAACCGTGTTTGCGCAGTCGCGTCCCGAGACCGCAGCAGAGGAGATGAACATGTCCCCGACCGTCGTCATCACCGGCGCCAGCGCCGGTATCGGCCGCGCCACCGCCCGCCTGTACGCCCGGCGCGGCGCCGACGTCGTCCTGGTCGCGCGCGGCGAGGGCGGCCTGGCGGTGGCGGCCGACGAGGTCGCGGCGCTCGGCGGACGGCCCCTGGTACGGCCCGCCGACGTCGCCGACCCGGCCCAGACGGAGGCCGTCGCCGAGGCCGCGGAGAAGGAGTTCGGCCCGATCGACCTCTGGATCAACTGCGCCTTCGCCAGCGTCTTCGCGCCGTTCGAGGAGATCACCCCCGAGGAGTACCGCCGGATCACCGAGGTCACCTACCTCGGCTTCGTCAACGGCACCCGCTCGGCCCTGAAGCGCATGCTGCCCCGCGACCGGGGCACGATCGTGCAGGTCGGCTCCGCGCTCGGGGAGCGCTCGATCCCGCTGCAGTCCGCGTACTGCGGAGCCAAGCACGCCATCAACGGCTTCACCTCCTCCCTGCGCACCGAGCTGCTGCACCGGGGCAGCCACGTGCACGTCACCGTCGCCCAGATGCCCGCGGTCAACACCCCGCAGTTCGAGTGGGTCCGCTCCCGCCTGTCCAAGCACCCCATGCCGGTCCCGCCGATCTACCAGCCCGAGGTGGCGGCGCGGGGCGTTGCGTACGCCGCCGACCACCCCGGCCGCAAGCAGTACTACATCGGCGCCACCACCGTGGCCACCATCTGGGCCAACCGGCTCGTCCCGGCGCTCCTCGACCGCTACCTGGCCCGCACCGGCTTCGACTCCCAGCAGACCGACCGCATCCCGCCCACCGGACTGGACAACCTCTTCGCGCCCGCCGACCGGGATCCCGCCGACGACCAGGGCGCGCACGGCTCCTTCGACGACAGCGCGCACGCCCGCTCCTGGCAGGAGGCCCTGGTCCGGCACCCCGCGGCCACCGCCCTGGGCGCGGGCGCCGCCGCACTCGGCGCCGTACGCGGATACCGCCGCCTGACCTCCCGGGCCGCCTAGGCTGACCCTCGTGCGCCTCCTGCTGATGTCCGACACGCACCTGCCCAAGCGGGCCAAGCGGCTCCCCGAGCAGCTGCTCGCCGAACTGCCGCGCGCGGACGTGGTGTTCCACGCCGGGGACTGGGTCGACACCGCCACCCTCGACCTGCTGGAGAGCCGCAGCCGCCGGCTGGTCGGCGTGTACGGCAACAACGACGGCCCCGAGCTGCGGGTCCGGCTGCCCGAGGTGGCGTACGCCGAACTGGGCGGCCTGCGCTTCGGTGTCGTCCACGAGACCGGGCCCGCCCAGGGCCGCGAGGCCCGCTGCGCCGCCCGCTTCCCGGACCTGGACGTCCTGGTCTTCGGGCACAGCCACATCCCCTGGGACACCACCGCGCCCGGCGGCCTGCGCCTGCTCAACCCCGGCTCCCCGACCGACCGCCGCCGCCAGCCGCACTGCACCTACCTGACGGCGGCCGTCGCGGACGGGGCGCTCACGGAGGTGACCCTGCACCGCCTGCCCCCGCGGGGGCCGGGCCGTGGCATGATCACCGGGTGAATCCCGGACCCGGCATGCCCGCCGTCGTGCCCGTCGGCCGGCTCGCCGCCGGCCCGCAGCCCGTGCTGGTGCTGACCGGCGGCCTGGAACTGCGGCCCTGGCGCCTGGACGACGCCGACGCCGACGCCCTGCACACCGCGGGGCGCGATCCGGCGATCAGTCACTGGAACCTCTTCACCGTCGGCAGCCGCGCCGAGGCCCGTGCCCGGATCGAGCGCCTGCACGCGCGCCGGCGGGACGAGACCGGGGTGATCTGGGCCGTCGCCCCGCGCGGCGGCGCCGCCGTCGGGCTCGCCGGACTCAACGACGTCGATCTGGCGGGCGGCACCGCCGAGGTCGTCTACTGGGTGCTGCCCGAGGCACGCGGCGGCGGCCTCGCGGTCGCGGCGACCCGGCGGCTCGTCCGCTGGGCCCTTTCCGACCTGGGCCTGCACCGGCTGGTCCTGTGCCACTCGACGGCCAACCCCGCATCCTGCCGGGTCGCCGAGAAGGCCGGGTTCACCTTCGAGGGCACCCAGCGCAGCGCCCTGCTGCACGCGGACGGCTGGCACGACCAGCACCTGCACGCGCGGGTGGCCGGCGACCCGGAGTAGCTCACCGGTCCTGCGGCGCGCGTGCGCCGGGCCGCGGCCTCGCCCCCGGACATGCCCGTGCCGGTCACGGCCGGCAGGGTGTCGGCGCCGCACTGCCGCTGCCCCGCACGCCGGCCCTCATCGCCAGGAGCTCTCCCCACCCGGCCGACGCCCCTTCAGAAGCCCGGGGCGCCGGACCACCCGTGCGGATGGATCTCCCCGCTCGTCCTGCTCAGCGGGGCCCCGCTGCCGCCCCAGCGCAGTGCCACGATCTCCGCCGCGACCGACACCGCCACCTCCTCCGGCGTACGGGCGCCGAGGTCGAGGCCGATCGGGGAGCGCAGGCGGGACAGTTCCTCGTCGGTGAGGCCGGACTCGACCAGACGGCGGAGCCGGTCGTCGTGGGTGCGCCGGCTGCCCATCGCCCCGATGTACGCGGCCGGGCGGCGCAGCGCCTCCCGCAGCACCGGCACGTCGAACTTCGGGTCGTGGGTCAGGACACAGATCACCGTCCGCTCGTCGGTGTGCGTGCCGCGCAGATACCGGTGCGGCCAGTCCACGACGACCTCCACGCCCTCCGGGAACCGCCGGGGCGTGGCGAACACCGGCCGGGCGTCGCACACGGTCACCCGGTAGCCGAGGAAGTCCCCGAGCCGGGCCACGGCCGCCGCGTAGTCGATGGCGCCGAAGACCAGCATGCGCGGCGGCGGCGCGAAGGAGTGCAGGAACACCGTGACGGTGTCCTCGCGCCGCTCCCCGTGCGGCCCGTAGTGCCTCAGCCCCGTCACACCGAGGGCGAGTTCGCCGCGCGCGTCGGCCGCGACGGCCGCGTCGAGCCCCCGGGTGCCCAGGCTGCCGGCGGCCGTCCGCGGCCACACCGCGAGGGTGGCGCCGCGCGGCGCCGGCCCGTCGACCACGGTGGCCGCGGTGACCGGCTCGCCGTCCGCGACGGACGCGGCGACCGCGCCGAACACCGGATCCCGGGCCGGGGTCACCGGCCGGACCAGGACGGTGATCTCGCCACCGCAGGTGAGCCCGGCCGCGAAGGCGTCCTCGTCGCTGTAACCGAACGTCTCCAGCCGGACCGCGCCGGTCTCGACGACCTCCTGGGCCAGCTCGAACACCGCGCCCTCCACACAGCCCCCGGAGACGCTGCCGACCACCTCGCCGTCCGGGCCGACGGCCAGCGCGGCGCCGGGCCCGCGGGGCGCGCTGCGGCTGACGGAGACGACCGTGGCCAGCCCGAACGGCACCCGGGCCGCGTACCACCGGTCCAGTACCGCGAGAATCTCACGCATCGTCCGCTCCTCGGCTCGCCTGCCCCGGCCTCACCCGGCACGGCATTTGGTTGAACGTTAATCCGTTGGTGGTGCCGTCGCCGTTCTGCTGCACTGCACCGGTCGAGTTCCCGAACCCACCAGGAGCGATCATGCGCGCACCGTTCATGTCCAGCCCGGAAGGAACCGCCCACTCTCTCAAGGACATGACACTTCGTGCCTCTGCTCAATCTGGGAATCCTGGCCCATGTCGACGCGGGTAAGACGAGCCTGACCGAACGGCTCCTGCACACCGCCGGAGTGATCGACGAGGTCGGCAGCGTCGACGCCGGCAGCACCACCACCGACACCCTCGCGCTGGAGCGCCGGCGCGGCATCACCATCAAGTCCGCCGTCGTGTCGTTCCCGCTCGACGGCGTCACCGTCAACCTCATCGACACCCCCGGCCACCCGGACTTCATCGCCGAGGTCGAGCGGGTGCTCGGCGTGCTCGACGGTGCGGTCCTGGTCGTCTCCGCCGTCGAGGGCGTCCAGGCGCAGACCCGGGTGCTCATGCGCACCCTGCGCCGGCTGCGCATCCCCACCCTGGTCTTCGTCAACAAGATCGACCGGCGCGGCGCCCGGGACGCGGCGGTGCTCCGCCAGATGGCCCAGCGGCTCGCCGTACCGCTCGTGCCGATGGGGACGGCCGCGGGGCTCGGCACGCGTGCCGCCCGTTTCCGCCCCGGCCTCGGCCCGGCCGCGCTGGAGGCGCTGGCGGACCGGGACGACGGTCTGCTCGCCGCCTACCTCGACGGCGGGGTCCCCGCGGACCGGCTCCGCCGCGCCCTCGCCGCCCAGACCCGGAGCGCGGCCGTCCACCCGGTGTACTTCGGATCCGCGATCACCGGCGCCGGTGTGCCCGACCTGGTCGCCGGCATCGAACGGCTGCTGCCCGCCGCCGGCGGCGACCCGGACGGCCCGTTGTCGGGCACGGTCTTCAAGATCGAGCGGGGCCCGGCGGGGGAGAAGGCGGCCTACGCGCGCCTCTTCTCCGGCACCCTGCGCGTCCGCGACCGGATCGCGTTCGGGGACGGCCGCCGGGGCCCCGAGGAAGGACGCGTGACCGGGATGAGCGTCTTCGCGCACGGCACGGACACCCGGGCGGACAGTGCCGGAGCGGACCGGATCGTCAAGGTGTGGGGCCTCGGCGGCATCCGGATCGGCGACGCGCTCGGCATCCCGAACAGGTCGTACGAGCACCACTTCGCGCCGCCCACCCTGGAGACGGTCGTCGTCCCCGGCCCCGGCACGGACCGGCGCTCGCTGCACCTCGCGCTCACCCAGCTCGCCGAGCAGGACCCGCTCATCGGCGTCCGCCACGACGAACTGCGGGGGGAGACCTCGGTGTCCCTCTACGGCGAGGTGCAGAAGGAGGTCGTCCAGGCCACCCTCGCCGACGAGTACGGCCTGGCCGTCTCCTTCCGCGAGACGACGACCCTGTGCATCGAACGCCCGGTCGGCAGCGGGCACGCCGTCGAGTTCAACAAGAAGGACGACAACCCCTTCCTCGCCACCGTCGGCCTGCGCGTCGACCCCGCTCCGCCCGGCGCGGGCGTGGCATTCCGGCGGGAGGTGGAGCTGGGCTCGATGCCGTACGCGTTCTTCAAGGCCGTCGAGGACACCGTCCGGGAGACGCTCGGTCAAGGCCTGCACGGCTGGCAGGTCACCGACTGCACGGTCACCATGACCCACTCCGGCTACTCGCCCCGGCAGAGCCACGCGCACCAGGGCTTCGACAAGAGCATGTCCAGCACCGGCTACGACTTCCGGGGCCTGACCCCGCTCGTCCTGACCGAGGCGCTGCGCCGGGCAGGCACCCTGGTGCACGAACCGGTGCACCGCTTCCGGCTGGAGGCGCCGGCCGACACGCTCGGCGCGCTGCTGCCGGTGCTGGCCCGGCTCGGCGCGGTACCGGAGAGCACCGGCACGCACGCGGCGGTCGGTGTGCTGGAGGGCACCGTTCCGGCCGCCCGGGTGCACACGCTGGAGCAGCGGCTGCCGGGACTGACCCGGGGCGAGGGCGAGCTGGAGACGGCCTTCGACCACTACGCGCCGGTGACCCGGGGCACGGTCCCCGAACGGCCGCGCACGGACCACAACCCGCTGAACCGGAAGGAGTACCTGCTGAACTTCATGCGTCGCGTCGGCGAGCCGAGCTGACCAGTCGTCACCTTACTGAGGAGTCAGAAGCTATTGACGCTGTCCGGACATGGCCGGACCGTGGTGGACATGCCGAATCTCCGGGCACGTCTGCTGGCTGTGCTGGTCGTCCTCAGCGGATCCCTGACGGTGGCGGGAGTCCCGCCCGCCACCGCCGCCACCCCTTCCGACTCCCTCTGGTTCGACGGCGCCGCGCTGACCGTGCGGGACGGCCGGTTCACCGACGGCCAGGGCCGCGAGATCGTCCTGCGCGGCTACAACGTCTCCGGCGAGACCAAACTGGAGGAGAACGGCGGCCTGCCCTTCGCCTCGGTCGCCGACGCCCGCAGGTCGGCGGCCGCGCTGCGCGCCCTCGGCGGCGGCAACGCGGTCCGCTTCCTGCTCTCCTGGGCGTACGCCGAGCCCGTGCGCGGCCGGGTGGACACCGCCTACCTGGCCGCCGCCACCGAGCAACTGCGCGCCTTCCTGGACGCGGGCATCCGGGTCTACCCCGACTTCCACCAGGACCTCTTCTCCCGGTACCTGTTCGGCACCGGCAGCTGGTACACCGGCGACGGCGCCCCCGAGTGGGCGGTGGACGCCGGGGGTTATCCCAAGGAGTCCTGTGGCATCTGCCTCTTCTGGGGTCAGAACATCACCCAGAACGCGGCCGTGCGGAAGGCCCAGTACGACTTCTGGCACAACGCCCACGGCCTGCAGGACGCCTTCCTGGCCACCGCCCGGAGCACCATGGCCTACCTGCGGCAGCACCTGAGCGCCGCGGAGTTCGCGGGGATCGCCGGCTTCGACCCGTACAACGAGCCGTACGCCGGCGGTTACGACTCCGGGCAGAGCTCCCGCACCTGGGAACACGACCTGCTCTGGCCGTTCTACGCGCGCTTCCGGGCCGGCATGGACGCCGCAGGCTGGCAGGACAAGCCGGCCTTCGTCGAACCGAACCTCTTCTGGAACGCCAACATCTCCACCCAGAGACAGGAGGGCGGCCTGCTCGACGCGGGCACGCTCGGCCCGGGTTACGTCTTCAACACCCACTTCTACGACCAGAAGGCCATCTCCGGCATCCTGATGTGGGGCAAGGCGGCCGACGGCCAGTACGCCTCCGACTTCGCCGCCGTCCGCGACCGGGCCACGGCCGCCGGTACCGCGGCCGTGGTCGGCGAGTTCGGCCACCCCCTGTCCGGCACGGTCTCCGACAAGGCCCCGACCGTCCTGAAGGCCATGTACCAGGCCCTCGACTCCCGTCTGCCGGGGGCCAGTTGGTGGGCGAGACCGGCCGCCTCCGGGCCGGTGCTGTCCGGCACCCAGTGGCAGTGGGACCTCTACAACGGCCGGCACCACGAGCTGATGAACGGCAACCCCGGCAAGGTGCTCACCGCCGGGGACGCCTGGAACGACGAGGACCTGTCGGCGGTACGGCTCGACGACTCCGGGAACGTCGTCCTGCGCCAGGACGCCCGCCTCCTGGACCGCCTCTACCCGGGCGCCACGGCCGGCACCGCCCTCGCCTTCACCTACGAGGACCGCTCCCGCGACGGCTCCGCCACCCTCACCTGGAACCCGGTGCCCGGCTCCCTGCCGAACGTGGCGGAACTGGTCGGCACGGGCCAGTACGGGCTGCTCGTGTGGCGCTCCGGCGACGGCACCGCGCCCACCGAGCTGCACCTGCCGGCGTCCTTCCCGACCGCCGCCACCACGGTCGTCTCCGACCTCGGCACGGTGTACGCTCCGCCCGCGTACACCTCCGCCACCCCCGTCGCCGTGGCCCCGGAGCCGGGCGGCACGGGCAGCCGCCGGCTGCTGCTCACCGACGCGGACTCCGGCATCCTCCACTACGCCCTCGTCACCAACGGCGCCCCGGCCCCCTCGGCGGACCTGCTGGCCGCGGCGAAGGCGGAGCTGGCCGCATGGGCGGCGGCACGCTTCTGACGGCAGCGGTGTGGCCTCCGGGGTGAGTGGGGCATCCCGGAGGCCACGGTCCGGTGGAGCGTCAGCTGCCGCCGGGGCCGGTCCAGTCGGCCTGCACATGGCCGAGCCGGACCCGCTGCGGATGGTCGCCGACCGGGACCGACGTCACCTTCCGGCCGGTGGCGAAGTCGATCGCCGTCACCTGGTCGGCACCGCTCTCGGAGACGACGCAGTCCTTGCCGTCCCCGCTGACCGTCGCCCAGTACGGCTTGGACGTCGTCACCAGCGGCCCCTCCTGGAGCGAGGCGCGGTCGACCACGGTCGCGTAGTCGTCCATGGTGCCCGCGACGCACAGCTTGGTGCCCCCGGGGTTCATCGACAAGCCGTGGTGACGCGAGTCGTTGACCCAGGTGGTGCGGTCCTCGCTGGTCGCCGGGTTCTTCGGCAGGGTCTTCATCCGGGTGATCCTGTCGGTGGCGACGTCGTACTCCAGGAAGCCGTTGAAGAACGACACCTGGAAGTACAGCTTGGACTCGTCGGGGGAGAACACGGCGGGGCGGACCGCGTCGGAGAAGTCCTTCAGCCCGAACGCGTCCAGCCGCTGCCGCATGTCGACGACCTTGACCTGCTTGTACGTCGTCGCGTCCACGACCGTGATGTGCCGGTCGCCCTTGGTCCAGTCCCAGCCCGGGGCGTCCAGGGCGGTGTTGACGTCACCGATGGACATGTTCCAGATGTACTTGCCGTCCTTGGTGAAGATGTTCTCGTGCGGCTTGTCGCCGGTCGCGAACGACCCCAGTTGCCTGCCGGTGACGATGTCGAGCACGTGCACGGTGTTCGCGGTCGAGGCGGAGACCGCCACCCGGGTCCCGTCCGGGGAGACCGCCATGTGGTCGGCCCGGTAACCGGCCACCGGAAAGCGCCAGTTGACCTTTCCGTCGGCCAGGTCGATGGAGACGACGTCCGCGAAACTCGGCCGGGACACCACCACCGAGCGGCCGTCCGGGGTGGAGTACATGTCGTCGGCGAACTGGTCGTGACCCTCGCCGACGCTGTTGCGGATCGCCTGGAAGTAGATCCACTTGATCGGATCCGCGTTGATCTCCGCCATCCGCGCGTCCTTGTCGGGGATCACGTCGATCCGGCCGATCTTCGCGAAGTCGCCGGAGGAGCGGATGACATCGGCGGTGCCGTCCCAGTTGTTGCCGACGAACAGCACCTCGCGCAGCCCGTCGGGGGCGGCGGAGGCTGCGGAGGCGGCGGTCGCCGGGCCGGCGGCGGTCAGGGCGAGGGCTGCGGCCACGGAGCACAGGTGCCTGGTTCTGGAGGCAGGCATGACGGCTCTCTTTCCTCGGGGGAATCTGAACACAAGCGCATTCACAGTGAACTTACTGAAAAGTAAGGAGGGGGCGGCCTTCTCGACAAGATGTGTGCACGACAAGATTGGGGTTCGGTGGACGACGGAGGGGGACGCGTGGGGGGCAGGCTCAGAGCGCCGACGGGACGGTACGGCGGCCGGTCCGCCGAGGAACGGCAGGCCGAGCGGCGCCGCCGCTTCCTCGACGCGGCCCTGCGCCTGTTCGGCGACACCCCCGGCTACCGGGGCACCACGGTCGCCGCGCTCAGCCAGGCCGCGGGCCTGTCCACCCGCCAGTTCTACGAGGAGTTCCGCACCCTGGAGGACGTCCTCGCCGCGCTGCACCTGGAGGTCAACGGCTGGGCCGAACAGGCCGTCCTGGCCGCCCTCGCCACCGCGGACGGCCTGCCGCTGGCCGAGCGCGCCACCGTGCTCTTCCGTGCCTACGCCCGCGACGTCACCTGCGACCCGCGCCGCATCCGCATCGCGTTCGTGGAGATCATCGGGGTCAGTCCGCGCCTGGAGGAGCAGCGGCTGGCCCGCCGCGCCCGCTGGGTCGACCTCATCCGCGCCGAGGCGGACGCGGCCGTGGCCCGCGGCGAGGCGGCGCCGCGCGACTACCGCCTCGCGGCGACGGCCTTCATCGGCAGCGTCAACGGCCTGCTGCACGACTGGACCGCCGGCTGGGTGGACGCCACGCTCGACGAGGTGGTGGACGAGCTGGTCCGGCTGCTGCTGGGGATGCTCCGGCCGGAGGGCTGGCGACCCGGGCACCCCTGACCGGGACCGCCCAGGTCGGCGCGGGGGCGTCCGGGTTCGGCGCGCGGGATCGGGCCGGAGCTGGTCTGCTGGTGCGGGGGACCGTCGTACCCGTACTCCGGAGAGACCCATGAGTACCTATCGAGTCGCGCAGGTGATCGAGCCAGGCGGCACCTTCGAGCTGGTCGAGCGCGAGGTGCCGCGACCGGGACCCGGCCACGTGCGGATCGCCGTCGAGGCGTGCGGGGTCTGCCACAGCGACGCCCTCTTCGTGAGCGGCGCGCTACCCGGCGTGTCCTTCCCGGAGGTCCCCGGGCACGAGATCGCCGGGCGCCTGGAGGAACTGGGCGAGGGAGTGGGGGAGCGCGGCTGGCAGGTCGGCGACCGGGTGGCCGTGGGCTGGTTCGGCGGCAGCTGCGGCCACTGCACGCCCTGCCGCGAGGGCGACTTCATCGTGTGCCGGACCCTCAAGGTGCCGGGCTGGGCCTACGACGGCGGCTTCGGCGAGAAGGTGATCGCACCCGCCGACGCGCTCGCCCGCATCCCCGAAGGACTGGCCGCGAACGACGCCGGACCGATGGCCTGCGCGGGCGTCACCACGTTCAACGGTCTGCGGCGCAGTTCCGCCCGGCCCGGGGACCTGGTCGCGGTGCTCGGGCTCGGCGGTCTGGGGCACCTCGGTGTCCAGTACGCGGTCGCGATGGGCTTCGAGACGGTCGGCATCGCCCGGGGCCCGGAGAAGGCGTACTTCGCCCAGCAGCTCGGCGCCCACCACTACGTCGACAGCAGCTCCGGCACCCCGGTCGCCGAGGCGCTGCAGTCCCTCGGCGGCGCCAGGGTCGTACTGGCCACCGCCGGGAACTCCGAGGCCATCACCGCCACCGCGGACGGCCTGGCCCACCGCGGCGAACTGGTGGCCATCGGCGCGGACACCACGCCGCTCGGCATCAGCCCGGCCCAACTGCTCATGACCGGCCGGGTGGTGCGCGGGCACCCGTCCGGCACCTCGCAGGACGTGGAGGACACCATGGCGTTCAGCGTCCTGCACGGCATCCGCCCGATGACCGAGACGGTCCCGCTGGAGCAGGCCGGAGAGGCGTACGACAAGATGCTCTCCGGCGCCGCCCGCTTCCGGATGGTGCTCACCATGGGCTGACACCCGGGGCCGCCCCACGGCCCGCGCCCGCCTGCCGAGCGAGCAACGGCGGCGCCGACCGCAAGTGGTCCCGGACCTGACGGACCCGCGCTAGGCGGCGGACACCACCAGGACCGCCGCCGCCAGCAGTGCGCACCCCAGCACGCAGCAGGCCAGCAGCCTTCCGCGCAGCGCCCGGTACCGCGCCTCGTACACCTGCCGCAGCTCCTCCGCCCGCTCGGCCGTGCGGTGCCACGACAGGCGGGCCAGCGCCAGGTACTCCGCCTCGAACTGCCGCTCCACGTCCTGCCGTTGGCTGTCGGTGAGCCAGCCCAGCCGGGAGCTGAGGCGCGCCGCGGCGGTACGGCCCTCCTCCCGCGCGGCGGCCAGCAGCAGGTGTCCCTCGATCTGCCGGACGAGATCCCGTTCGTCGCGGTCCGTCACGGTGCGGTCAGCTCCCGTTCCCGTACGTCCGGGTGGTGCAGGTCGAACGCCGGGGACTCGCTGCGGATCCGCGGCAGGGTGAGGAAGTTGTGCCGCGGCGGCGGGCAGGAGGTCGCCCACTCCAGCGAGCGGCCGTAGCCCCACGGGTCGTCCACGCCGACCGGCTTGCCGTACCTGGCCGTCTTCCACACGTTGTAGAGGAAGGGGAGCAGGGACGCGCCGAGCAGGAACGAGAACACCGAGGAGACCGTGTTGAGCGTGGCGAACCCCTCCGCCGCGAGGTAGTCGGGAATCCGGCGCTGCATGCCCTCGGCGCCCAGCCAGTGCTGGACCAGGAAGGTGCCGTGGAAACCGGTGAACAGCGTCCAGAAGGTGATCTTGCCGAGGCGCTCGTCCAGCATCTTGCCGGTCATCTTCGGCCACCAGAAGTGGAAGCCGGCGAACATCGCGAACACGACCGTGCCGAAGACCACGTAGTGGAAGTGCGCCACCACGAAGTACGAGTCGGAGACGTGGAAGTCGAGCGGCGGGGAGGCGAGCATGACGCCGGTGAGCCCGCCGAAGACGAAGGTGACGAGGAACCCCATGACCCAGAGCATCGGCGTCTCGAAAGAGAGACTTCCCCTCCACATCGTGCCGATCCAGTTGAAGAACTTCACACCGGTCGGCACCGCGATCAGGAACGTCATGAAGGAGAAGAACGGCAGCAGCACCCCGCCGGTGACGTACATGTGGTGGGCCCACACCGTCACGGACAGCCCCGCGATCGCGATGGTCGCGGCGATCAGGCCCATGTAGCCGAACATCGGCTTACGGGAGAACACCGGGATGACTTCGCTGATGATGCCGAAGAACGGCAGGGCGATGATGTACACCTCGGGGTGGCCGAAGAACCAGAAGAGGTGTTGCCACAGCAGGGCTCCGCCGTTCGCCGCGTCGAAGACGTGGGAGCCGAACTTGCGGTCCGCCTCCAGGGCGAACAGCGCGGCCGCCAGGACCGGGAAGGCGAGCAGGACCAGCACGGCGGTCAGCAGCACGTTCCACACGAAGATCGGCATGCGGAACATGGTCATGCCCGGGGCACGCATGCAGATGATCGTGGTGATGAAGTTGACCGCGCCGAGGATGGTGCCGAAGCCGGAGAAGGCCAGACCCATGATCCACATGTCGGCGCCCAGGCCCGGGCTGCGGACCGCGTCCGACAGCGGGGAGTAGGCGAACCAGCCGAAGTCCGCCGCACCCTCCGGGGTGAGGAAGCCGCCGACGGCGATGGTCGAGCCGAACAGGTACAGCCAGTAGGCGAACATGTTCAGCCGCGGGAACGCCACGTCGGGCGCGCCGATCTGCAGCGGCATGATCCAGTTCGTGAAACCGGCGAACAGCGGCGTCGCGAACATCAGCAGCATGATCGTGCCGTGCATCGTGAACGCCTGGTTGAACTGCTCGTTCGTCATGAACTGCAGGCCCGGGCGGGCCAGCTCGGCGCGCATCAGCAGCGCCATCACGCCGCCGATCAGGAAGAACGCGAACGCGGTGACCAAGTAGAGCGTTCCGATCGTCTTGTGGTCGGTGCTGGTGAGCCACTGCACGGCCCTGCTGTCTCTGATCCTCTTCACACCCCGCCTGTGTCCGCACCCGGCCCGCGGGTCACACTCGGACGACGCGAGGAGCATCACGGGAGAAGGGTGTGACGATCCGGGGGGTGCCGGACACGAACCGAGCATGAGCAACGACGAGATCTTCGCCGCTGCCTATCGCGAGCACTACTGGGCGGTCAGCCGCTATGTCGCGAGGCGACTTCAGGGGCGGGCCGACGAGGTGGAGGAAGTGGTGGCGGAGGTGTTCACGGTCGCCTGGCGGCGCCGGGCGGACCTGCCGGCCGCGCCGCTGCCCTGGCTGTACGGGGTGGCCCGCAACTGCCTGGCCAACGCGGTACGCGGCTACGGGCGGCGGCGCCGGCTGGTGGACCGGCTCGGCAACGACGAGGCCGCGCACGGCCGGCACATCGCGGCCGGCCCCGGCACGGAGGCGCCGGGCGCCTGGGTGCACGAGGCACTGGACCGGCTCTCCCCGGGCGACCAGGAGATCCTGCGCCTCGCCGCCTGGGAGGAACTCGGCGCCGAGGAGATCGCGGTCGCCCTCGGCTGCGGCCGCCGCGCGGCGACGATGCGCCTCCACCGCGCCCGCCACCGCCTGCGCACGGAAATAGCCCGCCTGCGCCCTACGCCGCCGCCGGCCGGCGCGCCCGGCGGGCCCGTGGGGGGTGCTGTGGCGCCTTCGCCCGATGCACCGACCGAGCCGGGTCCGAGGTCCGCGGCACCGTCGGCCGGTGAGTCGGCCGAGCCCGGGTGGGGGTCGCAGGAGCCATCGAGCCGTACGTCCCCGAAGGCCGGTCCCGGGCCCTCGGCGCCCACGGCCGCATCCCTGACCGTGCGGGCGTCCGGCGCGGGCCCCCGGCCGGCCGGCCCTGCCCGCACCGGTGCCCCGGCCGCCGACGGTGGAGCCGATCGCGTACGGCGGTCCGCCGAAGCCGACCGCTCCGAGGCCGGGCCGTCCTCCGACGGCCCCCGGCGGCCGGCCTCTCCCCCCGTGCCCACCGCCCACGCATGCCTGCGCAAGGACCACCGACATGCCTGACGAACTCGACCTTCTCCGACGTGCCGATCCGGTTCCCGTGGACGGCCCCCACTTCGGGGACGGACCGCTGGACCACCGGGCCGAGATGCGGCTGGAGCGGCTGTTGCAGGAGGCGCGGCCGGCGCGCCGTACCCCCCGGTCCCGGCTGCTGTGGGGGTTGGCCGCCACCGGGGTCGTCGTGGCGACCGCGGTGGCCGCGCTGCTCGGTGGGCCGAGCACACAGCCCGCTCTCGCCGCACCCCGGCCGCTGGCCGTCCGCGCCCACTCCACCCCCGTACCGCTGACCCAGCTGGCCGAACTGGCCGATACCGCCGCGACAACCGGATCGCCACGGCTGCGCAAGGGCACCCACGTGCAGACGTGGAGCCTCGGCATGACGGACGGGAAGCCACCCGTCACCCTGCCCGAGGAGCGTGTCGTGCGCTGGCGGGCGGACGACAGCCACACCGAGCTGGTCGTGGCCACCGACCCGCGCCGTCCCGGCCGCCCGGTCCTCACCGACGAGGACGGCGACCCCGGCCTGGTGGCCGACGGCCATGTCCTGAGCCGGACCACGTACCCGCCCAGCTGGAGCGACGCCCCGCCGGAGGCATCCCCGCCGCACACGCCGGCCGCCCTGCGCGCCTACCTCGCCGAAACCGTCCGCACCGACTCCCTGAAGACCCCCGAACTCCTCGACGCAACAGCGGAGTTGCTGGACCACTGGACCCTCGGCGCCCGCGAGTCCGCAGCCCTGGTCCGGATCCTCGCGGACGCGAAGGGGCTGCGGCCCGCGGGACAGGTGACGGACCGCCTCGGCCGCCCCGGGCAGGCGTACGTGTACGGGGGAGAGGGCGGAGGCGGCCGGCGGATGCTGATCCTCGACGCGCGCACCGGTGCCGTCCTCGGCCTGGAGACCACCTTCACCCGCGACGCGCCCGCCTACGGAGTGAAGGCCGGGGACGTCATGGAGTACAGCGCCTGGATGCGCTGACCCGCGCCGCCCGTCACACCCCGAGCTGCCGGGCGGCGGCCGTCACGGTCTGCTCCAGCAGCGTGGCGATCGTCATCGGACCGACTCCGCCCGGCACCGGGGTGATCAGCGAGGCCCGCTCCACGGCCGAGTCGAAGTCGACGTCGCCGACGTTCCCCGGGTTGTAGCCCGCGTCGACGACGACCGCGCCCGGCTTGACGTCCTGCCCGCGGATCAGCCGCGGCCGGCCCACCGCGGCCACGACGATGTCGGCCTCGCGCACCGCCGCGGAAAGGTCCCGGGTGCGCGAGTGGCAGTACGTCACGGTCGCGTCCCGGGCCAGCAGCAGCATGCCCACCGGCTTGCCGAGGATCGCGCTGCGGCCCACCACCACGGCCCGCTTCCCGGCCGGGTCGACACCGTACTCGTCCAGCAGCCGCACGATGCCGCCCGGCGTGCAGGAGACGAAGCCCGGCAGCCCGAAGCTCATCGTGGCGAACGAGGCGAAGGTGACGCCGTCCACGTCCTTCTCCGGCGCGATCGCCTCGAACGCGGCCCGCTCGTCGACGTGGTCGCCCACCGGGTGCTGGAGCAGAATCCCGTGCACCTCCGGGTCTGCCGACAACTCCCGCAGCGTACCGACCAGTTCGCCGGTCGTGGTGCTCGCGGGCAGCGCCACGTGCCGGGACTCGATCCCGGCCTCGCGGCAGCGGTTCTGCTTCATCCGGACGTACGTCACCGACGCCGGGTCCTCCCCGACGAGCACGGTCGCGAGACACGGTGCGGTACCGGTGCGCTCGGTGACGCGGGCGGCCTTCTCCGCGGTGTCCTCGACGATGCGGCGGGCGAGCGCGGTGCCGTCCATCAACCGGGCCTGGGTCATGCTGCACACTCCTGAGCTGGATCGACTCTCCTCGCCCAGGCGCGCGGCAACCACCACGGACCGCTCCCCGGTGGTACTCCACCTCAGCGCCAGTCACGGCCCGCGTACAGCGTAACCGAGAGCGTCTACGGCCTTCCGACCCCCGGCCGGGAGCGCGTTCCCCCGGGTCCAGGCCGGACGTGCGGCGACCTGGACCGGTCCGATACTCCTTCCGGCGCCTGCCGTGCCCGACCGGCCCTACTCGTCCCAGGCCTGGACGATGAGCTGATCGGCGATCTTGCCGTCCCGCAGGGTGACCATCGACTCGGCGAGCACCCGGGTGCCGTCCGCGTACTCACACGACTCGCTGTACGCGGCCTGGTCGCCCTGCACGACGCACCGGTCCAGCTTGTGCGTCATGTCGCGGCTGTAGATGTCGTCCAGCAGTTCGGCGATCTGGCTCCGGCCGTGCAGGACCGTGGGATGACTGGGCTGGTTGTTGCGGTCGACGATACGGATCTCCGCGTCGTCCGCGTAGAGCGACAGCAGGTTGTTGCCGGTGTTGCCCTCGATGGCCCGGCGCAGTGTCTCGGTGTCGAAAGCCGTCGCGGTACCCATGGTGACCTCCTTCAGGCGCCCGCGGCCCGGCCAGGATCGGACCGCACGGGCCCCACCTCCGAGCGTCCTCCGCCCCGGCGGCCACGGCAAGCCCGGCCGCCGCCTCCGCCCCACGGGGGGCCGCGGCCCGCCGCCCCGGACCGCTTCCCGCGGGTCGGCGAGCAGCTGCAGGAGCTGGGAGGGCACTGTCCGCCACCGGTGGCGCAAAGATCCACGATCACCCTCGTGGACCGTCCCGCTACCCATCGGTCGCGCGTAGGGTCGGCGGCGAAGGCATTCGACGGAAGGGACCAGACCATGGCGCAGGAAGTACGCGGCGTGATCGCACCGGGCAGGAACGAGCCCGTACGGGTCGAGACGATCGTGGTGCCGGACCCGGGGCCCGGCGAAGCCGTCGTACGCGTCCAGGCCTGCGGAGTCTGTCACACCGATCTGCACTACAAACAGGGCGGCATCTCGGACGACTTCCCCTTCCTGCTCGGCCACGAGGCCGCCGGCGTGGTGGAGTCGGTCGGCGACGGCGTCACCGACGTCGCCCCCGGCGACTTCGTCATCCTCAACTGGCGTGCGGTGTGCGGCCAGTGCCGTGCCTGTCTGCGCGGCCGGCCCTGGTACTGCTTCAACACCCACAACGCGCGGCAGAAGATGACCCTCGCCGGCACCGGCCAGGAGCTGTCCCCGGCCCTCGGGATCGGCGCGTTCGCGGAGAAGACGCTCGTCGCGGCCGGCCAGTGCACCAAGGTCGACCCGGCGGTCTCCCCGGCGGTCGCGGGCCTCCTCGGCTGCGGGGTGATGGCCGGCATCGGCGCGGCGATCAACACCGGGAACGTCGGCCGCGGTGACGCGGTCGCCGTCATCGGCTGCGGCGGTGTCGGCGGCGCGGCGATCGCCGGGTCGAACCTGGCCGGCGCGGCGAAGATCATCGCGGTGGACATCGACGACCGCAAGCTGGAGAAGGCCCGCACGCTGGGCGCCACCCACACGGTCAACTCCAAGGAGACCGACCCGGTCGAGGCGATCCGCGAGCTGACCGGCGGCTTCGGCGCCGACGTCGTCATCGAGGCCGTCGGCCGCCCGGAGACCTACCGGCAGGCCTTCTACGCCCGCGATCTCGCCGGCACCGTCGTCCTCGTCGGCGTGCCCACCCCCGAGATGAAGCTCGAACTGCCCCTGCTGGACGTCTTCGGCCGCGGCGGCGCCCTGAAGTCGAGCTGGTACGGCGACTGCCTGCCCACCCGGGACTTCCCCATGCTGATCGACCTCCATCTGCAGGGCCGCCTGCCGCTCGACGCGTTCGTCACCGAGACCGTCCAACTGGACCAGGTGGAGCAGGCCTTCGAGCGGATGCACCACGGCGACGTGCTGCGTTCGGTGGTGGTGCTGTGATGACCGTACGCATCGAACGCCTCGTCACCGCCGGACAGTTCAGCCTCGACGGCGGCACCTGGGACGTGGAGAACAACGTGTGGATCGTCGGCGACGAGCGGGAGGTGATCGTCATCGACGCCGCCCACGACGCCGAGGCCATCGCCCGCGCGGTCGACGACCGGCGCCTGACCGCCATCGTGTGCACGCACGCCCACAACGACCACATCGACGCCGCCCCGGCCCTCGCCGACCTCACCGGCGCCACCATCTGGCTGCACCCCGACGACCTGCCGCTGTGGAAGCAGACCCACCCGCACCGCGACCCCGACCGGCATCTCCTCGACGGCCAGGTCATCGAGGCCGCGGGCGCGGACCTCACCGTCCTGCACACCCCCGGCCACGCCCCGGGCGCCGTCTGCCTGTACGACCCCGGCCTCGGTACCGTGTTCACGGGCGACACCCTCTTCAAGGGCGGCCCCGGAGCCACCGGACGCTCCTACTCGCACTTCCCGACCATCATCGACTCCATCCGCCACCGCCTGCTCACCCTGCCGCCGGAGACGAAGGTCCTCACCGGCCACGGCGACAGCACCACCATCGGCGCCGAGGCACCCCATCTGGAGGAGTGGATCGCCCGCGGCCACTGAGCGACGGCGGCGGCACACCGCGGGGGCCCGCGTAAAAGCCGACAGAAGATGTCCGGCTTCCCGGCGACAGTGGTCGACGACAGCAGTCGCACCGCAGTCGTCACGCACAGGAGGCCGTACATGTCGGGACCGCTCGAAGGCAGGGTGGCGCTGGTCGCCGGGGCGACCCGGGGCGCCGGACGCGGCATCGCCGTGGAACTCGGTGCGGCCGGCGCCACCGTCTACGTCACCGGCCGCAGCACCCGCGCCCAGCGCTCCGAGTACGACCGGCCCGAGACCATCGAGGACACCGCCGACCTCGTCACCGAGGCCGGCGGACAGGGCATCGCCGTACCGGCCGACCACCTGGACCCGTCCGCCGTACGGCGCCTGGTGGACCGCATCGCGGACGAGCAGGGCCGCCTCGACGTCCTCGTCAACGACATCTGGGGCGGCGAGCACCTCTTCGCGTGGGACACCCCCGTGTGGGAGCACGACCTCGACAAGGGGCTCCGGCTGCTCCGCCTCGGCGTCGAGACCCACGCCGTCACCAGCCACCACGCACTGCCGCTGCTGCTGCGCCACCCCGGCGGCCTGGTCGTGGAGGTCACCGACGGCACCGCCGAGTACAACCGCGACACCTACCGCGTGAACTTCTTCTACGACCTCGCCAAGACGTCCGTACTGCGCATGGCCTTCGCCCTCGGCCACGAACTCGGCCCGCGCGGCGCCACCGCCGTCGCCCTCACCCCCGGGTGGATGCGCTCCGAGCTCATGCTCGACGCGTACGGCGTCCGCGAGGAGAACTGGCGGGACGCGCTGCGACGCGAACCCCACTTCGCCATCTCCGAGACCCCGCGCTTCACCGGCCGGGCCGTCGCCGCCCTGGCCGCCGACCCCGACGTGGCCCGGTTCAACGGCCGGTCCCTCTCCAGCGGCGGCCTCGCCCGCGAGTACGGCTTCACCGACCTCGACGGCAGCCGGCCGGACGCCTGGCGGTACCTGGTCGAGGTACAGGACGCGGGCAAGCCGGCGGACGTCACCGGATACCGGTGAACCGGCGCCCGCGGAGGCTTCCACACGGCGGTACGACGCTCCGGCCGGCCGTCAGACGGAGGCCGCCGCCAGCACCCGGAGCACCCGGTCGGTGTCGGCCGCGGTGGTCCGCCAGTTGCTGAACGCCGCGCGCAGCCCGGGCACCCCGCCGTACACCGTCGGCGTCACGAACGCCTCCCCGGACTCGGCGACCGCCCGGGCCAGCGCGGCCACCCGCTGCGGCGACGGGTCCGCGGCGAGCGTGAAGCAGACCACGTTGAGCCGCACCGGGGCCAGCAGACGCAGGCCCGGCAGCGCGTCGACGCCCGCGCCGAGCCTGCGCGCCAGGTCGACACTGCGCTCGACGATCTCCCGGTGCCCGGCCCGCCCGTAGGCCACCAGCGAGAACCAGGCCGGCAGGGCCCGCAGCCGGCGCGAGTTCTCCGGGGTCAGATGCAGGAAGTCCGGCTCGCCCTCGGGCCCGCCGAGATACGGCGAGGCGTTGTGGAACACCGCCACCTGCAGATCGCGGCGCCGGGTGAACTGGACGGCCGCGTCATAGGGGACGTTGAGCCACTTGTGCAGGTCCACGCAGACCGAGTCGGCCGCGTCCAGACCGTCGACCAGCGCGGCGTGCTCCGGGGAGAGCGCGGCGAAGGCACCGAACGCCGCGTCCACGTGCAGCCAGAAGTCGTACCGCTCCTTCAGTGCCGCGATCGCCCGCAGATCGTCGAAGTCGACGGTGTTCACGGTGCCCGCGTTCGCCACCACGATCACCGGCCGGCCGGCCCGCTCGGCCAGCGCCGCCTCCAGCGCGGCCACGTCGACGGCCTCCCGGTTGCCGGGCAGCAGCGGCACCCGCCGCAGCCGGTCCCGGCCCAGGCCCAGCACCGACATCGCCTTCGTGATGCTGGAGTGCGGGCTGCCGGAGAGCACCTCCAGCGGGCCCAGCGCGGCGGCGCCCTCCCGGGAGACGTCCACGACCAGCCGTTCGCCGGCCCACTCCCGGCCGATCGCCAGACCGACCGTGTTCGACATGGTCGCGCCCGTCACGAACGCCCCGCTGTGCGCCTCGCCCAGCCCGAACAGCTCGCGCAGCCACACCACCGTCTCCCGCTCCAGCTCCTGCGCCCAGGACCCGCCCGCCCCGGACAGGTTCTGGTCGAACGCGGACGTCAGCCAGTCCCCGGCGACGGCCGCCGGCGTCGCGCCGCCCGTGACGAAGCCGAGGTAACGCGGGCCGGCGGAGCCGGAGAAGCCGGGCGCCCACCGCTCGGCGAACCGGGCGAGGGCGCCGTCGCCGCCCGCGCCCGCGTCCGGGAGCGGAGCCCGCCCGGACGGGGGCCCGGGTGCGGCGACCGGCCGCTCGGCCAGCCCCTCCACCTCCCGGACGGCGAGATCGCGGGCGGCCTGCAGCAGTTCGGGGAGCCGGGAGAGATCACCGGCGAGGGTACGGTGCATGCGCCGCAGCGTAGACCGCGGCGGCCGCCGGGCACCTGGTCCACTTCGCGGCAACTGGACCAGCGAAACTGGACCGGTGGACACAGGATTCGTCGCCGCGCTCGGCGACTGGCGCGGCCGCCCCGGACCCCTCGCGCGCACCCTCGCCGCGGCGGTGCGCGACGCCGTGGTCGACGGCCGGCTGCCGGCCGGCACCCGGCTGCCCTCGGAACGGGAACTGGCCCGCACGCTGTGCCTCAGCCGCGGCACCGTGGTCGCCGCCCTCGGCCTGCTGCGCGCCGACGGCTGGCTGCACACCCGGCACGGCAGCGGCAGCGCCGTACGCCTGCCCGCCCGCCTCACCGAGCGCACCACCCCCTGGTCCCTGGACCGGGGCGGCGCCCCCGACGCGGCCCTCGACCTCACCCTCGCGGTGACCGCCGCGCCCCACGACGCCTACCGCGCCGCCCTCGCCCGCGCCGTCGAACGCAGCGCCCCGCTGCTCGTCGACTCCGGCGTCGCCACGGTCGGCCTGCCCCGGCTCCGCGAGCTGATCGCGGACCGCTACACCCGCGCCGGCCTCGCCACCCGCCCCGAGCAGATCCTGGTCACCGCAGGCGCCCAGGCCGCCCTCACCCTGCTCCTGGACCACCTGCACACCGACCGCAGGGCACCCGTGGTGGTGGAGAACCCCGCCTACCCGGGCGCCCTCGCCGTGCTGCGCGCCCGCCGGGCCCGCCTGCTGCCGGTCCCCGTGTCGGCCCGGGCCGGCTGGGACCTGGAGCACCTCACCGCCGCCGTACGCCGGCACCGCCCCCGGCTCGCCTACCTGGTCCCCGACTTCCACAACCCGACCGGCGCCCACATGGACCCCGCCGCCCGCCGGGAGCTCGCCGCGCTCGCCGACCGCCACCGGCTCACCGTCCTCGCCGACGAGACCATGCGCGACCTGGACCTGAGAACACCGCCCGGCACCGAACCCCACCTCGCCGGGGCGCGGGTGATCCAGATCGGCTCCGCGAGCAAGACCCTGTGGAGCGGCCTCAGGGTCGGCTGGATCCGGGCCACCGCGGACCTCGTACGGCAGCTGCGGCACACCCCGCTGCAGGCCCAGCTGTCGCCGCCGCCCCTGGAACAGCTCATCGCCGCCGAACTCCTCGGCGCGCCGCTGCCGGCCCTGCTCGCCGACCGGCGCGCCCGGCTGCGCGCCCAGCGCGACCACCTCGCCGCGCTGCTCGCCAGCACGGGATGGACGTACACCGTCCCGGCGGGCGGGCTGACCTTCTGGCTGCACCTGGGCGACGCCGGCCCGCACGCCACCGACCTCGCGGCCAGGGCCGCCGCACGCGGCCTCGCGATCACCCCGGGACCCCGCTTCACCGCCGACCGCACCACCCTGACCCGCCACCTCCGCCTGCCGTTCACGGCGACGCCCGAGACCCTGACCCGGGCGGTCGGGCTGCTGCGGCAGTGCTGGACGCCCTGAGTGCCGTACGGGCCGAAGTTTCACCGTTTCGTCACAGCGTGACCGGAACCACAACCCTGGCCTGCCCCGCCGGGTCTAGTAGTCCGAGACCACGGGAACCGCGCCGGGGAGGACCGGGGGAGGCCCGGGCGAACGAACGGGACACAAGGGGAAGGGGACGAGGCCGCATGGGGGTCATACGCAGACGAGGTGTGGTCGCGCTGGGCGTCACGGGGCTGGTGGCGCCGCTCGCGCTCGCGCTGACCGCGACGCCGGCCCAGGCCGCGAGCTGCACCACGCGGACGGGGCCGTACCAGAAGCAGGTGGAGAAGTTCCTGGGCCGGCCGGTCGACGGCAGGCAGTCCGCCGCGGACTGCAAGGCGATCCAGGCCTTCCAGACCAAGCACGGCATCATGCCGAACATCGGCTACGCCGGCCCTGTGACGTGGGGTGTGATGGACCTCATGAACAAGCAGAGGGCCGTCGGGAACAAGCCGAACAAGGACGGCAAGTGCCCGGTGAACAAGGGCCGGATCGCCTGCGTGAACCTCACGCTCCAGCTCAGCTGGGTCCAGGACGGCAACCGGCTCGTCTACGGTCCCGTGCCGGTGCGCACCGGACGCGACGGCTACGAGACCCGCACCGGCCTGAAGAAGATCTACTGGCGGGACATCGACCACCGCTCGACCATCTACGACGTGCCGATGCCCTACAGCCAGTTCTTCGACGGCGGCCAGGCCTTCCACTCGGTGGGCCTGAGCATGTGGAACCCGCCGGGTTCGCACGGCTGCGTCAACATGACCACCAAGGACGCCAAGAAGTACTGGTCGCTGCTGAGGACCGGGGACGACGTCTTCGTCTACGGCCGCAAGCCGGGCACCTGAGCCCGCGGCGGTGCCCGGTCGCCCCCCTGCCCTGCCGTGCGGACTCCCGCGCGAGGACGCCCGGCATGGCGGGGCGGGCTGCGTACGAGTACGAAGTGAACGCGCGTGGACGGAACTCCCGCCTCCGGTCGACATATTGACGTGATGAGTAACACGGTCCGAAATGTCCGTATCGCGGATACTTACTCACAACGTCTTCACGTCGGTCGGCATATGCTTCACAGCATGTCCACCACTGTTGCAGCCGCCTCCGAGCGATCGGCCGCGGAGGTCAACGAGGAGATCCGGGCCCTGTGGCGCCGGTCGGGCGGGACACTGACCACCGAGCAGCGCGCGGAGTACCAGCGCCTCGTGATGGAATGGGCCGCCGCGACCCCGCGGGGGCGCCGGGCGGCCTGACCGACCCCGCGCACACCACGCACGCACCGTCCAGGGCACCCGTGAGCACACGGGTGCCCTTCTCGTCGTACCCCCGGCCGGTCCGTCAGCCCCACGTCGCCGAGTAGTACCGCTGATACGCCTTGCGGTCCTGCTCGGCCCGGATGAACCGGGTCGCGACCAGTGCGACCAGGCTGCCCGCGATGACCAGCAGCCCGGGCCCGACGTTCCGGGTGTCCGTCAGCCGCGCCAGCAGGGTGCTGCCCTCCGAGGTGCCCGTCACCGGAGCCGAGGAGCCCGGAGAGGCCGCGCTGGGAGCCGCCGCACCCTGGTTCGCGGCGGACGACGGCGCGGGGGAGGGGGCGCCGCCCGCGTTCTGGGCCGACACGATCAGCCGGACCCCGAGCGTCGTCAGCGCCTTGGTCACCGGCTGGAAGAACGTCGTACCGCCCGTCGTGCAGTCGCCGTTGCCGCCCGAGGTGACGCCGAGCGCGATGCCCTCGGAGAACAGCGGGCCGCCGCTGTCGCCGGGTTCGGCGCACACGGTGGTCTCGATCAGCCCGGTGACCGTCCCCTCCGGGTAGTTGACGGTCGCGTTCAGCGCGGTGACCTGGCCGTCGTGCAGGCCGCTGGTGCTGCCGCTGCGGAACACCCGCTGCCCGACCGCCGGATCGGCGGCCCCCGTGATCCGCACTCCCTTGCCGCCACCGATCGCGACGACGTCGGCGCCCGCGCCGGCCTTGCCCGCGGCGTACTGCACGAGCGAGAAGTCACTGCCCGGGAAGGAGGTGTTCACCGTCGTGCCGAGCTGCTGGTCGCCCCGGTTGTCGGCGAACCAGGTGGACCCGGCCGGCCCGCAGTGCCCGGCCGTGAGGATGAAGTCCGACTGGCCGTTGGTGACGTTGAACCCCGCCGAGCAGCGACCGCCCGTCGACAGGATCGGCTGGGCGCCGTTCAGCCGCGTGGTGAACGTGCCCTTCGTCCGCTCCATGTGCACGAAGCTGCCGATCCTCGCGGCGACCCCGGTCAGCCGGGACCAGTCGCCGGCGGACACCGTGCGGTCCGCCCGCACCACGACCCGGTTCGTCCGGTAGTCCACCGCCCACGCCGTGCCCGGCACCCGCGGGGCCGAACGCAGCGTGGCCGTCGCCGACTTCAGCTCGTTCATGCTGTGCGACACCATCTTCGGCTCGGCCCCGGCCCGCCGCACCGCCCGCGCCGCCGCCTCGTCCGTCACCGCGACGACCGGACGCCCGTCCGCCCCGATCCAGTTGCCCGCCGTACGGGCCGTGCCGAGCCGCGCCACCAGCGCGGCACCAGGATCGTCCGTGGCGGCGAGCGGTCGGGCGGAGGCGGGCGGTGGCTCGCTCGCCATGGCCGCCTGGGCGACCATCGCGCCCCCCAGGAGGAGTCCGCCGACCGCCGCCAGCCGTGTCACTCGCCGGACGACCCGTCGTCGTGCGTGCCGCATGCATGGCTCCCGAAGCCGAACCGAACGCGCGCTGCCCGTACCGGCACCGCGGAGCCCTCGGATCGTCGAGGGCCCGCACTTCCATACGGCGCCCGGGACCACGGCGTTCACCGGCAGCGGCGAACTCGCGTGCGGGTTCAGCTCTTGCGGGCCACCCCGCCGTACATGGCGACCTCCTCCGGCTCGGCACCGGCCTCGTCCTCCGGGCGCCACCGCGAGCAGGACACCACACCCGGCTCCAGCAGCTCCAGACCGTCGAAGAACCGGGCCACGTCCTCGGGCGTGCGCTGCGTGAGCTTCGGAGTGCCGTGCTCGTTCCAGAACTTCACCGCCTCGTCCACGTCCGGCATCGACGGGCTGGTGACGGTGTGCGACAGCACCAGGTGGCTGCCCGCCGGGAGCCGGTCGGTCAACCGCCGCACCAGACCGTACGGATCCTCCTCGTCCCCGATGAAGATGACCACGCCGAGCAGCATCAGCGCCACCGGCTCGCTGAAGTCCAGCGTCTTCGCCGCGTGTTCGAGGATCGCGTCGACATTGCGCAGGTCCTCGTCCAGGTAGTCGGTACGGCCCTCCGGCGTGCTGGTCAGCAGGGCCCGCGCGTGCGCCAGGACCAGCGGGTCGTTGTCGACGTACACGATCCGGGACTCCGGCGCGATCCGCTGCGCCACCTCGTGCGTGTTGTCGGCGGTGGGCAGTCCGGTACCGATGTCCAGGAACTGCCGGATGCCCACCTCGCGGACCAGGTGACGCACGGCGCGGCCGAGGAAGAGCCGGTCGGCGCGGGCGTACTCCCCGATGCCCGGGTGCAGTTGGCGGATCTGGTCGCCGGCCGCGCGGTCGACCTCGTAGTTGTCCTTGCCGCCGAGCCAGTAGTTCCAGATCCGGGCGGTGTGCGGCTGGCCGGTGTTGATGCGGGCGCGCAGCGACGCGGCCACGTCGTTGGTGGCTGCCGGGTTGTCGGTCACGTGGTCAGCTCCTGGATGCCTGATGAGATGCCTTGCCGAGATGCCTGACGGACGCCGGGCGGGACGCCTGACGAGAGACACTCGAGAGATACACCGTGCAAGACGCAATCTAGACGCCCGAGTTGATCTCCGCCGACCGTCCCGGGTTTTCCGCCGCCGGAGCGAACAGCCTGGCCCGGCTGCGCGCGTCCCCCCACACCGACCCCGCCCCCACGTACGGCCGCAGGCACGCCGTCAGCTCCGGGTCACCGCTGCCGGCCAGCTCGTCGGAGGCGATCCTGCGGGCGACCCCGGCCAGGAAGTCGGCGATCTGCACCCGGGCGTCGTCCCGGGAGTCGACCAGCCGCAGCCCGCCGAGGGCGATCCCGTCCCGCCGGGCGGACTGTACGATCCGGGCGATCCGCCCCGGCGTCAGCGTGTTCTGCTGGTCGTGCACGAGCAGCACCGGCCGTCCGTCCGCACTCCAGTGCGCGGCCGTGTACCGGATCGCCGGAAACAGCGGATTGAGCACCGGGAAGAGCGCGGGCGCCGCCCGCATCCGGGTCCGGTAGGCCTCCGCCCGCGCCCGGTGCGCGGCCAGCCGGCGCAGGATCCCCGCGGCCTCCGAACCGGGAGCCGCCCGCACGAGCGTGTCGACGGCCGCGAAGAACGCCGCCCCGGCCGCGTCCCCCGTCCCTGCGGCGCCCCCCGTTCCGGCCGCGCCCCCCGCACCGCGCACCCGCAGCAGACCGTTCGCGGCCACCAGGAACTCCCGCCAGGCCCCGGCACCGAAGACCCCCGGCCCCTGCCGGTACAGCGCGACGGCGTCCGCCGGGTCGACGGACAGCAGCGCGACGACCCGGTCCACGAGGAGGAACGCCTTCTCGGTCAGATGCACATGGGCCCGCCCGTGGATCGGCCCGCCCTCGGCCAGCAGCCACACCAGCACCGCCCGGTGCTTCTCGCGCAGCAGATGGCCCGCCTTGTACTCCTCGGCGGGCGAACGGATCCGGCGCCGGATCTCCGCGACGCACTCCGCGGCCGTGTCCACCGGCAGGGCCACGCTCGCGTGGGCGAACACCTCGGTGTTCCCGCCGGCCAGGTTCTCCCCGTCCGACCCCGACTCGTCACAGGCCACCTCCCGCGGGCGGCCCTCCGCCACCGCCTCCCGCGCCTCGTGCACCGCGCCGGCCCCGTCTCCGCCCACACCACAGCCCTTCGTCCCGAGCCTCACGACCAGCATGCCGCACGGCGCTGCCCGACGGAGCGGTTCGCCGCAGGGGCGGTACCTGGACGGCGGTCCTTCGCGCGGCAGCCGGCTGTGAAGCGGGTATCCGCCGCCGGGCAGCCGAGGGGCCGGCGGCGGTGGACGAGCGGCCCGGGGCGGGCGGCCCAGCCGGAGTCCCGGTACCGCTGCGGGAGTCACGCCGTCCGCGGGGCCAGGCCGCCGGGCGGCTCGGCGGTCCTGCGGCACCGGGCCCCGGCGGAAGGGAGCGCGTCGGGGACGGCGTCGACGAAGACCTGCGGCGGCCGGTGGCCATGGGCTCGCGGCCCGACCGGGGGGTGCGCACGTACCGGTGCGTCAGTTACGCAAGGCGTGTCGGGCGTCAGGTGCGTCAGGGGCCTCGGGTGCGTCGTGTGTCAGATGTGGCCCGCGGCCGGTTCCGGGTGGGGTTGTGGAGCGGGGGTGCGGCGGGGGAGCAGGAGCGGGGTGGCCAGCAACAGCAGACCGGCCAGGCCGATGGCCGTGCGCGGCCCGAGCAGGCTGCCCAGGACGCCCCAGACGGCCGTCAGGAGCGCGGTCGCGGCCTTGCTCGTGACCTGCCAGGCGGAGAGCGTACGGGTGATCCGGTCGGCCGCGGTGCGTTCGAGGCGGTAGGTGGCGTAGACGGGATTGAAGACTCCGCAGCAGAAGATCAGACCGAGCTCGACGCCCATCACCACCAGCAGCCCTCCGGTCCCCGGCCCCGCGAAGGCCAGCCCGACGGGCCAGAGCGCGCGCAGCGCCCCGGCCGCCACCAGGACCCGGTGCTGCCCGAACCGGGTGACCAGGGGACGGGCCAGCCGCGAACCGAGCAGCCCGCCGATCGACGGCGCGGCGAAGGCGAGGCCGTACTGCCACGGTGCGAAGCCGAGCCGCCCGAGCATCAGGACGGCCAGCAGCGGTTCGGCGGCCATCACCAGGCCGTTGAACAGGGCGGTGTTGAGGAACAGCGGGCGCAGCGTCGCGTCGGCAAGGATGTACCGCCAGCCGTCGAGCAGGTCCCCGGCCCGCATGCGCGCCGCCTCCCGGCGCCCGGGCCGGGGCTCGTGCCCGCCCGTCGCCCGAATGCCCAGGGCCGAGAGCAGATAGCTGACCGCGTCGGCCAGCACCGTCACCACCGGGCCGAGCAGCCCGATCGCGGCACCGCCCAGCGCGGGTCCGACGATCGTGGTCGACCAGGCCGTGGACTCGAACCGGGCGTTGGCGACGAGGAGTTCCTCGGCCGGCAGCAGCGTCTTCAGGTACGCGCCGGAGGCGGCGCGGAAGGTGATGTCGGCCGCGGCGACGACGACCGAGACCAACAGGAGCTGAAGGAAGGTGAGCGCACCGAGCGCGAAGGCGGTGGGGATCGTCAGCAGCGCCGCGCACCGCACCAGGTCCATCGCGATCAGCACGGGCCGCTTGCGGCGGAACTCCACCCACGGGCCGAGCGGCACCGCCACGGCCGCGCCCACCGCGGACCCCACGGCGGAGAGTGCGGCGACCTCCGCCGGCCCGGCGTGCAGCACCCGGACGGCGATGAGGGGGAAGGCGCCGAAGGCGAGCCACGTGCCGAGCGCGCTGGTCCCATAGGCTGCCCAGAGCCACCCGAACCGCCGCCCCAGCCGGTGCCCGCTCTTCATGTCCGACTCCGCCCCTCGCCCCACTCACCCCGTACAGCCGTTCAGGAACCATCCAAGCGAGGGCCGTACCCGGCGATCAAACAACCGCGGAGCCGTGCAGTACAACCAACGGTTGTGGTCCTACGCTGTCGGCATGGACCTCGATGCCGTCCGCACCTTCGTCGCCGCCGCGGACGCGGGTCGGTTCCAGGACGCCGCCGCCGAGCTGGCGATCACCCAGCAGGCCGTCTCCAAGCGCATCGCCGCGCTGGAGCGGCACCTCGGGGTGCGCCTGTTCACCCGCACGCCCCGCGGTGTCCGGCCGACCATCGACGGGCAGGCGTTCCTGCCCCACGCGCGCGAACTGCTGCGCGTCGCCGAGCGCGCGGGCGCCTCCTTGCGCACCGGCAGCCGTCCGCTGCGCGTCGACGTGATCGCCTCGCGGGGCGCGGGGTCGGGCCTGATGCGCGGCTTCCACCGCGCGCACCCCGAGATCGACCTCGACGTGGTGTGGCTGCTCGGCATCGACACGGCCGTCGCCGCGATCCGCTCCGGCGAGATCGACGCGTCCTTCCGTGCCGTCGCCGCGCCGGGCCGCCCCCTCCCCGAGGACATCGAGGCCGTCCGGGTACTCGACGAACCGCTCCAGCTGCTCACCGGCCCCGCCCACGCGCTGGCGGGCGCCCGGTCGGTGTCCCTCGCCGAGCTGGCCGGGCACCGGATCTGGATGCCCGGCCTCGTCCCCGGTACCGAGTGGGCCGCCTACTACGACGACCTCGTCGCCGAGTTCGGCCTCACCATCGAGGCGACCGGCCCCAACTTCGGCTCGGACGCGCTCCTCGACACCATCGCCGACACGCCGGCCCTGGCCACCTTCATGGGAGAGCAGACCCTCCCCCGGCTACCGCTGGGAACCGCCCCCGCCGTCCGGACCGCCGGCCACGGCCTGCGCCGCATCCCGGTGACCGACCCGACGCCCGTCTACCCGCACTCCCTCCTCTGGCACCGCGACAACCCCCACCCGGCGCTGTCATCCCTCCGCGCGTACCTCGCCACCACCTCCGCCGGCCACGACGCCACCGGGACCTGGACACCGGGCTGGGTGATCCCGCGCTGAACAGACTGCCTGACATGCGGTTCTGACGCTACCGAGGGACACTGGAACCAGTGGTCCTGATCCACGCTGCTCCCGCGAGCGCTCGGCCCCGAGCCGATGAGGGGGACCCATGAGTGTGTCGGCCGTCCTGATCCTCGTTGCCTTCCTCGTCGTGGCCGGTCTCGTCACCTGGCTCCTGGTCGAGACGAAGTGGCGTCAAGGAAGCGGTCAGGGCGGGGACCAGGGCCAAGCCGACACGACGCGGTCGTGGACCGGTCTCCTGGCCGTCATAGCGAGCGACCTCGCCATCGCGGTGGCGGGAATCTGGGGCATCACGAAGGCGGGGGCCCAGGCACAACAGGTGGTGCCGCTGCTCACCAGCGCGTTCACCGCGATCACCGCCATCACGACGGCTTACTTCGGGATCAAGGCTGTTGCCAACACGGCCAAAGAAGCCATCGAAAGCCCGTCGCCCCCGGGTCCCCAGGGCCCACCAGGGCCACCGGGCCCGCCCGGGCCACCGGCGTCTCCCGACGCGCCCCCCGGGGGTGCGGCGCAGGCCGGTCCCGAGGAGGGGGCCGATGGGGGCGGAGGCCTTGATGCCCTCTCGAAACAGATCGGCGAACTCTCGGCAGAGGTAAGCCGGATCAGCGAGGACCTCCGACGCCCGACAGCGTCCCGGACCGTGCCGGGCACCGCCCGAAGGCTGCGTGGGCCCGGGAAAGAGACATGAGGGCCGGCACTCACCTTGAGCGCGTGAACCCTGGTGAAACGGAGCCGGAAAGCGCCCGTCGAGCGCAATGCCCGAGGCAACGGCAGCGCGGTCCGTGCATCCGGAGACGCAAGCAGCGCCTCGTGCCGTACTCCACGATCCTCTCCGCCGCGACGCAGAGGGGCAACCTTGCCCCCGGCCGGACGGTGACCTGCTCGCACCCCCGCCACGGGGTGTCAACTCGCACCGGCGTGCCGGTGTCCGGGTCGTCGTCGTGCGGTCCTCCTCACGCGGCGCGCCGCCTCCTAGACTGCGGGTATGGACGACACGCGGCTCGACCGGCTCGGTTCCGGCAAGTACCTGCTGGTGACCAGCTACCGCAAGAACGGCACGCCCGTCGCCACCCCGGTGTGGGTGGTCCGGGACGGCGGCGCCCTCGGGGTGTGGACGGTCGCCGACAGCTGGAAGGTCAAGCGGATCCGGCGCCGCCCCGACGTCCTCGTAGGCCCCTGTGACGTGCGCGGCAACCCCACCGGCGACCAGGTGCCGGCCACCGCCGAGATCACCGACGCGGCCACCACCGCCCGCTACCGCAGACTGATCGCGCGCAAGTACGGCATCCTCGGCCGCCTCACCCTGCTCGGCAGCCGGCTCCGCCGGGGCGCGGACGGCACGGTCGGGATCCGGGTGACCCTCGGGGAGTGAGGGTTCACACCTGACCAGGGACGATCAATGAGGCCGGAGTTGCGTCCCCCGCTCCCCGGTCACAGCCTGGAAGAGGGACTCCACGCAGAACGGCCAGGACACGCGTCCAGGGCCGAGGCGACGAGCCGGCACCGGTCGGCGGGCGCCAGACGTGGGGGCGGCGGGCCGCTGCAGCGCCTGAGCGGGTGCGGGTTCGGCCGCATGCCCGGCGGGACGTCGGGCGCGCCGTCGTGGGCCGGCCAGGACGCCGTGCTCACACCAGGCCGGCCAAGGACGCCCCGGCCAGGCCTTCCCAGAGCACCACCGCCAACCAAGGGGCAGCCATGGACGCGCACCAGGGGCTACACGACCATCACCACGGCGATACGACCTTCGGCTCTCACGGCATGCTGCTTCTCGGCGGAGAGGTCTTCCACATGTCGCATCTGCCGATGTTCCGGTACCCGCACCACTTCCAGGTGATCCTGGAGGTCGGCCTGGACGACACCGTCGGCTCGGTGGTCCGCTCCCATCGGCATGTCGTGCCCGAGGAACCGTACGACACGTTCGTTCCAAAGGACTTCGCGATGCGTGAGCTGGATCCACGGGGCACCGGTCCACGACGCACGTCGATGACCGGCCGGCTCTTCTGCGGGCACTTCGAGCGGGAGGGCGGGAACCACCCGCCGCTCGCCGAGGAAACCGTCGCGACCGTGCGCAACGTCGTGTACTTCGCCGAACTCGATGTGCGGGCGGAGCACCGGGAGGACGGCGAGCTCGCCTACCTCTGCTTCGGCCGCGGCGGGCAGCTGTACCTCGCCCATGCGATCACCGCGGCGCCCGACTTCGACCAACTGCTCACGGTCCGTACCGTCCCCGGCACCGCGACCGACCCGCTCGGCGAACCGCTGCCCGACGACGAGGCCACCCTGGAGAAGTTCTTCGCGGAGCGCTTCGCCGTGGCCGAACGGGTCGGCATCCTCGGCCGGACCGACGGACCGGACCAGCGGATGGTTCCCCCGGAAACCGTTGCCGGAGCGTTCTCCATCCCGCCCCCGAGCGGCGTCCACGGGTTCCGTGTGCAGCTGGTGGCACAGCGGGAGGTGTACCTGGAGACCGGCGACCTCCGCGGACCCGGGCATCATCCCGACTGAGCGGAGACGCCGGTCACGGCGGAAACTGCCGGAGCTACAGCTCGCCCTGGACCGGGAGCCGCTCCCAGCGGCCGAAAGGTCCCCGGCGGGGGCACCCGGCCATACGTCCCCACGGCACGGTGGGGATCCGGGTGACCCTCGGGGAGTGAGGGCCACCCGGGACATGCGTCCTACGACGCGTTCAGCACCGCGCCCGTCAGCTCCAGGCCGTCGGTCCGCGGCTCACCGGTCTGCGGGTCGACCTGCCGGAACCGCACCGACTCCGTGGACTCCCGCACCCGGTCCTTCAGCGTGGGCAGCGTGATGTCCACGCTGGTACGCCCAGCGGGGATGTCCGCCCAGAGGTAGAGCCCGCCGACCTTGGACAGCGGACGCTCGGGATCGGGCTTCTCGCCGCTCGTCTCCTTCAGCCAGCTCGCCGGGACGTCCTTCGTGGACAGCTCCGGCGCGGTGGCCGGCGCGACCGCGAACAGCCCGCCCATGTCCACGTCGACCGCCTCGGACAGCGACAGCCGCCACTTCAGCGACTTGCCCTCGGTCACCTTGCCGGCGACGGGCGTGACGGTCATCCTGGGCGCCGGATCGTCCTCGTGGACGGTGATCCCGCCCCGGTAGGAACCGACGACCGCACCGCGGACCGCCTTGACCAGCACGTCGTACGACACGTCGGCGCCGTACCGGGTGTTGCCCTTGACCTGGACCGACACGTCGATGTCCTGACCGCCCGGACGCACCGTCACCAGCCGGTTGGTGGTCTTGCCGGAGACCGGGTCGACGACGTACACCCGGACCTGACCGCTGCCGCCCCGGCCCGTCACCCGCGCCGGGATCCGGTAGGTGCGTACACCGGAGTCACCCTCGTCCACGGTCGTCCGGCCGAGGTCGACCCGCGGCAGCGCGTCCGTCCGCACCGCCGGCGTTCCCGGCCGCCAGCCCCACGCGTCCATGAGCCAGACCCGTCCCGACGCCGAACGCGGGGTCAGCTCCATCGACTTGACCGAACCCAGGTCGAGCCCGGCAGCCGGCAACGGCACCCGGATCTCCCGCGCCCAGTAGGAGGCGGTCCGCTCACTGCCGGGCAGGCCGTCCAGCGTGACCCGGCCGAGCTTCGCCTTCTTGCCGGCGGTGTCGGTCAGGGCCACGTCCAACTGTGTGCCCTTGGAGTTCGGCGGCACGAACAGCCGCAGCGCGAGCGCCTTGGCACCGGACAGCGACACCGGCTGCTGCACGGTCACCCGGGCCGGGCTGCCGGCGCGCGTCCAGTGCAGCGCGATCGCGTGCCGGTCCGCCTCCGGGCCGACCTCCCACTGCGCGAAGTGCGGCGAGGACCCCTTGGCGCCCTGCCCCAGGCAAGCCTTGGCCGGGCTCGGGTCCACCGCGGCGCACAGCTTCCCGCCGGTCACCGACACCCCGCCGTCCGGCAGGAACCCGCCGCCCCGGCGGGCACCGACCGCGTGGCTGAGGACCCGCGCCGGGTCCGCCGACGGCGCCCGCTTCCCGGAGCCGTCCAGCAGCGGCCGCACCCGGTCGTCCCCGGCGAGGAACAGCCGCGCCGCGGCGGCGATGTACGTCGAACCGGCCCGGTGCTGCCGGTCGGCGGTCAGCCGGGTCGCCGCCCGCTTGCCGCACACCTTGTCCGGGTGCTGCGGCTCGTCGTAGAAGTCGTCCTCGGCGGGTGCCGCGGCCTGGCCCGGCGTCCACTCCGAGTTGAAGAAGTTGTGGTTCGCGCCGATCACGTACACCGCGCTGTGCAGCGCGGTCCCGTTGCCCACCCGGCGCGTGCCGTCGACGTACACCTCGCCCTGGAGGTCGGAGACGTCACCGTCGCAGCCCGGCAGGATCGTCACCGACGGCACGTCGGGCACCGGGTTCTGGCCGAAGACGGTGGGGCCGATCAGGACGGTGCCCCGGATGGTCCAGCGCACCGGCCCGTGGTAGCCGTCCTGCTCGGCGGGTGCCGCGGCGAGGCTGTCCAGGGCGGCCCGGTTGACGCCCTCGCCGCCGCGCGAGTGCCCGACCAGCAGCACCCGCGACAGGTCGGCGCGGGGTGCCTCACGGACCACCTTCGGGGCACTCTCGGGGTGTTCGGCCCAGCCGGCCCAGCGGGCCAGGTGCAGCCGCACCAGCGACGAACGGGCCTGGGCGCCGCCGTCCTCCGCCGCGAAGTCCTGCCCGTTGATCCCGTTGGCCGAGATCGACACGGTCACATAGCCCTGGGACGCGAGCAGCTTCTGGTCCCGCAGGTAGCCGCGGTGGCTCGGCACCTGCTTGGTGCCGGCGGGGCAGGGCCAGGCGCCGCTGATGTCGCGGCCCTTGTAGCACGTGTAGTGGCGGCCGTGCAGGAAAAGGGCCAGGGGCCGCTTGCCGGTGGCGCCGACCGGGGAGACGACCACCGCGCGCATCTCCACCGGCTTCGAAAAGCCCGGCAGCCGTACCGACTTCAGTCCGTACTCGCCGGTCTTGGTGCGGTACGCGCCGGGCTTGCCCGGGTCCACGGCGTTCGCCGGCTGCGGGGCCGGCAGCCGGGGCGCCGACGCGGCACCGGCCGTCTCCCGCGCGTCCAACCGCCGCCCGCCGGACCAGACCTGCAGTCCCTGCAGCTCGGTCGTCCGCCGTCCGTCCAGCGACAGCCGGAAGGTGTGCCCGTCCGCGGCAGGCTGTGGCACACCCAACAGCTGGTCCCCGGAGCGGAACTCGACCCGGGCGTCCCCCATCGGCACCGGCTTCTGCGACCGCCACACCAGCTGCGGCGCCGAGCCGCCGCCGGCCAGCCGCCACCCCGGCGGCAGCGGCGCGTCACTTGACAACGCGCCTGATATTGCGGGGGGTTGGGAGCGGGCGACTGCCACTCCCGGGGATGCTCCCGCCACCGCGAGCAACGCGGCGGCGGCCACCCCTATGTGCCGCGCACGGACCACAGTTCCTCCTCGAACCCCGACCACGGACGTCCCGGACCTCCCGGGCGTCCCGGGCGTCCCTCGCCCCGGGAGGATGAAAAGGGGAGGCTGTGGGTTGCCTGTGCAGGAGAGGTGATCGATCACACCGAGGAGCGGGGCGCCGCACGCGAGGCTCCTCAACCCGGCTTGGAACCAGCCGAGTTGGTCAGCGTTCCCGAGCGTGCCCCCGTCATCCGCCGCGACGTCACGGGCGGTTGTGGGAGAAGGGCCACCCCCCGTGAGCCGGGCCGGCCGGGTGGCCGAGCCCGGCCGCGGCTTTGCGCTGGAGCTGCTCCGGGGCGAGTGATCACGGCCCCGTAAGCTCATGGCGAGTCGGGCAGGCGGTGGACCTGCGCACCACCCGCCGCGCGGAGGGACCCCGCCCGTTTCGCCGAGACCGCCTGGTCCGCGAGGACATCGGTGAGGCCGTCGTCGACCTGGTCACCTGGTGGCTGGACGACGAGCCCGCCGAGGTCTTCGGCTACGGCGGGCTCGGCTGCCACGGCCGTACGGGCGAACGCCACGGGCCGCGCCGACGGCGCCGTCACCAGCGAGGACGACATGGCCGTTGCCGTCCGATGGGCGCGCGGCGCGACGATGACGTACTGCCTGACTGCTTACTCCCCGTGCGGGGTACGGCGGTCAGGTCCAGGCCCGGTACGGCTCGTCCACCAGCTGGAAGACCGGCTCACCGCGCACCGGGTCCTTGGCGGTGGACAGCCGGACCCGGTCGCCGCTGTGGATCCCGACCGGTGGGCCCATCACCCGGCCCCGGACGACGAACCCCTCGGCCATCTCGACCAGCGACACATTGCGCGCCGCGGGCGTGTTGCGGTGCACCACGGTGGAGTGGCGGACCGTGCCGACGCCCTCACTGCGCTCCGTGCGCAGCTCGCTGCCCTGACAGACCGGACAGAGCAGCCGGTGGTACATCGCGGTGCCGCACCAGGTGCAGCGCTGGAAGAGGATGGCGTCCTTGGAGTCCGCGGCGGGATCGAGAACACCCGCAGCGGAACCGGCCGCCGGATGCGAGGTGCTTGCTGAGTGGTGGTACACGCTGGTCAACTCCCTGCGCTCGGCCGGAATCCCGCGTGCCGGCGCAGACCGGGCACGCGTGTGCGCGGTTGCCGTGCCACCGTGCACGCCGTCAGGGTATGGCACTGAGTGTCACTCGTAAAGGCACTCCGTACCCCAATTTTGCGTCGGGTCAGCCCGCGGGTCAGTCGCGGTCCAGCGCCGTCTCCAGTTCCTGCACCATCCGCCACAGCGGGACGTCCCGGCGGGAGACCAGCACCACCACGTCGTCGGGCTGCCCCGGCCCCGCCTCGGTGCCAGCCGCGCCGAGCCAGGCGGCGGCCACCGGGGCGGTGGCCGGCGGGGCGGCTGCCCGGGCGACCGCCGCCTGGGGGGCAGCCGCCCGGCCGAACGTCCGCTGGACGTATCCCAGCGCGCTGTCCACCGCCGCGCCCGGGTCGGTCCTGCCGTCCGACCGCAGCCAGGAACGCAGCGCGTTGTTGTGCGCGGCGACGACCGCGGCCGCGATCACATCGGCGTGCAGGGTCCCGTCGGGCCGCCCCGCGAACCGCGCGCGCAGGTACTCGGCGAGCGCCCGCTCGTAGCGCCACACGACCGACAGCTCGTAGGCGCGCAGGCCCGGCACCTGCCGGGTGAGGCGGTAGCGCTGCACGGAGAAGGTCGGGTTCTCGGCGTACATCCGGAGCACCAGCCGGGCCGCGTCGCAGACCCGCCGCACGGGATCGTGCTCCGGGCCGCCCGCCGCGAGGAACGCGGTCATGTCGGCCAGGCAGCGCTCGTGGTCGGGGAAGACCACGTCCTCTTTCGAGGGGAAGTAGCGGAAGAACGAACGCCGGCCCACCCCCGCCAGGGCCACGATGTCGTCCACGGTGGTCTGCTCGAACCCGCGTTCCAGGAAGAGCCGGAAGGCCGCCGCCACCAGGGCGTCCCGGATCGGCGGCTTCGCGGCCGGCACCGCGCTGCTGGAGCTCATGGACGGGAACGTAGCACCCGGACCCGGTTTCGTGACACTCAGTGCAGCCTGAGCGCCTCTTTGAGGGAACTGAGTGCTTCTGGGGTCACCCAAACGAACGCTTCTCGGCGGGTTTCGGCGTCTGGGGGTGCGGGCGGTCACCGGGGGTGGCCGAAAAGCGCCGCACTCTGCGGCGTAACCTTTCTCCGCCGTGGCCGCAACCACGACGACCCGCACCGCACTTGCTTGCCCCCGCGCCGCCCCGAGGAGCCCTCATGTCCGCCGCCCGCCCCCGCCTGCTGTACGTCACGGACCTGGCGTACCAGGCCCGCGGGCGCCGCTATTGCGACGAGGACATCCACCTCACCTCGCGGCTGCGTGACCGCTTCGACCTGGCCCTGTGCCATCCGTTGGACGCGGTGGCCCTGATGGACGGCTTCGACGCCGTCGTCGTCCGCAACAGCGGGCCGGTCCTCGGCTACCAGCGGGAGTACGACGCCTTCCGCGCCCGCGCGCTCGCCGCCGGCACCCGGGTGTACAACCCGCTCACGGGAAAGGCGGACATGGCCGGGAAGCAGTACCTGCTCGACCTGACGGACGCCGGATACCCGGTGATACCGACCATCGACCGCGCGGAGGACCTGGACCGGCTGCCGGCCGCCGAGCAGTACGTGGTCAAGCCGAAGCTGGGCGCGGACTCCCTCGGCCTGCGCGTCGTCCCCGGGAGCCGGCTCGCCGCACTCACCGCCGGCGACATCCTGATCCAGCCCCGCGTCGAGTTCGTCCACGAGGTGTCCTTCTACTTCGTCGACGACGACTTCCAGTACGCCCTGTACGCCCCCGACCCCGAGCGCCGCTGGCAGCTGAGGCCCTACGCGGCCACCGCCGGCGACCTGGAGTTCGCCCGCCGGTTCATCGACTGGAACGATCTCGGCCACGGCATCCAGCGCGTCGACGCCTGCCGTACCCCCGACGGCGAGCTGCTCCTGGTCGAACTGGAGGACCTCAACCCCTACCTGTCCCTGGACGCGCTGCAGGAGGAGGCCAGGGACGCCTTCGTGGCCGCGTTCACGGCGTCGCTGAGCCGGTTCGTGCAGGGGGCGCTCAGCCCGGCCTGACCGCGACCGGCCGTTCAGCCCGGGCATGTCGGGGGAGTGCGGCGCGGGCGAGACGGACCGGGGCGGCGGCGTTCAGCGCGGGAAAGGCCACCGCGCCGAGGGCTCGGACAGGCGCCCTCCTGCGCGTCGAGTACCGCACGCGGCATCGAGCACGGCACCCGTCGCCGGCCCGGACGCCGGCCGCAGCCCCGTCCTCGACCACCACGATCCCGGAGGGCAGGGCGCTGTCGGTGGTCGCCTGTACCGTGCATCCGTATGAAGATCGAATCCCTTCTCGATGACCTGGGCAGCGACGACCCCGCGCGCGTGGAGGCCGCGGCCGCACGGCTGGCGGAGGAAGCCGACCGTGTGGTGCCGACGCTGCTGCGGGGGCTGGCCGGTGTGCAGCGGACCGCCGATCTGCAGCCGGTCATGCGGGTGTTGACCCGCGTCGGGCCGCCGGCCTTCGACGCCGTCCTCGCGGCGTGGGACCGCAAGGAGGTGACGGACTGGCAGGCGGGCCGCCTGCTCGGGGCGTTCGACGAGCGCTGCGCCGACCGGTACGCGGCCCTGGCGGCCGATCCGGACTACGGCAGGTCGACCAACGGCTTCCAGGGGCTCGTCAGGCTGCGGACGGAGTCCGAGGCCGGACTGCGGGCCCTGGTGGAAAGCCATGCCCACGGCAGGCTCGTCCCCTACAAGGCTGCCGACTACGCCCGCCTGCTGCACGCCTCGTTCCGGCCGCGGCTGCGTGCCCTGCGCCGTGACCCGTCCGTCTCTCCGAGGATCCGGCGCGGCGCGATGGCGGCACTGCTGGCGGGCGGCGGCCCCGACGCGCTCGACGACCGCGACCGCGCGGCGATCGAGCGGCTGATACGGGTGAAGATCCCGCACGAGACACCGAGGCTCCCGTCGTCGACCCTGAGCGGTTGGTGGATGGCCGTCCCCGGGGCGTCGTACGAAGGCGTTTTCGAGGCCTTGGACCTGCACGACCGGCGGCCCGTCACGGTCTCCGCCGGCGTCCGCGCGGCGGAGAGCCGGGAGATCCGGGTCCCCGGACCGGACGGCGCCGACCGCAGCGTGGGCCGGGCCTTCGTCACCCCGGAGCTGGACGGCTGGCGGCTGGTCTTCGGCCCGTTTGACCTGCTCGTCGGCGACCCCTGGGACGGCATGATCGAGACGATCGAGCGGGTCAGCGAGCGTTGCGGCCAGGCCCAGTTCTTCTTCCTGGACGACGCCGGCGGCTCCGACGTGTGGATCGTCGCCGAGAACGGCCGGGTGATCCGTCGGTACGCCGCCGAGAGCGACCCCGAATGGGAGGGCGACCCGCTGCCGTGGGAGACCCTCGCGGTCGACGACCCCGACTTCGACCCCGAGTACGACGAAACCCCGCCCAACACGGGCACCGCGGGCGCGCGGTCCGCCTGCGCGTACCTCTCGGTCGACCCCGGTGAGGTCGGTCCGGGCACCGCCGTGCGCGGCCACGGCTGGCTGGCGGTCACCGCACCAGGCGTGGGCCACGGCCCGTTCCCCGGGACACTCCCCATCTGAGACGGACGGCCGCGCCATCCCGGACCGACTGGCCTCCCTAGCATCCCAGCCGCCGAATGGCAAGACTCGACGTATACGTGAAGGTTGAATTAGTTTCGTATCACTTAGGTCATCCATCCGCAAAGGTAATGATTTGTGACACGGAGGCAACCGGTTGAGGGCCTGCCGTTCCACGAGCCCACCCTGGCCGCTGCGCGCACCGTGGCCCAGGGCGCGTCCCTGCTGGCCGCCCTGATCGGTGCGGTGGGCCTGTCCGGATGGATCCTGGGTGTCGACGTCCTCAAGAGCGCACTGCCGGGCGGTGTTCCGGCCATGAAGCCGAACACCGCCGTGGCCCTGCTCTCGCTGGGCCTCTCGCTGTTCGTGGTGGTGCGCGGGTCCGCGGCCCCGAAGGTGATGGCCGGCGCCCGCGCGGCCGCGGTCCTGGCCACGTCGATCGGCGGGCTGACCCTGGCGGAGCACGTCACCGGTGCCGGCCTGGGCATCGATCAGCTTGTGTTCAGGGACGACACCGTCCTGGCCGCAACCGGAGCGCCCGGCCGGACGGCGCCGAGTGCGGCCGCCGCGCTGACGATCGCGGGTGTGGCCGCCCTGTGCATGAGCATGCGCCGTCTGCCCGCCTGGACGAGCCAGGTCCCGGGCCTGGCGGTCCTCTGCCTGGGCCTGCTGCGCCTGTACGGCCTGGCCTACGATGCGCCGGAGCTGGAACGGTTCGGCGCCTACATGGCCCTGCCCACCGCGCTGGCCCTGGTGCTGCTCGGCGCCGCCGCCTTCCTCGGCCGCCCGGACGAGGGCCCTGCCGGCCTGCTGATGAACGCGGGCACCATGGGACCGCTCGGGCGCCGGCTGGTCGTCGCCAACCTGGTCGTTCCCCTGCTGCTGGGCTGGGCCGTCCTGGCCGGTCAGGACGCTGGGCTGTACGGCGGCCGGCTGGGGACGGCGCTGCTGGTGTGGGGCCACGCGACCGTGTTCACCGGGCTGGTCTTCGTCACCCTGCCCGTGGGCCGCCGGGTCGAGCTGGCGCACGCCCGGGCCGAGTGGCAGGTACGGCAGAACGAACTGCTGCTGGCGTTCATGGACCACACCCCCGCGATGGTGTTCATCACGGATCTGGACGGCCGGTTCCTGGCCGTCAACGCCCGGTTCGAGGAGAGCACCGGCCTGCCGTACGAACGGATCGTGGAGCAGCGGGCCCCGGACCTCCTGCCGCCCGCGCTGGCACGTCACCTGGGGGCCGACGACCTCGCCACGCTGGCCCGCGGCAGCGCCGTGCAGCGGGAGGGGCGCCTCCTGCTGCCGGGCGGGTGCCGGGACGTGCTGACCACGCTGTTCCCGTTGACCGATCCGGCCGACCGGCCCTACGCCGCCTGCGGTGTGGTCATCGACATCACCGAACGCGTCGCCGCCCAGCGTGAGGTCCAGCGGGCACACCGGCGCTTCCACGCGCTGCTGGAATCCGCGCCCGACGCCACCTTGATCACCGACGGCGACGGGATCATCGTCATGGCGAACGCGCAGGTGAAAGGGCTCTTCGGCCGCAAGCCGGACGACCTCGTCGGCACCAGTGTCGTCGACCTGGTGCCCGGCCCGCGGCACCGGTGGCACAGCGCGCTGCTGAACACCTACTTGCGGCGGCGCGACGGCAGGCCGATCGTCCTGGACCGGGGCCTGTACGGGCTGCACGGCGACGGCGGCGAGTTCCCCGTCGAGGTCAGCATCAGCACCCTCCAGGCCGAACAGGAGACGCTGGTGTTCCTGACCGTCAGGGACATCACCGAACGCAGGCAGGCCGAGGCCGACCGCGCCCAGCGCTACGAGCACCAGCGGCGCATCGCCTACACCCTGCAGCACAGCCTCATGGGCGAGCCGCCCCACCTGCCGCACCTGCCCAGCGCCCACCGGTACCTGGCGTCCGTCCAGGACCCCGGGGTCGGCGGCGACTGGTTCGACATCATCCCGCTGGACGCGGGCCGCACCGGCATCGTCATCGGTGACGTGATGGGCCGGGGCCTGGAGGCGGCGGCCGTCATGGGCCAGCTGCGCGCCGCCTCCCACGCGCTGGCCCGTACGGGCATCACGCCCAGCCGGCTCATGACCGGTCTGGACGCGTTCGTCGGCGACCTCGCGGACCAGCTCGTCACCTGCACCTACCTGGTCGTGGACCAGGACGCCCGCGAGGTCACCCTGTGCTCGGCCGGACACATGCCGGTCATCGCCCTGACCCCGGACGGACCCGCCCACCGGCTGCGGGCACCCGTCGGTGTGCCGCTGGGCGTCAACGGCCTGTCCGGCACCGCCGTGCCGTTCCAGGAGACGACCCGGTCGCTGCCCTCGGGCAGCACACTCGCGCTCTACACCGACGGACTGGTCGAGCGGCCCGGCGCCGACATCGACGCCCGGATCGACATCCTCGCCCACACCCTCGACGGCGCGCTCAAGGACGACCCCGGGGAGCCCGGCGCCCTGGACGAGGCCGCCTCCCTGCTGATCGGCACCCTCATCCCGGACACGACCCTGCACGACGACGACGTGACGCTGCTCCTGGTCGGCCTGCCGGCGTCGGCCACGGCCGCGTAGGCGGCGGGCGCTCGCCCCCGGCAGGTCACCGCGCAAGCCGCCCTCGCAGGGGTGGGTCGCCGCCGCGGCGAGCGCGCGATACCCTGCCTGGGTACCGTACCGAGCGGACGCCGACGAGCAGGAGGAACACGACCGTGGAGGGCGCGTGGGCAGGCAGGCGGGGTGTCGCCCGGCTCTGTGCCCTGTGCGCGGTGCTGTGCGGCCTGTTCCTCATGCACGGCGCCCCGGCCACCGCGGCGGAAGGCTGCCACACCGCCATGACCATGGCGGCGGTCTCGCCGATGCCCGCCGGCCACGCGGCCGCCGTGACGACCCCGGCGGCGCCGGCCGCACACGGTCCGGGACCCACGGTGCGGGCTGCCGACACGTCCCGGACGCCCGGGACGTTGTGCGTCTCCACGCCGGCCCCCGAGCGCACCCCGCTGCCCGCCCCCGGCCTGCTCGCCGTGGCAGGCGGAGCGGCGCTCGCCCTGTGGACGCGGGCCCGGCTGCGTACGGCGGCCGGCGGGACGGGGCGGCGCGGTCCACCGGCCGGGGGACGAGACCTCCTGCTCCAGGTGTGCATCGCGCGGACGTGACAGGCACGCGCCGGAACCGGGCCCCAGGCCTGCGACCGGCACCGTGCCCTGTTCGTTTCCGCGCACCCCCCGGTGTGGTGCGCCCACCCGGAAAGACCCATCGATGTCTTCTGCTTCCCGTTCCCGGCTGCGTGCTTCCCGTCCCACCCCGCGCCGCCGTGGCCTCGCCGCGGTCGGCGCCGCGGCCTTCCTCGCGGTGACGCTCGCCGCCTGCGGCTCCTCCGGCGGCTCCTCCTCGTCCATGCCGGGCATGGACCACGGCGCCACGTCCGCCACGTCCTCCTCGCCCAGCGCCGCGCAGACGCCGGGTGACATGCCGGGCATGGACCACATGGCCACCGGCAACGGCCTGTCCGACTCCCGGGACGGCTACCGCCTCACCTCCGCGGACACGACCCTGCCGGCCGGCCGGCAGACCGCCTACCGGTTCACGGTCACGGGCCCGGACGGCAAGGCGGTCACCGGCTTCACCCTCGACCAGACCAAGCGGATGCACTTCTACGCCGTCCGCTCCGACCTGACCGGCTTCCAGCACCTGCACCCCACCATGGCCGCCGACGGCACCTGGACCGCGGACCTGGCCCCCCTCACCGCGGGCCGCTGGCGCGTGTTCGCCTCCTTCACGCCCGCCGCCGGGGCCGGCAAGGGCAAGGACTTCGTGCTCTCGCGCCCCGTCACCGTGCCCGGCAAGGCCACGGACAGCCCGCTGCCCGCCCCCGCCGCCGGCACGCGGGTCGACGGGTACACCGTCACCGTCAAGGGCGAGCCCATGGCGGGGATGGCGCACCCGCTGACCGTCTCCATCGCCGAGGACGGCAGGCCCGTCACCGGCCTCCAGCCCTATCTGGACACCTACGCGCACCTGACCGCCTTCCACGAGGGCGACGCCGCGTTCGCCCACCTCCACCCGACCACCGAGGCGACCGGCGGCCACGGCGGCCCGGACCTGACCTTCCATGCCGAACTGCCCGCTTCCGGCAACTGGCGGCTGTTCCTGCAGTTCCAGACCGGCGGCACGCTCCACACCGCCGCCGTGACCCTGCACGTCGGCTGACCCACGGCGGGGCGCCGTCGCCCGTACGGCGGCGCCCCGCACCCCGGCCGGCGGCAGCGGTCCCCGCATGGGTGGCCGTACACCACGCTGCGCAGGGAAGGCTTCACAGATGCACGCCGTACTGCACGCGCTCTCGATCACCGGATCCATGACCTGGGAGATCACCTGGGCCCTGATCCTGGGCTTCGCCCTGTCCGCCGTCGTCCAGGCCGTGATCCGGAAATCCACCGTCGTCTCCCTGCTCGGCGACGACCGGCCGCGCACCCTCGCCGTCTCCGCGGGCCTGGGCGCGGCGTCCTCCTCCTGCTCCTACGCCGCGGTGGCGCTGGCCCGCTCGCTGTTCCGCAAGGGCGCGAACTTCACCGCCGCGATGGCCTTCGAGATCGCCTCCACCAACCTCGTCGTCGAGCTCGGCGTCATCCTGGCGCTGCTGATGGGCTGGCAGTTCACCGCCGCGGAGTTCGTCGGCGGCCCCGTCATGATCGTTGTGCTGGCCGTCCTGTTCCGCCTGTTCCTGCGCCGGGGTCTGCTGGGCCAGGCCCGAGAACAGGCGGAGAAAGGGCTGGCCGGGTCGATGGAGGGTCACGCGGGGATGGACATGTCCGTGCCGGCCGCAGGCTCTTTCGGCAGCCGGCTGCTCTCCCGCGAGGGCTTCACCGCCACCAGTCACGTCTTCGTCATGGAGTGGGCGGCGATTCTGCGCGACCTCGTCGTCGGACTGCTCGTCGCCGGCGCGATCGCCGCCTGGGTCCCGGACTCCTTCTGGCACGCCTTCTTCTTCGACGGCCACCCGCTCGCCGCCAAGCTGTGGGGTCCCCTCGTCGGCCCACTGGTGGCGATCGCCTCGTTCGTGTGCTCCATCGGCAACGTTCCGCTGGCCGTGGTGCTGTGGAAGGGAGGCATCAGCTTCGGCGGCGTGGTGGCGTTCATCTTCGCCGACCTGCTGATCCTGCCGATCCTCAACATCTACCGGAAGTACTACGGCGCGAAGATGGCCGCGTTCCTCCTCGGCACCTTCTACCTCGCCATGGTCACGGCCGGATACGTCGTGGAGTTCGCCTTCGGCGGCCTCGGCCTGATCCCCGACCAGGCCGCCGCGCAGGTCCCCATGGAGGGCATCGGCTGGAACTACACCACCTGGCTCAACATCGTCTTCCTCGTCCTCGCCGGCGTGCTCCTGGTGCGGTTCCTGCGGACCGGCGGGCTGCCCATGCTGCGCATGATGGGCGGCTCACCCGCGAGCGGCCAGGACCACGGCGACCACGGGTGACCGCCCCCGCCCGGCTGCCGACCGACGCGCCCGGCAGGCCCCGCGCGGGGGGCGGCCTGAACGGGCCCGCGGTGGGCGCCGTATCTGAGCGCAGGGGCGTGGAAGCCCCGTATCCGCGGGACGGAAGGAGAGCCAGGTGCCGACACCGCCCGACCCCGAACAGCCGCCGCCCGGGCAGGTGCTGGAGCCCGTCCGGGTCCTGCGGCCCCGCCGCTTCGACGCCCTGGCGGAGCTGATGCGGGAGTTCCGGCCCGACCCGGTGACGTACGAGCCCCTCGGCACGGCACCCGGTCCGCACGGCTCGCCGGCGCGGACGGCCCACCCCGTCGAGGCCGACACCCAGGAACTCCCGCCCGTCCCCACGCCCCTGCCGGCGACCGCCCGCCGTCCCGCGTCCCCCCGCACCGCTGCCGCCCCTGCCGCGGCCGCCCCCGGTCCGGGTCCCGGACTGCGCCGGGCCGCCGTCGCCGTGGCCGTGGCCGCCGCGGCACTCGTCGGCTTCGGCTGCGCCCTGCTGCTCCCCGGCCGCCAGCAGGCCGCCGCCACCGCCGACCCGTCCCCACCGGCCACGGCCGCCGCGTCGGCCCCCGCGTCGGCCCCGTCGCCCACCGCCTCGGCCCCGCCGTCGGCCCCCACAACATCGGCCGCACCCACCGCCGCGACCGACCCCGACGGCCCCGGCACCCTCCGCCAGGGCGACACCGGCCCCGAGGTCACCGACCTTCAGCAGCGCCTGCTGCGCATCCCGGACGTCTACCGCGACGGCTCCACCAGCGGCACCTACGACGCCACGCTCACCGAGGCCGTGGCCCGCTTCCAGCTCTGGTACGGCATCAGCGGCGACGAGACGGGTGTCTACGGGAACGACACGCGCCGTGCGCTGGAGTCCCGCACCGGCTTCGGAGACGATGCATGAGCGCAGAACGCGTGAGCGAACGGGACCGAGCGGCGGCGGACGGGAGCGGACGGCATGGCGGACGAGAGCGGCACGCGGGGCGAGGCGACGGATCCGAGCGGCTTCTTCGACCGGCTGGACCCGGACATGTGCGTGGTCACCGTCGCGGCGAGCGGCGAGCGGGCCGGCTGCCTGGTCGGCTTCGCCTCGCAGTGCTCCATCGAACCGCTCCGGTTCGCCGTGTGGCTGTCCAAGGCCAACCGCACCTACCGGGTCGCCCGGGCCGCCCAGTTCCTCGCCGTCCATCTGCTCACCCGGGACCAGCGGGAGCTGGCGGAACTCTTCGGCGGCGAGACGGGCGACGAGACCGACAAGTTCGCCCGGCTCGACTGGCGGGAGGGGCACGGCGGCGCCGCCGTCCTGACGGACGCGGCGGCCTGGTTCGTCGGCACCATCCTGCACCGCACCGACGGTGGTGACCACGTCGGGTTCGTGCTCGATCCGGTCCAGTGGGGCGAGGGGGCGGGTGGGCCGCTGCTGCGCCTCTCCGACGCCGTGGGCATCGACGCCGGCCACCCCGTGGACTGAGCGCGCCCCGGGACCGGTCGCGGCACTAGCCGTCCGCGTCCCGCTCATCCTCCAGAGGCATCCGGATGTCCAGCACACACACGTCGTCCCGCCGCTCGTCCGCGAGCATCGACGCGAGGAGCGCGTCCAGGGAGCCCGCCTCGCCGCGGCTGTGGCGGCGCACCGCCTCGGCCAGCCGGGCGAAACCCGCGTCGAGGCCCTCGCCGGGGCGCTCGACCAGGCCGTCGGTGTACAGCAGCAGCCGGTCCCCGGGTTCCAGCCGCAGTTCCCGCGACTCGTAGACGGGGGTCGACGTCGCGCCGAGCAGCATGCCGCCGGGCCGGTCCAGGAAGCGCACCTCGCCCCGGCGCACCAGCAGCGGCGGCGGGTGCCCGGCCTGCGCCCAGGACAGGACGTGCCGGTCGGGGTCGTAGTGGGCCAGCACCATGGTGGCGGTGATCTGGCCGTCCCGGGAGTGCAGCAGGAGCTGGTTCAGCCGCGCCAGAGCCCCGGTGAGCGAGGAGCCGGTGCTGACCATGCCCTTCGCGGTGAACCGGAGCTGGGCCATGGTGGCCACGGCGTCGATACCGTGGCCCGCCACGTCACCGACCACGAACAGCGCGTCGCAGTCCGGCAGTTCGACGGCGCTGAACCAGTCACCGCCGACGTGGATGCCGGCCTGCGCGGGCAGGTAGGCCACCTCGACGCGCAGCCCGGCCAGCCGCACCGGCTTGCTGGGCAGCGGCAGCAGGGCGTGCTGCAGCCGGGTCGCCAGGGCCCGTTCGGCCTGGAGGATGCCGCGCTGGAGGAGCATCGCCCGTTCGCTCTCCACCAGCGCGAGTTCCGCGCTGCGCTGCGCGGTGAGGTCCTGGACGAAGCCGTGCACCTCCACCGGGGTGCCGTCGGGCGCCGTGACGGCCTCCGCGACCATCCGCAGATGCCGGACCCCCGCGGGCGTGTCGATGCGGAACGGCACGTTGAACGGCCGTCCCCGGGAGACGAGTTCGGCGATCGCGTGGGCCAGCGGGCCGGTGTCCTCCGGCAGGGCCAGGTCGGGCAGCTGCTCCAGCCGGACCGGGTCCTGGCCGGGGACCAGACCGAGCACGGCGTACGTCTGCGCGGCCCAGGAGATCTCCTGGGTGACCAGGTTCCAGTTGGCCCAGCCCAGGTTGCCGAGCCGCTGCACGTCGGCGAGGCGCTGTTCCTGCCGGTCCACCGGGTCGTGCCGCAGCCAGGTCACCACCAGACCCTCGCCCAGCGGGGCGGCCCGCACCGTGTAGGTGGCGGTCACGGGTACCTCGCCGACCACGTCCTGGTAGACGAACGGCTCGCCCTCGAAGGGCGCTCCGGTCTCCAGGGCCTGCAGATAGCCCTGCCACAGCGGTTCGCCCGCGACCGACGGGTAGCTCTCCAGGATGTGTCTGCCGACCATGGCCCGGCCGGTCCGGCCGAACACGTCGACCGCCTCCGGGGTGGCGGCGTCGATGCGGTAGTCCTCCACCTCGCCAGAGGGGGCGCGCAGCGGGGTCAGCAGGATCGCGGCGCCCGGCAGCGCGTCGAACACGGCCTGTACGGTCGGGGAGAAGTCCCCGGGTGTACCGTTCTGCGGGCTGTCGAAGGCCCGCAGCCGGCCCGCGCAGAGCCGGGCCACGGCCCGCAGCAGCTCCCGCTCGCGCGGGGTGAACGGCCCGCCCCGCCGGCGCAGCACCCCGAGGGCGGCGTGGGCGGTGTCCCCGGCCGGCAGCGGCAGCCAGGCCCGGGTGAGCCACCGCTCCGGGGGATCCCCGATGAGCAGGTACCGCGTGCGGTCGACGGCGAGGTCCTCCAGCCAGCGGGGCTCCCCGGACCGCAGGGCGTCCATCGCGGCCACGCCGGGCATCGGGGGCAGCTGACGCCACTGGGCGGCGAGAGTGGGGTCGATGCCGGCGTGTCCCATCAGCCCCAGGCCGCCCTCGGGCAGCCGCTCGTACAGCATCACCGCGTCGCCGCCCACCTCCTGCACCAGGTGCTCCAGCAGGCATCCGGCCAGTTCGTGCGGCGAGCCGACCCGGACCAGGTCGCGGGCGATGTGCCCGAGCACGTCCGCGAGGTCGGTGGTGCCGGCGGGCGCGCTCCCGCAGGAGGCGGTGCCGGCGGGTGCCGTCGGGGTGGTGGCGGGCCGTTCCATGGGCGGCAAGGCGCCCAGGGTGAGCCAGCACTGTTCGAGGAGGGTGCGGTTGCCTTCCTTGGCGCGCTGGGCCAGCTCCTCGTGGGCCGTGTCCGGCGTACACCCGGTGAGGGCCATCAGCACGCCCTTGGCCCGCTCCAGGACCGCCGAGGTCGCGGCCAGGTCCCGCAGCCGCTCCACCTCCGCGCGCTGCCGGGCCACGACCCTGGCCAGCGCCGCCAGATCGGCGCTGGGGTCGCGGTCCACCGGAGGCAGAGGCTCGCTCGTCACGCGACGAGCATCGCACACCTGGGGCCGCTCGATCACTCGTCTGCCGGGTCGGGATTCGTACGACCTTCAGGCAAGCTGCCAGCGCGGGTGAAAGTGCAGGTCAGGAAGGAGATCAGCGGCTCGTGCCGCGGCCGGCCAGGGCCTCGCTGACCGCCCGGACGCTGCGCGCGATGTGCTGCAGCTGGAGTACCTCCGCCGCGTACATCTTGATCGTGTGTTCGATCACCGACTCGGGCAGTCCCAGCATCGGCAGCTCGGCCCGAGCCGTCTGCAGCGCGGTCCGCGCGACGCGGATCTCCTGCTGCACCTGGATCTGCGCGTGCCGGGCGAGCAGGACCGGGTGCCGGATGAGCGCCGGATAGCTGGCGTAGCGCGCGGGGATCAGTTCGCGCAGCCACTTGGCCGCCGAGCGTTCCCAGTCGTACGAGCCCGGGGTCTTGACCTGACAGGGCCAGTCAGGGCTGATGCGCGTGCTGGTCAGGGGCATGATCATCGCTTCCGGTGTGCGGCGTCGGAGGGTGTCGACGGATTCGGGGCGGCCCCGGCCTAGGGGATGGCCGGGGCCGCCACGGGCGCGTCGCGCAGACGACACGCCCCGGTGCACCCCGGGCGCCGACGTGGGTAGGGGACGGCGGCACGGGGTGTCCGTGCGGGAGCCCCGGGCGCGGGGAACCGGCGCTGCGTGCGGTGGTGCGTGCGCATGGGCGGTCCGTCGGCTTTCTCGGGGCGGTGTTGCGGAGGGTGCGCCGAGCAGTATTTATATATGCCGACCGGTTTGCAAGACGTATGAAAACATTCATGCGCGATATGTGGTGAATCATCCCCGTCCAGGGGGTGGGGGACCGCAAGATCTTCACGGTTCGCCCGGCGCGGGCGGAAGGATCGGCCGGTCAGTCCCGGAGGAAGAACTGGTGCTGCTCGGAGAGCTGTTCGTACTTCTCCAGCCGGGCCTGGGTGCGCTCCGGATCGGCGTCGGTCATGGCCTGGAGCAGCGCAGCGGCCAGCACACCGGGGGCGGCGTAGGAGTCGAACACCAGCCGGGAACCGGTGCCGGTGGCGAAGGTGACGTCGGCCTCGTCGGCCAGCGGCCCCAGCGCCAGATCGGTCACCAGGGCGACCTTCAGGCCCGCGCCGCGCGCCACCCGGACGGCCTGGAGCGTCTCCTGGGAGTGCCGGGGCATGGCGAAGGCCAGCACCCAGCTGCCGCCCGCCTCGCGGGACTGCAGCAGCGCGTCGTAGGCCACGCTGCCGCCGCGGGTCACCAGCCGCACGTCCGGGTGGATACGGCGGGCGGCGTAGCCGAAGTACTCGGCGAGCGACACCGAGATGCGCAGGCCCAGCACGGTCAGCGGGGTGGAGCGGGACAGCTCGCGGCCGACCTGGATGACCCGGTTGGGGTCGGCGAAGTCGCGCCGCAGGTTCTCCAGGTTCTCGATCTCGGCGTCGACGGCCGCCTGCAGCTCGTTGGCCCGGTCCTCCTCGCCGGGCCCGCCGGCCAGGCTGCTGAGCGCGATCGACTGGAGCCTCTCGCGCAGCGCGGGGTAGCCGCTGAAGCCGACCGCGGCGGCGAAGCGGGTGACGGAGGGCTGGCTGACCCCGACCCGGTCGGCCAGCTCGGTGATCGACAGGAACGCGGCCTCGGTGATGTGCTCGATCAGGTACTGGGCGATGCGCCGCTGCCCCGGCGACAGACGCGGACCGTCGAACAGTTCCCTGAGCCGGGAGGTCGGGGCGGCCTCGGCCTCGGGCACCGCTTTTCCCGACGTGATCGCTGATGCCTGTGCGCGTGCCTGCTGCGGCGAGGGCACCGCTCGGCCTCCTTTGTCTGCCACGAGCACTCAACATAGCTCACCGACCGCCGTGACCAGGGGGTTGGAGCAGAGGCTCACCGACGGTACAAGCTGATGGAATGGCCCACTTCGCCGACCGGCCGGCTGCCCGCGATCAGCTCGGCGAGCCGCCCGCGCGCCTTGGCGACGGCGGAGTCCGACACGGCCAGCAGCCCGTGCACCCGGTCGGGCGGCACGGTCCGCGGATCGGCGGCGTGGATGCCGTAGTACGACGGCACCCCGCTGCCCTTGTACACCAGCCACACCCGCTCCCCGGGGTACCGCTCCCGGAGCCGGTCGGCGAGCCGGCCCAGGTCCTGACCCCAGTCCACGTTCGAGTCGTGCAGCAGCCGGTGGGTGCGCGCCGGGCCGCCGAAGGCCTCGTTGGAGTACGGCAGGTAGTACGGGAACGTCCACACCGAACCCACCGCCACCCACAGCACCAGCGCGCCGGTCAGGAGCCCCGCCCACCGCCACCGCAGCGCGCGCACCCCGGCCGCCGCCACCGCCAGGAACACCGGCACGAACAGCGCGTACCGGGTGCCGAAGTCCCGTGACCCCGTCATCGCCGCCGCCAGCAGCACGACCGGCGCCGCCAGCAGGTACGGCGCCGCGGGCCGCAGCCGGCGCCGCGCGACGACGGCCACGGCTCCGGCCGCGCCCAGCGCGAGCAGCCCCAGCGGCGTCTTCACCAGCAGGGCGGCCGGCAGGTAGTACCACAGCGAACCGGTGTACAGGTGCCCGAACAGATAGCCCTGCCAGGGATAGTCCTCCAGTCCGAACTGCACCCGCATCCCGGCCCGGTACGCCCCGGGCACGGGCAGCAGCTCCACCAGCCGCCCGCGCAGCCCGTGCACCCCCGGCACCGGCTCGGCGGGCACGAACCGCAGCCGCGGATCGACGGCGAGGTACGCGGCCCACACGACGGCGACGGCCACGACCGCGACGACGACGGCGCCCACCAGCGCCGGCACCACCGGCCGTCGCGCCCCCGGCCAGGGAAGCGGCCGCCATGAGACCGCGCCGGACCGGTGGGCCGTCACGGCGGACAGCGCCGCCAGCGCCATCAGCACCGGCACCGCCGGCAGGGCGCTCATCTTGGTCGCCGCGGCCGCGCCCAGTGCCGCGCCCGTCAGGGGCAGGTACAGGGCGGGGCGGCGGCGGGCCCGCCAGGCCAGCCAGCACGCCGTCAGGACGAGGGCGACGGCCGGCATGTCCAGAGTGGCCAGGGAACCGTGGGCGATCACGTCGGGGCAGAACGCGTACAGGGCGAGCGCGATCAGGCCGCCCACCGTGCCCACCAGGTCCCGGGCGAACGCGAACACGACCAGCCCGCACAGCAGCGTCAGCGCGATCACCGGCAGCCGCGCCCACAGCATCAGCCGCCAGGGGTCGTTGCCCGAGGCGTACAGCAGATGCCGGCCCACCTCGCCCTGATCGCCGGTGTACGACGGGTCGTAGTGCGGGTCCGCCACCGCCACCCCGGCCGCGATCAGCAGCTTCCCGAGCGGCGGATGCTCGGGGTTGTAGCGCAGCCGGTGCTCGCGCAGGTAGTCGGTGGCCGTGGCGACGTACACCGGCTCGTCGATCGTCGGCGTCTGCTGGACCGCCGTGGTGACCATCGCCGCGGCCATCTGCGCGAGCAGCAGGACGACCAGGAGCGGCGGCAGCCACCGCCGGTGCCGGCGCAGCCGGGCGTACCGGCCGGCCGGGGCCTGCCGTACCGGCCCCGTGGGGGCCTCGGGTGTGAGGACCGGGTGTTGTGCGCGCGCCATCATCCGCCCCGCGGCGGCACCGGCCGTGCGGTGACGGGAGGGCTCGGGGGCCGGATCATGGCCCCCACTGTCGCACCGCTCCCGCCCCCGCGGACGTCACCGCCGCACGAGTCGTACCGACAGACCTTCTGCCGTGTACACGGGTACGGCCCGCAGCACGCCGGAGTTCACCTCGATCCGGTGGAACCGCCCGGCCGGCCGGGGCGCGCTCCGGCACGGCGGGGTGCTGCCCACCGCCGGCGGCCGCATCGATGACGCCGCCCAGCCCGTGCGGGTTCTTCTTGAGGACCGTCTCGACCACGGTGCGTGTCCAGCCGCAGCGCCGGCACCGCCGAGCCACCGGGCACGGCCCGCTGCCCGGCCGCCGGCCCGCACGCCGACCTCCGGCGTCCCCGCCCCCGCAGCCACGGGGCCACCAGCAGCGTGCCGCTCGTCGCCCGTACGTCCCCGTGACCGAGCGCGTCCTCGGAGCCGCCCGTCGGGCCGGCGCGGAGCATGGCCGCCGTGCCCGGCGGTTCACGGCATGCCGGTGTGCCCCGGAATTGCCCCCAGGAACGCCCGTGCCGCTGCGCGGAGATGTGCCATGCCCGGAGCAACGCCGGAGCGGGAAGGCGAACGGGTGCATGTCCGGGGCCGGTTCGTGTCCGGTCGGGGAGCACCCGGCGACCGGCGGGTTGCGGCGCGCGGCCCGTGACGCACCGCACCGAACGCCGACCGCCGCACCCCTGCGCGTCAGCCCAGCGCGCCGGCCGGCACGACCAGGTCCGCGCGCTCCCGTGTCGACGCGACCAGGTCGGCATTGCGCTGGTCGGTGCCCAGCACCCAGGACACGGCCGCCGCGTGCTCCTTGCCGAACTCCTCGTGCCGCGCGACCAGCCGGCGGATCCGCTCCTCCTCGTCCGTCTCGCAGAACCACACCTCGTCCAGGCACGGCCGCACCCGTGCCCACGAACCCTCCCGCAGCAGCAGGTAGTTGCCCTCGGTCACCACCAGCCGGGCCTCCGGCGGCACCGGGATCGCCCCGGCGAGCGGCTGCTCCAGCACCCGCTCGAACCCCGGCGCGTACACCACCTCGCCGGTCTCCTCGCGCAACCGCCGCAGCAGTGCCGCGTACCCGCCCGCGTCGAAGGTGTCCGGTGCGCCCTTGCGGTCACGGCGGCCCAGCCGGTCCAGTTCGGCGTCGGCGAGATGGAAGCCGTCCATGGGCACATGCGCCGCCCAGGGCGGTCCGTCGCCGTTCAGCGCGGCCACCAGGCGCTCGGCGAGTGTCGTCTTGCCCGAGCCGGGGCTGCCCGCGATGCCGAGCAGGGCACGCCGGCCGCCCCGGGGCAGGGCGCGGGCACGGAGGACGAGGTCGTCAAAGGTCAACGGCACACAGCAGAGTGTGTCACCGACCGTCCGCGCGGCATGTGGCGTGCGCCACCCACTGGAGCGCTCCGGACGGGGAACAGTCCTGGGTATGACTCAGCTCGGTCTGCCCGACACCATCCAGGCCTGTCTCTTCGACCTCGACGGGGTCGTCACCAGGACGGCCGTCGTGCACGCGGCGGCCTGGAAGGAGACGTTCGACGCGTTCCTGCGCGACTACGAAGGCGAGCAGGGACGGCCGTTCGACGCCTCCGCCGACTACGACGAGTACGTCGACGGCCGCCCCCGCGCCGACGGCGTCCGTTCCTTCCTGGCCTCGCGCGGCATCCGGCTGCCCGAGGGCGACCCCGGCGACCCGCCGGACGCCCGGACCGTCCACGGCCTCGGCAACCGCAAGAACGAGCTGCTGCTGGAGAAGATCCGCACCGGGGGAGTGGAGGCGTACGAGGGCACCCTGCGCTATCTGGAGGCGGTCCGCGCCGCGGGGCTGCGCACCGCGATCGTCTCCTCCAGCGCCAACTGCCGGGACGTGCTGCGCTCGGTCGGCGCCGAGCACTTCTTCGACGTACGCATCGACGGCGTCGTGGCCGCCGAGCGGAGCCTGCCGGGCAAGCCGCACCCCGACACCTTCCTCGCCGCCGCCCGCGACCTGGGCGTCGAGGCGTCCCGCGCGGCCGTCTTCGAGGACGCGCTGGCCGGCATGGACGCCGGCCGCGCGGGCGGCTTCGGGTACGTCGTCGGCGTGGACCGGGTGGGACAGACCGACGCGCTGTACGCGCACGGAGCCGACACCGTCGTGAAGGACCTCGCCGAACTGGGAGGCAAGCAGTGATCACCGACCGCTCGTACGCCGTCGAGCCGTGGACCGTCCGCGAGACCGCCCTCGACCTCGATGTCCTGGCCCAGAGCGAGTCGGTGTTCGCCCTGTCCAACGGGCACGTCGGCTGGCGCGGCAACCTCGACGAGGGCGAACCGCACGGCCTGCCCGGCAGCTACCTCAACGGCGTCCACGAGGTGCACCCGCTGCCGTACGCCGAGGCCGGGTACGGCTACCCGGAGTCCGGGCAGACCGTCATCGACATCACCAACGGCAAGATCCTGCGCCTGCTGGTGGACGACGAGCCGTTCGACCTGCGCTACGGCCGGCTCGTCGCCCACGAACGCGTCCTGGACCTGCGCCGGGGAGTGCTGGAGCGGACCTGCGAGTGGACCTCGCCGGCCGGCTCGACGGTCCGGGTGCGCTCCACCCGGCTGGTGTCGCTGACCCAGCGGGCGGTGGCCGCCGTCGCCTACGAGGTGGAGGCCGTCGACAGCCGCAGCCGGGTGGTGATCCAGTCGGAGCTGGTCGCCAACGAGAGCCTGCCCGAGCCCGACGGCGACCCGCGCGCGGCGCGGGCACTGAAGTCCCCGCTGGAGCAGGAGGACCACTTCGCCTCCGGCAACCGGCTGCGGCTGGTCCACCGCACCCGGCGCAGCGGCCTGAGGGTCGCCGTGGCCGCCGACCACACCGTCACCGGCCCGGAACGCACCACCACCCGCAGCGAGAGCGGCATCGACGTCGCCCGGCTGACCGTCACCTCCGTACTGGAGCCCGGACAGACGCTGCGCGTGGAGAAACTGGTCGCGCACGGCTGGTCCGGCACCCGGTCGCTGCCCGCGATGGCCGACCAGGTCGACGCCGCGCTCGCCGCCGCCGGCCACGACGGCTGGCAGGGCCTGCTCGACGACCAGCGGGCCTGCCTGGACGACTTCTGGGCCCGCGCCGATGTCGAGGTGGAGGGCGACGAGGAGATCCAACAGGCCGTCCGGTTCGCGCTGTTCCACGTCCTGCAGGCCGGTGCCCGCGCCGAGCAGCGCGCCATCCCGGCGAAGGGACTGACCGGCTCCGGCTACGACGGGCACGCCTTCTGGGACACCGAGATGTTCGTGCTGCCCGTGCTCACCCACACCGCGCCCCAGGCCGTCGCCGAGGCGCTGCGCTGGCGGCACAACACCCTGGACGAGGCCCGCGAACGCGCGGCCCAGCTGGGGCTGGCCGGGGCCGCGTTCCCCTGGCGGACCATCGCCGGCCCGGAGGGCTCCGCGTACTGGCCGGCCGGCACCGCCGCCTTCCACGTGAACGCCGGCATAGCCGACGCCGTCGTCCGGTACGTGGAGGCCACCGGGGACACCGACTTCGAACGGGAGACCGGCGTGGAGCTGCTGGTGGAGACCGCCCGGCTGTGGCGGTCGCTGGGCCACCACGACACGCACGGCGTCTTCCACCTCGACGGCGTCACCGGCCCCGACGAGTACAGCGCGGTCGCCGACGACAACACGTACACCAACCTGATGGCCCGGCAGAACCTGCTGGCGGCGGCCGACGCCGTGGAACGCCACCCGCGCGTGGCGCGGCGGCTGGGCGTGGACGAGGAGGAGAGCGCGGCCTGGCGGGACGCCGCCGACGCGATGCACGTCCCCTACAACGAGGAGCTGGGCGTCCACGAACAGCACGCCGGCTTCACCCGCTACCAGCGCTGGGACTTCGCAGGGACCCGCCCCGACCAGTACCCGCTGCTGCTCCACTTCCCCTACTTCGACCTCTACCGCAAGCAGGTCGTCAAGCAGGCCGACCTGGTGCTGGCCATGTACACCTGCGGCGAGTGGTTCGAGCAGCACCACGACGAGGAGCAGATCGCCCGGAACTTCGCCTACTACGAGCCGCTGACCGTCCGCGACTCCTCCCTGTCCGCCTGCTGCCAGGCGGTCATGGCCGCCCGGACGGGCCATCTGGAGCTCGCCTACGCCTACACGTCCGAGGCCGCGCTGATGGACCTCCAGGACCTGGAGCACAACACCCGGGACGGGCTGCACATCGCCTCGCTCGCGGGCACCTGGATGGCGCTGGTCGCGGGCTTCGGCGGGATGCGCCACGACGGCGAGCGGCTGCGGTTCGCGCCCCGCCTGCCCGAGCGGCTGCGCCGGCTCGCCTTCACCATGCAGTTCCGCGGGCGCCGGCTGCGCGTGGACATCGGCGCCGACAAGGTGACGTACACGCTGCTGGACGGCCCGCCGCTCCGGCTCGGCCACCACGGCGAGCCGCTCACGGTCGGCACCGACGAGCCGGCCGTGCGGGCCGTGCCGCCGGTGGTGCGCCGCCCCGCCCCCGAGCAGCCGCCGCACCGCGCCCCCAACAGCGGCTGAGCGCGGCCGTACGGCGTCTCGGCGGCGCATGCCGGACAGCGGTCCCGCCGGGTCGCCGGTCGAGTCGGCGGCGGGCAGCGCCGGAAGGGCGCCGAGGGCGGGGACGGAGCGAGTACCGGCAGGGGCGGCACCGGCGGGCGTACACGGCGAACCCCGTGCGCCGGACCTCACGCGTCCTGTCCGCTCACGAGCCCGGCCTCACGGGCCGCCTGCCGCGAGCAGCTCGCGCAGCGCCCGCTCCTCCTCGGCGCTCAGGCCGGTCACGAACTGCTGGAGCGCGGCGATCGGGTCCGGCCCCCGGTCCAGGGCCTCGTGCATCGCCTGCGCGGTCAACTCGGCCGCGTTCTTGGCCGGCCGGTACGCGCCGCGCCGCCCGTCGGCGTCCCGCAGCACCAGCCCCTTGTCGTACAGGCGTTTGAGGATCGTGTGGACCGTGTTGTAGGCGAGTCCGCCCCCGATCTCGAACTGGATCTCCGCCGGCGTCAGCGGCCGCTCGGTGGCCCAGAGGGCGGCCAGCACCTCGCTCTCCAGCGCCCCGGCGCTGCGCCGCTCCGCCCTGCCACGGGGCCCTGTGCCAGCCATGCCCCAACCTTACAGCGCGTAGGGCCGTCGGCCGGATGGCCCTGTCCGCCCGGCACGCCCGGGCGGCCCGGGTTAGGTTGGGCCGTGTTCCCCGGTCCCCTCCCTCGGCCCTACAGGTCGTAGGGTGACGGCGGGCCCTACGACCTGGAGGGGACAGAGGGGTGGTCATGGCCGGCAGCGCGCACGCGACAGTCGTCACGGCGAGCCGCGAGCGAGTGCGGCGCGCCGCCGCCGGTTCCGCACGCACCGGCTGGCCGCCGGCGGCCGTCGCCGCGGCCTTCACCCTGGCCCAACTGCTCCTGGTCGGGCCGGGCATGGGCCTCGGCTGGGACGAGACGGTGTACGTCAGCCAGGTCAGCGGACACGCCCCCGCGTCCTTCTTCAGCGCCCCCCGCGCGCGGGGCATCTCCCTGCTGGTCGCACCCGTCGCGGCCTGGTCGTCGTCCACCCCCCTGCTGCGGGTCTACCTCGCCCTGCTCTCCGGGCTCGCCCTGTTCCTGGCCCTGCGCGCCTGGCGCGGCCTGTTCCCCGTCCGCGTCCTCACCCTCGGCGGTGCCCTGTTCGCCTCCCTGTGGGTCACCCTGTTCTACGGCCCGCAGGCCATGCCCAACTACTGGGTCGCCGTCGGTGCCCTGGCCGCCACCGGCTGCTTCCTGCGCGGCACCCGGCCCGGCGCACTGTGGGGCCTGGCGGGCAGCGCGGCACTCATGGCGTGGATGCGGCCGGTGGACGCGGTCTGGGCGACGCTGCCCCTGCTCGTCCTCGGCCTGGCGCGCCACCGCCGGCGCGCCCTGCTCGTCCTGCTCACCGGGCTCGCCGCCGGCGCCGCCGAGTGGGTGATCGAGGCGTACGCCGGCTACGGCGGCCTGGCGCGCCGGCTGTCCGACGGCTCGGCGATCCAGGGCGGCCTCGGCTGGCACTTCGCCGTCGTGGACCAGCTGCGCAGCCTGGGCGGACGCACGCTGTGCCGGCCCTGCACCGGCGCCCTGCCGCACCCGCTGCTCACCCTCTGGTGGTTCACCCTGCCCCTGCTCGCCGCGCTCGCCCTGGCCGTCGCCGTCCGCACCCGGCGCACGACGGCCACGGCACTGCCGCTCGCCTGCGCGGCGACCGCCGCCTTCCCGTACCTCTTCCTGATCGGCTACGCGGCGCCCCGCTTCCTCCTCCCCGCCTACGCCCTGCTCGCCCTCCCGGTCGCGGACGCCCTCCTCCACCTGACGACGGCCTCGCCCCGGTCGTCCCGCCGGCCCCGGCGCTCCACCCCGCGCACCGCCCCGCTCCTGGCTCCGCACCTGCCCCGGCGCTCGGCCCTGCCCCCGGCCCCGCCCCGGGCCGCCCGGCCGGCCGTCGTGGTGCTGGTCTGCGCCGGGCTCGCTGTGCACCTCGCGGTGCAGCTCGCCGTGCTCCTGCACACGGTGGGCAACACCACCGCCGCCCACCGGGAGTGGGCGCGCACCGCGGACGAGCTGCACCGGAACGGGGTGCGGCCGCCCTGCCTGGTCGCCGGCCACGAGGCCATCCCGGTCGCGTTCGCCGCCGGCTGCGCCTCGGCCGCGACGGCCGGGCCCAACGCCAACACCACCGAGGACGGCATCGCCGGGGCCGCGCGGCGGACACCGGTCGCCGTGCTGGTGCCGGCGGGTTCCGCTCCACCCGGCTACGCCCGCGACTGGCGGTCCGTCCCCGCCGGCACGGTCCGGATCTACTACGCCGTACCGGGCGCCGGCTCATGACGGCGCCCGCGGAACTCTCCGCCTCCCTCGGCCGCCGGCACGCCCGCTGGCAGGCCGGCGTCTGCCTCGCCGTCCTGCTCGGCGCGGTGTACCTGGCCCGCCGGCACTGGCCCGCCGTCGAGAGCGGAGCCGGGCGGCTGGCGGTCGCCGACCAGGGCTGGCTGCTGGTCGGCGCGGTGGCGGCCATGGGCACCTGGGCGGCCTCCGCGCTCGCCCAGCAGGGTGCCGTCGTCCCGAGGCTGCCCGGACGCCGGCTGGCCGCGGCCCAGTTCGCCGCCTCCGCAGCCAACCACCTGCTGCCCGCGGGGCTCGGCGCGGGCGCGGTGAACCTCCGGTTCCTGATGCGCTGCGGGCTGCCGGCGGGGCGCTCGGCCGGTGCGCTCGCCGTCAAGGCCGCCGCCGGTGCCACCGCCCGCCTGACGCTGCTCGCGCTGCTCGCCCCGGCCTGCCCGGGCCTGCTGCGCCTCCCGCGCATCTCACCGGCGGCGGTCGCCGTCGCCCTGGGCGTCGCCGTCCTGGTGGCGGTCCTGCTCGCCGGGCCGCTGTGGCCGCGCTGCCGGCGGCCGCTGGCCGCCGTGCTGGCCGACATCCGCGCGCTGCACGCCTGCCCGGCCCGCGCGGCGGCCCTGTGGGGCGGCTCCGTGGCCTTCGCCCTGCTGCACGCCCTGGTCCTGATCGCCGTCACCCGGGCCGTCGGCCTGCCCCTCGCCCCGCTCCAGGTCGCCGTGCTGTACCTCGCGGCCAGCAGCGCCGCCGCCCTGCTGCCCACACCGGGCGGCCTCGGCTCGCTGGACGCCGCGCTGGCCCTCGCCTTCACCACCGCCGGCACCCCCGGCGCCACCGCCGCGTCCGCGGTGCTCGGCTACCGGCTGCTGACCGTGTGGCTGCCGCTGCTCCCCGGCCTGCTGGTGCTCGGGGTGCTGGTGCGCAGCAAAGCCCTGTGAAGACCGGGGAGTTTCCCGCGCGTCCGGGCCAGGTAGGAGACGGGTACTGCTGGTGACACAGGAGGGGGAGTCATGCAGGGGAACGACAGCGCGGGACTGCCGAGCGCGGCCTTCTTCACACCGGGATCGTCGTCCTTCACCGAGTTCCTGGCCACGCACCGCCCCCGGCTGCTGCCCACCGCACCTCCGCTCCCGGCCGGCGCCCGGATCGCGCCCGACCGGTTCCCGCACGGCACCACCGTGCTCGCCCTGACCTACCGCGACGGTGTGCTGATCGCCGGGGACCGCCGGGCCACGATGGGCAACCTCATCGCCCAGCGCGACCTGGAGAAGGTGCACCCCGCCGACGACCACACCGCCGTCGCCTTCGCCGGCACCGTCGGCCTCGCCCTCGACATGGTGCGGCTCTACCAGGTGGAGCTGACCCATTTCGAGAAGGTGGAGGGCGTCCCGATGACCCTCGGGGCCAAGGCGACCCGGCTCGCGGCCATGATCCGGCAGAACCTCGCCCAGGCCATGCAGGGTCTCGTCGTCGTCCCGCTGCTCGTGGGCTACGACCTCACCGCGCCCGACGGCGGACGCGGCCGGATCTTCGGCTTCGACGCGGCCGGCGGGCTGTACGAGAAGCAGCACTTCCATGCCGAGGGCAGCGGCTCCCCGTACGCCCGGGGCGCCCTGAAGAAGCTGTACCGGCCGGACCTGACCCGCCGGGAGGCGGCCCTCGCCGCGCTCCAGGCGCTGTACGACGCGGCCGACGACGACTCGGCCACCGGTGGTCCCGACCTGAACCGCCGTATCTTCCCGGTCGTCTCCGTCATCACCGAGGACGGCTTCGAGCGGCTGCCGGAGCCGGAGACCGGGGAACTCAGCCGCGAGACGGTCCGGCAGCGCGCCGGCCGCCCGGACGGACCGCACGCCACGGCCTGACTCGGCTTTCCCTGCCCATGGGGTAGGCCTGCCGTGATCGTGGGGAAGGCCTGCCGTGCCTTTTACTGCACATCTGTTGCAGGTACGGAAGGATGGCACAAGGAGAGGCGCAGCCGCACCGGCACCACCGAAGGCAACGCCCCCCTGACGGCCGTCCCTGGTTCCACTCCGTCCCTCCCCGCCTGGACCGGGGCACCGCCTCGGCCCGGCACCGCGTCCGCGGCTCCGACGCGGCAGGAGCGGATCAGGGGCGGCGGGCGGGCCTCGCCCCGGTCCCTGCCGGGCTTGCTGTTCGGACTCGGCTTCGGCACCCCTCCCGGGAGTCGACGGGGTTAATGATCCGGTCACGGGAAACGCGGACCAGGACCGTCGAGAACCCCCGGAGGAGGCGACCATGAGCGACCAGCAGTCCGAGCAGACCCCGATGGCCGACGACGCCTACCAGCCCACCGGCACCAACGAGGAACAGGAGGACGCCGGGCCCCTGGACCTGCAGGACGCGGTCGGTGAACGCACCTACGACGACATGCTCGACGAGGGCTACTCCCCACCGGAACGCCCGCTGGGCGTCACCCGGCACGGCACCACCGCCGCCGAGCAGCAGGCCGGGGAGACCCTGGACGAACGGCTCGGCCAGGAGGTCCCGGACGTGACCGCACCGCCCGGCGACGGCGTCGGCGACCTCCCCGGCGGCGAGGGCGAGCCGGTCGACCCCGAGGCCGGCGAGTCCCGCGCCGGCCGACTCGTCGCCCCGGACGAGGGCGCCCACACCGACACCACCAAGGAGGAGGTCGCCCGGGACGTGGGCATCGACGGGGGAGCGGCCGGGGCGGAGGAGGCGGCGATGCACGTGGTACCGGACGAGACGGAACTGCCGGAGTAGACCGGCCCCCGCGCAATCCGGCGACGTCCGGCACAGGCGGGCGGCCGGAGAAGGCCGGCGCGCACACGGAACCGGCCGGGCGTGGGTACGCCCGGCCGGTTTCCCCGTTCGTGTCCGCGGGATCCCCGGACCGCCCCTAGGGCAGCAGCTTCTCGATGGCCGCCGTGCCCTCCGACTCCAGCTTGCGACGCGCCCAGTCGAGGGTCTTGGGTGTGACGTCCCTGCCCGCCGCCATCACCAGGTCCTCAGGGGTGACGTCCCTGGGGGGCGCGGAGTGGAGCAGGGCGTCCGGGGTGCAGACGTCGTCCGACGAACGGGACTCTTCGGGTGTGGATGTCGACATGATGCCTCCTCCTCGGTCCGGATGACCGCATCCGTGCCGGTGCCTCCGAACGGAGCACACTCTCACCATTCCCCTACCCGGCGCACCCTGCATCCGGAAGCGCCCCGGGAAAGGTGAGGAGCGCCTTCCCACGCCACACGGAACCACTCCTCCTAAGCTGGAAAACACCCGTAAGCGGGAAAACCGCCCGCACACGGGACCACACCCCTCACCGGGAGGCCGCCGATGGCCGAGACGCCGTACCCCGAGGACGCCCCGCGCCGCCCCCGCTACCTGCCCATCGCCGAGCACGGGCTCATCGGCGACCTGCGCACGGTGGCGCTGGTCGGCAGCAACGGCACGATCGACTGGTACTGCTGCCCGGCCTTCGACGCCCCCAGCGTCTTCGCGGCCATCCTGGACGCCGAGCGCGGCGGCTCCTTCGAACTGGCGGCCACCGTACCGGCCCGCACCAAGCAGTTCTACTTCCCCGACACCAACGTGCTGATCACCCGGTTCTTCACCGAGGACGGCGTCGGTGAGGTGCAGGACTTCATGCCGGTCGTCGCGGAGTCCCCCGGCGAGACCGGCCGGCACCGGCTGATCCGGCGTGTGGTGTGCGTCCGCGGCACCGTCCCCTTCCGGGTGCTGGTCGCTCCCCGCTTCGACTACGGCGCCGCCCCGCACACCGTGCGCACCCCCGGCGGCCTGGTCCTGTTCGAGTCGCCCGCCCAGTCACTGGCGCTCACCTCGACCGTCCTCCTGGAGTGCGACGCCCGCGACGCCCGCGCCGACTTCAAGCTGAGCGAGGGAGAGTCCGCCGTGTTCGCCCTCGACCAGGTCGACGGCGCGGTGGCCCCCCGCGCCTGCGCCCACGCCGAGGCGGAGCACGAGTTCAACGCCACGGTCACCTACTGGCGGCGCTGGCTGCACCAGTCCCGCTACCGGGGCCGGTGGCGCGAGATGGTGCACCGCTCGGCGCTCACCCTCAAGCTCCTCACCTACGCCCCCACCGGCGCCATCGTCGCCGCCCCCACCACCAGCCTGCCCGAACAGCTCGGCGGCGAGCGCAACTGGGACTACCGGTACGTGTGGGTGCGGGATGCCGCTTTCGCCGTCTACGCGCTGCTGCGGCTCGGCTTCAGTGGCGAGGCCGAGGCGTTCATGCGGTTCCTGACCACGCACATCAGCCCCGGCTGCGGCGACGGCTCCGGCCCGCTGCAGATCATGTACGGCATCGACGGCCGCGCCGACCTGCCCGAACGGGAGCTGCTGCACCTGGCCGGACACCAGGGCTCGGCCCCGGTCCGCGTCGGCAACGCCGCCGCCGGCCAGCTCCAGCTCGACATCTACGGCGCCCTGATCGACTCCATCTACCTGTACGACAAGTGGGCCCAGCCCATCCCCAGCGGCCAGTGGGACGACGTGTGCCACCTGGTCGACTGGGTCTGCGACCACTGGGACCAGCCCGACGAGGGCGTGTGGGAGACCCGCGGCGGGCGGAAGAACTTCCTCTACTCGCGGCTGATGTGCTGGGTCGCGATCGAGCGTGCCATCCGCCTCGCCACCCACCGGGGACTCCCGGCCGACCACCGGCGCTGGCGCCAGGCCCGCGACGCCATCTACCGGCGGATCATGGACCGCGGCTGGTCGGAGCGCCTGGGCGCCTTCGTGCAGTACGAGGGCGGCGACGTCCTGGACGCCTCCCTGCTGATGATGCCGCTCGCCAAGTTCATCGCCCCCACCGACCCCAAGTGGCTGTCCACCCTGGACGCCCTCACCGAGGGCCTCGTCTCCGACTCCCTCGTCTACCGCTACGACCCGCAGGCCAGCCCCGACGGCCTCCGCGGCGACGAGGGCACCTTCTCCATCTGCTCGTTCTGGTACGTCGAGGCACTCGTGCGGGCCGGCCGGCTCGACGAGGCCCGGCTGGCCTTCGAGAAGATGCTCACCTACGCCAACCACCTCGGCCTGTACGCCGAGGAGATCGGCCGCACCGGTGAACAACAGGGCAACTTCCCACAGGCCTTCACCCATCTGTCCCTGATCAGCGCCGCCTTCAACCTCGACCGCGCTCTGGGCTGAACACCGCCGGTCCGGATCGGCCTGTGTGCCCGCAGGTCGCACGGGTACCCGGGGTGTCCGAAAGCGGAATCGACACAGGGGCGAGAGAAGGAGGAGACCCCGGATGACCAGCACCAGCGAGACCGGCGACGTCACCGGCACCCGCGACAAGGACTACAACCTCATCTGGTACGTCGAGGCGTGCCTGAGCAACGCCCTGCGCCTGGAGCAGTACATCCAGGACGCCGAACGCGACAAGGACAACGAAGTCGCGGAGCTGTTCCGCAAGGCCCAGTCCGACAGCCGCAAGGGCGCCGAAATGGGCAAGCAGTTGCTGCGCTCGCGGCTGAACGGCGGCTGACCGCCGCTTCGCTCAGGCGAACCGGGAACTCGGAACGGGCCCGGCGGACCGGACACGCGCCCGGTCGCCGCGCAGCCATGTGCCCGCGACGGCCGTGACGAACGCGGCGAACTCCGCGTCGGCGTCCCCCGGGCCCGCGCCGTCCCCGGCACCGTCGGCGTCGCCGGACGGGTCGGCACCGGTGATGCCGGCGGCGATCTCCGCCTCCGGACGGTCGTCCGCCGGCCCCTGTCCGATCCGGCCGTCGGATCCCGGACGCAGCTGCGCGCCCCACGGCGCGACCACCGACTGGTGCAGCAGGGCCGCACTGTCCGGGGTGACGGCGGGAGGGTCCGTCCAGCAGCACGCGTGCGCGTGCAGCACCTGACCCGGGACCCGCTCGAACAGTTCCCCGATCAGCTCCGGCCCACCGTCGTGCGCCGCGAGCCCGTCCAGGTCGTACGCCACGACCACCGTGTCCGGCCGGCCCGGCGCGAACGGCTCGGCCGGCAGGCCCAGTACCTCCGCCGCGGCGAGCCCGAGGATCCGCGAGTCCCGGTCGGGCAGCAGCGACACCGTCCGCGGCCGGACCCCGGTGCCGTCCAGCAGCGCCCGCAGCCGCAGCAGACCCCGCAGACACTGGTCCGGGGTGTCCTGGAGCCAGGCGTAGCGGCCGTTCATGCCCTCGTCGAAGCCGTACGGCGACAGCGTGCCGAGGACAGTGCCGCCCAGCACGTACTGCCAGCCCCGCACGTCGGCAGGGCCGAGCCGGCCCGCCCGCTCGGCGTCGGCGACCCGGGCGAGGGTCCGGTTCTGCCGCTCCCGGGCGGGCTGCCACTGCGGGTCCTCCGGATCGGACAGCAGCGCGTGCTGGCGCCGGGCCAGGTCCAAGTCGCCCGCCAGGACGGCGTTGTGGACCAGCAGGTACCGGTCCGGCCAGTCCGCGAAGCGGTCCTCGTGACGGAGGAGGTCGGTCACCGCCTCCGCGTGCCGGCCCTCGTCCTCGTACGCCGACACCAGCTCCCGGAGCACGGGCAGGGCCCCGTCGCTGCGGCGCAACGCCTCCCGTAGTGCGGGGATCGCCAGATCCGGCACCCCGCGTTCGACGCAGGCGTACCCGAAGCCGTAGAGCGCCCGCGCGTCACCGGGCGCGGCGGCCAGGGCGGCCGAGGCGTCGGCGAGGTCGGTGAAGCCGGCCGAGCCTGCCGCCCGCCCCACCACCAGGGCCACCTCTGCGAGCGGCTGCTCTTCGCCGGCGGCCCAGACCTGCCGCAGGGCACCAGGCACGTCCCCGGCGTCCAGGGCCTCCCAGGCGGCGGCGAGAGCGGGGGAGACGGGCCGGGCGGTCCGGCGTTTTCTGCGCGAGAACATGCCGGAGATCATCACCCGCCGGCCGAGCCGGACTCAACGGATTTCCCAGCCCCCGGACCTCAGGGCAGCGGCTGTTCCGCCCAGATCACCTTGCCGTGCGGGGTGTACCGGGTGCCCCACCGTTCGGCGAGCTGCGCGACCAGGAACAGGCCCCGGCCGCCCTCGTCCGTGCTCGCCGCGTACCGCAGGTGCGGCGAGGTCGTGCTGCTGTCGGAGACCTCGCAGATCAGCGTGCGGTCACGCAGCAGCCGGACCCCGATCGGTGCGCGCCCGTAGCGGATCGCGTTGGTGACCAGCTCGCTCAGGATCAGCTCCGTCGTGAACGCCAGCTCCTCCAGGTCCCAGTCGGCCAGCCGCCGGGTCACCGAGGCCCGTACCTCCGACACGGCCGCCGGGTCGGAGGGCACCTCCCACTGCGCGACCCGGTCGTCGCCCAGTACCAGGGTGCGGGCGACGATCAGCGCCACGTCGTCGCTCGGCCGGGCCGGCAACCGGTCCAGCACGGTACGGCAGGTGTCCTCGGGGGAGGCGTCCGGCGTCCGGAGCAGCGCGTCGCGCAGCAGATCGAGCCCCTCGTCGATGTCCCGTTCCCGGTCCTCCACCAGACCGTCGGTGTACAGCACCAGCCGGCTGCCCTCCGCCAGCTCCAGCTCCGCCGTCTCGAACGGCAGCCCGCCCAGGCCCAACGGCGGACCGGCGGGCACCTCCGGGAACTCCACGGTGCCGTCCGGGTGCACCAGCGCGGGCGGTGGATGGCCGGCCCGGGCCAGGGCGCACCGCCGGGACACCGGGTCGTAGATCGCGTACAGGCAGGTCGCACCCGTCACCACGGCCCCGCCCGTCCCCGGGCTCTCGTCCTGGTCGAGCCGGCCGACCAGCTCGTCCAGCAGGCCGAGGAGTTCGTCCGGGGGCAGGTCGAGGGAGGAGAAGTTGTGCACGGCCGTGCGCAGCCGGCCCATGGTCGCCGCCGCGTGCAACCCGTGCCCGACGACGTCCCCGACGACGAGGGCCACCCGGGCACCGGACAGCGGCAGCACGTCGAACCAGTCACCGCCCACGCCGGCCTGCGCGGGCAGATAGCGGTAGGCGAGCTCCAGGGCGCCCTGCTCGGGCAGGGTGCGCGGCAGCAGGCTGCGCTGCAGCGTGACCGCCATGCTGTGCTCGCGGGTGTACCGGCGGGCGTTGTCGATCGACACCGCCGCCCGTGCCACCAGCTCCTCCGCGAGCGCCAGTTCCTCGGAGTCGAACGGCTGCGGCTTCTCCGCGCGCCAGAAGTTCGCCACGCCCAGCACCAGACTGCCCGCCCGCACCGGCACGGAGATCAGCGAGTGGATTCCGTACCCCAGCACCTGGTCGGTGCGCTCCAGGTCCTGCGCGCGCCAGCCGGGCGCGTCGCGCAGCCGGCCCACCACGACCGACTGCCCGGTCGTCAGGGCGCGCGCCTGCGGCGAGGTGGCCACGAACCGGATCCGCTCGCCGACCGGGTACAGCGGGGCGCCCTTGCGGACGCCCGCGCAGGCCGTGCGGCGCAGCGCCGTCCCCGGCCGCGGCTCCTCGCCGTTCAGCACCGCGTCGAACAGGTCGAGCGTCGCGAAGTCCGCGAACCGGGGCACGGCCAGTGCGGCCAGCTCCTCCGCGGTCCGGGTCACGTCCAGGCTGGTACCGATGCCCACCCCGGCGTCGTACAGCATGTTCAGCCGCTCCCGGGTCACCTCCGCGCGGCCCGACAGGGCGCGCAGCTCGGTGGAGTCGCGCAGCGTGGTGACGCTGCCGGGCGGGCCGCCGCGCAGGTCGGTGGGCCGCTGGTTGATCGCCAGGAGGCGGTCCTTGACCAGGTGCACCTCGTCCGTGGCGACCCGGCCCGAGGCCAGCAGCCCCGCCGTCTCGTCGTCCAGGCCCAGCTCCAGCACGTGCCGCCGCTCGGCGTCCGCCGGCAGGTCCAGCAGGCGGTGCGCCTCGTCGTTGGCGAGCAGCAGCCGGCCGTCGCCGCCGACGATCAGCACACCCTCCCGGACCGCGTGGAGCACCGCGTCGTGGTGCTCGTACATCCGGGTCATCTCGTACGGCCCGAGGCCGTGCGTCTGGCGCAGCAGCCGTCTGCTGACCAGCGCGGTACCCGCGGTGGCCAGCACGAGGGCGGCGGCCGCCGCCGCGAGCAGCAACGGCAGCTGCTGGTCGGCGGCCCCGCCGACGTGCGCGGTGGTGACGCCCGCCGACACCAGTCCCACCACCGTGCCGGCGGAGTCCTTCACCGGCACCACGACCTGCACCAGCGGGCCGATCGTGCCGGTGATGTGCTCGACGACCGTGCCGCCGGCCAGCGCCGGTGCGGTCGTGCCGACGAACTTCTTGCCGATGCGGTCGGGCTTGGGATGCGTGTAGCGAACGCCGTCGGTGTTCATCACGACGACGAAGTCCACCCCGGTCGCCTTGCGGGTGGCTTCCGCGCGCGGCTGCAGTAGGGCCGTGGGGTGCGCGGAGCGCAGGGCGGCTGCCGTGCCGGGAGCGTTGGCGAAGGTCTGGGCCACGGCGAGGGAACGGTTCGTCGCCTCCGTGTCGCTGTCGTGCCGCACCTGGAGCACCTGGGCCACCACCGCCGAGACGACCAGCAGCAGCACGATCACCACTTGCAGCAGGAACACCTGACCGGCCACGCTGCGCCCGGTCACCGCCGACCGCAGCATCCCCGGCCGGCTGCCGCCCGCGCCGCGCGGCTGCCGCGGCGGGTTGTGCGGTGCGCGCGGGTGCCCGACAGAACGGGGCGGCCGAGACGCGGGCCGGCCGGGCAGTCGCACCATGTGCCCATGTCTACACTGCCCGGCGCCATCAGGCGAGACCGTCGCCCGAGCCGCCGGCATCCGACCGGAGCGCGCAGGGTTTTCGGATGCCGTCAGAGGTCGGGGACCGCACGTCGGGCGGCGAGGAGGAGGGCCACGTCGTCGGGGCGGCCGGTGGCGTGCCGGGCGGTGGCCGTGAGCCGGTCGGCGACCCCGGCCAGCGACCGCCCGCCGGGCCGGCCGGCGGTGGCGCCGGCCTCGGCGAGCGCCCGCCGCAGCGCCGTGATGCCCTCGTCGATGTCGGCGCCGGGCCGCTCCACCAGGCCGTCGGTGTACAGGGCGAGGATCGCGTCCGGCTCCAGCAGCAGCTCGGTCACCGGGTACCGGGCGCGCGGATCCACCCCGAGGACGACACCGCCGGGTATGTCCAGCAGCCGGGTGCTGCCGTCGGGGGCGCGCAGCAGCGGCGGCGGATGGCCGGCGCGGGCGATCCGGGCCCGGCCGGTGAGGGGGTCCAGCCGCAGATAGCAGCAGCTGGCGAACTGGCCCGGATCCAGGTCGATCAGCAGACGGTTGGAGCCGCTCAGCACCTCGTCCGGCGGCCGGTCGCTCAGCGCGAACGCGCGGACCGCGCTGCGCAGCTGGCCCATGGTGGCCGCCGCCTGCACCCCGTGCCCCTGCACATCGCCGATGACCAGCGCGAGCCCGTCCCCGGCCTCGACCACGTCGTACCAGTCGCCGCCCACGTCCATGCCCTGCGTGCCCGGCAGATAGCGGCCCGCGGTCTCCACCCGCGGGTGCGCCGACAGCCGCCGCGGCAGCAGCGCCTGCTGCAGACCGCGGGCGAGGGCCGCCTCGTCGTCGTACCGCCGGGCCCGTTCCAGGGCGTGCGCGATCAGTCCGGCGAGCGCAGTGAGCACGGTACGTTCCTCCGTGCTGAAGCTGCGCGAGCAGTCGAAGCCGAGGATGCAGGAGCCGACCGGCCGGCCCGAGGCGATCAGCGGCAGGAAGGCACGCGCCCCCTCGTCCGCGTCGAGCGCGATCCCCGGATACGACGCCGCGATCTGCGCCATGGACTCGAAGAACAGCGGCCGGCCGGTGGTCAGCGTCTCCACCCCGGGCAGGTGGGCATCGAGGCCGACGCCTTCGAACGGGGCGAGGAAGCCCTGCGGGAACCCGGTCTCCCAGGCCAGGTACAGATGCCGTTCCTGGAGCAGGTAGATGGCCAGCTGCCGGCCGCCGAACGCGGGCAGCAGCTCCTGCATCACCACCTCCGACACCTGCCGGGCCGTCACCGCGTCCGTCAGCGCGATGGCCAGCGCGATCGGCCGGTACAACGGCGCCATCGAGTGACCGCGGCCCACCGTGCCCGGCGCCACGGGCGGCTCGGAGACCGCTTCCCGTGTGGCGTCCATGCGGCTGGCCGGGACGAGTGTGCAGGCCAGCAGGTCCGTACCGGGGTGCACCGACACGGCCAGCCAGTCGCCCTCGTCGGCTTCCTCCCGGTCCCCGGCCGGCCGCCGGGCGTGGAAGCGCACCGGCTCGGGCGAGAGCAGGGCACCGCGCAGATGGTCGTCGTACGGCGGCCCGGTCAGCCAGGGCAGGGCCTCCCACAGCGGCCGGCCGAGCAGCGCCTCCCGCGGCCGGCCCGCGAGCCGGGCCGCGGCCGGGTTGACGTACACGATCAGCCCCAGCCGGTCCAGGCAGAAAACGCCCTCCGGCAGCAGGTCGGCCGCGCCGTCCGCGGAGGCGGACGTACCGGGTTCGAACACCACCCCGCCGACCGGCGGTCCGGCCCCGTCGGCTTCGGCCGGCCACAGGTCCAGCAGCCGCTGTGTGCCGTCCCGGGCGCGCAGGCTGAGCGGTGCGTCCGGCGGTTTCCCGGCGGCGGCGTCGCGCAGCGCGGCCAGGACCTGGTGCGCGTCGGCCGGGGCCACGGCGTCCGCGAGGGCCGCCGCCGTCCCCGCGAACTCACCGGGGCGCAGCCCGAGGAGGGCGTGCAGCCGGTCGTCCGCGCGGACCACGGACGTCGCCGGGTCCCAGCTGAACCGGCCTACGGCGGCTCCCGTGGGCGGGCTCGCGGGCGGTCGCAGGCACAGCGGCTCCGCGTCCCAGGACACCGCTCTCTCGTTGCCGCCGGTCAGGTCGAGGAGTTCGGCGCCCAGGCGGTCGGCGAGCCGGGTGAGGGCTTCCCGGTCGAGGAGTTCGTCCACGGTGTCCGCCATCGCCGGGTGCAGCACGGTGAGCACGCCGAGCGGCTCGGCCCGGCCCGGCACCGCCACGTGCACGGACCCGAACGGGAAGGGCAGACCGGCCGCGAACTGCGGGTACCGGCGCATGGTCTCGGTGGCGTTCGGGAGGATCACCTGGACGCCGAGCCGGTAGGCGTCGGCGACGGGGAACGGACGGTCGACGTGCAGCCGCCACCACGGCTTGAACAGCGGGCCGGGCAGTCCCACGAGCACGGCGAGGCGCAGCAGGCCCGGGATACCGGACCGCAGGTAGACACCCGCAGCCCGCCCGCCGGCCGCGGTGAGGGCGCCGGTCGAGGCGTCGGCCAGCAGCGCGGTCAGCCGGGCCCGCGTACGGACGGCCTGCTCGTCGCTCCCAGCCATCGGGCCTACCTCGTCCCATGCGCCTCCGGGTGGATGACACAGCAAGAATGCGCCACGAGACGCGCGGAACGCACCTGGACGGGCAGAGGGAGACAGCGCCGGGGCAGTGCTCGGCGGGCAGCCCGGCCTGCCGAGCACTGCGCGGAGACGGCCCCGTCACCGCCCTGGCCGTGCACGGGGAGACCGGGCCCGGGGCGGCACGGTCAGGAGTCGGCCGTCCCGCGGGGCAGCGGCCGGGTGGTGCGCAGGCTGCGCAGGGCCAGGAGCAGGACGCCGATGTCGTCCAGGTAGACCGGGTCGGGCAGCAGGTCGGTGGGCAGCAGCAGATACGCGACCGCGCCCCAGAACACCCACCGCGGTCCCGTCGGCAGCCCCGCCCGCCGCAGTGTCCGCCGCGCACGCACCAGCCGGACGAGCAGGCCCACCGCGACGGCGAGCAGCACCGCCGCGACGACGGCGGCGATCACCAGCAGGGTCGTGGTCGTGTCCATCCCGGCTCCTCCCTGGCCGTGCGCCTACGACGACCGGTCGTCCGCGGCGGTCCCGGTGTCCTTGCTGCCGTCCGTCGCGCGCGCGGTGCCGTTCGACGATGCGCTCGGGGCGGGCTCCGGCTGCTGCCGCCCCTTGGCCGTCAGCTTCAGCTTCTCGAACGTCCGCGTCAGCTGCTGCAGCGCGCCCGGGGTCCGCGCGGCGGGCCGCTGCTGGGGCAGTACGGGCTCGGGCACGCCACGGTAGGCGGCCAGGGCCTCCAGCGCCTGCTCGGCGGCCTGCTTGTACAGGTCCCGGGACTTCGTCATCGCCTCCAGGGCCTCGGCGTACATCGCGACCAGCCTCCGCTCGCGCTCCAGCTCCTCCTGAACGGTCAGCAGGGTCCAATTGTCCCGCAGTTCCGTGAGTGCCTCCCCGACGCCCTGGGGCAGCGGGCGGGGCAGGGCGACGAAGTGCCGTAGCGCCGCGATGAGTTCGGCCGGTTCCGAACCGTCCAGGAACACGCTGCGTACGCTGTGCTCCCGGCCGTCGTAGCCCTCCGGCGCGGGATCCGGCGGCAACAGCACGGCGCCGCCACGCGGCACCTCCACGCCGAGGTCCTTCAGCGCCCAGTTGACCGCGCGCAACTGCTGCGGGGTGGCCCGGTGCTCCACCACGCGGTGCCGCAGACCGGGCGGCAGCAGCCGCGCCAGCGGCAGCCGGCCCCGCTCGTCCGGTGTCATCGCCTCATGGACGACGACGTGCACGCACCATGACTCCCGGGCCGCGTCCCGCAGCCGGCGCCGCATCTCCTTGTCGTCCTCGGGCAGCGCGTTGACCTGGCGCAGGCGCAGACCGGCGACCGTGGAGTGATGGTCCCAGGAGCCGTCCTCGCTCCCGTCCGGGCCGTCCTCGGGCCAGAACAGGGTCGCGGGCGAGGGCCACGTGTCGTCCCACGGCCGTTCCGCCTCCGCGACCAGCCGCCACTCGTGGTCCTGCGGCCGTGCCGGACTCGGTACGAGGGTCAGCCGGGCCCGCACGGTCACCGTGCCGCCGGCCCGCCAGCGCGCCTCGAAGATGCGCCGGTCAGGGTCCCCGGCCGCGGGCGGTTCGGCGAAGTCGTCGATGTCACCGCTGTTCCTGTGCCGGCGCAGTGTGCGGCGGACGACCTCCTCGGGTGCGGGACCGGTGTGGCGGCCCCGGGCCGCCCAGAGGGTCTGCGGGATGGTGGCGCGGTCGGTGGCGGAGTTCGACATGAGCCAATCTGCTGATGGGGGCGGGTGTGCCTCCCAGTATCACCGTTGGGCGGCGCGACACGGCGGCCGGGGCCCGGCCCCGCGCGTCGCCCGGGGGTGCGACCGGCGCACGGGGTGTGTGCCGCACGCCCGGGGTGTGCGCGGCGCGTGTCAGGTGACCTCGGTTCACCCGTGCCGGGCCGTCCCGCGCCGCGCCCACAATGTCCGGCGAACGGGGTCCGCCCGTCCATCCGCTTAGGGGCGGGCCCCGTTCACCTGCGCGCCCGCCGCGACGCGGCACGGTCCACCTCCCACTGCTCGATATATATCGGCAACCGATATATCCTGGCCGCATGACAGCGAAGAGCATGACCCGAGCGGCGTTCTTCGTCCTCACGGCGCTCGCCGACCAGCCGCGGCACGGCTACGGCATCCTGCGCGAGGTCGAGGAACTCTCCGACGGTGAGGTGCAGTTGCGGGTGGGCACGCTGTACGGCGTGCTGGACCGGCTCACCGCGGACGGCCTGATCGTGCTGGACCGTGAGGAGGTGCAGCAGGGGCGGCTGCGGCGCTACTACCGGCTCACCGACGAGGGCGTGGCGGCCCTCGACGCGGAGGCCGAGCGGATGGCCGCCGGTGCCGGGGCCGCCAAGCGGCGCATCGCCGCCGGCCGCCGCGCCGGCGCCCCGGCCCGTCCCGCCCCCGGGGGTACCGCGGGCCTCGAACCCCCGACCGCACCCGGACTCGCGGGAGGCTTCGCGTGACCACCCTGCTGGAGACCCGCTACCGCACCGTCCTTCGCCTGCTCCCCGCCTACTACCGGCGGGAACGGGAGGAGGAGATGGTCGAGACGTACCTGTGGGACGTCGACCGCGACCTCCAGGACCAGAGCCGGCCCACCGTCGGCGAGGTCGCGAGCATCGCCGCGCTCGCGGTGCGCTGCAGGCTCGGCGCGCCCGGCGCACCCCGGCGGTACGCCCTCCTCGGCTCCGTCGTCCGCCTCTTCGCCCTGTCCGCCCTGCTGCTCCAGGCGGCCACCGCGGTCGTCGAGCCGGTGCTTCAGCTGACCTGGGCGTTCACCCACGGGGCGAGCGGCCGGCAGATGTTCCTCACCGAGTTCACCGGCCGCAGCACGACCGACACGGTCGCCGCCGTACTGACCCGGACGCTGCCCCTGCTGTGGCCCGTGGCCTACTTCGCCCTGCTGCACGACCACCGCCGCCTGGCCCGGTGGGCAGCGCTCGGCGCGGCACTGCCATCCCTGTGGCCCCTGTTCCGCGTCATCGCGCCGGCCGGGGACGGAATGCCGCCCGGGCTGCCGTGGTACGACACATCGGCCGCTCTGCTGGCCTGGCTGCCTGCCCTCGCCCTGTGCGCCGCCTACCACCGGGACGCGCCCGAGGCCCGCCTGCCCGGGGGCTCCCCGGGACTGGTGTTCCTGGCCGCGTGCGTGGTGACCGGTGGGTCCCTGGTGCTGCTGCCGGGCGTCGCGGACCTGGTCTGGGCGCCCGCCACCGGGTTCGTCGTGGGTGCCCTCGGCTGGCTGCTGTGGCGGGCCCGCGGCACGGACCGTACGAGCCCCGGCGCCGGCCTCGCCCTGGCCGCGCTCGGCCTGCTCCTCCTCGCGGTGAGGGTCGCGGCGCTCTATCCCTGGTTGCACGTGCCCGGAGCCGGCGCGATCCTCGGCGGCGGCCTCGGTCAGGCGGCGGCCCTGGCCCTGCTGACCGTGGCACTGGCCGTGGTGGGAGGCCGCGACCTGGCCCGCCGCTGACCGGTTCCGGGAGGTCCGGGCGGCCGGCGCCCGCTCCCGTCCCGGCCTCTCCGGTGCCGCCACCCCTGCCGGCGGGTGGTCAGTGCGGGAACGCCCGGGGCGGTCGCTGCCGGGGCAGCTCCTCCCGGAACCCGTTGACGGCCGTGCTGACCTGACGGATCAGCACCGTGTCCTCCAGCCGGTCCAGGTACAGGTTGGCGCGCGCCAGCGCGGGCAGGTCCACGCAGAAGTACAGGGCCATCAGCGGGTTGACGAACAGTTCGCTGCCCCGGGTACGTTCGGTGAACCGCACGTCGCCGAAGGCGCCCCGCACCGCCGCGGCGACGGACCCGTGCACGATGCTGGGACGGCTCTCGTGGCAGCGCTGGGCATGGTCCACGGCATCGAGGTAGGCGACGCCCTCCGGGCTCTCGCGCGGAATCGAGAACGCGCCCAGGTAGCCGCCCGCGCGGTCCAGAGCGGCCAGGTTCTCCAGGACCAGGGAGTGGTTGACGCCGTGATGGGCGTCCACCCCGAAGCCCAGGCAGGCCACCAGCCGGTGCGGCACCTCCGTGAGCCCGGCGACCGCGGCCAGGCTCGCCATGTCCTCCTCGGGAGTACCGAGCCCGTGCTCGTCCCCGCGCATCAGGATGTCCGTGCCGCCGTCCACCAGCACGATCGCGTCCACCCCGCCGAGGTGCGCCACAAGCGCCCGGTAGGCGGCGCGCAGCGGCCCGACACCCGTGAGGGGAAAGGCGTACACGGTGTCGGGCAGGCCCTGGGATCGCAGCCACCGGGCGAGCGAGCGCTCGGGGAAGTAGTCGCCGCGCAGCGGGGTGTCCGGACGGATGGCGGCGACGTCCGCCTCGACCCAGGTGTCCAGGTCCAGGCCGTACAGGTCGGAGAAGGACAGGTTGGCCAGGTGCACCTCCTTGCCGGCCGCCCGCAGGGCGAGGGCGAGGGGCAGCCCGGCGTAGACGTCGAAGCCGCCGCCGGCACCGGCGACCAGCACGCTACGGGCCTCGCTCAGGCGGGCGAAGAACGGGGGTTCGGACAGCGAGAACACCGCAGGACCCTAACAGGGCCGTCCCCGGGGCCGCTTGAGGGTTTTCGCGGTACGGTCCCGGAGTCCACCCTGATCGTCCACAGGGCCCGGACAGCCGGATGCGCGGTTGTCCACAGGCCCGCACGGCTGTCGGATCCGCGTGCCAGGATCGCCGCATGTTCACTCACGACCTGCTGCCCGCCGAACCCCACCGGTCCACGACGTACGCGCTCTGGGTCGCCTCCCACGACCCGGGCGCCGAGTGTGCCGCCGCCGCTCTGCTCGGCGAGGTGTCGGCGGCCGTGTCGTCCGCGTATCCCAGGATGGGGCGCTGCCTGGAGCGGCTGCGGCGCCCGGCGAGCCGGCTGCCGCCCGCCCATCTGCCCTGGTTCTGGGACACGGTGGCGCACCGCCTGCTGGGGTATCCCGGCGGAGCCGCCGCCAAGGCCTACACCCTGGCCCGCAAGGCGGAGCAGGAACACGCGCTGCCCGTCGACCCGGGCTGGCGGCGGGCCGACGCGCGACTGCTCGCGGCGCACGGGGCCCTGCCGGTCAAGGAGCTCAGCGAGCATCAGCGCTGGCTGGCCGGGCAGCTGCCGCCCGCCGAGGCGCACGAGGAGTACGTGCACGTGCTGACCGCCTGGGCGGCCTCGCCCGGGGATCTCCCCGCCGACCTCGCCCGCCGGATCGCGGCGTCCGCGCGGGCCGCCGGCCTCGGCACCGACGAGGACGCCCGCGTACTGGGACACGTCCTCGGCGCCGCCCGCGGCAAAGCGGTCCCGGACGCCCTGCTGGAGGCGGCCGCCGGGCCGCTCGGCGAGCATCCGCAGGGCCCCGAGGTCCAGGCCGCGTTGCTCGACCTGTTCCCGGACTCCCGCAAGGACGCGGCCGCCTGGCTGCGGCTGCTGCTGCGCGGCGGCATCGTGGACGCGGCGGCGGCCGGGCACCTCCGGCCGGAGGGCGGCCTGGCCGGCTGGCTCGGCCGGTACACGCGCACGTACCGGCACCAGAGGGTGGCGTACGGAGGCGTGGCGAACCAGCCCGTGCCCGCCGAACTCTTCGAGATCGTCACCCGGTTCGCCCCCCGGCTGCTTGCGGCGGGCACGCCCGTGGCGATCCACGAGGACACGTACGGCTGGCCGGCCCTGGACGCCGACCTCCTGGACGCCTGTCTCGCCGAGGGCATCGAGGTGGCCGACCCGGGCGACGCCGTACGGCTGACGTTCTGGGAGGAGCGGTCCCGCCGCGACCTGAAGGCCCTGGCCGCCCACCCGGTGTTCGGCCGCCGCCTCGAAGGCACCGTGCACGAGGGCCTGCGCGGCGCCGGGACGGCGATCACCCGGCTTCCGGAGAACGCCGGCATCGCCGCCGAGGTGCACACCCGCATCGAGGGCCTGCTCGGCGAGCTGCGCGGCGGGGGGCTCGCCGCGGCCGACGAGGCGGTCGCCGAACTGGCCGGCCTTCTCGACCGGCCCACCGCCGTCGCCCTGGACGGCATCGAGGAGGCGCTGGCCACGCTGGACCTCACCGGCCCGCTGGCCCGGGCCCTGCGCGCCGGGCTGCCCGAGGAACTGGGCTGGCCCGCCCTGGACGCGGCCCTCGCCGGCTTCGACCCCGCCGACTCCCTCCAGGTCACCTGCACCTGGCCCGTCCTCACCGTCTTCGGTGGCGACCGCGCCGTGGCCGTCGACCCCGCGGGCACTCGCGCGACCTGCGCCTTCCGGGTGCCGGACGAGGCGACCTCGCACGCCGTCCACTACGTCGGCGGCCAGTTCCTCGTCAGCTGGCGCACCGGCGACCGTTACTCCGGTGCCGACCGGGCGTACTGGACCGACCGGCCGCAGGAGGTGTTCACCCCGGAGGAACAGTTCGGCCTGCGGCCCTACGGCGGACTGATCCAGGGCGGCTTCGGGTACCAGTTCGAGACCCCGGACCGTGGCGGCCGGTTCGACGGGGAGCGGGTGTTGCGGCCCGGCGGGCGCGAGGGCATCGGCGGCCACGACTTCCAGATGAGCGACGGCCGGCGCTTCTACGGCGCCCAGGTGTTCCACACCCGCGGCAACTGGACGCCGTACGACCCCGCGACCGGCGCCCCGGAGTCCGGCCGCACGCTGCCGGACTTCCACCGCGACCGGGAACTCCCGTCCGGCATGGAGGAGTTCGAGGGAGGCCAGTACCTCGCGATGCTCCCCGAGGACGCGCCGGCCTCCCCGTTCGGCCAGGACGGACGGCTCGTCGGCTGCCGGGTCCTCAACCGCACGCCCCACCAGGGCCCCTCGCCCACCGAGTTCCAGCTGGAGTCGGTCGACGGCCGCACCGCCCGCTACCGCAGCCGCCGCTTCGGCCGCCACCCCTGGGGCGTCCTGGCCCTCCCCGAGGGGGGCGAGGACGCCGTCACCGTCGGCGAGGGGACCGTCCGCTGCCATGCCGCCGCTGACAACTCGCTGCTCTGGCAGGTCCACGGCCTCGTCCCGCCCTCCGACCGCGACCGCGACCGTCCGCCCACCCTCGGCGAACAGGCCGGCCCGGTGCCACCGCCCGCGTTCTGGCACTTCCTCACCCCACGCGACGAACGCTCCTCCAAGGCGCTGCGCACCGTCTGCGACGCCACCGTGCGCGCCCTGCTGTACGCCGCCCGCGACACCCGGGACGAGGGCGAGCTGCGCGCCCGGGTCACCGGCCTGCTGCCCGAGGTCGGCGACCCCCGGGTGCGGGACGGAGTGGTGCGCGCGGCCCGGCTCGCGGCCGACGTGCTGCGTCGCCGTGCGGAGGTGTCCCGGCGCGTCGGCATCATGCGCTCCGGCCCGGTGGTGACCCTCCCCGCCGACATCCCCGACACCGCCCTCGTCTCCGCCCTGGCCGGCCTCCTGCCCGATCTGCACGCCTACGAGACCCACGCGCCCGGGCGGCACGCCGGCACCCTCACCGCCCTCGCCGCCGACGGCCGTTTCCTGCGCGGCGAGATCGACGACGAGACCCGCGGCCTGGCCCCGCCCGCACGCCCCGTGGAATGGCAGGTGCTGCTCGGCGGCATCGACGCCGTCGCCTGGCGGGCCGCCGTCGAGACCACGCCCGAGGCCGAACGCACCGCCCTGAACGCCCTGTTGCGGACCTGGAGCCGGCAGCCCTTCGCCGAACCGGGCGGCACCTGGCGCACCGGCCGGGCACCGCAGGAGGAGCTGACCGCCGCCCCGGAGACGGCGGCGGGGCCCGCACGCGGCGGACTGCGCCGCTTCCTCCAGCCGGCCACGGCACCCGCCCCCGCCCGCACCGAGGAGGAGCGGACCGTCAGGGTCTCCCGGGACGACGGCGCACGCCTCACCCGCCTGCCGGCGCTGGCCGAACAGAACGGGCCGGTCCCGCTGACCCCGGAGGCCGTGGCCGTCTTCTCCTGGCGCACCGGCGTACGACGCCCCGTCGCCACCCTGGCCCTCGCCGGCCTCCCGCGCCGCGCCGGGCACGAGGACCACGCCCGGATGCTGCGCTCCAGGCCGTACAAGGCGAACAAGGCCGCGGCCACGGAGTACGACGGCTTCTGGCACCGGCTGGGACCCGACGGCCGGCGTGCGCTGCTCGCCGCCGGGCTGCCCGAGGACCCGGCCGACCTGTGGACAGCGGACGGACCCGTCCGGGCCGCGGAACGCATGGCGGCTGTCTGGGCCGAGCGGCTCGGCGCGCGGCCCTACGCCGACGAGGAGCTGGCGGACGCCCTGGAGGCGGACCTGGGCCTGTCCGCCGAGTGGGCCCGCGCCCTGCCCGCCGCCCGCCCGCCGGCCGAACCCGGCGGACACCTCCTGGTCGGCAGCCGCACCGGCCGGCTCCTGCTGCACCAGGCCGAGCCGGACGGCACGGCCGGCGCGTGGATACGCCGGGACCGGGCTCCGCACACCGAGGCGCTGTCCGTGATCGCCTGGGCCCTGACCGAACGGCCGGCCGGCGACCCCGCCACCGAGGGCGCGCCGGGACTGTACGAGCGCCTGCGGGCGTGGTTCGCCGCGCCGGACACGCTGGTCGAGCTGCTGACGTACCCCGCGCTGGCCCGGGCCGCCGCCGGCGATGCGGCCTTCCGGCCCTACGCGGGCACCGTGATCCCGTGCCCGGAGCCGCTCCTGGACACGGTTCCGGAAGCTCCCACGGCGCTGGAGGACGGCACGTTCGTCGTCGTGGTCCCCGGCGGGCAGGTCTTCCTGCGGGCGGCCGCTCTCTCCGAACCGGAGCGGCTGGCCCGGGCCCTGGAGCTGTGCGACCGGCTGGACCTGCCCGGGCTCCGCAAGGAGGTCACGGGGATACGGGCGCTGCTCGACGGACTGGCCGGGATGGTGGCCCGTGCTGCCGCGACGCCGGTGCCCGCGGGCGGTTACGAGGCCAACCCCGCGCTGAGCGTCCCGGGCCTGGTCGCGGAGGTCGCGCAGCGGCTCGGTGTCGGTGCGGACGCCGCCGCGCTCCACCTCCAGCTGCATGCCCTGGCCCGGCCCACCGATCGCAACGTCCGCCGCTGGAACGGCTGGACGGCCGCCCGGCACAAGGCGGCGCAGGCGGAGCTGGTGGCGGCCGGAACGGTGCAGACCGGCCGGCGGGCACGGGCCGGGCGCACGGCCTTCGCCCACGACACCTGGGAGACCCTCGACGCGCCCCATCTGCCCGTCGAGAGCGGCAAGCTGGGCACGCACGGCGCGGTCCGGGCGGGCAAGGCCGTGTACGGCCCCTTCACCCGGCTGCTGTCACCGGTGCCGCTGCACGAGCTGTTCGCCCGGGTGGCGCAGGCCTGAACGACGGTGGGGGCCGACGCACCGGCGCCGGCCCCCGGGGCCCCGAGTGGGAGGGAGTTACGCCCCGCTCTCCCGCATCATGTCCTCACGCTCGACGATCTTCACGCGCTCGCGGCCCTGCGGCTCGCCCAGCGCGCGCTCGGCGGCGTCCAGCTTGTACCAGCCCTCCCAGGTGGTGAAGCGGACGTTCCGTTCCGCGAGGAAGGCGTCCACGGCCTCCGGCTCGGGCGCCGAAGGGGTGTGCAGCCGGCCGTTGGCGTGGTCGTCCAGCAGGTTGGCCACGGTCTCGTTGGCGTCGCCCTTGGTGTGCCCGATCAGGCCGATGGGGCCGCGCCGGATCCAGCCGGTGACATAGGTGGACTGCAGGTGGGCGCCGCCCTCCTCGATCACCCGGCCGCCCTCGTCCGGGACGGTGCCGGAGTCGAGGTCCCAGGGCAGCTTGGGCAGCTTCTCGGAGAGGTAGCCGACCGCGCGGTAGACGGCGGTGACGTCCCAGTCCTTGAACTCGCCGGTGCCCTTGACGTTGCCGGTGCCGTCCAGGGCGGTGCGCTCGGTGCGCAGCCCGACGACCTTGCCGTCCTCGCCGAGGATCTCGGCCGGCGACTCGAAGAAGTGCAGGAACAGCTTGTGCGGGCGGTTGCCGGCGTCCCGGATCGCCCAGTTCTCCAGGGTCTTGGCGACCATGTCGGCCTGCTTGTTGCCGCGCCGGGTCTCGATCGAGCCCTCGTCGTAGTCGATGTCCTCGGGGTCGACGATGACCTCGATGTTGGGGGAGTGGTCCAGCTCGCGCAGCTCCATCGGGCTGAACTTCGCCTGGGCCGGGCCCCGGCGGCCGAAGACGTGGATCTCCACGGCCTTGTTCGCCTTCAGACCGTCGTAGACGTTCGGCGGGATCTCGGTCGGCAGCAGCTCGTCGGCGGTCTTGGCGAGGATGCGGGCGACGTCCAGGGCAACGTTGCCGACGCCCAGCACGGCGACCTTCTCGGCCTCCAGGGGCCAGGTGCGCGGCACGTCGGGGTGGCCGTCGTACCAGGAGACGAAGTCGGCGGCGCCGTAGGAACCGTCCAGGTCGATGCCGGGTATGGACAGCTCGCGGTCGGCCGTCGCGCCGGTGGAGAAGATCACGGCGTCGTAGAAGGCGCGCAGGTCGTCCAGGTTGATGTCGGTCGGGTAGTCGACGTTGCCGAACAGACGGATCTGCGGCTTGTCGAGCACCTGGTGCAGGGCGGTGATGATGCCCTTGATGCGCGGGTGGTCGGGCGCGACGCCGTACCGGATCAGGCCGAACGGGGCGGGCATTCGCTCGAAGAGGTCGATGGACACACCGGGATCGGCGGCCACCTCGGACTTGAGCAGGGCGTCGGCGGCGTAGATCCCGGCGGGGCCGGCTCCGACGATGGCTACCCGCAGGGGGCGCGACATGATCAGGTTCCCTTCGAGGCGAATGGGTGACGTGATCACGAAGCCTAAACTAAGGCTGCCCTAAGTAGCTAGACGGTTCCGGTCTATGACCTCATAAGGTGATCTTATGCCTCGCCCAGTGGAGCCTTATGGGCGGGTGATGTGGGCGGATGTTTCGGACCCGGCGGCGGTAGGGGGTTCCGACGTCCGAGCGCGCCGCGTGGGCGGCGGCGGCCGCGCAGGACGTCGCCGACGCCCACATCGCGGCGGCGGCCGGGAACCCCGAGGCGAAGGGGCGTTACATCGTGGCGGCTCAAGCCATGACGTCGTTCCTGGAGATGTCCCGCAGCCTCCGCATCCTCCGCCCCGCCGCCCCCGCGATCTGCGGCTGCCGCGCACCGGACTCCCGCACTGGCCGGTACGCGTCCTGGGCCCCGCCTTCGGCCTCACCCAGGACTACATCCGCAAGCACCTCGGCATCCGGTTCCGCGTCGGCAACAGCCGCAGCGTCCGCGAACTGGGCCTCCCCCACCGCCCGGTGGGGGAGACCCTCCTCGACCACTACGAGAGCCGGCGGGCCCGGCGACGCCGGGGCTGACAGCGGTCAGGCCGGCCGGACGATCCGGTGGATGGCCGCCTCGCCGGCCCCGTAGATCGACTCCTCGCGGATGGACGACCCCGGTCCCGGGGCATGGACCATCATGCCGTCGCCGACATGCAGGCCCACGTGCCGGTCGTCGTCGAAGAAGAGGACGAGGTCACCCGGCTCGATACCGGCGAGCGTCACCGGGGTGCCGGCCAGCGCCTGCTCGTGCGCCGCGCGCGGCAGCGTGACACCGGCCGCCCGCCACGCTGCCTGGGTGAGGCTGGAGCAGTCGTACGAACCCGGTCCCATCGCACCCCAGACGCACGGCTTCCCGATCTGCGCCCGGGCGAACGCGATGGCCTTCGCGGCACGGAGGGAACGCGGCGACTCGGGGGCGGGTGTGGGCAGGGGGAGGGGGAGGGGGAGGGGGAGGGAGCCGGTGTCAGGAGCCGGAGCCGGAGCAGGAGCGGTGGCGGTGGTGGGGATGGCGAAGGAGCCGGTGCTGGTGAGTGCGGTGAGGGAACCGGTGTCGGTTGGCGAGGTGAGGGAACCGGTGTCGGTCAAGGGCGCGGTGACGGCGGCAGCCTGAGTACCCGCGGCCGGCGTCGCCGTGGCCGGCAGCCCGGGTGCCGCCCACTGCGGCTGCTCCCACTGTCCCGTCGCCTCGGCCATGGCGGATTGCTGCACCTCTTGGGCCCCGGCAGCCGAGGCGGTCTGAAGGGCCGTGCCGGGCTGGCTGGTCCAACCGGAACGCAGGGAAAGCAGATCGCGCGCTCGGCCGAGCTTCCACCGGGCGCCGGACTTGGCGGCGGTGGGGGAGGGGCGCCCGGGCACGGCGGTGCCGGGCAGCATCCTGGGCAGCTGAACCGGGGTTCCCGTCGGCAGCTGGGCCGGAGCTCCCATCGGCACTTGAGCCGGGGTTCCAGCGGGCACTTGCGCCAGAGTCTCCATCGGCATCTGAACCGGTGCTGTCTGCGGTGCCTGCACCGTGGACCCCGGTGCGGCGGCCCCCGCGGTGGCCGGCAGGACGGCAGGGCTCGCGGCTCCGGGCGCACCCCAACCGCCCGGCTCGGCCGTGACGGTCGTAGCCGTACCGGGCAACTCCACCGCGTGCCCGGGTAGTTCAAGGTCAGAGCCACCGGGAAGTGTCATCTCCCCGCTCTCCAGGGCCGGTACGGGCCGGCTCGCCAGCTCCGACGGCGAGCCGGCCGTCAGCTCGGCCACCGCGCGGGCGCCCCGATCGAGGGGCTCGGGCTGCTGGGCGGACGGCAGCGCCTGCCGCTCACCGCCCGGAAGGGCGAGAGCCTCTCCGCCGGCGGTGAGTGCTCGGGCCTCCCGCTCGCCCCCGGGCAGACCGCCCACGCGGTCCCGCGGACGCCCGGGCGTCAGGGAGACGTCGGGGAGCCGGTCGGCGGGCAGTGCGGCCGGAACGGTCGGGCCGAGCTTGGCGCGTGCCGTGTCGAACCACTGCCGGGCGATCTCGTCGAGTCCCGGATCCGGACGCCGGCCGGCCCGCTTGGACAGCGGGACGCCACGGGACCGTGTGCGCGCGGCCATGGCCCTGGTCGCGTTGAAGTTCCCGGTGTCGTTCTCGGCCTGGTCGTAGAGGGATGCGATCCGCTGCCGAACCTCGTCGCGGCTCTCCGGCGCCATGGAAGACGTGCTCCTTCCTCGCCCCGCGGGGCAGTTGAGCGGCTCGCCGGGGCAGAGCCGGGCGGCGGCCTCGCGTCAACCTAGCCAACGTGTGTGCCTCGTGTGAAGGTTGAGGTGTGAAATGTCCGATACATATTCGTGATGTTCGCCGTGACGTTCGACGGGGAAAGGGTGGGCGCCATGGTTTCCTGTGAGATCCCGGTGAATTCGCGATCCTGTTGAACACAGTGACTGCGGCCTCCGTATGAAGCCGGGGAACTCCATGCCCGACCGGTGCTCACACACAGGGGACGACCTTGGTACGCAACAGCCGCAGACGCCCGACCCGCGCACGACGCGCGACCCTCGCAGCGGTCGCCCTGATACTGGGCGGCGGCGGGCTCGTCGCGGCGAACGTCTATGCCTCGGCCAGCGAGGGCTGGGGTGACGGTTCCGGTACGGACACCACCGGACACGTCCGGTCCGCCGGCATGGCGACCGTCGACTGCCCCGACGTCGGCAGCCGGCTCACCTCCGTACCGCACGCGGCCCGCGCGGACGTCGACCGTGAACTCGCCCAGCTCGACCGGCAGACGGCGGCGGCCTACCGGCAGCTCCAGCAGGCCGGGCCCGGCAGCCCGGACGCCGACTCCCTCGACACGACGATCATGGACCCGCTGAAGGAACAGCGGTCGGAGTCCATCGGGCGGATCGCCGACGCCATCGACCGGGCGGGGGAGCGCCCGCAGGGCCTGGAATCCCTGGCCACCTGCACCCTGCGCCCCGGTGACACCGGCCAGGCCACCGGCACCCCGGCCGACGACGGCCGACAGGGCGGCACCGATCAGGGGCGGAACGGCACGGGTCAGGGCGGCGCGGGTCAGGGCGGCAACGGGCCCGTCGTCTCCGACTACGCGGACATCACCGCCGTACAACCCGACGCACAGACCCCGGCGCCGCAGGACGGCGCCTCGCGCGGCACCTTCACCTCCGACTGCGGGGTCAACGCGAACGGCCTGTTCAACTCGGACAACGTCATCGTCGCCCCCGGCGTCACCAACGGCGCCCACCACTTCCACGACTACGTCGGCAACCAGGCCAACAACGCCTTCGCGAGCGACGAGGACCTGGCGCGGGCCGGCACCAGCTGTGCGGACCAGGGCGACAAGTCCTCGTACTACTGGCCGGTGCTGCGCCTGCAGAACGGCACCCAGGAGCGGGACGCCGGGGCGCCGGGCGGCGGTACGGAGGGCAACGCGGGTCAGATCGTGACGCCCAAGCAGGTCACGCTGACCTTCGTCGGCAACCCGCGCGGCGAGGTCACCGCGATGCCGCGGCTGCTGCGCATCATCACCGGCGACGCCAAGGCCTTCGTCAACGGCCCCGGCAACGCCAACGCCTCCTGGAGCTGCACCGGTTACGAGGACCGGCAGCTGAAGGACAAGTACCCGCTGTGCCCGACGGGCAGCGACGTCGTGCGCACCTTCCGGTTCCAGAGCTGCTGGGACGGCCGCAACATCGACAGTGCCAACCACCGTACCCACGTGGCCTTCGCCGGCGTCGACGGCTCCTGCCCGGCGGGGTTCCGGCCCATTCCGCAACTGGTCCAGCGGATCGTCTACGACGTCGACGCGCCGAGCCTCGCGGACGGCGGCCGGACGGTCCCGCTGTTCGCGGTGGACTCCTTCCCGGAACAGTTGCACAAGCCCGTCACCGACCACGGCGACTTCATCAACGTCTTCGACGAGGACCTGATGCGCGAGATGGTCGACTGCATCAACTCCGGCCGCACCTGCGGCTCCTCGGACGGAGGCGACTCCGGTACGACGGCGAGCCCCACCGCGACTCCGACCTCCACCGCCCCGGGTGACGGCTCCGCCGAGCAGCCTGGCGAGGGCTCCACTGAGCAGCCCGGTGACGGCTCCGCCGAGCAGCCCGGTGACGGGTCGGCCGAGCAGCCCGGTGACGGGTCCGCCGAACAGCAGGGCGACGGCTCCGCGGAGCAGTCCGGTGACGGGTCCGCAGAGCAGCCCGGTGAGAGCGGCACCTCTGAGCCCGCGCCGCCCGCCGCTTCCCAGCCGGCCGAAGCCCCGCGCCATGACGTGACGACCTCGCCGGCCCGCACCACCAAGCACGACACGGACGACAAGGCCGCACCGGCCGAGCCCGCCGAACCCCGCTCCACACCGGCGCGTTCGGCACCGGCCCGGACGACGCCTGCCCCGTCCACGCCCGCCTCCTCCGCCTCCGGCCAGGTCACCGCCGCAGCCTTCGCCCCGTCGTCGTCCGCGCGCCCCGAACCCCAGGCCGCCCAGGGTGGCTTGGCGGAGACGGGAGCCCACCTGTGGCCCGGAGCCATCGGCACGCTGCTCGCCCTGTCCGGCCTGTTCATGCTCGTGCGGGCCAGGCGCCTGCGCTACTGACCGCACACGGTGGGGCCGCCGTACGCTGTTACGGCGGCCCCACCCCTTGAGGGAGCGCTCCCAGTACGCGCAGGATGCGGGTGTGCCGCACCTCTCCCAGGCCGCAGTGACACGGCCCTACCGTCCCGCCGACCGCGACGCCGTGGCCGGGGTCTGTGTCCGCACCGCGCACGAAGGAGGCGACTCCCGGGCGATCCACCCCGACCAGCGCCTCATGCCGTCGCTCTTCGCCGAGCCGTACTGCCGCTTCGACCCGGACCTCGCCTTCGTGCCGGACGACGGCACGGGCCGGGCCGTGGAGTGCATCGTCGGCACCGCCGACACCGAGCGCTTCGTCGAGGACTTCCGGCGGGACTGGATCCCCCGGCCGGCCGACCGCTGTCCGGAGCCCGCCGGGCCGCCCCGGACGCCCACCGAGGAGATGATCCGGCTCCTGCACCACCCGGAGCGGATGCTGGTCCCCGAACTCGCCGGCTACCCGGCCCATCCGCACACCGACCTGCTGCCGGCCCGGCAGGCGCGCGGGCAGCAGGGCCTCAGGCCAGGGCGAGGGTCTGCTTGGCGAGTTCGTACGCGGGCCGCATCTCCTCGTGCTCCTGGGTGTCCATGCCACCGAGGTGCAGCACGACCGGGCCGTCGGGCGTGCTGACCGCGAAGGCGCTCTCCTTCTTGGTCTCCTCCAGGAGCTTGTTCGTGTAGAGGTACTCGACCTCGACGGCGTCGACGCCGCCGCCGGTCCTGAAGGAGTGGTACTTCGCCTTGCTGACGTTGTCCTCGGCGGCGACGAACGCGCGCAGCACACCGGCCGCGTCCGCGTCGCCGGGCTTGCCGGTCCACACGCGCAGGAAGCCGATGTTGCCGGCCGGCTTGGCGTCGATCTCGCAGGCCGCAGTCACCGGTCCCTGCCGGAGGAAGGCTTCGGCGAGGTCCCCGCTCAGGTCGCCGTCCTCACCCTTCGAGGCCTTGGACAGCTCCTTCTCGGCATCGACGGACTTGGCCTTCCAGTGCTCGGCCAGGGCGAAGCTGACGGGGAGTTCGCAGGCCGAACCGCTCGCGCCGATCGTGCCGCCGCGCGCCGCAGCCGTACCCTTCGTGCTTCCGGCCGCCGTGCCCTTGGCGTCCGCCGACGTGCTCGCGGACTTCTTCCCGTCGCCGTCCGCCGATCCCGCGCAGCCGCCGAGCAGCGCGGCGAGCGCAGCCGCCACGACCACACGGCCTCCGACGGTCCCCACCCCGACCTGCACTGTTGCCTCCCCTACGGTTCAGAGGCGTCACTGTAACCGAGGGCACCGACAGCGCCGAACGGGAGTGCGGCCCACCGGTCGCCGGTCACCGTGCCGCACGCCGGGCGAGGACGAACAGGTGCGGCTCGGGCGTGGCGTCGGGACGGTCCGGGGTGAACACCTCGTGCTCCTCGGACAGCACCGTCAGGCCGGCCCCGGACACCAGCTCGGTGAACGCCTCGGCGGCGAAGCTCGTCACCCGCACCGGCTGCCCCATGAAGACGCCCTCGACGTCCTCCACGTCCAGCGGCACGGTGGCCAGCGCGACCAATCCGCCGGGCCGCACCGCCCGGGCCAGCTTCGCCACCACCGCGGTCTGTTCGGCGCGGGTCATCTGGAGCAGCGAGAAGTAGGCGCACGCGGCGTCGAAGGAGGCCTCCGGCACCGTCGTCCGGCGGATGTCGGCGAGCCGGAACTCGGCCTCGGGCACCTGCCGGGCGGCCAGCTCGACCATCACCGGGGACACGTCGATGCCCAGCACCCGGTGTCCGGCCTCGGTCAGTGTCCGCGCGGTCGGCCGTCCCGTCCCGCTGCCCACGTCCAGCACCCTGCTGCCCGGCGCCAGCAGCTCCAGCAGCCGGCCGAGCGACGCCCGGTGCGGTGCGGAGCCGACGAACGCCCGCTCGTACTCAAGCCCCAGCGCGTCGAACACCACGGCGGCCGGTACCCGGCTGTCCTCGTCGGTCACCACGGCTCCCTCCGACACCCCGGCGGCGCGTCCCTCGCGACGCCTACCGCGGCCGCCGTTTGCCAGGAACGGCGGACGCACGGCAGGGTGCCGCATGTGCCTACCCTCCTGATCGTCCACCACACCCCCTCGCCCCACTGCCAGGCGCTGTTCGAGGCCGTCGTGTCGGGCGCCACCACACCGGAGATCGAGGGCGTCCGTGTCGTACGCCGGGCGGCCCTGTCGGCCACCGCCTCGGACGTGCTGGAAGCCGACGGCTACCTGCTCGGCACGCCCGCCAACCTCGGCTACATGTCCGGCGCCCTCAAGCACTTCTTCGACCAGATCTACTACCCCTGCCTGGACGAGACCCGGGGCCGCCCGTTCGGCTACTACGTGCACGGCGGCAACGACGTGACCGGCGCCGTCCGCGCGCTCGACACCGTCACCACCGGTCTCGGCTGGCGCCGGGCGGCCGAGCCGGTGACCGTCACCGGCGAGCCGGGCAAGGCCGACATCGAGGCCTGCTGGGAACTGGGGGCCACGGTCGCGGCGGGCCTGATGCCCGGCAGCTGAGCGATCCCGACGCCCGCGGCGCGGCCCCCGAGCGGGCCGGTCGCCGGTCGCGTGGCCACCGGAGTGATCCTCGTACGGTTGCGCCCGGCGACCGGCGTGGGCCGAAGCCCGCGCCGACACCCTCGCCGCCGGGCACGGTGGGCTCATCCACCCCGAGGGCGGCCCGCCCCCGGTATCCCGCCTCCCACGCCCGCCCGGCCGGCCGCCCGAAGTCCGCCGTGGTCCGGCTCGCCCTGTCCACCGGAGCACCGGTGATCCCGGTCGGCCACGCGGGAGTTCGCCGGGTCTCCTCCGGCAGCCGTGCCAGGCGGCTCGCGGGCCGGGCCACCGCGCCCGTCCGCCGCCGCGTCCATGTGCACGGTGCCAACCAGCTACCCCGGGCCACCGCGCCCGTGCGCCGCCCCAGCGTCGATGTGCACATCGGCCCCGCCCTCCGGCTGGACGCCTCCGACCGGCTGCCGGACGACCTGGAAGCCGCGCTCGCGGGAGCCTGGTCCGGCACGGTCCGTGCCTGGACGACGGTCCCGCCGAAGCGCACCGACTTCCTCGGTCCCGATTCACGCATCCGGGTGGTAGCACCCGACGACCTGGGCCGAACGAGTTGTGGCGGCCCGGGGCCGGGCTCGGCGGCCCGGATAATCACGCCCCATGCAGCAGGTGAGAACAGGCGTGCGGCGGGCCCCGGTCGCCGTCACCGGACTGGGCATGGTCACCCCGGCCGGCATCGGCCGGGACGCGGCCTGGGCGGGTCTGTGCGCCGGGCGGTCCACCGCCACCGCCGACCCCGCCCTGGACGGGCTGCCCGTGGCCTTCTCCTGTCAGGTGCCCCCTCTGGACGCGGCCGGCCTGCTCGGGCACCGGCTGGCCCGCCGGCTCGACCGGTTCACGACCTTCGCGCTGCTCGCCGCCCGCGAGGCCGTCGCCGACGCCGGACTCGCCCCCGGCGGCTGGGACGGCGCCCGGGTCGGCGTGGTGATGGGCGTCGGCACCGGGTCCATGCAGGGCTGGCAGGCCGAGTTCGACCGGCTCGCCGCCCACGTCCCCGAACGGGTCTCCCCGCTCGCGCTGCCACGCAGCGTGCCCAACATGGCCGCCGCCGAGATCGCCCTGGACCTCGGCACGCTCGGCCCCAACATGGTGGTCAGCACCGCCTGCGCCTCCGGCACCAGCGCGCTCGGCCTGGCCCGGGACTGGCTGCTGTCCGGTCGCTGCGACCTGGTCCTGGCCGGCGGCAGCGAGTCGGCCCGGCTGCGCATGACCGCCGCGTGCTTCGCCCAGATGCGCGCCCTGTCCCGCCGCGCGGACGCCCCGGCCGCGGCCTCCCGCCCGTTCGACCGGGACCGTGACGGCTTCGTGCTCGGCGAGGGCGCCGCCGTCCTCGCCCTGGAACGCACCGAGGACGCCCGTGCCCGGGGCGCCCGGCCGGCGGCCCTGCTCGCCGGGTTCGGCGCCTCCTGCGACGCCCACCACTTCACCGCCCCGCACCCCGACGGCGACGGTGCCGCCCGCGCGCTGAGCGGTGCGCTCGCCGACGCCGGCCTGGCCCCCGAGGACATCGACCACGTCAACGCGCACGGCACCGCCACCCCGCAGGGCGACGCCGCCGAGCACAACGCCCTGCACCGGGTCTTCCGCCGGCCTCCGCCCGTCACCGCGGTCAAGGGCACCATCGGGCACGCCATCGGCGGCGCCGGGGCCATCGAGGCGGCCTGCACCGTGCTCACCCTGCGCCACCAGCTGATCCCGCCCACCGCCAACCTCGACACCCTCGATCCGGCGATGGACCTGGACGTCGTCGCCAAGGCGCCCCGCCCGCACCGGATGGGAGCCGCCGTCAGCAACTCCTTCGGCTTCGGCGGTCAGAACGCCGTGCTCGCCTTCACCGCCGTCGACTAGCCCGGCCCCCGGCCGAGAAAGGGTCGCCATGTCCTCGGAGTTCTCCGGATCCACCCCGCTGGCGGCCGGCAGGCGGTCCTGGCCCACCGGCGAGCAGCTGATGATCGGGGTCTTCGTCGCCGTACCGTTCCTCGCCGTGCTCGCCGCCGTGCCGCTGGCCTGGAGGCACGGGCTCAGCCCCACGGACCTCGCGCTGGCCGTCGCCTTCTACCTGGTCAGCGGGCTCGGCATCACGGTCGGCTTCCACCGGCACTTCACCCACGGCTCGTTCAAGGCCGCAAGACCGCTGCGGATCGCCCTCGCGCTGGCCGGCAGCCTCGCCGTGCAGGGCCCCCTCATCACCTGGGTGGCCGACCACCGCAAGCACCACAAGTACTCCGACCGGGACGGCGACCCGCACTCGCCCTGGCGGTACGGCCACTCGCCCAGGGCCCTCGCCAAGGGCATGCTCTACGCCCACCTGGGCTGGCTGTTCGAGACCGAGCACGCCTCGCCGCGGACCTACGCGCCCGACCTCGTCCGCGACCGCACCCTGATGCTGATCTCCCGGCGCTTCGGCGCCCTGGTCCTCGCCTCGCTCGCCCTGCCCGCCCTGCTGGGCGCGGCACTGACCCGGTCCTGGCAGGGCGCGCTCACCGCGCTCTTCTGGGCCGGCCTGGTCCGCATCTGTCTGGTCCACCACGTGACCTGGTCCATCAACTCCATCTGCCACGCGGCCGGCACCCGCCCCTTCCGCAGCCGGGACCGCTCGGGCAACGTGTGGTGGCTGGCCCCGCTCTCCTTCGGCGAGTCCTGGCACAACCTCCACCACGCCGACCCCACCAGCGCCCGGCACGGCGTGCTCACCGGTCAGCTCGACGCCAGTGCCCGGCTGATCCGCTGGTTCGAACACCTCGGCTGGGCCTACGACGTGCGCTGGCCGGACCGGCGCCGGGTGACCGGACGCCGCCGGAACGACACCTGACCCCGGCGGGACTTGCCCCAGGGGCGCGCGTACGAGACCGCACCTCCATCGTGCGGGTGCGGTGTCGGCGGGGAAACGGTCGGCCCGGATACGGGGGACGGGGGTCAACGCGGGTGTCGGGCCACCCGCTTCGGAACCGCGTGCCGCATCTGGTGCCCCCGGTCCTGGTGCGGCGGGTGAGGCCGGGGCGCGGTCAGTGGCAGCGGGTGGTCGCCGTCGTGTCGTGGCGGTGCCAGACGGCGTCGATCACGCGGCCGTCGGGGAGGGTGTGCCGGTGCGGCCCCTCGTCGGGGACGAAGCCGGCGCCCGCCAGGGCCCGCCGGCTCGCGGTGTTCCCGGGCTCCGCCCCGGCCCGGACCGTGGCCAGGCCGGTATGGGTGTGGGCCAGCTCCACCCCCGCGCGGAACAGCTCCACGCCCAGGCCCTGGCCCCGGCACCCCGGCGCCAGCCAGCCGCCCATCTCGCCCAGCCGGTGGTCCAGTTCGAGGGCGCCCGCATAACTGAGGTCGGACCTGCGCACGCAGACCAGCAGGAGCGGGTCGTCGGGGCCGGGGGTGAACGGCTCGGCCAGGACGGGCGGGATCCGGCGGCCGTCGTCGCCGGCGGGCCGCCAGGCCAGCAGGGCCCGGCGGGTGCCGGGGTGGGGCAGCACCTCGTCCGCCTTGGTGCCGAGCCACCGCTGGGCCTCCGCGTCCGCGCTCGCGGCCAGCGCCGCCACCACGTCCATGCGGGTCCGCGGGGTGAACAGCAACAGCCGTTCGGTGGCCAGCACGTGCCGGCCGGGCGCGCACCGCCCCGGCACGGGGAGTCCGGACGCGGACCGGCCGCGGCGGAACAGCGACCAGACCATGGCACCCCCGGCGGTACGGCGGACGCGGGCGGACGCGCTGTCCCTGTGGGAGCCGGGCCGCCGACGGGTGCGGACGCTCCGCACCGGCGGTGAATCTAGCGGGTCGCGGCCGGATGCCGTAGCGCCGCGGTCTGCCGCAGGGAGGCCGCGCGGGGGCGGCCGGGCTCAGCCGGGCTGTTCCTGCGAGCCGGGCCTGGGGCGGGTGCGGGTCCAGGACGGGTCGGCGGCCGGAGCGGGGGCGGGGGTGGTGTGGTGCATGGCTGTCCTTCGGACGAGTGGGGGTGGTCCGGGGGTGGTGACGTGTGTGGGGGGAGGGGGGAGAGCCGAGGCGGGCGGGGCCTCTTCCGTGCCGCTGTGGAGAAGGCCTGCCCGTACCGGAGTTCTTCAGGCCGCGGTACCGGCCGTGTCCGCGGACCGGTCCGGCGGTCCGGCGGCCGTGCGTCCGGCGGGGCGGAGGCGTCCGGCTGCGCGGCGGCGGTCGGTGGAGCCGGGGAGTGGGGCCCCGGAGGCGAGCCGGTCGGGGCCGTGGGGCCCAGGGAGTCGACCGGGACGCTCGCCTCCGGGTGGTCCGGAGAAGCCGGCCGGAGCCGGCACCGCAGCGCGGAACGACCCGCCCCGTATCAGGCGCGGTCGATCGGGTCCGTGGTCGTGGGGCGGTCGGGGGAGTGAGGGCGGAGCCATCGCCGTGCGCCTTTCGTACGGCTTCGCGGGTGGTGCTGCGGGCATCGGGCCGGCCGTTCGGGCAGCAGACGTCGCGCCGCCTGACAGCAGGCCGTGCCGGCGGTTCGTCTCCCCCAAGCCGGCCGCGCCGCCTGCTCCGTGGGTCGGCCGGAGCAGCGAGTCCACTCTGGCACCTGCCAACCACGCACCGCAACCAGCAAGTTGAAATTTGCAAGTGGAGAAGTGCATGCTGCATCCGCCAAAACGTGATCGAATGGGCGGGCGAGCCCGAGCGCGTGCGAGGGTGACGGGCAGGACCGGGGGACGTGACGAGGGGGGTGGGCGTGACCGCGGAAACCGACTGGGGCGGCGCCCCTTCCGTGCTGCGTATGATCCTCGGCCGGCAACTGGAGGAACTGCGCAACCGGGCGGGTCTCAGCTACGCCGAGGCGGGCGCCGCCATCGGCGTCAGCCACTCCACGATCCGGCGCATGGAGGCCGCCAAGGTCGCCCGGCTGCGGCTCGCGGACGCCGAGAAACTCCTCCAGGTCTACGGCGTCACCGACCAGCAGGAGATCGACACCTTCCTGCAGTCCGTCCGCGAGGCCAACAAACGCGGCTGGTGGCACACCTACCGTGACGTCATGCCCGACTGGTTCGCCTCCTACCTCAGCCTGGAGCAGGCGGCCGTCCAGGTCCGCGCGTACGAGAACCAGTTCGTGCACGGCCTGCTGCAGACCGAGGACTACGCCCGCGCCGTGCTCGCCGCGGACCACCCGCACGCCTCCGCCGAGGCCGTCGAACGCCGCGTCGCCCTGCGCATGCGCCGCCAGGAGCTGCTGGCCAGACCGGCACCGCCACGGCTGTGGGTGGTGATGGACGAGACCGTCCTGCGCCGCCAGGTCGGCGGCCCGGAGGTGATGCGGGCCCAGATCGACCACCTCGTCGAGGTCAACCGGCTGCCCCAGGTCACCGTGCAGCTCATGCCGTTCGCCAACGGTCCGCATCCCGCCCTGCGGGCCGGCGCCTTCCACCTCTTCCGGTTCCGGGCCCGCGAACTGCCCGACATCGCCTACCTCAGCGGCCTCGCCGGCGCCGTCTACCTCGACAAGACGGAGGACGTCGTGGTCTACCGGGAGGCCCTTGACCGGCTGAGCGCCCAGGCCGCCTCCCCCGGAAGAACCGAGACCCTGCTCGGCGCGCTGCGCAAGGAGTTGTGACCCGCTCCCCCTGACGCGAAGCCCCCGACCCCTCGACCGAATGGGAGACACGGCGTGCCCGACAACGGATGGCCGGCCGACCGGATCGACACCGAGAACGCCCACTCCGCCCGCATCTACGACTACATACTCGGCGGCAAGGACTACTACCCCGCCGACAAGGAGGCGGGCGACGCGATGGCCCGGGAGTGGCCCGCGCTCCCGGTCCACATGCGCGCCAACCGCGACTTCATGAACCGTGCCGTGCGCTGGCTCGCCGAGGAGGCGGGCATGCGCCAGTTCCTGGACGTCGGCACCGGCATCCCGACCTCGCCCAACCTGCACGAGATCGCCCAGGCCGTGGCCCCCGAGTCCCGCGTCGTCTACGTCGACAACGACCCGATCGTGCTCACCCTCTCCCAGGGCCTGCTGGCCAGCGCCCCCGAGGGCCGCACCGCCTACCTGGAAGCCGACTTCCGTGACCCCGCGGCGATCCTGGGCGCGCCCGAGCTGCGCGACACCCTGGACCTGAGCCGGCCCGTCGCGCTGACCGTCATCGCGATCGTGCACTTCATGCTGGACGCGGACGACGCGGTCGGCGTCGTACGGCGGCTGCTGGAGCCGCTGCCCTCCGGCAGCTGCCTGGCGATGTCCATCGGTACCGCGGATTTCGCGCCGGAGGAGGTCGGCCGGGTCGCCCGTGAGTACGCGGCCCGCAACATGCCGATGCGGCTGCGCACCCTGGACGAGGCCCGCGCGTTCTTCACGGGCCTGGACCTGGTCGAGCCCGGCATCGTCCAGGTGCACAAGTGGCGCCCCGACGGCAGCGGCGAGCAGGGCATCCGGGACGAGGACATCGCGATGTACGGCGCGGTCGCCCGCAAGCCGTGACAGACCCGGGGCCGGGGTCCGACCCACCTCCCGGACCCCGGCCCCGCCTTGGCCGCACGACGGCCGGGCGGGCGCCCGGGCGCCACCGTGAGCCCCCCGCACACCACCCGCGCACCAGGCCGTGGCGGCACCCCCGTACGCCGTCCACGGGCACCGACCGGCCCGGAGGCGGTCGCGGCCGGAATGACCGAAACACATCCGCCCCACGCGGAACCGGGGCGCACCGAATGGGGTCTTAGGGTCCGTCGACGGCCGGGATCGGACCGGTCGCGAAGAAACCGGGGGAATGGCTCACATGTCCGTCCGCAGTCGCAAGACCCTGCTCACCGCCGCGGCCCTCACCGCCGGCCTCACCCTGGCCGCCGTGACACCCGCCCTGGCGGGTGCCTCCGCGAGCCACACCACCCGCGCCGCCGCCGTGTCGTCCGCCCAGGGCGACCCGCGCAACGCCACCCAGCACGTGGCCGACTTCTACGGCGCCTACATCGACGCCACCTGGGCCACCGACGACGCCACGGCCGCGCCCGCCGCCAAGGCGCTGCGCGGCTTCTACCTCTCGGCCGCCGCCCGGAAGCAGGTCGCCGCCTACGAGAAGAAGGAACACGCCGACGGCATCCTGTTCGCGCAGAACGTGCCGGTGAAGTGGAAGGTGACCTACACCGGCTCCGGCATGGGGCACGCCACCAGCCGGGTGACGCTCACCTGGGGCGACGGCCCGCACCCGCAGGTCAGCCGGATCGACGTCCAGTCCGACCTGAAGACCCTGAAGATCACCGGCCTGAAGCCGGCCGGCTGAGGAGGGGCCCGGACGTGGGTCCCGCCCCGCCCCACTCGGAGCGGGGCTCACGCCCGCCGCACCGGTCAGCCGCGGCCGTGCGGGCGGTAGGGCCGCGGCAGCGGCATGCCGCGGTCGGCCATGATCCTCCGGACGCGGTCGGGATAGTCGGTGATGATCCCGTCGACACCCAGGTCCATCAGCGCCTCCACGGTCGCCGGGTCGTCACAGGTCCACGGCACCACCTTCAGACCCCGGGCGTGCGCCTCCGCGACCATCGCCGCGTCGGAGTAGAACCGGAACCCGGGGTCGCCGACCTTGCCGCTCTGCGGGAAGCCGTAGTTCGGGGAGAGGGTGGTGACCCCGGGCAGGGTCGCGGCCGCCCGGACGAAGTCCCCGTCGTAGTCGTCGGCGTCGATCCCGCCCAGCCACGGGGACGCTCCGGGCTTGCCGACCTGCAGGAAGTCGTAGTTCGTCAGCGCCACCAGCGGCCACCTCGGCGCCAGCCGGTGCATCACCCCGAGCGCCCCCCAGTCGAAGGACTGGATGGTGACCTGCCGCTCGATGCCCGAGTGGTGGATCTCCTCGTACACGCGGCGGACGAACACCTCCCGCGGCGCGGTCTGTTCGGGCGCGCCCGCCTCCACCTTGGTCTCGATGTTCAGCCGTACGCCCCGGGCCCGGTAGCTCTTGACCAGGTTCAGGACGTCCTTCAGCTCCACCATCCGGAAGCCCTTGACGACCTCCTGCTCGGGGAAGCCGGGCAGCTGCTGGTAGCCACAGTCGAGCGTCTTGATCCGGTCGAGCGTCAGGTCCTTGACGTACTTGCCGACGTACGGGTACATCGGGTCGCCGGGCGTGACCGGGCCGGTGTCCCGGCACTTGACGCCGCTGACCTGCCGGTCGTGGTTGACCACCACCCGCAGGTCCTTGGTGACCTGGGTGTCCAGCTCCAGCGTGGACACCCCGAGCCGCAGCGCCTTGCCGAAGCCCTCCAGGGACTCCTCGGTCGTCAGGCCGAGGCCGCCGCGGTGCGCCTGGAGGTCGAAGCGGGCCCGCACGGGGCCGCCGGGCGCCGCCTGCGCGGCCACGGGGGACGACAGCGCCGGCAGCAGAGCGAGAACGGCGAGCAGCCGTCGTGCGTTCGGGTGGCGTACGGACATCGGGAACCTCTCGGGTAGAGCCTCTCGGGCCGGTGCGGACGCACGCGTGCCGTCAGGCGCCGGGGTCGAAGGGGATGCCCGACGGCATGGAGCGCGTCAGGGCGTATGCGAAGTCGCCGTCCCTGATCTTGATGGTGGCCGCCCCGAAGTCGGCGCCGAGCAGCTTGTCGCGGTAGCCCGCCGGATAGCCGTTCCAGCCGACCAGGCGCGGAAGGAACCAGCCGCCGGTCGCGTTCTCCGGCGGCTCGTCGTGGGCGTCGGCGAACCGGAAGCAGTGGGTGGACACGCCGTCCTTGTGATAGACGACCTTCGGGTGGGTGCCGTCGAAGCGCACCGCGGAGCGGGCCGCCACCTGGTAACCGGAGTGCTGGGACACCGAGACGTACCGGACCGTGTCGTCCGTGATCCACACGACGACGTGCTCCCAGTCGTGGGTGTGCCCGATCGCCGCGGGCCCGAGGGTCGCCTGGTCCTTCTCGAAGTAGCTGGCGTACATCACCGCGCACCAGCCGTTGTTGCACTTCTCACGCGAGTAGGTGTTGGCGTTGGCGAGCTGCGCGGAGTCGTGGCAGTGGCCGTTGACGTCGCCGCCCGGCCTGAGACCGGGGTTGATCGTGCCGTCGCTGCCGATGGCGGCCGTGGCGTAGCAGCCGTCGCCGTCGTAGTCGTAGGCGGGTGAGAAGGTCTGCTCCAGGCCGTCGGCGTTCTGTGGCAGCAGCCGCAGAACGCTCGCGTCGGCGGTGCCGGGCGCGGTGAGGACGAGGGCGAGCGCGCCGAGGGCGGCGGCGAGCGCGGAGGTCGGCTGACGCACGGGGGCTCCCTGTTGTCGAGGCGCCGCAGATTCTCGCAACGCCCCGGCGGGAGGGGCCACCCCCTGAACTGAACATTGCCGCAAAGGCAGTTGAACGCGGAAGGCGGAGCCGGCGGGTGGGCGCCGCCGGCCGCCCGCTCAGCCGCTCGGGGTGCTCACCCGTGCCGGCCCGGGTCCCCGCGGCCGAGGTGCCGGCGGCGTTCGACGTGGGTGCGGTGCACCGCGATGAGCGCGGCGTCGTCGCCGAGCCGGCCGCCGACGTGGGCGAGCAGATCGCGCCGCAGGTGGTGCATCAGCGCCTCGGGGCTGTCCTCGGCCCACCGCAGGACCCGGTCGGGCAGCGGATAGAACCGGCCGCGCTCGTCGCGGGCCTCCACGACCCCGTCCGTGTAGAGCAGCAGCGTGTCACCCGGCTCGAAGGAGAACACGTCCAGCGTGTGCTCGCTGTGCTCGTGCACCCCGAGCGGCGGCGAGGGATGCAGGCTCGGGACCGTCACGACGTGCCCGGGACTCAGCAGCAGCGGCGGCGGATGGCCGCAGCTGGTCATCCGGGTGACCGGGTCGCGGTCCGGGATCTCCACGAGGAGGGCGGTGGCGAACCGCTCGCCCTCCTCCTCCGGGGTCTCCAGATCGGCCGCGTAGCGGGTGACGCTCTGGTTCAGCCGGGTCGCCAGCTCGGCCAGCGGGATGTGCCGGTGGGCGCTCTCCCGGAAGGCGCCGAGCAGCAGCGCCGCCTCGCCGATTGCGGGCAGCCCCTTGCCGCGCACGTCACCGATCAGCAGGCGGATCGCGCCGTCGCTCGCGGTCGCCGCGTACAGGTCGCCGCCGATCTGCGCCTCGTCCTCCGCGGCCAGGTACAGCGAGGCGATCCGCAGCGGGCCGATCTGCTCGGGCAGCGGCCACATCAGGACGTGCTGCGCGGCCTCGGCGACGGTGCGGACCTGGGCCAGCTGGGCCTGCCGGCGCTGGCGCAGGGCGCTGTAGATGACGGTGAGCACCACGAGGACGGTCAAGGTGATGATCTGCACGATGTGGTTGGTGCTGCCGATCCCCCCGCCGCGGTGGATGCCGATGAGGATCTGGGCGGCCAGTGCGAGCGCCCCGATGGCGGCCGTGGTCCGGGGTCCGGCGAAGGAGGGGGTGAGCGCGGGCGCGATCACCAGGGCCGGCCCGAGATGGACGTCGGTGGGGGACCGCAGGTCCACCACCGTGATCACCAGGATGAGCACGACCGGGAGCACCAGCAGCGCGTGCGCCGACCGCCACGGCTGCCGCGGGCCCACGCGCCCGAGCGGGGGTGCCATGCCTCTCAGCTTGCGCCCGGGGCGCGTGCCGCGCACCTCACACCAGGCCGGTGATACGGGCACACCGGCCCGGCCCTCCGCCGGCGGTGGGTGGGCCGAACCTTTCCGGCGACGCCGTGTCGCGGGCGGCGCGCCGGGTACCCGTACGACCCCCGGGGCCGACCCGCCACCCGGGGGTGCAGGGTGCCGAATGGAGAGGTCATGACGCACAACGGGGAGGACACCGCGCCCCTGACGCGACCGGAGGTCACCGAACTCCGTCTCGCCTCGGGGCCGGACCCGCTCACGCCCATGCCGGAGCCGTCGGAACTGCCGCAGGACCGCAGTCAGGCGATCCTGGAGGCCACCAAGGCGATCGGCGCGCTCCTCAAACGCGCCGGCCACCCCTTCGCGCTGGCCGGCAGCGTGGCCGTCTACGCCCACGGCGGCAGCCGCTACCTCCAGCACGACGCCGACTTCGCCATCCTGCCCGACGACGCCGAAGCGGTGGCCGCCACGCTGCGCGAGGCAGGTCTCGGCGTACGGACCCCGCCGGAGGACTGGCTGCTGAAGACCACCTGCCACGGGCAGAACGTCGACATCATCTTCGCGCTGGCACACCAGCCCGTCACCCGGGACATGCTCGACCGGGCGCACGTCCTGCCGGTCGACTCGGTGCTGATGCCCGTACTCTCCCCGACCGACCTGATCCGCAGCCTGATCAGCGCCTTCTCCGAGCACTACTGCGACTTCGGGTCGGTGCTGCCGGTCGCCCGCGCGGTCCGCGAGAAGGTCGACTGGGACACGGTCCGCGCGTCCTGCGGCGACCAGCCCATGCCGGCCGCGTTCCTCTTCCTCCTCGAACGGCTGAACGTGATCGACCCCCAGGAAGGGACACCATGACCGACACCAGCCCGCCGCCCCCGTCGGCGGAAGGGAGTCTGGACTACCGCGTCGCCCACCTCGCCGAGCACCTGGCCGGCGGAGACCTCGCGGAACTCGGCGTACGGCTCGAACTGCGCGGAGACGCCGTCCTGCTCACCGGCACCGTGCCGTCCACCCAGTGCCGGGACGACATCCTGCGCATGGCCCGCGAGGAACTGGCGGGGCACCCGGTCCACAGCGACCTGCTCGTGGCCGGGACCTCCTCGCCCGACCACGGAGAGGACCTGACATGATCCGCGTCGCGGCCGTCGGGGACATTCACATGGGCCCCGAGAGCCAGGGCACCCTGAGGCCGTCCTTCGAGACCCTGCCCGGGTGTGCCGACGTCCTGCTGCTCGCCGGCGACCTCACCCGGCACGGCACACCGGAGGAGGCCGCGATCGTCGCCCGGGAGATCAAGGACATCGGGGTGCCCGTCGTCGCCGTACTCGGCAACCATGACCACCACGACGAGCGGCCCGAGGAGGTCGCCGCGATCCTCCGGGACGCGGGCGCGCACGTCCTCGAAGGACAGGCCGCCGTCGTCAGCGCCGACGGCGCCCGGATCGGGGTCGCCGGGACCAAGGGCTTCGGCGGCGGCTTCGTCGGCCGCTGCGCCGGGGAGTTCGGCGAACCGCTCATGAAGGAGTTCGTCCGCTACACCCGCCGGTGTGCCGACGGCCTGCACGGTGCCCTGAAGGATCTGGACGAGCGGGACTGCGACGTGCGGATCGCGCTGACCCACTTCTCACCGGTGCCGGACACCCTGGCCGGGGAGCCCCTGGAGATCTATCCGTTCCTCGGCAGCTACCTGCTCGCGGAGGCCATCGACACCGGCGGCGCCGACCTCGCGGTGCACGGCCACGCCCACGCCGGCACCGAGCACGGGATGACCAGCGGGGGTGTCCGCGTGCGCAACGTCGCCCAGCCGGTGATCGGGCAGGCCTTCCACGTGTACCACCTGCCCGGCCGGCACGACTGAACGCCGGCCGGCTGTCGAGCCGGGGACGTCAGGCCGCCGTCTCCAGGGCCGCGCGGCCGGTCACGTCGCCGTCCTTCGCGCGCACCGTCACCGTCACCGGCTCGCCGCGGCGGCGCACCAGCAGGCCCGCACCGACCGACCCGGCGATGAGCAGCCCGCCGGCCACCAGGGCGCCGCGCGCCCCGGCCCACTCCATCAGCAGGCCGAGCAGCGGCGGCCCGCCGAGGCTCCACACCGTGCCGATGCTGGTCCACACCCCGAGCACCCGGCCCCGCAGATGCGGCGGCGGGTCGGTCTGCAGCACGGCCGTACCGGCGGTGTCGGAGACGGACTCCACGATCGCCATCGGCAGGACCAGCACCAGCAGCACGGCCAGCGACGGCGACAGACCCGCCACCACCTGGAGCAGCGCGCCCGCCGCCGCCAGCAGGCCCACGGTCCGCACGGACGGCCTGCGCAGCCGGGCGCCCAGGACCGCGCCGACGATGCCGCCGACGGCCAGCACCGTGGAGACCGTGCCGAACGCCCTGGCGCCACCCGCCAGCGGCCCGGTGACGAGGACCGCGAGTGTCAGGCCGTAGTTGCGGCCGAAGACGGAGCTGAGCCCGGTGACGCCCGCGAGGGCGACAAGGCGGGGCCGGCGCGCGAAGAAGGACAGACCTTCCCGTACGGTCATCGGCGCCGGGGACGGAACCGCTCGCGGCCCGGCCGGAGACTGCGTGGCGGCTTCGGGAACCGGCCGCAGGAACGGCACCACCGCGGCCACGAACAGGAACGACAGCCCGTTGGCGGCGTACGCGGCACCCGTGCCCAGGAAGCCGACGGTCACCCCGGCCAGGGCGGTGCCCGCGAGCCGGCCGGCGCTGTGCACCAGCGCGCCCACGCCGATCGCGGACGGCACGTCGGCCACCGGCACGAGATCGTTGCCGAGCAGCGCGCAGGCGGGCCCGTCCACGGTGGCGATGACACCGGTCACCGCGGCCAGCACCAGCAGGGCCGGCATGTCGATCCGGTCCAGCGCCACCAGCAGCGCCGTCGTGAAGGCGACCGCGCCGAGCAGGGCCTGGCTCACGGTGACCGTCAGCTTCCGGGGCCAGCGGTCCACGGCCGCGCCGCCCAGCAGGCTCACGAACAGCGCCGGCGCCGCCTGGACCGACATGGACAGACCGGTCGCCGCCGCCGAGCCCGTGATGTGCAGCACCAGCAGGTTCTGCACCGTGAGCTGCATCCACGTACCGGCGTTGGAGACGAAGTTCGCGGCCGACCACCAGCGCATGCTCCGGTACCGCAGGGAACGCCACGGCGAACGGGAGGCCGGGGCGGTGGTGGACGCGGACAGCGAGGTGGGCAGGGCAGACGCAGAGGGCACGGCGGGGTACTCGACAACCAGGCGGTGGGACAGACCGGCGGATCCCGTCGGTCCGGCGGCGTTGCACGGCCGGGCCGCCTGGTCAGGGCGCCGACCATGGTGGCAGACGGGACACCACGGTCGACGCCACCGCGTCCGCCGGCCTCGGCCGAACTTCCCCAACCACCCCGGGCCGTCGGGGACTTGCACTCCGCGTGGGGTTTCTCACAGGCGCGCCGACCGCCCCTTCACGACCCGTGCGACGGTGCGATCGGCCACCACCGCACCGGGGGACGCCGACGGCGGGCCCCGCACCCCTCGCGCGCACCGGTCAGCGGTTCACCGTCCGCATACCCGCCTCGTCGTACCGCTCACCCGCCGCCTGCGGCAGCTCGGCGTCGATGCGGGCCAGGTCGTCCGCGGTCAGCTCGACGGCGGCCGCGGCGGCGTTCTGCTCCAGGTAGGTGCGGCGCTTGGTGCCGGGGATCGGCACCAGGTCCTCGCCCTGCGCCAGCACCCAGGCGATCGCCAGCTGGGCCGGGGTCACGTCCTTCTCGGCCGCGATCTCCTTCACCTTCTCCGCCAGCCGCTGGTTGGCCTGCAGATTGGCCTCCGTGAAGCGGGGGTTCTCGCGGCGCCAGTCGTTCGCGTCCAGCTCGTCCGGGGAGCTGAAGCGGCCGGCCAGGAAGCCGCGGCCGAGCGGCGAGTACGGCACGAAGCCGATCCCCAGCTCCCGGCAGGTGGGCAGCACCTCGGCCTCCACGTCCCGCGACCACAGCGAGTACTCGCTCTGCACCGCGGTCACCGGGTGCACGGCGTGGGCCCGCCGGATGGTCTCCGCGCTCGCCTCGCTCAGCCCGATGTACCGCACCTTGCCCTCGGCGACCAGCTCGCCCAGCGCGCCGACCGTCTCCTCGATGGGGACGTTCGGGTCCACCCGGTGCTGGTAGTACAGGTCGATGTGGTCGGTGCCGAGCCGCTGGAGCGAACCGTGCACCGAGGCCCGTACATGCTCGGCCGAGCCGTCCTGCCGGCCGACCGTGCTCATGTCGCCGGGTACGGCGTCGTCCATCCGGTAGTTGAACTTCGTGGCGATCACGTACTCGTCGCGATGCCCCTTGATCGCCTCGCCCACGAGCGACTCGTTGGTGAGCGGCCCGTAGATCTGGGCCGTGTCGAGGAAGTCGATGCCGAGCTCCAGGGCGCGCCGGATGGTCGCGATGCCCTCTGCCTGGTCGGCGGTGCCGTAGAAGGCGGACATCCCCATGCATCCCAGCCCGATGGCCGATACGTGGAGGTCCCGCAGCCTGCGCTTCTGCATGGAGAATTCCTTCCTGCGTACTCGATCGTCGTTGCGGCGCGTCACGCGGCCCCTCTCCATCTAGCGACGGATTCCGGCTCCCGGCATCCCGTGGGGAGGGCGGCGCGCACCGTCCGTGACGCTACGAGTTGGAGCGCTCTCCAAGTCAAGGCGTGCCGGGGCCACGGCCACGGGTGGTGGACGAGGACGGCCTTGCCGCCCCGCGCCGCCGCCTCCGGTCCGATCCGGTCGGCCCGGGTCGGCGTGGCCCTGTGGCGCTGCCCACCCCGTCAATGTGATGGTTTTCGCATCTCGACCCGTGCGGCCACCCCCTAAGGTGGCCGCGAGTACGGCAGGGCGTGGCTGACACCAGGGTGTTCGTCGCCGGCAGGCAGCTGAAGGGGATCCAAATGTTCCGCAAGGTGCTGGTCGCCAACCGTGGCGAGATCGCGATCCGCGCGTTCCGGGCGGGCTACGAACTCGGCGCGCGCACCGTCGCCGTGTTCCCGCACGAGGACCGCAACTCGTTGCACCGGCTGAAGGCCGACGAGGCCTACGAGATCGGGGAGCCGGGACACCCGGTGCGGGCCTACCTCTCCGTCGAGGAGATCGTGGGGGCCGCCCGCCGGGCGGGCGCCGACGCCGTCTACCCGGGCTACGGCTTCCTGTCGGAGAACCCGGAGCTGGCCCGCGCCTGCGAGGAGGCGGGCATCACCTTTGTCGGTCCCAGCGCGGCGACGCTGGAGCTGACCGGCAACAAGGCCCGCGCGGTCGCCGCCGCCCGCGCGGCCGGCGTACCCGTGCTCGGCTCCTCCCAGCCCTCCACCGACGTGGACGAACTGGTGCGCGCCGCCGAGGAGATCGGCTTTCCCGTCTTCGTCAAGGCGGTCGCCGGCGGCGGCGGGCGCGGCATGCGCCGTGTCGAGGACCCGGCCCAGCTGCGCGAGTCCATCGAGGCCGCCTCCCGCGAGGCCGCGTCCGCGTTCGGCGACCCCACCGTCTTCCTGGAGAAGGCCGTCGTCGAGCCCCGCCACATCGAGGTGCAGATCCTCGCCGACGGCGCGGGCAACGTCATCCACCTCTTCGAACGCGACTGCTCGGTGCAGCGCCGCCACCAGAAGGTCATCGAGCTGGCCCCCGCGCCCAACCTGGACCCGGAGCTGCGCGACCGGATCTGCGCCGACGCCGTCCGCTTCGCCCGCGAGATCGGTTACCGCAACGCCGGCACCGTGGAGTTCCTGCTCGACCGCGACGGCAACCACGTGTTCATCGAGATGAACCCGCGCATCCAGGTCGAGCACACGGTGACCGAGGAGGTCACCGACGTCGACCTGGTCCAGGCCCAGATGCGGATCGCCTCCGGCGAGACCCTCGCCGACCTCGGCCTCTCCCAGGACAGGATCACCCTGCGCGGCGCCGCCCTCCAGTGCCGGATCACCACCGAGGACCCCGCCAACGGCTTCCGCCCCGACACCGGCCGGATCAGCGCCTACCGCTCCCCGGGCGGCTCCGGCATCCGGCTCGACGGCGGTACCACCCACGCCGGGACGGAGATCAGCGCGCACTTCGACTCGATGCTGGTCAAGCTCACCTGCCGGGGACGCGACTTCCACGCCGCCATCGGCCGGGCCCGGCGCGCGGTCGCCGAGTTCCGCATCCGCGGTGTCGCCACGAACATCCCGTTCCTCCAGGCGGTCCTGGACGACCCCGACTTCCAGGCCGGGCGCGTCACGACCTCCTTCATCGAGCAGCGCCCGCACCTGCTCACCGCCCGCTCCTCCGCCGACCGCGGCACCAAGCTGCTCACCTACCTCGCCGACGTCACCGTCAACAAGCCGCACGGTCAGCGGCCCGACCTGCTCGACCCGCTGACCAAGCTGCCGCCGCTGCCCGCAGGCGAGCCGCCCGCCGGCTCCCGGCAGCTCCTCGTGGACCTCGGCCCGGAGGGCTTCGCCCGGCACCTGCGCGAATCGCCGACCATCGGCGTCACCGACACCACCTTCCGCGACGCCCACCAGTCCCTGCTCGCGACCCGGGTGCGCACCAAGGACCTGCTCGCCGTCGCCCCCGTCGTCGCCCGCACCCTCCCGCAGCTGCTGTCCCTGGAGTGCTGGGGCGGCGCGACCTACGACGTCGCCCTGCGCTTCCTCGCCGAGGACCCCTGGGAGCGGCTGGCCGCCCTGCGCGAGGCCGTCCCCAACATCTGCCTGCAGATGCTGCTGCGCGGCCGCAACACCGTCGGCTACACCCCGTACCCGACCGAGGTGACCGACGCCTTCGTGCAGGAGGCCGCCGCCACCGGCATCGACATCTTCCGCATCTTCGACGCCCTCAACGACGTCGGCCAGATGCGGCCCGCCATCGAGGCCGTACGCGAGACCGGCACCGCCGTCGCCGAGGTCGCCCTCTGTTACACCGCCGACCTGAACGACCCGGGCGAGCGGCTGTACACCCTCGACTACTACCTGCGCCTCGCCGAGCAGATCGTGGAGGCCGGCGCCCACGTCCTCGCCATCAAGGACATGGCGGGCCTGCTGCGCGCCCCGGCCGCCGCCAAGCTGGTCTCCGCGCTGCGCCGCGAGTTCGACCTGCCCGTGCACCTGCACACGCACGACACCGCGGGCGGCCAGCTCGCCACCTACCTCGCCGCGATCCAGGCCGGCGCCGACGCGGTCGACGGCGCGGTGGCCTCCATGGCCGGTACGACCTCCCAGCCGTCGCTGTCCGCGATCGTCGCCGCCACCGACCACTCCGACCGGCCCACCGGCCTGGACCTCCAGGCGGTCGGTGACCTGGAGCCGTACTGGGAGGGCGTCCGCAAGATCTATGCCCCGTTCGAGGCGGGCCTCGCCTCGCCGACCGGCCGGGTCTACCACCACGAGATCCCCGGCGGCCAGCTCTCCAACCTGCGCACCCAGGCCGTCGCCCTCGGTCTCGGCGACCGCTTCGAGGACATCGAGGCGATGTACGCCGCCGCCGACCGCATCCTCGGCCGCCTGGTGAAGGTCACCCCGTCCTCCAAGGTGGTCGGCGACCTGGCCCTGCACCTCGTCGGCGCCGGTGTCTCCCCGGAGGCCTTCGAGTCGACCCCCGACAAGTTCGACATCCCGGACTCGGTGATCGGCTTCCTGCGGGGCGAGCTGGGCACCCCGCCCGGCGGCTGGCCGGAGCCGTTCCGCACCAAGGCGCTCCAGGGCCGCGCCGCGCCCAAGCCCGCGCCCGAGCTGTCCGCCGAGGACCGTGAGGGACTGGCCAAGGACCGGCGGGCCACCCTCAACCGGCTGCTGTTCCCCGGCCCGACCCGCGAGTTCGACACGCACCGGCAGAACTTCGGCGACACCAGCGTGCTGGACAGCAAGGCCTTCTTCTACGGCCTGCGCCCGGGCAAGGAGTACGCCGTCGACCTGGAGCCCGGCGTCCGGCTGCTGATCGAGCTGCAGGCGATCGGCGAGGCCGACGAGCGCGGCCTGCGCACCGTGATGTCCACGCTCAACGGCCAGCTCCGCCCCATCCAGGTCCGTGACCGTGCGGCGGCCTCCGACGTTCCGGTGACGGAGAAGGCCGACCGGTCCAACCCCGGCCATGTCGCGGCGCCCTTCGCCGGTGTGGTGACGCTGGCCGTCGCCGAGGGCGACGAGGTGGCGGCCGGCGCCACGATCGCCACCATCGAGGCGATGAAGATGGAGGCCACGATCACCGCCCCGAAGGCGGGCCGTGTCTCCCGGCTGGCCATCACCCGCATCCAGCAGGTGGAGGGCGGCGACCTACTGGCCGAACTGGTCTGACGACCGGGCCAGGCGCTCCTCGTAGGTCGCCATCAGGAGGCGGCCGAGCTGCTGCACCGCCGTCGCACGCAACTCCTCGTGCGCGAAGCGGTACCGCGGCTCGGCCGCCTCCCCCTCCACTCGCGTGAGGACGAGGACGCGTCCGACCTCCGACAGCGTCGCCGCCGGGACGGCGGTCGAGTGCAGCCGGTCGACTCTGGTGTTGCCCGTGCACAGGAAGAGCTGCCGGTTACGGCTGCGGGCGTGCCCGCTGTAGTGGAACAACAGCGTGTCGTCGGGCCAAAGAGACCCGCCCGTCGGCCTTCGCGCCCGGATTTCCCGGGAACCGTGAGTCGCACACGATCAGGGACCGGTACATGCGGTCAGCTGCCTGCCCGTCGGCGTCACCAGACAGACGCACCGGACACGCGCCGCCGGCCGGACCCTCCGGCCGACGGCGACGGGGTACGGCGCCTACCCGCGGCCGATGAGGTGCCGCAGGCGGGAGACGAGGAGGTTGGGATCGCGCCGGGTGGTGAGGGCGGCGCTCGGCACGTACACGCTCCTGCCGAGGACGGCCACGGAGGTCGGGTTGGACAGGCCGTCCCGCGCGGTGAGCACGTCCGTGACGGTGCCGTCCGTATGGATCAGGACCACCCTGCTCCCGGAGTTGAGCGCGGCCAGCACGCTCCTGCCGTGCCCGGGGAAGGTGAAGTCGTCGATGCCGGTGAGCGCGTCGGCCCGGGTCTCGACGGGGCCGGCGGAGCCGTCCGCGCCGACGGGGATGCGCAGCAGGGTGCCCCGGTCGCTGTTCGACACCCACACGGAGTCGCGGCGGACCTTGATGCCGTTGGCGCCGAAGCCGTGGGCGGGCGACGCCGGGAGCGGAGCGAGTGCCCGGCCCGTCGCCCACGCCGTGGCCGTGCCACCCGCCTGCGGGACGCGCCAGATCGTGCCGCGCACCGAGTCGGCCGCGTAGAGCAGGCCTCGCTGCTCGTCGAGGGCCAGCCCGTTGGGCAGCCCGTCGGCCGGCAGCGCGGCGATCTGCTGCGGTGCGCCGCCGTCGGGGGAGAGGCGCCAGATACCGGTCGCGTCGGTGCCGGTGGCGTAGGTGACGTAGAGCGTGCCGTCGTGGGCGCGGGCGATGCCGGTGACGGCGGCGCTGTGGAGGAGTGGGGTGGCCGGGTGCGCCACGGCGGGCAGGGTCGCGCGGACCTGCGTGTAGCCGTCGGGGGTGACATGGGCGACCTGGCGGGCGAGGGCGAAGGTGAGGTCGGCGGAGCCGTCGCGGTCGAGCGCGATGTTCTCGGGGGTCTGCCCGGCGGCCAGGTCGAAGTGGGCGAGTACGCGCGTGTCCGTGACGATCGGCTCGCGGCCGGTGGCGGGCGCGGCGGCGACGAGGCCGAAGGCCAGCGCGACGGTGGTGGCGGCGCCGGTCAGGCGGGATGGTCGGGGCATGTGACCTCTTTTCGGTCGGCGCGCGCGGCGCCGGCGTGCGGGGCCACACCAACATGACGGGGGACGGGCCGCCGGTGGCGGGAGCCGGGCCGCCAGATCGCCCACGCGGCCCACCGCCGCACGCCCACTGGCCGCGCCCGGGTGACACCCCGGCCCGGGCCGCCTGCGCCCGCCGTGAGTTCCGGCCGTGAGTCCCAACCGTCGGTGCCGGCCGTCGGCCCCCCGCCGTCGATCCTGGCTGTCAATGCCGGCCGTCGATCCCCGCCGTCGGTCCCAGCCGACAGTGCCCGCCGTCGGTCCAGCCGCCGGCCCTGGTCCGTACGAGCCGTCCGTCCCCGCCGTCAGTCCCAGAGGGGATACGTCATGACCTGCTGGAAGCCCTCAGGACGGTCCTTCTGGTAGGTGAGGCTCATCCGGGTGTAGTGCTGGACGCCCGGGTGCTTCTTCCAGGGCTTGGCGACGTCGAGCCGGACGGTCACCGGGTACGCGTGGAAGCTGCCGGCCGCGCAGTACGGCTTGCAGTCGTTGACCATGTTCACGCCTACCGCGGTCGCGCCGTGCGGACCCCACTGCGACCAGTGGAGTCCGGTCAGCCGGCTGTTGCCGTCGCCGCAGGCCAGGATGAAGTCGCCGGGACGCACCGTGCGGTGCCACAGGCAGTCGACCAGCACGGGCTGCCTCGCACCGGCGGGGGCGGGGGGCGTGGTGGCGGTGGCCGGGGGACTGGCCGTGGCCGTGGTCATGGCCGCTGTGAGCAGGGCTCCCGCCGCGAGGGTGACCGCCGTTCCCACCACTGATCCGCGCATGGTCGCTCCCACCCGTCGTACTGTGTCCGACCGCGTGCACCCGACGCTACGACCGTCCCGCCGTTTGCACCAGTCGCGCAGGTCGGGCCGCGTGTCAGCCGTGGGAGACGGTCAGCCCGTAGAACGCCACACGGGCGCCGGCGGTGGTGCTGTCCGAGGAGGACTGGTTGTAGGAGCCGGCCTTGAAGTACTGCTTGTACGGCTTGAAGGCGGACGGGATGGCGTAGCGGCTGGTGGTGCCGTTCACGGTCAGTTCGACGGTGTTCCCGCCGGAGACGGCGATGGTGTAGTTCCAGGTCTTGCCGACGGAGACGTGCCCGACGGGGTGCTGGGTCTGGCCACCGGACGGCGAGTCCTCGGTGCCGAGGACGATGTCCCCGTTCGCGTGGTAGTACAGCTCCACCAGCGGCTTGGTGGAGGAGCCGCCGGAGCCGAGGTGGATCTGGCCGACGCACACGTTCTTGGTCACGGACACGACCCGCAGGGTCGCGCTCATCCGGTGGCTGCCGGCGAGCGCCCAGTCGGCGGGGGAGCCGTCGCGGTTCATCTCGCGCAGCTCGGAGCGGGCGTACCTGGAGTTCGGCGTGGTGACGCCCTTCTCGGGCGCCCAGAAGGTCATCGCGCCGTCGCGGGTGTCGGTGTAGAAGTACGCGTCCTGGTAGCCGTTCGGTCCCTGGAGCCGGGACGAGGGGATGGTGGTGGGCTTGCCGGGGGAGCCGACGGGCTCCTGGAGCTGCCAGACGGACAGGTCGAAGTTGCCGCCGGGCGCGACGCGCGGGTCGGCCGCGTCCGCGCCGCCGGTGCCGAGCGCGGTGAGGGCGAGGGCGAGGGCCGTCGTGGCCGTCGCCGCGAGAAGCCGTGATCGGGTCATGTGGGGGTCCCTTCGTCGGATCAGGATGCGTTCAGCCCTGTGAACGCTGAACGCATCCTTGGTCTCCGGTGACCCGAGAAGCTAAAGGTATGAACCAGACACGTCAAGAGTGGCGGCTGCGTCAGCAGGCGCCCTCGTCCTGCCAGGGGCCCCACTGCGAGGCGCCGGGCACCTCGTTCTGGGTCCACCACTTCGCCTTCCAGTTGTGCTTGCCGTACGAGACCTCGGTGCCCTGGGTGTACACGGCCGTCGCACTCCAGGCCGGCTTGCAGGAGGCCGGTGTCGGCGTGGGGGTGGGTGTCGTGCTCGGCGGGGTGGCCCCGGCGAACTCCACCGAGTACTTGGCGAAGTCCCACGCGTTCTGGGTCACGCTCGAACAGGTGCCGGAGGTACGGCCGCCGTTGTCGGCCGGCGTGCACTGCCGGTCGCGGTTCAGCGACCAGAAGGTGAACCGGTCCATGTGGTGGCTCGTGGCGTAGTCGAGCACGGTCCGGAAGTCGGCCTGGGTGAAGTACTCGCCGGTGTCACTGCGGCCGTTCATTCCGGAGAAGCCCTCGTGGGCGTAGGCGGTCGCCTGGTCCCAGCCGAACGTGGACTGGAGGACGGAGTTGAAGTTGGTGAGCGCGCCGGTCTGGCTCGCCGCGCCGTTGAAGCCGCCGTCGAACGGCATGATGGAGAAGTTGTTCGGGATGAAGCCCTGCGACTTTGCCTCCAGCAGCATCTGCTTGCCGAACCAGCCGGTGCCGTCCGCCGTGCCGGCCGTGGTCACGGAGACGTACAGTCCCGGGTTGTTCTGCTGGAGGATCTTCGCGGCGCCGATCTCGTTCCGGATCGCCGCGCTGTTCTCGTATTCCGGTTCCTCCAGGTCGAAGTCGATGGCGTGCAGCCCGTACTTGGTGATGACCTGCTGGTAGGCCGCCGCCGTGGAGGCCGGGTCGGCGCAGGCCTGGCCGAGCTTGGTGCCGCCGTAGCCGCCGATGGAGACGGAGACGTCGCCGCCCTTGGCGCGGATGGTGGCGATCGCCGACTGCACGGCGGTGTCCGAGGCGACCGGCGCCGTGCCGCCCCACGTCGGCGTGCAGCCGCCGCCGTCGGGGGCCAGGACGAACGCCAGCTGGAACGCCTTCAGGCCGGTGGCGTCCATGATGGCGCCCGGGTCCGGCGGGTCGTTGTCCAGCGGCATCAGATAGGGGGCGGCGGCATACCAGCGGTTGCTCAGCGCGGTGGTCGCGCCCGAGGCGTTGCCCGCGACCAGCGCGGTGCTGCCGGCCGCGGCGAGGGTGACGGCCGCCGCCGCGCCCAGACATGCCCGAGGACGTCTCACGTGTGCCTCCAGAGGGTGGGGACCCCGGTGCGGGGAGCCCCACCCTCCGGGAGCTGTTGCGATCACGTCAATAACTTGGACTAGACCAAAGCGCACTTTGGACTAGACCATGCGATCCCTTTACCTCGGGTCGACCAGCCGCACGGTGAACCGGCGGTCGAGCGGCAGACTCGGCGTGCTGACGGTGGTGACGTGCGTGCCGGCGTCGTACGACCATGCGTCGTCCGGCAGTTGGTGCCCGTCGAGCAGGACCCGCGCGGGAGCGGTGCCGCCGTGCACGGTGAACCGGTACGCCCGGGCGTCGGGCCTGCCCGCGTAGTCGCCCCGGCTCGCGCCGACCGTCACGGTCGTACCGCGCCCGTCGGCGCGCATGGACACCCGCTGGGTGGCCGCGGCGCCCTTGGCGAAGTCACGGGTCACGCCGTCGTCCTCGTAGAGCGTGTAGTGACCGGTGCCGTGCGCGGCCGGGTACAGGTCCCAGTCCAGCTCGTGCCGGTCGCGGGTCTGCCAACTCGTCGTTCCCTTCGGCCACATGGGCACGATCGCGCCCTCGCGCACGAACAGCGGCAGGGTGTCCAGCGGGGCGTGGTAACCGTTCAGCGTGGTCGGGCCGTGGTAGGTGCGGCCCGACCAGTAGTCGGTCCAGGTGCCCTTGGGCAGGTAGATGCCGTCGCGGGTGTCGGAGTCCTGGTACACCGGCGCGACGAGGAAGTCCGGACCGGAGAGGAACTCGTACTTCGCCTGCGCATCCAGGGTGTTCGGGTCGTCGGGATACTCCAGCCACAGCGGTCGCACGGCACCCACGCCCGTCTTCGCCGCCTGGGCGGACAGCGTGTACATGTACGGCAGCAGCCGTTCCTTCAGCTGGAGGTACGTGCGGTTGATCGAGGTGTACGGCTCGCCGTCCCGCCAGGGCTGCTGGTCGGCGGGCTTGCCGGTGGTGAGGTCGCTGGCCCAGCCGTCCATCGTCATGACGGCCGGCAGGAACGCCTTCCACTGGAGGTCGCGGGTGTACATCTCGGCGTCGTGGCGGTAGATGCTGCCGATGTCACCGGTGTTGTAGGCGATACCGGACATCGTCGCCCCGGCGTACGTCGGGATCTGCCAGCGGATGTAGTCCCAGGACAGCTTCTGGTCGCCGCTCCACAGCACCCCGCAGCGCTGGGCGCCCGCCCAGGACACCGGGAGCCACACGAAACCGCGCGCGTCGCTGTTGTCCTCGATCCCCTTCTTGGCGGCGTCACAGGCGTCCAGCGCGAACTTGTAGCCGTTGCCGACCCAGGCCACGTCCAGCTTGGCCACCCGCTGACCCGCCTTGACCTGGTCGGCGAGCTTGTCGATGCCGTCCTGGGTCCACAGGCCGAGCTGGGCGTGGTGGTCCCGCAGGCCCTCGGCGGTCCGCTCCAGATCCTCGTACCCGCAGCCGTACCCGTCGTTGACCAGCATCCAGCCGAGCGGCATCCGGTGCTCGGTGTAGCCGTCGGCGATCTTCAGCGCGTCCAGGGTGTGCCGCTCGCCCCGGTTGGCGTTGTGCAGGTAGCAGTCGGAGTCGCCCGGTTCGAGCCCGTACACCGGCGGCATGAAGGGCCGGCCGACCAACGCCGTGTACTTGCCGATCACTTGCTTGGCGTCGCCGAGGAAGTAGTAGGCGTCCAGGCGCCGTTCCTGCTGCCCGGTCGTCACCGGCGAGCCGAAGGTGTACACGCCCGGTGCAAACGTGTTGCGGAAGACGCCGTAGCCCGCGCTGGAGAGGTAGAACGGCTGCGAGTTGTTGTAGCCGCCCTCGTTCCAGTCGAAGCTGTTGGCCACGTACATCGTCCGGCCGCGGTGCGAGAAGCTGCCGTTCTGCTCGCCGCCGCCGAAGAACTGCTCGTCCGCGCCCCGCGTGAGGCTCTGCCGCATGCCGCCGGTCGACCAGCGCAGCGGCTTGTCCTCCTGCCAGATCCGGGTGCGGTTGTCGGGCCGGTACAGGCCGAACCGCAGCGGCTTCTTGTACACCCGCAGCACGGCGTCGGGGGACCGGATGCCGTAGTAGTCCCCGGCGTCGAAGGACGAGGTGTGGCGCTGGAGCGCGGGCTGCTCGCGCACGATGGCCGTGCCGGCCGGATCGCTCAGCGCACCGGAGGGGTCGGCCTGGAGCCGGAGCCGACCGCCCTTCAGGAAGTCGGCGCGGGCGGTCAGTCGCCCGGCCGCGACGGTGTAGCTGCCGTCGCCGCCGGAGAACGACGTGAGGTCCCCGGCGTCCGTGGTCGCGGGCAGATAGGCGGTGCCGGTGAAGGAGTTGTCGTGCACGTCGTACGGCACCACGAGCACGTGGTAGGTGCCCGAAGCCCGCGGGATCACCGTGGCCTCGGGATCGGCGGTGCCCGCGCTGGAGGCCACCTGCTTGCCGTGGTCGTCGTAGACGTACAGGTCGAAGTCGTCCGAGGGGCGCTCCCAGGTGATGGACAACGGGATGCCGCCCTCCGGGTTGTCGTCCCAGTAACCGTCCGGCACCGAGACCGTCAGGTCGAAGCGGGCGCAGACCATGCCGCCGGGGTCGGTGGCGGCGTCGGGGCACTTCTCCGGGCCGCCGCCGGTGCCCTTGGCGTAGACCGGGCTGTGCCAGCTGACGCTGCTGTGCGCCGGGTCCAGCACGGCGCCGGCCGCCGGGTCGGCGGCCCGGGCCGGGGCGGCGAGCGCGGTCCCGGCCAGGGCGCTCGCCAGCGCCAGCGTCGTCCAGGCCTTCCACGGCACACGGTGACGGAGTCTTCGCACGGCGGAACAGCTCCCCTCGCACCTTCGCGGACTGACTGTTCTTACGGCTGTACTGCTCGGAAACGCTTGAAAAGAGCGCCGATCGAGCAACTTCACGCACGAAGCCTCGGGGTTGACGCAGGTTCATGTCAATACCGTGCTCGCCGTCACCGGCCCCGGCTCACAGCCAACTGCCCGCCGTGAGCAGCGGGCGGGGCAACGGCGGGCAGGCCGGCCAGGCGTACGACGGCCTCGGCGACCTCGGCCACGTCCGCCTCCGGCGGCATCAGCGCCGCCGGCCGCTGTTCGAGCCCCGCGAGCAGGGCACCGTAACGCTCGTCGTAGGCAGCCGCCCCGGGTGCCGGAGCTGCCGATCCACACCAGCAGCCCCTCGCCCCGCTCCCGCAGGCGGGGCAGTGCGGCCCGGCTGACCCGCTGGGCGCCGAGCACGTTGACGTCGTACAGCTCGGCCAGCTGCTCGGAGGCGAACGCCTCGGCGGGGCCGGTGACCATGTGGCCGGCGTTGAGCACCACCACGTCCAGGCGGCCCTCGGCGGCCGGCACCCGTGCGACGGCCGCGTCCGCGCAGTCCTGGCTCTGCACGTCCAGCTCCACCGCGTGCAGCGGCACGCCGGTCTCGACCGCGTACCGGTCGAGACCGGCCACGGCGGGCGCGTTGCGGGTGGCCGGCTGCCGGATGCCGGCGTAGACGGTGTGACCGGCGTCGGCGAGCGCGCGCACGGTCAGCGCGCCGAAACCGCTGGAGGCGCCGGTGACCAGGACGGTCCGGGGAGCGTCGTCGCAGAAGGGGAGCGGGCGGAAGATTCCTCGCGGGCGGGGGTCAGACGATGCCGCCGTTGGCGCGGACCACCTGGCCGTTGACCCAGTGACCGGCCGGGGAGGCGAGGAAGGCCACCACCTCGGCGATGTCGGCCGGCGTGCCGAGGCGCTCCAGCGGCGGCTGGGCGGCCAGGCGGGCGACGGTCTCCTCGTCCTTGCCGTCCAGGAACATGTCGGTGGCCGTGGGACCCGGGGCCACGGCGTTCACGGTGACGTCCCGGCCGCGCAGCTCACGCGCCAGCACCAGGGTCAGCGCCTCGACCGCACCCTTGCTCGCGCTGTAGGCGCCGTAGCCCGGGAAGGCCAGGCCCACCACGGACGTGGAGAAGGTGACGAGCGCTCCGCCCCGGCGCAGCCTCCGGGCGGCCTCCCGGGCCACCACGAAGGTGCCGCGGACGTTGGTGCGGTGCAGCGCGTCCAGTTCCGCCAGGTCCAGCTCGGCGACCGGCGCCAGATACATCCGGCCCGCCGTGTGCACGACGACGTCGACACCGCCGAACTCGGCCGTCGCGGCCTCGAACAACGCGGCGACCTGCTGCTCCTCGGCCACGTCGGCGCGGACGGCGAGCGCGCTGCCGCCCGCCGCTGTGACCTCCTCGACGGCGGCCTCGGCCCGGTCGCGGTTACCGGCGTAGCCGACGACCACGGCGTAACCGTCGGCGGCCAGCCGCGTCACCGTCTCGCGGCCGATACCGCGGGAACCGCCGGTGACGACGGCGACGCGGGGCTGTACGGGGTTCGTTCCAGCGGACATGGGAGCTCCTGTGACGAGAGGCAGCGGGAAGTGGTGCCTCCAGCCTCGGCCCCGGTCCGGGCCCCTACCAGGGCTGTCCGCACCCTGGGGTCGGCAACCCCTGGCTCCGCCCGGCCGCAGGCGTGACCATGGAGGGCGTGAACCACTCGGAGCTGGCCGCATTCCTGAAGTCCCGGCGCGACCGGGTCCGCCCCGCCGACGTCGGCCTGACCGTGGGCCCCCGCCGCCGTGTGCCGGGCCTCAGACGCGAGGAGGTCGCCCAGCTGGCCGGGCTGTCCGCCGACTACTACACGGAACTCGAACGCGGCCGGGGTGCGCAGCCTTCCGGGCAGGTCCTGGCCGCCCTGGCCCGCGCGCTCCGGCTGAGCGGCGACGAACGCGACCACCTCTTCCACCTCGCCGAGCGCCCGCTCCCGGCCGTCGCGCACGGCCCCACCGCGCACGCCCAGCCCGCCCTGCTCGGCCTGCTGGACCGGCTCGTCACCACCCCGGCCCAGATCATCACCGACCTGCACGAACCCCTCGCGCAGAACCCCCTCGCCGTCGCGCTCCTCGGCCCGGCGCCGATCGGTCGCGGACTCGAAGCGAGCTTCGCCTACCGCTGGTTCACCGACCCCGCCACCCGCGCGCTGCACCCGGCCGAGGACCACCCGCACCACTCCCGGGTGTTCACCGCCGACCTCCGGGCCGTCGCCGCCCGGCGCGCCAAGGATCCCGACGTCACCCGGCTGGTGACCACGCTGCGGCGGCGCAGCGAGGAGTTCGCCGCCCTGTGGGAGCAGCGGGACGTGGCCCTGCGCCGTACCGACCACAAGCGCATCGTCCACCCCTCGCTCGGCGTCATCGAACTGGACTGCCACAACCTGTTCAGCGAGGACGGCCGGCAGCGCCTGCTGTGGTTCAGCGCCCCGCCGGGCACCGAAGGAGCCGCCCAGCTGGAACTGCTGTCGGTGATCGGCACCCAGGAACTGGCGCCGGGGACGGACCGGCTGGGACAGCGGCCCGGCTGACAGCGGGGGGCCGTCCGCGCCGGCTCGTCACCGGCGTCCCGCGCGGCCGGGACCGGCGAACTGCCGCCGGCCTGCGGCCGAGCGTGTTCGAAGTCGATCAACGGAGTGAGGGCGCGGTGACACGCCGGCACGGCGGACGCGCCCACGGCGGCCCCGGTCGCCCCGGCCGTCTCCCTGCCACGGCGGCTGTGCCCGGGTGCGCAGCCTGCGCCGACCCGAGCCATGCACACATCGGGAACCGCAGCGCGGATCGGACCTGGTGATCGTCGATGTCAACGACGCCTACCTGTGGGCGGCCCGGCGTACCCGGGAGGTGGTCGGGACGTACCTCTTCGAAGCCTTCCCCGACAACCCGGTGGACCCCGACGCGGACGGCGTGAGAAACCTGAGCGTCTCCCGGGGCCTGGCCACCCGGGAACGCGACACCATGGCGCTGCAGAAGTACGACATCCCGGTCGGGAGCACGCCGGGGGAGTTCGAGGAGCGCTGGTGGTCCCCGATCAACACGCCGGTCGTCGCCGCCGACGGACCGTCGCCTGGATCATCCACCGGGTCGAGGACGTGACGGATTTCGTCCGCTTCCGCCGCTCGCGCCGGGGCGCGGAGCGCGACGAGGTGCCGGCTGCCGGGAGCAGAGCAGAACCGGAAGCCCTGGAGGCGCAGCTGTACGCCCGTGCCCGCACCGACGCCTCCCTCATGGCCTTTCCGCCTCCCCCCGGGGCCGGGCCGGGCGGCCACGGGCGACCAGGCAGGCCGGTACCGCCACGGCGGCGCCGATGTAGAGCAGCGCTGGATAGCCCAGGACGTGCACGATCTGCCCGCCGACGGCCCCGGCCAGGGACAGGCCCACGAACAGGGCGCTGTTGTTCCACGACAGCAGGGCGGTCGCCCGCTCGGGGAACATGTCGACCAGGTGGCGCTGCTGGGCGGGGAAGAAGGCGTAGGCGGCCAGCGCGAACAGGGCCAGGGCCGCGGCCAGCGCTCCGGTGAGGGGGAACACCAGGGCCACGACGGCTTCCAGCGCTGCCGTCAGCGCCAGTGCCGACCTGGTGACCCGCACGGGATCGGCCCGGTCCGCGCACCGGCCGCCGACCTGCCCGCCGACGACGGCGCCGATGCCGTAGGCGACCAGCAGCCACGGCACGGTGGTGGCCCTGCCGCCGGAGTGCAGCGCGAGGGCCAGGAACGTGTAGAGGCTGTACACGGAGAAGGCCCACAACGTCGTCACCGCGACGGCAAACACCGCGACGCCCGTGCCGGGACGCCTGGACCGCTCCGGCGCCGCGGCGGCCGCCGGGGCCGGACGGGCCCGCCAGACGAACGCGTGGGGGAACGCCAGCAGGAACGTGCCGGCAGCCAGGATGACGAAGGCGGCCCGCCACCCCACGTACCGCCCCAGCAGCGATCCGGCCGGCGCGCCCACCCACAGGGCCGTCAGCAGGCCCGATCCCACCACGGCCAGCACCTGCGCTCGTACTTGGGGCCGCGCACGGGTGCTGACCAGGGCGTAGACAGTGGGACCGGTTCCGGCGGCCGCGAGACCGGCCACCACGCGGGCCACCAGCAGCACACCGAAACCCGGCGCGAGGGCGGTGCCGACGTTGGCCGCGGAGAACAGCACCAGCGCCACCACCAGGACCCAGGCGCGGTCCCATCGGTCCGAGATCCAGCCGGCGAACGGCGACGCCACCACGTACGCGACCGAGAAGGCCGTGACCAGCAGGCCGGTACCGGCCACGGAGACGGCGAACGACGCCGCGATGTGCGGGAGCAGCGGCGCCACCACGAAGAGATCGGTTCCCACCAGGAACTGCGTCAGCCAGGCCAGCACGACCGGCCCGGCGGACAGTCCGGGCACCGTGTCCACGGCCGGCTCGCCGCGGGGTGACTGCATGGTCCGACGCTAGGGCCTCCGCCGGGGCGCGGCCATCGGGGAGGTACGGCGGACTGACAGCGGGGCCGTCCGCTGGGTGTCCCGTCACGCGGGCCGGACGTGCGGCCGTGGCTTCGGTGTCGCGATGAGGCGGGCTGAGACAGGGGCCTGGTCCTGGCCGTTCCGGTCAGGCGGGCCGACAGTGCGGCCGCCCCCTGGTCCTCGCGGTCACGCGGGCGGAAAACGAGGCAGCCCCTTGCTGTCGCGGTCACGCGGGGTGAATGCGGGGTGAATGCGGGGCCGCCCCCCTTGCCGTCACCCTGTTGTCCTCCCGGTCACGCGGGTGGACCGGCGATGCGCAGGGTGGCCGTCGGGGGCGGCGCGGGGGTGCCGGTCTCGCCCGTGGCTTCCGTCCACCAGTCGCTGCCGTCCTCGGCGTAGCGCAGGAGCACACCCTCGCGGATCGCCCAGGGGCAGACGACGGCCCGGCGCAGGCCCATCAGCTTCAGCGCCGTGTGTCCCACGACCGCTCCGGCCAGGCTCTGGGCGGCGCGCGGGGCGGAGATGCCGGGCAACTGGGCGCGTTCGGCGGCGGGCAGCCCGGCGAGGGAGCGCACCGCATCGCGCAGGTCACGGCAGGCCAGCTCCCGCTCCACGAACGGGCCGTACCGCCCCGGCGCGGCTCCGCACAACCGGGCCAGCTGCTGGAACGTCCGGGAGGTGACGGCGGCGGTGCGCGGACCCTCCCAGCGGATCCGCGAGGCCACGTCCCGCAGTTCGTGGCGGATACGGCGGCGCAGCTCCTTCAACTCACCGGGCCCGGGCGGGTCCTGGACGCCCAGGTGCTCCCGGGTCAGGCGGTTCGCCCCCAGCGGCAGGGACGCGGCGAAGTCGGGCAGCCGGCCCCGGCCGAAGGCCACCTCCAGCGAGCCGCCGCCGATGTCGAGCAGGGCGAGCGGGCCCGCCTTCCAGCCGAGCCAGCGGCGGGCCGCCAGGAAGGTCAGCTCGGCCTCCGTCTCACCGGGCAGGGTGCACATGCGGATCCCGGTGCCGGACGCAACCTGTTGCAGTACCTCGTAACGGTTCGGGGCGCTGCGGACCACAGCGGTCGCGAAGGCCAGCGGGCCCGCCGCATGCCACTGCCGGGCCGTGGCGCCCGCCGCGGCCACCGCCTTCACCAGTTGCTCCACCGCCTCGTCGGCGATGGTGCCGTCCGGACCGACCCGTTCGGACAGGCGGAGCTTCCACTTGACGGTGTGCACCGGCAGCGGAACACCCCCCTCCACGTCCGCGATGACCAACCGAACCGTGTTCGAACCCGCATCCACCACGCTCACCCGCATGAGTCGGGGAGTACCCATTTCACCGGCGGCGATCCGTGACACAGAGGGGCGTGCCGGTGCACGCCGTCCGTCCGCGTGCCTCAGCGCAGGCCCGCGCGGCAGCATGCGTACGCACCACCCGCACACCACGTCCGCCCCTGACCCGTCGCACGCAGCCGCGTCACCACCCGGACGACCGCCCAGACCAGGCGCCTTCGACCTCCGGTACCGGGAGGGCGGCCCGCAGCCGTGCGCTCCACCAGGCGTGCAGTCCGGCTACGGCCCGCGGGGCCCGTACGGCGTCCCACGCACGCTCCCCGGCACCCGTGCCGCACACGCAAGATCCGGCCTGCCCCATGCCGGCCCTCTCCCAATCCGACCCCCACGCCGGCTTGTCCGAATCCCACCCCACGCCGCCCCGGTGGGCCCGTCGCTGCTCTTGGATGGTCATGAGCAATCTCGGTGCGGAGACTGGCGGGTGACCGGAGCGGATGCGATGAGGGTACTGGTGATCGGCGGTGGCGTAGCGGGGACCGCGACCGCCCTGGGCCTGCACAAGGCCGGTGTCGACGTCACCGTGTTCGAGGCACACCCGGACACGGCCGAGGACATCGGCGCCTTCCTCACCCTGGCGAGCAACGGCATGCGCGCGCTGGCCGAGTTGGGCGCCACGCACGCGGTCACGGCCGTCGGTTTTCCGCTGACTTCGCTACGGCTCCTGGACAGTCAGGGCGCCGAGGTCGCACACCAGCCGCTGGGCGAGGCCGACCACCCCGCCCTGCGCTACCGCTGTCTGCGCCGCGGCGAACTGAACGCGGCCCTCCAGGGCGAGGCGGCCCGGCGCGGCATCCGGCTGCGCCACGGCGCCCGCCTGGTGTCCGTGACGGACGGACCGGACGCCGTCACCGCCCGCTTCGCCGACGGCACCGCCGCCACCGGGGACCTGCTCGTCGGCGCCGACGGACTCCGTTCGACCGTACGCCGGCTGCTCCACCCCGAGGTGCGCCCCGGATACGCCGGCCAGCGGGTCTACTACGGCTACACCGGCACCGCACCCGCGCCCGGCCCGCAGGGCGCCATCACCATGGTGCGGGGCAGCGCCACCGCGTTCGGGTACGCCGTGTCCCCGGCGGGGGAGACGTACTGGTTCGCCCGCGCCGGCGGCGATCCGCTGCCCGCCGGGACGCCCGCCGCACCCTCCGCCGAACTGCGCGCCCGCCTGCTGCCGCTGCTGCGCGAGGACGCGACGCCCGCCGCCGGTCTGGTCGAGGCCGCCGACGGGGCGATCATGGTCACCAACGCCACGGAACTGCCGCTCGGCGCCGCCTGGCACACCGGGCGCGTGCTGCTCGTCGGGGACGCCGCCCACGCCGCCTCCCCGGCGACCGGCCAGGGCGCCTCGATGGCCCTGGAGGACGCCGTCGTGCTGGCCAAGGCGCTGCGCGACCTGCCCGACCCCAAGACCGCGTTCACCGCGTACGAGCGGCACCGCCGCCCGCGGGTCGAGCACAACATCACCGTCAGCGGCGGCCTCTCCCGCGGCACCCGTACGCCGTCCGGTCCGGCGCCCGTCATGGCCCCTCCCGCCGGGCCGGACGAGCGCCTGCTGTGCCAACTCGCCTGGGACACCCCGCTGTCAGCGGTCCCGCCCGAGCCGCACTGAACCGCACCCGGTGCGCGAACGTGGTCGCGGCGACCGCCCCGCGCGCACGAAAGTGCAAGAGGCGCGGCACGGGAGTCCATGGCCGGGGCGTCGCCGGAGCCGGATCGTTCCGTGCAACCGGCCCTTCGGCAACAAGGAGCACCCGTGCGACCGTTGAGCAGAGCAGGCGGTGCCGTCGCCGCGGCCGTCGCCCTGGTCCTGGGCGTCGGCACCGCGGCGCCCGCGCGGACCGCGTCCCCCGTCGACGCGCGCTACACCGTGACCGTCGGGACCCCGGTGCCGTTCCCGCATCCCACGGACACCCCCGCCACCCCCTACCTCGACAAGGACGGCACCTTCCACTACCAGCAGTCCGCCGCGCTCTACGGCGCCGGCGACCCGCGGGTCTGGGACTTCTACACCGGCAGGGACTTCGACGGCGCCGCCTTCGACCGGACCCTGAGCGAGGCGGTGAACCCGGCCGACCCCGCCGACCGCAACGACGACACCACCCGGCGGTGCAACAACAGCCCCACCGGCCGGGAGGCGACGTACGCGCCGAGCGGCTCCGGCTACGCGCAGAGGAACTACTGCGACCTGTCCGGGATATGGGCCGACCCCGACACCGGTGACTGGTACGGCCTGGTGCACAACGAGTTCACCCCGCAGCCCTTCGGCGACGGGCTCCACTACGACGCCGTCGACTACGCGGTCTCCACCGACCAGGGCCGCACCTGGACCATCAAGGACCACGTGATCACCTCGCCGTACAGCACCGAGCGCGGGGACACGACGGCCTTCCCGCACGAGACGTACTCCTACGGTGACGGTGACCAGCGCCTGTTCGTGGACGCGGCCTCCGGCTACCTCTACGTCTATTACGGCTCGCGGATCGTCGACAAGCGCGGCGGCTGGAAGGCCTTCCACGCGCATGTGGCCCGGGCACCGATCGCCGCGAAGATGGCCCCCGGCTCCTGGCGGAAGTGGTACGACGGCGCCTGGTCGCAGCCCGGCACCGGCGGTCAGGAGAGCAACATCGTCCCCGTCGACGCCGGCCACCCCACCGGCTACACCCCCGCCGAGGACGAGTACGACCCGGCCAGCACCGGCACCGCCGCCGAGCAGATCGCGGCCGGCACCATGCCCCCCACCTCGCCGCTGTTCGTCATGAACATCGCCTACGACGCCCATCTCGGCCGCTACATCGGCACACCCCAGGCCGTGGACCAGAGCGGTGGCGCACCGCAGTACCTGTACGCCACCGACGACCTGGCCACGCAGCAGTGGCACCTCATCGGCGACACCGGCGACTACACCACCGCGTCCTGGTACCGCTGGTTCCTGGACCCCGTCAGCCGCACCGGCTCCGCCGTCCTCGGACGGACCTTCCGCGCCTACTGCTCCTTCGGCTGCTCCCACGACGCCTCGGGCGAGTACGTCGACGTCACCGTCGACTCCGCCACACCGGCCGTCCCACCCGTGGAAACCGGCCGCGGGTACCGCATCGCGAGCGGCACCGGCCGGATCCTCGCCCAGGCGTCCGGCGGCTCCGCCGTCACCTCGGTGGCGCGCGCCACCGGCTCGGCGCGCGCGTCGTGGTCCTTCGCACCGACGGACGACGGCGCCTTCACCATCGCCAACGCGGCGACCGGCCGGCTGCTGGGCGTCGACTCCGTGAGGACGGCGGGCCGCGCCTGGGGCGCCAAGCCGGCGGTCACCGCGGCCCGGGGCGGCGGACCGGCCGTCGGACAGCAGTGGTTCGTCCTCCCCGACTCCACCGGCGACGGCACCTACCGCCTGGTCAACCGCTACAGCGGCCTCGTTCTCGGCCTCTCCGCGACCGCGGGCCGGCTCGCCGAGACCACACCCGTACGCACCTGGACGGACCCGACCGGCGGCCCCGTGGGCGGCGGACGCACCGCGGCCGAGCAGACCCTGACCTTCACCCCGGCCACCACCTGACCCGAGCCCCCGATCCGACCCCGGCGCCCCGCACTCACCCGCCGGTGCGGGGACCTCCTATCGTGCACACCATGACGATCACCAACGGGGAGTCCGACGGACGGCTGGCCGCAGCGGCGGCCCAGGCGGGTGCGGCGGTGGTGCGCGACCTGTACGGCCGGCGCCTGGACCGCTACGAGAAGTCCGCCGGCGACTTCGCGACGGAAGCGGACCTGGCCGCAGAGCGGGCCGTCCTGGACGTCCTGCGTGCCGCCCGTCCCGAGGACGCGGTGACGGCCGAGGAGAGCGGCCGTACCGGCGCCGCCTGCGCCCGCCGCCACTGGCTGGTCGACCCGCTGTGCGGCACCCTCAACTACGCCGTGCAGACCATGCTCGTCGGCGTCAACGTCGCGCTGCGGGTGGACACGGACGTGACGGCGGGCGCGACGGCCGATCCGTTCGCCGGTGAGGTGTTCTGGACCGACGGCGAGCGGGCCTGGGTCCACCGGGACGGAGACGACACGGAGTTGACGCCGGCCGCCGGGTCCGCGCTGGTGGACGTCAACCTCGACCCCCCGTTCCCGAACGCGCCCGGTTTCCGGGCCGCCCGCCTGCTCGCCGACCCGGGCTTCACCGAGCGGTTCCGGCCCCGGGTGATCTCCAGCACCCTCGCGGTGGCCTGGGTCGCCGCCGGGCGCCGGGCCGCGTACGTCACCGACGGCCACCTGGAGGACAGCGTGCACTTCGCCGCCGGCATCGCACTGTGCCGGGCCGCCGGCTGCACGGTGACCGGTCTGTACGGCGAGCCGCTGCACACCGGCGCGGGCGGACTGATCGCGGCGGCCGACGCCGAGACGCACGCCGCCCTGCTGAAACTGGTCGAGAACCAGACCTCACCGGCGAGTTGACCCGGCCGGAGGCCGTCTCGACGGGGGCGCCGCCGTCTGATGGGATGCCCGCATGACCCCGGCCGACGACCTCGCCGCCCGCTTCGGCCAGGCCCTGGACACCCGCCCGGAGACCCTGCGGGACGCCGCGCAGGACTTCGGGCGGCTCGTGCGGGCGACCCCGCGGGCCGTGCTGCGCCCGAGGTCCGCCGCCCGGATCCGGGAGCTGCTCGAGTTCGCCGGACCACGGCACATCCCGGTCGGGGTGCGCGCCGGCGGCCATGCGCTGTACGGACAGAGCCAGGCGGCCGACGGCATCGTCGTCGACCTGCGCGCCATGAACCGGGTCGGCCCGGTGACGGAGGACCAGGTCACCGTGCAGGCGGGCGCGTCGTGGCGGGAGGTGCTGGCCGCCACCCTGCTGTACGGCCGCACGCCCCCGGTCCTCACCGACTACCTGGGCGCGGGCGTCGGCGGCGTCCTGTCCGCGGGCGGACTCGGCGGCGCCACCCACCGGCACGGCCTGGTCGCGGACCAGGTGCTGGAGCTGGAGGTGGTGACCGGAGCGGGGGAGCACCGCGTCTGCTCGCCCGGCCGGGACCCCGCGCTGTTCCACGCCGTCCTCGCCGGACTCGGCCAGTGCGCCGTCATCGTCGAGGCCACCCTGCGCCTGGTTCCCGCACCCGAACGCGTCCGCCGTTACTGCCTCTTCCACGACGACCTCCCCCGCTACCTCGCCGACCAGCGACGGCTCGCCGAGGAAGGGCGCTTCGCCCACCTGGAGGGCCAGGCCCGCCCGGTGGGGGACCGCGGCCTGCAGTACATGATCGAAGCCGTGGCCCCGTACGACGGGCCGTGTCCGCCCGACGACGGCCGCCTGCTCGCGGGGCTCGCCCACGACCCGGCCACCGTGGAGTCGGCCGACCTCGGGTACGCCGAGTTCGCCCACCGCGTCGACGCCGACGAGGAGATCCTCCGGGCGACGGGGGAGTGGCTGCATCCGCACCCGTGGCTCAACCTGCTCCTCCCGGACGAGACCGCCGAGCCGGTCGTGCGCTCCGTGCTCGCCGATCCGGCCTTCGCCGACCTGCGCAGCACCGGCCTGGTCCTGCTCTACCCGCTGCTGTCGGGCCGGCTGCGCGCGCCGCTCTTCCGCCGCCCGCCGGGTCACGTCCTCTGGCTGTTCGCCCTGTTGCGCACGGCTCCGCCGGGCAGCCCCGCGACGGCCGCCCGGATGGTGGCCGCCAATCGCGCCGCCCACGATCTGGCCCGGGCCGCCGGCGCCGTCGCCTACCCCGTCAACGCCCTGCCCCTCTCCGCCGCCGACTGGCGGGAGCACCACGGCACCGGCTGGCAGTCCTTCGCGGAGGCCAAGCGGCGCCACGATCCGCATCTGGTCCTGGGGCGCGGGCACGGTCTGCGCCTCTGAGCGAACTCGTCGCCGGCGCGCGGCGGTTGAAAGGAACTGCCGTCCGAAGGCTTGTGGTCCGCTTGGTTCATCACTTAAATCAAACCATGAACTAAGCCGTGGGGTCGGTTCTTCGACCCCGCCCCTCGTCTGGAGCCGCCGAATGAGACTGAGATCCCTGGGTGTCGCGCTGGCCGCCACGGCAGCGCTGATCGCCCTGCCCACCGCACACCCGTCGGCCACCGCGGCCGAAACCCCCTTGTCCCAGGGGAAGACGGCCACCGCGTCGTCGCAGGAGAACAACGGCACCGCCGCCGCCCTCGCCGTCGACGGCGACACCGGGACCCGCTGGTCCTCGGCCGTGGGCGACGACCAGTGGGTACGCGTCGACCTCGGGACCACCGCCACCGTCGACCGCGTGGTCCTCGACTGGGAGGCCGCCTACGGCAGGGACTACAAGGTCCAGATATCCGCGGACGGCACCACCTGGACCGACCTGAAGTCCGTCACCGGCTCCGACGGCGGCGTCGACACCCTCGACGTGTCCGGCCGGGGCCGCTACGTACGGATGCTCGGCGTGCACCGGGCCACCCAGTGGGGGTACTCCCTCTGGGAGTTCCAGGTGTTCGGCAGCGCCGACGGCGGCCAGGCGGGCTGCGGCACCGCCAATGCCGCCCAGGGCAGGCCCGCCACGGCGTCCTCCACCGAGAACGCCGGCACGCCCGCCTCCGCCGCCGTCGACGGCAACACCGCGACCCGCTGGTCCAGTCAGGCCGCCGACCCGCAGTGGCTGCAGGTCGACCTGGGCTCCGTCGAGGACCTGTGCAAGGTGGACCTGAACTGGGAGGCCGCCTACGGCAGGGACTTCCAGATCCAGGCCTCCTCCGACGGTCAGAGCTGGCACACCCTCAGGAGCGTCACCGGGGCCACCGGCGGTACGGCGTCCTACGACGTCAGCGGCTCCGGCCGGTACGTGCGCATCCACGGCACCGCCCGCGGCACCGGCTACGGCTACTCCCTGTGGGAGGTCGCCGTGCACACCGGCACCACCGGTGTCCCGCCCGTCCAGGGCGGCGGCGACCTCGGCCCGAACGTCATCGTCGTCGACCCGTCCACCCCGGGCCTCCAGCAGAAGTTCGACGACGTCTTCGCCAGGCAGGAGTCGGCCCAGTTCGGCACCGGCCGCTACCAGTTCCTGCTCAAGCCCGGCACGTACAACGGCATCAACGCCCAACTCGGCTTCTACACCTCGGTCTCCGGCCTCGGCCTGAACCCCGACGACACCCGGATCAACGGGGACATCACCGTCGACGCCGGCTGGTTCAACGGCAACGCCACCCAGAACTTCTGGCGCTCGGCCGAGAACCTCTCTCTCAAGCCGGTCAACGGCACGGACCGCTGGGCCGTCGCCCAGGCCGCGCCCTTCCGCCGCATCCACGTGCAGGGCGGCCTCAACCTCGCACCCGACGGCTACGGCTGGGCCTCCGGCGGCTACATCGCGGACTCGAAGATCGACGGTACGGTGGGCCCGTACTCCCAGCAGCAGTGGTACACCCGGGACAGCTCGGTCGGCGGCTGGACCAACGGCGTGTGGAACATGACCTTCTCCGGCGTCCAGGGCGCCCCGGCCACCAATTTCGACGGCGGCCCGTACACCACCCTGGACACCACCCCCGTCTCCCGCGAGAAGCCCTTCCTCTACCTGGACGGCTCCGCCTACAAGGTGTTCGTCCCGGCCAAGCGCACGAACGCCCGCGGCGTCTCCTGGCCCGCGAACGCCGGCACGTCCCTGCCGCTCGACCGGTTCTACGTCGTCAAGCCGGGCGCCACCGCCACCACCATCGACGCGGCCCTCGCCCAGGGCCTCAACCTCCTGTTCACGCCCGGTGTCTACCACCTCGACCGGACCATCGAGGTCACCCGCCCCGACACCGTCGTCCTCGGTCTCGGCCTCGCCACCCTGGTCCCGGACAACGGTGTCGACGCGATGCACGTCGCCGACGTCGACGGCGTGCGGCTCGCCGGGTTCCTCATCGACGCGGGCCCGGTCCACTCCGACACGCTGCTGCGCATCGGCACGCCCGGTTCCACCGCGGACCACTCCGCCGACCCCACCACCGTGCAGGACGTGTTCGTCCGCATCGGCGGCGCCGGTCCCGGACTCGCCACCAACTCCGTGGTCGTCAACAGCAACAACGTCGTCATCGACCACACCTGGCTGTGGCGCGCCGACCACGGCAGCGGCGTCGGCTGGGAGACCAACCGCGCCGACTACGGCCTGCGGGTCAACGGCAACGACGTCCTGGCCAGCGGCCTGTTCGTGGAGCACTTCAACAAGTACGACGTCCACTGGAGCGGAGAACGCGGCCGGACGATCTTCTTCCAGAACGAGAAGGCGTACGACGCCCCGAACGCCGCCGCCGTCACCCACGACGGCATCACCGGCTACGCGGCCTACAAGGTCGCCGACTCCGTCACCACCCACGAGGCGTGGGGCCTGGGCAGCTACTGCAACTACACGGCCGATCCGTCGATCGTCCAGGCGCACGGCTTCCAGGTGCCCGTGACCCCGGGGATCAGGATGCACGACCTGCTGGTGATCTCCCTCGGCGGCAAGGGGCAGTACGCGCACGTCGTCAACGGCACCGGCGCACCGACCTCGGGCACCGACACGGTTCCGTCCAAGGTGACGTCCTTCCCCTAGGACTCCCGTAGGAGACCCCCCGGGGTCCGGTCAGCCGCCGGTCAGGGTCTCGTGCGGGGCCCGCCGGTAGGTGTCCCGGTACAGGGAGGCGAAGCGGCCCGGGTGGTGGAAACCCCACCGGGCCGCGATCTCCGTGACCGTGGCCCCGGTGCCGGGATCGGCGGCCACCAGGTCGTGATGGGCGTGCGCGAGCCGTACCCGGCGCAGCTGGGCGAGCGGAGTGGTGTCCAGGTGGCGGCGGAAGGCGTACTGGAGCGCGCGGACCGTCACATGGGCCGCGGCGGCGATGTCCGCGACCGAGACCGGCTGGTCGGCGTGGTCGTCGATGTAGGCGAGCGCGCGGCGCAGCACCGCCGGGTGGGCATCGGCGTGATCGGCGGCGGGCTCGTCCAGCGCCGTGTTGGGGAACGCGGCCAGCACGCTCGCCGCGAGGTGCTGGGCGGCCGTGGCCGCGACCAGCGGCTGGTCCGCCATCTCGGGATCGGCGAGCACCGTGTCGCGCAGATGGTTGATCGTCCGGTGCAGGTGCCGCGCGGCCGCCGCCGAGCGCGGCCGGTGCCCGGTCAGCAGTACCGGCCGTGAGCCCGCGTCCCCGGCCACCTGGGTGAGCAGCGCCGGGTCCAGCATCGTGATGTTGTAGCGGGCGTTGCAGATCCGGCCCGTGTACGGCAGGTCCGGCGGCGCGAACAGCACCACGTCACCCGGGCCGAAGGAGTCCTCGACGCCCTGGAAGGCGTGGTCCCGCACCGTTCCCTCGTGCACGACGCACAGGCAGATCCGGCCCAGCGGGGTCACCGAGTAGTCCATCTCGAAGTCCAGCGCGAGTTCGTCGACGCTCACCGAGCCGATGCCGGTACGACGGATCCGGGCGCGGTTCGAGCCGGGGCTGCCGCTGCCGATACGCATCCGGGCGTAGGCGCGGCTGAGGAAGTCCTCCGTCACATCCAGGTCGTCGCTGTCGAAGGTGAGCGTCTCCATGAACCGCGGCTTCCCGCGAACACCGCTCGTATGGGCGCCTTACCAGCCATTTTTCGTTTTCTGTACGGAGGCCGGCCCGGTTGTTCGCCTGGCGGCTGGCGGGGAGCGGTCGGGGCGCTCAGGGTGAAGACATGATCGCACCGGACGAGCAGGCGGACCATGAGCAGGTGAAGGCGCTCCAGGACGAGGTGGACCAACTGCGCCAGGCGCTGGTCTCGCACGCCCTGGTCGACCAGGCGATCGGCGTGGTCATCACCCTGGGCGGTCTGCGGCCGGAGCAGGGCTGGGAGGCCCTGAAGCACATGTCGCAGCACACCAACGTCAAACTGCGGGAAGTGGCACGTTGCCTGGTCGAGTGGCCGGCCCGGCGCAAGCTCCCCGAGGTGATCCGCCGGGCGTTGCCCGCCGCCGTGGAGCACGCGCGCGGCCAGGCAGCCGCCGACGCCTGGAAGGACAGGCAAGAGGTCGGGTCCGGCCGGCCGGGATGAGCCCGGTCGCGGGCAGGCGCGGTCAGGCCGGGGCCCGGCCCAGGCCCTCCCACGCGCGCCCGCGCAGCTCCGCGTCCCGCAGGACGTCCGCCGCCGTGCAGGCCAGCGCCTCCACCACCGCCTGGAGCACCCGGCGGGCCCGCTCCGAGGCCGCGGCCTCGGCGAACTCAGGCGTGTGATCGGAGCCGTCGGCACCCATGATCGCGACGAAGGGATGGATGGCGGGCACCCGGCCGCTGACGTTGCCGATGTCGGAGGAGCCCAGGTAGACGCCGGGAGCGGGCGGGGTGAGGGTGATCCCGGCGTGCTCCAGGTGCCCGGCGAACCGCTCGGACAGCACCGTGCTGTCCCGGAAGTGCTCGTACCGCACGCTCGCGCGTTCCACCGTCAGGCTCGTGCCGGTCGCCAGGGCGACTCCTTCGGCCGCCGTGCGTAGCTGTGCGGCCAGCTCGTCCAGGGCGGCGGTGGTGAGCGCCCGCAGCCCGAAGCGGCCCTCGGCGTACTCCGGGACGATGTTCGTGGCCGTACCGCCGTGCGTGATGATCCCCTGCACGTGGGATCCCTCCGGCAGCCGCCGGCCGAGCGCCGACACCACGTTGAACAGCTCGATCAGCGCCGCGAGCGCGTCGATGCCCTCCGTCGGATTACCCGTGGGGTGCGCGGCCCGGCCCCGGAAGGCGACGCGGTACTGCTCCTGGGCGGTCAGCGGCGCCCGCACCCAGTCGTACACCCCCGGGTGGAACATCAGGGCGGCGTCCACCCCGTCGAAGACCCCGGCCTCCACCTCCAGGGCCTTGCCGCCCCCGCCCTCCTCGGCCGGCGTCCCCACCGCCAGGACCGTGCCCGGGGCGCCGTCCCGTACGGCGTCCACGACCAGGGCGGCGCCGAGGCCGGCCGCCGCGATCAGGTTGTGCCCGCAGGCGTGTCCGAGTCCGGGCAGGGCGTCGTACTCCAGCGGGAACGCCACCACCGGCTGCCCCTCGCCCGAGCGGGCCGTGAACGCGGTCGGCAGGCCCGCGACCTCGCGCCGCACCTCGAAGCCGGCGCCCTCCAGCTCGCCGCTCAGCAGCGCGGCCGCCCGGTGTTCGGCGAACGCGGTCTCCGGCTCCGCGTGCAGGGTCGAGGCCACGGCCCACAGCGCGTCGGCGCGCCGTGCGGCCTCCTCCCGGATCCGCTGGTACAGCGACACGAGACCTCCTCCGGTCCGGTGGGCGTGGTGCGTGCCGGACCGGGTTCCACCCGGACGGCCCCTGACACCGGCCGGAGGGTTTGGGGCGCCCGGCCGGTGCAACACGGTGGGTGCGGCACCGATCACCTCAGGAGGACAGCCATGGACCACTCGCGCGTACCCGTCCTGGAGGCGTTGCAGGAGTTCCGGCGCCGGGGGGACGTGGCATACGGGCCGCCGGGGCACAAGCAGGGCCGCGGGGCCGATCCGCGCGTCGCCGAGATCGTCGGCATGGACGTCTTCCGCTCGGACGTGCTCTCCCTGAACGGCCTGGACGACCGCCGTCAGTCGCAGGGCGTCCTCCAACAGGCCGAGGAACTGATGGCCGACGCGGTCGGAGCCGAGCACGCCTTCTTCTCCACCTGCGGCAGTTCCCTGTCCGTCAAGACCGCGATGTGTTCGGTCGCCGGGCCGGGGGAGAAGCTGCTGCTGTCCCGCAACGCGCACAAGTCGGTCATCTCGGCGGTGATCATCAACGGTGTCGAGCCGATCTGGGTCCATCCGAAGTTCGACACGGAACGGCACCTCGCCCACCCGCCCGAGCCCGACGACGTCCGCGCCCGGCTGCGCGAGCACCCGGACGCCAAGGGCATGCTGCTGATCACCCCCACCGACTGGGGAACCTGCGCCGACATCCGGGGCGTGGCCGACGCCTGTCACGCCTTCGACGTGCCGCTCATCGTGGACGAGGCGTGGGGCGCCCACCTGCCCTTCCATCCAGGGCTGCCGGCCTGGGGCATGGACGCGGACGCCGACCTGGTCGTCACCAGCGTCCACAAGATGGGCGGCGCGATCGAGCAGAGCTCGGTGTTCCACCTCCAGCACGACCGGGTCTCGCCCGACGTCCTCAAGCAGCGTGAGGACCTGCTCGGCACCACCAGCGCCTCCTCCCTGGTCTACGCGACCCTCGACGGCTGGCGACGGCAGATGGCCGAGCAGGGGCACGGGCTCCTGGACGCGGCCCTGCACCGCGCCGAGCGCATCCGGGCCCGGCTCCGCGAGCTGCCGGGGCTGCGCGTGATGGGCGGCGAGATCGTCGACGAGGGCCTGGCCGCCGAGTTCGACCCCCTGAAGATCGTCGTCGACGTACGGGACCTCGGTATCAGCGGGATGCAGGCGGCCGAGTGGCTGCGCGCCAACTGCCACATCGACGTCGGTGGCTCGGACACCTGCCGGATCAGTGCCTCCATCACCCACGCCGACGACGAGGAGACCGAGAAACTGCTGCTGGAGTCCGTGCGCACGCTGGTCGAGCGGGCGGACACCATCGAGCGGCAGCCCGCCGTGCACCTGCCCGAACCGCACGTCCTCGAACTGGAACAGGCCCTCCTGCCCCGCGACGCCTTCTTCGGGCCGGCCGAACAGGTGCCCGCCGAGCGGGCCGTGGGCCGTGTCGCCGCCGAGATGATCTGCCCCTACCCGCCGGGCGTGCCGGTCGTCGCGCCCGGCGAGGTGATCACCGCGGAGGTCCTGGACTACCTGCGCAGCGGCGTCGCCCACGGCTTCCTCATCGCGGGCGCTGCGGACTCCTCCCTGGAGACGCTGCGGGTCGTGGCACGCTCGTGACCGGCGGAGCCCCGGTCCGCCCGTGACCGGCGCGGGGCCCGGCTCGCCCGTGACCGGTCCGCTCGACTCGAACTGCGCAGGCCGGCGTCTGCGCCTAGGGTGGCGTGTGCGGGTGGCCGGGTGTCCGTCTGCCCCGGGTCAAGAAGCCGGCCCTGCGGACGAACACGTCTTCGGCGGGGACGCTCGGCCCCGCCGGCGGTTCCCGGGTCCGGACCAGCGTCCGGCGGGCCTGCCGTCCCGGCAACTCGATGGGAGACGGCCCGACTTCACCCCGACCGGAAATCACCGCGATTCCCGGTTTCGGACGCCCCGGCCCGGGGACCTCGGTACGAGGGCCGCCGTCGACCCTTTCGTTTGGTATCCACCCGATATGCCCTTGGGTGTCGGCCGCATGCCCCGGCGTGGCCACCGCGCATCGGACACCCCATCTCGCCCATGCCGGACCCGCCCCCGTGACCCAGCTAAGGAACAGGTACTGATGAGCGAGACGAACCCCCTGAAGCGAGCGGCGGACAAGGTGGCGGACGCCCTGCACGGGGAACCCGCGGGCCCGGAGGACGGCATCCCCGGCAAGCCGGGGTTCCAGTCGCCGCCGGTCGCCGAACCCACCGAACCCCGCGAGCCGCTTCCCCCCAAGCCCGACCAGACCGGACCGGACACCGTCTCGCCCACCGGACAGCCGACCGGCGCCGAGCAGGCACGGATGGCGCAGAGCGGGAGCCACCTGACCAACGCCCAGGGCACCCGGCTGTACGACACCGACCACTCCCTCAAGGCCGGCCCCCGCGGACCGGTGCTCCTGCAGGACCACCACCTGCGGGAGAAGGTCATGCACTTCGACCACGAGCGCATCCCCGAGCGCGTGGTCCACGCCCGCGGTGCCGGAGCGCACGGGGTGTTCCGCAGCTACGGCACCGCGGCCGACGTCACCAAGGCGGCGTTCCTCGCCGAGGACGTCGAGACACCGGTGTTCGTCCGCTTCTCCACCGTGCTCGGCTCCCGGGGCTCCTCCGACACCGTCCGCGACACCCGGGGCTTCGCGACGAAGTTCTACACCAGCGAGGGCGTCTTCGACCTGGTCGGCAACAACATCCCGGTCTTCTTCATCCAGGACGCCATCAAGTTCCCGGACGTCATCCACGCCGGCAAGCCGCACCCCGACCGGGAGATCCCGCAGGCGCAGAGCGCCCACGACACCTTCTGGGACTTCGTCACCCTGCACACCGAGGCCACCCACCACACCCTGTGGAACATGTCCGACCGGGGCATCCCGCGCTCGTACCGCACGATGGAGGGCTTCGGCGTCCACACCTTCCGTCTGGTCGACGCGGAGGGCCGGACGACCCTGGTGAAGTTCCACTGGAAGCCGAAGCTGGGCGTGCACTCCCTGGTGTGGGAGGAGGCGCAGATCATCAACGGCGTCGACCCCGACTTCCACCGCCGGGACCTCGCCGACGCCATCGAGGCGGGCGCCTACCCCGAGTGGGAGTTCGGCATCCAGACCTTCCCCGACACCCCCGACCAGACCTTCGAGGGCATCGACCTGCTGGACCCGACGAACATCGTCCCCGAGGAACTCGCCCCCGTGCAGCCGATCGGGCTGCTCACCCTCAACCGCAACCCGTCGAACTTCTTCGCCGAGACCGAGCAGGTCGCCTTCCACGTCGGCCACCTCGTCCCCGGCATCGACATCACCGACGACCCGCTGCTCGCCGGCCGGCTCTTCTCCTACCTGGACACCCAGATCACTCGGCTGGGCGGCCCCAACTTCCCGCAGCTGCCCATCAACCGGCCGCACGCGCCCGTCAACGACATGCTGCGTGACGGCATGCACCAGACCGCCGTCCACCGCGGCACGGCCCCCTACCGCCCCAACTCCCTCGACGGCGGCTGCCCGTTCACCCCCGGGGCGTCCGCCGACAGCGCGTCCCTCGACGGCGCGTACGTCGAGACTCCCGTGCGCGTCCCCGAGGCGACCAAGGTGCGCGAGGCCCCCGAGTCGTTCGACGACCACTTCAGCCAGCCGCGCCGGTTCTGGCTCAGCATGAGCCCGCCCGAACGCGAGCACATCATCGGCGCCTACACCTTCGAACTCGCCAAGTGCTACGAACAGGCCATCCGGGAACGGGCGTTGCAGGTCCTCGCCAACGTCGACCCGGAACTGTGCGCGGGCGTCGCCGCCGGTCTCGGACTGCCCGCGCCCGAGCCCACGGTGCCCCTCGCCGACGTCGAACCCAGCCCCGCCCTCTCCCAGATCGGGCACACCTGGCCCACCGACGGCCGGATCATCGGCATCGTCACCGGCCCCGACGGCGACCTCGACGGCGTACGGACCGTACGCCAGGAGGTGCTGGAGAGCGGCATGGTCCCGCTGATCGTCGCGCCGACCGGCGGCACCCTCGGCGACGGCACCGACGCCCTGACCGTCCAGCGGACCTATGCCACCGCGCGCTCCGTGGAGTTCGACGCGCTGCTGGTCGCCGGCACCCCGGGGGTGGGGGCCGACGCCTACGGTGCCCGGGACGCCAAGGCGGGCGAGCCCAGCCTCCGGGAGGCCACGCCCGACCCGCGGGTGGGGCTGCTGCTGGCGGAGGCCTACCGGCACGGGAAGGCCATCGGCGCCGCCAAGGGCGGACAGGCAGCGCTGGAGGCGGCCGGCATCCCGCTCGACGCGCCCGGCGTGGTCGACGGCGACACCGCCGCCGCGGTGCTCCAGCAGCTCGTCCGGCTGCTCGGCGCCCACCGCGTCTGGGAACGCTTCCCGTCCGCCGCCTGACCCGGCGCGTCACGGCAGGGGCACTGCCCGAACGCCGCACACCGCCGGCCTCGTCACCGGGGCCGGCACACGGCTGTTCACTCCTGTGTGGTGCGGCACAGCAAAAGGCAGATGTCGTCGTCGTGTTCGGAATCGTGCAGCATCGGTTTGAGCAGTGCGTCGGCCGCCGTGTCCAGATCCACCAGATCGGCACCGCCGAGCGCCCCGATCGCCTGGGCCAGTCGGTCGATGCCCGCGTCGATCCCGGCGGACCGGCGCTCCACCAGACCGTCCGTGTACAGCGCGAGCGTGGAACCCACAGGCAACTCCAGGGTGTGCTCCTCGTACGTGTACGGCATCGGAACGCCCAGCATGATCCCCGGCCTGGCCTCCAGCACCCGCACCTCGCCCCGGGGACCGCGAGCGACGGCCGGCGGATGCCCGGCGGCGGCCCACACCACCCCGGGCTCCCCGGGGGTGAACCGGGCGATCGCACAGGTCGCGTACAGCTCCGGCTGCTGGTGGCGGAGCATCCGGTGCAGCAGGGTGAGGATCCGCGCCGGGCCGTTGCCCTCGACGGCGTAGGCACGCAGCGCGGTGCGCAGCTGGCCCATGATGACCGCCGCGCGCAGCCCGTGCCCCGTGACGTCCCCTATCACCGCCAGCACACTGCCGTCCGGCTGCGAAAAGGCGTCGTACCAGTCGCCGCCGATGTTCAGACCGCGGGTCGCCGGCAGATAGCGGGCGGCCAGGTCGAGACCCCGGGTCGCGGGCAGTTCGGTGAGCTGCGCCCGCTGCAGGGCCTCGGCGACGTCCCGGTGCTGCTCGTACTGGCGGGCGTTGTCCAGGGCGATGCCCGCCCGCCGGGCCAGCTCCACCAGCATCACGGTGGTGTCCGGGTCGAAACGGCCGCCGGGCGCGGCCAGCGTGAGCACGCCCTGCACGAAACGCGCGCCGAGCGGCAGGCACAGCAGCGGCCGGTCCGGGGACAGCGCCGAGGCCGGCAGGTCGTCCACGCCCGGCAGTTCGCCGGGGTGGGGGCCCGCGTGCTGCGGGCGGCCGGTGCGGGCCGCCGTCACCGCGGCCGCCGCCCGCTCGCCCGACGGGGTCCGCTCGTCGTCCAGGAGCCAGATGTCCACGTGCCGCGCGTACTCCGGGACCAGCAGCTCGGGCAGCCGGCGCAGGATGTCCTCGTGGTCGAGGGAGGCGTTCAGGACCGCGCTCGCGTTGGCCAGGAAGGTCAGCAGACGGCGGGCCTTCTCCGCCTCCGCGCGCGCCGCCCGCTCGGCGTCGAGGAGTTCGCGCTGCGCCAGCGCCGCCGCCTCCAGTTCGGCGTGCAGCGCCAGCACACCCTGGTTGGTCTGGTGCAGCTCCTCCCGGTGGAGCCCGAGTAGCTCCTCCGTCTCGGTCAGCAGCGTCAGCAGCGTCTCGGCGTCCGCGTCGGCGTCCAGCAGCGCCTCGGCGAGCGGGGCGTCGTCCGGTCCGGGCGGCGGGCCGGGCACCGGCGAGGGGCAGACAAGGGTGTGCTGCCAGGGCTCCGGGCCGCCCAGCGCGACCCGCAGTTCGCCGCCCGCGCCGGCGGTCACGGTCAGGTCCGTGCCGCCCGCGGCGAGGCCGCGGCGCAGCCGGGCACCCAGCGCGGCGAGGAAGCGGGCACGGTCCAGCGCGGGCGCTCCGGCGTCCGCGAGGAGACGGGCCAGCCGGGCACGGGCACGGGCCGCGTCGGCGGCGGAGGCGATGGTCCAGTTCTCAGTGGCGGCTGTCATGGGCGCTGGTCCGGCGGTCGGGGGCCAGTACGGCCACGCTGGTGTCGTCGCGAACGGGGCGGGCGGGGCTGCCGGCGTCCCGCAGGATCGCCGCGGCCACCACCGACGGGTCGTGGGCGAGCAGCCGGGGGTCTTCCGGGGGCTTCCAGCGGCTGGGCAGTCCGTCGCTGTGCACGACGAGCAGGCTGTCCCGGTGCCAGGGCACCCGGCGCACCGGGACGTGCGCCGGGAAGTACGCCCCGACGATCCCCGGGTGGGAGACGAGGGACGTCCAGGAGTCCCCGGTGCGCACCCGGGCGCCGACGTTGCCGACCCCGGCGAAACTGAGTTCCGCCCGCTCCTCGTCCACCTGGGCCACCGTGACCGCCGCGCCCCGGGTGGGCCGCAGCACCGTGTGCAGCCGGCGCAGCAGGTCCACCGGCGGCAGGTGCGCGGCCCGGTGCAACTCCGCCACCGCGGCGCCGGAGGCGTGCGCGGCCTTCGCGCCGTGCCCGAGACCGTCGGCCAGCAGCAGCGTCAGCAGGCTCCCGGAACGCGCCCAGCTCCAGGCGTCGCCGCACTGCTCGGCCTGCGCGAGGGCGACCGCGATCCCGCCCGCGGGAACCGGCGGCGCGGGCGCCTCGTGCCGGCCGGGCGCCGGGTCTATCCGGGCCGTCGCCACCGTCCCGCGGCCCGGCCGGCTGTACAGATGGAAGGAGTCGGCGCTGCGCAGACAGCTGCCCAGGCCCGCGCCCAGCGAGCCGGCGGCGGTGGACCAGCCGTCGCGCAGCGCGGCGCCGACGTCGGCGATGCCCGGCCCGTGGTCGAGCGAGTAGAGCTGCACCGACGTGCCCGGCCCACCGGTGGGCGGCACCACGAGGTTCACCACCATGAGGCCCCCGCCGGCGTGTTTGAGCAGGTTGGTGGCCAGCTCGGTGGCGACCAGCTCCGCGGCCGCGGTGCGCGTGGGGGCCAGCCCCGCCTGCCCGCACGCCTCGCGGGCCGCGATCCGGGCGTCCCGGACCCGCGTGGAGTCGTGCACCGGGACCTCCCACACCCGGCTCATCCCACCCCCGGACGGGAGGAGGGCACCTGGGCGACCCAGGCGACGGCCGTGACGGTCGTGCCCCGGCCGGGCTCGGTGTCGACGCTGAACTCGTGCACCAGCCGTTTCGCTCCGCTCAGCCCGAGTCCGAGGCCGCCGCCGGTGGTGTATCCGTCGGTCATGGCCAGCTCCAGGTCGCGGATGCCCGGACCACTGTCGATGAAACACATCCGCAGGCCCCGGGTACGGCCGTTGTCCAGCGGGGTGATCTCCGCCCGCCCGCCGCCGCCGTGCACCAGCGTGTTGCGGGCCAGCTCGCTCGCCGCCGTGACCAGCTTGGTCTGCTGCACCAGACCGAAACCGAGCTGCGCCGCGCACTGCCGCACCTGCTGCCGGACCCAGGCCAGATCCGCGTCCGAGCCGATGGGCAGGCTCGTCGCGGTCGCCTGGCCGGACGGCTGCATCAGCTCCCCCTCTGCGAGAGCAGTTCCATGGCGCGGTCGACGTCCAGGGCGGTGACCAGACCGGGCAGGGTGAGCCCCAGTTCGACCAGCGTGATCGCCACGGCGGGCCGCATTCCGGCCAGGACCGTTCGGGCCGCCAGCAGGCTGGCCGTGGAGGCGATCTCCGCGAGCACCCGGCCGAGGAAGGAGTCGACCATGTCCACGCCCGAGATGTCTATCACCACACCGGTCACCCGGTTGGTGGCGATGCGGCTGGTGATGTCGTGCTGCAACTGCTCGGCCATGCCGTCGTGCAGCTCGCCCTGCAAGGAGACCAGCAGGACGTCGCCCAGGGCGAGGACCGGCACCGGGGCGGGCTGACCGGGAGTGGGCTGGTTCACCGGGCGCTCGCACCCGCGTCCGAACGGGAGACCTCGATGCCCTGCTTGCCCAGCGCGTAGGCCAGCGCGTCGGACAGCGAGGCACGCGTGAGCACGGTGCCCAGGTCGATACCGAGCTGCACGATGGTCTGCGCGATGGCCGGGCGGATCCCGGAGACGATGCACTCGGCACCCATCAGCCGGGCCGCGGCCACCGTCTTCATCAGGTGCTGCGCGACGAGCGAGTCGACCGTCGGCACCCCGGTGATGTCCAGAATGGCGTACCGGGCCCGCTGGTCGACGATGGCCTCCAGCAGCGACTCCATCACGACCTGGCTGCGCGCGCTGTCCAGCGTCCCGATCAGCGGTACGGCGACCGTGCCCTCCCACAGCTTGATCACGGGGGTGGCCACTTCGAGCAGCTGCTGCCGCTGCCGCTCGATCAGCTCGGCGTTGGCGTCCAGAGCCGTCTCCATCACCACCAGGCGCAGCGTGCACAACAGCAGGGTCAGCGCCAGCACGGACTCCTGGGCCCGCGGGGCGGCGGGGTCGGGGAACTCCTCGCGCAGCAACTCGATCGCCGAGGCGCGCAGCCCGGCCACCTCGTCGGCGATCTGGGCCGGGGTGGATCCGGAGCGGGCCCGGGTCTGGGTCATCCGCCCCAACTGGTCACGCACCGGCGCGAAGCCGGGCGACCCGATGTCCTCCAGCCGTCCGCTGACGGCCACCTCGGACAGTGCCTCGACGACGGCCTTGCACGCCTCGACCGCCTCGTCACGGGAGACGGTGAAGACCGACCGGAACAGGGGGGCGTCGGCCCAGCGCTGGGCGATCTGCTCCTTGCGCTGTTCCAGGAAGGAACTCACCACCTGCGGTGCCGATTCGGCCGCGTCCTGTTCGGGCACGCTCATTCTCTCCTCTCGCACGGCCAGGTCTGCCGGTCCGCCGGCTCCCGACGCTGATCATTGCCGACCGCCCACCGTAGCTCTCGGCGTCCGGCACGGCCAAACCTGCTTCCGGTACCGCGCTCACGCGAACTTTCCCCAGGTCACAGCGATTTTGTCCGGAACGTCGGACGGACGGTGCCGGCAGCGGATGCCCGGGCCGCTGCACGGCCGGAGCACCGGGTTCCGTCCCGGCCGGGCGGTCGCGATGACGGGGGCGCACGGCATGCGGGAGCGTGGGTCGTACGACCTCCCTGGTCTGCTTCCCGGGCACGTCGACTCGGCTCCTTCCGCGCGTTCGACCGGTGCCGGCTCGTCGGCGGGCGCCGCCGGCCCGGTGTCGGAAGCCGCCTACCCCGAATGGCGCGGGACTCTCCTCGCTGTTGCCGACGTCACCCGCGCGTGCGACCGGCCGGTGAGCGGCGCGCGGGGTGGCCACGGGGCGCACCGGGTGACGCGGGGCGCGGGCGAGGGAGGGCGAGGGGGCCATGGAGTGCAGCGGGTGACGTGGCGAGTGTCGCGAGGCGCGGCGGAGGGAGAGACGGGCGGTGCGCTTGCCGAGCCGCTGCCGCCGCATCGCCACCAGCCGGGCGCCCCTCAGTCGTGCGTCGCTGCCGGGGCCTCCCGGCAGGCCGGTACCGGGTCCGGCAGCGGGGCCGGCCGGCGGCGGCGCAGCAGCAGGCGCCGTGCCGGGCGCTCCACCGCCTCGTACAGCAGCCAGGACAGGCCGAGCGAGACGGTGAACGCGGCCGCGGTGACCGTCAGCCCCGCCAGGGCGCCGAAATGCGGCTTCTTGCCCAGCAGCTCCGTCCCGGCGCGCAGCACCAGCAGGTGGATCATGTAGAACGCGAACGACAGCTCCCCGAGCCGTACCGTCCGCCGGCGCCGCCACAGGGACGGCAGCCCGTGCAGGTCGGCGACGGCCGCCGCGGGGATGAGCAGGGTGAAGCCGGTGAGGGTGCACACGGTGGCGGAGTAGCCGGGCGTGACCTGCGGGACCATGAAGTAGCCGATGACGGCCAGGGCGAGCGATGCCTCCAGCCCGGGCCCGCGCCAGCGGCCGAGCAGCACCAGCCGGGCGGTGACCGCGCCGAGCACGAACTCGGGCAGCCGTGCGGCGGGGAACGAGTAGATCGGGTGGGTCCACCAGTGGTGGGCGTCCGCCCAGGCCAGCACCAGGACCGCCGCCACGGACAGCCCGCCCAGAGCGATCGAGCCGCGCACCCCCAGCCGGCGCAGCAGCAGGAACAGCAGCGGAAAGGCGGCGTAGAAGAACGCCTCGCAGGCCAGGGACCAGCTGACCGGGTTCAGGGTCTGCCACCACGGCTGCCGCCAGGAGTGCACCAGCAGCACGTTCGCCAGCGCCTGCTTCGCCGTCGGCCGGGCCTGGTGGGCCAGCGTGTACGCCATGACGAACGCGATGGTGAGAGTGGCCAGATGCACCGGGTAGATACGCGCGATGCGCCGCCGCCAGAAGGCGAGCGCGCGGTCGCGGGGCCGCGCCGACCAGGTCAGCACGAATCCGGACAGCACGAAGAAGAACGACACTCCAGTGGCGCCGGCGCCGAAGGCCCACGTCACGAGGCGGCCACCGGTGCCGCCGAAGTAGCCGAAGTTGTTCACGTGCAGGCCGAACACCAGCAGCGCCGCCATCCAGCGCAGCCCGGTCAGAGACGGCAGGGAGGGCGCGGCGGCCGGTGCGGGGGACCCGGCGGTGGCCGCGCCGGTCCGGGCGGGCGGCGTCCGGAGGGCCGGGGTCGTCGCCGTGGTCATCACATCACCTGCCGCTGGGGGTTCGCGTGGGGCATGAAGGGGTACGTTGCCCGTTCACCCGAGATCCATCACCTCGCATGGCAAACATCACACTGCTGCCGAACGACGGACCGCGGTGTATGCCACGGACGGCGGGACCCGGTGCACCCGCACGAGTGATGCGGTCCGCCACGGTGACGGGGGCGCTCGACAGCCCCGGGCGGGGCAGGCCGCAACCCGAGCCGTCCGGTACGCCCGCGGGTGTGGGGTTCGTTGCCGTGCACCGGAAAAGCGTTCGCCGCACCGCCCGCAACAGGCAATGATCCGCTCGTGACAACGCCGAGGCAGTTCATGGTGCGGGCCGCCGCCCGTAACAACGCCGAGTGGTGCGCGGTGATGAGCCGATCGCACGGCCTGGTGGGCGAGTTCGGAGCGGAGGCCTGGGCGGCCCCGGCCCGCACACCGCGGTACTACCCCGACGCCGTGACGCTGGCGCCGGGCGCTGACCCGGCCGTGCTGGCGGCGCGTATCGACACCGCCGCGCCGGGCGCCTCCGTCAAGGACAGTTTCGCCGACCTCGATCTGACCGAGGCCGGCTTCCAGGTCCTGTTCGAGGCGCAGTGGATCCATCGCGCGGCGAGTCCACCCGCCACCGCGTCCGCTCTCGCGTGGGCCGTGGCCGACACGCCGGACACGCTGCGCGCCTGGGCGCTCGCGTGGGACGACGGGGACGGCGACGCGGACCTCTTCCGGCCCGAACTGCTCGACGACCTGGCCACCTTCGTGCTCGCCGGGCGGGACCCGGGCGGCCGGGTGGTCGCCGGAGCGGTGGCGAGCCGCAGCGACCAGGTGGTCGGCATCTCCAACGTCTTCGCATCGGACGGCGGTCCGGACGCGGCCTGGCCGGGCGTACTGGCAGCGGTACACCGGCTGTTCCCGGACTCGCCGGTGGTCGGCTACGAGCACGGAGACGGCCTGGAGGCCGCCGTACGCCACGGCTTCGAGCCGGTCGGTCCGCTGCGGATCTGGCTCGCCGGACAGGGCGGCTCCGGAGCAGCCTGAGCCCGGCTGCCCCCACGCTGATCGGCCCTCTCCCGCTGCCCGAACTCGTCGGCGCATCCGGCACGCGCCGGCGGGCGGGTCTCGCCTTCCGTCGTCCGAGGGGTTCCTGTGCCGTCCTCTTCCTCCGCTGCATCCGATTCCGGTCTGCCTGTTCCGTCAAGCCTGTGGCGGGACGGCGACTTCCGCCGGCTCTGGGTGGGCCAGACGGCCTCCCAACTCGGCGAACATGCGAGTCTGGTGGTCCTGCCGCTCTTCGCCGTCCTGACGCTCGACGCCGGTGCCGGTCAGTTGGGCGCCCTGCGCGCGGTGGGGCAGGCACCGATCCTGCTGCTGTCGCTCTTCGCCGGCGCGTGGGTGGACAGGTGGCGGACCCGTACGGTGATGGCGCTGACGGACGCCGGCCGGGCCCTGGCGCTGGGCGCCGCCGCCGTGGCCGGTCTCCTCGGCGGGCTCGGCCTGCCGACGCTGCTCGTGGCCGCGTTCGCCGTCGGGTCGTTGTCCGTGTTCTTCGACGTGGCGTACCAGGCGTCTTTGGTACGGCTGGTAGAGCGCGACCAGCTGGTGCGGGGCAACAGCGCGCTGGAGGGCAGCCGGTCCGCCGCACAGATCGGCGGCCCTGCCCTCGGCGGTGCGTTGGTGTCCGTGCTGTCGGCGCCGGTCGCAGCCGCCGCCGGCGCGGCGTTCTTCGCGCTGTCGTTCCTGTCCATCCGACGGATCGGCCGCCGCGAGCACGTCCCGGAACGCTCCGAGCGTCCCCCTCGGGTGTGGCGGCGGATCCACGAGGGCCTCCGCTTCGTCGCGGGCGACACCTTGCTGCGGACCGTGTGCCTCGCGTCAGCCGCCTTCCAGCTCTTCTTCGCGGCCGTGATGACCGTCTATCTGCTGTTCCTGACCCGGGAACTGCACCTGTCGGGCACCGCCGTCGGGCTGGCACTCGCGGCGACGGGGCCGGGCGCCCTCCTCGGCTCGCTGCTGGCCGCCCGGGTGCCGAGCCGCTTCGGACACGGCACTGTGCTCGTGGCCGCCGCAGCATTCGGCGACGGCGTGTTCCTGATCGTGCCGGCCCTGCACGGCCCCTCCGCGGTGACGGTTCCCGCGCTCCTTGCCGTGAACTTCGTGTTCGGGACGTTCGGTCAGCTGGTGAACGTCACCGTCATGGCGGTCCGGCAGACCGTCACCCCGGACGGGATGCAGGGCCGTGCGGCCGCGACGATCAGCTTCGCCGGCATGGGGCTGACCCCGCTCGGCTCGCTGCTCGGCGGCCTTCTCGCGCAGGCGTGGGGGACACGCACCGGTCTCCTGGTGACAGCCGCAGGCATGCTGCTGTCTCCGGCACTGATGGCCCTGTCGCCCCTCGCCCGCCTGGGACGGACGCTTCCCACGCGGCCGAAGACCCCGGTCGGCGTGGTCGCCGGCCGGGGTCGGGCCCGTGAAGGGCGGTTGCCTACGCGGGGCTGCGGACGGACGATCGTCCCCGCACCCGAGAAGGACTCAGCGCTTGAGCGTGAAGGTGAAGTCGCCGGAGAGCCTGTCGCTCAGCCGGACCGCCGAGACGAGTTTCCCCTCCGTGATCAGTCTCTCGGCCTCGGCCCGTGAAAGACCACAGCCCTCGGCGATCAGCCGTACCGGCCGGACGGGGATCCTCGCCGCGAAGCGCACCGAGACGTCGATCGCCTCGGCGTCCAGGTGATCCGTTCCGCCGGTGTCGAGACGCCAGGATCCGTCCCAGTCGAGGGCGATGCGATTGCGGCGCCGTACGGCCGGGTCCTGGAGCAGCTCGGCTGCCAGGCCGGGATCGTCGTCGTGCAGCCGGTCCAGCAGCCCGGGTCGTACGGAGCGCACGTTCATCCGCTCCAGGACCGTGAACTTCGCGGTCCGCTTGTCCGGAAGCGCTCTGACGCGCACGTGTGGCAACGGCGGAGCACGAGCGGCAGGAAGGCGGGCGTGACGACCCAGGTGTTGAGCACAGAAGTACACCGGTTTCAGGTCTCACACCGTGTACAACGGCACGTCCTTCATCAGACGACTCGGTCCGGCAGCACGGTAGCGGCGCTCGACGGCGCCGCTCCACCGGTTATCCGGGCGCCTCGTCCCGGCGGCCACGGGCCCGGCCGGCCGGGGCCTGCCGGTCCACCCGTGCGGCGGCCGTACCGGCCCGGCGTCGGGCCTCGCGGACGGCCCGGTCGGCCTGCCGTGCCCGTTCCCGCGCGTCCTGTTCACCGGCCCGCGCCTGCCGCTGTTCCTCCTCGGCGTGCCGCAGTTGCTCCCGCAGCTCGCGGACCCGCCCCTCCGCCTCGGCGACCCGGGTCCCGGCCTCCTCCACCGCCCGCCCGGCGGCGTCGGCCTCCTCCTGCCGGGCGCTCAGCTCCCGCTCGGCCTCGCGGGCCTCGGCCAGGCGCCGACGGCGCTCCTCGTCCTGCCGGCGGTCCTCCTCCCGGGTACGGCCCCTGCCGCGCGCGGGCTTCTCCGGCTCGGGTGCGGGCCGGCGGGCGAGCAGGGTCTCGTCGGCCGCCGGGAACCCGGCCGTCGAACGCAGCGGCTTGACCAGCCGGCCCGCCGCCCACTCCCGCGCGGCCTCCGGATCGGCGAGGACGGCGTGCAGCGTCTCCTCGACCTCGCGCTGGACGCCCTCGCCCACCGGATGCCCGGCCTCCGCGGCCAGCCGCCGGGCCTGGCGTCCCAGTGCGCCGATCACCTCGTTCTGCCGCCGGGCGAGTCCGCGCAGCCGGGCCCCGTCCAGCTCGCGGTGCGCGCGCCGCAGCTCCTCGCCGAGGCGGAGCAGCGGCTCGATCTCCTCCGACTGCCGGCGCACCAGCAGATTGCTGACCCAGGCGGCCAGGCTCGGCCGCCGCAACGCGCCGATTTTCTTGCCGAGGGCCTGGTCACCGGCCTTGCGGGCGTCCAGGGCGCGCTGGTCGCGGGCGGCCACGAAGTCCTCCGGCCGCAGCCCGTACAGCTCGTCGGCGACGGTGTCCAGGTCCACCAGCGCCCCTCTCGACGGCCACTTCACGACGGAGTCCGAGTTTCTCACCGGAAGGCGTTCCTGTGCGGTTCGAGGCTGTTCGCCCGGGGGGCGCGGCGCGACTTTCGGCGACGGATTCCCACCCTTCGGACCCGTTCCGCAGACCGTCGGCGGACGGCGCCGTGCGGCCGGGCCCGGCAGGGTGACGGCATGCAGAGAAGCAAGGGGATCAAGCGAACACAGTTCCTGGCCGGCCTGGCGTCCGCGGGGCTGGCCGCGGCGGTGCTGCCGTCCGGCCGGGCCGGGGCCGCCGCCGTGCTGCCGTCCGGCCCCGCCGGGGGCGCGCACCGCGGACTGCGCCACCGCGGGGTCGTGTACACCGTGGGCAAGGGCGAGACACCGGGTACGGCGTTCAGCGCGGCCCGCATGCGGGCGGACCTCCGGGTCATCCGCGACGAGCTGTACGCCGACACCGTCGACGTGACGGGGGATGGGGTGGAACGACTCACGGCCACCGCCGCCGAGGCGGCCGAACGGGGTCTGCGCGTCTGGCTCCAGCCGACGCTCGGCGACGTACCGGAGCGGGACATCCTGGAACACCTCGCCGAGACCGGCCGGTTCGCGGAGCGGCTGCGCCGGCAGGGAGCGGCGGTGGACCTCAGCGTGGGCTGTGAGTTCTGGCTGTACGTGCCCGGGATCGTACCCGGCGACACCGCCTTCGAGCGCATCCGGAACCTGCTGGCCGGCCGGGTGGACCCCGTGGCGATGCAGCGCCGCCTGGACCGCTTCACGGCGACGGCCGCCGCGGTCGGCCGGTCCGTCTTCCACGGCCGGCTCGGCTATGCCGCCGCCCAGGAAGACGAGGTCGACTGGCGCCTCTTCGACATCGTGGGTATCGACTACTACTCGTACTTCCCCGATCCTGCCGACCACGTAAGGGAGTTGAGCCGCCATCTGCGGTGGGGCAAGCCGGTGGCCGTCACCGAGTTCGGCACCTGCGCCTACGTCGGGGCGCCCGAGGCCGGCGGGATGGGCTGGGACGTCGTCGACCACGACAAGAAGCCCGAGGAGATCAAGGGCGACCTGGTCCGCAGCGAGCGCACGCAGGCGGCCTACCTCACGCAACTCCTCGACGTGTTCTCCACGGTGGACCTGTACGCGGCGATGGCCTACGAGTTCGTGAGCCCGGACGCCCCGTACCGCCCGGACGACCCGCGGCACGACCTCGACATGGCGAGCTACGCCATCACCAGGACCGTCAAGGACCGCCCGGACGACCCGGAGTCCGGCTGGCACTGGGAACCGAAGCAGGCCTTCCACGCCCTGGCCCGCCGCTACCGGGACAGCTCGCGTCAGGCACGAGGCCTGTTCCCGGAGGAGGCACCGGGCCCGAGGTGAATGCGCCGGGCCGAGGTGAGTCCCCAAGGATGCACCTCACCGCCACCGGGAACGAGTCGCCGCCGTGCACGCCGGCGCCGGCCGGGCGGCTCGTGCGTGGACGGCCGTGCACAGTGCGCCGGGGTCGTCTGTTCGGAGGACCGTTCGGCTCGCCGCGCGGCCGTCGTCCGCCCGGGGTCACATGATGCGTGCATGGCCAGGGCTCAGTCTCAGTCTCCCACCGACGGCCGCTCCGGCCGCGCCCATCGGACCGGCCACGCCCGCCGGACGCGGACGTGCGGAGGCAACGTGCGAGCAGATCTTCCGGCGGGTGTCGCCCCCGGCCGGGAGATGGACGGCAGGCGACGGCACGTGGCCAAAATTGCATTGTTCGTTTTCTTGAACCTCTCGTGTTTATGAGGATAGGTTCGCCGTCATGACCGCCTCCCCGAGACCGACCACCGCCGAGGAACTCCGCGGTGCCGGCCTGCGCGTGACGGCAGCCCGCGTCGCGCTGCTGGAGACCGTCCGGGACGGCGACCACCTCGGCGTCGAGGCGATCGCCGCCCGAGTCCGCGATCGCGTGGGCCACATCTCCGTGCAAGCCGTCTACGAGGCCCTGCACGCGCTCACCGCCGCGGGTCTCGTGCGCCGTATCGAGCCGGCCGGCCATCCGGCCCTGTTCGAGGGGCGCGTGGGCGACAACCACCACCACATCGTCTGCCGGTCCTGCGGTGCCGTCGCCGACGTCGACTGTGCCGTCGGCGACGCGCCCTGCCTGACCGCCGCGGACGACCACGGCTTCGCCATCGACGAGGCCGAGGTCGTGTACTGGGGCGTGTGCCCCGACTGTTCCACCGGCCGCAGTTCCTGAGCACCGAGTTCCGCACAGTTCGGAAGGATTGCCATGACTGAGAACCACGACGCGATCGTCACAGACGCGAAGTCGGAGGAGGGGAGCGGCGGTTGCCCCGTCGCGCATGACCGGGCCCTGCACCCGACCCAGGGCGGCGGCAACCGCCAGTGGTGGCCGGAGCGGCTCAACCTGAAGATCCTCGCCAAGAACCCGGCCGTGGCCAACCCCCTCGGTGAGGAATTCGACTACGCGGAGGCCTTCAAGGCCCTGGACCTCGCGGCCGTGAAGCGGGACATCGCCGAGGTGCTCACCACGTCGCAGGACTGGTGGCCCGCCGACTTCGGCAACTACGGGCCGCTGATGATCCGTATGGCCTGGCACAGCGCGGGCACCTACCGCATCAGCGACGGCCGCGGCGGCGCCGGCGCCGGCCAGCAGCGCTTCGCCCCGCTCAACAGCTGGCCGGACAACGGCAACCTCGACAAGGCCCGCCGTCTGCTGTGGCCGGTGAAGAAGAAGTACGGCCAGAGCATCTCCTGGGCCGACCTCATGATCCTCACCGGCAACGTCGCCCTGGAGCAGATGGGCTTCGAGACCTTCGGCTTCGGCGGCGGTCGCGAGGACGTCTGGGAGGCCGAGGAGGACGTCTACTGGGGTCCCGAGACCACCTGGCTCGACGACAAGCGCTACACCGGCGACCGCGAGCTGGAGAACCCGCTCGGCGCCGTCCAGATGGGCCTCATCTACGTCAACCCGGAGGGCCCGAACGGCAACCCGGACCCGATCGCCGCGGCCCGCGACATCCGTGAGACGTTCCGCCGCATGGCGATGAACGACGAGGAGACCGTCGCCCTCATCGCCGGCGGTCACACCTTCGGCAAGACCCACGGTGCCGGCCCGGCGGACCACGTCGGCCCCGACCCCGAGGCCGCCTCGATGGAGGAGCAGGGCCTGGGCTGGCGGAGCACCTACGGCACCGGCAAGGGCGGGGATGCCATCACCTCCGGCCTGGAGGTCACCTGGACCGCCACGCCGACCCGGTGGAGCAACGGGTTCTTCAAGAACCTCTTCGAGTACGAGTACGAGCTGGAGCAGAGCCCGGCCGGCGCCCACCAGTGGGTGGCCAAGAACGCCCCGGAGATCATCCCGGACGCGCACGACCCGTCGAAGAAGCACCGCCCGCGGATGCTCACCACCGACCTGGCGCTGCGTTTCGACCCGATCTACGAGCCGATCTCCCGCCGGTTCTACGAGAACCCGGACGAGTTCGCGGACGCCTTCGCCCGCGCCTGGTACAAGCTCACCCACCGTGACATGGGCCCGAAGTCGCTGTACCTCGGCCCGGAGGTCCCGCAGGAGACCCTGCTGTGGCAGGACCCGCTGCCGGAGCGCGAGGGCGAGCTGATCGACGGGGCGGACATCGCCACCCTGAAGACCAAGCTGCTGGAGTCGGGCCTGTCGGTGTCCCAGCTGGTCACCACCGCGTGGGCCTCCGCGTCCACCTTCCGCGCCAGCGACAAGCGCGGCGGCGCCAACGGCGCCCGCATCCGCCTCGCCCCGCAGCGCGGCTGGGAGGTCAACGACCCCGACCAGCTGGCGCAGGTGCTGCGCACCCTGGAGAACATCCAGCAGGAGTTCAACGCCTCCTCCGGCGCCAAGAAGGTCTCCCTGGCCGACCTCATCGTCCTCGGCGGTGCCGCCGGCGTGGAGAAGGCCGCCAAGGAAGCCGGCTTCGAGATCGAGGTGCCCTTCACCCCGGGCCGGGTCGACGCGACCGAGGAGCACACCGACGCCGAGTCCTTCGAGGCGCTGGAGCCGACCGCGGACGGCTTCCGCAACTACCTCGGCAAGGGCAACCGCCTGCCGGCCGAGTACCTGCTGCTCGACAAGGCGAACCTGCTGAGCCTGAGCGCCCCCGAGATGACGGTGCTCGTCGGCGGCCTGCGCGTCCTCGGCGCCAACCACCAGCAGTCGCAGCTCGGCGTCCTGACCAAGACGCCCGGCGTCCTCACGAACGACTTCTTCGTCAACCTGCTCGACCTGGGCACGACGTGGAAGGCGACCTCCGAGGACCAGACCACGTTCGAGGGCCGCGACGCCGCCACCGGCGAGGTGAAGTGGGCCGGCAGCCGTGCCGACCTGGTCTTCGGCTCCAACTCCGAGCTGCGCGCGCTCGCCGAGGTCTACGCCGCCGACGACGCGAAGGAGAAGTTCGTCAAGGACTTCGTCGCCGCCTGGAGCAAGGTCATGGACGCGGACCGGTTCGACCTCGTCTGACCCTCCCGACGCACTGAACAGGACGTCCGGTCAGCCCCGCGGGGCGGACCGGACGTCCTGCCGCTCCGGGAGCCGGACGGGACGTTTCCGCTGCCCCTGGAGCCTAGGGCCGTGCGCCCGGGCCGGCCGTCCGGGATCAGCGGCCGAGCACCGCCGCGCCCGCCCCCGCGTACCGCTCGTCCAGGTCGCCCGAGGGAGCGCCCGCGACGCCGATGCCCGCGACGGGAGCGCCCTGGGCGGTCACCGGCGTGCCGCCCGCGAGGAACAGCGTGCCCGGGATGTCCTTCCGGTTCGGCGCCTGCGCCAGCCGCCCGGCCAGTTCCGAGGTCGGCGCGTTCCAGGACACCGCGGTGAACGCCTTGCGCTGCGCGGACTCGTACGACTGCGGGCCGTCCTGCTCGGCTGCGACGACCACGCCGTCGTACCCGCCGGGCTGCTGGCCGTCCTGCACAGCGCTCGCCCTCGCCCGCAGGACCGCCCCGGACGTCGTCCTGGTGGACCTGCAACTGGGCGACGGCATCGACGGCGCGGAGACCACTACGTACGACACCGACGCCGACGTCACCCGCGCCGTCGAGGCGGGCGCCACCGGATATCTGTTGAAGGCCGCCCGCGCCGAGGACCAGTTCACGGCGATCCACGCCGCCGCCCAGGGCCGCCCGGCGCTCTCACCCCCGGTGGCCGACCGTGTCATGTCCCGCCTGCGCAACCCCCGCCCCTCCCTCACCCCACGCAAGCGCGACGTCCTCGCCCACCCTCTCCCGAGGTCTGCCCAACCACACAGCTGCCCACGGCCCTTACCCGCGACGGCGCCGACCCCACCGCCGTCCTCACCCCCGCAGCGCCTCGAACGCCTCCCGCCCCGCCGCCGCGATCGCGAGGTCGATGTCCGCAGCGAGTCCCGCCCTGCGGACCGAACGGGTCAGCGCTGCCATCGCCACCCGCTCCCCGGACTCCGCCTCGACCACCCCGATCTCGTGCCGCAGGTGCAGAAACGTACCGGTCTTGCCGCTCCACCGCAGGGTGTCCGTGCGCAACTCGCCCGCCAGCCGCTGCGTGAAGACCTGGAGTCCCATGAGCCGGCGCAGCTCCGCCGTCGCCGGGGGAGCGGCGATCTCGTCGCACCACACGCGGCGCAGCAGTCCTACGAGCGCCGCGGCCGAGCCGGCGTTGGCGTGGGCCGGGTCCAGGGTCTCGATGGTGTGCCGGCCCGCGCGCTCGTCCCGGACGGCCAGCTCCAGCGCGAGGGAGAAGTCGTTGCCGGCGGCACCGGCGGCGCACTCGTACAGGTGGTTCATCCGGTGCCGCATCCGGATGCCGTCGCACCCCCATGCCCGCAGTCGCGCGTCCACGTCCGCCACCGGGACCAGATCGAGCAGCGCGTCGGCGGCGGCGTTGTCGCTCACCGACAGCATCAGCAGGACCAGATCGGCCACGGCCACCGTGGCCGGGTGCCGGAAGGCGGCGAGCCCGGTCGGACCGACGCTGCTCGTGCCCGGGTCCACAGTCACCGGGAGCGCCGGGTCGAGGTCTCCGGTCGCGATCCGCTCCAGCACGGCGAGCGCGAGCGGGACCTTCACCACCGAGGCCAACGGCGTCGGCACCTCGATGTCGAAGCCGAGTTGCTCTCCGGTGTCGAGGTTGCGGGCGAGGAAGGAGCCGCGGACGCCGAGGGCCGCCCAGTCCGTGGCGATCGCCTCGGCGACGTCCAGGAGGGCGCCGTCGTCCCCGGCGTACACCGGGTGGTGGACCGCTGGCGCGCTCATCCGCGCGCCGCCAGCCGTGCGCGGAGGTCCTCGTTCCCGGCCCCGGGTGCCGGCTCGCCGCGCCGGGCGGCTACCGCGCCCACGGCCGCCGCGAGCAGCGCGGCCAGCCAGCCCGGCACCTCGCCCGCGCCGCTTCGGCCCGGGGCGGCGCTCACGTCGTACCCCCGGTGCAGGGTGCGGTCGGCCAGGGGTGTCCAGTGGGCTCCGTGCTGCCGGGCGAACGGTTCGGTGCACAGCAGCAGCGCGCTCCCGGCCAGCGTCTCGGCGAGTGCGGTGGCCGCCGTCCCGGCCGGCCGGATCCGGTCCTCGGGCAGCCCGGCCCGAGCGGCCGTCCTCGCCAGTCTCTCCTCGAAGTACGGCACTTGATCCTCTGTCAGGAGCAGCAGGGGCGGTGGCGCGGTGGGTGTGGCGGCGCGCGTGCGGCGCGGCCGCAGCTCTTCGAGGTGGACCCGGTTCCTGGCCGTTCCGTCCTGCGCCGCCGCCGACGCCAGTCCCAACGGCGCCCGGAACGCCGCGTGTTCCGGGGTGGCGCGCACCAGCGCGTATCCGAGCGAGCCGTCGGCCAGTCCGGAAACCCGTTCCCTGGGCGGCAGTTCGCGCATGCCGAGGGTGATCCCGTGCTCGGTGCCGGCGCGGAGGGCCCGGGCCAGCGCGGCCGGGGCGCAGTCCGTGGGCACGCCGACGGCACGCACGCGGGACCGCCGGGCCGAGCGGGCGACCTGCCGCAGCCGCTGGGCCCTGTCCAGTACGTCCCGGGCGTACGGGAGCAGCAGCACACCCAGTTCGGTCGTCGCGGTCTGCCGCCGGGACCGGTCGAACAGCAGGCCGCCGAAGTGCTCCTCCAACGTCTTGACACGGCGGCTGAGCAGCGGCTGGGCGATGCCGAGCCGGTCGGCCGCCCGGGAGAAGCTCTCCTCCTCCGCCGTCGCCACATACGCCTCGAGATGTGCCAGGAGATCCACCAGGCACTCATATCAATAAGGAATGCGATCTTCAAAGTGTCCTCTTGGACATGGGCGCCCGCCTGCTGTTTCGCTGCTTCCGTCGGAGATCGACACCGACGCCGGACGACCTCGGAGGACCACACCCATGACCAGTACCGACCGCCCCACCCCGCTGCCGCGCCGCCGCCTGCTCCAGGCCGGCCTCGCGGTCACCGGCGCCGCGCTGACCGCCACGGCGCTCTCCGCACCGTCCGCGTCCGCCGCACCGGACGCACGAGTACGCGCCGGCCAGGCGGAGTTGGCCGAGCTGGAGCGGCGCTACGGCGCCCGGCTCGGTGTGTACGCGCGCAACGTCCGCACCGGGCGGACCGTGACCCACCGGGCGGCGGAGCGGTTCGCGATGTGCTCGACCTTCAAGGCGTTCGCCGCCGCGGCGGTCCTGCGCGACCACGGTGGCTGTGCGCCGCTGGACCGGGTGGTGCACTACCCGCCGCACGACATCCTGCCCAACTCGCCGCGCACCGAGGAGAATCTCGCGACCGGCATGACGGTGGCCGACCTGTGCGCGGCGGCCATCCAGTACAGCGACAACGCGGCCGGCAACCTGCTGCTCCGGGAGGTGGGCGGCCCGGCCGGTCTCACCCGCTTCCACCGGTCGCTCGGCGACGGGGTGAGCCGGCTCGACCGGTGGGAGCCGGAGCTGAACACCGCGATCCCCGGGGACCCCCGCGACACCACGACCCCGGAGGCGATCGCCGCGAGCCTTGAGCACGTCACCCTGGGCCGGGCGCTGGCCGACGCCGACCGAGAGCGGTTCGTCACCTGGCTGAAGGGCAACAAGACCAGCGCTGAGCGGTTCCGCAAGGGGCTGCCGCAGGACTGGGTCGTGGCGGACAAGACCGGCACCGGTGACTACGCGAGCGCCCACGACATCGGCGTGGCCTGGACGACCCGGCGGACCCCGCTCGTGCTGGCCGTCCTGTCCTGCAAGACGACCCCGGACGCCCCCGTGAACCAGGCGCTGATCGCCGACGCGGCGGCCGTCGTGGCCCGCACCCTCGCTCCCGGCGAGTAGCGCCCCAACTCCCCTCACGGTACCGAGCGGCGGGAACACCCCCCTGGACCACTCGCATCCCGAGTACTCCCTGTCCTACGGCAACGGCACCCTGAGCGACGGCACCGTCGACTCCCACGGCTACAAGGTCGGCGACGACATCGTCGTGAACCAGGTGGTCCGGCACCGCCTCCGACGGCCACCTCGTGGTGACCTTCGGCGGGAGCGTCGTGAACCCCTGGGCCGGTGCGCGACGGTGAGCGAAGGCGGGACGCCGCTCCGGGCGGCGTCCCGCTTCCGGCCGTTCAGCAGGCGGAGCCGGTCTGCGTGAGCAGGCCGAGCCGCCACGGCAGGCTGTTGTAGTCACCGCCCGCGTTCGGGTCCAGGCCCTGGTAGAGGTACTGGAGCCTGCAGGCGGGGACGGTCAGCGTCTGGTCGTACCCGGCGCGGATCATCTCGCCGTGGCTGATGTCCCTGGTCCAGGCGCCCGACGGGAAGCTCACGTTGCTCGCCCGCGCGAACGGATTGCTCTCGGACGCGGCCAGCGGGCTCCAGGAGCCGGCGAGGCTGCCGGAGGTCCAGGAGCGGAAGTAGCGCCGCCCGTCGGAACCGATCGCCTCCACGAGCAGCAGGTACTGGTTGCCGCCCTGCACCTTGTAGACGTTGCTCGCCTCGAACAGGGCGTACTTGTCGGCGTCCCGCGCGGCGATGACGGTGTTCGTGAACCCGTTCGGGAACTGGCCGACGGTGGTCTGCGAGCGGTAGAGGTGCCCGTTGTCGTCGGAGGAGAACAGGTAGCAGTCGGCGCTGTCGCAGATCACCCACATGTCGACCCAGTAGCCGTTGCCGATGTTCTGCCTGATGACGTCGGGCATCGACGCGTAGAAGTTGCGCGGCGCGCTCCAGCCGTTCGGGTTGCTGATGTCCGCGTTGGTGGAGTACGACGCGTTGCCCGTCTGGTAGACGAGGTACCACAGCTTCTGCGGTGCGTAGTAGAACACCTGGGGCGCGGCCCGGTATCCGCTGCCGATCGCCGTGCGGTCGAGGTAGTGGTGGGTGGCCGAGCCGGCCTGGGACCAGTCGCTGAAGCTCAGGTAGACGAGGTTGTAGCCGGAGGCGCCGGCCACGCTGGCGAACACGTGCCACTTGCCGTTGTAGTAGACGACGGACGGGTCCTTGATGCCGGCGATGTTGTGGGTCGCGTCCGGCTTGGGGGCGATCAGCTGCCTGCCGGAGGACCAGCGGAAGCTCGACGGCAGCGCGGCCGCGGCGGACGGCGCGGCCACGCTGCCACCGAGCGCGGACAGCACCGCGCCGTACGCGGCCTTCTTGTTCCCTGCGGCGTCGAAGAGCAGCGGGTGCTCCCCGCTGCGCCACGAGTCGCTGTCACGGATGCCCCACACGCTGATGCCGGTGCAGCGCGCCACGTTCATGCAGGCCTTCACCGTGTTCGCGTACGCGGTCGCCGGTGCCTGCGCGATGTCCAGCTCCGTGATCTGCACGTCCACGCCGAGAGCCGCGAAGTTCGCCAGGGTGGTCCCGAAGCTCGCGGGCGGCCCGGACGAGCCGAAGTGGCTCTGGAAGCCGACACAGTCGATCGGCACGCCACGGGACCTGAAGTCGCGCACCATGCGGTACACGGCCTGGGTCTTGGCATCCGACCAGTTCTCGATGTTGTAGTCGTTGTAGCAGAGCTTGGCCGCGGAATCGGCCGAGCGGGCGGTGCGGAAGGCGTCCTCGATGAAGCCGTCGCCGAGGACGTTCTGGAACACGGAGGCGCGGCGCGCTCCGCTGCCGCCGTCGGCGAACGCCTCGTTCACCACGTCCCAGGCGTACACCTTGCCCTTGAAGTGGCCCATCTCGGTGGTGATGTGAGAGCGCATCACACCGCGCAGGGTCGTGGCGTCGGAGATCGAGCCGACCCAGCCGGGCAGCTGGGAGTGCCAGACCAGGGTGTGGCCCCGCACGCGCTGCCCGTGTGCGACGGCATGGCTGACGATCTGGTCGGCGGCCGCGAAGGAGAACGAGCCCCGGGAGCGCTCCGTGGCGTCCCACTTCATCTCGTTCTCGGGCGTGACCGCGTTGAACTCCCGGTCCAGGATCGCGGTGTACGTCCCGTCGCCCAGCCTTCCGGCGGCCACCGCGGTGCCGAAGTACCGCCCGGACCGGGCGGCCTGGGCACCGAGGGTGCTCGCTTTGACGGGTGCGGGCCGGGCGTCGGCCGTCCCGGTCACAACGAGGGTGACGGCGGCGAACGTGCCTAACAGGGAGGCCAGGCGTCGGCCGGGCCTTCGGGGACACTTCATGGTTCTCCTCGTACGGGTGATCGTTGCGGGCGTCGTTATGTCATGCGCATGACATGCCGGGAAGGGATGAACGGCCGTTTGACATACCGAACGATGGTCGGCGTCCCGGATGCTCTGGATGATAGGAGGGGGTGACAGGGCGTCAATACCCCTCGCATCATTCGAGGTTCGGGGCGAAATGTTTCGGAGCGCTCAGCCGACCGGATCGTCCGGGTGCACCGGACACGCCTCCAGGTCCGGCGCGGCCAGCAGGTCGGCGATCAGCTCCGGTGAACCGCCGACGTACGTGCTGGCCAGATCCACGTCTCCGCCCAGACACCAGGCGCGGTCCTGCGGCCACCACAGACCGGGAAGCTCGGCGAACTCGTCCAGGGACACGGGGGAGACGGCGTCGGCCAGCCGGCCGGCCAGCAGCACCTCGTCCCGGCCCGGCGTCTCGAACGTCGGGAACCGCTCCCAGTCCCAGCGGCCGTATCCGCTCCACAGCCCGAACCAGCACTCCTGCGCGGTCCCGGTGTGCCGGGCCAGCACGGGCAGCAGCGCCCGTGCCACCTCCGGAGGGGTCGGACCCTCGCCGGGATGCTCGTCCCACACGCCGGGCAGACCGAGGTCGGAGCGGTTGACGTGGTCCGGGTCCGCCCCGATGACCTCGTGCCAGCGGGTGACCGGCGTGATGCGCGTGCCCTGTGCGGCGGCCACGGTGGACCAGCGCACCGGCCGCTCGCCGAGCCGGGCCGGGTGCAGGATCCGGGCGTAGGCGGCGAAGCCCGGCGCCGCGACACCCGCGACCGTTCCCATGGCGGCCGGCCCCGGCCCGCGGGCGGTGAGCCAGTCGGCGGGCGAGAGGTCGTCGGCCCGCACCCGCAGCCGTCCGTACCGGTCGGGAGCGGGGTCCTGGTGGACCGGGGGGAAGTCGTTCATGACCACAGTGTGTCGGGTGGGCGGGCGGTCGGGTGGAGTGGGCGGGCAGTCGGGTGGGCCCGTCGTGCGGAGCGGGCGGGGCAGGCCAGGGCCGGGGCCCTGGCCTGCCGTTTCCTCAGGACTGCGGCGGCTGCGGGTGGCTGTCGTAGGGGCGGGTGATGATCTCCATGCCGTGTCCGGCCGGATCCAGGAAGTACAGGCCCCGGCCGCCGTGGTGGTGGTTGATCTCACCCGGCTGCTTTCCGTGCGGATCGGCCCAGTAGGTGAGGCCGGCCTGCCGGATGCGGGCGAAGGCCGCGTCGAACTCCTCGTCCGCGACGAGGAAGGCGTAGTGCTGCATGACGATCGACTCCGCGGGGATGGTGGCGAAGTCCAGGGTCACCCCGTTGCTCGTCGTGACGGGGACGAACGGGCCCCACTCGGGCCCGACCTCCAGCCCCAGAATGTGTGCCAGGAACGTGGCGGACTCCCGGTTGTCCCGGGCATGGACGATGGTGTGGTTCAACTAGACGGACATGAGAGGAATGCCTCCGAGGGCAGTCTCCCGGCACCTCCATGCCTCACCCGGCCGGTGACCGGCACGCGATGCCGTACGACGATCTTACCAACCGGGACCCGACGGCGCCGGAGCACCGCCTGCCCACCGGTCACCGTCAACACCACCGGCGTGTCGGCGAGTTCGCCACGGAATCCCGGCTGTGCCCCACCGGGGTGGAGGACCCGGCGCCGGACGAGGCGCTGACCTGAATCGTCCGCCCTTGCCAGTACGAGTTTCCCAGTACCGCCAGTAACATGATCCCCTTGCTCTGGGTGTACCAGTCAGTCAACTCGGCGCCATCCCCGACGCCGCCCTGCCCGGAGAAGTCGATGTCTTCTGTCAACGACGCGTTGGACAACGCGCGCTTCACCTACGAGCAGCACATGCGGACGTGCCGTCAGTGCCATGTCGACGCCGCGCCCTGTGCCGTGGCGAAGCACCTCCTGCGGATCTACAACCTCGCCCGCAGGGACCACCTGCGCGCCGGCGGCCACCGCGAGCCCAGGGCCTGACCCGGACGGGCGCTTTTCATCCGGTGCGCGCAGGGAACCCGGTCGCCTGTCCCGTCCCCCGAGACGCAGGAGGCCACCGTGACGGACCAGCGGGGTGACCGGCCGAACCCGGTCACACAGCACGCCCGCCCCGACTTTCCCTCCCAGGACCAGCCGCATCCGGGCTGGACCGGCCCGATGGACCCGCCGCCCGACCACGGCGAGGAGTCCTACCGCGGCTCCGGACGTCTCGACGGCCGGAGGACGGTGATCACGGGAGGGGACTCCGGCATCGGACGGGCGGTGGCGATCGCCTTCGCCCGCGAGGGCGCCGATGTGCTCTTCACCCATCTCGACGAGGAGGAGGACGACGCCCGCGAGACGGCCCGGCTGGTGGAGGAGGCGGGACGCAAGGCGATCCCCGTGTCCTGCGACATCCGCGACGAGGACAACTGCCGGTCGCTGATCGAACGTGCGGTCGCCGAGTTCGGCCACGTCGACGTCCTCGTGAACAACGCCGCCTACCAGATGTCCCAGCCGGACGGCATCGAGGCGATCAGCACCGAGCAGTTCGACCGGGTGATGCGGACGAACCTGTACGGGATGTTCTGGCTGACCAAGTTCGCCCTGCCGCACATCCCGGCCGGGGGCTGTGTCATCAACTCCACGTCGGTGCAGGCCTACAAGCCCAGTCCGCACCTGCTGGACTACGCGATGACCAAGGGCGCGATCGTCACCTTCACCCAGGGGCTGGCCCAGATGGTCGCCGAGCGCGGCATCCGGGTCAACGCGGTCGCACCGGGGCCGGTGTGGACCCCGCTCATCCCGTCGACCATGCCGGACACGGCGGAGTTCGGAAAGCAGAGCCCGCTCGGCCGCCCGGCCCAGCCCGCCGAACTCGCCCCCGCCTACGTCTATCTGGCGTCCCCGCAGGCGAGCTTCATCACAGCGGAGATCCTCAACGCGACCGGCGGCACCCCGCTGCCCTGACCCGCGCACTGCCGCGCGGAGCGGTCGGCCGGCCCGGACCGGGGACCCGCCCAGGAGAGCCGGCGGCCACGCGGCGCCCTGCACGGCCACGAGGTCGCGTCATCGAGTGCTTATGGCCGGCACGCCAGGAAAGGCGCCCCCGGGCCGGGGCGCCTTTTCCGTGCCGGACCGGGCCCTCAGGCCTCCTGCGCCCGGTGCACCTCACCCGTGCCCAGGGTGATCACGGCCCGGGGCCGCATGGGCTCCTCGTCCCGCCGGGACAGCAGGACCACCTCCTCGACCACCGCCGACAGCGTGCCCAGCCGGGCGGCGCACTCGGCGGCCAGCCCCTTCGGATTCCGGGTGCGGCCCAGGGACAGGTGCGGGGTGAAACGCTCCCCGCGCCCCCGGCACAGCGGGAACCGCGACTCCAGCTCCCGGTGGAGCCGGGACCACGGTGCCGGATCCGCCGCGGCCGGGTCGAGCCACACCGTCGCGTAGTGCCGGTGCCGGAACCAGCGCACCCCGGCCAGCCGCGCCGGGAACGCCGCACTCCGTGCCGCCCCCGCCGAGAGCAGCGGCACGGCCCGCTCGAACTCCTCCTCCGGCACGAAACCGAACAGCAGGTTCACGTGCGGCGGCCACCGCCGTACCTGCGGATCGTGTTCCCAGCGGATCTCCTGGATCGCCGGCCACAGCTCCGGCGGCGGCAGCCAGGCCACCGCGGTCCGGGCCGTCGGCGCCACCTCCAGCACGTCCACCGGCTCGGCCCCGCCGCGCACCGGATACCCGTTCACACGCCCATGGTCCCAGGCTCAGCGGCCGGGGTGAGGCGGGCGCCCCAGGGCCAGGAGAGCCGTGTCGTCGTCGAGTCCGTCGCCGAAGCTCAAAAGGAGACGGATGAGGGCGTCGACCACGGTGCGCGGGGCAGCGGGGGCGAGCTCGGTGGCGAACGCCTGCAGCGCGTCGTAACCGTACAGGCCGCTCTTTCCTCCCGTACGCGCCTCGGTGAGGCCGTCGGTGTACAGCAACAGGGTGTCGCCGGGGTGGAGAGTGGTGCGGATGGTCGTGAAGGAGGCTTCGAGGAAGGCCCCGATCAGCAGTCCGCCGGGTGTCGGCAGGTACTCGGCCCGGCCGTCCGCCCGGAGCAGCAGCGCGGGCGGGTGCCCGCCGGAGGCGAGCAGGACGCCGACGCTCTGCCCCGCGGGTTCCAGGATGCCGAAGACGGCGGTGCAGTACCGCGGGTCCCCTTCGGCGTACCGCTCGAGCAGTGCGGCGTTGAGGGTGGACAGCACGGCTTCGGGACCGAGACCGTGGAGTGCCGCGGCGCGCAGGGTGTAGCGCACGAGCGAGGTGACGGCTGCCGCCTGCGGGCCCTTTCCGCAGACGTCGCCGAGGAAGAACGCGAAGCGCTCGTCGCCGAGGGGGAACAGGTCGTAGAAGTCACCGCCCAGCCGTATCGGGGAGGCCGTGTGGTAGTACGCGGCCGTCTCCATGCCGGGCACGGTCGGCAGACCGGCCGGGAGCAGACTCTGCTGCAGTACCGCCAGTGCCTCGCGCAGCTGCTCGCGGTCGGCCTCCGCCTGGCGCAGGGCCTCCTCGGCCGTGCGGCGTGCGCGCAGCAGCTCGGTCTCGTAGGAACGCCGGTCGGTGGCGTCGAAGACGGTCGTGCGCACCAGCAGGGGACGGCCGTCGGCGCCGCGCTTCACGGTCGATGTGATCAGTACCGGAAGCCGGGACCCGTCCGCGACCTTCATCTCCAGCGCGATACCACCGACCTGCCCCTGCATGCGCAGCAGCGGTGCGTAGTGGGTCTCGTGGTAGAGCTTGCCGCCCACGGTCAGCAGGTCGGTGAAGCGCCTGCGGTGCACGACCTCCTCCCGGGCGAGGCCGAGCCAGTCCAGCAGCGTCCTGTTGACCTTGACGATGGTGCCGTCCATCAGGGTGGACAGGTAACCGCAGGGGGCGGACTCGTACAGCTCCTCCGTGCTGTCCTCCAGCAGGGCGGTGACATCCGTACCGATGTGTGGCCGTGCCTCCCGAGGGGGTCCGGGAGCCGGGCCGGAGGGAGACATCAGGCCAGGTCTTCCAGGAACGTGGTGATGGCCCCGGTGGTGGCTTCCGGGGCACTCAGCTGCGGGCAGTGGCCCGTGGCGGCCAGGGTGACCAGGCGGCTGCCGGGAACGGCCGCGTGGACGTACGCGCCGACCTCCCGGGGCGCTATCACGTCCTGCTCGCATTCGAGGACGAGGGTGGGGACGGTCACCGTCTTCAGGTCCTGACGGGTGTCGGAGAGGAACGTGGTGCGTGCGAAGACGCGCGCGATCTCCGGGTCGGTGGCGCAGAAGCTGTTGGCCAGTTCCTCACCCAGTTCCGGCCGGTCGGGGTTGCCCATGATGACCGGGGCCATGGCCGCGGACCAGCCGAGGTAATTGGCTTCCAGCGACTCCAGCAGTTCGTGGATGTCCGCCGCGGTGAAACCGCCGCGATAGCCCTCCTCGTCGATGTACGAGGGGGAGGGACACACCATGACCAGAGAGCCGATACGGTCCGGGGCCCCCGCGGCCGCCAGGACACCGACCATGGCGCTGACCGAGTGGCCCACGAACACGGCGTCCCGCAGGTCCAGCTCCTCGCACACGTCCACCACGTCCTGGGCGTAGCCGTCCAGGGTCGCGTAGCGCTCCTCCCGCCAGGCGGCCAGGTCGGAGCGGCCGCAGCCGACGTAGTCGAACAGCACGACCCGGAAGTGCCGCGCCAGGCCGGGCGCCACGAGGCGCCACATGTTCTGATCACAGCCGAAACCGTGTGCGAGGACCATGGCCCGACCGGACTCCGGCCCGAAGACGCGGACGTTGTTCCTGCGGAGGATGTCCATCCTTTCATCCTCGCACGTCGGAGGCGGCCTGGAGGCTCCATGATCGATTCAGTGCCTGCCCGGACCCGCCCGCGCCGCCGACTGCGGACGAGTACCGTCTCAGCGCACCGGGAAGCCGCACGCGTACCCCTGCTGCTTCAGCCAGGGCAGCAGGGTGCGCAGCGCCGTCACCGTCTGGGAGCGGTCGCCGCCCGCGTCGTGGAAGAGGATCGTGGGCCCGTTCTTGAGCTCGCCCTTGACGGTCGCGATGATCGCGGCGCTGCCCGGCCGCTCGAAGTCCTTGGAGTCGACGTTCCAGCCCAGGGGCCGCATACCGTGGGAGGCCGCCAGCTTCCGGCTGTACGGGGTGAAGGCGCCGCCCGGGGCCCGGTAGTACATCGGACGGACGCCCCCCGACGCCTTGGTGATCTGCCGTTCCGCGTCGACGATCTGCTGCGCCTGGTAGGACTCGGACTTGGTGTCCATGGTGGTGTCGTGCGACACGGTGTGGTCGCAGAGCCGGTGCCCGGCGGCCACCACCTGCCTGACCAGATCCGGGTGCGCCTGGGCCTGGGTGCCGACCATGCAGAACGTCGCCTTCACGCCGTTGTCCCGCAGCACCTGGAGCACCTGCGGGGTCCAGACCGGGTCCGGGCCGTCGTCGATGGTGATGTTGACCGCGTGCTCGCCGCGGTCGGAGGCGTGGGCGATGGCCACGGAGACGGGCGCCGCCTTGGGCGCGGCGGGCCGGGCGGCCCCCGGTGCGGCGGACCCGCCGCCGCTCTGGCCGGCCTGCGCGGACCACACCGAGGTGGCGGCGGCGACCGCCGTGACCCCCACCGCCGCCGCTATCACCCGGCCGTACCATCCCCGTCCGCCATGCCGCGCCATGTCCGTCCCGCCCCCTGCCGTGTCCGCCTTGTGCCGTGCCGATGTGCTCGGCATCAGGCAGGACGGTGAGGGGCAGGCAGGGGATCCCGCTGTTACGGATCACGGACAATTCCGCGGCGCTTCCGCGACAGTGGCCCGGCGCGCGGGGCCCGGAGACACCCGGTCGTCCCGTGCGACGTGTTGCGGCAGGGGGGAACCGGCGTCCTCGTTCGGCACATCACCGTGCGCGGCCCCCGGCATCGGGGAAGTCGCCCCACCCGCGGCATGGTTCGGCCCCGAGGCCGCCGGCTCAGGCACGGTCGACGCCCCCGCCCGGACTCCCCGCGCACGCCCGCGGCCCGCCGGACGTCCCTCCGGTGGGCCGCAGCTCATTCCCTGCCGCGGCGGGTACTGAAGGACAGCACCCGCCGGAGGGATCACATGTCGCCGCTCACCAATAGTGGCGCCGTCCGGCGACCGCGTGGCCCATGGCCCCCATGATCCACAGGATGGCTCCCACCACCAGCAGGATCACGCCGATGGTCCACAGGATGGATATGCCTGTGAGGAAGCCGATGATGAGCAGGATGATGCCGAGGGCGATCATGACGTGCCTCCAGCCGGTGAAGGTGGTGCTCCTGCCGTACGGGTGCCCCGGATGCGGACGGATTATCAGGCCGTCCGTCTTTCAAAAGTTCTGTCGGCAAAGTTGACTCCGCGCGGCGGCGGCCTCAGATTACCTAGCGGTAGTACCGCCGTCTCGTGGCCGCCCCGCACACCCCTTCCGCTCGTTCGAGCCGCCCCGTTCTCGCGATCCACCACGCCCACGGCACCGCCATGCCCGGCTGTCTCCACATGCCCCTGCATGCCCTGCGCCGCGTCCTCACCGCGACCTCCGCGGCCGTCGGCGCGCTGGCCCTCGGCCTCACCACGACTCCCGCCCAGGCCGCGACACCCCTGAACTACGCCGCCCTGGGGGACAGTTACAGCGCCGCCTCCGGGGTCCTCCCCGTCGACGTCACCAGCCCGCTCTGTCTGCGCTCCACGGCGAACTACGCCCATGTCATCGCCGCCCGGACGACGGCGCGCCTGAGGGACGTCACCTGCGGCGCCGCCCGGACCAAGGACTTCACCGAGGCGCAGTGTCCCGGCGTAGCCCCCCAGACGGACGCGGTCACCGCGGACACCGACCTGGTGACCCTGACGATCGGCGGCAACGACAACGGCACCTTCGTCCACGCCGTCACCGCGTGCGGAACCGCGGGCATCCTCAGCGGTGGCCGGGGCAGCCCGTGCAAGGACCGGTACGGGTCGTCCTTCGACGACGAGATCGACGCGCACACCTGTCCCGCGCTGACGTCCGCGCTCCGCGGCGTGCGCGCCAAGGGGCCCCGGGCCAGCGTGACGGTGCTCGGCTACCCGTGGATCACCCCGCCCACCAGCGACCCCTCCTGCTTCGTCAGACTGCCGGTCGCCACCGGCGACGTGCCGTACCTGCACGCCCTCCAGGCGCACCTCAACGCCGTGGTCCGGCGCGCCGCCGAGGAGACGGGGGCCACCTACGTCGACTTCGCCGAGGCCTCCGCCGGGCACGACGCCTGCCGGCCCGTCGGCACCCGGTGGACCGAGCCGCTCCTGTTCGGCCAGAACGTGGTCCCGGTCCACCCCAACGCCCTCGGCGAGCGGCGCATGGCCGAGCGCACCCTGGACGTCCTCGGCCTCGGCTGACCGCTCACCGCCGCACCGGAGCCGCCGGTCAGGCGTCGGCGAGCAGCGGGTCGTAGGGCGTCGAGCGCTCCCGGCCCGACATGAAGGCCAGGAAGTCCCGCACGAACGCCCCACGCGTGTACGTGCCGTCCGCGCCCGGCATGTCCCGGCGGAACCCAGTGCGGAACAGCGTCCGGTACTCGTCCGCGTCCACCCGCTGGTCGCCGTTCGTGTCGGTGACGTCGAAGAGCACCTCGGCGACCCTGATCAGCGCGGGACCGGCGAGGGACGGCACGGCCGCCGCGTACTCCGGGGCGCTGACCCGGCCGTCGCCGTCGGTGTCGAGAGCCGCCTGCAGCTCCCGCCACCATGCGGCGAAAGCGTCGTACAGCCGCGTCTCCGCCGGCTCGTCCAGGTCGAGACGGCCCGCGATCTCCCGTGCCATGGCGGCGAGATCGGGCCAGTCCAGGTAGCCGTCCCCGGTCTGGTCCAGCACCTCGGTGAAGAACTCCGCCACGCCGCGCCGCGACACGGTTCCGGCGCCGGGATCCGGCTCGGGCGGAAGCGGGGCGAGCAGCCGGACCAGAGCCCCGGCCCGCTTCATCCGGTCCCGCAGCGCGCTGATCGTCCGGGCGCGGGGGTCGTCGCCGTCGGGGGAGAGGGAGAGCAGGCCGACGACGGCCTCGGGCCGGATCCAGCCCTCCGGCAGGAAACGGGCGAGGCCCGCGCCCAGATAGACGCCCTGCATCAGGGTCTGCGCACCGGGCAGTTCGGGCAGCCCCGCCTTCCGGCGGAACGACTCCGGGAGGGACGCCACGGTGATCACACCCAGCAGCGGACCGCCGATCGCGCGGCCGGCCGCCCACAGGGTGGGCACACCGTGCAGCAGCGGCGGGGCCGGCAGATGGTCGAGGAGCCGATAGAGGATGATCCGCATCGCCTCCGTGTTCTCCAGCTCCTCCTCCACCACCCGGTCGTAGTACGGCCAGAACTCCCGCACCGTGGGCGGCAGTCGGTCCGCGTCGCCGTCCAGGGCGGCGAGATACGCCCGGAACCCGGCGTACAGCCGCTCCATCGCGGTCTGCTCCAGCGGCTGCCCGCTGAGCCGGCACATCGTGACGCTGCTCTCGAAGAGCGTCGCGACCACCCAGGCCCGCACCACGGGATCCAGCGCGTCGTAGGGCCGTTGGTGCGCGTCGGTGCCTTTCAGCCGGGCGTGCAGCCGGTTGAGCCGCGCCGCCTCCCTGCGCCGCACCTCGTCGTCGGGCCCGAACATGCGCTGCAGACTCACGATCGTGTTGCGCAGCCGGCGCCACGGGTGGGTCACGAACGTCGAGCTGTCGAGCAGGGCCGCGCCGACCTGTGGGTGCGCGGCCTCCAGAACGGTCGCCCGGAGGACGGCCGGCGCCCAGCGCGGATCGTTGAAGAACTCCTGGAACTGGCTGTCCGTAGCGGTCACGCTGGTCGTTCTCCGTTCGCGTTCGGCGGCACGCCACCGAAGCGGCGGTCGCGCTGCTGATAGGCGTGCAGACACTCCAGGAAGTGGGGCGCGCGGAAGTCGGGCCAGAGGACCGGCGGGAACATCCACTCCGCGTAGGCGACCTGCCAGAGCATGAAGTTGGAGATGCGCTGCTCCCCGGAGGTCCGGATGACGAGGTCCACATCGGGTGTGTCGGGAAAGGGCAGGTGCGCGGCGAAGCTCCGCTCGTCCACGGCCTCGGCCGGCACCCCGCTGCGGATCAGGGACCGCGCCGCCGCCACGATGTCGCCGCGCCCGCCGTGATCGAACGCGACGGTCAGCGTCATGCCCCGGTTCTGTCCGGTCAGCGTCATCAGATCGGCGAAGTCCCGGGCCAGCGCCGGCGGAATGCGCGGATCCGCCACGCCGAGGAACCGGCAGCGGATCCCGCGTACGTGCAGCAGCGGGGCGTGTTTGCGCACGACGCGGCGCACCAGCCGCATCAGGAAGTCGACCTCGGCGCTCGGGCGCTGCCAGTTCTCGGTGGAGAACGCGTACAGGCTCAGCCATTCCACACCGGCCGTCCGTGCCGCCTCGATGACGTCGATCACCGTCGTCTCCGCCGCACGGTGACCCGACGTACGCGGCAACGACCGCCGCGCCGCCCAGCGCCCGTTGCCGTCCATCACACAGGCCACGTGCCGCGGCACCCGCCCGACGGCACCGCCGGCGGCCTCCCCAACCGTCATGCCTGCCCCCCAGCGGCAACGAGCGGATCCCTTCGTCCCGCCCAGGGTGTCAGCCCACGGCTCGGCGGGACGGCGCGAGCGCCCCGGGTTCACCCTTGGTACGCCTGTCCGACCGCGCCGGCAGCTGCCGGGACCGGGGGTTCGCCTCCGCACGTTCACTGGTGCCGGCCCCCGCACCGAATCGCCTGCCTGCCGGAGTGAGCGCGCTGCGGGCGGTGTCTAGCGTGAGGTCGCATGGCGATCTCCTTACCCGGTTCCGTACTCCGCCGGCGTACCGGCCTCGCGGCCGTCACCCTGGCCTGCCTGCTGACCGCCGCCCCGGCCGCCGCCGCGCAGCCCGCACGGGACGCGCCCCGCGCGTGCGGCCCGCACCCGGCGCTCAGCCGGTCCGTGCACCACCTGGTGACACACGACCGGATCGCCGGCGCCGCGGTCCTGGTCACCGGCGCCGCCCCGGACGCGCCCTGCGCCCGCTGGACGGCGAGCGACGGCGTGGCCGATCTGCGCACCGGCCGCCCCATGAACACCACTGACCGGCTGCGCGTCGGCAGCGTCACCAAGACCTTCACCGCGACCGTCGTCCTGCAGCTCGCCGCCGAGCGGCGGCTGTCCTTGGACGCGCCCGTCGAGCGCTACCTGCCGGGCCTGATCCGGGCGGGCGGACACGACGGCCGCCGGATCACCGTGCGGCAGCTCCTCCAGCACACCAGCGGACTGCCCGACTACCTCGACGCCCCCGAGTGGCAGCACATCGAACGGCTGCGGTACCGCCACTTCGAGCCGCGCCGCCTCATCGCCCGCGCCCTGCGGTTGCCACGCCCGGAGCACACCTGGCACTACGCGACCACGAACTACCTGGTCGCCGGGCTGATCGTGCGCGAAGTCACCGGGCACGGCCCGGAGGCGGAGATCACCCGCCGCATCATCGCGCCGCTGGGCCTGCACGACACCTACTGGCCGGGCGACGACCCGCGCATCCGGGGCCCGCACTCGCACAGCTACTTCACCGCCGGGGACGGCCGCCGGGTGGACGGCACCGACTGGAACACGACCTTCGGCGGAGTCGGCGGCGCCCTGGTGTCCACCCCGGCCGACCTGACCCGGTTCACCACCGCGCTGTTCACCGGTCGGCTGCTGCCCGCACCCCAACTCGCCGAGATGCGCCGCACGGTGGCCGCCGACCCCGACCGGCTCTGGCCCGGCGCCCGCTACGGCCTCGGCCTGATCTCCTCACCGCTGTCGTGCGGCGGCACCTGGTGGGGGCACGCCGGGACCGTGCCCGGCGGCCACCGCGCGCTGGTCGCCACCGGCCCCGGCGGGCGCACCGTCGCCGTCGCCCTGAACGAGGTGCCCGCCACCCTCCAGGCCGAACTGGACTTCCTCGACGTCGTCGACAAGGCCCTCTGCGAGGGCACGTCCACCGAAAGGACACCCGCATGACCCGCTCCGCCTTCCCGGCCGGCGGCCGGCGCCCACGCCGCCTCCTCTTCCGGGGTGCGACAGCCGTCGCCCTGTCCCTGGCGGGCGCGCTCGCCCTGGGCGCCGGCCCCGCCTCACCCGCCGCGGCCCGGCCGGCCGCCGACCCCCTCGCCCGCTACCACCACCAGCACCTCCACTGGAAGAGCTGTCTGCTCGGCCCCGACGACGCCACCGGCAAGGAACTCGAACAGGCCGGCGCCCAATGCGCCGACGTCACCGTGCCGTTGGACTACGCCCGCCCCGACGGCCGTACGATCACCGTCGCGATCTCCCGGATCCGGGGCACCGGCACCGCCCACCGGGCCGGCGCGCTGCTGCTCAACGGCGGCGGGCCCGGCGGACAGACGATCGGCGATCCACCGTGGGTCCGCAAGGCCATGAGGGACGTCGCCGCCCGCTACGACGTCGTCGGCGTGGACCCCCGCTTCGTCGGCCGGAGCACCCCGCTGGACTGCCAGTGGCCCACCGGCAGCATGATCCGCGGAGCCGGTGCCGGCCGGGCCGGCTTCGACCGCATGGTCTCCTTCGCCGCGGACCTGGCCGACCGCTGCCGCACCCGTGCCGGTGACCTGCTGCCGTACGCCGGCACCCGGAACACCGCCCGCGACATGGACGTGGTCCGCGCCGCCCTGGGCGAGCGCAGGATCTCCTACCTGGGCTATTCGTACGGCACCTACCTCGGCCAGGTCTACGCGACGATGTTCCCGCAGCGCGTCGACCGGGTCGTCCTGGACGGTGTGGTGGACCCCGCCCGCTACAGTCCGCGGCTGCTGCGGGGCACGGAGCAGGTCAACCGGCACGCCCTGCGCGACTGGGCCGACTGGGCCGCGGCCCACCACGCGGCCTACGGGCTGGGACGCACCCGGAGCGCCGTCCTGGGCACCGTGGAGGCGGTCCGTGCGACCGCGGCCCGCACCCCCCTGCGCGTGGGCGGCTACCGGGTGGACGACCACGTCCTGCCCGTCATCGTCTTCAACGGACTCTCCCAGGACAATCCCCAGGCCTACGGCGACTTCGCGCAGGGCGTGCGGGACCTGCGGCGCGCCGCCGGGGGGCGGACGGTCACCCCGTCCCCGTGGCTGGCCTCGGCACTGGAGTTCCTGCTGACCGGGCACGAGTCCGCCTACGGCAGTGCGCAGGCGTCCATCCTGTGCGGGGACGCGGCCGCGCCCCGCGACCCGGAGACGTACTGGCGCGATCTGCGGCGCGCCGGGACGGGGGACCGGCTGTTCGCGCCCGTCACGAACGACATCAACCCGTGTGCCTTCTGGGACCCGCCGCGTGAACGCCCCACCACGATCCGGGACGACCTGCCGGCCCTGCTCGTCAACGCCACCGGCGACCCGCGCACCATCTACCGCGGCGCCGCATCCGTGCACCACCGCTGGCCCAGTTCCCGCCTGGTGACCCTGCGCGGAGCCGACCAGCACGCGGTGTACGGCGTCTTCGGCAGCGCGTGCGTGGACACCACCGTCAACACGTACCTGGCGACCGGGCGCCTCCCGGCCCGGGACACGACCTGCGCCCGGCGCTGACCCTCGCGAGAACCAGGCCGCGCCCGGCGGGGACACGGCCCGGACCGCTGAGACCCGCTGGGAACGACGGGACCGAAGGCGATGCCGCTCGCCCGGTCGTCCACGTGACGCGGCCCGGGACCTCCGCGCGGGCTGGTCTTTCCCGTCGCGCCGGCCGGGCCGTCCCGCTACCTGAGGCGGTTGGTGAGTGCCTTGACGAGGTCCGTCCGCGCGACCTTGAGGGCGAAGCGGTCGGTGGCGCCGGGGAGGGGCCGGGCGTACCAGGGCAGTGCGAGGCGGCGCCACTTGGCGGGGGCCAGACCCGCGGGGAGCGCGGGCAGCGGCGCGGCCCACGGTCCGAGCCGCAGCTCACCCGTCCAGACCCCGGCAGGGAGCGCGTCGACCGGCACGGTGACGTGGAAGGCACCGTCGGCGGCGATGTCACGGACCGCGAACGTGACGGTGGTGCCGGTGCCGTCCTCCAGGGCCAGAGCGAGGGCGTCCGCGGGGTGTTCGGCCAGGCCCAGCCGCCCGCCGACGCGCAGCTCGGTGGGGGAGCCGTCGGCCCAGCGGATGTCCTTGTCGACGCGCAGGAGCGGCCGCACCTTGTGCTTGAGCTCGCCGAGTTCGAGCGTGAAGTTGCCGTACGGCTTGGTGGTGTAGAGAGTGACGGCGCGCAGGCCCTCGCCGGTGACGAGCACGCGGGTGCTGGGCTCGCCGGAGACGTTCTCGGCGCGCTTGCTGCCGATCCGCACCTCCTTGCTCAGCCCCTGGGCGCCGACCGCGAGGGAGATGTCCCACAGCCCGTCGGCGAGCGGCTCGCCGTCGGCGGCGGTCGCGATGTCGACGGTGGCCTCGAACCCGGCCAGGTCGTACTCGTACGAGCCCTCGTCCTCGTCCGCGCCCAGACCCGGCGTCGCGGTGTGCGTGACGGGCAGCCGGTACTCGGTCTTGCTGTCGCGTTCCCGCAAGACCAGTTCGGTGCTGACGTCCCGCGTCGCCACGCGGTGCAGGTAGCCGTGTCCGGCCAGGTGGAGCACGCCGCCGTCCATCTCGGCGCGGCTGACGCGGTGGCGGAGGCCGAGCTGCGCGGTGACGTCGTAGCACAGGTCGGGGATCGCACGCTCGGGGTCGCGCAGGAACGGGTAGCGGGCCAGTGCCCGGCCGTTCTCGACCAGGACCGGGGTGGCGGCCTTGGACCGGGCGAGCCGCTTCTCGAACGCCACGAGTTCCAGCACCTCGTCCAGCATGCGGTGGCGCACCAGGTGCAGCCGCAGCCGGGCCATGGCCGAGAGCTGGTCGTTCATGCCCTCGTGCCACAGGGGCTCGATTATCTCCGCGAGCCGGTCCAGCGTCTTGAGCTGCGTCTCGCGGGGCTCGTGCACGAGGTGTCCGGCGAGCAACTGCTGGACTTCCACGGTCAGATGCCGGTGCGCCAGGTGGTCGCGGCCCGGACCGGGCGGCACGAGCTCCAGGATCATGTCGACCATGCGGGGCAGGAACTGCAGCCGCCGCTGCGTCCCCTTGAGCCGCAGGGTGATGTTTCCGTCGTCCTCGCGCTGCACCCAGTACAGGCAGTCGTAGTCGGCGACCACGGAGATGCCCGAGGCGTGCAGGTAGGCCGCGCCGACGAAGAGCTGGTCCTCGCCGATGGCCAGGTCGGTGGGGAAGCGCAGCTCGTGCCGCTCCAGCAGCTCCCGGCGGAACAGCTTCATCGGGTTGAGCGTCCAGTACACACGGGAGGAGAACACGTCCGTGCGCGGCTGGTTGCGCTTGAACATCGACGTGGGAGCGCCCCGCCCGCCGACCCCGACCATCTTGCCGAGCACGACGTCGGTGCCGTTCTCCTCGGCCATCCGCACCATGCGTTCCAGCGCCTCGGGGCCGAGACGGTCGTCGGCGTCCAGGAAGAACACGAACGTACCGGTCGCGTGGTCCAGCCCGACGTTGCGCGGGGCCGACGGACCACCGGAGTTCTTCTGCCGGAAGACGCGCAGCATGTCCGGGTAGACGCCCTTGAGACGCTCCAGCTCGTCGGCCGTGCCGTCCGTGGAGCCGTCGTCCACGACGATGACCTCGAGCCGCTCACGGCCGATGCTCTGCTCCGCGACCGAACCGATGCACTGCGTTAGATACGGCATCGCGTTGTACGCGGCGATGACGACCGAAACGGTGGCGCCAGGCATGAATACGCGCTCCAAAATACCGGGCAACCCGGGGCGGCTTCGAGTTTTTCTGTGAACCTACCATGACCAGGGAGTGTCGCTAGAACGGACGATCGGTGAAGCCCCCGTCCGCCCCGCTGACAGGGGCGGAGATCCCGTGGACGGACGGTCACACGCCGCTGCCGGCCCCGGACGACGATGTACCGGCGCGGGAACGGTCCCACGGCTGCGGTGCTCCTCGGCGTCCCGGCCGGGAAGAACCAGGCGGAGTACGGGAGTCGGGGTGGGCGACAGGGCGGTCCGCCGACCGTCGAATCGTCACCGTACCGCCACCGGAAGGCGACCTCATGCCCCTGCTGCGCCTCGGCGTCTCCCTGCAACCGCGCCGGCCGCTCGACGACGGCACGGCGCGCTCCGCGCCGCGCGCCGTGCCGAAGACCTGGGCTTCGACCACGTCGCGGTCGGCAACCGCCTCCTGGACAGCGGTTTCGGCCTCGACACGGACCCGCTCGTGCTGCTGGCGGCCGTCGCCGGGGCGACCACGCGCCTGCGGCTGCAGACGTCCGTGCTCGTCGCGCCGTACCACCCGGCACTCGTCCTCGCCGACCAGGCCGCCACCCTGGACGGCGTCTCCAGTGGCCGGCTGCTCCTGGGCGTCGGCACCGGCTGGAGTCCGGACGAGTTCGCCGCCGTCGGTGTGCCCGCCCGTGAACGCGGTGCACGCACCGACGACCACCTCGCCGCCGTCCGGGCGCTGTGGCCCCGGCGCCCCGCGGACTTCGACGGGCCGTACACCACCCTGCGCGCGGCGCACCTCGGAGTGCCCCCGGTCACCGCCGGCGGTCCGCCCGTGTGGGTCGGCGGCCACAGCGACGCCGCCCTGCGCCGCGCGCTGCGGTTCGGCGACGGCTGGTACGGCACCGGCGCCGACGCCGCGGAGATCACCGACGTGCGACGCCGCCTGCGCGGACTCGCCGGCACAGCGGACGCCGACCGCCTCACGCTCGCCACGGCCGCGTTCCTCACCCCGCCCGGTCTCCCGGCGGCGGTCACGGCACCGGGACGGCCGCTCGGCGGCAGCGCGCCCACCGCGGCGAGCGTCGCCGACGACCTCACCCGGCTCGCCGAGGCAGGGATCACCGCCTGCACCCTGTGGCTGCCCGTCGCCGCCGAGCACGTCGAGGAGGCCATGGAGTGGATCGCCGCCGAGGTGGTGCCACGGCTCCCCTGACACGGCTGCCGTCGACCGGCGATCCGTCCAGTGCCCCGGGACGCGGGTCAGGCGTGCGTCGTGAGGATCATGTACGGGGCGATCCGGGTCTCCGCCGCGGTCTCCTCGGCTGCGCCGTCGGCGGGGAGGGTGGGCAGCTCCACGGTGGGGGAGGGGAAGCCGGCCTCGGTGAGCAGGGCCCGGTACCGGTCGAGGGAGCGGTGGTACGTGACGCCGGTCATCGCGCTGCCGTCGCGCAGGCGCAGCAGCGTGGCCACGGCGTCCCCGTCGCGGTACACGGCGCCCGGCTCGCCGTGCCGCAGGGTGGAGAAGACCACGCCGGTCGCCGCCGGGTTGAGGTCGGCCAGGACGTACGGGGCACCGGGACGCAGGACCCGGCGGATCTCGGCGGTGAGGCCGGCCAGCCGGTGGTCGTCGGGATCCGTGCAGTACACCAGGCAGCACACGGCGGCATCGACAGTGCCGTCGGCGAGCCAGTCCAGGGACCGGCCGTCGAACAGGCGGTAGGAGACACGGGGGTGCGCCCGGTCGGCACGGGCGATGTCCAGCATGTCCGCCGAAGGATCGACGCCCTGGACCGTCCACCCGCCGGTTGCCGCGAGCCGCGCCGCCACCGCGCCGGTGCCGCAGCCGATGTCCAGGGCCAGCCGGCCGGGGCCGGAGCTGCCGGAGAGCCGTTCCAGGACGGCGGGGAAGATCAGTCTCTCGGCCAGCCGCATGTCGCGGTCCCGGTAGGCGCCGGCCGCGGCGGAGGTGTCCCAGCCGAGGGGGTCGTCGTCGGCGGTCAAGGTCGCTGCCTCCTGCTGCGCTGAAGCCGCTCCCGGACGAGGGAAGCGGGGGTTCGCCCGGCAGCCTGGCACAGGGCACGGGCCGGGCCGGGACCGGCGGGGGCCGATTCCCCCGACAGCGGGCGCGCTGCGTGGACGGTTGACGGCGGGGCTGTGCACGTACGCCCGCCCCGGATGCACGACACCGCCCGCGACGGAAGGATCGTACGGGGGCGTGCCCCACGACGCTGCGTGGAGCCGACCCTCCACCGGTCGCTCGGCAGCCGTCCGAGCTGGGGGAAACGCCCGCTCTGGCCCTCCCACCGGAGCAGTGTCATGTCGATCAAGCGCATTCTCAACCGTTCCGCCCCCGCCGATCCACCGGCCGCGCGTGCTACCGCGACCGAGCCCTTCGCGACCGCCGCCGACTGCGGCCTGCTGCTCCTGCGGCTGAGCTTCGGCCTGTTCATGGCCGGGCACGGGGCTCAGAAGGTCTTCGGGCTCTTCGGAGGCGATGGCCTGACGGCGACCGCCAGGGGCTTCGAAGCGCTGGGCTACCGCCCGGGGAAGCTCTTCGCCGTGATCGGGGGCCTGTCCGAGCTGCTCGGCGGCCTCGGCCTGGCCCTCGGGCTGCTCACACCGCTCGCGGCCGCCGCCCTGATCGGCGTCATGATCAACGCGATGGCCACGGTCACCGGTGCGCACGGTGCGTGGGACGCGGACGGCGGTGTGGAGTACAACGTGTGCATCGCCGTCGCCGCCCTGGCCGTCGCCGCCATCGGCCCGGGCCGCCTGTCCGTCGACCGCTTCTTCCCCTGGGGCAGGGGCGGCTGGGGAGAGGCCGCGGTCGCCCTCGGCCTCGGCGGCCTCGGGGCGGCGATCACGCTTGCCCTCTAGGACGGGCGTGCCGGGGCTTTGATGGTGATCACCCCAGGCCGTCGGGCCCCGGGCCCCGTAGCCGCCGCCGTGCACGATGCCCGCCGCACCGTCACGCCGCCGGTCCCGCAGTATCAGCTCCCCTGCGCTCGCCATTTCGGCAGTGCGGCCCGGATGGCGAGCGTGACCGGCTGGTCCGCGCCGAGCAGCCGCTCGCGGTCGGCCACCACGTATGCCGCGCGGACCACCCCGGCTCCGTGGCAGCCGGACGCACCCCGGCGATGTGACGCCGGGACGCTCGGGGGCGGCCCCGCGCCGCATGGCCGACCGAGCCGGCACCCGCCGGTGCTCAGCGCCTGCCCTCGGCCAGTACGGCGGCGAGGAGTCCGGGGAAGCGGGTGTCGAGGTCGGTGCGGCGCAGGGACATCAGGCGGGCCTTTCCCGCCCGGCGGGTCCGGGTGATTCCGGCTTCGCGCAGGATCCTCCAGTGATTGGACAGCGTCGACCGGGGCACGTCCACGCCCTCCGGGCTGCACGCGCTCTCGCCGTTCTCGGCCATCCGGCGGACCAGTTCCAGCCGGACCGGATCGCCCAGTGCGTGCAGCACCGCGGCCAGGTCCGGTTCTCCACGGTCGGGTCGTGCCACCGGTCCTCCTCGTCCTCACCGCGCAACACCCTTAGTATGCAGCTCACTTCAACGTTTCGGGAAAGTCGAAATGATCCAGGAGATGGTCATGCCGGTGCTCGCCACCCTCGCCCGCGTCTACGTAGACGACCTCGACGCCGCCCTGCCGACCTTCGTCGAACTCACCGGGGAGCAGCCGCGGCTGCGGTTCACCTACCGCGACCTGCACCTCGCGAGCGTCGGCGGTTATCTGCTCCTCGCGGGCACGGAGGAGGCCCTGGCCCCGTACCGCGGCACCCACGCCACCACGATCGTCGAGTCCGTCGACGAGGTGCTGCGCATCGCCGAGCGGCACGGCGGGGAGATCCTCGACGGGCCGAACGAGGTACCCACCGGCCGCAACCTGACCGTGCGTCACCCCGGTGGCGCGACCATCGAGTACGTGCAGTTCCACGCGACCGCAGGGTCCGCGTTCGCCTGAGCCGGCCGGCCGATGACGGGCTGGTGCCGGCGAGTTCACATGCCTGTTGCGATCCCTTTCGTTCGCGAGACAGTGGATGTCACGTACGGCACGTGAAGTGGGCCTCGTGTCAAGGTGTGCTCGGGGCACGGTCGCCCCCCGACCATTGATGAGGTGCATGTGCATGCGTCGTACCCGCATCCGGGGTGCTGCACGGCGCTCCGCTCGTGTCCGTGCCCGGCTCGCGGCGACGGTCGTGCTCGCCCTCACGGCCCCGGCCTTCCTGCCCGGCCCGGCGGAGGCGGGTCCGGCGCGCACGACGGCGACCGAACAGTGGACGACGCAGACCGTCGCTCCCGGCGTCACGGTCCGCACCGGTGTCCTCCGGCACCCCGGCACGCGGCATTCCTGGACGGTCACGGTTCAGGCGCCGACCAGCAGCCGGTGGAGCACCAACGATCCGGACGCGCCCGTGACCTGGGCCGAGGTCTCCACCCGCAGCTGGGCTGACGACACGGCCCGCAAGCTGACCCACTCAGGCTTCGAGCCGCGCGTGGAGAGCGTGCAGTGGCCGTCCTACGCCGACACTCCGCACGGACTGATGGGGTACCGGGTCCGGGTCGGCCGCTTCGCCACCCAGGAGGAGGCGCGGACGGCCGCGTCGGCGGTCACCGCGGCCGGGTTCCGCACGACTGCGTCGTGGACCGGGTACGACATCCAGGAGCCGGCCGACCTGGAGAACGTCCACGTGGCGGTGATCGACCCCAAGACCTTCGACGGAAGCATCGAAGCCACGCACGACGGCAATGTGGCACAGCGCGAGACCACCTCGGCGGTGGCGCGCAAGCTGCACTCCCTGGTCGCGGTCAACGGCGGCTTCTTCGTGCTGTCACCGGGCGACGGCGTACCGGGCACCATGTCCGGGATCGGCGCCTACCGGGGGGAACTCGAGTCGATGGCGGCCGGATCCCGGTCCGCGCTGCTCTTCGAGGACGGTGGCCGCACCGTCCGGATCGCGGACCTCACGAGCACCGCCACCGCCCGGGCGGGCAAGGCCGCCTACGCGATCCAGGGCATCAACCGGGTCCCCGGCACGCTCCGGGACTGCGGCCGCCCCGGCAGCACGCCCAGCGAGCTGCCCTGGCAGGACGTGACCTGCCGACTGGCCGACGACATGGTCCGGTTCACCGACGCCTTCCGGGCCGACCTGCCGACCGGACCCGGAGCGCAGGTCGTGCTGGACGCGTCCGGCCGTGTCGTCTCCGTCGGCGCCCGCGGCGGCCGCGTCCCCGAGGGCGGGCTTGTGCTGCAGGGCATCGGCAGGGCGGCCGACTGGCTGACGGCGCACGCCGAGCGGTACAGCCGGATCAAGGTCAGCGAGGTCGTCCGCACCGCCGAGGGCCGGCGCGTCGCACTCGACGGCGACGACTCCGTCGTCAGTGCGGCGCCGACGCTGGTGAAGGACGGCCGGATCGACATCGACGCCGCCGCCGAAGGCGTGGTCGACCCCGAGTACACCTCCTTCGGATACGCCTGGGCCAACGTCCGTCAGCCGCGCACCATGGCGGGCGTCGACAGACGGGGCCGGCTGATCCTCGCGACGGTGGACGGCCGGCTGAAGAACGGCAGCGAAGGATTCACCCTGTACGAGGCCGCCGCGTTCATGAGGTCGCTCGGTGCCGTGCAGGCGATGAACCTCGACGGCGGCGGCTCCACCGCGATGGCCGTCGACGGCACGCTGGTCAACCACCCGTCCGACGCGACCGGTGAACGCGCGGTCGGAGACACCGTCCAGGTCCTGCCCGCGGCGGACTGACGTCCACCGGGGCTGTGCATCGGCCGCGGCACGCCGGCGTCCGGCCGCGCCGGCCCGGCCGCCGGGTCCGACACGGACGAAGGCCCACGCCTCTCTCTGGCTGCACCAGCGGGAGCAGGCCCTCGACGAGGAGCACGGCTTCAGCCAGGACTTCTACCACCAGCTCGCCGACACCATGATCGAGGTGCCGGCCGCGGTCGACCCGACAGCCTGCCGCCCTGCCGAGGCCCCGGACGGCTACCGGTACTGGCCGGAGGTCTTCCACGACGAGGCGGGAGGCGTGCTGTGACGCCGTGCGCAGTACGCGCCACGCACCCTTGACCTCCCGCCCGGGAACCCCGGGCGGCGTCCCACGCCACCACAGGCCGACCGCAGCCTCGGCGTCCGCCCGTTGCCCCCTTTGACATGGAGTGCACTCCAGCACATAGCGTCCTGGGAAACGATCATCGAGCCCAGGAGGCAGCAGCATGACCGACGTCCCCACCCGGTATCTGGGTGAACTGGCCGTCTCCGCGCAGGGACTGGGCTGCATGGGCATGAGCCACGGCTACGGCGCCACGGACGACGCGCAGTCGACAGCCACCCTGCACCGCGCCCTCGACCTCGGCGTGACCTTCCTCGACACCTCCGACTTCTACGGCTTCGGGCACAACGAGGAGTTGATCGGGCGGGCCATCGCCGGGCGGCGCGACGAGGTGGTGCTGGCCACCAAGTTCGGCTTCGCCAACCGCCTGGGCGAGCCCACCCTGATCCGCGGCGACGCCGCCTACGTACGCCAGGCGTGTGAGGCATCCCTGCGTCGCCTCGGTGTCGACCACATCGACCTCTACTACCAGCACCGCGTCGACCCGCAGGTGCCGATCGAGGAGACCGTCGGCGCCATGGCCGAGCTGGTGCAGGCCGGCAAGGTCCGTCACCTGGGGCTGTCCGAGGCGGGCGCGCAGACCATCCGGCGCGCGCACGCCGTGCACCCGATCTCGGCGCTGCAGAGCGAGTGGTCGCTGTGGACCCGGGACCTGGAGGCGGAGGTCGCCCCGGTCTGCCGCGAGCTCGGCATCGGCCTGGTCCCGTTCTCGCCGCTCGGACGGGGCTTCCTGACCGGACGGTACGACTCGCTCGACGGCCTGGCGGAGACCGACGTACGGCGCACCCAGCCGCGGTTCGCCGACGGCAACCTCGAACGGAACCTGGCGATCGTCGCGAAACTGAACGAGCTGGCCGCGGCGAAGTCCGTCACCGCCGGCCAGCTCGCCCTCGCCTGGGTGCAGCACCGCGGCGAGGACGTGGTGCCGATCCCCGGCACCCGGCGGCAGCGGTACCTGGAGGAGAACCTCGCGGCACTGGACGTCGAGCTGACACCGGAGGACCTCGCCGCGATCGAGGCCGCCGCCCCGGCCGAGCAGATCGTGGGCGACCGCTACGACGCGAACAGCCTCACCTTCGTCAACCGCTGACACCGCCCGGCACTCCGCTCCCGGACGGGCTACGGCGGCCGGCAAACCCGGTAAGCGGATCGAGGACCGGGGAAGGCTGGGTACACGGCGTACCCGGTCTTCCCCGTCCCGGGGAGGAACACACAGGCCACCCCGTCAGCGCCGTGAAGGAGGCACACCCTATGCGCTCGATCAGGAGGAGCATGGCCGCGGGCCTGCTGGGGGCCGCTGCGCTGGGCCTCTGGGCCCCGGCCCACGCGGTCGCCGGCACCGGTGCCGGCGGCGTCGACGCCGCTCAGCCATCGGTGACGTACTGCGGGCCGGACCAGGCCACCGGCCTGGCGGTGTCGGCCGACCGGACCGTGTCCTGCGCCACGGCTCTGCAGGTGGCGGGCGCCTACAACGAGGCCGCCTCCGGTGCGCGGGACGCATCCGCGACGGTCCGTGTCGGCGTGACCGCGTGGAAGTGCCAGGAGCGTCAGGGCGACCCGAACCCCTACCGGGAGTGCGTCGACGCGAGCGACAGCGGCCGCCGGGTCATCCTCTCGTCCTGACCGGCACCCCTGGCGGCACGTGCCGCCAGGGCCGCGCCGGACAGCGTGCCGTCACCGTCGACGGCGGCACGCCGTTGCCGGTCAGCGGCCGCCGACGGCCGTGCGGGCGGACTCGTCGACGCGGAGCGTGAAGACGTCCGGGCGGGCGTAGTGGCCGGTCGGGTCGAAGTCGAAGCGGGCGCGGGCGAGGTCGTCGAGACACCTCGCCGAGCGGGGAGACGATGACGGAGCCCCCGCCGATGAGGACGGTGTCGGGCTCGTCGCCCTGGACCGGGTGCACGTCGGAGGGCAGGGCGGTCGGCATGAGCTTGCCGTGCAAGCCCAGGCAGCCATCGGCCCGAAGACGAGAGCGACGCAGTACAGGGTGCCGCCGTGTCGCCCGACGGCGCCGACGACGGCGTGGCAGCCGAGGTCCCGCGTGACAGCGGCCAGGGTGTCGACCTCGGGGCCGGGGACGTCGACGGCGGCGGCGTGGTAGCGGCGGAACAGGTCACGGCCGACGGGGGTCCGGCTGCCGACCGTGATGCCGAAGTCCGCAGGACCACGACCTCGGCGCCCCGCGCACCGGCCGCCTCCCGGAGCAGCTCCACCGCGCGGGCCGGCGACGGCAGACGTGTCGAACGACGGGGTGGCCGCCTGGACGGCGGCGGCGGTCACGGTACGGCGGGACGCGTGGGCCGTAGCGGCGGGGGGCACCGGGGAGGCCATGCCCCTGGAGACCAGGCGGACACCGTCCACGCCGGCAGTCCGGACCCGACGGCGACCCGGCCGCCGCTGTCCGTGCCCCGGTACACCGTCACCACGGTTCCTGCTGCTCGCCTCATCCAGGTCGTTCTCGGCTGGGGTTACCGCGCCGGATCCTCCTCTGCGCGCCGGACCGCCTTCTTCACCGCCTGCTCCAGCTCGTACCGCGACATGCCCTCGCGCGTCGAGTGCTCGGTCACCGCAGCCTGGAACGCCTCGGCCGCCCGTCGCCAGGCCCGCCACTGAGCGTCGTACTCCTCACCGCTCAGGCCGGCCAGCTGCGCGCGCTCCGCTTCAGCGGAGCGTTCCATTTTGACCAATTCGTCGGGAATGTCTGCCATACCTGGATGCTATGCACGGCGCCACCGGGGTGCCCGTCAGCACCGCCGCGGGGTCGGTGCTGTGTGCCGGGATGCGGCCCGGCCGCCCAGGAGTCCGGAAGTCTCCGGCCCGCACCGGGTGGGCGTGGGGTGCTCTGGACCGGAGCGGCGTCGAAACCTCGGTCACCGACGCCCCGAGCATGATAGTTTCGCGTTCAACAAATCTGTCCGGAGGAGTGCAGGTTGACCAGTCCCGTACCGGCCGGCACCGCCCGGCGGATCTTCATCGACAAGCAGAGCCCGAAGGCGTACCACGCACTGGTGCAGACTTCGGAGACGGTCCGGGCGGTCGCCGCCGACGCAGGCCTGGACCGGGTCCTGGTGGAACTGGTCAACCTCCGTGTGTCACAGCTCAACGGCTGTGCCTACTGCCTGCACCTGCACACCCGGGCCGCGCTGCGGGCGGGCGACACCCCGCAGCGCCTCGGAGTGCTCGCCGCCTGGCGCGAGACCGACCTGTTCACGCCGGCCGAACGCGCCGCCCTGGCCCTCGCCGAGGCGACCACCGCCGCGGCCGACACCGCCGCCCAGGACACCGCATGGGCGGCGGCGCGGGACGTCCTGACCGAGGACCAGATATCGGCGGTGACCTGGGTGGCGGTCACCATCAACGCCTTCAACCGGGTTTCGATCATGAGCCGGCACCCGGTGCGGGCCGAGTAGCGCTTGGACGTGCCGACGCCGGTCACCTAGCGTTCGGCGCATGACGGAACGACGCGCGATCCTCAGCGGCTCCACCTTCGAGGAACAGATCGGTTACGCCCGCGCCGTGGTCGACGGGGACTGGGTGCACGTCTCCGGGACCACCGGCTTCGACTACACCACCATGACCATCTCCGACGACGTGGTGGAGCAGGCCGAACAGTGCCTGCGCAACATCGGGGCCGCGCTGGCCGAGGCGGGGTGCGGCCTCGCCGACGTGGTGCGGGTGCGTTACCTGCTGCCGGACCGCGCGGACTTCGAGCCCTGCTGGCCGGTGCTGCGCCGCTGCTTCGGCGAGGTCCGGCCCGCCGCCACCATGCTGGAGTGCGGCCTCGCCGACCCCCGGATGAAGATCGAGATAGAGGCGTACGCCCGCCGCCCCGCCGCGGGCTGAGCCGCCGACCCCGACGACCCCCCGCCCCCCGCGTCCCCTGAGCCCCCCTGGGTGCCGTGCCGTCCGCGCCGGGAAGGCCGATGCCCGCCGGGCGAAGGCCCGTCGGTGCAAGGTGGCCTTGTCCGGTGGGTGATCACGGCGGTGCGTATCCGGTCAATGTGGCTTCGCCGCTCCCGTCGGCCGAGGTGCGACGGGCGTCCGCTCTCGGTGACCGGCCGTCCGGCATTCGGGCGGTCGCCGCCGCCCGTCACCAGTGCGGTGAGGTCCCGGCGGCGGTTCGGTTTCCCTCGGCCTCTCGGCGTGTCAAACCGGAGCGCCGGTGACCGGCGAAAGTCCGAAATCGACTACGGCGCAGGGGCTTTGAGCGCCCTGGTGATTAACCGGTGAACGGTCGCGGGAAGGTTCCGGGGTGTCGCCGACACGTGATCTTCACCGGCTGGTCCGGACCGACGCGTGTCATCCGTCCGCCCCCGAGGGGAGGTGCAGTGATGAAGCTTCTCTTCGCCCTTCGCAACCGCGTTGCCGCCGCCAAGAGCCTCAAGGCCAACGCCTGGTACTTCTGGTACTGATCCGCACCGCTGTGGCGCCGACATCGTTGTCCGGCCGAACCGCGGCGCGGTCCGGCCGGACAGCGGTGTCCCGTCGACTCTCCGCAGCCCCCGCCCCCGTACCGGAGCAGCCATGCCGCCGTCATCCACCGCGCGTGCGCGCGCCACCGTGTTCGCCCCACGGCTCGCCGCGCTCCTCGACGACCACCTGGGCCAGGACGTCTTCCGGCTCGAACCCGACACCGTCGGCGTCGCGGGGCACGAGGTCGCCGACCGCATCCTGGCCGCACGCCGGGCCACCGAGACCGAACGCCCCACCTTCAAACCGCTGCACGGGCGTTCCATCACCCGCACCGAGGCCTCGGCGGTCACCCGCACCGTCGGCAACGACGTACGCGACGCCCTGGCCAGACCCCTGCCGCAGGACGTGGACCTCGCCGGCCCCTGGCCGCTGACCGGACACCTCTTCCTGCGTGACCTGATACTCGGTCAGGATCCTTACCGACTGCGCATGCTGATGAGCCGCAACCTCGAACTCACCCCGAAGCTCACCTGGTCGGTGATCGCGGTCGGGGCCGCCCTGCCCGGCTGGCCCCGGCCGGACGCCCGGCTCACCGGCCTCGCGAACCGTGCGGCGCGGGCGCGGGGGTACCAGGAACGGCGGTACGTGATGGGTCTGTACCGCAGGGCCGCGGCCCCCGTGTGCTTCACCGTCTCCACGCTGGTGACCAACGCCCTCTGGCTCGGCTCCCCGTTCGACGACGGCACGTCCAACCGGAACATCATCTTGGAGGCGCTGCGGCTCCTGCCGCCCTCGTGGAACATCCTGCGCAACGCCTCACCCGAGTACCCGGCCGTCGACGGCCGCATCGGCGAGCGGGACGACGTCCTGCTGCTGCCGCTGCTGTCCCACCGGGACCCCGCCCTCTGGGACGACCCCGACGCCTTCCGCCCGGAACGCTGGGACCGCCTCGACCCCGACACCACCCCCGGCTACCTGCCCTTCGGGCACACCTCGGAGCGCTGCTGGGGCCGGCACATGGTCATGCCGCTGGCCGAGCTGCTGCTGGACCTGATCCGCGGCTCCGGGCTGGTGGTCGATCCCGCGCAGCGGGTCGGCCGGGTGCCGCTGCTGGGGCTGCTGGGCGTGGAGGAGGTACGGCTCACACGGCCGCGCTGACGGGGGGAGGGCCGGCGGGGGCCGTCGGCGGGTGCAGGCCACGATCGACGTCATCGAGTCGGTGCCCGGAGAGCCGCCGCTCGTCGCCGCTCCCACAGCTGCCTCACGTCGTCGAGTGCTGCTGCTCGACCGGAGCCGGCAGCACGATGATGCGCTGAACGGCCCGGCTGAGGACCAGCACACCCCCGACGATCAGCAGGGCACCGCAGGCCTCCGGTACGAGCCACCAGCCGGTGCGGATCCGCTCGTCGAAGAGGGTCACCCCCAGGGCCAGGCTGACCACCGCGTCACCGATGGTCAGCGCGGGCTGCGCCGCCGCCAGCGGACCGGCCTGCAACGCGTTCTCCAGCAGGAGGACGGAGGCGACACCGGCGAGCGCGAAGCCGTACGTCTGCCAGGACCGCAGGAACGCCGAGAAGCCCTCGTCGGCGAACGTGCCGCTGGCCGACTTCAGGAGGGCGGCGGTCAGCGCGTTGCCCGTCGCTGAGGCGGCGGCCAGGAGCGCGGCGCGCCGGGCCGGCGGACCTCCTCGGCTCGCCAGCAGCACGGCCGCGGCCATCGCGCCGACACACAGGCACAGGGCCGGGATCCACCGGGCGAGGGGTGCTTGACTGGTCGCGCCGTGCGGGGCGGCCGCGACGAGCAGCACGGCGAGGCCCGCCACACAGCCGCCCACGCCCCACCAGCCCCAGGGGGGCAGCCGCCGGTGCATCAGCGGGGCCGCGATCAGCAGCGCGAACGGCAGCTCCAGGATGAACAGCGGCTGGACCAGCGCGAGCGGGCCGTTGACCAGCGCCAGGCTCTGGAACAGCGCGGCACAGATCACGCCGGCCATGCCGATCATCCAGACGGGCCGGCGCACCAGCTCCGCGAGCAGCCGGATCCCACCGGTGCTGCTCAACGAGGCCGCCTTGCGCTGGAACGCGGTGCCCACGGCGTTGCTCGCCGCTCCCGCGACGGCGAACACCGCGGCCAGTTCGATCACGAGCATCTCCTGCCGGCCGGCAGACCTCCCGGAGGAGGAACGAGTCCCTCCAGCCTACGAAAGGCACCGCTGATCCGCTCCGGCCGGCGGGTGGAAACGCCGGGTGGCAGGGGAGCGGGGGAGCGCATCGGGTGGTTGGAGGACCGGGTCGGCCGGGACCGGTGCCCCGGTCGGCCCGGTCGGGGCGGTGTCCCGGTCCGGGGTCACCCGGCGGACCGGGCGGTCGTGCGCAGGGCCGTTTCCGCCTCGTGTACGCGCCACTCCTCCACGGTGTCCTGCTGGCGTTCGGCCCGGTCGAGGAGCGTGTCGAGGAGGGCGGGGTCCAGGCGCTCGTCGGTCGGGGCGAGCCGGCGCAGGGTGGTCCACCCGGCCGCCTTGCCCTCCACCCCCAGCCGCAGCGCCTCCAGTTCCAGCACCGTGCTGAGCGGGGAGCGCCGCACCAGGCGGCCGTTGAGCTTGAGCCGGCCCGCCTTCTCGGCCGCCCAGCCGCCCCAGACCTTGTAGTGGCGCACCGGGACGTCCAGGTCCCGCATGATCTCCAGCAGCGTCATCCGGTCCTCGGCGATCTCGGCGGCTATGCCGTCGAGGGCGCGGCCGAGCGCGGTACCCCGGGAGGCGCGCGCCAGGTGGCCGATCCGCTGGGTGCCCGCGGTGGCGCCGGCGAGGTGGTCGTTGAGGTAGATACCGAGCAGCTTCATGTCGGCGCCACCGGTCGATCGCGACCGGGGGGTACGGGCCCGTACCGGTCCGTTCATGACGATCCTCCTTCGTTGGTCCTGCGGCTTCGGACGGGGCCGTGCACGGCTTCCGGCCGTGCGCGGCACGCTCACCGTCGTCGTGACGCGTACGAGGCTCGGTGCCCGGGGCGTCGAGCCGAAACCGAACCGGACGGCGGGCTCCACCGGGGCGAGCGAGCCGAGGTCCCGCCCTTCGTGGACGGCGCTCGCCGCGCTGATCCGGTGCAGATCACGGGCGCCGTACCACTCGCGCCGGCCGCCGCCCGCGCTCCCGCGGGTCCGCGCCCCGAGCAGCACACGGGCCGCCGGGTCGGTCAGCGCGGTCCAGCCGGTGCGGGCGGCCAGCGCACCGGGGACGCTCCTCAGCAGGATCCCCGGCAGGTTCCTGCGGCCCACGGTGAGGCGCAGGTCGAGCAGCGCGCCGGCGGTCACCGCCCAGTGGTCGCCGGTGACGCGGACCCGTACCGGCACGATCCGCACCTCGTCGAAGGCGTAGGTACCGGCGACGAAGTCCGCCGTGCGCCGGGTCGGGGCCAGCAGCAGGCGGTGGCCGTCCTCCCGCTCCAGCATCACGTCGCTGAACGGGCCGAACGGCGAGCGGGGCCAGTGGCCGAGCACCACGCGGGTCCCGGACGCCGTACCGATACCGGCGATCCAGCCGTCGAAGCGCAGCCGGCCGGGGGCCGGCCTGGCGGGATTCATCCGTCCGGGGTGGCACCGGCGGGCGTCCCGCCGCGGTGCCGTATCGGGTGCGAGACGCCCAGGCGCACGTTCCGGACCCCGTCCGAGAAGTGCACGACGGGCTCCGTCACGGGCGGGGGCAGCCCCACGACCCGGGTGCACGTCTCCGAGAGCGCGTCGAGGCGCGCCTCGCGCAAGGGCCACGGGGCGTGTTCGACGGGGGTCTCCCAGAGCGCGCCGAGCTGCCGGGTGTAGGCCCGCCAGCGCGAGGTCAGCCACACGTCCTGCCGGCTGGGCCGGATAGGCTCGCCCGGTCGGACCGTCAGGCGGTACCGGGGCCCGTCGCCCCGCCGCGCCCCGCTGTAGTCCACCACGCCGTCGCGCCGCGCCAGCTCCAGGCGGCCCGGGTGGTACGGCACGCCCACGGCGCGGGCGGCCAGCATCACCGGGCAGGCCACCTCGATGGACAGGAACCACAGCCCTTGCCCGCCGTCCGGGCCCCGCACGTAGGTGCGCAGGTTGGTCTCCGCGAAGGGAGGCAGGGCGGCCGGCGAGCCGGGTGGGCGCACACCGGCCATGACGAACGGCGTGAGGCTCACCCACGCCGCACCGTCGAACGTGTCCACGGTCAGCCCGCGCGGGAGGAGGGGCTGGATGCGAGCGGGCGGGTAGGCCCAGTGCACGAACGTCTGGGTCAGCCAGTCGGCCCGCAGCGCCGGGACGTACACGCGCTGCGGGGGTCCATACGAGACCACGGGCACCGACTCCCCCGGAGCGCGGCCCCGAAACCCGGCGTGCCGTGCCCCGGGGTGCTCAGCCACCCCACACGGACCAGGACGCCGTCCCGTGCGCGGACGCCAGGACGAGGAGCAGGACCAGGTCGGCGATGCCGAGTCCCAGCCCGAGGAGGGCGCGGAACCGGCGTGGGGTGCCCCGCCGCAGGGCGATGACGGCCAGCACGATGGCGATGGGGCCGAGGACGAGATTGAGGACGAGGAGTCCGACGAGTCCGAGGACGAAGGAGGCCACGGCCATGCCCTCGGTGTCCCGCCGGCCCGTCCGGTACGCGGGGGGAGCGGTCAGCCGCATGGTCAGACCCCCCTCGTCCGGCTGCGGCGCCGTCGTTCCCGGCCCGCGAAGACGACGAGCCAGACGGCGATGAGTGAGCCGAGCACCAGCGTGAGCGGCCAGGGGAGATAGGCGGCCGTTCCCACGACGAGGCCCAGCAGGAGCAGGGCGACGACCAGGAAGAGCACGGCTACCTCCCCGCCCCGCTGAGCGTTGCCGCGCTGACCGGGCACGGTGGTTTTCGCACCGGTCCGGTCGGCTGGTCGATCGGCTGCCCGTGCCGCTGCTGCCACGGCTGTTCGGTCCGCTTCTTCAACGCGTTCATGACATCGCGGGTTACCCGCGAGCGCCGTCTCACGCAGCCCTTCCCGACGGGTCGTCAGCCGTGCCGGCCCCGGCTCAGGTGGCGCGCGTTCCGCCGCCCCGGCGGATACGGCCCAGCAGATCCCGGTGGTAGGCGGCGAGCCGGCCGGCCGGCACCGGGGCCGGGCTCCCGGCCAGGGTGTACCAGGTGTCGCTGCCGGAATGCTGGATGGCGACCCGCGCGCTGTGGCCGTCGGCCAGCAGGATGGTGGCGACGGTGAGGTCGCCGGTGATGACGCCGACCTCGTCGGTCATCGCCCCGCCCGGGCCGGCCGTGACCCGGTCGACGTAACTGTTGATGCTCGGAGGGTTGTTCATGGGGCGCAGGTTTCCATCAACCCGGCCGGGATGCCCCGCACCGCGCAGGTGTCGCCCGCGGGAGTCCCCGCGTTGGGCGTGCGGCCGGCCCTCAGCCGAACAGCGGGAACCGGTCCGCCGCCGCGCCCAGGGCGGCGCGTTCGGCGTCGGTCGGCGCGGCCCGCCCGGTGCCCACGCGCGCGTACCGCTCGTCGCTCCAGTCCGCCGGGGCGGGTCTGCCGAGCAGACCGTCCAGCGTGGCACGCACCGCCGTCAGGCCCTCGCGCGAGGGGCCGGGGGCGAGCGGGAGCCGGGCGGTCAGGTCGAGATGGTGGACGGTCGCCTCCACCGCCAGCGTGGTGATCAGGTCCCCGGCCGTCAGCACGTGCCCCTGGGTGGCCACGTGCCGCGCCGGATCGGCCGCGTCCGCCGCGTGCGCGGCCGCCGCCAGCGTCTCCCGATACAGCTCCTGCAACTGGCCGAAGACCAGGAACATGCTCCCGTTCACCCGCGCCCAGCGCCGCCCGTTCGCCGCGCCCGCGGTGCCCGGCCGCCAGTCCTGCCAGTACGTCACCGCGTCCCGGTCGACGGGCCCGTCCGACGGCGTGTGCAGGGCCACGAGTCCGCGCTGGGCGTCCTGCAGACAGTGGAAGACGAGGTCGCGGACCGCCCAGCCCGTGCAGCCGGTCGGTAACCAGGACTCCTCGTCGTCCAGCGTCGCGACGACGGCCGAGGCGGCCTCGTAGGCGGCGCGCAACGTCCGCGCCGGTTCCGTGATGTGCGCTGTGGTCATGCGATCTCCCGGGAGCGTGCTGCGAACGTGGACGCGCGGGCCGGACCGTACGGCTCGCCGGGGCGGCCCCGCCTCGGCCGTCGCCGTCGGCCGCGGACGTCCGTGTACCCGCCCGCGGATGCGCCAGTGCTCCGCGTCCGGGCCGTCGGCCGGCGTCGCGCCGGCGCCCCGTCGAGGGCCGCCGGCCGTCCCCGGCGACCCAGCCGGCGGGACCGTGTTCCCGGCCGAACGCGCGAGCCGCGTGCCTTCACACCCGGCTCGATGTCGCGGTGTCCGCGGACAGCCGCTGGGCGACGTAGATCGGGACCACCGACAGCAGCACCAGCACGGCGGCCACGACGTTCACCACCGGCGCCTGCTGTGGGCGGGTCATGTTGCCGAAGATCCAGATGGGGAGGGTCTCGATGCCCGGGCCCGCGGTGAACGTGGTGACCACGATCTCGTCGAAGGACAGGGCGAAGGCGAGCAGACCGCCCGCCAGCAGCGCGGAGCGGACGAGCGGGAAGGTGACGTCCGCGAAGGCACGGAAGGTGGTCGCGCCGAGGTCCATGGCCGCCTCCTCGTACGAGGAAGCGGTACGGCGCAGCCGGGCCACCACGTTGTTGAAGACCACGACGATGCAGAAGGTGGCGTGCCCGACGATCACGGTGAACAGCCCCAGGCCCACGCCGAGCGGCGCCAGGACCGTGCCGAACGCCGAGTTGAGGGCGATCCCCGTGACGATGCCGGGCAGCGCGATCGGCAGCACGACGACGAAGGAGACGGTGTCGCGGCCGAAGAAGCGGTGCCGGGCCACGGCGAAGGCGATCAGGGTGCCGAGGACCAGCGCGATGGCGGTGGCTCCCAGCCCCGCCTTCACCGAGACCCACAAAGCCGCGCGGGCACCGGAGTTGTGCGCGGCCACCGACCACCAGTGCAGGGTGAGCCCCGGCGGCGGCCAGCTCGCGCTGCGGTCGGGGTTCAGGGAGTTGACCAGGACGAGCAGCAGTGGGACGTAGATCACCGCGAACCCGAGCCCGGCGCCGATGCGCAGGGTGATGCGCGCGGTGCGGCCGAGATGCATGGCGCTCTTCTCCTCCAGGTTCTCCAGGCGGGACTACAGGCTGTTCAGGGCGCCCGTGCGGCGGATCGCCAGCAGGTACAGGACGATCACGGCCACCGGCACGGTGCCGAGCGCGGCGGCCATGGGCAGGTTGAGTTCGATGTTGGAGTACACGAGGTTGCCGATCAGCTGCGTCTTCCCGCCGACGATCTGCACGGTGATGTAGTCGCCGAGACTGAGCGAGAAGGTGAACACGGACCCGGCGGCGACCGACGGCAGCACCATCGGGAGCACCACCGAGCGGAAGGTCCGCCCCGCCCGCGCCCCGAGGTCGGCGGACGCGTCGAGCAGGTTGGCCGGGAGCTGCTCCAGGGCCGTGTGGACCGGCAGGATCATGTACGGCAGCCAGAGGTAGGTCAGGGTCAGGACCGTGGCGGGCAGGCCGTAGCCGGGGCCGCTCAGCCCGAGCGGCGCGAGCATCCAGTCGGCGACGCCGCCCTCGGAGAGGATCAGCCGCCAGGCGTACACCTTGACCAGGTAACTCGCCCACAGCGGGGTGAGGATGGCCACGACCAGCAGCGGACGCCACCTCGGCCGGGCCACGCGTGCGGTGTAGAAGGCGACGGGGAAGGCGATCACCGCGCACAGCACGGTCACCGCGAGGGCCACCCCGACGCTGCGCAGGACGACCTGGCGGAAGACCGGCGTGGTGAACAGCGCGTGGAAGTTGTCCGTCGACCAGACCTTCACCACCTGGGAGGTGAAGGAGTCCGTGGTCCAGAAGGCGGAGACGAACAGGACCGCCAGTGAGCCGAGGTAGAGGACGGTGAGCCACAGCAGCGGGGCGGTGAGCAGGAGGGTCAGGCGCAGCCGGGGCATGCGGTGCAGGGCTCCGGCGAGCCGCCGGACGGTGCCCCGGCCGGCGGCGGTAGGCGCGTCGGTCGTCACGCTCAGCCCTTGATCTCGGTCCAGGCCTGCACCCACTTGGCGTACGGCACGCACGTGACGTCCGTGCGGCCGTCCAGGCACTGCTCGATGGGCGTGTTCCAGAAGGCGATCTTCTTCCAGTAGTTCTCGTCGGCTGCGTGGTAGACGGTGCAGAAGTTCTTGTCCGTGGTCTCCGCGCACGCCTTGGAGTTGGCCGGGGCCTCGCCGAAGTACTCGGCGACCTGGGCGTTGACCTTCGGGGAGACGATCCAGTCGAGCCATTTGTAGGCGCAATTGGGGTGCTTGGCCTTGGCCGAGACCATCCAGGTGTCGGACCAGCCGGTCGAACCCTCCTTCGGGACCAGCGCCTTGACCTTCGCGCCCTCGGCGGCGGCGAGGTTGGCGATGACCTGCCAGGTCGTGCCGACCACCGAGTCACCGCTCTTGAAGGCGGAGACCTCCTTCAGGTAGTCGCTCCAGTACTCGCCGACGTCCGCGTTCTGCCGCTTGAGCAGCGCCACGGCCGCGTCGAACTGCTTCTGGTCGAGGGCGTACGGGTCCTTGATCTTCAACTCGGGCTTGGTGGCCTTCAGGTACAGGGCCGCGTCCGCGATGTAGATCGGCGAGTCGTACGCGGTGACGTGCCCCTTGTACCGTGCGGCGTCGTCGAAGACCGCGGACCAGGAGGTGGGGGCGGGCTGGACCTTCGCGGTGTTGTACATCAGCAGGTTGGCGCCCCGGCCGTGCGGGATGCCGTACATCTTCCCCCGTACGGAGTTCCAGGCGCCGTTCTTCAGCCCGCCGAAGACGTCCTTGTAGTGGGGGACGAGGCCGGTGTTGACGGGGGCGGCGTCGCCGGAGGCGATCAGGCGCAGGGAGGCGTCGCCGGAGGCGGAGACGGCGTCGTACTCGCCGGTCTTCATCAGTTTGACCATCTCGTCCGAGCTGGCGGCGACCTTGGAGTGGACCTGGCAGCCCGTCCGCTTCTCGAAGCCGGAGACCCAGTCCACCTTGGGGTCGTTGGAGCCGTCCTCGACGTAGCCGGCCCAGGCGATGAGGTTGACCTGGCCTTCGGTCTTCCCGAGTTTCGTGGGGGCCTTGAGGTCGGGCGGGTTGAGGCCGGTGGCGGAGGTGCTGCCGGAGCCGGAGGAGTCGCAGGCGGCGGCGAGCAGCAGCGCGGCGGCGCAGACGGCCGAGGCGCGCAGGGTACGGGTGAGACGCACGGCGTTCTCCAGGGGGAGGGGGACGGTGTCAGGAGGGCAGGCGGACGGCGTGCCGGCGGTGCCACTGGAGGCGGACCCGGGTGCCGCGGTAGGCGGCGACGTCCGCGGAGGAGGTCTCCAGGTTCTGCTGGAGCGCGGTGAGCCGGCCGCCGCCGTCCAGGTCGACCAGGAAGCGGGTGGCGTCGCCGAGGTAGACGACGTCGGCGACGGTGCCGGTGGCGGTGGTGTGCTCGGGCTCGTCCGGCTCGGCGGCGTCCTTCAGGACGCGGATCTTCTCCGGGCGGATGTTGTAGGTGCCGGGGGAGCCGGTGATCCGGTGGGCCGCTTCGCCTTCGAGGAGGTTGGAGGTGCCGACGAAGGAGGCGACGAAGGGGGTCGCCGGGCGCTCGTAGATCTCCGCGGGGGTGCCGACCTGGGCGATGCGGCCCCCGTCGAAGACGGCGATCCGGTCGCTCATCGTCAGGGCCTCCTCCTGGTCGTGGGTGACGAAGACGAAGGTGATGCCCACTTCCCGCTGTAGCGCCTTGAGTTCGACCTGCATCTGCTCGCGCAGCTTCAGGTCGAGGGCACCGAGCGGCTCGTCCAGCAGCAGCACGCGGGGCCGGCCGACGAGGGCCCGGGCGAGCGCGACGCGCTGGCGCTGCCCGCCCGACAACTGGGCGGGCCGGCGCTGGCCGTAGCCTTCGAGGCGGACCTCGGCGAGCGCCTTGCGGGCCCGGACCAGGCGTTCGGCCTTCGGTATCCTGCGGACCTTGAGCCCGTAGGCGACGTTCTGCTCGACCGACATGTGCGGGAACAGCGCGTAGTCCTGGAACACGGTGTGCACGTCCCGCTCGAACGGGGCGAGGCCGGTGACCTCCTGCCCGGCGAGTTCGATGCGGCCGTGGTCCGGTGACTCGAACCCGGCGACGAGCCGCAGGACCGTGGTCTTTCCGGAGCCGGACGGCCCGAGCATCGAGAAGAACTCGCCGTCCCGGATCTCCAGGTCGACCCCGGCCACCGCGGTGGTCTCGCCGAACGACTTGCGCAGGCCCTGCAACCGGATCGCAATTCCCTCCATGCGGGAACCTTTCTGGCGCGCTGAACGTTGACCGCAAACATATGAAGTCATAGGTCATAGCTCAAGGTCCCTTTAGGGTAAAGGTTGAGTCAACGCACGAGGTGATGACCGTGAGGCAGCACGAGATCGACGCAGGGGCCCGCAAGGCAGTCTTCAGCCCCGTGGACAGCCGGGCCCGCGTGGACGCGGTCGTCCGCCGCATAGGGGACGCCATCGAGCTGGGCCTCCTCGCCGACGGCGAGCAGCTCCCCGGCGAAAGCGAACTGGCCGGCCGGCTCGGCGTCTCCACGGTCACCCTGCGCGAGGCGCTCATGGCCCTGCGACAGCAGGGTCTGGTCACCACCCGGCGGGGCCGCGGCGGAGGCAGCTTCGTCTCGCTGCCCGAAGTCCCCGCCGACGACCGGCTCAAGTCCCGGCTGCGCGGCTGGAGCACCGAGGAACTGCGCGACCTCGGCGACCACTGGGCCGCCCTGTCCGGCGCCGCCGCCCGGCTCGCCGCCCAGCGCACCGAACCCGCGGACCTCCAGCCGCTGCGCCGGACGGCCCAGGAGCTCGCGGAGGCCGAGGACGCGCCGGCGCGCAGCCGGCTGTACGGCCGCTTCCACGTCGAGCTCGCCGCCGCCGCCCAGTCGGCCCGGCTCACCCGGGAACAGGTCGGGCTGCAGAGCGAGGTGGGCGCCCTGCTGTGTCTGGTCCTGGCCGACGACGCATATCGTGAAGAAGTTGCGGAGCGTCACCGCTCGGTCGTCTCCGCCGTGCAAGATGGGGCCCACGAAACGGCCGGCACGCTGGCCGAGCGGTGCGTCAGGGAGTCGACGGCGCGGCTCGTCGCCGTACGCCTCGGGCTCTGACCGCGCCGCGTCCGGTTCCCGTCCAGTGGAGGACACGATGGGCGTGAGCCCCGGGGCCACCGTCGCCACGGACCCGGAGACATGGGTGGCCGCCCAGGTGGGCGGCGCGCTGGAGGCCGTCTTCGCCGCGGTCGCCGCCACCCGTGCCGACACCGCGGCCCTGCTGAACCGGGTGGCCGCCGAGGGTCGCCGGCCCGCCAGCCGCGACCTCGCCGCCCTGCGCCCCGGACTGCATCTGCGGCTGCGCCACGAGGAACTCGTCTCCGGCGTCGGCTTCGTCGCGGCCCCCGGCCTGCTGGCCGACGTACCGGCCTGGCTGGAATGGTGGCAGACGGGCGCCGACGGCGCCGTACGCCCCCTGCTGCTCGACCTCGACCCCGGCCGGTCGGCCTACTCCGACTACACGCACTGGGACTGGTTCGCGCTGCCCCGCGACACCGGGCGCCGCGCCGTCGCCGGACCGTACGTGGACTATCTCTGCTCCGACGAGTACAGCCTCACCCTGTCCCAACCGGTGCGGAGCCAGGGTCGGTTCGCCGGAGTTGCCGCGGCCGACGTGTACCTGCGGCACTTCGAGGCGGCCGTGCTGCCGCTGCTGCGGGCACTGTCCCGGCCGGCCCGCCTGGTCAACGCCCGTGGCCGGGTCGCCGCCTCGACGGACCCCGGCCACCTGGCCGGCTCCCTCACCAAGGGCCCCGACTTCTGCGACGTGCTCACCGCGGTGCGGCCCGGCGTGTACGACGGCCTGCGCCTGGTGCCGTGCCGGGGCGTCCCCCTGGTGCTCGTCCTGTCCTGACCGCGGCCGTGCGCACGCGTGACCCCGGGACGGCGCGGCGCCGGCCCGGGGTCCGTGGGGTGCGGTACGGGAGGACGCTCAGGCGGCGAGGCGCTCCGCCAGCTGTCGCGCCTTGGCGGCCGCGGCCTCGAAGGCACGGTCGCGGGAGGCCTCGTACAGCGGGACCAGCTCGGCCATCGCCGGGTTCTTCGACGCCATGGTCAGCTCCGGGACGATGAACTCCAGGTCCAGGCCGAGGGCGTCGGCCAGGACGGCCTTGAGGTAGTTCTGCACGTACTCGTAGCCCTCGCGCGGGGTGCCCGGCGCGTACGAGCCGCCCCGGCTGGCGATGACGGTGACCGGGGTGCCCTTGGCGGACGGGTTCTCGCCCGCGGTGCGGCCCATCAGGATCACGTTGTCCAGCCAGGCCTTGAGGGTCGACGGGATCGTGTAGTTGTACATCGGGGCGCCGATCAGGATCGCGTCGGCCTGCTCCAGCTCCTCGATCAGCTTCACGCGCTCGGCGAAGACGGCGGCCTGCTCGGGCGTGTGCGCGCTCGGCGGGACGAAGCCGGCGAGGTGCGCCTCGGCGGTGATGTGCGGAACGGGCTCGGCCGCCAGGTCGCGGTAGACGACCGTGCCCTGCGGGTGCTGCTCCTCCCAGTGCTTGCGGAAGGCCTCCGTCACGGCGCGGGACGCCGACGCCTCGGCCGGGAAAACGGATGAATCGATGTGCAGCAGGGTGGCCATGGGATGTCTCCAGAGAGGTCTCAGGACAGCCGGACGCCCCAGCGCGTTCGGCTCACGTTTCGTACTGGACTATTTTTAACACATGGACTTACTTTTTCTCAGCACCATACGGTGAAGTAGTACCCTGAGGTCATGGCGGCGGAGCAGAACCACGACAGCGCGGCGTGCAAGCGGGTGGACGACGGGATCACCCGTGTCTTCCAGCTGCTCGGCAAACGCTGGAGCGGCCCGATCGTGGCCGTCCTGGTGGAGCAGCCCGCCTACTTCACCGACCTCCGGCGGGCCATCCCCGGCATCAGCGAACGCATGCTGTCCGACCGGCTCGCCGAACTCGGCGCGGCCGGCCTCGTCCTGCGCGAGGTCGACGAGGGCCCCCCGCTGCGCGTGTGCTACCGGCTGACCGACGCGGGCGCGGCCCTGGAGCCCGCCCTCCGCGCACTCGCGGAGTGGGCGAAGTCCCATCTGCCGGAGGCATCGGCCTGCCCCGAGACGAGCCTGGAGCGGCCCGCCGTACACCGCTAGCGGCGGATGCGCCGTGGACTGTCCCCGGTCCGGAACGCCGGTCCGCCGGATGGCGGGGGAGCGGGTCGTGGTATCCAACCCTGACCGCCGTACTCGGCGCACTGTTCCCGGACCGCGTACGGGCGCTGCACCGCAGCTGACCGGACGGTCTTCACCGAGAAGGAGTTCGCACAGAACCGGGACCGGGCGTTCGACCGCGTTCAGTCCACCGGCCAGGTGTGCACCGGGGCGTTGAGGTGCATGTAGTCGATGTACACCTGGGTCATCCGGCGCAACGCCTCGTGCCGGCCGGCGTGCGTGGTGCCGGCGACGTGATGGAACATCTCCTTCTGCCACACCGCACCGTTGCGTGCCGTCACACAGCGCTGCTCGATGACGCCGAGCAGCGGCTCCCGCCACGCCGAGTCCATCCCCGAGTGCTCCAGACCGCGGTGCGCGAGCGGCAGCAGCCGCCGCAGTACCAGCTCCGGCACCGGTACCTCGCCCATCCCGGGCCAGTACAGCGGCGCGTCGATGCCCTGCCGGGCCGCGGCGTGCAGGTTGTCCTCGGCGGCCGCGAAGGACATCCGCGACCACACCGGCCGGTCCTCCTCCACCAGGGCCCGGGTCAGCCCGTAGTAGAACGCGCCGTTCGCGAGGGTGTCGGCCACCGTCGGTCCCGCCGGCAGCACCCGGTTCTCCACCCGGATGTGCGGCAGGTCGTTCGCCACGGCGTACACCGGCCGGTTCCAGCGGTAGATCGTGCCGTTGTGCAGCGTGAGTTCGGACAGCTCGGGCGTGTCGCCGCTGTCGAGCGTCTCCACCGGGTCCTGCTCGTCGCACAGCGGGAGCAGGGCCGGGAAGTACCGCAGGTTCTCCTCGAACAGGTCGAAGACGCTGGTGATCCACCGCTCTCCGAACCACACCCGGGGCCGTACCCCCTGCACCTTGATCTCCTCCGGGCGGGTGTCGGTGGCCTGCTCGAACAGCGGGATCCGCGTCTCGTGCCACAGCTCCTTGCCGAACAGGAACGGGGAGTTCGCCGCCAGCGCCACCTGCACCCCCGCGATCGCCTGCGCCGCGTTCCAGTAGCCGGCGAACTCCTCCGGTGACACCTGCAGATGGAACTGCGTGCTGGTGCACGCGGCCTCCGGGGTGATCGTGTCCGCGTAGGTCCGCAGCCGGTCGGACCCGTCGATCTCGATGCGCAGGTCCTCACCGCGGGCCGCGAAGATCTGGTCGTTGAGCAGCCGGTAGCGGGGGTTCTCCGACAGGGTCTCCTCGGTGATGTCGTCCTGCCGCAGCGTGGGCAGGATCCCGACCATGAGCAGCCGGGCGCCGACCGACCGGGCCCGCTGGTCGGCGTGGTTCAGCGCGGCCCGGATCTCCGACTCCCAGGCGTCCGGACCGCCCGCCGTCAGCCGCCGGGGCGGGACGTTGATCTCCAGGTTGAACCGGCCCAGCTCGGTGGACCAGGCCGGGTCGGAGATCGCCTCCAGCACATCGGTGTTGCGCATCGCCGGCTCGGCCCTGTCGTCGACCAGGTTCAGCTCTATCTCCAGACCGACCTGGGGCCGCTCCGACTCGAACCGTGCCTCGCGCAGCATCTGCGCCAGCGCGTCCAGGCACTCGTGCATCTTGATCCGGTACCGGCGGCGGTCCTCGCGGGTGAAGACGAGCGCCGGAACGTCACGCCCCATCGGCCCTCCAGGCCCCTCGTCGGACACCTCTCCACCCAGCGTCGCACCATCACCCGAGGGGCACCATGCGGGTGGCGATGCCGGTGGGAACGGCATGGAGGCATGGGGTCGGCGGGGCGCGGGGCATGGGGGTGGGGGCCGGCGGGGTGCGGGGGTGTACGGGCGTGACGGGGGGCGTACGGGCGTGACGGGGAGGCCGGCGGATCTGCGGGGCGGTGTGCGGGCCCAACCGATCCGAAGCGCCGATTCCCCTTCATCGTGCGGGCCGATCACGCGTCCTTCCCTTCCTGGCGGTGATCATTTGTCAGTAGGGTGCCGCAGACCACACGCACCGCCCGCGTCGAAGGAGCCCTCGTGTCCGCGCCCTCAGCCCGCCCCTCCCGCCGCCATCTGCTGACCGGAGGCGCCGGTCTGGCGCTCGCCGCCTCCGCCGCGTCGCTGGTCTCGCCGCCCCGTGCTGCCGCGGCCGAACCGAAGTCGGCCGCGCTGTACCCGCTCAAGCCACCGCACCTGCTGGAGGCCGAAACGCTGGTGGAGTACCTGCGGCTGCGTGCCAACCCGTGGGACCACAACCGGTACAACGTGGAGACCGACGGAAAGACCCTCGGCAGAACCACGGTGACCTGGGGCCGTCCCGGGCACCCGGAGGAGTTCGAGAACCTGTCCCAGTGCGCGTCGTTCATGACCCTGCTGCTGGAGCGTTCCTACGGTGCCGACACCGCCTACGGCTGGGCCACCTCGTCCTACTTCGACCAGTACTTCCCGACCAAGAACGCCCCGGCCGGGACCACCCGCACCGGCACCTACCCCACCGCCGAGGACCTGCAGGCCGGGTTCCTCAACGCCTCCCAGGTACCGCACTTCGACCCGGTGACCAAGCCGGTCAACCTGCGCCCCGGTGACATCGTCGCCTGGGACAAGGACCCCGACGCCAAGACCGTCCCCTACACCGGGCACACGGTGATGATCCGCGCCTACCTGGGGACCTACGCCTCCTCCGTCGACAGCAAGCTCGACGTACCCGGCGTCGTCCCGCACCTCTTCCAGATCGTCGACTGCACCGACAACCCGCACGGCGGCCCGGACCTCGGCAGCCAGACCAGCATCGACCGCTACCGCGCCTACCCCGACACCCGGGCCGAGCTGAGCGACGACAACCGCACCTGGACGCAGCACAACGGCGTGGGCTACGGCCACATGGTCTTCTACGCCGACCCGAGCACGGGCCTCTTCGTGGGGTACCGCTGGAGCCTCAACAGCTCCGAGCCGTACCCGGCGGTGGCGCAGGCGGTCGACAACAAGCGGCAGATCGCCGCGGGCCGCGTCAACGCGTTCGTGGTGTAGGGGCAGCACGGTCGGCGGACCGGACCACGGGTGCGCGGCCCGGATGCGCCGGCCTCGGACACACCGGACTCGGATGCGCCGGGCCCGGCGGCCGGCGTCCGCAGCAATGGCCGCCGTGCCCGCCGCGCCGGCCGACGCCCGGATCACGGCGCGACGCCCGGATCATGGCGCGGTGGCCGGATCACGTTGCGGCTGCGGTGCACGGTGCGGCGGGCGGGCCCGGCTGGTCAGGTGGCTTTGCGGGCCACGCCGCCGTAGAAGCCGATCTCCTCGGACCGGGGCGGGGGCGGGGTGTCCGGGCGCCAGAACGGGACCTGGGTCAGGCCCGGCTCGACCAGGTCGAACCCGTCGAAGAACCGCTGCACCTCGGCGCGGGTGCGCAGGTTCAGGGAGGCGGTCGCCTTGCTGTAGACCGCCTGGGCGGCGCTGCGGTCGGCGAAGTCACCGGTGGCGTGCGAGAGCACCAGGAAGCTGCCGGCCGGCAGCGCGTCGCGCAGCACGGCGACGATCTCCTCGGGCCGGTCAGCGTCGGCGAGGAAGTGCAGGACGGCGACGAGGAGCAGGGCGACCGGCCGGTCGAAGTCGATGAGCCGGCGGACGTCGGGGTGGTCCAGGACCGACCGCGGGTCCCGGAGGTCACCGAGGACGATGCCGGTCGTACCGGAGCGGCTGAGCAGGGCGCTGCCGTGCGCGGCCACGATCGGGTCGTTGTCGACGTAGGCCACGCGGACGTCGGGTGCCACCGACTGGGCGACCTCGTGCACGTTCGGCGACGTGGGCAGGCCGGTGCCGATGTCCAGGATCTGGCGGACCCCGCTGCCGACGACGTACCGGACGGCGCGCTGCAGGAGGGCACGGTTCGCCCGGACACCGATCCGTGCCTCGGGTGCCGCGGCGGCGAGCTCGTCGCCCGCCCGCTGGTCCACCTCGTAGTGGTCCTTGCCGCCGAGGAGATAGTCGTAGATCCGCGCGGGATGCGGTCTGCTGGTGTCGATGCCCACGGCCTCGAAGCCGTCCTGTGTCACGCTGAGCTCCTCTCCACGGCCGGCACGGCCTCGGTCCGCACACGGCTTCCCACACCCCCTCTCAACTGCCGTGCTCGCCTCGGGAGTTCCCGCAGAGGCGGCCGGGTACGGCGAGGCGGAACCGCCGGCCGCCGGTCGCGCGCGGCGGGGTGCCATGGGCGGTCCGGTGATGCCACGGGCAGGCCGGCGCCGTCCCGGTGACGTCCGGCCGACGACGCCTTCGGCTGTATGCCTCAGCCTGCCGGGTCCCGCCCGGCCGGCGGTGCCTTCCGCCGGACCGCCTCACCCTGCCGGGCCCCTCCGGCTGGCGCGTGCGGCCGCGGCGTCGGAGGGTCGGAGCAGATCGATCATCGGAGGGTCGGCGACGGGACCGGCGGTTCCGTCAACTCCGCCGAGATCGTGACCCCACGGACCGGCACGCCGCCTCGCCCCCGAGCGGCGGTGGCCGACCGGCAGGGACGGGGAACGGTGAATCCATGCGCTCGGGCCGTTCCCCGCCCCGTCGTACTCCGGCCGCCGAGCCCCGGTGACGGCTCGCCCGGACTGTTTTCCACACGAGTCAAAAAAATTTCGGGCGGCGATGTCGAGAACTCCCGGCCGGCTGCGTCCCAGGGCTGAACGCGACCACAATGTGTCGCACGACCACCAGGGAGAAGCACGATGGCCAAGTACTTGCTGCTGAAGCACTACCGCGGCGCCCCGGCTCCGATCAACAACGTGCCGATGGACCAGTGGACGCCGGAGGAGATCTCGGCGCACGTGCAGTACATGCAGGACTTCGCGGCCCGGCTGGAGAAGACCGGCGAGTTCGTGGACGGCCAGGCACTCGCCCCCGAGGGGGCGTGGGTCCGCTACGACGGTGAAGGGCGCCCGCCGGTCACCGACGGCCCGTTCGCCGAGACCAAGGACCTCATCGCCGGGTGGATGGTGATCGACGTCGACGGCTACGAGCGCGCCGTCGAACTGGCCGGGGAGCTGTCGGCCGCCCCCGGAGCGGGCGGGAAGCCGATCCACGAGTGGCTCGAGGTCCGCCCGTTCCTCGCCGCGCCGCCCACCGTCACGGAGTGATCCCATCGATGGACGAGGCCCTGCTCAGGAGCCTCACGCCGAGGGTGATCGGGATCCTCGTCCGCCGCGGAGCCGACTTCGCGGCGGCCGAGGACGCCGTACAGGACGCCCTCGTCGAGGCGGTCCGCGTCTGGCCGGCCGACCCGCCGCGGGATGCCAAGGGCTGGCTGGTCACCGTGGCCTGGCACAAGTTCCTCGACCAGGCCCGGGCGGACACCGCCCGCCGCCGCCGTGAGGACCTCCACGACGAACAGCCGGCGCCCGGACCCGCGCCCGCGGTGGACGACACACTCCAGCTCTACTTCCTGTGCGCCCACCCGTCCCTGACGCCGGCCTCCGCGATCGCGCTCACCCTGCGCGCCGTCGGCGGCCTCACCACCCGCCAGATCGCCCAGGCCTACCTGGTGCCGGAGGCCACCATGGCCCAGCGCATCAGCCGGGCCAAACGCACCGTCGCCGGCGTGCGGTTCGACCAGCCCGGCGACGTCGCCACCGTGCTGCGAGTCCTGTACCTCGTCTTCAACGAGGGTTACTCCGGCGACGTGGACCTCGCCGCCGAGGCGATCCGGCTCACCCGGCAGCTCGCCGCCCGGATCGACCACCCGGAGGTGGCGGGACTGCTCGCCCTCATGCTGCTCCACCACGCCCGCCGCGCCGCCCGGACGGCGCCCGACGGCAGCCTGGTGCCCCTCGCCGAGCAGGACCGCGGCCGGTGGGACACCAGGTTGATCGCCGAAGGCATCCGGATCCTGCAGGCGGCCCTCGCCCGCGACCGGCTGGGCGAGTTCCAGGCCCAGGCCGCCATCGCGGCACTCCACGCCGACGCGCCCACCGCCGAGGAGACCGACTGGGTACAGATCGTCGAGTGGTACGACGAACTCACCCGCCTGACCGACAGCCCCGTCGTCCGGCTCAACCGCGCGGTCGCCGTCGGCGAGGCCGACGGCCCGCGCGCCGGCCTGGCCGCGCTCGCCGGGCTGGACTCCGCACTGCCCCGCCACGCCGCGGTGGCGGCCTACCTCCACGAGCGCGACGGCGACCTGGCCACGGCGGCACGGCTGTACGCCGAGGCGGCCCACAAAGCACCCAACCTCGCCGAGCGCGACCACCTCACACGCCAGGCCGCCCGCCTCAACACCCTCCGCCGACCCTGAGGAGCCGCGCCCGTATCCCCGGACGGTGCGATCGCGGACGCCCGGCGGTGTCGGGCCCGCGGCAGGCACCTTCTTCGTTCAGCGTCCTGCGCCGTGCCCGTGACCTGCGCTGTCGCCATTGATCAGGGTGGCGGAGCCTGCTGTCCAATCAATCGGCGGCCCGGGAACGTCGAGGTCGTAGGGCACGGACCCGCATGTGGGGTTCGGCCGTTCACCACCTCGGAAGGAGCACGTGGTGCCGATCGCCACCATCCATCAGCCGATCGCGTTGGGCGTGGCCGCTCTGGCCCTGAGCAGCGGCCTGACCCCCCTCGCCTCCGCGCGGCCCGTCCGGGCAACTCCCGTACCGCCGACGGTCGTCGAGTACCACTACGGCGTGCGGCAGATCCACACACACGATGGACGGTGCACCGCCCGGCTCGACGCCAAGAGGACGGCACCCGGTCACTGGTTCGTGCGGGCGTCGTTCTCCAACGTGTCGGGCCAGGGATGCAGCTACCGGCTGTGGCGGAGGACGGGAAACGGGGCCTACGGGATGCTGTCCCACGGCCGGCTGGGACGACACCGGACTCACCGGACCGCCTGGTACGAAGACGGGCCCCGGTACAGGGCCATGACGACGGTCGACGACGGTGACGGCTGGGGCGGGGCGCACAGCGAGCCGTACTGACCGGCCGCCGTACGACGTCACCCCCGCCGGGAAAACGGCATGCGCCGGTGCGGAGGCCCGCGTTACCGTGGCGGCATGTCAACGCCCCGAATCTCCTAGCCGAGGACCCGCTTCCACACCAGAAGTGTGTCCTCTTGCTTTCTCGGAGCGTTTCCACATGATCACCGTTCGTGACGCCGAGCTGCGCGCCGGCGCCCGCCTCCTGGTCTCCGGTGTCTCCTTCACCGTCTCCCCCGGGGACCGGATCGGCCTCGTCGGCCGCAACGGCGCCGGCAAGACAACCCTCCTGACCGCCCTCGCCGGACGGACCAGGCCCGCCGCAGGCGTGGTCACCCACACCGGGCCGGTCGGCTTCCTGGCGCAGGACTCGCGCGCCGCCGACCCGGCCGTGACCGTCACCGACCGCATCCTGTCCGCCCGCGGCCTGGACGGCGCGCTGCGCAGCCTGCGCGAGGCCGAGGCGGCGATGGCCGACGCCGCCGGCGCGGCGGCGCTGGAGCGGGCGATGCGTGCCTACGCGCGCGCAGAGGCCGCCTTCCAGGCCGGCGGCGGGTACGCCGCGGAGGCCGAGGCGGCCCGCGTCGCGGCCGGACTCGGCCTGCCCGAACGGGTGCTGGGCGAGCCCGTCGGCGCCCTCTCCGGCGGCCAGAAGCGTCGCGTGGAACTCGCCCGCATCCTGTTCGCGGGCACCGACCGCACCCTGCTGCTGGACGAGCCGACCAACCACCTGGACGCCGACTCGCAGGCCTGGCTGCGCGCCTTCCTCCAGGCCCACCAGGGCGGACTCGTGCTGATCAGCCACGACACGGCCCTGCTCACCGACGTCGTCAACCGCGTCTTCCACCTGGACGCCACCCGGGCCGCCCTCGACATCCACAACACGGGCTGGCGGACGTACCTGAGCCGGCGCGAGGCGGACGAGCGGCGCCGCACCCGGGAGCGGACGAGCGCCGAACGCAAGGCCGCCGCCCTGCACGCACAGGCCGACCGGATGAAGGCCCGCTCCGCCACCGCCACCATGGCCCGGAGCATGGCCCGGCGGGCCGACCGGATGCTGGCCGGGCTGGAACCGGCCCGGCGTACCGAGAAGACCGCCCGCATCCGGCTGCCCGAGCCCGCCCCGTGCGGGCGCACACCGCTCGGGGCGATCAGTCTCGCCAAGTCCTACGGCGGCCACCGCGTCCTCGACGGGGTCGACCTGGCGGTCGACCGGGGCAGCCGGCTGGTCGTACTCGGCCTCAACGGCGCCGGGAAGACCACCCTGCTGCGCATCCTCGCCGGCGCCGAACGGCCCGACGGCGGACGCGTGGTGCACGGCCACGGACTGCGCCTGGGCTACTTCGCCCAGGAGCACGACACCCTCCGCGCCGGGCGCACGGTGCTGGAGAACCTCACCCTGGCCGCACCGCACCTGAGTCCGGGTGAGGCACGGCGCGTGCTGGGCGCCTTCCTGTTCACCGGCGACGACGCGGACAAGCCCGCCGGTGTGCTCTCCGGCGGGGAGAAGACCCGGCTGGCGCTGGCCGGCCTGGTGCACTCGGGGGCGAACGTGCTGCTGCTCGACGAGCCGACCAACAACCTCGACCCGGCGTCCCGCGACGAGGTGCTGGCCGCGGTCGGGTCCTATCCCGGCGCGATCATGATGGTCACGCACGACGAGGGCGCCGTCGACGCGCTGCGACCGGACCGGGTGCTGCTCCTGCCGGACGCGGCCGAGGACCTGTGGAACGAGGACTACCGGGACCTGATCGCCCTGGCCTGACACCGGTTTCCGCCCTCCGGCCAACGGGTCCGGGGGCGTTGTCAGTGGCTCCCTTTACCGTGAGGAGCAGTTGAGGACCTGCGGGAACGGCCGCGGGTCCGACTGGGGAGGGGTCTGCCATGTCCACGGGGTCCGCGGTGTCGACGACGTATCTGGAACTGTCGCAGGAGGGCGACGGCGCCCACAAGTTCTACGAGGTGACGGTCGACGGGCAGGTGGTGACCGTGCGGTACGGCCGGATCGGCGCCGCCGGGCAGACGCAGACGACGACGTTCCCGACCGCGGAGAAGGCGCGGGCCGCCGCCGCGAAGAAGGTGGGGGAGAAGGTCCGCAAGGGATACGCCCCGGCCGTCCCGGGCGGGCGTGCCCCGCGTGCGGTGACCCGCCGTCAGGTCAGCTCCGCGCCGTCCACCGCACGGGCCGTGGCACCGGTGCTGTGGCGGTTCCGCACCGGCTCCGCCGCGTTCGGCATCCATGTCGACGACGAGCGCTGCTGGGTGGGCAATCAGGCCGGTGACGTCTACACGCTGGACCACGAGGGCGCCGTCCTGGCCCGCTTCAGCCTGCCGGACGGCGTGAAGTGCCTGGTCGCCGACGACTTCTGGATCTACGCCGGCTGCGACGACGGCAAGGTGTACGACCTCTCCTCCAAACTGCCCTTCGCCGCCTACGACATCGCCGCCGATGTCGACATCTTCTGGCTGGACATCCACGAGGGAGTCCTGGACGTCTCCGACCGCGACGGCCGGCTCACGGTCATCGACCACGAGGACGAACACCAGTGGTCCCGCCGCAGCCAGGGCGAGCACGCCTGGATGGTCCGCGCCGACGACCGCGCCGTCTACCACGGCCACCACCGGGGCGTCACCGCCTACGCGCCCGACGGCGGCGGCGAGTTGTGGCACACGCCCACCAAGGGCGGCGTGCTGTTCGGCTGGCAGGAGGAGGACGCGGTGTACGCCGGCACCGCGCACCGCGTGGTCCAGCGGCTGTCCAAGGAAACCGGCGCGATCGAGGCGACGTACGCCTGCGACAGCGCGGTGTACTCGTGCGCCACCTCGCCCGGCGGCCGGTTCGTCTTCGCCGGGGACTCCGCCTCCTCCGTCTACTGCTTCGACCGGGACGGCCGACGGCTGTGGAAGCTCGGCACGGGCAGCGGCTCGGCGCTGTCGATGCAGTACCGAGACGAGCGGCTGTACCTGGTCACCACCGACGGCTCGCTGGTGTGCGTCGACGCGAGCGAGGCGGCGATCTCTGCGGCCCAGCAGGGCACGGTGCCGGTGGTACGGGACGTCAAGCTCGCCGCCGCTCTTCCCACGTACGCCCCGGCGACGGCCGTGACCGCGGTGTCCACGGTCGCCCAGGCACCCGCCGGAGCGGTGGTGGTCGAGTGCGTCCAGGAGGCGGGCCGGCTCCGGGTGCACGTGCTCTCCGACGGCTACGACTCCTCCTGGAACGTCCAGTTCCCGCGCGCGATACGCGAACCCGGCGCCCGGTACGTCGTCGACGCCCTGCATCCGGCGGCGGGCGGCTTCTACCGCGTCCGCGGCGACATCCGCCGCCTGCTCTGACGCGCTGTCACCCGACCGGACCGAGCGGCCGGCAGGACACCGGCAGCTCGTGGGCGCGTCCCGCCCCACCCGACGTCCCCGCCTCCACCCGGTAAAGCCGGGCCCTGGGCCTCCGCGTCACCGCCTCCTCGAGGCGCCCTGCGCAATCGAATACCGGGTGGGTGCGAGTGCGTCCGGGCGCCCGGGTCAGGGGTGCACGGGCGCTGCCCTCCCGAGGATTTCCCGGGCGGCGGGGAGTGCCTGGGTGCGGTCCTCGGGGACCACACCGACGCGGGTGCGGCGGTCCAGCAGGTCGGACTCGTCCAGGGCGCCCTCGTGGTGGACGGCCCAGAGGAGTTCGGCGCGGGTGACGGGGTGGCCGGGGAGCACGGGTTCGGCCAGGGTGGGGTCCTGGGCGGCGAGGGCGTGGACCACGACGGCCTCGGTGCCGTAGCGGCGGACCAGGCGGCGGGGCGCGGGCAGAGTGCGCAGCCGTTCAGGGGCGGCGGCCCCGATCAGCGGCAGCGCGGCGGTGGGGGAGGGCGCGGCACGCAGCCCCCGTGCCCCGGCCGCGGCGTCCACGGCGTCCTGCGCCATCCGCCGGTAGGTGGTGAGCTTGCCGCCCACCACGGTGGTGACACCGTCGGGGGAGGTCAGTACGGCGTGCCGGCGGGAGATGTCGGAGGTGCGGTCCGGGGAGCCGCCCGCGGAGGCGTCCAGCAGCGGGCGCAGTCCGGCGAAGGCGCCGACCACCTCGTCCCGGCCGACCGGCACGTCCAGGGCGGAGCCGAGGACGTCCAGGAGGAAGCCGATGTCGGTCTCGGGCACCTCCGGCACGTCCGGTATGCCGCCCTCGACCGGCTCGTCGGTGAGGCCGACGTAGACCCGGCCGTCGCCCTGGGGCAGGACCAGCACGAAGCGGTTGGTCTCCCCGGGGATCGGGATGTGCAGGCCGGCCGGCAGGGCACCGAGCCGCTCCGAGCGCAGGACCAGGTGGGTGCCGCGGGACGGCCGGATGCGGATGCCGTCGGCGAGGGTGCCCGCCCACACCCCGGTGGCGTTGATCACGGCGCGTGCCCTGATCTCGCCCACCTCACCGGTGAGTTCGTCCCGGACGCGGGCCCCCGTACCGGTCAGCTCCAGCGCGCGGACCCGGGTCAGTACTCGGGCGCCGCGCGCGGCGGCCGTCCTGGCCAGGGCGGTCACCAGGCGCGCGTCGTCCGTCACCCTGCCGTCCCAGGACAGCAGTCCGCCGCGCAGACCGGCCGCGCGGACCGACGGCGCCAGGTGCCGGGCTTCCGTCGCCGACAGCCGGCGCGGAGCGGGCAGTACCTGGCGCGGGGTCCGGGCAGCCAGCCGCAGCATGTCCCCGGCCCGGAACCCGGCCCACGCCAGCGAGGCCTGGGCCCGGGACACCAGCGGGGTCAGCGGCAGCACGAACGGCTGGGCGGCCACCAGGTGCGGGGCCGTCCGGGTCATCAGCACCCCGCGTTCGACCGCGCTCTCGTGCGCGACGTCGAACTGCGCCGAGGCGAGATAGCGCAGCCCCCCGTGGATGAGCTTCGAGCTCCAGCGGGACGTGCCGAAGGCCAGGTCGTGGGCGTCCACCGCGACGACGTCCAGTCCGCGGGCCGCCGCGTCCAGCGCGACACCGGCCCCGGTGGCGCCGAGCCCGACGACCAGGACGTCGGCGGTACGGCCGCCCGCGGCCTCGGCCAGTTCCCGGCGGCGCCGGTGTGCGCTCAGGGACGAGCCGGGCGCGGCCTCGGTATGGCTCATGGCGTCAGGGTCCTCTCCAGGAGGGTGCGCAGCTCACCGAGGAACGCGGCGGAGTCCAGCTCCGGATCGTCCTCGTCGGTCATCGTGCGCAGGGACAGGGTGAAGGACTGCACGGTCAGCAGCACGGTGCGCGCCTGCCGTTCGGCGTGGCCGGGCCGTACCGAACCGTCCGCGTGGCCCTCGCGCAGCGCGTCGCCCAGCAGGGCCAGCAGCGCCTCCTGGCTCGCGCCGCGCCGGTCGAGGACGTACGGCAGGAGCAGTTCCGGATCGACGTCGACGATCTTGCGGAACAGGGGATGGGCCCGGAACGCCTCGACCCCGGCCACGAGTCCGTCCACGATCCGGGCGCGCGTGCCGGTGCCGGGTGCGGGCTCCGGTATGGCCCGGGTGGCCACGTCGATCCACTCCCGGGTCATCAGGTCCCCGACGAGGGTCTGCAGGTCCGGCCAGCGCCGGTACAGCGTCATCCGGGAGACACCGGCGCGGCGTGCCACGTCGGCGAGCGTGGTGCGCCGTACCCCGACGGCCAGCACACAGTCGCGCACCGCGTCGAGCACGGCGTCGTTGTCGGAACCACCACCCGAACCGTTGTGACGAATAGGCGTCATGTGTCACAGTGTAACGCCCCGGGGCTCGGAAGGAAGCGGCCCGGCCCGGAGACGGCAGCCGAGCCGCGCGGACCGAGCACCCCGACCAGCACACCGACCTGTGAGGACGACCGTTCAATGGACATGCTGTGGAACGGCTGGGGCGACCCGGCCAAGGCGGCGCCGCTGCCCGAGGCGGTGACCGGGCTGCTGCGCGACCTGCTCGGCGTCAAGCCGCGCAGCACCCCCGCCCCCGGCCTGGAGGACATCCGCCCGCCCGCCCCCACGGCCGCCCCCGCCGCCCTGCGCGCCCTCGCCGCAGCCGTCGGCGACGAACACGTGCGCACGGACGCGGAGAGCCGTGTCCGGCACACCCGCGGCAAGTCCACCCCCGACCTGCTGCGCATCCGCGCCGGCGACGTCACCGACGTCCCGCAGGCCGTCGTGCTGCCCGCCACCCACGACGAGGTCCTCGCCGTCCTCGGCGCCTGCGCCGCACACGGCCTCGCCGTCGTGCCCTTCGGCGGCGGCACCTCGGTGGTGGGCGGACTGGCCCCGCAGCGCAGCGCGTTCATCGCCCTGGACCTGCGCCGCATGAACCGCCTGCTCGACCTGGACCCCGTCTCCCGCACCGCCGTCCTCCAGCCCGGCCTGCGCGCCCCCGAGGCCGAAGCCCTGCTCGCCGGACACGGCTTCACCCTCGGCCACTTCCCGCAGTCCTTCGAATGGGCCACCATCGGCGGCTTCGCGGCGGCCCGCTCCAGCGGCCAGGCGTCCGCGGGGTACGGCCGCTTCGACGAGATGGTGCTCGGACTGACCCTCGCCACCCCCGAGGGCACCATCGAGACCGGCCGCGCCCCCCGCTCCGCCGCCGGACCCGACCTGCGCCAGCTGATCCTGGGCTCCGAGGGCGCCTTCGGCGTCATCACCTCCGTCACCGTACGGATCCGCCCGCTGCCCGAGGTGCGGGTGTACGAGGGCTGGCGGTTCGGCTCCTTCGAGGAGGGCGCCGCCGCGCTGCGCCGGCTCGCCCAGGACGGACCCCGGCCGACCGTGCTGCGCCTGTCCGACGAGACCGAGACGCTCATCGGCCTCGCCCAGCCCGACGCCATCGGCGCCGACCCGGCCCAGGGCGGCGCGGGCTGCCTGGCGATCGCCGGGTACGAGGGGACGGCCGAGGACACCGCCTACCGCCGCGAGCGGGCGGCGGCCGTCCTGACGGACTGCGGCGGCACCTCGGCCGGCGCCGAACCGGGCGAACGCTGGGCGCACGGCCGCTACTCCGCGCCGTACCTGCGCGACGCCCTGCTCGACGTCGGCGCCTTCGCCGAGACGCTGGAGACCGCGGCCTTCTGGTCCCGCGTCCCCGAGTTGTACGAGGGCGTCCGCACCGCCCTGACCGACACCCTCACCCGGGCCGGCACCCCGCCCCTGGTGATGTGCCACATCTCCCACGTGTACGAGAACGGCGCCTCCCTGTACTTCACCGTCGTCAGTGCCCAGGGCGAGGACCCGGTGGCGCACTGGACGCCCGCCAAGCACGCGGCCAACGAGGCCGTGCTCGCGGCCGGCGGCACCATCTCCCACCACCACGGGGTCGGCACCGACCACCGCGACTGGTACGTCCGCGAGGCCGGCCCGCTCGGCGTCTCGGCCCTGCGCGCCGTCAAGCGCCGCCTGGACCCCGAGGGGCTGCTCAACCCCGGCGTCCTGCTGCCCACCGACTGACCCCACCCGATCCGACCGCCTGCCTCGGAGGCCCACCGATGCGCCAGTTCACCGCCGTCGTCAACCCCACCGCGGGCGGCTCCACCGGAGCGGCGACGCTGCTCCAGCTGGCCCGGCTGCTCCGCGCGGCCGGCGCCGAACTGGAGACCCAGTACAGCCAGAGCCTCGCCCACGCCCAGGACATCGCCCGCGCGGCCGGCGAGCGCGGCCGGATCGTCCTGGCCGTGGGCGGCGACGGCATCGCGGGCGGCATCGGCGGCGCGCTCAGCGGCACCGGAACCGTGCTGGGCCTGGTACCCGCCGGACGCGGCAACGACTTCGCCCGCGCGCTCCATCTGCCCGCCGACCCGGAAGCCCTCGCCGGCATCCTGCTGCACGCCGAACCCCGGCCGGTCGACACCATCGAGGTGGAGTCGGCCGTCCACCCGCGCACGGTGGTCCTGGGCAGCGTGTACGCCGGCGTCGACGCGGAGGCCAACCGGCACGCCAACAACGCCCGGCTGCTGCGTGGCGCCGCCTCCTACTACGCGGGCGGCCTGCGGGCCGTCACCACCTGGCGGCCGGCCGACTACCGGGTCACCGTCGACGGCGAGGAGCACCTCCACCGGGGCTACACCGTCGTCGCGGCCAACTCCCCCTACTACGGCTCCGGCCGGCACATCGCACCCGGCGCGCGCGTCGACGACGGGCTGCTGGACATCGTGCTGATCCGCGAGGCCCCGCGCCGGCTGTTCTTCACCCTGATGAACGAGCTGAAGACCGGCGCCCACGTCCGCCGCCCAGAAGTACGCGTCCTGCGCGGCCGGGAACTGCGCATCGAGGCGGACCGGCCCGTCCCCTACGGCGCCGACGGCGAGGTGGAGGCCACGCTCCCGGTCACCGTGCGGGTACGGCCCGGGGACCTGCCGGTGCTGTACTGAGGCCCGCGGCGCATCACCCGCCCACCCCTGGGTAGGCAAGGAGTGCCTGGGAGGGGGAGCAGTATGACGGTGGATCAGGCCGGGGGTGTGGTGCGGGCGGTCGTCCTGTACGACGGGCGGGTGCTGCTGGTGCCGGAGGGAGACGGCTGGGGACTGCCCGCGGGCACCACGGAACCGGCCGAGTCCGCCCGGGCCGCCGCGGCGCGGATCGTTTACGAGGTCACCGGATACCTCGTCGACGGCACCGAGCCGCTGGAGCCGCGGGAGGCGACGGGGGAGACGGCCGTGGTCTGCCAACTGCTGAGCGAGTCACCGTCGTCCGGGGGTCGTTTCACTCCGGACCGACTGCGCTGGGCGCCGATCGAGGAGACCGCCGGCACGCCGTTGCCGGACACGGTGCGCGCTTACCTGCAGGGGCACACACCGGTGTGAACACGCGGGTGTGACCGGTCCCGTGTGAACATGCGGGCGTGGTCGGCCCCGTGTGAACGCGCGGGCGCGGCCGACCTGTGTGAACATTAAGGCGTGACCCACCCCTTGTGAACACGCCGGAACGGCCAGCCAGGTGTGAACACGTCCGTCGACCATGCCGGTGTGAACCGCCCGCACCGCCAAGTGCGGCTGGACCCCCGTCTGGGCTCGCGCGTGGCTTCGCGCGTGTGAACATCCCTGTCTGAGTACGCCAGTGTGAACCGACCGCTTTAGCGTTCCTGTGTGAACCGACCGCTTGAGCGCCCTGGTGTGAACTCGCCGGTACGGCCACGCGCGCGTGAACGCCTCCCCGCAAGATGCCGGTCAGCGACCACTCCCGCGGTGAACTGTGAGCACCCAAGTGAACCGGTCACCCGACCAACCCCCTGTGAACCGGCGACCACCCACCCCGCTCAGCCGTCCGCCCCCGCATCGGGCGGCGCCGCGAGGAACCGCCGCCGGTCGACGACCGCCCGCTCGATCTCGCCCGTTGCGACCACCCGCCCCGAGCCGTCGACGGCCCGCACCGCGAAAGACAGACGCCGGCCCGCCGGGGCGGACGCGGGCTCGGCGGTCACCTCGACCTGCCCGCCCACCCGCGTGGCCCGCAGGTGCTCGACGCGCACCGCCGTACCCACGCTCGTCTGGCCCGGACCCAGGAACGGCACCGCGGCCCGCACGGTCGCCGCCTCCATCCACGCGATCAGCCGGGGTGTCGCGAGCACCGGCACGTCACCGCTGCCCAGCCGCACCGCGGTGTCGTCGTCGGTCACCTCATGATGCATCCCACCAGGCTAGAGCCCGGCTGCCCCTCCGGTGGAACCGGAAGCCTCCGCTTGCGGTGCCGTCCGCACGGGGTTTCAGTGATTACGGCCCCCTTGCAAACCCCGGTCCCCGAATCGCTCGCTGCCCCCCTCGCAGACCCGCCCCCGAATCGCTGCCCCTCGCAGACTCCCGTCCCCGGATTTCTGCCCCCTCGCGCGCCAGGAGCCGTCATGTCGATGTCGTTCGGTGGACCGTTCGGTTCGTCGGATCCGTTCAGTGACATGCTGAACCGATTTTTCGGTATGTCGCCGGCGTCCTCGCCCCCCGCGGTGCAGCGCGTACCCATCGGACGGCTGCTGACGGAGTCGTCGCAGGAACTGCTGAACCTCGCCGCGAGGCGGGCCGCCGAGGACGGCACCTCCGACCTCGATACCGAGCACCTGCTCTGGGCGGCCACCCAGGTCGCCCCGTCGCGCAGGCTGCTCGCCCAGGTGGGCGTGGACCCCGACACGGTCGCCGCCGAGCTGGCCGAGGTCCTGCCGCGCGAGTCCGTCGAGCCGTCCGCGCAACCGGGCCTGACCCCGGCGGCCAAGCGCACGCTCCGCGCCGCCTATGCCCAGTCGCAGGCGGCCGGCGTCTCCTACATCGGTCCCGAGCACATTCTGAGCGCCCTGCTCGGCGACCGCGACACCGGTGCCGCCCGGATGCTGAGGGCGGAGGGCGTGGACACCGGGCGCCTGGCGGGCCTGACCGAACAGACGGCGGCGCGGGCCGAGGGAGCCCCGGCCGAAGGGAAGAAGCCGGCCACGACCCTGGACGAGTACGGCCGCGACCTGACGGAGGAGGCGCGGGCCGGCAAGCTCGACCCGGTGGTCGGGCGGGCCGAGGAGATCGAGCAGACCGTCGAGATCCTCTCCCGGCGGTCCAAGAACAACCCGGTGCTGATCGGTGAACCCGGCGTCGGCAAGACCGCCATCGTGGAGGGACTCGCCCAGCGCATCGTGGCGGAGGAGGTCCCCGCCGCTCTGAAGGACAAGCGGGTCGTCTCCCTGGACCTGTCGGGCATGGTGGCGGGCGCGCAGTACCGGGGCCAGTTCGAGGAGCGGCTGAAGAAGGTCATCGAGGACGTCCAGGCGGCCGGCGGCGACATCATCCTGTTCATCGACGAACTGCACACGGTCGTCGGCGCCGGCGCCACCGGCGAGGGCTCCATGGACGCGGGCAACATGCTCAAGCCCGCCCTCGCGCGCGGGGAACTGCACGTCGTGGGCGCCACGACCATCGACGAGTACCGCAAGTACGTGGAGAAGGACGCCGCGCTCGAGCGCCGGTTCCAGCCGGTGATGGTCCCGGAGCCCACCGTCGAGGAGACGATCCAGATCCTGGAAGGTCTGCGCGACTCGTACGAGGCCCACCATCAGGTCCGCTTCGACGACGCGGCGCTGGTCGCCGCCGCCGAACTATCCGACCGCTACATCAGCGACCGCTTCCTGCCCGACAAGGCGATCGACGTGATGGACCAGGCCGGCGCCCGGGTGCGGCTGCGCAGCGCCGGACGCTCCACCGAGATCGTCAGCCGCGAGGACCGTATCGCCAAACTGCGGCGGGAACTCGAACAGGCCGTCTCCGCCGAGGACTTCGAGAAGGCATCGGACCTCAAGCGGCAGATCGCCGAGGCGGAGGGCGAACTCGCCGGCATCGAGGAGCGCCGCGAGGGCGTCGTCTCCGTCACCGCCTCCGACATCGCCGACGTCATCTCCCGCCGCACAGGGATCCCCGTCTCGCAACTCACCGCCGGCGAGAAGGAGAAGCTGCTGCGGCTGGAGGAGGAGATGCACGCGAGGATCGTCGGCCAGGACGAGGCGGTCACGGCGGTCTCCCAGGCCGTACGCCGCAACCGGGCCGGCATGGGAGACCCGAACCGCCCCGTGGGGTCCTTCCTGTTCCTCGGCCCGACGGGTGTCGGCAAGACCGAACTCGCCAAGACCCTCGCCCTCCTGCTGTTCGGCGAGGAGGACCGCATGGTCCGGTTCGACATGAGCGAGTTCCAGGAGAAGCACACCGTCGCCCGGCTGGTCGGCGCGCCTCCCGGATACGTCGGCTACGAGGAGGCGGGCCAGCTCACCGAGAAGGTGCGCCGCCGGCCCTACAGCGTGGTGCTGTTCGACGAGGTGGAGAAGGCCCACCCCGACGTCTTCAACACGCTGCTGCAGATCCTGGACGACGGACGGCTGACGGACGCGCAGGGCCGCACCGTCGACTTCCGGCACTGCGTCGTCATCATGACGTCCAACATCGGTGCGCACCGGATCCTGGAACACAAGGGCGATGTCTCGGAACTCAAGGGCGAGTTGATGGACGACCTGCGCACCCGGTTCCTGCCCGAGTTCCTCAACCGGATCGACGACATCATCATCTTCCACGGCCTGACCGAGGACGACCTGGGGCGGATCCTGGACCACCTGCTGGACCAGAGCAGGCGCAAGGTGCGCGCCCAGGGCATGGGTCTGGAGGTCACGGAGGCGGCCAAGAAGCTGCTGATCGCCCACGGTTACCAACCGGAGTTCGGTGCCCGCCCGCTGCGCCGCACGATCCAGGCCGAACTCGACAACCGCATCGCCACCATCCTGCTGAGCGGCGACGCCGAGCCCGGCGACACCATCGTCGCCGACGTCCGGGAGGACTCGCTGCACTGCTCGGTGCGGCGCGGGGAGTCCGGACAACCCTCCTGAGGGCCGACGCAGGGGCGGGGGCCCCGGTCACTCCCCGATCGACACGACGACCGCCGTCGCCGGTCCGTCCGGGGTGTCGTAGTGCACGGTGTCCCCGGGCCGGCGTCCGAGCAGCGCGCGCCCGAGCGGGCTGTCGGCGGTGACCAGCGACTGGTCCAGCGCCTCGGCGACCTCGCCGATCTGCAGCGTCTCCGTCGCGCCGTCGGAGAAGCGCACGCTGACCGTGCTTCCCACGCCGACCACGTCGGTGGGGGCGGGCCCGGCGTCCGCCGCCTGGCGCAGCCGTACGGTGATGTCCTCGATACGACGGTCCAGGCGCTCCAGCTGGTCGGCGCGCCGCAACTCGTCGGCCTGGTCGGCCTGATCGCCCACGGAGGTGGCGTCCCGGAGCGTGCCGGCGACCAGCCGGCGCTCGGCCTGGAGGTCCGCCAGCTCCTGTTCCAGGGCCCGACGGGCCTGTGTGCTGAGCGGCTCCGGATCACCGGTCATGGTGTCTGCTCCTCTGCGCGCGAACGGGCAGCCGGATGAAGGGCAGCAAGTCCGGCATTTCGCATCATAACCGTGTGGTGCCCGGCGCCCGGCTCCGGTGGATCGGCCGGGAATACAGGGATATCGTGCTTATGTCCCCGGGCGGAGCCGATCGTGCTCCGCTCACTGCCGTCAGGAGGTACCCATGTCCTCGAAGCGACGCCGGAAGAAGAAGGGGCGGCGCAAGCACGCGGCCAACCACGGGCGACGCCCGCAGTGCTGACACGGCCCCCGACAGGGGCGAGGGGGGGACCCGGAAGGGCCCGTCAGCCTTCCAGGGCGTCGCGGACGGTGGGGTAGCAGGGGAGGAGGGGGGTGAGGCCGACGATCTCCAGGGTGCGCAGGACGGGCCGCCGTACGCATGCCAGCCGTAGCCAACCCGTGGGGCCGTGGGCCTGGTGGCCGGCGATGAGCACGTTGATGCCGCTGGAGTCCATGAACGGCACGCCGCTCAGATCCGCCACGGTGCGCGCCCCGTCGGGGTCCGCGGGGGTGAGGGCCTGGCGGAGCGTACCGGAGGTGTGGTGGTCGACCTCGCCGGTCACCGTGACGACGGTGACACCGTCGACGACCGACCGGGTGACCGACAGCCCGTCCGGTTCTGCCGGTTCGTTGGTGCCTGCCGTGTCTGCCGTGTCTGCCACGTGATCCTCGTCCACGTTCACGCTCACCCGATCCTTGCCCAGAGCTTTCCTCATCCGGGAGGCTGCCCAGGATCACGCGGAGGATGCCGGTTGCCCTTCCGCGCTCCCGCGACAGCCGGTGGATTCCCTGCAACCTCTCACGCCTCTCGTGTGTCCAGTACATGACGGCCGGGCCGTACCGTGCCCGGCCGCCGGCGTGTGGCGTGCCGATGTGCATGCCCCTGTGCGTACCGAAGAGGAGATTCACCGTGCGCTCACCCCTCCGTTCCACGGCGGCGGCCGTGGCCGCCGCAGCGATCGGCATCGGCGTCCCCGCCCTCGCCGTCCCCGTGGCGCACGCCGAGGAAGTCGCAGCCCCCGACCTGGTGATCTCCACCCTCCCGACCGCCTCTCCCAAGCCGGGCGAGATCTACGACCACCCCGTCACCGTCACCAACAAGGGCACGGCGCCCGCGGCCCACGTCACCTTCCGGATCCGGCTGACCCGCGGCCTGGACTTCCCGGACCAGGCCAAGGGCTGCACCTACTCGACCCTCGCGGACCACGTCCGCCAGGCGCTGTGCGAGCTGGACACGGTCGTCGAGCCCGGTGCCTCGATCACCACGTCCGTACGGTTCAAGGCCCTGCCGCAGGCGCTGATGGAGGCCGTCGAGTACGGCACGGGCCGCACCGGCGAGACGCCCGGGGAGGGCTTCGGCGACAGCTACCGGCGGCTGGCCCTGACCGCGGACAGCACCGCCGACCTGGCGGCGGAGGGAGACCTGGTCGAGGGCGCGCCCGGGAGCCGGGTCACCGTCACCGCGACGCTGCGCAACAACGGCCCCGGCTGGATCCGCAACGAGGAGAGCGACGACCAGCCCGCCCTGATGGTGCGCATCCCGGAGGGCACCGTCGCCAAGGCGGTGCCCGAGGACTGCGAGCCGTTCGGCGTCGACGGGCCGACCGGCCCCTCGGAGCCGGGGCACGCGCGGTACGTCTGCCTGCCCGCCGACCACACCATCGACGTCGACCAGTCCCTCGACTACACCTTCGTGCTGGAGATCGGGAAGACGGCACGGAACACCAAGGGCCGGGTGACGGCCGGCTCGGTGTACGGCATCCACCCCGCGTTCGACAAGAACCCGGCCAACGACACCGCCTACCTCGCCGTCGACGTCACCGGCGGCGAGGACCCCGGCACCAGCACCGCCGGCGGAACCACCACCGGCGGCTCCGGCACGGGCGGCGGCGACCCGCACGGCCAGTCGACGGGCGGCTCCGGCACGACGGGCACGACCGGCACCACGGGCACGAGCGGTACGAGCGGCACCAGCGGTTCGACGGACACGTCCGGTGGCACGTCCGGTACGACGGGCACCTCGGGGCCGGCGGTCACCGGCTCCACGACCTCCGGTTCCGGCACCGCGACCGGCGGCACCCTCGCGAGCACCGGCAGCGACGGCATGCCGCTCCTGGCCGCCGGCGCGGTGGGCGCGACGGCCCTGGGCGGCCTCGTGCTGGCGGCCGTACGCCGTCGGAGCACCGGGAGGTGACCCGTGGCTCCCGGCCCCACCGGGAGCCACCGACCGGCCGTGCCGAGCGGCGGACGGCACGGCCCGCTCCTCCCCCCGCGCTCCGTTCCCGGCCGACCCCCGCTCACAGCATCGGCACATGGACTCCCGCTTCCCGGCTCGCTCCGGGCGTGCGCGGCGTGCCGAGCGGGACGTCTGTGAATCGGCTGTACGTCTGCGCTGTTCGGACACGTGTTTGCTAGATTGCGCAACTACGCAATCGAGCGCTGCTGCGACCGTTCAGGGGAGTGGGACATGAGCGACCCGTGGGACGGGCCGGCCGGCCAGGCCACGCGCAGCCGCGGCACGCCGGTTCCCGGGCAGCGCGGGGCCGAGCCGGACGGCACGCGTCCGCCGGGCGGCCGGTCCGCCTCGCGTGCGCGCGGCGGCCCACGGTCCCGGCGCCGCCCGGCGGGCCGCGGCAGGCGGTTCCTGAAGATCACCGGGATCTGCCTGTCCGTCCTCATCGTGGTCACCGCCGGTGCGGGCTGGTGGTTCTACCAGCACCTGAACGGCAACATCCACAGCGTCTCGCTGGACGGCAAGGGCGGCACGGAGAAGGCCGACGCCTTCGGCCGCACACCCATCAACATCCTCGTCATGGGCTCGGACGGCCGCACCAGTGCGAAGGACTGCAAACTCGGCGGCGGCTGCGCGAAGACCGGCGTGCAGACCGGCAGCAACGCGGACGTGCAGATGGTGCTGCACATATCCGCCGACCGCTCCAACGCCACCGTGATGAGCATCCCCCGCGACACCATGACCGAGGTCCCGGCCTGCAAGGACAGTGAGTCCGGCCAGTCCACCGCCGGCTACTACGGCCAGATCAACAGCGCGCTCCAGTACGGCCCCGCCTGCCAGGTGGCCACGGTCCACCGGCTCACCGGCATACCCATCGACCACTTCGTCAAGCTCGACTTCTCCGGCGTGGTGAAGATGTCCGACGCGGTCGGCGGCGTCTCGGTGTGTGTCAGCGACGACGTCTACGACACCTACTCCCATCTGAAGCTCTCCAAGGGCACCCACACGCTCAAGGGCGTCGCGGCCCTGGAGTTCGTACGGTCCCGGCACGGCTTCGGCGACGGCAGCGACCTCGGCCGTACGATCTCGCAGCACATCTTCCTCAGCGCGATGATCCGCAAGTTCAAGAGCGCGGGCACGCTCACCGACCCCACCGCGGTCTACGACCTCGCCGACGCCGCCACCAAGGCCCTGACCGTGGACGACGGCCTGGGCTCCGTGAACAAGCTGATCGCGCTCGCGGACGACGTGAACAAGGTCCCGACCGAGCGGATCACCTTCGCCACCATGCAGACGGCCCCCGACCCGGCCGACAGCGACCGGGTGGTGGTGGGCGCCGGCGCCCGGAGTCTGTTCTCCACGATCGCCGACGACCAACCCCTGACCACCGGCTCCGGCAAGAAGTCGGCGGCGGCCTCGGCGACCGCCAAGGCGACGGCCACCGCCTCCGCCGTGCCCGCCGCGCGGATCACGGTGACCGTGGAGAACGGCACCAGGATCACCGGCCGCGCCTCGGCCGTCGCCGCCGCTCTCGCCGGCAAGGGCTTCAGTCCGGGCACGACCACGGCCAACGCCCCGAGTGCCGCGACGACCACCACCCTGACCTACGGCGCCGGCCGGAAGCCGGAGGCGCAGACCGTGGCCAAGGCGCTCGGCCTGCCCTCCTCGCACCTGGAGCAGGGCACCGGCGCGGGCCTGACCCTCGTGATCGGCGGCGACTGGCCCAGCGGCAACAGCTACCCGGGCGGCAGCTCCTCGCCCGCGCCCGCCGACACCAAGGCCGCCGTCGGAGGCGCCCACGCCTCGACCGCCGACCAGGCCAAGACCTGCGCCAAGGTCAGCCCCTACAAGACGGTCAGCCTCGACGGCGTCGCCATGACCCCGGCCCAGGCGTACGCGGCGGCGCGGAACAAGCCCGACTCCGACGCCTGAGCGGCACCGCGGGGACCCGCCGGCTCAGACCTTGCGCCAGCGCGCGTTGCACCAGGAGAAGACACCGAACGCGGCCAGGCCGAGCGCCACCAGGGCGAGCAGCCACGGCCCGGCCGGCAGGTCCCGGAACCCGCGCAGGGTGTCGTCCATGCCCCTGGCCTTCCCCGGCTGGTGCTGGACGGCCGCGACGAGGGCGAACACCCCGGCCGCGGCGAAGACGACGCCACGGGCGGAACCACCGGTCACCCCGAAGGCCTCCACGACCTTGCGGGCCCTGGCGGACATCGCGTGGGTCCGCAGGTTCTTGCAGAACGTCCGCTGCACGGCCCGCACCGCGATCCACAGACCCGCGATCACCACTCCGGCGCCCGCGATACCGAGGAGCCACTGGCCGCCGGGCCACTGGAGCACCCGCGCGGTGACGTCGTCGGTGTGCCGGTCGGAGGAGCCGCTGCCGCTGCCCCGGTCCCCGGCCGCGTAGGCGAGCACCGAGTAGGACACGAAACAGTAGAAGACGAAACGGAACAGGTCCGCCGCCCGCCGGGAGAGCTTGGACCCGTCGGGGCCCGGCCCGCCGAACACCGCCTCCGACAGCCGCCACAGCGCCATCCCGGCCAGTCCGATGCCCACGATCCACAGCATCACCGACCCGAACGGCCGGCCGGCCAGCTCACCGAGCGCGCCACCGCGGTCGGCCTGCTGCCCGCCGTCGTCACCGCTGAAGGCGATCTGCAGCGCGATGACCGCCACCAGTACGTAGATCAGCCCGCGTGCCGCGAAGCCCGCCCGGGCCGCTACGGCCATGGCCGTGCTGTCCGCTGCCCGGCGCGCCCCGAACCGTCCCTGAAGTGCCCATGAGCGTGCGTCCATACACCGCCGATGCCCCCGCACCGCGGTCCGACACCTGCTCGCCGGGGCATGTCGGCAGCACGCGGAGCGGGCTGGTCCCGCGGCCTGTGACGCCATGAGCACCCGCCCGGACGCACCGCCCGCCGGTCCCGCCGCAACCGGATCGCCGGCCTGCGGCACCACGGCGGGGCCCGCTCCTAACGCCGGTGCTCGTCCGCATGCCAGGCGCATGTGCCAACCGCCCTGGCGCGCCTTCCGGTTGAGAGGCGTGCGGTATGGTACGAGCTGTTTGGTTTAATTTTCAGCTTGGGGGAGGGTCCATGGCTCAGCAGGAGCGAGCTGTCCGGACCCGACGCGCTGTTCTGGAGGCCGCCGCGGCCGTCTTCGCCGAACGCGGCTACGCGGCTGCCACCATCGCCGAGATCCTCAACCGGGCCGGCGTCACCAAGGGTGCCCTGTACTTCCACTTCGACTCCAAGGCGGCCCTCGCCCGCGGCGTGCTCCAGGAGCAGATGCGGACCGAATACCACCTCCCGCGGGAACTCAAGCTCCAGGAGTGGGTGGACGCGGGCATGACCCTGGCCAAGCGACTGCCCCAGGAACCCGTGCTGCTCGCCGGGGTCCGGCTCTCGGCCGACCTCCAGGGCCACGACGTCCTCGGCAGCGCCTGGCCGGCCTGGGCCCGGCTGACCTCGTGCGTCCTGACGGAGGCCAAGGCGCGCGGCGAGGTGCTCCCGCACGTCGTGCCCGAGGAGACCGCCCAGGTCTTCCTCGGCGCCTGGATCGGCGTGCAGTTCGTCTCGCAGGCGGTGGCCGGCTGGGCCGACCTGGACGAACGGATGTCGGCACTGTACGGCCACCTGCTCCCCGCGATCGCCGCCCCGGCCGTCCTCGTCCGCCTGGACACCGCACCCGACCGGGGTGCCCGTGTGATCGCCGAGGTCCACGAGAAGTCGGCAGACCTCGCCGGCGTCCCCGGCTGACACGCTTCCCCTCTCCCGCCGCCTCCCGACGCGGCGTGACAGGCGTACGTGTCGGCGCGTACCAAACCGCTGAGACGGTTTACACCCTGCCGAACCGGCGGGTCATGCCCCGCCGAACCGGCGGCGAACGGCCGGCGCCCGTCCGGGAGCGCTCGCGGCCATGACGCCATCACCGTCGTCCGTACGATCACGTCCCGCCGGAAGCCCACAGGCCGCGCCGACCGACCGGGAGCACGACGAGACGCTCTTCGCCGCGACCGTCCGCAACCGGCCGGTTTCCCGCCCAACAGCCTCCGGTTCGGGGCATGTTCACCGTCTGGCCTCGGCTTTGTCCGGAAAATTGGCTGGTTCGGCTCTCTGGCTCCAGGCGTGCGCGTCTCGTGCGAGAACACGTGTTCACGGTCACTAGGATGTGAGAACAAGACAACCATTCGACCGGCCCGTTGGACCCGGGCCGGTCGGGTCGCCGATGCCAGGGACCGCTCCCCGGGTTGCGGTGATCTTCCTTCCCAGGAGGACCGTCCGCATGTTCCGACGAATAGGCAACGCCGTCGTCCGTCATCCCGTTTGGACGATAGTGGCGTGGCTGATCGCCGCGGTGGCGATTGTCGCCACCGCTCCGAGCCTGCCCTCGAACAGTGACGAGAGCAGTTTCCTGCCCAAGAGTTACGAGTCCATCAAGGCGGCGGATCTCCAGCAGAAGGCGTTCCCCAGCGCCTTCACCCCGTCCGCCATCGCGCTCTACCAGCGAACCGACGGCGGCAAGCTCACCGCCGCCGACCAGAAGGACGTCGCCCGGATCACCACCGAACTGGGCAAGAAGCACATCGACCAGGTGCAGAAGGTCGTCCCCGGCCAGCCGTCCAAGGACGGCAGGTACGCCCTGACCCTGGTGCAGATGGACAGCAAGAACGCCGGTCAGCCCAAACAGGCCGACGCGGCGAAGGAGTTGCGTGACGAGGCCAAGGAACTGGCCAAGGGCACGCATCTCGACGTCAAGCTCGGCGGCTCCGCCGCGCAGGCACTGGACCAGCAGGACTCGTCCAAGCGCGGCGAGGCGTTGATCGGTATCGGTACCTTCGTCATCATCCTGGTGACGCTGCTGATCATCTTCCGGGCACCGATCCTCGCCGTACTGCCCTTGATCCTCATCGGTCTGGTGTCAGCCGTGGCCAACGGTCTGATCGCCTACGCCACCAAGCTGTTCGACCTCGAGGCCAACAGCTCCATCTCCTCCATCCTGATCGTCGTGCTCTTCGGTGTGGGCACGGACTACTTCCTGTTCCTGATATTCCGTTACCGCGAGAGCCTGCGGGCCGGTGACGAACCCAAGCAGGCCATGATCAACGCGGTGGGCCGGGTCGGCGAGGCCATCGCCTCGGCGGCGGGCGCGGTCATCATCGCGTTCCTCGCCCTGGTGCTGTCCACGCTGGGCTTCCTGAAGCAGATGGGCCCGGCGCTCGCCATCGCGGTCGGCGCCACCCTGGTCGCGGGCCTGACGCTGATCCCCGCCGTGGTCTCGCTCATCGGACCGAAGGTCTTCTGGCCCTCGAAGTCCTGGCAGAAGGAACCGCAGAACGCACGCTTCGCCGCGCTCGGCCGGGGCGTCCAGCGCCGCCCGGCGCTGACCGCCGTCGCGTCCGGACTCGTCCTGCTCGCCCTGTCGACCGGCATCCTCGGCTACAAGGCCACCTTCGACCTGGCCTCCGGCTCCATGCCCAAGACCAAGGAGTCGATGGTCGTCCAGGACGAGATGCAGAAGGCGTACTCGGCGGGCGCCGCGGCACCCACCGACGTCTACCTGTCCAGCACCGACGGCAAGCCGCTGGAGCGGTCCGCCTTCGACGCGTACGCGAAGCAACTCGGCGCCGTGGACGGCGTGGCGAACGCCCGCATGACCCAGGTGAACAAGGACGGCACCACCGCGGACTTCACCGTCACGCTCAAGTACGAGGCGTCGACGGACAAGGCGATCGACGCCGTGGGCCGGGTCCGCGACGTCGCGCACTCCGCGGCGCCCGACGGCACCGAGGCGCTGGTCGGCGGCATGTCCTCGATCTACAAGGACATCGACGCGGCGGTCAACCACGACTACCGGACGGTCTTCCCCGTCGCCGCCCTCCTGATCATGGTCATCCTGGGCCTGCTGTTGCGCAGTGTGGTCGCCCCCTGGTACCTGATCGCCTCCGTGGGCCTCGGTTTCGGCGCCACCCTCGGTGCCACCGTGTGGATCTTCCAGGAGGCGCAGGGCCACTCGGGTCTGATGTTCATGCTGCCGGTGATCATGTACCTCTTCGTGGTCGCGATCGGCACCGACTACAACATCCTCATGATCGCCCGGCTGCGGGAGGAGGCCCGCGAGGGCCGGGAGCCGCGCGAGGCGGCCGGCATGGCGCTCCGCCACGCCGGGCCGACCGTGGCCGCGGCGGGCTTCATCCTGGCGGCGACCTTCGCCACCATGATGCTGGCGGGCAACTCGCTGCTCTCGGAGATGGGCTTCGCGGTCTCCTTCGGCATCGCGGTGGCCGCGTTCGTCATGGCGATGTTCTTCACGCCGAGCCTCACGGCCCTGATCGGCCACGCGGCCTGGTGGCCGGGCCACGGGGACCGGGCGGAGGTGCCGGCCGCCGGCGCCGGAGGTTCCGGACCGGCCCGGGGTGACGAGGAGCGGGACAGCACCGCTCACGATCCCGCCGGGCGCCGCGGCTAGCGCACGCGGTGTGACCGACGAGTCCTGCCGGGCCACGCGGCCCGGCAGGACTTTTCCCGTCCGGGACCGACGACCGGCCTGCGGCGGTCGGCAGGTGGCGGCGGGGCCGCGGAAGCAGTGGATCCGCCGTGCGTGCGGGCGCCGCGACCGAGCGCCCGTCCGGTTCAGCGTTCCGCGGCCGCCAGCCGGCGCAGGACCTCCACCGCCTGCTCGGCCTGCTCGTACGGCACGAAGAGGTGGTCGTGGTGGAAGCCCGCGACGACGTTGCAGCTCAGGCCCGCATCTGCGAGAGCCCGGGCGACCGCGGCGGTCAGACCCACCGCGTCCAGCGCGGAGTGGACGCGCAGGGTGATCCACCCGGCCACATGGTCGTACGCCATCCCGGCCGCGTCCGCGTCCGCCTGCGGCACCACGAGGGTCAGGCCCTCCTGCTCGGCGACCGTGACCACCGGGGACACCCCGGAGGGGACGCCGCCCTCGGCCGTGGTGAAGACATAGCGGCCCGGGTTCAGTTCCGGGCGCATGTCGCTCAGCAGTGTCCTCAGATCAGTCTCACCGGTCACAGGACCACACTAAGGGCGGCAGGCCGGCGGGCCGCCCACGCGTACTCCAGGCGGGCGGGTCCCGTGCTGTGGCCGGCCTGACGGCGTCCGGGGCCGGCAGCCGGTCACCGGAGAACGCGTGCACCGCCTGGCCGAGTGCCCGCAGTTCCGCCCCGTCGTGGTCGACGGTGAACGAGCCGGGCCGGACGGCGTGTGGGTGCCGGAGCCGCTCGGGCTCCCCGGTGGCACCGGGCAGTCCACCGTGCCCGCCGGCCGAGCCGGCTCCGCCCGCCGTCCGTGGAGCGCGCGTCGCATGCTCGTGTGAGCCCTGTACGCGCCCCCGCCCGGCGGGCAAGACTGCGCTGTCGGCGGGCGGCGGCCGCCACCGTCCGCCCGTCGTCCGAGCCCAGAAAGGCAGGTGGCCGCCGTGCTGTTGCGTCTGCCCACGTCCGTGACGGAAGCCCGGGAGTGCCTGGCCGAGGGGGCCGTGCCGATCGGCGGCGCGACGCTCGTGTGGGCCACCTGGCAGCGCGACGGGTTCCCCGAACTGGCCTTCTCTCTCCGTGAGTTGCCGGAGGCCAACGTCCTGGGCCGGGAGACCGTGGGCGGCGCCGTGCTCCTGCACCGGATCGACGCCACGGTGCCGGACGTCCTGCGGCTGGCCGCCGGCACGGTCGGCACCGGTGCGGTGCGGCGCACGGCGACCGTCGGCGGCAACATCGTCGGCAGCACACTGCGCTGCCTGCTGCCCGCCGCACTCGTCCTGGACGCCCGGGCGACGGTCCTGGAACCCGACGGCGTCCGCGAGGCGGACCTGGCCGAGGTGGTCGCCAAGCGTCCCGTCCTGCTCAGCCTGCGCTGGCGCCCGCCGACAGCCTCGGCGTACCGCAAGCTGCCCGGTGAGGCGGGGGGAGCGCCGCCCCTCGTCGTGGCCTCGGCCGTGCACGCCGGGCACGGGACGCCCGACCGTCTGCGCGTCGCCGTACGGGACGGCTACGACGTCCTCTGCGGCACCACCCTGTGCGAGCCCGACGCCGAAGCGACCCTCGGCGCGCTGCGCGGCACGGCCCTGGGTGAACTGCCCGCCGCCGCGTGGGACTTCGTCCGGCCGCAGGTCACCGGCCTGCTGGGGAGGCGCGGCACGGACTGACGCGACGGCCGGTCCTCGGGTCGTTTGCCGTCTCGGCAAAGAAGCTGGCCGGTCGGCGGCCTCCTGCCGGAGCCTGGCCCGGTACACGACCCTGCGTACCGGAGAGGCGGACGACGACCGTGCCGACGATGCCCCTTGCCCCACCCCCCGCGCTCAGCAGACGCAGACGCTGGACGGTGCTTGCCGTCTGCTGTCTCAGCATGTTCCTGGTCGGCCTGGACACCACCATCGTGAACGTCGGCCTGCCCTCGATCGGGCGCGGCCTGGGGGTGGGGACACGCGGCCTCGAATGGACCGTGGACGCCTACACCATCGTCCTGGCGGGTCTGCTGATCTCCTCCGGCGCGCTGGCGGACCGCTTCGGGCGCCGGCGGGTGTTCCAGTGGGGGCTGACCGTCTTCGGGGTGGCCTCGCTGGCCTGCGCTCTGGCCCCGTCGGTGGGCGCGCTGGTCGCGGCCCGCGCGGTGCAGGGAATCGGCGCCTCCATGCTCAGTCCGGTCGCCCTCGCGATCGTGGTGAACGCGATGCCGGATCCGCGGGAGCGGGCGCAGGCGATCGGCGTGTGGGCCTCGGTGTTCGGGCTCAGCATGGCGGCGGGGCCGGTCACCGGCGGCGCCCTCGTCGCGGGACTCGGCTGGCGGTCGCTGTTCTGGATCAACGCCCCGGTCATCGTGGCCGCCCTCGTGCTGAGCGCGGTGTTCGTGCCCGAGTCCCGGGCACGGCAGACGCGGCGACCCGACGTTCCCGGGCAGCTGCTGCTGACCGTGACGATCGGGATGTGGGTCGGTGTCCTCATCGAAGGGCCGCGCATCGGCTGGACGTCACCGGCGGCGCTGGTCGCCTACGCGGTCGCCGCCGCGGCCACGGCGGGGTTCGGGTGGCTGGAACTGCGCCGGGACGAGCCGCTCATGGACCCCCGGCTCTTCCGCGGCCCGGTGTTCAGCGGCGCGGTCCTCGGCGCCGTGGCCGTGTTCGTCGCCCTGAACGCGGCGCTGCTGCTCAACACCCTCTACCTGCAGCACACCAGGGGATTCAGCCCCCTGGCCGCCGGGACGGCGACCCTGCCGATGGCGGTCGGCGCGACCGTCTGCGCCCCGTGGTCGGGCCGGCTGGTCGGCCGGCGCGGCCCGCGGCTGCCGTTGCTCCTGGCGGGCGGCTTCCTCACCGCAGGCGGCCTGTGTCTGGCCGGGCTCGGCCGGGACACCAGCCTCTCGCTGCTGCTGTTCGCCTACCTGCTCATCGGCATCGGGTTCGGCTTCGCCAACGCGCCGATCACCAACACCGCGGTGGGCGGGCTGCCGCCCGCCCGGGCCGGCGTGGCGGGTGCGATCACGTCCACCGCACGCCAGGTCGGCGCGGCCCTCGGTATCGCCCTCGCCGGCGGTCTGGTCGCGGACACCGGCCCGGCCGGACTCGCCCACGCCTCCCGCCCGGGCTGGCTCCTGGTGGCCGGCTGCGGACTCGTCGTACTCCTCGTGGCCCGCACGGCAGGGCACACGCCACGGGCCCGGGTCCCGGACACGGCGTCCGTGGCGGGGGCACGCTGAGCGCTCGGCGGTGCTCGCCGGGCCGCCGGGGCGTGCCATCGTGGCGGGTATGGCGACAGAACCGGACGTGGCGGTGCTGGTCGGGCTGCAGGCCTCCGGGAAGACCTCCTTCTACGCGCAGTGCCTGTCCGACCGGTACGCGCTGGTCAGCAAGGACCTGTTCCCCCGCGCTGCCCGGAACAAGCAGCGCCGGCAGATGCGGCTGCTGGCGGAGCATCTGACGGCCGGACGGGCCGTGGCCGTCGACAACACCAACCCGTCGCCGCAGGAGTGGGGCCCGCTGGTGGAGGCGGCCCACGCCCATGGCGCGACCGTGACGGCCTACTGGTTCCCGCCCGACGCGGCGGCTTCCCTCCGGCGCAACGCCGGACGCGAGGGCCGCGACCGGGTCCCCGACGTCGGCGTCCTGGCCACCCTGAAGCGGCTGCGCATGCCGACGGCGGCGGACGGGTTCGACGCGGTGCACGAGGTGCGGTTCGACGGGCGGGGCGGCTTCGAGGTACGGCCCTGACCGCGGCCCAGGACACCAAGGCTCCCGGATTCGGCTGATTTGCTCCCTGCCGGGAATCCCCTGCTGAGAGTGGCCCGGCGCCGGAAGAACAAGGTCGGCATGGCCTACCGGTTCGACAGCCGGCGGGATACCCCTGGAAGAGCGGCCTCCGCCGAGGCCGCCGCCCCGTGGAAGGAGCCCGGCCGTGGACGGATGGTACGTGGACGACCGCTGCACGAACTGCGATGTGGCCCGGCAGTTCGCACCCGAACTGATCGGCGAGGCCGACGGGAAGTCGCGCATCCTGCGCCCGCCGGCCGACGAGGCGGAGAACCGGCGCTTGCACGCGGCCGTCTTCGCCTGCCCCACCCGCTCGATCCGGCCGGTGACCGGCCGGGCGGACCAGTCGCTCGACCCGTTCCCGCTGGCCCTGGACGACGGCGTACTGATCTGCGGGCACAACTCGCCCCACACCGCCGGCGCCAACTCCTACCTGCTGCTGCGCCCCTCCCGCACCAGCATGATGATCGACACCCCCCGCTGGAGCCGCGACCTGGCCGAGCGCTACACGGCCGCGGGCCCCGTCACCGACGTGCTGCTCACCCACCGCGACCACGCCGCACACGGCCGCCGCTACGCCGACCACTTCGGCGCCCGGCTGTGGATCCACGAGGACGACCTGGACGCCGCCCCGGACGCCGACCAGGTGATCCGCGGGCTCGAACCACTGGAGATCGCCGAAGGCGTCACCGTCCACCCCCTGCCCGGGCACACCCGGGGCAGCGTCCTCTATCTCGCCGACGACCGGTACTGCTTCAGTGGCGACAGCTTCTTCTGGTCGCGTACGACCAGTGATCTGGAAGTCGCCGAGAGCGTGACCTGGTACTCCATCGAGGAACTCGCCGCGTCCCTGGCCAGGACGGCAGGGCGGCTGCGGTTCGAGTGGGTCCTGCCGGGCCACGGGGACCGGCGCCGCCTGCCGGCCGACGAGATGGCTCGGCGCCTGGACGCCCTGGCGGAGCGCACCCGACTGCTGCGCCCGCGCCCGATCGACTTCACCGGGGTGCGCTGGTGAGGGCCGGCCGGGCTGTTCACCGGGACACGGACGGCGAACCGATCGACGACGAGGTCGGTGACGCGCGCGCCGGCCGGCTCTCCGCACCGGACGAGGGAACCCACGAGAACCAGCCGGGGCAGCTCTTCGTCTACGACATGGCCCGGCCGGTCCGGCTGACGCTTCCCCGAGCGCTTGCGGACCAAGTCCCTGGTCCTGCCGCGCCAGGTGCTGGGAATGACGGCCGCGACCTCCTCACCAGCACCGGCGTGACCCTCGGCAGTGTGGTGCCGAGCCTCGCGCTCGCCGGGTCGGCGGCGTCAGCAGCTCTCGGAGTCGGGGGTCACATGCATCTCGGCCTCCTCCGCCGACGCCCCGGCGCCGTCCAGCCCCCGGTCTGAGGCGAACAGGTGGCGCTCGGTGTTGTCGCTGCGGGCGATGAGCCGCCGGGTGCGCCGGGCCCGCAGCGGACCGCCGTCCACCACGACGGCCTGCACCGGACCCAGCAGCGACGCGCGGATCGCGCCGCACTCGACCTCGTCGGGCACGCCCATGTCCACGGCGCCGAACGCGCGGGAGAGGACCTCGCGCCAGCGCTGCCAGCGCGGCGTGGCCGCCACATCACGTGAATCCGTGAGACCAGGGGCAGGGGGAGTGGGCTGCCGGGCTCGTGTGATGTGCCCCACGGGCCCTTGGCGTGGCCGAAAACTGTACCTAAGTTCGGTCATATGTCCGCCCAAGACGCCGCACTTCCCCCCGAGCCGATCGACTTCGCCGTAGACCTCACCGGCCACGAGATGACCCGGCGGACCCACGTCATGGCCGCACTCGGCACCGACTGGGACCCCGTCGAGGCGCTGCGTGGCGAGGAGGAGGCGTACGACATGCTGTACTCGGGCCTCGACGGGGAACAGCAGCGGCTGTACGACACCCTCGTCGAAGCCGGGGTTCTCCCGCGGCGCGGGAGCGGCCGTGCTGCCCCTTGATCCGCAGGCGGACATCGGGCGCCGCGCCTGGGTGACCTGCCCGAACTGCGAGGACCACCGCGCATGCGACACCTGCCGGCAGGGCCGCAGGTGCACGGACCACTGGCGCTACCTGCTCTCCAACACCGGCAGCCTGCTCCACCTGCAGTGCCCGTCGTGCACCCACATCTGGGACCACGAGACGGGCTTCGGCGCGACCCGCACCCGCTGGACCCGAACGGCCAGCGGCCGACAGCCGGAGTGACACCCCGCGCACGGGCCGAGGCCGTTTCGGGGCGGTACGGCGTGCGTGGGTGCCGGAGCCGACGTGTGTGCGCTGCAGGTGTCCGGCGTCGTGCGTGTGCGCCGGGTGGCGCGCGTGCGTCGAGGCTGTCGGGCCTGGTGTGTCGTGCGTGTGTGCCAGGACGGGCTGCGAGCGCCGGCTGCACGGCGTGGTGCGCTGTGCCGGCGTGCGGTCGGGCGACCTGTGTGCGCCGGGAGCTGTCCGGGTGGGTGCGCTGTGCGGGTGTGCCGGGTTCGACGTGCCGGTGTGGTGATTGTGTTCCACGCGGGGTGCCGGCCACCGTTGACAGGTGATGCTCGTTCCGGGCCGGCTGTGGCAGTGGGGGACGGGGAGCCGGGCCGTGGGCGCGGGTCTCGCCGTCGGCGTCTTCTTCGGTGCCTTCGCCCTCGTCGAGTCGGGGGCATGGGCGGCCGCCGTGGTCGTCTTCGTGGTGCTCGGCCTGCTCTACGGGATCCGCGTGCCGCGCCGCATGAACCGGCTCTGGCCCGAGGCGAAGGACATGAGCCGGGCCGACCGGGCGGCCGTGGTGCGTGCCACCCGGCGGGGCGAGCCCGTCGCCGATCCCGGGCTGGCCCCCGCGGTCCTCGCGTACGCCGCCGCGCTGCGGCGGGCCGCGGAGGAGGACCGGCTGCGCCGCTGGATCGTCCTGGTCGTCACCCTGCTCGCGATCGCCCTCGCCGTGTACGACACCCTGACCGGCACCACGGGCGAGATGATCTCCTCATGGCTGGTGGTCGTCCTCTGCGTCGCCGACCTCTTGTGGTGGCCCCGCAGACGGGCCGTCCTGCTGGCCCGGTCCGACCGGGCGGTGGCGTCGGTCCGCCGGCTCGGCTGAACCGGAGGACCGCCGGGGGCCTGCCGTCCGGCAGACCGACGTTCCGGCCCGTGCAGCGGAGCGGTCCAGGCCGGCCATGACGCCGCCCAGCAGACCCGGAAGCCGCTGCGGCACGGCCCGCACGACGGCGACGCGCCCGCAACCCCGAGCACGCCGAGGGCGGCGTGCAGGCGGCTGCGGTCCATGGGCCGGGCGGTGACCGTTTCTGGGCTGGGTACCGGACGGAGATGCCGCCGGCGAACCAGGCGGCGCGGATCTTCTTGCAGAACCGGAAGAACTGCGGCTCCAGGGGTTCCCCGCGCGGACGCACGCCGGTGACGGCAGGCCGGGCGGAGGCGCGGACGGGCGGACGCCCCGCGCGGGAACGCGATCACGTGCGCAGGCGCTCCGCTCGACGGGAACGCGGTCACGCACACGGACGCACTGCCCGCCCTGCCGTCGGCGCCCCGGCTCAGGAGCGCACGAGTGGGGTGTCCACCAGGTGTTGTGCCTCCTGCGGATGGCGTGCTGTGTACGCCGTGGACGCTAGGGGCGGCAGCGGGGTGCCGGTTGCCCAGGAGCGCACGCAGGAGTGCTCGTCAGCGCACCGGGCGGGTCACTCGCTGCCGGCCGTCAGCTGTTCGACGACGCGGTCCAGATCGAGGTGGCGGTGCTCGGTGCCCGGCGGCACCAGCGCGTCGGCGCGCCGCAGGAAGCCGGTGACGACGGCGCCGTCCACCTCCAGCACCGCCGCCCCGGCCCCGGTTCTGAGCAGGATGCGGATCGCGTCGGAACGGGGCCTGAGCCCGGGGAACACCACGACGTCCCCCGACCCGCTGGGCCGGCGCAACCCCTGGGCGAGGAGTGCCCGGGCGAAGACCCAGTCCACGGAGGGGGCGGCGGGCGCGCCGAGGGACAGGCACACGGCGTACGGGTCGGTCGCCGAGTAGCGCAGCTCGGCGGGGAGCGGCACCGGCGGATCGTCGGCCACGGCGACGTGGACGCTCGTCCTGCAGACGATCGGGTCCTCGTCCGCGGCCTCTGCGGGATCGTGTGTCATGTCGTTCCCGGGATCGTGTGTCATGCCGTTCCCCCAGTCTGCGACGGCTCGGTTGCGTTGTTCGGTCCGTGCCAGGGCGGGCCGAGGTGCCGACGACCGTACGGCGGGGCCGGGGGAGAGGCTGGCCGGGGAGCGCACGGGTTGTAGCCCCGCGGCGAATCGGCATGGCGCCCGGCCCCACCCGGCCGCATGATGATTGAATATAGAACAACTAGCGGGTCGAGAGGTGGTCCACGATGAGCAATGCCGAGACGGAACCCGTCGAAGTACGCTGCGGCACGGCGGTGGCGGAGGAACCGGCGGCCGGGACGCCCCGGGTCGACGTGCTGACCCCGCGCGACGTGCCCCTCGGCGGCCCCCGGGCAATGACCGTGCGGCGCACTCTGCCGCAACGCTCCCGGACCCTGATCGGTGCCTGGTGCTTCGCCGACCACTACGGCCCCGACGACGTCGCCGCGACCGGCGGCATGGACGTCGCACCGCACCCGCACACCGGGCTGCAGACCGTGAGCTGGCTCTTCAGCGGCGAGATCGAGCACCGCGACAGCCTCGGCAGCCACGCCTTCGTACGGCCCGGCGAGCTGAACCTCATGACCGGCGGATACGGCATCAGCCACTCCGAGGTCTCCACCCCGCGGACCACCGTCCTGCACGGCGTCCAGCTGTGGGTGGCCCTGCCCGAGGAGCACCGGGCCGCCCCGCGGAACTTCCAGCACCACGTGCCCGAGCCGGTGCGCACCGACGGGGCCGAGGTCAGGGTCTTCCTCGGTTCCCTCGCCGGGGCCGTCTCCCCGGTGCCGACCTTCACGCCCCTGCTCGGCGCCGAGATCGTCCTGCAGCCGCACGCGGCCCTCACGCTCGCCGTGGACCCCGGCTTCGAGCACGGCCTCCTCGTCGACCGGGGTGCCGTCCGTCTCGCGGACGTCCACCTGAAACCCGCCGAGCTGGGCTACGTCCACCCCGGCCCCGGCGCGCTGACCCTGACCAACGAGTCGGACGACACCGCGCGGGCGGTCCTCCTCGGCGGAACACCCTTCCAGGAGGAGATCGTCATGTGGTGGAATTTCATCGGCCGCAGCCACGAGGATATCGTCAGGGCCCGCGAGGACTGGCAAAACTCTTCCGATCGTTTCGGGGCCGTCGAAGGATATCCGGGAGACCGTCTCCCCGCCCCGGCCCTGCCGAATGCGACCATCACGCCGCGCAGGAATCCACCGCGTCACTGACGCCGTCCGAAAGGCACCCGATGAGCCAGCCTTCCCCCGTTTCCGTCGTCGAGCGCGTGGACTCCAGGAATCGCTACGAAATCCACGTCGACGGCGAACGCGCCGGACTGACCGCCTACCGCGACCGCGGTGAGCAGCGCGTCTTCTACCACACCGAGATCGACGACGCCTTCGCCGGACAGGGCCTCGCCTCCCGGCTGGTCCAGGAGGCGCTCACCGACGTACGCAACTCCGGGAAGCGGATCGTGCCCGTCTGCCCGTACGTGGCGAAGTTCCTCAAGCGGCACGAGGAGTTCGCCGACCTGGTCGACGCCGTGACACCCGACGTCCTGCAGTGGCTGGACACCGAACTGGGCTGATCCGCTGGAATCCGTTCGTATCCGGTACCGGAGAATCCCGGTACCGGATACGGCGGTAAATCCTTGTATGGCCTGAAGGGCGGTGAGTGATTTCAGAAAGCAGAATGCTTCCCGGATTTCACTCAGCCGTTGCCTGCCACTTAAAACCGTGGGTCTTGCGGTGGTCCGACGACGGCAAGATCTAGGCTCATGAGGGTACGGTTCGGGCGTGACCAGTGACGTCGGCGCCCCGAGGGGGACTTGGAACGGTGCCTCGGTGCGCTCCCGTGTTGCCGCGATGGCTCGGGAAGATCCCGAGCACCGCCGCTTCGGCGCCTCTCACCACCGGTACCGGCTTCACCCGCCCTTGGCGGAGGAGGCGATCCGCTCGTTCGAGCAGGTGCACCGCGTCACCCTTCCCGCCTCCTACCGAGGCTTCCTGGGCTCGGTCGCCGGCGGCGGAGCGGGACCGGACTACGGACTCCTGGGCCTGACAGAGGCAGTAGACGACGAAGAGGCACTGCACGACCTTCGGGCGGAGTGTTTGCGCGTGGGCTTCCTGGCCACCCCGTTCCCGCACACCACGGACTGGCCCGGACCGGGCCGGGGAGGCGACGCCGACTACTCGGTCGCCGGGACGCTGGTCCTCGGCGAGATCGGCTGCGGTACCTTCTCCCGCCTGGTCATCACAGGGACCAATGCGGGACAGGTGTGGCTCGACGACCGCCCCTGGGGCGGCCTGACCCCAGGACCGGACTTCGGCGACTGGTACACCGCATGGCTGGCATCCCAGTAGATCTCGAACGAGGTCTTAGAGCGTGTCCTACATGGCGGTTGGTCGTTGAGCTGGGCATGGGGCGGGGCACGTGGAGTTGGATTGTTCCGGATGGCCTGTGGGAGCTCGCGAAGCCGTTGATTCCGGAGGACCGGGTACGACCGCAGGGCGGCTGGAAGCAGAACACGCCTGATGAGACGCTGTTCGCGGCGATCATCTACGTGCTGGTCAGTGGCTGTGCGTGGCGGGCCTTGCCGCCGTGCTTCGGGATATCGAAGTCGACCGCGCACCGCCGGTTTATGATCTGAGCCGGCGTGTGGGACCGCCTGCACGAAGCGGTCCTGCATCAGCTCGACGATGCGGGCCTTGTCGATGTCTCCCGTGTGGTACTCGACTGCGCCCACGTCAGGGCGAAAAAGGGGGTGAACACACAGGTCCGAGCCCCGTGGGCCGGGGGAAGCCGGTTCCCGTACACCAACAACGACCGCTACCGCGGCATTCACGGCAGCCGCCACGTGATCCTCGTCAACCCGGCCGACCTGTCCGAACTCGGCCACGCCCAGGGCGACCGCGTGGACCTGGTGAGCGTCTGGGAGGACGGCACCGAGCGCCGGGCCGAGAACTTCGAGGTCGTGTCCTACCCGGCGGCCAAGGGTTCGGCCGCCGCCTACTACCCGGAGACGAACGTCCTGGTGCCGCTCGACAGCGTCGCCGACGTAAGCAACCAGCTCACGTCGAAGGGCATCGTCGTCCGCCTCGAACCCATGGGCGACCGATCCCGGTCGGCGCCCGTCTGACCGAAACCGATGATGCCGCACCCCGCCGGGCCCCGCTGACGGCAGCGGCGCCCCCGCCGTCCGTCTGGTAGCGCGTGCTTCGTTGCGTCGACCCTCTACCAGGTCCCCGATCTCCTCCAGGAGCTGCTGACGTGCTGGGCTGACACCTGCACCACCTGCGGACGTCCTCTACCCGCCCAACGAAGCCGCCGCAGACAAGGCAGAACCTAACGAAGCACTCCTAGAAGGGTCATGAAGATCTTGGTGAGGGCTGGTCGGCCGTAGGCCGGGCAACCCCTGTCCGTTAGGCGGTGGCCGGGGCGAGTTGCCAGCCGCTGCCGGTGTGGGTGAGTCCGAGGCTGATCAGTCGGCGGAGTGAGGGCGGCTGCTCGGATGTGGAGCCAGGTGTTGTTGTCGATGGTTCCGCAGTAGCGGAGTATGCGGTTGCCGTGCGGACGAGCCAGGCGACGGCGCGTTCGACGGGTGGTCGCCAGCGGCGATGGGCGGCTTGCCAGTCGGCTCGGTGGCGGCCTGGCGGCGGACGGCCGCTTGCAGGTCGTGGTGGGGCCGGATGGTCAGGATGCGGCCGGCTTTGGCCTTGGTGCACCGCTCACGCCGAGGACATCCGGCGCAAAGGTCTTCGAAGGCCGCCTTGTGCTGGCTGTGCTGTCCGCCGGGGTCCGACAGCACAACGGTGTGTCCGGCGGGGCAGGTGACTGTGGCGGCGGCGGTGTCGATGGCGAAGTCGTCCAGGGTGAAGCCGCCGGGGATGGCGGGCCGCAGCGAGGCGGGCGTGAAGAACAGCCGGTGTCCCGCTTGGTGCAGTACTTGGCGCGTGTCGCCGGCGGTGTCGCCGAAGGCGTTCACCGGGCTCGGGTCTGGTGGTGCTCGGCTCCGGCGCCGGGCCGCAGAGCTACGGCGGTGTGTAAGCCTCGCTTGATACACCCGGCCCCTTTGGACTTACTCGTCTAGCTCGCTGATGTGTCGGGCACTGCACCTTGATCAAAGACGCCTTCTCATGGACCAGCCTCAGGGGCGTCTGAGGGTTCCTCAATCCATCGGCGCAGCATGGGTAGCAGGACGTCAGGGTCGACCGGCTTGGCCACGCAGTCGGACGCGCCTGCCTCGACAGCCAGCTCTTGGCCGCCAAGCGCACCCCCTGAAGCCAGCGCGATGATGGGCATGGCACGACCCCTCGCCGTCCGGCGAATCTTCGCGATCGTCGTCGGGCCGTCCGCCACCGGCAGCATGACATCGATGACGACAACCCTGATACCGTCGCGCTGCTCCAGCAAATCGAGTGCCTCGTCCCCGTCCTCGGCATAGCTCACGTACAGACCGTGGCCTTCCAAGAGGCTAGTGAGTGCGAAGACGCTGCGTATGTCGTGGTCGACGATTAACACCTCGCCGTCAAAGCGGATGTCCCGGTCCACCTCCACGACCCCGTGCTCATCCAAGTTCTTCGACGGCGCTTCGGCACCGGTCAGGTCCAGGAGCGCAGCCTGCTGTTGACGTAGGGCTGCAGCTGCCTGACGGCGCCTGATAAGCGCAGCGAATTCGTTCTGTGCCTTTGCTGTCGTCTCGTCGTCCTGCGATGGATCGCTCGGATACAATGGCAAGTACAGCGTGAACGTCGAGCCGTGACCTGGTTCGCTCTGCACATGGATCTCACCACCAAGTAGCCACGCGATCTCTCGCGAAATAGTGAGTCCGAGGCCCGCGCCTCCGTACTTGCGCCTGCTGATCGCGTCAACTTGCTTGAACGCCTCGAAGATGACCTCCAACTGGCTGGCCACGATGCCGACCCCTGTGTCTATCACAGCGAACGCGACGACGTCGACGCCTGGACCCGAAAGCGACCCAGCCTCCATAAGCTGCCGCCGTATGGCCGGCGGAACATCCGTGCCGGCGGGGTGAATGGCCACCCCGACTTCACCGGAGTCGGTGAACTTGATTGCGTTCGAAACCAGGTTGCGCATCACTTGCAGCAGTCGGTGTTCGTCGGTAAGTAGTGTGGGAGGCAATTCCGGAGACACTCGCACCGAGAAGTTGAGGCCCTTTTCCGCTGCCAATGGATTGAAGAGGGCCCTTAGGTAGTCGGCGAGCTCTACGAGTGTGGCTGGATCGGCGAGTACCTTCATCTTGCCCGCCTCAACCATCGACAGGTCGAGAATGTCATCGATCAGTTGGAGGAGGTCGCTGCCAGCATCATGGATAGTCTTTGCGAACCCGATCTGCCTTGGCGAAAGGTTCTTTTCGTCGTTGTCTGCGAGCAGCTTGGCCAGAATCAAAAGTGAGTTGAGTGGTGTGCGCAATTCGTGTGACATGTTTGCCATGAACCATGATTTGTTGCGCATGGAGAGCACGAGTTGTTCGGCACGTTCCTCTAGGACCTGCCGGGCCTCTTCGATCTCGGCGTTCTTTTCCTCGACGTCGAGGTTCCGCAGTGTCAGCAGTTCAGCTCTTTCCTCCAGTTGAGCATTGGATGCCTGGAGTGCTTTTTGTCGTTCTTCCAGTTGTGCCGTCTGGTGCCGCAGTTGTGCGGCTATCTCCTGAGATTGGCTTAACAGCTGTTGAGTTTGCTGTTGCTCAAGGATTGCGTCGCTGCTGAGCCGGATGAGATTGGCAACTTTCTCTGGGATGTCCGGGCCGCGTTCGCCCAGCCAGCGCTGTGCCTCCGCTACTCGGGTAGCGGAGAGGAGGTCTTCGTCCCGGGCGCGTTCTTCCATGACGGTCAGCCACTGCTGGAAATCGGCGTCTTCCTCGACCCAGGCAGAGAGTCTGTCCCATTCTCGAATCAGTGCTTCGTGTGCGATCTCGGCTGTCTCGGGTCCATCGGATCCGAGGATGACGAGACGTCGGTCCGGGTCGGCCAGTAGCTGGGCGATGTGCCAGTCAGTGCCGAGATGGGAGCGCTCGGCGGTCACGCGGACGGCGCTGGCCGCCCCACCGCGGGCTCGAATCATGGATAGCAGAGCACGACGGATGCGTTGCTCATCCAGTCGGAGTTGGTCGTGTAGCCAGTAGTAGGCCTTCTCCGCGTGCTGGTTCAGGGCTCCAGCAACGCCGCCGAGGCCGTGATAACTGTCGAAACTGATTTGGCGTTCACCCTGCAAGGGCCACAGTTCGGTCAAGGTGAACTCTAGGAGTGGCAGACTACCTGCTGCCCTGCTGGCCTCACGGGCGATCTTCTCCGCCAGTCCCGGGCTGAAGGCCACTCCGGCAAGTTGTGCCGGTTCCACGATCACCCGTGTCAGTGCTGCTTCGTCCAGCGGGGAGACGTTCAGCTGCCGATCTTGTAGTCGGGAACCGATCTGAGGTAGTTCCAGCAAGTCGGGAAGAAAGTCGGCCCGCAGTGTGCACACCAGACGTACGTTTGGGTCTTGCACGGTGTCCGGGGGCGGCAGCAGATGCTGCAGGAACTGCAGCGTCTTATCCGTGTCCGGACTCCCGCTGAGCACCTCCTCGAACTGGTCCCCGATGAGGGCCAGTCGTTTCCCGGTGAGCAAGGAAACCTTCGAAGCTACGGGCCAAAACCCGTCCTCACGCAGCGCCCGGGCTCGGTGATCCAACTGTTCAAGGGAGTGGTTCGCTCCAGGATGCTCAAGATCGAGCAGCGCCCGAGCAACTGATTCATAGGGTGTCACTCCTGGCCGGAAGGACGCCACCATCCATCCGTCTGCCGAAAGCGAAGGCTGCAGTCCAGCCGCAACAAGGGAAGACTTTCCGACACCTGAAGGGCCGGTGACGACCACAAGCGGCTGCACCCTCACCATTTCCCGGAGCCGCTTGACCTCGCGCTCGCGCCCCACGAAGATGCCCGCCTGCGCGTCTGCTGCCGTGAATGCCTGCAGCCCTCGGTATGGACACGGCGGAAGTACCAACCGACCCAGGACCTCGGGCCAGGCAGTTGCTACCTCTGACAGGGCCACTGCATACGCATCTTGCTCTGCACCTTCTTTGCTCGCGATTGCGAGCATCCCTACGGCTGCATCGCCCCAGCGATCCGTCGCCACAACTGGCGTGCCGCTGTAACCGGGCTGAGCTCGCAAGGCGGCCTCGGCGCGGGCATCGAGCTGGATCAAACCACCACCGACTGCTCCACGTACAGAGCAGGTGGTCCAGGCACCCTTGTCCTTTCTGGCGGGGACACTCGGATAGCCGAACATCGATACCTGGGAATCGGCGGTCAGGTCAATACGTGCATCGACCAGCCGCGCCGGCCCGGCTCCAACAGGCAGTGTGTCTCCACCCACGACGACCAAGCCGGCTACGTCACGTCCAGAACCGCCTGGTCCAGCGGGCGGATCCCACGCCTCGACTCGGCAGACACGCAGCGGCGCGCCATCGACGTCGCCCAGCAAGACGAACTCAACCTGGACTCGAACGTCGTCATGAGGGCGTTCAAGGCGGTACTTGTCACGTCCGAGCGCTGCATTGACGACATGTGCACATGTGACGATGTGCCGGTCTCCGACAACGAAACCGAGGCCGATGGGAGCGCCTGAGACTGCTGACCGGATCTTTACGATGAACCCTTCCCGCCGAGCGTGCATGTGGATCAAGCGCGCTTCCAGACCACCCGGACGGCGAAGTTCACCTCTGTCGTCCCCTTGGCGATGATCACGCCGCTTTCGCCGCCGATCTTCAGCCCGAACTGAATCTCCATCTCATCCGGCTTAAGCTCTTGGACCGTTTCAGACACCTGCGACAGAGCTGGCCTCACGCGCTCCAGTGCCTGACGGAGCGAGGTCTGGGCTCGGGATACCACGCCGTCGTCCGCAGCAAGTTCCAGGTCCGAGCCCACCAGGCTGCCGTCAACCTCGAAGACGGCAGTGCCTTCGCGATCACCGTCCACCGTCATCATGACGAGTTCTGCCACAGTGCCCCCTTGCGCCCGGCAGGCCCCCAGCCATGGGAGCCAGCAACAATGTCCCTCATTCTGTGACATCCAGTACCGGCATCGCGGGAAAATCCAAGAGAGATTCCGAAAGTATCGAGCCACCCTTACACCAGGCGGCGCACAGAGGACGGTGGAGGACTGAGATCTGGATGCACGTGATTGGCAGGCGGGGAGTCAGGGGAGGTTCCGCCGCCCGTCCCTTGTGTCTCCCCCGTCTCCCGCTGGTCTCCTTCGCTGAGACGGCAGTTGGAGAAGCTGTCCCGCCGGGCGTGGGGAGAGCAGCGCCCGGCGGTGGTTTCGGGGCTACTCGCTGAGCAGTTGGTGGAGGTAGGCGGCGTTGCCTGCCAGGTCGTGGCCCAGGACCACGGTGTGCTGAGGATCGACGACACCGGCACGTTGGTGACCAAGCGGCACATCAGCGAAGACGTGGCCGGCTACAAGGTCCTGCTGGAGCTGCTTGCCGAGTACGGCGACACCGAGGGGAACCCCATCCCGGTAGCGATCGAGACGTCCGCGGCCTGCTCGTGGCTGTGGTGCGGACCGGGACGCGGAAGGTGTTCGCGATCAACCCGATGGCGGCCGCCCGCTACCGCGATCGCCACTCCGTCTCGTGCAAGAAGTCCGATCCTGGCGATCGGCCAGCTCGGCCAGGCCCTGCCCGCCGCGACACGCGGGGTTGCTCATTGCCTCGCTACCTCGAAGTGATCGGCTCCGGTTATCTAATATGGTTTGTCATGATTTTTCGTCAGGTGTCCCGTGGCGCTTCTGCCTTGTGGCGTGGGACTGCGGGGCGCTTGGCTGTGAGGAGAGGTGAACTCGCGGATGAGCGCTCGTGCGCGTAGACAGGGCGATCTGTCGTGGTCTCGGGTCGTCCGTCGGTGGCCCGTGGCCGTGTTTCGGGCCCGGGGCGCTGGGCTCCTCCCGGTTCGTGCCGTCGGTGCGTCCGGTCCGGCCGGCTGGAGAGCGCGGTGTGGGGGTGGTGTCGGTGGGGAGCGTCTTGCTGTCTGGTGTGGCGCTGCTGGCGGCCACGGCTCCACCCGTAGCCGCCGCACCGACGGGAGCCAAGCCGGCCACCGCCCCGGTACGGGCACGAGGAACTGACCCATCGGTTCGCCTTCGGCTTCACCGGGGCCCCGCAGAGCCTCACCGTCCCCGCGAACGCGGTGGTCACGATCACCGCGGATGGCGCCGGGGGCGCCGACAACACCGGCAAACCTTGCCTTGTCACGGCGTCGGGCGGGACGGGGGCGCGGGTGGTGACGACTCTGTCGCCATCCGCCTCCCCGACGACCTGCACCGTCAACGTCGGGGGCACCGGCGCCGCCGGCTGCAACCAAAGCGGCGCCGGCGGCTTCAACGGCGGCGCCCCAGGAGGCAGTGCGAGCGGCCCCAATGGCGCTCGCCAGGGCGGTTCCGGCGGAGGCGGGGCGTCCAGCGTCAGCACCGGCACCAGCCTCCTCATCGTCGCTGGTGGTGGTGGCGGCGGTGCCGGCGGATCCAACGCCGGCGCCGGAATCGTAGGGGGAAGCGGGGGCAACGGTGGCACACCGGACGCCACCGCCGGCGGCACCGGAGCATCCCTTTTTGGCGGTTCGCCGGGAGGTGGCGGGCAAGGCGGCAGCACCACCACCATGACCGGCGGCACCGGCGGTGCGCCCGGCAGTCCCCATTCCGCTTGCACGGCCACCGCGGGTGGCCCGGGGAGCGGTTTCACCGGCGCCACGGTCGGCACCGGGGGCACCGGCGGCAACAGCACCGCGTGCATTACTGCTGGGGCCGGGGGAGGCGGCGGCGGGGGAGCCACCGACCTCGGGAACGGTGCCAGCTTCGCTAATGGTGGTGGCGGTGGTGGGGGCAGCAGCTTCGTCACCCCGTCGGGCACCGGAACCAGCTTCAGCGCCTCGACGATCGGGACGGCGAACAGCAACGGCCAGGTGACCATCTCCTACACGGTCCCGTCGTCCTTGACCATCACCAAGACCCACATCAGGCACTTCACCCAGGGGCGGGACGGCACCTACACCATCACCGTGGGCAACGCCCCCGGGGCCGCCCCGACCGACGGCACCCCGGTCACCGTGCAGGACACCCTCCCTGTCGGGCTCAGCGCCGACAGCATCCGCGGCACGGGATGGAACTGCACCCTGAGCACCCTCACCTGCACCCGTGCGACGTCCTCGCCGCCGGAAGCAGCTACCCCCCCATCACCTTGAAGGTCGACGTCTCCTGCACCGCCCCCCGCCAGGTCATCAACACCGCGACGGTCACCGGGGGCGGCGACACCGCCACCCACACCGCCACCGACCCCACGAAGATCAAGAACCACGGGCACGACGAGTGCTGCGAGCACCACGACCACTCATAGCCCAACCGACCCGTGTCATCGGCGGGGCCTGGCTGCCTGTTGATCCGACAGGAACTCGACCGACACCAGGTCCTCCGAAGATCGACAACACTGACCCGCGAAGGCTGCGCCGCACGATCAGCCCAGGTCAAAGCGCCAATCGAGGCCGCGAGGGCAGCCCGTGTCCTACGTGCGGGGTGAGGCGGACGAATCGCCTGTAGCAGTACAGACAGCCCGCGAGGGACCCCGTCGTTGCCGCGCGGTCGCACGGCCTGCCGACGTCGAGTGGATCCAGCCTCACGAGGAGGTCGCTGCGTTCGCCGCCGGCACGGAGGCGCAGCTCACCGGGCGACTGGCCGCGTGCGCGGGCTCCTGCGGACCGGGCGACCTGCACTTGATCAACGGCTTGCACGACACCCACTGTTGGTGCCCCGGGCGGAGACGCTGGGCATCGACGGGTCATGACAATCGGGCGGGTGTGGTTCGCTGGTGGAGTGACTCAGGACTTGGAGATCGTCGCATTCGAATCCGCCGAGGCATTCCAGGCATGGCTCGACGCGAATCACGCCGTCTCGCCCGGCATCTGGCTCAAGCTTCGCAAGAAGGGCCCCGGAATCGTCGCGCTGGACTACGCCCAGGCGCTCGACGTGGCACTCTGCTACGGCTGGATCGACGGCCAGAAAGCCAAGTTCGACGACCAGTGGTGGCTCCAGCGGTTCACCCCGCGCAAGCCGAGCAGCAAGTGGTCCAAGATCAACCGGGACAAGGCGGCCGCCCTGATCGAGCAGGGCCGGATGCGTCCGCCGGGGCAGGCCGAGGTCGACCGCGCCAAGGCAGACGGCCGCTGGGAGGCGGCCTACGACGGCGCGAAGACCGCCACGGTGCCGGACGACCTCGCGGCGGCCCTGACCGCCGAACCGGCCGCAGCGGCGTTCTTCGAGACGCTGGACCGTCAGAACCGCTACGCGATCCTGTACCGGATCCAGGACGCCAAGAAGGCCGAGACCCGGGCGCGCCGGATCGAGAAGTACGTAGCGATGCTGGCGAAGGGCGAGAAGCTGCACCCGTAGTCGCGGAGCGGGTCCGTGGCCGTGTGGGCTCCCGGCGCGCCCGCGGCCGCGGCAGCAGCCACCAGGTGTGCTCACTGAGCTGACGTAACGTCAGAGGCCCTGAGCAGGCGCACCGCTCAAGACCGAAGACCCGCGTTGCCTCACCCCCGACGGCCGCCGCCGCATCCTCGGCTCGTTCGTGGCACCGCTTCGTGGCCAACGCACTGCCGTGCAAGGCACCCCCGGACGCGGGGGCGGCGACCGCCCGCCAGCCGGTTCCCGCCGCTGCCGGCCGGGGGCCTTGGCGGCGCGCTGTTCTACCCCTTCGAGATGGACACCGTCGTACGGCTCTCCAAGGATCGGCTCGTCGCCACGTACTACAGCGCCTACAGCACCGCCTCCGGCATCGCTGTCTCGCTGGGCGACCTGGCCGTCGGGGCGCTGTTCGACACCGGGGTGCGCTGGCTGCCGTGGGCCGGACTGGCCGTGACCGGGCTCGGCTGCGCCGCTCTGGTGACACGCCTGCACCAGGCCGGCCACCTATCGGCGAGGCCGGCTCCGCTGAGCGGGTGACTCTCCCCGGATGTCCTGCCCGGTGTGCCCCGGAGAGGCGCCGCCGACACCGATGGACCGCCCCGGCGAAGCCCCCCCGCACCAGCCAATTCCCTTGCAGAACCGCCAGCACCGCTACGGCTGCGGCGCCGTACACGCCCGCGACCTGACCGCACCCGGCGAGCTGGATGCCAGCGAACTGATGGGCGGTCAGAGTCCCTGGCTGGCCGTCACCTCGGAGCACGACGAGGTCGACGGGCTCCACCCTCGGCTTCGCGCACGCGCCGGAGAACGTGGACGAGACGTCCGCGATCCACGAGTACCACTGGCAACCGAAGGACGCCCCCCCGGAGTCGTCGGCCTGTCCCACCGCTCACCGTGCGCGGGCCCGGAGGAGCTGAGAGCCTCGGCACAGCAGGGCCGCCGGGCCGGGCCGGCTGCCCACGCGGGTCGTGAAGGCGATGCCGGCGGCGTACTCGTCCGCCGCGCACTGGCCCTTGTAGGCGCCGTACGCGAAGTCGCCGCCGGCCGCGTCCGCGGGACGGTTGTCGGAGCGGTCGAACCACACGGTGCGGCCGGCACCCGGCAGGCCGGCCCGCGCCGGAACGCACAGCGCCGCCGACACACCAGCGCCGCGCAGACTGTAGCCGATGAGGAACTGCCCTGCCGGGCACTGGTACTTGGTGTAGCCGGACGCCCAGTCGCCGCCGGCCGGGACGTACCGCTCGTCGGTGACGACCGTCTGGCGGGCGTCGCCGGCCCGCAGATCGCCCGCGCCGACGTCGGTGCACAGCCCGCGCCCACCGGTGTGGCTGAGCCCGGCCAGTCTCGTACCGTCGGGGCAGGCGGCCTTGTACGCCCCCCGGTCCCAGTCTCCCGTGGCGCGCACCCGCAGTGACGCGACCGCGTCGCCGTGATCGGTGTCGAGCATGCGCCAGAGCGGCACGGACGCCACGGGCCCCGTCCTGCCCGGTGCGGTCATCAGGTGCCCCCATGCGGTGGCGCGCCAGTCGCCCGGGTCGAGGATGCCCGAGCGGTGCCCCGCGCCGTCGTAGCGCAGCAGCGCCCAGTCGTCGTGGCCCTCGAAGCCGACCAGCGGCCAGAACGCGAAGTCGGCGTCGTGGTCGGCGAAGTAGTCGGTGACGTTGCCGAACCAGGCGCGGGCTGCCGGGTTCGTCTCGCTCGAACCGATGCCGAACTCACTCACCCACACGGGCGCGGTGTAGTGCCGGCCGTCCTCCTGCACGAAGAACGCCTCGTCGTCGAGGGCCGCGGCCAGTTCCGACCGGGACAGATCCTGGTAGCGGGCGTCGTGGGTCTCACCGATGCCGGTTGCGCCGCTGTGGTGCGGGCCGGTGTAGCCGTAGAAGTGGGCGGAGTAGACCAGCTTGCGGGAGTCCACGAGGGTGTGTGACAGGGTGCGGGCGGGGGTGAGCACCGGCCGGCCGTGGGGGAGCCCGTCGACGGGCACGCCGGTCCAGTTGATGCCCTCGATCACGATGAGGAGACGCGGGTCGGCCTCGGTGAGGATGCGGTCGGCGGCCAGCCGGGCCGCGCGGTACCAGTCGTGGTCGTCGCCCAGGCCCCAGTTGGGGTCGTCCAGGACGTCACGCCGGACCTCGTTGTACAGGTCGGCGCCCACCACGCGCGGCACGGTGGCGTAGCGGCGGGCCATGAACACCCAGTCGTCCGCCCACTGCGTGGTGGACTGACCGGTGTTCCACCGCTCGTTGCCGTCGACGCCGCAGCACCAGCGGGAGGTGTTGGTGTGGTTGTTGAGGATCACGGCGAACCCGCTCCGGCTGAGCGCGTCCACCACGGTGTCGTAGATCTCCAGCGGTGTCCTGCCGTGCAGGGCAGGGTTGGCCGCGACGGCGCTGTCGGGCACGGACGACGTGCTGTGGATCATCTCGTTGGAGAACGGCAGCCGGACGGTGTTGATGCCCAACTGGTGGAAGTCGGCCAGCAGTTGCGGCAGCGGTGTGCGGTCCAGGCCGAGCGGGATGCCGTGGGAGTCCTGGCCGGCGTGGTGCTCGGCCGGGTCGGCGGCACTGCCGCTCCCGGTCCACGAGCCCTGAGCACCGTCCCAGTTGGCGCCCTTGAGCCGGAAGCGGTCACCGTGGGCGTCCACGACGTACCGGCCCCGGGTCGACAGTGGTGCCGTCCAGGTGGGCTCGTCGGTCGCGTCGGCGGCGGCGCGGGCGGCGGCGTGCGGTGGTGCGGCGGCGGAGGCCACGGTGGTCGTGGTGGCCGTGAGCAGGAGTCCCGCGGCGGTGACGGCGAGCCGCAGCACGGCTGGTGGCATCGGCATGAGAGCAGACCTCGGTGGTCGGAGTTGGGGGAACGGGCGACCGGTCGACGGCACGGCCCGACGGGGCGGACTGTCCGCCACCGTGCACCGTGCACCGTGCAGGAAAGGACCGGGAAGGTCCACACCTACGACGGCGGTGGTGGGGGAGTCCCCTTCTGCTCCGGTGTCGCCGCGAACAGCCGCCTGCCGTCCCGTTCGACCCCGGTCCTGACCGCCGTCGCGAAGCTCTTCCGGTGGAACGGGTACCACCAGCCCAGATGCCGCCGCCGGAGGGTGTCGTACGACCCCGCGCGCCGCAGGCCACGCAGAGAGTCGCCCGCAGCGAGTCGCCCGCGGCGGCGGTCCCGGAGGCCGGACCGGCGCCGCCGCCCGGCCCCGCCTCCTCGACGTGCACCGCGCCGGGCAGCGCCGCCACCGCGGCTCTGCCCGGCGCGGTGTTGATCAGGGTTCTCCAGGTGACTGGTGAGAACTCGTCGGATGTATCGAGGAGGCGCGGCTTGCCGGCGGGAGCTCAGCAGTACAGGTTGCCACCTGGGCTGACGCCGAGGATCTGGGTGAAGCGCTGGTAGGCGTCGACGCGGCTCTGCACCTGCGCGGGGTTCTTGCCGTCGCACTCCAGCGAGCCGTTGATGGAGCGGATGGTCTGGCCGAAGCCGGCGCCGCCGACCATGGCGTTGTGACCGGTCATGGTGCCGGGCCCGGTCTGCGTGTTCCAGTACCACAGGCCGGTCTTCCAGGCCACGGCGGAGTCGTTCTGCACCAGCCACGGATTGCCGAGCAGGTCGATGCCGAGCGCGTCGCCCGCGGCCTTGTAGTTGAAGTTCCAGGAGAGCTGGATGGGTCCGCGCCCGTAGTACGCCGCCTGCCCCGCCGGGCAGCCGTACGGCCGGCTCCAGTCGCAGTAGTGCGGGTAGTTGGCGGTGTTCTGCTCGACGACGTACACCAGGCCGCCGGTCTCGTGGCTGACGTTGGCGAGGAAGGCGGCGGCCTCCTGCTTCTTCACGGTGTCGCTGCCGGTGTTCGCGAACGCGGGGTAGGCATTCAGGGCGGCGGTCAGACCGCTGTAGGTGTAGAACGAATTCCGGTTCGGGAACATCTGGTTGAACTGGGCCTCGGAGACGACGAACCCGGACGGCGTGGTGCCGCCTCCGCCGCTCGCCGGAGCGTTCCACTTCTGGTTGGCGCCGCCGGTGCAGCTCCAGATCTGCAGACGCGTGCCGTTGCCCGGGTTGTTGTCCCGCACGTCCAGGCACTTGTTCGCGGCCGGGTTGACGATGTCGTGCGCGGCGGTGACCACCCACTGCTGGTTGGCCCCGCCGGAGCAGTCCCACAGCTGTACGGCGGCTCCGTCGGCCGTGCCGCGGTCGACGACGTCCAGGCACTTGCCGAGCGCCCGCAGGGTGCCGTCGCCCGGGTTGGACCACCGCTGGGCCGCGGTGCCGTTGCAGTCGTAGAGCTGTACGGCGGTGCCGTTGGCGCTGCTCGCGCCCGCGACGTCGACGCACTTGCCGGCGAGGCCGGTGATCTGCCCGTCGGCGGCCTGCGCCGGTGTGACGGCGAACAGCACGGCGAACGAGGCGGCGATGACGGCGGACAGTAAGCGTCCGAGGTGCATGCGGCGCAGCGGGATCCGTCTGGGGGAGGGGTGTGGCATGAAGAGTTCGCTCCAGTTCACGGGGCTGACGGTGGTCCGGGGGATGCGCGGGGCGCGGGCCGCGGAGGTCAGTTGAGGACGGTCTGGGTGACGACGATGTGCCCGGCGTCCGGGTTCAGGCTGCCGCCGAGCCTGCTGAACGCGCCGTCGGTCAGGTCGAGGCACTTGGGCTCCTGCGGGGTCTGCACGAAGGTGCCGCGGTCGTTGATGCGGACCACCAGCGACCGGCCGTTGGCGACGTTGGTCACCTGGACCCTGGTGCCGAACGGCAGTTGGGGCTGACGACTGAGCGAGGTCGCCGCCGTGTCGGCGTTGTTGTCGAACAGTTCACCGCTCGCCGTCAGGGCGCCGGGCGGCTGGGGGCCGTAGTGCGTGGCCCAGCACTTCTCACCGGACTGCGCGGCCGGGGCGGTCCATTTCTGGTTGGCGCCGCCGGTACAGGTCCAGATCTGTATCCGGGTGCCGTTGGCGGAGGTGTTGCCGGTGACGTCCAGGCACTTGTCCGCCTGCGGATTGACGATGTCGTGGGCGGCGGTCACGGTCCACTTCTGGTTGGCGCCGCCGTTACAGGTCCACAACTGCGCCTTGGCGCCGTCGGCGGTCGAGTTCCCGGTCACATCGAGGCACTTGCCGAGGGCTCGGACGGTGCCGTCGCTGCCGACGGTCCACTGCTGGGCGTTGCTGCCGTTGCAGTCGTAGAGCTGTACGGGCGTGCCGTCGGCGGAGTTGGCCCCGGCGACGTCGAGGCACTTGCCGGCGAGCCCGGTGATGGCGACGCCGGTGGCGGCCCGGGCGGGGGAGACGGCCAGCGCTCCGGCCGATACGGCGACGGCGGCGGCGAGCACGGTGCGGAACAGGACCGAGCGAGTGGGGGGTTGTGCGGCCACGGAGGAGATCACAGCCTTTCGCGGTCGATGAAGGACCCGGGGAAGGCCTCACCGAGCCGAGCGCTGCGTGCGAAGGCCCCCCGGCACCCGGGACCGTAGGTGGTCTGAACCATTACCGTCAAGAGTCGAACAGGGCGCGCTGTAAACGGAGTTGAGTAACCCCGGGGCGTGAATTCAAGCCAGGCTGTCGACGCGTGTGCGCGTCACTCGGCGTTCACTTGTTGATGCCGGCGACGGAGGGGCGCTTGCCCCGGCGCGCCGTCCCCCACCTCGCGAACCGCCCCTGTTCCACGCCCCCTTGACGGTCATGTGGTCCGTACCTATGGTCTCGGTTCAGCTCGTACGTTCAAGAAGACGCCCGCTGTTCACATACGAGGACGGATCAGATGCAGGACATACCCGCCCCGCGCCGCCGTAAGTCCCCACGTTCCGCCCTCGTCCTCACGGCGGCGGCCACCCTGCTCGCCACCGGCCTGCTCTCCTGGCCCGGCACCGAGCGGGCGCAGGCCGCTCCCGCGACCTTCGTGCACCCCGGCGTCACCGTCTCGCGCGCTCAACTCGACTTCGCCCGCGGCAAGGTGCTCGCCGGCGCTCAGCCCTGGAAGAGCGCGTACGACCAGATGATGGCGAGCAAGTACGCGAGCCTCAGCCGCACCCCCCGGCCCCGCGCCGTCGTGGAGTGCGGCTCCTACTCCAACCCCGACTACGGCTGCACGGACGAACGCGAGGACGCGATCGCGGCCTACACCGACGCACTCGCCTGGTACGTCACCCGTGACGAGCGGTACGCCAAGAAGGCGATCGAGCTGATGGACGCCTGGTCCGCCGTGCTCACGGACCACACCAACAGCAACGCGCCACTGCAGACGGGCTGGGCGGGCTCCTCCTGGCCGAAGGCCGCCGAGATCATCAAGTACACGTACCCCGGTACATGGGCCAACTCCGGCCGGTTCGCGTCCATGCTGCGCAACGTCTACCTGCCCGAGATCATCAACGGCTCCAACTCCAACGGCAACTGGGAGCTGTCGATGATGGAGGCGGCCGTCGGCATCTCCGTCTTCCTGGAGGACAAGGTGTCGTACGACACGGCCATGGCGAAGTTCCGCACCCGCACGGCCGCGTACGTGTACCTCGCCTCCGACGGCGACCTGCCGAAGACGGTACCGAGCCAGAACCTGAACACCCGTGACAAGATCGTCTCCTACTGGCAGGGCCAGTCCACCTTCGTCACCGGCCTCACCCAGGAGACCTGCCGTGACTTCACCCACACCGGCTACGGCATCTCCGCCATCTCGCACGTCGCCGAGACCAGCCGGATCCAGGGCCAGGACCTGTACGGCACCGACGTGGGCGAGCGGCTGCGGCAGGCGCTCGGTTTCCAGTCCACGTACGAACTGGGCACCGCCGTCCCGAGCTGGCTGTGCGGCGGATCGGTCAAGCGGGGGCTGGGCCCGGTCACCGAGGTCGGCTACAACGCACTGCACAACCGCCTGGGCATCGCCATGACCAACACCCAGACCCTGACCGCACAGAACCGCCCGGCAGGCAGCAACAACCTCTTCGTCGCCTGGGAGACCCTCACCCACGGCGACAACCCGAACTGACCCGACGGCCGGCCGGACATCACCGGCACCCGGCCGTCGTTCGCGTAGATCAGTCGGATGACGGCGGGACTTTCGCCCCGTCGCCGCAGCCCCCCGGAAGCGGAAGATGATTCCGGCCTTCGGTGTTCGGCGTCAGGTGCATGGCCGGGGTGTTCGACACGTGGCTCACAGCTTGACGACGGCCATCCACAGGTCCAGATCGGAGAGCATCAGCCGGCCGGGTCGCTGATCGGAGCTGTCCGGGACGGTTGCCCGGACCAGAGGCTGCTCGCCCTGTTCCACGGTGACCTCCGCGCCGTCGTATCGGGGTGCCTTGCCGCGGACGACCGAGCGCAGCTTTGCCGAGAGGCGCCGAGCGGTCGCCTCGTCCTTCACCACGACACAGAGCACCTCGGTGTTCTTGCCGGCGGAGTCGGCCTGTTGGCCCAGCGCGGAGAGCCGTACCGGCTTGGCGGCGGTGAGCGGGTTGAAGTCGGCCCGGTAGACGTCGCCGAGACACTCGCTCGCGCGCTGGTACTCCTCGATGTCGGCCAGTGAGGAGCCCTCCTTCGCGTGAACGGCCGACAGGGAGGCGATGCCGGATGTCCCGTACGAGATGGCGTCCTTCGAGATCTCCAGGGACACCCCCTTACTGTGCGGGCGCGTCCAGGTCGGCCTGCCGTCCTGGTGGCTACGGACGTAGCCGTTGGCCTTGAGCGCCGCGGTGATCGCTGCCGCGTCGAACGAACCCTCCCAGTGGCCTGCCCCCTTGGCGTCGACGGCGGTGTCGATCTGGTCCGCCTTCAGATGCCCGCCCCAGGGGCCGGCGTCGTACGCGTTCAGCAGGGCGTTGTTGGGTTGCCCGATGACGGCGAACCGCTTGTTCCCACCCTTGCTCAGCCGACGTACCGTCGCAGCGTCCAGATACGACACCTGACCCGTGCCACGGTCGCTCGCCAGGGCTCTCAGCCCCCGCAGCACGGGGGAACCGCCTTCGCCTTCACCTTTGCCGTCGCCGGAGGAACACCCGGTGCCACCGACCAGGCAGACGGCGGCGAGAGCGGCGGCACCGGCCACGGACCTGCGAGTTGCTGTGGGCATGCCGAGCAGCCTAGCGGCACCCCCTCAACGGTCCCGGGAACTCCGGCCGTTGCCTCGTGACCGCCGGGGCGCCAGCGGTCCGGACGCGCTGCGTCGGCCCGGCTCGATCTGCTCGGCGAACGCCTGGAGCGCGGCCGAGCTGTTCGGCGGCAGGACCGCCATCAGCCCCCGGTCCTGCGCCTCGGCCAGCGTGTCCGCGGCCTGGCTGCCTTCCGGGGCGAGCACCAGCCGCACGTGCCCGTCGCCGGAGCCCCGCCGGTCCACCGGCGTCACGGCGCCGTGCGTGCCGTCGGGCAGCGTCACCCACAGCTGGAAGTCGTCGAACCGGAAGAAGTCAGCGCCCTTCACCGGCCACGGGTAATGGTGCTCCCCGGGCACTTTCGGCAGGATCCCCTGGTGGTTTCCGCGGCTCATCGGCACACAGGCGTTGAAGAGGGAGTCGGTCCACGCCTCGACGCCGTCGGCGTCCGTGACGGGGGTGCGCAGCAGCTGCTCGGCCTCCTCGTAGCCCAGCCGGGCCAGGGCGGGCAGCGTCTCCGGAAAGGCCGCCACGAGGTCGGCCGCGTCCTGACGCAGCCGGTCGATCTTGGGTGGATCGGCGCAGAACTGCATGCTCCACTCGATCCCCACGCGGGCCCGGTACATCCGCCAGCCGCCCGCCGTCATCACCCACAAGCTGCCGCCGTGGTGCATCTCCCAGCCCTCGGGCGCCACCGGCCGGGGCCCGTAGGGCAGGTCCGCGTCGTCGATCTCGTCGAGGATCCGGTGCGCCGTGCGTTTCGCGGCCTGGAAGAACGGCGACTCGAAACGCTTCGGATGCTTCACCAGCCGGATCCTCCAGGGATGGTCCTCGGACAGGGTGCCGCCCGGCTTGACCTCGTCGGGCAACGGACTTCTGGCGACGGTGCCGGCGCGGGTCATACTGCCCTCCTCGTGCCGACCGCGGCCCGGGTACGGTCCGCGGTGCCGAGCGCCCCCCGGGAATGGTCCCCCTGTGACTATCGTGCGCCTCGTGGCGGGAGTCTGCGAGCGCAGTCGGCCGGGGCGATCAGTAGAAGTGACGGACGAAGACGTCCGACTCGTACGAGCGTCGCCGCCCGGGACGGGTCCTCGACCGGGCCGGAGGAGGTGCCGGAGAAGACGACATGGGCGACGTGGCCGCCGTCCCCGCTCAGCGACGGCTGGTTGCAGCCGTAGGCCGAGCAGTTGAGGGAAGGCACCACTCCCGTGCTCACCTGACACTGGCGAATCCGCGTGTCGTTCACCCACTGCACCGGATGGGCGACGTATTGCCCGTCACCGCTGATCACGTGGGACTGAAGCGGGCGCAGCTCCCCCATCCGCCTGGTCTGTGAGACATCCTCCTCCCCGCCAGGACACGGCCTCTCCTTCAGCCCGCCCTCCACCGAAGGGGCCATGGAGCCCGATGAGACACCGGAGCGGATTCCCGCACAAACCGAGGACCCCGGCCCTCATGTGCGGACATCTTCTAGGGCCTGGTGCGGACGAACCGCAGCGTCGCGTAGCCCTCGCCGGGCCCCGGCGGCCGGTTCCAGGGTCTGGTCCGGAACGTGTGCAGACGACCGCGCGTGAGGGCGAACCGCGGCAACCGGACGCCGTACTCGGCGGCGAGGGCCTCCAGGGCCCGACGCTCACCCAGCCGCTCGGTGACCGGGTCGTCCGGCCGGAAGAGCCGCTCCGGGGCCAGCGCGGCCGGCACGGAGCCCCGTACGTCGACCGCCGTCCCGCGCACGGTGAACGCGTACCGTTCCTCCCCGTCCTCCGCGACGGACAGATGGAGGACACCGGGGCGGTGCCCGTCGGAGGACTCGCTCCACACCGTCACCGCACGTGTGCCGCGCGAGGCCGCGACGCCGGGGGAGACGAACCACTGCTCGGCGAAGTGCGAGCCGGGCCACGCCTCCAGGGCGAAGCTCCAGCCGCCGCCCGCCCGGCCGACGGAGGCCAGCGCCCTGTCCTCCCAGCCCGGCGCGTTCGCGTCATCGCGAAGGCGCATGCGTGACTCCCACAGCGTCGTCGGCTCGTTCAGGACGGTGGTCTCGTCCGCGCCGAGCCGGCCGGGCAGCTCGGCCGGCTCCACCGCCTCCACGAGGACGAAGCGGTACGACGACGACAGCACGTTGCCGGGATCCAGCTCGGTCAGCCACGCCAGCCCCGGCGGATCCACGTCGGCCGCCGGAGCCGGGGGCGCGCCCCGCTGCCCGGCCCGGGGTGTGGCCAGCACCTCGCGGCCCCGCTCCAGGGTGAGCAGCGGTCCGAGGAGCGGATCGGCGCACAGCCCGACCGGGGCGATGTGCTCCGGACCCACAGGCCGCCACTCGGGCAGGGCGGCGCGCAGGGTCCGCCACGCCCCGTCCGCGTCGCCCCACCGCGCCTGCTCCCGAGCCTCCGCGACAGCGCGCCCGAAGGCGCCCTCAGGGGCGTAGCGGTAGGTGCCCTCCCGTACGTCGCGCAGGATCCCGTCCGCCGTCTCGGCCAACGCGGTGGAGGCGCCGCCCAGGTGGTAGGTCCATGAGGAGTCGTCCCGGTGCGCGCTCACATGCTCGGCCGCCACCACGGGCAGGACCTCCGGCGCGTACAGCGGATCGGCCGTGAGCCCGTGGAAGGACACCATGTACGTCTGCCCCAGCAGCCGGCGGATCTGGTCGCGCAGCCCCGCCGCCCGCGGCCTGCCGTACTCGAGCGCCTCCGCCAGTGTCGCCTCGGCCTCCTCGTACCGTCCCCGCAGCGCCTCCAGGCGGGCCTCCTCCACGGACGCGTCCAGCGCCCGCGTCGTGTCGTTGACGAAGTCCTGCCCGGTGCGGCGCGACCGGTCCGTCTGGAGGCTGTGGAACTCCCGGTACATGTCCTCCATGAACGCGCGGAAGGACCCGTACCGCTCCGGCGGGCTCGCTCGCCACGATGCGTAGGAGTACACGGCCCACTCGCCGTCGGCGTCCACGTCCCCGGGATCCATCAGGACGTGGACGGCGTCCGACTCCACGTCCAGTTGCAGGGCCCGCTGCCACATCCCGGCCAGCAACTCGTCCTCGGGTGTGGGGTCGTCGTCCAGGTCCCCGGGGAAATACTCGGCCAGCCCCGCCGCGTCCTGGTGCCGTCTGAGCCGGCCGGTACCGGCGAGCTGCCACACGAAGCCGCCCGCGTGCCGCCAGCCGTCACTGACCGTCAGGAATGCGCGGTACGAGGGCGGCAGCCGGTGTCCGAGCCGGTCCTCCAGAGCGAGGATCCGCTCCTCGGATGCGGGCGGGAACCCCAGCCACCGCGTCCGCAGAACGTCCTCGTCCCCGGCGAAACGCTCGTCATCCGGCGCGTCGGGTTCCTGCGCGTCCGCCCACTCATGGCTCCAGCGCGTCAGGAACGCCCGCCAGTAGTCGATGTCCGTCATGCCACCGATCGTGTCAGCCGCCACTGACAACGCCTCCGGCCCCGCCGCGGGTTCGGCCCGCCACTCGGACCCGGTCCGCCCGGCCGGAGCCCGCCCACGCCGGCGTGGCGGCGTGATGGTGGGCACCGAAGAGACCCGGCTGGTTGTGCTTCGCGGCGACAGCGCCTCGGGGAAGTCGTCCGTCGCGGCCGGTCTCCGGGAGAGGTTCGGCCGCGGCCTGGCCATCGTCGCGCAGGACAACCTGCGCCGCGTCGTGCTCCGTGAGCGCGACCGGCCCGGAGCCGCGAACACCGGGCTGATCGGCCTCACGGCCCGCTACGCCCTGGACGCCGGGTTCCACGTCGTCGTGGAGGGCATCCTCCAGGCCGGTCGCTACGGCGACATGCTCGCTGCGTGCCGACCACCGGGGTTCCACCCACGGCTACTACCTGGACGTCCCGTTCGAGGAGACCCTCGCCCGGCATGCCACCGAGCCGCAGGCGAGCGAGTACGGCGAGGCGGAGCTGCGCGCGTGGTACCGGCCCCTCGACCTGCTGCCCGGCGGAGTCGAGACCGTGACCGGCGCCGGCAGTTCCCTGCGGGAGACCGTCGACCGCATCGTGTCCGACACCGGGCCGGCCGGCCTCCCCGCGCGCGACCAGTGACCGCTACGACTCCGGGCGGCACGCCCATGTCGCGTGGCCTGACACAAGGCATGGCCCGAGCAGGTGTGCCCGGGCCATGTGCCTCGTACCCATGTGTCCTGGGAGACCTGTGGGGTTCAGAGCGCCGACGGGCCGGTGTCGCCCGGCCGCACCCGGCCTCGCCACGCACCGGACTCCCCTCCGCGCTCCTCGATGAACTGCTTGAACCGCTTCATGTCCCCCTTGACACGCCGGTCGATCGTGCCGAGCAGGTCCGCCGTCTTCTCCGCGGCTCCGCTGGGCTCGACGTCCATCACCAGCTCGACCTTGGTGTGGCTGTCGTCCAGGCGCTCGAAGCGCACCGTGCCCCTCTGGCTCGTGTCGCCGCTGGTGGTGCGCCAGGTGATGCGCTCGTCGGGCAGCTGGTCGACGATCTCCGTGTCGAACTCCCGCCGTACCCCGCCGATCTTCATGGTCCAGTGATTGTGCCGGTCGTCCAGCTGCCTGACCTCCTCGACGCCTTCCATGAAGTTCGGGAACTCCTCGAACTGCGTCCACTGGTTGTAGGCGGTGTGGAGCGGAACGTCGACTTCCACCGCTTCCCGGACCGTGCTCATCTCTGTACCTCCGTTGTCACTCCTTGGCTGGACCTGGCGAGTACCCGTGGAAGCGGAGGTCATGACCTCGAAGCCGGAACAAGGAGCGTGAAAGGGAGGATACGGAGCGTAATGGTCCGTGGCTCGCCCCGGTTCGATCCAGCCACTGCCGCCGATTCCGGCCACCGCGCTGACGTGGTGTTTTACAGTGGCTTCGCCAGTTCCAGCGACAGGACCTGTGAGGTATCCGCGAACATGCCGACTGAGACCTTCGAGTTTCAGGTGGAGGCTCGTCAGCTGCTCCAGCTGATGATCCACTCGGTCTACTCGAACAAGGACGTCTTCCTTCGGGAGCTCGTGTCCAACGCCTCGGACGCGCTGGACAAGCTGCGTCTGGAGAAGCTGTGGGACGACTCGCTCGACGCCGACGTGTCCGACCTGCACATCGACATCGACATCGACAAGGACGCCCGTACGCTCACCGTGCGGGACAACGGCATCGGGATGTCGTACGACGAGGTCGGGCAGCTCATCGGCACGATCGCCAACTCGGGCACCGCGAAGTTCCTGCAGGAGTTGCGGGAGGCCAAGGACAAGGCCGGTGAGGAGGGGCTCATCGGCCAGTTCGGCGTCGGCTTCTACTCCGGCTTCATGGTGGCCGACGAGATGACCCTGCTGACCCGGCGCGCCGGCGAGAGCCAGGGCACCCGCTGGTCGTCGCGCGGTGAGGGCACGTACACCCTGGAGACGGTCGACGACGCGCCGCAGGGCACCTCGGTCACGCTCCACCTCAAGCCGGCCGACCCGGAGAACCAGCTCCACGACTACACCTCGCCGTGGAAGATCAAGGAGATCGTCAAGCGGTACTCGGACTTCATCACCTGGCCCATCCGGATGGTGCCCGAGGGCCCCGCCGCCGGGAGCGACGAGGCGCCCGAACCCGAGACCCTCAACTCCATGAAGGCGCTGTGGGCGCGGCCCCGCGACGAGGTGTCCGACGACGAGTACCACGAGCTGTACAAGCACATCGGCCACGACTGGCGCGACCCGCTGGAGACGATCCGCCTCCAGGCGGAGGGCACCTTCGAGTACCAGGCCCTGCTGTTCCTCCCCGAGCACGCACCCCACGACCTGTTCACGCGCGACTTCAAGCGCGGCGTGCAGCTCTACGTCAAGCGCGTGTTCATCATGGACGACTGCGAGGCGCTGCTGCCGCCCTACCTCCGCTTCGTCAAGGGCGTCGTCGACGCGGCGGACCTCTCGCTCAACGTGTCCCGCGAGATCCTCCAGCAGGACCGCCACATCGAGATGATGCGGCGCCGGCTGACGAAGAAGGTCCTGTCCACGGTCAAGGAGATGATGACCAAGGACAAGGAGCGGTACGACACGTTCTGGCGGGAGTTCGGCACGGTCCTGAAGGAGGGACTCGTCACCGACGCGGAGAACCGGGACGCCATCCTCGCCGTCGCGTCGTTCGCCAGCACCCACCACGAGACCGAACCCACCACGCTCAAGGGCTACGTGGAGCGGATGAAGGACGGTCAGGAGGACATCTACTACCTGACCGGCGAGTCCCGCCAGAGCATCGAGAACTCCCCGCACATGGAGGCGTTCCGGGAGCGGGGCATCGAGGTGCTGCTGCTCACCGACGCGGTGGACGAGGTGTGGGCGGACGCCGTCGGCGAGTACGAGGGCAAGAAGCTGCGGTCCGTCGCCAAGGGACAGATCGACCTCGACGCCAAGGACGAGGACACCTCCGACGCGGAGCGGGAGAAGCAGACCGAGGAGTACGCCGGGCTGCTCGGCTGGATGAAGGAGCAACTGGACGAGGACATCAAGGAGGTGCGCCTGTCCTCCCGGCTCACCGTCTCCCCGGCCTGCGTCGTCTCCGACGCGCACGACCTGACCCCGGCCCTGGAGAACATGTACCGCGCCATGGGCCAGGAGGTGCCCCGTGCCAAGCGGATCCTGGAACTCAACCCGGACCACCAGCTGGTGAAGGGCCTCAACCAGGCGTACAAGGAGCGCGAGGACCGCTCGGAACTGGCCGAGACCTCCGAACTCCTGCACGGCCTGGCGGTGCTCGCCGAGGGCGGCCAGCCGAAGGAACCGGCCCGCTTCGTCAAGCTGATGGCGGACCGCCTGGAACGCGCGCTGTAACACGGCTCCGCCCGACGCCGGCGGCCTGCCCGGGACAGCCGCTCCAGCCGGACGGGCGGGCCGCCGACGGGTCCGGAACTCGTGGCGTCCGCCATTCGTTTCCCCCTCGCACGGATCGTCTCGTAGTGACTTCCGAGTCCGTGCCCGGCGAGGGGGAGGCCGAAGTGGACACGAGGGTGGGGTGCGGGGCGGGTACGAGGTGCCGGCCCGAGGCGGGACGGTGTCACGCCGCTGCACGCGACGCATCGACCCGTAGGCGCGCCGTGGGCGTCCGCCGCGGCGGAACCGCGCCGTGAGGCACGCGGATGCCGTTCGACGACAGCCTGCTGCAACGCGCGGCCGAGGCCGTGACGGCGTACGAGCAGGCCAGGGAGAGGCGCGAGCCGTCCGCGGTGCAGCGGGCGTTGGCGCCGGCGGAAGCGCTGTGCGCGCAGGTGCCCGCGGACTGTCCCGGGCAGCGGGCGATCGCCGCGCATCGTCGGCTGCCGCCGCCCGGCAGGACCGGCGGCCGCCACGCGGGCGCAGGTGCCGCCCTGCCCTCACCGAGGAGGGGATGAAGGAACAGGCACGTCAAGGTCGAGTGCCGCGGCGCGGAGGGCGGCTGCCACGCGGGTGACCGGTTCCGTCGGGCGATGGGGGAGTCGGGCCAGGAGCAGGCGCCGTTGTTCCTGGGGCCCGCCGTGGACCGGCAGGACGCGGACCCCCGGCGGCGCGGTGGCCGCGAGGGCGGCCGGCACGGTGGTCAGCCCGCACCCGGCGGCGACGAGGTGCAGCTTGGCGAGCCAGTCGCGGGCGGTGTGGGCGATCTCGGGCCGTTCGTCCAGGCCCGGCCAGACCCCCATCAGCCGCTCCTCGCCCGAGGAGGTGCTCGCGATCCAGCGCTGCCCCCGCAGGTCGGCGACGTCGACGAAGTCGCCGCGGGCCAGCGGGTGGGTGGCGGGCACCGCCAGACACAGCGCACGTTCGGTGAGCGTCTGCAGCACCAGCGGGGGCGACTCGGCGTCCGGTGGCCGGAAGGGCGGTGCCGAGGCGAGCAGGGCGAGGTCGAGGCTGCCCGCCCGCAGGGCGCGCACCAGCGCCGGGGTGCTGCCCTCCCGGCTGACGACGCGCACACCGGGGTCCGTACGGCGGAGCGCTGCCAGAGCGCGCGGCAGCAGGACGGCGCCGGCACTCGGGAACCACCCCAGCCGGACGGTACCGGCCTGCCCGGGCAGCCCGGACAGCTCCCGCGCCGTGGCGTCGATCTCGTCGAGCACGACCGTCGCGTGGCGCATGACGACGCGGCCGGCCGCGGTGAGCCGTACCCCGTCGCGCCGCCGTTCCAGCAGCTCCGTGCCCGCGGCCCGTTCGAGCGCGGCGATCTGGCGGGAGACCGCCGACTGGGTGTAGCCCAGCGACGCGGCGGCCGCGGTGAACGTCCCCTGCTCGGCCACGGCGCGGAAGACACGCAGCGCGGTCAGCGACACATCGGTGAAGTCCATGACGATCTCGCATAGTAGCGTTGCCGAACTCTCGTTGGACTCATGGCCTGGGGCGTTTCTAGCGTGGCAGGCATGAACACGTCCCGCATCGCCCTTGTCACCGGCGCCAACCAGGGCCTCGGCCGCGCCCTGGTCGAAGGCCTGGCGGCCCGCATGAGCCGCGACGACCTGGTCCTGCTCACCGGCCGCAGCCGGCAGCGGGTGACGGACGCGGCCCGCGAGGCCGCCCGACTGCCCACCACCCGCGCCCGGGTGGAGGGCCGGCTGCTGGACGTCACCGACACCGACGCCGTCGCCCGTCTCGCCGAGGAGCTCCGGGCCCGTCACGGAGGCGTCGACGTCGTCGTCTCCAACGCGGTCGCACGGGTCCTGCCCGGGGAGTCGCAGGCCGAGCGGGCCGACGAGTTCATCGACGTCTCCAACACCGCCACGCACGCCGTCCTGCGCTCCTTCGGCCCGGTCCTCCGCCCGGGCGGCCGGCTGATCGTCGTCGCCAGCAGCCTGGGCACCCTCGGCCACCTCGATCCCCGGCTGCACCACCTGTTCGACGGCGCGAGCCTGAACCAGGTCGAGTCCGTCGTCGAGTCCTGGCGGACCGCCATCCACAACCGGACCGCGCAGGAGGCGGGCTGGCCGCTGTGGCTCAACGTGCCCTCCAAGGTGGCGCAGGTAGCCGCCGTCCGTGCGGTCGCCGCCGAACGCCGCCCACGCGACCTGGCCACCGGCACGCTGATCGCGGCCGTCTGCCCGGGCATGGTCGACACCGCGACCTCACGCCCCTGGTTCACCGACTACAGCGGGGCCCAGCCACCGGCCCGCGCCGCCGGCCCCGTGCTCGACCTGATCCTCACCGAGCACGTCGATCCCGCGCTCTACGGTGAACTGGTCCGCTTCGGCAAGGTCCTGCCCTGGCACGACGGCACGCCTCCGGTGGAACAGGACCGTTTCCTCACTCCGTGAACGCCGGGCCGCCCCCATGACGGCACCCGTCCGCCTCAGGACGACGCCGGTCCGCCCTCAGGACGGCACCCGGCCGCCATGAGGCGCGCGGCGCCCGTCGACGGCCTCAGGGCTGCCGGCGGGCGAAGAGGACCGCTCCCGGAGCGCTCGTGTCCAGGTCGACCAGCAGATGGGCCTCGACCGTGAACCCGGCATCCCGCAGCCGGTCCGACACCTGGTCGGGACGGCGGAGGTGGACGTGGACGTTCATGGGGTGACCGCCGTAGCCCTGCGTCTTGTGTCGCGTCTCGTCGCCGACGTGGAAGCCGAGCAGCAGGGGCCCACCGGGACGCAGCACCCGCCGGAACTCACCGAGGACCGTGGGGACGTCCGCGTCGGGGACGTGGATCAGTGACCAGAAAGCGAGCAGACCCGCGACCGAGGCGTCGGGCAGGTCGAGGTCCGTCATCGTCCCCGCCTCGAAGCGCAGACCGGGGTGGTTGCGCCGGGCCAGGTCGGTCATCGCGGGCGAAAGGTCGATGCCGAAGGCGTCCACGCCCAGTTCGTTCAGGTACGCGGTGACGTGCCCGGGGCCGCAGCCGACGTCCGCCACCGGACCGCCGCCGGTGGCGCGTACCGAGTCGGCGAACAGCGCCAGGGCGGCTCGCAGGTACGGTTCCCGGGCCAGCGCGTCGCCCATCAGGTCGGCATAGCTGGCCGCGACCGTGTCGTAGGAGGTCCGGGTGTCGGCCAACCAGCTGTCGGTGTCCATGAGCTGACACGGTAGAGCAGTCTTCCCAAGCGGGCCGCCGCCGAAGTACCCGCATTGGCATGGACCTGACGCTGCAGCGCCACTAAGCTCTGCTCCGCCACGCAGAGAGCGCTCTCAGACACTCGGCTGTTCCACCCCACCCCTGGAACGACGAAGGGCAACTCCCATGAGACGCAGACGACTTACGCATGTCGCGCTGGCCGCGCTCCTGGCCCTCGGCGGGCTGAGCGCAGCGGGAACCATCCCCGCGGCGGCGACCGGCTCCACGGCAGGATCCGCAGGAACCGCTCCGTCCGCCTACCGGCCCGCCTCCTACGGAGTCGTGACCGCCATGCAGCGCGATCTCGGCCTCACCCGGCAGCAGGCCGAGGCCCGGATCGCGGACGAGCGGGCCGCCGCGGCGCTCGCCCCGAAGGTGCGCCGGACGGCCGGTAAGGCCTACGCGGGCTCCTGGTTCGACTCCGAGAAGGGGCGCCTGACGGTGGCGCTCACCCCGGACGCCCCGGCGGACACGCGCAGCGCGATCAGGGCGGCCGGGGCGGAGGTCCGTACGGCCGCACACTCGGCCCGCCGGCTGGACGCCGTCAAGGCGCGCGTCGACCGGCTGTCCGCCCCGACGGGAGTGAGCGGCTGGCACGTCGATCCGGTGGCCAACACGGTCGTCGTCGACGTCGTCCGCAAGGACCGCTCCGACAACGATGTCCGGCGCTTCGTGTCCCGGGCACGCGAGGCGGGCCCCGTCACCGTGCGGACCGTCTCCGCCGCCCCGCGCACCTTCGCCGCGGGAACGGTCGGCGGCGACCCTTACTACACGGGCAACGTCCGCTGCTCCATAGGCTTCTCGGTCCACGGGGGCTTCGTGACCGCCGGTCACTGCGGTCGGCCCGGCGCCGGGGTCAGCGGTTGGGACGGCTCCTACATCGGCACCTTCCAGGGCTCGTCGTTCCCGGACAACGACTATGCCTGGGTGAGCGTGGGCAGCGGCTGGTGGACGGTCCCGGTGGTGCTGGGCTGGGGCACGGTGCCCGACCAGCTCGTGCGCGGCTCGGCCGTGGCACCCGTCGGCTCCTCCGTGTGCCGCTCGGGATCGACCTCGCACTGGCACTGCGGGACGGTGCTCGCGACGAACGAGACCGTCAACTACAGCCAGGGTGCGGTGCACCAGCTGACGAAGACCAGCGCCTGCGCCGAACCCGGGGACTCCGGGGGCTCCTTCATCACCGGGGACCAGGCACAGGGCGTCACCTCGGGCGGCTGGGGCAACTGCACCAGCGGCGGCGAGACCTGGTTCCAGCCGGTCAACGAGATCCTCGGCCGGTACGGCCTGACCCTGCACACGTACACCGGCTGACCTCGCACGCGCACCGACCACACGCGCTCGCAGCGGGGTGCCCTGCGTACGTACACCGGGGGTGCCCTGCGTACGTACACCGGCTGACGCACGCGCACCGACCACACGAGCTCGCAGCGGGGGTCCGCACGCACCGTGGCGGGCCCCCGTCCGCGGCGCCGCACCGACCCTGGAGCAGACACCGTGCTGAGACTCCCGCCCCGCAGCACCCGCGCACCCTCCCGGCCGCACCGGGCCCTCGGGCGCTTACGGGACCTCGTGACCGCCGTCGCGGTGACGACGCTCGCCGTCACCACCCTCCTCGCAACCGGGGCGTCCCCTTCGCGCGCCACAGGATCCCGGACACCCGGAGCCGCCCCGATGTCCACCCCCTGGACCGACCAGGTGCCGGTGGACCACCCCCTGCCGGAGTATCCCCGTCCGCAACTCACCCGGCCCGACTGGGCCAACCTCAACGGCATATGGGACTTCGCCGTCACCTCCCGCGACGCAGGGCGGCCGACGTCCTTCGGCGAGCGCATCCGGGTACCGTTCGTGCCGGAGTCCGCGCTCTCCGGCATCCAGCGCAAGATCACCCAGAACGACAGGCTCTGGTACAAGCGCACCTTCACCGTCCCCGCCGGCTGGGCCGGGCGCCGCGTCCGGCTCAACTTCGGTGCCTCGGACTGGGAGACCACCGTCTGGGTCAACGGCCGGCGGGCGGGCGCCGTGCACCGCGGCGGCTACGACGCCTTCTCCTACGACATCACCCCCCTGCTGAACCGCGGCACCAACACCGTCGTCGTGTCGGTGTACGACCCGACGGAGACCGGCGGCCAGGCCATCGGCAAGCAGCGCATCCAGGACGTCACCCCGCACGCCGGGCACAGCATCGTCTACACCGCCTCGTCCGGCCTCTGGCAGACCGTCTGGCTGGAACCGACACCGACGGCACACATCACCCGGCTCGATCTGGTTCCGCACCTGGAGGACGACACCCTGCGGGTGACCGTACGGGGCACCGGGGCCGCCGGCGCCGCCGTCGAGGTCACGGTCTCCAGCGGCGGCACGACCGTCGCGAGCGCCACCGGCACCGTCGGAACCGAGTTCTCCGTCCCGGTGCCGAATCCCCACCTGTGGTCGCCCGACGACCCGTTCCTGTACGACGTCACCGCCCAGCTGACCGGCAGCCCCGGCGGCGACAGGGTCGGCAGCTACACCGGCATGCGTTCGATCGCCGTGAAGGACGTGAACGGCGTGCGCCGGCCGGTCCTCAACGGACGGTTCGTCTTCCAGACAGGCACCCTCGACCAGGGCTACTGGCCGGACGGCCTCCACACCGCGCCCACCGACGCGGCGCTGAAGTACGACCTGCAGAAACACAAGGACCTCGGCTTCAACATGGTCCGCAAACACATCAAGGTGGAGCCGCAGCGCTGGTTCTACTGGGCCGACCGGCTCGGGCTGCTGGTGTGGCAGGACATGCCCTCCATGGACAGCGGCAGGACACCGGACAGCGCGGCCCGCACCCAGTGGGAGAGCGAGTACCGCGCGGTCATCGACCAGCACCGCAGTTCACCCGCCCTCATCCAGTGGGTCGACCAGAACGAGGGCTGGGGCCAGTACGACCAGTCCCGCATCGCGGACATGGTCAAGGCGTACGACCCCTCACGCCTCGTCGACAACATGAGCGGCGTCAACTGCTGCGGCGCACGGGACGGCGGCAACGGCGACGTGATCGACAACCACAACTACGTCGGACCGGGCAACACGCCGACGGATCCGGTGCGCGCCTCGGTACTGGGGGAGTACGGCGGCCTCGGCCACCGGGTCCCCGGACACGAGTGGTTCCCGGGCGGCGGCTTCAGCTACGAGGACCAGCCGACCCGGGCCGCGCTCGACGACCGCCTCGTCGGGCTGCTCGACGGCATCCGGGAGAACGCCATGCCCGCCGGCGGCCTGTCCGCATCCGTCTACACGCAGATCACCGACGTCGAGAACGAGACCAACGGGCTGATGACCTACGACCGTCGGGTCGTCAAGGTGGACGAGTCCCGCGTCCGCGCGGCCAACCAGGCGCTCGTCGCCGCCTCCGGCACCATCGGCCCCCCGGTGCGCCTGCCACTGGAGCAGTACGTGTCCCTCCGCGTCACGACACCCGGCTACACCGACCGCTACATCCGCCACTCCGACGGGCTCGGCTACACCGGGGTGGTCGACTCCGCCAGCAGCGACCTGCTCAAGCAGGACGCCACCTGGAAGGTGTGGCCGGGCCTGGCGAACCGGCTCTGCTACTCCTTCGAGTCGCGCAACAACCCCGGTGAGTTCCTGCGGCACCGCGACTTCCGGGTCCGCCGCGAGGCGGGCGACGACTCCGCGCTGTACAAGGGACGCCACCTGGTGCCCCGTCCGGGGAACCGGCGGCATCCGGCTCTCCGCGTCCGACTTCCCCGGCCAGTACCTCCGGCACATCGACGCCGAACTCTGGCTGGCCCGCTCCGGCGGCACCCACACCTGGGACAACCCGAACACCTTCACCGAGGACACCACCTGGTCCGTCGAATCACCCTGGGCGCCCTGACCGGGGAACCTCCCGCCGACCGGTGTACTCCGCGCCGAGTACACCCGGTTACTCCCGGCGCCGGACGGCACCGCCCGTCCCCTCCGGCACCGTGTCGTCCATGAAGTTGAGCCGACCCGCGCGCCGGGCCTCCCTCGTCGTCCACGTGGCCGCCTCCGCGAGCTGGCTCGGGCTCACGCTCGGATCGCTGGCTCTCGCCGTCACCGCCACCGCCACCGGCTCGGCGGTGACGGCCGAGGCGTCCGTCCGGGCGATGAAGCTCTTCTCGGACTGGCTGCTGCTTCCCGTCGCGTTCCTCACCTCCCTGAGCGGTGTGCTGCTGTCCGTGGGCACCCCGTGGGGACTGCTCCGCCACCGGTGGGTCACCGTCAAGTTCTGGCTGACCCTCGCCGCGACGGCCGCCACGGCCTTCGCGCTGCGCCCCGGCCTCGACACGGCGGTGACCGCCATGACGCCGAGCGGCCCGGCACCCGGCCCCGGCGACCTCCTGCCCGCCCCGATCGTCTCCCTGTGCGCGTACGTCTTCATGACGGCGATCTCGGTCCTCAAACCCTGGGGTCTCACCAGACGGGGACGGAACCACCGCACCACGGCCCGCAGACCGGCACCGGCGCCGGCCGGCCAGGAAGCCGCGGTCCGCTGACCGGACCAGACCGTCGCAGGACGCCGCACGGGATCGGTCGTAGGGTGGAGGAGGCGGCAGAGACATGGCCGCGGCCGGCTGCTTCAGGGCCAGGGTGACTGTGGTGGATGTCGATTTCCGGGTCGAGATCGGTCCCGCCGGTACCGACGGCTACCCGGTGATTTTCCGGACGACGGACGGCGAGGAGGCCTCCGGAACCCTTCGTCTGCCGCCGCCGGAAGAGGTGGCAGTCCAGGCGGCCCGTATTCCGGATGCCGTGCGGGGGTCGTCCGCACGAGTGCGCCGCGCCGCGGTCGAGGGCGAGGCACCGGTCCGGGACCTGGGCCGGCTGCTGTTCGACGCCCTTTTGAAGAACACCGGCGCAAACCGCCTACTCACCGACCGTAGCCGTGCCGCGCAGGTGCGCATGGTGCTCCAGGTGGAACCGCCCGAACTGGCAAGGCTGCCCTGGGAGTTCATGTACGACACCGACGAGGAGATGTACGTGTGCCTAGGCGTCCCGCTGGTGCGCCAACCACAGCTCGCCCGCCCCATGGAGCCGCTCGGCATCACGCCGCCGCTGCGCGTCCTGGGCATGGTCGCCGTACCCGACGACCAGGAGTCACTGGCGGTGCACGTCGAGCAGCACCGCCTGCAGGAAGCCCTGGCCGACCTGGAGGAGAACGAGACGGTCTCGCTGCACTGGGTGCGCGGCCAGACCTGGCGCGAGCTCCGCGACGCCGTACGCCGGGACGCACGCACCGGCACCCGCCGGGACGAATGGCATGTGCTGCACTTCATCGGACACGGCGGATACGACGCCCGGGCCGAGGAGGGCACGCTGGCGCTGGCCGGCGAGCGGGGCGGCACCTACTGGCTGGGGGCGGGGAACCTTGCTCTGCTGCTCGCGGGCCATCCCGCGCTGCGCCTGGCGGTGCTCAACGCCTGTGAGACCGGCCGCGCGGGCGGGCTGAACCCGTTCTCCAGCGTGGCGGGTGCGCTGATGCGTAAGGGCATGCCCGCCGTCCTCGCCATGCAGTACGAGGTGAGCGAGGACGCCGCCATGGAGTGCACTCACGCCTTCTACAGCGCCCTGGCCCGCAAGGTGCCCATCGACGTGGCGGTCATGGAGGCCCGGCAGGCCATAACCCTGGCTCACCCGGGCACCTTGGAGTGGGGCACGCCCGTGCTGTACATGCGTTCCCTCGACGGTCGCATCTTCGGCAACCCGGTCTCCGAAACGGGCGAAGACACAAGGGTCGGCCGGAAGTCGGCCGACCCGACCGGCTTCCCCGAGCTGTACACCGACGGCCGCGCGGCCGCCTTCATCGAGGACTGGGACGCGGCGGTCGATGCCTTCCGGGCGATCGTCGCCCGGGACCCCGACTACCGCGACGCCCGGACCTGGCTCGGCCGAGCCCGTCACCAGCAGCGACTCGCGGCGCTGTACGCCGCGGGCGCCGCATCGGCCACGGCGCGCGACTGGGACCAGGCGGTCAAGCACCTGGAAGCCGTCGTCACCGCCGAGGCCGGCTACCGGGACGCCGCCGCGCTGCTTGAGCGGGCCCGCGAGGAGCGGACGCGCGCGGAACTACGGGAAGTGATCAGGGATCTCTACGAGCGCGGCCAGTGGCAGGCGGTCCTGGTGGCGGCCGAGCGTCTGCGGGAGCGGGATCCCGAGGGGACGGCGGCCGACCCGGAGAGGGAGACCATGCTCGGGACCGCCCGGGCGGAGCTGGAGAAGGCCGCGCGGGATGAGCGGCTGAGCCGCCACTACAGCGAGGCACTGGACCACATCGAGGACGGTGACTGGGCGCGGGCACTGGCGTCGCTGGGCGAGATACAGGCCGTCGCCCCGGACTACCGCGACACCGGGCGGCTGGTCGAACGGCTCTGGAATGAGGTCAACGCGACGAAACCGGTGACGGAGTCCACCGGGCCGCAGGCGGCCGAGCGCCCGGCGCGGTGTCACCGGTTCGTCGTGCCCCACCGTGTGACGGCCCTCGCCTTCAGCGCGGGCGGTGACCGCCTGGCCGTGGCCCTGACCATGCGGACGGCGCTGGTGACCGACCCGAGCGGGGAGGACCGTGTCAGGATGCGGCACGGCGGACTGTACACCGGCGTGCGGCACGTCTGCTTCCATCCCGACGGCCGGCGCATCGCGACCGCGGGAGGGGCCACGGCCCGGGTCTGGGACGCCAGGACCGGCTCCCAGCTGAGGGAGGTCGACCACGGCGCGGCCGTCTACGCGGTGGCGTTCAGCCCCGACGGCAGCCACCTCGCCACCGCCGGCCACGACGCCCACGTGCGTATCTGGGACGTGGAGACGGGTGCGGAACTGGTGCGCCTGCGGCACACCGCCTCGGTCCGCTGTATCGCGTTCAGCTCTGACGGTCTCCGGCTGGCCAGCAGCGGAGCGGACCGGATCGTGCGGGTGTGGGACATCGAGACCGGCACCAGAATCCTGAAGCTCGAACTCGACGGCTCCGTGTCCGCCGTGGCGTTCACCAGCGACGGGCACCGGCTCGCCGTCGGCGGCTACCGCACGGCATCGATACGGGACGCCGTGTCCGGCGCATCCCTCGTGGAGGTGAACCACAAAGGGGAGGTGCGGGGGCTGGCCCTCAGCCCGGACGACGGTTACGTGGCGACCATCGGTGACTGCATGGCACGGGTCTGGGAAACCGACACCGGGCGCGAGGTTTTCCACCATGCGCACTACAAGGGCCGCGGGATTGCGTTCAGCCACGACGGCAGCCGACTCGCCACCGGAAACGACCGCTGGGTCCGTGTCTACGCGCTCGAGGAGCTGAGACCCCATGACTGATTCCGCCCTGCGCACCGCCGACGTGGTCGTGGACCCTCGCCTTCCGCGCGCCCCGGAGGCCCTCCTCACCGAGGCCCTCACCTGCCTGGGCCTTACTCCCCGCGTCCGCGAACTCCCCCGCCGGCGGTCGCCCGACCAACTCGCGTGGATGGTCATGGTCACCGTCCCCCTGCACGGTTTCCTGAAGGCGCTTGCCGACAAGTCTGCCACCGATGCCTACGAGCGCCTCCAGAAAGCCGTGCGTGGCCTGCGCAAGCGCACCGAGGAGCAGCCCCGCCCCCTGGTCCTGCAAGACCCGGAGAGCAGTCTGCGCATCGTGCTCGACCCCGACCTGCCCCCGGAGGCCTACCGCCAGCTCCTCTCTCTCGACCTCACCGGGTATCGCCTCGGCCCCCTGCGCTACGACACCACCCACTCCCGCTGGCGCTCCGAACTCGACGAGGTGGAGCCCCACTGAGGCACCGTGCGCCGCCGGTGCAACGGGCCGCGCGGCACCGCCGTCCCGCCGCGGTGCGGCCGGCCGGGGGCGTTGTCAGTGGGGCCGGATAGCGTGATCGGTATCTGATCAAGCTAGCGATCCCGCCCGGGATCGGCGGAGGAGGGGCTGTGCGGCGCACGGAGTCGGTCGGGGAGGGCCCGGCGAAGGGGGAGGCCGAGGGGAAGGCTGCCGCGCTCGCCGGAGCAGCGGCGGTGGCGGACGGGCCGGTTGTGCTGCCCGACGAGGAGACGTTCCGGATGCCGGCCGCCTGGCGGCGGCTGGCGCATCCGCGGCGGGGCGGGACCGAGCGGAGCGTCGCCGGGCTGCACGCCGAGGCCGAGCAGCGGACGGCGTCCCGGCTGCACGAGGAGGCCGACTGGGTCGAGGCGATGCTGTCCGCCCCCAAGAGCGACCCGCGGATCGTCCAGGCCACTCGGGACCACCTGAGCGGCCGTCACAACCCGCTGGGTGCCGCGGTGATCGCGTCGCTGACCTACCACTGGCAGTTCCCGGACGGCATCTACGTCGACGCCTGGGTCCGCGCGCACGGCCTGGCGTTCGCCGCGCAGGCGGTGGTGGAGTACTTCGACGTCGAGCCGCACTACTACCAGAGCGGCAGCCACCGGCACGACCCCTGGCTCGGCTTCCGTCCCGGCGCGGCCACGGGCAGCGTGTGGGCGTGGGCGAAGTTCGCCGACCGCGTGCGCTCCCTGCTGTGCGTGGCCGACGAGGACACCTACCGGGAGACGGTCGCCGCACTGGCCGGCTGCCGCACCGGCGTACGCCGCCGTATCGTCGTGTCCTACCTGCTGCCGGCCGAGCAGCAGTGGGTCGACGAGTGCTGCGTCGACGTACCGCAGGCCGACGAGACGCTGCGCGCGATGCTGCTGTGCTCGCTGAACTCCCCCGAGCAGCTGAAGCACTTCGGCCGCCGGCCAGGCCTGTGCTGGAACGGCTGGACTACGGCGCTCGTCGCCACCCTCGCCGAGGGCACCGGCAAGGCCTTCGCCCCGCTCCTCGAGGAGGCCCTCGACCGGGCCTACAACTCCGAGCAGACCCGGGCCTTCGCGAGCATCCTGGTCGAACTGCCGTCGGACGAGGCATTCCGTCTTCTCCTGGACCGCGCCGGCGACAAACACGTCCGCCCCCACCTGCTGGAGGCCATGCGCCGGTACCCGGTGCGCGCCCTGCGCCTGCTGGGCGCCGAGGCGACCGGCGCCGGGCAGAACGCGTCGCTGGCCGGTCAGCTGCTCGTCGCGCACGTCCTCGGGCACACCGGCATCACCGCGGCCGTGCTGCCCGACCTGCCCGCCGAGGTCGCCGCTCTCGTGGCACCCCACCTCGACCGCACCGACCGGCTGGCCGAGGCCCCGGCCGAGGCGCTGCCCGCACTGCTGGTCAGCCCGCCGTGGGTCGGCAAGCGCAAGGCCCGGAAGACGCGTGTCGCCGCCGAGACACCCGCGGCACCCGAACCACAGGTGGCGTGGCAGCCGGACGAGCAGGAGGCCTGGGCCAAGGCCGACACCTGGTACGCGAGATGGCGCGCCGGCTACGACTGGTCCCGTGAGATCGAGCACCTCCAGCAAACCGGGCAGCTGAGGAGCTTCCAGAACGTGCGCCTGTTCGTCGACGGCCCCGAGGACGTCGTACGACCGCTGCTGGCCGACTGCGCCCCCGAGGGCTACTGGGACGGCGAGGCAGCCCTGAAGCCGGTCGCCGCCCGCCACTCCCTGGCCGCCCTGCCGCTGATGCGGCGTGCCGCGGCCCGGCACCCGAGCACCCTGGCCACGCTGGTGCTGCCGTACCGGGACGTGGAGGTCGCCGGGCTGGTGTGCGACTGGCTGGCCCGGCTGAAGTCCGCCGACGCCACCGCCCGCGCCTGGCTGGCCCGGCACGGCCTGGACGCGGTGCCCTTCCTCGTCCCGCACGCGGTGGGGCCGGCCGGCACGGTCCGGCGCGGCGCGGAGAAGGCGCTGCGGCTGCTGGCGGAGGCCCACGGCGATACGGCGGTCTTGGCGGCCGTCGCCGGGTGCGGTCCGGAGGCCGCGGGCATCGTCGAGGAGACGCTGGCCGTCGACCCGCTGGTCAGCGCGCTGCCCGCCCGCGTGCCGACGGTGGGCGCCTGGGCGGACCCGGCGCTGCTGCCGCAGATCCTGCTCCGCGAGGGCGGCGCCCTGCCCGCCGACGCGGTCCGCAACGTCCTGATGCTCCTGGCGCTGTCCAAGCCCGGCGAGGTCTACCCGGGCCTGGAGGTCCTGACCGCGCACTGCACCGCCGACTCCCTCGCCGGTTTCGCGTGGGGCCTGTTCGAGCAGTGGCGGCTCGTCGGAATGCCGCCGAAGGAGAGCTGGGCGCTGCACGCGCTCGGCTGGCTCGGCGACGACGACACCGTACGCAGGCTCACGCCGATCGTGCGGGCCTGGCCCGGCGAGGGCGGCCACCACCGTGCCGTGGAGGGCCTGACCGTCCTCGCGACCATCGGCACCGACGTGGCCCTGATGCACCTGCACGGCATCGCCCAGCGGGTGCCGTTCAAGGCGCTCAAGCAGCGCGCCCAGGAGAAGATCGCCGAGGTCGCCGAGGGCCTGGGACTCACCGGCGAGCAGCTGGGGGACCGGCTCGTGCCCGACCTCGGCCTCGAAACGGACGGCAGCACGGTCATCGACTACGGCCCCCGGCAGTTCACCGTGGGCTTCGACGAGCAGCTGCGCCCCTACATCCGGGACGCCGACGGCAAGCAGCGCAAGGCACTGCCCGCGCCCGGCGTCAAGGACGACCCGGAGCTGGCCCCGGCCGAACGCAAGCGGTTCGCCGCGCTGAAGAAGGACGTCCGCACCATCGCCGGCGACCAGGTGCGGCGCCTGGAGGCGGCGATGGTCGCGCAGCGCACCTGGACGGCCGCGGAGTTCCGGGAGCTGTTCGTCGCCCACCCGCTGGTGTGGCACCTGGTCCGCCGCCTGGTCTGGATCGGCGACAGCGGCGGGGTGGCGACGGCCTTCCGGGTGGCGGAGGACCGCACCTTCGCCGACGTGGACGACGACGAGCTGACGCTGCCCGACGAGGCGACGGTGCGCGTGGCGCACCCGCTGCACCTGGGGGATGATCTCGCCGCGTGGTCGGAGCTGTTCGCCGACTACGAGATCCTCCAGCCGTTCGCGCAGCTGGGCCGGGCCGTGCACACGCTGACCGAGGAGGAGGCCGCCGGGCACCGGCTGACCCGGTTCGAGGGCGCGCGGGTGCCGGTCGGCAAGCTGCTCGGCCTCACCAAGCGGGGCTGGGAGCGCGGCGAACCGCAGGACGCGGGCGTGGAACGCTGGTTCCACCGGCGCACCGACAACGACCGCTACCTGGTCATCGGGCTCGACGAGGGCATCGCCGTCGGCGCGCTGGACGTGTTCCCCGACCAGACCTTCGAGAACGTCTGGCTCGACTCCGCCCCGGGCGACTACTGGCACAGCCGCGACTACCCCCTGCGTTTCGGCGACCTGGACCCTGTCATCGCCTCCGAGATCCTCGCCGACCTCACCGAGGTGACCGCGAAGTGACCGCCACTGTCGAAGAGGCCGGCGAGGCGCTGCTCCAGCGCCCGCCCGCCGAGGTCCGGTACGCCGGTGAACTGGCCGCCCTGCGCGCCGCGGACGAGGATCCCCGCCCGCCGGGCTGGCAGCTGAGCCTGCGGGCGGCCCGCCGCTTCATCGTCGGCGACGAACCGGCGGGCATCAGCCGCAAGTTCGTCGGCAACGTCTCCCTGGTCGAGCGCGCCCTGGTGACGCTGGCCACCAACCGCGGCCTGATGCTCGTGGGCGAGCCCGGCACCGCCAAGTCGCTGCTGTCGGAACTGATCGCGGCGGCCGTCAGCGGCAGCAGCGCGCTCACCGTTCAGGGCGGCGCGGCCACCACCGAGGACCAGATCAAGTACTCCTGGAACTACGCGCTGCTGGTCTCCGAGGGCCCCTCCACCCGCTCCCTGGTGCCCGCGCCGATGCTGCGCGGCATGGCCGAGGGGCGGATCGTACGGTTCGAGGAGATCACCCGCTGCCCGCTGGAGGTACAGGACTGCCTGCTGTCCCTGCTCTCCGACCGGGTCATCACCATTCCCGAACTGGACGGGCCCAACGGCCTGGTCTTCGCCCGGCAGGGCTTCAACGTCATCGCCACCGCCAACACCCGCGACCGGGGCGTCAACGAGATGAGCGCCGCCCTCAAACGACGCTTCAACTTCGAGACGGTGCTGCCCATCGCCGACTTCGAGACCGAACTGGGCCTGGTGGAGGCCGAGGCCGCCGCGCTGCTGCGGCAGTCCGGGGTGGAGCCGCCGCCGCGCCGGGACGTGCTGGAGGTACTGGTCGGCACCTTCCGTGAGCTACGGGGCACCGCGGCGCGGGGCGAGCGGATGTCGACGGTGATGAGCACCGCGGAGGCCGTGTCCGTGGCCCACGCGGTGGGGGTGCGGGCCTGGTTCCTGCGCGGCGAGCCGGGCAGCGCCGCCGACGTGGTGGCCGGCCTGGCGGGTACGGCCGCCAAGGACAGCCCCGAGGACCTCGCCCGGCTGCGCCGCTTCCTGGAGCAGGAGGCACCCCGCCGGCCCGGACCGCAGTGGCAGGCCCTGTACGAGGCCCGCCACCTCCTGGCCGGCTGATGCCGGCCCCGGCTGCGCCCGCCGTCTTCCTCGGCGTGCGCCACCACTCCCCGGCCTGCGCGCGTCTGGTCGCCGACACCATCCGGACGCTGCGGCCGGCGTGCGTGCTGGTGGAGGGCCCGGCGGACATGAACGCCCGGATGGACGAGCTGCTGCTCGGGCACACGCTGCCCGTCGCCGTGTTCAGCCACTACCGCGACGACCAGCGCGTCGCCACGTCCTGGACGCCGCTGTGCGACTACTCCCCGGAGTGGATCGCGCTGCGCGAGGGCCGGGCGGCCGGTGCCGAGGTGCGGTTCATCGACCTGCCCGCCTGGCACCCGGCCGTCGCCGGCCACCCCGACCGGTACGCCAACCGCTACGCGGACGCGGAGGCACGGTACGCCGAGGCCACACGCCGGTTGTGCGAGCACTTCGCGGTGGACTCCCCGGACGCCTTGTGGGACGGGCTGTTCGAAGTCACCGAGCCGGGTACCGGCCCGCAGGAGCTGCGCGCCCGGCTCGACGCCTACTTCGAGCTGGTGCGCGGCGATGCGGACGCGGACTCCGGGGACCAGGCGCGCGAGGAGTACATGGCCTCCTGGGTGCGGGCCGCGCTGGCCCGCGCCGGCGACCGCCCGGTGCTGGTGGTCACCGGCGGCTTCCACCAGCCGGCCCTGCGCGCACTGTCCGCACGGCACGCGGCCGCCGCGGCCCCGGCCGACTGGCCCGCGGTGCCCGAGCCGCCCCAGGGTGCGCTCGGCGGCAGCTTCCTGGTGCCGTACTCCTTCCGGCAGCTGGACGCCTTCGCCGGATACCAGTCCGGCATGCCCTCGCCCGGCTACTACCAGCGGCTGTGGGAGAGGGGCCCGGAGGCTGCCGGGCAGGGCCTGCTGCGCGCGGTCACCGAGCGGCTGCGGGCCCGCGGGATCCCGCTGTCCACCGCCGACCTGATCGCCGCCCGCTCGCTGTCCCAGGGGCTGGCCCGACTGCGCGGCCACCCGTGCGAGACGAGGGTGGACGTCCTCGACGGCCTGGCCGGCGCGCTGATCACCGACGACCTGGACCGGCCGCTGCCGTGGACGACGCGCGGCACCCTCGGCGCGGGCACCCACCCGGTCGTGGTGGAGATGGTCGCCGCCTGCACCGGCGAGGCCGTGGGCCGGCTGCACCCGGACACTCCGCTGCCCCCGCTGGTGCACGACGCGGCCGCCCACCTCGCCCACCTGGGGCTGGCCGACGTCACCACGCCGGTCACCCTCGACCTGACGAAGGAACGGGACCTGTCCCGCAGCCGCGCCCTGCACCGGCTGCGCGTCCTGGACGTCCCGGGCTTCACCCGGGTCTCGGGACCGGCCCACGGGGTCGACCCGGTGTTCACCGAGGTGTGGGAGCCCCGCCCCGCAGCGGCCGGCCGGGAGGCCGCACTGATCGAGGCCGGTGCCTACGGCGCACGCCTGGACGAGGCGGCCGCGGCGCTGCTCGGCAAGCGGACGCGCGCGGCGGGCCCGGAACTCGGAGCGCTGGCCGGGCTGCTGTTCGACACCGTGCTGTGCGGCACCGGGCCGCTCTGCGCCGACCTGCTGACCGCGCTCGCGGACCAGGTGGGGCAGGCCGGCGACCTCGGCCCGCTCGGCGAGGTGCTGTCGGCGGCGCTGGGCCTTTGGCGACACGACCGGGTGTTCGGCGTGGCCCGGGACGGGTTGCTGGGAGCGGTCGTGGGCAGTGCCGCCGACCGGGTGTTCCGGCTGGCGGAGGGGCTCCACGGCGGCCCCGGGGCGGACCTGGCCGCGCTGCGCGCGCTGGCGGCCGCGCGGGACGCGCTGCGGCACGCGCCCGCCCTGCTGTCGGTCACCCCTGAAGCCGCCGCCGAGGCCGCCGCCCGGATCAGCCGTGACCCGCGCGCCCCGGCCGCGCTGCGCGGAGCCGCCTTCGGCCTGCGCTGGGCGCTGGGCGTCCCGGACGACCCCGGGCCCGTGGTGCAGGCGCTCGCCGCGGCCGCGGTGGACACCCTCGGCGACTGGCTGACCGGCCTGTTCGCGGTGGCCCGCGAGGAGGTGGCCCACGGCACCACGACCGAGGACGACTCGCTGATCGACATCGTGGACGGAGTCGTGTCGGCGCTGCCCGAGGCCGGCTTCCTCGGGGGACTGCCCGCGCTGCGCCAGGCCTTCTCCTTCTTCCCGCCCCGCGAACGCGAGCGCATCGCCGAGCGCCTGCTGCACCGCCGCAGCCTGCGCGGCTCGGCCCGCTCCCTGCTGCGCACCCCCGCCGACCCCTTGCTGCTGGCCCGCGCCAGGGCCCTGGAGGAGAACGTGACCCGACTGCTCGACCGCCACGGCCTGGCGGCGGCACCCGTGCCCGGCGCGGTGTCCGCCCCCCCGCCCGGAGGCGCACGGATGAACCCCGCACCGCCCGACCCGCCCCCGGCGCCAACGGCCACGCCGCCGGCCCCCGACCCGGGGCTGGAGCGCTGGCGGCTCATTCTCGGTGCCCCCGCCGAACGCTGCACCGGTCCGCTGCACGGCACGTCCGCGGCCCGGGACGCCGCGCTGGACTGGCTGTACGGCCGCGATGACGACCTGCGCCGACGCGGGGTGCGCCGCGGGGCGGCCGACTCCCGCGAGGGCGGCAGCGGACCGTCCCGGCTGACCCCCGTGGACTGGCTCGACGACATCCACCGGCTGTTCCCGAAGGAGACCGTGGAGCGGCTGGAACGCGACGCGGTGGAGCAGTACGAGATCCACGAGATCGTCACCGACCCGGACGTCCTCGCCCGCGTCGAGCCCAGCCAGACCCTGCTGCGCGCCGTCCTGCGCACCAAGCACCTGATGAACCCCCAGGTGCTGGCGGCGGCCCGCCGGATCGTCGAAACGGTCGTACGGCAGTTGATGGAACGGCTCCAGCCGGAGGTGCGCCGGGCGTTCACCGGCTCCCGCACCCGCCGCCCCAGCCGGCTCCCGCTCGCCCGCGACTTCGACTTCCGCACCACCATCCGCGCCAACCTCGCCCACTACCAGCCCGAAGAACGCCGCATCCTCATCCAGCGGCCCCGCTTCCACTCGCGCACCCGCCGCCACCTGGAGCAGTGGCAACTGGTGCTGCTGGTGGACCAGTCGGGCTCCATGGCCGGCTCGGTGATCCACTCGGCGGTCACGGCCGCCTGCCTGTGGAGCCTGCCGGGCCTGAAAACCCATCTGGTCGCCTTCGACACCGCGGTGGTGGACCTGACCTCCGAGGTCACGGACCCGGTGGAACTGCTGATGCGCGTCCAGCTCGGCGGCGGCACCGACATCGCCCGCGCCGTCGACTACGGCGCCTCGCTCGTGGAGAACCCACGGCGGACGATCGTCGCCCTCGTCTCCGACTTCTACGAGGGCGGCGACCCGTTCCGCCTGGTCCGCACCGTGCGTCACCTGGTCGAACAGGGCACGACCGTGCTGTGCCTGGCCGCCCTGGACGAGGCCGCCGATCCCGTCTACGACCGCGACCTGGCCGGACGGCTGGCCGCGGTGGGTGCCCCGGTGGGAGCGATGACACCGGGCCGTCTCGCCGAGTTCGTCGCGGAACGGATCGGCCGTGGAGGGCAGGCCCGGTGACCCGCTCCGACCTGCTGGCCCTGACACCCGGCACGCTCGCCTCGCTCGCCAACCGGGGCCTGGTCAAGCGCGCCGAAAAAGACCTGGCGGCCGGCTCCGGACCGGTGGTGACCACCGGCGACGACGGCACCGTACGCGGTACCTTCCCGGACGGCACCGAGACCGTGCTCCCCCCGGGCCGCGGCCTGGACGCGGCCGACTGCACCTGCGCCGCGGCCGGCATGTGCCGGCACCGGATCGCCCTGGTGCTGGCCTACCAGAGCGGCGCGCCGGAACAGGCGCCGGCGGCCCAGGAGCCGCTGGTCGACTGGTCGCCCGGCGAGTTCGACGACGACGCGCTGGCCGCCGCGCTGGGCCGCACCTCCCTGACCGCCGCGCACCGCGTCCGCGCCCGCGGCTACACGGCCCGCGTGCACCGCCCGGCCACCGACGACCCGGCGCCCCGCGTGGAACTGCCCACCTGCACCGTTCGTTTCCCGGTCCCGCACGCGCTGGGCTACGCCCTCACCGACGCGGCCGCCGCACTGCGCGGCGAGGTCATCACCCTCGCGGTGTGGGCCTTCCGCGCCGCGGACGCCGAGCGGGCGACCGAGGTGTCCGTCGGCGGCCGTACGAGCACGCCCACCGCCGCCGCGGGCGAGGCGCTGCGCGAGGCCGTGGCGCTCGCCGACGAACTCCTCCTGGACGGCGTACCGCAAGCGGGCCCGGTGTTCGCCGGCTCCCTCCGCCGCGCCGCCCGGGCCCTGACCGCCACCTCCCGGCACTGGCCCGCGGGCGCGGTCGCCGATCTACGGGAACAACTCGACGCGTACACAGCCCGCGCCACCCGCTACACCCCGGAACGCCTCGCCGAACTCCTCGCCGAACTCCACGCCCGGCACCGCGCCGCCGGCCACGACCCGGCCGGCGTACTGGGCACCGCGGAGGCCCCGGTGACACCGCTGCGGCGGGTACGGCTGGTGGCGCTCGGCTGCCGGATCGGCGGCACCGCCCGGGACCGTACGGCCGAGACGTACTTCGCGCACGCCGACGCCGGCATCGCCCTCGTCCTGCGCACCCGATGGGACCTGACGGAAGATCAGTGCCCCACGGGCCACGACCTGTCCCGGCGCCGCCTGCTCGGCTCCCCGCTGCACGCGCTGGCCACCGCGAACGTCGTCAGCGAACACACCGCGCGCGCCGCCGACCGCACGGTCACCCTCTCCCGCGGCCGCATCGCCGCGACGAGCATCACGCCGGTCGGCTCGGCCTGGACGGAACTCCCCCAGGCCCTGCTGGTACGGGACACCGCCGCACACCTGCGGGCGGCCGGCGAGCGCCCGCCGCGCCTGATCCGCCCGCGCGTCGCGGCGGACGCCGTACGAGTGATCATGGTGGACGCCGTCGAGGGGATCGGCTACGACCCCGCCGCGCAACGCCTCGAAGCGGTGCTCCGCGACCCGGCGGGCAACGGCGTCCACCTCCATGCCGAGTACAACCCGCTGTGCCCCGGCGGCCTCGACGCGCTGGCCGCGGCCCTGGCCGACGACGGGATCCGCGCCGTCAGCGGCATGCTGGGCCGGGCCCGCGGCCGTGCCGTGCTGGACCCGCTCGCCGTGCTGACCGCCGAGGGCGTGACCGTCCCCGACCTGGCCCCCGGCGCCGGTGACAGCACGCTCGGAGCGACCGCGCGCCACCGGCACGACCCGATCACCGCGGCCCTTCGGACAGCGCTCACGGCCCTGGCGGACGCGGCCCACCAGGGCCTGCGCCACGTGACCCCGACGACCCGCACCGCCCTCACCGACAGCGCCGACCGCCTGCGCCGCACCGGGCTGAACGGCGCGGCACGTCTCCTGGACGACCTGACCCGAACCCTGCACGACCGGGGCGCCCACGCCGCCGTCCCGCACTGGGTGACGGCCCACATCCATCTGACGACCAGCCTGGACCTGCACCAGGAGGACGGCTGACGGCCCTCAGAACGCACCCAGGTCCGCGGCGACCCAGTGCTCCGGCCGCATGTGGACGAGGAAGTGCTCGCCGAGGTGCGCCCGGTCGTACTCCACGAACGCGGCGACCTTCTCTTCCGGGAGGTAGCGCGCGGCCATCTCCCAGGACCGTTCGGGGCTGTCCGGCGACGTCCTGGTGACCGGGCCCTCCACCCACACATAGCGCACGGAGGGCTGCGTCCGCTGCACCATGAGGCTGAAGCGCCCCGCGGAGAGCATCGCCCGGGCCTTGCGTGAATCGGGCCCGGTGCGCACCCACAGCTCGCCGCCCGGCGTGTACTGGTACCAGATGGGAACCGTCAGCGGCGCGCGGTCCGGCCGTTCGACGACCGACAGGGCGCCTGTGTGAGGCTCCGCCAGGAACTCTTCGCGTTCTTCTGAGGAGAGTGTCACGGGACCGAGCCTAGCGCCCGCCGTCCCCCGGACGCCGTGTCATCCGGTTCCGCGGTCCAGGACGCGGCGGGCCGCCTCGGCCTCCGCCGCCGGCGGGGACAACTCGTCGAGGGTGTCGAGTTCGTCGTCCGCTTCCAGTTCCCGCTCCCAGGCCGCGGCGAGCTGTTCCTGCTCCTCGCGCGGCTTCGCGCCGATGGACTCCCGGTGGTCGGGGTCCAGCGCCGCCAGGAATCGTTCGACGGGATCCTTCGGCATGCAGTGCTCCTTGTCGCCGGTCGCGGTGCCGCTCCCGGCCCAGCATGGCCAACCACGCCCGCACCCGCCGCCCGACACGGCCCCGCGCCACCCTGATGGACCTGGAGGGCAGCGCAGCGAGCGCGCGCGCCGCGGCGACGGGAGCCGCACACGCCTCGGACGCCCCGGCCCCCGTCAGGTCTGCCGGGCGTGCACCGGGTCGTTGGCGACCTCCTCCGGACACGTGCGCCGGGACCGGCTCGCGCGCCGGTCGCGCCGCCAGTCGGCCGTCGCGAGCGCCAGGGACGCCACCATGCCGACGAGGGCGGCGCCCAGCGCGGTGACGAGCGCGCCGCGATAGTCGTGGCTCCTGCCGAGCACGAGGTAGAAGAGGCCGGGCAGGGCGGCTGTCCCCAGCGCGGCGCCCAGCCGCTGCCCGGTCTGCAGGGCACCGCCCGCCGCGCCCGCCATGCGCACGGGTACGTCCCGCAGGGTCATCGTGATGTTGGGCGAGACCACGAAGCCACCGCCGATGCCGCCGAGGAACAGGACCGGAGCGGCGAGCCAGGGCGCCATGTGCAGCGGTGCGAAACGGAGCAGCAGCGCGGTGCCGCCCAGGCCGGCGATCACGCCCGCGAGACCGCACACGGTGAGCAGGCGCCCGAACCGTTCCACCAGCCGGCCCGCGACCACGGCCGCGCTCGCCGAGCCCAGCGCGAAGGGGGTCACGGCGAGGCCGGACCGGAGCGGGGAGAAGCCGAGGCCGCGCTGGTAGAAGAGGGCGAAGACCAGCCATACGCCGCTGAAACCGACGAAGTACAGCGTGCCGATGCCGGCGCCGACGGCGTAGCCGCGCACGGTGCTGAACAGGCGCGGGTCGAGCAGCGGCTGGGCACCCCGGGCGACGAGGCGGTGCTGCCACCAGGAGAAGACGGCGAGGACCGCGGCCCCGACCGGGAACAGCCACCACACCCGGCTCAGGCCGCCGGAGTCCGCCTGGACCAGCGGATACATCAGCGCCAGGACGCCCAGCCCGAGCAGCAGCACGCCGGCCACGTCCACGTGGCCCCGCTCGGAGCGCCGGGTGCGGGGGAGCAGCCGGCGGCCGAGCAGCACGGCCAGGATGCCGATGGGCACATTGACGTAGAAGATCCACCGCCAGCCCTGGGCGCCGGAGGCGAGGGCGAGGATGGCGCCGCCGGTGATCGGGCCTGCGGCGGAGGAGATGCCGACGGTGGCGCCGAAGAAGCCGAAGGCGCGACCGCGCTCGGCGCCGCGGAACATCTGCTGGATCAGTGCGGAGTTCTGGGGCGCCATGAAGCCCGCCGCCAGGCCCTGGGCGAGCCGGGCCACCACCAGTAGCGTGATGTCCGGGGCCGCTCCGCAGGCCGCGCTGCAGAGCACGAAGCCGCTCAGGGCCAGCAGGAAGATCCGGCGCCGGTTCAGGGCGTCACCGAGGCGGCCGGCGGTGACCAGGGCGAGCGCGAAGGTCAGGGCGTACCCGGAGACCACCCACTGCACCTGTGCGGGGGAGGCGTGCAGGTCGCGCTGGATGGTGGGCAGGGCGACGGCCACGATCGTCACGTCCAGCAGGCTCATGAAGCCGGCCACCAGGGTGACCCACAGGGCACGCCACCGCTGCGGATCCGGCTCGTACCCGTCTTCCCGAGCGCCCGGGTCCCGGCCGTCTGCCGCCGATGTCGACGCTCTCACCTGGACTCCTCTCCCCGGGGCCGCCACCCGGGCGGACCAAGTTCCCCCCACCCCGCACGGGCACACATCCGCGGCCGGCTCCCGCACATCCTCCCCGCCGTTTCCGCACCGGGCCCCCGGGAACCCGGGCCGGGCGACGAGTGGATCGGAGAACGGCCATGACGGAACACACCGACGAGCCTGCCGACCGGTACGCACGGGCCCGTGACGACGAGGAACCCGGAGCCCACTCGGGCGGCGAGAGCCAGGCCCGCGAGCGCACGATTCCGGGCACGGCGAGCGCGAAGGAGGGCTACCAGCCCGAGAGTGGCACGGTGGCCGGCGAGCCGCTGCGCGGCGTCCGCGCGGAGGAGCAGCAGGAGGAGGAGAGCCGGCAAGGCGGCGAGGACACCGGTTCCGGCGGGTAGCCGCCGACCGGACGTACGGCACTGCGTGCCGCGGACAGTTTCACGAGTCGGCCGACTGCCGCTCGCCGTCTCCGGTCGCGGGCGCCGTCTCGGCTCCGGCCGCAGCGCCGTGCGACGGTCCGGCCGCGGTCGGACGCCGTACCACCAGGCTTGCCACCTCGAACGACATCTCGGTCGTCCCGGGGTCGGGCGACGGGTGGTAACGGCCGGCGCTGACCGAGAGATTGACGATGAGATAGGCGTGCCAGGCGGGCCCCACGCCCCGTCCGTCGGCGAAGACCCGCACGCCGTTCAGCCACCAGACCACCGACCGCGCCCCGAAGTCGGTGCGCAGGTCCACCCAGGCGCCTGGCCGCACGGCGTCGTCCCGGAGGTAGCGGTTGCCGCGGCGCACATGGTTGGTGAACTCCAGCAGGTCCGGGTTGTCCGGGTGGTACTCGAAGACGTCGATCTCCTGGTCGCCGTCCCGCCAGGTCCAGATGGCCGGCCAGGCACCGACCTCCTCGGGCAGTCGTACGCGCGCCTGCAGCACGTCTCCCGATCGCACGGTGAACCCGCCCCGGCTGCCTTCGGTGGTCAGCAGCCCCGTGTTCCACAGTCCGTCCGGACGGCGGGTGGCCCGGAAGACGCCCGACCGGCTGTAGCGGGGGTCGGACACCAGGTGATCCAGTTTGTCGTCGCCCGGATTGACCGGTCCGCCTCCCGGATAGGCCCACGAGCGCCCCGCGACCCACTGGGTCTCGGAGGAGAAGTCCGCCGTGAACACCACGTCGGGCGGAGGGGGCGGCACGCGAGGACCCGGCAGGGGGCCACGGGATGTCGATTCGTCCATATCCGATGTCTCACCGGCTGGCGATCGGCCATGCGCCCGGGCGGCGAGCCGCCCGGGGGCACATCCGTTCGGCGCTTCCCCCCCGAGCCCGGGCCGGGACCCCTGCCGGCGACACGGATCTTCAGCCGCCGCACGTGCCGCACCTGCCGGATCAAAGCAAGCTGGCGCCCTGTGCCCGGAGTTCCCGCTGGACCGCGCTCACCGGGACGTCCCGTGGCTGCCGGCCCTGGGTCGCCGCGAGGGCCGCGCAGACGCCCGCCGCCTGCCCGGTGGCCATGGAGATCGGCATCACGCGGTACGAGGAGTGCGCCACGTGGTCCCCGGAGATGCAGCGGCCCGCGACGAGGACCCGCTCGACGCCCCGGGGGAGGAGGCAGCGCAGGGGGATGTCGTACGACTCCCCGCGCGGCAGGCGTTTCAGCGTGGTGCCGCGACCGCTCGGGTTGTGGATGTCCACCGGGTAGGCGCCGCGGGCGACGGCGTCCTCGAACCTGCGGGCCTTGAGCACGTCGTCGCCGGTCAGCTGGTATTCGCCCAGGATCCGGCGGGTCTCCCGCACGCCGACCTGGACACCGCTCTGGACGATGTAGGAGTCGGCGAAGCCCGGCACGCGGTCGTGCAGGAAACGGGCGATCTGCGCCATCTGGCGGTGGGCCGTGAACTCGGCGCGGGTGAGGTCCCAGACGCTGGTGCCGAGCACCTCGGTGACACGCGTCGAGTTGACCGCCACCTCACCGGCGTTCGGTGTGGCGAAGAACAGCACGTCCTCGCGCGGCAGGTCCAGCTCACCGGCGTCCGTGGCGGCCCGGACCAGGTCCCACAGCCCGTGCACACCCCTCCACTGGTCCGGGTGGGCGCGGGTGTAGGCGGCGAAGTCCTCCTGATCGAAGCGGACCATGCGGAACATCAGCGACATGGGCTGCGTCCAGCCGTCCTCCGGCCGGCCGATCTCGTACGAGGCTCCGGCCGCCGCCGCGATGTCGCCGTCCCCGGTGCAGTCCACGATCACGTCCGCGTCCATGACGAGCGGACCCGACTTCGTCTCGAACACCGCACGCGCGCGGTCGGGCAGGCTGAGGACGTCGGAGGCGAAGGCGTGCAGGAGCGTACGGACCTCGTGGCTCTCCAGCAGGTCGTACACCACCAGCTTGAACAGCTCCGGATCGAAGGGCACGGTGTAGCCGGTCTCCAGCGACGGCCGGATCGCCGCCCCCGCGCGTGCCAGCTGGTCGAGCAGCACCCACAGCACCCCGCCTACCACCGGCTCTCCCTCGCCGTGATCGGGCGGCAGCAGCCGGGTGGTGTCACCGGCCACGGCCTGCTTGACCTCGTTGTGGAAACTCATCAGCGGCATCACCAGCGCCGCGGTCGCGTTGCCGCCCAGGAACCCGTACCGCTCGACGAGAACGACCTCGGCGCCCGCGTTGGCGGCACCGAGGGCGGCGCCGATGCCGGCCGGCCCGCCGCCGATCACCAGCACCTGCGTGGATCCCGCGTGCAGCGCCTGACGTGGCGGAAGCTCCACCGTCCGGGGAACGCGGGGTGGCATCAGATACGACACGGTCACTTCCTCCGGGGTCCGGTGGCCGTCGGCGTCAGCCCACGGGGGAGGCGGGCACGGACGTGACGCCCTGCAGGACCCGCGATGCGGCCCCGCCGTCCAGATAGGCGAGGAGCCGCTCGGCGGTCTCCGCCGCCCGCAGCCGCATCGCCGCAGTACGCACGGCTGTCTCGGCCGCACGGGCGCGCCGCTCGTCCCACAGCCGGTCCACCTCCGCCAGCAGCAGCCCCGCCGTCTCCCTGACCACACCGTGCAGGGCCGGCGCGCCGATCTGCTGGGCGAAGTCGAAGACCTTGCCCGCGTACGGCAGCGGCAGCAGGGGGATCCCGGCGAGCGCGGCGAAGATCAGGAAGTGCAGCCTCATCCCGACGGCCAGGTCCAGCTGGCTGACGATGTCGAGGACCTGCTGCGGCCCGTGATCGCCGCGCAGCACCGTGCAGCGGTCCGCCTCCGCCATGCGCGACGCCACGGCGTGCGCGTGCCGGATGTCCCCGCGTTCCATGGAGACGAAGACGATGTGCGCGTCCAGCCGGTGCACGAGGAAGTCACCGACACTGGCGAGAAGCTGGTGGTACCCCTCCTCGTCCAGGTGCTCCGCCGCGCGCCCGGGCTCGCGCACGCTCATCCCCACCAGCCGCACCCGGCGCGGCACGGCCTCCGCCCGCAGCAGCGCCCCGCCGCGATCGCCGGGTACCAGCAGCAGCGCCGGATCGGCGGTGACGGTGATGGGCCGGGTCAGTCCGGCCTCTTCGAGCACGAGCTTCGACTCCTCGTCACGGACCGTCACCTCGACCGCGTCCGAGAGCACCGTACGCACCCACGCACAGTCCGCCTCGTCGGTGAGCGGACCGGCCCCCACGGCATAGGTGAACACGGGTACGCCCAGGTCCTGGGCGGTGCGGGCCGTCCGCAGATAGCGGCGCGCCTCGGTGTCGTAGAGGATCCCGCCGCCACCGAGCACCAGCACGTCCAGCCGCCGCAGGTGCGCGGAGATGCCCTCCCGGCAGACCCCCTCCCAGCGGACGACCTCGACCTCCGGGTGGACACTGCGTGTGTGCTCGGGATGGCGCGAGAAGATCACGAAGTCGGTGTCCGGCCGGCCGGCCCGGACCCGGTCCAGCAGGGCGGCCAGGATCGCCTCGTCGCCCACGTTCCGGCCCCCGTAGGACCCCAGTACACCTACGGTCGCACTGCCTGCGCCATCCATGACCGCGCTCCCTGCCGAGCCGACGCTTCGAGCATGTCTGTACCAGCTTGCAGGCTTCCGGTGGGAACGCGCGACCGCGTCGCTCAGGGGCCGCAGTCCCCGGCGGGAGCCGCGCGCCCCGCCGCCTCGCGCACGAGGATCTCCGCGAGTTCACGCGACCGGGTGAACATGGGCCAGTGACCGGTGTCCAGTTCGGCCAGCCGCCACCGTCCGCCGGTCAGCAGCCCGGCCACCTCGGAGTCGAGACCGGCGCCGTTGAGGAGGCATCTGACGTACGTCGTCGGGATCCGCGGGAGCGGGCGGGGCAGGAGCGCCGGCTCGGTCAGCGTGTCACCCGGATGCGGCGTCGAGCGGTCCATGATCCAGGTGATCTGCGCGTCGGTCAGGTCCTGGCCCGCGTAGCAGGCCCGGTCGGGCGGTGGCCAGAACCCGCCGTGCGCGCGGATCGCCGCTTCGACCGCTGCGCCGTTCGGCCACCGGTCCACGCACGACGCCCCGTCGGCCGGCACCGGCGCGTCCACGAGCACCAGGCGCACCAGCCGGTCGCCGATCATCCCGGCGGCATGAGCTGCGGGAACGCCGCCGTAACTGTGTCCGACGAGGACGACGTCCCGTACGCCGGGACGTGCCACCTCGCCGAGGATGTCACGCACGTGCGTCGACAGCCGGGCGGGCATGCCCCGCTTCTCGGCCAGCCCGGACAGGGTCAACGCCCGCACGGCATGGCCCGCGGCGCGCAGCTCCGGCACGACCGCGTCCCAGGCCCACGACCCGAGCCAGGCCCCTGCGACCAGCACACAACGCGCCACGGGGTGCGGAGGCTCGTCAGCGGACGATGCGGTGCTTCCGGCCTCCTCGGCGGAAGCGCACGGCGGCGTAGACGAGATCGACGACGAGCACGACGACGCCGATGACCAGCAGATAGAACAGACCGTGGACGGCGACGCCGATGATGCCCAGCACGACGGCCACGAGGATCAGGAACAGGAAAATACTCATCGGATCTCCCGTCGGCTTCGGTGGGTCAACGACGGCCCAGGCGCCGCTCCCCGCCGGAACCCGGGGTGTAGGTCAGCTCGTAGTGGGCGAAGACCGACGGCTCCTCGGCGGCGGACAGCTCCCCGTCGGGGTCGATCGCCGGTGCCTTCTTGACCCGGTCCTTGCTGTGGGCGACCTTCAGGTACCCCGGACCGACGGTCGCACCCGTGAGGGGCACGAAGACCAGCCGGCGTCGGGTGGGCAGGCCCACGATCACGGTGGCGAAGAAGGGCTGGTCGGTGGTGGTGTCCACGTAGACGGACTCCAGCGTGCCGATCTTGTGCCCGTCCGCGTCGACGACGTCGTGCCCTCGCCATTCGCGGATATCGGATGCCTCGAACATCACAACCTCCTCTGCGGGGGTACCCATGATCAGGCCGGCGATGTCACCTCCGCCATCGGACACCGTCCGACACGGTCCCGAGCGCGGAACGCTTCGTCCCGCGCCGCGGGGTGCGGGGTCTGCGTCCGCCGGTGATAACAGGAGCCGCCGGTCGCCGGGGTCACGTCGTGGCCGGTGGCGAGCCACACCTGTGTCCGGCGCCCGGCGGCCAGGTCGTCGGGTGCGCCCACGCCGCCCATAGGGGCGGGGACCCAGCCGGGGTCGACGGCGTGGCTGGTGGTTCCCTCCAGCGGGAAGCGCAGGCGAGCGTGAGAGCGGTGACCCACAGCTTGCCGTCGTCCAGGTCGGGCTGCCCTAGACCGGCGGGCCCCGCCGGGTGGCCCGGGTACTGCACCTGGACGACGACGAGCGGGGCTGTCTCTACCCGCTCGCCGGCAAGACCACCACCCGCACCCGGCGCCGCGACCGGCAGAAGGTGCTGCCGCGGCTCCGGCGGGTGCTGTACGACCTCACCGCCGCCCAGGCCATCGTGCGTGATCGAGTTGGTCGGGGAACCGTGCCTGCGGGACGAGCAGTTCGCCTGGTGGCGGGCCGGAACCTGGCTCCCTCGAAACCGGCGGCCGACGGCGCCGGCCGTACGAGCCGACCCGCTCCTCAGCCCGTGCTGCAGGAGACCGTCGGCCAGGTCCAGTTGCCGTTGGGCTGGATGGTCACGCCCCAGTTGTCGCCGTTGCCGTTGGGTTTGCCGACCAGTACCTGGCTGCTGGGATAGCCGGCGCTGACGTTCCAGGTCGAGAGGACCTTCGCCGGGGACGGCACGTTCATCGTGACCGTCCAGTTGCTGGAGCCGGAGACGGCGACGTTGAGGTTGTACCGGTCGCCCCACTGCTGGCCGGCGGACAGCGTCGCGGTGCAGCCGCCACCGCCGCCTCCGCCCGAACCGGCGCCGTCCACCGTGATGTTGGAGCTGCCGCTGCTCTGGTACCCCTCGGTGGCGAGGATCATGTAGTAGTTGAAGCTGCCGAGGGGCATACCGGCGCGGGCCCACGCGTCGAAGTGGTTGCCGGTGGTGATGGTGCCGCCGGTCCGCTTGGTCTGCCGGACGCTCCAGTACTGGTTGAAGGTCTTGTTGCCTTCGACGGAGGGGGCGTTGTAGCGAGTCGTCTGGTAGATGTCGTACGTGCCGCCGTCACTGGTGACCGTGCCCTTGTAGGTTCCGGTGGGCCGGTAGGTGCCCCAGTTGTCGACGATGTAGTACTCCACCAGCGGGTTCGAGGTCCACCCGTACAGCGCCAGGTAGGCGTTGCCGGACGGGTTGAAGGTGCCCGAGTAGGTCACGGCCCTGCGGCCGCCGTTGCTCCAGCCCTTGCCGGCGACGAAGTTGCCGGTGTTGCGCCAGGAGGTGCTGTAGTTGCCGCCGGAGCCCAGGTTCATGGACACCGTTCCCGGGGCGTCCGTCCAGAACGAGTAGTAGTAACCGTTGTTCGTCCCGGTCTGGTTGCTGGTGACGACCGTGTCCGCATGGGCGGTGCCGGGCAGCGTCAGCGCGGCCACGCCGACCAGCAGCATGGTGCAGGCACTGCTGACGAGCAGCCTGAAACGACCGAACCACCGTGAGCGGCCGGCCCACCGGCGCGCCGGGTGTGACAGTGCGTTCTTCATGCTTCCTCCTCGTCCTCGCGCTCTGGCCCCCGTCGACGGCGACAGTGTTGGGCGGCCCTGATGCACTGTCAATGTTTTCGGCGATGATTCCGAAACATCAGCCGGACCCGACTTGCTGGTCTGACACAGAAATTCTCAGTTCAGAGCCGTATTTAGCCTGTACGGAGCGGCAGTCGATTCACTGGAGAGGCCGAGGAGGGGCTGCTGTGAGGGGGCTGCGATCCCGAATGTTTCGTAACTGAAAGCGACTTGAGTCGATCAGTGGACGATCCGCAGCCGGCGCGGCCGCCGTGCCGCGGGTTCGGGCAGGCGCAGGGGTGTCAGGCCGGGGGTGATGCTGCCGAGCAGGGTGGCCCTTGAGGCCCCGGTGGCGCTGGGGTGGGTGCCGGGCAGGCCGTGGACCGTGAGAAATCCCAGGACGGCGAAGGCGAGGGCCTCCTTGGCGTCGGAGGGCAGACCCAGGTCGTCACTGGGGCGTACCGGTACGCCGGGTAGCTCCTCGGCGATCAGGCGCATGAGCACCGGATTGCGGGTGCCGCCGCCGGAGGCGACGAGCTGGGTGACCCCGTGCGCACGGCAGGCGTCGGCCACGGTCACGGCGGTCAGCCGGGTCAGCGTGGCCAGTACGTCGTCGGGGGCGGGCGTGGGCGCGGCGTCGAGCGCCCGCTCCAGGTAGGGCAGGTGGAAGTGCTCCTTGCCGGTCGTCTTGGGGGCGGGCCTGCGGTAGTACGGGTCGTCCAGGAGAACGCGCAGCAGCTTGGGGCGTACCCGTCCGGCGGCGGCCCGGCGCCCGTCCGCGTCGTAGGCACAACGGCCGTCGGTGAAGTGGTGGACGGCCGCGTCGAGCAGGGCGTTGGCGGGGCCGGTGTCGAAGGCCAGCGGCTCGGCGCCCGGCGCGAGGACGGTGACGTTGGCGATGCCGCCGAGGTTCAGCGCGGCGGGGGTGCCGGGCAGGCCCCGCAGCAGCAGGGTGTCGGTCATGCCGACGAGCGGCGCGCCCTGCCCGCCGGCCGCGACGTCCCTGCTGCGCAGATCGGAGACGACGGGAAGTCCGGTGGCCTCGGCGATCCAGGCCGGCTGGCCGAGCTGCAGCGTGCCGCGGACGATGCCGTCCTCGACCCAGTGGTGCACCGTCTGGCCGTGCGAGACCACGAGGTCCGCGGTGCCCGCGCACAGTTCGCGCAGGGCGCGCGCGGCCACCCCGGCGAAGGCCTGCCCGATACCGCTGTCCAGGGCGCAGACCGCCTGCGTGGTCGTGACCGCCGGCGGCAGGCAAGCGGCGACACGGGCGCGCAGCTCGTCCGCGTAGGGAACGGAGAGGTGCCCGAGGGGCCGCAGAAGCAGGGTGTCGTCGTCCAGGGCGAGGTCGGCGGCGGCCGCCTCGATCGCGTCGTACGAGGTGCCTGACATCAGGCCGATCACCTGCATGGCGCCGCCCGTTCGGCGGGCGCCGTGGACTGCGGCTGGGGCATGGTTCCTCCGGAGAGTCGGCCCGGCACGCGAGGCGCCGCCGGTCAGTTCGGGCGGGTGGCCGCCGTGACCCGGCCCTCGCCGGGATCCGGCTCGTCGGCGCCCACGCGGACCCCGGCCGGTTCGGGGGCGCGGTGCAGCAGGCTCATCAGGCTGCCGACGGCGAGGGTGACCGCCACACCGATCGGGACCAGCCACTGGGCGGCGATCGCGGTCGGGACGGTGGCGCCGGCCGTGGTGACGTCGATCTTCACCGCGCGCACGATGTATGTCATCACCCCGACGGTCACCAGGAACGCCACGACGGAGTCGGCCTGGCCGGCGCGCCGCACGATGCGGCCCAGCAGGAACGCGCCGAGCAGGGCGCCGTAGGTGTAGCCGGCGATCGTCAGACCGGTGAGGTAGACGTTGCCGGTGCTGGTACTGAAGGCACACGCGAAGACCGCCATCAGCGCCGCCCACACCAGGGTCATCACCCGGGCGAGCCTGAGCAGTGACGCCTCGGAGGGCCTCGTACGGAAGAAGCTGTGGACGATGTCGGCGACCGTCGAGTTCGACATGGAGTTCAGCGCCGAGGACAGCGAGCCCATGGCGGCGCCGAGGATGCCGGCCACGAGCAGACCGGAGATCACCACGGGCAGCCCGTGCAGGATGAAGTCCGGGTAGAGGTTGTCGGAGCTGCTCAGGCCCAGTTCCTTGAAGTTCCGGCCCTCGTTGTACGACCACAGCAGCGCGCCGACGAGCGAGAAGGCCGCGAACTGCAAGGCGACGAAGACACCCGAGGCGACCATGGCCTTCTGGCCGTCGCGCAGCGAGCGGGTGGCCAGGACGCGCTGGACGATGAGCTGGTCGGAGCCGTGACTGGCCATGGCGAAGATCGCCCCGCCGACGATGGCGGTGGGCAGGGCGAACGGGCTGGTCAGGATGTGCGTGAGGGTGAAGTCGGTATCGAACAGCCGGAACTGGCCCGCGCCGAGGGCACGGGAGAAACCGGCACCGCCGACGTGCGCGGAGAGAACGGCGACGGCGAGGACCGCGCCGCCGAGGTACAGACCCATCTGGATGGCGTCGGTCCAGATGACCGCCTTGATGCCACCGAGATAGGTGTAGACGACCGTGATCAGGGTCAGCACCACGATGATGACGCGGTAGCCCGCGTGCACGCCGAACTCGTCGAGCAGCAGCTTGATGGGGATCGCGGAGGCGAACAGCCGGACGCCTTCGGCCAGGAGCCGGGTGAAGACGAAGGTGACCGAGGCCAGCCCCTGGAGTCCGGGCCCGAACCTGGTGCCCAGGTACTGATAGGCGCTGACGAAGCCGCCCCGTTTGTACAGGGGGATGAGTACGGTGGCCACGACAACGCGGCCGACGACGTACCCCAGGGCCAGCTCCACGTTGCCGAAACCCTGGCCGCTGTAGGCCCCGCCGGGCACGCTGATGACGGTGAGCACGCTGGTCTCGGTGGCGACCACGGAGAACGAGACGGTCCACCACGGCATGCTGCTCTCGCCGACGAAGTAGTCCTTCGACGTCTTCTGCCGGCCGGCCAGACGGAGTCCGGTCACGGCGATCGCCACCAGGTAGACGACGATCACCACGAGGTCGAGTTGGCGCACACTCTCTCCGACTGCTGCTGTCATGCGGCACGCCTTCGTGTCCAGGGACCCGGCACGTCGAACGGGCAGCGGCCGGATGACCGGTGGCCGGTGCGGATCACGGTGAGTATCAGAAGGCGAACCTTCGATGTCAACGAGTGACGATTCCCAGAGCGTCGCGTACGTTTGTGACGCTCCTTCCGGGTGTGGTTGCCGTGTCCCACCCCTTCAGGAGGGGGCACGCCATGGCCGACCGGAACCTCCTGCTGCGCCGATTCACCGCCCCGACCGCGAGGTTCCCGATTTTCGGGTGCTCGGGCGCTCCGGTGGCGGGCGGGCAGAGTGGTGGCGGCTACCGTTTCGGACAATATGGGTATATCGCTCACGTGTGTGGTTCATGCGGGAGGTGCGATGAGTGAGCAGCCGGTCCTTCTTCCCTACGGCGACCCCACCTTCCTCGCGGATCCCTTCCCGCTCTACCGGCAGCTGCGCGAGGACGGGCCGGTTCGGCGGGCTGTCATCGCCGGGGGGTTGGACGCCTGGCTGGTCACGCGCTACGAGGACGGACTGGCCGCGCTGTCCGACCCTCGGCTGAGCAGCGATGTCCGGGATGCCGCGGATCCCCGCCTCATCGAACTGCTGCCCGCATTCGAGCGGGAGTCGATGACGAGCAACATGCTCCGATCCGACCCGCCCGACCACACCCGCCTGCGCCGCCTGGTCTCCAAGGCGTTCACCGCACGCCGCGTCGCCGAGCTGCGGCCCCGGATCCAGGAGATCACCGACCGCCTGCTCGACGCGGTGGTGCCGGCTGGCCGGGCCGAACTCGTGGCGGACTTCGCCCTGCCCCTGCCGGTCACCGTGATCAGCGAACTGCTCGGCGTCCCCGTGGACGACCGGCACGACTTCCAGCGGTGGACCGACGCCATGGTCCTGCGAGGGGAGCGGATGCCCGACCCGGCCGTCGTCAACGAGGCCTGGCAGCGGATGCGCGCCTACGTGACGGCGCACCTGGAAGCCAAGCGCGCCCGGCCGGGCGACGACCTGCTCAGCGCACTGATCAGCGCGCACGACGAGGAGCAGCGACTCAGCCAGGACGAGCTGATCGCCATGACCTTCCTGCTGCTGGTGGCCGGGTACATCACGACGGTCAACCTGATCGGCGGCGGCATCGCCGCGCTGCTCGCCCACCCCGACCAGCTGACCCTCCTGCGGGATCACCCGGAACTGCTCCCCGACGCGGTCGAGGAGTTCCTCCGCTACGACGGCCCGGTCAACCCGGGCATCGCCCGGTTCGCCCGCGAGGACGTCGAGATCGCAGGCGTGCGGGTCCCGCGCGGCGCGACCGTTCTCATCGCGTCCGCGATCGCCGACCGTGATCCCGGCCGGTTCCCCGATCCCGACCGGCTGGACGTCACCCGGCGTGACAACGGCCACCTGGCCTTCGGACACGGTATCCACTACTGCCTGGGCGCACCGCTCGCCCGGCTGGAGGGCCAGATCGCCATCGGAACGGCACTGCGCCGCCTCCCGGACCTGGCCCTGGCCGTACCGCCGACGGAGCTGACCTGGCGGCCCGGAGGCCTGCGCGGTCCGGCGCAACTCCCCGTCATGTTCACCCCCGGCGGCCGAGCGGACTGAACACCGGCAGGCGCCGCGCGCGTGCGCCGGATGTCGTACGGGGCCGCCGACCAGACCCCGCCCACGCCCCGGCCAGCCGGCTGACCTCTGCTTTCCGGGGACGTACCGAAGCACATCTACTCAGCCGGGAGTTGAGTACACCGACTCATGATCACGCACCCGGCCGATGCCTACCTTGGCCTGCATGAAGACGGATTCGACCCCCGCCGCCCCCACGACCCCGAGCGGTCCCCGCTGGATCACCGGCTGCACCTTCGCGGCGATCGCCGTGGTCGCCCTGCTGGCCTACGGTGCCATGGCGCTGGACAACCTCCAAAAGGGGATGGACGGGTACGGCCAGATGGAACAGGACGGTCCGTCGGGCAACGAGTTCGAGCCCCTCGGTCCCGGCGAGACGGCCCGGTACGAGGACGGCCTCGACGTCACGGTCAGTACGCCGCACCCGGAGGCCGGCGGGGTCTACACCTTCTCCGTGACCTATGAGAACGGCACCGATGACGAACTGCTCCCGGGCGGTGATTCAGCCGAAGACAGCGTCCTGGAGTACGGCCCCGCACCCCTGGTCGTACGCCCCGGCAAGCCCCGCGACGACTACGTCAGCGACTACGACCTGACCGTGCTGGACCGGGAGAAGACCGCCTCCCTGCTCCTGCCCCCGCTGGCCGAGGGGGAGAAGCGAACCGTCCCCGTCCGCATCAAGCCGACCCGGGCCGGAATCCCCGTCACCGTCGAGGTGGCCGTACCCGACGCCGGCTACCGCGAGACGGCGTACTTCCAGCTCACCGCGAGCTGATCCCCGCCGGCCACGCAGCCGCACGGCCGGCACCGGCCTCATGCCACCCCGGGCCGCCCCGTGGTCCCCCGTCTACAAGCGGTGGCTGCAGCTGATGCGCGACCGTGGGCCCCACGTGCTCCGACGGGAGCTGGGGGACGGGTACGACGACTTCCTCGCCGATCTCCGCCAGGCCGCGTACGCCACGCTCCCCCCGGTCGAACCGCGCCGATGCCCTCGCCCTTTCCCGACGCCACTGCACCCCTCGCCTCACGCCCGGACCTTGTACACCTCGCTGACGTTCGGGCGCGCCGCCGGCCGGTGCTTGGCGGCAGGGCCCTGGGCGAAGGCGCGCAGGACGTTCTCCGTCGTGCGGGTCACGAAGGTGCGGGTACGGGCGTCCATCCCGTGGTCGCGGCCGCCGTCGGGGGTGCCGGCCATGAGGGCCTCCACCCAGCGCATGGTGCCGGTGGCGAACACGCCCGCACCGCTCGCGGCCGTGTAGTAGGCCGAGTCGCTGTGGCTGCGGCGACCACCGCACACCAAGGGGGAGTGGGCCGTTATCTCCAGCGGCTCGGGGACGGGCGCAGCAGGCGTGACCCGGTCGTACTCGACGCCGACGAGGTGGTCGAACCCGTCGCCGGGCCGTACGCCCGTCCCTTCGTACAGCCAGTGGTCCGCCGCGTGGACGACGTACGGCGCGTCCGTCGGGTAGCCCTCGTACAGCACTCCCGTGAGCGACGACTCGGGATCCGGCACCGGCGCCTGGCGGAAGTCGGTGGTCACCAGGGCGGGGTGGGTGGTGTAGCAGGGGTCGTCGCGGACGGAGGACTTGTAGCAGACCACCGTGCGGTCCGGCCGCACTTCCCCCTGCTCCAGGCGGACCCGGCGGAAACAGGTGTTGGCGCCGAGGAAGAGCACGTTGGTCCCGGCGTCGCGGGCCTGTGTGACGTGCCGGCGCTGCTCCGAGGTCCAGTACTCGTCGTGCCCCAGACAGACGACCGCGGCCGCTCCGCGCAGGACCTCCGGGTCGCGGTGCACATCCGTCCCGGTGGTGTAGGCGAGGGGTATGCCGAGCCGTTCCGCCAGCACCACCGCCGCCCGTTCGTACACCATGAACTTCTCCGCGCCGTCGGCGTCGTAGGGCCGGTCGAAGCTGACGGCCAGGGAGCGGGTGGCGTACGCGCCGGAGGCACCGGCGTAGAGGCTGTACCCGCCCCAACGGTTGTAGGCCTGCCAGGTGGCCGGGGCGTGCATCAGGACCGTTCGGCCCGTGCCCTGCGTGGAGCGCACGATCAGCGGGACGTAGCGCTGGTGGCCGCTGTCCGCCTCCAGCCGCAGCAGATAGGCCCCTTCGGACCAGCCGGCTGTGCTGAACGTCAGCGTGCGCGGCCAGTCCGCGCGCACCGTGCGGGTGTCCGGCAGGAAGCGGGGCTCCGGCCGGACGCGGCCCCGTATGCGATCCGACGACCACACGAGCCGGGCCTGGGCTCCGCCGTGCCAGCCGATACGGAAGGCCGAGACCCGGAAGGACGACGCGGTCGTCGAGACGTACAGGCCGCACTCCTCGCCCGGCGTCACACTCACCCGGTCGGCGTAGCCCGCCACGGCCGGAGCGGGACCGCGGGAGGTGATACGCCAATCGGGTGTCCCCGGCCGGTCCCGTTCCGCTTCGGGCCGGTGGGAGACGGCCGCCTGGTGGGGGCCGCGCGGGGGAGCGGCCGCGTCACAGGCGGCGGCCGTCACCGAGGCGAGCCCGAGACCGGCACACGCGCCGACGAAGCGCCTGCGCCCCAGCCGCGGTACGTCCGCCGTCCCGTGTTCCGGCCCTCCTCGCCGGGCAGGACCCATGCCCATAACGCCTCCCGTGTCTGGGCTCGCGCATCACCTGCTCTCCGGCCAAGGTGACACAGCAACGCGGGCGCCGCCCCGCTCTCGACCGCCGCGCGCCAGGGGGCACGGGCCGCATGGCCCGCACCACCACCCATCACCGTCCAGGCCGGCACCGGCGCGTACGAGGTCACCCGACGCCGACCGGCGACGCAGAAGCCACGGCGACACAGATCCGGACCGGCCATCCACGTCGCCGCCGGCAGTTGGCGCTGCGAAGTCACCGCCAACGTCGCCGAGTTGGCAGACGAGCGGGAGGAGGACGGGTGCGGCCGGGTAGTCCGCAACGCTCCTCACCAGCTCCGGAAGGTCACCACCGCCGCTGGCGTGATCCACATCCAGGCTGACACGGGTGATCTGGCGGTCTTCCGCCGTACGATCTCGGTGGTTCGGATCAGACGGCGATCGTTCGGGCGGGTGATGTCGAGATGACTGCAGAGGCGATGGCGATCCTCCAGGCGGCCGGAGCCGAAGAGATCGAGCACCCCGGCGGAACGCTGCTGGCGCACCTGCGGCGCGTCAGCGCCCTGCTCGCCTCGTGGGGCGCTCGCCCGGCGCTGGTGTCGGCCGGGCTGTGTCACGCGTTCTACGGGACCGACGGGTTCCCGGTGGCCCTGCTGGACCTGGACCGCCGGGCGGAACTGGTCGACGATCGGCGTCGAGGCCGAAGCACTGGTCTACTTCTACGCCTCCTGCGACCGAAAGTCCTCGTACCGGGAGCTGACCGATCACCGAGGTACGTTCGTCGACCGGTTCACGGGCGCGCGGACGTATCCGAGCCGCGAAGCGCGTCAGGACTTCGCCGAACTCACCGCCGCGAACGAGCTGGACATCGCCGCGATCAGCCCGGAGATCCGCACCCGCCACGGCTCGGACCTGCTTGACCTGTTCACTCGATGGCGGCCGCTGCTGTCCGAGCCGGCCTGGACGCACTGCCGCAGCGTGCTGGACCCGGCCGCCGACTGACGTCCATCAGCCGGCGCAGGCGTCCGGACCGCCCTTGGCGAAGGCCTCCTTGGCGCAGTAGGTGACGGTCGGGTAGTAGTCGCCCATCACCTTCGCCGGGTCGTCGCCCTTCTTGACGCCCTGGATGGCGTTGGGGAAGTCGTCGGCTGGGAGCATGTTCCGGAAGAACAGCACGCTGGAGACGTTGGTGGGCCCCCAGTCGATCCACGTCACACCCTTCTCCGTGGTCGCGTTCGCGGGACGGTCCTGCCTGGTGGAGACCACATAGGTGTAACGCCCGTCCTTGTCCAGGGCCGTCTGGAAATCCGCGGCGCAGGAGCTGACGGGGTAGGGAAGTTGCCACTGGTTCTGGCAGAGGGACCAGTACCTGAGCTGTGTCTTGGTGAGGACCGACTGGTTGTTGACGGTGTTGGGGAACGTGGGCGCCTTGCCGCGCACCACCGCGATACGGCCGGACTCGTAGGCGAGAGGCGCGCACAGGTACTTGTTGTACGGGTTGGGGAACAGCCCGAGCACCTTGGTGGGCGATGCGAAGCCCGGATCGCTCGTCGTGAACGTTCCGCAGCCTGCGAACTTTCCGGCCGGCGCGTTGTCCTTCACGAGCTTCCGGAGCGTGTCGGCGAGCGGTCCCGACGGTCCCTGCGGCGAATCCGCCCTGGGGCAGGTCTTCATGGCGCTCGGGCTGCTGCCCTGGCGCTCGATCGACAGCGTCGGCAGCGGAACTCCGCCTGCCAGGGACGATTCGTTGTCGGGCACGTAGATCCTCAGCACCAGGAAGCCCGCACCGGATGCCGCGCTGTTGGTGGTGGCGGCGATCGTGTCGGCACCGGAACCGGCCGCGACTCCCGGCTTCACGGTCACCTGGTAGCGGTGGTGCGCCGGATCAGTGCCCGCGTCCGGAACGGCGAACGGATTCTTGCTCCCGGCACTGGGGGAGATCTGGTAGTCGGCGAGGGCATCGATGGGCGCGCCCTTGCGGTCGTACGCCGTCAGCGCGGTGAACCGGGCGGACGGGTATGTTCCGTCCACCACGAGGCGGTCGCCCTTGTTCAGCTGGTAGGGCGTCAGCCAGTACGTCGCGTTGGTCTCGGGGAAGGCGAAGTTCAGCCTGCCGGGCCTGACGACGGCCGGCCAGGCGCAGGGACTCCCCGGCGCGGTCACGGGCACTCCGGCACGGGCCGGGGCACCAGCGGCTGCGAACGGCGTCGCGGTCACGGCGACGACTCCGAGCCATGCCAGAGCGGAGACGATCAGATGCCGCCAAGGAGCACGCAGCATGGTGCCCTCCGTCCATGAGTCGCCAGAGCTGCGGAGAGGGCGTCCTGCGAGCGAACCGCGCTGCCGGGGGAAAGAGCCCGTGACGGGCCGCGCACGGGCCCAGCATCAGGACGCGACCGCCGATATCCAGTCTCACTCCACTCCAACCACCCCGCAACGCGGCACCCGCCCCTTCCGGGGACCGACCCGTATCCGGCTCCGTCACAGGTCAGGCCAGTACAGGGCGACCTCGCGGGGCTTCACTTCCCGTGGCGAACAGTCTGAAAGTCTCCCGGCTGCCCCTCCATCCCCGACCGGCACGGTCAGTTGGTCGGCCTGAGAACAGGGGCACTGCTGCGCCCCTGGTCCCGACCGCTCAGCTCGGCGTCGAGCGTCTCCTGAGCCACGCGCATGACCTCGGCGTACTCGGGTTGCCGCAGCCGCTTCCACATCTCGCCCTCGGAGACTTCCTCGACGCGGGCGACCACCCACCAGATGTTGCCGAACGGGTCCTTGATACGGCCGCCGCGCTGCCCGAAGGCGTCATCGGCCAACGGCGTGACGACATGGCTGCCGGCTGCGACGGCTCGTGAAAACGCTTCGTCCGCGTCCGTGACGAACACACGCAGCAGGCTCGGCATGACGGGCCAGTCCGCGTGCCGGTCGAAGGCCAGAACGACGGTGTCGCCGACGCGGACCTCACCGTGACCGATCAGCCCGTCCTCGGTCGGCACCCGCGCCAGCTCCTCGCCCCCGAACGCCTCCGAGACGAAGTCGAGGAAAGCCCCGGTGTCGTCGGTGACGACCCAGGGCGCGACGGTGGTGTAGCCGGCCGGTGCGGCGTTGGTCTGCTCGGTCATCTCGATCCTTCCGCCGGTGGTGCTTGCCGAGCAGCCACGATAGGCGGGGAACAGGTCAGCTCCTGTCCTGATTCCGGGCGCTGTGGCACACGGCGATGCAGGACCACCTCGTGCACCACCGTGTGACGGAGTCCGGCGGACCGTTCATGCAGTGATCACGGGAGAGTCTGACGACCGAGTTCCCCCTGACCTGAGCCCAACTGATTCCTGCGGAAGCCCTGTTGCCCGGTTCCCGGCCCCGTAAGCTCAGTGATCTCGTGGGGGAGGTGGTCATGGTCAAGCGACGCCCTGGGACGCCGACGCTGGAAGAGGTGGCCGCCCATGCCGGGGTGGGGCGGGGTACGGTCTCCCGAGTCATCAACAACGCGCCCGGTGTGAAGGAGTCGACGCGCCGGGCCGTGCAGCGGGCCATCGAGGAGCTGGGGTACGTGCCCAATCTCGCGGCCCGCTCCCTGGCCGGGCGGCGGGCCGACGCGGTGGCCCTCGTCCTCACGGAGCCGGACTGGAGGCAGTTCGCGGAACCGTTCTTCTCGGAGATCGTCCGCTCGCTCGGGGATGCGTTGGCCGACACCGGAATGCAGCTGCTGCTGACCCTGGTCCGCTCCGAGGCCGAACGGCAGCGCTTCCTGGAGTACGCCCGGGGCGGCCGGGTCGACGGCATCCTGCTGATGTCCGTGCACGCGGGCGACCGGCTGCCGGACATGCTCGCCGAGGCCCGGTTGCCGACCGTCCTGCTCGGGCGCCGCTCGGGTGACGAGTACGTCAGCTACGTGGACGCGGACAATGCGGGCGGTGCCCGAAGCGCCGTGTCCCACCTGCTGGAACGGGGCCGTAGAACGATCGCGACCATCACCGGGCCGCTCGACATGTACGCCGCCCAGTCCCGGCTGCGCGGCTACCAGGACGCCCTCGCGCTGGCCGGGCTGAAGGGCACGCGGTCCCTGGTCGCCGAGGGCGACTTCACGGAGGAGAGCGGACGCCGTGCCATGGCGGAACTCCTCGAACGGCACCCGGAGATCGATGGCGTCCTGGCCGCGTCGGACACCACGGCGGTGGGCGCCCTGCACACGTTGCGCGCGGCGGGGCGACGGGTGCCGGAGGACGTGGCCGTGATCGGGTTCGACGATTTTCCGCTGGCCCAGAGCACGAAACCGCGCCTGACCACCGTGCGTCAGCCGCTGGAGGAGATCGGACGGGCCATGGTCCGGCTCCTGATGGAAGAGATGGAAGAGCCGGCCGTGGCCTGGCGGCACGTGATCCTCCGGACGGAACTGGTCGTCCGCGAGTCCTCCTGACCATCACCGCCGGCCGCGTTCACCGGACGGAACCGGTCGTCCGCGAGTCCTTCTGACGACCGTCGCCGGCCACCCCGGCCGGCGAGACATTCTTCAGGCGGGACGAGAGGCGTCAGCCCGTCTCCGGTACGGCGCCGCGGCTCGCGAGGTGCTCGAAGAATTCGTCCAGCAGGGCGAAGAGCCCGGCGACTGCCTTCCGGTGTTCGTCTTCCGACCACGGCTCGGCCGGCCGGCCCTCGGGGAAGACAACCTGAACGACCTGCGCGGACCACACCAGGTTCTGACCGACCTCCTTCGTGTCCATGAGCCACTCTCGCAGTCCGCTCAACAGCACTCCGCCGCAGGCATGGTCGTAACCGTTGAGGTAAGCCGTCACCCCGTCGTAGGTGATGCGGCCGACGTACATCCCCGTCCGCTTCCTGAAGCTCTCCCAGAACCGCTGGTGTGATTCGACCGGCCCGACCGTCTTCCGGCCCCAGGCGGCGGGCACCCGGGAAAGGTCGGTGCCCATGCCCCAGGCCGAGTAAGAGACTGCCTCCGCCCCCACGCCGAGGGCCGTGAGGAGAACGGCCATGCGCTCGGTGGACCCGACAGGTCCGGACTTTCTGACCCACACGTACGTTCCGGACGGATCACGCTCGTGATGGGTGACCACGAAATCCGTTCCGTCGAGAGCGAAGAACGCGGCACGAATGGCTCCGTGACCGTCCCATGACTCCTCGATCGTCAACCTCAGCCGCCGCGCTACCGAGTCCAGATCCACCGCGAGCAGCGCCAGCGAAATCAGCGGCTCGGTCGCGGCCTGGAACATGGAGTACTGCCGCGCCGGATTGCCACCATTTACTTGACTTGAGGACGTGGCAGGCGCCCAATCAGCTTCGGGATCCGGGAGGTTGATCATCTCGGTCACGCCGCACAGTCAATCAGGCTCCGGTACCGGCCGCCATCCGGAACAGGAGCGGCTCTGCAGCGCGCCGTGAGCGGGATCGTTGCCGGCGGAGAGGACCTCGGAGGGGCGTGCGAGGATCCTTCAGTGAATGATCTACGAGTTCGCGCCGCCACCGAAGCCGACCTGACCGCCCTGGTCCGCCTGCGCGACGACGCTGCACGCTGGATGGTGGCCCGCGGTATCACCGGGCAGCGGAGCCCCGGAGAGCTGGGCCAGGACCACTTCCGCCGGGTCATGGCGCATGGGGAGGTCTGGCTCGCCGAGGTCGGCGGACACCTCGCCGGCGCCTGGGAGTTGTGGTGGGAGGACGAGGCCGCCTGGGGCCACCAGCCCCCCGTGGCCGGATACGTGCACCGGCTCATGGTGGACCGGGGCGTCGCCGCGCCCGGGACGGGGAGGCTGCTCCTGAGTGCGGCTGAACGCAGAGTGGCCGCGGTGGGACGGACACGCGTGCGCCTGGACTGCCTGGCCGACAACGCACAGCTCAACGCCTATTACCAGCACGCCGGTTACCGCGTCGTGGGCCACAAGAAGGGCAAGCCGCAGCCGGGCGGACAGCCCAAGTCCTTCACCCTGCTGGAGAAGGAACTCCAGGCAGCCTAGGGCGGGGACCGGCAAGCCCCCGCACGCCGGCGGATCGACGGATTTCGGCCACCCGGTCGGTCGGACACGCAGGCGCGCGCTGACCAGGGGGCAGGAAGGCGTGCGCGTCCGCCGCAGACAGAGGTACGACGAGCCATGCCGACGACTCATCTCCGGCAAGTGCCCACCGGTGTCGAGTACTTCGGGGACCATGAAGCATGCGTCCGGATGACTGGCACCTCACCGAAGACATCGACGAGTTCCTCGCCCGAGCCGGAGACTTCCTGCGTTCGCGTCCCGCCCTGCACAACACGCCGCTGACGGTGATCGAGAGACTACGAACACGTGGGGGAGACGCGTACGGTGCCGAAGCCGCCGTCTTCGGCCTGCTGGAGTCGGAGGGAGAAGTCCGCGCCGTCTTTTACCGCCTCGCCTCCCAGCGCGTGACCCTGACCCCGCTCTCCACCGAGCAGGCCGACAGCCTCGCAGCCCGCCTGGTCGACCTCGGCCGCCCGGTGACCGGCGTCACCGCGGACCACGACACCGCCACCACGTTCGCCGAGACATGGCAGCGGCACACGGGCGCAGCACCGGTAGCCCACTGGTGGGGCCGTCTGTACCGGCTCGGTACGCTCACTCCTCCCGAGCCGCACCCAGAAGGCCGGGCCCGTGTCGTGGCGGCGCACGACCATGCGCAACTCATCCGGTGGTGCAACGAGTTCGCCGCCGATGTGGGAGAGGTCCCCACCTTGGACGCCGACTCCTGGCCCGACTCGCGCTTCGCCGACAAGCACTTCACGTTCTGGGAGGACCCGGACGGCACTCCCGTATCCATGGCCGGCTCGACCTCGATGGTCGGCGGCATGATCCGAGTGGACCCCGTCTACACCCCGACCCACCTCAGGGGTCGCGGCTACGCAGGCGCTGTGACCGCCGAGGTGAGCCGGGCGGCACTGACCGCAGGCGCGACGGACGTCGTCCTGTTCACCGACCCCGCCAATCCCACCAGCAACGCCCTCTACCGGCGCATCGGATACCTGCCGATCGCCGACTTCACCGGCTACAGGTTCACGTACGACCAGCTGCAAGCAGGCTAGAGACCTGCCGTGCGCAATCGGCTCAGGAGAAGCTCCGTCTCCGGGATGGGTCAAAGCATCGCGGGGCGCCGCCACTCCATCCCGAGAACATGGTGATCGAGAAAGTTGAGCACCGTCTCGTACATGATCCGGACATGGTTCGGTGCCCCGATGGTGTGGCCCTCGGTGGGGAAGTGGAGGAGCCCGACCGGCACGCCGAGCCGCTGAAGATCGCTGTGCAGGCTGAGTGCCTGGCCCATCGGCACACGGTAGTCCTTACCGCCGTGCACGAGCAGCATCGGCGTCTTCACCCTCGCCGCATGAAGGTGTGGCGAGTTGGCGTCGTACCGCTCCCGTTGCGTCCGTGGGTCGCCGAAGATCTCCCGGAAGTAGGCGCGCATGTCCGTGTCGGTCTGCAATGCCTCCAGGTTCCACATCCCGGCGGCCGAGACGATCGCCTTGAAGCGGTCGGTGAGGGTTGCCGCCACGTTGGCCAGGTAGCCGCCGTAGGACCAGCCGGCGAGAGCCGTCCGGGTCCCGTCCAGGTCGCCGCGCGCCAGTGCCGCGTCCGTCAGCGCGACGACATCACGATAGGGCTGACCGCCGTACTGTCCCCGGCCGCGTTCTTGCATCCGTCGGCCGTAACCGGTGGACAGCGCCGGATCCGGGAGCAGCACCGCGTAGCCGCGGGCCGCGAACGGCCAGGGGTTCCAGGACCACGTCCAGGCGCTCCAGGACGCCTGCGGTCCACCGTGCGGGACGACGAGCAAGGGTGCCGGGCGCTCGGGCGAAGAGCCCTCCGGCAGGACGAGCCAGCCGCGCAGTGGGAAGCCGTCGTCCGCATGGGTGTGCACCTCGGTCAGGGTGCCGGGAAGCGAGCCGAGGTCACCGGGAGCCTTGAGGAAGGCGGGCTGCTGGTCGGGCGTGACGGCGTCCAGGCGGGCCACTCGGGGCGGGCTGTCGATCGCGCTGCGCAGCGCGTAGAGCGTGGTCCCGTCGGGTGTCACACAGAGCGAGGTGTAGGCGCCGGAGGCGGTCAGGCGCGTGATCGTGCCGTCCGCGTCGCGGCGGAAGACCGGGCAGTGCCCCCGCTCGTCCCCGGTGAACCACAGGGTGGCGTCTCCGGGAACCGGTGAGAGGACCGGCCGTCCTGGCCACGGCCAGTTGTCGAACTCAGGCAGCAGATCGGTCTCTTCGCCGGTGTCCAGCTCGAACGCGACGAGCGTGACGCGCCATTCGGTGTCGTAGGTCTCCTCCCGCTGGCGCTGGCAGACCAGCGCCGAGCCGTCGGCCGTGAACGCCGGGTGGTAGTACTGATGGCCGGGGCGGGAAAACGTGCGGCGCCGAACACCGGTCGCGGCATCGGCGATCACCACGATGTTCGTGTTCGGGGCACAGCCGGTGCCGGCCCGCGTGCAGGCCACCAGCGAACCGTCCGGAGACAGGGCCGTGTCCCCGGCGCCCGCCAGGCCCTGGCTGCCGGCGCTCACCCCGAGCCCGTCGGGACCCAGGACGAACGTGTGCGGTTCCTCGGGCCCGAGGGCTGCGCTCCAGGCACCGGCCGCCGTTTCCTCGTACAAGGCCGCAGTGACCATGGCCTTCTCACGCTCACGGCGGAATTCGGTGTACGCCGCGATGTCCGCCGCATCCGGCAGCAGATCACCGGTGTAAGCGACCACATCGGCCTTCGCGGCGGCAGTGAAGGCGTATATGCCCCCCGGATGGTGAGCGATCCGCCTCGCCTCGCCACTCTCGGGCAATGCCCACAGCGAGTCACCGCCGGGCTCCTGACCGGCGACGTCCCTGCTCTCGCGGCCGGAGAGGAACAACAGCGTCCCGTCGGCAGCGAACGCCGGATCGAAGTCACCCTCTACGGAACGGTCAAGAAGGCGGCTCTCATCCTTGCCTGAGGTATCGACCTCCCACAACGTCGCAACGCGCCCGGTCCCCGCTTCGTCGACCGACTGCACCGACGCGATCAAGCGCGTCCCATCGGGCGCCAACACCAAGCCGGTCAGGCGCGAGTGCGCGGCCAACAGGTCATGGAACGCGGCGGTGTCATCCCGTTCGTAGGCCATGGCGATCATCCTGCCTGCCGCATCCGATGTGGGGGAGGGGCATGGCGAGTTGAGGCGTCCGGCAACTGGTCCACCACCGAAGGCAGTACCACCCACGCGGCCGGTACCCGCGTTGCCGGCATCTTCTTCTGGTCCACCCGGTGATCCAGTCGAGAGCCCTGACGCCGTAAGCCGATCACCACTTGTACGACGCACCGGCGTTCGTGTGTGCGCCGTCTACATGCCGCTGGAGAAGTTCATGGGGACCGGCGGGGGTGTCCGGACGTAGTGGCGGGCGAGGTTGGCGTCGCGGTTGTAGGGGCCGTGGCGATGGGCCTCGGGGTCGCCGTACTCCTTGAGATCCTGGCGTCCGGAAACAATGTCCCGAACGTGCGTCACGACTCGGCCGAGCAAGGTCTTCATCGGTGTTCCCCCTGGTGCACGTGGTCTTGTCGAGCAGGATCCACCCGGGGCCGGTGCGGAATCCAGCGACTTGAGCCGATCTTGAGCCTCGGCCAGTCCTTCCCCGGACTCTGTGATCACGGAAACATGCTCGTACCGCTCCGATAACATGATCCAAGCCATGACGACCGCAGGAAATACGACCTTTCCGGATAACAACTAACAAATCGGCCAGTGAATTGATACCTATAACGTCGCGGGTGACGCGGAACAACGGAAATACCGGCTTGAGTGTGTGGCGTGAGCCGCGGGTGGTGCTGTGGACCGCGGCAGCGGTCACGGCTCTGGGATTCCTCGTCGCGTTGGAGATCGCCGCGCGTCACTACGGTATGCCGGGGCCGATGACCAACCAGGTGAAGGAGGTGATCCTTCCACCCAAGTCGGGGCCTTTGCTGTACGCCGGGATGGCGTTGATGATGGTGGTCCTCACCTGGCGCGAACGCGCGATCGCGGCCGCCGCGGCGGTGGGTGTCGACCTGGTCCTGCTGCTGGTGCGCTGGGCGGCCGGCATCAAGTCCCCCCACGGTTACGGCCACCCCTTCGGCAACGGCGCCCTGTGGGTGGTACTGGCGTACGCGGTCATCGCCGTCACCCGCCGCACCGGCCCCGAACGGACCCTGCTGCTCAAAGGCGTGGGGCTGGCTCTGCTGCTGGTGGCCGGCCGCAAGACCGGCGACGCCTGGCTGCTGATCACCTCCAAGACCCGCCCGCTGGTCCTGGACCAGTACGTCGCCACCGCCGACCACGCCCTGGGCAACCCCTCCTGGCTCGCGGGCCGGCTGGTCCGGGCCACCGGCACCATCGGCGCACACATCCTGGACTACGTCTACATCCAGCTCGCCGTCGCCGCGGTCGTCGTCGCCCTGTACCAACTGCGCCACGTCGCCACCGAACGCCGCTTCCCCCGCCACCACCTGGTGCGCACCTTCCTGGTCATCGGCCTCCTCGGCCCCGGCATCTACATGATCTTCCCCGTGGTCGGGCCGATCTTCGCCTACGGCACCGACGGCGGCCACTGGGCAGCAGCCCACCTGTGGCCCGACACCCCGCCACCCCTGCACACCCCCCACCCCATGCCCTTCGACCAGATCACCCCCCGCAACTGCATGCCCAGCCTCCACACCGCCTGGGCCACCGCGATCTTCCTCCACTCCCGCACCGGCCCGCGCATCCTGCGCTTCGCCGGCACCTTCTGGCTGATCGCCACCCTCGGCGCCACCCTCGGCTTCGGCTACCACTACGGCGCGGACATCCTCGCCGGCATCGTCTTCACCCTCACCATCGAAACCGCACTACGCGCCCAGGCACGCGGCTGGGACCGCGCCGCCACCCACCTGGTCACCCACGGCGCAACGGTGTTCACCGCCCTGCTGCTGTCCTACCGCTACCTGCCGGCCCCCATGGCCCAACACCCCTGGCTGTCCGGCCCCCTCCTCCTCCTGGCCACAGCCTCCGTCATCCACGCCTACCAGCGCACCACCAAACTCTGGCACCCCACCCCGACCCCCCTACCCCAACCCGAACCCCAACCCGAACCCGAACCCGTCTGACCCCCACCACCCCCTCACACCCACCGCCCGCTGTCGCCGCCACAACGGCTGCCACACGAAGGCCGGGTGCCGGCACGGCGACGCCCACGCCCGTGATGTGCACGGCCCCGATGAGGTCCCGGCATGATGCGGCGCGCATCGCCGACCTCTGCGCCGGCGGACTCTTGGATGTGTCGCCCGGCGGTTTGAGCGGCGGCACGCGGCAGGGTGCTCAGCCTTGCGGATCCTGCGGCTTGACGTCGAGTTCGCGCAGGCTTTGGTCCTTGAGCTCGGTGCGGGCCTCGGTGCGGTGGCCACGGGCGATGTAGTCCCGCACGATCGCCTCGATCGCGTCCTGGGGCGAGCCGATCCCCGCCAGGACCATCACTTCCACTACGAGTTCGGCGTCGAGACTGATATTGACCTTGGCCACCATGCCCCCTCATCGCGTCGCAGCCGCACTCAAGCTGCTCATGGTTCCGTAGCATGCGCTCAAAACTCCATCAAGGGAGGCCCCGAGTGAGATGATCTTGCTGTGGCTGATGTGATCACGGCTTCTGAGCCGTTCTGGACCCAGCCCCTGCGGCAGTTCGCCCCGCTGTTCGGCATCTCGAAGTCGGCCGCCGCCCGCGTCATCGATGGCCTTGGCCGTTGCTGGCTCTACTGTCCCGCAAACGATTCCGCAGGGACGCCGTGCTGATCGTGGACGGCACCCTGGCGCCCGGCAACCGAAACGACTGCAAGGCGTGGGAACTGTCCGGTGCGAAAGACGCCGTCGGCAGGGCCACAGTGATCGCGGACGGCGGCTATCGGGGCACCGGCCTGGTCATCCCGCACCGCCACGAGCCCTTCCAGGCCGCACTCCCGGCCTGGAAGGAGGAGCACAACGCTACTCACCGCAAGTTCCGCGCCCGTGCCGAGCACACCTTCGCCGCCCGCCTGCACAACCTCACTGTGACCGGACGACCGAGAAACGAGCATTAAGATCGACGATCACTGCACTTGCCGGAGTCAGTCCTTGACGCCGCTGGTCGCGGTGGCTGGCCGACAGGAGGTGCCGTCGTCCGGCGTACGCACGCCGCAAGCCTCACCGGTCGAGTCGCGGAACGGGGCATAGGGGTACTCCGGCACCTCAGGGGTACGCGTGTGCGGCGCCCCCTTGTAGGCGCACCTGTGGGCACCACCTGGGGAATCAGTGGGAGATGACATGAGGCTCCGCCAGTCGACTCTGGCGCCGTTCCGGTGTTCCGCGCAAGTGCTGGGCGGGCGGTACCGTCTGGACGCGGTCATCGGCTCGGGTGGCGCCGGCGACGTACACCGTGGCTTCGACCTGCGGCTGAAACGGCCGGTGGCCGTCAAGCTGTTCCGCGCCGGCACCGGTGGGGAGGACGGCTTCCACAACGAGGCGGTGATCCTCGCCCGGTTGCGGCACCCCGGCCTCGTCACCGTCTATGACGCAGGCCGGCACGATGGACGTGCCTATCTGGTGATGGAGCTGATCGAAGGCCCCACGCTGAAGGCGCGCATCGCCGCGGGCCCCCTGGCACCCGGGGAGACCGCTGCCCTCGGAGCCGACCTCGCACGTGCTCTGGCCCACGCGCACGACGCCGGGATCGTGCACCGTGACGTCAAACCCTCGAACATCATCCTGGACGGTTCCGGGCGCCCCCACCTGACCGACTTCGGCATCTCCCGGCTGCTGGACGCCACCACCCATACCGCCACCGACGCACTCATCGGTACGGCCGCCTATCTGTCTCCCGAGCAGGTGCTCGGCCAGTCCGTCGGCCCGTCCGCCGATGTCTACGCCCTCGGGCTCGTACTCCTCGAATGCGTCACGAGCCGACTCGAATACGACGGTGCCCCCTTGGAGTCAGCGATCGCGCGGCTCCACCGGCGGCCCGAACTGCCCGATTCCCTGCCCAAGGAGTTCGCGGGCCTGCTGGGGGACATGACCGACCTGGACGCGCAGGCCCGCCCGTCAGCCGACGACTGCGTCCGGAGCCTGACCGCCCTGGCCGACACGCTCGGTCCCCGGCCCGTGCCACCCCCGGCCGACGTCACGAGCCTGGTTTCCGGGCAGGTACCGGCGGCGGCCGAACTCACGCACCCGTACGCGTCGCACGCCGCCGGCACGGCCGCACCGAAGGCCGCGTCCACGCGCGGACGCCACCTGGTCGTCGGCACGGCCGCCGCGCTGGCTGCTGCCGTGGCCGCCACTCTCGCGGTATCCGACGGGTCTGCACACAGGGCAGCGACACGGGAGGTGAGCAGCCCTTCCGCGAAGGACGGCACACCGGGCGCGTCCGTCCCACGCGACGAGAGGGGACCTGCCCCTGCCAAGCCCTCCAGCCGCGACGTCCCCGCCGGGGACCCCCGTGACCCCGGTCTGGATCAAGCCGCAGGCCTCGCCCCCGCCGTCCCGTACCGGGAACCCGCCGCCGACACACACACCCACGGCACCAGCACTACGACCCGACCCTCACGCGTCGCGGGAACACCCGATACCGCATCGCAGGGCAAGAGGGCGGAGAAGCCCGCCGGCAAGCGATCCGACAAGTCCCGGAACGCCGAAAAGCCGCGTCGGAAGAAGGCAGGGAAGAAGGGCGGGCACTAGGATTGCCCGACGGATCATGTGACTGTCGGGCTACCGGCTCGTTGGTCTGGGCACGGGGCGGGGTGATCCGACGAATGCCGAGCCGGTCCGGTCGGAGCCGCACCTGCCGTCGTCCGGACTTCGTGGCGGACGCCGACCTGGCCGGCGGGTCGACTGGAGCATGGTCAGCGTCGACTCAACGTCCTGCCGGGGCCCATCAGCGCGCGGCCGGGGCTCGCCAATGGGGCGACGCCCCGCAGATGATCGAGGTCCGCCAACGGATCCAGGTGCCCCGCCCTCTGGGCGGACGGCCGCGCACCCGCCGGACCACCTCGGAGGCGACGAGGCGTACAGCTCACGCGGGCTCCTTGCTGCCGCCGGGGCAGGGGAGGCGGTGGCCGGTCCGCCCGAAGGCTCCCGAAGTTCCGAGGGGTGCTGAAGGACGATGCCGATGCCGTGGTCGCACCTGCTGCCGCTCTTGCGGACGGCCAGGCCTGCTCGGCGGAGCAGTGCCACCCGCTGACTCCCAGGCCGGCCATGAGGTTTGGGCCGGCATGTCAGAGGGGGCAAGTAGCCTCCGGCACCATGGGCATTCGGATCGATGTAGTAGTGGAGTACCCGATCAACGATGAGATGGAGAGGGTGCTCGGGTTGGCCGAGGCGGTCGGCGAGCCCGTGACTGTCGGGTTCCTGTGGGACGGGCACGAAGAACCGGAACGCGCGGTGCTGGTGCCCGCGGCCACGCTGGCGCTCTGGGAGCATTGGGCGCCCACCGCCTATCCGGCGAGTGACGCCGGGGAAGAGAACCGTGCCGTGCCGGAGGAGCCGGAACTTGCCCACCCGGCGGAATTCGGTGAGTTCACGCTCTTTCGTCGTCGCGTGGGAGGGCGTACGGCGGTTGCTCGCAAAGGCGTGGTGGTCGCCGAGCTGCTGGACCCCGACGAGGCGCACTGGCTCCAGGAGAGGGCCCGCAATGTCCGCCAAGGCTTCATGGATCCGAAGCAGAAGGCGGCGTTCGAGGAGTTCCTCGCCCGGCAGGCATCCCTCGACGAGCAGTGAGTCTCCGCCAACGGTGAGCACTGAGGCTGTGCCCATTTGACGTCGCCGGCGCGGGCACCCCGGAGACCCTCACAGCGGAGCTTCGGGTGAGTCAGTCCCGCGCCGGCCGGGGCCTGCCGTCGGTGTCGGGGTCGGGCGCAGCGGGGGCAGAGGAGTTGAAGGTCAGGTGGGAGAAGGTGTGGCCCTGCACCACCGGCCCGTACTGGATGCCGCCGCTGATCGTGTTCTGGTGGACAGGCACCTGCTCCGCCTGCGCGCGCCACTGCCGCAGAGCGGCTGAGAACTCGGCATCCAGCGCGGCGCGCACCGCCAGAGCGGTACTCAGCGCCTGGGCACGTGCCACGTCGGCGGGTGCCTGCTGGAGCCGTAGCAGTTCCGGCTCTCCGGAGCCTGCTGACGGTGTCCGGCCGGACGAGTCCTGGCCACCGCCGGACGGGCGACTCACCAGAGCGGTCAGCCCCGCCCACGCCTGGCGCCCCAGCTCGCCACCGGCACCTCCGGCAAGCGCGCCGAGCAGCGTCCGGTCGCTCCCCACGCCAGTCTTTGTAGCGCACGACGGCACGAGTGACACGTGTACGTACGGACATCGAGCGGTCTCCACTGCCGGAACCGTCATCGCGCGATGGCGCCTGCTGCCACCCCACTGGCACGGCACCCGCTGACGCGTCGGCGTCCCATCGGGTCACCCCGCTTGTGGTCTTGTGGTCGATCCTTCGGCGGCAGCGGTCGGCGCGCGGACTTGGCGGGGAAAGAGGAAGGCCGTGCCGGTTTGGCACGCGCCGACGAGGAGAGCCGGTTTGCGCAGTCTGTCGGCCCGGCGGTCCTCACCGGGCGGGAGCGGGGTCGCCCGGGTCCGACAGGTGCAGCAGGCGCCGTGTCGAGGAGGACGGGAGGTTCGGGTCTTGTTCGAGGGTTTCGAGACCAGGCGGGTTCAGGTCGAGGGAGCATTGATCTTCGTTCGCTACGGTGGGGAAGGACCGCCGGTGGTGCTGCTGCACGGCCACCCCCGGACATCGGCGACCTGGCATCGCGTCGCCCCGCTCCTCGTCCGGCGCGGTTTCACCGTGGTCTGTCCCGATCTCCGGGGATACGGCCGGTCCACCGGCCCGGCGCCCACCGCGGACCACGTCGGTTACTCCAAGCGGGCCGTCGCCGGTGACGTGGTCGAGGTGATGCGCTCCCTCGGCCATGCCCGGTTCGCGCTCGCCGGGCACGACCGCGGAGGCAGTGTGGCGCTGCGTCTCGCCCTCGACCACCCCGACGCGGTCTCGCGGGTGGCGCTGATCGACTGTCTGCCCCTCACCGAGCACCTGTCCCGCATCACGACCGAGTTCGCCACGCAGTGGTGGCACTGGTTCTTCTTCGCCCAGCCGGACATCCCCGAGCGAGTCATCAACGCCGACCCGGACAGCTGGTACCGCGGCGATCCCCAGAGGATGGGACAGGAGAATCACGACGAGTGGCGCGCGGCCACGAGGAACCCCGACGTGGTACGGGGGATGCTGGAGGACTACCGGGCCGGCCTCACCGTCGACCGGCGGCACGAGGAGGCCGATCGCGCCGCCGGGAGACGGATCCGGTGCCCGGCACTGATCCTCTGGTCGCTCCGGGACGACCTGGAGGACCTGTACGGGGACCCGGTGGAGATCTGGCGCCGATGGGCACCGGACGTACGGGGCCACGGCATCGACTCGGGGCACCACGTGGCCGAAGAGGCCCCGGAAGCGCTTGCGTCCTCCCTCGCCGGCTTCTTCGGCGGACGGCCCGAGTAGGAATCCCCGGGCCCGCCCCGCAGAACAAATAGGGCAAGGGCACGGAACATCCGTCCGGTAACCCGTGCCGAGCTGGGCCCCTGGTGGACGGCCCGGAGGACGTGCCCCGGTGCCGGGCAGGAACCAGGACCCCGTCCCGCACAAGCACCGCTTGGACGTGCACGTGCCCCTGGGTACAACCCGCCTGCGGCCCCGAAGGCCACTCCACCCACGGGGCCGGTGCCGGCCGTGGCAGTGCGGTTCAGGCGCCGGCCGAGCCCGCGGGTCACGCTGCTCGACCTGAACTCGCCGGTTCGGGGTACTCGCGCGCTCATCGGATGGTCGGGCGCAGGATGCAGCCCGGCCGCCACGGACTCAGGAAGGGAGGTGACCGTCGTGTCGAGCATGCAGCCGCACCACGCCGGATCCGGCCGGAGCACGGACCGCTCCGACCAGGAGCCGGTGAGCGAGCTGGTGCAGCGGGCCTCGCAGCAACTGACCGAACTGGTGCGAGGTGAACTCCGGCTGGCACAGGCGGAGATGAAGCAGAAGGGCAAGCGCTACGGCAAGGGCGGTGGCCTGTTCGGCGGGGCCGGCGTTGTCGGCTTCCTGATGCTGCAGGCGCTGGTTGCCACCGTGATCGCCGCGCTGGCGGTTCCGCTGCCCGTGTGGGCGGCGGCGCTGATCGTCACCGCGGTACTGGGTGTGATCGCCGCGGTGATGGCCATAAGCGGAAGAAAGCAGATCGACCAGGCTGCGCCGCCCACACCCGAGCAGACGATCGAGAACGTGAAGGCCGACGTGGCCGAGATCAAGGAGAGTGCGCATCGATGACCCAGCCGCCGCACGACGAGCCCACCGCCACCAGCCCCGAGGAACTGCGCGAGCAGGTCGAACAGACTCGGACCGAGCTCGGGGAGACGGTCGAGGCGCTGGCAGCGAAGACCGACGTCAAGGCGCGCGCCCAGGAGAAGGCCGCCGAAATAAAGGAGCAGGCTGCCGCGAAGGCCGACGAGCTGAAGGAGCAAGCCGCCCTCAAGGCGGGTGAACTGAAGGAGAAGGCCGCCGAACTGGCTCACCAGGCGCAGGACCGGCTGCCCGACCCGGTCAAGGCCGGTGCCGCCCAAGCCGCCGAGCAGGCCCGCGCGAAGGCGGCCCAGGCCGGTCAGCTCTGGGAAGAGAAGGCACCCGAGCCCGTGCGGCAGAGGACGGCCCAAGGAGCGCAGCTGGCCCGGGACAACCGGAAGGTGCTGCTGGCCGCGGCCGGCCTGGCCGTCGTGGCATGGCTGGCCTGCCGCCGTCGGCAGGGGTGAGCGGGGTGTAGTCATCCCGCGTTGCTTACAGGCCGGTCGGTGTGCCCTCGGGGGCGTCGGCGGTTCGACCATGGGAGCACTGTTCAATCGGACGTGGACGATGCTCGGCCACGACGAGGACACCACCGACGCGGACTGCGCCGGCCCGGTTGACGGCATAAGAAGGAGGTGGGAGGGCCGGTACGACACGGTACCGGCCCTCCCACCTGCATGAGGGGGAAGCGCTCACGTCGCGAGCGATGCCGTCGGTGCTCGCTGTGGCGGGAGCATCGGGGTGCGTAGGACGTCGGGGCCGCGGGTCGTGACGATCCGTGCAGTCGGAGGTGCCCGCGACGAAGCGCTGGTTCCCGGCAAGCAGGAGGTCGAAGGCTTCCCGGGGCGACGGGTTCAGTTACCGGAGCCTCTTCCAGGTCCGCGAGTGTGCCGAGGGCACGGCCCGGGTGGTGCCCATGCTGCCGGAGACCGTCAGTCGGCAGCCGTTCCGATCACGCCGTCAGGAGACGGCGGTGCGGAGCCTGATTGGAATGCCGAATTCAGCGGTAGCTTCTCTACGCACGCCACCTGACCCCTACCAACAGACAGGTAGCACCGGGTATTTGACTTGCCACCACGTACGAGACACCCGGGAATTGTGAGGTGTACATGGCTGGTTCGCCACCCTCGTCGGAGTCGGGGAGCTGGTTCGAGCGCTGGGACGAGCGGGGGCTGGCCATCGCCTGTCTGGTCGCCGTGCTCGGATCGGCGACTGCCGCGCTCTTCGGGCTCCCTGCCGCCTGGCAGATGCCGTTCCTGTTCACCGCGGTGTACGCGATCCTGCGCACCCTCGTGCCGCTCACTGCCTCGCGCCGTGAACTGGCCGGTCTCCGCACCGAAGTCGAACTGCTGCGCCGCGATTTCGACCAGGTGAACTCCTCGCGCATCGAGCACTACCCGGACGCGGCGTCCTTCTACAAGGCAGCCACGGACTACCTGGTCACACGCGGCACCCGCCATCTCGACACCTGGTACATGCGGATCGGAACCCCCGACGACTTCAGCGAGTCGACGGCGCCCTTCGCGGAGTACTTCCAAGCGGTGCTCGACTGGGCGGCGGCCGGCGGCTCAGTGAAGCGACTGTTCTGCATCGGTTCCTCCCGCGGCTATACGAGGTGGACTGCGCAGCACCGGGAGGAGACACGTCACCTGCGCAGTTACAGCATTCGGGAGGTGACCTGGCCCATCAAGGCGGACCTCATGAGCATGGCCATCATGGACACGAGCGCGGTGTTCCTGGCTTTCACCGTCGGAGACCGGGTGCAGGGCATGCGGATCGAGGACAGCGAGGCAGCGTCGTACTTCAAGTCCTACTTCGACCGCCACTGGGAGAACGCCCGAGACGTGCCACGCGCCCCAGCGGCGTGACACGCGATCGACGCCCGATCCACACCTTCAGCCGTTCAGCCCGCCCAGCGGACTGAGCTCGCGACAACTCCCCGATCTGATCACGGCGCTGTTATGCCAGCCACGTCCCGTCGCGCATGATGACTCTCCCGCGTAGTTCCGGCTCGCCGCGCCATGCGCGCACAGTCTTCGGGACCACGCGTACATACAGGAAGGACCCCTCTTCCGCGCGTGGATCCCACCCGAACTTGCCGGCGAACGCCTCTGCCGCGTCTTTGGGCACCTCCTGGTCCGGGAAGCATTCGGCCTCACCCTGGAGGAGTACTACGTCGAAGGTGTCCGGGAGCGCCAGGCGCACGCGCGGCTCTTTGCGGACGTTCCGTGCAGTCACGGAAGTGGCGCTGGTGCACATCCACACTGCGCGCCCATCCCACAAGAACCACAGCGGCACCTGGTGCGGCCCGTGATCAGGATGAGCCGTCGACACCCATACGTCCCGCTCGGTGACGAGCCGCTCCAGAGCGTCCCGCATACGTTCCGCCGTCAGACGACGGACGGTTCCCGTGGTCTCCATGAAGACCGACCCTAGCCAAGCGGCAGCGAAGCGCGCCTGAGGCGCAGGACCTACTCCCAGCGACCGATGAACTCTCGGCATGGGTGGGGAGTCGGTGCGACGAGCCGCACTCGCCCGGTCCCTCGGCCGTACGTCAGCCAGAGATGCGGGCTTCGATGCCGTCGAGGAGGAAGTCGAGGCCGGTCTGGAAGGTCTGGTCGGCGTCCAGGTGGGGGCCGTCTCGTACGACGGAGGCCAGCGCAGGGAAACGGCCAGTTGCGAAGACCCGCTGCAGATAAGGCCCGAAGGCGGCCTGCCACTGCTTCTTGTCCATCCCGGTGGCCCGCTCGGCGCGCCGCTCGGTGATCTCCCGGCGCACCGCGCCGATCACGTATGCATCGACCGCGGCGACCACCGGTACGACGGTGTCCACGTCGACATCGGCCATCGCGGCCAACACTGCCTCCCCCCTGGCCAGCGCGTGCGGCCCGAGCCGGGGCCGTCCACCGATCAGGTCGGCGAGCCATTCGTGCCGGTGAACGGCCTGCCGGGTGGTCTCGGCAAGGGAGCGCAGAACCTCGCGCCAGCCGTCTCCGGCCGGCCGGATCTCGGCATGGACCGCATCGACCATCAGGTCGAGCAGCTCCTCCTTGGTGGCGATGTAGCCGTACAGCCGCATCGGCCCAACGCCCAGCTCGGCGGCGACCTTGCGTAGCGACACCGCCTCCAGGCCGTCCGCGTCGGCCAGCCGGATCGCCGCTCGTACGATCCGCTCCCGGCTCAACGGGGCCGGAACCGGTCGATCCGGTGGCTCCGGCCTCTCCCATACCAACATGCCGCAGACAATACATCGTTGGAGCGATACGGTGTATCGACTGATACAGCGAATCGAGGGGGAACCATGACCATCGCCATCGCCATCGTCGGAGCGGGCTTGGGCGGCCTGGCCCTGGCCCGGGTGCTGCACGTGAACGGCATCGACGCCGTCGTGTACGAACGTGAGTCGTCGCGCGGCGCGCGCGGTCAGGGCGGCATGCTCGATCTGCACTCCGGGACCGGGCAGCAGGCGCTGCGCGAGGCCGGCCTGATACGGCAGTTCCATGCGATTGCCCGTCGGGCAGGCCAGGACCTGCGTCTTCTGGAACCGGACGGCACCCTGCTCCTCCAGGAGGACACGCCGGACGACGCACCGCTGGAACGGCCCGAGGTCGACCGCGGAGACCTGCGCGACCTGCTGTTGGACTCCCTCCCCGAACACGCGGTGCGCTGGGGCCACGCGCTCGAATCCGCCGACAACGGCACGCTGCACTTCGCCGACGGCAGCAGCGCGACGTACGAGCTGCTGGTCGGCGCCGACGGTGCGCAGTCCCGGGTCCGCCCACTGCTCACCGACGCCCGACCGGCGCACACCGGCCAGAACGTGGTCGAACTCGGTATCCCCGACATCGACCGCACCCACCCCGACCTCGCGGCGATGGTCGGACGCGGCAACTACTGGGTGCTCGGCAACGGGCAATCCCTGTCGGCGCAGCGCAACGGCGACGGCCGGGTACGCATCTACCTCAGCTTCCACCACACCGCCGAGGACTGGTTCGCCACCAGCGGGATCCCGTTCGGGGACCCCGCCGCCGCCCGGGTGCGGCTGATCGAGCTGTTCGCCGGCTGGCACCCACGGTTCACCGCACTGATCGCAGCCTGCGACGACACGGTCCTGCCGCGGCCGATCACCACTCTCCCGGTCGGCCTGACCTGGCCGTCGAGGCCGGACGTCACCCTGCTCGGCGACGCCGCGCACCTGATGCCGCCGGTGGGGCAGGGCGCCAACATGGCGCTGCTGGACGGCGCGTTGCTCGGTCTCGCGCTGGCCGCACACCCGGACGACTTCCCCGCCGCCGTCAAGGAATACGAACGCGAGATGTTCGAACGCACCAGCGCTGCCGGCCGCCAGTCCGCGCGCATCCAGGACATCCTGGCATCGCCGGACGCCAGCCGGAAAATGCTCGCGTTCTTCCAACCTGCCTGAAGGTAACCGGATACGACCGACCGACGGTTGTCTGAGGGGACGTCATTCCGGATGACCCGTTGCGGGTGGCCGTGTGCTGGGCGCGGGGACGCGGCTCCTCACCGCAGTCGTGGGTCCATCTCCACTAGCTGTTGGTCGGTGCGGTAGATGCCGCCGGCGAAGTGTTCGATCGCCGAGCGCAGGCGTACGGGGTCGGCTTCGTAGGTGCTCAACATGCCCACGATCACGTAGCGCTGGTCCGGGAGACGTTTGTTGAGCGGGTCGTGGAACCCTGTCGGGCGCGGCACGTCGGCCTTCAGCCGGACGATGAGCACGTTGGTGGTCAGTCCCGTGCCCGGCGCCCTGCGCAGTACGCCCACGCACGCGACATCCTTCCACGGCACGTGAGCCGAGTGCGGCCCGTGCTCGATGCCCACCCCGCCGCCGTTGACGACGAGGTCGTAGTGGACGTCTTTCCCCCCAAGCCGGCCCAGGAGGAGGAGCAGACCCATGAACAGGGCTAGGGCGCTGGCGGCAGTCAAGGTCGTGTGCCACCCCGCGAACAGCACGCTCACCGCGCCGAGGGCAGCGAGCATCAGGGAGTACATGACGGTGTCGCGGCCGCGATGGGCCGGCGGTTCGGGCGGCTGACGGCGGAAGCGGATCTCTTCCTCATCGCCGGTCGGCGGTCCTCCGCGCGGCTGGACGGGACCCCGGACGAGGGCGATGCCACCTGCGGTGTTGACGGAGCGCCGCTGCGGCCGCGGCAGCCCCGCCCCCTGCAGCACGGTGTCGATGTGCTGGTGGATGTCGTCCAGGGTGAGCGGCTCTGCCTGGTTCAATGCGTCCAGCAGGGCGGCCGTGAAGGCGGTGTGACGCTGCCCGGGCGGTGCGTGTGAGGGTGCGGTGGCCGTGGTGGAGGTGAGGGTGTAGGTGCCGCTCACGTCGAGTTGAGCCGACAGCAGGCTGCCCGGTTCCGTCATGGCGGCCACCGCACGGCCGGAGAAGCAGCAGTCCAGCACCAGGACCCGCAAACGTGCCCGGGCCCGGCCGAGTTGCCTCTTGACCAGATCGGCCGGGACACCGGTGAAACCGACGTGTCCCGGGTCGGTGGAGGACAGCGCCAGGTGCAACGTCCCGTCCTCGTCGAGCAGTCCGTGTCCGGCGTAGTAGACGAGCAGCAAGTCGTCCGCGTCGAGCGCGGCTTGGGCAAGTGCCATGCCGACGCTGCGGTGATCGGCCGGATCGGCCAGCACCCGGCAGTGTTCCGGCGGCAGGATTCCGTACGTCTCGTGCGTGAGCGCGGAGCGAAGATCCGCAAGGTTGGACTTCACGGCGGGAATCGCGGGCAGATCGATGTCGTCGAAGTCGCTGCACCCGATGAGGACCGCCCGGGAAGCGGCACCGTCGGGGATGCGCGGCGCGCTCTGTCTCACTCCTCCCCGCCTTCCAGCAGCCGTCCGACCGCCCTGCTCACCGCCTGCGGATCGCTTCTCCGGCGGACCTCCACGGTGAACTTCCGCCCACCGTTGCGGTCCGGTCCTACGGTGACGTCGGCACGGCGTTGCACCAGCCAGGTCGCCTCCCCACCTGGTTCGCCGGCCACCAGCACGGGCAAGGAGCCCGGTGCGGGAGGGGTTTCACTGCCCTCGTATTCCTCCATGGGACCATCGTGCCAACAACAGTGACGGAACACCCAGGCGCTGTTTGAGGGGGTGTCGATGACTGGGCGTCCGGAAAACCCACTCGATCCGAGCCAGGCACCCGTGCAGCGTTTCGCCGCCGAGCCGCGGAAGCAGCGTACGGAAGCCGGCAGCCCGACTTGCGGTGCGCGGTGGCGGTCTTGGCGGACAACCGGCATCAGGCGGTGATTCCTACCGTCGTCAGACGTACCCGCCGGCCACCCCGTGGATGTGAACTGTCCAGACAGGGAAGGAGTCGCGGGAGCCGGGATAACGGGGAGGCGCCGTGGCGAGCGAGATTTCGGACAGATTCAGGTACAGCATCACGCACACCTACGTCACGCGGCACGTCGGTGACAACCCGCAGACGGCGACGCTGGTCGGCTCGCGGGTGGGAAGCCTGGACCGGTTCGCCGACCGGCCGAGCGAGAAGAGCGAGTTCTGCGAGCACTGCGACGCGAGGCTGCGGGTCGTGCTACGGTCCACGGCCGACGTACGGCAGCGTCGGCGTACGCACCGACTGCTGTGGCCGGTGTGGGCCCTGCTGGCCGTGTTGAGCGGCTGGCGCCTCGTGTACGTGCTGCGCACCGGTGACGGCCTGGGGTACGACGACACGTTGGGCTTGTATGCCACCGCGTTCGCGACCGTCCTGCTCGGATACGGCACCCTGCGCAGCCTGGTCCTGACCCAGGGCTTCGACACCCCCAAGGTGACCAGGACGGACGATCGGGAACCGTACGGTGTTCGGCACCACTGGACCAGACCCCCGCACACGGACGTCGAGGACCGCAGGTCCTGACGTCCTGATCCGGCCCGGCCGGCCCATCGCACCGGGGGTGGCCAAGCGGTGTGTCAGGTGCGCATCATCAGCTGACCGATCAGACGTGGGCAGTGATCGAGCCGATACTGGCATCGCCGCGCCACCGCCACTCGCCGGTGGTGTTTCCCCGCTGTCCCAAGCCCAGGCCGAAGGAGTGGCCCATGACCAGCGTCCCTGTCCCCTTCCAGGTGTACGAGGCAGGCACGTACCTGCACGGTACGAAGGCAGCCCTCGTTCCCGGGGATCTGCTGACCCCCGGCCACGCATCCAACTTCGAGGAAGGGCGCACGTCCCGCCATGTCTACGTTTCCGAGACCCTGGATGCCGCCGTCTGGGGCGCCGAACTCGCAGCCGGCGGGGGGCCGGGGCGGATCTACGTAGTGGAGCCGACCGGCGATCTGGAGGACGATCCCAACGTCACCGACAAGAAGTTCCCTGGCAACCCCACCCGCTCCTACCGCACACGCGAGCCTGTGCGCATCGTGTCGGAACTCAAGGACTGGGTCGGGCACTCTCCCGAGCAGATCGAAGCCATGCTGAACGGGCTGGCCGACCTTCGTCGCCGCGGCGTCGCCACGATCCTGGACTGACGGGTCCGCCGAGGCCGCGGAACTCTCCGCCGGGCAGCCGAAGACGCCGAAGACGAAGACGCAGATCCGCTCGAACAGGGTCCTTCCGTTCCTCATCTACCCACTCTTGACGGCGGGTTGAGACAGATGCGGACGGACTGCGTATCGCTGAGCAAGCAAACGGCGCCCTACGGATGTGGGCCGAGGAGGAATGCCGATGGAACGCGACGGCACCCAACCGCAGCCGGACTTCGCTCCGGAGCGTGACGCCGCGCTGGAGATCCAGGAATCCTTCCAGGCGATCCTGGATGCCCTTGACGCCGCGCGCGCCGAGCTCCATGCGGAGGGCAGGAGCCGGCGAACGGTGAGCCCGCCGCGGTCCTTCGACCGGCACGGCGAAGCGGCGGCGGCCGGCAGCCGGGCAGTTCCTGCCAAGGTCCTTCCGTCTCCGCCGGCTCCCCGCCCTCCGGCCGCACATCCGCGGACACAACGGCTGGGGCCTCGGGCCACAGGCCTGGTTCCCGCCCCTCCGCAAGGCGTTCCGCCGTCCGCCGTGAATCCGCCGCGGACCGGTCATGTGCGCCGGGCTCCGCAGGACCCCGTGGTGCAGCCGCTGTGGTCGCACGGCGCGCGGCAGGAGGCGGGGAAGCAGCCCACCGCGAGCGACGCGCGCCCGAGGCGGAACGAGCCGTCGGCGCCCCGCCCCGGCCTCGGGCCCGTGCGGGCGAGCGTGCGCCGCGGAGCCGGCCCGTCTCCGGACGCCTCCTGGACGGCCGACCCGGGACCCTCCGCTCTGCGCACGGCGCCTCTCGACGCCCCGCCCCGTGAGGCGCCGGCGCGCCCGGACACCGTACGGCTGCCGCTACCGAAGGCAAGCCCGGAGCATCGGCGCTTCACCGACCGGCGGCACGCCCGGGTCGCCGGATTCTTCGGGCTGGGTGCCGTGAGCGGACTCCTGCTTGCCTCTTCGCTCCTCACGAACCAGCACTCCGAGCCGGCCGCGCCGCCTGCCGCCCAGGAGCAACCCGAACGGCCGCTGCCCGACGACACCTCGCTCCCCGAGATCCCGGGCACCGGGGTACTGCGTGAGGGGGACAGCGGGCACGGGGTGTACGAGTTGCAGGTGCGTCTGCTCCAGATCCCAGGGCTCTACGACGGCGGTGCGATCGACGGCCGCTACGGCACGGAGGTCCGGCAGGCCGTGGCCCGGTTCCAGAAACGGTTCGGCATCCGCGGGGACGAGACCGGCGTGTACGGGGACAACACCCGCTACGCCCTCATGCTGCGCACGAAGTAGTCTTCGCCGGCTGTGAACGCAGGCAAGCCCCTGGCCGGTGCCGCCCCGCGGACGCGGCTACCGGCACCAGATGGAGAACAGGTCTAGTCCTGCTCCGCGACGGCCATCTCGCCCAGGCGAGACCAGTCGTCCTGCGGAACCGTCATGTTCACGATGCGGGGTGTCTCGGCCAGGTGGCGCGGCAGCGTCTCCTGCGCGGCCCTGAAGTGCGCGGACTGCACGTGAGCGGCGCCCGCCTCGTCATCGCGGAAGGCCTCGACCAGGACGTACTCCGTCGGGTCCGCCACGCTTCGCGACCATTCGAACCACAGGCAGCCGGGCTCCCTGCGCGTGGCCTCGGTGAAGTCGGCGGCGATCTCCGGCCACCGGTCGGCATCGTCGGGAAGAACGCGGAACTTGGCGGTAATGAAGATCATCGGACTCTCTCTCCGCTACGTGCGTGCTCCACGGGCCCGTTGCTCCTGCCGGGCCCCGTGGCGACAAGATCGTACGGCGCCGGCCGGCGCTCGCAGCCCCCCACACGCCCGATAAATGCTCGATCGAGACTTCTGTGGTGGTGTGTCTGTTTTCTCGGCAGGTGGAAATCTTCCAGATGCCGTCCCGTTGACCATGTGGCCGAAAAAGAATGACCATCTCCTCGCACCGCTTACCGGATTCAGACACAAGGAGTGTGCGAAATGCAGGCAGTGCGTGTTCACGGATATCACGGGCGGCCCATTGTCGAAGAGGTGCCGGAGCCCCGGATCACTTCACCGCAGGACGTGATCGTGGAGATCGGCGGGGCCGGTCTGTGCAGAACCGACCTCCATGTCATCGAGGGCCAGTGGCAGGAAAAGTCCCAGGTGTCGCTGCCGTACACGTTGGGCCACGAGAACGCCGGATGGGTGCGGGAGATCGGTTCCGGAGTCTCCCACCTGGCAGTCGGTGATCCCGTGATCCTCCATCCGCTGATGACCTGCGGCCTGTGCCGCGCGTGCCGCTCGGGGGATGACGTGCACTGTGCGAACAGCGCCTTCCCGGGCATCGACTGCGACGGTGGCATGGCGGAGTTCATGCGCACCAACGCGCGTTCGTGCGTGAAGCTCGACCCCGGCCTCCGGCCCGCCGACGTGGCCGCCCTGGCCGACGCCGGTCTCACCGCCTATCACGCCGTACGGAAGGCGGTGCCGCTGCTGTATCCCGGTGCCTTCGTCGTCGCCATCGGCGCCGGGGGCCTCGGGCACATCGGCATCCAGGCCCTGGTGGCCCTCACCGCGGCCGAGATCGTCGTCGTGGACACCTCCGAAGCGGCCCTGGAGCTCGCCAAGAGCCTGGGTGCGCACCACACCGTGCGCGCCGACGGCGACCCGGTGCTTGCGGTGCAGGAGATCACCGCAGGTCGAGGAGCACATGTCGTCATCGACTTCGTGGGCGAGCGAGGCACCGAGGCCCAGGGCGTCGCCATGCTCCGCAGGGCCGGCTCCTACTTCGTCGTCGGATACGGCGGACACGTCCACGTGCCGACCATCGACATCATCTCGAACGAGATCAACGTCATCGGCAACCTCGTCGGCAGCTACAACGACCTGGACGAACTCATGACGCTCGCCGCCCAGGGCAAGGTGCGGCTGCACACCACGACGTATGCGCTCGATGCCGTGAACGACGCCATGGACGATCTCGAGCATGGACGGCTGCAGGGCCGCGGAATCCTCGTGCCCGGCGCTCGGTGACGCCCCCTCCGCACCCTCTGCGGCGCCCGCTCCGCGAAGTCGTGCACCTGCCCGGGGCGGGCCCGGAAAACGCCGAACGCCACACATCGTAAAGGGGTTGAGGTCGGGGCCGCTGTCTCCGGCGAAAGTCATGAAAGAAAACACTTATCTCCAACGGCTGCTCGCCGAATTTCTCGGCACTGCTTTTCTCGTCTTCCTCGGGGTCGGCTCGATTCCTGCCACCCTCATGCTGCAGAAGACCGGGAAGACCAGTTTCACGATGGCCGACCTGGGCGTGATCGCGTTCGCTTTCGCCATGGTCGTGGTGGCCGCCGTGTTCGCGATAGGCCATGTGTCGGGCTGCCACATCAATCCAGCCGTCACCCTCGCCCTGGCCGCGACGGGCAGAATTCCCCGGCGCGAGGTGGCGGGCTACGTCCTGTCCCAGTGCGCGGGAGCGGTGGCAGGCGCGGGCGCCATCGTCGCCGTGCTCGGCACCCGTGCGGTGCATCTGGGCCTCGGCGTCGCCTCCTACGCCTCTCCGACCTCCGCCTCCCAGGCGTTCTTCGCGGAGGCGCTGGGCACCTTCATCCTGGTCTTCGTGGTGTTCGGAGTCGTCGACCAGCGGGCACCGGGCGGCTTCGCCGGCCTGCCCATCGGCTTCGCGGTCTTCGCCATCGCCGTCGCCGTGGGCCCGGTCACGGGGGCGGCGCTCAATCCGGCGCGCACCCTTGGACCCATGCTGGTGTCCGGCCCCGCCGGGGGACCGGTGGACTGGTCCCAGTTGCCCGTGTACCTCGGGGCCCAGGTGCTGGGAGGCCTGCTGGCCGGTCAGGTCTACATGGCTATGAACCGGTTGCGTACCATCGCCGCATGACCGTCGCGCGACAGGCAGACCTCGGCCGCCCGGGGCGACCGACCTGTCGGCCGGCTCCGAGGCCTCATCCGCCTGGAGCCGGCCGCCCGGGTGACGGTACGGCGATACGGCTCACTTCCCGGAGCCGCACAGGAGACGCATGATGCACGGCAACGAGACGCACGCCGCCGGCGCGGCGGACCTGCTCGGATCGGTCCGGCGGGCACTGAGGGTGCTGGAGGCGGTTGCGGCCGGCGGTGACGGCATCACCGCGAAGGCCGTCGCCCGCCGCGCGGGCCTTACGCTGCCGACGACGTACCGCCTGCTGAACACCCTGGTGCACGACGGCTACCTGGTGAGGCTGAACCAGTCCCGCGGTTACGGCCTGGGGTACAAGCTCACCGGGCTGCACCGGCGCCTGTGCCAGCAGCTGGAGGTGACCCCCGGCCTGCTGGGCGTGCTCCACCAGATCCACGACGAGTGCGCGGCCGCCGCGTACTACACCGTCTTCCGGGACGAGGAGATCGTCGTCGCCGAGGTCGTGGACTCGCCTTCGGCGCCCCGGGCCGAGCCGCTCGACGTCGGCTTCCACCAGGCCCCGCACGCCACGGCCTTCGGCAAGGTCATGCTGTCGTCGCTGCCGGCCGCGCGGCGCCGTGACTACCTGCGGCAACAGGGGCTGGTGCGGCTCACCGAGCGCACCATCACCGCGCCCGACGTCCTGGAGGGACACCTTGAGCGGGTCCATGCCTCCGGCGTGGCGGTCGAGGTGGGGGAGTTCCAGGGCGGCCTGTCCTGCCTCGCCGCCCCCGTTCTCGACGCGGACGGGAGGGTCGCGGGGGCCGTGGCCACATCCGTCCCCGCCGAGCTGTTCGAGCAGCGGCAGCCGCAGCTGGAGGACGCGGTACGCGTCGGCGCCGCCCGCGTCTCACGCCTGATCGCCGCCACCGTGTCGCCCTAGGACGGCGGGTGCCGGCCCGCCCGTCACGACCGGACGCCGGACATCCTCCTCGGCGTCCGTGCGTGCGTCATCCTGGACCCCGTGCCCGCAGCCGCGGCGCGCATCTGCGGCGACGGCTGCCCGGCCGGGTACGCCGGGCCTGCCTCGGCCGGCGGCACGACCCGGCCGCGTTCGAAGTGGACCTCGCCGCTGCGAGGTCGTCGACGGCGAGAAACGGCTCGCCGGCCACGGCGGGGGGGGGTGCCCCGGTGAACGCCACGACGTCCCGAGGCAGCTGGGACTGGTCGGCGTAGCCGGTGTCGGCCGCGACCCGGGCCGCGCGTTCGCCCGCGCCCAGGCGGTGGGCAGCATGGTCGAAGCGGACCAGCTTCACGGCCCGCTTGGGCGGCAGGCCGAGTGGCGACCGGAACCGGGACCACAGCCGCCTTCCGCTCCCCCCCCCCGACCTCGGCCGCGAGTCCGTCGACCTAGGTCAGGCCACGGCTGACGACCCTCGTGGGCGTCGCCCATGAAGGACCACCCGGCTACGGCCACGACGGCATCAGCGCCATGCTCCTCGACGAGCGAACGAACGAACGGACGGGCCGGGCATGCGCCGCGGCCGGCAAACCGGGCATGACCGTGATCGCCACGCAACAGGAGCCCTCCACCATGCTCGTGGAGGCGGACGGCATCTTCGTCGCACCCGACCCGGAGGCCGCCCGCACCCTTTTTCCAGCCCGCTACGACGCTGAGCAAGTCGCCGACCGGTGACGTCGCCCGGGCGTCCCGCGTCAGGGACGACGCAGGTACGTCACAGCGAACGGTGCGTCGGCGCGCAGCCCGGCCGTGTTGTAGCACCACACATCCACGCTCACCCGGGGCGGTGCCGCATAGTCACCGATGTTCCCCAGATGGCACGAGGAGCCGTCGGAGCCGGTCCCGGTACGAACGGAATCACGGCTCGCAGGCGCAAGGGCCGCACGGCGCGGGCGGAAGCGCCGCTCGCGACTCCGGGGGCGCCATGTACTGAACGGGGGCGGGCCGAACAGCGCGGCGCCGCGGCCCAGGTGCCTCTCACGCACGTGTCGGAACGGCGATGACAGGGCAGCGGGCGTGGTGCAGCACACCCTGGCTGACCGAGCCCAGCAGCATGCCGGTGAAACCTCCGCGTCCGCGGGTGCCCACCACCAGGCCCAGCGCGTGCGTCGAAGCCTCGGTGAGGACCTGCACGGGATGGCCGACGACCAGTTCGTGGCGCAGGTCCGCCTCCGGGTAGCGGGCCCGGCGGCCGGCCACGGTCTCGGAGAGCAGCCGACGGCACTCCTGCTGGGCCGCGTGTTCGTCGAAGATCTTCAGCGGTCCGGGCTGCCAGACGTACAGGGCACGCAGCTCCGCGCGGCGCAGGGCGGCTTCCTCGAAGGCCAGGTCGACCGCGGCGGCCGCGTGCTCGCTGCCGTCGACGCCGACGACGTAGTACTCGGGTTCCTGGGTGACATGCTCAGGTTCCGGCACGACCACCACCGGGCAGTGGGCGTGCGCCATGACGGGCAGGACGACGGAGGCGGAGCTGTACATCTCCCGGGCCCGGCTCAGGTGCTGCGAGCCGAGTACGACGGCCGTGGCGTGGCGGCTCTGCTCGCACAGCACCCACACGGGGTCGCCTTCGGCGAGCTCGGCGTCCACCTCGACCTCGGGATGCCGGGCCCCGACGAAGTCCACGACGTCCGAGAGGACCTGCTTCCCGCTGTGGTGAAGCTCGTCGTTCCACTCCTCCCAGGACGGAGGGACCTCCCGCCCCCGGTAGCCCCGGGTCGGTACGCCTTCGGCGCGGACCGGGCGCAGCGGAAGGTGCCGGCGGGCTGCCTCGTCGGCCGCCCAGGCCAGCGCCATCCGTTTGGCCGGGTCGGCCTCGACACCGACGACGATCGGCCGCCGGTCACTCTGCGTGGACATGATCGCCTCCAGGCTCCGGCCCACTGGGCGCGGAGAGCGCCTCCGACGCCGCGTCCGCCGGAACGGACCGGCGCGCAGCGCACGTCGTAGGGCGGGCTGCCGTCGGGAAGGTGGACACCGACGACCTCACCATCCCTCCCGGCCCGAAGGATGTGCCAGGGCCATTGGTCCCCGGGTCAGGCCCGTGAGGCCCACCGCCGGGGCGCGCTCGTGCCGGTGTCCGGCGACCCTGTCCGCCGGCCACCGCGCATACGGCGTGCCGACCCGTCGGCGTGGGTCCGGGCGCCGAGAAGGCGCAGACCCGTCCAGATCCATGGCCGCATCCGACGGAACGACGTCCGTCCCCGGCGAGCCCACGCGGGCCCGTCGTCGCCTGTGTGTTCCCGCCGTAGTCACCTGGCGCCACGTGCAGCGGCCCAGCGGCGCCGTACCGCCTCCTCGTGCACGGCTTCCTCCAGCGCCAGTTCCACCGCCGCGAGGTCGCGCCGCGGCCGGGGGATCCAGTGCCGGCGCAGCGCGCGGACCCGCTGCCGGGTCCGCAAGCCTCCGCGGCGAGCGGCTCCGCGGCGGCGCGGATGCGGGCGGCCTCCTGCTGCACGGCCGCCAGTCGGGCAGGAGGCTGGCCACCGGACAGGGCCGTCATGCCGTCCCACCAGGGCCGTTCGGCTCTAGGCGGCGAGCGTCGGAACGGGAGACTGGAACGTAGGCAACCCGACGGAGTCCGGAGGCCGCCGTGAACCAGCACCAGAACTTCTCCACGGGCGCGGACGCCCGGCGATCCGTGCCCACCCGCCCCTGGAGTCCCGGCGAGACCGCACGGCAGGACAGGCTGGTGCGTTACCTGGGCGCCGTGGCCGCCGCCGCGACCAGGCAGGCCGGGATGAGTGAGCAGCCGCCGTCGGCACCGGTGAGCGATACGTCCTCGGGAGGGGCACCGCAGGCCGCCTCGTCCTCGCGACAGCCCGGCTCGGTGCCCGGCGCCGGGTTGCCTTTGGTGCGGGACGTGATGGAGGTGCCCGCCGCCTCACTGCGGGACGACCTGCCGTACCGGGCGATCGCCCGCCTGCTCGCGCGCGAGCAGGCCGGTGCCGTCCCGGTCGTGGACGCGGAGGACCGCGTGGTGGGAGTCGTCTCGGAGTCGGATCTGCTGGCGAAGGTCGCGTTCGAAGCCTCCGGTCACCGTCCCGGGCCCGTCGGCCGGCTGCGGGAGCGGCGCTTGCACGGCAAGGCCCGGGGCGAGACGGCGGCCGATCTGATGACCAGCCCCGCCATCACGGTCCTGCCGGGCGCGACGGTCGCCGAGGCCGCCTGGCTCGCCGCGCTGTCCCGCCTGAGGCGGCTCCCGGTCACCGACCACGAGGGCCGGCTGGTCGGCGTCGTGGGCCGCGACGCGCTGCTCCAGGCCTTGATCAGGGACGACGCCGCGATCCAGGCGGAGGTCGAGGACAGGATCAGGGCCGTCTGCCCGCCCGGCGACCTGAAGGCCGTCGAGGTGACCGTGCACGACGGGGTCGTCGAACTGGCGGGCAGGGTGCCGTCGGCGACCGGAGCCCGGATGGTTGCCGAGGTGGAGGAGATCGCCGACGTGGTCGAGGTGAAGAACCTCCTCACCACGGGCTGACCCCCGCTACCGCGCCCTCAGCACTCCGAGCGCTCCCCGGGCCGCGAGGACCGCCGCTCGGCCCCGGCGCGGCACGGCTAACTTGACGGGCGGCCGCCGGACGTGGGGCTGGACGGCCTTCCCGGACAGGTACGGCCTCTCGCCGGTGTCCCGGGTCGGTGAGGCCGCCGCCGATCAGGCGAGGACGTCCACGCCGTTCCGCACCACGTGCTCGCCCCTGTTGCCGGGGTCGCGCACGACTGACTCACTGGAGGAGGAGAACCGATGAAGCCGGTGGTCGTCCGGGTGCTCGGGCGAGCCCCTGGCCGTCGACGAGCCCTTCGACCCGGCACGGGACGGTGAGCAGGATGGACCTTCCGATCGTCGTAGGGATCGACGGATCCGAACCGAGCCTGCGGGCCGTCGACTGGGCGGCCGACGAGGCCGCCCTGCGCAAGGCGTCGCTCCGGCTGGTGTACGCCTCGCTCTGGGACCGGTACGAAGGCGCCCTGCTCGCCCAGGAACTCGGCAAGCCGTTGGAAGAGGTGATGGCCCAGGACGTCGTGGGAACCGCCCGGCAACGGGCCCAGCACCGCCGGCCCGGCGTGCAGGTCACCACCGACGTGCTGCCCGAGGAGCCGGAGCACGGACTCGTACGCGAGAGCCGCACGGCCCTCGCGGTGATCCTGGGATGCCGGGGCCGCAGCGGGATCGCCGAGGCGCTTCTCGGCTCCGTCAGCCTGACGGTCGCCGGGCGCGCTCACTGCCCGGTGATCGTGCTGCGCGGCGGTCACGACGACCGGGCCCGCTCCGGAACCCGGGGGTGCGTCGTCCTCGGCGTCGGCGGGAAGCCGGCGGGCTCGGCCGCCGTACGGTTCGCCACCGAGGAAGCCGTGCTGCGGGGAGTCTGCTTGGAAGCCGTACGAGCCTGGCGGCGCCCCGCGTACACGACCGCCGGCCACCGTCCCGCAGACTTCGTCCAGGAGTGGGCCCAGCCCGCCCGGGAGCCGAGGCACCCCCTGCAGCAGGTGGCCGCCGAGGCGCTGGAGGAGGCCCTCCGCGACGCACCCGCCGACCTGGAGGTGCACCGCCGCCCTGTCGAGGGCCGCGCCCGCGACGCCCTGCTGGCCGCCTCCCACGAGGCCGACCTGCTGGTCGTCGGCGCCCGGCGCCGCCCCGGCCACTTCGGCCTCCAGCTCGGCCGTGCCGCCCACGGGGTGCTGCACCACGCGGCGTGCCCCGTGGCCGTCGTACCCGAACCTTCCTGACACCACCCGGCGAGCCGTGCACCCGCATGGCCCGCCCATGCGGAACTTCGACTGCGCGTCTTCCGAGGCCTTGCCGACGTGATCGTGCGCGCCGACGGCGACCGCACCGTCGTACGGGCGGCCGACACCGGCACATGCCCGACCCGGCCGAGCCCGGACCGTTCCGACCGTTCGGCGTCGCCGGCTCGAAGGGCCGCCAGGGAGGCCATCCGGTTCGATGCGGTGCCCGGCTGGGTGACGGAGGATGGACGAAAACCGGGAAGACAGGCGCAAAGACGGCAGGCGAGGAGGCGCGGCATGGCGAAACCGGTCGTCGTGGGGGTCGACGGGTCACCGTCCAGCCTGGACGCGGTCGAGACTGCGGCACACGAGGCGGTGCTGAACGGGGTCGGCCTGCGGCTCGTGCACGCCTTCGGGTGGCCCTCGATCCATCCGCCGTCTGGTGGGCCGCCGTGGAATCCCGCCACGGCGGGCGTGCGCGAGCTGGTGGACGGCGCGCTGGCCGAGGCCGAGCTGCGGGCACGCGAGGCCGCACCGCAGGCGGACGTCACACGGGAGGTCACGGTCGGTGAACCGCTGATGGTGCTGGAGATCGAGTCGCGCACCGCCTCGCTCGTCGTGGTCGGCAGCCGTGGGCGGGGGGCGTTCGGCAGCCTGCTCCTCGGTTCCACCGCTGTGCACATGGCCGCGCACGGCCATTGCCCGGTGCTCGTGGTGCGCGGCAGGCCCAACCCGACCGGTCCCGTGCTGCTGGCGGTGGACGGTTCCCCGGCAGGCGAACGCGCTGTCGAATTCGCCTTCGCCGAAGCGTCGATGCGCGGTGCGGACCTGCTGGCCCTGCATGTGTGGAACACCTGGAACGAACGGGCCTACGAGGGACCCGGCGACCCGCTGAACCTGGTGGTCGACATCGAGCGGCTCCGCGAGGAGGAGCAGCGCCTGCTGGACGAGACCCTGTCTCCGTGGCAGACGCGCTACCCCCACGTCACGGTGGAGAGGCGCCTGGTGCGCTCCCGGATCCGCTCGGCGCTGATCGAGGCGAGCGCCGACGCGCAACTGGTCGTGGCCGGCGCGCGCGGACGCGGTGGCTTCACCGGTCTGCTCCTCGGCTCGGTCAGCCAGGCCCTGCTCCACCACGCGCACTGCTCCGTGGCGGTGGTCCGCGGCAAGGAGTGACCACCGCGTGCCCGTTGGCCGGACCTTCGATGCCGGCACCGGCCAGGGCCTGTGTTGCCGAGGGCGGACGGCGCGCCGCGCTCGTACCGCCTGCCAGGGGCTTTGGGCCCTCCGGCCCTACGCCTGGGAACTTCGGCCCAGGCCGACCGAGGTGTCACTGATCCATCCTGGACCCGTCACGCGAGTCAGCCGAGGGAAGTGATCGGCATGATGTGGTACGACGGCGGATGGGGCTGGGGCGGCTGGATCGTCGTGACGGTGTTCATGGTCCTGTTCTGGGCCGTCCTGATCGTCGGGCTCATCGCACTCGTGCGCCACCTCACCGGTGCGCGTCACCATCGGCAGCCCGGCTCGCCTGCACCGTCCGGTGAAGGCGGGTGGCAGGACCGGCGGGACGAGAACCTGCCGGCCGAGCGGTTCGCGCGTGGGGAGATCGACGAGAACGAGTACGAACGCCGGCTCGCGCTGCTGCGGGAGCACCGATGAACCCGCATCGCCGCCGAGGAGTGTGGTCGGCGATCGCCGTTGCCGCGACGGGCCTGGTACTGGGCGTCGCCACCACGGCGCTGATGGCCGCGCCCGGAGCCTTCCCCAGAACGGCACCGGCCTCCTGGAAGGCGCAGAGCCCACGGTGCGGCGCACCGGCCGCGAAAGCCACTGCGTCGATGTGGCCCTATGAGATATGGGACGCATGATGCGGGGCCGAACTGGCCCGCACCGGACAACGGCCGTCCCGGCTGGCACGGCGGTATGGGCATGATGCGTCTGGTGGCCCACCCCGCGACGATCCCGGTCGGAAGGGTGACCCTGCGGGTGGTCAACGCGGGAGGCCTCCCGCACGAGGTGATCGTGCTGCCGCTGCCGGCGGGGCAGGCCGCCGGGCAACGTGCCAGCGGCCCCGACGGCCGGGTACCGGCGGCAGGCAGTGTCGGCGAGGCGTCGCGCACCTGCGGCAGTGACGCCGGAGAGGGCACCGCCGCCGGCGCGGCGGCCTGGACCACGGTGACGCTGCGGCCGGGCCGCTACGAACTGCTGTGCAATCTGCCGGGCCACTACGCGGCCGGCATGTACACAGAGCTGGACGTCACTCGGTGAGCGAGAGCACCGACGGCCGCCGGAACCGGGCAGCCGCCGCTCGGGCCGGCCTGTACCGGGCCATGCGGCCCATGGAGGTCGGCGTCCTGCCCGGATGCGCCACCGGCTCCCGCACGGCCTGGCACCTGGGAAGAGACTGGCCCGGTACGCCGCTGGTGACGGCATCGGAGCATGACCGTCACCAGCGGCGTGCAGGTCAGGGGTTGGGGCTCTTGTCCGGGTGCAGGCAGTCCCACGTCTTCGGGCCGACGATGCCGTCCGTGTCGATGTGGCACCGGCCCTGTGCCCAGATGACGGCGGCCTTCGTGGCGGGGCCGAATTGGCCGTCGACCTGGAGGCGCCGGCCGTAGAGGTTCAGCAGGCACTGGGCGTGCGCGACGGCCTTTCCGGGGTCACCGGGGTAGAGGTACGGGTGAGCCCCGTCGTAGGAACAGGCGCTTTCCGAGGCCGGCGCAGCCGGTACGGAGGCGGGAGAGGCGACCGCCGGCCCGGCGGTCACGGCCGCGGAACCGAGTGCGAGTGCAGAGACGGCGAGTCCGGCTCGCCTTCGGAGCGTCTTTGACATGATCTTCTCCTCTTCGGCAGCAGGGTGAACGGCATCAGCCTTCGGCGCCTGAGCGTCGCCGCAGCTGATGTGCTGATGGGGCGGACCGAGCACGGCCGGTGTCGGGTGAGCCACCTTCACCGCGGCGGGGCGGCGGGGGACATGACCGTCAGCCGTCCTTGCTCGCCGGCAGGGTGCTGCTCAGCAGCGGGCGATTCCGGGCCGTGGGTCGCCACCGGTTTTGATGTGCTGGCCCGGGGTGTATCCGTCGACCCAGTGCTCGCCCTCGAACGTCGTGGTGTAGTACCAGATGGCGTTGCCCGAGACCCGCTGACCGACGTAGTAGCAATTGATCCACAGCGGCTGGTCCTTGAAGAGATTCCTCTTCACTCGGCAGGTCGTCTTCGCGCAGGTGTACTGCTTGGTCGCCTGGGCGGTGAAGTAGGTGTCGTCACTCGCGGCGGACACCGCCGACGACGGTGGCGCGAGGGCGAGCATCCCCGCGGTCACCAGCCCGCCCAGAATGCCTGCCGACTTCATGGCAGCCTTCTTCATTCGCAACTCCTCCAGATTTCGGCCTCTGTCCGGTTCGGCATCGGATGCGGCATCCGTGGGCGCCATGGGGCGCCGGCGTACTTCGCGAGGCTCTCCGCCGGCCGGCCGGAGTTCCGGCTCTCCGTGCAGCGGTGGTGGCTGTGCCGGCGGCTCAGAGCCTCCCGATGACGGCGAGCGCGCACAACCCGCCCAGGTGTTCGCGTACGTTCGGAACAGTCCCGACCAGCCGCCGAACACTGCTGAGCAGCAGGTTCCGAACATGGCTGGATGGGGCACCGAGTTGACGAATTCGCCAGAAGCGCCCAGCTGCGAGTCCCCGTTACGGTGGGGTCGTGGGACGAGGGGCAGAAGACAACGGGGCCGAGCCGCCTCCACCTGGGACACCGCAGCCGGACCGGCCACGCACTGCCGAGGAGTACACCGCGGCGTTGCGTGCCCTGCGGATCTGGTCCGGCTTGTCCTACCGGCAGCTGGAAGGGAAGGCCGCAGCGCGCGGGGACACGCTGGCCTCCAGCACGATGGCGACTGCTCTGGGGCGCGCGACGCTGCCCCGCGAGCCGTTCGTCGCCGCCTTCACCCGCGCCTGCGGACTCAGCGAGGCCGAGGTACTGCGGTGGCTCGACGCTCGCCGACGCCTGGCCATGGCCGAGCAGCCTCCCGGTCCCCGTACCGATCGGGTCCCGCCGGGCGCCGACGAGCAGGCGGCGCCTGACACGGCCGGTGCCGACCGTGTGCCGCGGCCCAGGGACCGGCGCAGACTCATGAGCTTGATCGCGGCCGCGGCGATCGGGGCCGGCGCAGCCCTCGGCGTGCAGACATCGCTTTCGGCCCCGCCGGCATCGCACCGCACGAGCATGGCCCCCCGCCCGGTGCAGGGCTTGGCCATACTGGCTGTCGGCAGCTGGGCGCAGATCCACCCCGCCCGCACGCCACGGCTGTGTGTCACCGAAGGACGAGACCGCACGCACCACTACGCCACGGCAGTCGCAGCCCAGTACCCCTGCGCACGGGCCGTCCTGCCGCGCACCTACATCGAACCCGTCGGTGAGAACCTGGTCCAGATCCAGTGGCACCATCCGAAGTACGCCATCGGCTGCCTGACTCTCTTACGCGACGGCCCCGGCCGCGATCTGATCGAACCCAGGGACGACTGCGCCGAGGACGATCCCGCTCAGCAGTTCCGGATCGAACCGATCGGCCCGCCGGCCTCGGCACACTTCCGTCTCCGCCCCGCCGCCACCGGCCAGTGCCTTTCCATCCGAGACCAGGACACCGTCGAAGGCGCCGAAATCGTCCAGGGTCGCTGCTCGGGCGCCCGCGACCAGGAATTCCTGATCACCTTGATACCGCCCGCATGACGACGCTTCGCTCAACGGCGAGCCTGATTCGGTGCGTTGGCGGCCGAGGCAGGCAGGTTCTCTCGTCCGGCCGGTGGGGGAGAACCAGGAGCCGACCCACGGGAGTCGCGAGTCAGGACGGGGGCTTGAGAACGCTGTCGATGACGTAGATGGTGGCGTTCGCGGCCTTGATGTTGCCGCACACGATGTTCGCCTCGCCGTTGACCTTGAACGTGGAGCCCGAGCCCGACGTGGTCAGCTTGCCGCCTTCCACCGTCGTGAAGGAGCCCTTGGAAAGCTGGTCCGGGGTGATCTGCTTGTCCACGACGTGGTACGTCAGCACCTTCTTCAGCTGCCCCGGATCGCCGAGGAGCGAGACGAGCTGCGACACGGTCACCTTCTGGAACGCCTGGTTGTTGGGGGCGAAGACGGTGACGTCGGGCTTCCCGTCGAACGCGTCGCTCAGCTTGGCCCTGACCGTGGCAGAGACCAGCTGGCTGAGCTGCGGATATGCGGCCGCTGCCTCTGTGACCTTGTCCTTGGCCGTGTCGGTCTTCTGGGAGAGCGCCGAGCAGCCGGAACCGAACGTCCCCGACGGGCTGGGAGACGCATCCTGTGCGTGGCTCTGCGACGCCAGACCTCCAAGGGCCAGTGGGACGGCGAACAGAGCCGCTCCGGCGACCCTTGCTGTGCGCGTGCGGATGAACCTCATGGCGACCTTCCTCCCGTGGAGGCGTGGACACTGCGAAGGCCGGACTGCGGAAGTCCTCGCTGTCCAGGTCGGGTGGGGCGTTCGCTCTCCAGGCGGGGTGGGCGGCTGCTGCGCCACGGCCCTGGCCGTCATCCACCCGGCCACTCAGCGAGGATATCCAGCGTCTGGCGGTGACCGCATCTCGAAGCCGGCCCGCGGTGGACGCACGCCCCGCAGGACCACGGCCTACCCGGGCTCGCCACATCGACACCTTCGCGCGCTGCAGGCATCACCGTGTTCGCCGCCCGCCCCCCGCAGGCTGTCGCCGAGCCGCCTGCGGACGCGGTACGGCCGGTCTCCCGGAAACTGCAAGGCGTTCCCCGCGAGGGGGGTGGACATCCGGGTTTGACGGATGTTCAGGAAAAGCCACTGCGTGGCGCGTCCGTGTGCCGTGGACGTCGCCATCAGGGAGCTTCATGACACCGCGCTCCGCCTCCAGGGCGGCGGGGCCCATGGCGTGAAATCGCTCATCGGTGAGGTCGCCCCACACCGCCGCGTCCGGCGGCAGCGGCTGCCGCATCGGCACCTCGCCGTCACAGCGCCACGCCGCGCACCAGGGAATGATCACGCACGGTATGTGATCGATAACGATCTGGGCCCACCCCTTGTGGGAGCTGTGATCCGCTTTAGTCTCCATCCATGGGATTTCTTTCAAGCCGCCGCAAACGGGCACGTCTGGCCCCTGAACTCGACGACCGGGAGCTGGGCAGACTGCTGAAGTCCCTGCTGTCGACCGCCAGGACGGGGACGTTCGCCACGACAGACCTGTGCGCGGCCCAGATATCCCGGCTGCTGGACCAGGACCCGGGGGACTGGGACCGTCGTACCCACCGCATCAGCGTTCTGGCGGACTTCCTCGCCGCATCACGTCTGCCGAGCTCTTGGGCCGCGCGTGAGCCTCGCAACGCGACCGCGCTCGTGTTGCATGCCTGGTCCCAGGTGGCGCAGAACCGCGCCCAGGATGATCCGGGCGTCGCCGATGACGCGGTGCAAAGCTGTCTGCGCGCCGCCGAACTCACGCCGGAGGATCCGACCCCCTGGGTGGCCCTGCTCAAGGTGGCGCGTCGGCAACGCTGGACGCAGCCTCAGGTGTTCGGGGTCTGGAACGAGGTGCTCGCGCGTGACCGTTGGAACCGCGAGGCGTACATGAACATGCTGAGCTATCTCACCCCCGAGGAAGGAGGCTCCCGGCTGCAGGTTCTGGAGTTCATCGACGGGCTGGGCGCGCGCATGCCCGCCAACGCGCCCTGTGTGGCGACGGAACTCACCGCCCAGGTGTTCCAGTACCACGCCATTCTGGGCCGGGGCGGATACGAAGCACTGGTGGCGCGGACCCACTGGTCCCAGGGGATGGCGGCCCAGGCCCTCGACCGCGTCGCGCACACGTGGGGACAGCCGGGATTCCTCCGTCATGCCAAGGCCCTCGCCGACCTGAACCTTCTCGCCTACGCGCTGATGGCCGGCGACCGACGCGCCGAGGCCCGGGCGGTGTTCGAGGCGATCGGTGGAGTCGTCACCGACTGGCCCTGGCAGATGGGCGGCGATCCAGTCGCCGAGTTCGAACAGGCGCAGCGCAGAGCCACGGTAGGTGTCTGAGCCGAAGGGGTGTGAAGCTCGTTCGCCCCTCGACGTTCCCTTGGGCGGCCCCTCGCGGGAACGCCGAGGCCCGTCGGTAGGCGCGGCTCGGCGGCTCTGGCCCCGTCCGCAGTCTGCCCACTGCTTCGGCAAGCGTCCGTCGGCCTCGGCGCAGACGCCGCGGACCTGTCCATGTTCCGACCCGGTCGACTCGACGCCGCGCTCACCGGGTTGGCCGACCGGGCCGCTCGCTGCGGCGACGTGTCCGTCCTGCTGCATCACCGCTACGCGACCACCCGGTCGCCCCCCGAGAGCGCCTCACCTCATGCCGTGACACCGGCTCACGACGCTCCCGGTGCTCGCCCCCCGACGCGCCGTGCCAGACCCCGGCACCGCGCTACGTATGCACTCCCTAACGTCGGCGGGGGGTCTGCTGGACCAGTACCTCGGTGGCGCGCTCGAGGAGGGCGCACAGGGCAGCATGCTGCTCGGGGGTGAAGGCGTCGCTGAGGGCGCGTTCCAGCACGATGACCTCCTGGTAGGCGCGATCCAGCACGGTGCGGCCCTGGTCGGTCAGGGACGTAAGGAGGACTTTGGCGTGGACTGGTGACGGCGTGCGGGCGATGAGTTCCTTCTTCTGCAGGCCGGTCAGGACCGTGGCCATGGTCTGCTGGGTGACGCCGCAGGCCCGCGCGAGCTGCGCGCCGGACATGTCCCCTTCTGCCGAGAGCGCGAGCAGCACCGTGTACTGCGTCATGGTGAGACCGTGGCCACGCAGGACGGCTTCGTGGTGACCCATCAGGGCCTGTTCGGCGCGCCGGATACGGCTGCACAGGTAGTCCTCGGCCGGGACCCCGCTCTCATGATTCGCCGTCGGATCGGCCATGACCCCCTCCATCATGAATCAGTTCTCTTGCTTGACTCAGCATACTGATACTCGTACGGTCGGCACGTCGCCTCGTATCAGCTTACTGATTCACCTGAGGGAGCAGAGACATGAAGGCTGTCGTCCTCGACACCGACGACCGGTTCCACCTCATCGACGCGGAACGGCCCGTCCCCGGCCCCGGCCAGGTCGCCATCGCCGTCCAGTACGCCGGGATCCAGTGGGGCGATGTGCTCGTGCGTCGCGGCCACTTCCCCGTGCCGCGGCCCTTCGTCGCCGGTTTCGAGGCTGCCGGACAGGTCGTCGGCGTCGGCCCGGGTGTCGACGGGGCCCTGCTGGGTCGGACGGTCACCGCGCTGACCAGTGGCGGTGCCTTCGCCGAGGTGCTGACCGCCTCGGCGGCACTCACCTTCGACGCCGAGGGGCTCGCACCGCGAACCGCCGCCGCAGTCGGATGGACGACCCCGACCGCGTACGACCTGATCCACACGGTCACCCGGGTGCGATCGGGCGATCGCGTCCTCGTCCACGCGGCGGCCGGCGGCGTCGGCACCATGGCCGCCCAGTTCGCTCGCGCCGCCGGGGCCGGCCGGGTCGTCGGTGTGGTCGGCGACGCCGAACGGGCTGTCTATGCCGCTCGGTTCGGCTATGACCGGCTGATCACCCGTGCGGAATTCGCCGACGCCTCGGACGGGCACGCCGGCGAGGAACCGTTTGACGTCATCCTCGACCCGGTCGGCGGCTCCACCCGCCTGGCCGGCCTGCAGCGGCTGGCCCCGCACGGCCGGCTGGCGATGTACGGCACCCTCGCCGGCTCTGCGCCCGTGGTGCTGGACACCGATGAGCTGCTCATGAGCGGCCGGTCCGTACTCTCCTACAACAGTGACCTGCTCTCCCGGACCCACCCAGAACGTCTCGCCGACAGCGCCCGGCACGCACTGCGGGCCATGACTCAGGGGGACGTCCGGCCGGACATCACCGCCGAGTACGAGATGGCCGACATCGAGGAGGCCCTGGAACGGCTCGCCGAGGGAAAGACGTACGGCAAGAGCATCCTGCGGGTCGCGCCCCACCTCGCGTAACGGGCGATGGCAAAGGCAGAGGCCGGTTCATGCACGGCCCGCGACGGCGTGGGCCGGTATGGCCAGTCGGCGTAGGTGCCGTGCTGACTCCCTCGCTGACCTGGGACTGACCGGGAGCGGCGGAGCGGGGGAGCGTGCGCGGGCCCCTCAGTGGCGGACCATGGCGCAGGTCAGCGTCTTCCCGTCGTACTTGACGGAGTACTTGTACCCGCTGAGGCCGCCGAGGTCGAACCTGCCCGACCGGTCCGTGGAGACGCTGCCCGAACTGGACCCCGAGTAGGTCACCTTCGTACCGGCGGCGAATCCCTCGCCCCACAGGTGGTACTTGCCGTTCGACTCGGTTTCGACGTGGCACGCCGCGCGGGCCACGGCCCCAGGCGCGGTGGTGCCCGACGCCTGTGCGGCAACCGCAGGACCCACCGCGAGCGCAGGGGCGACCAAAACCGTGAGGACTGTGAGACGACGGGTGCGGTTCATAGTTCAACCTCCCGGGCAACTGTCGACGCTATCGGTGAGACGTGACGACCTCATCACCCAAGCGGCGCTCGTGCAGGACGTCGAGGAAAAAGCCTCGCTCCGTCACGCCAGGCACATCCCACCTCGCATGGGTTATGGCATCCAGCCCGTCCTAGGGGCGGATCTCTCCTGAGGTGTTGTGCCTTTTTCATCGTATCGCCCGTCTTGTCACCCGACATCTCGTAGCACGAGACGGTGACTGCCATGGACCATCGCGTACTGATTCCAGGGTCGGGCGACAGCTCTTGCCGAGGCGGGCCAGCCTGCTTCGCCCGGCCACCGCACCTTCCCCACGGTGCTCCAGACCGCACAGGCCACTGCCGATTCGGCCGGTGACATCGACTGGCTGCTGTCGTTCGACTCCACCATCGTGCGGATCCATCGGCACGCCCCCGGCAACCCCGAGGACCGCCGAGCAGGCGGACCAGGTCCGCAACCGCTGCGAAGCGGCAGCCCCGGGGCCGGCCCCCGGCCTTCGACCGGCAGCTCTACGGCGGCGCTGATGTGGCCGTGACCTTCGACGACGACTCCCAGGGCGTCTCACCCGGGTGGGCCCGACTCGGAAGCGTCCGCCGTGGGGAGGCACTTCACATGGCTGTGATCTTCTTCGACGTCGGGGCGACTCTGGCGGATGCCCGTGTGGAACCCGACGGCTCTCTGACCCTGCGCCCCCGCCCGCGCGTCATGGCCGTGCTCGATGCCCTCCGCGACGTACGCACCGGCGTCATCTCCGACCCCGGACCGGGCGCCGATGCCGCGTCACTTGCCGCGACCGCGCTGCATGAGGCGTTCCCCGGCCGGTTCACGGACGGGGCACTGGTGCACTGGGGGGCGAAGGACGGCCGCGGGATCTTCGACCGCGCGGTCGCCGGCGCGGGGGAAGCCACGGCCGGCGACTGCGTCTTCGTGGGCGAGGACGCCCGGGAGCGCGCGTTCGCCCGCGAGGTGGGGATGCGTACGGGGGTCGACCCGGTGTTCGCGCGCGCCGCGACGGAGAACCGTCCCGTGCACCGGGCGTGGATCGAGCTGCCGGACGCCCGGGGCCTGCCCGAGCTGACCACAGCCGTGAACGACACGGAGGCCGTCGTCGTGCGGAGCGTCTCCGAACAGCTCGTGCTCGCGATGGTGACCACACGGGGCGCCGAAGCGCTCGAACGCGCCGGTTTCCCGGTGGACCTGCAGGAACTGGTCGACGGCGGACCGGCGGACGACGCCGAGCGCCGGGCGTCCGAGAAGTTCATCAGTGATCTGCTGGCGCGGGGCGAGGCGGTGTACGAGGGCGAGGAGCCGACGCCCCGTACCACGCACGTCGTCACACGCGAGGACGACGGACGGCTCACCGTCCGTCGCCTGCGCTTGCGCTGACCCGGCCGAGCACTCAGTCGAAGCACCGCCGGACCAGCGCGAGACCCTCACCGGTCGAGCTCGGGATGATCTCGTGGGTCTTCAGCCGGGAGGGGCTGTCGTCGACGAACGCCGTGGCGGTCCGGTGCTCCTGGGGCACGTGGACGCGGCCCCGCCGGAAGAGGTCCTCGAGGTACGACGTGGCGACCTGCTCGGGGTCGGCGGGCCGCACCGAGCCGCCTGCGGGGTCGGAGCTCGCGATGCCGAAGCGCCGTTCCTGCGAGGGGGCCGACAGGGTGAGGGGCTGAGTGATGCCGTAGCCCGCCCCGTGGACCGTGACGGCCGTCAGACCAGCCTCGTCACTGCCGCCCGGCGTCGCCTCCGCCATACCGGCGCCCCGGCGAGCGACCTCCGGCTCCGTGATGGCCGTGGCGGCCTCCAGGGAGAGGATGCCGTGGCGGACGAACGCCGAGCGCAGGGACGGGCCGTACTTGCCGCCGTTGCGACGCTGGTCCGCGGCGATCATGTGGCCCGCGACCTGCGCGTAGTACGCGGACACCACGGGTGCGGCCACGACGGCGTCCACCAGCAGCTGCCCCGCGATCTCGGCCGCCCTGGCCAGGCCGGCCTGGTCCTGCAGGTCCTGCTGGCGGAAGATCCCCGCCACGATCTTCAGGAACGCGCCGCTGAACACCCGGGAGAACGAGTGCGGTTCGCTGGACAGCGTGTTCGCGGGCCCGCTGGGCGGCAGGTGGACCGGGTCGCGGTAGAAGAAGCTGTTCGACATGTTGCGCAGGCAGTCCGGGTCGACCGCGTTCGGGTGACCCTGCCGGATCGCGGCGCCCAGTTGCTCGGCCATCCTCGACACCCGCGAGGACAGCTCCAGGTCGCTCTGTGTCTCGGCCAGTACCGCGATCCGCAGCGGTTCCAGCCGGAGCGAGCTCAGCAGCGCGCTGATGTCGCCGAAGCCTTCGTGCAGGCCGGCCGTCTCCGCGCTCGCGGCGTTGAACAGCTGGGGGCGCAGGGCGTCGAGGACCGCGTGCCCCGTCTCGTGCGCGACGACCTCGGGACTCTCGCAGGCGGCGACGGTGACGCCTGCCACCGTGCTGCGGAAGAACCACAGGCCCTTGCGGTCGTAGTAGGCGTTCAGGTCGATTCCCGCGTTGAGGTGTGCGGTGAGGGCGCGGCCGACCGTCTGGTGCCACTGGGTTCCGGTGGGGACCAGCGGACCCCAGGTCTGGGCGGCCCTGCTGAGGGCGTCGGCGGCCACCCAGTAGCGGAACGCCTCGGTGCCCGGCCCGGCACCGTCCGGCTGCGGCGCGGGGTCCGCGATGGCCGTCGGGAAGGGCTGCGTGTCGAGCTGTGGAACGGGATGCGGTACGGGCATGTTGACCCGGGGAGGGAATCCGGGGTCCTCCTCGTACACCAGAACCGTCGGGGTCGTCGCTGTCTGTTGCTGCACCGTCATGGTGGCTCCCTGAGCGGGGAGGTTGCAGATGATGGAAGTCGACGGGGAAACCTGTGCCAAGAGCCCGTCGTGTTCAGTACGAGGCCGTGGCAGCCCGGCGTCAATTCGAACAAGGCGGCCGGGTCCCTCGGGTCGGTGGGCCGTGGCGGCTGGACAGGCGGCTGTCCACGGCCGATGGCCGCTGCGCCCAGCACGGGACCGGGCGAACGGCCTGACGGCCGGACGGGTGACGCTGCGAGCATGAGCCGCGTACGGGCACCAGATGATCGATCACCCGGACGCCCCGCCATCACGCCTCAGCTGCCTGGCTCCCCGGTGGGACGCCCGCCGGTCTGCGTCGGTCCGTCGCGACCAGTACGAGCCGTCCGTGTGCCCCTGCGCTTCAGCCCGGGGCGACCCGGTGGATCGCCAGCGCGCCCGAGCGGTCCATCCTCCCGTCGGAGGGCGCGCACACCAGACGCCCGACTGCGGGCGGACGACGGGGGCAGCGGGTGCTCGCCGCGCAGCTCGGCCTCGACGAAGAGGCGCCATCCGAGGAAGGTGATCCGGTCCAGAGTCGGGGCGCCCTTCGAATGGCACGAGACCACGAACAGCGCCTCGTAGGTGACCTGGCCGCGTTCCAGGGGGACCTCCAGGGTCTCGTAGGTCGATCCCCAGACGCGGGCGGTCCCGTCGCGGGTCTCGTCCACCACCTCGGTGACGCGCACACCGCAGTAGAAGTGCATGCCGTGAAACCGTGCCTCAAGCAGCATGTCGCGGCCGAGCAGTGGTGCCGCCGGGGCGTAGAGCACTCGCACGGTCTCCGGCACGTGCCCCCCGGCGTCCGGAACATCCGTCCGGCCGATGCGGTCGCCGCCCGGCTGGCGCGCGCCGTCGAGCGCCGTAGCACCGCTGTCCACGTCCCGGCCGTGGCTGCGTCTCGTGCAGCCCGTGCGCTGGGCGGGGGCCGCCCGTGGTGCTACGGCTGGCTCGCCACGATCTGCCCCGCTGGGACACAGGCCGGCCGCTGCGTGCCACGGGCAGGCTCGGCGCCGGCGGACGGCCGACCGCGCCGCGGCCGCACCGGACGACGGCCGACCGGGTTGATCCACCGCCTGCACCGCGAGCGGACCCGGAAGCCCTCCGCGCCGTCGCGGGAGCCCGGGGCGGGACGGCTCCGAGAAGGGCGACCACGTCACCTGGCGCAGTCACGAAGCCAGGCCGAGGGCGAGGTGGAAAGACCAGCGCAAAGACGTTGGCGAGGCGTTCCGTTGACCAACCGCACGACCGTCAGCTGCCCGTTCCGGCGTGCCGGACGGTCGCGACACGCACGGCGATGCCCAGCTCGCGCACATGGGTCGCGTCGACGCGGGAAACCGGTGATCACTCGACGATGTGAGAGGAGATTGTCGTGCACAAGGGCAAGTGGATAACAGGTAGTGCACGTAAGGAGCTGGCCGAAGCCTTCGTCAAGGAGTATCGCGAGGGTCGGTCGATCCGCGCCATAGCCGAGGCCCATGGTCGGTCGTACGGCTTCGTGCACCGCGTGCTCACCGAAGCCCGCGTGCCCCTCAGGCCACGGGGAGGTGATCCCCGCACCGGTACCACCGGCCAGAGCTCCGGGGCGTCTGCTGACGGCAGGGCACCGCGGCAGCCCGCCCTCGGTCAATAGACAAGGTGGGCCGCCGGTTTACGGGTGACCGAACCGTGGGGCCCGTAACACGAGCGGTACCGATCGTGTGATCGCCCACCACCACAGGCTGAACAGGCAACAAGCGGAAGGCCCCGATCCCGCGCCGCCCGTGGAGTCGGGGCCATCGTTCCGTCCTGAAGAAGGCCGTTCCCGACTTCGCCGGCATGGGTCTGCAGTCAGCCCCGGACACCGTGCCCGCATGCAGATCCTCGACCGCGACCGGAAGGTCTGCTGCCGGCGCCGGCCGCCCGAGTGGGCGCGCGGGAGGAACACCGTGCACCACCAGGCGAGGCCGACTCACCTCACGTCTGCCTCCACAACCCTGAACTGCCCCCCACACCATGCCCGGTACCCCATCGCCCACGCCGTGTCGCCGGTGCGCGTGCTCCGCCGTCACGCTCCGAAGGAGTGCCCGAGATGGTCGGCGATCGTGGTGACGTGGGGCGGGTCGATGAGGGAGAGGTGGTCGCCGTCGACGGGCACCACTTCGAGGCTCGGACACAACAGCGCCCAGCCGAGGTCGGCTTCCGTCCTCAGATAGCGCGGGTCGAGCGCGGTGATGAGGTGGTTGGCCTGCCGTGCACGGTAGAGCACCACGCGGCCGTGGTAGGGGCGGGGCCGGTAGCGCTCGCCGACCAGGGCGTCGATGTAGGACGTCCGCTGGTGCTCCATGATCCCCGGGCTCATGTCCAGGCCGGACTCGGCGACCAGGCGCATCACGACGTCGATCTGCTCCTCCGCGGGGGTGACCGCCAACTCCTCGTAGGGGAGTTCCACGCGGTGGCCGTAGGTCTTCGAGATGTACTCGGCGAAGCGGCCGAAGCGTTCGAGCAGCACCTGGGACGAGTCCACGTCCGGCAGGGGCGTCGGCAGGAGGGTGTCGATGAGACCGAGGAAGTCGATGGTGTCCCCGGCGTCCGTCAGCTGCTGTGCCGTCTCGTAGGCGAGGAAACCACCGAAGGACCAGCCCAGGAGCCGATAGGGGCCCTGCGGCTGGAGTTTCTTGATCAGAGTGATGTAGTGGGCGGCCTTCTCCTCCATGGTGCCGAGGGCGTCCAGCCGTTCCATCCCGTACACGGCTTGGTCCGAGGGCAGGAGTTGGGTCAGCGGCTGGTAGACGGACGTGGGGCCGCCGCCCGGGTGGAAGGTGAACAGCGGAAGCGTGGGGGAGCCTGCTCGGTGCGGACGCAGGACGTTCACCACCTGCTCGCCGGCCGGGTTGACGGCCGGGCGGATCAGTTCCGCGATGGCGGCGACGGTGCGTTGTTCGAGTACGGCGGAGGCGGTGAGGTCCAGCCGGACGCCGCCCAGACGGTGGCGGACGGTGCCGACGAGCTCTTCGGCCGCGCGCTGGTCGCCGCCGGCCGCGACGAAGTCGGCGCGGACGTCGGTGGGGGGCTGCCGCAGGACCTCCGCCCAGGCGCCAGCCACCAGGCGCTCGGCGGCATCGCGCGGCTGGATGGTGGACGGGAGCGTGCCGGAGGGTGTGCCGGGTGGCGTGGTCCGGCCGGCCGCGTCGGCCTCGGCTGTGTCGGCTTCGGCTTCGGCTTCGGCTTCGGTTGTCTCGGCTGCGTCGAGCCGTCCCTGCGGTGCGGCAGTGTCGGCCGCCTCCCGTCGGAGTCCGAGTGCTCGCAGGACGGCGTCGCCGACGTCGCGGAGCGTGGCGCCGCGCAGCATGAGGTCCGGGGGCAGGTCGACGGCGAAGTCCTGCTGGACGGCATTGCGGATGCGCACCGCCATCAGCGAGTCCAGGCCGAGCCGCGGCAACGGCACGGCTTCGTCGAGGCTCGATGCGCCGAAGCCCATGATGGCGGCGGCACGGCCGGCCAGGCGCTGGAGCACCTTGTCCGCCGCTGCGGCACCGAGCGAGTCGATGCCGGCCGGGCCCCTCCAGTCGTCCGGGGACAGGTCGGCGGTTCGGAGGCTGTGCGAGAAGAAGGGAATGCCCGAAAAGCCGGGGAAGGCCTCCAAAAGGCGCGGGGCATCCAGATGGACGACGCCGGTGTGCGTGCGGTTGTGGGCGACGAGTGTCTGCAGGGCGTCCAGTCCCTCCTCCACGGTGAGGAAGTCCAGGGCCAGCCCACGATGGTCGGCGACGGCGCCGGCGTCACGCCAGGGCCCCCAGGCGATGGACGTGGCGGGCTGGCCCTCCGCCCTGCGGCGCTGCGCCATCGCGTCCAGCCAGGCGTTGGCGGACGCGTGTGCGGTCTGCCCGGGCGAGCCGAGCAGGGCCGCCGCCGAACTGTAGAACACCCACCAGTCGATGTCGTGGTCGGTCAGGGCGGCCTCGAGGTTGAGGGCACCGACGACCTTGGGCCGCAGCACGGTGTCGAGATCGGTGGTCTCCAGGTCGGTGATCATGCGGTCGTGAAGCACGCCCGCGCAGTGGGCGACTCCACGCAAGATGTGTCCCTCGCTGACCGCAGCCAGCACCAGGCGCTCGGCGACGCCGGGGTCGGCGATGTCTCCTTGCACCACGGCGACGGAGGTTCCGCGGGCGACGAGCCGGGTGATGACCGCCTCGGTTTCAGGGGCGGGGGGCCGCCTGCCGTTGAGCACGAGGCGGCCGGCCCCCTGCTCGGCGAGACGGCGAGCCGTTTCGAGGCCGAGACCGCCGAGGCCACCGGTGACGACGTAGGCGCCGTTGCGGCGGACGAACGGTGCCTCGTACTGCTGCCCGGACAGGTCGGCGGAGGTGAGACGGGCGACGAGACGGGTTCCGGCCCTCCAGACGACCTCGTCCTCGGTGCTGTCGCCGAGCAGTTCCTGCACGAGGTTGTCGACGGCTTCCGGGTGGGCGTCGATGTCGAGCAGGCAGGCCCGCAGAGCGGGCTCCTCGATGGCGAGGGTGCGCACCAGGCCACGCAGGCAGGCCAGGTCCGGCCGGCCGGGTTCGCCGGGCGCCGCGCAGCGGGAACGCTCGGTCACCAGCCACAGCCGGGGCGGCTGCACTCCACTGGGGCGGGAGGCGAGGCGACGCGCGACCTGTGCGGCGGTGTGCAGAGCCGTCAGGTCGTGCGTTCCGGCCGGGCGGGTGAGCAGCAGCACGACCGCCCTCGGCTCCTCCGGCGCGGTCCTTTGCAGCCAGTCGCCGAGCGGCTGCCCGGCGTCGGGCCCCACGACGGCCTCGGTGGTGGCGGACACGTTCCGCGCCTCCAGCGCCGCGCCGAGGGCGGTGGCCAGGGTGCCGTCCGTGCCGGCTGCCGGCTCGTCGACGAGGAGCAGGGCGCTGCCGAGCCGGCCGGGAAGCGGAACGGGCGACTTCTGCCACTCGATCTCGTAGGTGAGTGCTTCCAGGGGTTTGGGGACGTCGTAGCGCGAGGCCGGACCGAACTGCAGGCCTGTCGCAGTGATCCTCGACGGTTCAGTGCCGGCCACGACTGTCCAGCCCGGTCCCTGATCACCGCTTTCGGGAAAGGCTTGCACCGTGTAGGACGTGCCGACGTCGGTGAGGTTTTCGAGCCGCAGACTCCGCACGAGGGCGGGGACGTTCTCGGTGCGGGAGTCGTCGGAGGTGGCGTCGCTCGCCGAGGTGACCGCGCCGCTCTCGGCGGGCGCGTACAGCAGGGCGGTGAGGAGTTCCTCGTACGAGCGCGGGCGTGATTCCTCCGGTGTGGCGGGGCTCCAGTGCGTCACGACGGCGGGTGGGGTGTCGGGCGTCGCGTCCTTGAACGGCCCGAGGTCGGTGTGCATCCGTGCCGATGCGTAGCAGTGCCAGGTGCCGTCCGCGGACCGGGCGTTGACCGCCACGGCCGCGTGGGAATCCATGGGCTCCCAGGTGAGGGTGACGGGCGTACTGCTGGCGAGCGGCAGCCACCGGTGAACGGCGAGCTCCTCGATGTGCAGGCCGTCGGTGCAGTCCCGCCCGTGGATGTCCTGCGCCGCCGTGATCATGAGTGCGGCGGCTGCGGGCAGGTCCAGGACGAGCCGGCCGTGGAGCTGGCGTCCGGCGGCCCGTGCGTGGCCGGTGCCCAGGTCCGTCTGCCACAGGACGGCGCCCGAGCGGGGATCGTCGATACGACGGCCCAGCGCGGTGCGCGACGCACCACCACCGGTCGCCGGGCCGCGGTGGCCGAACCAGTGGCGCTCGTGGCGCCAGACGGGGCTGGGCAGCGGGATCCGCCTGCCCCGGGGCCACAGGCGGTTCTCCTCCACCGGTGCCCCGGCGAGGTGCAGCCGGGTCAGTGCCGTGCGCAGGTCGACCGCTTCGTCACCCTGCTTGCGCAGTGTGGGGATGGCGAGGGCCGCGGAGGCGTTCACCACCGTCTGCAGGGTTTCGCCCAGGGGGATGTGGGCGATCGGGTGGGGCGAGACCTCCAGGAAGATCGCGTGGCCGTCGGCCGCCGCGGCGGCGACCGCCTGGTGCAGGCGTACGGGACGGCGCAGATTGGCGCACCAGTACGCGGCGTCCGCGGTCACGCCGGCTCGGGGGTCGTCGAGCACGGTGCTGTACCAGGCGATGCCGGCCGGACGCGGCCCCAGCCCGTCCAGGCTCTGCCGAACCCGGGGCAGGAGGCGGTCGACCGCCGGGGAATGCGCCGCTGCCCCGATGTCCAGGAGCCGCGCGAAACGGCCGTCGGCGGAGAGTGTGTCGACCAGCTGCCGCACGGTGTGTGCGGGTCCGGCGACCGTGCACCGGCGCGGGGAGGAGTCCACGGCGATCTCCACGCCGGGGAAGCGCGACAGAACCTCCGCGCGGTCCTCGTCGGCCAGCTCCACGGCGGCCATCGCGCCGGTGGCTTCGGTGTCCAGGGTGGCCAGTGCCGCCGACCGGCTGAGGACGACGTGCAGGCCGTCGGCGGGGTCGAGGGCTCCGGCGATGACGGCGGCGCTGACTTCTCCCATCGAGTGGCCGATGACGGCGGCCGGGTGCACACCGTAGGCCTGCAGGGTGCGGGCCAGGGCGATGTGCATGCCGAACAGCGCGGGCTGGAGGTACTCGAAGCCGCTTCCTGGGTCGAGCCGGCTGAACATGTCCCGCAGCGGGACGCCGGCCTGTTCCCGGTAGGCGCCATCCAGTTCGTCCACTGCGGCGGCGAAGAAGGGGTCGTCCTGGAGCAGGCGCAGCCCCATGCCCTGCCACTGCGAGCCGTGGCCGGAGAAGACGAAGACGGGCCGGTGGGAGCCCGAGGAGCGGCCGGCGTGGTTGTCGGTGCAGGGCGGCAGGAGGCCGGGGACCTCCTCGTCCCTGGCCAGGGCGGCAAGCCGGTCGGCCGCCTCCTGGTGGGTGCGTGCGACGACGGCGGCACACGCCGGGCCCCTGCGGTGCCGGGCCAGGGTGTGCGTGAGGTCTTTCAGCGGCGGCGGGTCGTCGACCGCCAACCGGCGGGCCAGGGCGGTCGCGACGTCGCCGATGCGCTGCGGGGAGCGGGCGGAGACGACGAGTGCGTGCGGGCCTTCCGCTCGGGTGTCGCCGCTTGCGGGCAGGTCGTCGGCGGGTGGGCTCGCGGGTGCGTCTTCGAGGACGACGTGCGCATTGGTGCCACCGAAGCCGAACGCCGAGACGCCGGCCCGTGGCGGGCGGCCTCGCCGGGGCCAGTCAGTGGGCTCCGTGACGACGCACAGGCCCAGCGCGCGGAAGTCGATGTGCGGGTTGGGCGTGTGGAAGTGCAGGCTGTGCGGGATGCGCCGATGGTGCAGTGCCAGTACCGTCTTGATCAGTCCGACGATGCCCGCGGCGCCTTCCAGGTGACCCAGGTTGCTCTTCACGGAACCGATCAGCAGGGGCTGGTCGGCCGGTCTGCCCTGACCCAGGACGGCCCCCAGGGAGGCTGCCTCCATGGGGTCTCCCAGCAGTGTCCCGGTGCCGTGTGCCTCGACGTAGTCGATGTCGGTCGCGTCGAGCTGCGCGTTGCCGAGCGCACTGCGCAACAGCCGTTCCTGGGCGGCGGGGTTGGGAGCCATCAGACCTGCCGAGCGGCCGTCGGAGTTGACGGCTGTGCCTTTGATGACGGCCAGGATCCGGTCGCCGTCGCGCTGGGCGTCGGCCAGTCGTTTCAGTACCACGACGCCACAGCCCTCGCCCCGGGCGATGCCGTTCGCCAACGCGTCGAACGGCTTGCAGCGTCCGTCCGCGGAGAGCGCCCCCATCTGCCCCATCGACGCCGTGACCACCGGTGAGAGCAGCACGTTGACGCCCGCCGCCAGCGCGGTGTCGCACTCGCCGCTGCCCAGGCTCCGGCAGGCCTGGTGCACCGCCACCAACGACGAGGAGCAGGCCGTGTCGATGGTCAGGCTCGGACCGTGCAGGTCGAACACGTAGGACAGCCGGTTGGCGATGATGCTGCCGGCGGCCCCGGTACTGGTCCACGGGGTCAGGCGTGCGGGGTCCGCGGTGGTCAGCTGGCCGTATTCCACCGCGCTGATGCCGACGAACACCCCGGTGTCGCTGCCTTCGAGGCTGTAGGCGGGGCGTCCGGCATGGTCCAGCGCTTCCGAGGCGACTTCCAGCAGCAGGCGTTGCTGGGGGTCCATCACGTCGGCTTCGCGCGGGGTGATGCCGAAGTGGCCGGCGTCGAAGGCCTCGACGTCGTCGAGGAAGGCCCCGTGGCGGATGGCCTGTTCCGCCGGCGCGCCGGTGGCGGTGGCGAAGTACCGCCGGCGTCTGCCGGGGACGTGACCGACGAGGTCGCTGCCCGACAGGAGACGCTTGAAGAACCCCTCGGGTCCGTTGACACCACCAGGAAGGCGGCAGCCGATGCCGATCACGGCGATGGGGCACACGCCCGGGACCGGTCCGTCGCGGTCCGCGCCGGTGGTGGAGGCAGCGGTGACGTGTGCGTCGCCGTCTGCGCCGGTGGTGGAGGCAGGGGTCTCCTGCGCGCCGTGGGGCGCGGCGTGCTCCCGGCGTTCCGGCCGGGCCTCGGACGCGCGCTGCGGAGTCCCGCTCAGGTGCCGCACGAGTCGTTCGACGGTCGGCTGCTCCCACAGCAGGGTGGCCGACAGGGGCCGGCCCAGTGCGCGCTCCAGACGTCCGGTCAGGCCGACGGCGGCACGGGAACCGAGACCGTACTCCATCAGGGGGCGGCCGTCGTCGAGTTCTTCCGCAGCGATGCCGCAGGCCTCGGCGATGAGCGTGCGCAACGTTGCCCGAACTTCGTCGGCGCCGCCCGGGGCCGATTCCCTCTCTGGTTCCATCTGCCTCTCCCTGCCTGCACCCTGAGAGGGTGCCGTCCGGCGGCGTTTCAGGTTCTGGCGTCCGTGGTCCAGGCGCCGGCCAGGTACTGCTCACGGCACGCCCCGCGGGCGACCTTGCCGCTGGTCGTGTGCGGCACGCTGCCGGGCGGCACCAGTACGAAGTCGTGGACAGCGACGCCGTGCCGGCCGCTGACCGCGGCTCGCACCGCGTCCGCCACCTCCTGCCGGCTGATGTCGCCGGCGCTCGCGTCACGGCGGTGCTCGGCCACGACGACGAGACGTTCGCCGTCGCCGCCGGCCACGGCGAAGGCGGCGATGTGGTGCGGGCGGATGACCGGATGGGCGCCCTGGACCGTTTCTTCGATGTCGTGCGGGTAGTGGTTGGTCCCGTCGATGATCACCAGGTCCTTCAACCGGCCGGTCACGTACAGCTGCTTCTCGTGCCACACACCGAGGTCTCCGGTACGCAGCCAGGGGCCGCCCTCCTCCTCGCCGTGGAGAACCGCGCGGAAGGTGGCCTCGCTCTGCTCCGGGCGGCCGAAGTAGCCCCGTCCGGTGTTGGGGCCGCGCACCCAGATCTCGCCGATGTGACCGTCTTCTCTGCGCCGGCACGTCGCCGGGTCGACGATCGCGACTTCCTGGCCGGTCGGCCGGCCGCATGCCACCAGTTCCACCGCCGCTGCCTCGTCGTCCATCTCCACGGGGCTGGCCACGCCCTGGCCGAGAGCCTCGCGGTCGACGGCGATGACCGTCGGTTCCTCGCCCGCGGGTGACGCGGACACGAACACGGTGGCCTCGGCCAGCCCGTAGGAGGGGCGCATGATCGTACGGAGCATGCCGGCCGGGGAGAAGGCGCTCTGGAACCGTTCGAGGGTGCCGGGTGCGATGGGTTCGCTACCGTTGACCATGGCAGCGACCGAGCCCAGCGACAGCCCGGCGCGCTCGTCGGCATCCACCTGCCGGACACAGTACTCGTAGGCGAAGTTGGGCGCGGCGGTCAGGGCCCCGGTGTGCCGGCTGAGCAGGCGCAGCCAGCGCACCGGTTGCTGGATGAAGGCCAACGGGTCCATGAGGACCGAGGCGACGTTGCCGATGACCGGCAGCGCGATCGCCAGCACGAGACCCATGTCGTGGTAGAGCGGCAGCCACCCGACGGTGCAGTTGCGGCCTCGGCGGATGTCGTAGGCCTCAAGGGCCTGGCGGGCGTTGGCGCACACGTTGGCATGCGTGATCTCCACACCGGACGGAATGCGGGTGGAGCCCGAGGTGTACTGCAGGTACGCCACGTCGTCGGGTTTCGGCGCGCTGAACCCGGCTTGCGCGTGTGCCGCCTCCTCGCCCAGCTCCCGCTCGGTGACGACGCGGCGGCAGGAGGCGAGACCGTGCTGCGCGCAGAAGTCCGCGAGCAGCCGGCTCTGGGCTTCCACGGTGAGCAGCACCGTGGGGGCGGCGTCCCGGAGGACCGCGGCCAGCTTCTCACTGTGCCCGGGCAGGGACGGAGGGAACAGAGGGACCGCGATCGCTCCGGAGCAGGCGGCGCCGAGGAAGCCCACCACGTATTCGAGACCCTGGGGCGCCACGATGGCCACCCTCTCGCCCTCCGCGACCAGCCGACGCAATCCCGTCGCGACGGTACGGACCCGCTCCTGAAGCTGCCGCCAGGTCAGCGAGGACACCGTTCCTTCGACGTGTGCGCTGTAGTCGACGAACGTGAAGGCCGTGTCCTGCGGTGTGAGAGCGGCGAAGTGGGCGAGATGGTGGCTGAGCGTATCCGTCACCGATGATGACACTGGCTCACCGAACCTTCTTTTTCAGCGTGCGGAAGCGGAACCTTCGGCAGGGGCCAGGAAAACACGCGGCAGTCGTCGTCCTGTGTCGACACGCCAATACCACAGGTCGCGCTCACACCTCGTGGACCAAGGAAGGCTTAGTGTTCGCGGCATACGGATACCGGTGAACGCCGTACACAAGGACGGGAGGGCGGTGCTGGCTTCGTGCTGAGTCGGCTGCGTCTGTGGAGCGTCATTACGGCCGTGATCTGCTGCACTTTCCTCACGGCTTTGGACAACACCGTGGTGAATATCGCGCTGCCTCAGATCCGCGCCCAACTGGATCTGACGGAGACCGATCTGAAGTGGGTCGGTACGGCGTACCCGTTGACGCTGGCCGGCTCTCTCCTGGGGGCAGGTTGGCTGACGGACACCAAAGGGCGGCGCTGGGCCCTGCTCACCGGAGTGGCGGTGTTCACCACGTCGTCGGTGTGCTGTGCACTGTCGGCGACCGGAGCGACGCTCGTCCTCTTCAGAGGCCTGCAGGGCACCGGGGCGGCCTTCGTCCTGCCGGCGTCCTTGGCGTTGACGGCGCAGGACCTGCCGCCCAGGGTGCGCACCGCCGCGTACGGTGCGACGACCGCCGCAGCGGCCTGCGCGCTGGCTTTCGGGCCGGTGCTCTCCGGCGTGGTGACAGAGCACCTGGGGTGGGAATGGCTCTTCCTCATGAACGCTCCGCTGGGCGTGTGCGCTTTCATTGTCGGAGCCATGGCCGTTCCCGGACCGTCCGGCCGCCGGAACCGTCCCGGCAGCGGGACCGCGGTACCCGTACCGAACCACCAGATCGCCTTGGCGTGCATCGGTCTTTCCTGCTTCGTCTACTGCCTGATCCAGGGACCCGCTTACGGATTCACCGGCGTCCCCGTAATCCTGTGCGGGGTGGTGGCGACGGCGAGCGTGGTCGCATTGTGCCGCGGCGGACTCGGCCGCCATCCGGCTCTGGGAGAGCTACTGCGGCAGCGACCCTACAGCGGCGGGCTTGTCACCCAGCTCCTGTGGGGCCTGGGAGTGAGCGGTGTCTATTTCTACACCTGTCAGTTTCTGCAGAGCGGTTTACGGCTGAGCCCCGTACAGGCGGGTCTGGCCTTCACCCCCGTGTTCTCGGCGCTCTTGTGCACCGCCCCGTTCGTCACCGCCATGGCCAGGCGGTGGGGGGAGGCCCGTGTCTGTGCGACGGGCCTGCTCCTGGTCGCCCTGGGGCTGCTGTTGGTCGCGCTGGGCAGTGAGCGCGGCGGGCTGGCCGATCTGATTCCGGGCCTGACGGCCGTCGGCGCGGGCTCTTCCCTTGCCATCCCCCTGACCACACGGGCGCTGGCATCCGCCCCCGGCCACCTCTCCGGCTTCGCGGCCGGCCTCTTCACCGCCACACGCGAGTTGTCCGGCGTGTTCGGCATCGTGCTCGTGGGCGCCGTGGTGACGTTCGTGCAGCGCCTGTGCGTGTCCCGGCAGTTCTCCGGCACCGAAGCCTCGCTGGCCGGGTACCAGGCCGGGCTCTGCATCGCGGCGGCACTCGTCGGCGTGGGGGCCCCGGTCGCCGTATGGGCCCTGCGCCGCCCTCAGGTGGACGGGTCGCCGCACGTAGCGCAGAAACCGCCGCCGAACGAGTCAATTTTATGATGGTCTGCAAAATGGCATACCGGACTTGACGTCATGTCATGCGACGCTGCCACTGGGTCTCCGCAGTAAGGGGAATGCCCGTCCAACTCTCCAAGGCGGTCCTCAGCGCATGCCATACGACTTCAGAAAGAGCCTCGGCCGAGCGAAGCTGGTAAGCTATTCCGTCCTCGGATCACTGATCCTCGTCACGGTGCCGTTCGTTGCCGGGCCGACCGCGTCCGCCTCCGGTCGTCGGCCGGCCCCGGAGGGCAGCGGCGCCCGGGTCACGGCCGTGAAGAGACTTGATGCCCGGATGCAGGATCTCACCGTGTGGTCACCGGCCATGGACCGCACGGTGCCCGTCCGTGTCATCTTTCCCAAGAGCTGGTACCGCGAGCCGAGACGGAGCTACCCCACGCTCTACATGCTCCACGGCGGGGAGGACGACTACACCTCGTGGACCCGCGAGACGGACGTCGAGGACCTGGCGAACGACGCCGAAGCGCTGATCGTGATGCCTGACGGAGGCAAGGACGGCCAGTATTCCGACTGGTACGTCGGGCAGCCGCGCTGGGAGACCTTTCACACCGAGGAACTGCCCCGTCTCCTGCAACGGAGGTTCCGAGCGAACGCCACGCGGGGAGTCGTCGGTCTCTCCATGGGCGGACTCGGTGCGCTCGACTATGCGGGCCGGCACCCGGGCATGTTCCGCTACGTGGCAAGCTTCAGCGGAATCGTCGATCTCGACGACCCGGTGATCCGCACCTTCCTCCGGGTCTACGACGCTCTCCACGGCAACAAGCTGATCAGTGCCTGGGGTGACCCGGCAGAACATCCTGACATCTGGCGGTCGCACAACCCGTCCGCCATGGTGACCGCCTACCGCGGCACGAAGGTCCACCTGTGCGTCGGGACCGGCGATCTGGGCCCTCTGGACGCGGGCCGAGACGCCGACGCGGCCCTGGTGTCGACGTGGGAAGGCATTTTCACACCGAGCCAGGAACGGTTCGCGGAGGCACTGCGCACCGCAGGTGTGGACGTCACGACCCACGTCTACAATCCCGGGACGCACTCCTGGCCCTACTGGAAACGCGAACTGCACCTCATCTGGCCCTCGGTGATGAACGAACTCAGACGCTAGAGGGTGCGAGCCGGTCCAGAACCCGACAGGCCTCTGCCACACCGTCCTCGGCATGCAGCGCCCGGCTCAGCCGGCGGGCAGCCTCGGTGTACTCGCTGTTCCGGACCACGGCGCGCAGCCGTTCGGCAAGGACCGGGACCGTGAGGTGCCGGGCCGGAAGCGGCTTCGGGCCCGCGCCCAGACGGTGTACCCGCTCCGCCCAGTAGGGCTGGTCTCCGAAGAAGGGGCAGACCAGGGAGGGCACTCCGGCCCGCAGCGCCGCGGCGGTGGTGCCCGCGCCGCCGTGATGCACCACCGCCGCCATGCGCGGGAACAGCCAGCCGTGGGGGACGTCGTCGACCACGAGGACATCGTCGTCGCTGGTCGCAGAGTCTCCTGTCAGCACACCGCGCAGACCGGCGCGCCGGAGCGCCGCCCGTACGACGCGGCCGGTCACCCCGTCGTCACTGCTGCTCATGCTGCCGAAGCCCACGTAGACGGGCGGCGGCCCGCTCTCCAGGAAGGCGAGGAGGTCCGGCGACGGCGTCCAGGACGGCTCCTCGTGGAACCAGTAACCGGTGAGATGGACACTCGATCCCCAGTCGCCGGGGCGGGGTACGACGGCGGGGCTGAACGCACACAGCACGGGAGTGCCAGGTGCGTGGCGAAAGGGGTCGAGAGGGGACATGGCGGGAAGCCCGAGCTGCTCGCGCCGCCACGTGTTGACCGCTGGACGCGACACCAGCCAGAAGGCCAGATCGACCGCGTAGAAACTCAGACGGTTACCGACCGCGCCCAGGAAGCGCGCGGCGGGAAGGAAGGGGTGCGGGAACGCCCCGGAGGGCTGGCTCGGCTGGAAGTGGATGACCGCGTACGGGACCTCAAGATACTGACTCAGATGGAGGCCGAGAAAACACAGACTGGGAGTGAGGACGAGGTCCGCTCCCTTGGCGCCCGTCTGCACCTCCGAGAGCATGCGGGCGATCAGCGGCCCCAGAATCCGGTGCATTCCGCGAACGAATCTGACCGCGCTGCGTCCACCGGCCAGTAGTTCCTGGCCCTCGGGTGAGGCGATGATCTCGGTGGGATCCAGCGAGAGCGAGTGGAAGTCCAGGCCCGCCTGCGCGATCAGGCCGCGATACCGGTGGCTGGCGATCACCCGTACGGTATCGCCCCGGCGTTTCAGTCCTCGGCCCAGTGCCAGACACGGTTGGACGTCTCCCCGGGACCCTGCGGCGAAGATCACTACGGTCCGGCCCATATCCACCTCGGTATGTCAGCGGCAAAGCGCCACAGGATTACACCGCAACGGCGCCGCCGTACCGCCAATCCTGGCTCCCCGCGTGTCGTTCGACCGCGGCCGCGTCTGGGCCGTCTGTTTCATCGGCCCTTTCCGCGGAGGCGGCTTCGGGAACATGGTCCTCGGCCGGTGGGGGTCGGGGACGCCCTAGTGAGAGCCGGCCGGGTGAGGGCGATGGCCCAACACCCGCGTTCGGCCGTGACCACGACGTCCGGCGTCCGCGCTCAGACTGGCGGACCGGCGAGCCGGGGGGGGGGGGGGGAACCGGCCGGAGATGGCCGTACCCGGCCGGCAGCAGCAATCACGCCGGCGGTACGGCTGGTGGCAGCCGCCGACGGACGGCCGGGAGCAACTGCCGGTCCGGCACCGCAGGGTCTGCCCGGTTGAGCGTGCCGGACCCTCGTCAGATCGTGGGACGGCCTCACTGACCACCGGAGTCGTCGGGCTCCACCACGCGGAAGCGTTGTGCGACGACGAGTGTGTCGTCATCGATGACGGGGGTGTGCCCCAGGTACTCGCTCACGCCGGCGCTGCGGAAGAATTCTTCGTGGGCTGCCCGCCACTCGGCCACGTCCCTGTAACCGCGTCCCTCGGCCCGCGCGAAGTCGTCGTCGATCTCCTTCATGGGAACGATGCGCACGTCGACGAGTTCGATGGTGACGGCCGGGCTGTTTTCGGAATCAAGCACCGAGTACCGCTGACCGGTCACCGGTACTGCTTCTCCCGCGTGCTCGTAGATCTCCAGCAGGCCCGTGAGGGCGGTCTTGCGACCGCTCAGGATCGCCGCCACGCCACGGTCGCGTTCCGGGCCCGGGAAGGCGAGTTCGAGGGCCGGAAGAGTGTCGTCGTCATGCCCCATTGAGCGAGGCTACGAAGCCCGGCCGCGTTGATCAAGGGCTACCGCTGTGTTGGCTCCCCGACACGGGGCTGTGCACGTGCGGCCGACGGCCGTCATCCGCGGGCTTCCGAGGAACCGCCGGGAGCCCGGGGCTGTCCGGGGTCGTCCTTGGAGGCCGTGCCTTCCTCGTGAACGGCTGGTCGCTCGGGCACGGGTACGGCTGCTGTCATGCCGTGGTCTGCAGCAGGTCCAGGTTCAGGTCGAAGACGACGGGGCAGTGGTCCGATGCCTTCGGCTTGTTCGGTCCCACCCCGGGGAAGCGGGGGCCGGTGTACTTCACGGCGCGCAGCGGCATCCCTTTGCGGAGGATCTCGGGCAGCACCTCGGGGGCCGCGCGGGCCAGTGACGCCGAGGGCAGGAGGTAGTCCAGTTGCCGGTATTCCTCGCCGCCGTCCCAGTAGTGCGTCCACTGCTCGTCCTGGGGCAGGCGGGCCACCACGTTCTCGACCTGGTCCCAGGTGACGATCCGGTCGATGCCCGAGCCACCGTCGCCGTCGGGGTCCAGATAGTCGTTCAGATCGCCCAGGACCACGAACGGGTGCTCTCCCGGCGCCTGTTGCCCGAAGCGGTCGGTGACGATGTCCAGCACCTTCTGGGCCTGCCGCTCGCGTTTGCCCCGGGTCTGGGCGCGTCCGCCGCGCATGGACTTGAAGTGGTTGACGAAGAGGGTGACCACGGTCGTCCCGCCCTGCCCCGTCTCAAGGCCGACCTCGATGTCGACCTCGAGGCAGTCACGGGAGAACAGCGGCTCGGTCGGGCTCGCGGGATCCATCAGGTGCTGGTGGGAGCGGATCCGTGTGATCGGCAGCTTGGAGAGCACGGCGACATCGATCAGCCGCGGGTCGTTGCCGTCCACTCCGGCGACGTAGGGGTACCGGGAGCGTCCGCCCAGCGCCTGGGCACGGAAATGCTTGAGAGTGTCGACGTTCTCCACCTCTTCGAGGCACAGCACGTCGGCTTCGATCTCGCGCACGGCCGCTCCCGTGATGGCCTTGTCGTCCATGCCGAGTTCCTCGAAACACATCTGGTCGACGATCCAGCCCCGTGAGTTGGCGGTCGCAGGGTCGAGGCCGTCCTTGAACCGCCAGCGGGCGAAGAGGTTCTCGACGTTGAACGTGGCCAGGCGCAGCGTTGTCACGGGTCCTCCCGAGAAGACCGGGACGTCGGGTACGGCCCCGCCGCGAAGGGGGTGCACGGAGGCGGCGGCAGCTGGAAAAGCGTCGGCCCCTCTCGGCCCCCGTTTCCGGTGGCAGGACCGCGCTGACACCAACAGTCTCCTGCCGTCCGTCACACCTGGCAAACGCAGGCAGGACCCGTGCCGGGCGAGGTGCCGCCCGTTTTCATGGACATCGGTGTCGGCTCGGCCCTGACCGGCTGCCTGCCGGCGAGCTGCACAATCGCTGCCGGAACTCGTGGGCGAGGCCATCCGGTGTGATGTCGTCGGCGTCTGGGCGGTGGAAGGGAGGATGCCACAACCTGACCGCCCAGGGCTCCGCTCTGGACGGCCGGTTCTGTCTGATCACCGTGCCGGGGCACTCCGACCGGGTCGACACCGCCGGACCGAGTGCCGAGCAGCGTCGCGCGCAGGAAATCGATGAGCCGGGCCGGCCCGGCCACCGTATCCGCATCCAAGCGGATCGGCGACGGGCTGAAGGGGGGCGGCGTACGACCTTCAGTGCCCCTCCGGGCAGCACCCGCCCTCGACCGCCGGGTGCCCGCCGGTCTGCGACCGGCAGAAGCAGGACGCCTCCACCTCCACGTCCGCCACTGCCGCCGCGAAGGTGAGTTGCTGGGCGATGATCCGCGCCTCCGCTGTCCTGCCCTGGCGAACCAGGCACTCGTGCAGGCCGTGCAGCGCCCAGACGTTGCCCGGGTGCTGCAGTGGACGCGGCAGCGTGTCGTCCAGCCCGAGGTCGGCGCGGTAGACGGCCTCGGCCTGCTCGATCAGGCCCTGCTCGAGGAGCAGCGCACCGTAGGCGTGCCGGGTGGGCTGCATCCACCCCCACGGCTCGTCGTAGGGGAGGGTGTCGTCCAGCTCGATCGCGCGCCGCAGCGCCGCGAACGCCGCCTCGTACCTGCCCTTGCGGTATTCGAGCTCCCCGTCGAGCATCTGCGCGGCGATCGCAAGGATGTCCCGGCAGGTGTTGTTGAACAGCATGCGGGTCTGCGGCACCCGCGCGACGGCCTCTGCGAACAGGCCGCGCTCCCGCTCTGCCTCGCCGACACGGCCGGTGGCCGCCAGCGCGACGCCCCGCGCGTAGTGCAGCATCGCCGTGCTCACGCAGTACAGCTCCTGGTCGGCGGGCAGCGCAAGGCGCAGGATGTCCTGCCAGCGGCCGAAGCGGACGAGGACGTGCACCCGCATCGCCAGGAAGCCCTCCAGCCAGTCGGCCATGGGCGGGCTGGACACCCGCAGTAGCTCCTCGGGCACGGCCGCCTCCAACTGCTGGGCCGCCTCGATCGCGTCCCGGAAGCGGCCCAGGAACATCGCGCCGTAGATCTTGAAGTGGTGGTTGTGGCACCGGTAGAGGGTGTAGAAGTTCATCGCTCCGGTCTGGGCCAGGACTTTCTCGTCGGCTGTGATCGCCGCGTCGTTGTCGCTGACCACCCGCCGGTAGTCGCCGCACAGCACCTCCAGGTGCGAGGGCATGTGCTGCAGATGCCCCGCGTCCGGCACCAGACCGCGCAGCCGGTCGCCGGCCCACAGGGCCGCTTCCGGGGTGGGGGACATCTCCATCAGGTGGATGTACAGATGCAGCAGCCCCGGGTGCCGCAGGCCCGCCCCGGTGCCCATCGCCCGCTCCAGCACCGCCCGGGCCTCCACCGTGCGTGCCCTCGCGGCCGGTGTGCCGGTGCGGATGTCCCACAGCTGCCAGGGCGTGAGGTTCATCAGCGCGTCGGCGTACAGAGCCGCGACGTCCAGATCGTCACCGGCCGACCGCTGCACGGCCTGCATGCGGTCGGCGTAGGCCGCATTCCACACCGGGCAGTCCTCGGCGCTCGGGGCGTGGGCCCGGGGATAGCGGGCCGCCAGCGCACCGATGAGACCCTGCTCGACGGCAGTGGCGCCGGCCGCCTTCGCCTGGGCGCGCCGCACGGCGGCATGCGCCCGCTCCACCGTCCGCCCCAGATCGTGCTCGTCGAAGAACTCCCAGGGCTTGTTGTAGTTCGGGCCCAGCGCGTAGGCCAGGCCCCACTCGGCCATGGCACAGGCGGGATCCGCCGCGGCGGCGGCCTCGAAACAGCGGACGGCCTCCTCGTGGTGGAAGGCGTACGTCCAGTTCAGCCCGCGGTCGAACCACGTCTGCGCCTCCGGCGACGTCGTCGTCACCGGCCGGCTGTGGCTGCCGAGGTCGTAGTAGTGCACCCGGAACTCCTCACCGCTGCCCACCACCCGTCCCGGTGACCTCTCAGGACACGGGGCGGCCCTACCACGACCCTAGCGAAGACAGCACGGATCCCGCCCATTACGGCAGGAAACGCCCAGCAGGGGGGATCATTACGACAGACCCCGCCGAGCGCACGTGCCACGGCGCAACCGCACCCGTCCCGCCCGGCACACTGGCCCCTGGCGCACACTCCCCGGCTCCGACCGGCGTACTTGCCCCGGCGTGTGCTCCCCGGCCCGGCCCGTACATCTTTGTCACCTCTTCATGCGTCGCCCCCCCGGTCGGCGACCCGGCTCTCCCCGCCGGGCCTGGCGCCCACCTCGGGAAGGAACCCACCGTTTGCCCGAACCCCCCGCGTCGCAAGGGAAGTTGACCTGGATGACGTCGGCCCGGCCCACCCGTCGCGTCAGCCCCGTCACCTGCCGCCGGACCACCGCACCCGATCACCTGCCGCCTGGACCACCGCACCGATCACCTGCCGCCAGAGCCCCGAACGGGCGCCACCACAGGCCACCCGGCAGGACCCCACTCTGCCTCCCCCCAGTAGCTTCTTGACCCTCACACCGTGTCAGGCGGTCAACTCGGAGACATCATGTTCACCATCGGAGACTTCGCCCGGCACGGCCGCGTGTCGGTCCGGATGCTGCGCCACTACGACGCCACCGGCCTACTGCGCCCGGCCCACGTCGACCCAGCCAGCGGCTACCGCTACTACACCGCCGCCCAGCTCGCCCGCCTGAACCGGATCATCGCGCTCAAGGACCTCGGATTCACCCTCCGGCAGGTCCGGGACATCGTGGAAGAGAAGGTCGGCGTCGAGGAACTGCGCGGCATGCTGCGGCTGCGACGGGCCGAACTGGAAACCGCCATGGCCGCCGCAGAAGCGCGCCTGGTCCAGGTCGAGGCGAGACTCCGAGCGATCGAGAGTGAGGGGCACATGCCCACCGACGACGTCGTGATCAAGACCGTCCCCACCATTCGGGTGGCCGAGCTGACCGCAACCGCCGACAGTTTCGTGCCCGAGGACATCGGCCCGGTCATCGGGCCGCTCTACGACGAGTTGTTCCGGCGCCTGAGCGTGGCCGGTATCACCCCCACCGGGCCCGGTGTCGCCTCCTACGAGGACTCCCCGGAAGGCGGCGGCAGGATCACCGTCCACGCCGCCGTCCAGGTATCCGCCCCCCTCCAGGACGGCGCCGTCCGCGTCCTGGACATGCCGTCCCTGGAGCAGGCGGCGACCATCGTGCACCGCGGCTCGATGGACGGCGTGCTGCCCACCGCTCAGACCCTGGCCCGCTGGATCGACGCCCACGGCTACCGGTCGACCGGATACCCCCGCGAGATCAACCTGGAATGCCCCGACAACCGCGAGGACTGGGTGACGGAACTGCAGACACCGGTGACCCGCGCCTGACCGGTGACACGGCGCGCCGACCTGGATCGCCCTCGGGCGGCGGGAGACCGCAACCGTCTCCCGCCGCCCGGTCGCCGTTCGTGGAGGCTCCTCCCGGCAGCAACTGCACGCCCCCCCCACGCTCGGCCCTGCCTCTCCGATCAGACTCCAAGGAGCCCCGAGCGGCTGATCACCGCTCACCTGCTGCTCCCGGGCGGCTGCGTCTCCTCTTAGCGATCTCACCGAGTCCGACCGGCACACGAGTTGGCGCATGAGCACTCCAGTTGGCGTGTGGATCAGCCCGGAGTGAGTATGCCTACGGGCTTGGTTGAGTAGAGCGCCTCATGAAGTGTATGAGCGCTGCCGACGATCATCGGCTCATGAACCCCCAGACCTATGCGAAGCTGTACGGCCCGTGGAAGCCGGCCCCGTCGGCCACAGCCCGCCCATGGGTCACGCTGTTGACGGCTCTGCTCGGCGCTGTCACCGTCCTGTCGCTGGCGTGGCTGACTTTCCTGGTAGGCGTTCTCGCACTGTGGGGCGCGGCGGAAGGGATGGCCGCCGGTGGTCTTCTCGCGGAGTACGCGGCGGGCGTGGCCGGCGGTGCTGCATTGCTCGTAGCGCTCGCCTTTGTGCCCGTGGTGCGGCGCATGACGCCGGCCGGACGTCGGCTGTTGCTGACTGCGGTGGCGTGTCCTGTCCCACTCGTTCTGGCTGTCGTGACCTGGTCGGGCGTCGGCTGACCACTTTCCCTGCCTCGCGTCGAACCGTGCACGGGCGGATCGTCGCGGGAAGGCGCGCGCCATCCAGTCTGCTGGTGCACCGACCTGGCGCAGTGTCTTGGTCTGCCGGTCTTGGAATTCTCCCCGCTCAACCCGGCACACTGTCCGAAACGGCGGTCAATGGCGGGCGCGGACGGCGTCCCCGGCGAGAGGCACTGACCAAAGAAAGTGCGGGTATTTACACTCCTGCCCCCGGCTCCGTAGCGTGCAGGGCCGCGCCGCATCCACGGGGGAGGGGCGTTCAGTGGGGGTGAGATGTCGATGGCGGGACGTCCTGAGAGTCCGCTCGATCCAAGTGCGGGGCCGGTCGCGCGATTCGCTGACGCGTTACGCAAGCTTCGTGTGGAGGCGGGGAGTCCGACGTACCGGGTGATGGCGCAGCGTACCGGTCAAGGTGCGAGCACCCTGTCGCAGGCGGCGGCGGGAGAGCGGCTGCCGACCCTGCCGGTCCTACTGGCGTACGTCCATGCCTGCGGTGGCGACCCCGAGGAGTGGGAGGAGCGGTGGCGTGAGGCGTCTGCGGAGGCGGCGGCAAAGCCGCGCACCGAGGACGAGGACGCCGAGCCCCCGTATCGTGGACTGGCCCGTTTCGAGCCGGGTGACGCCGACCTGTTCTTCGGCCGTGGACAACTCACCGACCGTCTGCTCGAGTTGACCCGCTCCCGCCGGTTCACTGCCGTGTTCGGCCCGTCGGGCAGTGGCAAGTCCTCTCTTCTGCGCGCCGGCCTCATCCCACGCCTGCGGATCCCTGAAGTCGCAGGTCCGCAGCCCGCTGCAGTGCGTATCCTCACTCCCGGAGAGCATCCGTTACGCGTCCATGAGCGGCGGTTGACACCGGAGGACGCCGGCGGCGACACGTGGCTGATCGTCGACCAGTTCGAGGAGCTCTACACCCTCTGCACCGACCCGGCAGAACGCAATCAGTTCATCGACCGGCTCCTGGCCGCCACCGACCCGGCAAGCCGGCTTCGCGTTGTCATCGCCGTACGTGCCGATTTCCTCGGCCGCTGCGCCGAACACCCCGCCCTCACTGCGGCGTTACAGGACGAGACCGTGCTGGTTGGCCCCATGAGCCGTGACGAGCTACGCGAGGCCATCACCAAACCAGCCCAGGCCGCGGGGATGATCGTGGAACGCGGACTGACCGCACGCATCATCGAGGAGGTCGAAGACGAACCCGGCGCCCTGCCGCTGATGTCCCACGCCCTGCTCGAGACCTGGCGCCGCCGCAAAGGCCGTGCCCTCACCATAGAGGCCTATCAAGCGGCCGGTGGCCTCAGCGGTGCCCTCGCCCGCACAGCGGAAGACGTGCACTCCCGTCTCACCCCGTCACAGGCTGACCTCGCCCGCCGCGTCATGCTGCGCCTGATCACCCCGGGCGAGGGAACACCCGACACCCGACGGCCCGCTCCTCGCACGGAGCTGGATCTCGGTGATCCCGACGACACGGACGAGGTTCTCGAACATCTCGCCCGTGCCCGCCTGCTCACGCTCGAGCAGGACACCGTCGACCTGACTCACGAAGCTCTGATCGCCGCGTGGCCTCGTCTGCAGGCATGGATCAACGAAGCACGAGACCGCCTGCGGCTTCACCGTCAGCTCACCGAAGCCGCACGGACATGGGACGACCTCGACCGCGACCCCGGCGCGCTGTTACGCGGCACCCGGCTCACCGCAGCCGAAGAGACATTCCTCCTCACAGACGCCGAAAGCGACCTCACCGCTGTCGAAAGGGAGTTCCTCACCCTCAGCATCACGGGCCGCCGCCGCGAACAAGAAGCAGCCGGCCGCACCACCCGGCGCCTGCGCCAGTTCACTCTGGCCTTGTCCGTCCTGCTTGTACTCGCCCTTGCCGCCGGGCTGATCGCCTGGCAGCAATATGGGGTCAGCGAGCAGCAGCGGCAGCAGGCGCTCACCGCACAGCGGGTGGCGGTTTCCCGCCAGCTCGCCGCGGAGTCGGACGGCCTCATCGGGGCCAACCCCGATCTGGCGTCCCTCCTGGCGGTCCAGGCGTACCGGGCCAGTCCGACAAGGGAAGCCACCGCCAGCCTCTTCGCTGCCGCGATGCTCCCACTCCAGCACCGCCTGACCGGGCACACCGGTTCCGTGGAGTCGGTGGCGTTCAGCCCGGACGGCCACACGCTGGCCAGCGGGGGAGTCGATGGGGTCCGCCTGTGGGATACGGCGACGGGCAAAGCGCGCGCCATCCTGAAGACCAGCGGCAGCGTGGAGTCGGTGGCGTTCAGTCCCGACGGCCACACCCTGGCCAGCGGTGAGTCCGAGGGGAAGGGGCAGCCGTTCGACGGGGAGGTCTTGCTGTGGGACACGGCCACCGGCAAGCCGCGCACCGCCCTGAAGACCCCGAGCGCCGTGGAGTCGGTGGCGTTCAGCAGGGACGGTCACACCCTTGCCAGCGGCGGAGTCGATGCGAGAGTCCGCCTGTGGGACACGGCCACGGGGAAACTGCGCACCACCCTCGAAGGACACACCCACACCGTGGAGTCGGTGGCGTTCAGCCCGGACGGTCACACTCTGGCCAGCAGCGAGTCCGGTGGGAAGGGTGAACAGTCCGACGGGAAGGTCCTGCTGTGGGACGCGGCGAAGGGCAAGCTGCGCACCACCCTCAAGGCGCACATCGGCGGCGCGGAAGCGGTGGCGTTCAGCAGGGACGGCCACACCCTCGCCAGCGGCGGAGCCGATGCGAAAGTCCGTCTGTGGGACACGGCCACGGGCAAACTGCGCACCACCCTCAAAGGACACACCGACACCGTCATGGGGGTGGCTTTCAGCCCTGACGGCCACACCCTCGCCAGCGGCGGGGGCGATCAGAAGGTCCTGCTGTGGGATCCCGCGACGGGCAGACTGCGCGCCACCCTCAAAGGGCACACCGACATCGTCGAGTCGGTCGCCTTCAGCCCGGACGGCCGTACCTTGGCCAGCACCGGGGACGACAAAACCGTGCGACTGTGGGACACCGCCCCAGGTAGCCCGCACGCCACCTTGCAAGCCTCCGGTGGCGTGCAATCGGTGGCGTTCAGCCCGGATGGTCGCAGCCTGGCCAGCGGCGAGTCCGATGAGACGGCCGGGGAGTTCGACGGGGAGATTCGGCTGTGGGACACGGCGACGGACAAGCTGCGCACCACTCTGCACGGACACATCAGTGCGGTGGAAACGGTTGCGTTCAGCCCTGACGGCCGCACCCTCGCCAGTGGCGGGGACGACTACGACAACGCAATCAGATTGTGGGACATGCCAACCGGCAAGTTGCGCACGACCCTCAACGGACACCTCGACACCGTGCTTTCGGTGGCCTTCAGCCCGGACGGCCACACTCTGGCCAGCAGCGGAGGCGATGGAAAGGTCCTGCTGTGGGACATGACGGCGGGCAAGCTGCGCACCACCCTGAGCGGGCAGTCCGACATCCTCGAATGGTCCGCCGAGTCGGTGGCGTTCAGTCCTGACGGCAACTCCCTGGCCGGCGCCGCGGACGATGGGAAGCTCCGACTGTGGGATACAAGGACGGGCAATCTGCGCACGGCTATCGAACCGGAAGTCGGCCGCGCCGTGTCGGTGGCCTTCAGCCCTGACGGCCGCATTCTGGCCAGCGGTTGGGACGATGAGAAGATTCGTCTGTGGGATACGGCCACCGGAAAGCTACGTGCCACCCTGAACGGGCACACGGGGAATATCGAATCGTTGGTGTTCAGTCCTGACGGTCACACTCTGGCAAGTGGCGGAGACGACAGGACGGTCCGACTGTGGGACATAGCCACCGGAGGGCTACGCACGACTCTGAACGGGCACACCGACACCGTGAAATCGCTGGCATTCAGCCCGGACGGCCGCACCTTGGCCAGCGGCGGAGCCGACGAAAAGGTCCGGCTGTGGGATGTCTCCCTGTCTGATCCTCTCTCCGCCATGAAGAAGATCTCTCAAGCAGTCCACAGAAGCCTGACCCAGAGTGAGCGATCAGCATACTTGGCTGACCAGCCGCCGACTGACTGAAGGGGCACCCCGATCGAGTCGTACCAACCCGCGATCACCTTCTACCGGATCGTCTGAACCACCGCGTCATCCTGTGCCAGACCAAAGGCGCTCCCCCTCCGGCCGCCTTGAGAATGAGTACCTCCGTTGACTCACCTGGCTGTCGGCGGCCTTCACCGGGTTCATCCATCATGCCGTCCACGTATCCTGCTGGCTGCCCGCAAGATCCGCGCAGCGCCCGTCGCTGCCGGGTGAGACGGCAAGACTGGGGGAGGGGCACGTGAAACCGGTGGAGGCGACGGATCCGGCTGCCGTAGGGGGGTATCCGACCCTGGCACGCCTGGGCGCCGGAGGCATGGGCCAGGTGTATCTGTCCCGTACGACGGCCGGACGGCCGCTCGCGCTGAAGACCGTTCGCCCGGATCTCGCCGAGGCACCCGACTTCGAGGCACGGTTCGCCCGGGAAGTCCGCAACAGCGACCTCGTCCGGTCGCCGTTCACCGTCTCCGTCATCGACTTCAGTCCGCCCGGCCACCGCCCCCAGTGGCTCGCGACCGAGTACGTCCCGGCGCCGTCGTTGGCCGAATGGGTCGTGGCCCACGGGCCGCTTCCGACGGTCGCCCTGCGGGCACTGGCCGGCGAACTGGCTTCTGCTGTCGCGGCCGTCCACGCCTGCTCGCTGGCGCACCGGGACATCAAGCCCTCGAACATCCTCCTGGGCCGCGAACGGCCCATGCTCATCGACTTCGGTATCGCCCGGGCAGCCGACGACTCGCGGCACACCCACAGCGGCGGCGTCATCGGCTCTCCGGGCTACCTGGCCCCCGAGCAGGTCTCCCGGGGCATCGTGACCGAGGCCGGTGACGTCTTCTCTCTCGGCTGTGTCCTCGTGTTCGCGGCGACCGGACACAGCCCGTTCCAGCATCCGGGCGAGGAGGTCTCGGCGGCCTCGCTGCTGTACCGCATCGTGCACGAGCCGGCTCAGATCGACTCCCTGCCACCGGAGTTGTTGCCCGTCGTGAGACGCTGCCTTGCCAAACAGCCCGAGCAGCGACCCAGCAGCAGGGAACTGACCGACCTGCTGCGCAACCGATCCGGCTCGGCCTGGAAACAGAGCCTGCCACCCGGCCTCGGTGACGAACTCGCGGCCCGCGAGGCGGAAGTGGCGCGCCTGGTCGCGGCCCCCACCCTCATGACGGCTCCGGTGCCGCCCGCCTGGAACGCACCCCTGCCACCCGCCGGCGCAACGACCCCGCCGCCCGCGGCCGGGACCGGCCCCGTGGGTGTTTTCGGACCCCCGCCTCCCCCTGGCGCACGACCGGGCGGCCCTTCTGGCGTACCGCCCGCCCCGACTGGCACCAGGCAGTCCACGCCCTCCACCTCCCGCACCTGGTGGATTGTCGGTGTGGTCGCAGCGGCCGCCGCCGTAACCATGGTCGCGCTGTTGCACCCGTTCGACGGACGCGATGATCGAGCGGGTGCGGACACGAAGGACGGCGGGCGCTCCACGCCCTCCACCTCGGCAACCGTTTCGGCGCTCCCGCGAAAGTGGACGGGAGTGTGGACCGGCACCGGGCCGGGCAATCCTCGCGCCGATGGACGACTCGCGCCCCGCACCACTTCGTTCAAGGTCACGCTGACCCTGCACACCGCCGCGGTCGGAGAGCTCGCCGGCAAGCAGGTCAGCAACGTCACCGAGGCCGGCACTCAACGCGAGGTGGGCTGCACCGAAGCCCTCGAACTGCGGGGCCTACGCGGAGCCACCGTCACCCTCGAGGCGGTCACAAGCCACCCCACCGACCGCTCGGCCTCCACGCTGACCTGCGAGAAAGGGCACGTGTACGTCGTGGAGCTGTCGGACGACGACACGATGACCCTAGGCGAGGAGGGAGCCCAGTCCGCAGGCGCACCCTCCCGCCTTCACCGTAGTCCGGGCACCTCATGACCCCTGACGAAGCTCCGAGCTGAGCGCAGCCGACTGCTGCCGACCCTGATGCGATCAGGTGTCGCCGGCCTCGACCGCAGCGTCGAGCGGTGGGGCGTGCTGCGTCGCCGTCCACGGCGGGTGACGCAGACCGCGCGGAGCCGACTGCTTATCCGTACTCCGTTTGCAGGGCTGCCTTACGACGGAGCCCTTGCTGACCAGTGAGCACGTGAGTCGGCGACCGGAGCGTCTTGTTTCGATGGCTTGGCTGAGCCCGTCGGCGACGGCGGGCCGACCATGTCCCAGGCCGGGCCGGCGCACCCGATCCGGGGCGTCGACGCCTACGCTCGGCTGCACGGCGTCCCGGCGACGCAGGTCCTCACCGGCCCCATGCTCAGTCCAGACGCTCGAAGATCTCATCCCAGAACGCAGAGTCGTCCACATACAGGTCCTGGCTGGTCATTCGCTCACGTAGATCGGTTACGGCGGCCGCGCGTGCGGCGTCGTCGGCCGATTCCAGGGCGTTGCTCGACTCGGCGATCAGCCCGAGGAGCACGGCCAGCTGGGGGAGGGAATCGGCGGCCGGTCCCTTCCACCCGGCCCCGTGGTCCCACCCGTTGGGGTCGTAGTGGGTGATGCCACCGTCCGCCGCGCCGAGCATCAGGTGCTGGTCGTACCAGGTGGCCATGGTGAAGCAGAAGTTCTTGGGCGGCGAGTCGTCGTCCGGGTAGCGTTCCCCGTAGATCTCGTCGGCATCGAACGGTTCCAGCGCGTACTCGTCCCGCAAGTGCCTCGTGTCGATCCCCACGACGTCGAGGTGGACGGCGGGGAATCCGACCCGGAGCAGGAATTCTCTCGATGCGGCATCAGTCAGCTCGGCCGGCAGGTCAGCCTCGTCCGGGCGCCAGAGCGAACCTTTGCCCAACCGGTCCTCCAGCCACACCGCGTCCGGTATCAGCGGAGTGTCCTTGCTCTGCACTGCGTGTCTCCCATGCGTCGCCGTCGTTCAGGTGCTGGCACATTCAATCTCATAGCCGTCGGCGAGAGACGAGGCCGCAGCGCCCACAAGCCGGTCGGCTGGGCGAAGGCCGGCCGCCGCTCGGTCCGTCGGCGCGACACAGGCATGACCGCCACGGAGGCCGCGGCCGCGCTCAAGAAAGCCGGCTGCAGCAGCACCTCGAACGCGGCAGCGAGGCACTGCCCGGCGATCCGCGCGGCCCCGCCCAAGTCGGCAAGTGGGAGCTCAGCGTGCAACTGCCCGCCACCACCGGCGGCGTCCACGCCCCGGACGCCCGGCGGCGCTGCCGTCCAGGACGAGTTCGCCGCCGACGCCGAACACGAACGCGTGCAGCAGCCGCGTGACGATCAGCGCCGCCAGGAGCAGCAAGCCGAAGCCGCCCGCACGCCGCCCTCGCCCCGGACGTCCCGAGCAACGCCCTGCCGAGCACGCCGGCCCGTACCGCCCTGCCGTAGCCACTCAGCGAGGACGAGTGGGCGGCCGTGGCCCCACCGCCCGAGCCGACCCGCCGGCCGCGCTCGCCTTCAACGCGCTGCTCTTACGCGCGTACGAGGCCGGCATCGGGGCGCGTGTGGGGACCGCGCCACGACGTTGACGCCCGGGAGGAACGGGCGGTCGGGACTGGCCGGGCGTGGGTCAACTCGTCCAGCTGTGGGCCACGTCGACCACGACGCGGTCGTCCAACTGGAGTACCCGGAAGGGCAGTCGGGCGCGCACACCGAGACCGACCTGCGTCTGTCCCTCGAAGGTGCCGCCGAACCGGGTGTCCCGGAAGGTCCTGTACCCGCTGAGGTTCACGCCGGGCAGGGCCTTGCCCACCTTCCCCGGATAGGTCGGCACGCCGGCCTCCAGGTCGTAGCTCCACGCGCCGACGCGGATGTCGAGGATCGCCCCGCCGGCAACGGGTATGTACTGGCCCGAGGGGTCCGCGTAGAACCGGTCCACGTACTGGACGTGGTAGCCGATGTGGTTGCCGCCGCCGGACACGATGAACACCATGCGGTCGTAGCACTCGTGCTGTCCGGTCCTGATGTCCTCCAGGTGATCGGCTCCCATGGCGGTACCACCCTTGGCACCGCTGCCCCAGCCCGTCGGGCAGGCCGCCGCCGCGCGCGGTCCCTCCGCCGGGGCCGCGCCCGCGGTGCTCGCCGCCGTCCCCAGCGTGGCGCCCATGAGCGCGAGCACCGCCACTGCCGCTCTGACACGTCGCATCCTGTCCCCCTTGGTCGCGCTTGGTCGCGTAACTCTGATACCGGGTGAGACAGTCGACCACACCACAAGGTTGTACGCCAGACGGGGACAAAGAGGGAATCTTGCCGTCCGTGAGATCACCTGGAGGATGCCCGGTCCCATGCGTGCGTGACCGCTTCGCCGCAGTCGTCTCCGCAGCCGCCGCTGTCGGCCAGGTCACCGAGCTCGACCAGATCGCCTTCGTCCATGCCCGGGCCGACCTCAAGGCCCTCGAAGGCCCCCACGCCGACTACCTCGAACCCCTCGTCGACGGTACGCGCGGACACTGCGGTAGTTGCTGAGGTCCACCTTGACAACTGTTGGGGACGCCGAGGCGAACTCCCTGCCCTCGCGTCATGACCGTCGTGTTCCGGCGCCGCGCGGCAAGACTTCAGCCGCTCGCCATCTCACCGCCCCCTGCCCGCCATCCCAGGCCGCGGGACGGGCTCGTAACCTTCCGCAGTCCGAAACGATCAACATCCTGGAGGGGACATGCGAGAGCGCGCACGGATCGCCTGCCGCGCAGCGGCGGTGGCCATCGCGCTGGCGGCAGCAGGGGGAGCAACCACGGTCCCGGCGGTTGCAGCGCCGACCGGTGTCACCCAAACCGCGCCGGCACCGGCGCCGACAGGCCTGGCGTACAGCTATGACGCGGCCACCGAGCAGGTAACCGTCAGCTGGGACCCGAAGGACCCGGCCGACACAGTGACGACTGGCTATCGCGAGGGGTCCTGCAGCGGTCCCTCGACCGCCGACGGACCGTGCTTCGTCCGGGCGTCGGGGCCGCTGCTCACCGGCAGCTCGTTCACGTTCCACCGGGCTGCGGGCCTGACGAGCTACTTCCGGCTGTACGCCGAGAACGCCGCGCACCGGCTCACCGGCTCGGCGATCCTCACCATCACCACCTGAGACAGCCCGGCATACGACTGGAGCAGCGGCAGCACCTCCTCCTACGAATCCCGGGCGACGAGAGACAGGGTCAGGACGAAGTGCACGACCGGCCTGGTCGGCAGGAGGCGCCGCCGCCGCTCAGCCGGTCGTGCTTGATTACGGCCGCGTCCACCAGCTCAGCGGTGAATGGCTTCGTCAGGGTCCCGATCCGCACCCGCTGCCCCGCACTCACCCGTCACACCCGGGGCAAACGATCTCTGCGACTCAAAAGCAACGGCATCGGTCGGTGAAGCCCCCCGGCAGCCACCCATGAGTAGCCTCGATCTGCTGGCAGATCACCGGTAGCGGGACAGGGGCAGCGATGTGATCGCGGAGCTGGGTGCGACGAGCCGAGCCCGCTTGGAGAGCGTGCTGATGGATCCGGAGGGTGCCTATGGCCATCCGGTGCCCGGCTTCGATATCGAAGCTGATCATCCTGGAGCAGCGCCCGGTTCAGCCTCCGAGGCGGTGTGCGAGGTCGAGCAGATCCGCCAGGCGCAGCACGCGTCGGTCGAAGCCTGGCAGGGGGACGTGGAGCGGCTGGGTCCAGTGGGCGGGGATTGCATCCAGCCCGTAGTACGCCCCCGCGAGGCCTCCGGTCACCGCGGCGACGGTGTCTGTGTCACCGCCGAGGTCGATCGCCGCGCGTACCGCGGTTTCGAAGCTGGTGGTCGTGCGCAGGGCCCAGACGGCGGAGCCCAGGCAGGGCCAGACGGCACCGTTGAACTCGGTCGCCTGATCGGGGTGCCAGTCGGGCGCGAGGACAGTGGCGTAACGGCCCCGGTGGTCGGGATGGACGAGAGCCAGGATGTCCGGGAGCGCCTTGAGGGGGTCGGTGCCCTCGAACGTGACGCGGATGAGTTCGTGGAAGATCGCGGTGCCTTCCCAAGCTGCGCGGTCGCCGTGGGTGAGGGCTGCGATGCGGCGGGCAGCGTCCATGGTGGCTTCCGGGCCGGCCGCTGCGAAGTGGACCGCGGCGGTCGATGCCCGCATCAGGGAACCGTTTCCCGCTGCTCGCTGGTTGACCTGGAAATGGATCGCGGCGGCGAGGTCCCAGGGCATGCCGTTGGTGAGGACGTCTTCGGTCTGCAGGCCGATGTCTTTGGGTTCTGACGCGGCCCACCGCTGGAAGCGGGCGAAGATGTCCGGCAGATCCAGACCGCCCCGCTCCAGCAGCGACTCAGCGACCAGCACGGCCATCTGCGTGTCGTCGGTGGCCTCGCCGGGGTCCCAGCCACCGCCTCCGCACATCTCGCCACCGGCGCCAGGCGTGGGAAACCGCGCGGAGAAGGCTCCCTGGGGACCGAACTCGAAAGGACCGCCCAGGGCGTCACCCACCGCTGAGCCGACGACCGCGCCGGCGGCCCGCTGCATCCGCTTCACGCGTGCAGGCTATCCGCGCCGGGCCGGGCCGACGGCCGCGCGGCGCTGTTCCTTCTCTTCGACTCCCCGAACCACCGGCGGCAAACGCCTCCCGCCTACGCAGATGCGCCGCCGGAGACCCCTGGGTGGCGCGCCGGTTCGCGTTCGTGGCCACCGGCGACACTACGACCCCCACGTTCTCCAGTACCACTCCCGGCGCGAGGGGGCCTGCGATCGACGAGGTCACGGTCACCTCCTGCGGCTGCGGCTGCGGCTGCGGCTGCGCCTGAGTTCGCGTCCTACGCCGCATCGCAGCAGGCAACCAGCATGACGCCCTTCCCGAAGCAGTGCCCGGGAGGGGCCTCGCGGCGTCTCAACCCTGGCGTCCCGATGGGCTCTCAGGCTCGGGCCCGCCACCACAGGAAGCTGCAGGGCCTTGCTGCGTACCGGCAGACAGGAGTGACATCGCAGTCCGCATGTCCCTGTTCTGGCTCATGGCGAGACATGTCCGAGCGTCTGGAGAACCGTCCCGCTCAGCTCCCCTGCTCACCCTGGGGAACCCGGTCCGGCCAGATGCAGACCCGTCTCACGCAGTGCTTCGCGGCGCAGCTGCTCCGGACACCGAGGCCCGGGCAGAACGAGTTCAGCCCGGCTGGTGGGGCGTCACATGGGAGGGCCGTCCGATAGCCACCCCAGTCAGGGGTGGGGTGGCCGATGCTACGGCTGCCCGGTTGCAGCCGGCAGGTTGTGCCATGCATGTCCGCAGGCGCCTCTGCAGTACGCCTCGCGGCGGCGAGTGTCGGCAATGGCGAACGCGGAAACGAGGACGTGGAATGCCTTGACGTACTCGGCGGCGGGGAGGCCCGCGAACCCGTATCGGGGTGGGTCCATGCAGATCATGACCGAGGGGTTGGCCGTCGGCTTCACACCGGACCGCGCCACCCCCGCACGGCCGTCCGCAGCTGTGATGTGCGCCTGCATCGCATAACCGGCGACCTCCTGCAGGACTTCCCGCTGGCCTGTCGGGGCGAGGCATGAGAACCAGCCCGCACCAGCGTCCAACGTGCGGAGTCCTTGGGCGATCTCGTTGACGATCCGCTCGGTCTCGCGCCGTAAGGCGCGGCCGTCGTCGCTGCTGGTGTCCGTCATCGCTTGATGATGTCACGACGCTGGTTCCGGTCGAGGGCCTGCATCCGCACCCGAGAGCCGCGCGGGCGGGCGTGCCTCGTCAGACAGGTTGGCGGTTGGCTTCGACAAGGAGAGCCGGGTCTGGCTCAGTTTCTACGGGGTGGCTCAGACGCGTCGAAGGGCAATGAGTTGTGCATGCCCTGACCGGCCTCTCCTGATTTCAGGGCGCGTTCGTTCCGACTTGGTGTCCAAGGCGGCCCCGGGCGCGGCGGGTGGCGGGCGCAACCGCCTGGGGAAATGAGCGGCAGGGTCTCTGTGGTGCGGGGTACGGTGCGCCGATGTCAGTGATCAAGAAGTTCCAAGTCACCTTTGACTGCGCAGAACCCGAGCGCCTCGCTCGCTTCTGGTGTGAAGTGTTGGGGTACCTCATACCGCCGCCACCGGAGGGGTTCACCACCTGGGAGGATTTCAACCGCACCCTGCCTCCTGAGGAGCAGGGTTCATGGTTCGCCTGCAGTGATCCCTCAGGCGTGGGGCCGCGGCTGTACTTCCAGCGCGTCCCCGAAGGCAAGATCGTCAAGAATCGGGTGCATCTCGACGTCCGGGTCGGCACCGGTCTCGTGGGAGACGAGCGCCTGGCCACGCTTGAAGCCGAGTGCGCTCGACTGGTCGCGCTCGGTGCGACCCATGTGCAAACGCTGTATGCCGATGGGGAAAACGAGTCGTGCATCCCGATGCTGGACATCGAGGGCAACGAGTTCTGTATCGACTGAGCACTCTCGGACCCCCGGAGGTGCGGAGCTGCCTCCCCTGGCCTCCCTGGTCTCGTAAACGTCGTCGCCTTTCAGAGTGAAGTCACGAGGGATCCTCCATCCCTTCACTCCGTGCGGGCCCGGACCTTACGGCGGGAGGCGTTGTGTGGGGCTCCCGGGAGCGCGCCGTCGTCATTGTTTGCGTCGCCCTGCAACGCTTCGTGGCGTTTCAGATACTCTGCGCTGTAACCGGGCCGGGGACGATGCGGCGGGCCTCGATGCAGCCTGGCCGCGTGGGGCTCCTCCTGGTTCCTCGCGCTCCGCCGCGGTGACCGCCGCGGCCTGGGCGCACCGCAGTGCCGGACACAGCTGCTCATGGCGAAGGACCTGTTGAGGAGGCGGGTGATGTGGTCGTCGCAGCGGCCTCCCCCCCCGCGAGCGATCAGAACGAGATGACCCGCATCGTGCACGGAGGAGCCGTCGGCGTGCGCAGCCATCCCCCTCGACCGGCAGGACTGGTGTGCAGTCAAGCGGCGGGGCGGCTTCGGAAAGCTGCCGGAGTGACCAGGGTGAGACATGGTGAATCCATGAGGCATGGCAGCAATTCCGGCCGGGCCGGCGGACATGTCAGCGCGGCCTGAGCGCGACCGCTCACCCGCCTCCCACGGCGGGTCCTCGACAAACCGGCTGATCGGCATCGACCTGGCTCGCGGACTGGCGGTCTTCGGCATGTACTCCGCCCATGTCGGGCCGGACGTGACGGTCGGCGGGCCGGTGGGATTCCTCCTCGAGACCGCCCGTGGCCGCTCCGCCGCGCTCTTCGCGCTGCTCGCCGGGTTCTCACTGGTCATCATCACGGGCCGCCCTCGCCCCCATACCGGACGGGCAGGCCGTCAGGTACGGGCCAGGGTCATGATTCGCGCCGTCGTCCTGCTGGCGCTCGGTTACGCGCTGACCGCGCTGGACACCGACGTCGACGTGATCCTCAGCTTCTACGGACTGCTCTTCTTGGCCGTCCTCCCCCTCTACCGCCTGCGAGCAGCAACGCTCGCTCTCATCGCTGCGGCCGGTGCGCTGATCCTGCCCCAGGTCCTGTTCGCGATCAGGGTCTCCATCGAGGGCGGCACCTGGGCAGACGCCGTCATCGCCCATGACCCCTTGGCCCGGATCAGCGGGACGGACGGCATCATCGAGCTCCTGGTCACGGGCGAATACCCGGTGCTCACCTGGATCCCCTTCCTCATCGCGGGCATGGCGGTGGCCCGGCTGGACCTGACCCGGTCAGGCACTCGATGTCGGCTCGCGATCGTCGGCGGGGTGCTGGCTCTGCTGGGCTACGGCAGTTCCTGGCTCGCTCTGCACCTGGTCCCGCACGCCCTTTCCGCCGTCGCGTCCGCCACGGACGGCGGCTCGGCCTCGTCGGCCTGGTGGTCCGACACCGTCGGCCGACTTGAGGGCCGTCCCCCGCCGGCGTGGTTGCTGGTGGCCGTTCCGCACAGCCAGACCTCCTTCTCCGTGGTCGCCAACACCGGTGTGGCCCTCGTGGTGATCTCCGCCTGTCTGACAGTCGCCGAACGGATGCCCCGCCTCACCCGGCTGGCCACACCTGTTGCCGCGGTCGGCATGACGGCACTGACCATGTACGTCCTGCACGTCGTCGCGCTGTGGTTCTTCGGCGATGTCTGGTACGTGGCCGCGGTCGATGAGGACACCATGGCCGCCCTGCCGGCGTTGCTGAGCTTCATGGCGGCCGCCATGGTTCTGGCGGTCGTGTGGACCCGGCGCTTCCGGCGCGGCCCGCTGGAGCAAGCACTCCACCTGGCCACCCAGCCGGCATGGAACATCAGATGACCCGTCCGCATGGCTGGCACGAAGGATGCGCCAGGGGTGAGGTGCCAACAGCAGCGCGAAGCCTTCCGGAGGGAACCCCCGTCTGAACGCATGACGTCCAGCATCCGTATCGGCTCTGTGATGAGTTCCGTGCGCTGGATGTGGATGGCTCTGGCACTGGTGGCCGGGGTGCTGGGGATGCATGCCCTGTCACCCATGGGTATGCCGGCTGCCGGCCGACACGACATGGCGATGTCGGTCGTGGCCCCAGGCCGGCAGCCCGCGTCCGCCCACGCTGCGGGGGCAGACTGCCAGCACCTGACGGACCCGGGCGGCGGCATGGGCACGGACCACTCCGGCGGGACCTGTGCAGCGGGCGGTACGGCCGCTGGTTACGTTCCGCCGGTCCTGATGCCGTCACTGGTCGCCCGCGAGCCCGCGGCGACCGCCGGCAGCGTTCCGGCCGTGGGGGCGGTGGACGGCCGGGCACCGCCGGACCTTTCCCAACTGCAGCTCCTGCGGATCTAGAGGCGCCCGCACGGCACCCGCCTGAGGCAGGTGGCGCGCTCCGGTCTGTCTGCATCCGTCATCCCGCGCGTGAGCGCGGGCGCTTCAAGGAGCTGTACTTTTCATGGCATCTCGCCGTTCTCTCATCCGCCGGACCACCGCGCTGGCCGCGACCGCCATTGCTGCGGTGGTGCTGGCCGCCTGCGGCAGCAGCGACTCCTCCTCGTCCTCGAAGCAATCCGGACAAGGCATGGGGGCGATGTCCTCCGCCAGCGCGCCGGCTACCGCTTCGGCCGCGCAGGGCAGCCACAACGCGCAGGACGTGTTGTTCGCGCAGGGAATGGTCCCGCACCACCGGCAGGCCGTGGTCATGGCGGACCTGGCGCCGTCGCGAGCGAAGTCACAGCAGGTCAAGGACCTGGCTGCGAAGATCAAGCAGGCTCAGGATCCGGAGATCACCACCATGTCGGGCTGGCTGAAGGCCTGGGGCGAGAAGGCCCCGGACGCCGGCATGGCCGGCATGGGTCACTCAGCCATGCCGGGCATGGATCACTCGTCGATGCCCGGCATGATGTCGGACGACGACATGGGCAAGCTGAAGGACCTGTCCGGTGACGCCTTCGACAAGGCGTTCGTGCAGATGATGATCAGCCATCACCAGGGCGCCATCGAGATGGCGAAGACCGAGCAGGCCAAGGGCGCCTACGGACCCGCCAAGACGATGGCCAAGTCGATCGTCACCTCGCAGTCAGCCGAGATCACCGAGATGAACAAGATCCTCGGCAACCACTAGTACCCGGCCGGCCCGCGGCTCGGGGCAGTCAGGAAAACCGGCGCCCCGAGCCGCGGCCCACCACCATGGCCCACAGTGCACATCAGCACCAGCATGCGCACCGCACCCCCCATGGCTCCGGTGCCTCCCTGACCGGCACGCCATCCGTCCCGGCCTGGGCCCGCAGCCCAGCCGGATTCCCTGTGCGGGCGAGCGGCTCGGGCAACAGGCATGGCCGTCCCGGCAGCAGGGTGGCATCGGCCGTTCTTTGCGGCCCAGTGGCGCGCCCACGTCGACCGCGTCGACGTTGGCCCACCGCCGCCCGCCGCGACCACATCCACCTGCGTGCTGCCGGCCTCGGCGCCCTGGCCGGGGCGGATCTCACCAAGCTCCGCACTGACCGCGCTCGCGCAACCCACCTGCTTCGCGCGCTGCTCTCCGGAACAGCGTCACTGAGCCGGGATCGGCTGGGTGAGGTTCACCGGGTTGCCGTCGGGATCCTGGATGTGGGCGACGCGCTGTCCCCACGGCATGTCGTTGGGGCCGCCGCGGACCGACCCGCCCAGCGCCGTCACCCGGCCGAGTGTCTCGTCGACGTCGTCGACAGCGATGCTGAGCAGGATCCGCGGCTCCGCCCCGGTCCCCGGGTTGGTCTTGGCCACCAGCCCGAGGTCGGTGTCGCCGATGCGCAAGCCGAGGTAGAAGACCGGGCCTGCCTCCGGCACCCGGAAGATCTCCTCGGCGCCGAACAATTTCGTGTAGAAGCCGAGCAGGACGTGGTGGTCGGCAGTCAGGATCACTGGCTGGATGGTGGACATGGCTCTCCTGTCGAGAACGGTCGTGTCGCTGGGTAGACCGTTCGAGGACGGTGAACTCATCGGCAAGACCGGCCTGCCAGACGATCTACGGCCCGGACTGCCGTCCACGATCAGCACGAGCACCCCGAAACGCGGCCCGTCCGTCCGGCCTCCAGCGAGCGCCGGTCCTCGCGCCGACGGGCCGTACGGCTCGGGCACGGCAGCGCCGCGGCGCGAGCGGTGCGCCGGCGTATCGCAGATGGTCGTGGCTGCCCTCCCTGCCGAGCGGCGCCTGGCGGGCGGCGGCCCTGCCTCAGAGGTCAGCCCTGGCGGCGCCGCACGCGCTGACACGTCCCGTCCAGGATTGGTCACCCTACGTCGAAGTCGGTCCGGGGCCGGACCTCCACGATGAAGTCGGGGTCCTTCATCTCGCCCGTCTCGTCATGCCAGAGGAAGACTCGGACGTGCATCGCGTGGCTCAGGCCGTTCCGCTCCCACTCGGTCATGAGGTCGCCGATGATTCGGCCGATGGCGTGCTTGGCGCCTTCGTCCGTGTCGGGAGCGGTGATCGCGCCGTGCCACCGTTCGGGGTCACTGCCGTAGGGGCGCCAGCCCTCGGACCCGTGGGGTTCGAACACCCGGTACGCCCAGTCCGTATTGGTGTCCATATCACCGATCGTGTCACCGCAAGGAGTCATGCGCCGTATCGGATCGACACACCCGCCGAGCGCGGGTCCGTCGGAGCGAACAACTGACGGTCCAACGTCGTGACTGGAGCACCCCCCCTGTATCCATGCGCTGGGTGAGCCGGGCGGCCGGGAGGGCGTCGATGAAGGCGGTGGCGGCTTCCCACCCTGGCTTTCTTCCTGCAGAGAAGCGGCCCTGCGGCCTTCGCCGAGCCCGGTGATCGGCCCTCCCAGGCGCCCACAGGCGATCATGGAAAGACAGCCCCCCGATGAGCATCGTGCAAGCCAGTCTCGACCGCGCCGGGCAGGAAATGTTCACCCGGCCGATCACCTGAAAGGGCAGAACCGCCGTCGAGGAAAATGCTTCCAGACCGCGCAGCAGGAAACCGACCGGGAGCTCCGGCACCTGCACCATCCCCGCCGACGGGGCCATGCCCGGCCTCGGTAAATCACTCCAGCACCGCCGGCCGCCGCTCCCGCCCCTGCCGCGCCAGCGCCGCCGCGCGCACGACCACCACCGGCTCGACCGCGCCCACCACCGAACCACCGACCCGCCCGTCCCCTCCCGCCGCCGATGCCGCGACAGCGGCCCAGCCCGCCGCCAGCCGCCAACTGACTAGTCGTCACCACCACTGCTCGCCCGTGAGTTCACCTGCGGGGCAGCCGGGCTCACCGGTCGTCGCGGCGTCGCCGGAGAACACCGGGCCCGGGCGACGGCTGAGATGGTTCTCGTCGTCGTCCGGGCCGGCTCGCACGAATCAGACGGTGCGTCGGTGTGTCAGAGGACGTTGACCGCGCTCCAGGCCGCGGCCACGGTGGCGTATTCGGGGCTGCCGGCGCCGTAGAGGTCCTTCGCCGCGTTCAGAGTCGCGGTGCGGGCTCCCTTGTAGTCCGTGGTGGAGGTCATGTAGACGGTCAGCGCCCGGTACCAGATGGCGGATGCCTTCTGGTTGCCGATGCCGGTGACGGTGGAGCCGTTGCACGTGGGGCTGTTGTAGGAGACGCCGTTGATGGTTTTGGCGCCGCTGCCCTCGCTCGCGAGGTAGAACCAGTGGTTACCGACGCCCGAGGAGTTGTGCACGTCGAGGCGGCCGACCGACTTCGACCAGCAGTCGGCGGAGCGGCCGTCCAGGGACGGCTTGTCGAAGCGGCGCAGCCACGGCGGGGTGGACTGGTCACTGAAGAGGTAGTCGGGGGTGTCGACCGGGTTGTTGGCGTACCACTCGACCATGGTGCCGAGGATGTCGCTGGTGGCCTCGTTCAGGCCGCCGGACTCACCGCTGTAGCGCAGGTTGGCGGTGGCCGAGGTGACGCCGTGGGTCATCTCGTGGCCCATGGTGTCGAGGTCGACCTGCTCGGGGTCGACGGTGCCGTTGCCGTCACCGGTCATCATGCAGAAGCAGGAGTCCGACCACTGGGCGTTGTCCCAGTTGGTGCCGACGTGGACGAAGACGGTGGCGCCGCGACCGTCGTTCTTGATGCCGTTGCGGCCGAAGGTCGCCTTGTAGTAGTCGAACGTCTTCGCCGTGTTGGCGTGCGCGTCGACGGCGGCGGTGGCTCTGTCGGTGGAGAACTTCTTGCCGTCGCCCCAGATGTTGTCGGCGTCGGTGAACAGGGTGCCGGAGGAGCTCTTCAGGGACGAGGACGAGAGGTTGTGGGCGTCCTTGGTGATGTGACCGCGCACCGGGTCGATCAGGGCGAAGGTGCCGTCGGCCTGCTGGGTGGTGTCGATGCTGACGTCACCGGTGTACTCGGAGTGGCCGGTGCCGGTCGACTCGTGCTCGGCGTCGTAGTTCTCGATCGCCGCGCCGGTGGTGGCGTCGGTGACGAAGACCTCGCCGTGCGGCTGGCCCTTGTCGCCCAGGCCCTGCACGGTGGTCCGCCAGGCCAGGCGCGGGGTGCCGTCGGCGGCCCACACGATCAGCTCGGGCGTGGACTTGGCGTTGCGCACCAACCCGCGCGAGCGCTTCAGAGCGCTTGCCGCGGTGCCCTTGGCGTCGACGGCGGGAGTGACGGACTTGAGTGCCACCTTGTGGGCCTTGGCGCGGGTGGATCCCTTGAGCGAGCCATCGGCCTTCTGGTGGACGACGAAGTCGCCGCCGACGACGGGGAGGCCGCGGTAGGTCCGCTCGAAGCGGACGTGCTGGGTGCCGTCTGCGTCGATCACGACGTCCTTCACCTTGAGCGTCTGGCCCGCGCCGAACCCGAAGGTGTCGGCGTGCCGGGTCACGTTCGCCTTGGCCTGGGATATCGCCGTGTCGCGGACGGAGGTTCCGTCCTGCACCGCTTGGGGCTGCGAGTGCGCGGGTACGGCCATCGCACCCGTGGTGATGACACCGGCGGCGACCATCGCGGAAAGGGCAAGAAAGGGACGGGACATGACGGGGAGATTCCTTCGCTCGTCGTGGGGTGACGACGTCCTCGGACGTTGGGTCGTCGTGGGGTGACGACGTCCTTGGACGTTGACGCGAAGTGTTCACCAGGTGGCATGTTCCTGACCTGATCCCATCTGGGATATAGCCGCGGAGCTATAGGGCAAAGGCCCGTGACTCCGGGGGCCAGCTGCCCTCGCCGAGGGCGAACTTCTCTCCCCCGCCCTCCCACCAGGCCAGATACTGCGGCCGCTGCCGCACCAGTGACAGATAGGCGGCCAGCAGACGCTCGCCCGCCGCGTCGGCGAGCTCGGGCGGAACCGATGCCGTGTTCCAGGCCAGCAGGAGCCGACGGTGGAACGGGACGTCCACGAGGGGCCGCTGCACGGTGCCCTGGGCGGCGACATCGGCGGTCGGCCACACGCCGCAGACGGCACGCCGGCCGGCGACCAGGATCTGCGCCACGGACAGGTCCGGCGTCACATGGGTGATGCGCGGGGTGAATCCTGCCGACTGGCAGGTGAGGTGAAGGTAGGCGTGCACACCGCTCTCGTCCGCCTCCGGCATCACCCAGTCCTCGTCCGCCAGTTCATGGAGACCGACCATCTCCCGGCGCGCCAGCGGGTGGTCCTCGGAGAGCAGGACGAAGACCGGCTCGCGGAGCAGCGTGCGCGTCGCCACCGAGTCGCCGACCGGGAGCGGGAAGCCCGGGAACTCGCCGAACACCGCGATGTCGCACTTCGCCAGACTCAGCGATTTCACCAGGGTGTGCACCGAGCGGCGGGCATCTATGGTGAGCCGGCGCTCCGGAACGAGTTCGAAGAGGGCGGAGACCAGCAGGGAGACCAAGGGGCCTGCGGTTCCGCCCGCCCGCAGCGGGGCGGCGGCCCGGCTGTCCGCCTCGGCCGCCGACCGCGCGTGCTCGCGCAGCCGGTCGAAGCCGGCGACGAGGTCACGGGCGCAGCGCAGGACGTACTGGCCGTTCTCGTTCGGCTTCACCCCGTCGGCGCTGCGGATGAAGAGCGGGCCGCCCAGCTCGTGTTCGATCCGCTTCAGCTGAGCGCTGGTGGCCGGCTGCGAGAGCTGCAAGCGCGCGGCTGCCTTGCGGATGCTGCCGGCCTCGGCGACGGTGAGCAGGACACGGAGGTGCCGGAACTCGAGGTGCATGAACCTTTCCCCGCTCAGCGCGGGGGGACCCGTACACCCCCCGTGAACAGCAGAATCAGCTGCCTGACGGCATGGTGGCCAAGAATCCGACGAGCCGTCGGGGGGCGGCAACCATGAGACGGTAAAACCTGCGTCGGACGCGACGGGGTTTCATCCCATCACGGTGCCAGTCCGCGAGAGCGCCGAGCTCCTTGGCGACGGCGCGCTGCGCTGGTGGCGGTCGCTGCTCTGGGCCTCATCGGTGTAACTCGACGGGTAGGGAGGTGATGCCTTCCAGTAGACGGTTCTGGTCGGGCTGTGCGCGCCCCCGGCCGCCGGCCCCGAGCACGTCGACGGCACGTGGTGCCGGTCGCGGTGATGCGGGCGATCGCTGTTTCGGAGCCCCTCCGGCATCCTGGTCGCGCCCGCCTTCATCGGGCATGATCAGGTGCATGGAGAACGTGCACCTACCGACCACCGAGGCTGCAGTCTCCGCGATACGCGACATCGCGGAGTCATTCGAATTGGCGATGTCAGTCACCGACGACATCGGCGCGGACCAGACGTCGCGCCGTACGTCGGCCGAGCTCTTCACGGTGTTGGACCCCGACGGCTCGCTGCCGCACGAGGCGTTCGTGGAGTTGGCGGGATCGCCGTCCGTGAGCGTCCGGCTCTTCCCTGAGGACGACGCGAACATCACCGTGGACGGGGTGGAGTTCCACGACGTCCCCCGCGACTCGGTCCCCGCGTTTCTCAGGTCTGTCTACGGCGGGCTCGCCTACACCAAGGGCCGGCTGTTTCCCCCCGGCCAGTGGCTCGTCGTGCCGCTGCCCGCGGACGAGACGTACAAGGAACTGATCACGAGCCCCAACCTGACGCCGTGGCTGGCGCGCAGCGCCCGCGGCTAGCTCAGGCCCCGGTTCGCTCGGCCGCCGCGAGGTGTGGCACGTAGCGGGCCACGAGACGGTCGAGGTAGCCGGCACCGAAGCCGAAGTGCTCGGTCTCGGGGACGAAGGCCCGCATCCGCCGGTTGGAGATCCGCAGGGACTCGGCCGGCACGTCTCGAAGGATCCGGTGCGCCCGCTGGCCGAGCCCCAGTTCGAGGGCCGTGACGATCTCCTCGGCCGAGAAGGAGAACCCGGAGGCGACGTTGACGATCTGGCCGCGCACCCCGAGAGCGAGCAGCCGGTCCAGCACCGTGACGAAATGCCGGACGTCCAACAGGTCCCGCCGGGCCCCGCGGTGGACGACGACCGTGCCCGAGCGGATCTGGGCAGCCAGTGACGGTATGAGTTGTGCCGGGTTCTGGCCCGGACCGACCAGATGGCTGAGCCGCAGCGTGAGCCAGGGGGCGCCGGAGTCGGAAACGACCCGTTCCATGGCGAGCTTGTGCCGGCCGTAGGGGGTCGGGGGAGTGACCCGCGCGTCCTCGCGGCCCTCGCCCCGCCTTCCGTAGAGGCCGCAGGACGCCGAGGACAGATGGACCAGCAGGCGGTTCCGCTCGCGGCAGCGGCGCGCCGTCTCGGTCACCAGCGCCGCTTCGCGGGCGAACTGCTCCGGCGCGGTCGCCGACGTGCTCGACACTCCCGCGGCCAGCACGGTCACCGGCCCGCCCGGCACCAGGTGCCGCCGGACGTACCGGGCGACGAACCCGTCGCCGATCACCTCGCCGGTCATCCGGAGGCGAGCCGGCGTAGCACGGCGTCGGCCGCGGTCACGGCTCCTCCCGAGCGCCGGATCTCCTCCCGCATCAGGTTCACCCGTCGGCGTACACCGGCGTGGGTGTGCAGGCCGAGCGCGGTGCGTCGCAGGGCGGCGGCGGTCACGGAACGGAAGGGGATCGCCGTGCCGAGCCCCAGCTCCCGGACCCGCCTGGCGTTGCCCGCCTGCTCCGGCAGCCGGGGGACGACGAGGGAGGGCACGCCGTGGTGGAGGGCCTCCATCGTGGTGGCCATCCCGCCGTGATGGATCACGAGTGAGGCATGCCTCAGCACGGCCGTGTTCGGCACCCAGCGGTGCGCCTCGACATTGGGAGGCAGCGGGGGCAGGTCGGAGGGCTCGCACCGGTCACCGATCGCCATCACCACATGCCAGGCGAGACCGTCGAACGCCTCGGCGACCGTGCCGAAGAACTCCGGGTGGTCGTGGTCGATGGACCCCAGGGAGACCAGGACGACGGGATCGCCGCCGTCGGGCGGCGTCCACTGCGCCGGGTCCGGCTCGGGCGCGGGAGCGGGCCCGGCGAAGGTGTACTCCTCGCCGAAAGTGTCGCCATCCGGCTGGAACGAGCGCGGGACGAGGACCAGCCCGCCCGCCAGACCCGACGTCAGATGGTCCCGGGCCGCGGTCGTTACGCCCTCCTGGGCAAGGAACGAGCCGAGCTGGGACAGGAACTCCGCGGCCATCGGGTTGGCGCCGGCCGTGCCCGGTTCGATCAGCGACCAGTGTCGGGCGGCCGCCAGATACGTCCAGACCTGGACGGACGGGACACGCCACTTCGCCGCGAGGACGCTTCCCGCCCCGGCCGGATCCTCCGTGAGGACGAGGTCGGGCCGGTCCCCGGCGAAGGAGGCGTCCAGCTGCGGCAGCATGGCGCGGGCGTCGTCGAGATAGAGCAGCGGCAGTCGCCGGGTGTCGGTGGGCCAGGCGCCCGGGTCCGAGGGCAGCGAGGAACGGAACACCACGGCCGTTGCCCCCGTGGCCTCCACCAGCGGCGCGAACTGCTGCGTCGTGGCGTAACTGACCCTCACCCCACGCCGCACCAGTTCCCTCACGGTGCCCAGCAGCGGGCTGATGTGGCTGTACGCGGCGGCCGTGAAGACCGCCACATGACGGCCGGCCCCGGCCTCAGCGGGGCCCGGCACCGTTCACCACTCCGTCAGCCGGGCGTTCGGCGGCCCGCCGTGTGCGCAGGTCCTCCAGACTCTTGAGGAGGTTGGGAAGCGTGTCCGGCTGGTTGCCGTCGTGGCGCCCCGTCGTCATGCTCAGCCCCACGACCGGCGGCTGCAGGACGACGTTGGTGCGCTGCGCGAGCCGGGTCCGGTGATCGTTCATGGCGGCGCTCTCCCAGCCGCCCGGCGGCAGCGCCGCGGCGAGCGCGATCGGGGCGTCGGTGCACTGGAGTGCCATCGTCACGGGGGTGTCCGCGAGGCCTTGGGCGAGTCGCGCGATGAAGTGCAGGCCCGCCGGGTAGACGGCTATCGCATCCGGCCAGCTCGCCAGTTCCACATGGAGTTTTCGCGCTTGTGGTTCCTCGGACCAGGAGTCCTCGAAAACAAGTCGGTTGGTGAGGACGGAAAGGCCTTCTCTGGTCACGAATCGCTGAGCGGAGCGAGTGAGAACGATGCGCATCTCAACCTTCGGATAACTGACCTGGAACCAGTTGATCCAGAGGGGAAGGAAAGCAGCGTTGGACGATCCGGTGCCGACCAGGAGCAGGCGTTTCGCCCCGAGGGGAGGGATCGGGATGGGCGGCAGGCCCCAGTTCTCTTCACTCGTCATCTCTCACTCCGACCTCTTGGCGTCTCCCGGGAGACAGGGCCTCCCGGGAGACGTGCATCAGACCGATACTCAGCAGCCGCACCAGGAGCAGCAGCAGGAGCACAGGATGGCCTGCGCCTCCTTGTCGTCCGCCTCGACCTGGAGGAGTTCGTCCTCGGTCAGGGCGTCCAGCTCAAGCAGGTCGTCGGCGAGCAGGTCGGCGACGGGCATGGTTGCCTCCTCGACAGTGATGATCTCCGCGGATACCCGAAGGCATCCGCGAGGCTGCCCGTCGGCCGGGCAGCCGTCGTCATGCTCTCTGGGGAGGTTGGCGAATTCTTCCGCCCTCTCACTGGTTTATCGGTCACCGCACGTGTATGAATCGAACCGCCCGTCTCATACTCGGGTGGGAGACGCAGCCTCGCCTTTTGGTTATTGCGGTGAGGAAAACGGTGATCGCATGGCGAACTCGTCGAATCCTTTGCTAGGTTGCCGCTCCGATGACCGTTTCTTTCCCCCCGCCCGCAAACACAGGTGGTTCGATGTCCCATATCGCGTTCTTCAACATTCCTGGAGCCGGTCACGTCAATCCGACGGCAGGGATCGTCGCGGAACTCGTGGCGCGCGGCCATCGCGTCAGCTACGCGGTGACAGCGCACCAGGGCGCGGAGATCGAGGAGGCCGGCGCCACGCTGGTGCCGTACGAGACCACGATGCGGCAGACCCGCAACGCGATGAACGACCTGGAGAGCGTCGACCGCTTCACCACGGGCGACTTCGTGCAGGTGCTGCGGGGCCTGGTGACGGAGACCGAGGCGCTGTACCCGCAGCTCGACCGGGCGTTCGCCGGTGACCGTCCGGATGTTCTCGTCCACGACGGGCTGTCCGGCTGGACCGGCAGGCTGCTCGCGCACAGCTGGGGCATACCGGCCGTGCGCAGCATCCCCACCATGGCCGCGAACGAGCACTGGTCGCTCGGCACGGACGGGGAGTACGCCGATTTCGAGCCGGACCACCCGGGACTGAACGCCGTGTACGGGGAGATCGCCGCCATGCTGGCCGGACTCGGAGTGGGTCTCACCGCCGAGGAGTTCTTCGGGGGCAGTGAGTCGGGTCCCGCGTTGGTGTGTATTCCGCGGGAGTTCCAGTTTCGGGGTGAGACGTTCGGTGAGGACTTCCACTTCGTGGGGCCGTGCTGGTCGGAGCGTCGGTTTGACGGCGAGTGGAGCCGGCCGGGGGATGGTTCGGGTGAGCGGCCGTTGGTGCTGGTGTCGTTGGGGACGATCCACAACGACGATGTGGGGTTCTTCCAGGCGTGTGTGGATGCCTTCGCCGGTCTTCCGTGGGATGTGGTGATGGCGGTGGGGGACCGGGTGGATCCGGGTGTGTTGTCGGGGGTTCCGGCGCATGTGCAGGTGCGTGCGCATGTGCCGCAGTTGCGGGTGCTGCGGGAGGCGGACCTGTTCGTGACGCATGCGGGGATGGGCAGTGTGATGGAGTCGTTGTCGTTCGGGGTGCCGATGGTGGCGATTCCGCAGATGAGTGAGCAGCGTGCCAATGCTGACCGGTTGGTGGGGTTGGGGCTGGGGGTGATGCTTCACCGTAGGCAGGTCACGGCCGCATCGTTGCGGGAGGCGGCCCGTGCGGTGCTGGCGGACTCCTCCTACGGCGACCGCGTCCGGGACATGCGCGGTCATGTCCGGCGTGCGGGCGGTGCACCCGCCGCGGCCGACGTCATCGAATCCCTGCTGGTGACGGCGGGGGTGGAGCGGTGAGCGGCGACTCCCGCCCGGCGCACGTGGCGTTCTTCGCCCTGCCCGGGCACGGTCATGTGAACCCCGCTCTCGGCGTCGCCGCGGAGCTGACGCGCCGCGGTCACCGGGTCACTTTCGCGACGACCGACCGGTTCGCCACCGCCGCGGCTGCAACCGGTGCGGTACCGCTGCGCTACGAGTCCACCATGGACGGGTTGCCGGCCAAGGACAGTGCCGCGGACCGCCCCGACCGTTTCGGCAGTGACGACCTGGCCCGGGTCCTGCGGGATCTGCTGCGTGAGACCGTGGCCGTACTCGGCCCCCTGGACCGCGCGTTCGCACAGGACCGGCCCGACCTGGTGGTCTACGACGACCCCTCCGGGTGGGCGGCCCGGTTGATCGCGGCACGGCGCGGCATTCCGGTCCTGCCCTACCGGACCACGTTCGCCGCGGGAGCCGGCTGGTCGCTCGCCACGCACCGTACGGACGTCGACCCGTCGCACCCGGAGATCATGCGGGTGTTCCACGCCGTCACCACCCTGCTGGACCGGCTCAAGGTGCCCCTGGGGCCCAAGGAGCTGATGACCGGGAGCGAGTCGGGTCCCGCGTTGGTGTGTATTCCGCGGGAGTTCCAGTTTCGGGGTGAGACGTTCGGTGAGGACTTCCACTTCGTGGGGCCGTGCTGGTCGGAGCGTCGGTTTGACGGCGAGTGGAGCCGGCCGGGGGATGGTTCGGGTGAGCGGCCGTTGGTGCTGGTGTCGTTGGGGACGATCCACAACGACGATGTGGGGTTCTTCCAGGCGTGTGTGGATGCCTTCGCCGGTCTTCCGTGGGATGTGGTGATGGCGGTGGGGGACCGGGTGGATCCGGGTGTGTTGTCGGGGGTTCCGGCGCATGTGCAGGTGCGTGCGCATGTGCCGCAGTTGCGGGTGCTGCGGGAGGCGGACCTGTTCGTGACGCATGCGGGGATGGGCAGTGTGATGGAGTCGTTGTTCTTCGGGGTGCCGATGGTGGCGATTCCGCAGATGAGTGAGCAGCGTGCCAATGCTGACCGGTTGGTGGGGTTGGGGCTGGGGGTGATGCTTCACCGTAGGGAGGTCACGGCCGCGTCGTTGCGGGAGGCGGCCCGTGCGGTGCTGGCGGACTCCTCCTACGGCGACCGCGTCCGGGACATGCGCGGTCATGTCCGGCGTGCGGGCGGTGCACCCGCCGCGGCCGACGTCATCGAATCCCTGCTCACTGCGTCCGCACAGGCACACGGGTGAGCGCGCCGTGAGCCGACCCGCCGAAATCCCGACGGAGATCGACACTCCCGCCTTCTTCTCCGATCAGCACGACTACTACACCCGTCTGCGGCAGAGCCCGGGACCGCGTCTCGTCCGCAACCCGCGAGGCCTCGGGTACTGGCTGATCACCCGGCACGCCGAGGCCAGGGAGGTCCTGCTCGACCCCCGCTTCTCCAAGGACCCCCGGCTCGCCGAGCAGGCGCTGACCGCCGCCGGTTACGCGGTCTTCGGGGCGGACAGCTTCTTCCTGCCCCTGGTCAACAGCGATCCGCCGGACCACACGCGGCTGCGGCGGCTGGTCTCCGGGGCGTTCACCCCGCGCCGCGTCGAGACGCTCAGGCCCCGGGTCGAACAGCTCACCCGGGAACTGCTCGATGCCGTCCCGGACGAGCCCGGCACCCGGGACGGCGCCGCGACCCCCGTCGACCTCATGACGGCGCTCGCCTTCCCGCTGCCGGTCCTGGTGATCTGCGAACTGCTGGGAGTGCCCCACGCCGGCCGCAGCGCGCTGCTGAACTGGGCCACCCGGATGCTCACGGTGTCCGAAAGCGCGGCCGGACCCGGAACAGGCCCTGCTGAGCGCACGCGCAGGCTGCACCGGTGGTTCGCCTCCCTCGTGGCCGCGAAGCGTCCCCGAGTCCGCACCGACCTGCCCCAGGAGGAGCAGCCCGACCTGCTCGCGGCCCTCATCGTGGCGCACGACCGGGGCGCACGGCTCAGCGACGAGGAGCTGGTCGGCCTGCTGGTGCTGTTACTGGTCGCGGGACACGAAACCACGACGGGGATGATCGGCAACGCGGTCGACGCCCTGCTGCGCCACCCCGATCAGCTCGCGCTGCTGCGGGACCGCCCGGAACTGCTGCCCTCGGCCGTGGACGAACTGCTGCGCTACGAGGCGCCGCTCGCCCGGACCACGCTGCGGGTGGCACGCGAGGACGTACAGCTCGCCGGCACCCTCATTCCCGCAGGCAGCGTCGTCAGCGTCGCGCTCACGGCCGCCAACCGGGACCCGGACGTCTTTCCCGAGCCCGACCGGCTCGACATCACCCGGGCATCCGGTGCCCACCTGTCGTTCGGCCACGGCATTCACTACTGCCTGGGCGCGCCGCTGGCCCGGCTCCAGACGGAGACCGTGCTCGCCGCGCTGCTGAGCCGGTGGCCGGAACTGGCCGCGGCCGATCCGCACGCGCCCCAGCGGTGGCTCCCCGTCGGCGACATGCGCGGGCTGCTGACCCTGCCGGTGCTGCCGCGTCCCGTCCCGTCCGCGGCTGCCACCGCCCGTGACCGAGGGCGCGCATGAGCCTCACGCGTCAATCGTCCGGCCCCCTGCGCCAAGGAGAACCCGTGCCCCCACCTGCCGAGGCCGCCGCCATCGAGGTGCGCGGTCTGCGCAAGCGGTTCGGCACGACCCCCGCTCTGGACGGCGTCGATCTCACGGTCGGGCCGGGCACCGTCTGCGGGCTGCTCGCGCCCAACGGGGCGGGCAAGACCACGATGGTCCGCATTCTGGCCACCCTGTCTCTCCCGGACGGCGGCACGGCCCGGGTGGCCGGACACGACGTCGTACGGCACCCTGCCCGGGTACGGGGGAGCATAGCGCTGACCGGACAGTACGCCGCGGTGGACGAGGTGATAAGCGGCCGCGACAACCTGGAGATGTTCGCCCGTCTGTACCGGATGCGTGGTCCCGCCGTACGGCGACGGGCCGAGGAACTGCTCGAGCGCTTCGGCCTGACGGACGCGGGTGACCGCCCGGTGCGTACCTGGTCCGGCGGGATGCGCCGCAGACTCGACCTCGCCGTGAGCCTCGTGGTGCCGCCCGCCGTGATCTTCCTCGACGAGCCGACGACGGGGCTCGACCCACACAGCCGCGGCGGGCTCTGGGAGAGCGTCCGCGAACTCGTACGGGCCGGCACCACCGTTCTGCTCACCACGCAGTACCTGGACGAGGCCGACCACCTCGCCGACCGGATCGCCGTGCTGGCCGATGTGAACGGCACCGGAAGCCGGGTCATCGCCGAGGGCACCCCGTTCGCGCTGAAGTCCGCCCTCGGCGGTGAACGCGTCGACGTCACCGTCCGTGACCCCGGACACCGTGCGCGCGTCGCCGAGATCCTGGCCCGCGCGGGGGGCCGGGAGCCGGACATCGGTGACGATCCGCACCGGGTGTGCCTGGCCGTCGGCGCGGGCCCCGTGCCGGGCACGGCGGTGCTCGCCGCAGCGCTCGGCGAACTGGACGCCGAAGGCATCGCGGTCGTCCATCTCGTCCTGCGCCGCCCCACGCTGGACGAGGTCTTCCTCAGTCTCACGAGCCGGCCGAGCCCCGACCGGGAGGCCGTGTGATGCGCGCCCCGAGCCCCGCCCGCACATCGCCACCGGCCACCTGGACGACGTCCGGCGAACCGCCGCTCTCCCGGCTGCGCTGGTGCGCCGGAGACGCGGCGACCGTCGCCCGACGCCATCTGGCCCATCTGCGCAGCGCCCCGGAGAGGGCCGCGATGGCGCTGGTCACCCCGCTGGTCTTCACGCTGCTGTTCGTCTACGTGCTCGGCAGCAACATGCGGGCGCCCGGCGGCATCTCGTACGTCGACTTCCTGGTGCCGGGAATGCTGGCGCAGATGGCCGTCTTCGGCATCGCCGCGAGCGCCGCCGTGACGGCCGAGGACAAACACCGAGGAGTCATGGACCGCTTCCACTCCCTGCCGATGAGCCGTGCGGGCGTCCCTCTCGGGCAGTCACTGGCCGAGTGCCTGGGCGGGGCCATCACGCTGGGGGTGATGGCGGGCTGCGGTCTGCTCGTCGGCTGGCGTCCGGCCGCCGCGCCGATGGGCGTCCTGGCAGGCATCGCGCTGCTGCTCCTCGCCCGCTACGCGTTCAGCTGGCTCGGCATCTGGATCGGTCTGGTGATGCCCTCCCGGTCCGCCACGGACTTCGTCGGCATGCTGATGTTCCCGCTGACGATGATCTCCAACATCTTCGTCCCCACCGAGGGCCTGCCGGCCGGGCTGCGCCTGCTCGCCGACTGGAATCCGGTCAGCGCGGTGGTGTCCGCCGTACGCGAGCTGTTCGGCAACCCCGTCGCCGTGCCCGACGCCGCCGCATGGCCGATCGCGCACCCGGTCGCCGCCACGCTCGGCTGGTCCCTGCTGCTGCTCGTGGTCTTCGGCCCGCTGACGGTGGCCGCGTTCCGCGCACCGAAGCACTGACCACCGAAAGGAGCCTCGTGAAAGCCCTCGTGCTGGCGGGTGGCGCGGGCACGCGACTGCGCCCGATCACCCACACCTCCGCCAAACAACTCGTGCCCATCGCCAACAAGCCCGTGCTCTTCTACGGACTCGAGGCGATCGCCGACGCCGGGATCAAGGACGTCGCAGTGGTTGTCGGGGACACCGTCGCGGAGATCCGGCGTGCCGTCGGCGACGGATCGGCCTTCGGCCTGCGAGTGACCTACCTTCCGCAGCCCCGGCCGCTGGGGCTGGCCCACGCCGTCCTGCTCGCCCGCGACTTCCTCGGCGACGACGACTTCCTGATGTATCTCGGCGACAACTTCATCGTCGGGGGCATCACGGCGCTGCTCGACGAGTTCCGCGCCCACCGGCCGGACGTCCAGCTCCTGCTGACCCGGGTCGCGAACCCCAGCGCCTACGGCGTCGCCACGCTGTCAGCCGCCGGACGGGTCACGGACCTCCAGGAGAAGCCCGAGCGGCCCGCGAGCGATCTGGCCATCGTCGGCGCCTACCTGTTCACCCCCGCCGTCCACGAGGCCGTCCGGGCCATCACCCCCTCCGACCGCGGGGAGCTGGAGATCACCGACGCGCTGCGCCTGATGCTCGCCCAGGGCCGGCACATCAGGCCGACGGTGATCAACGGATACTGGAAGGACACCGGCACCGTCGCCGACGTGCTCGAGGCCAACCGCTGCGTCCTGGACAGCCTCGACCCCGCGGTCGAGGGCACGGTCAGCGCCGACAGCGAACTCGTCGGCAGGGTGCGGGTGTGCGCGGGCGCGGTGGTGCGCGGTTCCCGTATCGTCGGTCCCGCACTGATCGGCGCCGGCTCTGTCGTCGTCGACTCCTATGTGGGCCCCTCCACCTCGATAGCCGAGAACTGCCGGATCGAGGACAGCGAGATCGAGTTCTCCATCGTGCTGAACGACGCGTCCATCACCGGGGTGCGCCGCATCGACGCCTCGCTCATCGGCTGTCACACGGAGGTGGCTCCCGCGCCCCGGGTTCCCCTGTCCCACCGCCTCGTCCTCGGCGACCACAGCACAGTCCGAATCGCCTCATGACCACGACACACCACCTGGTCACCGGAGCGGCCGGATTCATCGGCTCGGCCTACGTCCGCCAGCTCCTGGGCCCCGAAGGACCGCCCGACATCGAGGTCACCGCCCTCGACGCGCTGACCTACGCCGGAGACCTCGCGAACCTCGCCCCGCTCGCCGGCCATCCGAGGCTGCGGTTCGTGCACGGCGACATCACCGACGCCGCACTGGTGGGCGAGCTGACGCGGCCCGGGTCGGTGGTGGTCAACTTCGCCGCCGAGAGCCATGTGGACCGCTCCATCGCCGCCGCCGGTGCCTTCGTGCGCACCAACGTGCTGGGCACCCAGGTCCTGCTCGACGCGGCGCTGGACGCCGGCGTCCGGTGCTTCCTCCAGGTGTCGACCGACGAGGTGTACGGCTCCATCGAGGAGGGCTCCTGGACCGAGGAGGACCCGGTCCGGCCCCGCTCCCCGTACGCTGCCACGAAGGCCTCCGCCGATCTGCTGGCCCTCAGCTACGCCCACACCCACGGGCTCGACGTGCGGGTCACCCGGTGCAGCAACAACTACGGCCCCGGCCAGCATCCCGAGAAGCTGATCCCTCGCTTCGTCACGCTGCTGCTGGCCGGTGAGCCGGTGCCGCTGTACGGCGACGGGGGCAACGTCCGCGACTGGCTGCACGTCCTCGACCACTGCCGGGCCATCCGGCTCGTCCTCGAACGCGGGGCGCCCGCCGAGGTCTACAACGTGGGAGGCGGCACCCAGCTGACCAACGCGGAACTGACCGGGCTGCTGCTGGACGCCTGCGGTGCCGACTGGAGCGCGGTACGCCCGGTCGCCGACCGCAAGGGCCACGACCGCCGCTACTGCGTCGACGACGGCAAGCTGCGGCGCCTGGGATACCGGCCCCTCGTTCCCTTCGCACCGGGCCTCGCGGACACCGTCGACTGGTACCGCCGGCGAGCCGTGCGCCCGCGGCCCACCGATCACCGTCCGACAAGTTCTCTGAGGAAGTAATCCGTGCGTGTCCTGTTCGCCGTCTTTCCCGTCGCGGCACACGTCTTCCCCGTGGTCCCGCTCGCCTGGGCGCTCCGGAACGCGGGCCACGAGGTCCGTATCGCCACCCACCCGGACACGGCCCGCGTGGTGACCGGGGCGGGACTCGCGGCCGTCCCCGTGGGGCGGGGCGAAGACCTCGCCGCGCTCACCGACTTCGCCCGCAACCCGGTGCTGTCCGGCCTCGCCGGAGGCGGTCTGGACATCGGTCCGGGGGACTGCGACGACTGGGGTGCGAAGTGGTTCCGGACGACCCGGGTGTTCCCGGCGCTGCGGCCGCTGCTCGAGGAGCTCACCGGTGTCGCCGTGCGCTGGCGTCCCGACCTGGTCCTGTGGGACCCCTTCTGTCTGCCGGCCGCCGTCGCCGCCCGGGTCAGCGGCGCCGCCCACGCCCGGCTGCTGTGGGGCCGGGACAACATCGCCTGGCTGTACGGGCGTTCCGTGCGGTACCGGCATCAGGCCCCCGACGGCGGCTGGCCGGAGCCGCTGGAGGAGACGATGCAGCAGATCCTCGAACCGTACGGACTGACCTTCGAGGAGGAACTCGTCCTCGGCCAGTGGACGGTGGACCCGATGCCGCCCGGTATGCGACTGCCCGTACCGGCGGTCCGCTACGAGAGCGTGCGCTGGGTGCCGTACGGCGGGGGCCAGGCCGTGCCGGAGTGGCTGCACGGCAGGCCGTCGCGGCCACGGGTCTGTGTGACGCTGGGAGCCGGCGAGCCGGGTCGGCTGCTGCTGCGGGAGAACGGAACGGGTATCGCGGACGTGCTGGACTCCCTCGCCGGCCTGGACGTGGAGCTGGTCGCCGCGGTCGACCCCGGCTCTGCCGAGTCCCGCCTGCCCGAACGCGTACGCGTACTGGAGCGGATCCCCCTGCCGCAGCTGCTTCCGGGATGCGCCGCCGTCGTCCACCACGGCGCCGCCGAGACGTTGGCGCCGTCCGCCGCGGCAGGCGTCCCCCAGCTGATCGTGCCGGTGCCGTCCTGGGACGAGGACGCGGCGGCCGCACATCTGGTCCGCAACGGTGCCGGAGTCGTCCTCGACCGGCGCGAGTTCAGTCCGCGGTCGCTTCGCGCGGCACTGGCGGAGCTGCTGCGGAACCCGTCCTTCCAGGAGGCGGCCACCGCGTGGCGCGAGGAACTCGCCCGGCTTCCGGGACCCGCGGACCTCGTCCCGGTGCTGGAGGAACTGACCGGACACCATCAGCGGTTCTGAGATTCGGGCCCCACGCCAGTGGGAGACGGGGTCCTTGCGCGTCCCTCCGGCGGAGTCGGGAATGCAGACTCCCGACGGACGAAAAGGTGCGGGGCCACCTGACACGATCGACCTCATGACTCGCCCGGGCGGCAATGCCCGGCCAGCCGAACGCGGAGTCCTCCACCATGCAGAGCACCATCGCGGCCATGCGTCCGCGGATGAGAACCGGCGTCTTCTTCACCCCGACCCCGGAAGGGGACGGTGTCCTGCTGACCAAGGGCAGTGACATCGTCACCTTCCAGGGCGCCTCGACCTACGCGTGGCTGGAGAAGCTGTCGCCGCACCTCGACGGCAGACACAGCGTCGGCGACCTCACCTCGGGCCTGAAACCCACGACGCGTCAGATGGTCGAGCGGCTCGTCGGCGCGCTGCACGACGCCGGTCTGGTCCGCGACGTGAGCCAGGACGCGGACCACTCCCTGTCGGAACGGGAACTGGCGGAGTACGCCGCCGAGATCGCGTTCATCGAGACGTTCCGCACCTCGCCGGCGCTGCGCTTCCAGCGGTACCGCCGCACGCGGCTGCTGGTCCTGGGATCCGGCCCGGTGCTCTCCGCCACGGTGGACGGTGCCCTGCGCTCGGGCGTGGCCCGCGTCTCGGCACGTTTCGCGGGCGACGTGCCGACGGAGGAACCCGCCGTGCGGGCACGTCTGGACGAACTCGCCGACGACGTTCGGCGCGGTGACCTGGAGCGGAGCCTGGCCATCGGATCCATGGACGTGACCGACACGGCGGCGCTGCACCGCGCCGTCGAGGCCGCCGACCTGGTGCTGTACGCGGCCGACCGCACGGATCCCGGCTGCCTGGGGGCGATCGACCTGGCCTGTGCGGAACTCGGCCGGACCCTGATCCCGGTGACCATCCTCGGTGACGAGGCGTGGGTCGGCCCCGTCTGCCCGGCCGATCACCGGACGACGCGCTGGGAGAGCCTGTGGCAGAGGCTGGGCCGGCCGCGGCAGGACGCTGCGGCACGGAGCGGTTTCCTCACCGGGCCCGTCCCCGGCATCGTCGCCAACCACCTCGTCTTCCGCGCGTTCGAGCATGTCACCGGCGTCACCGGACACGACGAGGCGGAGACGCCGCAGGCCGGTGCCGTACGCATCGACCTGGAGACGCTCCAGACGTCCGTCCACACGCTCGTCCCGCACCCGCCGGCCACACCGGCCCGCACGGTTCGCGAACTCGCCGACGCGCCCGCCGTGGTCGCCGAGGAACTGGCCGAACGCGTGGGCGCGTTGACCGACGAACGGCTCGGTGTGCTGGGCCGGGCGTCCGAAGAGCACTACGAGCAGTTCCCGCTGCGGGTCGTACGGGTCGCGGTCGCCGATCCCGGCCGTCCCGGAGAGTCCTTCCCCGTGTGGGGTGCGGGAGCCGACTTCGCGCAGACCCAGGACGCCGCACTCCGCCACGCGCTCGCCGCGTACGCCGTCCGCTCCGCCGCGCTCCGGCCGGCGCGCGGCGGAGGTCCGGTGACCGGGTTCGCGCTCGCGGACGGCACCCCGAGAGACGTACCGGCGGACACGGCCTTCGGACAGGCCGGCACCGGCCTCCCCGTCGGCACGGCCGCCGGGCCGACGTGGGCCGCCGCCGTGGAGCGGGCACTGCTCGACCACTGCCTGCGCAGGCTGCCCGCGGACGGCGACCGGCCGGCAGCCGACGGCCTCGAACCGACCCCCGCGGGGGGCCGGTACCGTGAGCTGCTCCTGGCCACCGGCGCTGACCTGTCGATGCACGCGCTCCCGGCCCCGGCCGGGGTGAGCGCCTACGCCTGCCGCCTCGACGGAGACCTCGGCGGCGGACACGGCCTGGTCGAGCGCGGCGTCGGCTTCACTCCCGCGGAGGCCGCCGAAGCGGGCCTCGGCCGGCTCCTGCTGGCCTACCAGGCCGAGGCCCACGGCCAGACCGAGTACGCTCCCTCGGCCATGGTCTCCCTGTGGACCGCGGACCTCGCCGACTCCACACGGCACCGTCCGTTCGTCGAGGCGCTGCGCGCCGACGGCCTCGAACCCGTCGTGGTGCCGCTCGACCAGGATCCGGCCGTCCACGCCGTGCTGCCTCACGTGGTCCGGGTGGTGCTCCTCGATGCCTGAGACCACGCCTGCCGCCCCGGCCCGTCCGATCGCCGTGCTCGGCGACGGAGGGCTGCTCGACCGGGCCACGGAAGCCGCCGTCGCCCGCTCCTTCCGGCTCGTCCGCCCGGAACCCGACGCGCTTGCCGACACCCTCGGTACCTGCGCGGCGATCCTGGTGCCCTCGGAAACCCCCGACACCGCCCGCCACGCCGGGGCGCGCAAGGCCGCGGAGGTGGCGGGCATTCCCTGGATCCCGCTCCACACCGACGCGGACGCCATCTATGTCGGGCCTGTCGTCACCAGCCCGGGTGACGCCTGCCCGACCTGCGCCGACTGGCGCCGCCGCCTCGCCCGTGACCAGGCGCAGCACCACGAGACCCTGCGCGCCCGCCACGGCGCCGCCATGGCCGCGCAGCCCTCGCCGCTGCGGACGCGAGCGGCGGCGGCCGTGGCGGCCGGGCTCGCGGTGGCCCTGCTGGAGGCGACCCTGTCCGGCAGGGCCCTGCCGCAGGACGCCGCCGACCGCGCGGGCACCGCCACCGGCCGCCGCCCGGGTGACCGGTTCCTCCGCGTCGACCTCGCCTCGCTCGCCGTCGGTGCCCACCGCTACCTGCCCTGCTCGCTCTGCGAGGACTGCGGAGGTCTCCCGCCGGACGGTCCCGAGGCGGCGCGTATCACCCCGCTGTCCCGCCCGAAGCCCGCACCCGACGTCTTCCGGGTGCAGAACGTGGTGGCGCGCGAGCAGGAGTTGTACGACATCTATGTGGACGGCGTCGCCGGTGTCGTCCCCTCCGTGGACGACGAGCGCGGCGGACCGCTGCCCCGCGCGGTGGCGCCGCTCAGCTCCCTGCGGGGCAACAGCTCCCAGCACGGCTGGGGCCGCACGACCGACTACCGCACCTCCCGGCTCACCGCCGTGCTCGAAGCGCTGGAACGGTTCGGCGGGGAGCAGCCCCGAGGCCGGCGCACCACGGTCACGGCGAGCCGGCGCGAACTGGGGGAGCGGGCGGTGGACCCGCGCGCTTTCGGCCTCTATCCCGACGACCGGCACGACCTGCCCGGGTTCCCCTACCTCCGCTACCACGAGGACCTGGTGATGCCCTGGGTGTGGGGGTACTCCTTCGCCCGCGCCGAGCCTGTGCTCGTGCCCGAGCGGTACGCCTACTACGCCGCGCACAGCCACGACGATCCGCGCTTCGTCTACGAGATCTCCAACGGCTGCGCCATGGGCGGCTGCCTCGAGGAGGCCATCCTGTGCGGCCTGCTGGAGGTCGCCGAGCGGGACGCCTTCCTGATGACCTGGTACGGGCGGATGCCGATCCCGCGCGTCGACCCGGGCTCCGCACGGGACCGCTCCATCCCCATGATGATCGAGCATCTGCGCCATCGGACCGGGTACGAGATCCAGTTGTACTCGGCCACCCTTGAGCAGGGCGTCCCGTGCTTCTGGGCGGTGGGCCTCGACGCCCTCGGCGACCCGGACCGGCCGCGCGTGCTGTGCGCGGGCGGCTCCGCGCTGCTGGCCGAGAGAGCCGTGGTCAACGTCCTGCACGAAATGGCGCACCTGCTGGAGCACGCCAAGATCTACGACGCCGCGGAACGGGAGCGCGCCGCGCGCATGGTGCGCGACCCGTCCCTGGTGAAGGTGATGGGCGACCACTCCGTGCTCTACAGCCACCCGGACGCGTTCGACCGGTTCGACTTCCTGCTGTCGGAGCGCGAGGCACGGCCGTTCGCGAGTTTCGAGGAGCAGTGGCGGTGGCCCGCGTACACCGATCTGCGGGCGGACCTCCAGGAGATGCTCCGTCGCTACCTGGACCGGGGCATGGACGTCGTGGTCGTGGACCAGACGACGCCGGAACACCGGGCGGGCGGCTTCGCCTGCGTGAAGGTCATGGTCCCCGGCACCCTGCCGATGACCTTCGGACACCAGAACCGGCGGGTCGACGGCCTGCCCCGGCTGCTGCGCGTCCCGTACGAACTGGGCTACCGCGACCGGGAGCTGACACCGGAGGACGTCAACCCTCACCCCCACCCCTTCCCGTGAGAGACACCCGAGGACAGAGCGGATGACCGCCATCGAACGGCCCACTCGGCCGACCCGGCCCACCGAGTCGCCCGGCGCACGGTACTGGCACCGGTCGCTGCACGACTACGCCGCCATGATCCGGCAAGGACCGGGCGGCCGGGAGGGCCGACCGGCGGATCCGGAGAGGTTCACGCGCTTCGGCGACCTGCCCCGGTACCCGCTGCCTCCACCGCCCCGCGCGCTCGGCGCGCTCGGCCGGTGCCTCGGCCCGTGGCACGCCGGGCCCGGGACGGGCGGCCCGCCGCCGGTGCCCGCGCCGAGCGCCGCCTTCTACTCGGCGCTGCTCCACTACTCGTGCGGGGTGTTCCGGACGGAGTTCGGACCGACGGCCCGCTGGCCCTACCACCGGGCCGTTCCCTCCGCCCGGTGCTTCGCGCCGGTGGAGACCTATCTGTGGACTCCCGGGCACGACGAAGTCCCCGCGGGTGTCTACGCCTACGACCCAGCGCACCACACCCTGGTACTGCTGCGGGCGGGCGACTTCGGTGCCCTGCTCGGCGCGGCGCTCGGCGCGGACATCGCCGACGCCGTCGGGGTGCTGCTGCTGTCCACGGTCTTCTGGCGCACCGCCTTCCGCTACGGCGCCTACGCCTATCGCCTGTGCGCACAGGAGTCGGGGCTGGTGGCCGGCAACGCGCTGATGGTCGCGGGCGCTCTCGGCGCACAAGGACATCTGCACCACCAGTTCCTCGACGGGCCGCTGGAGCGGCTGACGGGCGTCGCGCGTCCTGACGAGAGCATCGCCGCCGTGCTCGCCCTCTACCCGGGGCGCGAAGACGACGGCCGGCCGATCCTGCGCTCCCCGGCTCCGCACACCGAGGCGGCGCTGTCCGCCGCGATCGGTCCGGTGACCGGCCGCCCCGCACCTCCTGTCACCGCCGTCCGGTCTCTCGGCGACCTGGTCGCCGTGGACACCGCCGCCCGCCTCACCGGCACGGCGGCCTTCGCCCGGCTGCCCCACGCCGTGTCCCCCGTCCCGAGGGCGGCCGGCGGGGCCGCGGTGGCCGGGGAACTCGCCGACTGCCTGCGCAGGCGTACCTCCGGCGCCCCGGTGTTCCACCCCGAGCGGCGGCCCGTCCCGCTGGATGCGGTGCTCGGGGCCGTCGGGGCCGCCCTCGCGCCGTTCGTGTCCGACGCCGTGCCGGACGGCTCCGCGCCGCCCGTCAGGGCGCACGTGTGGGCGGTCGACGTCACCGGAGCCGAGGACGGTCTGTACGAGATGACCGAGCACGGGCTGCGTCATCTGGGCTCCGTCCGGATCGCGGACCTCGGCCTGGCGGCGCCCAACATCCACTACCGCACGGTGAACGCCGTGGTCTTCCTGTCGGTGCCCCGAGAGCAGGCCCAGGCCGCCTTCGGCGACCGGGGATTCAGAGTGCTGCACCACGAGGCGGGAGTCGTCGCACAGCGCCTGTGCGTGCTGAGCACCGTGGCGGGACTTGCCGCGCGCGTCCACAACGGCTACACGGCGAGGGCAGTCGCGGACGCCCTGCGCCTTCCTCCGGGACACGAACCGGTCTTCCAGATCGCCCTCGGCACACCCGGTGCCGACGAACGCTACCTGATGCCCGTCCCGGAGCACCTTCCCCAGACGCACGGCGGCTCCTCGGCTCGGAAGGCGGTACCAGCCGCATGACCACCCACGCCCCCACCCTCGGTTCGGCGGCACTGGCCTATCTCGCCTCCGGCCATCAGCCGCCGGACGCGCTGCCCGCCGCCGACCCCCTCACCCTCCCGCCGGTCCACAAGCGCTATCCGTCGGCGGCCCGCCAGCCGCTGCCGGCCTGTGCCGGCCCACGGGACGACGATCCGGCCCGGCGCCTGTCGTGGCTGCTGCGTCAGACCAACGGCCTGACGAGGATGCGCTGGATGAGCGGCATCATGCCGCTCGGTCTCGGAACCTCCGCCGTGCGCCGCGACCGCGGGGTGCTGCTGTCCCCCGGCCGCACGGGGGCGTCCTCCGGGTCCCGCTATCCCGTGGAGGTGTATGCCGCCACCCCGGGGGGTGCCGGGCTGCCGGCCGGGCTTTCCCACTACGACCCCGTGCACCACGCGCTGGAATGGCTGCGTGAGGGCGACGGACGCGACCTGCTGACGTCGTCGCTCGCCGAACCGCCCGACGAGCTACCGGAGTTCGTCCTGCTGCTCAGCAGCGTGCTGTGGCGCAACGCGGCCAAGTACGGCGTGTTCGGCTACCGCCTGCAGAGCCTCGACGTCGGCGTGGTGACCGCGCAGGCGGCGGCCGCTGCTGCGGCGACCGGACTGTCGGCGACCGTCCATCTGCGCTACGACGACGCGACGCTGGACGAGATACTCGGTCTCACCCCCTTCGCCGAGAGCGTGTTCGCGGTGCTCACCCTGCACCGGCCGGACGTGCCCGCGCCGCACCGGCCGGACGGCCCGCCGTCGGCCGCCGCGCCGACCGGGCGGTGGCGTGGCGAGGTACCCGCCGCCCGGCCCGGACCGGTGTCCGTCACCGGGGTGCCCGCCCTGGGGGAGGTGGCAGCCCTGCACGCCGCCATCCGCGCCGCCGCTCCGGGCCTGTCCCGGCCCGTCCCGGCCTGGACACCGCCTCCGGGCGCCTCCCGGCACGTGCTGCCCGCGGCCGCGCTCGACGTGGTGGACGGCTTCGCCGGCCGGCGTACCGTCTACGGCTACCGTCCCGGCGAGGTCCAGCAGCGGACGCTCGGCGCTGTGCTCGCCGCTGCCGCGGAAGCGGTCACCGCCGACACCCCCGTCGGCCGGACGGTCCGGCTGGCCGGAGTCGTCCAGCGGGTTCCCGGGGTGGAGACCGGCGCGCACCTGTACGACCCGGCCGGTCACGCGCTGGTCGCCACCCGGGGGTCGGACGCCGTGGCGGCCGTGATCGGCGCCAGCAAGAGTCCCATGCTGGCCGACGAGTGCCGCACCGCCACCGCGGTCCTCGCGCCCTGCGGCGACCTGCGGACCGGCGTCGAGACCTTCGGCGACCGCTGGTACCGCGCCCAGAACATCGCGGCGGGCGCGCTGGCCCAGCGCGTCGCGCTGGCCGCGGCCGCCGCCGGTCTGGAGAGCCATGTCCACTGCGACTTCGACCCGGAGGGCGTGCGGTCCGCTCTCGGCCTCGCCGAGGGGCCGCTCCAGCCGCTGGTGCTGGTCACCGTGGGACCGCGGTCACCGGACCGGACGGATCCGCAACTGCCGCTGGGAGCCGGCGTATGACCGTCCCGAGGAAGGCCCGACGGGCAGAAGGGTGCACCGACTGATGGAGACCTACGACGTGGTGGTCGTCGGCGCACGCAGCGCCGGCGCCGCGACCGCGATGTTGTTCGCGCGCGCCGGTTACCGGGTTCTGCTGCTCGACCGCGCGACCTTTCCCAGCGACACGCTCTCCACCCAGCACATCCACCGGCCGGGACTGCGTCTGCTGAGGCGGTGGGGACTGCTGGAGCGGCTGACGGCGACCGGCTGCCCGCCGGTGCGCCGGATCTCCTACACGCTCCAGGACGTGCGGCTCTCCGGTCCGGTACCCGCGGAGGAGGGGATCGACGCGGCGTACGCGCCGCGCCGGTACGTACTGGACAGCCTGCTGATCGACGCGGCGGTCGAAGCCGGGGCCGCCTTCCGCCAGGGTTGCGCCGTCACCGGCGTACTGACCGAGGACGGGCGGGTGACCGGAGTGCGCTGCCGGACCGGCCGGGCCGGACCGGCCGAGGTGCGGGCCCGGCTGGTGGTGGGCGCGGACGGGATGCGCTCGACGCTGGCAGGCTTGTGCGGGGCCCCGGTGGAGCGGGAGGACGCTCCGCGCACCTGTGTGTACTACGGCTACTGGGAAGGGCTGCCCGCGCAGTTCGAGGTGTACGAGCGGACGGGACGGCTGATCGGCGTGGTCGGCACACACGACGAACTCACGCTCGTGGCCGCCTACTTCCCCCAGGAGGAGTTCGCGCACGTACGACGCGACGCTGGCCGCGCGTATCTGGACGCCATCCGGACCACCGCCCCCGAGCTGGCCGAGCGTGCCCTGTCGGCGCGCCGCGTCGAGCGGTTGCGGGGCACCGGCAGTCAGCTCAACCACGTCCGCACGGTGACGGGACCGGGCTGGGTGCTCGTGGGAGACGCCGGATGCCACAAGGACTCCATCACCGGCACCGGGATCAGCGACGCCTTCGAACAGGCCGCGCTGCTGGCCGAGTCGGTCGGCGACGGTCTGCACGACGACCGGGAGCTGGGCGTGGCGCTGGACCGCTATGCCACGGAGCACCGCCTGCTGATGGACCCGCGGTACCGGACGGCGCTCGACATGGCGCGGCTCGAAGTGCCCGAGGAGCGCCTGGAGTTCACCCGGTGGATCGCGCGTGATCCGGCGTCGGCCGGCGCGTTCCTGTCGGTGGCGGTGAGCCATGCCGACGCCCGGATGCTGCCGGCCGTGGGATGAGCGAGGGGGGCCCGGCGGGGCGAACCGGTGCCGGAACCACCCTTCCGGCTCACGCGTTCACGCCGCGCAGGGCCTGACCAGCCCCGTCTCATACGCGAGGATCACCGCCTGGGTGCGGTCGCGTAGACCGAGCTTCTGGCACAGGTGGTAGAGGTGGGATTTGATCGTCGCCTCGCTGAGCGACAGGATCTTGGCGATCACCAGGTTGGAGTGGCCGTTCGCGACGAGCGCCAGCACGTCACGCTCTCTCTTGGTGAGCAGCGAGAGCTGGGCGGAGTCGGCGGAGGCGGCCTCGGGCGAACGGCTGACCAGCCTGCTGACCAGCTGCACGGCGCCCGGCGATTTCAGCACCATCGCGCCCTCGGCGACGTCGCGGATGGCGGCCGGAAGCGTCTGGGGGTCGCAGTTGCCGGGCAGCAGCCCGCGCACCCCGCCCTTCAGGGCCGACAGCAGCTCCGCCTGCTCCGTTCGGGAGCTGAGCATGAGGACGCCGGGCGCGGTGTCCGCGGAGATCCGGCGCAGGCTCCTCGCCATGGCGATGCCGGCCGCGGCGTCGGCGTCGTGGTTGATGAGGACGACATGGGGCCGCAGATCCCGTACCCCTGTGAGCATCTCCCGGCCGTCGACGGCCTCGCCGACCACCGTGATGTCCGGTTCGCCATCCAGGACGCTGACCATTCCCGCTCGCATCAGATGTCGTGGGTCGCAGATGAGTACCCGTATACAGTCGGCCCCGGTTTTGTTCGTCATGCTGTGAAACCCCCATGCGTGCATGATGTGCGAATCGGGCATATGGAAGCGGTCGTCACGTATGGTCTGGACCATTCGCCCTCCAGGCAGACTACTGACAACGCCCCGCAAAGATCCAGGGAGATCCGAGCCTGGCCGCCAACTCCCCTGTGACGAGCGGTGGAGAGCCGCCCGGAGGCTCAGACCCCAGTCTGAGGAGCAAATCCGGTCCACGGACGGACGACACCACCCGGCCACGGTGCGAAGGTGATCCGGTCGGTCGGCTCAGGGGGAAAAGATGCACACTCAGCCGGATCTGGATCCATTGCTCGGCTTCAGCCCGTACCGGCTGCTCACCGAACCGGACGCGGTCCACCAGCGGATGCGCCGGGAGGCGCCGGTTCGCCTCGTTCGGGAGGAGAGCGGTTTCACGTACTGGCTGATCTCCCGGTACGCCGAGGCGCGCCAAGCACTGCGTGAGCCCTCGCTCTCCAACGATCCGCGGCGCCTCGGCCACGCGGTGGACATGGACAACGCGTACTCACCGATGGCGAACAACGACCCGCCGCACCACACACGGCTGCGCAAGCTCGTCTCCCACGGCTTCACCCGGCGCCGGATCGAGGCCCTGACCCCACGGGCCGCGGCGGTCACCGACGATCTCCTCGACGCGATCGCGCCCACCGGACGCGCGGACCTGATCGCCGACCTCGCCTTCCCGCTGCCGGTGCTGGTCATCTGCGAACTGCTCGGGGTGCCCACCCAGGACCGGGAGGCCTTTCGCACCTGGGCGGCGCGCACCCTCTCCACCACCGCGGGCCCGCGCACCCGCGAGGAGCGCTCACGCCGGCTACGCGCGTACTTCACCCGGCTCGTCGCGGCCAAGCGGGCCGTCGTACGGCCCGGTCTGGCCCCGGACGAGCAGCCCGATCTGCTCAGCGCCCTCGTCGTGGCGCAGGAGCGGCAGAGCGTCCTCACCGACGACGAACTCATCGGACTCGCCGTGCTGTTGCTGGTCGCCGGACACGAGACGACGACCAACCTCATCGGGAACGGCCTGCTGACCCTGCTGCTCCACCCGGACCAGTTGCGACTCCTGCGCGACGACCCGTCCCTGCTGCCGTCCGCCGTGGAGGAACTGCTGCGGTACGAGGGATCCGCGGGCCAGTCCTCGCTGCGCGTCGCGGTGGACGACGTGCGCATCGGTGAGACCCTGATCCCACGAGGTTCCGTCGTCAACATCGGCCTGTCGCTGGCCAACCGGGACCCCAAGGCGTTCCAGGACTCCGACACCCTGGACATCCGGCGCGAACCCCATCCGCACCTGGCGTTCGGGCACGGCATCCACTACTGCCTCGGGGCGCCGCTCGCCCGCATGCTCGCGGCGACGGCGCTCGGAGCGCTGCTCGGCAGACTCTCCGGCCTCGCGCTCGCGGCACGACCCGACGAGCTGCGCTGGCGCCGGATCAGCATTCTGTGCGGGCTGACCGCACTCCCTGTCTCCTTCGATCCCGTTCGTCCCGAAACGAGTGGCACGTGACCATGATCGACCCGATGGCGGCAGCCAACCTCTACCGCCTCGCCTTCGGTTTCGTCCCCGCACAGATGATCCATGCCGCCGTCCGGCTGCGGCTCCCCGACCTGATGACGGGCCGGACCACGACCGCCGAGGAGCTGGCGGCGCGGACCGAAACCCACGCCCCCACGCTCCGCCGCCTGCTGCGCGGACTGGCCTCGATCGGGGTGCTGGAAGCGCACGACGGTGAAGGCTTCCGGCTGGCTCCGGCGGGAGAACTGCTCCGTTCGGACGTCGCGGGTTCCGTCCGCCCGATGCTGATGCCCTACTTCCACGAGGCCCTGTGGGCCTCCTGGGGGCGGCTGACGGACTGCGTGCGCACCGGGCGGCCGTCCGTGGAGACGGTCACCGCAGGTTCCGTGTTCGACCTCTTCGCGGCCGACCCGGAGCTGGGCGCGGAGTTCCACGCCGCGATGGCGGTCAGCAGCGGCGCGGAGGCCCAGGCGCTCGCGCAGTCGTACGACTTCGCGGACGTCGGGACCGTCGTGGACCTCGGTGGCGGAAACGGCACCCTCCTCGCCGGGATCCTCGGGTGCCATCCCCACCTGCGCGGCATCCTGGTCGACACCCCCGTGGGCGTGGCCGGAGCCCCGGACACCCTCACCGCAGCCGGAGTCGCGGACCGCTGCGACATCGCGGCCCAGGACTTCTTCGCTTCCGTGCCCGACGGCGGCGACCGCTATGTGATCAAGAGTGTCCTGCACGACTGGGACGACGAGCGGTGCGTGAAGCTGCTCGGAAACTGCCGCCGGGTCATGTCGGATTCGGCCAGGGTGCTGATCGTCGAAGTCGTCGCACCCCCCGTCGTGGACACCACGACAGACCCCTTCCTCACCGTCAGTGACCTGAACCTGATGGTGCTGACCCACGGCCGGGAGCGCACCGAGACGGAGTTCATCGGACTCCTCCGGGCCGCCGGTCTGGAGCTGACAGGCATCGGCGCTCCGCTCGGCTTCAGCGGCTACCGGGTCATCGAGGCCCGCACCGCCGCCGGCACGGCCGAGTGACCCGCCACGTACACGGAGGAACGCAAGACGTGGGAACCATCGAGGAATCCACCGGTCACGTCGGTCCCGGGACGCTGAGACGGCTCGCGGCGGCCTGGCCCAGACGGGCCACGGTCCGCACCGACATGGAGAAGGTCACCGGACCGGAGGAGTACGACACCGAACTGCTCGACTACCCGGTCGCGCTGATGCCCTTCGGGGAGCACCCCGACTTCCAGGGGGCGCCGGAGGACAAGCGGCGCGCGGTGAACACCCTCGGCTGGATCGCCTACAACGAACGGGTCGTGGCCGCCGAGGAGTTCGTCGTCAACCCCACCTTCGAGAAGCTCGGCCACGCCGTCTACCCCGGTGTGGACCGCTTCGAGGTCAAGGAGATCGTGCGGCAGTCCCACATCGACGAGGTGTGGCACACCTACATGCACATGCTGGGCATGCAGCGCACCCGGGAGGCCAGAGGGATCACCGCCGAACCCGACTGCGGCCACCCGGTGACCAACCGCCTGCTGTACGAGGCGCAGGACGCGGCCGGTGAGCGCTGGGAAGCGGACCTCCTGTACCTGCTGTGGACCACGGTCGGCGAAGTCAGCGTCAACGCCTTCCTGGATCTGATGGCCCGTGACACCACGGTGCAACCGCTGCACGCGACCATCGCCCGGCTGCACGCCCGCGACGAGGCGGCCCACGGACCGGTCATGGTCGAGGTGATGAAGGACGTCTTCGTCAACCTGAGCAGGCCGCAACAGGACTTCTTCGTGGCGTCCCTGCCCGCCGGCATCACGGCCTTCTGCGCCGAGGACTACGACTGGTGGCTGAAGGTCCTGGAGTTCGTCGGCGTCCCGAAGGCCCGGGACATCATCGGGGACTCCCGCGGTGGAGCACACGCGGAGCTGCTCGTCACCGACTTCTCCGGAATCCTGCGCATGCTGCGGGAAGTCGGCGTCGAGGACCGGGTGGACTTCGACTTCGAGGGGGCCGCGGCAACCGGCGCCACGGGGAGGACCGCGTGATCCTCACCGGACCCGAGATCACCGAGGCGGCGCACGACGGACGCATCGTCATCACACCGTTCAGCCCGGCCCAGGTGAACCCCAACAGCTACAACGTCTGCCTGGGGGACAGGCTGCTGACGTACACCGAGGACGTCATCGACCCGTACCACCCCAACGCCACCCGCGAGATCACGATCGGCGGCGACGGCTATGTCCTCCAGCCCGACCAGCTCTACCTCGGGCACACGGTGGAGCAGGTCGGCTCCGACCTCTACGTGCCGCTGCTCTTCGGGCGGTCCTCGGTCGGGCGCCTCGGGCTCTTCGTGGAGATCACGGCGCCCATCGGCGACATCGGCTTCCACGGCCAGTGGACGCTGATGCTGTCCCCGGTCCGACCGCTGCGGGTTTATCCCGGGATGAAGATCGGCCAGATCATGTTCTTCGTGTCGATCGGTGAGGTCGATCTCTACCAGGGCAAGTACCAGGCCTCAGCGGGCCCGCAGGAGTCCCGCTACTGGAAGGACGTGGCGGTGCCCACCACATGATCCTTACCCGTGAAGCCATCGCCACCGCCGTCGAGCGCGGTGACATCGTCATCGAGCCCTTCGACGCCGACCGGATCTCGCCGAACGCCTACGACTGGCACCTGGGGGACCGCATCCGGGTCTGCGAGGGCGACGAGCTGGACGCCGCGGCCGCCACCCACGTCACCGAGCACGTCATCCCTCCCGAAGGCATGGTGCTGCGGCCGGGACAGCTGTACCTCGGCGTCACGCACGAGCGCACCCACTCCGAGCGTTACGCCCAGATGATCAACGGTGACCGCAGCCTCGGCGCGCTGGGGATCTGGGTTCATGTGTCCGCTCCGCTCGGGCACGTGGGCCACGCCATCCGCTGGACCCTGGAGATCCGGGTGGCCCGTCCCGTCCGGGTCTACCCCCTCATGCCCTTCGGGAAGATCGTCTTCCTGGTCGCCGCGGGAGAGAGGTCCAGCTACCAGAATCTGGGCCGCAAGTACACGCAAACCAGCGGCATCGACATATCACGCCTGTACGAGGAGCTGCGGTGAGCGCGGTCCGGGTGCTGACCGGACTCGACCTGCCATGGGGTAGCCCGGGCGGCAGCGTCGAGCTGCTCAAGGACCTGTATCTGGAGCCGTCCGGGCCGTTGGCGGCCGGCGCGTTCATGCTCGCCCCGGACGGTCCGCCACCCCTTGCCGAGGCCGGCACCACGCTCCCCACCCTGCTGGACGTACCGGGCAAACAGCTGAGCGGCGAGGGCTTCTGGGAGTACGTCGACCGGCTGGCGGACGCGGTCACCGCGCACTTCCCCGACCACGAGCAGGACGTCGTCCACCTCCAGCACCTCGCCTTCGGGGCCACCCCGGCGTTGCTGCGGGGCTATCCGAAGCAACCCGCCATAGGGCTGGTGCACGGCACGGACCTGCTCTTCGCCGCGGAGTACCCGACGCAGGGCGAGGTGCTGCGCCAGGCGGTGGCGGCCGCCGAATCCCTGGTGGTGCCGACCGTCGGGATGGCCGACCAGCTGCGGCGCCTCGCACCGGTCGAGAGCAGTCGTATCGTCCACATCCCCTGGGGAGTCCCCGACGTGCTGCTGGCCGAGCCGCCCCTCCGCGAACGCCGGGACGACGGGGAACTGCGCGTGCTCTACGCCGGCCGCCTCACCGCGGAGAAGGGAGCCGCCGAACTGATCGCCGCCCTCACCGGCGTACCGGGGCTGCGGCTCAGCATGGCCTCGCCCGTGGCCGAGTTCCGCCGGCTGGCTGCCGAGCGAGACCTGTCGGCCGTGCGTCATCTGGGCTGGCTGACTCGCAAGGAGCTGTGGGCGGTCTTCGCCGAGCACGATCTGCTGGTGGTGCCCTCCGCGAAGCTCGAAGCCTTCGGCCTGGTGGCCGTGGAGGCCCAGGCGTGCGGACTGCCGGTGGCCTACCAACCGGTGCCCGGCCTGCGGGACGCGCTCGGCGACTCGGCCCTGCCCCTCGACCTCCTCGCCGATCCGCAGCGGGCCCTGGCCGAACTCACCCGGCTGCGCGACGATCCCGGCGCGCTGAACGAACTCCGTCGCTCCGGACTGCGGAACGCGGCATGCTTTCCGCTCTCCCGGACCGCACACGAACTGGCCGCCCTCTCCTCCCAGCTGCGGTGAGTCCCGGCTCCCGCCGTCCAAAGGAACACGACATGTACAACGCCGCGCTGTTCGATCTCGACGGCACCCTCATCGACACGGAGCCCCGCAGCTTCGAAGCGTGGTCACGGCTCTTCCGCAACCACCGGGTCCCCCACGACGAGGCCACGATCAAGGGCTTCGCCGGACGTCCCGGACGCGAGGCGCTGCTCGACCACCTCGACCTGTTCCCCGGCCACACCGTGGACGAACTCTTCGCGGAGGCCCTCGGTTACACGTCCCTGCCCGACATGCCTCCCGTCAAGGCGGTGCCCGGTGCGCTGGAACTGCTGGGCAGGCTGCGCGAGTCGGGGGTGCCGCTGGGACTGGTCACCTCGGGCACCCGGGACTACGCCCGGCACGAACTCGGCGCGATCGGCGCGCTGGACCTGTTCGACGTCCTGGTCACATCCGACGACGTGACGCGCGGCAAGCCGGATCCGCAGGGGTGTCTTGCGTGCTGTGCGGCACTGGGCGTGGAGCCCTCCGCCGTCGTGGTGTTCGAGGACGCTCCGGCCGGGGTGGCGGCGGCCAAGCGGGCCGGCGCCGACTGCGTGGCGATCACCTCCACCCAGCCGCCGGCGGCGCTGGCCGCGGCCGACCTCATCGTCCCCGATCTCACCGGCATGACCTGGCCACCCCCGACCCCCTCCGTGGTCGCGGCGACGCGGTCGGAGGTATGAACCATGAGCGAGACGATTCTTGAGGTGGTCGTCACCTCCGCCGAAGAGGCACGCGCGGCGGTCGAGGGTGGCGCCGACCGGCTGGAGCTGGCGGCCGACATGGAAGCCGACGGCATCGCCCCCTCACCGGCCGAACTCGTCCGTACCAGGGAGGCGGTCACCGTTCCGGTGCGCGTCATGCTGCGCGACAAGGGCGGCTTCCAGGCCGCCGGCATCGACGAGCTCCGCGCCACCGCCGGGGCGCTGCGGGCGGCTGGCGCCGAGGAGTTCGTCCTCGGGTTCCTCACACCGGACGGCGCGCTGGACCTGCCCGCCGTCTGCGCCGTGCTGGACATGATCCCCGGCTGCCGGTGGACCTTCCACCGCGCCGTGGACCACGTGGCCGACCGGAAGGCGCTCCGGCGCGCCATCGACGGGCTGCCCGGCCTGGACACCGTCCTGTCCGCGGGCAGCGTCACGGGTGTCGCGGCCGGACTGCACACCCTGCTGGAGGAAGCGGCCCGCCAGGGGGAGCCGGGCTACACCATGGCCGTCATGGCCGGCGGAGGGCTCCAGGAGAAGCACGTCCCTCTCCTGCACGACAGGGGCGTCCATGCCTTCCACGTTGGCACAGCGGTCCGATACCAGGGCTGGGACAGCCCGGTAGACCCGGCCGCCGTACGCCGCTGGAGAGATCTCGTCGACGCCGCCCGGAAGGATGCCGGCTGACGTGCGGTCCGAGACTCCGATCCCGCCCGACTGCGTGTTCTGCGACATCGTGGCGGGCCGGCTCCACTCGGAGATCCTCTTCGAGGACGAGCGGACCGTCGCCTTCCTGGACAACACCGCGGTCATGGAGGGCCACACCCTGGTCATCCCCAAGCGCCACGCGGCGGACATCTGGGCCATCTCCGAGGACGACGCGACGGCGGTGATGCGTACGGTCCACCACATGGCCGGGGTGCTCCAGCGCGTCCTGGAGGCGGACGGCATGACGCTGTTCCAGGCGAACCGGCCGGCAGGGTGGCAGGACGTCTTCCATCTGCACGTCCACCTGGTCCCCCGGCAGGACGCCGACCATCTGCACCGCCCCTGGCACGTGGGCCGCGCCGATCCGGTCGCGCTGGCGAAGACCCGCCGCCGCATCCTCGGAGCGGAGGGAACGGGTTCCGCCCCGTCCGAGTGAACACATGACCTCGGGCGGCGCGTTCCTCAGCCGGCCACCCGCGTCAGGGCCGCCACGAACTTGCACCGGGCGCCGCGATGGACGGAGCGGACCCGATCCACCGGCTCACCCTCCGCGGTGCGCGAGGTGCATGAGACGACGGCGAGCGAGCGCTCCGCCGGCATCGACGCGTCGGGGTCCAGCGTCCGGATCATCTCCAGCAACTGCCGCTTGACGCACGAGTACGTGGACGCTCGCACACCACTCCGGGGTAGGCAGGATCGCGCCGGGCGCATTGCTAGTCCACGCTGGGGCTGGCCTGACGGTCCGCCAACCGACAAGTGATCAGTTGCCACCGGCAACCCGGGGGAGGGGGCGGCCGGTGCAGTGGCTACGGCGTGTAGACCTGTTCCAGGCTGTGGATGGCGCCGTCGTCGCCGGTCGCGTACTTGAACACCAGTCCGGAGTCGGGGTGCGCCTTGATCCAGTCGATCAACTCCTGCACGCCGATGCGCTGGTTCTTGCTGCTGGCAACGATGGGGTTGGTGGCGGTGACGTACGCGGCCTGGTCGAGGGCCCAGCGGCTGTCCTCGCCGGTGACGACGAACGGCGTTCCGTCGGAGTCACTGCCGGTGCATCCCCACGCCCCGTGCTGAATGACGAGGTTGACCTTCCCGGTGCTGGCGGGGAGTTCTTCAACGCGGTAGACGGCGATCTCGTCGGGGTCGACATGGTCCGGGTCCGGCGCCTTGTCGGCACAGTCGGTGGCCGGCGCAGTGGTCTTGGCCGAGCCGGGGATCCTGGAGGAAGGCTTCGCTGCCGGCGTTCCGGCACCCGCCGCAACCGGTGACGCGGTCGCCGTGGGAGCCGCACCTTTCGACCCTCCGGTGCCCGTCGTGGTCCCGCCCTTGCCGTCGCCGGACGTGCCGGGCGTCTGGCTCGCCGTGGCGGCGGCCCTCGGCGAGCCCTCGGCTCCAGCGGCGGAATCGTTCCCCTGGCAACCGGTGAGAACGGCGGCCAGCGCGGCGGCGGAGAGCGCGATGGTGGCGGGTCTGAGGCGATGAGCGTTCATGTCGGGACGTCCCCCCTGTTCAAAGGCGGCCGTGTCGGCCGCACACCGGTCGGACCGTAACAGCGCCTCGGCTCGCACCGCACTACCAGAACGTCCTGTGTCACGGACTCCGGACAATGCCGTCACGGGGCACGGATCATGTGCCGGAAAGCAGAGACAGAAAGAAGGAAGGCAGGCTGGCCGTGTTGATCACGCGCGCCGAGGTCGCCCTCGACCTGTCGGGCCTCGACAGCGACCAGTTGAGGGGCGCCCTGCGCGGCGTCGTCGCGGATGGGGGGGGCAGGACGTCCGGGCGGCGCGGAACTATGGGATCCTGGTCGTGGTCACCGGGAAGCAGCCGGGACGTTGGTATGGGCTGTCGGCTCGTCCGTGGCCTTCGCCGCCGTGTGCGCCTTGGTGAGGGTGCAAACGCCGTCCACACACTGGCGCTCCAGACGGCCGAGGGAGATGGTCTGTGCCAGGCCGACCATCCAGCAGGTAGGGCAGCCGCGGAAGGCGATCAGGGCCAACGGGGCCGCCAGCAGGGTGGCCGGGCCGGCGACGGGCACCAGGGCGAGCGAGCCGATGATCAACCCGAAGCCGATGGCACCGCGCGCTAGATGGCGCGGAACGGACTTGCTGGCGAAGTTCATCCCGGGCGCGGCGGCCTGGGCCTTCTCGCCCTGAGCGGGCTTCACTGTGCTTGCGACGTTCACGGTGTTCACGGTCGTGAGACTCCTCCGAGTCGTTGGTCGATGGCTTGACCGCGCGCCTGATCGGCGGCTTGGCCGAGTGGTTGGTCTGTCACCGCCAGAGAGTGACGCAGTGCTCCGCGTGCTCTGTGCAGCCGCGACTTCATCGCGGCGTTGCTCAGACCGAGCGAATGGGCAACGGTCTTGCCGGGCAGGCCCTGTACGTCCCGCATGATCAGAACCTGCCGCTGGTCACGGGGAAGGGCGCTGACCGCAGCCGCGACCCGCTCCGCCTCCAGTCTGCGCAGCACCGCGTCCTCGGCGGATGGTTCCGCAGTCGCCTCCGGTTCGGCTGTCGCCTCGTCGCTCCGCGAGACGAGCAGCCGTACCTGCCGGAGGCATTCGTTGCGCACGATCCGGAACATCCATGAGGCAAGCGCGCCAGTGGCCCGCAGAGTCCCGATCTTCCGGTAGAGGATGATGAGCGCCTCCTGCGCCGCGTCCTCCGCGTCCTGCGGTGAGGAGCACAGCGACATGGCGAACCTGCGCACATGAGGCTGCGATTCCATGACGACGGCGGTGAGCGAGGTGACGTCGCCGTCCTGAGCGGCCTTGATCAGCCGCTCGTCCGGCCAAGTGAAGCGTTGGTTCATCTGAGACTCCTACCCGGAAGGCGCCCTACGGGCAGGTGCTGGTCAGCTTCGGCTCTTGGAGCGCCGCATCAGGTGCCAGCTGCACGCACCCACGAGCAGGGCTCCGATCACCACGAGGCCAGTGACCATCATCGGTGGTTCCTCCCAGTTCTGCCGGCTCCGTTCGGCCGGTACACAGACAAGAGGCGGGGAGATCCGAAAAGGATTCGCCTCCGGCCGATGTCTCCAGGAGAAGGAGGCCTTGGGGGGCCTCGCCATCGAGATCGAACGCGTCACGGCCTGACCACGTGCACTATGCCGCCGAACCGCGCGGGGGCAGGAGGCCACCGGCCCGTCGCTGGTCGACCGGGCGAAGACAGACAGTAAGCACCACCTCGCTCTGCGAGGCCCGCGGTACCCCGCTCAAGGCCATCACCACCGCCGCCGACGTCAAAATGATCAGGCCGTGCGGCAGCTGGAGGAACATTCTTGTCGAACGCTGCCATATGCCGGGCGACGGCTGCGCTGGACGGCCTGGCGTAGCGGCGGTGGACAGTGCGCGGGTCCTTGTGCTGGAGGATCGCGTGATTGTGCCGTCCTCCGACAGGTGCGAGTGCCTCAGCTGGTACTGGGTCAGGCAGGCGAAGGCCACCTCGTCGCCGGCACGCGCTAGCCGGGCGAGCCGAGTTCAAACACCGGCACGCCCAGCACCGCTGCTTCGATGCCACACGTCGAACAGGCGCTCGCCAGGCCGTCGGCAAAAGCAGCCGTCACCCTCGCGGCCCTGCTGATGTGGGCCTGACATTCAATGACAGAACTCAGCGTGGCGCCGGCGGTGGCGAGGAAAGTCGGCCCGAAGTCCGGAGAACGACGGGCAGCGCGCGATGCCGGGGCGAGGCGCTCCATACGTCCTGCGGGGTGAGGCCGGTTGTCCCGAGGTGCCCGCACGGCCGACGCCCGCTCCTGGGACGGCGGCCGCGAACGGGATCAGAAACTCAGAGCTTGGTGAAGCACATCGTGTGACCCAGGCCCCGGCGGGTGACCTTGATGCCGTAGTCGTACTCGGACCCGCATTGCTGGCCCGCGACCACCAGGTCGCCCATCTTGTACTCAGCCTCGGGAGAGTCGCAGTCGACGACCGTCGGTACCGGACTGCCGTGAGGGTCCTCGACCTTGACGCAGTCGCCGATCGAGGGGTTGTGCGATGCGGCCTCTGCCTCCTTCTTCGCCTTGCCGCCGTTGGGGTCGGTGTTGTAGTCCCAGACCCAGTAGCCGAGGGCACCGAACACGGCTATGACGATGACGGCGGACTTCAGCATCCGTCCCAGACCGCCCGGCTGCGGTCGCTGCGGCCCACGGGGAGGCTGTGGTTGCCGCGGGTGTCCATGGGGGGCCTGCGGCTGCTGCGGGTACCCGTAGGGCTGCTGCGGCTGCCCGTACGGCGGCTGGTTCTGGTACTGCGGCGGAGGTGTCGACATGCCTGCGGATCCCCGTTGTTGAGTGTCGGAGCGTGATCAATGCGAGCGCGAGACTACCCCTCGGGATCGCACGGTCGCCAACTGGCGGTCACTCGGGGCATGCAGTCGGTCGGCGACGAGAACACACAGGTCATCAACCCCGGACTCAGCGACGACTCCGTCTGCTTCCCCGGCTTCGTACCAGGCCACCCGATGCACGTCCACGCCATCGCGCGTAACACCGAACTCGGCGACGTCGCCGGGCAGCATGTCGTCGCGGAGCCGGACGACCCGTGCCGGGTGCCGCCAGACTTCCCCGTCCTGGGCGGTGTCCAGATCGAGCTCCGCCACCAGGCGGGGTTCGACGAGAAGGACGTCCAGCGAGGTCCGTGAGCCCCGCGACGCCGTGAACCGGAGCCCCCCCGAGGGTGTCCGGACCGGCCGCGGTGAGCTGTGCGGCAAGGCGCCGGGACGTTTCGGGGCGCAGCGGGGTACTGCGGTCGACCAGCCGCAGCGCGCCGGCCACGTCGTACCGGCCCGGCAGCAGACTCCCGGGACGTGCCAGGGGCCGATGATCGCACCGATGACGGCCTCGGTGGTGTCCCGGCGGCGGACCTTGTACAACCAACCGCGGACCCCGGGCAGGTAGCGCTGCTCCCGGCCCGTGATCACCAGTTCACCGGCCCCCGGCTGCTGGGGGTAGCCCTGGGTGGGTCTCCCCCAAGGGTCCGTCACATGGGGAGCGAGAACAGCCGCACCGCCCCTGCGGGCCAGCGGACGTCGTCGCGCAGGGGCGTCACCATGGTTCGCAGCGGCATGGTCGCCAGTCGGCCTTCGGGTTGTTCGACGAGTACTTCCTTGTCCAGCGGGTGCCATCCGAGGCGCTGGTAGAGCGGTACGAGGGGAGGCCGGCAGAACAGGAGTGCGTGCTGCGGACCCATCGTTCGGGCGTGCTCGAGTGCAGCTGTGACGACGAGCCGCGCCAGCCCCCGACCTTGCATACCGGGTGCGACGGCCACTCCGCCGACGCCCACCACCTCTGTCTCGATGTCGCCGATCGCGACAGGCAGTCGCAGAAGGCCGGCATGTGCCACGAGCCGGCCGTCGTGTCTGATGACGAAGTGATCTTCTTTCGGCAGCCAGGTCAGACCGGTCCAGGCGACACCGAATGGATCATCGCTGTTGCCAAGGATCTCCGCCTGGTCCGCCTTCGTGTACTGGGCAAATCGCAGCACAGTCGGTGCTACAGAAGAGGGGTTCTCAGACATGCCCACATGATGATCTCTTCGGCGAGCACGGGCCAAGCGAGTCCCCAGCCCGTCTGCGCCGCCCAGAGCTGGGGTTCAGGCCAAGCGAGGGTGATTCGCCGTCCTCGATACCGGAGACCTTTCCTCTGCGCCGAGACGACAAAGGGGGGCCGGGCAGAGACGCGCCCTGGTCGACGACCGCGTGCGAGGCGAGGACCTGCTGCAGCTGTCTGTTCTCCTCGCGCACCCGCTCCGGTTCCGCTGCCGACTCGTCGGCCGAGGCGTGCGGCGGTTCGGGTGGGCGGCGGCCGCTCGCTTCCCGCGCGCCATCACACCGCCACACCCACCACAACAACCAGCGCAGGATCCGCCCCGGGCGACGGCATCCCGGCCCGGGGCGCGCACGCCACCCGCGTCTGGCAGCCCCTGAGCCGCGCCTCGCCGTGTCACGTGACCGCCCGCCACCGTCGCCCTGGTATTCGTCACCAGCACCCTGGCCTCGCTACTGCTCCTGGGCGCGGGGACGGTCCCATCGCGTTCAAGGGAGAATGACGCCGCGATGAGCGTCGGCCCAGGTGAGCATGTCCTGTCGCGTGTGAGCAGCGCCGCAGGTGCCGTCGGATCAGGGTGCGACCACAACCTGGTTCGGCGGCAGCCTGGATGGCGGAGCGGTCCGGCCCTGCTGAGGCGGCGTCCTTGTCCGCGCGGCCCGCATGCCGGTGCCTCCTGCTGCCGTTCCCGACGGTCAGGAGGCGAAGGCCCTTTCCAGCCTGGGGATCAGGTCCCGGAGGTCCTGCTCCCAGCAGCCGGCGTTGTGGCCGCCGTTGCATTGAGTGCCCCAGGCGGAACCGTCGCCGTAGTCGACGTAGTGGTAGGACATGCCCAGCGCGTCCATGCTGTCCTTGACGTGCTTGGCCGCGCCTTCGAGCCAGAACTCGGGTTCGATCGGTGAGCCGCCTCCGTTGCCCACGTAGACGGAGACCCCGACTCCGGCGAGTTTGTCCATGTGCGCTGCGGGGTCGACCTCGTTCCACCGCCAGTCGGCATTGAACACCGGGTAGGGCGAGCCGAACAGCGCGTCACTGTCCACGCCGGGTTTGTAGGGGGAGTTGTCGGGGTCACAGGCGCCGGATGACGAGCCGCAGATTGCGCCCAGCGCATCGGTGACGGAGGCGACGACGGCGAGGCGCAGGTCCATGGACTTGGCCGACAGGTCGATGTCTCCTGAAAGGGATGCGGTCTGGCTGAACAGGTCGGGACGGACCTGCGCGTAGTGGAAGGCGCCGAAACCGCCCATGGACACACCGGCGATGGCCCTGGCCTTCTTGGCGGGAATGGTCCGCAGGTTGGCGTCGATGAACGGGATCACCTGCTTGAGGTGGAAGTTCTCCCAGTTCTGGGCGCCGAGTTGAGTCTTCTGATTGAGCCAGTTGGCGTACCAGCCCCGAGCCCCGCCGTCCGGGATGACGGTGATCATCGAGTCCGACTTCGTCAGTGCCGGATAGTTCTGCTGAACCGGGTCGTCCGGTGAACCGTGCAGGAAGTACAGCACGGGGTAGCGCCTGCCCGGGTCGTCGTAGTAGCCGCTCGGCAGAATGATTTTGATGTGGTGCTTGCCCGCCACCTCGGGCGTGGTCACGGTGATGGAGAAGTTGGTGGGGCCGCCTACGGCCGTGTCGACCTGGGTCAGGCCGAATCCGTTCGCCATCGGGGGCGGTGAGGTGGTGTCGGCGGCCTGTGCCGGATCGGCCGGCATGACCGCCATGGCGACGGCGGTGACCATCCCCGCCGCCATAAGTCGCCACCCGTTCGGTGTCCTTGTCACAGCGTGCCTCCTCATGAGCGTTCGTGCTGTGTGGCGCGAGTTGTATCGGGAAGCGGTGAAGTCACGATGAATGCGCACGCCGGAGGCCGGCACCGACGTTCCGGCGTGCTCGTGCTCGATCTCAGCTCAGGACCTTGACCTCCAGAGCGGGTGAGGCCGCGATCTGGTCCTCGGTGAACCGCTCGGTCACCCACTGGCCCGCCGAGAACAGCTTGGTCTGGTCGGCGTAGTGCGGCGAGTTCGGGTTGGCCGACTGGGAGTAGGCCAGCACCGAGGAGGCCTGTGGCGGACCGTCCGCGGTGAAGCGCACCTCCTGGATGAAACTGGATCCGAAAACGACGTCCAGCCGGCCGTCGACCTGGCCGGGAGTGATCACGTTCAGCACGCCCAGTTCGCCGATCGAGCCGTGGATCGGGATCTGCTCACCGTTACGAGTGATCTTCTGGATGTCCGAGAGCGGCGCGTTCAGCGGAATGCCCGCCTTGCGCAGCGCGAGGACCGCGCGGCCGAACGCGTCGCGGACGGCGGAGCTTCCCGGGTCCAGCGAGTTCGGCGTGTGCACCGGATCCTTCGGGTCGAAGGGAACTCGCCACGGCAGTTTGTCGACGGCCTGCCCACCGAGCAGCAGGGACCAGTAGTTCGCGAACAGCCAGGATCCCCGGCTGTCGGCCGTGTAGTCGTGGTCCTTCCAAGCGGCGAGGATCGGACATGCCTCGCTGACGTTGACCAGGTTGCCGTCCACCAGAACAGTTCCGAACGGCACGCTCCGGCACATCGCCACCGTGGTGTTGAGGACCAGGTCGGCCGCCCTGCTGTTGTCGGCGAACAGCAACTGCCGCATGGTCTCCGGTGTGAAGCCCCTGCCGGGCAAGCCGTCGGTGCCGTTGATCCGGTTCTGCGCGGTCAGGATCAGTTCCTGGGTACGCAGCGACCGGGGCGCCGCCGTGTCACCCATGACCCTGGGGAAGGACAGTGGCTGCTCGGGATTGGCCAGCCAGGCGCTGTCGTTGGCGTTGCCCACGAAGTCGGACCGGATGAGGCGTGGCTGCTTGTGCGGGTCGAGCAGCCCCGGCGCGACCGCGTTCCGATCGTCGGGCCAGTCGCACTCGCTGCGCTTGCCGTCCAGGATGGAGACCGGCGGCGTGTTCGGCAGGCGCAACGCCTGGTTGAACAGGAGCCGACCGGTCTCGGTGAGACACGACCGAGCGTGTTCGTCGGTGATGTTCGGGGCGGCCTGGATGTCCGCGTACAGCGCGTTGCCCTTGCGGTCGGAGGCGACGGTGTTGAAGAAGGGGACGCCCTGCGTGGTCTCCAGAGTGCTGACCACGTCGTTGACGTCCTGGGCCCGATCGAGGTGGAACCAGGTGTTCAGGGCCCGCAGGTTGTCCATGTTCACGTCGCGCACCGCGTGGGCGCTGACCGCCCAGGGCAACGGGACGCCCTGGACCGACGTGGTGATCGGGCCGTAACGCGTGGACCACAACGTCCTGGTGACCTTGCCGACGGAGCCGTCCGCGTTCAGCACGTCGACACCGACCTGCTGCGAGGTCATCCGTTCCCAGGTGCCGTCCACCAGGTAGCTGGTCGGGTGCAGCGGATCCACCTGAACGTCGAAGAGTCCGAACGGCGCCACCGTGGCGACCGTGTGGCTCCATGCGACGTCGTCGTTGTGACCGATGTTCACCGCGGGCAGCCCCAGCAGGCCGGCCCCGGAGACGTTGACCTCTCCCGGGATGGTCAGCTGGCTCTGCCACATCCGGTTCTTGCCCTGCCACGGGAAGTGCGGATTGGCCAGCATCATGCTGGTGCCCCCGGACACGCCCTGCGAGCCGACCGCCAAGGCGTTGCTGCCCATGCTCTCCCGACGGCTCACCGCCATCGCGTCGCGGATCTTCTTCGCGGTCTGTGCGGCAGTGGGCGCCGGCGACGCGGTGGCCGAAGCCCCTGGGGGTGCGGCGTTCACCTCGCCGTCCAGCAGCGCATCGGCACTGCCCATGATGATCTCGGCGTGCGCATGCCGGTAGACGTCCAGCTCCGTGATCGGACGCACCCAGGCCGCGCCGCGGCAGGCCGGGTCGGAGATGTTGTTCACGCCCGTCTCGGCCAAGTACCTGTTGTAGCCCCGCACATAGCCGCTGATCGCCTCTTTGACCTCCGGCTCCGGCCCGTTCGGTGCGGGCTGCCCGAGCAACCGCTCCACCACCCGGTTGTCCTTGATCCGCTGGAAGTACAGGTCGCTGTTGAGATTGGTGGTGCCGTTCTGGTTCTGGCCGGGGCTCGCCTTGCCGTCGGGCCCCAGATAGCGCGACCTCTGGGCATTGACCATCAGATACGTGTCGGCCAGGGTGCAGATGTTGTCCTTGGCCGCGGCGTATCCGTAGCCCGTTCCCAGCCCCTCCCAGGTCGAGGCGGTGATGTGCGGGATGCCGTACTCGGTGTAGCGGATCGTCGCTGCGTCCGGCCCCTGTTGGGCGGCAGGCGACCCGGTGGCCGCCGTCGTGCTCGTCATGGCGACCGCGGCCACGACCGCCATCGGGAGTCTCGCTCTGATTCTCTTGCGCGCCATCCAGCCGTCCTTCCGTGTGCCGGCGGGCTTTGCCCGAACACGGTCACGCTAAGGAGGACCGATGAAATCCCGATGATGCCACCGCGCCAGGGCGCCGTTGCGCCCGATGCCCCGCACAGACTCGAGTGACCCGCAGAAGCGGCCGCCCCGTCGGCGCCCCGTACCCGGGGTGGACCTGCCCCAGGACCTGGGCAGGAGCCGAGCGGGCTGGACACCACGGTGTGCCGAACGCCGTCTCGTCGGGGGAGCGGTACGACTCCCTGCGTCTACGGGGCCTGCTCCACGGTGGCCCCTTCACCTCACCGCAGCGCCGTATCCGCGCGGTGACCGGGGATTTCATCAGCTTGTCAGCGCCCTTCCCCAGGATGAACGTGCCGCTGCGGCCGCCCGGGCCCTTCCCGGAGCCGTGGCGTAGCGAGTGCCCCGTGCTGCCCCGGCACCGACCGAAGCGTGAGGAGACACGCAACGGCCGGCACGGCGCCCGCGGACGCATAGCCGACTCGACACCGCGTGCACTGCGGTGCCCCGACCCTGGAGGGCCGACCATGTCCGACTCCGCACACCCCGACCACCTCTCGCTCACCCGCAGATCGCTGCTCAGGGCCGGCGCGGGCGTCGCCCTGGGCGCCGGTGTGCTGGGCAGCTCGATCGCCGCCGCGCCCCGCGCCGCCGCGGCCCAGCGCGGCACGGCCCTGTGCGAACAGCCCGGCGACTCGGCGAGCTCGCAGGGGCTGGGGTCGGGGGATCTCGCCATCCCCTACTACCGGGAGCACGACAACACCTGGGGCTACGTCTTCGGTGACTCCTTCAGCGAACCAGGACTGGGAGGGGAGTACCTGGGTTCCCCGGTCATGCTGAACCAGGCCTCGTTCGATGCCTCCGGCGCGACCCCGATCTCCTTCACCTGGGCCATGCCCACGGGAGGCGCCGCCCGGCAGCTGTTCGACTACCAGCACAACGCCGACAACGGCCACGGCTTCGAGGTCAGCCGCATCCCGAACGACTGCATCGAGTTCGGCGGGCGCACGTACATCCAGTACACCTCCGTGGAGGTCTGGCAGCCGCCAGCGGGCTACGACGGCTCACGGATGTCCGGCGTCGCCTACTCCGACGACCACGGCGTGACCTGGCACGACTACCCCTACCACTGGGCGGGTGACACCCAGGGGGTGAACCAGTCCATGTACGGGATGTGGTCGTTCGCCGGCATCGACACCGACGGCTGGCTGTACATCTTCTCCAAACGCTGGAACGGCAGCCACCGCAACACCGGTGACGGCGGGGCGATCCAGCTCTTCCGTATCCGACCGGAAGAGTTCCGCGCCGGCAACTTCGGGTCACAGGAGAACTGGGCCTACCTCGACGGCCGCTGGCAGTGGACCCGTGCGGTCCAGCCTTCGGTCATCCTCTCCGGGAACAACATCGGTGAGTTCTCCGTGAAGCGCATCGGCAGCACGTACTGCATGAGTTACTTCGACGTCACCGACTACTCGATCTGCACCCGCACCGCCCCCCGGCCCGACGCCGTGTGGAGCGCACCGAAGCCGCAGATCGTCGGTGACGCCGCCTGGCCGCCCAGCCACTGGGGCAAGCCCCAACTCCCGTACCTCTACGGCGGATACATCCACCCGGGCAGCGCCGGGCCCAACTCCCTGACCCTGATCGTGTCGCAGTGGAACGGACAGCCCCACCAGTCGCCCTACCGAGTGCTGCAGTACGACGGCATCAACCCGTAGACCGCACCGCGCACTTCCCCTTCGGCACACAACCCCCGGCACAGGAGGAACACATGAGCGGAGTCCGCTTACGACGCGCAGGACCAGGCGGCATGGTCCTGCTCGCCCTCATTGCCCTGACCGCACTGAGCGGCAGTCCGGCGAGCGCCCAGGGCGCGAAGCCGCAGAAGAACATCCCCGGTCCCCTGAACCACGCCGCCCCCGCCGCGCTGTACTGCGACGTCCCTGCGGAGCGTGACCTCGCGGTCATCCGCAAGGTCTACGAGGTCGGCCAGCGCATGAACGTCTCCGAGAAGGTCATGCTCGCCGGGTTCGAGACGGGCTGGGTCGAGTCCCGGATGAACAACCTGTCGTGCGGGGACCGGGACTCGCTCGGCGTCTTTCAGCAGCGCCCCTCGCAGGGCTGGGGTTCGCCCGAACAGGTCATGGACGTCGACTACGCGGCGGGCAAGTTCTTCGAGGTGGCCCTGCAGATGGACCCCGGCATGGAGGGGAGCACCGCAGGGCAGCTCGCCCAGGCCGTTCAGCGCTCCGCTTACCCCGACCGCTACGACCAAGCCGAGGACATCGCCCGGCGGCTGGAGGACGAGGCGTTCCAGCCCTACGGCACGATCGGGGCTAAATACGACAGCATGGGCGGCCCGGGCAGCGTCCTCGGCGGACCGGTCCGGGCCGAGGAGGCAGCCTCGCTGGGCGGGCGCTTCCAACTGTTCCAGAACGGGATGATCCTGTGGCATCCGGATGTGGCGTACGCGGTGTACGGCGACATCCTGACCAGGTTCTGGGCGACGGATGCGGAGCGGCGCTGGGGTTTTCCGACGATGGACGAGGCGGATGCCGCGCGGGCGCCGGACGGGACGCGGGGTCGTTATCAGTTCTTCGAGCGGGGGCTGTTCCTGTGGTCGCCGTCCACCGGCACGCATGTCGTGCATGACGCGATCTACGACGCCTTTCACGGGGCGGGCCATGAGAGCGTGCTGGGCTATCCGACCACGGACGAGGTGGACGAGGCCGGCGGCGGCAGAGCGCAGCGCTTCCAGAAGGCCACCATCCACTGGCACCCCGACAAGGGCACCTGGATCACCGACAACTGAAACGGGGGCTTCCTTGAGGATCCTTCACCGCATGGTGCGTCGCCTGGCGGCTCTCACGCTGACGACCCTCGCGGCCACCTTCTGCGCCATACCGGCCGCGAACGCGTCGGCTCCCGACGAGCCGATCGGGCGGGGTGAAGTGATGGACCGCGCATGGTCGTGGATCGAGGAGCAGGTGCCGTACAGCCAGACCGGCTGCCACAACAACCAGTTCGGCTGCTACCGCCCGGACTGCTCGGGCTATGTGTCCATGGCCTGGCATCTGAGCAGTTCCCTCACCACCTGGAGCCTGTGGAACGTCACGTTCGACATCCCGGCCGACGACTTGCAACCCGGTGACGCGCTGCTGCGGGACTCCGGCGGCGTCGACCACGTGGCACTGTTCGTCCGCTGGGCGGACGCGGCCCACACCCAACCGGTGGTCCGTGAGGAGTACGACTTCGGGCACGTGGCCGAGGAACTTGTGTGGACCGACGGGCTCCGCGGGTTCACACCCCGCCGCTACAACCAACTGGACGACCTCGCGCCGTACGGCAGCATCGCGGTCAAGTACGACAGCATGGGTGGACCCGGCAGCGTACTGGGACGGCCCGTTCGGGGTGAACGCGATGCCTCCCTGGGCGGGCGCTTCCAGCAGTTCGAGAACGGGATGATCCTGTGGCATCCGGATGTGGCGTACGCGGTGTACGGCGACATCCTGACCAGGTTCTGGGCGACGGATGCGGAGCGGCGCTGGGGTTTTCCGACGATGGACGAGGCGGATGCCGCGCGGGCGCCGGACGGGACGCGGGGTCGTTATCAGTTCTTCGAGCGGGGGCTGTTCCTGTGGTCGCCGTCCACCGGCACGCATGTCGTGCACGACGCGATCTACGACGCCTTTCACGGGGCGGGCCATGAGAGCGTGCTGGGCTATCCGACCACGGACGAGGTGGACGAGGCCGGCGGCGGCAGAGCGCAGCGCTTCCAGAAGGCCACCATCCACTGGCACCCCGACAAGGGCACCTGGATCACCGACAACTGACGTGACCCATCAGCGCCCTCCTTCCGATCCGGAGGCCATGGCGCGCCGCGCTTCGGAGCGGTGTGTGCCGGCCCGGGCCGGGGTGAACCGGTCCGGGACGGATGGCCGGCGGGTGGCCGGTGGGCCGGTGCCGGGGGGTGGGAAGGCGGTGATGACAGCGCGGTGAAGCCGGACCCCGTCGCGGTTCATCTCCGGCGGTGTGCCTGCGCGAGGCGGCTCTGCAGACGGGCGTGGCGGAACTGGTAGACCGCACCGGCCTGGCGCAGGACGCCGCGCTGGTAGGCGTCGTCGAGGAAGGCGGCGACGGCCCAGGGGAGCCGTCCGGTCAACGGCAGCCAGATGCGGGAGAGTACGCACCACTGGCCCCATGCGGTCATGCTCAGGGTGTAGCCGAGGGCACCGCCCAGGCCACTGATGGTGCCGAGGACGAGACTGGCCGTGGGGTCCGCGACGAGCCGGCCCAGGTGCCCCTGCAGCAGGTCGACCACCACCCCGATGCCGAGTCCGACCGCTGCGCCGAAAACGGGCGCCCAGAAACCGAGTTGGGTGATCACCGTCCTACGGTCGGCGTTCAGGACACTGCGTGGGGAGACGGCGGAGACGATGTCGAGGGGGGTTTCGAGGAGGCCGAGGAGCCAGAAGGTGAGTCCAGCGGCACCGCCGAAGACCAGGCTGAAGACGATCCCGTCGACGAGCCCGAGGTACAGCGCCGACGAAAGTCCGGCCTTCCAGCCGTACGCGTGCACCAGGCCGACCATGAATCCGTAGGCGAAGCCGAAGAGCGCGCCGCCCAGGGTGCCGATCACCAGTCGGGGGCCGGCCGTCCACGTGGTCGTCTCCGGCCGGCCGCGAATCCGAAGGCGTACGGCGGACGGTCTGATGTCCTTGCCCGTGACCGTGTACGTGAGCCAGTGGACGAGCCCGAACATGAATCCGGCCAGGACTCCGACGATCGTCCCGTCCAGGAGACCGCCGGTGAGCGAGCCGCTGAAGCCGGCGGCGATGGTCCCGTCGACGAGTCCGATGACCAGCGCGGTGACGAGGGCGGTGACCAGGGTGCGGGTGGAGTTGCGAAGGCCGTGGCCGAGCCGCCACCAGGCCAGGTCGGGAGTTCTCAGCTCGGTCAGGTGGTGGGCGAGGTAGCCGAGCCATCGCTGGACGCGGACCGGGTCCCAGCCGCGCGCCCCCGGGCGGTGCCGTCGGCGGTAGACCGTGGGGAGGAAGTTGTCGAGCAGGTGCTCCTCCAGCTCCTGGGCGCCGGGGAACAGTTCGGTGTCGAGCAGCACGGCCGGATCGTGCTCCGGGGTGTCGCTGTAGACGGTGCGGGCGAGCGCGACCATCAGCGGAGTCGACAGGACCGTGGCGAGCGGGGCCACCGACCCGTCCGGTGACGGCTCGCGCAGGTTCTTCAGCACGGAGTCCCAGGCGCCGGCCGCGGGGTCTGTGCGGTCGGTCTTGCGGGTGGTGCGGGGCAGGTAGTGGTCCAGGTCGTCGAGGGTGAGGTCGGTGAGTTCGATCGGCGCCGCGGAGGTCAGCACGTCGGTCTCCTCGACCGCGGCGGCGTACTCGGCGGGGCGGCTGGTGAGCACGAGGGGGAGAGCCGTGGCGTTGAGGGCTTCGAGTGCGGGGCGGCGCAGCCCGTCGGACATCTCGTCGAAGCCGTCCAGCACCGGCAGCACACGGCCGGAGTCGACCAGGGCCGATGCCAGGCTCACCCTGCCGGGTCCCAGGACGGCCGTACCGGGATGGTCGCGCGTGAGCTGCTCGGTCAGCCAGTCGCGCAGGGTGATGGCGGTGGGGTCCCAGGCACCGATGCTGAAGATCACCGGAACGGGCTCCCGGGGCGTCCTTGACGTCAGGTGGTCGAGGACGAACCGCAGGGCCAGGACCGTCTTGCCGGACCCGGACCTGCCGAGGACGACAAGCCGCCCGGAGGGTATGTTCCGGTAGGTCTGCGCGATCCCCTCCAAACGGCCGCTCAGGTCCAGCGGACCGGCAGCGGCTCCCGGCGGGAGGCGGCGGATGTTGGCCCAGTGGTCGGTGAGTGTCCCCGCGGCGGCCTTCCAGCGGACCGGCAGCGGGTAGGGATCCTGGATTCGCCGTTGTTCTTCCTCGCGCTGCCAGCGGGCCGCCACCGCCTTCGCGAGTTGTTCGGTCGCGTCCGCCAGCGCCTTCTGTGTCGCCGAGTCGGGCTGTCGCGCGGCAGGCGGCTCGAAAGCCGCTCCGTCCGCCCCCGCCTCGACCGCTCCGCCCGCGCTGCCGCCCTGGTGCCCCGGGACGGCGGCGCCGAGTAACTCCTCGCGGTCCTCGCTCCGCAGGGCGAGCGCATCGGCGAGCTGCTGCACCGTGGTCATCCGTGGGTTGCTGCGCTTGCCGGTCTCCAGACCGCGGATGGTGCTCACACTGATACCGGATCGCCGCTCCAGCTCGTCCTGGGTGAGCCCCGCCTTCTCGCGCAGCCGACGCAGCACCGTGCCGAACCCACTGGCCACAAGTCACCGCCCTTCCCCTTGAGTTGCCCGCGTTTCCGCAGGTGAGGACTCTAGCGCGGTCACCGGTCACATATGACCGGTTGGCTGCTCTGTCCACGTGTCTCACACGGCAGCCAGCCTCGACGGCATCGACGTGATCGACCGGGGCGAGGGAATCGACCGGTCCCGAGAACGGGGAGCCGTCATGCCGACGACGACCGCAGCCCAGGGAAAGCCGGACATCACGGTCCTCACCGCTGAGGAGCGCGAGGTGCTCTACGCGCTCGGATGCGGCCTGAGGGACGCCGAGATCGCCGACGCCCTGTCCCTGCCCGAGTACGAGGCGGCCGAGCGGGTCGGCCGGGTCCTGGCGAAGCTGGGCCTGCGTGACCGCGCTGCCGCCGTCGTGCACGCCTTCGACTGCGGTCTGGTCGTACCGGGAGAGGGCCCGCGCGGGCCGCTGCCGGGCAGCTCGGTCGGGCGCCGGACGGGCCCTGTAACCGGCCCCTCCCTCCGGGTGTCGGTGCTCGGCCCGTTGCGGACGACGCTCGAGGAGCGGCCCGTGGACGTCGGTCCCGTGCGGCAGCAGGCCGTGCTGGCGGCGCTGGCCCTGAGTCCGGGCCGTTCCGTCAGCCGGGGCCGGCTGCTGGAGAACGTATGGGGCAGGGAGATGCCGGACGGGAACGTCGTACCGGTCTACGTGTACCGGCTGCGCAAGGTCCTGCGGCTCGGGGAGCACCCGGACTCGGTGATCCGTCGCGACCGGTACGGATACGGACTGGTCCACGGTGTGGCCGAGGTGGACGTGCTGTGCATGGAGGACCTCGTCAGCCGGTCCGGAGAGGCCGAACGTGCCGGCGACCTGTCCGAGGCCGTGCGGCTGTGCGACCGGGCACTGGCGCTGTTCCGTGGTGAGCCGTTGGCCGGACTGCCCGGGCCGTTCGCCGAATCGGAGCGGCTACGGCTCACCCGGCGCAGGGTCGCCCTGGCGCAGCGGAAGGCGGACTGCCAGCTGAGGCTCGGCCGGCACGCCGAGGCGGTCACCGGGCTGTCCGCCCTGGCCCTGGAGGAGCCGCTGAACGAACCGGTCGCCGCCATGCTGATGCACGCGCTGCGGCGCGACGGCCGGCGGGCCGAGGCCCTGGCCGTCTTCGACCGCACCGCCCGGCACCTGGCCGACGACCTGGGGGTGGCACCTGGCGAACTGCTGCTGCAGGCACGGCGGGCTGCCCTGCGCGGGGACGACGCCGGCACCGGTCGCGACCGGACGGGCACGAGGTGAGCGGGGGAGCCGCCGATCGTGGGCGCGAGGAGGCATTGCTGCTGGCCCGGATCTCCGCGGCCGCCGGCCGGGCACGTCTCGGCAGGCGACGCGTCACCTATCGGGCACTACCCACTCTGCTGGGACGGCTGGACCTGTACGAGCACGGGATGACGGTTGTCGTCGGCAAGGGGATCCATGTCATCCGCTACGACACCACGGTGGAGCGTCGCTGCGGGGTGCTGTCCCCGCGGGGCATCCCCCGCGGGCTGGTGCTCGCCGATGTCGACCGCCAGCGAATCATGCTGCGCCGCGGTGACCTCGGCCGGCCGGAGGAGTGGTGGCCCGAGATCCACCGGGCCGTCATCGACGCGCAGGCGCCAAGGGCTTTGGCCGCGCCCAGCGGTGGGCGCAGGTCCGACGGATCCAGATCCGCAACGGTTTCCTCGCCGTTCGCGCCGGCGGCCGCCGGCCGGCGTGGACCACTGTCACGTCCGACATCCCGAACCTCTGCGTCTTCCTCGCCCTCACCGAGCACCTCGCCGACTGACGTACCAAGTATCCGGGCTATGTGCGGTGGCGGTAGGAGTGTGCGGCGACGGACAGGCGGATGCCCCACACCGAACTGCGGGACTCCGTAGACGACGCTCCAGGTGCTGAACACCCCCGCCGCTCGGCTACCAGGGCAGCTACCAGCGCGTTCGCGCCCACCTGCACGACAAGCGCGCCCCGCCACGGCCGGTGACCGCCAGACCGCCCTCGCCCCGGGCCTGCACAGCTTCAGGACTTGGGACAGGATGTCCGGGTGGAGGCGCCCGGAGGCAGGAGTCGACGCTCCTGGGCGGTCAGGGGGCGGTTGAAGCCCCGGCAGAGCTCTCGGTACCAGACGCCGGGGTCGAGCGGGAGCGTCAGGGTGCCCGAGGTGGTCACAGCTACCAGGTCGTCACCTTGCAGGAACCATTGCGCGGAGATCAGTCCGACGGGCAGCTTGGCGATCTCCAGTGTTCTCCCCGCCTGCCACAGCTGCAGGTTCCCGAAGCCGGTGGAGATCAGATGTCCGTCACGGGTCAGGCCGACGAGGTGGTCGGTCCTACCCGCGGAGACCGTGGGCGCTCGCAGACGGAAGTCCGGCACACTGCGGAACTCGATCCGCGCGCTGTCCAGCGTTTTGATGTTGCTGAGCGTTGCCAGGGTGCTCCCCGAGGGATCGAAGACCTCTGTCTCCCAGTTGCTGATGGCGTCGGGGTTGGCCTGGAACGCGCCGACCGGCCGGCGTGCGCGCAGGTCCCACAGGCTCATCTCTCCGTCGCGGCCACGGACCAGTACCTGCTCCGGGTGTCGTGGACGCGGCCACAGCCACTCGCCGTTGGCCGCCAGCCACTGCTGTGACGTGTCGCCCGTGTGCAAGGGAAGCGGTGAGCCTATGGCTCGCCCGGTGGAGGGGTCCCAGCGTGCCAGGATGCCCGCGTAGAGGGTCAGGACGCTGCCGTCATCGGCGGCGGCGACGGCCCCGGTGGCTTGTGCACGCGACGTCGCGGGGCCCGGCAACCGGAGCAGATGCTGCAGTGACAGCCGCGGCAGAGAGTAGACGGCGAGCTGGTCCTCGCTGCGGGCGACCAGGTGGCGGCCGTCGGAGGTGATGGCGTTCTGGCGCAGGGCCGCATACGTCGGAGCGAGCCGCTGACGCGCCGCCGCCCCGGCCTCGTACCTTCTGCCGGTGCGGGTGTCGAGCACCGCGAGTGTGCCCTTGCCCGGGTCGTCGTCCGCCAGGATGCGGAACCGTCCGTCGGGGGTGAGCAACGGAATGGGCCCGCCTCTTGGCGTGGGCAGGTCCGGGTAGTCGTCCGGCTGTGGCAGTGTGAAGCGCAGGATCGTGCCACCCCTGAACCCGAGCACGGTCGACTTCCCGTCCTTGCGTGGCAGCACCAGGAAGCCGGCTTCCTTGGCACCGTCTGTCTCGGGGACCATCCCGCGAGACACCCGGCCCGTCCGCAGGTCGACCGCCACCATCGACTGCACGCCGTCGTCCCCGGCCCTCATGACGGCGTAACGGCCGCTGGCATCAAGGGGTGTTATGCCGTCGCAGTGGATCCCGTCGATCTCGTACCTCGGTGTCCGTCCGGTCAGGGGCCGTACTCGGAGCGAGTCGTCGGGGCAGCCGGCGACCACTTGGGCGTCGAGCCCGAGGCCGTCCAGACCGACCGCCGAGACCTTGCCGAGCCGAGTGCCGGTGCGTAGATCGAACCGCTCATAGCGTTCCGTTGTCTTGAGCACGACCGTTCCGGAGGGCTGGGAGAAGCGCGCGGTGTAGTAGGACCGGCCTGCGGGCAGCGGCGTGCTGGACACGAGCGTCCGGCGCTTCAGGCTCCACAGTCCGAGCCGGTCCCCGGAGTTGTCTTCGTCGGTCGAGAACAGCGCGAGCACCCGGGACCCGTCGGGGGAGAAGTCGATGTCGGCCGTGTTCTCGGCCGCGTTCCAGGAGGCGGGCACGGGCAGCCGTACGGGGCGGTCCGGATGGGCCACGTCCCACACCGACAGCCCCTCCCTGTCATCGAGCACGCCGACCTTACGGCCGTCGGGGCTGAGCCGCAGCAATGGCTCGTGGGCGGTGACCGACCTGATCCGGGGCAGCCTGTGTACGGTCATCCGGCCGGTGAGGTCCGTGAGGACCTGGACCGCTCCCACCTGGTCGACCAGCGCCGCGGCCCGGCCGTCCGAGGTTGCCGTGAACAACAGCACGTGGTCGGTGCCGGGAAGGTCCCGCGCGTACTCGGTGTTGCGCAGTTGGGAGTACAGCGAGAGCAAGGCGCCGTACGCCTCCGGCTGACTGGAGTCCGTGCGCCAGGCCGTCAGGGCCAGCAGGGCCGCGGTACTCGGGCTGTCGGCGGCCTTGCGCACCGCGTCCTGTCCGAGCAGACGCGCCGCCTGGGCGCGCAGCTGCCGGGTCAGGTCCTGGGAACGCTGATAGGTCAGACCTGCCATGGTGGCGGCCAGCACGGCGAGCACGGTGATCACCGCGGTGATCAGCCGCCACCGTCGCACCTCCCACCTGTGACGGTCCAGCGAGGCCTGGATGAAGGCGTGTTCGTCCCTCGTCATCTCCTGCGGCCGCTGCTCGCGCCACTGGAGGGCCTCCGCCAGCACACTTCCCCGTAACAGGGCCCCCCTGCTTCCGCCGTCGAGCTGCTGCCACTGGCGCAGACTCTGTCGGAGCCGCTCCTGCCAGTCCCGGAAGTCACGGTCCGCGGCCAGCCATGACAGCAGCCGGTCCCAGTGGCGGAACAACGCCTCGTGGGCGACGTCCACCATCTCTGCACCGTCCACCGCCTGGGTGGACACCAGCAGCTTGCGATCGGTCAGCAGGGTCGCCACCCGCCGCTGGTCCTCGGGCAGGGAGTCGACGCGCACGGTGCGCCGGGCGAAACCACCGTCCCCCTCCGGGCGGGCGAGCTGGACGAGCAGACGCCTGGCGGCCTCCCGTTCCGCGTCCCGCAAGTGGCGGTGGTACAGCTCCTCCGCATACCCGGCGACCGCGCCTGAGACGCCGCCCATGGCGTCGTAGGCCTCATGGGTGAGCCGTCCGCCGCGACGCCGGTCCCATAGCCGGGTCAGCGTGAACTCCACCAGCGGCAGACGTCCGGGGCCGTCGCCGGCGTCGTCGAGGATCCGCTCGACCAGCCCCGCCTGGTGGGTGACGCCGGGAGCAGCCGTCAGCGGACCGGTGATCGCCGCCCGCAGTTGCTCCCTGTCCATGGGCGCGAGGAGCATGATGCCCTCCTGCAGCCCGCTCCGGTTCTCGTGGGTCAGCAGTCGGTCGAGGGAGCCGGACCGCACTGTCAGCAGCGCCCGCACGGGCCGGGACCGCGGGCTGCCATCGGCCAGTGCGGTCACGAGCCGGAACAGTTCACGGCCGACGGGCGGATCGGTGGTGACGACTTCCTCGAACTGGTCGACGAACAGTACGACGCCCGCGGGGTGACGGGCCGCCAGCCGTGCGGCGATCTCACCGGTGTTTCCGGCGGCCAGCCGCTCAGTCAGCTCCGCCAAGCTGAGTTCACCGTCCAGCAGCGGCTGCACCGCCCCGGCCAGCGCCTCCTCCGGACCGAGCCCCGGGGTCGGCCGGAATTCCGCCGTCACGTGCCCGGCCCGTCTCAGCCGGGGCAGCAGCCCGGCCCGGACAAGCGAGGACTTTCCGCTGCCCGACGGGCCGGACAGCACGACGACCGACTGCCGGGTGAGCAGTTCCTCCAGCCGCACGGTTTCCTGCTCGCGGCCGCAGAAGACAGGCTCGTCCTCCTCGGCGAACGGTTGCAGGCCTCGGTAGGGAGACGACGGCTGCGCATGTTCCGCAAGCTCCGGCCAGGCGCGCAGGATCGACGATGCGGGATGCAGGTATGCCGTGCCGATCGTGCTTCCCCGCCCGGCGGCGACCGCCATCCCGACGACTCCGCCGAGGTCGACGTCCCAGACCGGCGTTCCACTGAACCCCGGTTCCACCTGCGGCCCGGCCTCGCTCTGCATCTGCAGCCAACCGGCCCCCTGTACGGCCCTCAGCCGGCCCGCGACCCACACCCCGTGGTCACTGCCCGAGGGGAATCCCAAGAGGCGCACGCTGTCGTCCCAGAGTTCGTCCGCCTCCACGAGCCACGGTGTCGCCGTGCCGGACGGCAGCTCCCCTTCGATGCGCAACAGCGCCATGTCCCCGGTCTCGTCGGGCCGTACTGGGCGCCAGCCGGCCACGACGGCCCGGACGGCCCGTGGGCCGTCGCCCGCGTCCTCATCCGCCACCAGCGGGAAGTCGAGCCGGACCGGGCCGGGCGGTGGGACGGGATCCCGTGCGTCCGTTCCCAGCGCACGCGCCACGACATGCGCACAGGTGCAGAGCAGCCCGGGCGCCACGAGAAAAGCGGCGCCTACGATGACGCCGTTCCTGCCGTGCACCCGGGCGACGGCACCGGCTAACCCAGGCTCGCTGGCGGTCATCGTCCAGCGGGGCTGTCGGCTGGACGATTCCACTCCACCGAGACGGTGAGGTTCGCCTCCGTGGCCGTCCGCGCAACGATGACACCCGCGTCCGCGGAGAACCTGATGCCGAACTCCACACTGATCCTGTCCGGGGGAGCGACGCCCGCGCGTAGCTCGCCGACGACGGCCTGCATGGCGGGTCGCAGGGGAGCAAGCGCCTCCTGAAGGGTCCTGCCGGCTGCCAGGACGGCGTCCTGCGCCCGGCCGGCTCGGTCCCAGCCGTTGTCATCCCGCTGTTCGACCTCGACGTGGAGCTGCTCCCCGCCGTCGAGTGGAATGGTCAGTACGTTCGGCATCGCGCCCCCAACTCCGGTGCCACGCAGCTCGATTGTTGATTCTAGTCAGTCCCGGACCCAAGGGGCTCCTCCGGCTCCTCCGGCAGAGGCGCTCGGCCGGTCAACGTCCGCACAGCCTCCGGGGTCACAGCCGACTACGGCAGTGATGCCTTCGCCGTCAGGGCAGGGCCCGGAACCGTGGGCGACGTCAAGAACCATCCCCGGCAGACCCTGCGGGCGACTCAGAGGTCGTCTTCTTCCGGCGCTTCATCCCGGAATTGGCGTTTGATCCGGGGGATGTCTGGTCGTGCCAGGAGATGGTTGCTTCGCCGGTGAGGCGGCGGGCCATGAGGTCGGATATGGCCAGTTGGATCACGGCTTCGGAGCGGGCGGGCGGGATCTCGTAGTCGCGCGTGAGGCGGCGGCTGAACATCAGCCATCCGTAGGTGCGCTCCACGGTCCAACCGTTGGGAATCATTCGGTTCCGGGGGTGCGTTGGACGATTTCCATGTCGATGCCGAGGCGGGCGGCGTGCTCGACGAGGTGCTGACGGTAGCCGCCGTCCACCTACACTGTGCGTCGATCACGCTCGCCGCCCAGACCTTCCTCACCGTGCGGCGGCTCGACCCCAAAGCCGGACGAAGCACTACTGGTCTGGTCACCCCGGTCATCAGCCTGGCGCGGTCATCTGGGCCCGGTGCCCGCTTGGTGTCAGTTCTGCTCGCGCAGGCCCCACGGTGAGCCGTATTCGGTGAGCAAGTCCAGGAAGGGGCGGGGCGGGAAGGCTTCGGGGCCGAGGACACCCGTGCCCGTCCAGGCGCCGGTGGCGAGCAGTTCGAGGGCGACGACGGGGTTGACGGCGGTCTGCCAGACCACGGCCTGGGAGCCGTACTCGCGCATGGACCACTGGTTGTCGACCACGTGGTAGAGGTACACCTCGCGCGGTGCGCCGTTCTTCGTGCCCTTCACCCAGGTGCCCGCACAGGTTTTTCCCGTCATCCGCTCGCCGAGGCCGGCCGGGTCGGGCAGGCATGCGGCGACGACATCGCGCGGAGACACTCTGACGGGTCCGTCCTCGCCCGGGACGGTCAGCTTGGCGGTGGAGTCAAGGCCCAGCTCGTGCAGGGTCTTCAGCTTGGCGATGAAGTCGTTGCCCAGGCCGTACTTGAAGGTCACCCGGCCGGCGTCCACCCAGCGAGGGATCAGCAGCACCTCCTCGTGTTCCACGTTCACGCACTCGACCGGGCCGATGCCCTCCGGGAAGTCGAAGACCTCGGGCTCGCTGAACGGCGCGGTGGTGAACCAGCCGCGGTCCTTCTCGTAGACCACCGGGGGATTGAGGCACTCCTCGATGGTGGTCCAGATGCTGAAGGAGGGGGCGAAGCCGTAGCCCTCCACGGTCAGGTCGGCTCCGTCACGGACACCGATCTCGTCGATCTCGTCGAAGAGTTCGTCCGCGGCGTACCGGGCGAAGACGTCGGACAGGCCGGGCTCCACTCCCATCCCGACCAGGGCCAGACGACCGACGTCCGCCCACCGCTCGGCCAGCTCGAACTGGCCGTCGCCGAGCTTGACTCCGCACTCCTCGTACGGGCGCTCGGGATGCGGGGCGGACAGCGACATCGCCATGTCCAGGTAGTGCGCGCCCGCCTCGAGTGCCGCGCGGAACAGGGGCATCACGAACCGGGGGTCGGTCGCGTTGAGCAGAACGTCGCAGCGCTCCTCGGTGAGCAGCCGGCGCACCCCCTCCTCGTCGGAGGCGTCCAGGCGCCGGGCGCTGAACCGGTCACCGTGTTCCTTCAGCGCGGCGACGGCCGCCTCGGCCCGGTTCGGGTCGTAGTCGGCCACGACCATGTGGGTCAGGAAGTCGCGACGGGCCGCGATGCGGGTGACGGCCGTGCCGACCCCGCCCGCGCCCACCAGGAGTACACGCATGCCAGACACCTTTCCTGCGTAAGGGCATGGGCCCTGTGGATGCCCTGATGCAACGGGACGGCGCGAGGTAAGGTCAACCCTGTTGGCATAAGGGCCGCCCTCGTGGCGGTGGAGAGGGTGTGATCCGCATGGCCAAGCAGGTGGTGCCGGAGTCGGCGCGGCGCAGGCGCCGGCCGACTCGGCAGGGCACCGTGCTGTCGGAGAAGCTGATCGTGGAGACCGCGCTGCGGGTGCTGCGCGAGCACGGCACCGCCGGCCTCACCGCCCGTCGCCTGGGCACCGCCCTCGGTGCCGACCCCAGCACGCTCTACCGGTACTTCTCGGGGATGGACGACCTGACCCGGGCCATCGGCGAGGAGCTGATGGGACGGGCTCTGGACAACTGGTCCGCCACCGGGAAGTGGCGGGCCGACCTGCGATCTCTCGGGCTGGCCATCCACGCCTCGTACCTCGCCCACCCGCAGGCGGCTGCGCTGACCGCGAGCCGGGTCACCGGCCGGCCGCGGGAGATCGCGGTCGACGAGACGATCCTCGGCATCCTGCGCTCGGCCGGCTTCCCCGACGCCGCCGCCGTCCGCCTCTACCACGCCTTCATCGACCTCAGCCTGGCCTTCGCCGCCCTCGACGCCGGCGCACTTGTCCTGACGCAGGAGGCCCGGACGAGAGACGAGGAGATGTGGACCTCCACGTACGCCCGGCTACCCGCCGAGTCCTACCCGAACATCGCCGCGACCGCCCATCTCCTGGCCGCCTGCATGCCCCACAGCGCCTACCAGGTCGTCTTGGACACCCTGCTGGACAACGCCGCCGCACAGCTGGCCGCGGCGCGCTGAGCCCGAACGGAGCCCGGCCCACCGCAGACCGAGCGCCGCCGGTGCGGGCTGCGGGAAACCAGCGGGACGGAGGACGGCCCGCGCCGGGGGGCGGGCGGTTCGTTGTCCGCCCCGCGCTGGACTCGAAGGCCTGCTGTGTGCTCTTCGTCGTCAGCTGTTCGGCCCGGCTCAGGCCCTGGAATCAGTCTGGGGGCTCCGTACGCTCTTTACACATTCCGTCGAGGGTGTAGGGACAGCACGTCACAGAGATGCCGCCGGCCCGCCGGGACATCCACACCCCCGCTACGTCCAGCGCATGCCAATCGCGGAGAGCTGCTACATCCGCTCCGGTGACAGCGTTGCGGCCCTGCTCCGCTGACTCCCGATCCTTGGTGCGTGACAGCGGGTGGGCATGCTCGTGTGGTGAGGGGAACGGTCGATCGGGCGGTGGTGGCGCGCGCGGTGTTCTCCCCGTCTGCCACGGCGTTCAGCCGCTGCTCGGTGACGGTGACGACGGCCGGGTCGGAGCAGCGCATGAGCGGGGCCGCTGCAGTGGCAGTCCGGGGGAGCGTCTGCGTCACCGGCTCGAGCCGCAGTTGGGAAAGTCGGCCGGCCGCGGCCATGCCCTTCCGCCACGCTTCATCAGGGGCCCCCGGGAGCCGGCACTGTTCCGCGGGCTATCGGCCCGGCGATCACAGACACCGCGACCCCCTCGCACAGGCCCGGTCCCGGAGAGTTTCTCGCGGTCGCCCCGAGGAGGCGACCAACTGCCTCGGGCCGCTGCCGGTTCAGGCCATGCACGGCATCGGACCCCCGGGCGCAGTCCTGTGAAGCATTGGGATCGCCCGGGGCCCCCGTGGGCCGCCACCGCACAGTTCACCGGGGTTCGCGCCACCCTCGCCCAGCTCTCCAAAGAGCCCCCGCCGCCGATCACCCTGCCGAGCCCGCCATGTCGGCTGTCTCCCGTCGCCGCTGATACCCGTCCGACGGAGATCGTCGACGGCATCCGCTACATCGTCGACAACGGTGCGAAGTGGAGAGCTCTAGCCGCGACTTCCCACCGCGGGAGACGGTCTACGGGTTCTTCTGGAGGTGGAACCGAGCAGGAGGCCGCTGCCCGCACCCGCCTGCCCTCCCCGGCCTGGCGTCGGCTGGCCCGCGACGTCTCAGCGGCCACGCTTGTGGCAGCTTGACCTTCGCGTCCTGACGCAGTAGCGAGGACAACCCCACTTGCCTACCGCGCAGGCTGCGAGATCGGCCTGGACCACTGCGGGCAGTGGCCAGATCCGACTTCAGTGCCGTCGCAATAGCAGATGAGGGAGATCTGACCGAAGTTGGTCGTATCGCCGGCCACTCGCCCGGACGGCGGTCAGATCAGCGGTTGTTCCTGTGGTCGTTGCCGTTCAGCGGCAGACCCAATAGCCCTGGTGCCAGTGGTGGTACTGGTCGTACCAGCCGCTGTGCCACCAGCAGCCCTCGGGAACCGAGACGGTCGTCGTGGAGGGCGCGGCTGCTGCGGCCGAGCCCGCCACCCCGATTGCGGTACCGCTAGCCAGCAGGAAGCCGGCCGCGGCGCAGACGAAGGCGCGCTTGGCGCGATGTGCTCGCATGGCTCTGCTCCTTCTTCCACGTTTCGCGCTGTCCCAGCACGAACGGGATGGCCCCAGCCTCACGCCGAAGCGTGAGGTCCGGCGAAGGCTGATGGCGCCGCTCGAAGAGGGATGCGGCGCTGTCGTCGAGGTCGCTTCGTCAAAGCGAGGGATTGCAGGTCGCCCGGCAGCAGACCTACCGATGTGGGAGCCCGTTGCGGGACGTGTCCTGAACCGCTACCTCATCCCTTTTAGAGCGTAGTGGCCTATCGGCTGACAGGCACCTCGAGCCCCCAGCGTGAGCGCCACTCTTGGTTTCACTCAGGCGTCGCGCCCCCCGTGGGACCGTACGAGTGGGGCGCCTCGGTCGAGGCCGGGACGGTGATCCGTCCCTGATTTTCCGGCGGCCGAGGTCCTGCTCCCGGCCGAGCCCGTTTTCAGCCTCCGGCCGTTGCACGTCACGCAGCTCACCGCGGCTGGGCCGTGGATGTAACGGTGGCCGCCCCCCGGCTCGCTACCCCGCCGACGCCCCGCGCTGGCTCTGGTCCGGCCGGGGTTACCTCGAAGACACCGAGGCGAACACGGAACTGGCCCGGATGCTCGCCGAGCGGCCCGAGGTCTTGTCGGGGCAGCACTGGGATCAGACATACTGGGATCAGCCAGTCCGACGGTGACGACCGCATATCCGCTGTTCGGCGTCGCTGGGCCTCCCGGTGCTCCTCCTCTTCGATCCGGCGGTCGATGAGCCTAGTAGTGCTTCGTTAGGTTCTGGGTCGGGTTCTGATGCCGGTGAGGGCGGCCGTAGGGTGTGCAGGTGCCGGTCCAGCACCCCAGCAGGACCTGGAGTGAATCGAGAATCTGGTAGAGGGTCAGGCCGGCATCTGGGCTTTGAGGTCGAGCCGTCGCACGGTGAGGAAGGCTTGGGCCGCGGTGACGAGACTGATGTGCTGGTCCCAGCCGCCAGGCACGGCCTTCGAAGAAGCTCAACACCAGCCGATATTACTCAACGTAACGAATCACTACTAGTTCGGTGCCTGGATAGCCGCCGCCGGCGATCGTGGTGGCGTGCCGACGGCGGCCTTGGCACCGGACTCTTCCCTACCGCGGGAGTCGTGCCGATTGCCGGGCAGCGGTTGGCCGCCCATCACGACGAGACGGGTATCCGCGTCGATGACGACCCAGTGGGCGGTGGAGTACCGGTCGTTCTTCGACCGTTCCGCCACCGGGCGGTCGCGGGTGGGAACGAACCTCCCTCCGACGCAGTGATCACACCAGCCACAGCAAGATCATTCCACTGCTTCCCGCCACGCGATGCGGCAGCGTTCGACCTGGTCGGCCACCTGCTCCGTGAACCAACGGCTACTCGGAAAACGTTCAGCCCGATCAGGTCTGGCCGCTTCTCGACGGAACCCCAGTCAAGCGTGGCCTGGGCCTGGAGCACTTCGAAGGCCGCACCTGGCGCGGCTGGCACCGTTACGTCACCCTCGTCACCGCCACCTAGGGTTCCTCACCCTGCGACGGCTCGCCCCAAACGCCCAGATGCCGGTCTGACCCTCTACCAGGTCCTGGAGGAGCTCCAGGACCTGCTGAGGTGCGGGACCGGCGGCTGCACAACCTGCGGCCGGCCCCTGCCGACCAGCAGAACGAGAACCTAACGAAGCACTACTAGTCATGCGCCCGGGCCCGCGTCGAGCACGTCTTCGCCCGTATGAGGACTAGCAAGATACTCCGCGACTGCCGCCTAAAAGGCGATGGCGTCCACCACGCCATGCTCGGCATCGCCCACGTGCACAACTCGGCCGGTAGGCAAGAGGGTTACACGTCGGTTCGCCATAGCGGAGACGACGGGGAGATCCTTGCGGGACAGCCCTTAGTCGGTACCGCCAATTCCGCCGCCGGATCCGCCGCCATCGCTGCCGCCGCCACCTCCGCCGCTGGTTCCGCCCGGGCGGATCGGGCCCGGCGGGAAGAACGGGACCTTCGGGATGATGGGGCCCGGCGGGTAGAACACGAGCGGGACCTTCGGGATGATGGGACCCGGCGGCCAAAACAGGGTCGGGGCCTTCGGGATGACCGGGTCCGGCGGGTAGAACACGAGCGGGGCCTTCGGGATGACTGGACCCGGCGGGAAGAATGTCACGCCCTTCGGACGGATCGGGTCCCCAGGCGAGAGCGGGACCTTTGGGATCGTGCCCCCGGGAACCGATTGAGCGTGTGCTGAGGGCGCGCTGCAGAAGAAAGCTGCGGCAGCCACCGCGGTGCCGATCACCGCTGTGACTCGCCTGTGCTGGTAGGCCACGTGTTCTGCCTCCTTTGCTCTGGCTTGGCTCCGCGAGCTTCCACTGCGGGGCGGCCGCCGAAAACCGCCTTCAGAGTGAATCTCACGTTTCTCAAGGTCACGGCACCTGTGACAGCGCGATAACGCACACCGATGGCAGCACGCTCGACCAATCCCACGTGCGGCGAAAAGCGCGATCATCCGGCCAAAAGCCTGGTCCGTAAAGCCCCTGCTGCGATCCCTCGGTTTCAGGACAGCGGGCGAGTGACAGCGCGCCTGGGTGTGTTGCTGCTGGTCAGTGGTGGTTGAGAGGATTGGGGAAGCTGTTCCGGACGCGTGATTTCCGTGGGGCGTCGCTGTTCGGGGGCGCTAGTGCCTGATGGGTGACGCTGTCTCAGTTTCGTGAGTTCTGATCCGCTGGCCGATGGATGTTGGTGTGCTCCGGGGTGATTCAGGGAGAGCAGGGTCCGGCCCCGTAAGGGGCGAGTGGTGTGTTGCTGGCTGTGTCGATTCGCGCGTTGCGGGGGCGGCGGTGCGCCGTCTGCCGGCCTTGCGGCGGGAGGGGAAGCGCTGGGCAGCTGAGGTCGGCGGCGGACGTGCTCGGGATACGGGAGCGTGCGGTGTGGCGGTGGCTGGCGGCCGCCGAGCGGGACGAGGCTGCGGCCCGTGAACCGGGGGAGGGGGTCGCGTATCCCGGGCGGTCACGGTTACTGATGGCCGGGCTCTGCTGGCGCTGTGGAAGGGGAACCTCGCGGCGGTCCATCGTGAGCTGCCCGCTCGCGCGGCCAGGGGCGAGGGGGAGCCGCCTCCGTCGATTCCGACGCTGCACCGGGCGATCGCCCTGATCTGCCGCCGGGGGAGCGGGCCGAGCTTGCGGGTGGGGGAGCGGGCGGCGCGCAAGCATGATGTGTTCCTGGCCCGGCCGCAGGGCTGGCGTAACCAAGTGTGGTAGGCCGACCGCATGCAGGCGCCGATGCTGGTCCATGTCGACGGCACGACTCGCTGACCGTGGATCACCTGGTTCACCGACTGCGCCGCCAACGCGATCACCGGCGTCGCCATTTCGGTGCCAGTCTCGAGCGCAGCATCACCCGGCCTGCGTCGACGGAGACGAGCGCCCGGAGTCCATCCCGCTTCGGCTATGCCCTGTTGGACTGTCCACGGACTATCGGGCGGCACCGCGCCGAGCAGTCCTGAGGCTGTTCCCTCTTCCCACTCGATTGCCGTGATGATTCTATTACGGTGAGTGCGCAATCGTGATTCTCGGGGTTCCGTACGGAGGGGGAATCAGTGACGGAGTTCGCGGGGCAGGAGACGCCGACAGTCAGCGCCGTAGATCGTGCCCGGTTGGTGCCCTTGGACGTGGAGGGGCAGACAGTTTATCTGGCCGTGCAGGCGCTGGAGCCGACAGCGTTTGGGCCCGGTGTCGAGTCGGAGGTTGCTTCACGTCGGCCCACGCTGGAGCAGGCCCTGGACGGGTTGATGGGCCTGGCTCGCGCCATGGGCACGCGACTTCAGGAGAGCACTGCTTCAAAAGTGGCCGTGCAGTTCGGGTGCGAATTCGCCCTGGAGTCCGGCACCTTCGTCGCGGTAGTGGGCAAGGCCTCAGCCAGGTCCACCTTCACAGTGGGGCTGGAGTGGGAGAAGCCGTAAGCCGTCGAGCCGGCTGCCGGGAGCTGCTGAGAGAAGCGACCGTACGCCTGGAGAGTCCGGCAACGACCACCGGCAGAGGCCCGCTGCAGGGCACCGGCTTCTTCATCACACCGGACACTGTGGCCACCTGCGCCCATGTCATCGCCGCTGCAGGCAGCCCATTGCCGCACCGTGTACACGGTCGCATCGTGGTGCGGCAGTGTGAACTCACCTTTGCGGTCTCGCCGGACGCGTACTTCCGCGATGAGAGCGGGTTGGACCTGGCGCTGCTGAAGGTGGTGCAGGACGATGCCGATGCTGAACCACCAATCCCGGTAGTACCTGTGCTCATGTCCGATGTGGCGGAACTCGGCGATGCCTTGTGGACATACGGCCATCCCGAGGGAACGTTCGGTTCTGGTGAGCCTGCTCGCTTCGTCTATGAGGGCGAGGCGCTCCGTAGTCCGGAGGGTCTCCTGGAACTGCCGCGAGCAGTGGGGACCGAGGTGGTCGACGGCTTCAGCGGCAGCGCAGTGATCAATCTCAAGACCGGCGCGGTCATGGGAATGGTGGCGACCTCGAACCGCAGGGGCAGCGCCCACCTGCTGTCGGTAACTCAGATCCTCGCCCGCTGCCCGGAAGCCCGCCGTATGGATGAGTCGGCAGTCATAGCCCACTTGCCCTGGCTGAAGACGCTGTCCGACAGCCAGTTGCTGGCTGGTGGCCGGCAGTTCGCCGGTCCCCAGCTCCGCAAGTACCTGAAGGAGGCCAAGCAGGCGGCGCGGCACGACACCTACGAGGCCAAGCAGGCGGCGCGGCACGACACCTACTGGGAAGGCGTGAATGACGCGCCGTTCCTCTCTGCCGTGTACGCGCCCCAACGCGTACACGAGCGCGAAGTCCCACGTGCGACCCCAAAGGTGGACAGGCCCGAGGTTGCGGACGGGCGGCTGCCGGCGGAAACGGTGCTGGACCTCGATGGCGATACAGTGTTGATCGGCGGGCCAGGGACGGGTAAGTCCAGTCTGCTTCGAACCGGCATGATCTCGCTTGCCGACCGATGGCTGCGGCGCGAGGAAGCCTCGCTGGTCCCCGTCCGGTTGAACGCCGCAGCCCTGGCCACTGACGAGCCGTGGGCCCAGGCCATAGCAAGAGGTGCCAACACCGTCCTCGGCGGCGGTACCCAAATGGGCTTGTCGCCGGACTTCTTCGACCTTGCACCGGCGGCGCGAGCCCGCTGGCTCCTTCTCGTTGATGGTCTTGACGAGGTCGTGAGCTACGAAGCCCGGGCAAGGGTCTTCGAGACGATCACCGCGATCCACAGGCAGAGCGACGTCTACCAGATCGTCCTCACTACGCGCTTTCTGCCGGAGGAGGGGATACCCACGCCAGCGGGGTGGACGGTTCGGCTCTTCGAACTGTTGCCGTTGGAGGCGCACGAAATCGAGGCATTCGCCGTCCGTTGGTTCACGGCCGCACGGCTCCCGGACCCACAGGACGCCGCCGCCCGCTTCGGCACGCAGCTCGGCCGCGCCGGGCTGGAGGAGCTGGCGCGGGTACCTCTGATGGCTGGACTGCTTTGCCGCCTCTTCACAGCGCGCCCAGACGAAGCGATGCCGAGGAGCCGCTACGACATCTACGAGAGCTTCATCGTCGGCCTGCGGACACGCCAGTTCAGGAGCGACTCCTCGGGGATCGTCGAGCAAATGCGGCTCGCCGCCGAGCGCTACGGCACCACTGTCGCCAAGGCGGCTGAGATGCTGCCGAACCATGTTTTCGATCTTCTCGGCAGGCTTGCACTGGCTCGCCGCGACGGCGATACGACAAGCGCCTTCGAGCAGCTGACCGAATGGGGACGTCCACTGTGTCCGGATGAACTGAAGCATCAGTGGCCCGCGCTGCTGCGCGACATCCTGCGACGCAGCGGGGTACTGGTCCCTGTCGGCCAGGACTTCACCTTCCTGCACCAGACGATCGCCGATTTCCTCGCTGCTCGGCAGATCAGCTGTGACGAGGACCGGAGCGACACGGAGTTCGTGGAACTCTTCGGCCAAGGCCAGTCCCGCCCCGGACGGATCGGCAGACTGGCCGCCGAGGAGAACTCATTCGCCCGCTTTCTTGTCGCTTCCTGGATCGACCGGGGCCGTGCCGGGGTCAAGGAGAATCTGAACGAGTGCGCCGGGCAGCTCTCCGGGGCCGGCTTCATCGCGGACCTCGTGGTCGATCGAGTCAGGATCGGCCCCACGCTTCAGCGGACGGCCATCGATGCCCTCCTCCGCACCTGGGACGCCGCCGCTACTCCTCATGGCGTCCTGAACCCGCACCTTCGGGTCCGTGTGGCGGTGACGTTGGACAGGCTGGGGCACTCGGCGGCTGCAGACATGCTCGCGGCGCTCGTGGCCGACTCTCGGAAATTCGGGTACGTGGGCGGGTTGGAACGCAGGGAAGCCGCACGGGAGCTCGTCGGCCTCGACGGTTCGCGTGGGGCGGACCTCCTGGCGTCGTTCCTGAGAGACGACGACGCCTTCCCGTACGGGGCGGACCGTGTCGACCTCGCGATCATCCTGACCGAAGCACATCACCCGGGCAGTGCCGATCTGCTGGCGGAACTGGCCGCGGCGGATGACTCAGGGACGCAGAAACTGAAGGCCGCCTCGACGTTGACGGAGTTCGGCGACGAGCGCGGACGCGCCCTTCTGGCAGCACTCTCCCGGGATGCCAGGGGCGACGCCGGGTTTCATGTCCACGCTGCCAAGAAACTGGCCACAGCGGGCGACCCTCGCGGTCCCCTCCGTCTGTCCGAAGTGGCCTTGGGCCACTCAGCCACTGGCCGGGCACGCTTCTTCGCCGCCCTCTGCCTCGTGCACCTCGGGGATCCTGTTGGACGGGACGCGTTACGCGCCTTGGCCGCCGGCGAAGCCCTGAAGACGTATGCGCGCCCTTCGCCCGCGGTGCGGTGGCACATCAGTTACTCGCTGGGCGCGGACGGAAGACTGTACATCCACACGCAGGAGACCTCGCAGGACGGCCTGCGTCGCACCAGCTACTCGTCGAGTGCGGACGCAGGACTGTACATCCACACGCAGATGACCTCGCAAGAGAACCAGGAACCCCTCGACGTCGGCGGGTTCATCGAAAGCCTCATGGAACGGGACAGGCTGCGTATGGACGCCGCCGAGGCTCTGGCCAGGATGGGAGACCCGCGCGGCGCGGACGCACTGGCGGGCATGGCGACCCAAGAGGGCTTCCACGCTAATCTCCAAGCGGGCACAAGGCTGGTTCGTCTGGGAGATCCACGCGGCTTCGAAGCCATCCAACAGCAGACCCGCGCCGGAGGCGAGGGCCCGTTTGCCTTCCTGTCGCGCCTACATGCCGCCATGGAACTCACCCGGCTGGGTGATCCGCGCGGTGGGGACACCCTGGCCCGTCTCCTCCAGGACTGGGACGCTGTGGCTGGCGAAAGCGCGCTGGTGCCCGACTTCGCACGAGTTGCAGCTGCGGAGGTGCTCGCACGGCACGGCGACGCACGCGGTGCCGACGTGCTCGCAGCCATCGCGGCCTCCCGGGCCACGCACGAGGACTCCCGTATCGAGGCGGCCGCTTTGCTCGTAGAGCTCAAGGACCCACGAGGCGCGCGCCTGCATCGCAAGCTCGGACGCGCGCGCAACAGGCGGCGACGCCAGTACTGAAACCGGTCCACAGCACAGCAGGATGGTCTTGCTACAACTAATCGGCCCTCGCACCCAGTGACTGATCGCGGCGGCACCTGGAGACACTTCAGAACCGCTGACCCACCGCGTAGTGCCCTTTCGCCTGCTGTCTTCAACGGCGCATGGAGAGACCACCTTGCGCCGGGGAAGGGGGCATGACGCCGAGGGCGGCGAGGAGCTCTCATCCGGTCGAGAAGTCGGCGAATTCGATGTCGCCGAAGGCGGATGCGCAGAGCGTGGGCGCGGCCCCGTTCGCGAAAGTAGGCGTGTGCCAGCGCGTCGTGTCGGGATCACCGTCTGCTGCTCGCGCGCGCCGGCATGTCGAGCTGCGGACAGCTCCCGGGCGACCTCTCCAGGCGTGTACCGGGCGATCCATCGCATTCGTGGATCGTCCGAGGACCTGCAGGAGCTGAGGACTGGAAGACGAAGCCTTCTGCGTCGGCCTGGGCACGCTGAAGGGCCGGTATCCGGGGCTGTCACCGAGCCGGCACCGCTTCCTCGATGCTCCGGACTCCTTCGCCACCCACCGCTGCACAGTGCGCTGCGACACCCAAGGACGGCGGCTACCCTCCGGGTGGAACCTTGGTGCGCCGACAGGAACGCAGGCGGGCCCTCGCAAGGCAAGGACCGCCGGGCTGGGACAGGACAAGCAGTGGGTGGGGGTGTCAGGACAACCAGTCGGTGTAACGGGTGGGGGCGAGGTGGGCGTCCGTGTCGGTGAGGACGTCGCCCTTGACGACGGCGAACATGCCGGCGGTGGGGTCGGTCACGACGGTACGGTGGTCGCCCTTGTGGGCCAGGGTGATCCGGCCTACCTCGTCCAGGGTGAAGACCTCGGGGCCGGCGATGTTGCGGATGCCGTTCAGCGGGGCTCCGGCGGCGACCTCCGCCACCGCGGCGGCCACGTCCCTGGAGGCGATCGGCTGGATCGGGGTGGCGGGCAGCCGGACGGTGTCGGCGTCAGCGGTCCACGACAGGACCGCGTCCATGAAGTCCATGAACTGCGTCGCCCGGACGATCGAGTAGGGGATCGGTCCGGCCGCGAGGATCTTCTCCTGGAGCGCCTTGGCCCGGTAGTAGTCCAGCTCCGGCACCCGGTCCACGCCGACGATCGAGAGAATGACGAAGTGGCCGACGCCGCCCTTGTGGGCCGCGGCCAGAAGGTTGTCCATCGAGGTCTGGAAGAAGCCCAGGGAGGCCTCGTCGAAGGTCGGGGAGTTCGTCAGGTTGACGACGACGTCCGCTCCCGACGTCGCCTCCTCCAGTCCCTGACCGCTGATGATGTCGACTCCGGTGGACTTCGAGTGAGGCACCGCCTCGTGCCCGGCCGCGGTCAGGTTCCTCACGACCTGCGACCCGATCAGCCCGGTACCGCCGATTACCGCGATCTTCATGACATACCTTTCATAGTCATTACATATGCAATATGGCATATAAACTGTTATGTGTATGCGGCATGAAACGGGCCGTTTTGGCAAACCCAGAGGGCCAGCGTCGGAGGCCGTCGACGAACGTGACCGTCTCGTCGAGCGGCGCTCGGCGTATGCGGGCGTCACCCGCTGTGACATCTTCGAACCCGATCGACACACCGCAGAAGAGTTGAGCTACCGCCGCCTGCTGTGGAAGCGCGGAATCAAACCCATGTGCGCTGCTGCGGTCGTCGACCGCAGCAGCAACCTGTGGCGAACAGTCCCGTCTTGTATGTGGCCTGCGCCCAGAGGGAACCTTGGAACCCTGCGTAGGTCAGTTGGCGCTCGGGTCGTGTCCTGCTGCCGCTGGTGGACCAGGAGCCGGGGCGGCAGACTGACCGGCACTGAATTGTGAGGATCCATCGGTTCCCCACAAGACCCAGTACCGCACCGAACAGCCCTGCCGCGGCGGTGATCAGCTGCTGGCCGGTGGAGGCGGAGAGTGCGGTCACGACGGTCAGCCAGGCAGCCACAACAGCGACAATGACGAGAGCCAACGCCACCGCGGGCACGAACCAGTTCCCAACGTGCGCGCTCGCCAAGGGCCGGGCGGCGCAGGTCGGCCGACCGTTGGCGAGGAGGCTGAGACAGGCTGCACGCCAGGTCGCCACCGGGAAGAGCCACCAAGGAGCACGAGCCGCGGAACTGTCACTGCCCAAGGCGAACAGCACGGTGACACCGCCGACCGCAGTAGAAGCCACCGCCATCCCAATCGCGGTGGCGGCTATAGCCACGTAGGTGGTCACGAACTGAAGACTGACCGAGTAGCGGTAGCGGATCCAGACGTGCAGCACGGCCTTCCGGATGCCGCGGAGTTCCTCGTCATCGAGATCGGGGAGCGCCGCGGTATACCGACGGGTCCGTGACGCGATTTCCCGCAGCCACACTGCTTCGCGGTGAAGAAGCTCAGCGCCGTCCATGTTCCGCATGCCGTCCAGCCTTCCCAATCCCCCCTGTTCTCGAGCCTGTTGAAGCGGAAGTCCCCTCCTCGGTGGGCACGTGGCTCGTGCTCGACACCGGTGACGCCCAGGTCCATCTCGGCAGCGCGGCAGAGGCATACACGCCGACACGGCTGCTGCACGCCGGCGGCGGCCCGGACGTCGGCGCGGCGGCAGCGGTCCTGCTGCCGGAGTTCCTCGACGATGCCCGGTCCGCGACGTCCACAGGCTCTCGACCGCCGCGGTTGCCGGGCGGCCTGTCACCTTCGCCGCCGCGGCCTACTGCGCCAAACGCATGACACATGACGTTATTTACTGAAAGGATCGAGCCGTCGCGGGCTCCGCTTCAGGGGCTCCGTGGACTTCATGAGCGTGCGACACACATCCTCGCGGACTCGCGCCCCCGGCCAACCGATCGCATACCTCGGGACACGGTTCACCTTGCAGATGTGACGTCGAGTGGCTGTTCATGAACGCATGGTCAGGTGGTGTCCGGCCGGACTCCGACGGAGAAACTGGAGGAACACATGTCCGATTTGTTGGCGACCGCGGCTGTGATCGCGCCCTTCGTCAGCGCGGCCGCGGCATCTATGGGCGATGCCCTGGTCGATTCCGCACGGACCAGGCTCGCGGACGGCGCGGTCGAGCGGGGGCGGCAGCTGCTGGACAGGGCATTGCACCGAGGCGCCGACGAGCAGCCCACCGAGCAGGACAGCGACGCCGTCCGGGCGATCGAGGCCCTCTCCCCGGACGAACGCGAAGTCCTGGAACGGGTGATCGGCCGGTGGCTGAGCGACGGTGACGATCTGAGCGCCCGTTCCCTGGAGAGGCGGATCATCGAGGCACGCCCCGCAGGCAACCAGTCCCATGTCGCAACCTACGGGAACAACTCGCCGGCGTTCCACAAGGCGGAGCAGGTCACCTTCAACTACACCACGTCGGACAAGGACAGCGTCGGAAAGTGAGCGGCAACCCGGCGGGACCGCACAGCGCTCATACCAGCGGGAACTACTCGCCGGCGTTCGGCTTCGTCGGCAAGCTCTTCCTCAGCGTCATCGTCGGTGACGTCGTCGCGTTCGCCGACAGGGCGAAGCACTGGGGCGGCTGGAACTGGCCGCCATTCCTGCTCGTCGTCCTGCTCGGCAGCTACGCCCTGATCAGCGCTCCCAACGGTCCGCCGCACCAGTTCGTCTACGTGTATCTCGCGATCGCCGGTTCGCTCGTTCTGGCACTGGCACGGCTGGCCCACCCCAAGAGCGACATGCTGGCCCGGCACTGGCGCGCACTCATCTCGGCCGCGGCCGTGATGCTCGCGGTCGCCGGCACCGTCGGCATGGATTATCTCTCCGATCACGGTGAGATAGACGTCTCCGGGCGCACCAGTCTCACACCGCGCGGTGAGGTCACGAGGGGCTCCGAACTGAGTCTCGTCGTCGCGGGCCCCACCGACCGTGCCCACCTGCGGCTGCAACTGACGATCTCCGACGCCAAAGAGGACGAGGGGTTCTGCAAACCTGAGAGCCGCTACGCGGCTCAGATCCGTGACCGTGGCAGCACCCGGGTCGAGGAGGTGCGCAGCGGCCGGACGGTCGACTTCCCGCTCGGCGGTCTCCAAGGCCAGATCGAAGTGCAGATCACCCTGTGGACCGAAGAGGGGTGCCAGATGAATGTGTCCGTCGCCGAAGCCGTTCTGCACGACTGAGAGGATCCCGTGCCCGCCACGTCCCTGAAGACACGCTCGTCCGTCCGGCTGCCCGGCCGGATCGGCGGGTCGGCCGCCGTCCTGGCCCTGCTGCTGAGCCTCGCCTCGTGCTCCTCCGAGGAACCCGAACCGGAGTTCCTCGGCAGGCCGCGCATCACGGTCGCCACACACAACGACCTGCCAGGCATGTCGTACTCCGAGAACTACGACCGCTCCGGACTGGACTTCCTCGTCTTCCAGCACGTCAAGGAGGAACTCGACCCCGTCCCCTTCACCGAACCCGTGGATGTCGCCTCGGGTGGCAGGGTCACCCAACTCCGCAAGGAAAAGGCCGACATGGTCATCGCCTCGTTCTCCATCACGGCGGAGAGGATGAAGCTGATCGACTTCGTGGGGCCCTATCTCAAGACCAGGCAGGGGTTTCTCGTCGGTCCTGACAGCGCCGACGTGCAACGGCTCTCCGATCTCAGAGGCACGAGAATCTGCACTTGGGAAGGCACCACCTCGAAGGAAGCGCTGAACGACATCAAGAACACCGCCCACGCCGAACCGGTCGTCCTCACCGACGCCTCGGATTGCATCAAGCAACTCCTCGACCACGAGGTGCAGGCGGTCTCCACCGATCAGACGATCCTCTACGGCTTCGCCCAGCATTACGAGGACGACAGGCTGCGCGTCGTCCCCGACGTGACCATCGGGGTACCGCAGGACTACGGGATCGGCCTGCCGAAGGGATACCGGAAGGACTGCCGAAAGCTCAAGGACTGGCTGAAGGAGTATGTCGGTACCAGCACCTGGACCAGGGACGTGGAGACGTCCCTGCCCGCTCTCACCGCAGCGGACACGGGCTGGATCAGCAAGCACAAGCCGAGCGACGCGGAGATCGAGGCCCGCTCGTGCCGCGACAGCATCAGCCCCTGAGCGGCCGGTAGTGATGGCGTCCTCCCCACCTGCTGGCGCACTGCACAGGCCGGCTCACCGGCCCGGCGGCGGGGGACCGTTCGAAGTGTGTCCCGTCACGAGCTGGCCTCAGGACTTCTTTCTGGGGTTCCGCTGTTCCCGCTGCAGACGCCTCCTCCTGGGCTTTGGAGGAGATACGCAGGCCGCCTGCCACAGTCTGCCGGGTGGTTGGGGGCGGGCGGCCTGTTCAGCGGCGGTGGCAACGACCAGGGCCTTCGCCCTCTGCGCAGGTAGGCGCGGAAGGTCCGGCCGAGTAGCCCTTGTCGGCCACCATCCGCTGCTGCCGAGTGCGGAGGCGTCCCGGGCCGGGGGACCGTGGTGATGAATGTGCAGCCGGACGCGCTCCTCGTCGTGGTCGAGGGCCCGGACGACGACAGCCGCGCCTGACCCGCCTGCGTCTCGATCAACTCAGCCTGCCAGACTGCGGGTTCATGAAGAGAGAAGCAGTGGTGGACGCGTCAGTCACCTTCGGGCTGCTGGCCGCCTGGGCCGTACACGACACCGAGGAACTGGTTACAGTGCCCCGATGGGTGCGCACGCGGCTCCCCGAGCTGCGCGAGAGGTTCCCCCGGTTGCCGGAGACCCTGTGGCGCCAGGTGGGGTCGGTGGACGCCCGCGAGTTCACGACGGCCGTCGCCGCTATGGCCGTCGTCGTCGCGGCGGCCGCGGCGGACGGGCACCGCACCGGCGGCCGCTCCACCGTCTACCAGACCGCGCTCGACGCCTTCGGACTGCACGGAGTGGTCCATCTGGCGCAGGCAGCCGTGCTCCGCAGCTACACACCCGGCTCGGTGACCAGCCCGCTAGTGGTCATCCCCTTCACCCTCTGGGCCCGCACCCGCCTCCGCCGCGCCGGCGTACTGCGCCCCACCCGCGCCCGCGACATGGCCCTGGCACTGACCTTCGCCGCAGCCGCGGCCACAGGCACCCACGCCCTGGCCCGCAGCCTCCAGCGAACCCACTGACCCAGTCGGCCGCGCTACCCCGACGCCGGATTCACGCTCCGCCGGGTGCGTCCTCGCAGGCTGGCTGCCTCGAAGCCCTGCTGATTCCGTCCGCAACACGTGGTGCGGTCAGTGATCTCCGTGCGGAGCGACGGGAGGAACATTCTCGGAGCCGCATGGCGTCGGCTCACCGAGTCTGCCCCGGGGCCGGCGTTCACCACCGCCAGCACGCTCTTGGGCGTTGCCCAGCCGGGCTTTCCAGGACAGCTCGTCGAGGTGGATCTCACCGTGGCGCTGCCTGACTGGCTTCGAACGGCGTATCCAACTGGGTGGCCCGGCTGGGCATTCGCCGGACGCTGGGGCGGCAAGGGAAGCGTCCGCGCAAGCCTCACGCTTACTGGACGAGTTGTACGCGTGTCTGACCGTCAGGTCGGTCGAGCAGCCTTGTGCAGGGAGACGACGGCCTGCACCAGGGCGTGCGGGGCCTCCCAGTTCAACATGTGTCCGGCGTCCGGCACGGTGACCAGCCGTGCGCCGGGTATTCCGGTGGCCAGGCGCCTGGCGTGGCTGGGGGGTGTGCTGCGATCGGCCGAGCCGACCATGACGACGGTGGGGACCGTGATCTCGGTCAGCCGAGGGTAGCGGTCCTCGCGGGCGAACGCCCGCACGACCGGCACGAGGGAGCGGTGGTCCTGGTGGAGGAAGACCTCGAGGAAGACCGCGATCATCGCTGGAGAGGGGTGTGTTCCGCACTGAGCGGCTCCGAAGAGGATTCCGCCCGTGCGGGTCCGTGCCAGCCGCTGGAGGATGCCCGTCTCCAGCAGCGGGATCTGCAGCCGGTTGTGCGGCGCTCCGTCATAGATACGGCCCGCCCAGGTCGCGAACAGCACCAGACCGCGCAGCCGCCGGGCGACGCCGGGATGGTCGAGCACGGCACGAAGCGCGAGGAATCCGCCCATGGAATGCCCGACGAGCACCCCGTCGCGTACGTCGAAGTGTTCGAGGACCGCCAGGTAGTCCTGCGCCATGGGTCCGGAGCCGATGCCGTCCGCGCCGCACGTCGACCGTCCATGGCCACGCTGATCGAAGACGATGACACGGTGACCGCTCGCCACCAGGGTGGCCTGCACCAGATTCCATTCCAGGAGAGAGACACCGTATCCGTGGGCCAGCACCACCGGTGGCCCGTCACCCGCGACGAGGGTGCGCAGCACCGTCCCGTCGGGGCGGGAGAGCAGCACTTCCTCGCCCTCGGGCTCGCGGCGGAGCCGTTCGTAAGGGACTGGATCCGGCCGACGTTCGATCCGGCCGGCCGCTGCCCGCGCCGCGATGGCTGCGGCGGCCGCCGCAGCGGCCCCCCAGACCAGCCGCATCTTCATCAGACCCCCTGAGTCTGCCCCTGTGTCGTGTCAGGCCGGGTCGAAGCGCGCTGACGGCGCCCATTGTGTATCTCACCAGGACCGCGGCGCGCCGAGGATGTAGCGGATTGGCTCAGAAGCTCCGTTCCAAGAGAGCTGCGCGGTCAGGTAGTTGCTGGTGAGGTATGAACTCCGTCTCGATGGGAGAGACGGGCCCTTGTGCTTCCTCGGTCTGCCGGGCAGATCACGGAGGTACTGCGCACGAGCCCTCACAAGATGCCGCTCGTAGGCATCGGTCCGAGTCAGCAGTTGAAGAAAGAAACGAGACGTGCATATCCGAATCGCTTGTCGCTCAGCGCTCGTCGCCGTTCTGCTCTCCTTCGCGGCTGTTCCGGCGTCCGCGGCCGGCGAAGGGGCACGGGCCGACCGCTCCTGTGGCGATCTGCGGCTGACGGGCTCACTGCCCGCACCGCCCGTGGGTATGGCCGTACAGCAGGAGGTCTCGATCGGCGTGGACTGCAGGCCACGGCTCGGCAAGGTGCGGCTGACGCCGCTCGGCCGGGCCGGTGGAACCGCGGCAGGGGCCGGGACCAAAGACGCCGAGAGCGGCCGGCATCGGCTCTCCAGCTGGAACGAGATGTACGACTGCTGCCATATCCGCATGACCGCCCTGTACTTGACGTCGCACTGGGCCACCGAGGGCGGTCGCGTCGTGAGCGCGGGCGCCGGCGCCACCCAGCAGTGGAACCGTGAGCCGTGGGACGCGGGTTGGTCGCGGAAGTCGGCCACCGAGGGCGTCGACTGCGCCACCGGCTGCCCCGCCTCCCGCAGTGAGGCACACGCGGACTTCACCTACCGCGGAATCTTCGACGCGACCGGGAACTGGTACGCCAACACCCACCACTCGTACGTCGACCTCCAGGCCGACGGCACCGCCTTCTGCCGCTTCGAGGTGAACCTGCGTCACACCTTCATCGGCTGGAACTGGCGGCGCGGCTGCGGCTGACCGGCCCCGACGACGGCCGGAGCGCGCCGTACCGCGCAGCAATCGTCAACCGGGCTTTCGTCCTTCTTCCTGGCTCCCGTAGGACAGGGGTCGCTGCCGGCGGCACGCGCAACCCGGACAGCGTGCCGCAGGGTGGGCGTCATCGCGGAGGTGAGGCTCGCCGGGGTGAGCACACGTTCGGCGGCGGCCGCGGCCCGGCCGGCTCCGCTGTGCGCAGGCCGGGGGCGGGGCCCGCACGCAGCAGGGAGGGCTCGCCGCTGACCGACGGACCAAGAACCACGGTGAACCGGCTGGAACAGGCCGGCCGGAACAGGCTCTCGGTGAGCTAGGACAACGCTTGGCTCGTGCCGCGTACGGCCGTGATGAAGCCAGTGCCGGACGGATTGGCCGTTGGCCGGCCGTAGTGGTCAGCGACGGCGTCCAGTGGATGGATCCGGGTGTGCCAGCCGTGGTCGCCGAGCCAGTCGGCGGTCCTCGAACCCAGGCCGCCCCTCCACAGCGAGGTGATGTGCGCGACCGACGGATCGTCGAGAACGGTCTGCCCGCTGCGTCCCCGCTCCAGGACGAGCCGGCTGACCGGGGCGGACAGTTCACCGACCGTGGTGAGCAGCTCGGCCGCCTCCTCTGCGGTGAGATAGACCAGCAGGCCTTCGACACCCCAGGCGGTTGGCTGCGCCGGGTCGAACCCCGCGTCGATCAACCGATCGGCCCAGGCGGTATGCAGCAGGTCCACGGGAAGGGCCGTTCTGTCGCAGCGCGCTACGGCGGACTCCGCCGCCAGCACACGGTGCTTGAACTCGAAGACCGGCGGCAGGTCGAGCTCGTACAAGCGGATCCCACGCGGCCAGGGGAGCCGGTAGGCGCGGGTGTCCAGCCCGGCTGCGAGCAGGACCACCTGGTTGCAGCCGGAATGCAGAAGCTGGTCGTCGTAGAAGCGGGTCCGGATCACCGTCTGGGCCCTCAGGACCTTCGCCAGCGGACCGGGGCTGTGCGGTCGCATCGGCTCTCCCGACGCGGCCAGAAAGGCTGCAGCATACGGGTCCTTGAACAAGGCGTTGCCGGCTGCGCTCTCGTCGGCGCGGACCTGGGCCACGGCCAGCGCCGTTTTCGACACGGCGCTCAGCAGCTGCCACTTCGTCATGACGCCCCACCGTACAGCGCTGTCGATACATCTGCGGCGATCCATCGGGGCATTGGCGAAACACAGCTGTCAGACTCGGCGCGCACCTGACCGAGCTGAGCCGGTGCGCCCGGCGTACGGCCGCGGCGGGTTTGCTCTGGCCGAAGGGCCCGGCTCCGGTGCGCCGATGCCGGGCACCTTGAGAGTCAGAGCGAGGGCGCCGCGGCGTCCCCGGCTGTGACTGTGCGGGTGAAGGGTGATCCGGCCATGGCGCTGACACTGGTGGTGCTGATCATCATCGTGAGGCTGACGTTCGATTTCACCAACGGCTTCCACGATGCCGCGAATGCGATCGCCACGTCTATTTCCACCCGGGCGCTCACGCCCCGTACCCCACCGATCAGGGCATGCGACGACGACGTCGGCAATCCCCGCCACCAGGTGAAGACACTTGAGAGGCCGCAGCGCGGCGTGCCACGCCCGGGCCCACCGGGTCGCCCGCGCCCGCACCGGCCGGCATCACCGACATGCTGTGGTGGCACCGCACCACCCCTCTAACACGCCCTGCGTGACCTGCTCACCGCCCCCGACGCCGACCAGCGCCTGTCCCGGCTCCTCCGCCGGGCCGTGATCGAGGCCCGGGGTGGCCTTGTTCACGAGAGCGGGCGGCAGATGTTCACGAGCTCGGGAGTCACCGAGGGAACCCGGTAGCGGGGTCCGGCGGGCCGCCGGACCCCGGCTGTGAACGGCGTGGAGTCTCGCCGTTGCCGCCGGCGCTTCAGGCGCTGGAGCTCAGTCTCGCCGGCCCCAGTCCAGGCGGTCGGCCAGACCGGCGGCGGTGAAGGCGGCGACCAACTCGTCGCGGCCTTCGGTGAAGTGGGCCCAGCTGTCGTAGTGGACGGGGACCACGCGGCGGGCGCCGAGGAGTTGGGCGGCCTCAGCAGCCTGGTCGCTGTTCAGGACGATCAGCTGGTTGTCGAAGAGTTCGGGGAAGCGGGGGGCGCCGGCGAAGAGGAGGGCGGTGTCGACGGGGGCGAAGCGCTCGGCGATCTCCTTGACCACGTCGAGGGAAGCGTTGTCGCCGCTGACGTAGACGGTCGGCAGATCCTCTCCGGTCAGAACGAAGCCGACGACCTGTCCGGTAACCGGCTCGACCTTCTCACGCGGGCCGGGGCCGTGGATGGCGGGGACGCCGGTCACGGTGATCGTGCCGCCGTCGGGGCGGTTCAGCTCGATGGATTCCCAGTCGGCCAGGCCCTTGGCCCTGGCCTTGAGGCGCTGTCCGCCGCCCGGGGTGGTGAGGGTGAGCGGGACGTCGGCAAGTAGGGCCCGGCCGGAGATGTCGAGGTTGTCGGGATGCTCGTCGTGCGAGAGCAGAACCACGTCGATGGAGCCGAGATCGGCAGGGGCTCCGCTGGAGGGGGCGGTCTTGGTCAGGAACCGGCCGTCGGGACGGGCGTAGTCGCCCGGGGCGTCGAAGGTCGGGTCGGTCAGGAAGCGCAGGCCGCCGTACTCGAAGAGGGCGGTCGGGCCGCCGAGGACCCGGACGGGAAACGGGTTGGTTGTTGCGGGAAGAGAAGACATACAGCACCTCACGGATGAACGTCTTTTAACCGTGAGGTGACCGTAGTCGCTTCTCACGTATGTATGCAAGCCGTACCATGAGGTTATGAAGGAGCCCCTGATCGACCAGCCCGGCCTGCCGCCCGCTCAGGGCGAGGAAGAGCACCTCTCTCTCGCCCTCGCCAACAGCGCAATCGCGCTGACGGGCGGGCACACGGTCGATCTTCTGGGCACTCCCGCGCAGGCGAACCACTGGCTGACCAAACGCGGTCTCGCACCGGTCGACGCCGGCATGCGGGAGATGTGCGCGACACAGCTGCGCTCGCTGCGCGAACAGATCAGGTCACTGTTCGCCGCCCGCGCCGAAGGTCTGCCCGCCCTCCCCGCCGCGGTCAGGGCCGTCAACGACGCGATGACCCGCGTCCCCACCGCCCCGTTGCTGCAGTGGGACGACGAAACCGGGCCCTACCGCGCCACCGTCCACCCCACCACCGCGATCGTGGACCACGCATTGGCCACCCTCGCCGCTGACGCTGCCGACCTGCTCACAGGCCCCGACGCGGACCGCCTCACCGCCTGCGGCTCTGCCCCCTGCAACCGCTACCTGCTCCGCTATGGCCGCCGCCACTGGTGTTCCACCCGCTGCGGCGACCGCGCGCGCGCCGCCCGCGCCTACGCCCGCCGCACCGCCTCCCCATGACGCCGCGCCCAGCGACCACCAGTGCTGAACCGGACAACGCCCCGGCCCGCTGCTGCTGAGACTGCTGAACGTCTGCTGTCCGGTCTGCCGTACAAAGCCACCCGGGCCCGGACCACCACGGAACAGGCACCGACCCGTGGGGAGACCACCTCACAACGCGGGTGAATCCCGCCTGCGAAGCCGCTGGGCCGGCTGACAGCCGAGGCGGACCACCAGCAGTCGGAGCCGGTCCGGCTGTGTGGTCGTCGTCGGGCGGAGGTGGGGCGGGGGCCGGCTGGGACGCTCCCCGGTCCGTGCCCTCGGTGGCCACCCGGTGGCGGGGGCGCCCGTTTCGGGTGCCGTGCCGCTGCGGCCGGGGCCGTCGGAGCGGGCGCCGGGGTCGGGTCCGCGGCTGCTGTTGAGGTCGCTGCCCAACGCGGAAAGGGCGGCGGGGGGCGATGGCGTGATGGCGGTCGTGTGGTGGGTGGGGAATCGCCGGCGCGGCTTCGTGACCGCGCGTGTCTGCTCCGGGCGCGTCGGAGAGGCGGGCCGGAAGGCGGGCCCGGTCGGAGTCGGGCGGGCGTACTCTTCCGCCGGTTCCTCTGCGGTGAAGGCGGCCCGGTAGTGGCCGCCTTCACCGCCGTTGAAGCCCTCGGCGCCCGGTCCTGGTAGCGGGTGGCGGTGGGGCTGCCGTCCGGGTCGGGCAGGTCGGCCCAGGACAGCACACCGGAGATTCTGTATCCAGCGCGGAACCCACCCGCGGTGCCCCGGGAACAGAGGGTAGCGCCTCGTCAGTCAACGAGTCCTGCGGCAGTCAGCAGCCGGGCGAGGTCAGTACGCGAGCGGACTTCGAGCTTGCGGTAGATCCGGGTGAGATGAGCCTCGACGGTCTTCCGTGACACGAACAGGGAGGCCGCGGCCTCGATGTTGTTGAGGCCCCGGGCCACCGCGCGGGCGACCTGGACCTCTTGGGGTGTGAGCAGGTCCAGGGCGCCGCCGGGTGCGGGCCGTCCGGCGGGCTGCCCTCCCGTCGCCGCCAGTTCACTCGCGGCCCGGCGAGCCCAAGGCACTGCCCCCAGCGTTTCGAAACAGGCCAGGGCTGCCGCCAGACGCGATCGCGCAGCTGCCGGACGGCGTAACCGGCGCAGCATCTCAGCTTCGCACAACAGCGTCCGGGCGCGTTCGAACGGCACGTTCGTGCGCTCGTGCGCCCGTAACGCCTGGGCGAAAAGAGACGTAGCCTCTTCCAGCGACTGGGACGCCAGACCACGGCAGCGGGCGGCGGCCGCCTCGGCGGACGGGAGCTGGGTGTCGCGGGCGCGGTCCTCCAGCCATGTGATGACCTCCACGGCTCGTGCGGAGCGCCCCGCGCGCAGATGCGCCTCGGCCAGGTCTGCGGCGAACGGCACGACCTCCGGGTTTCCCACGCCCTGCGCCGACGCGTACGCGAAGGTCTGCTCCAGATGGTCGGACGCCGCGTCGTGGTCGCCGTGGGCCAGAGCGGACAGTCCCAGTGCGGCCGTCAGATACAGTTCCAGACACTCGATGCCGTACGTCCCGGCCTCCCGTCGGGCGCGCGCCACCAGTTCCTCGCACCCGACCCGGTTCCCGCGCATTGCGTCCAGCCGCGCCAGGCAGTACAGGGCATAGCCCACGCAGCTGACCTGGCCCAGCTCCTGCGCCCAGTGCAGCGCTTCGGTCGCGTCTCCGCGCGCCGGCGCCCACCGGCCGGTTCGGGTCTCCAGCTCGCTGCGTGCGGTGAGGCTGAACGGCAGCCCCTCTGGGGCATTGCGCCGACGGGCCTGATCGATTGCGGTGCTGAGCAGGTGACGACCGCGGTCGAACTCCTCCGCCCGGCTCCACGCCTGACCCGCCAGAGCGTGCAGCTGCTGGCTGCGCACCGGGTCGCCGGTACGGTGCCCGTCCGCGGCTTCCAGCAGGGAGATGCCCTTCTTGATGTCTCCCGCCAGGACCAGTGCAGCCCCGAGCACGGTGAGGCTGAACCATCGTTCCGGACCGGTAGCTGAGGCGAGGGCGAGGGACGACTCCGCCGCCCGCACCGCCGCCGCCACATGTCCGTCCAGCCGGGCGGGCACCACGGCCTCGGCGAACAACGCGGAGGCCCTTGCCGGGTCCGTGGCGCGCACCGTACTGGCTGCGTCCACCAACAGCCGGAAGGCGCGCGCGTGCTCGCCGTTCCAGGTGTGGATGCGGCCCAGCAGCAGCTCGATGTCCGTGCGCGCGGCCGGGTCGGCCGTGATGTGCAGTGCCTCCTCACACCACTGGGAAGCGGATGCGGAGCCGCTCAGAAAGGCATCCGAAGCAGCGTGATGGAGCCGGCGGGCTCGCGTCGCCTGGTCGGGGCTGAGCTCGGCGGCCCGACGCCAGGCCAGGGCGGACTCCTTGAAGGCGCTGCGTCGCCTGGCCTCCCGCGCCGTGTCGGCCAGGGCCCGAGCGGCTTCTTCGTCGGGCCCTGCACTGGCAGCGGCGCGATACCACGCGCACAGGGGACCCGTGGTCACCTGCGCGAGCGCCTGGAACGCGCCGATGCGGTGGGCCAGAGGGGCGCGACCCAGGATGAGGTGGCGCAGGACGGGGTGCCGGAAGTCCAGTGCGTCGGCCTTCGCCCTGATCAGGCCCTCCTCCTCGGCGGGACACAGTGCCTCCAGGGACAGGCCGCATGCCTCCAGGGCCTTGCTCAGCACGCCGGGGGTCACGGATCTGCTGGCGGCGAGCACCACCAGGGCCCTGCGTGCCGTGCCGGGCAACCCGTCGATGCGGACTGCCCAGGCCCGCTCCAAGTAGTGCCCGAGCGACAGTGGACTGCCCAACGGCTCCGAGCCTCGCATCTGTTGAGTCGTGAGACTTCTCGCGATCTCCTGGAGTGCGAGCGGATTTCCGCCGCTGATGGTCACCAGTTCGTCGAGCACGGCCGGGGCGACCTCCTGCCCCGAGGAGCGCAGCAGCGCCCCGCATTCGGCCGCGGACAGCCCGGCGAGCTGCATCGCGGCCGGGCTCCGTCCGGTGTCCGACTCGCCGTGGTCCTCGTTCGACGTGAAGACGAGTGCGGCGCGTACGCCGGACAGCCGCCGCGCGATGAAGAGCAGCACATCCTGGGACGAGGGGTCGACCCAGTGCAGGTCGTCGACGAGGACGACCAGGGGCTGCTCCTCCCCGAGGGCGGCCAGGACATTCAGCGCCCCTGTACAGGCGGCGTACGGATTGGTGATCGGCTCGTCCGAGAGGGCGAGACAGGACTCCAGCGTCGTGCGCTGCACCCCGGGGAGCTCCCTGAAACGGGACACATACGGCATCAGGAGGTCGGCCAGGGTGGCGAAGGGGAGGACGGTCTCCGACTCGATGCCCCCGGTACGCAGCACACGGGCGTCGGCTCTCTCAGCCGCGTAGTCGAGCAGGGTGGTCTTGCCGATGCCCGGCTCGCCCCACAACAGCAGCGACGCCCCACTGCTCGCTCCTGCGACGAGCAGATCATCGATCAGTCCGCGTTCCCGTTCCCGGCCCACCATCCCGTGGGCGTGTCCGCGCCCCGTCACGTTGATGCCCAAGTCCGGACTTCCCCAACCATGTCGACCCTGTGGCTTCGCGTTGACCAGTTGCGACTTCGCGCATGCGCCTGGCGCCATCATGCTCCTCCCCGCGCAGCACAAGAAGGCGTACGCCCCGGCGCATCTCCACCGCGTGCACCCCGGATCGTCCTCATCAATGGGGAGTTCCCGGAAGCGCCGGTGTCCGCAGGCGACTTGAATGGTGAGCGCCAGCACAGACCAGAACGAGCAGAACGAGAAGGCACCGGATGGCGCCTTCCACACCGCGCGCCTCAGCAACCACATGATGCTGCAAGGAGGAACGGGCATGAACCGGTCGCGCATCAGAACATGGATCACGGTGATGGCCTCGACGGTCATGGCGGCGGGCCTGGCACTGGCCTCCGCGCAGACGGCTCCGGCCGACCCCGCGGGGGTGCAGCGGGTCCTCGACTGGGAGCAGCCGGCCGACCGGACGCTCCCGACCGCGGCACCTCCGCAGCTCAACAAGCAGTGGGCCACCGCGTACGGTGCGACGAACGTCACCAGCCCCACACGGGACGGCTCCTACGCGGCCCGCTTCGAGTTGCGCAAGTCCGACCCCGTGGTCTCCGGCAGCAAGCGCGCCGAGATCTCGCAACGCGACGAGCAACCGGTCGACGCGGAGCGATGGTACGGCTTCAGCATCAATCTCGCGTCGACGTGGGCCCACGACACCTCGGCGGAGATCGTCAGCCAGTGGCACCAGTGCGATGTCGACTGCCCGGGCGGTTCACCGCCCCTGGCGCTGCTGACCGACGAAGGGCGCTGGAAGCTCGACTTCCGGGGCGTGCCCATCGACTTGGGGCCCTACACGACCGGAGTCTGGGTCGACTGGGTCTTCCATGTGACCTGGCGTACGGACAGCACCGGCCTGCTGGAGGTGTGGAGGAACGGCGAGTTCGTCGTGCACCGTACGGGAGCCACCCACAGCGGGGGACCGCGATCGCCTTACTTCAAGTTCGGCATCTACAAGTGGGACTGGAACACCGGCGCGCCCTCCAGTGTCACGCAGCGAGTGATGTACTACGACGCGCTGCGGCTCGGAGACGAGCGCGCCACCTACCGGGACGTCGCACCTCAGCGGACCTGTACGCGAGCAACGGCGGTGGCCTCCGCGTCCGCCACGACGTACGAGCCGGCCAACCCTCCGGCCAACGCCGTCGACGGCGACCTGACCACTCGCTGGTCCGGGCAGGGGTTCGGCGCCGCACTGATCCTGGACACCGGGGCGGTCCGCCACTTGTGCGGCGCGACGGTGGCCTGGCATCGCGGCGACCTCCGGTGGAACGACTACACCATCCATGCCTCACAGGACGGCGTCTCCTACACGAAGGTGTGGGAAGGCCGCAGCTCGGGGACGACGGCGGCACCGGAGACCGTGCTCTTCACCGCGGGATCCCTGGACGCCCGCTACCTCAAGATCTCGTTCTGGGCGAACCCCGAGAACGACTGGGCCAGCATCACCGAAGCCCGCCCGCTGGGCCTCTGATGGCCGCCGTCACGCTCGGCGGCCGCGGGGCTCATGGCCGGGCCCGGGTCAAGGGGGTCCGGGAGACGCCTGGGCGGCCGTGGTGAGTGATGGTCACGTGCGCCCTGCGCATCGGGGCCGACCATATGGCGGAGCGTCCCGCAGGCGCCGCAACGCATCCATGAGGCCCCCCTGGGCGGGTGACATCCCACCTGTCCGGAAGCGACGCGGCCGTTCCGGCTCACGTCGCGTCTCCCGAGAGTTGGCGGCCCCCGGCCAGCACATCGCCGACCGAAGGGCGTGGCGGCCACCAGGAGGACGGGAGAGCAGCGGGGTAGCTGGAAGAGCACTTCGCCGCGGAAGAGCAGACGGCCCGATCGACGACCGCGACACCCACCCTGCTGTCGCCTGTCAGTGTCTCGGATAGAGGTGTCCTGCGTTGGGTCTCCTTCGTGCAGAGGGTTACGAAGCTCCTGCGGCTCGTCGCAGAGGCGTGCTACAGGGAGGAGTCGGCGTACACCGCCGGCCTGCATGCCGCTACGCTCGGGGGCCGTCCCAAGGCGGACGTCGGCCTCGGCGCTCTCAGCCGCTCCGAGTACCTAGTGCTGGACGGATCGCGGCGGACGGGGGCGCGGCGGCACCTACCGCTCCTCCCTGGCACCGAAGGCGAACGCATGGTGCTGACGGGCCCGGGAAGGCTCCGGATCCTCCAGGACGGCGAGTCGGGGCCGACGGACGCACTGGTGATGGGCCGGATCGACTGGGGAGGCCAGCGCCTTGGTCGTCACCTACCGGACCGTGGTTCCGCCAGGACCTCGACCGCCTCGGCCTGGCCCTGGCCCATCTGCCGCAGACCCGGTTGTGTGCCTCGGTCACCGGCTCGTGCAACCTGCTGCTCTCCGTCGGGCTCCGTGGCACCCGCGAGGTGGGCACCTTCGACGCGCTGCTCGCCGAGCGCATGTCCGAACTCCGCGTCCGTGGCCGCACCGTGGCTCTGCGCACCGCCAAGCGGATGGGCCGGATCCGCGACCGCCAGGGGCGCGCCGTACGCAACGTCCCCTTGAGGGTGCCCCGGGCCTCCAGGGCTGACCGGCAGGAACCACGTTCAGGGCGCGGGTGCCGCCATCAAGCGGGCCCGCTCCGGACGGCGTTCCCGCCGTGGGGAAAGCGGGCTTCCCGGACCGCCGACGGCCGGGGGTCGACCGCTCATGACCGGGACCTTGACCTCGCCTCATCGGCGGCAAGAGGTGTCCGGCCCAGTGAGCCGCTTCTCCGCCCAGCGCAGCCGCTCGGCTTCCAGGTACGGCGCCCTTAGCCCTTCGGCGAACTCGCCTCGCCACAGTTCCTCGGCCAGTCGCGCCAGATCCCTCGCCCGGGTCGGCTCGCCGGCGGCCCGAGCCGCGAGCGCTTCGTCCACCAGGTGCCGCCGGTCGCGCAAGTCGGCGACGGTCGCCCCGCTCAGCTGGTAACCGCTGCCCGTCCCTACCAGTTCCGGGCCGTCGTCCGGGAGGGCGCGGCGCAGCCCGGAGACGTACTTCTGCACGAGATTGCGCACCTGGGGGGGGGCGGCGTCCCGCCCCAGACCGCCTCGACCAGGCTGTCGTAGGACAGCGGGGCGGCCTTCTTGGAGCAGGAGGACGGCGAGCACCGCCCGCTGCCTGGGCGGCCCCAGGGGGATCTCGGCGCCGTCACGCCGTGCGCGCAGGGGGCCGAGCAGTTCGAAGCGCAGACCGTGCGCGGCACTCTCACCCGACGTCGGCACATCCATGGGCCGAGGATATCCCTGGGCGGCCCTTCCAGTGGATCTTCCAGCGGTTGGTCAGCGGCGGTGTCGAAGCTGACGGCGCTCAATCTGCGCGGAGGCCACACCCGTTCCCACCGGAAGGGCCCGTCATGCTCACTCGCCTCGGCCGGCTGGCCGTGCGGCGAAGTCGCGCCGTGCTGGTCGCTGTTCTGCTTGTCTTCCCGGGACTGGCCGCGTACGGCGCAGGCGCCGCCGACGACCTGGATCTCTCCCGCTGGAGTGCACCCGGCACGGAGTCGGTGCGGGCCGGCGAGCGGCTGCGGGACGACTTCGGTACCGGCAACCCCAACCTGGCCGTTCTGGTGACCGCCCGGGACGGCGACGTCGACAGCCCGTCCAGCCGGCGGGCCGCTCGTGCGCTCGCCGCTGAGGTGACGCGGGCACCCGGTGTCACGGACGTCACCTCCTACTGGGACACCCGCAGCGCCCCGCTGCGCAGCAGAAACGGCCATCGCGCTCTGATACTCGCCCGCCTGGAGGGCACCGCCACCGCCACACGCGCGCGACTGAGCAGGCTCGCTCCGGAGCTGACACGGACCACTGCCGGCCTCGACGTACAGGTGGGCGGCCAGGAGGAGATCTCCCGGCAGGTCGGCGAACAGGCCCGTGGCGACTTTCTGCACGCCGAGTGTCGGCGACGGAGACCGGGAAGACGCTGGTGTCCATCCGCGTCGCGGACTCGGCGCGCGGCCGGTGCTGTTCGTAGGGCTCACCCTGTACGAACTGGCTAGCGCCCGCGCGGACGCCCTCACCGCGTTCGCCCTCGATTGGCGGCTGCCGCGCGGAGCGGACTGGCACCGCGAATGCCACCTGCTACGCGCCCACCTCGCCACCGGCGCCGACCCTGCCGCACTCACCCACGACACCCAGCTCGCCGGAGGGAAGACCGGCTCCTGGCTGCACCGACATCTGGCCACCTGGCAGACCCTTCACCCCGGCCAGCAGCGGCTGATGACCAGCCTCGGCCTGACCCCCGACACCCACCCGCTCTCCCCGTCCACCGAGCCCGCCGCACCTTCACCCAGAGCGTCCAGCTCCTGACGGCGGTGCCCCGGACTCCGGCTCTGGACGGGGCGATCCCGCCGAGGTCACGTGGGGTGCAGTGTCTTCTGTCCGAATCCGCATGGCGATGTCATGCCCGGGTTCGAGTGCGGCCCTTGTGTGCGAATGCGGCCACATCGCCGGAATTGGCTATTCCGATGGGCGTCCAGCGCGGAGCCGCTTCGCTTAAGGGGGGCTTAAACGCTCCTTAAGCGAACTTGAGTCTCGACTCACTTTGCAAGTAACCGCAGTTCAGGCGGTGTTGAGCGTGACGCAGACAAGTTGGCCGAGGTAACCGCCGTGCGTACCATCGGGGTTCACCCGCGGCTCACCGCAGTCGAGAGAGCGCTCTCAATCGGAACGCCCAGCCTCCTCGTCCGCGGCCCGCCGTACGGGCGCAACCACCTGAATCCCCCACAAGACAAGGTGTCATCCCAGCCATGGCAGCTCATCGCGCTCGGCGGTGGACGCTCGGCGGACTGGTCTCACTGGTCGCCGCCGCTCTCGTCACCGCCGTCCTCATCACCACGACCGGTTCCGGCGCGAACCGGGCCAGCGCCGCACCCACCGCGGTGACCTGGTCCGACGACTTCGACGGCAGCGCCGGAAGCGCCCCCGACCCGGCCAAGTGGACGATCGAGACCGGTGGTTCGGGCAACGGCAACCACGAGCTGCAGTACTACACGCCGGGCAACCGGAACGCCGCCCTGGACGGCGAAGGCCACCTGGTGATCACGGCGCGCAAGAACACCGACTCCGCACTGCAGTGCTGGAACGGGACATGCCAGTACTCGTCGGCCCGGCTCAACACGGCCCGCACCTTCAGCCAGGCGTACGGCCACTTCGAGTCCCGCATCAAGATCCCGCGCGGCCGGGGTGTCTGGCCGGCCTTCTGGATGCTCGGCAACGACCTCGGGAGCGCGGGCTGGCCCAACAGCGGCGAGATCGACATCATGGAGAACGTCGGTCACGAGCCCGGCGTGGTCCACGGCACCATCCACGGCCCCGGCTATTCCGGCTCCGGCGGCCTCGGCGCCGCCTACACCCTGCCCGACGGCAAGGCGTTCGCCGACGACTTCCACGTCTTCGCCGTCGACTGGAGCCCGACGGCGATCACCTGGTCGGTGGACGGCCACGTCTACGAGACCCGCACGCCGGCCGACCTCGGCGGCAAGAAGTGGGTCTACGACCACCCGTTCTTCCTCATCCTGAACCTCGCCGTCGGCGGCGACTGGCCCGGCAGCCCCGACTCGGCCACCTCCTTCCCGCAGACGATGACCATCGACTACGTCCGCGTCTCGACCTCCGACACGGGCGGCTCGACCGGGTCGACGGGCAAGAGCGGCGCCATGAAGGGCATCGGCGGTATGTGCGTCGACGTCGCCGGCGCCTCCACCACGGATGGAACGCCGATCCAACTGCACGACTGCACCGGTGCCGACGCCCAGAAGTGGACGCTGGGCAGTGACGGCACCGTCCGCGCGCTGGGCAAGTGCCTCGATGTGCGCGGTGGTTCCACCGGGGACGGCACCCCCGTCCAGCTCTACACCTGCAACGGCAGCAAGGCCCAGCAGTGGACCTACACCGCCGCCCACGACCTGACCAACGTCGGGGCGGACAAGTGCCTCGACGCCACGGGCGGTTCGGCCGCCGACGGCACTCGGCTGCAGATCTGGACCTGCGGCGGCACCGCCAACCAGAAGTGGATCGTGGGCTGACCCGCAGGGCGGACGACCCACCCCACCAACCCCCACCCACCCCCCACTGCCTCCTAGAGGCACATGTACCAACGAAAGGCACGCCACATGGCAGCACGTCACCAGCGCAGTCTCACCCGCCGCAAGCTGTTCTTCGCCCTGGGCGGAGCGGCGGTGGCCGCCCCCGCCGTCGCGGCCCTCGGCCCCTACGCCCTCGCCGGTACGGCGGACAACGGCACGAAGGCCGCCGCGGCGGGCGCGCTGCCGCTGACGATCGTCAACGACAGCGGCTCGTTCGACAACGCCTCGGTGCACGTCTACGTCGTCGGCAACCAGGACGGGAAGCAGGTACGGGTCACCCCTGACGGCACCCTGGCCCCGATAGCCCTGTCCGACAACGGCGCGGACGGCTTCACCGACTACGCCCTCTCCCTGCCCGCGAGCGGAGAGGCCACCCTCAAGCTCCCCTATATGTCCGGCCGCATATACGTGTCGCTCGGGCAGAAGCTGAAGTTCAAGGTCGTCAAGGCCGGCAACGGAAACCCGGCACTGCAGTACCCCGCCGGCTGGGTGACCTCCGACCCCAACTACCGCGTACTGCACGACTGCGCCGAGTTCACCTACAACGCCGCGGGCATGTTCTGCAACACGACCATGGTTGACATGTTCAGCGTGCCGATGAGCATCCGGCTGACCGGAGCCAAGGACCAGACCACGGGCACCCTGCGCGACGGCGGCCGGGCTTCGGTGTTCAGCGCGGTCAAGCAGGTCGCGGAGTTCGCCCCGCTGGTCGTCGACGACCTGCGCGTCATCGCTCCCGGACACGGTCTGGACGCGGGCCTGTTCGCCAAGGACTACTTCGCCCCGTACATCGACCAGGTGTGGAGCACCTACACCGGCAAGGACCTCAAGGTCACCACCAACGCGGGCACCTTCACGGGCCGGGTGCGCGCCGACAGGTTCACGTTCGACGGTCCGGCCCCGGTCACCTTCGGCAAGCCGTCCACCCGCGACGTCCTCTTCTGCGACGGCAACCTCGCCGCACCGAACGACGGCACCACCGGTCCTGTCGCCGCCGACCTGGGCGCCGGCTTCAACCGCTCCACCCTCCTCAGCAACCCCGACCAGCCCGTCACCGACGCCTCGGCCTTCTACCGGACCGACCTCACCAACCACTACGCGAAAGCCATCCACGCGGCGACCCAGGACGGCAAGGCCTACGGCTTCGCCTTCGACGACGTCGCCGACTTCGCCTCCTACATCCAGGACACCGCGCCCACCGGAATCCGGCTGACCCTGACACGGTTCTGACGCGTGCCTTGTCGTGAACCGGATCGCGCCGCTGACACCGGCCGATCCGGTCCGCGCCCGGCGGAGGGCCCCCATCGACGGCACCTGGACGGCATCTCCCGCCTCAGCGCTGTGCCGGCCCCGGTGAGCAGCGCGGTGTTCCGGACCTGATCGGTGGTTCGGTGCCTGCTCGGTTCAGTCGCCCTCATGACCGCCACGCCAGACTTTCGCCTCGACGTCAAGGTCAAGCCCGCGGCCGGGGCAGGCGGGCGGGAGGGAGCGGGATGTGGATCGGGGAGCTGGCCAAGGCCCTCGGGGTCAGCACCTGCTCGCTGCGCTACGAGGAGCAGGGCTTGCTGCCCGCCGAACGACTCGCCGAGACCTCGAGCCTGTCCCAGCCAGGCCGTGGTGGTCGACATGCTGGACTCGCTGCTCCTCGAACCCGGCCACCGAGTGCTGGAACTGGGCACCGGCAACGGCTGGAACGCCGCCCTGCTGAGCTGGCGGACCGGCCCTGGAGATGCCGTCGCCTCGAGGCGAACCCCGACCGGGCCTGCAAGGCGCGCCGGGCGCTGGCCGAAGCAGGTGCCAAGGTCGACGTGCAGATCGGCGACGGAACGAAGGATGGGCGCCTGCAGCCCCCCTACGGCCGGGTGATCGCCCCTACGCCGTCGGACGGATCCCGTGGGCCTGGGTCGAGCAGACGAAACCGGGCGGGAGGATCCTCACCCCCTGGGGCCGTCTCGGACGTGTGACGCTGACCGTCGCTGACGACGCCCGGTCTGCCACCGGGTGGGTGCAGGGCTTGGCCCAGTTCATGCCCGACCGCCGACCGCCACACCCTGGGCCCCGAGTCCGCCTCCTCCAACCGGTCCCTGGATGACCGGGACCCGGCACCGTGCTGCCGCCGTCGGCGGTCGGCGCCGCAGATCCGCCAGGTTGAAGGTCAGGTCGGGTTCAGTGGCGTGATGCCGGTGACCGCGTACAGCTCGGGCTCCAGTGACAGGACAGTCAGTGGTTCGCCCTTCTTCACCGCCTGCCAGGCGATCGCCGCCGGATGTACCACCGGCCAGTCGACGTTTGTCCAGTCCATCGCATCCACGCGTGCGCCGCGTTGAACGGCATGTTCTCCGCGAACCGCAGGGACGCCGCGTGCCTGCCCGCGCCGGCTGCGGACCTCGTGCGTGAACGCCGCTGCGTACACCGCATCCCTCGACCGCAGCCGCTCTCGGTTCTCGGACCAGCGGTGCAGCGCGTGCGCCGCGAAGGCGACGAACCAGCAGACCGCGACGGTGGGCCGGACCACGCTGAGCAGCTCGACCGCGGCTGTCCGCGCGACCAGCGGTTCGCCGGTGCCGCCCCGGTAGCGGCACACCTGGTCGAGAACCGAATCGGGGGGGCGCCGCGACCGAGCCGGACCGGACGTCCTCCCCAGCCGGGTCAGCCGGGCCAGCCGCGCCTCCTGCCGGCCACGGGCTCGCCACGGCCGCCAGTGACGCGGTCCCGCGGTGGCGAATCCGTCGACCATGGCGGTGGTCAGCTGAACGTGTTGCAGCTGGCGACACGGCCGGAGCGGTAGCCGGTGGAGAACCATTGCTGGCGCTGGCTGGCGGAGCCGTGGGTCCAGGTGTCGGGTGTGACCTTGCCCTGGTAGCGCTGCTGGATACGGTCGTCTCCGACGGCGGCGGCCGCGTCCAGCCCGCGGTTGATGTCGTCCTTCGTCAAGTCGGTGATCAGTGGCTTACCGCTCTTGGGGTCGGGGATGGTCGTGGCGTGGTGGGCCCACACTCCGGCGTAGCAGTCCGCCTGCAACTCGAGTTTCACCGAGCCGCTGTTCTGGCCCTTTCCGCTGCCGCGGGAGATCGCTCCGCTGAGGTCCTGGAAGTGGTGGCCGTATTCGTGCGCGATGACGTAGGCCTCGGCGAACGGGCCGCCCTTGGCGCCGAACTTGCTGCTCAGGTCGTTGAAGAAGCCGAGGTCGAGATAGACCTTGTCATCGGCTGAGCAGTAGAAGGGGCCGACGTCGGAAGTCGCGTTCCCGCAGCCGGTGTTCACACTGCCGGTGAACAGGAACGTCGGGGCCTGCTGGTAGGGCTTGCCGGCGGCTGTCTCCGTCTGTTTCCAGAATGCCTGCACGCTGTCGACCACGGCGACGATCCGGCACTGCTCCTTGCGGTTGGCGTCGGCACCGGTCCGGCAGTCCGCCGCGAGGTCCGCGGCTGACTTGCCGGACGAGGACGTGTCGCTGCTGCCCGAGCCGAACATGCCGGGGTCGACACCCAAGAGCACGGACGCGACCAGCACCACGATTCCGACCAGTCCTCCGCCGATGGTCTTCCCGCCGCCCGGGATCCCACCCAGCGCACCTCCCCGACCGTCCTCGACCTCGGACGTGTCCAGAGCAGCATCGTCATCGAATTGCATACGTTGACCCTCCCTCAAGCAGTACGCCGGACCGCCCCGCGTCGTCCCGCTCGCCTACCCCGTACGAGGTCATCCCCATCCCGTCCTCTTCCTGCTCCGCCTCTCGGAGGAGCCGGCGGGCGACGCCGTGTCGCTGCTCTGTGGGTGAACGGCGGACCGCAGTGCGCGGCGAGGGCCCCTCCATGCCGCCGACCGCGCAGTGCGGGCCCCGCCTGTCGCCGGTGCCGGGACCGTGCCCGCGAGGTTCAGACGACGGACGGCCGCCGCGGGTCGGTCGGGACGATCGCGTACTCGTCGAAGAGCCGTTCAAGGGCTTCGTGACCGTCCGTGCGGCGGTACTCCATCTCGGCCGTCGTCACCGGCATTACCCAGAGAATGCGGGCGTGTCCGTCGGCCAGCGGGCATCTCTCCAGACAGGAGCCGTGGAGGTGGGGGGGGCTGATCAGCAGGTGGTCGCAGTGGGACCCGGGCAGCCACGGCTCCCCGATGGGCAGGCTGTAGCCGGCGGTGATGTAGGCCCAGCTGTCGGTGCGCGGTCCTGGCGAAGACGCGGCTGCCGTGCTGACCGCCGCAGCAGTCATCGCCGCAATCCTGGTCGTCCGGGCAGCGGTCCTCCACCAGGGCGGCCGAACACAACGCGCCTGCGCTGCTCACCCGCCGCGTCGCCGCAGCACACCCCACGCCGACGGGCACAACGCCCCGTCATCTACAGCCACGCTTTCCGACGACACCTCCTCCACCGTACGAGAGGCTGAGCAGCACGTCCGCCACTGCTGGCGTCAGTTCCAATCTCGGGTCGACCCGCCCGAGTGACCCTGAGCAGACAGAGCGGTAGCCAGCGTGCCCAGCAGGCATGGGTGCGACGTGGCAGGGCATCCGGGGTGAGGAGCGGGGGTGCCGCCCGTCGACGTCATGGGGTTTGAAGGGGTGAAAAGGTGAAGGGCTTCCGCAGCTTCATCCTGCGCGGCAACGTGGTCGACCTGGCAGTCGGCATCGTGATCGGAGCGGCGTTCACCGCCGTCGTCAACGGCTTCGTCAGCGCCTTTTTGACCCCGCTCGTGGGACTGGCCACCGGTGCCACCGGCGACCTGGCCCGCAAGACCTTCACGGTAGGCGCCACCAAGTTCCCCTACGGAGCCTTCATCAACGCGGCGATCAGTTTCCTCCTCATCGCCAGCGCCCTGTACTTCCTCGTCGTACTCCCGATCAACAAGCTGCACGAGCGTCTCGCTCCCCACCACGACGTACAGGCCCCCAAGCGGGACTGCCCCGAGTGCCTCAGCCCCGTCCCGGCCCAGGCCCGACGCTGCGCCTCCTGCACCGTCCCCCTGCCGGCGGTACCCGCCCAGGCCGGGGAGACAACCCAGCGGGCCGGGTGACCGGACCCTGAGCGATGGGTGACAGCCGGGCAACCTCGGTGCTCAACGCTTGGCCGGGTTGTCCCTGCGGCCGACTCGCAGCGACCGCTTCTCTCTCGTCTGACCACCGACGCGCGCCCTCAGCCCATGCCCCGGGTAGGTGACCGTGCCAAACTGCCGCTTCCCGCGTGCGGGAGCGGCATCCTTCGGTCAGGTTTCCGTTTCTCCCGCTGCCGGATGCCCAGCGCTTCTCTGCCGATCATCGCACCCTCTCTCCGCTGGCAAGTGCTCCTGCGCCCCTCAAAGGGCAAGGTCGACAACACCGTGCAGATCCTCGAGGAAGCCGGCCGCCGCTACTGGGCGCCGTGCCGGTACCGAAGCCTCTACCGCGAGGCGATCACGGCGAAGGACTACGGCCAGGCGGTACCCGTCGTCGTCACCATGCTGGAGCAGCTCCAGGAGCACGGCGCCGACGCGGCGGTGTGGCGGCGGCTGAGCCGGACGCCGGCCGGCTTCTCGACAGGCTGGCAGATGCCCTGGTCATGGCTTGAGCCCCGGGCGCTGCACGCCCGGGACCGGACCTAGATGAACGAAGCCTTCCGCAAGCACCCCTCCGGCCCGGTTCGAGGCCGGCGAACGGCTCTCGGGCTCGCTGCATCCAGCCCTGGAGGGGCGGTGCGCACCAACTTCCACCTGGGCGAGTACGAGCTCGCCGGCTTCGCGGCCATGAAAGCAGTCGAGGCCGCCGTCCGCGAAGCCTCCGGCCTCGGCAACTCCCTGGTCGCCGTGCCTCTCATGGGCGCCGCGTTCCAGCCGTACAAGAACGGCAACGCAGGCGGGCCGCTGGCTGACGCCGGGGCCGAAGGCGGCGAGCAGGAAGCCGACTCGGCTCTCGTCGCCGGAGCCCTGTGCACGCGTTCAAGACCCCGTCCAGCCACCGCACTGTGAAGTCGACGACCCGGTCGAGGCTGCCGAAATCATCCACTTCGCCGACCTGCTGCTGCGCCAGGTCGAACGGACCAAGCAGCGTGCGACGAATCTTGAGGCCGGAGACCGATGAAGGGTTTTCGCAGAGTGCCCGACCCTGACAACGTAGCCGAGCAGCCCGCCCCCGGCGTATCCGTCACTGGCCGGTCCGGTTGAGGAGGGGCTGTTGAGAGGCGGTCGGTGGTGCAAATAGTGCCTGGACGGTTTCGGCGGCCAGGTCTCGCAGCCAGGCGTGGGCGCGGTCGTCGTCGTAGCGCTGGTGCCACAGCAGGTACAGGGGGACCTCGGGCAGCGGGAGTGGCGGCGGCAGTGTGGCGAGGCCGAGTTGTTCCCGGGCTGCGCGGGTGACCGCGTCCGGGAGGGTGACGACCAGGTCGGTATCGCGGGCGAGTTGCAGCGCGAAGGCGGCGGTGGGCCCGGCGGCGACGACGCGCCGCTGGAGGCCGCGGGTGGTCAGGGCGTCGTCGATCGGGTCACGCAGGTTTCCGCGTCGCGAAACGGTGAGGTGTTCGGCGGCTGCGTAGCGCTCGATGCTCAGCGGGTCTTCGGTGAGGGGGTGGCCCGGTCGGACGGCGACGACCAGTCGGTCGCTGCCGACGAGGCGGTGGCGGATGTCCGGGAGCGTTGGGGCGCCGGAGCTCGATTCGAGGTCGACCTCACCCCGGCGCAGCTCGGCGTCGTCCGTCCCGGGCTCGGCGGACAGGCGCAGCCGGACGCCGGGGGCCTGGCGGTGGACGGCGGTGATCAGGGCGGTGCCGCAGGCGGCGGTCAGGGCGTCGTGCCAGCGCACGGTGAACACCCGGTCCAGAGCTGCCAGGTCGAGTTCTTGCTGGGCGGAGAGAAGGTCGTGGGCCTGTTGTACGAGGGTATGGACCTGGGCGCGCATGGCCAGTGCCCGGGGGGTGGGAACCATGCTGCGGCCGGTGCGGACCAGGATCTGGTCACCGGTGGCCTTGCGGATGCGGCCCAGGGAGCGGCTCATCGCCGGTGCGGTGACGTGGAGGCGTGCTGCGGCGCCGGCGACGCTGCCCTCTTCCAGCAGTGCGTCCAGGGCCATGAGCAGGTTCAGATCCACTTGCATGAAAGTAACTCTACAACTGAATAGCATGCACTTGTTGTTAATGATGGGGAGGCCTACCTTCGAAGTGCGGGCGAGAGACAAGCCGCCCGCACACATCGAACCCAGGAGCCCACCATGAGCACAGCCATGCCTTTCGCCGCCGACACGACGCTCCTGTCCGAGGTGACCGCCGCGGTGAAGACCGCAGGCCTCACCCTGCGCGAGCGCCACACCCCGCACGCCCGGGGCGTGAGTCTGGAGGAGGTCGTCGCTGAGATCCACGCCAACGACGACGCGGTGCTGGACGTGCTGCGGGAGCCGCTGCTGCGGGCCCGGCGGGGATCGCAGTGGGCCGAGGACGAGCTGGCCGGCGGTGCGCTCCCGTCGGGGGAGTGGTGGGTCGTCGACCCCGCCGAGGGCAACATCAACCACGTTCACGGCATGGAGGACTGGGCCGTGACCGCCACCCTGGTCCGCGACAACCAGCCGGTCCTCACCGTCGTCCACCTGCCACTGACCGGCGACACCTACACCGCTGTCGCCGGCGGCGGTGCCCGCCTCAACGACCGGCCCCTGAAGGTGTCCGGCAAGACCGATCTGGGCGCCGCGCTCACCGGCACCGGCCAGGCCAGGCCCGGCGAGGACGAGCGCACCTTCCGGCGGATCGGTGACTCGGTCACCGCCATGCTCATCAACGGCCTGGTCGTGCGCGTGTCCGTTCCCGCCACGATGCAGCTCATCCACGTCGCCGCCGGACGCACGGACGCCTTCTGGCAGTTCTCCGACGTTCGCTCCGGTCTGGTCGCCGGTGCGCTGCTGGTCTCCGAGGCCGGAGGCACCGTCACCGACCTGGCGGGCGAGCCCTGGAACACGGGCAGCCGCGACTTCCTGGCCGCCGCCCCCGGCATCCACACCGCCGCCCTCAAGGTCCTGTCGCCGATCGCCTGACCGGACACCTCCGCTCCACCCATCTCACACCGCAAGGAGCATCACCTCATGACCAGCATCGGCATCCTGGGAGCCGGCCGCGTCGGCACCAACCTCGCCGGCAAGCTCTCCGCAGCCGGACACCGTGTCACCCTCGGTGTCCGGAACTCGGAAGAGACCGCAGCCCTTGCCGCCGGCATCGCCCCGCAGATTGCCTTCGCCGACCAGCGCACCACCGCCCGCACCGCGGACATCGTGATCAACGCGACGCCTGGCGACACCTCCCTGGGTCGCCTGGCCGGCCTGCGCACCGAGCTCTCCGGGAAACTCCTCGTCGATGTCTCCAACGCCACCCGCGACGCCGATGACGGCCTGCCCGGCGACCTGTGCTATCCCGGCAGCAGCCTCGCCGAGCAACTCCAGGCCGCCCTCCCCGACACCCCCGTCGTCAAGACCCTCAACACCATGCTGTTCATGGTCATGACCGCTCCCGAAACCCTGAGCACCCCACCGACCGCCTATCTGTCGGGCGATGACCAGAACGCGAAGAAGACCGTCACCGGCCTGCTCGGCGACCTGGGCTGGCAGCCCGCATGGATCCAGGATCTCGGCGGCATCACCACAGCCCGCGCTACCGAGGCCATGATCCTCGTGGTTCCCCACATCCTGCGCCGGCACGGCTTCGAGCCCTTCGCCGTCTCCCTCGCCCGCTGAGCCGCAAGAGACGCCCGAACTCATCGGCATTGATCATGCCTGCTCCACCCGAGGGGACTCCCGAAGCCGTCGACAAACGACTCCTCTTTCCGGGCTCTGGCCCACTCGTTGCGGAGTCGTGACGCTCGGTCAGCCAGCAGGACCCGTTTGCGAAGGAGTTCGAATCCTGCACGGCCAAACATCTGACGCTTGAGCAGCTTGATCCGGTTGGCGTGGCCTTCGACGACGCCCGAGTTCCATGGCTGCGTGAGGCCGGCGATGACCGCGTCGAGGTCGCGTTCAAGATGCTGAGCGAATTGCGGCCGTACTTCGTCCACGGCGCAGAACCGTCGGCCACTTGTCCACCGGCCGGGCGAACCCACCCTGGACGACCGCCCCGCCGTTGGTCATGCCGCGAGGTCCCCAGGGCTGATGCCGCATCCCGCAGACGCGTAACCCAGGCGGCACCTGCCTGAGCATGTGTGCCGGCACGCTCCCTCCGAGGCAGATCAGGCTGCCCCCTTGTGGCCCCGTCGACTCACCACCAACTCCGTGATGCACGCCCGGGCGTGCATGTCCGTGTCGCCGCCGTGCTCACCGCTCATGAAGTAGGGGTGGTCGTGGCGGACAAGGGCCCAGGCCGGAGTCCCCGTAAGTGCGTCCAGGTACGGCAGGGGGACGCCGATGAGGAGCAAGGCCGCGGGCTCTTCCTCGTCGAGTGCCTGGCCACCCGCTACGAGGTCCAGCCGACGGAAGACGGCACCACGGTCCGCCCCTGAACCGGTCCGCACTGCCCAACTCCCCACCCCGACAAGGGCGTGCAGCGACACGGCGTGGGGGCCGCACCACCCTCCTTCGACCATGGGTTGATTGAGCAGTCGTTTCTCCATGGCGTCTTTGCTGCCCCGCAGGCAGGGCTTCCAGGAGGTGGCCGGGCGGCGGCGTCCTGGGCTCCCGTTCGCTGAGCGTTCGAGGGTGACGCCGATCGCGGCGTGTACGTCCGTCTGCGGCAGCACAGCTTGCCCTGGGACGATCGGCACGTCGTGGTAGAGGACACCTATTGGCGCGCCAGGCCATGGCGGTCGGCCCAGGCGTTGATCGCCGCGGCCAGTTCCTCGGGGCGGTCCTCCGGGGAGTGGTGACCGGCGAGGCCGTGACGGGAGACCTCCAGGCCTGCGATGTTTTCCTCGCACCAGGCCACGGCCCTCGGGTCGGTCATCGCACCGGGCCCCGGCTCGAACGCGGCAAGCAGCTTGGGGACTTCGGGGCTTTGGGCCAGCCAAGCGTCGTAGTGCTCGACGCGGGCCACGACGTCGGCGGGCTGGCTGTCCAGGGGCATCATGCGCGTCCACGCCAACACCGGGCGGCGGCTCCGCGGGGTGGGAAAGGGGCGGCGGTAGACCTCCAGGTCGGCAGGGGCGAGGGGGGTGGCGACCGTGTCCGGGAGCCCTTCGATGAACAGCGACTTCTCCAGGACCATCGCTTCGCCCACCCCGGGGGTGCGCAGGAGGGTGAACAACTCCCGCCCCGCAGCCGGGAACTCGTCGCCGACCAGCGGCTTGATGATTGTCTCGGTGAAGGCGAGACCGCGGACCCGGCCCGGGAGACGGGCGGCCCGGTCGAAGGCGAGCGCGCCGCCCCAGTCGTGGCCGACGAGGACGGCCTCGGTAAGGCCGAGGGCGTCGAACCAGGCGTCGAGGTAGCGGGCGTGGTCGTCGAAGGAGTAGGCGAGGTCGGGCTTCCCGGAGTCGCCCATGCCGATGAGGTCCGGGGCCAGCAGGCGGCGGCCGGGCGCGGCCACACCCGGCAGGACGTTCCGCCACAGGTGGGAGGAGGTGGGGTTGCCGTGGAGGAAGACGAACGGCAGCCCGGCGGGGTCGCCGGACTCGCGGTAGTGGAGGGTGGACTCGAGGATGGGAAGGGTGGGCATCGCGGGGTCACTTCGCTTTCAGTACGGGGGCTTCAGAGGTTGAGGCTCAGGACGTGGTCGACGGCGATCTCGACGACGACCAGGTCCAGCGGGGCGGGCGGGGCCGCGCGGTAGCGGACGATGTAGCGGCGGACCGCCTCGGCCAGGCGCGCGGGGTCGTCGGTGACGGTGGCCCGGCCTTCGAGGGTGACCCAGCGAAAGCCGTCCGCCTGGCAGAGCGCGACGCGGACCGCCGGGCCGCCCGCCGCCACGTTCCGGGCCTTCCGGGCCCTGGCCCGGGTGGTGACCCGGGCCAGGCCGGTGGACGCGTCGAAGGTGAAGCGGACGGGGGTGACGTGCGGGGTGCCGTCGCGGCGGAGGGTGGTGAAGGTGGCCGGGTAGGGGCGAGTGAGGAACGCCCTCGTGCCGAACGGTAGTTCGGCGGTCACCCGGCTCACTTCTTCCTCACGCCCTCGTTCCAGATCAGCTTGGCGATATTCGGCTTCACGGCCGTGGTGATGACGCCCATGGCTGTCCGGACGTACCGCCGTTCCTCCAGCTCGCGCAGCATGCTCGCGGCGAGGTCGGCGCGGGCGGTGAAGACGCCGTCGGCGCTGGTCTCGGCGGTGTGGTATTCCGTGACGACGGGGTTCTCGAACAGGCCCGAGGGCCGCACGAGGGTCCAGTCGAGGCCCGTCTGACGGATCACGTCCTCCATGCGGCGCATGTCCTCGTGAAGGGTGCGGCCCAGGCGCCGGTTCACCAGCGGGTCGAGCACATGGTTGAAGAAAAGCGCGCCGGTGGGACGCCAGTTCGGGTCGGCGATGCTGGAGCTTACGGCGAGAAGTCGCTTGATGCCGTGGCGGGCCATAGCCCCGGTGATGGCTGTGGCGCTCGCCGAGTACGTGGTGATGGTCTCCTTGCTGAAGCGTGCGCCCAGCGCGGAGAGGACGGCGTCCGTCCCGCCGAGCGCGGCATCGACGGCCACCGGGTCGGTGGCGTCGGCGACGGCCACGGTGAGGCCGGGCCGCGCGGGCAGGGAGCCGGGGCGGCGGGTCACGGCGACGACCTGGTGGCCGGCGGCGAGGGCCTGCTCGGTGAGGTGGCGGCCGGTCGGTCCGTTGGCGCCGAAGACTGCGATACGCATGGTGTCGGGTCATCCCTTCGTGTGTTTCCCGGAACGCCCTTGACTGTGCTGATCACGAAGCACAAGCTCAACGTTGATGAATAACGCCGCCCTCGCACCCGCCCGCAGCCGAGGCCGCCCTCGCGGCAACCCGCCGACCCGCCAGGTGATCGTCTCGGTGGCCCGCGGGTTGTTCCTGGAGCACGGGTACCGGCGCACCACCGTGCGTGCGGTGGCCGGGGCGGCCGGGGTCGATCCGGCGCTGATCGCCTACCACTTCGGCTCGAAGAAGGGCCTGTTCGCAGAGGTGATGCAGTTCCAGTGCGCCAACGCACTGGCGGTGGACGACGTCCTCGGCGGCGACCCGGCCACCCTCCCCGACCGCCTGATCGACGCGGTCACGGATCTGTGGGAGGACGCCGACTTCCAGCAGCTCACCACCCAGGGCGACGAGGCCGCCGAAGTGATCCGCGAATACCTGGAACACGAGCTGCTGACCCGGCTTGTTGAATTTCTCGGTGGCCGGGACGCGACCGCCCGCGCCACGGCCGTGGTGACGATCCTCGGCGGCCTCATCTACACCCGCTACCTCAACCCCTTGCCTACCCCCGCCGCCCTCTCCCCGTCCGAGACCCGCCACGTCCTCACCCCGGCACTGCGCACGGCTCTGGCCCCGAGGCTGCGCACCGCGACAACCGCCGGAGCAGGCCGTCGAGGCTCACCGACCTCCGCTGGAGGCGCCGTCCGGCATTGACCACCTCCGCACCTGCGATGCGGCTACCCCTGGAGGTGGCGGTGCAGGGAGGTCTTCGCGATACCGGTCTTGCTGCTGATCTCCCCATAGCTGCTGCCCTGGTCCTTGAGTAGGCGCGCGTACTCAGTCTTGTCGGGGGAGTGGCTACGGGGCGGCCGATGCGGCGGCCCGCGGTTTCGGCGACGGCGCGGGCGTGGGTGGCGCGTTCGGCGGTGAAGGTGCGTTCCCTCGCGACCACGGACGGGCCCCCGGGAGGGCACCACGCGCGCCGCCGGGCCACCAGGCCAAGCCGCTCCGCGGTCGCCCTACGGCGAGCCTGCCCCGCGACAACGTCCGCGGTAGGGCTTGCGCCTGCCCGACCGCCCGCCTCGGTAGAGCCGGATCACTCCCGCCTGGCACACCGACCGGGCCGACTACGCGCTCCGCAATGCCCAAGGTCTACGAGGTGCCCTGACGAAGCGCTGCCAAGTCCAACTAGGGGCCACCCATGTACCCCCCGCGGTCAGCCGGCATCTGGGGCTGGTGGCACGCTCAGGGACGTCGCCCCGCCACTGACTTATTGGCACACCGACAAGCCGACGCCTGCCGAGCAGAAGACGGCGCGCACCGTGGTGAGTTCGCCGGGCTGCCGCGCCTGTGCGCGTGGGGGTGGTCCCGCACAGCTAGCGAAGAGGACGCGGGACCACCCCAGGTGCTCCTACCTGCGGTTGAGGGCTGGTGTCAGCCGATGTTCCAGTAGATGTGCGACATGCCGGCGGGGTTCCAGGCCCGCACCCTTGGGGTAGCCACCACGTTGCCCCCGGCACCTTGCAGTAGCCGCCGCCTGAGCCGCACTTGTACCAGTGCCGCTTCCCGTGGCTGTCGAATGGGCAGCCGTCCCCGCCCCTCTGATCAATAGCTGCACTGCAGGTCACGGGGTACGGTGCCGCAGCATTGCCCAGAGAAGGCGTCTTGGGTTTGCTCTCCTGCCGTGGACGTGCGTAGCTTCTGCGGCCGTGGTGCCGCTCCACCGGGAGCGGTGACCGGGAGGGAGCCGTACATGGCGGGACGACCGGAGAGTCCGCTCGATCCGAGCGCCGGGCCGGTACAGCGGCTGGCGTTCGAGTTACGCAGCCTCCGTGCAGAAGCCGGGAGCCCGACCTATCGGGTGATGGCGCAGCGCGCGGGGCAGGGGGCGAGCACGCTGTCGCAGGCGGCTGCGGGTGAGCGGTTGCCGACCCTGCCGGTCGTCCTCGCCTACGTCCGCGCCTGCGGTGGTGACCCGGAGGAGTGGCGCGAGCGCTGGTGCCAGGCAGCCACGGAGGCAGCAGCCGAACCCCGGACCGAGGGCGACGAGGCAGAGCCTCCCTATCGGGGCCTGGCCCGTTTCGAGCCCACAGATGCAGATCTGTTCTTCGGCCGCGACGAACTCACCGAGCGTCTGTTCCAGCAGGCCTGCTCCCGCCGCTTCACCGCCGTCTTCGGGCCTTCAGGCTCGGGCAAGTCCTCACTGCTGCGGGCCGGCCTCATCCCCCGTCTGCGTACTCCTGGCCAGTCCGGGCCGCGGCCGGCCGCCCTGCGCGTGCTCACCCCGGGCGAGCACCCGATGCGTACCCACGCAGAGCGCCTCGCGCCGGCCGACGGAGACGGGGACACATGGCTGGTCGTGGACCAGTTCGAAGAGCTCTACACCTTGTGCACGGATCCCGGTGAACGCGAAGAGTTCCTCGGCCACCTCCTGGCCAGCACCGACCCGGTCAGTCGGCTGCGCGTGGTCATCGCGGTACGCGCCGACTTCCTCGGCCGCTGCGCCGCGCACCCGCAACTGACTGCCGCGCTGCAGAATGCCACCGTGCTGTCCGGTCCGATGAGCCGGGACGAACTGCGCGAGGCCATCGTCAAGCCCGCGCAGTGGACCGGTCTCATCGTCGAGCGTGCCCTGTCGGCCCGTATCCTCGAGGAAGTCGAGGACGAACCTGGTGCGCTTCCGTTGATGTCACATGCTCTGCTGGAGACGTGGCGGCGCCGGAGAGGCCGCGCCCTTACGCTCGAGGCCTATGAGGCGGCGGGCGGCTTGCACGGTGCGATCGCCCACACAGCAGAAGGCGCTTATGCCCGCCTCACTCCGGCACAGGCCGATCTGGCCCGCAGGATCATGCTGCGGCTGATCACCCCCGGTGAGGGGACCCCCGACACCCGGCGTCCTGTTCCCCGCACGGAGCTCGCCTTCGACAGCCCCACCGACACGGCCGTCGTCCTCGACCGCCTCGCCCGTGCCCGTCTGCTCACCCTTGACCACGACACCGTGGACCTCGCCCACGAAGCCCTCATCACTGCCTGGCCGCGCCTACGGCAATGGATCGGCGACGCCCGCGAGCGTCTGCGCCTGCACCGCCAGCTCACGGAAGCCGCCCGCACATGGGACGACCTGGACCGCGACAAAGGTGCGCTGTACCGCGGCACTCGGCTGGACGCTGCAGAAGAGGCGTTCATCGTTGCCGAGCACAAGCGCGAGCTGACCGCACTGGAGAGGGACTTCCTCACCGCCAGCGTCGAAATGCGCCGCCGCGAACAGCGAGCGGCCGTCCGCACGACCCGGCGCCTGCGCTCGCTGGTCGCAGGACTGACTGCCCTGGTTCTCGTGGCCTGCGCCGCGGTGACGGTTGCCTTGCAGCAACGCGCCGCAGCGCGTGCGGAGCGCGACGCCGCCGTATCCCGGCAGATCACCGCAGAGGCAGACCGGCTCCACGGAGGTGGTGCCGTGCCCTTACAGAACCAGAACGAGGCACTGGCTGCGCAACTGGACGTCACGGCTTACCACGTCCGGCGCTCCCCACAAACGTTCACGAACCTGGTGGCGGACGCGGCCTCACCGCTGTTCACCGATGTCGGGGTGCCCAACCCGGATGGACCCAACAACGCGTATCTACCGAACGGTGGCAGAGCGTCCTACGTCTCCGCTCACCACATCCTGGCTCTGGCCGGTGCCAATGTCATCCGACTGTGGGACACCACCGACTTCACACATCCCAAACTCATCGGCCGCGCGCTGCCCGGTTGGCAGGCGACACTGAGCCCTGACGGACGGACCTTGGCCGTTGCCGGCTACGACCTCACTGTCGGGTTGTGGAGCATCGCCGATGTCGCGCATCCCCACCACCTCGGCACGCTTCCCGCGCCCGACGACGACTTGGGCAAGTTCATGGCTTTCAACGACGACGGCACCCTGCTCGCGGTAGGGGGCGACCACACTTCGTCCCTCTGGGATGTCCACGACTCCGGGCACCCAGAAGTGCTCGTCCCGTCGTTGCCCGGCGACCTGGCGGCCTTCAGTCCACGCCGACCTCTCCTGGCGACACTCAGCACCGAGGACGGCACCGTGCGGTTCTGGGACACGTCACACCCCCGGCATCCCACCGTTGTCTCACGACTGAACTCCAGGATGACGGACGGCGACATTCTCTCCTTCAGCCCGAACGGACGGATCATCGCCACCGGCGGCGCTGAAAAAGGACAGATCGGGCTGGTTGACGTCAGCAGGCCACATCGTCCCGTCGTCCTGAATGCCAACTCGTGGGAACAACTGAGGGCCCCCGACAGCACACGCACGGCAGCGGTGGCCTACAGTCCGGACGGTCGACTCCTCGCCATCGCCGGAGATGACGCAGTCCAGCTGTGGGAGCTGGCACCTGCTGGCTCGCCGCAGCGTCTGGGCCCTCCGCTGAGCCGCCGCTCACAGGAACAGACCGCGTTGGCCTTCGGACCGGACAGCCGCAGCCTGATCGTGGAGGATCACCAGACGCTGCGCGTGTGGCGCCTGCCGCCCATCGCCCTGCCCGACTGCTCGGGCATGAGCTCTGCCACCTTCAGCGCGGACGGCAACACTATGGTCACAGCCTGCTCACAGGGATCGGTACAGCTATGGGACACCAATACGACGTCCCCGGAGTGGCCAAAGCCCCTTCCCCGCAGGCTTTCCGGGACGGCTGCTGAATTCGCCCCGCGAGGGCACCTGCTCGCTGTGGCGCCGCAGCAAGGCGGGGTGGGGCTTTACGACGCCACTGACCCCTCCCGTCCTCGCCAGGTCGGTCATGTTCCTGCTGGGAAAGGCTACGGCGTCGAGGCCATGCGCTTCAGGGATTACGGCCGCACCCTTGTCACCTACGAACTGCAAGAGCCAGAAGCAACGGAAGGGAACTCTGCATCACAGGACACTTCCCAGGCAATGGAACTGGGCAGCGGCGGCGTACGGATCCGCACCTGGGACATCACCGACCCAACCCATTGCAAACCTCTAGGAGTAGGCAATCTTCCCTATGAAGACACCACTGTAGAAGATTTCACCCTCGGTGCCGATGGACGGACACTCGCCGTGCAGGTTGACGACGACGGCTATCAACTCTGGGACACCAGCAACCCAACCCGTCCTGCAAAGCGTGGAAGGCCGCTCCCCGGCGACGCCGTAGCGCTCGCGCCCAACGGTCGGTATCTGGCTACCGTCACCCTGGAGGGAACCATACGCATGTGGGAGACCACGCATAAGGGTCGACCGAAACTACTCGGGAATTGGCCCCAGGCTCAGGAGCGAGCGGAAGGTGTGGCCTTCAGTCCCGACAACCGCACGCTGGCAAGTGCAACCCCTGAAGGCGCGATCCAGCTGTGGGATGTGAGTGATCCAGCTCGCCCCTCCGCCCAGGGCCATTCTTTCCCGAGCCAAGGAGCTTTCAGCAACAGCTTTGTGTTCAGTCCGGACGGCCGAACCCTGGTCACAACCGACGGGTCAGGTGGTGCCTTTTGGTTGTGGGTCCTCGACCCCCGCCGAGCCATCCATCGCATCTGCGATGCCACCGGACACATCCTGACCAGGCGAGAGTGGAACCGCTATGTCGGCGACCTACCGTACGACCCACCCTGCGTGTGAAAGCATCCGTTGGGAGCACGGGAGAGTGCATCGCGAAGTACGGCGCAGTGAGCTCTTTCAGCGTGGCCACTGATCGGGTGACGGGATCGATGCCCGCAACGCACGAGGCTCCCGTGCCGTTGGGGGAGGTGTTCGAAGTCTCAACCCACAGGCACAGGAGCCGCGTTGGTTCCCTACTCTGCCGCACTCGACCTGCCTCACGCCTTGGTCGAGTGGGTCACGATGCTCATCGTCACCCGCGAGGGTGACCGCCGCTGCAAGCTCCCACCGCACCAGCGTGCCCTGGTCGGCCTGGTGTACCTGCGCCGACACGACACCCTCGCCCAGCTCGCGGCCGGCTTCGGTACCTCCGTCGGCACCGCCCACGCCTACACGGCCGCGGTGATCGACCTGCTCGCCGACCGCGCACCCGGCCTGCTACGCGCCCTGCGCGAGGCCAACCCGGACTACGTCCTCCTCGACGGGCGCTGTCCACAGCACGGGCGCCGGCGCGGTCGGCGAAGATCCGGTGGGCGCGGGCCGCAGTCAGCGCACGCCGGTCCGCACCCGGTGCAGCAATGCCGCCACCAAGCCTGGGTGGCGATGCCGCGCGATTGCTTCAGTTTGTTGAGGGAACCGGCTCGCTCGCCGTGGCCCTCAACGGTTCTCCCCTCTACCTGGGCATCGGCATGGGCGGCCTGATCGGCAGCTCGTTGCTCAGCCACGCCCGCCGCGCTGGCCTGGCCCGTGACAGCGTTCGGGGTGGCCGCGATCGCTGTGGTCGCTCTCCGTTATCGAGGTGCGGGCCAGAGGCCTCGCACCGATGCGCCTGGGGTCTCGGACCACTTGCTGCCCGCGCGGTCATCTGCGTCCAGGAGGTGTCCCCCGTCTCCGGCATCGTGACGAAGGGGTACGGCCGGCCGGGGGATGAACTGCCGACACCGGCTATCGAACGAAAGTCATCGACCACGGCGCCCGTCTCGGCATCGATGCCGAAGTCGTCCAACGCGTCGCAGGGCCCGGTCAACGCGACCGCCTCCGGGTGCAGCGGAACCGCCTCACCCGGGGCAACGTGCCGACGGACGCGGTCTCGGTGCGGTCGTAGACGATCAGGGGCGCGTGAACGCGGCAACTCCTTTACGCCGCCCAGCGGTTCACGCGGCGATTCGGGCTCGTGGTCGATACGGTGGTGCACGGCGCAGGCGACGACCTGGCGCCGCTCCACTCAAGGAAGGAAACCCACGTGCGCGCCCCGATACTCCGGTCTACCCTCGTCGCCGTCTGCGCCACGGCGGCCGTCACCCTCGCCGGCGCCGCCCCGGCCACCGCGGTGCCGCCGACTCCGGCACGGGCTGCCAGCCTCGCCCCTGGCCTCGGGTCGGTGACCGAGCTGTTCGCCGAGCGGCTGCTGCTGGCCGACAAGGTGGCCGCCGCCAAGTACGGCACCGACAAGCCCATCGACGATCCGGTGCGCGAGCGGCAGATCCTGGACGACGTCGCCGCGAGGGCCGTCGGCCTCGGGCTCAACCCTGACGCCGTGACCGCGGTGTTCCGCGACCAGATCGAGGCCAACAAGCTGGTGCAGCGCGGCCTCTACGCCCGCTGGGACGCCCACCCGGAGGAGCGGCCGACCGAGCGGCCCGACCTCGTAAAGGAGGTGCGACCGGCGCTCGACCGGATCACCACGGCTCTGCTGACCGCATTGCGGGAAACGGAGGGGCTGCGGGCGCGGCCTTCGTGCGGCCCGCGTTTGCGAATGGCGGCGGCATGGTCGGCCTACGGGCACCGGCTGGACACGCTGCACGTGGAAGGGCTGGTGCGGGCCCTGCCATCGGTGTGCGAGGGCTGAGATGTGCTTCCGCGCCCGGCCCAGTCGTGGAACTACGTCTTGCCCGACGATGCCTGGGCTGTGGACCTGAGCGAGGCCGTGCCGGCGACAGCGCTCTCCGGCACGTCCGGTCGCCCTCGTCACCCTCGTTCGCCGACGGTCGCGGAGCCGCCACGGCCGAGGTGCCCCGAAGCAGCGCACGCGCTGCTTCGGACGAACCGGAACAGGCCCACGCCTACAGCCACACGAACGAGTGATTCGTTTCTCCCCGACCAGGAGACATCACACGCCGTCATAGCTCCCCGCTGTTTTCGGCGCGCACACCGTTGGTACGACCCAGCGGTATGTCCGGCCGGTCGCCTGACCGGCATGCGAAGCGCAGGAGAGCAACGTGAAGCTGAACGCCACAGGTCTGATGGCCACGGCATCGGCCGCCGCCCTCGTCGCCCTGACCCCGGCTACTGTCGTCGCCGCCCAGCCCCAAGCGCGCGCGGCCACGCCACCCGGCCTGTCGTGCAACACCGGCAAGCACGCCATCGACGAGTACACCGGATGGGCTCTCTGCAAGAACAACGGAACCAGTACCCAGACATTCTGGGTACACCTGGTCTGCGGCTGGTCTCCGGACGTGGACGGTGAGCACGTGACCCTGCGGCCCGGCCAGTTGGGCCAGTCGACCGCCCACTGTTCCTCGCTGGGCTCGGGCATCGGAGAGATCTCCGTCCGGCCGTAGCGGGCGAAGGGGCCGCCAGGGACGGACGTCAGGCCGTGCGCGCGGCCGACGGCGTCCTTCGCACCCCGTACGCCCCCGTCATACCCAGGCCATGCCGTCGCCGCGGTCGCCGGACGGTGGCCGGCCATTGCGGTGAAGGCGGGGGCGTTGGAGAGGCCGGCGGTCCGGTGCCCCGGCCGGAGGTGCCGGCGCGCGACCGGCAGCTAGCCTCACGTCGAGCGTCACAGTGTGACGCCTGTCCACGCCTCGCCTCATCATCCGGAACACCTGGCGGGAGCCGGTCAGCCGATTCTCGCCCCGATCCGCTCTGTTTTGGAGATCGTCTCAACTGGCTTGATCACTAGGCTGGCGGTCGTGATGGCGATGGTGGAGCGTCTGGTGCCGGATGGGTTGTGGGAGTTGTTCCAGCGGGTGGTTCCGGCTGCTCCGGTACGGCCCCAGGGCGGTGGCCGAAGCAGGTATGGAGACCGGCAGGTGCTAGCGGCCATCATCTTCGTGGCCACAACGGGCTGCACTTGGCGGCAACTGCCGTCGGGCTTCGGCCCGTCCGGGCCGACCGCGCACCGGCGCTTCACGGAGTGGAGCCGGGCCCGGGTCTGGGGCAAGCTCCATCGCCTAGTCCTGGACGAGCTCGGCGCCCGCGGCATCCTGGACTGGTCGCGGTGCGCGATCGACTCGGTCAATATGCGGGCAGCGAAAGGGGGGATTTGACGGGTGCGACCGGGTGCCGCCGCCTGCATCGTCGCTACGAGCGCAAGGCAGAGCACTTCCTGACCTTCGCCGGGATCGCCGCCGCCCTGATCTGCTACCGCCGGCTGGACGGGGCGACCGATTCACACGGCGCCGAGAAAGCCCGGATCAACGCCGTCGAACTGTCGGCATGAGTCCCGGGCGACGCCGAGCAGCTCTTTCATGGGCACGACGCGACGGCTGGTCGCGGAGATGTCCTGGCGCGCCTCGGCCGACCACAACGGCGGGAAGAAGGACAGGCCCTGGTTGCTATTCAGCGCCCGGACCTCCTCCTTCCAGCCGGGCCAGCGCAGATCGGCGTAGAACTCATCGAGTGCCCCGGACACCAGCCAGGCCAGCCACGTCGAGTGACCAACCCCCAGAGCCTCCCAGCGCAGGGAATCCGGGGCGAAGTAGACAACCTCGCCGGGGGCGCCGGGACGATCGGCGCCGGCGGGAGTGGCGCCGTTGAGAGCGAAGACGCCGCCCAGCACGTCGTGTGCCAGCACCAAACCGGTCTCCGTTCGCCACGCTGGGTCGAACGCTTCGGGGAACTGATTCACGTGAGCCAGGCCAGGCACCTCGTGCGCAGCCCCACCGACTGGGCTGCCGTAGACTCGCAGCCAACCGTCGTCCACCAGCAGACCACCGCAGTGCAGTACTACCGCACCCAGGTACGACCTGGCCGTGACCTGCAGCTGAAGAATCGACGCCCTGCCCAGATCGCTATCGGGTGGGAGCACCTCGACGGACATTGGACTTGCCTCGATTGTCTCCCTGAGTTCCGGCCAGGCCGGTTCCTCGACGTCGATCAGCTGGCTCAACTCACGCATGCCTGCATCGTCGCACCTGCACCGTGCGCCCCAACTGGCAGGGCGCTTCGACGAGCCACCCGCCTATCGAGATGACCTCTTAGGAGACGGCAAAGCCCCGCCCATCCGCCACGGGGGGAACGGATGGGCGGGGCCCCTGGTGCCGTCAGGCGTCGACTGGGCTGTGTGCTGCCATGAGCAGGGCCAGCGGACCGGCGGGGAGGAGGAACCGGCCGTCCTCCACGGCCCGCAGTGCCTCGGCCATCGGCCACCACATCAGCTCGTAGTCCTGCTCAAACTCTGTGAGCTGCTGGGGGCCGAGCGTCAGGCCGCAGGCCTCGTAGAGATGGACGCGCGCCTGAGAGCCTGGGGTGATTGCGTGGGAGCCCAGTGGCCGCCACTGAAGGGCGGTGACACCGGCCTCTTCACGCGGTTCCCGGCGAGCGCATGCCAGCGGGCTCTCCCCGCCTTCGCGGCGGCCGCCGGGCAGGAACAGGTACTCGCCTCCGTGTGCGGGAAAGTCGGCGCTCAACAGGGCGACCAGCTCGTTCGCGTCACGGGCCACGATCACGGAGGCGTCGCGCAGTGCTCCATCGCTCATACGGAGCGAACCTAGCGGTCAGCGGTGCACCCAGGAGGCGAACGGCACGTTGAACACGGCGGGGTGCGCGATGCCGCGGCCGTGATAGCCGTCGTCTCCGTAGGCGTCCCCGTGTTCGGCGCACATGATGACCAGCCACTGCCCCCGTGAAGTCAGTCCGTCGAGGAGGCGCCCCACGTGCGCACCCGGGCCGACAGGCCCACCGTCATGCCGGACCAGGGCTGGCGTCCGTTCGGCCGGCCCTGCCAGCGGCCGGGGGTTGGTTCGCCTGTCGGCAGGGCCGGGGCTGCGCTGGGTTCGTCCGCCGGGCGGCCGGAGCGGCTCTGCCTGTGGTTGCCCGCGGTCGGGGTTCGGTTTTCCGAACTTCCGATTCGGGGGCGGGCACGATCGATCGCCGGGCACCGTCCGCCCAGGATGGGGCCATGACCGAGATGACGACGGATATCGGGACGGGGACCGCCGCCCGGGTGGAAGACCTGCACCGGCAGTACGGACGCGGCACTGCCGCCGTGCGGGCGTTGCGCGGGGTGTCGGTGGCCTTCGTGCCTGGGACGTTCACGGCGGTGATGGGACCGTCTGGCTCCGGCAAGACCACCTTGCTGCACTGCCTCGCCGGGATGGACCGGCCCACTCGGGGCTCGGTCTGGTGGGGCGATGCCGAGGTGTCCCGGCTCCCCGAGCGGCGTCTGGCCCAACTGCGGCGCAGCCGGGTCGGGTTCGTGTTCCAGGCGTTCAACCTCATGCCGGCGATGACGGTGGCACAGAACGTCGAGCTTCCCGGCCGGCTGGCCGGGAAGCGGCCCGACCGTGGACAGGTGCTGGACGCGCTCGCCCGGGTGGGACTGGCGGGACGTGAGCGTCACCGGCCGGGGCAGCTCTCCGGCGGCCAACAGCAAAGGGTGGCGATAGCCAGGGCGTTGGTCTCCCGCCCGCAGGTGCTCTTCGCCGACGAGCCGACCGGCGCGCTGGACCGGGCCACCGGCCACGAGGTCCTCGCCCTGCTGCGCTCCGGCGTGGACCGGGATGGCGGGACGTGCGTGATGGTGACCCACGATCCGGTCGCCGCCGGGTATGCGGACCGGGTCCTGCTGCTCGCCGACGGTGTGGTGGTGGACGAGTTCGACCGGCCCACCACTGCCCGGGTCGTCGAACGTCTGAGCCGGCTGGGTGGGGGAGCACGGTGATCGTGATCGCTCTCGGGCAGATGCGCCGACGTCCGGCCGCCTTCGTCGGGCTGGCAGTCGCGCTCTTCCTCGCCGTGGCCACCGTCACACTGTTCGGCTCGCTGTTCGCCGCCGACGTCACCGCCCCCGATGCTGCCCGTGACGCCGCCGCCGGGCCCGGGCTCCTGGTGATCGCCGGCGCCTTCGGTGAGATCGCGGTGCTGGTCGCGTTCTTCGTCGTAGTCAACGCCCTGGGCTTCGCTCTGCGGCAGCAGCACCGCGAGCTGGCCCTGCTGCGCACCATCGCGGCGACGCCCCGTCAGACGCGGCGGCTGGTGCGCGGGCAGGTGGTCGCGACCGCCTTGCTGGTGGCGGGGCCAGGCTGGGTCGTGGGCGCGGTGGCGGCCCGTCATTTCCTCACCGAGCTGCAGGGGCGGGGGATGGCGGCGCCCGGCGTGCGGGTGCCGGGGACACCGGTACCGATGCTGGTCGCACTGGCCGCCGTGCTCGCCGTCGGCCTGACGGCCTCGTCCGTCGCGGCCCGCAGGATCTCCCGGATCGCACCCGCGGCCGCCCTCACCGCGAGTTCGACCGAGCACGCGCGCGGGGGCGCCCCCCGCCTGCTCGCCGGAACCGGCGCACTGGTGGGCGGTGGCCTGCTGCTGCGGCTGTCCGCGACGCAGCCTCCGGATCAGCCGGACCAGGCGGGGCAGGCGGCGTTGCTCGGCTCGCTGGTGCTGCTGATCGCGGTCGCCCTGTTGGGACCGCCGGCGGCCCGTGCCCTGGCGGCCGTGCTGGGCGTGCCGGTACGTGCGGTGGCACCCTGTGCGGGATGGCTGGCCGACGCCAACCTGCGCGGGTACGCTCGGCGGCTGTCGTCCGCGGTGGTGCCGGTGGCTCTGCTCGTGGGCCTGTCGGGGACCATGTTGATCATGACAAGTACCTCCGAGCGCGCCGCGAGCATGACGGCGACGAGCGTCACGTCCGACACGGACGTCTGGCTGCGCCAGGCCGAGCTGGCGATGCTGGTCTGCTTCGCCGCGGTCTCCACCGTCAACACCCTGGTCGCCGTGACCGCCGAGCGCCGCCGTGAGTTCGCGCTGCTGCGGCTGGTGGGCGCGACACGGGTGCAGTTGCTGCGCATGTTGACCGCGGAGGCGGTGCTGACCGCGGCGCTGGGGGTCCTGCTCGGTGCGGCGGTCGCGGGCGCCGCGTCGGCGGCGTTCAGCGTGGCGGTGACCGGTTCGGCGATGCCCGCGGTGCCGGTGGCCACCTGCTGGTGGATCGTCGTCGGCGCGGGGGTGCTGACCGTCCCGGGCATCCTGGCCACGGGCCTGAGGGCGGTCCGTGGACCGGCTGCGGAGCTGGTGGGCGGCGGCCGTGACTGAAGGCACCGGCCAACCGGCGGCCGGTGGTGCGATCCACGCGCAGACGCCCGCCCGCACGGGACCTCGCGCCGTGGCGTGCGGTCAGCCCGACGGCTCCGCGCCGCCGCCCGCTGGGGATGGGCCGGCCAAGGCGCCGGGACCGGGGATGGCCGAGCGACGACGATACCGCTCGGTCCGGGGCGGTGAATGGCTGTTCGCCGCCTTCGGGCTGCCGCTCGCGCTGCTCGGCGCCGGTTACGCCCTCGCCGTGCTGTACGCGGGGGCGCTGCTCTCGCTCACCGTGCTCGGTCTGCCGTTCGTGGTCGTCGCGCTGCTGGGCGCGCGCGGCTTCGGCACGCTGCACCGGCGGCTGGTCGGCCGGTTGCTCGACGAGCGTGTGGAGGCACCTGCTGGGCTGTACCGCCCGGCGGGCCTCGTCGCCCGCGGCCGCGTCGTGCTGACCGACCCGGTCGCCTGGCGGACCTTGCTCTATCTCGTGCTGCGGTTGCCACTCGGCGTCCTCGGGTTCGGCGCCGCGGTGGTGCTTCCCCTCGGCTGCGGCTGGCTGATCGGCTTTCCGCTGTGGGTCCGGCTGCTGCAGCCGGCCTCACGGTCGTTCAGCTGGCTGGATGCCGGCTCCAGCGTGCTGGGGCTGGCTTTGCTGTCCGCGGTGCCCGGCGCGATCCGGGCCTCGAGCGGAGCCAACCGGCGGCTCGCCCGGCTGCTGCTCGGTCCGGCGGGTGCCCAGCGGCGAGTCCGGGAACTGGAGACCGCCCGTGCCACCCTCCTCGCGGAGAACACCGACCAGCTGCGCCGCCTGGAGCGTGATCTGCACGACGGCACCCAGGCCCGGCTGGTCGCCCTGGCCATCACGCTCTCGCTCGCCGACGACGCGCTCGCTGCGGGCTCCGGCTCCGGCCCGGACCTCGGGCGCCTGCGCACCCTGGTGAACCGAGCCCGCGGCCAGACCGACGACACCATCGCCGAACTACGGCGGCTGACCCGGGGCATTCATCCGGCGGCGCTCGACGGCGGCCTGGGCGAGGCGCTGCCGGGGCTCACCGCCACATCGCCGGTACCCGTCACGGTCCGTCTGGACCTGCGGGAACGACTGGAACCAGTGATCGAGAGAGCGGTCTACTTCTGTGCCGCCGAGCTGCTCACCAATGTCGCGAAGCACAGCGATGCCCGCTCGGCCGAACTCGTGGCGAGCGTGACCGGGGGCCGGGTTCGGCTGGTCGTCCGGGACGACGGCCGCGGCGGCGCGGCCGTGGGCGCCGGCACGGGCTTGGCCGGTCTGGCCGAGCGGCTCGCGGCGGTGGACGGTGTCCTGCGGGTGGACAGCCCGCGCGGTGGGCCCACCGTTGTCACCGCCGAGTTGCCGACACGGCTGTGACAGACCTCAACTCCCGTTCTCGGCAAGGTAGGTCAGGACGGCCTTCACCCGCCGGTTGTCGGCGTCCGTCGCCCGGAGGCCGAACTTGGTGAAGACGGCGGCGACGTGTTTCTCCACCGCCCGCTCGGACACCACCAGCAGCGCGGCGATGGAACGGTTGGAGTGGCCCTGCGCCATCAGCTCCAACACTTTGCGTTCCCGCGGCGTCAGAGAGTCCACTCGGCTGCGCTGACCAGTACGCATCAGCTGGTTGACCACCTCCGGGTCGAGTGCGGTACCTCCGTCGGCGACCCGGTGCAACGCGTCCACGAACTCGGAGGTGCGGGCGACGCGTTCCTTCAGCAGATATCCGATGCCCGACGCGCCGTCCGCCAGCAGCCTGGACGCCCAGGTGGCCTCCACGTGCTGCGAGAAGACCAGGATGCCGACCTCGGGCACCTTCTGCCGGATCTCAACGGCGGCGTGGATGCCCTCGTCGGTGTGTGTGGGCGGCATCCGGATGTCCACCACGGCCACCTGGGGCCGGTGCCGGACCACCGCGGCGAGCAGCTCGGGCGCCGTCCCCGCGGTGGCCACCACCTCGCATCCGCGGGCGGCGAGCAACTCGACCATCCCGTCCCGGAGAACGACGGAGTCCTCGGCCAGTACCACGCGCAGCTGTCTGTTGATCACAACATCATTATCGGACCCAGTCGAGGGTCACCGGGACGGCGGCATCGCTCATGGACGACTCCCTGTCGATCACCGTTCCGGGACGCTGCGGCTGCAGCGCGGCTCGGGCCGGCTCACTGCCGAACGCAGCGGCGTCGCGGACACTCGTACGCGAGCCGGATCGAGGGTCCGCCAGCCGCGTACACCACCGGTCCTGGCCGGGACGCCGAGAGGGGGCAGCCGGGCGGGCACACCGTTGTCCCGGCACCCCCGGTGCGTCACAAGAGGGTGCCCTGGTCCGGCTCCGGTAGCGCCGGCGGGCGACATCCTTCGCCTCGGGGGGGCCTGTGGCGTAAGTGTCGAGTGTGCTGACCGGTCTTGGCTTGTGGCCTGCTGGTGTGCAGCTGTACCGGGCGGTATGCCTGGAGCGCGGGAGAGTGGTACCCAAGCGTAGGCGCCGGCGATGGAGGGCATGTGCGCTGAGCTGGCCTGTTTGCGCTGCGCAGCGAGCTGGGTGGGACGCTGGTTCTCGCGCGGGGGCGGTGCGTGCCGCCTACAGGCACGGTGCAGGCCTCCTTCCGGGCCCGAGCGGCGCGGTCGTCACGGCCACCCGGCTGCGGCAACCGGCCAACTCCGGCTCTGAGGTGGAATGTCGGGCAGCTCCCCGCGTGACGTCCATGGCCTTGGCGGACTCCTCTTCCGGCCGCGCCGCTGGTGGATCGCCGCGCTGGTCACGCCCGTACCGGCGGCGGCCGCGACGACGGTGGTGCCCGATTACCTCCAAGGAAGTCATCTCCGACCTGGACGAGGTGTAGCCCCCGCAACATCGCCGGGCCGCCCGATCCTCCCCGGGGCGGCCCGGCACCGAGTCGACGCCTGACGGATCCGAACACCCCTACGCCTGGGTGAATGGAACCCGCCTGCACTACATGACAGGAGGCCGGGGCGAGCCGCTGGTGCTGCTGCCGGGCTGGCCGCAGATGTGGTCGCAGTCCCACAAGATCATGGCCGCGCCGGCCGAGCGATGCGAGGTGATCGCTGTGGACTGTCGCGGCATGGCACCCCGGACAAGCCCGCAGCCGGCTACGACAAGAAGACGATGAGAAGAGGTCTATGAGCTCGTCCGCCACCTCGGCCACGAGCGGGTCGGCATCGCCGGCGAGGACACCGGCTCGATGGTCGCCCACGCCTTCGCCCCCCAGGCCACCACCAAGCTCGCGCTGTGGGAGGTCGACCACCCGGCGAGGTCTTCGACGAGCTGCGCATGCTGCCCCAGACCGGCCCGCCGCACCGGTGGTGGTTCGCCTTCAAACCAGGTCGGCGACCTGCCCGAAAAGCCTGCCTCGGTCGACGACGATCGTCTCGGGCAGGACGACCGGCCGGGCCGCCGCACCGGCCAGGCGCTCGTCCAGCGCGGCCAGCTACTGGTGGGGAAGTGCGGTGGCCGGCGGGGGAGGATTGAGCGGGTGGTGACGTCGACGGTGATGGTGAGTTCGGGTCGGGCCGGGCGGCCGTCGTCGAAGAGGGCGAGGACGTCCAGGCGGGTGGAGTCGATCTGGACCTGCTCGCCGGGCCGCACCGCCGTGGCGGGGCTCTGGTCTGGGGCTTGTCCCGGGGGCCTGGTTGCCGATTCTTCTTTCCGTTTCTACGGAATGCGGTGCGAGTGGGATCGGAATAGTTGGCTTTCCGAGCCGAGGGGATGTGGTGAGGGGCTCCTGCCGGTAACAGGAGCCCCCTGTTCCGCCCGGTGTTGTACCGCCGCGCCCAGGAAGGGAGAGGGACGGCGTTTTTCGAGGGCGGGGTTCCGCTTGTCCAGCTCATCATTGGGTGGGCCGCTGTGCAAGATCTTCTCGTGTTCGGGATGGGTTCCGAACCGTTCGGAATGACGATTGCCCAGGTCAGGATCGCGTGGGCTGGTGTGGTGGTGTCGGCCAGGCGTGTGCTGGGGCCGGCATGCAGCCGACCGGTCCGGGCGTTGGCGGATGATCCGCCGGACGGTTCCATACGTCGCGCTTTCCGAGTGGAAAAGGATTCCGAAATCGAGCAGTGATTGTCCGGGATGATTCCGGTTGAGCTGAAGGGTTTTCCTCCGGTGCAGCCAAGGCAGAGACTGGGTGACAGCCGCATCACAGCCGGTAACTGGGATGCGGTGCCGTTTCGGCGATCTTCGCCGCGCCCAGGGAGGGGAAACAACCGTGTCAGTACGCATCAACCGGTCCCGACGCCGCCGGCAGGCGGTGTCCGCAGACCACGCGCAGTGCGGCGCGAGCCTCGCGCCGCTGCAGCGGATCACCGTCTTCACGGTCATCCTGCTGGTGGTGATCATCCTCGTGTGCAGCGGGCAACCCGCCTGCGACGTCATCGGGCTGCTCGCGGCGGCCGGAGCCGCCGCCTCGCAGATCGGTCCCTGGCTGAGCGGACAGCGCCCGGCCGTCGGCTTGGCCGGGGGTGCGTGATGAAACTGCCGGGAGGCTGGCCGGGCGCGCGGAGCAAGCAGGGCGAGGGGCCCGACCCGCTGCGGGTGCGCAACCAGAAGCAGTTCCGCGACGCGCTGAACCAACTGCGTGGGGGCAAGAGCTACAAGGCCATCGCGGCGGCCAGTAAGGGCGAGCTGCCGAGCACCACGATCTACACGGTGCTGACGAAGGACGCGCTGCCCGCCCAGGAGTTCGTGGTCAAGTACCTGCCGGCCTGCGGGCTGAGCGAGGCGGACCAGAAGGTGTGGCTCAGGTGCTGGGAGGCGTTGAGCAACCAGCCCGTGGCGCCCGCCGGACGCGGCAGGCGATGGCAGGGCCTGCTGGGCGGTGGCCGCAGGGGGCTGCGCACCGGCCTGGCAGCCGGCATCGTGCTCCTTCTCGTCGCCGCTGCCATCGTGGCCTGGCAGGTGCACAAGGGGAACGTGGACCACTTCAAGAGCCGGCACTGTGGCACGTCCAACCCGGACCTGGTGACCGGGAAGGACCGCGAGTGCACGGGCGTCACCGACGGCAGCGACGGCTCGGCCGTCTTCGGCGACGACCTCAAGCCCGTCATGGAGGCCATCGCCGCGGAGAACAGCGACGTCACCGACGGCGGTGACTACGTGACGTTCGCCTTCCTCACACCGCTGAGCTCGACGGACGCCAACGCGCTGACCGTGGGCCAGTACGTGGCCGAACTCGAGGGCGCCTACACGGCCGTGGAGGAAGAGAACAAAAAGGACAGCAGGCCGAAGATCAGACTGCTGGTGGCGTCGATGGGCAGCTCCGAACGAGCATGGAAGACGGCCGTCGACCAGCTGAAGGCCCGCAAGGACGCGGAACACCTGGTGGCGGTGGCCGGGCTGGGACTGTCCCAGCAGGAAACGGTCGATGCCGCCCGCGAGCTGAGCAAGGCCGACCTGCCCATGGTCGGGGACGTGATCACCGCGGACGGCTTCGACGCCACCGGCGCCGTCGACGGCAAGGGACCGATCAACGGACTGGCCCGGGTCGCCCTGTCCAACACCGACCAGCTCACCGCGATCAGCAAAACACTCGGCTCCGGCCGGCGCACCGCCGCCCTGATCAGCACCAAGGTGACCCCCAACGGTACCCGCGACCTCTACACCGAGTCCCTCCAGCACGGCTTCAGGACCATCGCGGACCTGAAGAAGCACCTGGATGCCAACTCCGACTTCGCCTTCGACCCGCGCGGCGGGCCCGGTGCCATTCTGCCCACCATCAGCCAGAACTTCTGCAACACGAGCAAGACCATCGACACCGTCTACTACGCCGCCCGCGTGAAGTACCTGCCGCAGTTCCTCGACGCGCTGGCGCAACGCAGCTGCCACGCCCAGCCCATCACCGTCGTCACCGGATCGGACGCGGCAGCCCTCGACCCCAAGACCGAAGCACTCCACCACGCCGACGCACCGATCACCGTCCTGTACGCGTCCTTCCCCGACGCCGCACAGTTCCGCGGCCCCGACAACCCCGACCGCGGCCTGTACAACGCGTTCGTGAAGAACTTCACCGCCCCCCACCACGACCAGCAGTTCCCCGCGCAACACCTCACCAGCAGCTACTGGGCCATCGTCGCTCACGACGCCGTCCTCACCGCGGCAACCGCCCTGCACAACGCCGCCGCCCACGGCGACGGACCGACCAACCTGCCCAACCGCTACGCCGTCCGGAACGAGCTGTACGCCCTGCGCAACAACGCAGTCGCCGGCGCAAGCGGCCACTTCGGCATCGACGCCAACGGCAACCGCACCCGCACCGACACCGTCACCACCGTCCACCGCCTCGGCCAGGCCCTGCCCAGGACCACCGGCCACACCGACTGACCACACACCCGAACCAGCAGTGGGGGCAGACCCGTAACGGGCCTGCCCCTACCGGCCTTCCGTGCACCCGACCAAGCGGCGCCCCGTGAAGGGCGCCGCCCTGATCGGCCGCGGCAGCTCCCCGGCCGTGATGCGGCTGACCTCCGGAGCGGTGTCGAGGTCCACCCGCGACACCACCCCCCCCGCGCTGGGGCGTTCATTGCTGCGGCATATCTGCATCTTTCGGGGGCTTCTGCGTCTTTGGTCTCGCCGGCCGCAGGGGTCACCCACCGATGCGGCGGGGAGGCTACCGTCGGACTTCTCACGGTCACGGGAGATGACGGGGGGCGGCAGTGGTCTCGAACGGCGAACAAAAACCGGTCGAATTCGCACCTATGACGCAGAAGGAACGCGAACGCCGCGCGTACGGGCTGCTGCGGGCGGCCCGTAAGGCCGCCGCCGTCCTTCACGCCCAGTGCTCTGAACACGAGCGTGCGGAGAAAGTGCGCGAGGTGTCCTGGCAGGCCGCGGAGCTGCTGGGCCTGCAGCCCGGCCCGGTTCCCGGTGACGCAGCATCCCAGGAAAAGCTCGTCAAGGCCGCCGGTGAACTGGCCGTGCTCCTGCGCGCTTACAACTGGGCCGACAGCGACATCGCGGTCACGGACCTGGACGGCGCCGTGGTCGTGCCCCATGTCGGAGAGAGGGCTGCAGCCGACGGCTTCGACGCCCTCGGCAAACTCATCCTCCCCGAGGCCTCCCCCGAGGGCTGGGCGAGCGAGCTGGTCACCAGCGCCGCCAAGGGAAACGCCACGCTCGAGGCCGCCGTCAAGTTCGGCAAGTACCTGCTACATCCCACGCCCCTGCTCGTCCTGGACGGCTTCACGGAGATCGTCGGCCAGGCGGTGCACGATCTGAACGTCAGGCGCCTAGACGCATGCGTGGGCGATCTGCGCACCTTCATGCAGGACGACTGCCCGGCCGTCGAGCTGACGAGCGAACCCATAGAGCCTGGCGTTCCTCCCGACGACATCCCGTACAGGTTGGACAGACTGGACGACTGGGCGACGTACACCCATGCTGAGCTCACGGTCGAAACGTCGAACGAGCCCGACATCGCCCTTGGCGGCCTTGGCTAGACGACGGCTCTCGACCTCGAGGCACTCGTCATCGGCGATCCAGTCGCGGGCGACATCGACGCCGACTTCCACGACCAGCTCGGGCCGTACCAGGGTGACGTCCAGGACTTCCCGGCTGCCCCATCCGGCGGAGAAGGTCCAGCCCGTCCACTGGGTGTGCGCCTCTGGAGGGGGCCAGGAGAACCGCAACGCTGTGGGCGGCCGCCTGGGGGAGCGTCGTCGTGCGGCCGGTGTACTGCAGACGGCCCGCGGTGTCATAACGGCCCAGCAGTTCTGTGCGCCCTCACCGATGCGGTGACCGCGCCGACGATCGCGAAACGGGCTGAGGTGGGATGCACCTGTCGCTCGAAGTGCGTAGAGCGCATACGCCTCAGCGAAACCAGCTGGAACAAACAACTCTTCAGGTATACGTCTCGGGAGTCGCTCTAGTGATCTTTCAATGGGCCTAGGCTGGTCATGCGGTGGACGGTGATAGTTGGGCACCTGCCAGGTATCGTCGGCCTGTAGTGAACGGTTTCGGCTGGACGCTGGCTCCCGGGCCCGAGACACTGCAGCATGACGAACGGGCGCCCCGGCGGACTCCAGCGGGGGACCGCGCCGGTCCTCAGCCCGGGCCGGCGTACGCGATGCTCAGGACGGTGACGGTGCCGGTCTCGTCCCCGACTAGTGCCGCATCAGGCAACGTTCGCCCTGTTCACGATCTCGCGGAGCCGTTCGGCGGCGGCGTGCTTGTTCCGCCAGATGATGTAGCGGCGGATCATGCTGCCCTGCTCCTTGTGGCTGGCGTGGTCAGTGCCATCGAGCGTGAAGTAGCGCAGGGCAGTGAACTGGGCCTCGATGCGGTTCAGCCTCGGCAATCTTCGCCACGGGCATGCCCTGTGCGGACAGCAGGACCATCTGCGCCCGCCGCCAGGTCACCACCGAGCCGGTGCCCCTGCGGAGGATCCGCAGCAGCCGCTGCCCCTCATCGACATCGATCTCACGAACCCGCACCCGCCCGGCCACCGATCAGCAGCCCGGCTGCCCGGTCCGGCCGCTGGCACGACGCCGCAGCCATGCCGCCTCCGCAGGCGTAAGGTATGGGTCGGCCAGCTTGGCTTCGGTCACTTCCCGGATACGTCCCGCAGGATCGGTCCGGCAGCCCTTGCGCACGCTGTTCACCAGCAGACTCCGCCCCAGGCGGGCGGCCAGTCCGGGGACCTCCGCGCAGCCGATGGTCACCGTGGTCATCGCCACATCCACAGCGGGATCACCAGCGCCCGCGTTGCGCCAGTCGATCACCACGGGGCCCCGCCGGGTCAGAAGCACGTTGCCCGGATGCAGGTCCAGATGCAACACCCGGTCGTCACCTGCCGTCGCGAACCGCTGGGGCAGCCACTTCGGCGCCGGCAACGCATGCAACCGGTCGTGCAGGCCGCCCAACGTCCGGCCGAGGGATCCGACCCGCCACGGGCGCCGGGCCAGCACATCCAGCATCGTCGGCCCGGTCAGCCGCTCCAGGACCATGTCGGTATCGGTGATCTCGTACACCTTCGGCACGGGATACCCACAGGCCGCCAGATGCGTCATCAACCGCGCTTCCAGCTCCGTTGGTCCTCCTTGCCGATAACGCCGCAGCACCCTGGACTCGTCCAGGGCATACACGTCAGCGTCCCGCCCCCGCCCGATCAACTCCATACAGAGCAGTCTGTCCTGACGGCGTACCAGCCGCCAACAGGGCGAACGTTGCCTGCCGCGGCACTAGGAGCACCACCGCGAGGTCGCCTGTGGCCCACCGAGTACGAGGGCGAGTCCCGGCGCCGGCCGCTGACCTACGACGAGGTCCAGGCCCTGTTCGACGCGGCCGATGCCCGGCCGGCTCAGATCCGCGGACACGGACGCAAGGGGACGCTGACCGCGCTGCGCGACGCCGCGGTCAGCGTGTGCACCACCGAGTTGGCCTCGTGGAAGACGACCTGAGGTGCCTGCCCGAACCTCTCCCGGCAGGTGTCCACCCATCCGTACCGGTGGTCCAGCAGGTACTCCACGAACAAGGTGATCGTCACCTCGTACGTCCGAGCCGTCGACATCCGGATCGAATTGGCGCCGCTACGCAGGTGGACGCCGACATGGCTCGGGAGTTGGGGGAGTGATCAGCGGAAACGGCGATTCTGGCGACTCGTCCGGCCCACACACCCGAGTGTCCGCAGGAACCGTCCGTCCCACCTCGACTCGCCTACCCAACCCGGCCAGCCCGTCCGGCAGAGTCCTGGCACGGGGCCGGAGCCGGGACGCGGAGCGGCGCCCCCATGCAGGCCCTCAATCGGGTCACGCCCTCGCCGGTGGTGACGGGGGCCTCCGAGCGGTGTTGCCCGGTATGCGGCCGGGTAGTTCTCAGCCGTGGCCGTACAGGGCGTCCGCGTGCCGGGGGAAGCGGAGCAGACGGATGGGCGACTTCGACCGGATCTTCGATCCGCACTTCGCGGCCGTCGATCTGTTCACCGACCGCGGCGCGGAGAACAGAGTGTTCACGCAGGCGCTGTCACGTCACGCGGCCCGCGTGCGGAACGGCACGGCTGTGCTGGGCAGGCCCGCCCGGCGGAACGTCCTGGTGTTCTACGGGATCGGCGGCATCGGCAAGACGGAGCTGTCGAGGCGACTGGAGCAGTGGGTCCTCGGGGAATTACCGGATCCCGGGGAATGGGGCCGGCCGCCGTCGTACGAACCGGCGGTCAGGACGGTCAGGGTCGACTTCCACGGCAGTGCCGCCGTCAACGCGGTCGACATCGCGTTACGACTGCGTGCCGCGGTGGCGGACTTCGGGAACAAATTCCCGGCGTTCGACCTGGGTCTCGCCGCCTGGTGGTCGTTCGCGTCGCCGGGCGTCCCGCTCCCCGATCTGCGCAGCGGGCGCGGGGCGGACGTGCGCGCCCAGATCACCGACACCCTGAACGACATCCTGAGCGATGCCGGCGCCCGGCTGGGCCTGGGACCGCTGACCGTACGCACGGGCATGCGGCTCGTCGACGCGGTCAGCTCACGGCGGTTGCGGGACCGGACGCTGCGTGACTGCGCACCCCTCGGTGCGGTGATCGACCAGGCGCGGCTGAACCCGACGCCGTACGTCGCCGCCACTCTCGCGGGCCTGCTCTCCTGGGAAATCGAGCGGCTGCCGGTCACGGAGCGGCCCTTGGTCGTGGCCTTCGCCGATGCCGTGGAGTACGTCCAGAGCGAGGAGCAGGCCCAGGAGCGCCTGCTGAACCGGATCGTGCACCTGAGCCCCGGCATCCTGTGGGTGGTCACCTCCCGCTCCACCCTGACCTGGGCGTCGGCCGCCAACGGCCTGCTGCCGGCATTCGGTCCGCAGGTATGGCCCGGACTGCGGCTCGACGCGCCGGACGGGCAGCAGCACCTCATCGGGGACTTGTCCGACACGGACGTCGACCGCTATCTGAGGGCGGCCTCCGGCACGGCCGGCAACCCGGTCCTCGGCCCGGAGGTGATCGACCGTATCCGGCGTGGCGCGCACGGCCTGCCGCTCTACCTCGACCTGTCGTTGTCCATCGCCCGGCAGGCGGGCACCGCCTCGCCGGACGAGGCGACGTTCGGAAGGCCGCTGCCGGAACTCGTCACCCGGCTCTTAGCCGACCTGCCCGACCAGGAGCGTGACGTAGCGCGCGCCGCGGCCCTCGTACCCCGTTTCGACCCAGGCCTGGTGGCGCGCGCCAGTGGCGTGCTCGACGGCAGCGCACGGAGGTTCTGCGCCCGCTCCCTGGTCACCCGCGATACCCACCTGGTGTTCCCCTACCGGCTGCACGATGCCGTACGCGCGGCGATAGCCGAAGAGTCCCTGTCCGCCGGCGGGGCGTGGTCCGCGGCCGACCGGGCGACGTGTGCCGCGGCGCTCCTGGAGGTGCTCCGGGAGCGCAATGCTGAAGAACCGACCGATGTGGAACGGCGCGTCTACCTGCTCGAGCTGAGCGTGGGACTGTGCGCGGCCCATACCCTGCAGGCCCCCTGGCTGCTCGAGGCGATCACCGACCTGCCCGGCATGGGCGGGCTCGCCGACCGGCTCCCCGCACAGTCCGACAACACCTGGATCGGAATGCTGTGCGGCTTCCTCGAGGCATGGCACGACCGGAGCCTGCGCCAGCGCATCGCCTACCTGGACGACTTCACCAGCCGCCCGCTGCCGGACGACATCCGTCGCATGGCGCTGCGGTGGCTCGCGTTCGGGTACCGCCTCGCCGGAGAACCGGAGACCGCCCTGCGTATCCTCCGGGCACTGCTGTCCGAGACGCCGGACTCGGAGACACTGCGCTACCAGGTCGCCCGGACGCTCCGCTCGCTCAGCCGCTACGACGACCTGGTGCGCCATCTTGAACAGCATCCGGTGAACGACCCGACCGCCCTGGGCCGGCTCCGCAGTGACCTGGCGTACGACCGTGGTGAGATCACCGCTTCGCTGGCCGGACCGAGTGAGCGCGCGGCCCGACTGCGCGCGGAGGGCAGGCACAGCGCCGCACTGGAGAACGAGGTGGCGCTGCTGTGGCGGGCGACCCTGCTGCGACGCACGGCGCCGGGGGACACCGACCCACCGATGAGGGAGGCGGAACGGTATGCCTCCTGGTTCGACCTGCGGACCGCCCTGGCGTGCAAGGCGCTCCTCGTCGCGGGCGACGCCACTGCGTTCCCACGTGTCGCCGCGGAGGCCGCTGCCGTGGTCGAGGCCTCCGCCGGGTCGCCTGGATGGCGTGAGTGGACAGCGGCTCTCGTGCACGGCTTACGGCTGGGCGACCGGAGGCTGATCGAGGCGACGCACGCCGCATGGGCGTCCATGCGGCGCCACCGCACCCCGGCCTACATCGTCGTCGACCGTCTCTGTGTCTACGCCGGTTATCCGTCCCGTCAGGCGCTGCCGCGAACCGCGGACGACGGGGGGCGTGACGCCTCCGAGCGGTGGCACGCGGTCATCCGTAACCTGGTGGGAGAAGAGTGACGCGGACGGCACGCGCACGCCGCGGCAGGCCGGGTCGTACGGCGTCGGGCACCCCGGTATCCATTGGGGGCGCCGTCGGACGTCCCCGCGTTCACCGAGGGCGGAAACAGGCCCTGACGCCGGTCTCGTACACCCGTTGCGCAGCCGCGTGACAAACCGCGTCCTGTCTGCTGAACCGCTCCAGACATACACCGCTGTTGACCTCGATCACAGCGAGTTCCCCGTCGACCTCCACGATGTCGACGGAGCCGAAGACCAGTCCCAGACAGGCCATCGCCCGCCGCGCCAATCCGCCGAGCGGGCCGCACACCTCGGGGTGGTCCAGCACGATCGCGGACGCGCCGAGTTTGAGGTTGTGCCGCCACTCGACTGCGTCGTCCCAGTCGGTAGGGTCGGCTCCGAACCGTGGCCCCGCGCAGCGTTTCTCGAAGACGAGTTCCGTCCGCCCGTTGAGCACGACCACCCGGTACTCATGGCGGATGGGCATCCAAGGAGAGACGGTCAGCGCCGAGTAGCGTGCGGTCAGAGCGTGCAGAGCGGACCGGAGACGGTCCGGTGTCTCCGCTCGGCACACATCACGACCGCCGCTCGAACTCAGCGGCTTGAGGACGACGGGCACCGGCAGCCGGGCCGCCATGTCCGAAACGGACTCATGTGGCCGCCACCGCAACAGGCGGTGCGGCACATGGGGGACGCCGTTGTCGGACAGCAAGGTCGAGGTGGCCGCCTTGTCGGTGGCCAGGAGCGCCGATGCGGCGTCGTTGAGTGGGAAGTTGTAGCCGACGACATGGCACCTTCTCCCGTACGCCTCCAACTCCGCGACCCAGTGCTCCGAGTGCCAGCGCAGGTCCACACCGCTGCGGGCTGCGGCCCGCTCCATGTGTGTCACGAAGTGCTGGCGGAACGGTACCGGGTCACCGCCCGCACGTGTGTCCCCCGGTCCCGTTGAAACCACCTTGCCGCCTCATCCACTCGGTGCCATGGCAGACACACGCAGACGCACCTGCCCTCCGCCCGCACCGGCGAGGGTACTGCTTGTGTACGCGATCTGTACGCGATCCGCTGGATCGGACGGTGCCCCCGCCGAGACAGGTAGCGCAGTCGCGCCGCACCCAGGGCGATACGGTGACACGATCGGTGTTATGGACACCTACCTATACGGATTGGGCATACCGGGTGTTCGAGCCCCATGGGTCCGAAGGCTGGCGCCCCTACGGCAGCGACCCCGAACGGTGGCACGGCGCGATCACCGCTCCCGACACGGAGGAGGGCGCCGAGCACCCCTGCCCAAGGATCCAGCGCGCGCCGCGGAAATCCTCGGACCGCCGAAGGCCGCCGTCAACGACGGAGGCGGCGACGGACTCATCGTCTACCGGGATCAGATCCCGAGATGAGAGGACCGCGCAGCCGTCTCAGAGGGCGATGTCATCCGGGTCGTGAGAAGGCGTGCTCTCGGGAGGGAAGAGTGCTGTGTGCAGTGCCGTCGCGAGTTCGACCAGGTCGGTTTGCTCGGTGATGGTGATGTGCACGGTGCCACCCGGGCCTTCCATTCTCAGCGTGCCTACACCGCTTTCGTGTTTACGCAGCAACCAGTTCTTCGTGAGGTCCACCCAGTAGGCAACCGCGGGCGGGCCCTGGAGGAAGGTGATCGCGGTCGATGCGATGGTCGTCCCGTCGGCGAAGAGTGCCGCCATCGTGGAGCGCACCGGGGCACGCCGTGTCGCGATGTCACCGAACTGTTCCGCGAGGTCTTCCGGTAGGACGACGTCGACTGCGAAGGGGCTGTAGACCATGTCACGCTCCAAAGGCTTGGAAATGAGCCCAGATACTGGGTAGGGGTGTGGTGTTCCGTAACGCGCCCGGGGGACTGTGGCGCCGCCATTCCTCAAGAAGACGTAGTTGCAGCTCACGCAATCCGGCGAAGTGGTCGTCAGGTTGTACGGCTAGGTCGATCAGCATGTCATCGAGTGCCAAGGTGAAGGATGTGTGCTCGATGTTGACGGACGTGACGATCAAGCGGCGCGCTCCGGCGAGCATGGCCAACGGTGCGAATCCGAGGCTTTCGCCGCCGTTTCGCTCACGGCCGCCCGACGTGGAACAGCAGGACATCACGACGGTGCTCGGGAGGCCGAGTAGCGGGTGTCCGGTCCGCTGATCACGCGCGGCGAGCAGACCGCTTGGTAGCACTCCGTCGGCGAGAGCGACGCCGGAGGAACCTGGATCGTTCGGCGCCCAGTGGTAGTGCGTGCGAAAGAAGACCACACCTTCGGTGCCGGGCGTGCACGTGCGCATGAACTGAACGACATTCGTCGCCCGAGCCTCCAACGAACCGGCTGTCTCGGCACACCGTTCCTTCGCGGTAAGAACGGAGCGAGCCCGGCGTGCAAGTGGCGGATCAGCCGGCCCGTCGGTAGGAAAGTAGTCGCAGGCGAGCAAGAACGGCAATTCGCCCCGCCGTTCGGCGGTGGCCCTCCCATCGAACTGATCCAGGATGGCAAGTGACGGCAAGAAGCGCAGTTCGAAGCGTTCTATGAGTCGCGTGACGGGACTGGTGGCCATGTCCACGGGCAGGATCGGCCAGGGGATGGGCGCCAGTTCGGCTGCGCAAGAAAGCAGCAACCGTTGACCTGGAACGTTGTGTTCACGGACTTCGGCAGGCAGTAGACGAGTGAGCGCAGATGTGAAGGCCAACTCCTCGGAAGCATCGGCGAACTCGAGGTACCCCGTCAGGTCGAAGTCGCGGACGCTCGGCGGCATCTGCCACGAGGGTGTGATCTTGTACCGCAGGCTTGCGATGCTCAGCGCCTGGCACAGACCGTCATCCGACAGGAGGTTGATCACACCGCCCGTGAACGGCCTGCTGTCGCGGGAGAGCACCCAGTAGATCAGGCCGTCTTCGCACCAGCTCGACCACCACAGGTCTTGCGGCCGGCTGTGACGCCGCATCACTTGTTCCGCATCGAGTCTGGAGCGAGCTTCAGACAAACCGTCTGCGGCGCGTGCCTCCGCGAGAGCTGACACACCTCCGACATAGACATCGGTGTACCCGGTGACGTCGGCTCGCGAATCGAACAGGTCGCCGACCGCGTCCTGATAGGGCGCGGGCAGGGTTTCGGGGTCAATCTTCCGCAGCGCCGTCGATGGGCGCGTGTTGTACAGCCCCGTCGCGAGTGTTTGGTCGAGCTCATCCGCCGATCCCGTCAGGTCCGAGGTTGCCTGGAGTCGACAGGCCTCTATCAATTCGAGCAGCAGTCGCCAGTCCGCCTGTTTGGCGGCGAAGGCGAGGGCGTCCTTGCGGCTCCGCAGCAGCGTCGCGTTGAGAGCACGTCGGAGAGTGGACGACCCCATGCGATAGCGCTGGTCGTCATAACGGGTCCACACCGTGAGGTGGTCGCGCATAGCCACGTCAAGATTGCCCGCACGCGCCGAGGCGATACCACTGGCCTGCATGAGACGGGCTTCGGTCATCGGATCGGCTCTGAAGGCAGTGCACAGTTCAGTCAGCAGTTCGGCGGCGCGCGCGGGGTGGCCTAGGCGGAGGAGCCCGTTCGCCGCGAACAATGCGCACTGGGCTCCCAGGTCAGTCGGGAGATGTCGCAACATGCGAGCGGCAGCGAACAGTTCGTCGGCCGAGCAAGGCCGATGACCGGTTCGCTGCGCAAGGACGACCAGCATGCTGCGGATGGGCTCAGGAAGATCTGCTGGGTTGTGTTTGGGTACGAAGGTCACAAGCTGATCGGGAGCATCGGCAGCGGCAAGTGCGCAGACTGTGTAGGCGATGGCCAGTAGATCACGGTCCGACTCTGGGAGCGTCTTGAGGTACTCGAGCGCGAATTGCGCAGCACGCTGCCGCATCCCGATGCCCCCGTATATGGCGGCGAGGGCTCTAGCCACCCGGGCGGCACCACGCTTTGACTCGTGGCTGGGGTGTAGTTCGAGGTAGCCGGCAGCGGCGCCGATCAGTCCCCCGATACTGAGTTCGAGCTCTTGTCTCCGGTCGAGTAGCGCTGAGAGTTCCGTTGCCTCTGCAACGAGCATCCGTCCCGAGCGACGGTGTGTCCCCGATAGGACGTCTAACGCTTCGCGTGCCAGGTCGCGGGCGGCTTCGACCGTCTGGCTGTCATCCGGTTCAACGGAGGCAAGGAGGTTGCGGGCTGTATCGAGCAGACGTGCGGCACGGCGCACTTCGAGCATTGAGTCTCCAGGGCACCGTCAGTCAGCGATCGGTTCAATCGCGGTCCGGATTACAGCGGCGGCCGCGTCGGTTCGGCCCTTCTGCAGTGTGATCGTCGCACTCGGCGATCCCGAGATGTCCAGAAGCGCGGCACCCCGCATGCCCGGCGCGGCGCCGGTTCGTAGCTGAACCGAAGTGATGCTGGCTACGGGAATCGTCAAAGTTGAGACGGTCTTTCGGAACAAGCCTGTCTTCCAGGCGATCACCAAGCGGTCCGTGAGTACCACGGCGAAACATTCCGCCCGCAAGTCAGACCTGATGATGAAGGAAGGGAAGGCGAGTTTGCACAAGTCGCTTGGTTGTACGAGCTGAGCGAGCTCACGTTTGACTCGCTGATACATGAGTGCACCGGCCTGCCCGGCTTCGAGATCACTGATTGCCGTCGCATAGTTGGTCAAACCGTCGATGATCTTCTCATCCACATCGTCCTGCAGATTCGACACCGAAGACCTCCGGCCCAGCGCACATCGGGTTTGGCAGCGTATCAGCGCATGATGTGATGCACAGGGCATTCGGTAGATATGAGGCTGTAAGTATCGTCAGTCAGCTGTGCTGCAGGCATGAGCGGCAATGGGTTGCCGGCCGCAGGATGGTCAGGCAGCGGAACCGGCACCGGCACGGGGTCAGAGGTCTGTCCGTGCCGGCTTGCTCCGGGGAGAGGGAGCGGGCGAAGACGTGGATCCCGTCGATGTCGAGATCGTCGGTCCATCCGTCGAAGACGGTGCAGGGAGTGCCGATGATGTCGGCGAGGTATTTCACGTGCGAGGCCGCACCGGCCTGGGTGACGCTCCAGGCCACCGGTGCCCAGGCCGGGGACGTCTCACACAGCCCGTCAGCCCGACAGCCGACAGCCCGACAGTCCGGCAGCCCGCGCCGGCCGCACACCTGACACGGCAGTGCCTGACGGGCTGCCTCGGCGGCGGCCGCAGCCGCACGCTCGCGCTCGACCCGCTCCTGCTCAGCAGCACGGGCGGCATCCCGGCGGGCCTGCTCGGCAGCAGCCTGCTCCCGCCGCCGTGCGAGGTTCTCCGCGTCGATGGCGGCCTGCTCGCGCAGCCGGTCCTCCAGGACCCGGCGACTCTGACGGTCGGTCAGGCCGGGCAGCTCCCGGTCGACCTGCGCCGCGATCTTCGCGCGCCGGCCTGTGTCCGGGGCTCGGCGGTTCCGCCCAGAGGTTGCGCGGGTCGTTGGGGTCCCGCCCAGCTGTAGTGAGACCAGATGGTCGTACTCGGCGTCGTGCAGGCTCGCCTTGTCGGTCTTGTAGCCCTACGAGGCGGCGTTCGCGACCTTCTGACGACCCGTCACCGAAGTCGGGGGACGGATTTTCGAGGTGTACCCGTGTGGGTTGCAGATGGTGGCCTTGAGGGTCCGGGTGGTGACCTTCGGGTTCAGCGCACCGGGGGCACAGTGGCTGTCGGGCAGCGGCTGGGCGTGGTCGCGCCGGTAGTGGCAGGCGCCTGGTGCCGGCTGCTTCTGCACGGTGTAGTGGTCCTGGAGCCGGGCCCGTAGGGAAGGAATGAGTTGGTGGCGCCGGCCGGACTCGCGCCGAGGGCGAGTGCGGCACTGGCGGCAAGCATGCCCGCAGCAGTGAACGCACGGTGGTACGTAGTCATGGACTCCCCGTTCCGCCGACCGCAGAGCACATCGGCGGCGGCACGGTCACTTCCCGCGAATTGATTTTTGTACGCCGGTCGCGCCGGCAGTTGACATCTCGTCGACCAGCACCCCGTGCGGCGCAGAGTCGATGTACACGAGCACGGGCAACACCCAAGTCAGGCCGGACGATGCGATGGTGTGATGATGTCGGTCATGGCTATCGAATCAGTGGTCGTGCGGCAGCGCGTCGAGAACCTGGACGCGGCTGTGCCCTTCTACGAGAAACTGACCGGAAGCACCGCATCCCGTTTCGCCTTCGCCGGGGTCACTCTGGCAAGCGTCGGCCCCTTCCTGCTGTTCAGCGGCCCGGACGAGGCCGCGCAGCGAGTTGCCGGCGTGGCGGCCACCCTGGCGGTCGCAGACCTGGATGCAGCGGTGAAGGAAGCGGTGGCGGCAGGCGCCGAGGTGATGGCTGCTACGTCCCCGACACCGAATGGCCACCGCGCCGTGCTGCGGCACCCCTACGGCGGGGTCTACGAGTACGTCGGTCCCTGAACCTGCGGCCGCGCCGCGGACCCCGTGTGGCGCTGGATCGAGCAGGTCCCCTCCGTGGGTGGTGCCATTGCAGCACGCTGGACCCTCCGGGAAGGGCCTGGGCAGGGGCCCCTCAGCGTGTTCGGCGCGGTGCTCATGCACCTGTGGACTCTCCTTCACACGCCGGAGACGGGCGACTCAGCACGCAGCGACGGATTAGCCGCACTGGCGCGGCAGTGCCTTGCCTGACCCGGCTTCGCCGAGGCCGAAACAGCGGAGACTGCCTACCAGCTAGCCTTGGCGCGGATCGCGGACGTCGCGCTCTAGGTGAGGTTCGTGCGGTAGTACACGGCCACCAGCAGTACCCGCTCGGCCAGCGGAAGACACCACGGCCGCCCACCACCGGGGCCATTCCCGCCCCGCTCGCGCACCACGCGCAGCAGCTCCTCGAACCGCCCCATGCGCAACCCGGTGAACGTCTCCACCCACACCGGCTCGGCCCTCAACACCCCACCCATACAGGCAAATGCCCGCCACCAGGCCTTCTGCAACATCCTTTAGGGCGTGTATCGAAAGTGCGTCCGGTGGTGGGCGTGTCGTAGTACTCCTGGGGAGACAGAGACACCTTGGTTCTCGTTTGGAGTCGTCGATGGCCGTTCGTCGTGTCGTGCCCAACATCCAGTCGGAGGCCGCGCAGGAGAGCCGGGAGTTCTATGGCCTGCTGGGCTTCGAGGAGGTCATGAACCACGGTTGGATCATGACGCTCGCGTCCCCGTCCAGCCCGGCAGCGCAGATCAGCGTCATGACCAGTGACAAGACCGCGCCTGTCGCCCCGGACATGAGTGTCGAGGTGGACGACGTGGATGCGGCTTATGCGGTCATGCGGGCGAGCGGCGCGGAGATCATTCACCCCTTGCAGGACGAGGAGTGGGGAGTGCGGCGGTTCTTCGTCCGTGACCCCAGCGGACGGGTGGTCAACGTGCTGGGTCACCGCTGACGGCCCTCCCGCACCCCTGGTGAAAGTGCTGGTCACAGCTCAACGCGGTGCCATCGCCGTGACTGACGCGCGGCAGCCCGGTTCGGGCGGGCCTTGCGAGCCCACCCGGATCAGCAGAATGGTCGGAACTCCTTGAAGTCCGGCGTCGGGCGCGGATCGGGCAGCCGGTAGGCGCCGATCCGCGGCCGACCGCTGGCCGGGTCGGCGGTCCCGTCGGCCAGAGCGCCCGGTATCGAACGCCACCCCAGATTGGTCTCGAAGTACGCCACGGCAGCGCCGACGGATGGCCACCAGACATCGTCGAGCAGTACGACGCCGCCAGGTCGGACGATCTCGCCCAGGAAGTGGAGGTCGACGAACACGTTGTGGAAGTGGTGGCTGCCGTCGACGAACGCCGCATCCGCGGCGAAACCCGCGTCGGCCAACCGGGCAAGGAACCGCTGCGATGGTTCGCTCACCAGCTCGGCGATGTCGTCCAGGCCGGCGCTGCGCAGCAGCTCCCACCCGACACCGTCGTACGCCGTGTACTGGAACGGGTCGATCACCACATGCCGCGGGTTGCGTGAACCGGTGCGCAGCAACGCCTCACCGATCGCCAGCGCCGAACTGGCATAAGCGAGCCCGATCTCGACGACCGTGCCGACTCGCTCATCCACCAGGAGGTCACGTACCTGATCACAGTCGCGCTCGGGCAGCGTGACGGTGGCGAAGTCCGGAGCGCCATCGGGACTCCGCGGCGGCCCGTGCTCGGTGAGCTCGCGGCGTACGGCAGCCACTCGATCCCGCCACTCGCCTGCCACTCCGCCCGCTTGCACGATCGAGTTCACCAAGCACACTCCTTCTGGCTGAGGGACAGGACGTGGCCAACTGTGACACTCAGAACGGCCAACTGAAGCGCTCGGTCACATGTCTACGGCCGCCGCGCCCACCGTGCGGCGGCCGGATATTCCGTCACCCAGCGACGATCAGGAGGCTCGTGTGAGCCCCCCAGTTCCCCGATCCTGTCGTCCGCAGGTTCTCACACCCGGCGCGGCCGAGCCTCGCCAGCCGGTCGACCGGGCGAAGGTCGGCCGCCGCGCGGTCCGCCGGCGCGCCGCCGGGATGACGTCCACCGAGGCCGCGGCCGCGCTCGAGGACGCCCGGCTAAGCAGCACATGGACCGCGACCGCGAGGGCCTGGCCGAAGACAAACGCGGCCGGAGTCGCTGAGTGGGAGCGCATCACGCAGCTGCTCGCCACCACCGGCGGCGTCTACGACCCGGCGGCCGACGCCGTCCTCCAGGACGAGCTCGCCGCCGACCGGGGAGCCGCAGAAGCCGAGCAGTAGCGACTGTAGGCACCACAGCAGCCCGCCGCCCGCGCTGACGAACTCGCCGCGCTCGCCGGGGCCGGCAGACTCGACCGGACCATGGAGAGCCGGCCGGGAGACAAGGCCGCCCCCGACCTCCTGGTCCAGCGCGGCGACTACCGCCGCCCGAAGCACGACGGCTGGCTGGCGCAGGCACTCGCCGACCGCTCCGGCCATTACGCCGACCCGGCCGCCCGCATGGCCGCCGTCGGCTCGCTGCCCGTCCAGGTGCGCACCCACGCCGCCCTACTCGCGGTTGAGCCCGAGGGCCTGCCGACGGGCGGCCGTGAGGCGGAGGGACCCGCTCCAGGAGGTTACGAGGCGCCGCACCGGGTGTCGCTGTTGCGCAGGCTGTGAGTGGTGTCGTTGAGCTGGTAGGACCGCAGGTCGCTGATGGTGCCGCCTTCTCGTCCGACGCGGACGTGCCGGCCGAAGTAGTTGTCCTTCTGGTAGACGCGCGCGGTGACTGCTGTTGTTGATGACGGAGCTGCCCTTGCCGCGCGCTCGGCGACAGGGACGCTGTGATCAAGGTCCGTGAACAGTTGCAGGCGGGAGCCAAAGTCTCCTACGGCGTGCAGCAGTGAACCGCCAGGCGCTGTTGCACCGAGAACACGAGATGCGGGGCTCTACCGGCGGCGGACCGGCACAGCCCCGCCCGCGCATGGTAGTGCTCTGACCGATTCACCGGGGAGACTGCCAAGTAGTCTCCTGATCATGACCGTCGCCGAGGTTCTCGTCTCCGTGCGCAAGTTCGACGGCCGTCTGCATCGGCACCATTCGATGGTCCGTCCTTGGTGGGGCCGGGCACGGAGTATGGCTGGTTACGCAGGTCGGGACGATCTACAGCAAAGGCGGAGTGGGGCCGGTCTACAAGACTGAGGAGCCGCGGGTCATGCTCTTTCCCCGCGATGCCTGGTCGACTGCGCTCTTCCAGACGGCTCCTGCTGACCTGGATGTCTACTGCGATGTCACCACGCTGCCTGAGTGGCCGAACACTGCAGAGGTCACCATGATCGACCTGGATCTCGATGTGTGCCGGATACGAGCGACGGGTGCCGTTTTCGTCGATGACGAGGACGGGTTCGCCCGTCATCGGGTTCAGTACGGCTACCCGCTGGAGGTGGTGGCGCAAGCGACCGCGGCAGCCGAGTCGCCGGAAGCAGTCGCACGCCACGGGAAGCACTCGGTCGTGGCCCGTGCCTCGCCTCTACGTCAGCAGCCGCTCCCGCGCCAGCTCCATCACCTGCGCCCGACTGAGCCCTCCGTGCTCGGCGGCGATGAAGTAGCTGCCGATCCGCAGGGAGAAGACGAGCATGCACCGCAGCTCGACCTCCTTCTCGTCGGGGCAGAAGGCCCCGAACAGTGCGCGCAGGTACTCCATGCGCCGGTTGTCCACCCGCCGCAGCCGCGCTGCCACGTCCTCGTCGCGCCGCGCCCAGTCGCGGATGGCCAGCTCCGAGGCCACGCCCGTCACCGGCCCGGTGGCCGCCGCAGTGATGGTGAACAGCCGCTCCAGTCGGGCCCTGGCGTCCCCGCCCCCGGCATCCACCCGCTCGATCACGGCCTCGGCGGCCTCCCGCTCCCAAGCGTCGAGCATCTCGCCGAGCAGCGCGTCCCGGTTGCGGAAGTATCCGTAGAACCCGCCCTTGCTGACGCCCAGCGCCTGCGCCAGCACCTCGATGCGAACGGCCTCCGGACCGCCGGCGGCGAGCGCCCGCATTCCCTGCTCGATCCAGGCGCCGCGCGGCGTACGGGTGACTCCCATGCCCTGCCTCCTCGACTCACCGGATGTACGGACCCGTATAGACGCCTCCGTACACACAGGGCTAGCCTAGGTCTATACGCCACCGTATAGACAGGGGCTCGGCATGAGGCTTCCCAAGACTGCCCACACTTCCCGTCCCTGGCGCATCCACGCCATCGCCCACGACTTCCGCCTCGAGGACGTCTGGGCGCTGCCCACTCCGGGCAGCGCCGACGACTGGCCCCGTCTGGTCGCCCTCTTCAGCGGCGCAGGCCCCGCGCAGGAACCGTTCGTCACCTCGCCCGTCGCCCGCGCCCTCTTCACGATCCGCTGGAAGCTCGGTGCGCTGTTCGGATGGGACAAGCCGGACGCCGGCCTGGGCGCACGGGTGCCGACCCTGCGCGACCGGCTGCCCGATGACCTCCGCCAGGACCTGTCGTCCTCCCGCAACCCCCGCTTCACCCCCGTCTACGAGACCGAGGGCGAGTGGGCGGCCGAGATCGCCAACCGCACGATGCATGGCGTGCTCCACCTCGGCTGGGTCCCGGACGGCTCCGGCGGCTACCGCGGGCAGATGGCCGTCCTCGTCAAGCCCAACGGTCCCTTCGGTCACCTCTACATGGCCGCCATCAAGCCCTTCCGCTACCTCGGCGTCTACGACAACCTGCTGCGCACCATCGGCACCCGCTGGCAGGCGACCGCTCCCGCCCCCAAGCCCTGACGCCCGCCGCCACTCCGACCGGGTTTGGTGCGCACGGGGGACGCACCACCCACATGCACTCGGACGAGACCTGCAGCCGATGCGTCCAGGGCGGTCACACGCGGTGAACCGACACGTCACCCGGGGCTGACCAATCTCGCGACCGCACCAGCGAGGGCGGCGCTTTCTGCAATGGCAAGCAGCCGGCCGGCAGAAGGTCGTCGGCCTGTTCACTCGGGGGCTGCTGCGCGGTGGGTGGGACGGGCTGCGCGGACGTCGTCCGTGGTCACCGGCCCCTACCCGGTCGTCCGCTCCTGCGAAACCGGCCGCTGCGCCTCGTACGCGACCAGGCGGCCTCCGGGGATTAACGATGACGGGGAAGACCAGCCCGGAGGGCTATTCGGGGCACGTGTGGGCGTCGTGCGGTGTGGCGGGAGGAGCAGGGTCATACATTGGGCGCCCATGAGACCCGTACCGTCTGACGATGCCCTCGGCCCAGGACGGCGTAGCGCTTTGTCCGGGCTTGTTGGTGTGGCGGGGGCTGCCGTGTTCGCTGCGGGCTGTACCACCACGCAGGCCTCCTCGGCGCAGCCTGCTGTCTCCGGTACGGCTTCCGCGTCTGCCGGCGGGCCCACGCCGGGGGCGATGACGCTGTTCGACAATCCGGAGTTCAATTTCAATGCGCTGTTGGCGCTCGGCGGCTCGGATGAGGGCAGCGGTGATGTGGGCGAGGTGCTCACGGCCGTGAACGCGATCAACAACAGCGGTCTGTCGGCGCAGACGTACGTCGAGACCTTCAAAAGGCTTGGCGACCAGCTGATGAGGGCACCCCAGGGAGCCGAACCCGACCGGGAGACCAGACGCTTTCGGGCGTTGAGGGCGTCGCAGTACTACTCCCAGGCGCTCTTCTTCGTCCTGGGCTGCGACGACCCGGGCAGCGAGGAGCAGCTGTACAAGGCGTGCCGCGGCGCGTGGGATACGTTCTGCGGGCTGTGCGATCCGGCGCCGGTGACAGCGCAGGTTCCGTACGGAACGACCCCGCTGCCCGTGTGGTTGTTCCGACCCGACGCCTCGGGCCGCCGCCGTCCTACCGTGATCCTGACCAACGGCAGCGACGGGCAGAACGTCGACATGTGGACGTACGGCGTGCGTGCCGCACTGAGCCGGGACTGGAACGCCCTCGTCTATGACGGTCCGGGGCAGGGGCAGCTGATCTTCGTGGACCAGGTGGTGTTCACCCCACGCTGGGAGACCGTGGTCACGCCGCTTGTCGACTGGCTGACCGCCCGTTCCGACGTGGACGCCGGCAAAATCGCCCTCACCGGCTTGAGTATGGGGGGCGACCTGGCCCCGCGGGCCGCGGCCTTCGAGCAGCGCATCGCCGCGCTGGTGGCGATGCCCGGCTGTCTGAATCCGTGGTCGGGTTTCGGGGAGCTGCAAAAGGTTCTCACTCCGAGCAGGCAGGAGACCAACGACGTCTGGAACAAGGAGGTCGCCCCACAGCTGTCGCCTGCACAGGCCGCGACGGTGAAAAAGCGCTTCGAGCCCTTCTCCGTGCCGGCGATGCTTGCCGCCCGCCAGGGCAGGCTGTTCACCGATTTCTACACCCCGGCCAGGCTCATTGCGTCCCTCGACATCACGAACGTCGTGGGCCGTATCAAAGCCCCCACGCTGGTCCTCGACTACGACTTCGAGCAGTTCTACCCGGGTCAGCCACGCCGGATGTTCGACAAGCTGACGGCCCCGAAGAAGTACGTGAAGCTCACCGCAGCGACCGGTGCGCAGCTGCACTGCTCGCCCATGGCGCCGCGGCAGCATGGCGAGGTCGTCTTCGACTGGCTGCAGGAGACTCTACGGGGGGTGTGACCTGCCACGTGCCGTGTGCCTGATTGCGGGGCGTGGAACGGCTGCGGGGGGTGAGTGGCGGGCAGTTCCTCTTTTCCCGGCTTTCCCTGTCTTCCCGGTGTGCGGTTGGTGTTTCTCTTCACCGGAGCTCCGCCTCGTCGGGCTGGGCGCCGTCGGCCGGTCGGACATACGCCACCAGCTGCTTGTCGGCGTCCGTCGCGGCCGTCGCGGTCACCAGGGCTGGGCCTACGTCCCGGTGCCGCTGCAGCACAGCCTCGATCTCATCCGGCCCGCTCAAGAACCATGTCGGTGTCGGTGATCTCGTACACCCGCGGCACCGGATACACACATGCCGCAAGGTGCGTCGTCAGGTGTGACTCCAGACCGGTGGGCCCCCGTGCCGGTATCGCCGGAGCACCCTGGACTCATCCAGGGCATACACATCAGCATCCCGGCCCTGCGCGATCAACTCCCTGCGGTGCACTCTGTATTGATGGCCCAGCCCTCGCCAACAGGGCGAAGCACTAGCACTTGTCGCAGTCGCGGCACTTCGACGTTCCCGTTGTTCAACGCGTCGTACATCGCGCCGTGTTCGCGCCGATGTTCGGCCACCAACGTCAGGTCCACGGGCGCAGTCACCGGCCCGTCCGCGCAGCGCATCGGCCAGCTCGAACAGCGCGTCCCGCGGGCGGTCAGGCAGTCGAAGAAGTCGTCTCGGAAGTGTGACGCACACGACCGCCGTACTCGGCTCGTCATTGCGGCCCTCAGCCAGGCGGACGGTCTCGCGCAACCGCTCGTGCGACTCGGTCACCAGCCCCGCGTCCCGCCAGCGGGCGTTCCACGGTGTCGCCCCGGGTATTACCCCTTGGGCGTTGGACCAGCCACGAGCGAAGGGGGACACCATGGGAAGCGGACGCACCCGTCTGGACAGGAGGCGTGTCATCGGCCTTCTGATCGCCGTTGTGGCGGTCGCCCTCGAGATACCCGTGAGCCTGCTGGTTTTCCGCGATCACCTGATCTGGGCATATCCCCTCTTTCAGATCCTGCTCATGGCGCCGATCATCAGTCTGCTCGTGGCGTTCACGGACGACGACGACCCCCCGGGCCCCAGCTACCAGGGCGACGGCGGGATCGGCCTCGGCCTCTAACAGGCCATCTCAATTGGTGCGTTCGATAACCTGCTGGGCTGCGGATCGTTGAGCGGCTGGTGCCGGATGAGCTGTGGGAACTGTTCCAGAGGGTGGTGCCGGAGGCGCCGATCCGTCCACAGGGCGGAGGCCGGCGTCGGCACGGTGACCGAGAGGTGCTGGCCGCGATCGTGTTCGTGGCGACATCGGGCTGCACACGGCAGCAGCTGCCGTCCGCCTCGTTGGGGCCGTCTGGAGCGACGGCTCACCGGCGCTTCGCGGAGTGGTCGAAGGCCCGGGTGTGGGCGAAGCTCCACCGCCTGGTCCTCGACGAACTCGGTGCCCGCGGCGAGCTGGACTGGTCCCGCTGTGCGATCGACTCCGTGAACATGCGGGCTTTGAAAAGGGGGAGCTGACAGGCCCGAATCCTAATGGCAGCCCCGACCCCCATGCCCTCCGCGCGAACACCGCGCTGACAGCCCTGAACGCCTATCAGGAGGGCCGCGAGGCTGGGTCGCTAGTCTTGACCTGCCGCACCGGCCACTACACCGCCCTGGCTGGGGCCGGCGGGCTACTCGACGCCGCCCACGTCACCGTCACCCCTGTCGCAGTAGGCGGCCGGGTCACACGGCCGCGGGATAGGCGCTGGCCCCGGACGGCACCGCGGCGGGCCCGGCCGCGACCGAGGGCCGGAAGCCCTTGAGGATCAGGTACAGAGCGAGGCAGATCTCCCAGGCGAACACCGGGATGGCGGCGAGGGCCGCCCACACCGAGAACTGTTCGTAGACGCCGAACATCTGAGCGGCGCCCGAGGCGAAGACCAGCGGGCCGCCGGCCAGCCCCAACACGGGTATGAAGCGGGGCACCAGGCCTGAGTGGTACAGCGGGTAGGCAATCAGCACCGTGTTGGTTCCGCAGACGAAGCTGGGACCGACCAGGAACGTCCAGTTGTGGAAGGCCACGAGGGCGCTTGCGAGCGTGGTCGCGTCGGAGTCGGCCGTTCCGGCCAGGTCGTGCCGCAGCGTGACGAGCGCGAGTAGGGGGACGACGCCGACGGCGATGACCCCGGCTTCGAGAGTACGCAGGCCCACATAACCCAGCGCGGCGCCCTCGTTGTGCCGCTTGACGACGGGAAACAGCGCGACCGCCGTCCCGACGACGGCGAGCGCCAGGATCACCTCGAGAAGCACTCCGACCAGCACCCCGGTGTCGGACCCCGGACCGACGACGTAGTCGGTGTGTTTGAGCACCGGCTCGTACAGAACGAGCGCGGCGACGGAGGTGACGTGGGTGACGAGGTAGAGGAGGCCGCCGACCATGGCGGCCCTTCGGTCGGAAGTCATGAGAGACCCCTCCTGAACCAGAGGCGTACGGCGTACACCTGACTGCTCCGCACGCTAGGTGTACGCTGTACACATGTCAAGTGGGAAGAATCGAGGACTTCTGGGACCTCGGCGGTGGGCGGCATGACCGAGTCCGCCACGGCCCCTCGCCGCGTGCCGTTGGACCGGGAGCGGGTTCTGCGCGCCGCGGTGGCTCTCGCCGACGGCCTCGGCATCGAGGCGCTGAGCATGCGCAACCTGGCCGAACGGCTGGGAGTGGTGCCCATGGCGCTCTACAAGCACGTGGCGAACAAGGAGGAGCTGCTCGACGGCATGGTCGAGGTCATCGTCGGCGAGATCGACCCGCCGGCGCCGGGCGCGGACTGGAAGCGCGCGATCCGGCAGAGGATCCTCTCGGCCCGGCAGGCGCTGCTGCGCCACCGCTGGGCATCCCAGGTGATCGAGTCGCGCACGCACGCCCCGCCCGTCGTGCTGGAGTACATGGACTCGCTGATGGGAACGTTCCGGGCCGGCGGCTTCTCCGTCGACCTCACCCACCACGTCATGCACGCTCTCGGGAGCCGCATATGGGGGTTCACCCAGGAGGTGTTCCCCACGCCGCTGCCACCGGCCGACCCGGAGGCGCGGGCGGCAATGTTCGGCCAACTGGCCGCACGGTACCCCCACATCATCGAGGTCGCCACGGCCGGGTACCACGACGGGCAGTCGGCCGTGGGCAGTGGCTGCGACGACCAGTTCGAGTTCGAGTTCGCCCTGGACGTCCTCCTGGACGGCTTCGAACGGCTCCACCGGCAGGGCTGGAACTCCGCCGAGCGCAGGCCGGGCACCCGCACCGCCGGGTAGCTTGCGGGTGGCCGTCGGCGTCCCGGCGGCAGTAGGCCGCCTAGTACGGAGAACGACAGTCAAGGCGGGACTATCACCAACCGGCGCCGTGCGTCCTATGCATGGATCACGACCCCTTCTTCGTGATCGTCTGAACTACCGCACCATCATGCGTTAGACCGATGGTGCTCCTTTCCAACTGCCTCGGGAAGGGGCACCTCCGCTGTGTAGATCAGGGGCTGTCCATGCTGGTCCGCCAAGCAGAGTTCACCGTCGACCTCGGCGAAAGCAGATACTTCATCGGCTTCACCGAGCGCGACGACTACCCGGACGAGATGCCCTATGGCTGGCGGTGCGGTCCCGCCGGCGATGCCAGCGCCGTAGTCCTGACCACCACCGACACCGGGCCCTTGCAGCTCACCATTCAAGTGCATGACGGCCAGCCGGCCCCTGAGACGAGTGGCGCATGGGAGCCCGCGGAGGAGATGAGCCTCCGGGCCGAGACCGACAGCCTTCACCTCGCCGTCATCGCTTCCGGCGAGGTCAGCGATGCATGGCCGGAGGACGAACCCCCGCTCCCCTTGGAGCCGCTGCTGCGCCAGGTCCGATGGGTGCGCCTGCGTTTGTACTGCCACGCGAAGACCCGGAAGCCGGAACGGGTGACCACGGGGAACGTCATCTGATCGGTGGACTACACCACCGATCTGCCGCTGCAGAGCTGAGAACCCTTCGACTACCTGTGCGACAGGGCGCCGCTCGGCGGTTACGCGTCGGCCGGTGCCTTCTCGCCGCGCTGCCTAAGGGCTGTCCAGCAAACGTCTACGGTGTGCTGGTTGATCAGCCCGTTTCTCGGTTACCCGGCCAGGTGAGCGCCGTCACCTTTCAGGCGGCAGTCGCGGAGGATCTTCCAGCTCTTCATCCGGGCGAAGACGTGCTCGACGCGGGCGCGGACCTTGCGGTGAGAGGCGTTGTGTTCCTCTTTCCAGTCGGGGAGTTCGGCTTGGCCGCGCTCGCGACGGTGCGGAAGGACCAGGCCGGTGCCCCGGTAGCCGCCGTCTGCGATGACCGTGGTGCGGCCGACGGCGTCCTTCGCGCCGGACAGCTCCCACGCCTTGCAGTCGTTGCGGTTGCCGGGCACCGGCCGGCCGACGACGACCACGAGCCGGGTGTCGGCATCGATAACGACCTGGTGGTTGGTCGAGTACCTGTAGTTCTTCGACTGCTCGGCGACCGTGTGGTCACGGGTGGGCACCAGGGTTCCATCCACGATCAGCACGGTGTCTTTGCGGGACCTCGTGTGCGGCTGGATCGCGAGTGACGGCCCGAGGTGGTCGATGATGCGGTCGGCCGCCGACTTCGGGATGCCGAAGAGCGGCGCAAGCTGCCGCAGGTTCAGGTTCGTGCGCCAGTACGCGGCGGCCAGCAGCACCCGGTCTTCCAGCGGCAGGCTCCACGGCCGGCCCTTGCGAACCGGGTCCGCGCCCTCGCGTCGTAACGCGGTGATCAGCTTGCCGAACTGACGTCGGCTCAGCCCGGTGAACGGGGCTATCCAGGACGGCTCCGACGCCGTGATCACACCAGCCACAGCCAGATCGTCTCAAAGATCGGCGGCATGGCACGATGACCGTCATGGCAGGTCAGGTCTGGGTGTCACTCATATCGCTGGGCGGCGTTGTCCTCGGCGGCGTGTTGTCCTACCTCGTTCAGCACAGGACTCAACTCTCGGCGGAACGCGCAGAACAGCAACGGCAACAGATCGCCTTGTCGGAGGCCCGGCGCGGGGAACGGCTCGCGCTGCTGGAGCGGTTCATCGAGGTGGGGGCCGAGGCCGAACGCTGCGCCTTCAGTCGGCCTTCCGAGTGGGAGCGCACCGACGCCTGGTTCCTCACGACCCGGGATGTCATGAACAGGCTGTGGGTTGCGGAGCGGCTCATCCGCATCCAGTTCCCCCTGCCCGTGCACGACGCGGCACGCGGGTACTTCCTCGACCTCAACCGGACGGTGTGGGAAGGCTTGCCTGACGGCGAGAGCGTGCGGGACTACTTGGAGGACAACCGGCTGGCGTTTCTGGACGCGGCCCGCGCGGTCATGGGGTAGCACACTGCCGACCCCGGAGATCTTTTACGGGACAGCCCTTAGCAGATGCCAAGCCCGCCAGCTAGGAGCTGGTAACCGCCTGACGGATCGCGGCCAGCATCTCGTCGCGGTGCGGGGCGTTGTTCCGCGACCAGATGGGTGACCGCATCGTCGCTGCGATCACGAAGTCACGATGCTTGCCGTCGCGGGTCGTGATTCGAAGCGAACTCTTCCGGAACGGTGCCACCGAGAGAATCTCCCGCAACGACACAGCCCGGGCCCTATTCGCCCACCCCGCAACCAGATCCATTGCCTTGGCCGCCCCCGCTGGCCCCAGCTTGCCAGCTATCTTCGTAAGCAGATCACCTACCAGACGGGTGTCCCACGGTCCGATATAGATGCGCTGGTTGGTGAGAATGAGGAGACCACCCTGTAGCGCGAGCTCAGTTCCTGGAATCGCGGCTGACCCTCTCTTCACACATAGCACCTCTTCACCCGGCTCCGGTGGCAAGGTAACCCACTGGTTCATGCCAACCTCCTGGCTCACATGCGAGGCGCCTCGCGAACGCCCCTTCTTGAATGTTGACTCCGCGGTCAGGCGGGCAGGAGCGACACACCGCAGGATCCGCCACTCAGGGCCCAATGGGACGCGGGATGACCCGTTTGCCGCTTCCGGCAGAACCGGAGCGCTCAGCGAGTCCCGGCGACACCGACACGGGATCGTCACGATCAGAGACCGCAAAACCGAGGTAGACGGATTTTGTCGGTGACCCTAACGAGTTGGTGCCTGATATCGGGTGAGGGGTGTTTGCCTTACTCACGACCGTCTTCAGACGTTGGCCGTGCGGTCTGAGACGAGGCTGGCGATGGCGTGGTAGGGGTCGGGCAGGCGGTCGCGGCGATGGGTCCAGCGGGTCAGTTGCTTCCAGCGTTTGTGGTCGGCGAGGGTGTGTTCGACGGTGATGCGGTCGGATGAGTGGCCGTGGCGGTCGCGTTCCCATTGTTCGTCGGACGGGGCCCACCCCCTCAGTCTTCAGGACGATCGCCGAGAAGCCTTCCCCCTCAGCGCACCGCCGTCGTTGGTCAGCTCGCCGTGGTGGCGCGGGAGCCGGACCAGCTCCTCCAGCAGCCACGCGACGGTGGCGGGGGAGGTGGCGTCCTGCTGGAGGCGGACCGGCGCGCCCAGCGGGTGACGGCCGCCGTAGCGGGCCATGACGCTGGCGACGTACCGGGCGACATGGTCGGCCATCACGTCCACGTGGGCGCCGCCGAGTCTGGCGCCCCGGGGGCGGTTGTGCGGCATCGAGTCGTACACCACGGCGATGCGGATTTCGGGGCCGTAGTGCTCGACGTGCCAGCACTGTACATGCTCCAGCCGGGGAGGAAGGGTTTCGTCGGCGCCGATCAGCAGGTACGTCAGGTCCGACAGCCCGATGCGGATCTGGAAGCCGCCGCCGTCGGCGTGCGCCAGCTCCGCGTCAAGGCCGCGCCCGCGCAGAGCGTCGAGAACCCTCTGGTACTGGCGCGTGATCTGGCTGCGGGAGCAGACGTAGCTGATGACGAAGCGGATCAGCGGAGCCGGGTCGGCGGTCCAGTCGAGGTAGCCGGACTCGTCGGTCGCGGTGCCGAGGAAGGTGCGCCGCCGCCAGAAGAGCCGGTCGTCCGCTGGCCCTCGGTGACCTGGACTTCCAACTGGGACTGGGTGCGCAGTTCCGCGCCCAGCCGGGAGATGGGAATGCGACTTCGCCGAGACGCCGGGACTGATCCGGCTGCTTGTCACGGCGTGTTCATCGTCATCGCCTACCTCACCGGGATGCGCCCGGGCGAGGTGCTCGGGCTGCGCCACGGCTGCTGCCCGGATCCCGAGCCCGATGCCTGCGGCCGCACCAGTCGCCACCTGATCTACGGCCACGAGTACAAGAACGCCGCCGACGAGTACGGCAACCACCACTCCGCCGGGCGCGAACGTGACGTTCCCTGGGTGGCCGAGTCGGCCGACTACCTCGGTTTTCTATGCCCTGCGGGCTTTAGAGGTGCTGCGCACGCAGCGCAAGGCGTTCTACGTCCCCATCGACTCCGGGCTGTTTCTATGCCCTGTGGGCTTTAGAGGTGCTGCGCACGCCCAGGCATCGAAAGCCATCGAGGGCGATCGCACGACGTTTCTATGCCCTGCGGGCCTTAGAGGTGCTGCGCACCTTACCCCATCTGAGGGTGTGTTGACCAGCGGCGATCGAGATTGTGTGCCTCAGTGTTGAGACTTCGAACACCTCCCCCAACGGCACCGGAGCCTCGTGCGTTGTGGGCATCGATCCCGTCACCCGATCAGTGGCCACGCTGAAAGAGCTCACTGGCTGGCCAGTCGTCAGCTGGGCCCGCTGTATCTCACGCCGCATTCGGCAGTGCCTGAAGCTCCCCTCCGACAGCGCCCGCCTGAGATAGTGGGGCGGAGCGTCGTCACGCAGGGAAGGGATCCCGGGTGGACCGGCGAAGGCAGTTTCCCAGAGTTGAACCGCGACGATGACCCATGGCAGGGCCTCGATGCGGTGGGCGGTGCGCACATCCGGGTGTGGCGGGGGGAGCCCGGCCGGCTCACGGTGGTGATCAGCGACCCCGGCGCCGGGAAGTACGAAGAGGCGTTCGCCTGGCTGCGCACGGAGTATCCGCACGACACCGTAGAGCTCTTCCACCACCATCCCGGCGACTGGATCGCCATGGCCTTCTATGCGGCGCTGACCGTGGCCGAAGATGGCAGTGTGACCAAGACGCGGATTTCCGGAGACGCACTGGCGCAGCGCCTGGTGCCCTCCCTGTGCGCGACGGAGGATCCCGAAGACAACTCGGGCGGTTACGGCGGCCCCTGAGTGGTTGCGCCGTTTCAGCACAACCACACTAAAGAACAACAAGAGAGGTAGGATAATTGACCCTTTACGGCATCAAACCCGCCTACATCGCTGGGTTCTCGTTCCTCTGCCTGGCGGCTGGTGCGGTACAGCTGTTCCGGCATGGTGGCCCCTACTGGTTGATGATCGTCCTCTTCGTAGCCGTGGCCTGGAGCAACGGGCAGTGGCGGGAGGCCGGGCAACGGAATCCGGCCCAGCTGTCCAGCTCCGCTTTCTTCGTGATGCTGCTGGCCCCCTTCGTAAGCGCTGCCGCGCTGGTGTGGGGAATCGTCATGGAGCTTTGACCCCTGCTCTTACAACGGCTAATAGAATGGCTTGAGTTGTCGGTGGGTGATCAGACAGCAGGCAAGTTTGAGGAATGCTTCGTGGATGTCTGCTCGTCGTTCCCAGCGCACGCAGTCGGCCGAAGCCGTGGAGCCAGGCAAAGGTCCGCTCGGCCACTCACTGGTAGGCGCCGAGCCCGGAGCCGTGTCCGGTGCTGCGCCGTGCGATGGCGGGCATGATGCCGCGGGCGCGGACCCGCTTGCGGTAGCGGTCGTGGTCGTAGCCGCGCGTAGAAACGCAACTGCTCTGCGGCCGGGCCGGCCGACCCGGCCTCGGATGGGCGGGACGGCGTCCAGCAGGGGCAGGAGCTGGGTGACGTCGTTGCGGTTGCCGCCGGTCAGGATGACGGCGAGTGGTGTGCCGTGTCGGTCGGTGATCAGGTGATGTTTGGAGCCGGCTCGGCCCCGGTCGACCGGCGACGGGCCCGTCGCGAGCCCCCATTCAGCGCTCCGACGTGCGAGGAGTCGACCACGCAGCGGGACCAGTCGAGCTTCCTGGCTGCGTTCAGCTCAGCCAGGAGCACCTCGTGCAGTCGCTGCCAGACGCCGGACTCGTTCCAGTCCCGCAGTCGGCGCCAGCACGTCATGCCCGAGCCGAACCCCAGTTCCTTGGGGAGGTACTCCCACTGGATGGCCGTGTGCAGCACTTACAAGATCCCGCACAGCACCTGCCGGTCCGGCAGCGGTTTTCGGCCCGGGTACCGGAACCGGCGCTCCCTCCTCGGCAACAGCGGCTCGATCCGCTCCCACAACTCATCCGACACGATCCCGGTGATGCCCCCATGCACTGGCAACGGCCCAATCGGCCGCACAGACACGGTCCACGGCACCACCTCACCTCATTCTGTTAGCCGCTGTAATACTCCAGCAGCGGTTCGTGTCCTGAGCTGCGTGTTTGGTAGTGGCAGTGGCGGGCGATGGCCTTACGGCGTCTTCTCCAGGCCGACCATGTCAGTGCGTGGGTGACGGGGTCGTGGATGGCTCGGGGGCGGGGCAGGAGAGCGTCCAGGAGCCGCCGGATCTCCGCCACGGTGAGTGGGATGAGGGCTGATGCGTTTCTGCAGCCCCCTTTGCGTCGTTGTCGGCCTGGGCTGCAAGTGCGGTCAGGACTGCGTGGGCGAGCATGGCGAGTGTGATGTGCCGGTACCAGCCCACGTATCGACGGACCTCGTACTCGTCCAGGCCGCACTCGTTCTTCGCTGCCTGGAAGCACTCCTCGATCGCCCAGCGGCTGCCGGCGATGCTGGCCAGGTCGGAGATCTCGATGCCGGCGGGTGCGTAGGCCAGGTAGTAGGCGATCTCCCCGGGGTTTGACAGGCTGCGCCGGGCCATCACCCAGCGGTGATGGGTCGGCGGGTCGGGATCGAAGATGAAGTTGGCAGGCAGTTTGGCCGCGGCCCAGTCGTAGACTCGCTGGCCCTTCGCCCCTTTGCCGCAGGACAGCCGCTGCCAGGCATCAGCAGGAGCATCCTCGATGAGCTGGTCGATGCGCCAGATCCCGGCCAGGGACTTGATCTGCTGGGACTTGGGCACCGCCACCACGTAGTCGACGCCGAGCTGCTCGAGCAGGCGGCGGAAGTGCCAGTCCTGTCCATAGGCCTCGTCCGCGGTAACCCAGGCGGCGGGAAGGCCGGCGGCCAGGCAGCGGCGGACGATGTCCCGGGCCAGCTCGCCCTTCGTCGCGAACGGCCGTTCGTCAGGGATCTTGGCGGCCCGGCACCGCTCACGGTCGGATGTCCAGGACTTGGGCAGGTAGAGCTCCCGGTCGACCAGAGCCCGGCCCACGTCGGTGGCGTAGGCAGCGAACACCCCGATCTGGCAGTTGTCGATCTTTCCGGAGGTGCCGGTGTACTGCCGGCCGACACCGGCCGAGGTGGTGCCCTTCTTGACGAACCCGGTGTCGTCGATGATCAGCACTCCGTCCGGCCCCAGCCGTTCCGCGACGTACTCGCGGACATCGTCACGCAGAGCGTCCGCGTCCCAGACACTGCTGTTCAGCAGCCGCTGGAAACCGTCCGGGGTGCGGTGCCCAGCCCATTCCGCGAGCTGCCAGCCGTTCTTGCGCGTCGCCCGCCCCAGCAGTCCACGGACGTAGTCTCGCATCCGCCACCGCAGATCCGCCCTGCCGAACCTCTCCGCCACCCGCGCGAAGACCGAATCCAACTCAGCAGCCCATACCGAGCCTTCAGCCATCCCCTCCATACCAGCACAACGACAACTGCCAGCTCAGGACACGAACCGCTGCTGGAGTAGTAAGCCTGCTGCCGGACCCGCGTTTTGACAGGTTTCGGCGCCGCGGCGCATCTTCGAGTCGGCGCCGCAACGCGGCGAACTGTGCGGGCGCCGACCAGGTACGCCGGCCGTCGTCGAGTCCGACCAGTGCCTCGCAGTTCGAGTCGATGCAGGGCGACGTTATTGTCAAGCCCGCTGCCGCCGTGCAGGGCCAGCTCACTGCCGCATTATCGGCACGTCCGTCGTGAGCGGTACCGAGTACCGATCGACGACGCCGAGCGTCCACTCGATAGGGTGTGCAGCCTCACTGGTGGGCCGCGGTAGACGATGAAGCCGTTCTCCACCGGTCCTCGCCTGACGTCCGGAACTGGTGCAGTCATCGCCTCCGTGGTCATGAGGTCGTACAGGCCGGTGGTGGCCATGCGCTCGCTCCGGTGCTGGTGTCGGCCGCTTTGAGGACGCGCGGGAGATGGACGTGGAGGTGTTCGACGTCGACCTGGTGGCCGCGGGCGCGCAGTTCGCGGGCAAGGAGTTGGTGAGTCCGGATGCCCTTTCCGGACTAGGGAAGAGACCTGCCCGTGGCGCGAAACTCGACTGTCTGCTGGTGTCGTCGCGGGTACGCTGCTGGCATGTCTGATCAGGGAAGTTATCGCCGCGAATCCGCTCGGGTTCTGTTGATCGACGAGCTAGACCGCCTGCTCTTGCTGAAGTTCCATGTCGACCCAGATGCTCCCTCGAGCGGTCACGGATGGTGCACGCCCGGCGGCGGTGTCGAAGACGGGGAGACTCTGGCACAGGCGGCAGCCCGCGAGCTTCGCGAAGAGATTGGACTGTCCGTGGAACCAGAGTCCCTGGGATCAGCAGTAGCGGAAACCTCCGGATATGCAGATGTCGGATGGGCTGAGGGCGTCTTCCGGGACGTCTTCTTCCAACTTCGTGTCACAAGCCACCAGGTCGATGTGACTGGCCAGGAGGCGAACGAGCGCAAATACCACGCTGGGCACCGCTGGTGGCCCATCACTGACCTGGCAGCCACTAATGAGACGCTTTATCCCTTCGGCCTAGCCAAGTTGACGGCCGAGCTTGTGGCTGGGCAAGCCTTTGATGATCCGATTCAACTTCCCTGGCATCACTGAGGGCCACCTGAAGTGCATGCCCCTCGGTCAGGGTGGAGTGTCGGTGAAGACGGGCATGCCGAGGTCGACCAGGTGTGGCCGGCCGTCGGTGGGGGTGCGGTTGATGCTGTGCAGCTTGACGTTGGCACCGCGTCGAGGGAGCAATAGTCAAGAGTTGTGGATGGGGCCTTCCGGCGCGGTGATGTCGGCTGCTGCGAGCCGGGCATCTTCGCGCACCTGTGGGTCGGGGTGGTGGAGGAACGGCTCGATCAGCGGCCGGGCCCGCGGGTCGTGGGTGGCGCCGAGGACGTAGAGGGCGTATTCGAGGAGCTCGTGTTCCATCGTCGGCATGGCGGTCGCCAGCAGTTCGACGAGGTGCAGGGGCAGGCGGTGGTGGTTGAAGGCCTCGCTGATCGAGTTCAGGGCGGACTCGCGGACCTTGGTTTCCGGTTCGTTGACGGCCAGGCTGACCAGGCGTCCGACGACCAGGCAGGCGGTGTCCGTGTCGAGCGCGGTGCCGCGCAGGAGGTCCCCGAGGACTGCAGCGGCAACGTCCCGACGGTTCGGATCGCGGTCGGTCAACTCGTCAAGCGCCGCGAGCATGTCCTTCACGCCGCCACCTCGGACCGCTCGAGCAGGATGCCGTTCTCGAAGCGTGCACCGGCGCGGACCAGGGGGACCAGGTGGGCTCCGGTGATCGCGCGCCACCGCGCCTGGGCGGACTCGACCAGTTTGAACACCATCGCGAGCGCGGCCGCCGGGCTGCCGGCGTCTCGGGTGACCTTGGTGCGGAGCTTGACCGTGGAGAAGGTCGACTCGATGGGGTTGGTGGTCCGCAGGTGGATCCAGTGCTCGGCCGGGAAGTCGTAGAACGCGAGCAGTTCGTCCCGGTGCTCGGTGATCTTCGCGACGGCCTTGGGGAACTTGGCGCCGTAGGTCTTCGCGAACGCCTCGATCGCCTTCTCGGCGTGAGTGCGGGACTCGGCGTTGTAAATCTCCTGCATTGCCTTCGTTGCTCCGGGCTGTGCGGACTTGGGGCAGGCCGTTGGTGACATCACCCTGGCCGCAGCGGCAAGGACTCAGCGGGGCTCAGGCGAACTCTCGGGTGTCGCACTACCGTGGCGATGTCATGGCGCGTAGTTGAGGAAGCCATCGTTCCGCGCCCCTTGCTCCACCCATCCCATTGAGCCGCCACTCCTCAGGCTCGTGAGCTCTAGGCGGGGGCGGCCGTGGCAACCGGCGACTTCGGTCAGCAGTACTTCTTTTGCACCAGGTCGGCCATGCTCTTCTTGCTCACCCGCTCGCCACAACGCACGGCGCCGTCTATCGCGGCACCGTAGCTTCTCGCCCGGCCGTGGGCCTGCTCGATCCACTTGGTACCGCCGTCGCACCGGTACCCGACCCAATACCCCGAAGCCTTGAGTCTGCCTAGGTAGAAGAAGTACCGGCCCTTCTTCGTCAGTGTGTCGGAGACACTGACGCTTCGCGTCGTAGTGTGGCCCTTCTCGTGCGCGTAGCTGCCGTTGACGTGTGCATCCAAGCTGATCAGGATCCCCTTCACTCCGAACCCTCCGGAAGCCCCTGAGTCGACGCTCCGCCCGGACGTCAGCGTCTTTGAGTGCTCGAGAGTCTTCGTGATCGTGCGGCTACCGCCCGTGTACTCCTTCTCGTACCCCTTCACCTTGTGGGTGAGCACCCGGGTCCGACTTGTGGTGACCCAGTCCACACTGTGACTTCCCGGGTCGCAGATCAGCGGCCCCGCGTTCGCTGCGGTCGCCGGCATGAGAGTCAGCAACGATGCGGTCATCCCCACTGTGGCAGCCGCCGCGGCCAGGCTGTTCCTCACTGCCTACTCCTCCTTGTTGTTCGCTCTTGTCCATTGCCCATCTCAGAGAGTGCGATCTTCGATGCCTTCCCGGGTAGTCCGTGATGGGACCTCAGTTCCGCCTGGTCTCAGGCGGCTGATGTCATCTTCTGGGTTGCGATCGCTGACATGTTGACGCCCAGTCCACGGTTGTTTGACGATCCGTCCGCGCTCAGTCGGCTGCAGGTCCGTCGCCGATCTCCTGGAGCAGGGCACGGCGGCGGTAGTCGCGGGGCGACAGGCCGTAGGCCGAGCGGAACGCGCGTGTGAAGACCGGATGGTGCTCGAAGCCCGCGCGCACGGCGACGAGATGCACCGGGACGTCGCTCCTGGCGGGATCGGCGAGCTGCTCGCGGGCACGCTCCAGACGCAGGTGGCGGATCCAGCCGGACACCGTGGTCTCGCGGTCCTGAAACAGCCGGTGGAGATAGCTGGTCGAGATGTGGTGCGCGGCGGCAATGGCGGTCGGCGTCAGGTCGGGGTCGTGCAGGTGGTCGCGGATGAACGCCTGGATGCGCAGGGTCAGGGTCCGCCTCCGGGATTCGGCGGGGAGGCGGTCGATGGCGTCGAGCGCGTTCGCGAACACGGCCGCGAGCAGGTCGAGCAGGACCGTCTCCAGCCGGGGTGCGTCGGCGGCGGCGTACGAACGCGGGTTGTCCACCAAGGTGGCGACGAAGGCCGTCAGCAGGGCCCCGACGCCCTCCTGTCCTGTCATCCGGTGACCGATCACCTGGTTGAGATCGTCCGAGGACAGGGGCAGGCGCGCTCGGGGCACGTCGACGCTCACGGCGTCCACGCCTTCCCCCTGAGGGCCCAAGAGGATCTCCCAGGGGCGGGAGGAGTCGTTGGTACGGAACTCGTAAGGGCCGTACAGGGCGTCCGGGCCGCCCATGCGGAAACCCACGGTGCCCTTGGTGATCAGCGAGAGGTGGATGATCTCGGGGTCGGATTGGCGGATGAGCCGCGGTGTCCGCCTGATGGTCTGGGGCGACCAGACCGAGGACCACACGAGCGCGCTCCCCAGTTGGACGACGCGCTGCTGCGCGCGGAAGTCGGAGTCGGGACGACAGACCAGGTCTACGGGTGCGTGTATCTGGGACAACTTCTCCCGCCATGCGTCGACCCGGTCGGCCCCCGGTAAGTCCTCGGTACTGAACACTGTTTCGATCACCGCTTCTGCCCCCGTCGCAGCGTGGATGAAAACCGGGACCTGGCCGGCCCGGCACGCCACCAGCATGCCCAGAGGCAAAGAAGCAGCAAAGAGTCTCGCTCCATTCGGCCTGATTTGGCCCCCTCGGCCTGGTCGTCCAAGCGAACCGCCTGCTCAACCGCGAGCGCGCTGCCGTCGAGCACGGCTTCGCGGACCTGAAGTCCTGGCGCTTCCCGACCAAGATCCGTATGACCGCCCGGCACGTCACCACCCTCCTGCGGGCCCTTCTCGTCCTCACGAACACCGAAATCCACCGGTGACAGACGATCTCGCGAAGAGGATCACACCTCTGACCGGCGCGAGTACATCACCGCAGGCGCACACCAACTCCCCGACCTGCGAAGTCAGGATCGCCCTTCGCTTCGCCTTCGGGCCCGGGGACCGCGGTCCTGCAGTCGGCGTCGGGAAAGACGTTGATCTCACCGAGACACCTGCGCCGTGGCGCTCTCCCGGTCCGGGTAACTCCATCCTGACTTCGGGAGGAGGACGAGCACGCCGTAGGCGTCGAAGGCGCCGGCTGGCTTTATCAGCGAGTCCTGACACCGGTTGTCGATCGGGAGCGACAGCGCCCGGTGTCGGTGAAGAGTGATATCGCCGATTTTTGACACCACTTGGGTGCTTGCGGTGGGAGGATCGGAGTGCTCTCCGCGGTGAGGGGGTGGCGCCTGTGCCACCGAAGTCCAAGGTCGATCTGTACGCGGCGATTCGCCGTGATGCCCGGGCGGGGGTCTCGAACCGGGCCTTGCAGCGCAAGTACGGAGTCGGCTTCCGGACGGTGAGGGCAGCCATGGCTTCGGTCTGGCCCGAACCTCGCAAGCCGTTGCCGCCCCGCAAGACGCGGCTGGATGCGTTCAAGCCGGTCATCGACCAGATGCTGCGGGCGGATCTGGATGCTCCGCGCAAGCAGCGTCACACCGTCAAGCGGATCTTCGACCGCCTGGTCGACGAGCACGGTGCGGTGGAGGTGACCTATCCCATGGTGCGGGCTTACGTCGCCGACCGCCGCCCTCAGATACGGATCGAGGCGGGCCGGGGGCCGTTGAACGCGTTCATCCCGCAAACCCATGTGCCGGGGGCCGAAACGGAGGTCGACTTCGGGGACGTGACGATCCGTCTGGCCGGCGAGCAGGTCAAGGTCTACCTGTTCGCGATGCGCCTGTCCTACTCCGGCAAGGCCGTGCACCGCATCTTCGCGTCCTGCGGGCAGGAGGCGTTCTTCGAAGGCCACGTCCACGCTCTCAGCGTGCTGGGCGGGGTGCCGACCGGCAAGGTCCGTTACGACAACTTGCGGGCCGCAGTTGCTCGCGTTCTGGGTTTGTCCAGGGCGAGGGTGGAGAACGAACGGTGGACCGCGTTCCGTTCGCACTACGGCATTGAAAGTTTGTACTGCCGCCCCCGGACTTGAAGGCGCCCACGAGAAGGGCGGGGTTGAAGGTCAGATCGGCTGGTTCAAGAGAAACCACCTGGTCCCCGTCCCGGAAGTCGGCTCGCTGGCCGAACTGAACGCGATGGTCGAGCGGTGGGACGACGAGGACGACGAACGCCGCATCCGCTCCCGGCCCCGGACGATCGGCGAGTACTTCGCTGCCGAGCGTCCGCTACTGCAACCGTTGCCGGACGAGCCGTTCGAGACGGGACGGCTGTTCAGCCTGCGGGTGGACCGATACGCGCAGGTCAGCGTCCGCACGAACCGCTACTCGGTTCCGGTGAAACTGATCGGCCGCACCGTGAGGGTGATGCTGCACGCCTCCGAGGTCGTGGTCTACGACGGACGCACGGAGGTCGCCCGGCACGAACGGTTGATCGCCAAGGGCCAGGTCAGGCTGGAGTTGGACCACTACCTGGAGGCGCTGGTCCGCAAGCCCGGTGCGTTCCCCGGCGCGACCGCGCTGGAGCAGGCCCGCTCGGCAGGCAAGTTCACCCCGGTCCACGACGCGTGGTGGGCGGCAGCCTGCAAGGCCCACGGCGACCGTGACGGCACCCGGGCCCTGATCGAGGTCCTGCTGCTGGGCCGGCACCTTCACCACGAGCACCTGGTGGCCGGGCTTGCCGCTGCACTGCGGGCCGGGGCGCTGACCTCGGATGCCGTCGCACTGGAGGCCCGCAAGGCGGCCGAAGCCGACGACACACCAGTTCCCGCGGCCGAGCCGGAGCCCGGCCAGGCTGCGGTGACGTTCCTGACCGAGCGTCGCCTGGCCCACCTGCCGCCGGACACCCGGCCGCTGCCATCGGTCGCGGCCTACGACCAACACCGACCTGGACTCCCTCACCGGCGGACTCCACCCCGGCCAGCTCATCGTCATTGCCGCCCGCCCCGCCATGGGAAAGTCCACCCTTGTCCTCGACTTCGTCCGCTGCGCCAGCATCAAACACGCCATACCCAGCGCCGTGTTCTCCCTTGAAGCAGACCGCAACGAGATCGGCATGCGCCTGCTCTTCAACCGCCTCAAGCAATGGCGCGGCCTGGCCACCCGCTACGACAAGACCCGCGAGTCCTCCCAGGCCGCCGTCACCATCGCCTCAATCCTTCGCTGGATCTGAACCTTGAAGACGATCTCTAGTCCCGGATCCCCAGGTCTTCCCTCATCAGTGTCCGCATCGCTACCAGCCGGGGCTCCGCCTGCTTTACCTCGACGAGTAGGTGCTCTGCACTCTCGCCGTCACACGCGAGGCCACGGTCAATGCGCTTGGCCGCCACGTCGATCTCAGCGAGCACCTTGTTGAGTTCTCGCGAGGCCTCCATGATCCGCAAGGGGACGATCATTTGGGCTGCCGCGTAGCGGTCGCGGTACTCCCTGCGGGAATCCTCAAGACGGGTACGGTCCTCCTCGGCATAGACGCCGTCACGGATGCGGTGCAGGGCGTCCTTGAGGAGCGTGTGAAATTGCTCTGAGGCACGGTTCATGGCCGTGTATGCCTCTCGCCGCTCCTCGAAGGACCTTCTCCGGTCGGCGATTTCGGCCTCGGCGGCGCGTTCACGGGCGTTGAAGCGTTGCGGGAGTACCGAGCCGAGAAGCGCTCCGCCGAGGCCCGCCGCCGCAGTGATCGCGGTCGCTATCGCGTCTGACATGCCCGGACCCTATCGCCATCCGCACTGACGCGGCTTTGCACGCGCGGGAGTTGGGGGGCGGGGCGGTGCGGGTGGCCTAGAGGGTCTGCCCGTGCCCATCCCCGCACGCGCGGGGAGCAGTCGCAGGTCGTCGTGCTGTCCGGCTCGGGGGAGGGGACCATCCCCGCACGCCCGGGGAGCACATCACGGACGCGACCTCATCGGCCTGTGCCGCTCCGCGGGGCATCCACTCGTCCAGGAGATGTTCGACGTCGAGACGCTGTGCCGGGCCGTGCAGGAAGCACGGCTCTGCATAGGGGACTCATACTCCTGGGATCGCGTGAACGGCTCTCACCCTGGTGATGTAGCTGGAGGGGCTGGTCAGCGCAGGGGCTTGATCTCGTCGAGCGTCTCTTCGACCGGGCCCGCCAAGACGTCAAGCAGACCGTAGCGGCTCCGTACCTCGCGGTTCGTCTTCTCGGAGAATTCCCGGCCTTCTTCACCCGCCGGCACGATGACCGGCGCCACGTCTACACCATGCGAGCCAAAGCGCCAATAGGTAGTGACGCGGCGCCGGAATCTCGTAAATTGATCGATCGCATTGTTTTCTTGCATCTCGGCCGTTTGGATGATGGCGTCGTTGTCTCTCTTCACCCAACCAGGGACAGCGACGCCCCGCCAGGAATACCTGGGGCTTCCAAATTGCTCCATAACGAGCCGGTCTTTACGCGCCAGACTCAAAGAGGCGTAGAATGTCAACTTGTCGAAATTCGTGTCACTGGGAAGCTGGACAACGGTCCGCGTGCGCGACTCGTCGTTCGCCTCGACCCAACTACCGGGGGGCATCCACGGCTGCGCCACCACCAGCTTGCCCGGCTGGTAGACCTCCCTGCGGGTGAGCGGGTGCTTCTCCGGGTATCTAGCCCAGTCCTCGGCATCCTTTCGCCACCTCGAGGTGGCCAGGTCCGTCCGGCTCACCGTCACGTCCTCTCCCATGGCATGGAACTCGGCGCCCAGCACGTAGAAGCCCATATCGCTGTGATTCACGAGCTTGATGTCGACCGGCACGGAAAACACACTGTGGTCCGCACTGAACACCGCCTTGCCCACGTTCAACTGCACGAGAGGGGTGGCCTCGCGCCGGTACGGCTGGAAAAGGTACTGGTAGCTAAAATTGGCGACCGCTACGAGCGTGGAGACAATGAGTGCCGCAGCCACCCGCCTCGGAGTGGGGATCTCATCCAGTCTTCGCCACACCAGGATGACAGTGGATAGCGAAGCTACGCTGAGAACAATGGACAGCACTTTGTAGACGACTTTCTCGCCGTCATTCCATGTCTGTAACACGAGCAAGAAGTTAGTCAACAACGCCACGCCGGTACTGATCAGCGCGAACACTCCAAAGTTGGAAATCGGCCCGCGGGCCCAGCAGTCCACGACCGCGGCGACACCGACGAGCATGATGAGAGCCGCCAACATGAGGGCCGCTCCGGTGACGCACCCCGCGAAAGTCAAAGCCTCCCTGAAGTCCTTGAATCCACACCAGCCCACGGGCAGCGCCGTCAGGAGCAGGACCAGCACAACCCATGCCATTTCCGCCCGCGAGAAGAGGCATCTCGTCAGGTGTCTTCGCACCATCACGTGCGAGCCGGTGCGGCCTTCTGGGTCGGGCCCTGAGCAAGTCTTCACGTGATCACCTCCTGGCGATACGCCGGAATCCAATCACCATGCGATGTGATCCACGCAATCAGTACACACATTCGGCCGGGATCACCACACACATTCCACCGGTCGGCCCACTCATCCTGCGCTAAAGCCGTAACAGCCATTGCGGCCCGGTTCGGGCAGCCTCCTGCTCTCACAGCTGCAGCCCGCGGACGAATGAGTGCCGGGGCAGGCCGCTCGAGCGGGGTTCGGACAACCTTGTGCTGTGGCGAGACTGCACGACGACAGCGATGAACACGACGATGCCCCGGCTCCCACTGCTGCGTGGGGGCCGGGGCCCTGGTGATTCGGTGGTCGGTCCGGCTGACGGGAATGGAATCAGCAGCCGGCAGCGGTGCGGGGGGAGGGGGTACGGCTGTCCCTCAGGGACGCGCGGCCAGGTCCGGCTTCAGGCCGAAGGTCTCGGCAATCCACCGTTCGGTGACGCGCACCTTCTCGACCCGGGCCTCTCGGATCTTGTCGAGCCGGGTCTCGAGGGCCCGCGCACGCCGCCCAGGTCGCCGCGGCCCCCGATGCGGTGAGCGCTGGCCCCTCAAGCCCGGGCACGACGGCCTTGGCCAGGCGCAACGTGTCCAGCAGCGGCGTCGCGGCGAGTACGGGACAGTGCTCTGCCTGGTGGGCGATGATTCCGGCTTCTGTGGGGGCGTGCTGGGCGACCAGTCGGTACGGCGGCGCAGTCAGGCGCGCGTTGAGCTGCGCCATCACCTCAGCAGGGGGGCAGCCGAGGTGAGCATTCGCTGGGTGATGCCCTTGAGCTGGACGTCCCGCACGGTCACGGGCACGTCGGCAGGCGGTCGCATCAGATCCTCGAACCTGCCGGTTTCCACCAGTCGGCCATCCCGGGGGCGCAGCGCCAGCGCCGCGACCTCGATCGGCTCGGCGGGCCGTCCTATCGGCGTGAGGCCCTCGAAGTCGATCACCACGAATGTTGTCGAGGCGAAGCGCGGATCGTCGTCAGCGCGGCCATGGTGTCGCCGGCCCCGGAACCGCCGCCGGCTTCCGGTCGACGGCTCGGTCGTCGTTTCGGGGGACTGGCCCGGCGTGATTGCCCGGGCTTGGCACCCGCTGCAGGTGCCGGGCTGCGTAAAGCCGGTAGGAGACGTGGTTGTCCGAACCAAGGGGGCTAACGAGCTCGTGCACGGTAGGCGGTGAGGCGTCGTGGGCCTCGTCGGGAGCTTGGCGCTTCACGTTGTTCGTGCTGGGGTCAGGCCGGCGGTCTGTTGGTGGGACAGCAGGGCGGCTATGGCTTGGACGGTGTCGCTCATGTGTTCGCGGCGGCCGAGGTGGCGGGCCAGTGCTCGCCAGTTCTTCAAATGCGCGATGCCGTGCTCGACGCGGATGCGTCGGGAGGAGTGGGCCTTGCGTTGCCGCTCGTGCATCTCCTCGTACCAGTCCGGGGCGCTTTTCTTGAACTTGCGGTGCGGTGGCGTCACCACGCGTCCACCGGTCTGGGCGCCCAGACCCTGGTAGCCGGCATCCGCGAGGATCTCCAGTGCGGGCCCGCCATCCAGGAGCCTGACCAGTCCTAACTGGCGTGCATGGGTGATGTCTGCGCAGCTACCGTGCTGAGCCGGGCTGCAGAAGAGGACGCGGCCGTCGCCGTCCGTGACGACCATGGTCTTGACCGCGTTCTGCTTGCTCTTGCCGGAGATGAACTTGTCCCGGTCCTTGCGACCGGCGGCCGGGCGCCTGACGCGGATCTCGGTTCCGTCGATGATGCCGGTCTTCCCGCTGGTTCCGAGGTGTTCGACGACCTCGGCCAGGGTCCGCAGCCGCACACCGGGGCTGATGGTGCACCCTCGCTGGGCCAGCAGTGGCCGCACCTCGCCGATGGCACCGGTGATGGTGGAGCGATCCACACCGAACCAGCAGGCCAGCACGTCATGCGTGACGGCATGGCGCAGATGCACGAGCGTCGCCAGGAGCCGGTCGACGAACACCAACCGGTGCTTCACACCCGCGCCCACAGCCAGCTTCCGCGGCCTGGACGCGAGCTTGGCCTGGTGTCGCTCGTGCCACAACGGCCCGACTTCAGCGACGATTTCAGCAATCACGTCAGCCGACAGGCCTGTGATCCTCCGGTCGCTGATGATCGCTGCACGACACGCGTTCCCCACCACACGACCATGATCGACGATCAGAAGCTCGACGCCTCACCGCCTACCGTGCACGAGCTCGTTAGTACTCCAGTCAGAAATCGTTGCCTGAGCTGGTTCTTCTTCGGTAGTGGCAGCGGCGGGCGCTCGCTTGGTGTTGTCTGCGCCAGAGGGACCAGTTCAGGGCGTGGATGGCTGCTCCGAGGCGGGGTGTGGGCCGTGGCAGGAGAGTGTCCAGGAGTCTGCGGATCTCTACCACCGTGAAGCGGATGGTGCTGGTGGGGTCGTTTCTGCGGCCCCCCTTTCGGTGGTCGATGCCGCGACGACGGACAGAAAAGCGTGGCGAGCATGGCCAGGGTGATGTGGCGATACCAGCCCGGTAGCGGCGGACCTCGTACTGGTCGAGACCGCATTCGTTCTTTGCGGCCTGGAAGGCTTCTTCGATCGCCCAGCGCGAGCCGGCGATCCGGATCAGGTCGGCAACGCTGGTGCCGTTGGGGGCGTAGGCGAGGTAGTAGGCGATCTCGCATGGGCGGGCCAGGCTGCGGCGGCCCAGTACCCATCGCTCGTGGTGGGCCGGCCGCCGTCGAAGACACCGATCGTCGGCAGGCGTTCGGCGGCCCCGTCGTAAAGGCGCGGGCCTTTGGCGCCGTCGCCGCAGGAGTGGCGTTCCCATGCCTCGTCGGGGGCATCGGCGATGGCCTGGTCGATACGGCCGAGGGGAGCGTGCAGTTGCTGGGACTTCGGCACGGCCAGGACGTAGCCGACACCGGCTTCTTCCAGGGTGCGGCGCATGCGCCATTCCTGTCCGTAGGCACAGTCGCCCGTCACCCAGGCGATCGGCAGAGGTGAGGCCAGGGCTCGCAGGATCATTGCGCGGGCCAACTCGCCCTTGGTCGCAAAGAGGCAGTACCGGTCCCTCGGACCCGCAGTCCTTGTATGTGTGCCCTGGCTGGACGACCCGGCTCTCCTGAGCGCGATCGACCAATTCCCGTCAGCGTGCGTGGTCGTCACGAAGCAGGAGCTGAAGAAGCGGGGCAGGGAGAAGTTCGAGCGGCTCAAGCAGTACGCGCAGCAGGGCAACGGCTTCCCCGCCGACGTCTTCGCCGAGATGACCGAGCTGGTCTCCCGCTACGACGGCCCGCCCCCGGTGATCGGCCCCTACTCGCCCCGGACAGAGGGACTGCGTGTCCCGAGCATCCGCTCGTTCGGGTTCCGCAAGACCGGAGGCCGTCCCGTGCCCCTCATCCACGCCAAGATGTTCCTCCTGGGACACCTTTGGTGGCACGACGAGAACGGATCGCCTGTCGGCGTCGCCGACGTCACCGGCTTCACACCCAAACGGCTGTGGCTGGGCAGCACCAACGGAACCGAAAGCTCACGGCTGGGTCTTGAGTTCGGCATCTGGCTGGACAACCCCGACCTACTCGCCGACGCAGAACAGTCCTTGGTCAAGGTGATGCGGTCATCCGAAGGCATCGACCCAGACGACGACCTCTTCGAGCCCCAGTAGCGTCGAGTACGACGACGAGGCCTTCTACGACGCGATAAACAACAGCGACGACGGTTCCGGGGAAGACGACGAATGACCCCGGACCGCCCTCTGCCCCCCCGCGCCGTAGCCAGGCCATGTCCAACAACGGCGTCACGCGGATGCGGCGCCGGACGCGTCCACAGGAGGCGGCAGGGTGCGCAGGCGTTCGCAGAGATCGGCCACGTATTCGGCGGGGTGGGCGGCGAGCAGGCCCTCTAGCCGCTGCAGCCGGGTGCGGGCGGTGGCGCGTAGGCGGCTCGGCGGTACCCGGTCGAGGATGTCCAGGGCGCGCTGAGCGGCGTCGGACGGTTGGTCGGAGGCCTCGGCCTGGGCGAGGACGAGGGTGGCGGCGGCCCATCCGGGGGTGCCGGCTGTGCAGGCGGCCGCGGCGGCCTCGGCGCGGGCCTGGTCGGTGCGGTCCAGCGTGAGGTGCGCTTCGGCCTGATGCAGGGCGAGTTCGGCTTCGTCGAAGCCGAAACGGTCCGGGGCCTGACCGGCCGGGTCGGCCTCGATTTCGTTCACGGCCACGTCGAGGGCAGCAGTCGCCTCCCGGTCGCGGCCCTGCTGGGCGAGGGTGGGCAGCAGCGCCCAGGCGTGGAGCTGGGCACGGATCAGGCCGGCGGGGGCCGCGGCCGCGCCGCGAGGTGTGGCGGGCCACCATGCTCTGCGCCCCGTAAGCCCACGCCGCCAGCGCCGTATCACCGCACCGGTTGGCGTATGACAGGGCGGTGCCCAGGTGGGTGCGTGCGCCGGCCAGGTCGTCCAGGTGTGGAAAGCCAGGTTGCCCAGCAGTCCCGACAGCCGGCCGACCTGGCGGTGCAGCTCGGTGCTATCCGTGCCGGGAGGAAGCAGCTGGGCCAGTAAGTTGCGGGCTGCGCGGACCTCCTTGAACAGGACCGGTACGGGTGCTTGCTGTAGTTCAGGTGGTAGTGGTCGGCTGCGCTTCGGCGAGTTCGTCGACCAGCGGGCTGCCCTCGGGTTCTGCCAGGAGCGCGAGCTGGAGGGACTCTCTGACCGAGGGGAGCGCCCCGCGTCGGTGGTCATCGGATCCGCCCCTTCCTGCCGACCGGATGCGGTGACGCCAGCGTCGTGGTGACCGTATCCGATCAGCTCCGCGCTCCACCTCGACAACTGCCGTACACGCGCAACCTCGTGCAGCCCGAGTTGTTCGGGTGTGGCCCGGTAGGCGCGGCACAACATCATCGTGTAGTCCTGCCCGGGCCACTCTTTGGGGTTGTGTTCCCAGCGGCACAGCATCTGTTCCGATAAGCCTGGCGGCAGTAGGTACGGTCTGGGGCCCGTGGCCGGGGTCGCGCCAGGATGGCGTTTCTGATCAGCGTCACCCGCCTAGGGCACTCACCAGGAGGTTTCGTTGCCCGACCAACCGCATTCGCCCGCAGTTGAGCTTTCCAATGTCCGCCGCCTGCTCCTGGCGGAGACGGATCCGCCCCGGCTGACCAATGCCCAGACGGCGGCCATGAAGCGGAGGTGGGAAGAGGCCGTCGCTGTGAACCCGTCACTTTTCGACGGGCCCACCGTGGTGTGCGCGGGACTGGAGTGGAAGGACTCCGAGACCTTGCTGCTGACCTGGTACCGGGCGACCTACCGCCTGTACGTCCTGCGGCTGGATCCGGTCCACGCCGTGTCCGCCCCGTCGGTGTTCGTGTCCGTTGCGCAGTCCACGGATGACGGCAGGTTGCTGGTGGGGCGTATGGCGTCGTCCACTGCGCATTCCGGGCGCTGGCAGCTGCCCGGCGGGACGATCGAGCCGCCCGAGGCTGGCGCCACCCTGGACGTGGAGAGCCTGCGCCGGCACGCCGCACTGGAGCTCGCGGAGGAAGTCGGGCACGAAGTCCCCTCCGAGGATTTGGAGCTGTGGACGCTGACCCGCGGCGACATGGGCAACGTCGGCGTGCACTTCCGCGCTCCCACGTGCCCGGCCGACACGCTCGCCGAGCAGTACACGCGGCTTGTCTCCGCCGAGAGCGCCCAGGGCCAAACGCCGGAACTGGACCGCATCGCGTTCATCAGATCGGACGCCGACGTCGCGGGACTCGGTGGCCGCTGCGCCGACTTCCTACCGGTGCTGGCCGCGCGCCATGCCGCGGACGGCACGACCGATCAGGCTGGCATACGGAGGTAGCAGATGGCCAGTCCCGCAAGCGCCAACAACCATCCGGCCGGACAGATGGCCGGCCGCCTGGAGGTGGACGAGGAGGTCTTAGCGGGGCTGGCCCGGGAGCTGGCCGACGCTGCGCGAACCGGTGTTCCTGCCCGGCTGCTGTCGCGGCGATTCCCGGGCCTGCCCCTTACGGAGGCCTACCGCATCCAGCAGATCAACCTGTAGGAGCGGGTTTCGGCGGGGTCCGGATCGCCGGTCACAGGATAGGGCTGACTTCGGCCGCCATGCAGGAGCATTGCACGTTCATGCCGTGGTTCTTGTGTTTGCCGGAGTAGAAGGGTTGGTCAGCAGCGATACGGTGGATCGGCAGGAGGGTTCCGGCCAGGATCATGAAGGCTTTGCGGGAGGCGGCGCGTACCGCTTCGGCGAGGTCGGGAGCGAGAGCGGCCAGCAGTTCGACGGCCTCACTCACGTACCGGTAGACGGTGCTGAGGCTGATGCCGAACCCGGTGGCCAGCTGGGCGTAGGTGTGTCCGCATCGTAGGTTGGCGGGGCTGCTGACGCGGTTGAGGGGACAGTTCGTCGGTTGCTGACACTTGGAGGCCTCCCGGACGAGCCGGGAGGCCGTGGCGGACGATGTTGGCTGTCTCGGCTTCTTGGGGAGCCGTTGACGGCAACTTCGGGAGTCGCGTTGCGACGCCTGGCATGATCGACAGCGGCAGCGTGATGTCAGGCAGGAGCCACGATGGATGAGACCGAGCCACTACCCGCCGCACGTGTATCCGCCTATGCGGCCGTAGGAGCACAGCTCTCGTTACTCAGCGACCGCAGGCTCGGCGATGCGGTGGCTGCCGCGCCGGCACTGGGCTCGGGCATCGGTGGCAGACGGGTCGAGATGGAGGTCGCAGGGATACCTGTCTTCGTCAAGCGGATCCCGCTGACGGACATCGAGTTGCGGCCGGAACACGTGCGCTCGACCGCCAACCTGTTCGAGCTCCCTCTCTACTACCAGTACGGGGTGGGGTCGGCGGGGTTCGGGGCCTGGCGCGAGCTAGCCGCGCACGTCATGACCACCGCGTGGGTTCTGAGGGACGAATTTGCCGGTTTCCCGCTCATGTACCACTGGCGGGTTCTGCCGGACCGGCCTCCGGCCGACTTCGCCGATGAGTTCGGAGGCGTCGAGGGAGCCGTCGCGCATTGGGAGGGATCGCCTGCTGTACGTCATCGGCTGGAAGCCATCGGAAGATCCTCCCTCAGCCTGGTGCTCTTCCTGGAGCACGTGCCTCAGACACTCGCAGCCTGGCTCAGCGCGCCCCGTCACGCGGCTAGCACGGAGCCGGGAGGCGACTCCACCTATCTGTGGGTGGAAGACGCGCTGGTGCAGGGGACCGAGTTCATGAGTTCACGCGGGTTGGTGCACTTTGACGCGCACTTCGCCAACCTGCTGACCGACGGTCAACAGGTGTACTTCGCGGACTTCGGGCTCGCTCTCAGCCGCTACTTCGAGCTCTCGGCTCAGGAAACCGCCTTCCTTGCCGACCACCTCGTGTATGACCGCTGCTACGCACCGTGGCATCTGCTGCGCCACCACCTGCCCGCCGCCGTGCGCGGTGACACGGAACTCGGGACTTTCCTGCGTGAATGGATCGCAGGCCGCCGCCCCGACGGCGTTCCTCCCGGGATCATGGCGATCCTTGATCGCCATGCCCCGCACGCCGTCGTCATGGACGACTTTGCCCATCGACTTGTTACGGAGACAAAGCGCACTCCCTTCCCCGCAGCCGAGGTCCGGCAGGCCCTTGCCAGAGCGTCAGCATCGGAGTGAAATGTGCCCCGCAGTCGTGCCTCACGGGTTCTCCCTCACCCGGCGCGGTGTGGGTCCAAGGCCGACAGCGGGTCGGCGTGCCATGCCTGGGTTTTCTCGCGCTCAGAGTGGAGGAGGACGGGGGTGAGGTTGAGGTCGAGTCCTTCCACCTCACTGGCGCATCCCTCAGTTCCGCACGGTCGCGGCGTGAGAGGAGGTCCTTCTCAAGTTCGTCGAGACGGGTCAGCATCTGGGGACGGGTGACGTGCAGCATCGGGCAGCGGATGCAGACGTGCTCGTGCTGTCAGGGAGTGCCGTATGGCCGTGCGCAGGATTCGCCGCTGCCGATAGTGGGTACGGGTGGGTGCCGACCTGCGGAGAGCTACAGCCGTCACGTCGCGGTCGGTGCCCTGCGTGATCTCGGCGATCAACTCATGGGCAATCGTGACCGGATCACGGTCGTCCTCGCCGGGACACATCTTGCAGCGCGGTAGGCCCTTGCGGTTCCGGAAGCCCACGCGTCGGACGTTGCCGCAGGCGGTGCAGTCGGCGGTCTCCTGCCCGCAGACTGAGCAGTACAAGTGCCGGCCCTGCCTTGGAAGTCGCAGCGCCTTGCCGCACTGGGGGAGGCTGGTGGCGCGATCGACGCCGCGCCAGCCCTGCGGACCTCGATGAGGAGATAGCCGAGGGTCTGGGGCGCCGGAGACCGGCCGTCGGGCAGCACGGCGGGCCGCACCGCCAGGGCCTCCGCCATGCGCCGTGACTTCGCGCGGCCGCATCCGCTCATGCTGCCGCCTACTCCGGGTCGAGGGCCGTCACACCGTCCCCTTCTCTGCCGTTCCTGAGCGCTGTCAGGTCTTCCAGCACATGTACGCGATCAGTCCGCCGCCCACGATGATGAAGAGCAGGGCGCAGCTGAGCAACTGTCGGCTCTGCTGGTCGGCCTGGCGCCGGTAATGCTCGGCCATCCCGTGGGCCACTCCCCGGGCTATCTCGTCCTCGCGCTCGCTGCTCACGCTCCCCCTCCGGGTCAGGTGGCTCCGATCGGAGCCGCTCAGTTGGATCGGAGCGAATGTATCGGGTGGCGCTGACGGTCGCTCACGTTGGGTTCCAAGCCTCACACTTGGTGGTTGAGCAGCTGGCAGATGAACCGGCAGCTCCATGCAGGAGCCCCGCCACACGCTCGCGCGGGGACCTGGGCCACCGCACGCGGCACCATCCACCGGGCATACCGGGACGGGACGGAGGACCAGCTCACTGGGCAAGGACGGCGTGGATGTACTTCGCGGTCCACAGCACCACGGCGTTCAGGACTAGGCCGAGCGCTGGGACCGCGCGGCAGTCCAAGTGTGCGCCGCCGTAGCGGTCGTCGACCGCAGCAGCAACCTGTGTGAACCGCCCCGGTGACCCGAAGGTGGCCTGGCGCACCAGCACGGTGGGGACTCTCGTGAGTTCGGGCGGGTCCCACGGCTCGGGCACAGCGAACAGTCCCGTCTTGTACGTGCCCTACGCGTAGGGGAGCCTTGGAAGGCTGTGTAGGTCAGTTGGCGCTCGGCTGCGGGTGTTCCACTCGCCGGAGAGAGGAACCACTGTGACCTCGGATCCCGACACGCTATGGCGTCGCTGCGCTCACCTGGGTCGTGTCCTGCTGCCGCTGGTGGACCAGGAGCCAGGGCGGCAGGCTGACCGGCACGAGAACCTGCGGACTTGGGGCATAGACACTGCGGTGGGCGAGCGGCTGATAGAGATCTTCGCAGCCCTGGCCGCCCATGCCGTCGCCATCGACGCCTCTGTGCCGGCCGCACAGTTCGATGCTCTGCCTTTGAGGACGGTAGCTGACGCGGCGACCGGCAAACGGGATTTCGAACTGCACGCTGGGCTCCCGGACGCGTTCGCCGATGTCCGCGACGAACAGGCCGTCCAGCTCTTCCGTCTGTCCGCCTATGAAGGCGGGCAGGCCAGCCGCCGGCTCTTTCAGCTGAGCAGAGAAGTACGTCACGCGTTGATCGTTCTCGCCGAACACCCGCTCCCGTGTCCCACGTGTGGGGACGTCCCCCGCCATGCAACCGAAGCCGGTCTGCCTCAGTGATCACCAGGCGGGCCCGGCGGGTGCAGGTACCGAAGCCCCTCGCCTTCCTGGTCTGCGCAGCCGTCGGCCCTCCCGTGGGGAGGCGGGGAGGGACGGCGCGGCCCCGCCCAGGTGACAGCACACGGGCGGGGCCATGGGGCGGGGGCCTCAGCCTGGGGGAGGAAGAGGATCACCGCGGTCACAGCATGGCACTGGATTCGGCCAGGCAACAGGGTTGTGACTGGAATCGACCCTATGACGGGCATACGGACCCGGGCCGGTGGGGGAGCCATGCCGTCTCTGGATCGCCCCGCCATCCGGGGCCGCCTCTGGTGGGCCGCGGCGTCCCTGCGGTTCGCGGAGAACGTGCCGTTCACCGCGGCGCCGGCGCCCGTCATCAGCTGGTGTTCGTTGATCGGCTGGTGGCCACGCTCCCGGCTTTCAGGCTGACGTTCTGCGCGGTCAGGGTCTGGGAGGCGCTTCGGGTGTGCGAGCGCAAGCACGGTGTGGTGTTGCTTGAGCCGTACCGCATCCGGACGTACTGCCGGGTGTCGACCTGCGATTGGGGGAGTCGGCGAAGGTCGAGGCGTGGCAGGGCTCGTCGGTGTCGTCGCCGAAGACGGGGCCGACACCTCGGACGCCACCCCGATCCGCGCCATGCAAGCCGAGGGACAGATCGCCTACGGCGACCGCACCACCGTGATCCCACCCGAGGGCGGCACCGCCACCACCACCCTCATCGACGCACGAGGCCACACCACGGCACTGCGCCAGCTCCACGCCCGCAACATCGACGCCGCCTACGACACCACCACCTACGACTACACACCCCGCGGCGAACTGAAGAAGGTCACCGACCCCGCCGGCAACAACTGGACATACACCTACGACTTGCTCGGCCGCCAGATCAAAACGACCGACCCCGACAAGGGCACCACCCTCAGCACCTACGACGACCGCGGCCAGCTGACCACCACCGACGACGCCCGCCCCGACACCCCCGACGACAACCGCCCGGACACGCCGAGCCTGTGGTACGGCTACGACAACCTCGGCCGCAAGACCGAGGTAAGAGAGAAGTCCTCCACCGGCACCCTGCGTGCCAAGTGGGTGTACGACACCGTCACCAACGCAAAGGGCCAGCTCGTCGAATCCACCCGCTACGACGGCACCAACGCCTACACCAGCAAGGTTGTCGCCTACGACAACCTCTACCGGCCGCTGCGCACCTCGATCACCATCCCGGCCGCAGAAAAGGAACTGGCCGGCACCTACCTCTCGACAACGTCATACAAGGCATCGGGGCTCACAGCCGGCATCGGCTACCCCAAAGCCGGCGCCCTGCCCGCGGCAACCGTCGCCTACACCTACGACGACGCCACCCTGCGCCCCACCGTCCTCGACGGCAGCCAGGGCATCAAGGCGACCCCCAGCTACAGCTTCACCGGCAAGCCCCTCCAGTACGAACTGTCCAACAACGGCGGCAAGAAGACCTGGGCCACTAACACCTACGAATGGGGCACCCAGCGCCTGGCCACCTCCCGCGTGGACCGTGAGAACATCGCCGGCGTCGACCAGAGCAACACCTACCACTACGACGAGACGGGCAACGTCCGGTCCGTGTCGGACGTCTCCCGCGACGGCACCGACAACCAGTGCTTCACCTACGACTACCTGCGCCGCCTGACCGAAGCCTGGGCCCAGAACACCACCACCTGCGCCACCGCTCCCAGCGGCAGCGTCCTGGGCGGCCCCGCGCCGTACTGGCAGTCATACACTTACGACCTGACCGGCAACCGTCGCACGGAGACCCTGCATGACCTCGCGGGCGACTCCTCCAAGGACACCAAGCGGACCTACGCCTACCCCGAACCCGGCAAGGCCCTGCCGCACGCGCTGTCCTCGGTGACGACGACTGGTCCCACCAGCACCGTCCAGGACAGCTTCACGTACGACGAAGCCGGCAACACCACCACCCGCACCCTCAACGGGGACGGCCAGAACCTCACCTGGGACCCGGAGGGCCACCTCGCCAAGGTGACCGCCGCAGGCAAGACCACCGAGTACCTGTACGACCCGGACGGGAACCGGCTCATATCCCGCACACCCACAGAGACCACCCTCTATCTCGGCGCCACAGAAATCACCCTGCCCAAGGGCAGCACCACCGCCAAGGCCACCCGCTACTTCGACCTGGGCGGCGGCAACCAGGCCGTCCAGCAGAACGACGGCACCATCTCCTTCACCCTCGCCGACCACCACGGCACCGCCCAACTCGCCATCGCATCAGACACACAGAAACTCACCCAACGCCGCACCCTGCCCTTCGGCGGCAACCGAGGAACCAAGCCGACCGACTGGCCCGGCACCAAGGGCTTCGTCGGAGGCACCGACGACACCAAAGACACCGGCCTCACCCACCTCGGCGCCCGCGAATACGACCCGGCGACCGGCCGATTCATCAGCGTCGACCCGATCATGGCCCCGGCCGACCCACAAAGTCTGAACGCCTACGCCTATGCCAATAACAACCCCGCCACGCTGAGCGACCCCACCGGCCTCTGCCACCCCGACCAGTGCGGTATCGGCGTGCCTCGGGGAAATGTGGTGGGCGGTGACAGCGGAACCATCACGAAGGCGCCACCGGGAGCCGGCGGAGTAGGCGGTCCCAGGTCCAGCGGGGCGGGATACCCGGGCCCGCTGCCTGCTGCGGCCAATGGCGACTCGAACAACATGGTGAAGATGCACGGTGAGTGGCACGTCAAGCTCTACCCGGGCGTCTACTTCCCGGCCGACAACCCTCATCTCGAAGAAGTCGCCAAAAGATTCCGCCACCGGATCGAATACCAGTGTGGGCCCCACCGCTACGACTGCGCGGTGGGAGACGGTCTCGCCGAATACGACCGGATCAAGGCGAAAATGTACTCCTGCGACAGCGATTGGGACTGCGGGAAGGACTGGTTCAACCCCACCGATTTGATGGCAGCCGGGGCGGAAGCAGGACTGTTTGGAGGTAACGGTCAAGCCGGCCGGGTGGCCGGCCGTGGGGCCCGGCGAGGCGCGCGAACTGAAGGCGGCCCGTGCAGTTTCGACCCCGACACCCTCGTCCTCCTCACCGACGGCACATCCAAGCCCATCAACAAGGTGAAGCCGGGCGACCGGGTCGAGAGCGGAGACCCCGCAAGCGGAAAGCACAAGGGCTCACGCAAGGTCACGGCCGCGTTCGTCAATCATGACGACGACTTGATCGACGTACAGGTACAGGACCTCGACGGGAAGATCCGGACGCTCCGCACCACCTCCCTGCACCCCTTCTGGGACGACACCACCCACACCTGGGTAGAGGCTGGCAAGCTCAAGCCCGGGCACACGCTCAACACCGCTACCGACAGGCACGTACGGATCACCGCCGTGAAGGTGCGCGCCGGCTCCGCGGACATGTACAACCTCACCGTCAGCGACCTCCACACGTACTATGTGCTGGCGGGCGACGCGCCGATCCTCGTTCACAACAGCAGTTGCCCTCTGTACACGGTGGGTGGGCCGAGGGTTCGCCCAGGGAAAGATATCGATGTGGATGCAAATGGCTTCGTCAATGGGCCTACTGCTGAACAACTGAAATCTCTGGATGTGCAGGGACTCTCGACGTTTGACTCGGTGGAGAACGCCAGGCGTATCGGCCTGAAGGGGCAGGTTCGTACCCCTACGGGCCCTCTTCCTGACGGGTTGGGCGTTATCGCCGACGGAAGAGAGGTCGGAGGTCCGCGCGCGCTTGGGCACCACACCATCTACCCAACGCGTCGCATGTCGTTCGATGATTATGTAGGACTCATCCAAGGGATGAATTGGCAGAACATAGGGAAGAAGCTGTGAGTACAGAAAGAGGTGCCCTGGAGATAGCGGAATGGCGTGCCTTGGTGGCAGCTGAGCAAGAGGTCGCTCGATGCCGCGCCGAGGTGAACCAGTTGCCCTCACGTGTAGACTTGCTGGCGAAGGCGCTTTCAAGCAGTTCGGCGTGGGATCGATCTGCCGCTCTGGATTTCCTCCGCCTCTTCCCTGAAGAGGTTCCGAAGCTACTCAATCTACTGGTTGACCTTTCCTTGTCGACCGGGTGGACGCTGCCCGCCAGCGAGGCTATCCGGGCAGCCCGGAAAGAAATTGATCCATCGCAATTCGCGCGGGTAGTGCTGGAGTGCCTGTCTGAGGGTGAGACCGAAGACTATCTCAGACTGGCTGACATGCTGGCCGAGGTTGAAGCATGGGACGCTCTGGGTGCCGTGCTTGGCAAAGCTGCCGAGAGTAGCGATCCCGAAATCCGGGAAGTTTCTCGTAGCTTCACTGAAAGTTACGGCGGCATGTTGCCTTGATTAGCGAGTAGCCGCCGTTGGCGAAAATGGGTCGAGCCTTGCGTTTTCCGCAATTCCGCCCTGCTTGAGTTCAGAGGTCTGCAAAACTCGAAGCCCCGTCAGGTGCGTCCTGGCGGGGCTTCGGCATGGGGTGACGGCAACGTCAGCGGACGACTGCTGCGGTGGGTGGGCCGTCGGGGCGTTGGTCGGGTCGAGGCATTGCCGAGGGTGCCGATGGCCTGGCGCTGGAGGCGGAGTCGGACTGCGATGGGATTCGCCCTGGCTCGCTCCGAATCTGTCGCGCCCCACGCCGGCCAGGTCGGCGCCCTGGCAGTCGATCACACCCCGGCCAGTTCGAAGACCAGCCGTGCCGGGCGAGCACACCGTGCCGGTGGTGGAGCCGGTGCGTTCCCCGGCCGCGTCCTGCTCCTGGTCGTAGGAGGCGAGGCAGAGGGCTTGGCGGTGCAGATGCGCCTTTGACCCGCCCAGCGGCGCCGCCGTTCGGCGGTGTCCCACAGTGGGTCGAAGAAAGTCGTCCGGGCCGCGCGGTCGGCTGTGGCCCGTCGGCAACCGGACTCGGCGCAGCCACCCGCCGAGCGTCGACGGCACCGTACCGGTCAGTTCCCAGGCCAGCATGCGCGCGGCGTCCCGGATGTGCACCCAACCGGCATGCTGGTTGAGGTCCGCTGACATCGTCCCCGAACCCAGCCGCCCCCGGCTCCTCCTCCTTCCGCAAGCTGATGACGGCGGAAATGTGTGAAGTCTTGGGGCTGGCTTCCGAGCCGCGCCCCGGTCCTCGTCGACCACTTGCGGAATCTGGGCCTCGGGCACCGGCCTGGCGTCCTGGGGCGTTGAGTGTTCGACCGGCCGCTGTGAGCGTCTGAGGTCATGCCGGGTCCGTCAGGTTGTGCAGGTCGTCGCGGACTAGGGAGTCGCGCTCGGCCGCGGTGAACCAGCGGGCCCGGGAGCCGCGGTGGTCCTTCTCCACCCATAGGACGTCGTTGACAGTCTCGGCGACGGGGCGCAGGTGGCTGATGACGGCCAGCAGCTTGTCGGGGCCGACCTGGGAGCGCAGGACCTGCAGGGCGCTGTCGAGGGCGGCGGTGTCCAGGGTGCCGAAGCCTTCGTCGAGGAAGAGGCTCTCCAGACGGGTTCCGCTGCGGCTGTGCATTTCCATCAGGGCGAGGGACAGGGCGAGGGAGGCCTGGAAGGTCTCTGCCGCCTCCTGGGCGACCTCCTGTGCCGCACGGGCCGCGTGGAGGCCGCCCTGGACGCCTACCGCACCGGCCTGGGCCACCGCACCGCCCCCGGCACGACCACCCTGGGACCGGCCCCGGCCCAGCCCCCGCTGTGAGCGGTCAGCCCCAGCCGGGCACCGGCGGCTGCGGCCACGGCGGCGGGGCGGGCAGCGGACGGTCCGAGCGGACGACGGCGTCCGGGCCGCGGCCGGTGAGCCAGGCGAGGAGCGCGTGGCCGGGGCCGGCGGCGGTGGGTCCGGCGTCGGCGAGGGTCCAGGAGCGGCCGAGGTCGGTCGCCTCGATACGGGCGACGGGAAAGGACCGTGCGGTCAGGGCGGCGATCGTCTCGTCGAGGGTCCGGGTGACGTAGCCGGCGGGCCAGTCGGCGGCGGTGTGGCCGAGGTTCAGGTCGACGTGGTGGGTCTCGAGTTCGCGGTGGGCCCGGTGCAGGGTGTACCAGGCGGGGTGCCGCCAGCCCGCGAGGGCGGTGACCGGCGTGGCCCAGCGGTCGCCGGGCATGGCCGCCGCCGTGTCGAACAGCCGGTCCAGGCTGCGGTGCAGATCGGTGACGAGGTACGCGGCGTCGCGCCCCGCGCCCTCGCGCAGCGCCCGGTCCAGGGCGGCGGCGTCGGCCCGCGGCCCGGGCTCGGTGCCGGTGCGGGCCAGGGTCAGCAGCCACCGGTAGGCGTCGGCGCTGCGGGCGAGGTGGGTGAGGACGTGACCGCGGCTCCAGCCGGGAAGCGCGGACGGCTCGCGGGCCTGCGGATCGGTCAGCCCGTCGAGGCCGGCGCGGAGGCGATGGGCGGAGTTGCGTACGTCGTCGAGGAGTTGGGCGATGTCGGCGCGGTCGAGTTCGGGCGTGTCGGTCACGGCCCGGCACTCTACGGCGTGCTGCTCGACTCACGCGGCGTGCCGCTTCCCGGTCTTCACGGGCTTCGGCCCGGCAGCGGGCCGACGGCCGCGATGCCCTCGCTGATCGCCCGCTCGCCGACGTTGCCGAAGCCGAGGACGAGCTGTGCGGGCGCGGTGGCGGGCGAGGCGCGGCAGGCGCTCATGCCGTACAGGCCGACGGAACGGGCGCGGGCGGCGACGACGTGCTGTTCGTCGGCGCCGTTGGGCAGGTGGGCGACGGCGTGGAAGCCGGCGGCGAGGCCGGTGACCGGCTGCCCAGGGGCGTGTTCGGCGAGCGCGCCGGGCAGGGCGGTGCGGCGGGCCGCGTAGCGGGCGCGCATACGGCGCAGATGGCGGTCGAAGCGCCCGACTCGATCAGCCCGGCCAGGGCGAGCTGGTTCCAGCGTGGGGGTGCCGCGGTCGCTGCGGTGCTTGTGCCAGGTGAGCGGTCCGGCCAGGTCGGGCGGGCAGAGGGTCCAGCCGATGCGCAGGGCGGGGGCGAGGGACTTGCTGACGGTGCCCAGGGAGACGACCTGGTCGGGGGCCAGGCCCTGGAGCGCGCCGACGGGTTCCCGGTCGTAGCGGAACTCGGCGTCGTAGTCGTCCTCGATGAGGATCGCGTCGCGGTCCCTGGCCCACCCCACCAGGGCCAGCCGGCGCTCCGGGGCGAGGACGACGCCGGTCGGCCACTGGTGGGCGGGGGTGAGGACGACCGCGCGGGCGTCGGTTGCGGTCAGCGCGCGTACGTCGATGCCGTGCTCGTCGACCGGCACGGGAACCGCCCGCAGACCCGCCGCACCACGAATGCTGTCACGTTCGCCTTCTCGCCGATCGCGCTCGGGGTGCCGAGCGCTCCGGCAATCCGGTCGGCCGCCGCGCCGGAGATCGGCGGGGACGGCATCGCGGCCCGGATGGCGTCGCGGCGTCCAGCGCCTCCACGGCGGCCCGGGAGGGCGACGAGTCCGGGTCGGGCATCGGCTGCGCCGCCGTGCCGCTCGCGTGCAATGCCCACCTTTACCGGCCTGATGCATCGGTTCGGCCTCATCTCCCGGCTGTGGCTGAGTCGCGGGCGGTGCGGGCGATGATGATCCCGCTCGCCACGGCGGCGCGCCAAACGTCTCCCGGGTAGTTGATCTTGCTCCGCCTGTCCGGCTCGGCGTGGAAAGAGCGCGACATCGTCCTCGCCCAAGACGTCTCCGGCGACAAGGTGGCCGATCTCGTCTACCGCAGCGACGCCTCGGGCAGGCTGCTGCCGCGCAAGGCAATCGCCGCTTCCGGTGGCGGTACCGACCTCACCTCGCTGGTATCGGCCGCGAACTCCTCCGGCGGCACCGACATTTACTGGACTGGCACCGGCTGGCTCACCGCCGCCATACCGCACGTCCTTGGCGCCCCGGACGCCAACGGCGACGGCAATCCCCGACGTGTGGACGGTCCGCTCCGACGGCACGGTCCGCTTCTACGCCGGCGGCCAGGACGCCATGACCGGCTCGGGGACCGAGATTATCGGGCCAAGCTCCTGGTGGAAGACCCGCATCGCCGTCGGCTGAGTGCTCCCGCACCACCGCTCAGGGCCCCGTTCTCCGATCTTGCCCGGGAAAGCGGGGCCCTTTTCGATGCCAGCCAGGCGGCCCAGCAGATCAGCCTGGTACGCAAGGCCCGGCACGTCACCGAACAGGCTATGGACCGCATCCTGGAGTCCAGAAGGCCGAACAGGCACCTTACTCGCCTACAGCTCGCACCCCTGCCCGGCGGTGTTCCTCGCCCGGAACGGAGATCGCGGCGGTACTGCAGATCCTCCGGGAGCTGGTCGACGCAAACGTGTCAGCCCTCAATCTTCATGCGATACACCGAGGTCATCGCGCATAGCGGTTCTCATAGCTCGGAGCATCTCCCAGACCTCGTACTGAGCCTGTGCCGCGGTCTCCATCGTTTCGCCTGGTTCGGGGGCACCGCGTTCGAGGCGTTTGACCTGGCCGTAGACCTTGTTCAGGGCTTGGTTGACGACACTCGCTCGCCTGAGTACTTCTTCTGGGGCGATCATCTGTGCTTCGGAATATCGATCGCGATGCGCGTTCTTCGCCCCCTCGAGTGCGTCACTGTCGGCCTCCTCCACGCCGCGTTCCCTCATGACGTGCAGGTGGCGGTTGAGTGCGGTGGTGAACTGCCGAGCATCCCGGTTGAGTTCCACGTAGCAGGTGCGCCGCAGAGAACGGTTCTCGCGGACCTCCTCATGGTCTCGAACGAGCTCTATTTCCAGGCGCTTCGCTCGTTCTGAGCCGCGCTGGGTGAGTAGCGCTCCTCCCAGGGTTCCTGCGACGCCTGCCACAGCGATGATCACTGAGCTGAGATCCACCGACGTACCCCGTGAAATCCATCGGCCCCGTGCCCGCTGCACATGGCCCAGGCCGTCAAGTTTGCCGCTCCTTGGTGCGACGGGGTTTGGTGCCCTTCTTGTGGTGGGGCGGGGCGGCTGTATGCCTCGCCGGTGGCGACGGCTCTGCCCACGTCATGACGGGTGGCCGGGCGGCGGTTCTTCGAACCCGGCGGTCGGCCAGGCCCGGGACGAGACGGTTCAGGTGCACTGGCCGGGGAGCCGGTCTGCGTGTGGCGCCCAGTACGAGGATGCGCACCCGGCGATCGTTGCCTGGACGCAGAGTAAGGCGGCGGACCGTGGCACGAACGAGCTGTAGCTGAGCGACCTCCAGGCCATGTTGGCGAGCTGACCGCGTCGGCGGGGCGGCTAGGCGGTTTCGTTCGGATCATCGTGCGTACGTGCGGGTGCTCCGCTACCCGAGCGGAGACTGATTGCTCAACCCCCGGCCAACAGGGTCGGCCTGGTCTCTCCACTGGGAGTGCGAAATGCTGGCTCTTGCTGGCAGAGCTGGAGGTGGGGATGTTCAAGCAGTGGCGCTGGCGCTGGCGCGGTCGGTTACGGACGATCAGCTTCTCGTTCTTCGGGCAGAGCGCCAGCGTGGAGTTCAGCCAGAGTGAGCGCGAGCGGGCAAGATCGATCCTGCTCCGCTTGGAGGACCACCGGGTGCTCCATGCGCCTTATGATCTCGAAGAGGAAAATGGGTCCTGGGGATCCATCGAGGCGCTGCGTACCTATCTGAACGAACAGGTCGAGCGGTGCGAGTCCGAGGAACTGCGGGAGCAAGTACGCGCGATGCGCGCCGCTGTGAGGCAGTGGCTGACCGATGTGGAGTCAGCACGCAGATTGACCGACAGAACATTCCCGGATGTCCCGCCTAACGGTCGGGATCCGATCCGGTGGGCCAGGGATCGGGATCGGGTCCAATGGGCGTATGGGCTTCAGGCGCTGGGTATGCTGCGCGGCCGGGTTGGAGTTGCTATCGCTGAGATCGGCCGGAAGTTCGACATCCCGATCGACGGTGACCTCGCCCACGTCACGCCGCCTGACGTAGACGATTCGGAGCGGGGAGCCAGGCTGTCGCCGTTGTACTTCGACGAGGCGTAGCTGTGCTAGGGAGAGCGAGCTGGGCCAGGCCCCGCTTGCCCGCTGCCCCTTGCGCCATCTCTGTCTGGATCATCGTGCGACCAGAAGAAGATCCCCGCGGTGTGGAGTCCAGCCAGGTATATCGTCGCGGTCTTCTCGTAGCGGGTGGCGATGCCTCGCCACTGTTTGAGGCGGTTGATGCACCGCTCAACGGTGTTGCGCTGCTTGTAGGCCGCACGGTCGAAGGCAGGGGTCTGCCGACCCGACTGCCCCGCGGCAGCCGGTGGCCTTGCTGGTCCGCCGGGACGCGGGTGCCTCGTTGGCGCAGGTGTTTGCGGATGGCGCGTGACGGATACGCCTTGTCGGCGAGGACCACGTCCGGTCTGGTGCGGGGCCGTCCACGGGGCCGGGCAACGCGTAGGCGAGCCATCACCTCGGCGAAAGCGGGCGCGTCCCCGGCCTGTACGGCGGTGAGGACGAAGGCCAGGGGCCGGCAGCAAGGTGGATCTGCGGGGTGAGTTGAGATAAGGGGGCGCGATGCCGTGGACCCTTTCCTCGATGTCGGCATTCCCGCCTCGCTCGTGGAACCGTACGCGCCCGTTGGCAGGACACGCTGGACACGGGTCCGCTGACGCCGCCGCCGTCGCCGGATCGGTGGTGACGAGCACGACGAAGAGCCGCCCGTCCGCCTCGACGCAGGCGGCGCAGGTCACGGGGGACGCCATCGCGCAGCCCCAGGTACGCGAACACTGCGTTCTTCCACAGCGCGGACCCGGCGAGTGCGTCCCGCCCGTCCTCCAGCGGGAACCCGTAGGCGCGCGAGTTGATGTCCGCGTACGCCCCCAGCAGTTCGTCGTCGTCCACGCGCACGTCAGCTCGGGGTGGGCGGGTTCGGGTACCGGCAGCAGATCTACACGCGGTCCTGGAAGACGCAGTTCCACCCGTACGTGCCCGCGACACTGCCGTCGGCGCGCACCGCCTCCAGCGTGTAGAAGTACGTGCCACCGCGCGCAGCCTCGGTGTCGGTGTAGGCGCGCGTCTGAGCAGGGAGCAGTCCGGTGTGCAGCGGCTGGTAGGTCCGCGTGGCCGTGTCCCACCTGCTGATCCGGTAGCCCGCGACGGTGTCGCACTCGGCGGCCTTGTCACACTGCCAATTAATGGACGGCCCGTCCTCGTCCGGTCCGCCGATCACGGTGGCGTGGCCCAGGGTGCCGAGGTTCCAGTCCTGCGTCACCGCCACCGAGGGCCGCACATCCAGCTCGGTAGCCTCGACGACCGCGGCCTTCGGGTCGCTCGGGGACAGCGCGTTGTTCCAGCGGTCCCTGGCGACGACCGCGTACACGTGCGTCTCTCCGTCGGGCAGGTCGCCGCACAGGACCGCGAGCGGATCGCTCGTGCCCTCCCCACAGCCGTAACCGAGCCACTTGACCGTGCCGTCGGCCTGCCGGGTGCCGATCCAAGCCAGGTAGCGGTCGACGTCTTCCTCGGTCGACGCCGACCAGCTCAGCAACACGCCGTCGGCACGTGGGGTGGCCTTCAGACCGGTGACCGGGGCGGGCGCGACGCGATCGCCGGTGCGGACGACGACCGGGGCGGAGAGCGCCGACTCGTTCCCGGCCGGGTCCACCGCCGCGACCGCGTACGTCACGAACGCGCCCGCCGGCATGTCGACGTCGTGGCAGAGACCACCGGTGGAGGTCTCGTCGCTATCATCGCGATCGCAGGTCACGCGCGTGAGCGCGGCCGGGTCGAGGGTCTTTCCGGGCGAGCGGTAGACGTGGTAGCTCCCGCCGTTGGAGAAGTCCTCGTCGAAGCCGTCGGGCTGCTTCCAGTACACGTCGGTGTAGCCGACCTCGGCGATGGAACCGAGTGAGGTCGGGGGTTTGGGCGGGGTCCGGTCGACGCCGTCACCGGTGACGGTGGCGTACGCCGAGGGGTTGTCAAGCGCGTCGAGGGCGCGGACGCGGTAGTACCGGGTGGTGTTCACGGGCGCGTAAGTGCGGTACGACGTCGCGGCCGTGGTGCCCAGCAGTTCGAACGGGCCGGTGGCCGAGGGCGCGGCGTACACCTCGTAGGTCTTGGCGTCGGCGTTCCCGTGCCAGGTCAGGTTGGTCCACCAGGCGTCACCGACCGCCGTGAGATCGGCCGGCGCCGCCGGCCCGGTACGGTCCACGGTGACAGCGGTGACGTCGGCGCTGCCGGTGGACTCGTGGCCCGCCTTGTCGACGGCGCGGACCTCGTACAGGAAGGTCTGGCCGGTGGCGGGCGGCGCGTCGACGAAGGACGGGGAGGTGAGCGGTGACGAGCCGCTGACCTTGGCCCACTGGGTGGTGCTCAGCCGGCGGTACACGCGGTAACCGGCGAGGTCCATCTCCTTGTTCGCGCTCCAGCGCAGCGTGGTCTTGGCGGTGTCCCGGCTGTATGCCGCCGTGAGGCCGGTGGGAGCGAGCGGCTTGACCTTGTCCACGATGGCGTCGGTGCGCGGGGTGTACGTGAACCGGACCTCGGCGCGGCCGGTCCAGGCGGCGTAGTCCACGCGGATGGTGTGCTTGCCGGCCGCAACGGTCAGGTCGACGGTCTTGCCGACGGTGGTGGAGACGTTCTTCCACAGGTCGATCTTCCGCACCCCGTCCACGTAGACGCGTATGCCGTCCTGTGTGCTGCCGGAGAGCCGGAAGGGGCCGCCGGAGCCGAAGTCCCGGGTGACGGACCAGCGGACGGAGAAGTTGTCCTTGGGCAGCGTGACACCGCTCGGGTCGCCGTCCCCGTAGTTCTCGGAGACGGCGGAGTCGCAGGCGGTCAGCTTCGGTGTACCGCTGAAGGTGGTGTTGCCGAAGTACTGGGCCTTCCACAGGGGAGAGGCGCAGGTGACGGCCGCGGACGCCGGGGCGGCGGTGATCAGGCCGCCAGTGAGGGCGGCCGTCGCGGCCACCGTGGTCAGTCGGGTACGAGTCATCACAGGGAGCGCGGGCCTTCCAGAGCGACGTCCAACGGGTGACCCCAGCCGTCACCCGTCACCAGTTGACGCTGGTGGTGCATGTGTGACTCCTGTGGAGCGATCTTGGTTGCCCCCGGGTGACGCGCTTTTTCTAGTTTCGGCAGCGGCAGACGAGCGTGCGGCGGCCGTTGCGCTCGCTGCAGCGCGGCGGCTGACCTGTGTCTTCACTCCAGACCCCGGGCTCGGTGCCAGCCTCGCACCGTACGGATTGCGTGATGTGAGCGTACGGATCGCGTACATACTCCGTCCCCCGTCACGGAGCCTACGTCCAGCGCATGCCGATGGCGGAGAGCTGCTCGATCCGTTCCGGGGACAGCGTGGCGGCCCTGCTCCGTTGGTTGCTGATCCATGCACCGAGCCGGACCCGGAGTCCCTCCCGGCCCTCTTCGCTACCCCCGTTCTCCCCGCCGATCGTTTCGATGTGTTTGCGCGGGACCCGCAGGTGCCCCTCGCGTTGGTAGTACTGGGTGGCGGCGGCAAGATTGAGAGCCCATTTGTCGGCCTGGCTGCGCCGCGGCGCCGGTTTCTCCTCCTCGGTGGCGGGTTCGATCCCGAGGACCTGCTCGCACAGCCACTGCTGTACGCCTGTGAGCTTGTCCCAGCCGAGGCGGACCGAGCGTACCCACCGTCCCAGATCCTCGCCCTGGTGCACGACGACGCCCGGCTCCGTCGGCAGCTCACCGCCGGTCTGCAGGTGCTGCCGGACGAGGTGGAAGGATCTCGGCGGCCTTGCGGGCGGCGGCCCTGGCGTTCTTCAGAAACAGCCCCACCCGGTACCCCTTGTAGGTAGCGACCAGCGGCGCCAGGAGATGGCCCGCTTCCGTTGCCCACCCGCGCGCGGCCGCGAGACCTTCCTCCCATGCGACGTCGAAGTGGCTCCAGATCATGCCGAGCTTCTCCAGCTGGACAATGCGGTCGGCGTCCATGTCGCCGCGGGCGTAGACGCGCCTGGCGTCGGCGATCCATTGCCCAAGGGGGAACCCGGCGAGCGTGGCCGGCCACCCCTCGGCTTCCGCCTCCTTCTCGTGGCGTCCGGGCACGCGGTAGGTGAACGGCACGCGCAGGTCGCCGTGGAGCCGGTGGTAGAGGACGGCGGCTTCGATGCCGCGTCGCCAGTGAGCGTGTTCGGGGTTGAGGACACGCAGGTTGATGAACGCCGCAAGCTGCGCCGGATCACGGGGCGTGCTGAACTTCAGCAGTGCGCGGGCCGGCACCGAGAGCCGGTCGCTTCGGTCGCTGCCTGCTCCCTCCTCTTCCACCCCGCTGCGGCTCTGTACGCCCCTGACACGGCTTGGCGCCTGGGGCTGCGCCAGAGCCTCCACGCCCCTGGCGTCGTGTGCCCTGAGCGCTTCCAGCAGCTTGGCCAAGCCACCGAAGGCCCGCGAGGTCAGCATGTTGTCGACCGTCTCCCCGGGCCCGAGCAGGACCGGCACCACCAGCGAGGCGACCTTCCCCTCACCGGGCTGCATCCGCAGCGCCCGCCCGACGGCTTGGACGAGGTCGGGCATGGAGCCGCGGACGTCCGCGAAATACACGGAGTCGCAGTGTCGGGTGTCGACGCCCTCGCCGAGCACCCGCACCGAGCTCAGGAAGCTCTTCTCCACGACCGTGCCGTCCCTGGCGATCCCGGCCGCGAACTCACCGAGCACTCGACGCCGGTGGCCCGGCTTATGGTCGCCGCACAGCCAGTCCGCCCACACGGTGCGCGGGTACAGCTCAGCGTCGGCCGCGTGCAGCCGGTCGGCGACGTGAGGGAGGCCGGCCGCGAACGCTTCGGCCTCCTTTACCTGGTGGTGAAAGACCAGCGTCCTGCGGAAGCCTTCCTCGGCCGAGGCCTTTACCAGCGCGGTCTGCAGGGCCGCGAGCCGCGCCCCGCGCACCTGCTCGGACCGTGCGTCCGCGCCCAGGAGCTGGGCGGCCTGGAGGTGGGTGTCCGTGATATCCACGCACACCACCTGGTAAGGGGCACAGATTCCCCGGTCGATCGCCTCCGAGAGCGTCAGGGTGTAGCAGCGAGCCCCGAACGGCCCCTGTGGGTCGTCTTCCATGCTCGCCACCAGCTCGCCCGGCACGCCCGGCGCGGTCTCGGAGTCATCCTCCAGCTGCCACAACCTCGGGGTGGCGGTCATGTACAGCCGACGCAGGGCGGGGATGCGGGTGTTGTCGTGGACGACCGCCCACGGCTTCCCGATCCGCCCGGAAGTCCGGTGGGCTTCATCCACGACGATCAGGTCCCACCCCGCGAGACCCGCGGTGTGCGCGCGCTCGAGTGTGCCAAGCCCGAGTGAGGCGTAGGTAGCGAACACGGTGACCTTGTCGAGCGGGCGGACCCAGGAGACCAGCTCGTCCACGTCCGTGGTGTTCGGGAAGGACGCCTCCGGCCCCTGCAGGGACGAGACTCCGATCATCGGTCCCGTACGCCCGCCCTCGCGCCAGGCGGCCTCGGTTTGCGCGAGGAGGTCCAGCGACGGTACGAGCACCAGCACTCGACCCGCCTGCAGCTCCTCCGCGCTGCGCACGGCGACGAGGGTCTTGCCCGATCCGGTCGCCATGACCACCTGAGTCCGCAGACCCCGCTCGGGCACAGTAGATCTTGCAGGCAATTCGAGCGCCCGGAGAACCCCGTCCACCGCTTCACGCTGATGAGGACGAAGTTCTGCCACAGCCATCCGATCCACTCTCTCCCGCGAGCTGGACAACAGCTCTCACGCACCCACTGTGACGGAGCAGTGATCTTGAGGGAGCTCGGTAGCTATGGTCTGATGTTCCGTCCTTTGGTTGGGATTTGGAGCCAGGAGAGCGGTCCGGTCCGGGAGTGATGGGCGTGGCTTGGCGGCGTGTGCGGTTTGGTTGTTCTGGTCGCTGGCCTGGAGTCCTGTAGTTGTATGGGAATGATCTTGGGTTTCCTGCGGATGTAGTGGTGCGTCTATGGGTGCGCCTATTGGTTGCGCTGATGCGGTGATGACGAGCGCGTGAGTCGGCGGTGGGCTTGGTGTTGCAGGCCGGCCTGGTGCGGGTCTGGTTGGTCGGCATTACGGCGGAAGGCCCCCGCGTTTGCGGGGGCCTTCCTGACGACGTTCAAGGGATGGGTACTACTGGGTGGCGGCTACCCGCTCGCCTTTGGTTGTCAGTTCGAGTTCGACCACGACTTCGTCGTCGCGTGTCGATTCTGTTTCCACGGACACCAGTCGTGCCTTTGCCAGCCGTGTAATCGCGGCTCTGGCCGACCGGTTGCTGGCGGGGAACGCTGCGCACAGCCTTCCGGGCCTGAGAGCGGCGAATGCCCAACCTGTAAGGGCTTCGCCTGCGCGATTGTGCTCCTGGATTGTGCCTTCTCGCACCGGCTTTCCAGTCGCAGGCCCTGAGTCTTCGGCTTCGCGGTGTGTAGCGTTCAGCGCGGTCAGCACCTCGCGATCCAGTTCCGTGAGTTCGATCGGCTTGGGAGGCCTTCCGCCGCGGCGGTCCCACCGCTTCTCGAAAGCTTCGACCTGCCACTTCACGAACACCGGACCAGCCTTGAGGTGAGCCACGGCGGGCGGGAAGTCCTCACGCTGTACGACCTGGGCAGCGCGCTGCCTGCCGACGCCGAACATGGCGGCGATCTCGGAGACTCCGACCAGTTCGGGCACAGAAGGTTCCTCGAGCCTGCGGTCCAGTTCCTCCTCGGTGACCAGTTCGATGCCGACCACCGTGTGGTTGATTCCGGTCTGCTTGGCCGCAGCGGTGACTTCCTTGAGTGCTGTGTCCACGGCCTGCCGCGCGGTGCCGGCTTCGATGAAGATCCGTACCGAGAGGTTTTCGCTGGGGGCGGTGCCGACGGCGGGGCTGCAGTCGGCCAGGTGCTCGTGCAGTTCGTCGACGGTGTCGTCGCTGACGTCGCGTACGCCCAACTCGACTTCGATGCTCCACGCCTGAGGCATAGTTGTGACAACTCCTCTCTGAGTTCTCTGGGGTGTTGCGGTCCGCCGGGGGTGCCTCCCGGCGGACCTTCTCGTGGCTTGCTACTTGTCGATGAACCCGGCTCTCTTGAGCTGAGCCTTCGCGTTCTTCAGGGCGCGAGGGTCAGACGATGTGCCGGAGATGGTCGTTATCCGCTCGCCGTCCTTCGTGACCATGTAGTGGCCCTTGCTCGTGCGCCTGACCTCGAAGCCCTGCTCTTCGGCTCTCTTCGCCAGGTCCCGTTCTTCCTTGGCCAACTGTACCTCTTTCCCTTTACGTCGTCCAGGAATTGTACCTCAGAAACCCAGGACAACGTTTAGGGTAAGTGTTCGATGTCGGCTCCCTGGTTCGAGCAGCGGACCTGCAGTCCCATCGGGCATTGCTGCCGGAGCCCTCGTGCTGAAGGTCCGCCCCGCCTTCCTTGGGGCATGTATGTCTTTGGCTGGGTGCGCACACCATTTGCGCTGGTCAGTGGCGTGTGTAGGTGAGGAAGGCGCGGAGTGGGTCGTTCGCGTTGGGGGTCAGGCGGGCGAGGCCGAGCCGGCAGGCGATGAGGATGAGGGCGTCGTTGGTGGTGCGATGTGGCCGGTTCGGCAGGGTGGCGAGTGCGCGGGCGAGGGCAACGGTTTCCGGATAGATCACCAAGTCGCGGGTCAGGAGTGCGGGGGAGGCGCTGCCTGTACTGGTCAGGTGGGGGTTGGCCTCGCATAGCTGGTTCAGGCGCCGGTGCCAGCGGTAGTTGAGGTGCTTTTCGTGGTCGTACCAGCGTGTGGTGATGGCGTGCGCTGTGGTCCAGGTGGTGGCGGCGCGGGGGTGTCGTAGGAGGCGCTGGTGGGCGTGGTGGGCGGCAGCGAGTTCGGGCACGACCCAGGTGCGGATGGTGGTCGTGAGTCGTGGGTCGGGGGCGGCTTGGTGGTGCCGAGGGCACACCAGCCGGTGCGGCGGCCGGCGAACCCAGGCGGTGTCGGTGATGCCGTGGCTGCGGTGGCGGGTGCACAGGGTGCAGGCGCGGACGGGCTGCTGCCCGGCCTTGAGCCGTTTCCAGTGCGCGGCGGCCTTGGTGCTGTGGGCGTCGTTATTGGGGGCGAGGCGGGGCAGGGTGTGCGTCAGGTGGGGGAGCGGGGTGCGGGTCAGGACAGTGAGGTGCCGGGCCGCGTTGTGATTGAGGTGGAGTTCGGCTGCCGGCAGGGTGCCGTGGCCGTGGAGAGTGATGCCGGCGCCGTCGAGGAGCTGGGGCAGCGTCAGCCGATAGGCAGCGGCGAGCCGTTGCACATAGGAGGCGGTCGCTTCGCCGGTCAGCGGCCGTACGCGGAGCACGCCCGGCGCGGCTGACGGGATCTGCAGCCATGTCCCTGCGGTGACGACACTGCGCTGCGCGGGGACGGCTGCGGCCGTATCCCAGGCCGTGACGTCTGACCGGGTCACGGGGTGCTGGTACTGCGGTTTCGGGGCCGGTGGTGGGGGCGGTAGTGCTGTTCGGCGAGGTGGTCCAGGCGGATGGCTTCGAGGGTGGTTTTGGTGATGCGTTCGGTGCCGTCGATGAGGGCGGTGATGGCGGCCTGGCGGATGAGGCGGGCGAGGCTGCCGATGCGGCCGGCGGTTCGCTCGTGCAGGTAGGGGGCCAGTTGGGGGAGGGTTCCGGGCCGGTGGTGGCGCAGGTCGAGTGCGCTCTCCATGGCTTTGACGAGGTCGCGGAAGGGTTCGCTGTCGCCGAGGCGGGCGGGGAAGGCGGCGCAGTCGATGAGGGAGGCGCGTCCGGCGAGCTGGGCGCCTCGGACCCCGGTGAACAGGGGTGTGGTGGTGACGTCGATGCCGGCGTAGACGAAGGTGGCACCTATGCGTTCGGTGAGGTCTTTGAGCAGGTCCGCGGTCTGGGCGCCGCTGGTGGTGCGGGGGTTGAGCCGGTGGACCTCGTCGATCATCACTAGCTGGACGCCTGCGGTGGTGTAGGTGTGGCAGACAGAGTTGGTGATCTGGGCCTGCGACATGCCGGCGGCGACGGGGATACCGAGGTAGCGGGCGAACTCGGTGGCTAGGGTCTTGGCGCTGGCGGCGGGCGGAACCAGGACGTAGGCGACGGGCACCTGCCCCGCTGCTGCTGTGGGGCCGTGGCGTCGGGTGTGGGCGAGGTGGCAGGCGCGTCCGACCTGGAGCAGGGCGGTGGTTTTCCCGGCGCCGGCGGGTCCGGTGACGATCAGGGACGGCCGTGCGGTGACCGTCTGGTGGCGGCCGAGGATCATCAGGGTGCGCACGTTCTTGGCCAGGGTGTCGATGGCCGGGGTGCGCACGGTGACGAACCGCGAGTGGTAGGCGAGGCGCTCGGCGAGGCTGCGGGGCGGCGCGCCGGGTGGGGGAGGGGCTGCCATAGGTGTGGTGGCGAAGGCCTGGAAACCGTCCCAGGTGGTCACCGACTGCTGCTGCGCATCAGGGGCGTCGCCGTCGGCGCTTGCCGCGGCACCGGGAGGCCGGTCCGCTGCCGACGGGGACCCGCCGGCCGCTGCATCGTTCGTGCCCGGGGAGGCGTTCACCATTGTTCGGCCTCTGCTTCGGCGTCCCACAGCCCGTATCCGCCTGCCTCGGCCGGCCGCACGCCCGCGCCCTCCGGCTCGCTCGTGTCGGTCTCGGCCGCCGCCTCGATGCCGATGAGGTCGTCCAGGCTCTCGCTCCAGTCGGGGGCCGGGGCCGGTGTGGTTTCCGTGTCGAGGGGGCGCCGCTGGCCTGGCAGATCGGGCAGCTGTGCTGCCGTACTTCCGGAGCGGGGGGTTCTGCGGCGGCGGGTGTTGTGCTCGGTCCCGGCGGGGCTGCGGGTGCGGCGCAGGAGCTGGTCGAGGGCGTCGGCGAGGTCGGCTTCGTGTGTCTCGCGGTCTCCGCGTTGTTCGACCTCGGTCTGGATGTAGCGCCAGAGGGCGTCGTTGAAGGGCTGGTGGACGTGGTCGCGGTGGATCCACGGGATTTCGTGGAGTTTTCCGTCGGTGAGGCGGACCCAGATCTGGCGGGCGTCGTGGGGGTTGTGGTGGACCTCCCACTTGCCGTCTTTGCTGGCGACATCGGAGCGCTGGCCGCGGTGGGCGTCGAGGATGTCGTGGTTGTAGGTGCGGTAGTCGAGGCGGATGCCGCGTTCGGTGATGGGCTGCCACCGCACCGGCAGCAGTTCGAGGTAGTCGGCCCCGGTCAGCGGGACGGGTACGTAGCCGCTGATGGTGATGAGCGCAGCCCACATCTGGTTCGGTGTGAGGGCGGACTTGGGCAGGACGGGGTGGCGCAGTCCGTCGTGGGGCCGGTTCTGCCAGCCGCAGGTGATCCATTCGTCGAGGAGGTCCTGCAACTGCGGGATCGTCCACCGCGCCTCGGCGGTCACGTCCTTGCCACGCCGCAGGGGGTTGGAGCCGGTGTGGCCGGCGACGTGCTGGCAGAACAGGTCGTTGATCGCGCCGAAGGTCCGCTCCACCACGGCCTTGGCCTGCGGACGGCGGGGTGGCGCGGGCTGCACGCTCACCCCGAGCGTCTCGCAGGCGGCGACGAAGCCCTGCGAGAGGTAGATCTTGCCGCGGTCGACGACGATCGTCTCGGGCACGACCACCGGGCGGGCGGCCGCGCCCTCCAGCCGCTCGTCCAGCGACAGCATCCGCTCGTAGGGCACCTCGGCCCGCGACAGATGCAGCGACTTGGACCAGGCGGGCCGGGCAGGATGGGGGACGGCCATTTCCGCCAGCAGCAGGGCTGCATCGACGGCTTTGGTGCTGTGCGGGCGCAGAACCGCGGCCAGGATGGAGCGCGTGGCGACGTCGACGGCAATGGTCAGCTCCGGCCGCCCCAGGCTGCCGTCCTCCAGGACGGCCATGATGTCCAGGCGGGTGGTGTCGATCTGTACCTGTTCCCCGGGCCGCAGCACCACCGGCGCCGACGAGGTGCGGGCGGGTGCGGTAGCGGTGCGTGCGGGACGTCCCGGACGCTCGGCCGGGTCGGCCAGCACACTCACCAGCCGGTAGAACGACGACCGCGACGGCATCTCCACCACCCCGCGCCCGTGCGTGTCCTCCAGGATCTGCCCGACCAGCACCTGCAGTCCCTTCACCGTCCCCTTCGACCGGCCTCGCTGACGCCGCAGCGCTTCCAGCACCGCGGCCACGACCCGCTCGTCGGCATACCCCGTCGGATGACGGCCGCGTGTCGGCACCGTGCGCTTGTCGACCAGCCCCCACAAGCCCTGCTTGCGGTAGACGTGCCGCATCCGCTCGACCGTCGTGCGGGTCACCCGGGTGAAGCCGAGCGCGGTCAGCTCCTTCGCCTTGGCCGCATCCCGCTGCGCCAGGGTCCACCGCTCCGGGTCGTACTCCGGCCGCATCGCCTGCCCTTCGCGGCTGCCTTCAGGGTGCGGCCACCCGGTTTCGACCTCCCGAATGTGGGGCAGCCACGCCAGCGCCCGCTGCTGGGCCGCCAACGGAACGGTCTCGAACAGCCCCCATCGCGGGACCGTGTCCGGCGCCTGCGCGCCCACCACTTCGAAGCCCGGATCGGCGAACAACCGCCCGAGCAGCAGGCTCATTTCCGCGCCGTCCTCCTGCAACAGGTAGACCTGCTGGCCCTGCAACGCAGCGACCTGCCAGGTCTGCGCCCGGTAGACGACGTGCGCGCCGACCTCCACCACCGGCCGCCGGCTCTTACCGTGTGTGCCGCCCACGGGGCTCAACCTCTCTCCGGATCGCCGCCGACGTTGCTCAGCCGCCTCTCGACGCCCTCCCCACGTTCTGCGTCTGACCAGGTCAGCGCCCGCTCGTGCAGCGGCTCATCGAGAGGCGTCGTCAGATGCCCGCACCACAGCGCGTGATAGGCGGCCGGTAGGACCTGCAAGGAATCGCCCACCACGGCTACGCCGTCGGCTAGGGGCCGCGGCGCGGCGAACGCTTCGGCCAGCGCGGCCTGCAGCCCGGGCGGGCCCTGATAACGGGGGTGGCGGTAGCCGGCCAGCCATCGCAGGTTCGCCGCCACCACCGCTGGAGGCGGCTCAAGGCGCCGATACGACCAGCCCACGCGCACGCACGCCGCCTCCAGGACCATCCGCGCCCGCTGCGCCCTGTCTCCACCGGCGGTCGGGCTGGAGGGGCAGTCCGCGAGCAGGCCGGTGCCGTCGGCGTACCGGGCGAACAACTGAGGCACCCACGAGCGCACCCGCCCGTCGGGATCACACCACAGCAGCCGTACCGGACGTGCGGACAGGCCGGTCACGTCCGGGTCCCGGTCCAGGACCATCAGCTGGGTGCGCATCGCTGCCGAACCGTGCACCACGTGCCGTCCGGTGGTCGCCGACCACCACCAGCCGGGCCCCCACCGGCGGCCCGGAACGACCGGAAACGCGGATACCGGCGCCAGATCCTCGAACCGCACCGACGTCGCCCGATCCCACGGCAGCTGCGTTGCCTGCCCGGCAGCGGTGGCGAATGCCGCTTCGACGTCCATCCCGCCCCACCCGTTGACAGCGTGCTGCTCCACGCCGGACAGCCAAGTGCCTGCCGCCTCTGACGGAGGGGCACCTCAGCAGCCATCACCCGAATGGGTGACCGGTGTGTCGCTATCTGCAATCCTGCGACAGACTGCTTGTCGGATCTTCAACCGGCCTGTGTGGAGCCGCTTCTAACATGGCCTCAGGTTGGGGGAGCAGTCTTGGGGAGGGACCGCGCGGATGAAGGTGCTCAGGCCGACGCAGCCGACGAGCGAGCAGCTCACGGTGATCAACAACCACAAGCCGGGGGTGTTCGTCGTACGGGGTGCCGCCGGTAGCGGCAAGACCACTACGGCCTTGTACCGGCTGAAGTTCACCGTCGGCTTTTGGCAGCGTCGCCGCCGCGACGGCTTCATCAGCGGCCCCGTCCGCGTACTGGTCCTCACGTACAACCGCACGCTGCGCGGTTACATCGAGGAACTCACCCAGGAGCAGCTCAAGGGCAATGACGTCGAGCTGACGATCTCCACCTTCGCGAAGTGGGCCACCGACCGTGTGGCCTACGAGCGGATCCTCCAGGACCACGAGCGCAACCGGAAGCTGGATGCTCTGGCCGCTCCTCTGCCGTTGTCCGCCGACTTCGTACGCTCTGAAGTGGACTATGTCCTGGGCCGCTTCACGCCCGACCACCTGGCCGAGTACATCGAGTGCGAACGTCAGGGCCGCGGCCGCTCCCCGCGGATGCCGACCCCGTTGCGCCGCCGGCTGCTGGAGGAGGTGATCTATCCCTTCCAGGAGTGGAAGAAGCAGCAGCAGGCCTGGGACTGGTCCGACCTGGCGAACGCCATGGCGGCCAAGCGCGCCGACGACCCCTACCACGTGGTGGTGGTCGACGAGGCTCAGGACTTCTCCGCCAACCAGGTCCGGGCCGTACTCAACCACCTCACTGACGAGCACACGCTGACCTTCGTCCTCGACGCTGCTCAGCGCATCTACCCTCAGCGCTTCACTTGGAGCGAGGTCGGCCTGAGCGTGGGCTCGCACAACAGCAAGCTGCTGTCGAAGAACTTCCGCAACACCCGGCAGATCGCCGCCTTCGCCGCTCCGCTGCTCAAGGACGTGGAGACAACGGACGACGCCGCGATCCCTGACCTCACCTCTTGCAAGGAGGAGGGCGACAAGCCTCTGCTGGTCCAGGGCACCTTCACCCAGCAGATGGATCATGTGGTGCAGTTCCTCAACGACCTGGGACCCGACAACGACGAGTCCGTCGCCATCCTTCACGCCAAGGGCTGGTTCGGCGAGGTCAAGAACCGTCTTAACTCCGCCGGACTGGCCTACGTCGAACTCACCCGGAACGCCGAGTGGCCGACGGGACCGGTGAACGTTGCCCTGTCGACCATGCACTCCGCCAAGGGGCTGGAGTTCGACCACGTCATCATCGTCGGACTCAACAGCGAAGTCATGCCGCACGCCACCGAGCCAGGTGACAGCGAGCGAGACGCTCACCTGCGCCTGCTGGCCATGTCCGCCGGACGCGCCCGCAAGACGCTGACCATCACCTACAAGCCCTCCGAGGCCAGCGACCTCATCGCCTGCATGGACCCGGACACCTACGAGGTGAAAGCCGTATGACCGCGGCAGAGTCGATCCCGGCCATACCGGATGGTGAAGGACAGGCTGAGGGCATCAACGCGCTCATCCAGGAACGCAAGATCAGCGAAGTGGTGCATTTCACCACAAATCGCGGCTTGCTAGGCATACTCCTGCAGCGAGAATGCAAGGCACGGGCACTTCTGTCCGAGGACGAGTATCTGGAGAGCATCTACCACGAGAACACCAAGTGGCGCCGCGAGGACCCGAAATACTGGCGGTACGTGAACCTCAGCATCAGCGAACCCAACCACAGCTTTCTGCGCACCAGCAGCCAAGAGTGGTGGGCGAACGAAGACCTGTTCTGGGCAGTCCTCAGCTTCGATCCCGTCATCATGACGCACCCAGGCGTGCTGTTCTCCCCAAGCAACATGGGATACGAGGGCATCACCCCCGTGGAGGGACTTCCTGGAGCCGAAGCTCTCTTCGCCGAGCGAGTCCCCTACGGATTCGGTAAGAGCACGCCGCCACGCGGCAACCGCGAGCCTCACCTTCCCACGAACCCGCAAGCCGAGGTGCTCTACCCGCAGGCCGTCTCCACACGACACCTGCAGCGCATCTACGTCCTCACTGACGAGGACGCAGCGAAGGCTGAGGCCATTGTCAGTGTCAGCGGACATGATGAGGTCGACATCATTGTCGACCCGGTCACGTTCGGCAGGTAAGGACTACGGTGAGCGCCATGCAATGGGAGGCAGTACGCGCCTCAGCCCAGTGGGCGGCGTACGGAGACGCACTCGGCTTCATCACCGAACTGACCGACACCGCTGGCGTGCGACGCCGCATCGGGCGCGATGACGTCACCACCACCGTCCCCTGGAAAAGGCGCATCGGAGGACGCTACGGACGCGACATGCCCCTACCGGCAGGCGCGTACTCCGACGACACCCAGCTACGCCTGGCCACTTCACGTGCCATTCGCGGAGACGGAGAATTCGACGCCGAGGCATTCGCGAAGATCGAAGTCGTCGCATGGCAGGCCTACGCACTCGGAGCCGGCCGCGGGACCAAAGCGGCAGCCACCGGCTTGATGCGGGTCGAAGCCAAGTGGTCACAGAACATCTTCGCCACCAAAGCCGCCCGCTACGTCGACATCGGCGGCAATGGTGCCGCCATGCGCATCCAACCCCACGTCTGGTCCGCACGGGACCTCACCAACTGGGACCACATCACCCGCGACGTCGTACGAAACGCCGTCAGTACCCACGGCCACCCCCGAGGCATCCTCGGCGCCGTCCTGCACGCCATCCTGCTGGCCCACGCCCTGGACACCAACGAACTTCCCGGCCCCAAGCAGTGGCGCCCCGCAATCGACTGGCTGGAGCAGGTACCGGACGTCATCGCAAAAGACGACGAACTCGCGTACCTGTGGCTACCCACGTGGACTGATGCCGCAGGCATCGACTTCCGCTCAGCCGCAGTCACCGTCGCCAACGAATGCCGCGCAGCACTCGAAACCTTCGACCCCACAGCACCCCTGACCGCAGAGACCTACGCTGCTCTGGTGGAGCAGTGGGGCGGCTTCAACGACGCGACTCGCGGATCAGGCACGGTCACCACCCTGCTTGCAGCGGTGCTCGCCCATGCTTATGCCGACTCACCCGAAGCCGGCCTGCTCCTCGCCGTGAACACTCTCGGCTCGGACACCGACACCATCGCCACCATGGCTGGCGCGCTCCTAGGTGCCGTCACAGCAGGCCCTCCACCTGGCGCAGTGCAAGATGTGCAGGTAATCGACTCCGAGGCACGCCGCATGTGGGACATTTCCCAAGGGCGCGAAGCCAGCACCTTCGCCTACCCAGATCTGCTCCGTTGGAGCCCCCCCAAGGCCACACTCGACCTTGTAGGCCACACGGCTATGGGACCGGCACTGGCCGGTCTGGGGCCTCTTACCCCTACGGACACACCGACGGCGAGCAACCAGGCCACATACGTGTGGGGCACCTTGCCCTTCGGCCAGAGGGTCTTGGTCCGTGCCAGGCAAGATCTCAGGCCTCTGGATGAGAACCTGCTCCCGGGCGATGTGAGACAACCGCGGAGCCAACCTGCTGGGGATGCTCCGAGAGAACAACAACTTCTCTTCGAAGCTCCATTGCAGACTGCTGTATCCGCCGATCAAAGGCCTCACCTCTCCGGAACTGCGCCCGCTGCCGTGAGCGAACGCGCCCATAGGCACGCACCCCCGCCCATTGAAGAGATCGTTCAAGAGCTGGCGAGAAACGGCTTTGCCCCCGACCAGGTAGGCCGTGCACTGCTCCAGCAGATCCGAGGCGGCCGATACAGCGTAGAGCGGGCTGCTGCGTTCGCTGGGCTCCTTGCCCGCGCCTACCATCAAGGCGATCAATAGCAGCTTGCCCGTGGTGCACCCGTCAGTACGGGACGCCTTGCTGCTGGATGCCATGGTGCTTCCTGGCCTTGACGTCTATCGGGAATGGGGCGTGTGTGGGCCGATGGCTGTCAGCAGTGTCTGTTGGTGGGGGTGGAGTTGGTGCCACAGGTTGGTCTGTTTGCGGGCCCAGCGGTCGAGTTCGGATGGGGCGGGCCCGCCTGCGGCGGCGAGGGTGCGGTACTGGTGGTAGTTCCGTTGCCAGGTGCAGGGCCAGGGTGGGTTCCACCACGGGTCCAGGGCGGTGAGTTCTTGCAGGGTGTGGGCTGTCGGTTATTCGCATAGTTGAGGCATGTCTACTGCTGCGACCTGTGACATCTCAACTGCACGCACAGAAATTGAGATTGAGTCGTTTGTCTGGTTGGGCTGCTCTGACGGGATAGAAGGGCTCTTGTGGCTACCGGTGACAAGCGTGTGGCCTGGGGTGCCGTATCCCTGTCAAGAATGTCTCAACTGCATGGATAATTTCTTGGGGCTGAGGTCCCTGAGGTGCGAAGAAGTAGATCTTGATGTGAGGGGGGAGTGTCGCTCCACGAGCCCACAGCGGGTGTGCCTCCTGCCCCCGAAGCCGGCGTTCCAGAGGCGGGAGATGGCTGGCCACACGACCGTCCTGCTGGCGCTGTTGGTTGGTTTCCCCTAACAGTGGCGGGTGTTCGTGCTGGATGAGCCGCCGTGCAGGGCTATGGTCGGCCGACCAGCGATGCCTAGGTCGGTGTGCTGCTGGCCCAGGAGCGGGGCACCGCGGGTCATCGTTCTCCACGGCGAGCGCGGCATGGGCGAGACGTACGCTCTGCGCCAGGAACGCAATGCTCTGCTGGCCGATGGTCTGCATGCCACCTGGCTGGCTGAAGCGGTGCACCGCGACCCGGTTAGCGCAGGCGCCCGCAGGCAGCTTGACACCTCCTGTGGGGTCGGGGAGCGGCATGTCCTTATTGACGGCCTGGACGGACGCCTTAACGATCTTCCCCATCTGGATCAGATCCTGGACGAGGTGCTCGAGGACGTGCCCGACCGCGGGTATGCCAGCAGGTGCTTATGTGTTTTTGCGTGCCAGCAGGGTGATGAGCATCCCGATTTTCGGATCGAGCGGGACATCGCCTGACCCGAAGCCCAAAATGCTTGCCAGGTGAGGGCCGTAAATGTCGACGGCTGCCTCCGTCAGCTTTGAAAAACCGTCAATAGCAGTCCGGCCGCGCCGCCAACTGGTCAAGCTCGTGGCCAGCCCGATGAGAAAGGAGGGCCACCAGATAGCTCCGAGCGCGAAGTACAGCAGTCCCCATGCACCGAGTCGCGCCGCGTCGTTGAACTCTGAGCGGACCTGCTCCACCTCGTTCCGGGACGCCTCGGGCATGATCAGCCATAGGTGGGGCCACGTTTCGGCGAGGTGCAGGTCGTAGGCGATTTCCACCCGAGTTCTGACTGCCCCGATCGAGTTTCCCATCCATGTCGGCCGGTCAGGCTTGGCCAGTGAGATCCGGTTCCGGGCGATGTGGTCCTCGCAGTTCATCCACCGCTTTTGCAGCCGTTCGGTGAGGCGCGCAGCCAAGGGGCGAAACGGACGGGGCCAGTTTCCCAGCCACAAGCGCTGCACCCAGCCCGCGAGAGCGCCGGCTGCCAGGCCGACGACTGCTGAGGCAAGCAGCACTCCTACTGCGGCCAGGATCAGGGTCACCGCAGGCTGCTTGTCGAGGTCTGCGGCGTAGTTGCTGCTGCGCTGGATGAGATACGACCAGTCGTTCCAGTGCTCCTGGCCGACGACTACGGCAGCCGCGACGGAAGCGAGAAACAGCAGGCCGGGCAGCACAAGAAGGGAGAACCACTTCTCGGCCAACCTCCGGCCCAGTTCACCGAGGAACTCCTGCATGGTCAATCCAGTTCACGTTCAGCGCGGAGTTGCTGGTCTCCGATCTCGCAGGACGGAATCTTCTTGCTTGGCTCGGGACACCATTCGCGGGCGCAGATCCTTACGGGGCAGACATACCTGACACGAGGGGGAGGTGTGGGAGGTATGAAGCTCGTCTGATATGCCATTAGATCGTCGACGGCGACGCCCAGGCTTAGCGCCAGACTTATGAGGGGCTCCTTGAATCCCCCGCCCTGGCGGGCCGTCTCGACGATCGCCTCCAGTTGCTGCTGGGTCTGTACGGTCCCTTTTTTCGCGGCGAGACGGCGCAGCGCGGGGAGTTGCTCGCAGAGCCATGCGGTGTCTTTGCGGGGATCGGTCATCTCAGCCACCCCAGAGGATCGAGAGCGGGGGAGGGGATGCGGCAGGACTCGCACGCAACTACGATATGAACTATGTACGCGGAATGCACCTCATGTCGCGATAATTGAGGATTCATCCAATCATTAATAGAATGCTTGACCCCGTCTCGCGACCCGTGGAGGAGGGTATGACACGGGAGACTGTGCTGGCCGCGGTGATGGAACGGCTCAAGGAGTTCAAGGCGACGGGCGACCTGCGGACCGTCGTGGGACAGGCTGCCGACGCCGAGGCTGCGGCCTTGTTGGACAGTCGTACGCATCCGACGGCCGACTGGGAAGTGCTGTGTGCGGTGGGTCTGCTCCACTGGGACAGATATGTAGCCCTCCAAGAGATGCAGGGACGAGAAGAGTTCAAGTCTGCCGTCCGGTACCTGAGCCCCGTCTACCGACTGGTTCCAACGATCGTGCCGAACCAGGTCGGAGATTTCCTTGATGAAGTAACAACCTGGCACAACCAGGCGGTCGATCTCCTGGAAGCGGCCGACACCCGTGACCGCCAGGCGATCGAAGAAGCGATTGCCTTGTTGCGGCGTGCCGTCGACTTCACGTCGGACCTCGACCCCCGTATCGCCGGCTATCTGTCCACGCTGGGCACTGGCCTGGTGGACCTGCACATCCGCACCGGAGATCTGGATACGCTCGCGGAAGCCGTGCGTATCGGCAGGCAGTCCTTGGAAGCTGGCATGTCCACGGGCGCGGATGACCCCACAATAGCCCTCTACGAATTCCGCCTCGGTCAGGCTCTACACGCCTGGCACGAACGGGTGGACGACATGGCCGTGCTCGACGAGTCCATAACCCTGCTTCGCGACGCTGTCGCGAAGAGCTCCACCGTGGACCGGCCCGGCTTCGGATTCGCTCTCAGCGGCTCGCTTCAAGCACGGTACGAACGTGTGGATGACCAAAAAGCGCTGCGGGAGGCCATCGACCTTGGCCGGGAAGCACTTGAGGGCACCCCCGCTGGTCACTCCGACCGTTGGTCATCCCTCGGGAGCCTTGCCAACGCCCTGCTCGTGTCTTACAAGCGAACCGGACAGTTGGCAGCCCTGGAGGAGGCCATCGGGCTGTACCGGGAGGCAGTCGAACGGACGCCACTTGGACACAAGGGACGGGCGGCCACCCTGTCCGCTGTGGGTATCGCACTGCGCGTGCGTTACGACTCGACGGGCGACCTGAGCTCGCTGGACGATGCGATCGGCAAGTTGCGAGAAGCCGTACAAGTAGCGCACCCGGGCGATCCTGCGAAGCCAGGGTTCCTGACCAACCTCAATCATGCCCTCGTCGTGCGCTACCGGCGTGTGCCACACGAGGCGACCATTGAGGAAGCGATCGAGGCAGGTCGGGCGGCCGTCGACACCGTCCTCCACGATGACCCCCGCAAGCCGGGTCTTCTGGTCAACCTGGGCAGCGCGCTCATGGCCCAGCATGAACAGACCAGCGACCTAGCCCCCCTCCTGGAGGCGTCCACCGTCCTGAGCGAAGCCGCTGCACGGACCCCGGACCAGAGCCCTCACCGCGGCATGGTGCTGTCCCAACTCGGCAGCGTCCTGGGGACGATCTACCAGCGCACCGGTGACACACACGCTCTGGCGGAGGCGGTGCGGCTTGAACGGGAGGCGACTGAGGTAACACCTGGGCGCCACCCAGACCGCGCAAAGTTCCTCACCAACCTCGGCACCGCACTATACGCACAGCAGCAGCACAGCCTGCCAGGAGACACGACCGCAGGCGATCAGGCCACTGCAGCCTTCCGAGAGGCGACGCACATGAGCATCGCCCCGCCTCACATCCGCTTGTCAGCTGCCCGCAAATGGGGAGACCTTGAGGCCAGGGCCAACCATTGGGAGGAGGCGGCCCAAGGACTGTCGACAGCAGTCAACCTGCTACCCCGTGTCGCTGCACGCTATCTCTGGCGCAGCGACCAAGAACATCAACTCTCCCAATTCCCCGGCCTCGTATCCGACGCCGCCGCAGCCGCGCTGCAGGCAAACAACCCAGAACGAGCCTTGGACCTGCTCGAGCGGGGACGCGGGGTGCTGATCTCGCAGGCCCTTGAGACCCGCAGCGAATCGACCGAACTCCGCGACCGAGCACCTGAGCTAGCCGCACAGTACGAGCTCCTGCGCCAAGAACTCGAGTCAGACCTCCACGCCGGTTCGCCGCCCGCGTCCGAATCGCTCGCTGAGGCGCACGGTGCAGTGGACCGACGCCACAGGACCGCCCTCCGGTGGGACCTCCTCATGGAGGAGATCCGCAGCCGCCCAGAACCCGAACTGCAGAACTTCCTGCTGCCACAAGGATTCGACGCTCTGCGCACTGTCGCCCAAGCGGGCACGGTCATCACCGTCAACGTCAGTGACTACCGATCCGACGCGATCACCCTGACCTCGGACGAGATCCGCGTAGTACCACTGCCAGCCCTCACCAGGGAGACCGTCGCCACGCAGGTTGAAAACTTCGTACGCGCAGTCGACACAGCCCAGGACGCGAAAGCGGATGTGGAAGAACGCTCGGACGCCGAGGAACGCGTGGAGAGTGTTCTCGGCTGGCTCTGGGACGTCCTCGCCGAGCCTGTCCTCACCGACCTCGGCCTGACCGCATCACCTACGCCAGACCAGTCGTGGCCTCGCATCTGGTGGTCCCCGACAGGCCCGCTCAACTTCCTCCCACTCCACGCGGCCGGCCATCACAGCCGCCTGGGCGAGGCTGTCCCACCTACCGTCATGGACCGGGCGGTCTCCTCCTACACCCCCACGCTACGGACTCTGAGCCGCGCGCGGGCGAAACAGCCGACAGACCCGGACATGCCGCACTTGGTCGTCGCCATGCCACACACACCAGGACAGCCGGACCTGCCTGAAGCCGAAGAGGCCGTCAACGTCCTCACCCGGCACTATCCCGGCAAAACCGACCCCCTCGTGGGCTCGGAGGCCACCGTCGACCACGTTCTGTACACCCTTCCCGGACACGTTTGGGCGCATTTCGCCTGCCACGGATGGAGCGACCTCAACAGCCCCTCAGAAAGCAACCTCTCCCTGCACGATGGAAACCTGTCCGTCCTCAAGCTGTCCCAACTCCACATCGAGGACGCTGAGCTCGCCTTCCTGTCCGCATGCAGCACGCAGCACGGACACCCCACACTCGCCGACGAAGCCATCCACATTGCGTCCGCCTTCCAACTCATCGGCTACACCCACGTCATCGGAACGCTTTGGCCCATAGGCGTCAGAACTGCCAGGGACATAACCCGCGACGTCTACACGACCCTTCACTCCGCTGCAGAACCCGACGCAACGGGAGCCTCCAGCGCAGCGCGAGCACTCAGCAGCGCTGTACGTCGCGCCAGAGACAAGGCACCCCGCGTACCCACTCTGTGGGCTTCCTACATTCACACAGGACCTTAACCGGCTGCTTTTCCGATAACTGCAGTCCTTGGAGGCTGACACGCACACTGAAAGTAGCCCAGATAATCAACAAGCAGCAATTCTTATGGGGTCGACCATGCAACAACAACCGACATGCACCATCTGTCGGAACCCGACTGACACACTCCTCTGCCTCCGCGGAGGAGGAAAGTGGCTGACCGGCGTCCTGATGGAGCTAGGGATCCCGCCAGATGATGCCAGATTTATGATCAGTAAGTTTCTTGACTGTGAAACCGGCGAAGTCTTCTACCATCAGAAATATGAAGATTTGCCACTGCTGTGCTGCCACCGGTGTGCAACAAGGACGGGTAAATTTCCGCCCCCTGAACCTATTGGAAAACCCAACCCTACCGTCCTTTCACAGCCCAGCGACTGGTGACCATCGTTGCCCTCTCAACCGTGCTCGGTAGGGAGAGATGGTGCTGCGGAACGGCGCTGAAGAAGCTGGCGGCAACCGCAACGACGTCACCCAGCTCCTGCCCCTGCTGAACAAGATCCCGGCAGTGGCCGGAGTCGTCGGCCGACCACGCAGAGGGTCCGACGTCACAGCGTCGCTTTGGTAGGGCGCGGTGGATCGTAGTCGCCATCCATGCCCCGCACCGACTCGTGCGACGGCACCGTGAAGTCTGGGCCTGCGGGTTGTACCGAGCGCAGCAGCTCCACTGCGAACTCTTCGAACTCTACAGGGGTCATGGCGGGCTGAGGGTAGCGGGCCGTGAACTGGGCGACCGTGTTTTCATCCTGCTGCGCTGCACGTGCTTCCAGTGCCGACTCCTTGAGGCAATGCCTGTGCGCTGGGGCCAGTGTGGCGTCCGGGGCGGCCGTGCCGGCCGTCCACGTTCTAGCACGCCCAGCCGACAGTCATTCGGCGTCGAGCATGACGTAAGAATGTTTGGCTGTGATCGCAGGAGGTGCGTCAAAACGGTGGCGCCGGTGCCCGGGCGGCCTTCGGAACTCGGCGCGGTAACTACGGGGGGAGGGGCCAGCCGGATTGTTCGCACCGAGATGACGGCCCTGCGCGCTGGTCTGATCGGGGCGCAATTACTTGCCGCGGAGTTCATCGATCCGTTGCTGCTCCCAGTCGTCCAAGATCATTTCGAGGCGCCTGACGGACGGTTCGATACGGTTCAGGGCTCGGTCCAGGTTGATAAACGGAATCATCAGCCCGGTGAGTGACGACGTCTTGGACTTCAATCCCTCTGCCTGTTTCGCCCAGGACGGCAGGTGCTTGGAAACGTCGTTGAGTCCGGTCAGCATGCGGGCCATGTCGTCATCGGGGAGGGAGGGATCCGGTTCTCCGGAGCTGTTGACACCCAGCAATTGCTGCGCGGTGGCCACGGCCGCGATGACGGCCTGCACCCGCTTCACCGCGTGACCGTGAAACCGGTGAGCCATCGCTTTGACATCGACATCGACCCCTTCGGTGAGTTGACTCCGAAGCTGCTGCGGCGTCACGACAGGAGTGGGGTCCGAGGATGCTAGGGGCCAGGCGATCGGTCGGTGCCGGCCGACAAGTTCGTCGGCCAGAACCCTGTAGGCGAGTACAAGATCTGAGATCAGATCCGGTTCCAGCGTGTCCCGGTGGTATGCCGCATTGCGGTACTGGTGCAGCCGGTCAAGAACTTCACGCTCCGAGGCTGTCAGCACGCCCTTCTGCTTCAGGAACTTGGTTCTTTCGTGCAGGTGGTCGTCCATAGCCTTGCGGCGATCCGGTCCCACGTGCTCGTCGACAAGCCGGCTCAGCTCCTCGGTGAGCTGTCCACCGCTGTCACGGAACCGGCGCATCTCCTCGATGACGCTGTCAGCGACCTGGAGGGCCAGCCGGGCGTTGACCTCGCGGCCGATGACCACCTCAACCAGGTGGTCGAGGAGGATGAGGGCGAGGCGGTCGTGGGCCTGATCGCCGGCCTCGGCGCATCGCCGAATCTCGGTTATTTCGACCGCGAGCCAATTCCACTGCTCGGCCTGATGTATGGCGCCGCGATCCCAGTCGGCTGCGAAAGGCTGCATAGGCATGGCAGCAGCCTCTCACTGCCTGGCAGGCGGACCACCAGCGCCGCGTGGACGAAACGGTGATGGGCGCCATCACACAGCGTGGGCAGCGTGGTATCACCTAAGCGGCGCCGCAGCGAGGACCTCACCGCCGCCACCGGGAACGTGCTCGCCTAACCACCTCACTGTGTCGGCAGGGGCCCAAGGGGCCGAGTTCCGGGAAATGTCCCACGGCCGGCCCTGCGCACGGTGACAGAAGACGTCCCTCGGGCGTTGTCCTCTGCCGCCGGAGCCCGCGAGGCCGCATTCCAGAACCGGGTTCGGCCAGCCATCTGAGTTCTAGGCTGGCACCAGCCAGTTGGCCCCACCCGTCAGGAGAGCACGTTGACGCGACAGCATCAGTTTCCCTGGCAACGGCGGGTGTTCGTGTTGGACGAGCCGCCCGCTCAGGGCCGCTATGGATGGGCGCCCAGCGGCGCCGAGGCCGGTGTGCTGCTGGCCCAGGAGCGGGCCACGGCGGTCATCGTCCTGCGCGGCGAACGCGGCATGGGCAAGACGTACGCTCTCCGCCAGGAACACGATGCTCTGCTGGCCGACGGTCTGCATGCCGCCTGGCTGGAGCTGAAACAGTGCACCACGACCCGGCTGGCGCAGAGGCGCCTGCAGGCAGCTTTGACACCTCCCGCGGGTTCGGGGGAGTGGCACGTTCTCCTCGACGGCCTGGACGAAGGCCTCAACGACCTTCCTCAGCTGGACCAGCTCCTAGAGGAGGCGCTCGAAGATGTGTCCGACCGGGACCGCGAGAGGCTTCGCTTGCGGATCACCTGTCGCAGCGCACGCTGGCCCGGGCGACTCGAAGAGGCCCTGCGCACACGCTGGCAACCCGACCAGATAAAGATCATGGGTCTGGCCCCACTTGGCCGGGACGACGTAGCCGTCGCGGCCAAGGCGGTCGGTGTGGCGGACACCGACGCTCTCCTCGGGTCGATCCAGCAGAAGGGTCTGATCGCGCTGGCCACCCATCCGGTCACCCTGCTGCAGCTCCTTGACAGCTATGCCGACGACGCTCGCCTGCCGGCAACGGTGCACGACGCCTACCTCGGGGCGTGTCTGCGCCTGTGCGCTGAAGAGCGTCGCTCGACCGACCCGCGGCAGCTGCAGGCTCAGGCATCCCCTGAACACCTGCTGGCCGTCGCGGCCCGGCTGGCCGCCACGATGCAGTTCGGCCCGTTCACCGCCGTGACTGATGCCCCCGTCACCGACGACTCGGCCACGTCGGCAGACCTGCGGCTGTCACGCCTCGACGACTCCGACGAACCCGGGCACCTGGGCGGCCGCGTCCCGTGCACCTTGTGGAACCTGCGCCAGGTGACCGAGTCAAGCCTGCTGGTCCCGACCGGCGACCTGCGCTGGGTATTCGCCCACGACAGCTACCGCGAATTCCTTGCTGCGCACTTCCTGCGCATGCGTAACCTGCCGCCGCACCCGCAGCGCCAGCTGCTGTGGATCGGCGATGGCGAGGCCCGCCACATCATCCCCGCCCACCAGGAAGTCGCCGCCTGGCGCGCCACCAGCGACGCCACGCTCTTCGCCGACATGCTGCGCGACGACCCCCTCGTCCTGCTCCTGGCTGACCTGCCCACTCTTGCCGACACCGCACGGGAGCGCACGGTCGACGCGCTGTTTGCCCTGCTGGAACGGGATGACACGGTAAGCCTTGACCACAGCCTGCTGCACCGCCTCAACCACACCGGCTTGGCTGACCAGTTGCGTCCCCGCTTGCAGGAAGGTGGCGCGGACCATCTGCTGTATGCGGCTTTGAGTATCGCCCGGGCCTGCCCGTGTCCCGAGCTGGCCGACGACTTGCTGGCAGTGGCCGAAGACGCCCGCCACGGCACGGGCGTGCGCACCGCGGCCCTGGCCGGTGTTACCGAGCCCACCCCGGACGCTCTCACCCGGATCGCAGGCCTGTCCCAGGACGCCTCGCCCGAGGTGATTGCGGCGGCACTGCGCCACCTCTACCCCGGCCACCTGACCGTGACCGACTACCTCGATCGCATTCGCGACCCGGACCCCGCCTACGTGGGAGCAGCCTTCTTCCTGCGCCGCGAGGCTTCGGCACAACTCGACACATCCATCATCGTTGAAGCAGCCGGATGGGCCGGGCACGCCCTGAAGGCGGGAGCCACCCAGGACGCCAGCCCCAGCCTGGCCTTGGCCGTACTGACCCGCGCGGTCACTCTCAACGAGGACACCCCCGCCCTCAACCTGGTGCCCCTCATCGGGGAAGGGCTGCTCGGCCTGGCCGGACACGAGGACCTCCTGCACAGTTCAGCCCTGCAAACCGCCCTTGAGGAACTGGCCCAGGCACTGGACGGCTGTCCCCATACTCGCCGCCTTCTCGCCCGCCATCTCCTCCAGCACGGCGATGACGACCCCTTCTATCTTCTGCTGTCAGCCATCCCCGGCGGGGCGTTCCTGCCCTCCACGGACCTGCTGTACTGGATGGAGCACTGGGACGAGCTGACTGCTATCAGCCCGGACCGCGCGCGGCAGGCTGTCCGGTTCGAACCTCCTGAAGACCCCAAGAGCACGGCACGTGCCGACGTCGCGCGTCGCGCCCACCCCACACTCGCCGCCGTCACCACGTTCTGGGACACCTACCGGCACAACCAGCAAGAACGCACTGCACACGTCGAAGCACAACGGCAGCAAAGCCGCTTCGACCCGGCTGCCATGGACACGGCCCTCGACGAGGTCCTAGCCGCCCGCGGCCCCAGCGTCCTGACCGCATGGAACCAGCTGCTGCGCTGCCTGCGGCGCACACCCGACGGCTCACCCTCAGCGCGGCAAATGACGGGCCTCCTCACCCTCGCCGCCCAGGCGCCTTCACGCCCTGCCGCCGCCACCGGCACTGCCAGGCGCCTTGACGATGCGGCCATGCACCTCCTGACCGAACTCCCCCCGCTGACCGCTGCCCACTTCCGGCTAGGCACAACCACCCGCTCGCCGACTGCCGAACTCACCGCCTTCGCCCTCGTCGACAACCCGCAAGCGCTGCACGCCGACCCCGCGCACTGGGCTGGCTGGGCCATCGCCCTCGCCTGCACCACCGTCTACGGGGCCGACGAACGCGACATCCAGCAGACCTGGCTTCGGCTGTGCGTTCCGCGCGCCGGAAACCAGATGCCCCCGCTGCTGCTGGACGCCCTCAACCACACCTCAGACCAGCTCCTCCGCGACCTGGCCCGCGCCCTGGGACAAGACCCCTCCCTGGGTCTCAGACCCCTCCTGCACACCTGGGCTCTGCACCGCGACCGCAGCCCCGAGCAGTGGTGGACCGTCATGGACGAACTTGACGCAGCCAACGACCCGGACGCCCTCGGCCACCTGATACACGCCCTGGGCACCGACCCGGGCGTGTACGAGCCCGGCTCGCCACCACGGCAACGATGGCTGTTCGCCGCCCGCACGCTGCTACGCCACAACGTCCTTCCTGACCACTGGCCAGCCCTGCGCCGCGGCCTGGGCGATCCCGCGGTCCTCAAGGAGTACGGCGACCTCCTGGCTGGCCTGACGACCGGGCCCGACAGCTCGCCCTTCGACCACCTTGACGAAGACGCTCTTGCCGACCTCTACACCCTCCTGCTGGAGAACGTCGGCGTCGAACGCCTGCAACGGCCCTTGCGCAGCGGCTTCATCCAGGAAGAAGACCGCCTCGTCGACCTGCTGCGCCACCTGCCGCTCAGCCTTGCCTCCTGCGGTACCCACCGGGCGGCAGCCGCCCTGCACCGGCTCGCTCAGGCATATCCGCAGGTGTGGCAACTGCGCATGCTCGCCCGCGACACCGCCCGCACAGCAGCAGACCACAGCGTCCGGCCCCTCAAACCAGAACAGCTGATCCGGCTCGCCACCGACCACCAAACACGTCTCGTCCGCGACGCACGCCAACTTCTCGACCTGGTCCGTGAATCCCTGGCCGTCCTGGAGGAAGACCTGCAGGGCTACAACGGAACGGCCGTCACCCTCTGGAACCGCAACCAGCACCGCTTCACCTCCGCCACCCAGTGCTGGCCCTGCTGGGAAGACGACCTCAGCGACGCCGTCGCCTCCTTCCTCCGCCGCGACATCGGCGGCCACCGCGTCGTCGTCAACCGGGAAGTCCAGGTACGACGCGACGGCCTGCCCGGCCTGCGCACCGACATACAGATCGAAGCCCCCGCGCTCGCCGACACCGGCCAGCACACCCTCAGAGTCATCATCGAAGCCAAAGGATGCTGGAACCCTGAACTGCCCACGACCGCCCGCACCCAACTGCGCGCCTACCTCAGCGAACCCGACACCGCCGGTCTGCTCCTCGTCGGCTATTTCCACTGCACCCGCTGGAACACCAAGAAACGCAGCTGCCCCGCGACCAACCACGACATCGACGACGTCCGCCGCGAGCAACACGAACAGATACGCCAACTGACCAGTAACGAGTGCTGTTGGCCGCTGCGCATGTACTGGACTGCCGACTGCCTGGTGAAGACAGCGACTGGCGCAAAACGGCGAATGAGCCAGCGTAGGCGCCTGGGCCTGCCTGCAGCCCGGACCGTGAACGATCACTACCCTGGAGGCGCCGCAGATCCGGCCAGCGCTCACCGTCCGATCAGACTGACAATCGTCTTCCTGTCCAGAAGGCACGCTCCCTGCAAGGGGAGCCTCCGGCCATGCGCCTCTTAAGCCGTTCGCATCAGCAGGAGGCCCTGGCAGGGAAGGGCCGCGGCCGGTGCGCAGGCATCAGGACTGTGCACGCGCAGCGCGCCGGCCCAGTCCCGCTCGGGCGTTCATAAAGGCCAGCGACCGGACGTGAGGGCCCATTACGCTCTTTTGGATGTCTGACAAGCGACCTCCCGGCACCCTGGGGGTTGATCTGCGCACACCGGGCCTTCGCCCGTGCGGTCTCTGCGGCGAGGTAAGGGAGATGACGAAGGCGCATGTGCCGCCTCAAGTGGCCGGCAACCGGGGCAGGGTGACCAGCGCAACCGTGCGGGTCCACAACAACGCACGCAGCCTCGGTCGGCTCGCTGCGGGCGGCATGTGGATGCGCGGCCTTTGTGGCGACTGCAACAGTCTCGCCGGATTGAACTACGACAGCGCTTATGGCGACTTCGCCAAGGCACTGGACACCTACCAGCGCGCGCGCACGCTCCTGCACCTTCCGCAGGCTGACCCAGCGCCGCCCGTGCGGGTCGCCCCAGGCCGGGTCGCCCGGTCGATCCTGATCGGGATGTTCGCCACCACTCCTCAGTTACGGGTGATGTTCCCGGGTCTCGCTGTCGACCTTCGCGAGCGGCGCGATCACATCGCGCTGCCCGACGGGGCCTCGCTGCGCATGGCCCTGTATCCCCTGAGGTGGACACGCCTGGCCAGCATGTTCAACAACTACCGGGTGCTGGGGCGCAGGCTGCACTACAACGTGTTCTCCGAGGTCTACTTCCGGCCCCTGGCGTGGGCCTTGATACCCAGCGACCGCGGGTACGAAGAGCGCCTGGGCGAGTCCGTCTTCGATGACCTTGGATGGGCAACCGTGGACGAGTGGCTCCAGTACGGCGACGACGTCACAGCGGTCGATCTGCGAGACCTCTGCCGCCATGGTGTCCCCCACGTGCGTCACCCGCTGTACGGGCCTGAACAGGACAACTGGGTTCAGCTCTTCAGCGACAAGATCACGGCCATCATCGAGGGCGAGATTCCACGGTGATGAGCTGAGACACAAACGGTAGCGGCAGGATGCGATGCCAGCATGAAGGCAGCAGTAGCCCCGCCCCGCTATAGGCTTCTGCACGCGCACGACACTTAGTCACGAGAGGGCTCCTGCTGATGGCCGAAGAGATCACCGGTGCTTTGACACGCTGGGACATCTCAGCGGCACACCTGCCCGCGACGGTGCTGACTGCCCCAACGGGCGACCGCGTGTTTCTGCTCCCCGACTCAAGCATCGACGGTATGGCCCTCTACCGGGACGATGTTGCCGGATTGATCAAAACACTGCGACACCTTGGCGTGGACATCGACTTCGCATGCGCGCGAGAAGACCGCCGCTATCTCAGTGAGTACGGGGCCACCGAGGTGGTGGCCACCATCGGCCTCGCTGTGGTCACCACCCTCACCACCGATCTGGTTAAGAGCATCGTTCTGACTGCCTGGCAGCGGGCGCGCTCCTCATTGGGGCCCAGTTGCCCTGATGAGGAGGTCGACGAGGCGCGTGTGACGGTCAAGATCGCTGAGATCGTCCGGACCGAGAACGAGACGGCCATCCGCGGTCTAGAGATCACCAGCCGGCTGGCAGACATCGAGACCCTCATCCAAGCGGCCGTGTCCGACCCGGCCCGTGCCGAGCTTCCCCCGGCAGACCCGAACGATGTCGCTCCGGAGGACACCACCGGATGAGAGTCTCCGGCCTCGTCATCCGCACCGGGGTCCCTCTGCCCCCGGCATCGGGCCCTGTGCGCCAGGCCATGATGCACAAGGATGGCGTGGCGGCCCTGCGGGAATCCATGCGCCTGTACGGACAGTTCTGTCGCAGCATCTCTCTCACCTGGGGCCTGTCGCTGGCCCACCTTCCGTCCTGGGCGTCGACGACAGAGGAACTCCACCGCCGCGGACTGTGGATGATGAACGCACAACGGGACTTCCTTATCCACGTGTGGTCGCGGGCCCGACGCCAACTGCGAGCCAACATCGAAGTACGTACCCTGCCGTCTTCCTGGTCTGCCGGTCCACCCACCTCCGACCGGTGGAGCCACTACCAGTACACGGCGATGGTGCGTTCTCTGCACCTACCGCATGACACGCGCCAGCCCACCTACCCGTGGCACGACCTGGAAGCGGCGGCACGCACCTCGCTGGCCCGTGCTGTCGACGCCTACAACTTCCTCGAGGACAGCGAGCTTTCCGAACTCGCCCACCGACACGTTCACCACGTCGCAGCCCTCGTAGGCGGACTGTTCGGCTGCAACATCGAGTACTCCGACGACACCTACTGGGATGTATGCCGGCTCACGCTCATGCACAGCAGATGGGGCATGTCTGCCGGCTTCACCTCTACCCGAAACTGTTCCCTCTGCGCACAGGACATCGAAACCTGTCAGCATCTGCTCGACACCCAGTACGAGGCCACCGTGCGGCATGATGCTCACGGAACATGCAACGCGTGTGGCCAGATCAGCTGTCCACACACCGACGGTGAGACCGTTTCCGCCTTTCCGCGGCCCGTTATGTCCGAGCTGCACATCCACGAAGTGAGTCTGGTCTCCCGGCCCAGAGACCCCCTAGCCCGCTTCCTCAAGGTCGAGATGAGTCGCGATGCCCTCCTGCAGTGCCTGGGAGAGGACCCGTCCGGCAGAGACATCTGCTGCTACCGGTGCCTCCACCCCTGCAGTGGATTTGACTGAACGTTTCCAGCGTTGACGCTCCAGGGTGCGGACGGCAGCGGCGATGACTGTCATGCGGTGAGGGCTGCAGCGGGCTCTGCGGAAGACGCGCCAGGCCTTCAGTCTCGCGACGCTGCGTTCGACCGGCGCTCTTGCCGCTGACAGGGCCCGGTTGATCGTCCGGTGGGTCGCGGTGAGGTCCTGGTGCGGGAGCCGTCTGATCGGCGTGGTTACCCAGGAGCTGGCCCCGATGTAGGCGCGGTCGGCGAGGACGGGTACGCCCTGGCGTTCGCAGATTCGGGTGATGCGGTAGGTGCGGGCCGCGGTCAAGTCGTGCGGCCGGGCAGTGCGGGCAAGATCCACAGCTGCTTGCCCGCAGGTCGGCAACGACCTGCACGTTCACGCCGTGGCGCCGGTGCTTCTGGGAGAAGTCGGCCCGGCTGTCACCGGCCTGGTCACTCGGCGAGCGTTCCGTCGAGCAGGACGTGAACGGGATCCGTTTCCCGCAGGACCCGCAGCAGCTCGGGCGCCCGGCGGGATAGATGCCGACGACGGCGGTGACGTAGGCGTGGGCAGTGTCGACGGATATACCGAAGCCGGCGGCGATCTGCGCGAGCGCGTCGTGCCTGCGAAGGTAGACCCAACCGACGAGAGCACGCTGGTGAGGCGGGAGCTTGCAGCGGCGGTCACCCCCACGGGTGGCAATGAGCGGGAGTGCGAGCTAGGTGACCTGGTCCTTCAAGGCGGTGTTCTCCGCCGTCAGGCCGGCGACCCGCTTCTTGAGTTTGGCGACGTTCTTCTGCGGCCGCGTTTCGGTCGCGGTCGCCGTCTCCGTGGTCGGCGCGGTGCCGCGGAAACTCAGGTGCTTGCCGCACGGCCCGCTCACTACCGTGAAGGGTCCCGGCTCGGAGCTGAGCAGAACACGGAAGGCACACGGCGATGAAGCGCCTCGAACTGGTCATCGTGCAATTTGAAGAGGTTAAGCGCCTCATCGAGGTCGGACGGGTCCCGCAGCTGCGGCTGGCCCATATTCTGCTGGACAGCGCCGTTGAACTGATCATGCACCGCATGGCCGAGGCCGTCTTCGACGCCGAGCGTTTCGACTTCGACCGGCTCCAGCAGCTCCGCCGGCTAGAAGCGATGCGCAAGAGCGACAAGCCTTTGAACCGCAAGTTCGGTGCATCAGGGCCGAGCGACGACGAGCTCCGCGCGGATATCCAAAGGCTCGAGAAGATCGTGACCTCGACGACGCAGCGGAAGAAGACCACCGAGTTCGGCAAGAGGATCGACTTCCTGGTCGGGAAGAAGAAGCTCCCCGAAGACCTCGCGCCGGTGCTGAAGAAGTTGCACGACTACCGGAATGAGACCTACCACCGTGACCAGCACCGAGTCGAAGTCATTCGTCCCGCCGTCTTGATCTACTTCGACGCCGCATGTACCGTCCTCGATCACTACGAACTGGGCATGCTGATAGGGGACGACTCACCCGGCCCCGAGCTGGCACGCTTCCAGGACGGCACTTCTTCCGACCGCCAGAACCCCTTCGAACTTCCCCAGCGGGTCGCGAAGCAGCTGCGAGAGGAAGTGGGCCTGGACCTAAGGGCGGTGAGGACCGCGCTGGTTGACCATCTTCTCGGACGTCTTGATGACCTTGAGTCGGGACTTGCCTACATTGAGGAGAACACCTCCGGCGGCGCGATCCCGGGCGACGGCATTCGGAGTATGCAGATCGAGGACGACGATCTGGAGGCGATCTTCGACAAGCAGGCGCTCCGGAGCCGGAAGTATCCGCTCACCATGAAGGATGTCCGGTCCTGGATCGAGAGGGCCACTGCGATGGAGGGCATGGAGGACAAGCACGCGCTGTTCGCAGAGCTCGCGGCTCTTGAGGACGCGTTCGAGGATCTTGAACAGAAGGTTCGCAAGGCGGTCTGGGTAATCGACGAGGCAGCGAACATGCGCTGAGGAACACCTGGGCGCCTCCAGATGATCGGCCTGCCTACTGCAGGATCCGGCGGACGGCCTCTTTGCAAGAGGACCAGCGTCCGGCGCACATTCGCTCCCTGCAGAATTCCTGGCGGGGTGTCAGATGATGTTGCTGCGGCCGATGGCCAGGGTCTCCAGCAGGTCCTGCGTGATGCGTTCCTTTTTCTCCCAGATCGCCTTCTGCGCGCCTTGGCTGACGAGCTGGGACAGGGCCCGCATGTAGCCTTTGCTGCGTCGGTGTAGGTATTCGTGGAGGTTGGTCAGGTCGTCCGGCTGATGGTGGTGCAGGCACAGGCGTTTGTCGAATTCGCGGACGATTTTCGCGAACAGCTTGCGGCCTTCGTCGTCGTAGCCGATTCGGCTGGTCCGTAGGCTGGCGTAGTCGCCCCAGATCTCCTCGTGGTCGGCCAGGGCGGTCTCGCGGTCACGGGTCAGGGGATCGACGATGGAGCGGGCGGCACGGCCGGCGAAGACGAAGGTGGCGCCGGTCTTCTCACTGATTTCTTCCAGGTAGGCGAGCGACTCCTCGGCATCCGCGCCGGCCCGCAGTTGCTCGATACCGTCGACGAGGACCAGCAGGGTGGAGCTGTTGCGCATTACATGGCAGACCGAGCGGGTGGGGTCGGTTCCGCCGTCGTGTTTGAGGCCGAGGAAGGAGGCGAAGGAGGTGGCCCAGTTCCGTCGGCCGCCGCGAGTCAGGGGAGGGACCCGGAGTGCGATCACCGGTACCCGGTTCTCGTCCGGCTCGTACAGCCGGGCGATCTTGTTTTCGTAGTAGCGGCCGATGTACTGCAGGATTTCGGTCTTGCCGGTGCCGCGGGGGCCTTCGATGATGACGCCGGGTTTGCCGTGGGTGCGTTCCCGGTTGGACAGCAGGTGCTGGTGGACGACGACCAGCGCGCGCCCGATGGCGGGGGTGACCACGGTCGGCATCAGGGCGTGATAGCGCAGCCGCAGGTCGTTGTCGCTGACCTTCGCGTCGGGCGGCGGACTGTCGGCCAGGTCCGGGCGGGTGCGGTCCAATGCGGCGAAGGTACGCCAGTTGCTCAGCGTGTCTAGCCACAACGGGCGGGGTGCGGCAAACACCGGCGTGGGGGCGGGGGAGTCGACGAGCAGGCGGATGTCGTCGTCCGGGACGAGGGCGGGGATGTCGTCGCTCAGGGCCTGTACCGGCGGTGTCATCGGGTCGTCTCCTGAGGAGGGTCGGTCTCGGCGGGCAGGTCCAGCAAGAGACGCGCGGTGCTGTCGAGGCTGTCATCGAGGTCACCCAGGCCCGCGAGGGGCGGGCGCGCTTCGGCGTCTGTGCCGCCGGAAGGGGCCGACCTAGGGTCCGGCCCGCCCGTGAGCGGGGGCGGGGCGTACAGGCTCGGCTGGTCCACTTCCAGCACGGTCAGCGGGCCCAGCGCCGACAGGTCGAGCGCGTCCGCCCCGGCAAAGGGGTCGAATTCCCTCGCGCCGTCGGCCGGTGCAGGCACGGTCCCGTAGCCGGGCACCGGCCCGTACCCGTCGGGCACGTGCACCGTGCCGGGTTCGTCCGGGCCCTGTCCGGCCCGCTCCAGCAACTCGGCCAGGACCTGGGCGATGTTCTCGTCGTCGGTGTGCCGGCCGCCGCGTGCCATGTGTTCCGCGGTGGCCGTGTCCCACAGATGCTGGGTCCACGGGGCGCCGATCAGGTGCTGGTACTTGAAGACCGCTGTGATCCACTCGCCGGAGCGGTGGTCACGCAGCCACACCTGCTCCGGGGTGTTGGGGTTGTAGCGCAGCTCCCATCCGTCGCGTTTCTTGCCTTTCAGCCCCGACGGTGCATTGCGGATCCCCTCGCCGAGCTCTCCCTTGTAGTTGTCGTAGGTGCGGTTCTTGAAGCGGATACCGTCGTCGCGCACCCCGACCCAGGCGGTGGGCAGCAGCTCCAGGTAGTCGTTGAAGCCCAGGGGGATCGGAATATAGCCCGCCGCCTGCACGCCTGCGGCGTACATCTGATTCGGTGTCAGCGGCGGCAGGTTCGGCTCGTAGGGGCTGCGCAGCTCGTCGTGCGGCCGCGTCTGCCAGCCAACCGCGATCCACTCTTGCAGCAGGTCGTCCAGTTCCTGCAGCGTCCACAGCCGCTCCAGAGGGGTCTCCTTACCTCGGCGGCTGAAGTCCCGCCCGGTGTAGGAGTTGATGTGCTGGCTGAAGCCCGACTTGATCGACTCGAAGGTCCGCTCGACGATCGCCTTGTCCGTCGGGGTGCGCCTGCGGGCCGGGCGGACGGTGATCCCGAGGAAGGAGCAGGCGTCGAAGAAGGTCTGACCGGCGAAGACCGTGCCGTGGTCGATCACGATGGTCTCCGGCATGATCACCGGACGGGCCGCGGCGTGTTCCATCCGCGCGTCGACTTCAAGCAGTTCCTCATAGGGCAGGTCGGAGCGGGCTGCGGAGGCCGCCGGATCGAAGCCCGGCCGCATCGGCGCGGGCATCATGCAGAGGGCCAGCAGGAGAGAGGCGTCCACGGCTTTGGTGGCACGGCCCGCGGTGGTGTTTGTGCTGAGCAGCGCCCGGGTCTGCTGCCGGGTCCGGCGCCGGCCTGCGGTCTTGGGTCGCAGCACAGCGGCGATGATGCTGCGCGTGAAGACATCGATGGCTGCTGTCAGCTCCACCTGGGTGGGCCGGCCGTCGTCCCCGAGTACTTTCACGTCCAGGGCTGTGGAGTCGACCTGGACCAGTTCGCCGGGGGCCGTGGCGGTGGTCACCCCGAACGGCGGTGCGGGTCGGTTGAGCCGGTCCTTGCGGCGCCGGGTGGGGTCCCGCAGCTGCATCGCGTCGATGCCCAGCCGCTTGAGCAGCGCGTACAGGGTGGGATCGGCCGGCACCTTCATCCGGGGGCCGGGTGCGGCACTCGCGGCGCGCCGCAGGCTTTTGAACAGGGTGCGTGCGTCCGTGGCGGCCTGCTCCCGGGCCTGGCGTTCGTGCAGGGCCAGCAGCAGGTCCACCACCCGCGGATCCGTACGCCCGTGCAGCGTGCTCTTCCGCGTGGACCTCTTGTCGACCAGCCCCCAGATGTCCTCCTTGAGGAAGGCCAGCCGTTTGCGCTGGACCGTCTTCCAGGACACCGACCAGTCCAGCACTGCGCTCAGCTCTGCGGCCTTGCGCTGGTATCGCTCGATCAGAGTGAACCGGGCCGGGTCGTAGCCTTCGCGGGGCGTGCTGCCTTCGGGCATGTCCGGCAGCAGACCGGTCTCGACCTCGATGACGTGACGACGCCAGATCCTCGCGTCCCGGGCGCTGTCAGCACTGATGCCCTCCAGCATCGACCAGGTCGGCAACGGTCCGTCCGACGTGGGCGCGCCCGTCTGGTCGAGTACGGCGAAGTCCGCTGCCGCAGCCAGGAGCTGGATCACCAACGCGACCGGCGGTGCCGTGCTGCCTGGTGCGGGCGCCAGGTGCACCGTCGTGCCCGACAGGGCCGTCACCGTGTACCGGTCGCCCATCCACCGCACCCGGTCACCCGGCGCCACGATGCCCCGCGGCGCGACCCCGGCGGGCTGTGGCCGCGGCGTGAGCATCCCGGTCACACGGCCTCCGTCTCTACGGGGCGACGCATCGCCGGCGGCACACGGCCCGACACGCCGATCACGCTGTCCGGCCCCATCGCTCGGTTCCACTCCAACGTCAACCTCTGCCGCCACAGCAGGTGGTACAGCCGCGGCAGCGTCGACAGCCGCGGCAGACCCGTGGCCCTGATCCCCTCCTCCAGCGGGCGAGGAGCCCGGAAGGCAGACATCAGCGCCTGCTCGACCTCCCGGTCGCCGTACCGCGGATGCCGGTAGCGCGACACCCACCGCAGGTTCGCCAGAGCCATCGGAGCCGGGACCCGCGGCATCCCCAGCTCCCAGCCCGCCTCCCGGCACGCCTGGCGCAGCACCTGCTGCTGCCCCTGCCACCGGGGACTGGGACCGCTTGCCGGCGGGCAGGCGATCACCAGGGTCGTTCCCTGGTCCGTGCGTGCGAAGAAGTCCGGCACGAGGCTGCGTTCACGGCCCCGCTCACGCCACTTGATCTTCGCGGACCAGGCGGTGAACTCCGTCACCGCGGGAGTGAAATCCAAGAGCATGGCCACGGCCAGCACGTTCATGGACCGGCAGCCCACGTGCCTGCCGGTCGTGGCGGCCCACCACCAGGTGGCGATGCTGCGCTGAGCAGGATGATGCGCCGGACGCCAGACCTCGCCAGTGCGAGAGAGCGCGACCGAGCTAGCCCGGGCGACGGGGACGGTGATGCTCCTGCTGCCGTCCTCAAGGCGGTGGACCACCGTCAACGCCTCAGCCATCGTGCTCCCGCATCCGTCTGGCCCCTGCAACTTCAGTAACTGCAGGGCGGGTTGACTGTAGTGCAGGGGGGAAGGCAAAGGGTTAAATGCCGTCATCCTCAAAGCCGTCGGCCGCCCCGTCGACGACCGGCATGACGCCCCGCAGGGCGAGACCATTACCACCCTCACCTCCCCCTGCAGACCACTGACCTGGACGGCCCCACGCCAGCCGCATGCCCGCTCTGTCCAGGGCCGCACCCGCCGCCACAAGATCCACGATGACCGGATGCCGACGGCGCACGCCGCCGGCCTGCCAGATTCGGCTGCGTGCGAGAAGACCACCCCGACACCTCCGACCTCCACGCCCGCGTGGACGGGCTCCTCGCCGACCTGGCAGCCCGGCGCACCCCCCTGCCGCCGCCCCGCGAACGGACCCGGCTGCGCGAGGCCGCGGGCCTGTCCCCTGCACAGGTAGCGGACACCCTCGTCTGCCAGGCTCAGGACGTCGAGGCATGGGAGGCCGGGAAGCGGGAACCGCTCGGTATCCGTCGCACGGCCTACGCGCGGCTCCTCAAGGGCCTCAAGCACCTGGAGAAACCGAAACGGGACGACAAGCCCGTCCCCGGCGAGAGCACCGCAGCACCCGCAGCACCCGCACCCACACCGCCCGCACCGCCAGCACCGCCCGCCGGGCCGCAGCAGCCGACGCTTTTCCCCGCATCCGCCGAAGCATCACCACGCCCGTCAGTGGCCAGCGAACCCCCCGTCACGCCCACAGGACCGCTGGCCGTCATCGACCACGACAACCTCCTGGTCGCCCACTTCACCAACGGCACCCAGCTGCCCCTGGACGCGGACGACCTCGTCGGCCTGCTGGAGTGGACGCTGCGCAGCGGTCTGCACCAGGAAAGCCTGTCCCCCCACGGCAAGGACAGTGACCCGCTCATCGTCCTGACCCCCGCAGCCATGGCCGCACTGCACCTGCCCACCCACCTCGAGGACCGAACCGCCCTGCGCCTTCCCACCGGCCATCCCGTCCTGACGCAGTTGGAGCAGGCAGGCTTTCTCCTCACCCGCCGCGGCTTCGGCCCGTGGGCGGGGATCTACCGGCCGGTCGTGAACAACAAGCGCGCCTCGGTACACGTTGCCGTTATGGCCTGGGGAGCCCTGTCCCAGGACGGGTGGAGTCTCCCACCGCTGCCGCCATCAGACCTGGCACGGCTGCTGGGCACCTACGCTGCCCGACTCCTGACCCCCAGCGGCTCCACCGCGGTCTGCGGCGTCAGACTCATGACGGCCCTGCGGCCCCCCACCAAAGCGACTTACGACCCGGCCACCCTCAAATGGGTGTCCGGGCCCAACCCCGGCGCCCTGCACAAGCCGTTCGAGCCCGCGCCCCCAGAAGCCCCCGACGCCCACCCCCTGGCTCAAGGCCGCCCGCCGGAGCAGGCCATGGAGGAGGAAGCCTGGGACTGGAGCCGCCCGCCCGACCAGCAGGAGACAGCCGACTTCCCGCACGTCGTCGGACTCGACACCAACATGGCCTTTATCGTCGCCGCATCCAGGCTGTCCGTCGGCCGCAACGCCCCGCCCCGCCATGTCACGACACCCGCCTTCGACGAGAAGACTCCCGGCGCCTGGTACTGCGACCTCAGCCACGCCCCGCACGACCCGCGCCTGCCCTCGCCCTTCACCGCCACCGGCCAGGCCCCGACCAGGCCCGCCTGGTACACGACCATCACCCTCGCCTACGCCAAAGAACTCAACATAGAGGTCCGGCCCATCGAGGCCTACGTCCGCGACGATCACGGCCCGTACCTGGACCCCTGGTACACGCGGCTGAGAGACGCCTACCTCGCCACCATGGCCGACCTCGGCGTGCACAAGGACATCCCCCAGGGCAACTACCTGGCCGCCATGAAAAAACTTTCGACGGCCGACCCCGCCCTGCTCGCCCTGCTCGCAGCCATCAAAGCCACAGGAAAAGGCGGCCTCGGAAAACTCCGCGAAGGCCCCCGTCCCCCCGCCGCCCCCTACACACGCTGGCCCGCACTCAACCAGCCCACCTGGCGCCCCGACATCCGCGCCGCCGTCATCTCACGCACCCGCGTCACCCTGCACCGCAAAATGCGCAGAATGCTCACCGAGACCGGCCGCAGCCCGCTTGCCGTCCTCTCGGACTGCGTCATCTACCCCGCCCACCAGCCGACCGCCCTCGACGTCGTCCCCGCCGGCCCCGACCAGACCGGCATCAAGGGACTGCTGTGCTTAGGCGTCAACCCCGGCTTCGTCAAAGAAGAAGGCGTCCAGACCATGGCCTGGTACCAGCACCAGCACACCCAAGGCCTCAACCCCGCCCGCTACATCAAAGCCACCCCCGACGCCTGACCTCTCCCGCGCCGATGCCACCTGCCCCACACCTACTGTGCCGGCCGCCACGGCATGCTCGTCATCCGCGCTCCCAAACGCCACGGAAGACACGACGCCTCCTCCAGCGGACCATGCACCGGAACCACACGATGCGGCTCCAACAACGCCAACGGCACACTCCGGGGATGCGCCCGCGCCTCCTGCCGCGCCACACGCTCGACGACCGGCACCGTATTGCGGTGCGACATCAGCCACGCCTCCAGCCCCCGATGCCCCCCGGCAGCCATTTCCTCACCCATCCCCAGCCGTTCACCCACCCACTGAACCCACCGCCCCGTCGACCACCCCGCAGGACCGCCCGCGAAACTGCGCCCCACCGCCCGCTGCCGCTCCCGCACGGCCATCGCCTCCGCCACGACGACCGCCTCCGGATACACCACCAGGGGAACAGCCCACAGCGCCGAACGATCCACCCCCAAAACCTCCTGCCGCGCCCGCCACACCCCACGCCAGGCCATCTGACGGCACTGCCACCAATACACCGCCACCTGCTGCGCATCCGCCAGCAGAGCCCGCGCGTACAGACCCGTACGACGCTCCAGACCCACCCGCCGCACGTGCGCCTCCACCACCTCCGGCAACCGCCCCAGGCCGACCTGGAACTGCCCCCGACCCACAGCCGTCCACCGTCCGTGCCGCACACACACCGCCCACTGCCCACCAGGCACCCGCCACACCGGACGCTCACCGAGCCCAGCCGCGCACAACCCACAGGCCTGCACCGGCATCCAGCTCTCCGGCCAGGCTTCCACCTTCACCTGGTGGCGGGCCCGGGGACCGATACCGCTGTCGCCGAGCGACACCAACGCCCGTTCCAGATGCGGCAAGGACCGTCCGCTAACCTCCGCCAGACGCTGACGCGCCACAGGCCCCAGACGCACCTCCTCAACACCCGGATCAACCGCCCGGATGGTCCTCGGCGCACCGATGTACTGAGCCAGCTCCTCGAAGGCCATCCCATTGCGCACCGCAAGCCGCCACAGATACGACGCGACCGTCTCGCCCCGCACCATCACCACACGTCCCGGCAGCCGCGCGAGCGGATTCTCGATCCTCATAAAGCGATCGTCACAACCCCCGCCGCCGGCGCCACACAAACAAGCCACCCACCACGAAAGCTGCCCGCCGTGCCCCTGAGGCTGAGCGCCGACACCGTCCAGGAAGCCCTCGACCGGGCCGACTCCCGGCACTGGACCCGCAACCCGCCCCACTCCATGCGAGCCCGGCTCACCTATCTCCTCAAGCACTACGAACCTGCTGCCCTGGCCCGTCGGCTCCAGACGACTCCCTCCTACTTCGACGCCCTGCTCGGCGCACAGCAGGTACCGGAAGACCACCCGCTGCATTACGCGGTGGAACGCGAAATCGTCCGGATGTGGCAGCCCCGCGTCCGCCGCCGCGCCCACGCCACCATCCTCGCCAACGGCGGCCAGATGACACTCAGCTTCCGCGCATGGCTGGGATTCACCGCAACAGCCGGATCAAGCGACGACCCCCGCCTGCGCTTCCTGAGCCTGCACCTGGACGCCCCCTATCCGGAACGCCTGTTCACCGCCCGGCGCATCGGAGCACCGGAATCAGAACTGCAAGCCATCCTCAACGACGCCCTCAGCATCTGCTACTTCCACCGCGGCCGGCCCGCACACCCCCGCGAGAGCGTGAGCCTCGACCGCATCGACTTCCTGGAGTTCTACTACTGAGATCGTCCCGCTCCTCCCGTGCCCCGCAATGACCCGGGGAGCAGGTGGTTGATCCCGGTTGCCCTCACGCGCTGCTCGCCAGTGCCCATATCCGCATTCGGAGGCGCGGGGACCTGAAGTGCAGGCCGGCTCGCCCGGTTCTGGCGGACTGGTCGGCGCATCCTCAGCACCTGAGGTAGAAAGGACGTACGTGCAACAAGCGGCCCGGGGGGCACCATGGTTCGCATAGCAGTCCGCAATGTCCGGTACAGAAAGGGAGGCCCCAACAAGGAGCTGCGCCTGGCCCTATGGGAGGTGTGGGGCTCGAAGTGCTACTGGTGTTCAAAGCCGGTGGAGTTCGGCTTCGTCCAGATCGACCACATCATCCCCAAGGACGTCAGCGAACCCCGAATGCGCGAACTCAAGCGCACTTACGGCCTGCCGCACGATTTTGACATCCACGATCCGAAGAACCTCGCGCCCATCTGCACTCCGTGCAACGGGGCGGAGAATAAGAGCAACGACACCTACGACGCCCCAATCGTGGTGACCCGTCTGAAGACGGCAGAGAAGCACCGGGCCAAGGTCATCGCTCACGTACAGAGGTTCGGGCTGTCCGGCAAAGTAGCCGCACATCTGCTGGAAGCCGCCACGGCGGATCTTAGCGATCCGGGCCTACGACAGGAGTTCCTGGACCACGCTCCCGCCGTCGTTCAGATCCTGGCAATGATGGATCCGGGACTCGGTGACTACCAATCCTTCCGCGAGGTGGAGGTGGCGGTCTGCGAAGACACGGGAAGATACCAGCGCGTTGACGTAACCCTGGACCGCCGGGGGCGTTCCGCGGTGTCGTTGCTGGAAGAGGTCTGCGAGACAGAACTGGCCGACACGCTCCAAGCCCCGGTTGTGCAGCTAATCGACGAGATTCACAACCGGGTAACCGCCGGATTCGAGGGCGCCGAATCGAGCGACCCGATCACCGCGGGGCCGCCCACCGATGACTTCATCACGCTTGACGTCGACTCCCTCGACTTCAGCCGCTTCGCCGGCGAGATCGAGTTCACCTTCAATGGCACCTTTGAGGGCAGCCTCTCAGCGTCCTTGGTACGTAGCAGCTCCGACGGTGACGGGACGGACGAGCTGCAAGGCGACGCTGTAGTCAGCGGCACCTTCTCCATCGTGGCTGTCTGGGACCTCACGGACGATCCGGCCGACCTGTCTGCGGGCGAGTGCACCATCGTCAACTGGGAGCAGGACCTCCACGTCTCGTAGCACGCTGGCAACCAGAGCCACAGGCTCCGCTGCCACGGTGCTGTCACAGTCACAGCGAACAGCGGTATCTAGACGCGACTGCGCGCCAGCTGTCGCGTTCGGCCGCCAACTAGCGTGCCCAACGGCCAACCATCGTGCTCAGTCACAAAGGCGAATAGGTCGTTGACGGCACGCACACCTCGCAAAAATAGTGCCCATGTTCTATTTTTGAGAACCTGTGACAGCCTGCAGCGACGGATGGTTGGATGCCGATGTCTGGCGGCCTGATCGCTCGTTGAACACACCACAGGCTGCACACCGGGCCTGCGGGCGGCCGTGACCGCAGGAGGATGGGGAGCCGACGGGTGAGTGACCGCAGTCCGATCGAGTGGACCGAAGCGACGTGGAACCCCACGACGGGCTGCGACCGGGTCTCGGACGGCTGCGACAACTGCTACGCGCTGACGCTGGCGAAGCGGCTCAAGGCCATGGGATCGGCGAAGTACCAGAACGACGGTGACCCCCGTACCTCCGGCCCCGGCTTCGGCCTGACCGTGCACCCGGACGCGCTGCGGGTCCCATTGGGCTGGAAGGCGCCGCGCACAGTGTTTGTGAACTCGATGTCGGATCTCTTCCACGCCCGCGTACCGCTGGATTATGTCCGGCAGGTCTTCGAGGTCATCGAGCAGACTCCACAACACACTTATCAAGTGCTCACGAAGCGAGCACGCCGACTGCGTCAGGTCGCCGACCGACTACAGTGGCCGGCCAACCTGTGGATGGGTGTGTCCGTGGAGAGCGCCAAGGAACTGTCCCGTGTCGACGACCTGCGGCAGGTCCCGGCCACGGTGCGTTTCCTATCGTGCGAGCCGTTGCTCGGTCCTCTGGACGGACTGGACCTGGCGGGCATTCACTGGGTTATCGCCGGAGGCGAGTCAGGTCCCCGCTTCCGCCCCGTGGAACAGGAATGGGTCACAGGAATCCGGGACGCCTGCCTCCAAGCCGACGTGGCCTTCTTCTTCAAACAGTGGGGAGGCCGGACCCCCAAGGCGTCTGGTCGGCACCTTCAGGGTCGGACCTGGGACCAGATGCCTATGCTCGAACCTGCGCCTGCAGGCTGATCCGGCTCTTGGTCGTGAGCTTGCCCGGCGACTGGACGGTCACCACGCCGTCCTGCCGCATCTGCCGAGCCGCCTGCAAAGCATGCTTCGGCATCCAGCGGGCGGTCTCCGCCAGCAGCCACTCGCCGATGGCCTCCACCGTTGTGGCCCCGGCACTCAACCGCTGAGCGACCAGTTCGGCCAGCTCGTCGTCGATCAGACCTGCGGCCTGGAACAGGTCGAGCTGCCCGTCTGCCTTGGCGCCTCGGGTGCGTGGGTCGCGGAAGCTTTCGCCATCAAGCTCGTCGACCTTCCACATGGCGTCCTTCATCGCCCTCAGGCCTGCGGTGCTGCCGGTGCCGAAGACGAGATAGAGGGGCTGCCCAGTACGCGGAACGAGTTCGAACTGCAACTGGTAACCGAAGCCGGCCCGGCGCAGCGCATCCCGGTAGGTGCGCAACCACACGCGCCACTTCTCGTCGGGGCGCAGTTCGTCCGCAGCAGGGCTCCAGAAGCCGCGGCCACCGAAGACCGCGTCGAGGATGCCGGCGTTCAGATCCTCGCGGCGGCTGAACCAGTTGGGCCCGAAAGTGGTGATGACTTCGCTGGACCGGTTGCGAGCGATGCGGGACATCACATGCAGCGGTACGTTCACGCTGCCCCAGCTGTCGAAGATCCCCAGGATCGGCTGGCCCCACGCTCCGAGCTCGTCGAGGAGAGCGAGGCTGTCGCGACCTGCGTCGCCGCGCCGCACCTCCACCCGGACCGGCAGATCCCTGAGCGGCCCGAAACAGGAGACGAGTTCTGTCATCAGGTGCTCGTGGCGCGCCCGGTCCTTCTCGATGAATATCAAATGCACCCGCCGCGGGCTGAGGTGCATACGATCGGCCGCGTCATGGTGCAGCAGGCGGTCCAGGATGAACACAGGCGAGCCCGGCTCGCCGTTCTCATAGCGCCCCGGCCCGGCGAACGCGTCCAGGAGCGTGACCCGGGGCCGGGAGTATCCGTTGCTCTGGGAGGTCTGCAGCAAGATCGGCCACCAGGCGTCCAGGTACCGCTGGTACAACCGGTGCTTGGCTGCGGTCGCTGGCTCCAGTTTCCATAACACGCCCATCCGTGCCCCCTGTCCAGGATCGCCGCAGCCGGCGGCTGGCACGTGCCAGCCGCATCCCCTAGTACCAGATGGTGGGCGCAACAACGTTCAACGTAAAGACCGCGTATCGGCCCCTGAGAGAGCCGGACGTTCAGCGTTTGTAGGACGTCGACGATGGGATCTGCCCAGGGAAGGGGGCGGCCGATTGGGCCCCGTCACGGAATCAGTCCCAAGCGGAGCGGACTGGTCACAGTCCAATCCTGTGGATCTCATCGTTGGGCAGTCCGTAAGGCGCACTCCGAACCCGGCCACTGAAGGCCATCTCGGGACTGGCGGCCGAAGGCAGGCGCGGTGCTGTGGGGCGCTGATCGTCTCATTTGCTGCGCCTTTGACGCGCTTTTAGTCGCCGCACTAGAGTGAGTCCCCGATCAGATAACAGAGTCCGCTTGCAGAGGGGAGGCTGGCATGCTGCTGACAACCGGGCAGGCGGCAGACGAACTCGGCTGTGCGATCACCACCTTCCGCCGCCTCGTGCGCGCCCGCCTGCTGCCAGGCCTGTCCCGCCGTGGCGTACGCGTCATGATCCCCCTGGACACGGTCCAAGCCCTCGCCACCCGCCGACGCGCCCCGCTGGAACAATTGGACGCCACGGAGATCGCCGTGCTACGTGTCGACGCAGCCCGCCCGGCCCCCGAGCCCGACCGGCCCTGGATCGGCTTCGCCGCCACCCTCACCCCCGACGACCTGCTCAAGGCCCTGCGCGGCTGGTGGCGCTGCGACCCGGTCAGCGTCGCCGCCGGGGGAGTGCTACCCGTGACCCTGTCGGGCTACGTCGTCGCCGTCCTGACCGGCCTGCAGGCATGGGAAAAGAGTTCAACCGGCCGCCACACCTTCTCCCAGGCCCGTCTGGCCGGCTACGTCACCGACCTGGCCGCACCCCGCATCACTCTCACCTCCCGCACGGACGGCGACCAGCACCTTGCCGAGTTGCTGCTGGGCACCCGCTTGCCCTCCGACTCCGGCGGGGCGATCGCCTACATCACCACCCACACCACCGGCTGAACCGCCCCCCATAAGGAAGCCTCATGGACGCACAGAGCTACAGCGCCGCTCTCACAGAGCTGCGCACCGTGCGGGACACGATCAAGAAGGCCCGGGCGGAACTGACCAAGCTCGAGGCGGACCGGGACCAGCGGATCACCCGGCTGGCCTCCTACGACAAGGCCAAGGCAGACCGGATCGCCCCCGCCGCCGGGCTGAGCGTCGCCGACGTCGTGGCCTTGGCGCCCGCCCTGGCCCCCGACAGCCTGACCGCCGCAGCGGACGCTGCGCCGCAGCCCGGGCAGCCCGGGCAGCCCGCGCAGGCCGAGCAGACCGTGGCGCCCACCGCCGGGTCGGCCACCTCCTCGAAGACTCAGCCGCCCACCGTGATGACGCCCCCCGCAGCCGAGCCCATCGCGGCTGCCGGGATCCCGTCCCCCGAGCAGGAGCCGCGCACCCTGCCCTCGATTCCCGGGGGCGGCGCCGGAGACACCTGGCTCGCCCACACGTCCGGCCTGGCATCCACCCGGCCGAACTTCACCCAGCAGGCCCGCTCGACCGTCTTCCTGGACGCCAGCACCGGCGTCCTGGTCCACCGCCAGCAGACCCACCATCTCGACCTCGGCAACGCCACGGCTGCCGACATCCTCACCGCCGTCTTCCACACCATCCCCGAAGGCGTGGAGCGGATCTACATCACCGCTGGCGACCCCTGGCACTGCGACGCCGACCGCTACCCCTATCTGCGTGATGCCGTCGCCGCCTGGCTGAACGCCCCCATCCCGGGCTGGCGTACCGACACTGGCCGCGGCCGCGACCGCCTGGCCGGGCACTTCGTCCACGCCCGCAACCCCGTAGGCCGCTACCAGCGCGAGAACGGCGAGCAGCATGTGGAGATCCGCTCGGTGGGGGAGTGGTTCGACGCCGACGGAGACGACCCCGCCACCATCCGCGACGCCTTCGTCCTGCTGTGGCAGGCTCTGCGCCGCCACTGGCCCGACGCAGTGATCATGGGCTCGCCCTCCCAGACCGGCCGCGACCTCTGGACCCGCACCATCCCCCAACGCGGCCAATACGCGGACGGCTTCCCCGTCCTGTCCGAGGAACTGCGTGGCCTGCTGCACGCCACCGCGGGCCAGGGCCGTAACGAACTCATCACCCCGCCCCGCGTCCCCGACGAGCTGCCCCGGCTCGTCGAGTACGACCGCACCTTCGCCTACGCCAAGCACACCTGGAAGTCCCCGGTCGGCACCCCCCGCCGCATCACCGCCGCCACCTTCGCCGCCTGGTCGGAGAAGGAACAGATGCGCGCCCTGTACGGGTGCGGGCACTGGCAGGTCCGCGTGACCGTCCCCGACACCTGGAACCACGTCGGCCTGCTGCCCGCCCCCGCCCCCGGCGACCGCGCCTGGCACTACCCGGCCACACCTGGAACCACCTTCACCACCTGGGCCGGCGGCCCCGAGATCCACACCGCCCTGACCAACCCCATCCAGCCGTGGAAGATCGACATCCTCGACGGCATCCTGTGGGAGGACGGCAAACCTCTCGACGACTGGGCCAAGAAACTCAAAGAGACCTGGACCAACCTCTCCGCCCAGGCCCAATTCCACGGCGACCCCCAGCAGGCGAGGGCCGCGCACCTCGCCTCCCGAGCCGTACGTTCCATCCTGCTCTACGGCATCGGCGCCTTCGCCCAGCGCCCCCGCATGGTCACCGGCACCACCCCCCGCAGCATGGAACGTGACGTGCCCGCGGACGCCGAAATCATCGCCTTCGACGACGAACACATCACCTGGCAAAAGCCCACCGGCTTCGCCCGCGACCCCAACGCCCATCCCGAATGGGCAGCCGCCATCTGGTCGGGCGCCCGCGCCGCCCTGCTCACCCAACGCCACCGCGACGACAACACCCATGCCGGTGCCCTCCATACCCCGCCTGGCACCGTCGTCGCTTTCCGTACCGACGCCCTCTACCTCACCGAGCCCCAGAACTGGCCCTACCATCACCAGCCCGGCGACTACCTCCTGCGCGGCCACCTCACCGGCCCCATGCCCGCCCCCACCACCGAGGACGAACTCCTCGCTCTGCGTGACGCCGGACGTGCCCACCTCGCCCGCAGCGCCCAGGAGGCCTGATGCCGCCCCGCTCACGCCGACACCGACGCCCAGACCAGCGGCAGCCGAACGAGGCCGCGCAGCTCGCCGACCGGCTCCAGAGGGCCGGCTTCACCAAACGAGACATCGCACGGATCATCAACCGCGATCCGTCCCTGGTCTCGCAGTTCTACACCAAAGGCAAAGGCGCTGCCTTCGTCCCGGCTCTCCGCGAAGTCCTCGCAGCGGTCGAGACTGCAGGCATCACCGACCTGCCCGAGCTCGCCGCCATTGCCGGCCGCCGCATCACCCGCCGCACCACAGCCTCCGGTACCCGTGCCCGGGTGCGTACCAAGGCCGTTCTGATCACTCCGACCGGCACGGGGACCGGCCGCGTCGGCGCACAGGCCATCGCCTCCGGCTCCGCCCGCCTGCGCCCCCTGATCGCCGAAGCCGCCCGCCGCGGTCTGCGCCTGGCGTTCACCGTCCGCCTCGCCAAAACCGGCTACCTGCACCCGTCCGGGAGCCGCGTCGACTCACCCGGTGTCCGCCGTGGCGTCATCCAACGCGCCGACCACACCGAGGAACGCTCCTACGGCTCCGCCCAGACCGGCGGCTTCGAGGCGGCCGACTTCGCCCGCCGAGTCGATGCCGCGGGCGGTGACGTCACGACAGCCATCCACCAGTGGCTGGCCGAGACCGGTCGCATCCAGCCGGACGCGCGCATCCTCCACCTCGAAATCCGTACCTGGCAGCCGTCAGCCTCCAGATGATCCCGGACCCCGCTGACCGCAACGCCCCTAGCCAGCCCCCGCCCAGCTCAGCCGGGGACCATACGAAGGCAGCCGGAATCCGAGCAGGCGGCACCCTGTCGCGGACAGAAGACTGCAGCACTCAGGCAAACTCACCTCCGCGCCAGGTGAGGGGCCTCGACGCCCGTCGTAGGGTGCGGCTATGACCGGACACGCCCCTGGAGGCCCCGCCTCGATCGCCCTCGCCGTTCGAGGAGACGGCCGAGCCGCAGCAGCCCTGGGAGCCCTTGCGCTCAGCGGCGATCTCCGCAACGCCCCGATGCCTCTGCCTTTGGCTGCGGCCATCGACGAGCACGGCGGCCGTGTGCCGCTGCCCTACGGCCAAGGCCAGTGCCGCATCGCCAGGACCGGAGAAACGATCACCGGGATGCTGTATGCCACTCCGCCCATCCGCTGGCTCCAGGAACATCCGCCGACTCAGCGCAAAAGCCTGGTCCATGCGCTCGTGGAGATCGAGCTTCTCGCCGTCGCGGAGCCGTACCGCAGGCACGGCATCGGTACGGCTCTGCTGGAGAAAACCGAGCACGCAGCACGCGCTGAAGGCACCCGCCTGGCTCTCGCCAAGGTCCGCATCGGCGCCTTCCCAGTCATGCGCTGGTATCGCGGCCGCGGTTACACCGTCGCAGGCCAGGGCGAACCCGTTGTCATCCGCACGCGCCGCGACGGATTCACCTCCTGCGACGATGGATCCAACGGTTACCAACTCGCCGTCGAAGCGCTCCAATCCCGGGAATCAGTTCGCCGCCATGCCAGGGGAACTGACACGATGCTTATCGTCGAGCACGCCTGAGCACACAGGCTTCGCGGTCCGCCGCCTGTCTCTGTGCGGCACAAGCCCACTGCCACGGCTTGTGGGCAGTGACGCGGCCGCCCGCCCTACACCTCTGTCCACTTGCGGGCTCGATCGTTTTCACCGCCGGCCACGCAAGATCACTGCGTACGCCTCGATGAGCCGAGTTGTTCAGGTGCGCCTGCGCGCTGAAACGTTGCCGCTGCTCGCAGGGGTGGAAGGCGCGCGCCCGAAGCCCACTTTCGGGGGACACCGCACAACCGCCAAGGCGGCTACGATCCTCCCAACCCACCCCCCATGCAATTGCATATGGGATTGCACTTCCCACGGTTCGGCAATGCAGCGGCCCGTGGGCGGGGCCTTCGGGCGCTCGCTCGGTGGGAGAAGACGTCGACCGAGACGGGAAGGTGACAGCAGTGCAGTACCGCAACGGAGTGCCAGCCCACGAAATCCTGGGTGTGACATGGTTCAAGAGCAGTCTCAGCAGTGCACAGGGCGGTAACTGCGTCGAAGTGGCGGCTCTGCCCGGCGGAGGGGCGGTCATGCGTAACTCGCGGGATCCGCAGGGGCCGGCGCTGGTGTACACGGCCGAGGAGATGGACGCGTTCCTGGCGGGCGTGAAGGCAGGCGAGTTCGACCGTCTGACCGGCTGAGTGCTCTGACGGCAACCGTCGGACATGCAGAGTCCAAGTCTGCAAAACTGACCCCTGGGTCAAAGGCTGTCTCGCAGGGGGGCGTGCATGTCCGACGGTTCTGCGGCGCGGGAAGCAAGCACTGAGCCTGCCGTCGTACCGATCGCGGGGCACAGCGCCCGGCCGGAGATCGCGGCTCGTCTGCTCGGTGAGGCGTTGCGGCAGGCCCGCACGGAACGCAATCTGACGTTGCGCGACGCCGCTGCGGTGATTCGCGGATCGGTGTCCAAAGTCAGCCGTCTGGAACGGGGAGAGAGCCCGCCGCGGGACCGGGACGTCAGGGACCTGGTTGCCTTCTACCAGCTCTCAAGTGAGCAGTCCCACGAGATCGAGGGACTGTTGCAGCAGGCCAAGGACAACGTCTGGTGGCAGAAGTACGGTGATGTCACTCCCAACTGGCTCAAGCGCCTGATCGGACTCGAAGCCGGAGCCACCCGAATCACCTGCTATGAAAACCACGTCGTCCCCGGACTGCTGCAGACGCCCGGCTACATGCGTGCCCTCGTCTCCAACGGCCTGCCGGGCGCCAGCCCTGAGGAGATCAAGCGGCGGGTCGACCTGCGCTGCGACCGCCAGCGGATCCTTTGGACCGCCCGCCGTCCCAGCGTTGTCGCGATGCTCGAAGAGGCCATCCTGCTACGGCCGGTGGGCGGGGCCTCCGTGATGTGCGAGCAGCTCGACCACCTCATCGAGCTCTCCGAGCGCGACGGAATCAACATCAGGATCGTCCCGTTCGAGCGCAGCGCCAGCGTTGCCCCCAGTTACCCCATCACGCATCTGACGTTCGGCGATGGGGGGCCGTCCGAGCTGGTTTATGTCGAACTCATCGACAGCGCGATGTATCTCAGCCGGGCCGCTGAAGTCGAGCAGTACCGGCACGTGCTCCTCAACCTTCTCAAGGTCTCGGAGCGGATGAGGGACAGCCGTGATCGGTTGATGGCGGCGCGAGACCGCTACGCGGCCCTCGCTGGCGACCTCGCGCCGTAGACCGAATCCGGACTCATCACAGCCGGGCGACGCCGCCCCACTCCGCCCATTCCTCGCCCTGGGAGCGGGCCACACCGTCGCCGGAGTGCCACTGTGTGACATCGACCAGCCCCGGTTCGAGGATGTCCCAATCGCCGAAGAAGGCCCGGACTTCGTGTTGTTCCCGCACACGGCCCCAGTGGCCGCGTGTGGCGGCTTGCATCAGTTCGGTGACCTGCCGGCGCACGTCGGCGCGGTGGCTGACGAGCTGGCAGACCACCAGGAAACTGCCGGGTGCCAGGTACTCGGCCACACGGCGCACCAGTTCACCGGGACGGTCCTCGTCGGGCAGGCAATGCAGTACGGACACGAACAGGGCAGCGACGGGCTGAGTGAAGTCGATCAGCTGCCGCACCTCGGGATGCCGCATGATGTGGTCGGTGTGGCGCATGTCGGCATTGAGGACGAGGGTGTTGTCGTTCTCCTCCAGGGCGGCGCGGCCATGCGCGAGGACGCTGGGGTCATTGTCGATGTAGACGACCCGGGCCTGCGGGTCGGTCCGCTGTGCGATCTGGTGGACGTTGTCTTGTGTGGGCAGTCCCGATCCGTGATCGATGAACTGGCGGATTCCGTAGTCCTGTGCCAGCACTCTGACCACTCTTTGCAGAAAAGCGCGGTTGTTGCGCGCCAGCAGCTTGCTGCTCGGTGCGATCTGAAGAAGCTTCTCGCACTCCCGCCGGTCGGCGGCATAGTTCTCCACACCGCCCAGGAGCCAGTCGTACATCCGCGCCACGCTTGGCGTGCTCACGTCAATACCGGCGTTTTCTGGTTTTCCCGTCACTAACGCCACGTACGCCCCCAGGTGTCTGTCTCGGTGAATCACCCATGGTAGGGGGGCAGATGATGGCATCCAAGCGCGAGGCAGGTAAACACCGGATGGAACGAAATTGGCTGACGCGCAGACCAGAAAATGCGCCGGTGCACCCTGGAGCGCACCGGACGGCTCAAGGACATGCCGACCGCTTCCAGGCAATGATCACCAGTCCGGCTGCCGCACTCAGGACGCGTCCAGCGTGGTGCCCCGGCACCCGGCACACCCCAGATACCTGCTGGAGGCAGACCCGTGCAGGTCGACGGCCGCCTGGCACGCTGCCTGCCACAACGGCTGGAAGTCCTCGACCCGCCCGCTCAGAGCGCGCACCAGGCGCGCGGTGGCCGGCCATGGCGGAGCGTGCTGGCCGACCAGCACCCGGTCGAGACACTCAGGCGGCAACAGCGCCTGCGTGCTGAGCTGAGGCAGCCCGGGAGAGCCAGCCGACACGTACAAGCCGCGCAGCGCGGCGGCCAGATAGCCGGCTGCCCCCTCGACCGGCAGGCCCGCAGGCCGCACCGAGCCGGATGCGCTCTCCCACAGCACCCGCAGATCCTCGGGCCGGCCGCCGAACACACTCGCCAGCGTAAACACCTCCGGCCAGGCGGGCAGACAGCTGCCCTCCAGCACCTGAGCAAGATAAGGCAGGGAAACCCCCGCTCGCTCCGCGGCCTCATCGACCAGCACGCCCGAGCTCACCTGCAAAAACGCCAGCGCGTCCGCAAGGCGCTGCTGTGCCCTTCTGCGATCACACGACGGCAGTGCGGGGAACAGCGCCCTGAGGGCTGCCTCGTCCCACTGTGCCCTGGCCTGCGCCGCTGTCGTGCCGGCAGCGGCTGCCACCTCATCCCAGCCGGTGCCGGACTGCCGGGCTTCATGCACCGCCGCAGCCGCGAACCGCTCGGCCTGCCGCAGGAGATGCTCGACGAGATCGAACCGAGCGCGCAGCGGCAGCCGCAGCCGCTCCGCCGTAACAAGCCGTCCGGCCAGGGCCGACAGATCGCGTGCCGCACGCATCCCGCTGGGGATGGACAGGGGCAGATCCCGCTGGGCGGCCCTGACCCGCCGGGCCCGGCTGCGGCAGACGGGGTCGCAGTAGTCCCGCCGCCGCCCGCGGCCCTCCCGCAGGTCGAGAGGGCGCCCGCAAAAACCGCAGTGCTTACGTTGAACTGGCGTCCGCATGCTGATCGCTCTGCTCCTGTGCAATGACGTCGGATACCCGGGCAGTGCTTGCGGCGCAGACCCGGAGGTCCGCGCCGCAAGCACGGTGCGTAAAACCCGGAGCCGGGGGCTCACGCAGGCGGCGTCAGAACCGCAGACGCAGGTAGCGGACGTGCAAGCAAGCCGTCAGACCGATGGCCGCCCACATCTGCCACTCCACACCCCAGTCCCGAACCGGCGCTGTGACCACGATGATCACGATGACGACGTACAGCCGCAGGTACACCTCCAGGGCGCTCACGCAGGCGTTTCCTGGAATACGAGGGCGCGAAATGGTATTTTCGCGTCGCGGGGACGCGCACTGCAGCACCCCGTAAAGACGGACAATCATATGGTTAGCGACCTTTCTTGTGGTTGTCCGCGCCAGGGCCCTGGAGGTGTTGCACCACCACCAGGGCCCGCCCGTATGCGGGTGGCCGGTACAGGAAGATACCCGTTCATCCTCCCCTTCGTCACGGCAACTTATCAGTCCGCCGGGTTCCCGAGATGGGAAACGAAGCTGTCAAGAAACCCGTTCGGTGGGTCGATTCTCCGCTCTCAAGAAAAGCAGTCCGGCCCTGCCCTGAAGGCGGTCGCTAACCGCTCATTTATGTAATCGATCGTGCAGTTCATGAAAATAATCGATCAATGCTGGACTTCAGGCACACGAGGTGTTCCGGATCAGCCGTCATCAAGACCTCACCCCTGTTCCCTCGGTCGAGTGACATCGCATGGACCGGAGGATGTCCCTCCGTTCATCTGCACGTGCAGATGCAAAAAATGGAGGCTCCGTGACACGTCCATCCGTGACGCCGGACTCTGGTTGCCCCGGGTAACTCCCAGCTCCGAGCGTCGCACACCTCGGATCCACGCGGCCGCGTACCCCCGACGCAAATCAGGAGCCCACAACCCTCGTTCTGATGCATTCGAGCCGAACTGGCACACCTACGGGCAGCGATCGCCACAATGGGACAGCACTGAACGGGCGGACGACGACGCGTCGGCCCTCAAGGGCAGCTAGCACCAACCGGGGGAGTGCATGCCACCACGCAGAATCACAGAGCCCGAAGCCGTCCGAGAGTTCCTGGCACGCGGTGCGCGTCCCCTCGAAGCCTTCCCCGGGACACAACTCCCCTGGCGGTGCGAGTGCCTGCACTGCGGCCAGGTCAACGCCCCGCGGTACAACGACGTCGTCAACAAGGGCACCGGCGTCTGCCGGGGCAAGTGCCGCTCGCGTAAACTCGCCGACAAGCTCATGCTGGACGGCACCAAGGCCGCAGCCACAATGGAACAACACGGCTGGTTGCCACTGGAACCCTACCCAGGAGCAGCCAAGGCCTGGCGGTCGCGGTGCGCCCAGTGCGCCGCCGTCAAGACCAAACGCCTCACACACGTCCGCAACGGACGGGCCCGGTGTAGTAACTGCGGAGGCCGCAGCCTAAGCGCCGCCACAGCCACTGCGACCATGTTGGCAGCAGGTCTTGAACCGCTGACCCCCTATCCCGGCCAGCAACTACGCCCCTGGCTTGTCAGATGCGTCAACTGCGGCCATCACAGCACCCCGACACTCGCCTTTGTCCGCGTGCACGGACACCAGTGCTGGGCATGCCGTGCCACTCAGTTCCCCACCCGCGGCGGCCTCGACGAGGAGCAAGCCGTCGCCTGCATGCTTTCCCAGGGCCTCTCCCCGCTCGACCCCTACCCCGGACGGGCTGATGCGCCCTGGAAGAGCCGGTGCATTACCTGTGACAGCGACTCGGCGCCTGTTCCCGAAGCCCTGCCCGGCCACCATCAAGGTTGCCCGGTCTGCGCGCAACAGGGCATCAGCCCTGTAGAACCCGGCGACTTCTACCTCGTGGTCCACGACGACTCCCGCACCCTAGGCTGGGGGGTGACTCAGACCGGTCGACGTCATCTGCACCCCACCCGTCGCGCATGGCGCCCACTAGCTCGCTGGCGGTTTTCCGCAGCGCAGGATGCGTGGGCCTTCGGCCGCTACCTCAAACAGCAGATACGCAGTAACGGCTGCCCTCCGGTCCCGTGCGCAGACACAGCCCACGACCAGGCCTGGCCGCAGACCGTCTCCCTCGATGACATCTCCAGTGCACGCGTCCTCCACATGATTGAAGAGGTCGCTGGGCCCGCGTCCTGACACCGCCGCAGGCGAAGCGGCAATCCACAGGCGACAGCAGCACCCAACCCTTGCCCGACCTTGCCCCTCAGACACTGTCAGGCGGCAGACGCAGCGCTCGAGGAAAGGGGCGATTACGCGGAACTCCGAAGACCATGCAAAGCGGCCATCGACGGCAAAGCGCTATGCTGGCCGTCATTCGACAGCGCCGGACGGCGCCTCGGCCTCACGCAATGCAGACGGCTCTGTCGCGCCAAGGCCGGTGTAGAAGACGGCACTGCCCTGCTTGGTGCGCTGAACCCTGCTGCGGGCCACGAGATTTTCCAAAGTGGTGCGCACAACCTTCGTCTGAATGTCCCGGTTGGGGTGCCCCTGGCTGAGCGCGGCGGCAATCTCCGCCGCTGAACGCGGCTCGCTCTGACCGGCCAGGTGCTGGTCGATGAGCGTGACCAGGGAGGGCCGCGCCGACTTGACGGCCGGCTCTCCGGCTGCCGCCTTCTTGCGCGGCCGCTTCACGTTCTTGGGAGGCGCAGCCGCACCCTTGCGGGCCTGCCGACGTCCGCCGGAGGCAGCAGAAGCCTTCTTTCGGGGCGAAGGAACGGCCGAGACAACCGGTGCAGGGATTCCGTCTGCGCCGCCGGCCGGTGCCCCGAGCGCCTGCCGCATGGCTTCGAGAACCGTGTGGTCGTGCTGCAGGGCAGCCAACTGCTGCTGCAACGCGGCGATCTCCGCCGTGATGCGTTCCTGTTCCTTGGTGTTGCGTTCGAGGTCGCCAGTCACCTGGTTGAAGTACTGCGACGTCAACTCCGTGCCATTCACAGTGCCTTCGGACATCTCGTGCTCCTCTACTGCCCGCTCCGTCAGATTCCGGTGGAGAAGAATCGAGCCAGAAGGCCATTTCCGATCGACCGGGGGAGAGGCGATGATACGGGCGCCATACCCTTCGCCGCTATGAGACGTATGTCTGGCGGGCGCCGCTGCTCGCTGTCAGTCCTGCCATGCCACCGGTACGGTGGTCATGCGACGGCAGCCGCCAGAACACCTCGTTGCTGGCCCGGTCGTGGTGCCAGGCCGTCAGTGCGTGGAGGGCGACCAGCCGGTCGAGGAGTTCCGCAGTCTGCTGAGGCGTGTGCCCTCCCAGTCGGGTCAGCGCCGCCATATCGGTGTGCGCGGTGCCCTTGCTGGTGTGCACGGCAAGAACGAGAGCGCTCAGGTGAAGCGCGGCAGGAGCGGCGACAGGAAGGGATGGAGGAGCCGGATGCAGAGCCCAATGGGCGGCCCGACACCGTGCGGGCCGGCCCGGGACCTGTTCTCGCACGGTGGCATCAAGAAGGCGCACCGACACCGGTGTGGCCCTCAGATCAGGCGGCCGAAGCCACAGTCCGTGGGCCAGCTCCTCCCACACCTCCCTGCGTCCGCATAGACGCATGCTGCGCAACAGGCCTGCGGGTAGACGGACATACCCGCGGCTGTCGGCGCGCAGAGCGCACTGCACAGCGAGCAGGCGTGCGGCCGGTGATGTGAACCGCGGCAGGGCAGTGGCGAGGTAGGTGAGTGTCTCCCTGACTCGCGTTCGCTCTTCAGATCCGCCGAGGAGAGCACCGGGGGTAGGTGCGGACGGTGCGCAGGCTTGTGGCCTACCGAACCGTGTTTCCGGGACGACGGCGCTGTGGTGTGTCACCGCCGCGCACGCAGCACAAGTGTCGGCCAGGCGCCAGGTACGGCCGCTCGGGTCGCACGTGAGGACAAGTAACACCGGACCGGCACAGCCTCGATGGCGGGGATGCCACCGGCACTCCCGCATCCCGCACTGGCAGGTACGCAGATGCTCCGGCAGCACATCCGCCCGCGCATGACGGGCCAGATGGGCCAAGGCGGCGGACCGGGCAGACGCAGCCTCGAACCGAGACGCAGGCGCGGTGCAGTGCGCGCACACGAGGTCGGGCCGGCCTGCCCGTGAACGCAGTTCCACCGTCCAGATCCGTCGTGCTGCGACTCCGACGAGCCTCATCAGTCGGCTGTCCTCCTGTCTGTCCGTGCCGCAGAGCCAAACCGCCTGCTGGCGGGCGTGCCGGAACGGACGGTAGTGCAGAACTCTGCACTACCACCCGCCGCGGAAATAGTGCAGAAGTCTGCACTGACAGGGCAGAGTCCTGCACCGTCGGATGGTGGGATGACGATCTTCCCGCCCGACCCCAACCTCACCGCCCTGCGAGTCGAACTTGCACGGCTGCGGGGCGAGCGCGGATGGACCTTCGACGAGCTGGCCGAACGCAGCGGCCTGGCCCGGCGAACCCTCATCGACCTTGAACACGGCCGCACCACCGGCAGTGTCACCACCTGGCACGCCCTCGCTCATGCCTTCGGCGTCCCCATCGAGCGCTTCCTCGTCTCCTTGTGTGACGGCCACTCGGCCCCCGGCGCCGCACAGCCTTGACCCGGCACGGCCGCGGACTGCTTCCACCGCCCGAGAGAATCACTCACATAGGCGAGAGGGCATCGAACGACAGAGCGACGCACCGGTCACGCGTACCCGCCGGCTGGGCTGATCGCATGACATCGACGAAAGCCGCCCCTACCGACCGGCGCGCTACCTGGCACCCTCGCCGCCATGCGCCCCCACAGCCCCCACCGAGAACGTCACTGGGACGGCAGCCCCCGCTACCTGCCTCCCCGCCGCTCTCTGCAAATCGCCGCAAACAGCGCGAGCCGCCTTCTCCGCGCGGGGCAAACCGGCCGCTGCCGCCACTGCGGCAACCGCATCGACTGGTACCCGCGCTCCGACGGCCGACCCATCGCCCTGCATCCCGCAGAAGTGGCCACCCCTGACGTCTCCGCGGACTGCCACTGGCATCTCAGCAGCGGCGTCGCCTACCCCCACGACGACGGCAGCGGATGGTGCCGCATCCCGCACGCCGTCCTCTGCCCTCAACAGCCCACACACTCCCAAGGCACAAGCGCCCGTCTCGCATCACTGCGTCGCGAGCTCAGCCTGCGTTCCCGACGCATGATCAACGTCGGCGCTTTCACCCCAGCACCCTCCTCGCCAGCCCCTGCGGCCCCGGGCGGAAACGAGAAGCGACCCACCCGGCCTGTCGTCCGGATCCTCCTCGTCAATTACCTGGCCGAAGGCCCCCTCGAGAGCATCCGCTGTGTCGCTCAGACCCGCCAACGAGGCCGCTGCACACACTCCCTCCTCGCCGCTGTCCGAGGGCGCTGGATGCTGCTGCCCACCCAGCCCACCCACGGGCAACTCACCCTCCCCGACAGCAGCATGGTGGTCTACGACCTGAGCCACCTGCCCTACGCAGAACAACTGCGCTGGCGCGCCCAACGCTGCACCACCCACGCCACCGCGACCACAGCAGCCGACCTGGCCCTGGCTGGCTGGCAGCCCTTCGACCCCCTACTGCACGCCGAACACATCAACACCGAGCTGCCCCCGCCCGAGCGGCACTATCCCCGCCCAAGGTGACGGAAGCCGCACCCGGCACCGCCGAGCCCCCTTACCCACACACTGCACCAAGCCGGGACCGACATCGCGCGTCGCAGATGACACTGGCAGCCAACCAAGACGCCCACCCGCTTATGGCACTCGTCAAAGCGCTGGGCAGCCGGGCCATTCGCTGGACCCGCCGCCGACGCGGCGACAGACTGCGCATCGACGCGGTCACCATTCCCACTCGGATACCGAACACAACGTGCTGTTCCACGTAGCGCTCCCACCGCCGTCCCGGCACGCCTCACCGACCACGCTCTGCCCCAAGCCTGACCCTTCAACGCTTCATGGAGCCGGTACGCCGGGCCTTGGCAGGCGCCTCTGCCGAGCAGGCGACCGTTTTCCCCACACCGTCCGCCAAATGCTCACCCACGCCCACCCCACACCTGCGCCGCCGGCCGCACTCCCGCCCAGCCCTCCAAGGACCTTCTGCGATGAAACCCACCGACGAACAGACCGCCGCCCTGGACGCCTTCCGCGCCGGCCATGACCTGGCCCTGCAAGCCGGAGCCGGCACCGGCAAGACCACCCTGCTGGAAATGCTCGCCCGCTCAACCCCGCGCCGAGGCCGCTACCTCGGCTACAACCGGGCCATCGCCCAAGAAGCCACCACACGCTTCCCACGCACCGTCCAGTGCAAAACCGCCCACGCACTTGCCTACGCCGCCATCGGCCATCGCTACACCAGCCGCCTGAACGCCCCACGCCGCCCCGCGTGGCAGACCGGCCAAGCCCTCGGCCTCACCAAAGCCATCCGCGTCGGCGAACGCGACATCTCCCAACGCGCTCTGTCCAACGCACTCCTGCGCACCGTCACCCGCTTCTGCCACACCGCCGACGAGACCATCACCCGCCACCATGTACCGAAACTGCGCGGTCTGGAAGACAAAGACATGCACCACGAACTTGCTACCCATGTCGTCCCAGTCGCTCGTAAAGCCTGGGCGGACCTGCAGAACTCCGACGACGGCTGCGTCCGCTTCGAACACGACCACTACCTAAAGATCTGGGCACTCACCCAGCCGAGAGTCGACGCTGACTACCTGCTCCTGGACGAAGCCCAGGACACCAACCCCGTCGTGGAGGAAATCTTCCTCACCCAACGCGACCACGCTCAGCTCGTCATGGTCGGAGACTCTGCGCAGGCCATCTACCAATGGCGCGGTGCCAAGGACGTCATGACCAGCTTCAACGGCACTCAGCTGACCCTGTCGCAGTCCTTCCGCTTCGGACCTCACCTCGCAGAAGAAGCCAACCGCTGGCTCGACCTGGCCGAGGCTCCTCTCCGGCTTACCGGCACCCCCACCGTGACCACCGAGATCGGCCCCGTCCCCAGCCCGGACGTCATCCTGTGCCGCACCAACGTCGGCGCCATGGCCCAGGTCATGCAACTCATGGCGGACGGATACCGCGTTGGCCTGTCCGGAGGAGGTGACAGCCTCAAAGCCCTTGCTCAGGCCGCCCGCGACCTGAAGGACGGACGACGCACTCACCACCCCGAACTGCTCTTGTTCCCCTCCTGGGGAGACCTTCAGGACTACGCCACCCATGATCCGGCAGGACGCGACCTGCAACCACTGGTCGACCTTGTCGACACTCATGGAACCGACGCCATCCTGACCGCAGTGGCCCAACTCGCCCACGAACGCCACGCCGACATCACCGTCTCCACTGCCCACAAAGCCAAGGGACGCCAATGGCCACGCGTAAAAATCGCCGATGACTTCGCCCCACGCACCCGGGCTGATCAGCACGACCGACCCAAAGAAGCCGCAGTCAGAACCATCGACGACAGTGAGGCCCGCCTTGCCTACGTCGCCGTCACCCGCACCCGCCAGCGCCTCGACATCGGTGGCCTGTCCTGGGTCCATGAGCTGCCGGAGCACGAAGCCGTCTGGGCACGTGCCTCAGACGCGTGAAGTCAGAGAGACGTGCAGAAGGCAAAGACATCTGCTCGGAAGGCACAGCCGGGGAGGCTGGGCGCGCAGCGGCGGTGCCGGCGGCAAGGAGAACTACAGAAGCTGAGCAAGGCGGAGCTATTGGCCGTCGAACAGCACACGCCTCCTGCCAAGAGCACGACTCGGCGCCGGCCGCGATTGAGGACATCGGTCGACACCGCCACGCCCGCCGGCGCCGCGACGACGGTCACCGGGTGTACCGGGCCGTGCCACGCGCGCCGCCCCGGGACGCGGTGCGGGCAGCGCACTTCCCGCTGGGCCGACGGGCGGTCAGCACGACGCTGACTTCGTGAGACACGGGATCCCGAGGATGTGCCCCGGCGGCGATCAGTGAGATGGCGGCATTGGCGAGGGGCCGTACTTGATCATGCGGCGGGCGGAGTCTGCGCCCCGTTAGGCCAAGTCCATGGGCTTGTGGGAAGGGCGGGGGAGTTGGCCCTGCTCCGGATTTGGAAGCGCCGCCTTTCGCTGTGCCTGCAGCCGTTCCAACCGTTCTCACAGCTCATCCGACACGACACCCCCAGCCGAACGCTCAACTCTCCTTCGGGCGAGGCAAGCCGAGGCGATCCCCCCGTTGTGCCGGCCGCTGTCAGCAGGTGCCTCGGCGGGTGTCGGCGCCACCTACTAGGGTTTTCGACCGCGACCGCAGATGTCGGCTTTCGCGTGCAGGTGCAGAGCAACGGGGAGGAAAACGGGGATGGGTTACACGATCCCGGGCTGGCTGGACGAAGTCCTGGACTTCATCGGGATCAACTTCCCGAATGTTGACGAGGACGACTACCGTGACATGGCCGACGCCATGCGCGAGTTCGCGGATACGTTCGAGGGACACGGTGGGGACGCGCACGCGGCGGTCTCACGGATCCTGTCCTCATCCGAGGGCTGGGCGGTCGATGCGTTCGAGAAGCACTGGCACCAGGTGAAGGCGAGCCACCTGGAAAAACTCCCGGAACTTGCACGGTTGTTCGCTGATGCCTGCGATGTCCTCGCGGACATCATCTTCGGGATGAAGACCAAGGCCGAGGCCGAACTGGCCGTCATGGCTGGGTCGGTGGGCCTATCCATCGGTCTCGCCTGGGTGACCGGCGGTCTGTCCGCAGTTCTGGGCGCAGCCGAGATCACAGCGATGCGCCAGGCCGTCAAGCGGATCATCGACGAGGCGGTGGACCGGGTCGTCGATGAGGTGATCGCGAAGGTCACCGAACCGGTCAACGCCAAGCTGGAGGCGATGGTCGAGGATATGGTCCTCGAGTTGGCCGAGGGCGCGTTTTCCATGCCGAGCGACGCCGGAAGCGCAGGGCACGGCGGCAAGGGTGGGCACGGGGGAATGCAGCTCGCCTCGGCCGGCGGTTCTGGCGGGGGCGGTGGTCCGCAGAAGCGGACCCGCATCGATCACGCCGAGTTCGAGGACGGGGCTGGAAAGGTATCCCGTCACGGAAACGAGCTGCATCTCGCCTCGTCCAATCCGTTGCGCCGAGCCAAGAGCGTGTTCGGCCACAGCAAGGGCCGTGACCCGTTCACGAAGACCTTCGACAGTGTGCTCCACGGCGCGCTCGAGGGCTCCGAGAAGGCCCTCAAGAAGATCACCAAGCACATCACGGAGACCGTCCCGGACCGAGTCAGGGCCACCTCCCGCCTGCACAAGCACAACGACATCGACGTCGGCAACAAGGCCGACAGCATCCAGGTCAACAAGGGCGGCGGCGTCGGCAGCTCGCACGGCCACGGTGGCACCCCTGCGTCCGGCAGTAAGCCCGACCACGGCCTGAAGATCGATGACGCGAAGCTCTTCAAACAGTCGCATGCCCTGAACAGCAGGGAGTGGTGCGGGGATCCGATCGATATGGCGAGCGGCCAGATGATGCTGGCCTACACCGACGTGGACCTGCCGGGTGTACTGCCGCTGACCCTGCGCCGTACTCATCTCAGCGGCTACGATGCGGGGCGCTTCTTCGGCCCGTCCTGGGCGTCTACCTTGGACGAGCGGCTGGCAGACCACCCGGACGCAGGCGGTGTCTGGTGGTACCGCGAAGACGGCTCGGTTCTGGTCTATCCTCGCCGCCCGGACCTGCCCGGTGACCGCGTCCTTCCCATCGCCGGTGTCCCACTGCCTCTGACGTATGTCACGCGCGGAACCTCTTATGTCCTGACCGTGGAAGATCCCTACACTGGGCTGACCCGCCACTTCGAGCCGGCCGCCACGGGAGGCGGCACCTGGTGGCTGACAGAGATAAGGGACCGCAACCACAACGTCATCGGCATCGACCGCGGCGAGGACGATGCCCCGCACTCAGTCACTCACTCCGGCGGTTACCGGCTCCAGGTCACTACCCGCACCGTCGGTGACCGAATACGTGTCACGGCCCTCCACGCTGTCGCCGAAGGCAGCCCAGTCACGCTACGCGTGTTCGGCTACGACGAGACAGGCGGGGACCTGACCGAGGTGCGCAACGCGGTCGATGCGCCGCTGTACCTGACCTACGACCAAACGCACCGCGTCACCGGGTGGCGCGATTCCAACGACACCACGTTCACCTACGAGTACGACGAGCAGGGGCGGGTGATCGCCACCCGAGGTACCGATGGCATCCTCAACTCCACCATCACCTATACCGGTGCGGACAACAACGGTGTAACCACCGCCACCTACACCGACTCCTTGGGCCACGCCACTGTCTACCGCGCCAACCGGTACGGACAGATCATCTCAGTGACCGACCCACTCGGTGCGACGGTCACCCAGGAGTGGGACCGGCGCGACCGTCTGCGCTCCCGTACCGACGCGCTGGGACGCACCACACAGTGGGAGTGGGACGACGCGGGTGACTTGGTGGCCACCATCACGGCCGACGGCACGGTCAGCCACACTGCATACAACGACCTCCACCTGCCCATCCAATGGACCGGGCCGGACGGCACTCGGATCCGGCAGGATTTCGACGAGCGGGGCAACCGCATCAGCGTCACCGGACCCGACGGCTCGGTCACCCGCTTCACACACCATCCGACGGGCGCCCCGGCGACACTGACCGACGCGCTCGGCGCGAGGGTACAGATCGAAGCGGACCCAGCAGGACTGCTGGTCGCCGTCGAGGACAGCCGCGGTGCCCGCACCACATGCCAACGGGATGCATTTGGCCGCCCCATTCTCCTCACTGACCCGCTCGGCGCCACGACCAGCCTGCGCTGGGACGCGGAGCACCGCCTGGTGGAGAGAATCGCAGCCGACGGCACCCGCGAGAGCTGGAGCTGGGACGGCGAGCACAATTGCCTCGCCTACACCGACCAGGCGGGTGGTCGCAGCGAATTCACCTACGGTCCCTTCGACCTGCTGCGCACCCGCACCACGCCGGACGGTGCCGTCTACACGTTCGCTCACGACACCGAGATGCGGCTGACCACCGTCACCGACCCCGCCGGGCTTACCTGGACCTACCGCTACGACGAGCGCGGCGCCCTGGTTGCGGAGACGGACTTCGACGGCCGCACCACATCGAGCACCTACGACGCCGCCGGCCAGCTGACGGCGCGGCGCACCCCTACGGGAGCGTCGTTTGCCTTCGAGTACGACGCGGCCGGCGATCTGCGCGCCAAAGAAGCCGACGGAGCGCGCACCGAATACACCTACGACCAGGCCGGACGTCTCACCGCGGCCGTATCCGCCACCTCGCGGGTCGCGTTGGAGTACGACGCGGTCGGGCGGATGGTGGCTGAGACGGTCGACGGGCGCACGACGCGGTACCGCTACGACACGCTCGGACGACGCACGCGTCGCACCACCCCCACCGGTGCGGTCACCGACACGTCTTGGGACGCGGTCGGCAACTGCACCGGCCTCACGGTCGCCGACGTGCACCGGCTGGCCTTCGAGCGCGACCTGCTGGGCCGGGAGACACGGCGGACCTGGGGCGAGCAGGCTCTGCTTGCCTCGTCCTGGGACGAGGTGGGCCGCCTGACCAGCCAGACCCTGAGCTTGGGTGGACAGCGCGCGCACGAGCGGGAATACACCTATCGCCCCGACGGCCATCTCACCTCAGTCACCGACCGCGGCTCCGGCCGCAGTCTCAGCTACGAACTCGACCCCCTGGGCCGTCCCCTGTCCGTTGTCACCCGAGGCGGCATCACCGAGATCTACCGCTACGATCCGGCGGGCAACCAGATGCATGCCACCTGGACGAATGCAGTAGGCGCCCCCGAGGCCGCCGGAGACCGCGCCGTCACAGGAACCCGGCTGCTGTCCGCAGGACGTATCACCTACCGCTACGACCGTGCGGGCCGCCTCATCGAACGGACCCGCAAGCGCCTGTCCCGCAAGCCCGACACCTGGCGGTACTCCTGGGATGCGGAAAATCGGCTCACCTCCTGCACCACCCCTGACGGCACCGTCTGGCACTACCGCTACGACGCCCTCGGGCGCCGCACCGCCAAGTACCGCCTAGGCCAGGACGGCACCATCGCCGAGGAAATCCTCTTCAGCTGGGACGGCACCCGGCTGGCAGAGCAAACAGACGCAGTCACCGGAACGGTGCTGACCTGGGAATACGACGGCTACCGACCCCTGGCCCAGTACGAGCGCAAGATGCTGTCCCAGGAAGAGGTCGACGCCCGCTTCTTCGCCATCGTCACCGACCTGGCAGGCTCGCCCACCGAACTCATCGATGAGAGCACGGTGGCCTGGCGCACCAGGACCACGGCATGGGGCACCACAGCGTGGAACACCGATGCCACGGCCTACACCCCGCTGCGCTTCCCCGGACAGTACGCCGACCCCGAAACCGGACTGCACTACAACTACTTCCGGCACTACGACCCCGAAACCGCCCGCTACACGAGTCCCGACCCGCTCGGTCTCGGACCGGGCCCGAACCCGGTCACCTACGTAACCAACCCGCAGTCCGAACTCGACCCACTCGGACTTGCCAAGTGCGACGAGAACGAGGTCACCTGGGGCGGCCGTGTCCAGTACGGTCCGCTGGGCCCCGGCAACCGCGCGACCGGCGTCCGTGCCACGCTCGAACCCGACATGATGGGCGGAAAAACCCGTCCGCGCGTCAACGTACCCGGCTATAAAAAGGGCGGTGCTTGGAACAAAGGTCACCTGCTCGGCGCCCAGCTCGGCGGATCGAACCGGGACCCCCGCAACTTCGTCGCCATGCACGCCTACGCCAACAGCCCGGTCATGCGGCAGGTCGAGAACGACGTACGCGCGGCTGTCGACCGAGGCGAGACGATCACGTACAACGTCACGCCGATCTACCGCACCAACGACCCGACCGATGTCGTGCCCGTCGGCGTCACCATCGAGGCACATGGCAACCGCGGATTCCAGTTCACTCCGCTGGGCTCCAGCTCCCCGACCAATGCGGTCACTATCCTGAACGAACCCCGACCCGAGGAACGCTGATGAACCCCTCCCTCACCCGCCTGACCGAGCTGCTGCCGCCCCCCGAAGTGGCCCCCAAGGACTGGGCTGCCGTGGAGGAACAACTGGGTACTGAGCTGCCGCAGGACTACAAGGAACTCGTCGACACCTACGGTGGCGGCCTGTTCGACGAGAACGTCTGGCTGCTGGAGCCCGGTTGCCCGCGCCCGCGCTACGACCTGATCGCCATGGACGCTCAGTGCCGCGAGTCCCTGCAGCTTCTGTGGGACCGTGGCGAGCCCCGCCCCGCCGAACTGGACCAGGAAGGAGCCCGTCTCATCCCGTGGGCCTACGAGGACGAGGGCGGTGAAGTCCTCTACTTCTTGTCCACCCCCGGCCAGAAACCCGAGAACTGGCCCATCCTGATCAACGAAGGCCGCGGCCCCGAATGGGAGCGGCACGCTGGCCCCTGCACCTCCTTCTTGCTGGGGCTGATGACGGGAGAGATCGAGTCCGAGTACTTCCCCGACATGCCCCTGGATGAGCACGTCTTCGAAACCAACGAAGAGATCTTCGCCAACGGATAGACGGCATAAGAGATCGTCTCAACTGGCTTGATCACTAAGCTGGCGGGTGTGATGGCGATGGTGGAGCGGTTGGTGCCGGACAGGTTGTGGGAGTAGTTCCGGAGGGTGGTCCCGGCTGCTCCAGTACGGCCTCAAGGTGGCGGCCGACGCCGGTATGGGGACAGCGCTGGCGGCCATCGTGTTCGCGGCCACGACGGGCTGCACTTGGCGCTCTGGTGAGGCGGTCGTTGGCCCCCAAGGGCAGGTAGCCGACCCGGCTGCGGCGTCGCTGTGGGGTGTCCGCGGCACCCCTCAAGCGCGGTTCGTAACGTCAGCCGGCGGTAGGCCGAGTTCGAGTTCGGGCAGCCACCGGGGCCGCTTCCGCCCAGCCGCGATCGACACGTCGAGCACCGCGGACGCCGCCTTTTGCCCTCAGATCGTCGGATCCCTGCCACAGTTCTGGCACGCAGGGTGATCGTCATGATCCGCGCCTTGGATGCCCCCTACGCGCCGCCGCCCGGTTCCTGCCCGGTTGAGAAACGGGGCGGTCGCGCGTCGGCAGTGGCACGACACCGCTGGTTGTTACTCACTTTCGGGTGAGCCTGCCCCCTGCAGTAGGGGGCCCTGCCCGGCACTGCATTGCCCGAGGCCAGAAATTTCAGGGGCACACTGGGCACGTGTGGCTCTCAGCCGCATTCTCAACCCCTGCGCCGTCGAGCGCTCAGCCTTGGACACCTTCCAGCGGCAGGTGGTCGCGGTAGTACTCCGACTCTAGCCACTCTTCCTTCACGAAGAGCGGGCGTGTCAGGAGCGTTTCCCCGACCCGCTGCTCACGCAGGAGGATTCCGAGATCGGTCAAGGAGAGCGATGCGTCAGGGGTGTAAAGCACCCAGTTCCCGTGCTCGGCTGCGTGGTGCAGGAGGAACTGGTGACCCTGCGCCGGATCGCTTCCTGCCAGCGGGAAGTCTGCCAGGAAGACCTGCGGGCCGGCGACTGCATCCAGCGCAACGCATGCAAGCTTGCCCACGTCGTAAAACGCCTTCACGCCGTCCGGGAAGTCTTCCTGCCCGTACGGGCCGCCAACCCGTGCCTCCGGCTCGGAGACCAGCAGTGCCTTGGCGACCTCTGCCGGCGACATCCCGAACCGCAGCGGTCCCACGCCGCCTTCCGCTCGCAGCTCCCAGCGCTCGCGCTCCACACTTGCGCTCATTCACCCCGTCCCTACGTTTGACCGGCCCATATTCGTGTCCGTTGATGTGCAGACGGACCGATCACGGTGCCCGCGAATCGTGAGATCGGGTGCCGAGGCTATCCCCTGCACCCACCACTCCCAGGAAGTACCTGACGCTGGCGGAGGCATCAGGGATCATCCGGGGCGGGCCGCCGATGAGCGAAGCCGACTGGGTGTGACGAGTCCGAGCGGCGGACGTGGGCGGGGCCGTGGAGCAGCACACGCAGCACCCGACCTCGACAAGAGATCAGGGCGCATCCTCGTGCGGTGACGTGACCGGGAATGAAGCGGAGGTCAGCCCTGGACCGGGACGATCGCCTTGTCGGTGACGGCGTAACGGCCGTCGGTCCAGTACGGTGCCGCGCCAGGTGAGGTCACCTTGTCCTTGCCGGTACGGGCGTCCAGGACCACGGGACCGTTTTGCTCCGTCTGGCCGTAGACCATCCCGTGCCAGGCACCGGTCACCTGGGGCGCCACCCGCCCCGAGCTGTCCGGCAGTGCCCACAGCATCTTCCCGGTATGCGAGTCCATTGCGAAGGCCTCCGAGTCACCACTCGCGCAGACCACAACAGACTGCTGGTCGAACCGGCACTGAGCTGGAACGCCGTGGCCCGACGGGACCTTGAAGCCCAACTCCTTGCCGGAGGCGGGCACGACGGCGGTGACGTTACCGAAGGGCTTTGCCTTCAGCCCCTGCACCAGGAGCAGTCCGGGCCCGGCGGCCACAGCGGTCCCGGATTCTGTCGCCTTCGACCAAGCCGTAGAGCCGTCCCGTACGGCCCGCGCCTGGAGACTCTCAGGTGACCAGGAGCCCGTCGACCTCAGGCCGATGACCCGACCGGCGGCGACCTCCACTGGTTTGAGGTGCGGGTCCCCCCAGACCGCCTTGCCCGCGGCGAGGTCGATCGCCACGACACCCACCTGGTCTCCGTCTTTCACGCTCACCACGGCGGTCGTACCGTCGACGCCCATCACAGCGGTCTTGAACGAGGACTCTGCGGAGTCCGCGAATTCCTTGGGCAGCTCCACCACATGCCGCCAAGTCAGCCGTACAGAGTCCGCGTCGGCCGCCACGACCTCGATCGCGCTATGGGCGGGCACGGGCGTCCCCCCCTGTAAGCCGACCCCACGGCCACCTCTTCAGGCGCCACGTGCATGGCGGGCGAGGGCTGCCTGCAGCTCTCGCTGCAGGGGGCCGGGCAGGTCCGTGCCCTGGGCGTGCTTGAGGGCGCCGTGCTCGCAGGGCCCCGGCCTCTACACCAGCGTGTCCGCGCGGTTGCGGGCGTGGCTTCCGCACTGATCGCCGCCGGTGGAGGCACCGCACTCGCCATACCCCGCCGCAGGACCCGTCAGGCCGTCTGAGCGCACTCCTCCCCGCCTCACCACGCGCCAATGTCGCCCCCGCACCCTGGCAAGAACGGTAGCGGGCTGTGCAGGAACGCATCGATACCCTCGCTCCGCAGCGGCGAGATCAACAGGTGGGGTATCGGCGAGCCTGGTCCCAGCACCTGGGCGCGGAGGTTTGCCCTCCGGTCCAGGCCGGTCAACTCGGTGAGGTGGACCAGTTAGCGCCACCATGGCCCGGCTGTCACGCGTGCTCACCGGCCTAATCCGTCCGTACGATGAGGCAGACGCGCCAGCTGGTGTGCGGTACCTCCAGGCATCCTGCGGTAAGGCCGGGAGAGTGCGGCTCCTGGACGGCCAGGCGTCGGCGCGTGCGGTTCTGCAGCTGGGGCGTGGCTGTTACTTCAGACCGAGTCGTTTTCAGCGGTCACCCAGTCTGAGGCAATGGCGTGCTGGGCTGCTGTGAGGGTGACCCGTCCGTTGCAGATGGCTGTGTGCAGGCGGGTTTCGACTTTGTCCTTGTCGTTGTTCGGGTTGGCGCCCGGCCTGTGGCCGGGGCTCGGCGGTTCCACCCAGGGGTTGCGTGGGTCGTTCGGGTCTCCGCCCAGCTGCAGTGAGACCAGGTGGTCGTACTCGGCGTCGTGCAGGCTCGCCTTGTCGGTTTCAATGCGGCAAGCAAGCAGTGGCGACGATCTCGCTTACCGCCCGATCGGTAGGACCGGCTCGAGTTCCAGCGGTGTTCGTCGGGGGCGTGCGGCCGCTTGGCGTGCCGTGGTCGGCTGCTGGCGCGGATTATGAGACACCGGCCGATGCGGAGCCTCACACGAGGGTTCCGGGCCTGCGGATCCTATGTGTGAGTCAGCCTGGTCAAGACCTGTCGGAAGTTACCGCCGGGGCCGGCGAACCTGGGTGAGACTGGGCGGCTGGAGGGTGAGGCGGGGGGCTGCTGCTGCGTGGTTACGGCTAAGAGGGGCATTCCGATGGCGTACCGGGTGAGTACCCGTCAGTAGCCCACGCGGCGTGTAGTGATCTCGTTACTCTGGGCAGTACTGGCATGGCGGAATCGGGGGGCTATGACGGCTACAGCGGTGCGGCACCTGTTAGTGGGTGTCAGTTCGTATGAGGATGCGGCGCTCGAGCTGCCGGCGGGCACGGCGCACAACGTTGCGCAGTTGCGAGAGGCGCTGACGGCCTCCCAGCATCACCACGATGACGCCTCGTCGATGGCGCCGCGGGCCTGCCGGGTCCTGGAGCCCGGTGATGCCTCGCAGGTGCTGGATGAGGTTGCGGCGGTGGCCCAGGAGCAGCCGTCCCTCGTCGTCTACTGGACGGGGCACGCTGCAATCACGCCGGAGGACGGCGTGTGTCTGGCCTTGCCGCATTCGCGCGTGGACGATCTGAGTACCTGGATGCCCGCAGACCTGCTCATCGAGTCGATGTCGCCACGCGTGGACGAGCGATGGGACCGCCTGCTGATCCTGGATGCCTGCTTAGGGGCAGGGCAGAGCACGGCAGGCGGGCGGAGCGACGTGGATGTGTCCGAGGTGGTCACGTCGATGGGCCGCCCAGGGGTGGCGGTGTGGGCCGGCCTGGGGCGGACGGCGACGGGATTCGCGGCCAACAGCCGGGATACCTCGGTCTTCACGCAGGTGTTGGCGCACCTCCTGCTGAGAGCTGCGGAGTCGATGACGCCCCTGAAGCTTCAGGCCGCCCACGAGTGGCTGGTTCAGGAGCTCGAGCGCAGCGGCTATCCGCCGCCGTGCCTGGGCAATGCCGGTGCCTTCCGCAGCTTCCTGGCCCAGGCCTCCGACCCCGCCCCACAGCGCAGGCGGGCAGACCGGCTCGTGCGACGGGCGCTGGGCCGGCTCGTGCCCGCCGACACGCGGCGCTACGCACTGGTGTGCGGGATGGCGCTGTGGGGTGCCCGGGAGCAGGACACTTCCCCTTACAAGAACGCCGTGTGGCTTTACGAGCGGCTGCTGGCCAGTGGATGGGGCTTCACCCGCGACACCACCACCGTGGTCGGATCGGTGACCCGGCAGGAACTGCGCAGCAAGATCAGCGAGCTGGCCTCGCAGGGGCAGAACCTGGTCCTGGTGTACCTCTCCGGCGCTGCGCGTGTCTTCTCCGAGCGCGACTCCCTCGACGTGATGGTCGCCTTGGCGGAGGAGCAGTCCGTTTCGGTCAGCGAACTGGTGGAGATGCTGCGCACCTCGCGCGCAGAACGCGTCACCTTGCTGATCGATGCCTACCAGTCGCATACGCAGACGGCCGTTGCCGACCGCTTGGCTGCGGTTGCACAGGCCTGCGGCTGGGCGCCTGCCGCGGGGGCCAGCCGCCTGGCCATCACGTGGGCGACTTCCCCTGCTGCGTCCGGCCCCGACCCGCTGGCGCTGACTGCCCAGGGCTCCGCCCTGACTGACGAGCAGGGCTGGGGCGACTTGCTGTATTCCCTTCCTGGGACTGGCCACTGGCCGCGGCCATGGAGGTTCTCCTTCCCCGAGGCGGAGATCCGGTACCTGCCCGGATCCGGCCCGCTTGCCGCCTGGCAGACGCTGCTGGGGAGCCTGCGCGAACCGTCTGCTGACGCGAGTGTGGCCCAGTGGCTGCTGTCTGTGAACCCCGCTGGTGTGGGGGATGTGCCCTCGGACCCGTTTGCGGGGCTCGTTCCGCCTCCTGCGGTCCCCCCTGCCTCCTCTCCGCCTCCTGAGGCGAAGTCCTCGGCTCGGCTGAGGGTGGTGGGGGGAACCTATCCCGCGGCAGCGGGCCGCGAGATTCTTCTTGCCTTCGATTACCAGTCCCACCAGCCCGGCACTGTGCCCGTCTGCGGTGACGACCCGCTCGACCTGACGGTTGTGGTGTCGGCCGATGACGCCGCTGTCGAGCCGCGGCTGTTCTACACCCGTGTCGACCGTGATGCCGGCACCCCCACGCAGTGCATCCGTCTGACACCCCGCACCGGCACGCCTGTGAAAGTCCAGCTCAGCGTGATGCGCCGCGGTGACGGGGCTCTCCTGCAGGAACTGACCACCGTTTTGCCCGCGGCCGCACCGGAGAACGCAGCGCTCTCGTAATGGACCAGCTCAACATCAATCTCGACCTCACGCTCGTGCACGCAGGCCTCGATGAGGACACCTCTGCCACGCCCGAGCCGCACAAGATCGCCGATCGCAGCATCTTCCTACACATCAGCACCAACAGTGCCGGCCAGTACACCGTGCTCGCCCACGGCACCGAGTTCCAACGCGACGGCAGCCTGAGCATGGAAGGGGCCATCCACCGCAGCAGGGAAGACATCGCCGCCGCCACCTCAGAGCTGCTGCGTGGCTGGTCCAAGGACGTCATCCAGCACCAGCCGCCAGGGCAGGAGGCGTTCACCTTCGAAGGATCGCCTGTCGTCGACTTCGGGGAAGACCGCGCGCGCACCTACCTCAGCAAGCAGGGCCTCGCTCTGGCCCGACACGGCAACAAGCTCTTCAAACGCATCTTCTGCAACGGTGACGACGACTTGCGTCGGCTCGGAGAGCGCCTGGAGCACGCCCTGCGCAACAGGCCTCAGACCATCACCGTCATATCCGACGACTTCTTCGTCCCCTGGAGCATGCTCTACGTCTGCGCCGACCCCGACACGCGGATCTCCGCAGCGAACGCCTCATGGGACTGGTCGGGCTTCCTGGGCTACACCCACCTGATCGAACACGTCCTGCCCACCGCCGGCAGGGCTTCGACCCGCCAGCGCATCGGAAGCCCGCAGCGCCGGTTACGCACCGGACTGCAACTCGACCTGCGGCTGATCAACCCTGAACACCCCGCCGGACCCCTGGCCCCGGTCCACGCCGTCATCGACGAGCACACCGACTACGCAACCCGCAGCTGCAAGCAGGACGTAGCCGACGCGTTTTGCGACCCTGCCACCGCCGAGGAGATCCTCCTGTTCGGCGCGCACGGCACAGCCGAACGCTTCGACGACCAAGGCATGATCCCCGCCCAGGTCACCCTCAGCGACGACGACCCCATCTGCAGCTCCGACCTGGACTTCTGGCGCGAGGAACGCAAGAAACCCCTTCCAGAGCCCCTCTGCTTCATGATGGTGTGCGAAGGCGGACGCACGGCCACCCACATCCACGAAGGGCTCGGCAGGCCCCTCTTCCAACTCGGGGTCGGCTGCCTCGTAGGCCCGCAACTCGAAGTGCCCATGGATTTCGCCGGCCTCTACACCCACCGCTTCTTCCAAGAAGCATTCACCGGCGCCCGGATCGCCCACATCGCCAGAGAACTCACCCGCGAGTTCCTCATCAAACACGCCAGCCCTCTCGGACTGATTTTCACCCTGCTGCGGGGCATCGACACTCACCTCGCAACACCCGACCAGCAAAAGAGACCATGAGCCAGCGCATCACCCACCTCGACCTCGACCGCGACGGCAAACTCATCCACCCCCGCACCGGCACCCCGCTCGACGCCGACGAGGTCCCCGCCCATATCGAACGGCACCTGCGCCTTGACCCCGCCACCACCGACGTCTTCCTCTACGTCCACGGCTGGCGGACCAAGCCCGACGACGCAGCCGATGCAGCCCAGCGCCTGGCCGCGCTCATCGGCGACCTCATCGACAACCAGCCCCACCACTACCCCTGCCTGACCCCCTTCCGGCCCCGGTACGTAGCCATCCGGTGGCCCTCGCGCAGCCTGCCCACGCCTAAGGGCTACCGCACCATCCGCGACCGGGCCGCCGCCATGTCCCACCCCGGGCAAGCCGCCCGCGTCCTGGCTGCCATCCTCGGCTACTACAACCAGCACCGCCGCACCCCCGCCCCCGGCCCGCCGCGGCTCAAGACCGCCGGCGGCCAGTACCTGCACGCCGTGGGCCACTCCTTCGGCGGCCGGTTCCTGGCCCACGCCATCGCGCAGGCCAGCACCAAACTGCCCCACAGCCCCCGCACACTCACCTGGAACTACCGCAGCGACCAGTACCCCTGGACCCTGGACAGCTTCACCACCTTCCAGATGGCGCTGCCCCACGACTCCTTCGCTGAAGCGCCCTACAGCCGCCTGCTCGAGGACAACGTCCTCAACGCCCCCGTCGCCATGACCTTCAGCCCCCACGACCGGGCCCTGGGGCGCTGGCACCGCGCCACGGAAGAGGGCAAGGAGGGCATCGGCTACGCCGGCGCCACAGCACCGGAAAGCCACCTGCACACACTCCGCCTCCAAGACACCGGCGACGCCTACACCTTCCCCTCCGCCCGCCTGCTCAACGTGGACGCCTCCCACCGCTACCGCGCATCGCCCGCCCGCATCGAGGGAGCGCACTCCGACTACTTCCACCCCGAATCAGCCCACCTCCTGCTCTCACTGGCCAACCAGGCACGGTGATGGGTGGACCGGGACACCGCAAAAGGGGCCGGGGCGCATGAGAGAGCGCCAGAGCTGGAGCTCCATGCAGCCTGCAAGCCAGACCAAGGGGGAACATTGTTTTTCGATGATCTGAACGATCCAAATGTAAGAGCTGCTGAGGAACGGGCGAGGGCAAGCGCCGCAGAGTACATCGCCAACTTCGACCGGGCCGTCGAGCGACTGCGTCTCGGCGATGTTGATGTCCCATTCATCAGAGCGACGGTCCGGGAGCCGGAGGACGTGGCGCGAGCCTTCGCACCATTCGCGGTGTCTGGTATCACCTTGATCGGCGTCTGGTGGAAGGCGAACCCCTACATCTTAAGGCACGGGCGCTTCTCCTGGCCGGTCCATCTGACCGATCTGACGCCTGCGCTGACCATTGGGGGACTGGGTGTTGTCTTACTGTGGCTCCTGGCCCGGACCCGATTCGGGGGAACGCCTGTACGTGATCAGCTGATACACGACGTTGCTCGGCAGGTGATCAAATGCGGCCGCGCCTACGGCCAAGACATCCCTGAGCGCGTCAAGTGCCTGGCGCAGCTGGACTACGGGTACTACCGCGTTGAGCGCAGCCTCCTCCGCGCTCACCGGAGGCGCAGAACGATGGCGTGGGTCTCTCTGCGCCACTCGCCTGCGATGCGGCACGCAGCCCTTGTTGCCGCGGCACTGCGCCAGGATTTTCTACGTGTCGATGTTGACTCTAATCCGGCGCTTCGGGATCTCGCAGGCAAGTTGCTGACAGTGGGCGAGCGGTATGCCGAGGGCCGTGTCGGCGGCCTTCTTCCTGAAGAAGTGCTGCAAGGGCTCGAGCCGCTCTCCCTTCCCCGGAAGGCGTTGCAGGAGTCGGCACGCGCGGTGTTGATCATTCTGGCTGCCTTGGTCGGAGCGGTTGTAGCACATAAGGCGGCTGGCGCATTCGGGCACCCTTGGATCGAGAAATGGCTTCCCCTGGCCGGCGCAGTCGTGGCCGGGATTATCGTCGGAGGCTGGCACAGGGTCTCTCAGATGCTGCCCCTCGCTCCTGGGAAGGGCTGACACCGGAGCGGTGCCCCGCCGGGACCGGTTCGACTGCCGAGGTACCGCACTGAGGGGTACCGCACTGAGGAAGCACGCCGGCAGCGAGGCGACGTGGCCGATGCCGAAGCCGGACTTCCGGTTCAGATGGTCGGTGAGCAGGTTTCCACCGTCGCCGCAGTCGCGGCTGGCGAGGCGGGACTTGGGTGATCATTTCGACGCACAGTTCTTCCGCTTCCTGGGAGGACTGACGAAGACGACGTCGGGGGCTTCGCGAGCAACTCGGCTATGGGAAGCTCGGAGAGCGGAGTGAGACGCGTGCCTGCGCACCCACGGCGAGAACGGTCCGCCCAACCATGCGACTGGACGTGGAGAGGACCTAACCCTCCCCGTGCCCGCGGCGCACCCGCCCCGGCGCAGATGTCTTGCGAGCGGGCAGGCCTCAGAATCGGCCGCCTGAACGAGTGGGCCGGCCCACCCCGCCGTCTCGACGTCCTCGTCACGCCCCTGGGAGGCGAGCCGAACTCTCGCCCCATTCGGAACTCTCCGCGGTGAGGTGAGTCGGTTCGGGACCGACCGGCTCGGGTCGGCCCGTTATCCAGCGCAGGAGGCGGAACGTACGCGGGGAGTCGGGCCCCACACCGCTGTGGCGAAAGCGAGGAGCAGGACGGCCAGTTCGGCGCTATACAAGATGCCCGCGAGGCCGGGGTCCAGCATGCTGACCGCAGCGGGAATCGCCAGGATCGTGGCGGCCAGACCGAAGGGGGCCCGGGTGCCCGGCATCCTCATTTCGGGCCCACCCGCCCACCGGCGCCGACTGCCCGTCCGCGGAGTCCGAGGACCCAGCTCCAAGCGATCACAGCCGGTGCGTGGAGCGTGAAGTTGCGTAGCGAATGCCTTGCCTCGACCCGCAGCTCAGAGCTCCCTGACGCCCGCTCCACCCAGACGAAGAGAGCAGAAACACCTGCCTAATGGAGCTCCAGGGCGATCGGGATGCTCACACTACGATGTCCTCGAACCGCTCCAATTGCGTCCAACCCTTCGCGGCCCGCACATGCGGAGGCAGTCGGTCTGCGGCGGGAAGCGGGCCCAGGTCCAAGCCGGTGATCTCCGCGACGTCAGCCACCGGTACCTGGAAGGTGCGGAAGGCTCCCAGTGGCGGGGGGTCGCCAGCCCGCGCTGCGTCAGCCATAGCTCGTGCAGCGGCATCGCGGGACAGGTCGGGGCTTTGGTCGAGGACGTACGCGGTAGCCGCGAGCTCACCGTCCTGCATGAAGGCTGCGACCTTCCAAAAGCGCAGCGGCACCTGGATACCGCGGTAGGGCGGGTCGGAGTCTTCAAGGACCGGACCGGTGAACACTGCCAGCTTGCGGTGGAAGGTCTTGGCATGGTTGAGCAGGAAGTCTTCCAGCCCCTGCCAGAGTTTCTTTCCCTGGTTGAAGAGATCCATCTGCGGCGCTGCGTTCGTGTAGTGGAACGTGTCGCTGTTCGCGGCTGACGTCTCACTTGCCGTACCCCAGACCGGATCAAGCCTGCGGACCAGATGGCCCTTGTCGAGTGGGTTGTTCTTGTAGACGGGGTCACCCGCTTGCTTTCCGTCGGGAAGGCGCGGGTCAAATCGCCAGTCGTTGGTGCGGTCCGCTTCGATCAGCTGTTGGCCGTTGATCACCACACCGGTTGATGCGGCCAGTCGTCGGTCAGGGCGGAACACCACGCTGAAATGTGTATACGGCAGGATCACAGTCTCGATGCCTGGATCCACCGGGCGGGGCAGCGGGACAGCTGGTCCCAGGAACCGCTCGTCGTAGCCCGTGCGGTTCGTGAGGGATTCGCGAGTCAAGGCGTCGGCATCAGGCGTGGGATCAGGCGAAGACGTCATGTCTCTCTAGCTACCGCGCAGCCTGATCATTGATGCCGGCATCACCCGAATAGGACCCGGCCGCCGCCAGCTTCAGCACGGCCGCCGAACCGGGACGCTTGGCAGGTCGTTCCGTCCTGGGCCGCTCGACGGGGTGTGCGTGGCTGCTCGCCATGATCGGTGAGAAGCCCTGCGCGCCCCGGCTGGGGGTCTTTGTCTGTTGACCGGCGCGGTGACACGGAACGGACAGGTGGGAAACTGCGGCATACGGCCTGGAGCGGCGGTTGGCGACAAGCGTGTCGGCGAAGCTCTCGATGCAGTCTGCTTCGGTGAATGCGTGGATCTGCCGGTTGAGTAACTGTCCCTTGGTGGACACGTGTGTGGAGAGCGGGCGGTACTTGCTGGCTGGATGGCTGCTGGCGGTGCGTGTGAGCGGAACCTGTCATGTTTCGCCGTTCTGGCCTGCACGAGGTGCTGACGGGCGGGTGATCTCGGTCAAAGTGCCGTGGTGATCAGGACAAGTCCGACTCGCTGGGCAGAATTTCGCTCATGTGTTCGTAAGCCTGAGTGCTGACCAGTCGCCAGAGGTGAGATCCGGCGGCGCATGAGTTCGGGGGTTCGTAGATGGGCCGTACAGGATGGTGGCCGTCTGGCAGAAAGCTGCTGACGGCGCTTACGGCACTTGTTGTCGTGTCCGCAGCCGCCCCGGCGTTGGCGAGCGCGGACCAGCGAAGCGATCTGCGAGTGGAGTCGTACGTCCTGCCGCTCGGTGAGGTGAGGTCGTCGCTGCAGGAACTGGCGACTCCCCAGGGGCGGAACAAGTTGCAGCAGTTGGCGGGGCAGGCCGAGTCTGGCGCGCGGCTGGCGCAGGAGACGAGGGGGCCGGCGGCTGGCTATGCGCCCGAGTCGCGTCGGGCCTCCGGTTACGCGTTGTCGAGCGACGAGTCAAGGGGGGCGCCGGGGGCCGGGCCGGGTGCGACGGCACCGGAACCGTCGAGGAAGATGACGTTCGACGAGTGCAAAAAGGGCTTGGGCTCCGACAACCCGTTCTTCGTGAAGTCACGGTTCGCTGTATGTGATGGCGCGTCGTTCGTGCAGGAGTGGCTTGTCAACGGCCGTCCCACCGGTGCCAGCATGTTCAACCTGCGCGTCGTCGGAACCATCGCGAAGAACAGTCGCACCATCGACTACCAGTACTACTACACCGATTTCAAGGTGACCGGCAGGACAGGGGCACTGACCATGCCCATCAGCACCAAGGGAACCACCCCGAAGACCTGGCCGTCCGGCGCCCACTTCACGCACGGCGGGAACATGCCCGGCACCAAGACGTGGACGCAGTTGAAGGCGCTGCGCACGTTCCACCACACGATGAACGCCAAGCCCGGCCAGGGAAGCGGACGCTCGGATGTGCTGGCCGCGGTCTACGAGCCCGTGGTCAGTTTCCAACCGCCGGCTCCCTGGCAGCTGAGCGGCGACACAGGCGGCAAGCTGTTCATGCTCGCACCACTATGGGACGCGGCGTCCTATCTGCCCAACTCCACCGGTGGCGGAAACCCGGCGAAGAAGGGTGCGGCAAGCTTCGCCTACTACGCGTCGCTGACTCTGAGTGCGAAGGCGGGCGCGGAAGAACGCGCCGAAGCCCAGCACATCAAGACGGCGTTCACGCATCCGGAGGACACCAAGCCGTACATGTCGGCCAAGAAGGTGCCCGGCCAGACCGTCAAGGCTCCGCTGCACCGGACAGTGAGCGCGCAACGGAACGAGGACAACCGCAAGGCGGCGAAGAAGCAGTGCAGGCGCTACTGGGGGGACGGGTACTCCCATGGCGGGACGCGGGACTGCGACGAATACCCGTTCGCCAGTACCTATGAAGGTGCCGCGGAACACGACTACGACCCTGAGGTACGGAAGTTCAACTTCTCGGTGAAACCCATAGCCAAGGAAGACAACCAGGCTGGTGGGCTCATCCTGAAGAGCTTCTACAGCAAGAACCGAATCCTCGACGGCATGAACGACGGCTTCACCGTCAGGATCATCGGCTGATGTGCCTCGCGTCGGAAGCGGCCGGCCGCTCCCGACGCGGTACGGGGACTACGAATCGGCAGGCCAGAACTGTACGAGGTAGCGCTCGACTCCTTTGATGCTCTCCTCGCTCTCGGCCAGAGCCTTGACATCAGCTCGGCCCGCGGAACTGACCCGCACGCGCCACAACCCGCCCGAGTCCGCCAGTGTGATCAGGTCATCAAGTCGGCCCAGGCTCATCGACCACACCGCGACCTGGCCGCTGACCGACTCGAAGTCCGCCTCCGCCTGCTCTTCCCAGGCTGCGGAGTCCTGCACAGGCGCAGGCCCGTCCCATACCTCAACCGTGAGAGAGGCGGTGTGGGTATGGCCGGCGCTCGTGATGTCCAGGCGTCCGGGATGGGTGCTCAGGAAGGTGCCGAAGTTGAATTCGTCCGGGAACTCCAGATCGAGGAAGGCGTCGTCGGATTCCTGCAGTGCGAACGCGTGGTAACCCACGAAGACATCAACATGCTGCTCACGGACAAGCTGTGGCACGAGGCGCCCCCTAGGGTTGTAGACGACTGGCCATCGCCTGCGATCATATGGCGGCGCCGCCGACCAGGACGCGGCACTGCGTAAACAGGGCGGCGTCCTGGCCTCGGGCGGCCGATGGTGCCGACGCGGGCCGCGCGGCGGGGTGCCGCCCCTGCCTGGACGGAGCAGGCCGCGCTGTAGCCACCGGTATCCGGCCAGCGTCGGCTGCCGCTGTTTTAGCCCGCCAGGACTTACCCGGTTCGGCAGCCGGGAGCGTGCGCGGCCGGACAATCCCTGGCTGGCCTCGGCCCGGCATGTCACCCACTGTCTCAGCGAGGCCCACCGCGGCCCCGCAGGGTCTGCCTCGACGTCGGCCGGACCGTGGTCATTGCCGACCGCGGCTCAAGGAAAGAGTTGGATGCCGGCCGTTTCATGTTGCTTTTGCCGATGGAGACTGCCCATGTTGTGCCTGCCGGATGCGCTGGGCGAACATGCGGGTGACAGAGTTCAGAACCTTGGGATCCGCTGCGGTAGTTGGGCCGACTGTGTTGATGTTCACGTAGGCAAAAACAGAGCCCAGGCGGAGGGTGATCGAAGTACTGCAAGTCCGCCCGGCAGTAGTGCCGATGCAGTAGGAGGCCGTAAATGCTGCGTCGACGTCCGGGATCCGCGCGGGCCCAGGATGGGCGCTTGCCATCTTGGACTTGCTCTCCGTGTACCTGCTGATGGCCTGAGCCGGCTTCCGGAAGGATTGGAGACCGAATCCAACGGCGCCTTCGAGGTCGGTCGCAGCGTAGCCCAAGTGGCCGTAAGCCAGGCTGCCGCCGTCTTCGGGGTGGGCGCCATCAAGACTGAGCGTGCCGGCTTTCTTCCAGCCGGGAGGCACGTCGTCCGAGTCCGGTAACACCGCTCGTACTTGCTCCTTGCCCAGAACTCTGACGACTTGAGGCGAAGGCGTGTTGCCCTGGCCGGAGCTGTGCTTCTCAGTGCTGACTCCGGTCCCGCACCCAACAAGGGACGAAAACGCACCGATCACACACAGGGTGTGGACCGTCCTCCCAGCCCGCAACACGTTCCCCCTCTACAACAATCGATCAACATCAGCGATCATATGGGTCTCCGAGTGATGCTCACACCGCGCAGTCGCGGGCTCACCGCCGTCCGTCACGACAACAGGATTCCTTCCGGACGAGTTGGAAGTTGGCGCGCCCAAACAAGGCCGTGCAAGGTCAGCCGATGGGAGCGTCAGCGCTTCGCCGAGAGACCGTGGTCGGCTCGTCGCCCCAGTCGTGGAATGGCGAACAACCGTGTTCGACCGGACATGGCGGGCGGCGCGGGGCGTCCGCGGTGCGCTCCGCCTGGTACCCGTAATGTCTCAACTCCGCCATGCCGCGGTCTCCCCTGTGCGGGGCGGTGGAGTTCGAGCAGTGCGGTGATCCAGAGCGAGTGCCCCTGGCTGCGGCGGGTCGTTCCGCCGGAGTCGAGTCCTCGACGGACGGCTTCGTCGCCGGCGGTGCGCAGGTGTCGGCGAGCAGACCGGGCAGGTCGAGCATCACGTCCAGGTCGGGCGTGGGCTGATGGTCGTCGGGGTCGACCGGGGTGACGTCGAGCTGCTCGGGCAGTTTGCGGGCTCCGGCGGAGTCTAGGGCGCGGCGGATGGTCTTCGGGTCGACCTGGTTCCGAGATCATGTCGCGCTGGAACTCCAGCAGGGCGGCGAGGACGGAGACCATCATCTTGGTGCCGGGGTCGTCAGAGGCGAGTCGATGCCGGACAGCAGCCCGGATTCCACCCGCAGGTGCAGGCCCCGGCGGATCAGCGCCGAACGCAGGGTGAGGATGTCGGCGACGGAGCGGAAGAGGCGGTCCGAGGCGGAAGCCCGCAGCGTCTGAGAGTGCACCACCACCGAGCCGCCCGCACTCCGCGGCACGTGGCGGCCCTGACGCCACCTCGCCGCCCGCACCGGTCAGGGGGCTTCACGCCGCCGAACAGACGGTTCGTCAGCCCAGAACGCACCCTCGTCCTCGCCCGCCAGCAGGGGCTGGCCGGGTCGTTTGTAAAGGAGCTAGCCGCCACCAAGGCATTCGTGATCCTCGTCGACGCGCGGTTGACGCCATGGCTCCGACTTGTCGGGCGTGCGCGGAGTCATTTGTGTGGCTCGCGGTAGCCGCCGCGCCGGACACAGCACCCTCAGCTCTGATACCTCATTTCTATGGGCGGGTTGGTGGACATCCATAGCGACCGCTGCTCAGGTTTGGAGGGTCCGTGCTGCAACCCTCGCTAAACGTCGGCCTCATCACGTCCACTACCTGCGTTTCAGGCCGAACGCCCCAGTTGCTGACCTTGGAGCGGTCACGCGGTGGCCTGTAGGAAGGTTGCCAGCGCGACTCAACCCACCAACCAGCCTGTGTCCCGGCGGGCATGCATGGCCGTGAGCTCGCGGGGCGGGGCCTGAAAGGACCATCCAGCGTGTCTGGAACGAAGAGAAGAAGTCGCTGTCTGTCCCGATTAGCCACCGTCGTTACCGCCGCGGCTCTGTTAGTCGGCACAGGCGTGGCGTCTGCCGCCGACAGCCCGGCTCCGAGCGAGGACGGGAACTATGCTCCGTCGTCGCGGCCGGCCGCAGGCCCGGAAAAGAGCATCCGAGCCGGTGGCCGCCCCGCGTCGGGGAGCAAGCCGGAAGCTGGACCCACATGGAAGCAGAACGGCTCTGTGTGGCAGGTCGACCGCACGGTTGCGCTGCTGCGCAACTCGGTCACGGACCCGGACGGGGACAAGGCGAACCTCACCTTCGAGGTGTGGACCGTCGACACGGCCGGCAAGCCGAAGGCGAAGCTGAAGCTCACGGGTCAGAACGCCGACCCGGCCAACCAGGGCGAGGTGTCCGCCGAGTACGGGGTCATCGTGTCCAAGATGGTGGCCTCGGGGTCGAAGGCCACGGTCACCGTCCCGCACGGCAACCTCAAGCCGGCCACCACCTACGCGTTCCGTACCTCCGCCTACGACGGCTCCCTGTACGAGACGGACTGGTCGCCCTACGCGACGTTCAAGACCCGGGGCCGGCAGGTCGACATCACTCTCCCGGCGCCCAAGAAGGACGCGACGGACCCGGCCTTCGACACCTCCTGGCAGCCGGTCCCCGGCTGGGGTTCGGTGAAGACCAAGGACGCCGTAGGTGAACAGCACTGCGAGGCGACCGCGCATGGCGACCGGCTGTGCATCGCCTGGAAGCCGGCCACGAAAGCAGACTTTGAAGCCGCCCGCGAAACAAGGGCGAGGCTGAAGTCCACGCGGACCGCGAACCCGCCGCTGCACGACTCCTGCGAAGTGGGCGCCACTGAGGGCACCTACCTGTCGATCTTCACCCGCGACAAGGCCTGCATGTACGGGAAGTTCTCCGTCCAGGTCACCGATGAGACAGGCCAGGAGGAGAAGGGCTACCAGGAATTCTTGTACTCCTCTCACATGAGCACGGCGCTGACCGGCACGGGGCTGAAACTCTGGGCCCGTGTCACACCGCTGCCGATGCCCGCCGGACACCTGCCGTTCCCCGCCCAGCCCGGCGCGATCAAGCTGACGATCTCCCCGCAGTGCTCCGCCGACTGCACGGACAAGCCCTCCTACGCCTGGGACGGCAAGCTGATGTGGGGCGGCTCCTACGACATCGACCCCCACGAGGAGACCGCGACGGCCACCGTGCAGTGGTCCGGCGGGGTTCCGGATGAGTCCGGAAAGAAGGACTCCGACCTCTCCCAGGCGCTGGCGTTCGCACCGTACGCGACGTTCTCCACGTCGGTGCCGGAGACGTTCCCCACGGACAACAGTCAGGGCTTCATCGGCAACCCGGTATACGCGCGCTGCGACATGGTGTACTCCCCGGCGGGCTGCGTGTTCCGGGACTACATGCCCGGCTATGTGTTCAACACCGCCAAGACCCCGGCGGCTGCCGCGCACGCCTGGCTGATCCAGTCGAAAATCCGCAGAGGAGCGCCGCTGAGCTACCTCCCCGACCGCAGGGGCGATACCGGCGAGCACGGTGAGCGCAACAAGTACGGCCGCGACCCCGACGCCAACCGCAGGGTCATCTGCCCGGACGGCTGGGCCGCCAAATCCGGCCACCCAGACACCACACCGGTGACCGACATCTCCGCCAGCGACAAGCCCTCCTGTGACGAGTTCACCTTCGCAGCGAGTTACAACAGCGGCGGGATGCCCTCCGACATGAGCGGCACCAACCCGGTCACCTCCGGCGACAAGTGCGCGCAGACCTACGCCACCAAGCAGTCGGACGGCACGTGGCGGCTCTACGATGACGAGCGCACGGCCGCGCCGACCTGGTCCGAAGTGTGCGGCCGGTCTGCGATGTCCGGCTGGGTCAATTCCACCTCGATGAGCCGCTTCCCCACGTTCGCCAAGGAGCTCCGGCTGATCGATCAGGACGCGTATTTCGTCAGGACGCCGGGCTTCGACAAGTGCGACGCCTCGAAGCCCACGACCAAGTGCGACATCCGGTAACACGATACTGACGCACACCACACGTGCGGCCCGGGACCGGTCACCGGACCGGCCCCGGGCCGCGCCACACGGGAGAACGGAGACACGCTGTGAGTTCCGGCGGGATCACATGGATAGCCGACGAGGACATCTCCTGGCTCGGCTACTACATCAAGCTGGCCCGGGGCCTGACCGGTGAACAGCTCGCCGCCCGCCTCGCCGCCCCCGGCGGTCCCGCACCGGTCCAGGCCACCACCGGGCCGCAGGCCGAAGAGCTCATCGACAGGCTCGACGCCGAGCGCGGCGACACCGACAGCATCGCCGTCCGCTACGGCGACCACGCTGGCCTGGGTTTCGCCATCGCCTACGGCCACTGGCCGTCCGTCCTCGGGCCCGCGTACCACGACGGGACATCCCGAGACGGGGCCCACGTCTTCGAGCTCTACTACGAGAAGCAGAACCCGAAGATCCCGCCACCCGCATTCGCCTACTTCCACGACGACCACTACGTGTGCGGTTTCGACATGTACATGTACACCTGGTCGCAGGAGATCACCGGCCCCGGCGCCGACCTCATCCGCGCTGACATCATCGCGGCCGGAATCCCGGAGGAAGGCAAGAGGGACACGGCACACCGCGCCTCTCTCGCCGTGCTGGAGCAGCGCTTCCAACTCGCGCTGCCGCGTGATCTGATCCTCGGCGCGTCACTGCCCACTGCGCTCGTCAGAGGGCAGCAGCCACGATGAACGGTCCGCAGGCGGACCCCCCAGCGCTCCAGCTGCCTCGAGGTGCGCGCCCACGTGTCCTTGCTCCGGGCGAAGGCACTCCTGGGCAGGCCTCCTCCTAACGTTCGACGGCGAGTTGTTCACTCATCCGCTCAAGAACCCGCTCGGTAACGGCCAGTCCGCCACGCTCGGCCCGAACCTCCACCATGCTGGTGCCACACCGCGCGCCGGGCATGGAGGAGACCGCGCTCGCGCCGCAGTATCGGCGCATTCTCACCGCCGCGCGGCAGGCCGCCGGACCGGTCATCGCCCGGCAGGTCGGCGACGCGCTGGGAGTCGACCTCAGCGCGCGGGCCAAGCTGGAACCACTGCGCGGGAAGCTGGTCAGACTCGTCGATCGCGGCTGGCTGCGCAAACTGCCCGACGGCCGGTTCGCCACCCGCCTTTGATCCGGGGGACGCTGCCTCCCGGAGCGGCTGACCGGCGTTTCCCGGCTGATTGCAGCGGGGCGGGTGTGTCCGGGATGTTCTGTCGTGACGGCTGCTCGCTGGTCACTACGGTCACTGTGCCTGCGCCCCCCTTCCCCTATGTGGCTGAAAGCTGTCAAAACAGGATGCAATCGGTGCGTCGGGCGTGCTTGTATGCCGCCAACGCGACGGGGGTGTACGTGAGTTGACCGCTATGCCCTCTGTCGGACGTGATCAACACAGGGGGTACAGCTTGAAACTGAGAGCGCTGCTCACAACGGGGGCTGTGGCGCTGGGCCTGCTGGGAACGGCTGCGGCTCCGTCAGCTGTGGCCGATCAGCCCAGCCCCGGACAGTTGCGTGTCACCGTTGGTCCGGCCCGGTCCCAGGTGACCGGACTTGCAGCCGGGCCGGCATCCAATGCCACCTGCACCATCAACAAGATCACGGTCAACCGGTTCAGCGAGTGCGAGTGGGTGACCATCCACGTCGACGTCATCAAGGTCATCAACGGGCGACCCGTCATCGAAGGCACCGTCGACTTCGACGTCAAGCACCAGATGACCCTGAAGACGAACTCCGCCAACTGGTCGGAAAAGTTCCACGTCTCCAAGGCGCGCACCACGCGCGCGGGCAAGGGCGTTGCCGCCAACATCGCCGCTGCTTCGGGAGGCGGCACCAAGGCCAGCGTCCACTTCTCGCAGGGCCACATCCTCAGCAGCGGCGCGGCGGATGGCAGCGTCGGCTACAAGACCAGCATCCCTCCGAAGAAGATCAACCCGAAGGCGAAGACCAAGTACACCTACACCTTCACCAAGCCCGGCTACACCCCGGGCACCGTCTCCTACAACTCGGCCGCCTACCGCTGCGACAACTACTACGGCAGCAGCCGAACCAGCCGGGCCGGCTGCGCCATCCCGGAAGTCCCCACCGCCGTGAGCATGGTCGGCCTGGCCCGCATCGACGAAGGCATCCGCAAGCTCCGCGCACGTGGCGGCCACTACGGTGACCCCAACGGCGGCAAGCCGCTGCACTGGATGATCAACAAGCGGCAGGAGGACGCGAACCGGAAGGCGGTGTGCCCGCGTAGCGCACCGCCGGACATGAAGCGCGCCGGCCGCACCTCCTGCGACGAGTACCCGTTCGCCTCCTCGTATGAGGGCGGCACGCATCTCCACGCCAACCAGCGGGAGATCACCTGGGTGAAGGTTCAGGAGAACAAGTCCCAGGGCGGACGTATCACGGCGTGGCGCGGCCAGATGCACGTCATGGACCACGACCCCTTCTATGTGATCGCCTGAGCGCGGCTAGACTCACCGCCAGACAGGTGCCCCGCATGCCGGCGTGTTCGGGAGCGGGGCACTCTCTCCGTTGAAGGAGGGTCCCCATGCTGATCCGTGAAGCGACGTTCACCGTCGACCTCGGCGAACACGGCTACCTCATCGGCTTCGACGACGACTATGACTTCCCGCCCGAGATGCCGTTCGGCTGGCGCTGCGGCCCGGCCACGCAGGCCATCGCTGTCGTCCTGCCCACCACCGACACCGGCCCCTTGCAGATGACCGTTCAGGTGCACGACGGCCCGCCCGGCCCCGAGCCCGGTGACGGATGGGAGCCGGCGGAGGAGATGAGCCTGCTCGCCGACGTTCCCACCCTCTACCTCGCCACGATCGGGCAGGGCGACTTCTGGGACGCATGGCCCGAAGAGCAACCGCCCCTTGAGGCGCCGCCACCAACTGTTGACAGCGGTGGCTGGGTCCGCATGCGCCTGTACTGCCACGTCGACGACCCCGAGCCGGGCATCGGTGACCACGGGGAAAGGCACCTGGTCCAGCTCTGGCCGGCCCCTCAGATGCCTCCCGTACACCCCGACATCAGTGAAGCGGACCGGCAGGCACGAGCCGACTACGCCGCGGATATGGCCAAGCCCGTGGAGGACTACACCGCCACATACCCCTACCCCTACGGCGATGAAGCCAACTGATGTCCGCCACATCGGCGGCTCCACGTTCCCTGCTGCCCCGTTGAACGCGGGCCTGGATCCCGCTGCCCCGTACCGCCGGGCTGCGGCTGAGGGTTGAACCCGAGGGCCTGCCGACGGGCGGCCGACAGGCGGATGGACCCGCTCCGGGTGATTACGCGGCGCCGCATGGGGTGTTGTTGTTGCGCAGGCTGTGTGTGGTGTCGTTGAGCTGGTAGGAACGCAGGTCGCTGATGGTGCCGCCTTCTCGTCCGACGCAGACGTGCCGGCCGAAGTAGTTGTCCTTCTGGTAGACGCGTGCAGTGCGGCTGCTGTTGTTGATGATGGAGCTGCCCTTGCCGCGGATGTAGTCCGGCAGGTGCCGTACCGACCCGTCGACGGCGCGTTTGACGTAGGGCTGGCCGTTGAAGTTGATGTCGGGGTAGATGCAGACGAACCCGCGCGGGCACGCGATCTGGTCCCGGGGCATGGCGGGGGAGCCTGCAGTGGTTGTGGCGTGGGCGGGTGCGAGGCCGGTCAGTGATGTGGCCAGTAGGGTCGGGACGGCGGCGGCGAGCAGCGCCGTCCTGCCAGGGCGGAGCCGGCGTGTGGGCAGAAGTCTCATGGCATCCGCCTGTCCTGGCGGAACGGTTCGCCATTCCGCTTCCCGCCGATGTTCATTCGGACGAGCGAGTCGGCTGTCTGACTCCCGCGCCGCCGCCCTGGTGACGATCTCGGGCTTCTCGGGTGCGCTCAGGTCCCGTGCCGTGAGTGCATCCCACCTCGTCCGCCCTTGTGTGCTGAATGTGCTTCGAACGCGGACAACTCATCGAGCGCCCCGCCACCTCTGCGGCATAGGGTCTGGTGCACCATGACCGACCACCACACCTATGGCACCAGCACCCACACCGCGAGCGAGCTGGTCCGGCTCGTCAGCAACCGCCTTGGGCTGGTCTTCAGCGAGCGCGACAGCGACTACCGGGGCGTCTACCATCTCGCAGGCACCTCCAACGAGCGGATCGAGATCCAGCCCAACTCGATCCCCGGCGACCATGAGGACGACCTCTACGCCCCGGAACACCCTTCGGCCCAGGTGCTGTTGCTCGTCACCACACCGTCTCCGGACCCCGCCCTGCAGGACCGCCTGGACTCCATTGAAGGACTCACCCACCTGGATTTTGAGACAGCGTGACGAGCTGGCGAACACAGCTTTTGAGTAGCTCGACCTCCAGCTGGAGTGCCGCGGCCAGGCCGCCAGGGCGATCACCCCGACTCTGCGCTTCGTCGGCGGCACGCTTGGGAGAAGACCCGCCGCCTGCCCGAATCCTCCGCGGCTCTCTCAGGGAACGGGCTTGAGACGGCCGCGTCTCACCCACACCCCCATGGTGAGCGGCCAGGCAACGCACGACCTGCTCGGTCTGCCCGCCGTAGAGTCCAGCGGAACCCGGCCTGAGCCCGGGCACGGCCGTGATACTGGCCGCCATGACGAGTACTCCCGAGCAGCCGACAGCTGCCCCGTTCTCCCGGATCAAGATCCGTACCGGGGCCGTCGTCTTCTGCGGCGACGAGGTCGCTCTCATCCGCCGTGACCGGGCCGACTCCACCCACTACACCCCGCCCGGCGGCAACGTCGAACACGGTGAAGACCTCGAAGGCGCCCTCGCCCGCGAGCTGCAGGAAGAACTCGGGCTCGACGTCGGACAGGCCGAAGGCGGCGACCTGCTGTGGGTCATCGACCAACGTGTCACCCGCCCCGGCCCCACCCCGCCGCCCCGCAAACTCCACCTGATCTACCGCCTGCAAATCACCGAGGACATCCGCGCCACACTCGCCGAGCAAGAGCTCGACGAACTCCCCGACGGCAGCTACGAAGTCGGCTTGATCGAGTGGGTCGACCGCCGTAAGGCCGCCGACCTGCCCCTCTTCCCGCCCATCGGACCCGCGCTCGCCGCCCTCCCCGACCCCCGAGCCCCCATCACCAACGCCGCCTTGGACGCAGTCACCGACGAGAATTACACCTGGGTGTAGATCAGGCGAACGGCGCCGCCGCCCTGCCCTGGCTGCCCAGCCCACCCGCCCCGCCAGGCGTTGCCGACTCGACCTGCACCTCCAACCGCACCGCCGCCCTCCCCATGACCCCGTGCATCCAATGAGATCGGGACCGGTGTCTGCCTGCTGGCGGACCTCGGGCAGTTCGGTCCGGGAGACGAGGCGCTGTACTGGCCCCGCCCGGACGACCACGGCCGTTTCCACTGATCCGGCGACAGCCCCTGACCCGGTGGCCAGCTCCTCAAGGTCTGCCGAGGGGTGCGTCGTCGCTAGAGGAGAGGCCGGGGTGCGGGTGCAAAGGCCGCGGTGTGGAGCGTTCGGGTGATGGCAGCCCGCCACGGTCCACGTCGCTCCTTTAGCAGTGAAGAGTCGCCGACGCATCCCACGGCCGGTCCGGTCTCGGCCGAATCGGTGGGCCGGGCTGTTACTCACTTCCGGGTGAGTGCGCTCGTCACGGTGGGGTGGCTCAGACCGGCGATGCGTCGCTCGAGGCCAGTAGCTCAAAGGGCCAGGTAGGCGATGCCGCGTGAACTCAGCTCCCCTGCGCAATCGATGGGCATTACAGCTGAGCGTTACAGAAATCTGTTCAATCCGTAACAGGCCCCGCAAATCCTCCCCACGGTGGGGTGCTGGCTGGAGGGTGTGGGTGCGCGGCCGACCGGCTGCGCAACAGCACAACGCACCAGGCCGGCCCGCGGTTTCACGCTGCGGTTCGGCTGGGTGTCCGCACTTGAAGGGGGACCTCTGTGTCCGTTTCTTCTTCCGTCCGTCGTCTGACCGCCGTTGCCGGTGTGGCCGTTGCAGTGGTGGGTGCGGTGGCGCTGCCGGCGTCGGCCGCCGACTATCACCACGGCCGCCAGCAGCACCCGGTGGTGTTCATCAGCGACGTGCAGTACGACTCCCCGGGCCGCGATGACGGCTCCAACCGCTCGCTGAACGCGGAGTGGGTGGAGATCACCAACGACTCCCGGCAGGCGGTGAACCTGGATGGCTGGACCCTGGTCGACGAGGACGGCTACACCTACACCTTCGACCACTACCGGCTGAACGGCCGCGCGACCGTCCGCGTCCACACCGGCGTCGGACGCGACACCCGCACGGACCTGTACCAGGACCGCCGCAACTACGTATGGGACAACGACGCCGACACCGCAACCCTGCGCAACGACCGCGGCCGCTTCGTCGACGACGCCTCCTGGGGCCGTCACCGCCACGGCGGTGACGGCTGGCGTCACGAAGCAGACCGCCGCGGCTGACCCCCACTCCGGCCGGCCGTAGGTGATGCCGACCGGCGACAGCGGCGTTTGAAGGGTGGGCTGCCCCCGAGCCGGGGGGCAGTCCACCCGTCGTGTGCCGGGCCCTGGCGGTGGCCCGTTGCCGGGACCGGGGCTGCTCGGCACGGCCGTCCATGCCCGACGGGCGGGCGTGGGGTGGTGGTGAAGGCGGGGTGGGGGAGTTGTCGTAGGTGGTCCACGCGCGTAGCGAAGCCGGCCACGGCTGCGGTTTTCTCGTGTGCGCATCTCCAACCCCCCACACCTTTCGGAGACTTCATGCGCCGCGCCGCCTTCAGCCTGCCCGCCACCACCCTGGTACTGATCGGTGTCAGTGCCGCCCCGGCCCTGGCCGAACCGCCCGCACCACCGTCCACCGCGACCGCCCGACAGGAACTGGCCGCCCTCACCGTCGCCGCCCCACACTCGATGGACGGCTACGCCCGCGACAAGTTCGACATCTGGTCCAGCCAGCCCGGCGGCTGCACCACCCGCCAGACGGTCCTGGCCCGCGACGGCAAGGACGTCCAGGACAAGCCCGGAAGCTGCCAGCCGGCATCCGGCTCCTGGTACTCCATCTACGACGAAACCACCGTTACCGACGTAACCAAGGCCACCATCGACCACATGGTCCCCCTCGCCGAAGCCTGGCGCTCCGGCGCTGACAACTGGAGCGCCGACCAGCGCAAAGCGTTCGGAAACGACCTCAAAGACCCGCAGCTGCTGATCGCCTCGGAGGCCTCCAACACCTCCAAGTCCGACAGCGGCCCGGCCGACTGGAAGCCGGCCAACCACGGCTTCTGGTGCACCTACGCCAAGGACTACACCCACATCAAGTCCGTCTGGAAGCTGACCACCACCGACGCGGAGAAGACGGCACTGTCCTCCATGCTCGACACCTGCACCAACTGACCCAGCACCGAAGCCGGCACGCCTCACCGCACCAGGCGTGCCGGCCGGCGCGAAGCGCGGCGGCGCGGCCGCACCGCCGCGCAGCAGGCAGCCTCTTCCTCGCCTCGGCCGGTGCGGGCCCCCGGCGACGCGCCAACGCAGCCGTCCAGGCGCCTGCGAGCCGGGTCAGGGCTGTTGACGCATGTCGAGGTAGCAGCGCAGCCGGACCCCGGGCTGACCGGGATCCCGCCTCGTGCGCTCCACCGCGGTCGTCGCCCACATCGAGGCCAGCGCCGAGTGAAAGGCGAAGGCGGTCTGATCGTCGGCCGCCGCGATGTCCACGACGACCAGACCCGGCTCCGAGACGTGCACCTCGAGAATGTCCATAAACGCCACCACGCCTGCACAGCGACCGCGGGTTCGCCGGCGGCCGGGAGTTCACCCGACTGCAGGACAACACCGCGTCGGCCAGGGCGGGGTGCTGGTCATCCCACTTTCCCCCCGATCGGGTTGAGCCGGTGCCGGTTCCCGGGCGGGTCGCGCGCGCGGGCCACTACGAAGATCACGCACTGCTCGTGATCTCCCGAGAGGACCCCCGCCCGTGCGCATCCCCCGTACCGCCGCCACGGCCTCAGCACTCGCAGCTCTCCTCATCCCCGCGACCGCCCACGCCGCCCCCGTTGCCGCGCCCGGCGAAAGCGTCACGCTGCCCGTGCGCGACGCCCTTGCCCAGCTTCCGGTGTCCGACGAGGACCGCACCGGCTACGAGCGCACCGCGTTCAAACACTGGGTCGATGCCGACCGGGACGGCTGCAACACCCGGGCGGAGGTGCTCAAGGCGGAGGCCGTCGTCGCGCCCGTGCAGGGCCCGGGCTGCAAGCTGAGCGGCGGCCGCTGGTATTCGCCGTACGACGACCGCTACATCAACGGGCCCAGCGGCCTGGACATCGACCACCTGGTCCCGCTCGCCGAGGCCTGGGACTCCGGCGCCTCCGCCTGGACGGCGAAGGAACGCGAGGCCTACGCCAACGACCTCGGCGATGACCGCGCCCTGATTGCGGTGTCGGCCGCCTCGAACCGGTCCAAGGCCGACCAGGACCCGTCCACGTGGCTGCCGCCGGCCGCCGGCTACCGCTGCCAGTACGTCACCGACTGGGTGGCCGACAAAACGCGCTGGGGCCTGAGCATCGACACCGACGAGCAGGCCGCGCTCACCGAGGTACTCGGCAACTGTCCGAATGTCCCCGTCACGGTCACACCAGCCCGCTGATCCAGGAACGGCCCAACCGTCCAGACCTGACGGGAAGACGCCACCGGCGAGCGTTCGCGGTGGCCGTCAGCCCTTGCGGGCGGCTCTTCCCGTACGGCTGCGTCTACCACGGCTGGGCGAGTGCGTGCATCGACTTACGAGCGTCCCTGGAAGTGAAATCCAGCCAGCTCCGCCCATCACCGAAACGCTCCTCACTGACCACAGCGAGCGCTGGGATTGCCCCAGCGAACTCCCCTGTGGAAATGCCTGATCGGCAGCGAAGGTAACCAGTTCTGCAAGACCTGCGGCATGCCGGCCGAAGATGAGAAACCGTGCCACCATTGCAGTGCCGTTCTGGACTTTTAGGGTGGTGCAGGACTGGCCGAAGACGAAGGTGCAGCGGTGCGGCGCGACTTCGAAGGGCGCACTCAGCAACAAGAGCAAACGTGAAAGGCACGGCAGTAAGAACGCCCGAGCCGTTCAACAGCGTGCCCTGGGGTACACGACTGCGCATGGCACCGAAGACCGAACGCATCATGTTCCTACGGGCCGTGCGGCAGCTGCACCGGGTCCGCTCTTTCTACGCCGGGGGCGCCCTGCTGTGGGCGGTGTGCGTCACCTGGACCGGCTGGCAGGCGCCGGGGAGTCGGCAGATGTGGGTGTCCGTCCTGCTCCTAGCTGTCTTCACCGGGCTCCTCGTCACCGCCGCCTTGTCCCTGCGGCGTCTGGAAGTCCCCGAGACGGGCCGGCCCGCGCATCACGCAGCCTCGAACAAGGCAGCAAGTCCTCGTCACGCTCACGCCTGATGCTCCGCCCCCAGGGTGAGCCGACCAGCTCGCACCGAGCGGCACCGGCTCCAGAGCGTTCCTACGTCTGCGGTGGCGGTGGCCGGGCATACGGGCTTCACCCCCTTTGAGAGGAGCTCGTTTCATGCTCGGCATAGTCGCGGCGGTGCTGTTCTTCGTGTCCTTCTTGATCAACGCAGCGGACCTCAGCACCAATGATGTGTTCTCTTCGACGAACGTGATGCTGCTGGGACTGACTGCTCTGGCGCTGCACGTGGCAGGGATCGGCTCCGGCTGGGCCCGCAGACGCTGACCACATGAGGCAGGCCTGATGACAGCCAGCCACCAGGCCTGCCCGAGCCTCAGGCTCTCGTTGCCAGCCCGGACCGCGTGGCGGGCCCAACGGTTTTGGAGGCGCAGCCGGAAGGACCGTCAGGCGGGGGAGCGCAGCGGATCACCGGCCTGCGGCTGGAGTGATGCGGGTGCACAGCTTCGAGACCGGGGCAGATGGTCGTACGGCGCGACGTGCACCACCCCGGCCGGGTGTGGAGCGAGCACGCACTGTGCGTCGTCGCCGACACGAGCTTGGGTCTGGGCATCGACCAGCTGGTCCCGCTCGCCGAGGCCCGGGACTCCGGCGCCTCCGCTTGGAGCGCGAAGGAAGGTGAGGTCTACGCCAACGACCTCGGCTACAAGCGCGCCTAATCGCGGTCTCGGCCGCCTCGAATCGGTCCAAGGCCGACCAGGGCCCGTCCACGTGGCTGCTGCCGGCTGTCGGCTACCGCTGCCAGTACGTCACCGACTGGGTGGCCGACAAGATGCGTTGGGGGCTGAGCATCGACACAAGCCACCGAGGACATAGGCCCCCAGCACCCCTGGAACGACTTGAAACGCAGCCACTCGCTGTCACTGCGTCGGTCAAGGCTCCGGGTGGTGTTGTGGCCTCGCGATGATCACCGTGACGCGTCGCCCGGATCACGGCACGGCCCCGCTGGCTCGAGCGTCAGCCCGAACCGGCGGAACTCCCGCAGCGCCCCGGTCACCTATTAGCACCAGCGGCCATCCGCACCGCCTTCGTTCGGATGCGCGTGCCTGTCTTGGCGATTGGCCTCAGTATCCGCAGCTCGTACAGCCTAGTCTCTTATTTGGATGTTTATGGGTCTACACGGGCGTGATGGTTGGTTTGATCCAGGCTGTGGAGGTGAGGCTCGATTCAAGACGGGGATCGAAGCGCGTTGCTGTCTGCGCAGGTCAGATACTTTCGGCCATACTTCTGTGACCCCAGACACACTCGATTGACCGCTCATTGTGACGGTGCATTTACTTTGCGGGACCTTTGTGGATTGTGTGTCGGGGGTGGGTTGCATGGGCAACTGGCGGGGGCATGTGGGGCAGTTGCGGAGAGTTCGAAGATCTCGTGGTGTGTTGCTGGGGGGCGTGGGGATCTCTCTGCTCCTCTCGGTGCTGCCTGCGGTACCGGCCTGGGCATCTGTGCCGTCCACGCTGAGCGCTGATACGGGCACGACGGTGCTGGATGAGGTGACGGCTTCGGCCCGGGCTCAGGCGTCGGGGGAGCAGGTGGAGGTGATGGAGGACCGTACCGAGTACTCCACGACCCAGGCGAACCCGGACGGTTCGTTCACGCTCACGCAGTCCACGACTCCCCAGCGGGTGAAGGAGAAGGGCGGCGGCTGGGGAACGGTGGACCCGGTGCTGGAGCGGCGTCCGGACGGGCGGATTGCTCCCAAGGGCGCGGTGGTGGACCTGTCGTTCTCCGGCGCCGGCACTGGATCGGGCCTGATCCGTCTGGGCAAGGACGGACGGTCGGTCACGCTGGACTGGAGCGGGCCGCTGCCGGAGCCGACGCTGAACGGCCCGACCGCCACCTACGCGAACGTCTTCGACGGTGTGGACCTGCAGCTGACGGCGACCGCCGAGGGCTACCGGGAGATCCTCGTCGTCAAGAGCCCCCAGGCCGCGCAGAATCCCGCTCTGGAACAGGTCAAGCTCGCTGCCTCCGGGGACGGCCTGTCCGTGGTGCCGGGAGCGGGTGGCGGCCTGCGCGCTATCGACGAGGACGGCAACGCCCTCTTCCGCGGGCCGGCGGGGCAGATGTGGGACTCAGCCGGTGACAGCCAAACAGGCCCCCAAACCCAGCTGACACGCACCAACGCGGCAACCCCCGCACAGGGACCGGACAACGATGATCCCTCCCAGCCGGGGCAGGGTGATACCACCGCCGTGCTGCCGGTGAAGGTCGACGACGATGCGATCGCCGTGCACCCGGACCTGAACCTCTTGCGCGGCAAGGAAACGGTCTACCCCGTCTACATCGACCCCGCGATCGGCCTGGGTGTCTCAGAGCGTACGAAGCTGTCCTCCGACGGTGACAAGTTCTGGATGTTCGACGGCGACAAGGGCGTCGGCAAGTGCGGTACCGCAGACGGCTACTACTGTGGCGGCGGCTACGTCGACCGCATGTACTTCGAGTTCGCCCCCACCAAGCTGGCCGGCAAGCGTGTTTTGGATGCCACCTTCCGGGCCCGTGAGACTTGGTCGTTCAACTGCGACCCGCACTGGCTGGACCTGGTGCGCACCGACAACATCTCCGAGGGCACCCGCTGGCCCGGCCCTAAGCAGCTGGACCTGATGGGTGACCAGAACGTCGCGGCGGGGCGCGGAGACCTGTGCAGCCCGGACCAGCCGGACAAGTGGATAGAGTTCAACGACAGCTCCAAAGAATCGGACGAGAACCTCACCGGAACCGTCCGCTCTTTCGCGGACGGTAAGATCAGCCGGCTCACCCTGATGTTGCGTGCGAAGGATGAGGGTGACCCGCGGGCGTGGAAGCGGTTCGATGACAGCGCCGAACTGCAGGTCGTGTTCGCCTACAAGCCGGGCGTGCCCACCAATGTCGGCGTGATCCCGGGTACCGGGACAACGGGCTACTGCAACAAATCCTCTTCCGACCCTCTGGTGGTGACGCGTAAGGATCCGATGGTCCAGGCCCGCGTCCAGACGCTGGTCGAAGCGCACAAGGGCGACGAGGAAGGCTCCCTGCAGGCCGAGTACGTGGTCGAGCGCGGGGACGACGCCGCCTGGCACCAGGTGTGGACCGGGCACATGCCCGACACCGGCTGGCACCCGGACGAGACGCTGGAAAAGCTGCGGACCAGCGATCGCGCCGACAAGGGCCTGTACCGGTACAAGGCCCGAACACAGTCGCACTGGTCGTATGACGGCAAGAGCGGCGACCTCTGGTCGCCCTACAGCTCCTGGTGCTACTTCAAGATCGACTCAACCGCACCCAAAGCGCCCCGTATCAGTGCCGGCTCTCCGTACACCGAGTGCACAGCGAACCTGTGCGAAGGCAAGGGAGGCCCCGGTATCCCCGGGACCTTCACCTTCCAGCCGAACACCGCGGACCTCGATGCGTCCGGGCACACCGATGTCACCGCCTATGAGTACAAGCTGCTGACCACGCGCACCAAGTCGGTCGCCGGGACGACGAAGGTCGCGGTGAAGGACGTAGCTCCACTCCTGTCGGGCACACAGGTGCTGTCGGTTCGGGCCAAGGACGTTCACGACCGATGGGGCACGCCCGCAGAGTTCACCTTCAAGGTGTCCCCACCCCCAGGCGCTGTAGGACGCTGGCACTTCAACGACGCAGCCCCCGGATCGGGAGCGACGCTGGCCAAGGACACGGCGACGGAGGGCACCCGGCACGACGCCACACTGCAGACGGCGGGTGCGGGCTGGTCCAGCCTCGGCCGCCGTGGCGATGCCGACTACTCGTTGTGGCTGAACGACGGCTCGGACGACACCCAGCGCTCCGGCTACGCCGCCACCGCCGCGCCGGCCGTGAACACCAAGGACTCCTTCACTATCTCGTCCTGGGTCTACCTGACCGACGCCTCCCAGACGCACGTGGTGTTGTCGGCCCCAGGCACGAATGCCTCGGCCTTCACGCTGTACTACTCCGCCGGCTACAAGAAATGGGTATTCAACCGCACCGCTACCGACGTCAAGGACAACCCGGTCTTCCTGCGCTCGATCGCCGATGCAGGGCCGCCGCCGCTGAACGCCTGGACCCATCTGGCAGCCGTCTTCGACACCAAGGCTGACACGGACAAGACGAACGACACCATCCAGCTGTTCGTCAACGGCCGGCCGCAGGGCCAGCCCGTCGTGCTGAACGCGGTGTCTTCCGCCTACCAGCCCTGGGCATCCACGGCCGGTATGCAGTTCGGCCGCTCACTGGCCGACGGTGCCTATGGTGAAAACTTCCGCGGCCGTCTCGACGAGATCTCAGTGTGGCAGTACGCGCTCAGCCCCGAGCAAATCGCCCAGGAGGCCAAGCTCACCGAGGACGATACGGCAGCCAGCGAACTCGTCGCATACTGGGATGCCGCGTCCTCGACCGGCTCCCAGATCAAGGAGCTGAGTCCCTACCCGGCGCCAGCCCTGGCGCTGTCGTCCACCGGCGCGGTGTTGGACGAGGACAACAACGCGCTGCTCTTGGACGGAACGTCCGGCTACGCCTCGGCGACCGGCCCGGTGACCGACGAGACAGGCTCGTTCACCGTCTCCGCTCACGTTCGGCTGGACGCCGACAAACTGGCGGCCAAGCCCGTCGGTTACCAGGCCCAGGTGGCCGGCCAGGCGATCGGCGGAGAGTCGTCATGGGCGCTGTGGGTGGTCAAGCCCGCAGCGGACACCTACCAGTGGAAGTTCACCCGCACCGCCGTGGGAACGGACGGCAAGGTCAGCCCGAGCGCGCAGGTGGCAGCCGGCGACCTTGCCGAGCTCAACACGGGCGTGGACGTCACCGGCGTCTATGACGCGCAGGAAGCATGGCAGTGGACCGACCCCACTGACTCCTCCAAGACCGAGGATCGCATGGGCCGACTTCACCTGTACGTCGGTGGTATGGAGCAGCCCGGTGATGATGCCTCCGGCTTCTCCGCGGTCCAGCAGGGCAGTGGAACGCTGTCCGCAGGCAGGGGAACAGCCGCCGGCTCCACGGGGCACTACCTGCCCGGCGCACTGGAATCCCTGCGGATCTGGACCGGAGCGATGAACTCCGAACAAATCCAGTCACAGGTTCTGGACGCCCCGGACAGCGTCTGACGAAGCACCGCGTAGCACGGGGCCCACCGCCACCCGCGGGGAGCCCCGTGCCACCCGGCGCGCACGGCACGTGTGCCGCCCTCGTTCTCTGCTCCGCCTCTTGCTCCTCAACGGCATGCGCCCGGCCCGAGCCGGCCGGGCACCGCGTAGGAAGAACCCACCATGAATCCCTTTGGCATACCCCGGCCCGTTGCGGGCCGTGGATCCGGGCCAAGACACCCCTGGTTGCGGCGCATCGCCGCAACGACCGGCCTGGTCCTCCTGCCCGGCCTGCTGACCCCCGTGGCCTTCGCCGCGGACGTCGACCCCCTGGGCCGCCCGCACCTGAAACCTCCGCATGCCACCAAGGTCAGTCCGTTCACCGCCAAGGTGAACAAGAAGGCGGCGGCCGAGGTGAAGAAGGCAGCCGCGGCCGACGAGACGGCCGCGGCTCGGGCCCGACACGACCAACAGCGCAAGGTCACCTGGCCGAACGCCGGCAAGGCGTCGCTGACTGTCCCGGCCAAGGGCACGGCCAAGGCCGCCCCCGGCTCTCTGCCCATCACCGCGACGCGTCCCGGCAAGGGCAAGCGGGCTTCCTCCATCACCGTGGAGGTCCTCGACCAGAAGGCGGTGGCCAAGCTCGGCATCAAGGGCGTCGTTCTCAAGCTCACCGGCTCTCAGACTGGCGGCACGGCCCGCCTCGGCATCGACTATTCCGCTTTCGCCTCCGCCTACGGCGGCGACTGGGCCAGCCGCCTTCAGATCGTCCGTCTGACCGACTGCGCGCTGAAGAACCTGGCCGCCGCGAAGTGCCACCAGCGCGACGTCCTCGATGCGGTCAACGACCGTGAGAACGACAGCATCACCGCCCCGGTGGCCCTGGCCTCGGGCGGGCGGCCGATGCTGCTGGCCCTCGCGGCGGGCACGACGTCCGGAACCGGCAGCTACAAGGCGACGCCGCTGTCCGCCTCCTCGACCTGGGAGGCTGGCGGCTCCTCCGGCTCGTTCACCTGGTCCTACCCCCTGCGCGTTCCCCCGGCCGCGGCCGGCCCCCAGCCGGATCTGTCCATCTCCTACGACTCCGGCGCGGTCGACGGGCAGACGGCGAACTCCAACAACCAGGGCAGTCAGATCGGCACCGGTTTCGACCTGACCTCCTCCTACATCGAGCGCAGATACGGCTCCTGCGACGACGACGGCCAGGACGGTAAGTACGACCTGTGCTGGAAGTACGACAACGCCTCGCTCGTCCTCAACGGCAAAGCCACCGAGCTGGTCAAGGACGACGAGACGGGCAGGTGGCGGCTGAAGGACGACGACGCCTCCACCGTCACGCACTCCACCGGTGCGGACAACGGCGACGAGGGCTCCACCGGCATCGACGGCCAGGGCGAGCACTGGACGGTCGTCACCGGTGACGGCACGAAGTACGTCTTCGGCCTGAACAAGCTCGACGGCGCGGGTACCGACGACCGCACCAACTCGGTCTGGACCGTTCCCGTCTTCGGCGACGACCCCGTCGAGCCCGGCTTCACCGCCGGCGACACCTTCGCCGAGCGCGCCAAGAAGCAGGCCTGGCGCTGGAACCTCGACTACGTCGAGGACACCCACGGCAACGCCTCCTCCTACTGGTACACCGCCGAGCACAACAACTACGACAAGCTCGGCGACGACAACACCGGCACCGACTACGTCCGCGGCGGCTACCTGAAGGAAATCCGCTACGGCCAGCGCGCTGACAAGCTCTTCTCCGCCTCCCCGGCCGCCTCCGACAAGGTCGTCTTCACCTACGACGAGCGATGCCTCGCCTCGGGCACCGGCTGCGACTCACTGACCAAGGACACCCGCGACAACTGGCCCGACGTCCCCTTCGACTCGGTCTGCAAAGACGGCGACAAGTGCACCGGCAACCTCGGCCCCTCGTTCTTCACCCGCAAGCGCCTGACGACGATCACCACCTACGCCTGGAACGCCAAGGCCACTACCCCCGCTTTCGAGCCGGTCGACGTCTGGTCCCTCAAGCACCTCTACCTCGACCCCGGTGACACCGGGGACTCCACCGACCAGTCCCTCTGGCTCGACGAGATCAAGCACACCGGCAAGCGCGGCACCGACCTCTCCCTCGACCCGGTCAAGTTCGACCACGTGATGCTGCCCAACCGCGTCGACGGCCAGGCCGACAACATCCTGCCGCTGAACAAGCCGCGCCTGAAGACCGTCACCTCCGAGACCGGCGCCCAGACCATCGTCACCTACCGGGAAGCCGACTGCTCCGCCGCCGGCACCAAGCCCAAGCTGGACGAGAACACCAAACGCTGCTACCCGGTGTACTGGTCACCCAACGGTGAGAAGGACCCCAAGCTCGACTGGTTCCAGAAGTACCCGGTCAGCTCGGTGTCCACCACCGACCCCCACGGCGGATCCGAAGCCGTACAGCACAGCTACCAGTACACCGGCGGCGGTGCGTGGCACTACGACGAGGACCCCATGACTCCCGCCAAGGAGCGCACCTGGTCCATCTGGCGCGGCTACCAGCAGGTCACCCACCTCACCGGCATCTCCGGGCGCACCCAAAGCAAGGAGACCACGGTCTACCTGCGTGGCATGAACGGTGACCGCGTACTGGGCTCGGACGGCAAGACCTCCGCCGCCGACAAACGCAAGACCGTCACCGTCTCGGGCATCAAGGCCGGCCAGATCACGGACGCCGAGCAGTACGCGGGCTTCACCCGCGAGTCGGTCACCTACAACGGTGACGCGGAAGTCGGCGGCACGATCAACGACCCCTGGTCCAAGCGGACCGCGACCCAGCACAAGTCGTATGCGGACACCGAGGCGTACTACGTCCGCACCGCCGCCACCCACACTCGCACCAACATCACCAGCAAGCTCACCCCCTACGACCGGGTCAACACGGTCAAGACGACCTACGACGACTACGGCATGGCCTCAACTGTCGAGAACCAAGGCGACGACGCGGTCGACGACGACGAAAAGTGCACCCGCACCTGGTACGCCCGCAACGACGACAAGGGCATCAACTCCCTTGTCTCCCGCACCCGAATGGTCGCCGCCACCTGCGCCACCGCCGACTCGGCACTCGATCTGCCCGGTGACTCCGCACGTCCCGGAGACGTCATCTCCGATACCGCCACCGTTTACGACGACACCACGGCCACCACATGGTCGGCCTCCCAGAAGCCCACCAGGGGCGACGCCACCTGGACGGGACGCGCCAAGGGTTACGGCAGCGACGAAACCCCCGCCTGGCAGAAGGTATCCAAGACAACGTACGACACCCTCGGCCGCCCCAAGACCGTCACCGATACCAACGACCAGACGGTCGCCTCGACCACTTACACGCCTGCGGACACCGGCCCATTGACCACGACAATGGCCGCCGACGCCAAGACATACGCGACCGAGACACAACTGGACTTCGCGACGGGAGCGGCCCTCAAGGTCACCGACCCGAACAGCAAGGTCACCGAGAGCGAGTACGACAGCCTCGGCCGCATAACCAAGCTCTGGCTGCCCAACCGACTCAAAGTCCTGAGCAAAACCCCCAACTACGTCTACGCCTATCACGTCACCAGCGCGGACATGCCCTGGGTCTCCACCGCCACCCTCAGGCACGACGGCTCCGGCTACAACACTACCTACGAGTTCTACGACTCCCTGCTGCGCTCCCGCCAGGTCCAGAGCCCTACCCCCCAGGGCGGCCGTCTCATCGCTCTTTCGGAGTACGACGCGCGCGGTCTCGCGGTCAGCCAGCACTCCGACATCTGGGACAGCACCTCACTGCCCAGCTCCCAGGCTGTGGAAGCCTCCGGTGGCCAGGCTCCGATCCAGATGGACAGCACCTACGACGGAGCCGGGAGGCCGACGAAGGCGGTGACCAAGGTCCACGGCGTCACTCGCTGGACCACCGAAACCACCTACACCGGCGACACCGTCACCACCACCGCACCGGCCGGCGGCCAGGCAACCGCCGTGGTCACTAACGCACTCGGCCAGATGACCCAGCGCCGCGAATACGCCGGCCCCACACCGACCGGCACCAACTTCACCACCACCGACTACACCTACACCTCCGCCGGTCAGCAGAAGACGGTCACCGGCCCCGACCAGAGCATGTGGTCCTACACCTACGACCTCTTCGGCCGACAGATCATGGCCACCGACCCCGACAAGGGCACAACCGCAACGGCGTACAACGACCTCGACCAGATCGTCAGCACCACCCCTAATACCGACGCGTCGAAGAAGCTGCTGTACGAGTACGACGTGCTCGGCCGTAAGACGGGCATGTGGCAGGCCGACAAGTCCGACGCCAACAGGCTCGCCGCTTGGGAGTTCGACCAGCTCGCCAAGGGCCAGATGGACACTGCCACCCGCTACGACGGCGGCGCGACGACGGCCGGCAAGGCCTACACGGAAAAGGTCACCGCCTACGACGCCATGTACCACGTCACCGGCAGCGACCTACTCCTGCCCGCCACCGAGCCCCTGGTCAAGGACGGCTACGTGGCCAACAAACTGTCCTTCACCACGGGCTACAACCTGAACGGCTCAGTCAGCCAGTACTCCTCCCCGGCTATCGGCGGCCTGCCCTCCGAAGCGGTCTCCTACAAATTCAACGCTTTGGGCCAGCAGGTCTACGCAGGCGGCACCTCCGGCTACCAGCAGGCCGCCGCCTTCTCCCCGCAGGGAGACCTGCAGCAGCTCACCTTGGGCAAGGACGGCACCTCCTCAGCGAAGAAGGCCTACCTCAACCTCGAATACGAAGAAGGCACCCGCCGCCTCACCCGCTCCTACGTCACCGACGACGTCCACGGCTACATGGCCCAGGAACTGAAGTTCACCCAGGACGACGCCGGGAACGTCACCTCCATCTTCGACGCCACCACCCAGGGCGGCACAACCAAGGCCGACTACCAGTGCTTCGCCTACGACGGCAACCGCCGCATGACCGAAGCCTGGACCCCTAAGACCGCGGACTGCGCCGCATCCAGCCGCACGACCGCCAATCTGGACGGCGCAGCCCCTTACTGGACGTCGTACACCTACACCACGGCCGGTCAGCGCAGGACCGAGACCCAGCACACCATCACAGGTGACAAGTCCACGACCTACACCTACAACGACACCACCAAGGACAACAAGCCACATACTCTCGACAACATCGCAGGCACCCGCACCGGCACCTATACCTACGACAGCAGCGGCAACACCATCTCCCGCCCCGGCCCCACGGCCCAGCAAACGCTGATCTGGAACACCGAAGGCGACCTGACCAAGCTCACCGAAAACACGAAGGAGACCAACTACCTCTACGACGCCAACGGCGAGCTACTGATCCGCCGCGCTAAGGGAGACGGCGAAACAGTCCTCTACCTGGGCGCCGGCACAGAACTCCACCTCACCGTCAAGGGCACCACGAAGACCGTCTCCGGCACCCGCTACTACACAGCGAACGGCCAGACCATCGCCGTCCGCACGGCCGCCTCGGGCGTCTCTGGCACCAAGCTCAGCTTCCTGGCCGCCGACCACCATGGCACCTCCAGCATCACCCTCGACTCCACCACCTACGCCATCACCAAGCGCTACACCACCCCCTTCGGCGCCCCCCGCGGAACCAAGCCCACGTCATGGCCCGACGACAAGGCCTTCCTCGGTAAACCCACCGACGACTCAACCGGCCTGACCCACGTCGACGCTCGCGAATACGACCCCATCACGGCCCAGTTCATCAGCGTCGACCCAATCCTCGCGACAGACCAGCACCAGTCCCTGAACGGGTACAGCTACGCCGGAAACTCGCCAATCACCCAGTCGGACCCGACCGGTATGTGCTTCGCTGACGCATGCGGAGTGGGGGTACCCAAGGGCCGCGTGATTTTCGATGATGACAAGCCCGGTGAAACCATCACGGACGGTCCGATCGACCCGGGCAATCCCAGCGCAGGAAGCTGCCACAACGGAAGTTGCGGCAAGATTCACTACAATGCGACGGGCACCTCGCATACCGGCAGTTCAGGCAATACCGCAAGCCGTGCAGTTAAAGGCCCTGGCGACGAAAGCGTCGCCCAAGTGGCCCTTGGTTGGGGCCATGCAATTGCCCAGGTTGGCGAGTGGGGCATGAAAGCCGGATACCCGCTCTGCTGGTTCGGAGCGGAGGATTGCGAAGTAGCCGATTCCTACGATGAATGGGCCGCATCGCAGGGAGCCGATCCGGCTAGCTCTACTTACCAGCAGGGTACGTCTGACATCTACAACAACCTTCTCGCTGCCATAGGTGCCAGAGGCGGTGCGGCGAGCGAAGGCTTGGTGGCTGAGGGTGCAGGCGCTTGGAGTCCGGGGCGCAGTACCATCCTTGGCGGCACGTACTACACTCCTGAAACAGGCCTCAAAGGTCTAATTAACCCGAAAGGCGGGGAAACTAATTGTCGAGCATGCGTGGTCTCTTTGGATCTTATGCTCGCCGACGGTACTCGCTCTAATGCCCTGCCCAGGCTCCCGCGTGGCGACGTGGATGTGATCGAAAACCTGTACGGTCGCAAGTTTCGAAATAGGAGCTTCTCGAATATCGTAGCCGATATGCAGAAAGCTGGAAATGGCGCCAGAGGGATCGTTCATGGCCTGGACCCGGATGGGGGTCACGTTTTCAATGTGATTAATATCCGTGGGCGCGTCACCTTCCTTGATGGTCAGAGCGGCAGTGCCGGCCATGCTGCAGGCTGGGACTCCTACAAGTTCATGAGGACAAACTGATGATTTCGGAAAAAGAGGCTCGCGAGATTGCGAACTCCTTCCTGCAGGCTAGTCGGGACGTCGCCGAGCCGGAGCTGGCGATCGACTGGGGGCGAGTTCGAGTGAAGGAGGGCTATCTCATTGCCCCTTATAATTCAGTCCAATTTCTGGAGACTCGTGACTCTAGTATCCAGCTTCTGGACTGCTGGCCGATTCTGGTGGACATGAGTACCGGACAGGCAAGATTCGGCCTCCTGGAAGAGCGGGAGTTCTGGAGGAACCGCTAAGGAGATCGCATCGACGGAGCTGTCCTGACGTAGTAGGGCGGTGGCGTTCTCGCCACGATCAAGCGGCCCACGACGCTCAGTGCCCTGTTGAGCCCGGTAGCTCACAGACATGCGTTACGGCTGGTTCCCGCACGTGGGAACCAGCCCTCCGGCGTGAGTTCGGGAGCACTCAGCGAACGAGCAGGCCCCCTGAAGTGCGTCTACATGGCCATCATGTCGCTCGATCCCACCGGCAAGGGCCAGGCCCGCTGGACCATGCGCTGGAAGAGCGCGCTGAACGCCTTCGACATCACCTTCGACGGCCGACTTTCAGCAGCCCGCCAGTAACCCAACCACCCTGATCACACCGTTCGTTTACAGACCCACTGCTGGTACTGGCTCTGGCCGTCACCACGGTGTTCGGTCTGCTCGCCGCCGGACTGGCAGGCCTTCTGGCTCGGCATACCGGCGCAAGCTGTGGCTCCGCTCTGCGGGCCGGGGAGACCTTTGCCGACACGACCACGCTTGCCCTTGCCGTTCTCTCTCTGCTGCAGGCCTGCTGTGAAGAGCGCGCTGTGGTGCCTGCACATACGACAGCGCAGCAGCCGACGAACTGTCTCGCGTCGGACGAGCGACGTCCATGCCGACTCGCTGAACGGCTTGGCCGGGAGTGTGCGCAGCCGGAGAACGTTGTCCTGTTGCCCGCGGCCGCCATCGGCATGCCGTCTCATTCGAGTGAGGGCGTAATTCAGGATGACCTGCTGCGACCCGAGGACCGACCACCAGCAGGAATTCAATATTAAATTGCAATTGTGAATTCAGGGGTTGGACGCTGTCCAGTAGCGGTCCGGGGTGCTGATGAAGCACGGGACCGAAGGAATGTCCCCGCCAGGATGACCTGTGTGTGTCGAGCGGGGGCGCGTTGCTTGCGCCCAATGGCCGGCCACCCGGCTGCTCGGATTCCTCAGTCGGCTGGTGAGTAGGCAGAAGAGTGCCGTTTCTTTGAGATCCGATCGGTGAGGGCCTACGTGTCTGGCAGCGCGCGGAGCGCCAGAGGATGAAGAGTCGGCGCCAACTGCCGGTCGCTGGTCCGCCCTGGCCGTACCTGCTGCCCTGGCGAGGGCTGCCCGCGGCCGTTGTTCCTGGTCCGTGTCCGGCATCCTCTTGCTGCGAGGGGCGCCAGGAGCCGGCCAGAGCCCGATGCCCGGCGGGAGTCCCTCCGGCAGGCTCCCACCAGGCGTGGCCTGCTGTTGGCCGCAGCCGTGGCGTCTGACTGAGAAGGACCTGTAGGCATGCTTTGAGTACCAGCCGCTCAGCCGTGAATCAGGCGTGCGTTGCGGCGTCTGAGGGCATGATTCTTTTGCGCTGTCTCGTCTTCCCGCGCAGTACTGGCGCCAATCGCGCGGGAAAGGCAACCTGGGACCAGCCCCATCAGTTGCGGCCAACTGTGCCTCAAACCCGTAGTGTTGGACTCAGTGATCCAGCTGAACAACCGGAGATGACCACAGCGTTTGAGCAGGTCAGAGCTATCCGTTCTTCAGATCTGTCTCGCACTGTCTCGCTGGCTTCCGGTTCTTCGGGCTCCTCGCCCATGCTGAGGAACCGAAGCGAGTCGCGTATGGTTCGCTTCAGGCACGGTTAGCGGCAACCGAATTGGGGCCTTCCTGTGCCTGGCTCTTCGTCATTCTTCATCTGTTGGTCCAGACGGGGTGACGGAAGCATCGCGTGGGTGCTGGTTGCAGCCTCACCTGCGCCTCTGTGTGTGTGGCGGGGCCCAGCTGCTGGGCCCCGCCCATGCGCCGAAAGCGGAGACTGGCCGGCTCGTCGGGATGGCGCGGGCGCCTGCAGTGTCGGGTCCGGCATCTCAGGAGCAACGCGAACAGTCCAGCCCCAGATCTGTCTCAGGACGTGAGCATGAACTCTCAACGGTCCCGTCAGGGACGCACTCTGGGTGTCTTTGCCGCCTGGCCCGGCTGTTGCGCGGGCAGCCTTGCATCAGCCGCCACTTGCGAGGGAAGTGCTGTGCAGCTGACATGGGGAATGCTTGCAGTAGCCCATGGGTACGCGGAGTTGCCTGACCACGCGAGTCGTTGATGAGAATCCTTGAGAACTCACCAGTCCCGCTCTTCGCCCAACGCAGGTCCTCACCCGACAGGGCTTCTGGCGGGGCTACATGCAAATGCTCGAGCGCACTCTGGCGGCTGTAGCACTGGTCCCTGACACTGCCGAGTGTGGCTGACAATACGTTTTGGATTGCCGCGCTCACCGGCGGAACTGCTGTTCTGGCCAGCTGGGTGACCAGCCGAGGCAACACCAGAGCAGCCCGCATCCAGGCCGACGCGGCGGCATCGTCGCAGCGCATGCAGCGGCTGCACGAGGCTCGTCGGTCCGCCTACCTGGCCCTCATCCAACAGGGCCAGCGGATGGCTGAGCTGTACTGGAAGGTGTCCGAAGTCCACCGCTTCAGCGACCCTGAAAGCCGGTCGGTGACGCTCAAGGATTTCCGCGACCGTATCCGGGACACCTACGGCGACTTGAGGCGGGCTGTGCGAGTCATCGAACTGGAGGGGCCGGACGAGGCGGCTGCTGCAGCGTACGCGGTGAAGCAGGCGACAACTGATCCGTATCAGGCCCTCAACTCCGTCATTGCCGGAGACGCAGGCGCAGAGGCCCGCTTCGACGCCTGCTACAGCCCTTACTGGGCGGCACTCAGCCGCTTCGTCGACGCGGCGAAGAGTGCCCTCCACGACACGTAGGCACCACGGTCTCCGCGGGCTGGGGATGGGAAATCGGGCTGAGCGGGCCCTGCTGGGATCTGAGGCAGGATTCCAAGGCGCGCCGGCATCGTCCTGCGCGCGCGGCTCTTCGAGCCGTCTGATCAGTTCCTCCGGGCAGGCTTCACCCCCATGCCGCTCGCACGAGCTGCCACTCCGCAATTCGCGGCACCTGCACGCCGGTCTCGCCAGTAGGCCCGTGCAGTGCCCAGGCCGCCGCCGGTGCAACGGGGGAACGGAGCGATTGCCGGAGCGTCGGCGCGCGGTGATTCCTGCGCGCGGTCAGCGGCATCTGGCGAGATTCTCAGCACAGACGGGCTCCTTGTCCTCCTGGCGCCGTGCCATGCACGAGCGCGATGCAGGATAGCAAATTTGCAACCGTGATTAGAGTGCACTTATCATGCAAGGTTAAAATGGACAGAAATTCATCTTTGGCGCGATTCATTTTTGAGACTGAGGCAATCGGGAGCCACCCCTCCCGAGGCTCGGCGCGCACCCAGCAAGCGGTCGCCAAAGGTATCCCTCTGTCATGGCGTATAAACCGCGAAGAAAACATCTCACACGGCTCTATTTTCCTGGCAGCGTGGGACGGACCCAGCGGTGCACGGTTACCGGACGGACTCCAGCATCGGCGAACAGGAAGAGGCGTCGATTGCGACGCCGTGAGGCGTCCCGGGCCTGCGCTTCGTCGAATCGTTGCCAGGAGATCCGCCATCTTGTACGGACCTTCGCCCACCGTGGTGCTCCGGCAGGCGGGTCGCATTCGAAAAAGGAGAGAAGGCAGTTGGAGGAGGGAACCGGCAGCAGGTCGACGCGGGCGTCGCGGGCACCTTGCTCGGTGTCCGCGACGCCCCCGCTCCGCCTTGCCTTCGGCAGCGTCGGCATAGGGCATGCCCCACGTCACATGGCTGGAGCGGTCCTCCTCCTGCGCACCACCGTCACCGCGGCGGTGGACGGCGTGGCGCCTCCCACGAAGGGGGGCGTGGGCTGGCCGTGGCCGTTCGACCAGTGCCGTGCCCGCCGTCGTCGCGAGGTGAGCAGCCCCCATGCAGACGCTGTCCGTGCCGCTGCGTGCCGCTGCGTGCCGCTTCGGTGAGCTGGGCGATGACCACGCAGCCGTACGGTCCACCGCCCTTGACGCGGCGACCTTCTCCGGCATGGCGGTCGGCGTCGACGCCCTCGACGAGAAGACCCCGGCGCCGGTGGAGGTGCCGGGCAGACGGAGAGGCGAGTTCGAGGAGCTACGGCAGCGGGTCAGGCGGTGCTGCCGGCCGTCGTGGCCACCGGCTCAACCAGGGCATCTGGCCAGCAGACGAGGACGGGGGCACGGGCGAGGCTGGCGCGGCGCGCGACCGACCCGCCCGCCCCCGGGGGGAACCGACCACGCTGCACGTGTACGGTGTCGCAGCACCGGCGCACCCTTGACTGTCGTCCATACTGCTGCAGGCCAGGCCACGACCGGTGGCCCCGGGCCCCCGAGGAGCGGCGGCGGAGGAGGTCGCAGCCGGGCACGCAGAACACAGCGTCGAGCCCCAGCCCCTCGTACGAGGTGCCGTCGGTGGCGAGCGGCCGACGGGCGCCGGCCCGCACGGCGGGCATCCCGCTCCTCCTGAACAGGCCCACGCCGTGGCGCAGCAGCGGACTTTTGTCGCCGGCCCCCTGCCCAGCTGCACATCGCAGAAGGGGCGGGTGCGAGGTCAACGAACACCTCGCACCCGCCCCTTCGAGAAGCAGGCCGGTTACCCGGCCCAGGACTCGGCGATGCCGCTCTCGCGGCAGAACCTGCCCCACTCCCGCCGTTCCCCGGGGGTGAGGGAGCGCACGAGCGCCTGCACCAGGACGGTGAGCTCCCTCCGGGTCCGGGGGCTCGCCCCGGCAGCCGCCTCGCTCGCCCGGGCGAGCATGTGGGCGGGCAGGAACTTGCCCGCGAACAGGCGGTCGACGAGCGGCATGTCCAGCTTGGCGCGCGCGGCGAACACCTTGATGGTCACGCCCTCCTCCGTCAGCGCACGCTCCAGCACGGACGCGAAGCGCATGCGCGCGGGGGAGGAGACGACCTCCTCGACCTGTTCGCCGGCCGGCTCCACCAGGCGGGACCTGCGCAAGGAGCGCGGGTTCCAGCCGGTGCGCACGTCACGCGCAGGGTCGAACTTGGCGAAGGCGCGCGCCCACCCCTGCTGCTGGCGTACCGGCACGCCGCAGCCGGCCAGGATCGCGGCCAGGTGCTCGAAGGTCATGGCGCGCTTTCCCGTCAGGACGGCACCCAGGGTGGCGTGACTGTAGGGGACACCGCTGCGCTCGGTGGCCTGCGACAACTCGCGCAGCGACATGCCCACGTACTTGCGCAGCGCGCTCAGACAGAGGAGGAACTGCGCCTCGGTCTCCAGGCCCGGCACGATCGCCCGGCCGCGGGTGTGCTCCCAGTAGCCGAACGCCCGGGCCTGCAGTGCGGCCGCGTCGGCGGGGGCTGTCGCCTGCTGCATCTCGTGGACCTTGTTCCACAGGCGGCGCGCGGCCATGAGGTCACCGCGGCAAGCGCGGACCCAGCCCTCCACGGTCCGCCACGAGATGCGGGGGTCGCCGTTGTGCGCCTTGGACAGCGAGCCCTCCGAGACCCCGGACAGCTGCGAGATCTTCTTCAAGGTCATGGGCTCGGTGATCGTGCTGGCGTCGGCCTGCGTGGTACGCAGGAACCGCGCGAGATTGATCACTGGATCGTCCCGCTGGGGGAGCGGGTCAGGGGTACGGGCCATCACCGGTCTCCTTTCCGTCCGGCCCGGGGGCCGGGACCCGCAAGGGGTCCCGGCCGAAGGGATCCAGGACGTCAGGCCAGTGCGATCCGAACGTGGTTAGCCAGCAGGACGATCAGCACGACTCCCGCGACGATCGCCTCGGTCGACTTGCCCATGAACATGCAGGCGATGACGACCGCGGCGACGATCGCCGTGATCGCCACGGACGGCCAGGGCACGGTGTGCGCCGTGCCGTTGGCCCCGCCGCTCGCCGTGCCCGCCACGGGCTGGGGCAGGGCGACGCCGTGGACGATCAGCGGTCCGGAGCCGGACACCGGAACGGGCGCCGGACGAGCCGGCAGGGCCGGCTCGTAGGGACGGACCGCACCATCGACGATGATGAACGGGCCCGTCGGCGCGGCGGGCGCGGCCGAGGAGGCCGAGAACGTCGAGCCGGCCGGGACACCGCCCGTGTCCTGCACGGGGGTGTGGGTGTAGGGGAGGATCCGGCCGTCGACAAGCATGAACGGCCCGGTCCCGATGGGAGACGAGCTCGAAGGCTCGTTGAACTGCTGAAACACTTTTTCTCCAGAACTCTTCGTCATTAATGAGCGTCCCGACGGGAGCGAACGGTGGCGCCGCCGCAGCGGCGCCATGTCGCGTGGACTCCTTTCATCCGTTGGTCCAGACAGGGATTTGGGTCTTGCTCGAGCACCGTGACCGCGTCGCGTCAGTTGCAGCTGACACGCCGAGGTGCGAGAGGTCCTCGGTACCAATCATGTCCTACGCGCTACCACTTCCAGGGGTCACGAGCCACTTCTGAAGATCACTCAGCGGCCCTTCATATCCGTGTAGTTGGGCATTTCCCCTGTGCAGACCGCAGTCGTTGCTGGTCAACAGCGATGCACTGCCGTCGCATCGAGAACCAGGAAACCGGTTCAAGACAGTCCTCCCTGTCCCCGAAGCAGCCCAACGGCACCTCAACGAACAGGCCCCTGCGCCGAGTTCCCGTCCTTCCTTCCCCCGCGCCGGTCTCCTGCGTGCTGGGAACAAGCCCGGCACCCCGGCCATCTAGTCCGACATGACCAGGGCGGCGACGACCACAATGGCAATCACAGGGCCTGTGAACCGCACCAACATGCCCCGGAAGACGAGATGTCCATTGCGGGGGCCGACGGCCTCGGCGCCGCCATCGCCGGTCACCGGCGGACCCCGGTGACCACCCGGGCGAGCAGACGCGTACCACGACCAGCACCAACAACGCCGCGCCGCGCAAGCAGACAGGCCCCACGCTCGTTGGCCCGGACCGCGGCTACGCCTCCGAGCTGGAGGGGGCCGCCGCGACGATGTGCCCGCTGGCGAAGCCGCGAAGAGCAAGCACATCGTCATCAAGACCTTGAAGAAGACGGCCAAGCACACGCCCTTCACCAAGGAGAAGGTCGAGAAGGTGGACATCGCCGGTCGAGAAGAAGGTCGAGGAGAAGGACATCGCCGAGGAGACGACCGTCGCCACGACCGGCGTCCGACAGCACCGAGAAGAAGGAGGCGATCGCCGTCCCCCGCCCGCCGCGCACTCGAACCACGCCGTCATCCCGCCGCCGGCGCCCGGTGATAGCCCCCACTTGTCCACGACGGCGTCGAACAGCGCGAGCCCCCGCCCGTACACCGCGCAGGAACCATTCATCACCTGCCGCCGCACTCCCACCCGAGGCACTGTTTATCAGGAAAACCGCCCGCAGCTGCTCCACCAGTGGTTACGGTCTGTGCTCATGCGGTTTCTGCACACTTCGGACTGGCACCTGGGCCGCCGGTTCCACGGAGAAGACCTGATCCCCGCCCAGCGCGCCTTCCTCGATCACTTGGTCGACACTGCCCGCGCCGAGAATGTCGACGCCGTCCTCGTAGCCGGTGATATCTACGACCGTGCCATCCCCAGCCTGGATGCCGTGCGCCTGTTCAGCCGCGCCCTGCACCAGCTCGCCGACCTCGGCGTGCCGATCATCATGATCAGCGGAAACCACGACTCCGCCCACCGCCTCGGCGTCGGATCCGGCCTCTTCGCCCGCGCCGGGATCCACCTGCGCACCGACCCGGACACCTGCGACGTCCCCGTCGTCCTCAACGACGCCGACGGCCCGGTCGCCGTGTACGGCATCCCCTACCTCGAACCGTCGATGGTCCGCACCCAGCTCGAGGCAGACGCCGCCTCCCACCGTGCGGTGCTGACCGCAGCCCTGGACAAGATCCACGCCGATCTCACCGACCGCCAGCCGGCAGGGACCCGCTCGGTGGTCCTCGCGCACGCCTTCGTCACCCCCGGCACCGGCCAGAGCGAGGAATCCCGGGTGGAGGAGTCGACCAGCGAACGCGACATCAGCGTCGGCGGTGTCGCCCACGTCGGCGCGGACGTCTTCGACGGCATCGACTACATCGCCCTCGGCCACCTCCACGGCCCCCAGAAGATCACCGACCGTGCCCACTACAGCGGCTCCCCCCTGCCCTACTCCTTCTCCGAGGCCGGCCACACCAAGTCCTTCACCCTGGTCGACCTCACCCCCGGCACGGCCCCCGCCGTCACCCGCCTGCCCTGCCCGACCCCCCACCGCCTGGAACGCATCCAAGGCCACCTCGAAGACCTCCTGAACGACCCCGCCCACGAACCCCTCAAGGACGCCTGGCTCGAGGTCACCCTCACCGACCCGGCCCTGCCCTTCGAAGCCATGGCCCGGCTGCGCCGCCGCTTCCCCCACACCCTTAGCCTTAAGCCCCCCCGGCGCGCCTTCATCCCCGCCCAGGCCACCGACACCCCCACCTACACTCAACGCCTCCAAGGCCGCAGCGAACTCGACATCGCCTGCGACTTCATCGCCGATCTGCGCGGCAGTGCACCCACGCCCGACGAACATGCCCTGCTCCAGCAGGCCGTCGACGCCGCCCGCGTGAACGAACTGCAGAAGGAAACCGTCTGATGCGCCTGCACCACCTCACCCTGCAGGCCTTCGGGCCCTTCGCCGGCACCCACACCGTCGACTTCGACGCCCTGTCCGCCGACGGCCTGTTCCTCCTGCACGGCGACACCGGCGCCGGGAAAAGCACCCTGTTCACCGCCATCTGCTTCGCCCTGTACGGCGAACCCCCGGTCGACCGCGACCTGATGCTGCGCAGCCACCACGCCCCAGCCGACCTGCTCACCCAGGTCACCCTCGACGTCACCATCTCCGGCCACCGGCTGCTCATCGACCGCATCCCCCAGCAGATGCGCCCCAAGAAGAACAGCACGGGCGAAACCCTGCAGAAGGCCGAGACCCGGCTCAGCCGGTGGACCACCGACTCTTCGGGGAAGGGCCACTGGGAGGCCTCCAGCAAGTCCCACCAGGAGACAGGCAAGGAGATCAAGGACCTGCTCGGCATGAGCCGGACCCAGTTCTGCCAAGTCGTTCTCCTGCCACAGAACGAGTTCACCAAGTTCCTCTACGCCGACGCAGGCAAGCGCCGCGAACTCCTCGGCAAGCTCTTCCACACCGACCGGTACGCCTTTATCGAACGCTGGCTGAGCGACCACAGCCGCACCACCCAGAAGAACCGCGACGCCGCCCGCGACGAGGTGCTGCACCTGGCCGCCCGCATCCACCAGGCCGCCGGCCCTGACCTGAAATCCCAGTACGACGCTCCCACCCCCGACGCCGCACACGATTTGACCGACCCTGCCCTGACCTGGGCCAACGACCTCATCCAGGCCAGCCAGGCCGACGCCCTCACCGCCCAGGCCAACGCCGAGAGCGCAAAGAAGAACCAGCTCGCCCAGCAGAAGCTGGAAGCCGCCGCCCGCGACCTGCACAGGCAGCAGACCACCTACGCCACCGCCCGTGAACAACTGGACCGGCTGGACAAGCAGACCCCGCACCAAGAAGCCCTCGGCCGGCGCCGGGAACAAGCTCGCCGGGCCCAGCAGCTGGCACCACTGCTGCACGCTCTCAGCACCGCCCGCGCCGATCACACCCGCGCCCAGAGCCGTGAAAGCGACGCCCGCACCCAGCTCCTCCCCGAGCATGCCGCACTGCAGGCCGCCGACCTCGCCACAGCCGGACAGCGCATCCGCGCCGACATCGCCGTGCTGAACACCCTCCTTCCTGAGGAAACCGGACTTCACCAGCTCACCGCCGAACTGAAGCGGATCGACGCCGAGCGGCAGGACTTCGCCCTCCAGCAGCGCACCGCACGCGACTGGCTCGAAGAGGAGACCGCCCAGCGAGCCGCCCTCGAGATCCGCCGGGAAGCGGCCCGCGAGGCCGAGGAAGAAAGCCGGCGCCAGCAGACCCAGCTGGAGAGCCTGAGCGGCCGCGTGGCGGCCGCCGAACGCCGCGACGCCCACCGCGTACAGATCACCACCACCGAGCAGCGCCTGACCGCCGCTGAGGAGGAGACCGAGAAAGCCGCCCAGGCCCACATCGGCATCCGCCGCCGACGCACCGAAGGAATGGCCGCCGAACTCGCCACTGGCCTCACCGACGGTGCACCGTGCCCGGTATGCGGCTCCTGCTCCCACCCCAATCCCGCGCAGGCACCTGACGGGCATCCCACGCGCGAGGACGAACAAGCCGCCGAGAAGACCCACCAGCGCCTGAAGCAGCAGTGCGACAAGATCGCGGCCGAGCTGCACAAGCTGCGCGAGGACGCCGCCGCTGCCACGGGCGAAGCCGGCGACACCCCGCTGGACAGCCTCAAAGCCGACCACGAGACACTCACCAAGCAGCTGGCCGACTCCCTCAAGCGAGCCGCCGACCGCAGGAGTGCCGAGGAGGAACTCCTCGCGCTCGACCGCGAACACACGGCTATGACCGAGCAGGACAGCACCGCAACCGCAGGCCTGTCCGACCGCAACGCCAACTACGACAACCTGTCCCAGCGGCACGCAGAACTCACCGCGAAACTCGACGCCGCCCGCGGCACCGCGCCTACCCTCGCGGCCCGCATCGACGACCTCACCCGCTCCGCCGATCACCTCGAGCAGGCAGCCGAGGCGTCCCGCACCGCAGCCAACGCCACCCAGACCCTGCACACGCGCACCAGCGAAGCCACCGACGCTGCGACATCACAGGGGTTCGGCACGCTCACCGAAGCCGAACAGGCCCAGCTCAGCGAGCAGGCCCTGACCGACCTCGAGGAAGAGATCAACAAGTGGCGCGCGGCCCGTGCCTCCCACCAAGCCGTCCTCGACGATCCCGTCCTGCAGGAAGCAGCCGCCCAACCGGCTGCCGACGTCGAAACGGCGGCAGCCCGGCGCGCCGCAGCAGACGAGCAGCACGCCCAAGCGGTCACTGCCTCCAGCACCGCACAGACCCGCACCACTGACCTCACCGACCTCACCACCGCTTTGGCCGAAGTCGTCGAGCGCCTCAAGGCACTCGAGCAGGCCCACAGCACCGCCCGCCACCTCGCCGACCTCGCCACCGGCACCGCATCCGGCACCCGGGTCCGCATGCAACTGGAGGCCTACGTCCTGGCCGCCCGCCTCGAACAGGTCGTCACCGCGGCCAACACCCGCCTGCACCTGATGTCCGAAGGCCGCTACACCCTGCGCCACTCCGACCACCAAGCCGCCCACGGCGCCCGCTCCGGCCTCGGCCTGGAAATCACCGACGCCTGGACCGGCCACCCCCGCAAGACCGACACCCTCTCCGGCGGCGAATCCTTCTTCGCCTCCCTCTCCCTCGCCCTCGGCCTGGCCGACGTCGTCACCCACGAAGCCGGCGGCAACCCCCTGGACACCCTCTTCATCGACGAAGGCTTCGGCACCCTCGACGACGACACCCTCCACAACGTCCTCGACGTCCTGGACTCCCTACGCGCCCACGACCGCACCGTCGGCGTCATCAGCCACATCCCCGAACTACGCCGCCGCATCACCCAGCGCCTCCACGTCCGAAAAGGCCCCACCGGCTCCACCCTCGCCCACCTGACCGAAGCAGCCGAATAACCTGGCCAGGAGAGCGGAGCTTTCGCCCCGCCCTCCTGAGCACCCAGCCGACCTCACGGAGCGCTGCACCTCCATGGCTCCCGACATTGAGCTACGGCCCCACCAAAAGGAAGCCGTTGCCGCCGCTGCCGCCACGCTCCGCAACCACACCCGCGCGAGCGTGATCGCCGCCTGCGGCACGGGCAAAACCCTGATCGCCGCTCGCACTACCGCCCGTATCACCCCTCGCGGCCGAGTCCTGGTACTCCTGCCCACACTGGACCTGCTGTCCCAGACGATCCGCTCCTGGCGCGCAGCCGGGCGCAAAGGCACCACCGTCGCCGTGTGCTCCGCGCGCCAGGCCCTCGACCACGAACCGCTCGGCGCCGACACCCCCCTCACCACCGACCCCGGCGAGCTCACCACCCAGGCCACCCCTCCGCGCACCGGCCCGGTCACCGCGTACGCGACCTACGCCTCCCTGTCCGCAGTCCTCGCCGCCCACCACGACCACCATCTGCCCCCCTGGGACCTCGTAGTCGTCGACGAAGCCCACCGAACCGCCGGCCGTCTCGGCAAGGCCTGGGCAGCCGTCCACCACGACGACCAGCTCCCCGCCGCCCGCCGCCTCTACCTGACCGCCACCCCCCGCCTTTGGGATCCCGACGACGCCCAGGACGGCGACGTCGAGGCGGTGGCCTCCATGGACGACGAGAGCCTGTTCGGCCCGGTCGCCTACCGGCTGACCCTCTCCGACGCCATCGACCTCGGCCTGCTGGCCGACTACCAGATCCTCGTCCCCGTCGTCACTGACGAAGACCTGCGTGACTGGCTTGCCACCGGCCCCGGAGCCGGCGTCGACGGCCTGCGCTTGGCCGGCCGCCAGGTCGCAGCCCTGCGCGCCATTCACGACCACCGGCTGCGCCGCATCCTCACCTTCCACCACCGCGTCGCCGACGCCCGCGCCTTCGCCACCACCCTGCACGAGACAGCAGCCACCCTCCCCGCCTCCTTGCGCCCCGAGGGATTGTGGGCGGACTGGATCAGCGGCCACCACACCCCCCAGGTCCGCCGCCGCCTCCTGCTCGAGTTCGCCTCCCATACCGACCCCCACACCCCGGCCGTCCTGTCCAACGCCCGTGTCCTGGGAGAGGGCATCGACGTGCCCGCCATCGACGCCGTCGTCTTCGCCGACCCCAAGAACAGCCCCGTCGACACCGTCCAGGCCGTCGGCCGCGCCCTGCGCCAAAAGCCCGGCGCCGGCAAGAAGGCCACCCTCGTCGTCCCCGTCTACCTAACCCCCGGTGAAGACCCCGACGATCTCCTCGGCGCTGACGCCTACACCCCCCTGTGGCGCACCATTCAGGCCCTGCGGGCCCACGACGACCGCCTCGAGGCGCGCCTCGCCGACCCCCGCACCCACCGTCCCACCATGCCCGGCGAGGACCCCGATGCCTGGCTGCACTTCGACCGTCCCACCCAGGCCGAAGAAGTCGCCCTCGCCCTCTCGCTTCGGGTCCTGGCTCCCAAGAGCGCTGAATGGCGCCGCGGCCTGACAGCCGCCCGCTGCTACCACCGCACCCACCACCACCTCGACGTCCCCCAGACCTACGAGGACACCACCGGCTACCCCCTGGGCCGCTGGCTCACCTGGCAGCGCCACCTGCACACCACCGGCGTCCTCGATCCGGCTCGCGCCCAGGCCCTCGAACGCCTCGGCATCATCTGGGACCCCCGCCAGCAGGCCTTCGAGCGGGGACTGGCTCACGCCACCGCCTACGCCTCCCACAACGGCCACCTCGCCGTTCCGGTCGACTGCCTCCACGACGACTTCCCCCTCGGCCGCTGGCTGGCCACCCAGCGCACCCGCGCCCACGACCTCACCGCCCAGCGCGCCGCCGCCCTCACCGCCCTGGACCCGTGGTGGAATCCGCCCTGGCCGCTCACCTGGCAGCGTGCCTACCACACGGCCCGCCGGCAGACAGAACAGAACGCAACTGCCTCACCGGCGGGGGAGTGGCTCGCGGCCCAGCACCGGCGTGCCGACGACCTCCACCCCGAGCAGCGCCGCCTCCTGAGAAACCTGGGACTCAACCTGCCGGACACACCCGCCTCCCACGCCAAGAAACCTCCGCTGTCGGCACGAGAGCGCGCCTTTCAGCATGCACTGGCCGCCGCACGTGCCTTCCGCGAACGAGAGGGCCATCTCAACGTCCCCCAGCGGCACATCGAGCAGATCGACGGCGAACAGGTACGGCTGGGGCAGTGGCTGAGCAACCTGCGCCGCCGCCGCTCCGGCCTGAGCCCGCAGCGGCGAGCAGCACTGCACGAGCTCGGCCTGTGAGCCAGAGCGCCTGAGCCGTCTTCTGCCTGCCCTCGCGGCATGATCGGTTCGCCGCAGGCGCCGCTTTTGGATGCTGCTTCATGGAATTGGCCGGATCCGTCTCCAGACGCCTGGATCAGTGACCGTGCCGCAACGGTGCTCTGAGCGAGTGCGCGCGAGCCAGGCATGACCTGACTGCGCAGGTGGGGCGCACTTTCGGCATCCTCACGCGGGGAGGATCGCCAGCAGGCGCGACCCCCATCCCAGGCGCCCTGGAACCAAGCACTCAACCATGGTCGCATGTCCCGTCATGTCTTGAACTATTCGCTGCTCAGGGCGAGTTGAGCGATCGGTCGTGATCCGTTGTCAGTGTGAGCCGTCAGCATGTCAGTGATTGCGGGGAAGAAACGATCACTGGGGGAGGACCACATGCCGTTTGTCCGGCCGTACGTGCGCTCCGACGGGACGCCAGTACGCGGACACTCCCGATGGGCGCCGGGCGCGCGCCGGGAGATGACCATCTTCGCTCTCTTCGGCCTGGCCGTGTTCGGCATCGGCCACGCCTCGGCGGCAAACGGAACGGACAGCGCGCCGCACCGGCCGTCGGTGACCTACCCGATCCGCTTCGACCACCACGCCGGCAGCACCTCAAAGGACGTCGCGCCACGCCCGACCGTGTCGTACCCGATCAAGTTCGGCACGCCCGAGCCGAGGAAGCCGGCACCTCAGCCGACGGTCTCGTACCCGATCGACTTCTCCACCCTGGGAGCTGAGCGATGACCCGGCGACCACCGGCCAAGCGGCGGACCACCAGCCGCCGACGCGGCCAGCAGGATACGCAAGCCGCCATCCTGGCCGCCGTGGCAGCAATCGTGATCACCGTGTTGGTGGTCAACTGGCTCCTCGCACACTGGTGGCTGCTGCTTATCGCGGCCGTCCCGGCGGTCCTGGGCGGCACCTGGTGGTGGCAGCAGCGGACTCAGCACGCGGAGCAGGAACGGACCCGGGCGCAGGCCCTGCGCTATCAACTGGCGCAGCTGGATGCACTGTCCCATCGCCAGTTCGAGCACGCAGTCCGTGACCTGATGCACCGGGACGGCTGCAGCGATGCCATCCAGGTCGGCGGACGAGGCGACCTCGGCGCGGATGTGAAGGCCACCGACCCGCTCGGGCGGCGCTGGGTGATCCAGTGCAAACACCGCCGCAACGGCGCCCAGGGCACGCCGGTGGGCACCCCAGAACTGCAGGTGCTCAACGGGACAGGCCGCCCGGTCCACAAGGGCGATGTCGTGGTGATGGTGACCAACGGAAGGATCACCCAGCCCGGCCGCGTCTTCGCCCGGCAGCAGCGGCTGCACCTCGTCGACCGCCACGTACTGGCGTCGTGGGCCGCGGACTCGAGACCGCTGTGGGAACTGCTGCCTGCCCTGCCGCCGCCTCGCAGGCCGTCGCAGCTCTCCTGAGCCCTGCTCCTGACCATGCCGGTACCATGCGGTCAGCCCTCCGCCGCACTCGCGCCCGTGAGACGAAGGCAACCACGGCGTTGTCCCGATCTCCGCCCCGAACAAGGGTTCTGCTCGGTATGCGGTCAATGAAGAGCGTCGATGGCCTGTGCGATGAGGGTCCGAGCTTCGGCTCCGTAGACGGCCGCGCCACGTAGCTGTTCGAACGCTTTCAAGTAGAGGGCGATCTCGTCTGGCTGCGTGATCCGTACGCGGGCGGATACGAGTTCGACGCTGACAAGTCGGTCGTCGTAGACGTGGAAGGTCTCGCGGGGCCACTGCCGACGCGAGGCCAAGGCCAAGGGAACGATGCCGACAGAGACTTGGGGCAGGGCGCCGGCGGTCAAGAGGTAGCCGAGCTGGGCCGCCATTGCGTCGGGATCGCAAACCTGGTGGCGCAGGGCTGCTTCCTCGATCACCGCCACGAGCCGGTGTCCGGGTTCGTGGATGATCCGGCTGCGCTCGACGCGGGCCCGGGCCGCTTGCACGCTGTCGTCCCCGGGGACGTCGTGGAGGCTGGCGCTGGTGTGCAGGATGCCCCCGGCGTAGCCCTCGGTCTGCAGCAAGCCGGGCACGAGGGTCGAGGAGTAGATGCGGAACAGCGCCGTGCTCCGGTACAGCTCGAGATAGCTGTCCTGGAGCTGGCCCAATCCGCTGCGGACTTGGCGCCGCCATTGGGTGTAGGCGGTCTTGGCGTCGCGGGACTCGGCGATGATGCCGTCGGCCTGGTCGTCGGCGCCGCATGCGTGGCACCAGCGGCGGATGTCGTCGGGGGTGGGTGCTGTGTGGGCGTTTTCCAGGCGGGATGTCTTGGGGTGGGTCCAGCCGCACCGTGCGGCGAGTTCGGCGTTTGGGGCGTTGTAGGCGGTCGGCGCAGATTGCTTCGGCTTCCGTCCGGAGAGCCCATCGAGGGCGTTGATCAGCTTGCCGCAAGGGGAGAGCAGATCTCTTGGCGATGGTACCGACTACGCCTGTCACGCTGAGGTGAGGCGTGTCGCCAAGGGCTGCGTATATCAGCTGGCCAGCCACAGGCCGGCGTTGTTCGTGTGCATGGCGGTCAGCCACGCCTGTACCGCTTCACGATTGACCTCTTCGACGGGGTAGTTGCGCGTGCGGACCACCTCACGAGCGCCGGGTGACCAGTCGACGGTGGCCACCAAGAGTCCGGTACGGGCTTTCTCCCAGGCGACATCGGCGGCGAGAGCCTTGACCACCACCTTGCTGATCTTGCGGCGCTCACGCTTGCACTGCACGATCACCAGGGGTGGAGCTTCGCCATCGGTGGCACGGCCGGATTCCCATAGCCTGATGTCGACGCCGTTGTCGTTGCGTCCCGGGCCGAGCTCGACGCGGAAGCCTGCCCGGTGGAAGTGCTCGGCCACCAGGGCCTCGAACTTCCTCCAGTGGATGGCGGCGAGTTCTTCGTAGTTGCCGACCAGGAAAGGAACGAACCGCTGGTCGAAGAACCGGCCGTAGGAGGCTGTCACGGAGTCCGAAGTGAACAGGTCGGCCAGCTTCACGACATCGCTCCATTCGACGGTACGCACCCACCTCTTCCACGGGTCGGAAGCATCCCGGAAGTCCTCCACCTCGAAGACGACGTCGATGGCTGCAGCAAGAGCATCTCCGTGCCAGCGACGGGCTGTCTCCCGTAACCGGTCGCGCACAGCAGGTGGCTGAGTGTCCATCTGCATGAAGCGCAGCAGCTGCCGACCCCGTTCCTCCAGGGCTTCGAGCGACGCCCGCTCTTGCTCGGTACCCAAAGTGAGCACGGTGTCGATGAAACCGAGCACCTGCCACGCCAGCTCTCCGTCCTGCAGCCGGTCGCGTACTCGGTCGGCGAGGGATCTCATGGCGCGTACCGCACCGGGCTGGACGAAGGAGTCCGCCACACAGCGGCTCATGATCTCGTAGGCTTCACTGCGCATCCGCACTGTCCCGGCCTCGCGCGGCGGATACAAGTGCGGGTAGCCGTGGCGTTGGAGGCTGGCCAGGATGTCGGATTCCATGATGGCCAGTCCTGCCCGGTAACCGACCATCTCGGTCAGGCGTTCGGCAACGAGGCGTCGGCTGGCGGGGAAGGCTCCCATGAGATTCTCCGGTGTGGGTGGGCGAACAGGGTAGGACCGGCTCTGCTAGGGGCGGAGGTGGTGCTTCCAGGTGGTGGAGTCTTCGGCGCAGTCGTGCGGAGGCCGGGCGGCGAACCTGCTCATGACGGGAACTCGGGGCTCATAGGGCAATTGGCTGCCGGTGCCTTGATGAGCCAACGTCCAGCAGACTGCCACGTACGTGCAGTCCATTGGCGAGCGGGGTCGAGAAGCCGTCGTCAGCGACCCTGCGGGTGCGGCCTTGCCTGCCTGTCAAGGCCGGTGGGGCTGGCCGCGGCAGGTGACGAGCCCCACGGCGGTGCCCGGGCCAGCGGCGTCAAGCCGCTGGCCTGGCCACCATGCCTGCACGGCGGCGTCAGGATTGGTCGCCGGCTGGAGTGCCGTCCTCGGCCGGGCTGGTGTCGCCGATGGCCTCGGCGTTCTGATCGTCGGCCAATGCGCTGCGGCGGTATTGGGGGTGATCGAGGTCCATCTGCTGGGCGGCGTGCAAGGGGACGGGGTAGCGGGTGCGGTTGGCCCAAGCCAGGGGCTGGTGGCACAGACGGGCCGCGGTCAGCGCCAGGGACTGGGGCTCGATCGGGGCCGTATCCAGGTTCTCGCCGGTGCCCGCAGGGCTGGCGGTGATGATGGGGTAGATCTCGGTGGCGGTCATGCTGTACCAGTTGGGGCGGACTTCGTTCTTGCGCCGGTTGTCGGGGTCGCTGGAGCCGTGGCTGGCGGTCCAGCGGGTGATGGCTTCGCCGAGGCGGCCGGCTCCGGCGCCGTCGAACTGGGGCGGGACGGTGGCCAGCAGCCAGGTGGGGGAGCCGAAGTCGGGTGTGACCTGGTAGAGCAGGTTGGTGACCTTGTTGGTGCGGGCCACGGTGCCGTCAACACTGCGGTGGCTGACCCGGACGGGGCGCGGCACCTCGTCCATGTCCTTGTTGATGCGTACCACGGCCAGCGGGCGTTCGCGGGCTTGGAGGGTGCTGGCGGGCAGCCAGGTGCTGTTGCGTGTGGGTTGCTGGCCCTGGCGGCGATTGTGCAGGCCCAGCCACAGGCGGCGGGTGGCCACGCCGTCGACGGTGACGGTGTAGGGGGCGCCGTCGAGATAGTCGTAGAGGTCGGCCAGAGCCTGGTCGATGTGCCGGGCCACTGTCTTGAGGCCGCGGTTGTCGTCATCGAAGTCGGTCATCTTGCCGGTGGGGTAGGCGTCCGCGTGGAAGGCGGCCTGCGCCTGGTGGTAGGGCTCCCAGCGGCGGTGGGTGTAGCTCCAGCCGTGCAGGGTCCAGGCCCCGCCAGGGTGGGCGGGAGGCTTCAGGACGCTGGCGGTCACGCAGATCTTGGCGGTGCGGTCCTTGCCCTGGCGGCTCTGGCGGCGCACGTGGATGCCGCAGTGCGCGACCTGATCGGCCGCGTGGGGGCCGATGGCATCGACCATGACCTGGTCGATGCGGCGGTCGATGATGCCCAGGCTCCGGCACAGGTCCAGCAGTGACAGGACCACCTGATGGTCGGTCTGTTTCCCGTTGAGCTTCTTGCGCTTGGCTTCCTTGCGCTCAGCGGTGAACTGGGAGACGAATCCGAGCCGCGCCAGGGTGCGCCGGGCCTGGTGCTTGGCGTCCTCGTCCGGGCCGGGACCGGCCGCCGTGCCCGCACCATCGGCCGGAGACATGGCGTCTGCTTCCTCCGCTGCGGCGTCGAATTCGGTCTCCGCCCAGACACCGACGAGGGTGGATGGCTCCTTCTTGAGCGAGGGAATGTGCGCGACGGCGGCCTCCTGCCCAGCCGCGGGGCCATGGACGAGGAACTCGGGGACACAGTGGAAGACCGCGCTGATGCGGCCGCCGTCCAGGGGCACGGGGATGCCCTCGGCGGGATCGAGTGTCTGCGGGTCGAGGTCGAAGATGCTGGCGAGGCCGTGGATCATGCGCTGACGCATCTCGTCCCGGTACCACAGGCACACCAGGCGCAGGTGCTGGTAATGCATGGCGTCCAAAGAGCGGATGATGTCGCCCGGCTGCACGGACAGTTCGGCCTGGGGCAGCTGCTTGAAGCCGCGGGCGCGGGAGTCCTGGACGATGTTCAGGCCGGTGGGGGCGAGGACCTGCCCGATGTGGCGGTCGAGCTCGCGCAGGTGGTGCATGCCGACGCCGCGGCCCACGGGAAAGGAGAAGGTCTTGCCCTGGATAGGGCGGATGGGGCCGAGCCCCGCCGTCTCGGCCTCGGTCTCGGGCTGGTCCTCTTCCCGGGTATCGGCGCTGTGTTCGGCCTCGACACGCTGCTGGATGTTGTGCAGGACGGAGTGGTCCATGCCGAGGCGGGCCAGGGTCTGCAGGGACATGCGGTGGATGCGGCGGACGCGGCCGCGTCCGGCCATTTCGACCTCGACGATCGGCAGGTCGGTCTCGGCCTGTTCGGCCAGCACGGTGCGTGCGTAGGCCATGGTGCGGCTGATGCGGGTGGCCTGGGAGGAGACCACGAGGATCGGGTCGGCGACATTGGGCAGGGTTTTCAGGGCCAGCCGCACCCGGGCCAGCGCGTGTGCGGTGCCGGCCTTGTTGGACCAGGGCTGCTGCCAGGCGATCAGGCCGCCGCTGCTGTCCGGCCTCAGAATGATGTCCTGATCGTCCACCCTCCAGGTGTGCTGGGCGAGGCGGTGGGCCAGGTCCCAGGCCGCAGTGTTGTAGACCCAGTTGGCCGCGTCCGGTTGCCGACCAGGGGTGGGGGAGAGCGGCGTGTGCGAGCCGTCCGGGGTGATGAGGTAGTCGGCCAGCAGCCGCTCCTGCTGCGTGGTCTCGGCGACGCGTTCGGCCAGTGGGGTGGGCCGGTTGAGGTCGATGTCGTCGGGGTGGTGGCCCAGGATGAGGCCGTGCAGGAGGGTGAACGCGTCGCGCAGGGTGTCGTCGTCGAGCGGGCGGCGGGTTGCCAGCAGCCCCTGTTTGGGGTCGAAGAAGACGTAACCGCCGGTTAAGCAGCGCAGGGCGCCGGTGAGCACGGAGTGCGGGGCCTGGGCCTCCTCCCGTTTGACGATGTCCTTGTACTGGCGGTCCAGCAGGGTCCACAGGGAGGTGACGCTGGTGGGGAACTGGCGCAGGTGGACGGTGGCCCCGTCCAGCAGCGTGGGGGTGCAGCGGTAGGCGAGCACGTCCAGGCAGGCACGGGTGATGGGTGCAGGCATGAGCGAGGAAGGCCTCCAAATCTGGGATGGTTGCGGACGGGCGGGAGGGGTCAGGTGTCATCCGGGTCGATACCGGCGTAGGCGAGGAACGCGGCGAGGGCCTCGCGGTAGATGGCGTTCATCTGCCGGCGCACATCGGGGGACCAGCGGTGGTGCATGCGGCGCAGGATGCCGGCGAGGTCGGACTGCCAGGAGTCCTCGTGGAAGGCGTAGTCGACGAGGTGAAGCGTCATGTCGGTGCCGCCGCGGCGGGCGCGCCCGGCGAGCTGGATCATGTCGACGACCATGCCGGCGACGATCTCTTCCTGCAGGGCGTGAGCGGTGCTGATGAACCCGGGCGCGGACCGCATGATCATGCCCATGCGGGCCCAGGCGGCGGCCCTGGCTTCCCTGAGGTTCCTGACGGGCAAGGCGGTGGGTGCGGAGGGCAGGGAGCTGATTCCGGCGGCGTTGACGCTGGCGTACATCTCCGCTGGATCGGTCAGCAGGGCCAGCGGCCGGGTGCACAGGTAGACCGGCGTGATGGCCGACTTGGTGCCGATGACGATGTTCAGGCCGCGGGCGATCCGCGCCATCGGCACGACGAGGATCTTTCCCCGGCGGGGGAAGTCCTCAAATTCGTCCGGGGTCAGCTCGGTGATGCCGGGTGGCAGAGGCGGCAGCTTGGCCCGCCAGTGCCGGTCGGCTGGCACGGCGACACACAGGCCGCTGGTGTACTGGCCCGCGGAGTGGATGCCGAGCGCGAGGTGGCGGCAGTGCTCGTAGGAGTTGACGACCACTGCCGCGTGCGCGCGGTCGGGGTCGGTGCGCGCGATGCGGGCGAGCTCGTCGTGAATCACCGTGTCGTAGAGACGGTCACCGAGTTTGATCAGTGCTTCGCGTTTGTGCTGCTGGGGGATGCCAGAGATCTGGATGGCCCGCTGGGTGACCGAGTCGGTGATCATGCGGCGCTTGGCGCGGATGCTGTCGGGCGCGGCATCGGTCATCCACCACTTCACGTCCGCGTGGACGTGCTCGCGCACGGCTTGAGGGAAGTAGGCGGTGGCCGACAGGCCCAGCACCGGCCGTTCCACACCGGCCAGGGCGAGGGAGACGATGCTGCCCAGCTGGGCGGTGTAGGTGTGGGGGTCGCCGCTGATGCTCTGCGCGGTCAGCTCAGCGTTCTTGTGGGGATTGTCCAGGCCGGTGACCCGGTAGCCGGTGATTGCCTTGCCGAGCATGCCGTAGGGCAGGATGTGGGCGGCCACCCCGGTCTCCAGACGCTGGGCGAGTATGCGGGCCGAGCGCATCCCCAGCGAGCGCAGCTGACCGGTCTTGTTGCGCAGCAGGCCAAGGGTGTCGTCGAGCTCGGCCAGCCACATCCGCACGATCAGCAGCTCGACGGCCTCGCCGCGGTCGTGCGGATCCTTGACGACGTCAAGCAGTACTTCGTTCAGTTCCAGCTGGATGGAGGCCAGCAGGTCCTCCCCGCGCGGCGCCAGCAGGTCGCCCAGCAGCCGCCGCACCGCTTTCAGATGCGGCGGCAGACCGGCATCCCCGGCCGGCTCGTCGGTGTCGTCGGATGTGGGCGGAGCCGGGCGCAGGGCTTTGAGCTGGTCGAAGAGGTGGTCGGGGATCTCCTGCTCGCTGGGGATGCCCTCGTCGGGAAAGAGCAACGTGATCAGACGCCGGTCCCGGCTGCCGGCCAGGTGCCAGCCGGTGCTGTTGACGCCTGGCCGCTCACGGGAGGGTCCGTGGCCTTCGTAGTGGCGCAGGTGCAGCAGGTCTTCGCAGACGCTGGCCAGCAGGAATTCCGACAGATAGCGGGCGTGGCTGATGGTCGGGCACAAGGCCTTGACCGCATCGGGCGGCAGTTTCGCCTTGTCCTCGTCCAACTCCCGCAAGGGCACGGTCGGCTGGCGCCGCGAATCCAGGACGAGCTCGCTGGAGCACAAGTCCAGGGCGGTCGACTGGAACTGGTCGACCTCATCGATCATGACGGTGTGCGAACGGCGTAGCACGAACTCCGCCACCGACACATCCGCGACCGCTCGCCCGTCCAGCCGGATGCCCAGCGGAAAGCGACCGGTCATGAAGTTGTGGTGATTGGTCACCACAACCGAGGCGGTGCACGCCTGCCGGTGCTGGGCGTACTTGCCGCAGGTGGCCGTCCACGGGCACGCGGCCCGGTCGGTCGCCGGCGGCAGCGGCAACAGCCCGCGGCACGGCTCCTGGCCGGGCGGGTACGGATGGCTGGACTGGGTGTGATGGCTGAGCGCGCAGCCGTAGGACAGCTGGTCCAGCTTCCACAGGGTCTTGTCCGACTGCTCCAGCAGACTGCCCTCGATGCGGGCGGCGGCCTTCATCGCCCGCTCGTGCAACCGCGAGGGCGACATCAGCGGCGTGCAGGTCTCCGTACGGCCCAGCTGCTCAAGATCCTGGCTGATGTCCCAGGCCGCGGACAGCGTGGCCTCGACCGTCGGCAGCACGAGGGTGACGGTCAGCCCGTTGACTGCATACCAGGAGGCGGCCACGCGCACCAGGACACTCTTGCCGGTCCCGGTGGGCGCGTTGAGGATGCCCATCGGCCCCGCCCCCAGCCGGATCAGCTCCTGCGCAGGCACCGCATCCGTGGTCTGCAACTGCGCAAAAAGGTTCTCCAGGACCGCGTGCACGTACCGGTCCGCGGCCGGGTAGCGCCCGTCGATCAGACGGGCCAGCTCGAGCAGCTCCCCGGCCGGCAGGGCAATCTCCTCCTGGTAGGGCACCGTGCGCACCTCGGGCAGCTCCGCCCGGGCCGCCGCCTCCTCTTCGCCGCCGTCGGCGAAGACAGGGATGACGGTGCGCCCCTGGATGAGCCCGGAGCCGGCCGCGTACTGCGTGCGCGGCAGCCAGATACCCGGCCCGGCCGGCTCGTCCGGGCGGCTGCGGGGGTGATCGCGGCGCAGCCGCTGAAGAATCCGGTCGACATACTCCAGCAAACCCCCGCCCACCAGCGGAACAGCCGCCTCGGCCCGCCCCACGGCGGGATCCGCGGACCTGAAGGGCAACGCGGCCGGCTCGCCGTGCGCGAAGTCCAGCAACTCCCGCGCGCGGGCGGCGAACACGGTGACAGAGGCCAGTTCCTGCGGAGCGAGCGCCACCACCGCGCCGATGCGCTGCTTCTCGTCGTGCGGCAAGTCCCGCCACCGCGCCCACTTGTCGAGCTGGCCGCTGAGCAGGAACGCCGCGTCCCGGAACGAAGCGATGGCCGTGCCGCCTGCCTCCTCTTGGCGCGGGAAGTAGTGGGCTGCCAGGGCCAGCGCGGCCCCGACCGCCCCGGCCGTCTTGGACAGGCGCCTGGCCTTGGTCACTGCCATGCCGCCCCCGCCTTCTTGCAGATCAGTTCACCGATGCCGCTCGCCGTCGCGGTCTTCAGCCCGAACTCGCCCGCCACGGTCCCCACCAGGTCCAGGCTGGATTCGCGGTAGTCGGGCACCACCAGCCACTCGGCGCCGCCCCGGTCCCCGCCGTCCGCCTGGATCTTCTTCGCCAGCAACAGGGCGGAGGTGTAGTCCTTGACGTCGATGCGGAACTCCGTCCGCCCCGCACCCTGCCCGGCGGCGACCTGCAGGTCGTAGGCATCCAGCTCCGGCCACAACGCCACCGACAGGCCCCGTTCGCTGAGTGCGTCGAAGAGGGCGACCTCGACGAGGCCGGGCACGGTCGTCCAGCGCCACACCCCCCGAGCCAGCGCCTTGTGCCCCTCCACGGGCACCGGCTCGGGTACCTGCCCGGTCAGGTCCGGGAACAGCACCGCCTGCGCACCCGACGGCGCAGCCGGCCGGGACAGCGGATGCAGCAGGGGAGCCCGCCCCGCATCCGGGAGCCTGAAGGAGTACGCGGCTCCCCAGGCCGCATGCGGGCGATGGAAGCAGCGCACACTGCCCGTCCTGGTCCCGGCCCGGGTGCCGTGCACAGTGACCTTCATCGGCCAGTGGCAGACCGGGCAGGCGAACCACCACCGGTCCCACGTTGCATCGAAGGAGACGGGCCGATAGAACTCCGCGACGCTGCTGGGCAGATTCAGCCGCCGCAGCTGCGCATCGGAGCCCGCCGGCATGCGGATCAGGCTGGAGCGCCCGTGCACGTAGGCGTCCTGGTCCATGCGCTTGCGCAGCGCGGTGAAGACCCGGTCCTGGTCCATCTCGGCCTCCAGGTTCCGGGTGCTGGCCGGCCGCCCGCCGTGCGTGGTCTTCGCCAGCGCGCGCAGGACCACCCGCTGCTCGATCTCCAGGTCGAAGAAGTCCTCGTCGAAGTCGCCGTCCGGGTCGATCAGGCGGACTCCGTCCATCTCCTCCGCCGGCACAGAAGCAGGCAGCAGCCGGGCCAGGTCTCCCTGCAGCAGTCTGCGGAACCGGCTGAAGGGCAAGGGTGCTGCCGGGCCCCGGGCCGCCTGGACGCGCCCGTAGGCGTCCAGCAGCGTGCCCAGCCGTCCCTCGGCAGGCTGTTCGGTGTCGGTGAGCGCCTTGGCGGCCATCGCGGCCGCCGCCATCACCATGTGACGCACGGCCGCATCGGAAAGTCCGGCCTCCGCCGGAGAGTTCGCTAAATCCACGGCACGCACCATAAAGGGCGGCACTGACAATCGGCCGCCCCCGCACATAAATTCGCACAATGGTGCGAATTCAGTTTTCCGAAACACGCTCCACGGCCGTATCGGCGGCAATCCCCGGGTACAACTCCCGGTAACCGGCCGCATGGTGACGGATGTGATCCCAGCCGGCTGCGGTGACCACCCACCGATACACCCGCTCCTGGTGCCCGTCGCCTTCGTCGGGCAGGCAGTCGATGAATCCGCGGCTCAGTGCGCCGCCGGGACGGTAGCCGGTACCGAGATAGAACTTGGCCCGCCCCCACAGGGCGTCCTCCGCCAGCCCCGCCTCGCCTGCCTCGGCCACTTTGACCAGAACAGTCCACAGCCACTGCGACAGCAGATCCCCCGGGGCGTGGCCGGCGGGGCGTTCCTTCAGGCCTGCCCGCACGCAGGCTCGCCCCGCACGGGTCATCTCGACCACGACGCGTGGCACGAACCCGAGCGGAAACACCTCCACCTCGTCCTCGCTCACCCGCAGCAGATCTCGCCGCGCCAGCGCGTGCAGCGTCGCGCCGGCGCCGGCATCGTGCCAGCCCTCCGCCCGCAGCCGCTCCTGGATGCGGGTGTAGCCGGTGAACGCCGGATCGGCCCTCACCGTGAAGGGGATCCGACGCCACTGCGCCGCCCGTCCCGGGGCATGCCCAGCTGCCCGGCTCCCCGCGGCTCGCTTCTCAGCCTGCTGATCCTCCCGGAAGCACGCGACCAGATAGGCGCGCTGACGTCGCGTGAGCTCTTCCCACGTGCGGGAGCCAGCACGCCGCTGTCCCTGCTCACGGCCCGCCGTCCGCGGTGCCCGCAGCAGGTACCCCTGCTCCGGAAACGACCTGAACCAACTGCGGCGTACCGTCCGCACCGGCACACGGTAGATCTTCGCCAGAGCCGGGATGATCTCCTGCAGCGCCTCCCGCGACAACCAGGCCGTCACCGCACGGCCGTTCTCCATCGCCTGCAGCTTCCACTCCGTCACCCTGCCCAGTTCGTCGGACAGCGCCGCGTCCAGCAGGGCAACCACATCCACCCGGTCCAGTCCCGCAAACCGCCGCAGGTCGGCCAGCGACTCCTCACCTGCAGGAACCCCCGCCAGCTCGTGCGCAGACGTCCTCAGCGCCCGGGCCATCAGCCGCAGCCGACGCGGTGAAGGGGCGTGAGCACCCTGTTCGTACGAAGCGATCTGCCGGGCCGACACCCCGATCGCCGCGCCCAGCTGAGCTTGCGTCAGGCCAGCCTTCCTTCTCAACAGTACGAGCGAACCCGCAGCGAACGGTTCGATCCGTCGAGGCATGACACCATTATAGACTTCCTGAAGTCTATAATGGGAGCGCGCAGGCGCAGCAACCGCCCGTCCGAGTGGTACAAGCCCCGACCGCGTCGGCCCAGCGCCCCCCTGCGAGCCACCAGTCCACTGCCTGGCTGCAGCGGACCACCAGCGTGCCCGTGAGCATCAACACCTCTGCCTCGGCCCCGACCAGCAGAAGTACAGCCTCATCGCGTGATCCCGACCACCACGTCAGAGGATCCGCACCCACATGAGATCGCCGCCCCCACCACCGCCGAGGAACCGGGGAAGACGATCCCTTACTGCCAACCGGCCAGGGACACCTGCGGTCCGCCCGCAAGGTATCGCCGAAGAGCGCTAGAGGTGGTGTCTACGAATTCCTCCGGGATGGAGTCGGTCTCGACCCAGCGGACCTGAGTGTGTTTGCGCGGTTCGCGGTTTTCAGGTTCGCCGGTCCATTCGTGGGCGGCGAAGACGACGGTGAGGAAGCCGCCTGGTGCTTCGACGCCCCAGGCGCCGTGAATGACGTGAGCCACCTTCAGAGCCTCTGGTTTCACAGTCAGACCGGTCTCTTCATACAGCTCGCGTACGGCGGTTTCGGTGATGGGTTCGCCAGGTTCGCTCTTGCCGACAGGAAGGTCCCACATGCCCTGGGCGAACTTGGCGTTCTGGCTGCGCTGAAGGAGCACGACGCGACCCGTGGCTTTGTCGTGGACGATGACGGCGGCGACCAGCAGGGTCATGGATGCGAGGGCGGGGGGCAGGGCTTGGGGCTGGTCGTCTGTAGTCCGCTGAGCCACGGCTTGTGTCCCTTCATCGGTCGGATGGTGGGGCCGACCCAGACCATGCACCACTGCAGCACACCAGGACAGCATGCACAGCACCCCATCTGCGAGCTGAAGGCCACGCGCGACGGCTATCCCGACGCGCAGGATGCGGGGTTCACCTTCCGGCGGCAGGCGGCGCACTCTTTGCGTGCTGGCTGCCGTCCCAGTTCCGCCGCGGTCCTGGCCGGCTTTCGGCTAAGCCCTGGCTGCCGGGCTCTGCGAGGCGGGCACTGACGTCTTCGCCGCCATGGGCTCGCCGTTTCCGATGTCGCGAGAACGGTCACCACGGGGCGGCGGGGGTCCCCTCGGCTGTCAGCCCGTTCGCCAGCAGCGCCAGCCACTGCCGGTCGAGGCCGTCGTCCTTGCGCCGCACGGCGAGCTCTTCCAGCGCCTGCCGGTCCCCGGCGTCGGCGGCCGTGCGTGCGAACTGCTCGGCCTGCGCGAACTCGCCCGCTGCCTCGAGGCGTTCAGCGAGCATCCCCGGCGCCCATGCCAGGGCCTCGTCACAGGCGTGTCGCAGCAAAGCCGTGGCGTGCTCCCCGGTCCGTTCCCGCGCCAGACGACGCAAGGCCCAGGACCGCTGGCCGGCCGGTGCCCTCCAGGCGAGCTGCTCGGCCTCCTCCCACTGCCCGCCCTCCTCGCGGCTGCGCACCAGCTCCCACAGCGGCGTGGTGTAGCCGCGGGCGGCGGCGTGCAGCGCCCACTGGTCGGCTTCACCGGCCCGACCAGCCTGTTCGGCCCGCTCCATCAGCATCTTCACCGCCTGGCCCACACGTGCCTGCGCCGCACGCTCCAGCAGCGTGCGGCGGACGTCATCCGTCACCTGCTCGTCGTGCACCGCGCGGTAGGCCTGCACCCACAGCGCCCATGGGGTGCCCTGCCCCACCTCCCGGTCCAGCAGGGCCTGTGCCTCCTGCTCCTGATTGCGCTCACGCAGCCGCCGCTCCAGCGCCCAGGCATTCCCGGCCCGGGCAACCTCCCCGAGCGCGTCGTCACCCGCCGCCGCGCCCTGCGTGGCGTCCAGCAGAGCCACCAGCTGGCGCAGCGCCCAGGTCTCCCCGGGCGGCATGGGCAGCACCGCTGGGTTGACGTAATCGAGCAAGGAGCGAGGGCCTGCTTCGAAGTTGATGAAATCCATGCCCTCCTCCCGCTGGCGGCGCCGGCGTTCGAAAACCTCGACTGCATCCCCGTACAGCCGCGCCGCGTCAGCGGCACGTCCTTCGGCCTCGGCCTGTTCGGCGAGGGTCTTCAACGGGGTGGCTTCGCCCGCGGCGAAGGCCTCCCGGGCCGCCTGCTCCACCTCGACCGTTCCCTCCGCCAGGGCGGCCAGTTCGCCCATCGCGCGGCGGTCACCCGCCGCCCGCAATGCTGCCCGGGCACCATCCAGGTCCCCGCGCTCACGCAGGTCGTCGGCGTAGGCGCGCAGGATGTCCGGATCGCTGCACTGGGCGACCTCGGCATACCAGCGCTCCGCCTCCTCGGCCTTTCCGTCCAGTACCAGCGCGCGGGCCAGGTGGAGCTGGGCCGTGGGATGGCCACGCCCGGCGGCCTCCCGCACCAGCTGTTCGGCCTGCTGATACTGCTCCTGCTCCAGCATCTGTTCCAGCAGTTCCTCCAAGAACTCGCCGTCCCCGGCGAGCGCGGTCTGCTCCTGCACACGACGGGCTTCCTCGGCCCGCTGACGCTCCTGCCACAGCGACACCAGTTCCTGTCCCGCCTTCACACCCCCCAGGTCCAGCGCCCGCTGATACAGGCCGGCGGCCTCGGCGTCACGCCAGCGTGCCTCGGCTGCCTGTCCCACAGCCCGTACGAGGTGCGGCTCGGGCAGATACTCGCGCGCCGCACGCCAGAATGAGGCCGGGGGAGCGGCATACCGCCGCTCGACGCGACCGATGTGGTCCATGTAATCGGACAGCCGCCACCTGCCCCCGCCATCGCTGCCTTGACGGGCCCGTACCCGGCTCAACAGCCCGCGTACGCCCTTGCTCGGCTGCTGGGTGTAGGCGAGAGCCTCCTCAAGCCACTGCTCACCGAGCGCGTCGTAGTCGTCGTCACCGAGATAGCCCTCGGCGGCCGCCTGCAGAAAATCCCGACCCACCAGCGCCGCCCCGCCCAGCCTGTTCGCGTCCATGGCCGCCCGGATCACCGCACGGGCCGCGGGCGGCGCCATCCGGTAACGCTCAAGCAGTGCCGGAGCCCCCGCCAGGTACTGGGCGATCCGCCCGTCTACGGTGTGGGCCAGAGCATCGGCCAGCCGCACATCGTGGCCACCCACCGTCCGCGCATCCTGCAGCTCCTGCGCCTCGAACGCAGTCGGCACATACACGCCCGTGCCCTCGAGCAACGCCCGGGTCTGCGCATCCCCAGAACTCCGGCCCGGGCCAGCCGGCGCGGTCAGCACATTCCAAAACTCCGGCCACACCGTCCCAAGGACGAGCACCGGCCCCCTCGTGCTGTCCTGCAGCAACGCCCTCCGACCAACCGCTACCTGCCCCGCGCACGCCCCAGCCTGCTCGCCCACGTACCACTGCAGCTCATTCAGCCAGATCGCGGTTGCCCAGCGATCCCCTCCGCCAGCGCGTTCGCCAGTGCCTGGGCGGGCGACGGATCGAGCGGATGCCACAGCCTCCACCCGGCCGGCAGCTCGGCCACCGCCTCCCAGCACGCCCTCGTCTTGCCCGAGGACGACTCACCGACCAGCACCACCATCCGGCTCGCGCCCCCACCGGCCTGTCCCACCACCGAGCGCAGAACCTCATCGTGGGCACGCCGCACATACAGCGGCAGCACCCCCGGCACCGCCGCCGTCACATCGACGGGCCGATGCACCTCCCACTCACCGAACGCCTCCTCATCCCGCAGCTCGGCCACGAACCGGCCACGGACAGGCACCTGCTCCTCGGGAGCGTCCGCCCCCCGACGGCCGGGACGGCCACCACGCCGCTGCCGCCGTTCCTCAACCGCCGCCTCCCACAACCTCGCCCACCCTGCAGGAGCACCCGCACGGCCCGCCTGACGAGCCTGCCGGGCGAGACCGACGACCAGGAACTGCACCACCAGCTGCTGAGACGGTACAGACCGGCCCGCCAGCCAATCACTCAACGAGGACGTACTCAGCACAACGGGCGGCTGCTGCAGCCTGCCCTGACGCACCAGCGCCGACAGGGTGGGCGCACCCGCCCTTTCGTACAGAGCCTTCAGCATGGCCGCGAAAACCCGTACAGCCGCGCCCTGTTCCACCGCCCCCCTCCCCGCACCATCCACCCACCCACGCACCGGAAAACCCGCCGCAGGGGCCCTGGCCAGCGTAGACGCCTTCCGACCGCCATCCAGGACATCGCCGGAAACCCGCCGGACGAGCACCAATAGGGCCACTAAGGACTCCGCTACACAGGCGGATCCCACCCCAAGGAGGCCCCAACCTTGTTCCACCACTTGCTCGCCCTGCTCAACAGCCCCTTCATCACGACGTTGTTGGCCACCCACCCGCTCACCGTCGCCGGACTTGCCCTGACCGCCGTATGCGCTCCGACCGCCCGCCGCCGGCAGGCGGCTCTCAGAACCCTGGCCGTGCTGCTCGGCCGCCTGCCGCGTCGCCGCCTCTGAAGTAATGCCCCCGCTCAGGAAGGTGGTTCCTCGCCACTCGGAGGCCAGGAACCACCTTCCTCGGGCCGAGCCAGCCTTTAGCTACTGGCAGTGAGGAGAGACGAAGCTCCCAGGTGACTCGACAAGGGCCACTCATCGATGCCACACCCACATGGCGCCGCCAGGCGCTATTCCCCTCCATCGAGAAACAGCCGTACCCGGAACCACAACCCACAAAGCACCTAAGGAAACTGACATCCACTCAGTCCGGCGACAGCCGGACACCACCCATTCCAGCTCCGCGTCAGGGGAGCGCAGGCAAACTCAATATCTGTGCAACCACCGAGTTATGACATCACCGGCGCCGCCAGGCGCTCGGGTGCCGACAACTCTTCCCCTCCCTCCCCGTCAGGGGAGGGGCCATCACCTTTTCCCGGTCCTGCCGCCAGGCAGGACGACATTCCCTTACTGAGCGGGCCGCCAGGCCCGCCAACACACAGAGAAACCAGTCGAGTTGGCCCGCCAGGGCCAACCCCCGCACCAGAAACACAGTCGTGCCGTCAGGCACGACGACAGCACCTAACGGGCCGCCAGGCCCGTAGTTGGCCGCCAGGCCAACTTAAGAGCCGACAGGCTCTCCGCCCCC